>NZ_WBXT01000001.1:0-1422500 GCF_013283135.1 Aliiroseovarius sp. xm-d-517
GTAGAAGAAGCAGAGCACCACCACGGTGACACGGCCCCAGCTGCGTTGCAGATACCAGGTCAGGGCTCCGAACAGGGCGATGATCAGCAGGGCAGGCGGGGCCTGCAGCAGCCAAAGGAACCCGTCGATCCCTTCGCTCAGCACGTCATCAATCGTATCGAACAGCGGGCCGAAGGCATCGGTCAGCCAGTCAAAGGCGTCGGCAATGCTCTTGCCAACAGGAATTTTCGCGTCAGTCAACCAGTTCAAGGGTCAGGGCCTTTCGCTGAGGGCCATGGTCAGGCCCGAAAAAATCAGGAACCCACCGACACCCCGGTTCAGCCGGTGCAGTCGTGTAGGGGTGAGAGCGCCTTTCATACCCGCGCCAAGACCCGCATAGAGGGTGACGGCAAGCAGTTCGAGAGCCAGAAACAGCGCGCCCAGCAGGATATATTGCGGGGCCAATGGCTGGATCAGGTCGGTAAATTGCGGGAAAAAGGCGGTGAATATTGCGATCGCTTTCGGATTGCCAATGGCGATCAGGAAATCCCGGCGCATGAGGTCCGGAAGGCTTTGCTGCGCCCCGGCTTCACCTGTGTCCGGCTGGGGGGCACACCACATGCGCCAGCCCACATAGGCCAGATAGGCGGCCCCGGCATATTTCACGACCGTAAAGGCCGCGGCTGAGGTGGCCAGAATGGCGCCTAGCCCAAGCCCGACCAGCGCAATCATCGCCGCAAAGGGCACAAGCCGCCCCATGCCGCCGATCACGGCCGCTCCGAACCCGTGTTTCGAGCCGTTGGCAAACGCAAGCAAGTTGTTCGGCCCAGGGGCTGTGTTCAGCGCAAAGCAGGCGGGAATGAACAGGGCAAGCAGGGTAAAAGACATTGCGGCACGGCTCCGTCAGGCCAAAGAAACCCCCTTCCACCAGACAGCAAAAGGCGGAAGGGGGTCCGGTTTGCTCGTGGATCAGAGACCCAGCGAGGCTTTCACAGCGGCCACTGCGTCGCCGCCATCTTTGGTGGTCACACCGTCGAGCCATGCCATGAAGGCATCCGGGTTGGCGGCCAGCCAGGCTTTGGCGGCCTCTGCTGGATCCTGGCCGTCATTCAGGATGGCGCCCATGATCTCGTTTTCCATCGCCAGCGAGAAGGCCAGGTTTTGCAGAAGCTTACCAGTGTTGGCGCATTCGGTCACGTACCCTGCACGGGTGTTGGTATCGACCACGGCGCCCCCCAGATTGGGACCAAAGAAGTCATCGCCACCGGTCAGGTAGGACATCTCAAAGTTGGCGTTCATCGGGTGGGGTTCCCAGCCAAGGAAGACAATCGGCTCGTCTTTCTTGTCCGCGCGGGCCACCTGCGCCAGCATGCCCTGTTCCGAGCTTTCGGCCACTTCAAACCCCTTCAGGCCAAAGGCATCGCCATCAATCATCGACTGAATCAGGCGGTTGCCGTCATTGCCCGGTTCGATGCCGTAAATCTTGCCTTCCAGGGCATCCGCGTGCTTGGCGATGTCGGCAAAATCCTTGATGCCCAGATCAGCAGCGACCTTGTTGACGGCCAGCGTGTATTTCGCACCTTCCAGATTGGTGCGCACGGTGTCGACGGTGCCCGCTTCGCGGTAGGGGGCGATGTCGGCTTCCATGGTCGGCATCCAGTTGCCGAGGAAGACGTCGATGTCCCCTTTGGCAAGCGAGGTGTAGGTCACCGGCACGGACAGAACCTTGATGTCGGTTTCATAGCCCAGAGCCTCCAGCACAACCGTGGTGGCTGCGGTGGTGGCGGTGATGTCGGTCCAACCCACGTCAGAGAAGGTGACCTTGCCACAATGACCATCCGCCATGGCGGTGGTTGCGGTGGCCATCAGGGCCAGGGCGGATAGGGTGGATTTCAATTTCATGGTTTGCTCCCGTTGGTTGGTGCGGTTTGAACTTAACAGCAAAGAAAGAGGGAAAACGCCGCCTTCTCATATGTTTGCGACACTATCCCAGCCCCTGCTGGTGTCAAACCGACATTCATTGAACATGTTTTTTGTTTTTATTGATTGACGAGTCAATTAAAAAAACGCAAGCCTGTCAAAAGAAATCGAAACAGGACGGTCAGATGCCCAAGGTGGGAATGGAGCCAATTCGCCGCAAAGCCCTTGTAAACGCTACGATTAGTGAGATCGGGCGAAAGGGGTCGCTGGATGTGACGGTCAGTCAGATCGCCAAGCGGGCTGGCATGTCCTCAGCGCTTGCGCATCACTATTTCGGCGGGAAAGACCAGATTTTCCTCGCCGCCATGCGGCACATCCTGTCCGTTTACGGTGCGCAGGTGCGGGCGGCCCTGTTGGGGGCGGATACCCCGCGCACGCGGGTCGAGGCGATTGTCCGGGCCAATTTCGAAGCGGGCAACTTTCGTCCCGAAGTGATCGCCGCCTGGCTCAACTTCTATGTGCTCAGCC
Organism: Aliiroseovarius sp. xm-d-517; assembly: GCF_013283135.1. Taxonomy (NCBI): domain Bacteria; kingdom Pseudomonadati; phylum Pseudomonadota; class Alphaproteobacteria; order Rhodobacterales; family Paracoccaceae; genus Aliiroseovarius; species Aliiroseovarius sp. xm-d-517. The sequence goes on from NZ_WBXT01000001.1 coordinate 2,428, forward strand.
AATCCTCCGATGGGGCGCGCCGCCTTCTGGCCGTTTACCAGCACCGGCTGCATTCCAATCTTGTCTATGGGTTGCGTCCGCTGGTGAAAGGGGACGCACAGGACGTTCATGACCTTGCCGACATGATTGCCGCCCAGATCGACGGGCAGTTCATTCGCCATGCCCTGCGCGAAGAAACCCCCAGTGGCAAACGCGCCACCGCCCAGGTTCTGGATTTCATTGATGTGATGTTGAAGGCGCGCGGGCAGTGATCTGCTGAAAAGACCGCCGAACAGGGAGATGCTCAGATGACCAAACCCAATATCCTTATTGTCATGGTGGATCAGTGTAATGGCACGCTTTTCCCCGATGGCCCTGCTGACTGGCTGCATGCGCCGAACCTGAAAAAGCTGGCAGCAAAGTCGGTGCGCTTTCAAAACAGCTATACTGCCTCGCCGCTTTGTGCGCCGGGGCGGGCGAGCTTTATGTCGGGCCAGTTGCCCCGCCGCACCGGGGTCTATGACAACGCGGCCGAGTTTCGTTCGGACATTCCGACCTATGCCCATCACCTGCGCCGCGCAGGCTATTACACCGCGCTGTCCGGCAAGATGCATTTTGTCGGTCCCGATCAGATGCATGGGTTTGAAGAGCGCCTGACCACCGACATCTATCCGGCCGATTTCGGCTGGACCCCGGATTATCGCAAACCCGGCGAGCGGATTGACTGGTGGTATCACAATATGGGCTCTGTCACCGGGGCAGGGGTGGCCGAGATTTCCAACCAGATGGAGTATGATGACGAGGTTGCCTACAATGCCTGCGCCAAGCTTTATGACCTTGCGCGCGGCAATGATGATCGCCCCTGGTGCCTGACCGTCAGCTTCACCCATCCGCATGACCCCTATGTGGCCCGCCGCAAATACTGGGATCTTTACGAGGATTGCGACCATCTTCTACCCGAGGTGCCCGCCTGGGATTACGAAGATCACGACCCGCACGCAAAGCGGATTTTCGACGCCAATGACTGGCGCAATTTCGATATCACCGAAGAAAATATCCGCCGCTCGCGCCGCGCCTATTTCGCCAATATCTCGTATCTGGACGACAAGCTGGGCGAGATGATGGATATTCTTGAAGCGACCCGTCAGGAGGCAATCATCGTCTTTGTCTCCGATCACGGCGATATGCTGGGGGAGCGGGGGCTGTGGTTCAAGATGAACTTCTATGAAGGGTCAGCCCGCGTGCCGCTGATGATTTCGGCGCCCGGGTTGGAGCCGGGATTGATCGAAACCCCCGTGTCCACGCTTGATGTCACCCCCACGCTGGCCGATCTGGCCGGGGTGTCGCTGGATGAGGTGATGCCCTGGGTGGATGGCGAAAGCCTGTTACCGCTGGCTGGTGGCCAGGCCCGCACCAGCCCGGTGGCGATGGAATACGCCGCAGAAGCCTCCTACGCGCCGCTGGTGTCGATCCGCGAGGGGGACTGGAAATATAACCGCTGCGCGCTGGACCCGGATCAGCTTTTCAACCTGTCCGATGACCCGCATGAGCTGACCAATCTGGCCGAAGATCCTGCCCATGCCGAGGTGCTGGCCGGGTTCCGGGCCAAGGCAGATGCGCGTTGGGATCTGGCCGCCTATGACAATGAAGTGCGTGAAAGTCAGGCCCGCCGCTGGGTGGTCTATGAGGCGCTTCGCAATGGGGCCTATTTCCCCTGGGATTACCAGCCGCTGCAAAAAGCATCCGAACGCTACATGCGCAACCACATGAACCTCGACACTTTGGAAGAAAGCAAACGGTTCCCGCGCGGCGAATGATCCGCGCGCGCCCTTTCTTCTGATCCCCAATACCCCGCCGGAGGCACAAAATGAAAATCGTAACCCAACCGAAAGCCAGCCACTTCATTGGTGGCGAATATGTCGAGGACACCAATGGTGCGCCGATCGACGTGATCTATCCGGCCACTGGCGAAGTGGTGGCGCGGGTGCATTCCGCCACCCATGAAATCGTGGAACGTGCAATCGCCTCTGCCCGTGCGGCACAAAAGGAATGGGAAGCGATGTCCGGCACCGAGCGGGGCCGCATCCTGCGTCGGGCCGCTGACATTATCCGGGATCGCAACCATGAGCTGTCGATCCTCGAAACCTATGACACCGGCAAACCCTATCAGGAAACCTCGGTGGCAGATGCGACATCCGGCGCGGATGCGCTGGAATATTTCGGCGGTCTGGCCGGATCCCTGACTGGCGAACATATCCAGCTTCCGGGCGGGGATTTTGTCTATACCCGCCGCGAGGCGCTGGGCGTCTGTGTCGGCATTGGCGCGTGGAACTATCCAACCCAGATCGCTTGCTGGAAAGGCGCCCCCGCGCTGGCCTGTGGCAATACAATGGTGTTCAAACCATCAGAAACCACCCCGCTTTGCGCGTTGAAAGTGGCCGAGATCCTGGTCGAGGCCGGCGCGCCCGCCGGTGTCTATAACGTGGTGCAGGGCTATGGCGATGTCGGGGCGGCACTGGTGACCCATGCCGAGGTCGACAAGGTCTCTCTGACCGGATCGGTGCCAACCGGGCGCAAGGTCTATTCCGCCGCCGCCGAGGGCATGAAACATGTCACCATGGAGCTGGGCGGTAAGTCGCCAATGATCGTCTTTGACGACGCCAATGTGGATGACGCCGTGTCAGGCGCCATTCTGGGCAACTTCTATTCCACCGGCCAGGTTTGCTCGAACGGCACCCGTGTCTTTGTGCAAAAGGGCATCAAAGAAGCCTTCCTCAAGCGCCTGTCCGAGCGTCTGGAAAACGCGGTGATCGGTGATCCGCTCGACCCGGAAACGTCGTTCGGGCCGATGGTGTCCGAAGGGCAGCTTAACATCGTGATGAACTATATCGCCAAGGGCAAGGAAGAGGGCGCGCGGCTGACCTATGGCGGCGACCGCATCGAGGGGGACGGGTTCTTCCTGCAGCCCACGGTCTTTGCAGATGTGACCGACGATATGACCATCGCCCGCGAAGAGATCTTTGGCCCGGTCATGGCCGTTCTGGATTTCGAAACCGAAGAAGAGGTCATGGCGCGCGCCAATGATACGGAGTTCGGCCTTGCCGCGGGTGTCTTCACTCAGGACATCACCCGTGCGCATCGCGTGGTGGCCGGGTTCGAGGCGGGCACCTGCTTCATCAACTCCTACAATGATGCGCCGGTCGAGGCGCCGTTTGGCGGGTCAAAAATGTCCGGCGTGGGGCGCGAAAACTCCAAGGCCGCAATCAACCACTATTCCGAGCTCAAAACCGTCTATGTGCGGATGAGCCAGATTGAAGCGCCGTTCTAAGGATCTGAATATGCAAGAAGAATACGTGATCATCGGGGCGGGGAGCGCAGGCTGTGCCATGGCTTATCGCTTGTCCGAGGCCGGCAAAAAGGTCATTGTGATCGAACATGGGGGGACGGATGCCGGCCCGTTCATCCAGATGCCCGCGGCGCTTTCCTATCCGATGAACATGAAAACCTATGACTGGGGATTTCAGACCGAACCCGAACCGCATCTGGGTGGGCGCACGCTTGTCACCCCGCGCGGCAAGGTGATCGGTGGCTCCAGCTCGATCAATGGCATGGTCTATGTGCGCGGCCACGCGCGTGATTTTGATCACTGGGCTGAACAGGGGGCGGATGGCTGGTCCTACGCCGACGTGCTGCCCTATTTTAAACGCCAGGAAACATGGCATTCCGGCGGTCATGGCGGGGATGAGGATTGGCGCGGCAGGAATGGCCCGCTGCATGTCACCCGTGGCCCGCGAAGAAACCCGCTGTTTCACGCCTTTGTCGAGGCCGGCGCGCAGGCAGGATACCCGGTCACCGGGGATTATAACGGCCAGCAGCAAGAGGGCTTTGGCCCGATGGAGCAGACCGTCTGGCAGGGCCGCCGCTGGTCTGCTGCCAACGCCTATCTGCGCCCGGCGCAAAAGACCGGCAATTGTGAGGTGGTGCGCGCCTTTGCCCGCAAGGTGGTGATCGAAGACGGCCGCGCCACCGGGGTCGAGGTTGAACGTGGCGGCAAGATCGAGGTGATCAGGGCGCAGGCCGAGGTGATCATTGCCGCAAGTTCGATCAACTCGCCCAAGCTCCTGATGCTCTCTGGAATCGGTCCGGCGGCGCATCTGAAAGAGCACGGGATCGAGGTTGTCGCAGATCGCGCGGGGGTCGGGCAGAACCTGCAGGACCACCTCGAGGTCTATATGCAATATGCCTCAAAACAACCGATCACGCTTTACCGCTACTGGAACCTGTTCTGGAAAGGGGTTCTGGGCGCGCAGTGGCTCTTTACCAAAAAAGGGCTGGGGGCATCGAACCAGTTTGAAAGTGCGGCGTTCATTCGCTCGCGCGCAGGCGTGGAATACCCGGATATCCAGTATCACTTCCTGCCCATCGCTGTGCGCTATGACGGTCAGGCGGCGGCTGAAGGGCATGGTTTCCAGGCTCATGTCGGCCCGATGCGGTCGCCGTCACGCGGGGAAATCACCCTGAAATCAGCAGATCCGAAAGAGGCGCCGCGGATTTTCTTCAACTACATGTCCACCGATCAGGACTGGGAAGACTTCCGCACCTGCCTGCGGCTCACGCGTGAGATCTTCTCGCAAGCCGCGTTTGAACCTTTCGTGAAACACGAGATCCAGCCGGGTGTGAACTACCAGTCGGATGATGAGCTGGATGACTTCATCCGCGAACATGCCGAAAGCGCCTACCACCCCTGTGGCACCTGCCGTATGGGCCGCGCGGATGACCCGACAGCCGTGGTTGACCCGGAAATGCGGGTGATCGGTGTGGAGGGGCTGCGCCTTGCGGACAGCTCGGTTTTCCCACGGATCACCAATGGCAACCTCAATGCCCCGTCGATCATGGTCGGAGAGAAAGCCTCGGACCACATTCTTGGCCGCCAATTGCCGCGCGCCAACGAAGGGCCATGGATCAATCCAAACTGGGAAACCAGCCAGCGGTAAAGGCAATCGGGGCGGCTTTGACAGGCCGCCCCTTCTTCTTGGTGTAAATACTCAGGAGTGGGTGAGTGCGCCTCGCGTCGGGCAGCGCGCCTCTCCCCGTCACATTCAAAACCCGACATAAATCCTCGCATTTTTGATCCGCGTCAAAGCCCCGACTCGGCGACAGTTGCACTCTCAGGACGAACAAAGCGAGAGGAGAGCCGCGAATGTCCAACACCCCCCACGAACTGCACGAAGAGTTCCCGGAATACGCCGAAAAACTGCAGGGTCTGAAGCAATCAGACGCTCATTTCGCCAAGCTGACCGATGAATACCATGAGGTGAACCGCGCGGTGCACCGTGCAGAAACCAACGTGGAGCCGACCGATCAATTCACCGAAGAAGGCATGCGCAAGAAACGCGCCGCCCTGAAGGACGAGATCTACCGCCTGTTGAGCGCGTAATCCGTATCACAAATTTCCCCTTGCCCCGTCACTTTGTTGGCGGGGTCTTTTTTTGGGGGGAGGGAGGGGGCTGCGGGCCTTCACGGAAGGCGGTCTCCGTGGTGCAACTCCGCGGATCAGCTCAGCAGATCGTCAACGGTCGATCTCATAGGGCAGCACCCCGCGCGCATAGGGATCTATGCGCAGCTTGCGTTCCAGCGGGGGCACCGAACGCTGATGGCAATGGGCGCGCTCGCAAATCCGGCAGCTGACACCAATTGGCTCAAACGCCGCGTCATTCGATATGTCCATGTCATCGGTATAGACCAACGCCCCCGCATGTTTCACTTCGCAACCAAGACCAATGGCATAGCGGCGCACCGGCGCGGAAAACGTGCCGCCGGATTTGGTCACGTTGCGCGCAAGGCAGAAATATTTCACCCCATCGGGCGTCTGGGCAAGCTGACGCAGAAAACGCCCCGGCGTTTCAAAGGCCTGATGCACGTTCCATAGCGGGCAGGCGCCGCCGAACCGGGCAAATTGCAACCGCGTGGCCGAGTGGCGCTTGGTGATCGTGCCGGCCTGATCGACGCGAACGAAAAAGAACGGAACACCTTTGGACCCGGGGCGCTGCAACGTTGAAAGCCGGTGCGCAACCTGCTCGATCGAGGCCCCGAACCGGTCTGCAAGACGCTCCAGGTCATGGCGGGTGTCGTGGGCGGCGGCCAGGAAATCCCGATAGGGCAGAAGGGCCGCCCCGGCAAAGTAATTGGCCAGACCCAGCTTGGCGACAGCGCGCGCCTCCTCGGTCTGGAACCGGGCAAAGTCCAGCGTGGCCTCCAAAAGCGCGTCCTGCGTGATCAGGGCCACCTGCATCAGCAGCTGGAATTCCTGTGTTGCGCGTGGCGGACGGGTGGACAGGGTTAGCACCTTGTGTTCGGGGTCATAATGGCGGGTGATCTGGCTGTCTTCGTGTCGGATCGTGATGCCGCGTTCGGTCAGGGTGCTCTCAGCAAGGGTCGAGTTGCTGAGGCCGCGATTTATCGCATTTGTGGCGAAATGTTCGGCGGCCCGATCCACGGCGTCGATGTAATTGTCGCAATAGTGAAAGAAGTCGCGCACCTCATCCCAGGGCGAAGCCTGCGCGGTGCGGGATTCGCTGACGGTTGCATCGCCGATATTCTCGTCCATTGCCGCAAGGCGTTCATGCCCCATGCGATAGGCGCGATGCAGTTCCAGAAGGGCGTGGGCCAGCGCCGGTGCGTTCGAGGCCGCGAGCCGAAGATCCGCAAGGGGGGGCATGTCGGAAAAGACCGGGTCGGCAAAGGCTTCGCGCATATCGCTGACCAGCCGTTCGGCGTCCCCTGTCGACAGCTCTGCCACGTCGAAGCCGAACTCCTGCGCAAGCGCCAGAACCACCCCGGTCGAAACCGGACGGTTGTTGTTTTCCATCTGGTTGAGATAAGGCAGGCTGACCCCAAGCTTTTCGGCAAACACTTTCTGCGTCAGCCCAAGCCGTGACCGGATTTCGCGCAGTTTCACACCGGCATAGAGTTTCTGGGTGGCCATGATCTGTCCTCACAATTCCAGATGATCTGCGGGGGTTTGCAAATCCATCTGGATCTATGCGTAGCATTTGCAAAGAGGTGTCGTCAAAACTGTTTTGATGCCTCAGCTTGCGGTGTCACCGCAGTCCCAGATGCCTCTCACGGGACAAAACCGCCAGCATCGACAGGACCGCAAGGACCGAGGACAGGAACATCAACAGCAAAAGGGGCATCGCGTTGTCACCATCCCCAAGGACGAGGCCGGACAGGGCCGAGATCGCCGCGCCGCCCGTCATCATCAACGTGCCGCCCAGCCCGGCCGCACTGCCCGCCAGTTCCGGGCGCACCCCCATCATGCCCGCGCTGGTCGAGGGCAGGGTCATCCCGTTGCCAATGCCCACAAGGATCATAAAACCAAAGAACACGTATTCATTGCCAAACCCGAGGGCAAACACTCCAATTGAGGTTGCCATACCTGTTGCCGTGACCAGACAGCCCCCCAGGATCATGCGGAGCATGCCCATGCGCGTGGAATACCGCCCCGACAGGAAATTGCCGACCAGATAGCCCGCCGCCGGGGTGCCGAAGAAAAGGCCCAGGCGTGCGGGGTCCATTCCGTAAATCTCGCTGCCCACATAGGGCGCGCCGCCGAGATAGGCAAAGAACGCGCCCGAGGTGAAGGTGGCGGTCAGGCAATAGCCCCAGAACCGGGGGGAGCTAAGCAGGGCGGGGTAGGCGCGAAACTGTGCGCCAAAGCCAGCAAACTGGCGGCTGGAGGTTTCCCCCATGTCGCGCCAGATCAGCAAAAGCGCGAGCAGACCCGACAGGCTTTGCAGCCAGAAATTTGCTTTCCAGCCATAAAGTTGATCAAGGAAACCGCCCAGGGTCGGGGCCAGCATCGGCACCAGGGACATGCCCATGGTCACATATCCGATCATGGAGGCCGCCCGATCCCCCGGCACCATGTCGCGGATGGCCGCGCGAGAGACAACCATCCCCACCGCAACCGTGGCCTGCATCATGCGAAAGCCAAGAAAGACCTCGATTGTCGGGGACATCACGCAGCCCAGTGTCGCGAGGATATAGGCCGCAAATCCCCAGAAAATGACCGGTCGGCGGCCAAAACGATCCGACAGCGGGCCAACCACGATCTGCAACGTGCCATTCACGAACAGGTAGAGTGCTACTGAAAGCTGCACGAGGTGGTAGTCCGCCCGGAAATAGGCAGCCATTCCCGGCAGCGAGGGCAGGAATACATTCATCGACACCGCCGCCATGGCCGCAACAAAGGTCAGCGTAAACAGGCTGGGCGGGGTGGTCGGGTTCAGGAATTCTGACCGCGGAAGAATAGTGTTGTCTGGCAAAGTCATATCGTATCGCTAAAAGCGGGCGGTTGAAACGTCCAGTCCCTTTTCCTGCGCGGCGACTGTGCGGTAGGGCACAGGTGGGGAAAGTGCAGGATAAATTTGCAGTTATGCAATTTGCAAATTCATCCTTGCAATTACTTTGCAAATTCGCGCGTTTTTCCTTTTGTGAAACGGTTTTCCAGTCTAGCCTGCCTGCAAATCAAGGAGTGCGCCAGATGAAAGATATCCTCGAGGAACTGGAAAACCGCCGTGAGAAAGCCCGTCTTGGGGGCGGCCAACGCCGGATCGACAGCCAACATGCGCGGGGCAAACTGACCGCCCGCGAACGGATCGAGCTTTTGCTCGATGAGGGCTCGTTCGAAGAGTTCGACATGTTCAAGACCCACCGCTGTGTCGAGTTCGGCATGGAAGCGGACAAGCCCGCGGGTGACGGTGTTGTCACCGGCTGGGGCACCATCAACGGTCGTCAGGTCTATGTGTTCTCGCAGGACTTCACCGTGTTTGGCGGCTCGCTGTCGGAAACCCACGCACAGAAGATCTGCAAAATCCAGGATATGGCCGTGCAGAACGGCGCGCCCATCATCGGGCTGAACGATTCGGGTGGCGCGCGTATTCAGGAAGGCGTCGACAGCCTTGCCGGTTATGCGGAAGTGTTCCAGCGCAACATCATGGCCTCGGGCGTGGTGCCGCAGATCTCGGTGATCATGGGGCCGTGCGCCGGTGGGGCCGTGTATTCCCCCGCCATGACCGATTTCATCTTCATGGTGAAAGACACCTCTTACATGTTTGTCACCGGCCCGGACGTGGTGAAAACCGTGACCAATGAGGTTGTGACCGCCGAGGAACTGGGCGGGGCATCGACCCACACCAAAAAATCTTCGGTCGCAGACGGGGCGTTTGAAAATGACGTTGAGGCGCTGACCGAAGTGCGTCGCCTGGTCGATTTCCTGCCGCTGAACAACCGCGAAAAGGCGCCGGTGCGCCCGTTCTTTGACGATCCCGCCCGGATCGACGAAAGCCTGGACACGCTGGTGCCGGACAACCCGAACACGCCCTACGACATGAAAGAGCTGATCACCAAGCTCGCGGATGAGGGCGATTTCTACGAGATCCAGGAAGACTTCGCCAAAAACATCATCACCGGTTTCGTGCGCCTCGAAGGCCAGACCGTGGGTGTTGTGGCAAACCAGCCGATGGTGCTGGCTGGCTGTCTCGACATTGACAGCTCGCGCAAGGCGGCCCGTTTCGTGCGCTTCTGCGATGCGTTCGAAATTCCGATCCTGACGCTGGTTGACGTGCCGGGCTTCCTGCCGGGGACCTCGCAGGAATATGGCGGTGTGATCAAACACGGTGCGAAACTGCTGTTTGCCTATGGCGAAGCGACGGTTCCGAAAGTGACCGTGATCACCCGCAAGGCCTATGGCGGCGCCTATGACGTGATGGCGTCCAAGCACCTGCGCGGCGATTTCAACTACGCCTGGCCCAAGGCGCAGATTGCTGTGATGGGGGCCAAGGGCGCGACCGAGATCCTGTATCGTTCCGAACTGGGCGATGCTGAGAAAATCGCGCAGCGCACCGCGGATTACGAAGATCGTTTCGCCAACCCGTTTGTGGCTGCGGAACGTGGCTTTATCGACGAGGTGATCCAACCGCGTTCGACCCGCAAACGCGTGGCCCGTGCCTTTGCCGCTCTGCGTGGCAAGAAACTCCAGAACCCCTGGAAAAAACACGACAATATCCCGCTGTAAGGGCAGGTCGAGGACGTATGAAAATGACGCTGGCGCAGACATATAAGGGCCTTCGGGGCCAGGTCGGAGCAGGGGCTTTTGCCGCTCTGCTCTCCCTGGGTCTTGCCCTGTCTGCGCCCGCGCTTGCAGGGGCTGGAACCAAGCGCGGACCCTGGGTCGAAGGTGACCCGGTCTCGGTCCCCTCGGGGCAGCCTGTCGAATTTCTGGATGTGATCCATGGCGTGGAAAGCGCCGAAGGGGTGGCGGTGCGTTACCGGTTTCTTGCCCCGGCCATTGCCAGGGACATGGCCCATGTGAGCTTTGCCCAGGCGGAAGAGGACATGGTCGCGCTGTGTCAGGATGTTGTCCTGCCCCGCCTCATGGCCGGTGCCGCGACCGTGCCCGATCAGATCATTATCGTGCTGCTTGACCGCGAGGTCGAGTTCGGCATGGCGGATCCCGATGCAACACAGTATTTCGAAGCCTACCGCCCCGAGGATGGGGCCTGTTTCTGGGAGGGCTTCTGATGGCATTGCCATATATGCTGAAACATCGTGGATTTCCGGGTCGTCTGCCCGGCACCGATTATCAATTCACCCTGCGCCGCGCCAGCAAGGACGGGGCGACGCCGCTCAAGGCACGCGAACGCTATGCGGATCGCAAACCGGCGGATCGCCGCGCAGATGCGGGCTTCATGCAGGCGTTGTGGGAAAATTTTGGTGACCAGCCGTTTGAACGCGGAAATCTGGATGCCGGCCGGTTGAGCTGGCTGTTCGGACGCGAGGTGGTCGCGGCGGAAGATCCCTTTGATCCCGCAAGTTACGAAGCGATGCTGGTGATTGATGTCGATCGCGCCCGCGCCTCGTTTCCCGAAGCATTCGAGGGGGCATAAGTTAGGCATGTTTTCGCTCGCAGCCCAATCCAACCGGCAAGAACCGGCCCAAATGGCAAAAACTTTGCCAGGGGTCTCTTGCAATGGGCTGCCTGCGTGCCAATCTTCTTATCAGACAAGCGCATTATCCCCGCGTTTTGTCGTGGTTCGTCAAAACCACAACCCTTCCCCTTCTTCTCCCCGGTCTCGGACCTCTTGGTCCGGGCCGGGTTTCTTTTTCGCAAGGTCCGCATCACAGCCGACAGCAAACCCCGCATGCGCAAACCGCCGCGCATCTTCTTCGGTTCGACTTGCCCCCACACAAGATCCGCGCACAGAATTGCGTGTAAATACAACTGATCTGGGTGATGGAACATGCAACTCAAGAAACTCTTTGCAGGGCTTGCAATCGCTGCCGTGCTTGCTGGCTGCCAATGGAACGACCTCGAGCGCGCAGGCGCAGGCGCAGCCACCGGCGCGGTCATTGCCGGTGTTGCCAATGGCAATGTGCTTACCGGTGCGGCCATCGGTGCCGGGGCCGGGGCCCTTTGCGATGATGTGGGCGCGTGCTGAGGCCAAGGCCGATCAGCAGACCCATGTAGTCTTTGATATCGAAATTGAGGGGGTGCAGCTGTCTGCCCCCCTGCAAGACATGCCCGCTGGTGGATCATCCATCGGTGGGTTTTTTGTTGCCAATCCGCGGGGATACGCTCCGCATACACATGAAGAAGGGACAGGATATGTTCAATAAGATCCTGATTGCAAACCGGGGCGAAATCGCCTGCCGTGTGATCAAGACCGCCCGCAAGATGGGCATTCAGACCGTGGCAATTTATTCCGACGCTGATCGGAACGCCCTTCATGTGAAAATGGCCGATGAGGCCGTTCACATCGGCCCGCCGCCTGCCAACCAATCCTATATCGTCATCGACAATGTGATGAAGGCGATCAAGGAAACCGGCGCCGAAGCGGTGCATCCGGGCTATGGGTTCCTGTCGGAAAACTCCCGCTTTGCCGAGGCTCTGGACGCCGCGGGCGTGGCTTTTGTTGGCCCCCCGGTTGGTGCGATTGAAAGCATGGGGGACAAGATCACCTCGAAAAAGATCGCCCAGGAGGCCGAAGTCTCCACCGTGCCCGGTTACATGGGGTTGATCGAGGATGCTGATGAGGCCGTGAAGATCTCGAATGAGATCGGTTACCCGGTGATGATCAAGGCCTCCGCCGGTGGCGGTGGCAAGGGCATGCGGATTGCATGGAATGATGAGGAAGCCCGCGAAGGGTTCCAGTCTTCGAAAAACGAAGCCGCCAACAGCTTCGGGGATGACCGGATCTTCATCGAGAAATTCGTGACCCAGCCGCGCCACATCGAAATTCAGGTTCTGTGCGACAGCCACGGCAATGGCATCTATCTGGGCGAGCGTGAATGTTCGATCCAGCGCCGCAACCAGAAAGTTGTTGAAGAGGCCCCGTCGCCCTTCCTTGATGAAGAAACCCGCCGCGCAATGGGTGAGCAGGCCGTGGCCCTGGCCAAGGCCGTGGGCTATTCTTCGGCGGGCACCGTGGAATTCATCGTCGATGGCGAGAAGAACTTCTACTTCCTCGAAATGAACACCCGCCTGCAGGTGGAGCACCCGGTGACCGAACTGATCACGGGTGTGGACCTTGTCGAGCAGATGATCCGCGTGGCGGCTGGTGAAAAACTCACCATCACCCAGGATGATGTGAAGCTGAACGGCTGGGCGATTGAAAACCGTCTTTACGCAGAAGACCCCTATCGCAACTTCCTGCCCTCGATCGGTCGCCTGACCGCTTATCGTCCGCCGGTCGAACGTGCCGCTGGCCCGCTTCTGGAAAACGATAAATGGCAGGGCGACGCGAAGGCCGGCAAACACGCGGTGCGCAATGATACCGGCGTCTATGAAGGCGGCGAGATCTCGATGTATTACGACCCGATGATCGCCAAGCTCTGCACCTGGGCGCCGACCCGTGACGAGGCGATCGAAGCCATGCGCAACGCACTGGACGGGTTTGAGGTGGAAGGCATCGGCCACAACCTGCCGTTCCTCTCGGCCGTGATGGATCACCCGATCTTCATGTCCGGCGACATGACCACTGCCTTCATCGAGGAGCAGTACCCGGACGGGTTTGAGGGTGTGACCCTTGGCGAAGAGGCGCTGAAGCGGATCGCGGCCTCTGCCGCGGCCATGTATCGCGTGACGGAAATCCGCCGCACCCGTATCTCGGGCCGGATGGACAACCACGAACGCAAAGTCGGCAAACATTGGGTTGTGACGCTGCAAGATCAAGAATTTGCAGTGAAAATCAAAGCCGACAAGAAAGGTTCCACCGTCAAGTTCGAAGATGGCACCAAGCTGCGTGTTGAAAGCGACTGGACCCCGGGGGACAGCCTGGCAACGCTTGATGTGAACGGCGACAAACTGGTTCTGAAGGTGAATAAAATCACCTCGGGGTTCCGGATGCGGAGCCGTGGCGCCGATCTGGATGTGCGCGTGCGCACCCCGCGTCAGGCGGAACTGGCCAAGCTGATGCCAGAAAAGGTCGCTCCCGACACCTCAAAGATGCTGCTCTGCCCGATGCCGGGTCTGATCGTGAAGCTCGACGTGGAAGTGGGGCAGGAAGTTCAGGAAGGTCAGGCGCTCTGCACCATCGAGGCGATGAAGATGGAAAACATCCTGCGCGCCGAGAAAACCGGTGTGGTGTCGAAGATCAACGCGGGCGCGGGTGACAGCCTGGCGGTCGACGAAGTGATCATGGAGTTCGAATAATCCATGACCATGGCCGCCCGGCATATGTCCCGCAGCGGGGCGCTTGTTGCGCTCGCCGCCGTGGTGACGCTGGGCGGCTGTGACCTGCACCGCGAAAGCAAGCTGCGCGCCACGCTGTCCGCGTGGTTCCAGCTTGGCGATACGCTGGGGTTTGAAAGTGGCCCCCGTTGCACCGCCGCCGTCTTTCGGGTGCGCACGAATGAGGTCGGGCCCGACCTGCCGATGGGCGAAAGCCCGTCTGACGCGCAGGGCATTTACGGGCTGGTGGGCCGCGCAGCGATCCAGATGGAGGGCGTCAGCCCGCATCAGCTCACCGATACCATGCTGCTCGCCAATGATGGCTGGTTTGGCAAACACGCGCTGGGGGCCGCTGCCCAGGTTGGCCCCTGCCTGAACGATCAGATCGAACCGGGGTTTCACGCGGCGATGACGCGGCCCGGCGCGGTTCTGGCCTATTCGGCTGAACTGGACGGGGTCATGGTGCTCGACCCGGTTGAACGCAAATTGTTTTTCGCCGCCGGGGACACCTATTGACCCCTCCGGCCCCGCGGGCAGCGTTTGCCCACACAGAACATGATGTCGCCCGGGGACGCGGGCATATGAAAGGATAACGCCATGAGCGATACAGCGAAGTGGAAAGAGCTGGCCGAAAAGGAACTGCGCGGTCGCGCGGTTGAGGACCTGAACTGGGAAACCCTCGAAGGTATTGATGTCAAACCGCTTTACACGGCTGACGACACCAAGGACCTCGATCATATGGGCGGCATTCCCGGCGTGGGGCCCTTCACCCGTGGCGTGAAGGCGACCATGTATGCAGGCCGGCCCTGGACCATCCGTCAATATGCCGGGTTCTCGACCGCTGAGGAATCCAATGCCTTCTATCGCCGCAACCTTGCTGCTGGTCAGCAGGGCGTGTCCGTGGCTTTCGACCTTGCCACCCACCGGGGTTATGACAGTGACCACCCGCGCGTGGTTGGGGATGTTGGTAAGGCCGGCGTTGCGATTGACTCGGTTGAGGACATGAAGATCCTGTTTGACGGCATCCCGCTCGACAAAGTCTCCGTCTCGATGACCATGAACGGGGCCGTGATCCCGATCCTTGCGAGTTTCATCGTGGCCGGCCAGGAACAGGGCCATGACAAATCGCTGCTGGCGGGCACCATTCAGAACGACATTCTGAAAGAATTCATGGTGCGCAACACCTATATCTATCCGCCTGAGCCGTCGATGCGGATCATCTCGGACATCATCGAATACACCTCGAACGAGATGCCGAAGTTTAACTCGATTTCGATCTCTGGCTATCACATGCAAGAGGCCGGTGCGAACCTGGTGCAGGAACTGGCCTACACGCTGGCGGATGGTCGTGAATATGTGCGTGCCGCGATCGAGGCGGGCATGGACGTGGATAAATTCGCGGGCCGCCTGTCGTTCTTCTTCGCCATCGGCATGAACTTCTTCATGGAAGCGGCCAAACTGCGCGCCGCACGGACCCTGTGGCACCGTGTGATGACCGAGTTCGGCGCCAAGTCCGAGCGCTCCAAAATGCTGCGCACCCACTGCCAGACCTCGGGCGTCAGCTTGCAGGAACAAGACCCCTATAACAACGTGATCCGCACCGCGTATGAGGCGATGTCGGCAGCGTTGGGTGGCACCCAGTCACTGCACACTAACGCGTTGGATGAGGCGATTGCCCTGCCCACCGACTTCTCGGCACGCATTGCCCGTAACACCCAGATCATCTTGCAGGAAGAGACCGGCATCACCAATGTGGTCGACCCGCTGGCGGGCTCCTACTATGTGGAAAGCCTGACGGATGAGCTGATCAACAAGGCCTGGGCCCTGATGGAAGAGGTCGAGGAAATGGGCGGCATGACCAAGGCCGTGGCCTCGGGGATGCCGAAACTGCGGATCGAGGAATCGGCCGCCAAGCGTCAGGCGATGATCGACAAGGGTGACGAAGTCATCGTTGGCGTGAACAAGTATAAGCTTGCCCAGGAAGACGAGATCGAAATCCTCGACGTGGACAATATGGCCGTGCGTGACAGCCAGATTGCCCGCCTTGAAAACATCCGCGCAACCCGTGATGAGGCCGCCTGTCAGGCTGCCCTTGATGAGCTGACCCGCCGTTCGAAAGAAGGTGGCAATCTGCTCGAGGCCGCCGTTGAAGCGGCCCGCGCCCGCGCCTCAGTCGGAGAGATCAGCATGGCAATGGAAAAAGAATTTGGCCGCCACCGCGCCGAAGTGAAAACCCTCGCCGGTGTCTATGGCGCCGCATATGAGGGCGATGAAGGCTTTGCCCAGATCCAGAAATCGGTCGAAGACTTCGCTGAGGCCGAAGGCCGCCGCCCGCGTATGCTGGTGGTGAAAATGGGGCAGGACGGGCATGACCGTGGCGCCAAGGTGATCGCCACCGCCTTTGCCGATATCGGCTTTGACGTCGACGTGGGCCCGCTGTTCCAGACCCCGGACGAGGCGGCTCAGGACGCCATTGACAATGACGTGCATATCGTCGGTATTTCGTCGCAGGCTGCGGGTCACAAGACGCTGGCGCCGCAGTTGGTGCAGGCTTTGAAAGAGCAGGGTGCCGAGGATATCATCGTGATCTGCGGCGGTGTTATTCCGCAGCAAGATTATGATTTCCTTTATGAAAGTGGTGTGAAAGCCATCTTCGGCCCGGGCACCAACATCCCGGAAGCTGCTGAAAAAGTGCTGCAAATCGTGCGTGAGGTTCGCAGCTAAACTGCGCGGTGAGGGGCGGGTGTCCTCCCGCTCCCACGGCAACGCCCCCGTCATTGTCACGTCGGAGCGGCACAAAATCCTTGAAGCTGGCGGCATTTCCCGCCAGCCTCATCCCGGAACCAATCGGAGACTATTCCATGGCGCTGGGCACGATCGACCACCTTGTCATTGCCTCTGCCACCCTGGCTGAAGGGGTGGAATTCATTCAGGCAACACTTGGGGTGCCAATGGCAGGCGGCGGGCAGCACCCGTTGATGGGCACGCATAACCGGCTGTTGTCGCTTGGTCCTGATATCTACCTTGAAGTGATCGCCATTGACCCGGACGCCGCGCGGCCAAACCATGCCCGCTGGTTTGACCTTGATTATTTTACCGGCGATGCCCGGCTGACCAATTGGGTGGTGCGGGTGCCTGAGATTGAAGAGGCGCTGCACCGGGCGCCTGAGGGCATCGGGGATGTGTTAGAACTGGAGCGTGGCACCTATCGCTGGCAGATGGCCGTGCCCGAAGATGGGCGTCTGCCCTTTGCGGGCTGTGCCCCCGGTTTGCTGAGCTGGCAGACAGCAGGCCCCGCCGCTGCCTTGCCCGATCACGGATTGCGTCTGGCCGCGCTGGAGATCACCCATCCCGAGGCCGAAGCGCTTTCGGTGGCGCTGGCCCCGTTGGTGATCGACAAGCGGATCACGCTGCATTCCGGTGCGCCCGGACTGTCCGCGTGGATCGACACCCCGGGGGGCATGGTGCAACTCTAACCGCCGGGATCTCCTCGGCCGTCGCCCCCGGGCTGTGGTGCTTTGAGGGAGGTCTGGGCACAGAGCTGTGCCCAGTCGGAGTTCTTTCGAAACGCTCTAACTCTGGGCCTTCTCCGAACGCAGAGGCTTGTGGCCACGCTCATCTGCCGGGTTTCCTGCTGCATAAAGCACAGAAAATCCGATCACCGCAGATAGGGCAGAGGCCAGCAGAACCCCAAGCCGCACATCATTCATCAAAGCAGGGTCCGAAAAGCTCAGCCCGCCGATGAAGAGCGACATGGTAAAGCCGATGCCAGCCAGTGCCGAGATGCCATAGACATGCTGCCAGCCCACCCCA
This sequence comes from Aliiroseovarius sp. xm-d-517, assembly GCF_013283135.1. Lineage (NCBI taxonomy): Bacteria > Pseudomonadati > Pseudomonadota > Alphaproteobacteria > Rhodobacterales > Paracoccaceae > Aliiroseovarius > Aliiroseovarius sp. xm-d-517. The sequence continues at coordinate 19,952 of NZ_WBXT01000001.1, forward strand.
TGGGGCAGCGCGGCACGACCGGTCTTGACCGTCAGCCAGGTCAGGCCAAAGACACCAACCTGCTTGCCCAGAACCAGCCCGGCCGCAATACCCAAAGGCACGGGGGCGAGCAGGGCTGCAAGCGACATTCCCTCAAAGCTCACCCCGGCATTGGCAAAGGCAAAAATCGGCACGATCAGGAAAAACACGTAAGGCGTCAGCGCATGTTCCAAGGCGTGCAGGGGGGATTTGCCCCATTTATCCGTCAACGGGATGAAAAACGCCGTGGCCACACCTGCCAGTGTTGCATGCACCCCGGATTTCAGCACCAGCACCCACAGCACAACCCCCAGCATCAGAATGGGCGCAACCCGGTGCACGCGTTTCATGTTCAGCCATCCCATCAGAACCAGCGGCACAAGGGCATAAATCAGGTAAGAGGCCTTGAGTTCAGCCGTGTAAAACAGCGCAATCACAATGATCGCACCAAGGTCGTCCAGAATGGCCAGGGTCAGCAGAAATACCTTGAGCGCCGCCGGTGCGCGCTTGCCGAGCAGCGCCAGAACCCCAAGCGCAAAGGCAATATCCGTGGCCGCGGGAATGGCCCAGCCACCCAGCGTGGCGGGGTTGGACCAGTTGATGGCGGCATAAATCACCGCAGGCACCAGCATCCCACCCAGCGCCGCCATGCCCGGAAGCACCACGTCGCGCGGGTTTTTCAGCTTTCCTTCCAGGATCTCCCGCTTCAGTTCCAACCCGATCAGGAAGAAAAAGATCGCCATCAACCCGTCATTGACCCACAGAAGAAGCGGTTTCGACAGGCCCTCTCCGTTGAGCAAAACAGAAAACTTCGCGTCGAATATACTGGCAAAAGCGTCTGCCGCGGGTGAGTTTGCTGCGATCAGCGCGGCAACTGCCGACAGCATCAGAAGGATGCCACCAGCGGCATCATGGCGGAAGAATTTGTCAAGAAAGCGGGTGAGCATTGTATCCCTGATCGTTTTTGTCACATTCACTTTCAGATAAGATCAAACCGCCCGGGTTCAAGGCCCGGACAGTCTGATTGCTTGAAGAAAAGCACCGAAGCCGATCTGCATGATTTGCCACATGATTTGCATCATGACTGGCCCCGTCTTTCTGCTCGTTATTGCGGGCAGGAGCGTGTAGGAAGGTGCCATGTCGATCTGGTCCCGCATATCTGATGCGCTGTCCGCGCTGGCCAAGGGCGAAAGCCTGTCTGACGTGTTTGCCCATTTGCGCACGCCGCCTGAACGTTCAGCCGGTTTTGCCATCGCGGTGATTGCGCTGGGGGCCAAGATGGCCAAGGCGGATGGGTTGGTGACGCGAGACGAGGTGTCCGCCTTTCGAGAAGTGTTTACCATCCCGCGCGGAGAGGAAAAGCAGGCAGCCAGAGTGTTCAATCTCGCGCGCACCGATGTGGCCGGGTTTGACCTCTATGCCCAGCGGATTGCCGATATGTTCGGACCAGCCGACCCGGCGCTTTTCGACCTCATGGAAGGGTTGTTTTTCATTGCGCTGGCAGATGGGGAATACCACCCTAACGAAAATGAATTCCTGCTTCATGTGGCGCGCATTTTTGGCATCCCCGAAGAGAAGTTCTTTGCGTTGCGGGCGCGGTTCGTGCCGGACGCCGAAGCGTGCCCCTATCAGGTGCTGGGGGTGCCCAAGGACATGCCGATCCGTGAAATTCGCAAGGTCTGGCGTCAGGCCGTGCGTGACAGCCATCCCGATGTGATGGTGGCGCGGGGGGTGCCGGAAGAGGCGATCAAGCTGGCGGAAAAGCGGCTGATTGCTGTGAACCGCGCCTGGGAAGAGATCAATGCACGTCAGGGGGGCATCTGACCCATGCGTATCGCCACCTATAATGTCGAATGGTTCAACACGCTGTTTGATGATACGGGGCGCCCGATTGCGGATGAGGAACTGGCCACAAGGAGGGGCGTGACACGGCGGGCGCAGCTCAAAGCGGCCGGGGTGGTGTTCAAATTGCTTGAGGCCGACCTGATCATGGTGGTCGAAGCCCCAGATGAAAATCGCCGCCGTTCGACCGTGAAAGCTCTGGAAAATTTTGCGCGGATTTTTGGTTTGCGGGCACGTAAGGCCCTGATCGGATTTGCAAATGACACCCAGCAGGAAATCGCGCTCTTATATGACCCGGACCAGTTTGAGGCAACGCATGATCCTTGGGGGGCGGCACAGGGCCAGTTTGCGCCGCGCTTTGACGGTGCCTTTCATCTCGATCTGGATGTGGACGCCAATCCCGATCCGGTTGTGTTTTCCAAACCCCCGCTGGAAGTGGCGCTGACGCTGCGGAAAAACGGGCAGAAACTGCGCCTGATCGGGGTGCATGTGAAGTCGAAAGCCCCGCATGGCGCCCGCAATGCGGAAGAGGCGATCCGTATCAGCATTGAAAACCGCCGCAAGCAGATGGCGCAATGTATCTGGATCCGGCAACGGGTGGACCAGCTTCTTGAAGCGGGGGAACAGGTGATTGTGCTGGGGGATTTCAATGATGGTCCGGGGCTTGATGAATATGAAAAGCTGTTTGGCCGGTCAGGGGTGGAAATTGTAATGGGCGAGGGCGATGGCCCCTGCCTGTATGACCCACATGCCGCACGCTTTTTGGCGCGCCCGTCGGCAGCCCGCATCAGCTCTGCCCGGTTTTATATTGCGAGCCAGAAACGATATTTGCAGGCGCTTCTCGACTATATCATGATTTCCGAGGACCTGCGCGGGTTTGACCCGGTCTGGCGCATCTGGCACCCGTTTGACGACCCGCTCTGTTATCGGGCTGAGGCCCTGCGCGAGGCGCTGTTGACTGCCTCGGATCACTTTCCGGTCACGCTGGATATTGATCTTTGACGCTTGCGCACTGGAAATACCGATATCTGCGCCCCATATTTTCCCTATGAAACAGATCCTGAACCCCACCTTGCTGGCAGGGCTTGTTGCCTTGTCCTCCCCGGGGCTGGCTGAAACGGGCCAACCCCAATCCCCCCAGCCGTCTCCTCCGTCGTCCTCCGAGGGGGATCCAAAGCTGGAAGACGGCGCGGAAATGATGTCGCGCGGCTTGCAGATGCTGCTGGACGGGCTGGCGCAGGAAATGTCCCCGATGCGTGACGGGCTGGCCGAGGGCATGGCCGAAAACTGGGCCAGGCAATTGCAGGACGGCTGGCAGGATCTGATGGCGGAAATGGGGGATCTGTCTGCCTATCACCCGCCGGAAGTGCTTCCCAATGGTGACATTATCTTGCGGCGTAAATCGCCACAGCCGCCTGTCCCGCCCGAAGCTGCTGCGCCGGACGGGGGAACGGATCTTTAGGACCCGCACGAAGGCCTGGCCTGACGGTCAGGATAGGGCCGCCCCCCGGCGCATGGCCATGACGCAACCAGGGGTGCGCTTCAGGCCGCTGGGGGAAAGCGGTGTCGTGCCGCGGTTCAATGCCTCGTGATTGTTGCGCGCGTATTCGAGCAGGGCAGAGATGTCCTCACCTTCTTCCACATCCCCGAAAACATGTGTTTCGCTGCGGGTGGCATGATAGGCCACGAGGCAGGTTCGGCCACAGCCCCCCATTTCAGCATGGCCCGAGATTTCAAACCCGTCCTCGATACTGTCGCGTGCGGCGGTGATGGCCTGTTGAAGCTGGACCATCATGGCATGACCTGCGGTGCAAATCTGGCCGGTATGGGGGCAGGGGGTGCAGAGAACAAGCTGCTGCCCCGTCCGGGTCGGTGTGGTTGTTGTGGTCTGTCCCACCGTCTGCATCTGTGTCCGGTACATGACGCCCTCCGCGCGTAAGATGCGGGATGGGGCGGGGGGAAGAGGGGGCATTCTGGCCGCCTGCGATCCTCCTGCCGGGGCACCCCGCCCGGGTTGAGTTTCATCAGATGGCAGGTCTCCTGACTTGCGGGTCGTGGCGGTTCTGATCCTTCCCGGGGCGTGCCCAGTGGTTTTTCAAAACAGCTCGCCGCTTACAGTTGCGGGGGCAGTTGTGGAATTGGCCTATTTGCGACCGCACCACATTCCCTTTTCATCCGGGGCTTTCTGGTCGAAAGATCCGGGAACCATCTGAGAAATGGGTGACGCAGGACGGGGCCGGTGTCAAGCGAGAAGCGCAGGAGGGGAGGGGCATGAACAGGGACAAGAACGGGGGCAGGGGCGCTGCCCCTCGGCCTGGCGGCCTCACCCCGAGGTATTTTCAGCAAGAAAAAGTGAAGGCTCAGCGCAGAGTTTTGACGTTTGAGGTGGCGTCAAGGGCCACACAGAGCGCGTCAAACCTGCTCTCGGCAACCTCGCCGAAAAGATCACGGGCCTCTGCGGCCAGGTGCAAATGCAACTCGCGTTTCTTGGGATACCATTTCAGCTCTGCCTTGTCCTGTGGCCCATCCACCGCGAACATGGCGCCAAAGCGCATGGCCTTGCCCAGAACCTCGGCCCGGATCAGGTCCTTTTCGCCGAGTATTTCAAACAGGTTTTCAAATCGCGATCCCTGGCGGCTGTTTTTATAGCGGTGCAGCAGGGACAGGCCGAGAAACACCCGTTCTTCATGGGTGAGCCCCCCGAGATTGGCGCGGGTGGCGTTGTCGAAACAGACTTCGTGACGATAGTCGGGATGGGCGCGCCAGCTCACATCATGCAGCAGGCAGGCGGCCTTGATCACCCGTTTCTGGTCTGCCCGCGCGGATTTGTAAAGCGGGGTGAGAAAGTCATAGAGGGCTTTGCCAAAGCCAGGAACGCGCGCGTCCTTTTGTTCGGCAAAGCGGCAGGCCTCGATCAGGGGATCACGTTTGCGAATGGGCTTTGGCATCTGTTCATAAAGCATCCCTTCGCGGATCCCGTAGGAGCTGACGGCGATTTCCTTGGGGCGAAAAACATGGATCAAGCGTTTCAGCACAAGTGCTGCGATCGGAACCAACGCCATACGGGTGGCCGAGGTGGAGGTGCGTTGCCGGATCTCTTCCAGATCCACCTTTTCAATCCAGTTCAGGGTTTTTTGCAGTGATTTCTGCGGCATGCGATATTCGTGCAAAACCGTCAAAGGGTAGTTGCGGCGTTCCATGTCAAGCCGCGCAATGGCGCGCCAGCTTCCCCCCACGAGAAACAGGCGTTTGTGATCCGTGCCCATCTCGGCGGCCAGCTCATCCACCACCCGGGCGATCTCGGCCTTCAGCCCTTTCTTTCCGCCGGGGGTGTCGGCCAGTTTCAGCGGTCCGAGAGGGGAGGTGATGCGTTTGCCAACATGACCCCCATTGATCCTGGCCAGCTCCAGTGAACTGCCGCCAATATCGCACATCAGCCCTTTGGCCTCAGGCCAGCCAAGCAAAACGCCCTGCGCAGACAGCCGGGCCTCTTCTTCGCCGTCAATCACGTAGAGTTTGAGCCCCGTTTCACGCAGGACTTCGTCGCGGAACTCCGGCCCGTCCGTGGCCTCACGCACTGCGGCGGTGGCCACCGCGGTCAGCGGGGGCAGGTGCATGCCTTTGGCCAGAAGCTGAAACCGTTTGATTGCGGCCAGCGCCCGCGCCCGGCCCTCTGGGTTCAGGCGCCCGGTCTGGGCAAGCCCGGAGCCGAGGCCGCAGAGGATTTTTTCGTTGAAGAAATAGGCGGGCGAACGGGCCGCACCGTCAAAAACCACCATGCGGACCGAGTTGGACCCCACATCAACGACGCCTACACGCGACAAGGCACGGGCGGAGGGGTCTTCAAAGATCGGGCGACCAAACGGGCCCCACTCGTCGGTGGAAGCTGTTGTATTCATGTTGGAAATCCCTGCCCGTCTTCCTGTTTCCTTGCTGACTATGCCCGTTTCAGCAGCCCGGGGTCAATCCAGATCCGCAGGTTCTTCGGGGCTGTGGGCCAGTTTCGGCACATCTGATGCCCCGGCGGATCCGCGTCCCGAGAGGGACGGATTTTCCATGAAGAACCGGTGGCAGTTGAACGGGTGATCCAGCGCGGACAGATCGGTGCGGGCAAAGCTGCCATCTGGCCCCATCACCCAGCTTTGCGCCACATCCGCCAGGTTTGCGGCCATGATCTGGCTGACGATCTGTGCCTTCACCGTCGCGTTCTTGACCTCGACCAGGGTTTCCACCCGACGGTTCAGGTTGCGCCCCATCCAGTCGGCGGACGAGATGTAAACGCGCGCTTTTTTCGACGGCAGCCCGTGCCCATTGCCAAAGCAGACGATACGGGAATGTTCCAGAAAACGCCCGACGATGGATTTGACCCGGATGTTTTCGGACAGACCCAAGATACCGGGTCTGAGCCCACAGATACCCCGCACCACCAGACTGATTTTCACCCCCGCCTGGGAGGCCTCGTAAAGCGCGTCGATCACGTCGGGTTCGACCAGAGAGTTCATCTTGGCCCAGATTTCGGCCGGTTTGCCGTCTTTGGCCAGCTCTGCTTCGCGCCGAATAAGCGCAATCAGCGTGGTTTTCTGGTTGAGCGGTGAAATGGCCAGGTTTTCAAGGCCTTGAGGTTCGGCATAGCCCGAGAGATAGTTGAAGATCTTGGTCGCATCACGTCCCAGCGCCGCGTCGCAGGTAAAGAAGCTGAGGTCGGTATAAATGCGGGCGGTAATCGGGTGGTAATTGCCGGTGCCGTAATGGGTATAGGTCACCAGCTCATCCCCTTCTCGCCGCACCACGGTCGAGATTTTGGCGTGGGTCTTGTAGTTGATGAACCCATAGGTCACATGGGCCCCGGCGCGCTCCAGACGACGTGACTGTCGGATATTTGCAGCTTCGTCAAAACGGGCCTTGAGTTCCACCAGGGCGGTCACGGATTTCCCGTCCTCCGCCGCTTCGCACAGGGCTTTCACGATCGGACTGTCATGGGACGTGCGATACAGTGTCTGTTTGATCGCCACCACATTCGGGTCGCGCGCCGCCTGGTTCAGAAACCGCACCACCATGTCAAACGTCTCATACGGGTGGTGCAGCAACATATCCTTCTGTCGGATCGCGGCAAACATGTCCCCTTCGTGGTCCTGAACGCGTTCCGGCACCCGGGGACTGAAACTGGGCCACAGAAGGTCATGGCGGTCTTTCAGCACCAGCTCACCCAGATCGGCCATGCCGATCATCCCGTCCACCTCCACGATCTCGTCCCCGGAGACGCGCAGCTCGCGTTTGATCATCTGCATCAGATCTTCCGGGGCGCCCTTGGTGATTTTCATCCGCACCACTTCGCCGCGTTTGCGCCGCTTAAGCGCGGTTTCAAATTCGCGCACCAGATCTTCAGCCTCGTCTTCGACCTCCAGATCACTGTCACGCAAAATGCGGAAGGCGCAGTTGCCCTTCTCGACATAGCCGGGGAACAGGCTCGACAGATGTTCAAGCAGCAGGTCTTCCAGCGGCAGAAAACGACATTGACCCTCAGCGGCAGGCAGGCGCACAAAGCGGTTGATCTGTTGCGGGATCGGAAGCAGCGCCTTGAGTTTCTGCCGGTCCTTGCTGCGCTCAAGCTGCAGCGCCAGCGCAAAGCCAGTGTTGGGGATGAACGGGAAGGGGTGCGCCGGGTCAATGGCCAGCGGTGACAGAACCGGGAAAACCTGGCTCAGAAAAACCTGATCCAGATGGGCCTTGTCCTCCGGGGTAAGGTCGGCGCGCTTCTCGATAATGATGCCCTGATCGCGCATCTGCCGGGTCAGCGTGTCATAGGTGGATTGCTGGCGCGCCATCAGGGCGCGGGCATCCTGATTGATCAGTGCCAGCTGTTCGGCGGGCAACAGGCCGTCTGCTGCAGGGGTGGTCACGTCTTCGCGCACCAACTCCCGCAGCCCGGCCACACGCACGGTGTAAAACTCGTCAAGATTGGTGGCCGAGATCGACAGAAACCGCAGCCGTTCCAACAGCGGGACGCGCGGGTTTTCCGCTTCTTCCAGAACCCGCCAGTTGAAGCCAAGCCAGCTCAGTTCACGGTTGAAGAACCGCTTTGGTCCCGCCGTCTCCTCCGGGGGCAATTGCGCCGCCTCGGGGAACGGGGCGTGCAGAAAGTCGGAAAGCGGCGTGGTGGGGGGCTCGGCTTTGGTCATGACAGCTCTATCGCGGTGTTTTGTAACGGCGATGTGACGTTACGCCTGCCTGCGTGGCTTGTCCAGCAAGCCGGCCCCACATACCTGCCGCTTTTTCTTGTCGTAAATATCCTGGGGTGAGCGAGCTTGCCTCGCGAGGGGCAAAGCCCCTGAAGCTCGCCAGGCATCGTTGGATCACGGAAATTACTGGAAAGGCGTTAATCGCCACCGAAGTCGCCACTGGCCGCAATGCCCAACACCCGCTGGGCCAGCGCGCGGGTGATCGGGCGCTGTTCGGACAGGGCAACCTGATCCAGAGCCTGCACCAGATGCCCCGCCGCCGCCAAAGACCGCTCCATCCGGGGCACAAGATAGTCGACCAGATTGGCATTTACACTGATCTGGCGGTCATGGAACAGTTTGACCAGAACCGCGGATAAAAGCATGTCATCGGGGGGCTCCAGCCGGGCCAGCGTGGTGCCTTCCATGCGTGAGCGCAGGTCGGGGAGGCGCAACCCCCAGCGCGAGGGCGCATCTTCGGCGGTCAGCATCAGCCAGCCACCTTCGGCCAGAACCAGATTGTGCAGATGAAACAGAGCGGTCTCAGACGCACGGTCCCCGGCGATCCGGTCCACATCCTCAACCACCACCGATCCCCCCGCAAGCGCCTCGATCACGGTTGTGTCCAGCCGATCGGCGTGAATGATCTCCGCCCCGGACTGATCCGCCCAGACATGGGCCAGATGGGTTTTCCCCGTGCCACGCGCGCCTGCCAGAACCAGTTTCTGATTGGGCCAGAGCGCCCAGCCATTCACAATCGCCATCGCCGCCTGATTGGACGGCGTGACCAGAAAATCATCCACCCCCCGCGCCGGGGTCACGGGCAGGTCAAAGGCAAGTTGGTCCTGCATCAAAGGTCCTTTGCCTCTTCTTCGGCCACGGTGTTCTGGCGTCCGGTCACGCCCTGATAAAGGCGCCCGACCTTGTATTGCCCGATCACGAAACGGGCGATCACGCCGATGGCGGCGGCCACCGGCACGGCCACCAGCATCCCGACAAAGCCAAACAGCGAGCCAAAGACAGACAGTGCCAGCATCAGCCAGACCGGGTGCAGACCCACGGAATTGCCGACGAGTTTCGGGGTGATGATGTTGCCCTCAAGGAACTGTCCGGCAAAGAAAATTGCGGCCACGCCCCCCAGGCTCCACCATTCACCCCAGAACTGAAACAGCGCCAGACCGATCGCAAGGGCGCCGCCCACCAGCGCGCCGACATAGGGGATAAAGGTGATCAGCCCGGCGATGAACCCGACCACAAGGCCGAATTGCAGCCCCACCAGCATCAACCCCACCGCGTAATAGCTCCCCATCACCAGACAGACAGAACCCTGCCCGCGGATGAAGCTGGCCAGAACCTTGTCGATATCGCGGGCAATTGTGCGGATTGTCGGGGCGTGATCCAAAGGCAAAAGCGCATCCACCTTTGCCACCATGTGATCCCAGTCCAGCAGCAGGTAAAAGGCGACAACCGGGGTGATCACCAGAAGGATCACGATGTTCAGCACGCTCATCGCTGATGAGACCAGCCTGCCGACCAACTCGCCGCCGCGCGACTGAATGGCTTGTCCAATGCTGTCGAGCGACTGGCGCAACGTGCCGTTTTCTTCAAGGAATGAGGGAAATTTGGTGCTGATGAAGGCATGAAGCTGGCTGAGCAGCTTGGGGGCCGCGTCAACCAGAGCAAGGGCCTGATTGACCAGCGTCGGCACCACCAGAAGAATTGCAATCACGAAAATCAGCATTGCAAACAACGAGATCAGGACCGTTGACAGCACCCGTGACAGCCCCATCGCCTCCAGCCGGTCGGCCACCGGATCAAGGAAATAGGCAATTGCGCCGCCCAGAACGAAGGGCAGAATCACATTGCCAAGATACCACAGCGCCAGCGCCAGAATGAGCATGGCCGCGGTCCAGTATTTGGCTTGGGTCTCAACTGGAAGGGGCATGAGATGTCCTTTTGAAATCTGTCCCTATGTCGCCCAACCACAGTGGTTTTTCAAGGGGGGCGGGTGAACGTCCGGGCGAGGGGCCTTTTGGGTCAGGCGGGCAGAATTGTGCTGATCGATCCTCTGGCTGCGGAAAACCGCTTTTCCTTTCCCGATGCCTGGGTCAGACTGTGGTCAAACTGTTGAAAAGGCAAACAGCAATGCGATTTCTTATGGCGATTGGGGCGGTTGCAACCCTTCTGGCAGGGTGCGACGGGCATCAATATGAACCCAAAAAATCGGGAATTACCACCTCGGGAGAGGTGGGGGTTGGTGTGAAATATCAAGAGGGTCAGGGCACCTCTCTTGCCACCAACAACGAAGTGAAGATCAGCGTGGCGGGGTCGATCTGACCGGGGTCCGCTATCTGAAAAGCAGATGGAACCCGGATTGTTTTCTCCTGTTGTCGCGGGATGACATCTCGATTTTACGGATGTTTCGGGGCAGGTCGGGACTGATCAGGTCGGGGCAGATTAGATCAGATGTGTCTTCCCAGCCCGTTTCGCGCCCCTTAATCAATCCGCACGCCCTGTCGTTTCAACTCGCGCTGCACCGCCCGGATGTCCACCGCATCAAGTGAGACCCCCGACGTGATCGACAGCGCCGCAGCCACGCCCGCGCCCTGACCCGCAACCGCACAGCAGGCCATGTTGCGCGTGCCGGCATGGGCCACCTTGTCCCCGCCGATGGCACGTCCCGTGACCAGCAATCCCTCCACCCCTTTCGGCAACATCGCGCGGTATGGCACCTGCATATAGCGCCCGGTGGTGGGCAGGATCAGGATGCCGTAGCCGTCAATAAACTCGGGGTAGATCCCGATTGTGTCCTCAAACCGTCCCTGATGGCGCATATCCTGTTCGGTAAGGTTATAGGCCGCGTCGATCTTGCGCGTGTCACGAATGCCGATGGTCATGCCGAAATTTCTAAGCCGCGCCTGCGCGCAGCCGGGTGTGTAGCGGCGCAGCGCATCAATGGCGGTCATCGCCTGCTTGCGCCCCTCGATCTCGCCTCGGGTCATGCTGTCCGGATCCGTGCCGTCAATCCCCGCCAGATGCACAAGGTTCATGTAGGTCATCTCGCCACTGTCATGCACCGCGCCCCAGGTGCCGCCGATGGTGTTGAGATGCGCGGGCATATGTCCTTCGCGGATGGCCTGGGCAAAGGGCTTGGCCAGAAAAGGCGAGAACATCTCGTCCTCTTTGCCGGAGGTCTCCACCTCCCATTCGCCGGTGGACCAATCTGCATAGGTCTGTGGATCGGCCTTCACGCCCTCCATGAATTTCTTTTTGTCGACACCCGCGATATGGAACATGACCGAGGCCGCCTGCATCTCCTCGACCGGAGTTTTCACCGTGGGGGCACCCATCATATGGGCAATGTCCGCATCCCCCGTGGCGTCGATCACCCGTTTGGCCAGAATGGCCTCGCGCCCCGCCTTGCTTTCGACAATGACGCCGGTGATGTGGTTGCCCTCGCGCAGGGGGGCGACGAATTGGCGATGCAGCATCGGGTGGATGCCGGCCTCTTCAACCAGACGATCCGCGACCAGTTTGAACCCTTCACTGTCCAGCTCATAGGACAGGGACTGGCTTTCCGGCACGGCGGCCCCCATGGCTTTGGCGCGCTCTTCGAACTCCCAGCCAATGCCGCCGGCCTCGACGGTTTTCTCATGGCGATACCAGGCAAAGCCTTCGACGCCCACCGTGGTGATATTGCCACCGAAACAGCCGAACCGATCCAGCAACGTGACCTCGACACCGGCACGGGCTGCTGCCAATGCAGCGGCCAACCCGCCGGGGCCGGATCCAACCACAAGCACATCGGTCTGATGGATCACCGGGATTTCGCGGGCGGGTTCAAGGATGGTCTGGGTCATGGGGGCTCCGAAGCAGGTGGGGGCACCTTGGCACAGCGCGATGGTTGCGCAAACACAGTGGCGACACAAGGCCGGTCGCAAATAGCACATCTTGCGGTGAAACAGGGCAGGGTCCCCCCATGCTCGCCCTGCCCATTGCTCTTGCCTGCCTGATCGCGTAGACCGCTTGCAAACATGGAATTTATGAGGACAACATGCGTCTTTCCCGCTATTTCCTGCCGGTCCTAAAGGAAACCCCCGCCGAGGCCCAGATCGTCTCGCATCGCTACATGCTGCGTGCTGGCATGATCAAACAGCAGGCTGCCGGGATCTATACCTGGCTGCCGCTTGGCTTCAAAGTGCTGCGCAAGATCGAAAACATCGTGCATGAGGAACAGATCCGCGCCGGTCACGTGCCGATGCAGATGGCCACGATCCAACCGGCGGACCTGTGGCGCGAAAGCGGGCGCTATGATGATTATGGCGAGGAAATGCTGCGCATCGAGGATCGCCATGGTCGTGACATGCTCTATGGTCCGACCAATGAAGAGGTCATTACCGATGTGTTCCGCGCCCATGTGAACAGCTACAAAGACCTGCCGCTCACGCTCTACCAGATCCAGTGGAAATTCCGCGACGAAATCCGCCCGCGTTTCGGCGTGATGCGCGGCCGTGAATTCTACATGAAAGACGGCTACAACTTTGACCTGACCAAGGAAGACGCGCTGCACGCCTATAATCGCCACCTTGTCAGCTACCTGCGCACCTATGAGCGTATGGGCTTGCAGGCGATCCCGATGCGTGCGGATAGTGGTCCGATTGGCGGTGACGACACCCATGAATTCCTCGTGCTGGCCGAAACCGGCGAGTCGGAAGTGTTCTATGACAGCGCTGTGACCGACATGACCTTCGGCGACCGCGAGATCGACTATGATGACGTGGCGCAGTGTCAGGGTGTGATGGAGGAATTTACCTCGAAATACGCCCGCACCGACGAGACCCATGACGAGGCGATCTTCAACCAGATCCCCGAAGAACGCCGCCGCGTGGCGCGCGGGATCGAAGTGGGCCAGATCTTCTATTTCGGTACCAAATATTCCGAAGCCATGGGCGCCACCGTGGTCGACAAAGACCAAAACCATGTGCCGGTCCATATGGGGTCACACGGCATCGGCGTGTCGCGCCTGCTGGGGGCGATCATCGAAGCCTCGCATGATGACAAGGGCATTATCTGGCCCGAAGGGGTGACGCCGTTCCATGTGGGCATCGTGAACCTGAAACAGGGGGACGACGAAGCCGACGCCGCCTGTAACGCGCTTTACAAAGAACTTACGAAAGCCGGGCTGGAACCGCTCTATGATGACCGCAAGGAACGTGCGGGCGGCAAGTTCGCCACCATGGACCTGATCGGTCTGCCCTGGCGCATCACCGTGGGCCCGCGCGGCCTGAAAAACGGTGTGGTCGAAGTCACCTCTCGCCGCACCGGGGAAAGCGAAGAGATGTCGCCCGAAGCGGCCGTGGCCAAGATCATTGAGATCTATGAACCGCACCATGTGCGCGGGCTGTAAACAAAGCTGAAACTGATCCGGAAAAGGGGGCCGCGCGCCCCCTTTTTTGATGCGCGGATATAAGCGTGGGGGAAAGGAATGCCCCGCGTCCCCTTGACCCAACTCCACCTGTCCCGGCATGCTGGCCATATGCGCAGATAAGCCGAAAAGGGCAAAGACATGATCCGAGCAATCACCATGGCAGGCGGGCTGGCCGGGGCAGTGGGTCTTTCGCAATTCCCTGAATTTTCACAGCAATACCTGCAGCGCCTCTCCGGTGCGCGCACCGAATTGATGGTGATTGCCAAAGGGTTTGACTTCACCGCCGAGGCCGCAGGCTATACGCGCGAAGAGGCCCTTGAAAAGATGAGCGGCTCTGAGTTCCAAAACGACCTGCGTGACCAGATGGCCGGAAACCTCGCGCGGTTCGACCGGCTCGATGCCGCCTACACCTCGCTGAAACAAACCGAGCCGCTGATGCGTCTGACCAAGCTCTGGCATTTCCGGGATACCGACCTTGTGCAGGATACGTGGGACGAGTTTCGCCCCGCTGTGCCCGTGACCGCCGATGGGCTGATCAGCGCCGGGATCGGCTTTGTCGGCGGCTGGCTCATCCTGTCGCTTGTTCTGGGCGTGATTACCATGCCTTTTCGTCGTCTCGCCTGAGACAGGGTGATAAGGGGCGCTGCCCCTCGCGAGACAAGCTCGCTCACCCCGGAGTATTTGAACCAAGAAGAAGGGGAGGTTGGAGCAATCCTTTTCCTTTTTTCTTGCCAAAATATCTTGGGGGAGAGCCGAAGGCTCGGGGGCAAAGCCCCAACAGGCTCACGAAGTGAGCCACCGGAAGCGGCCCGATGCGTGCGCAGAGGGCCACTTGGCTGATTGAAGTATTTCGGTCTTGCCCTCGGTTGGCCCCAAGGGATTGGAGCGCGAAATGCGGCGTGAGAGGTCAGAGGGCGGAGCGTTTCAGGAGGGGCTATTGGCCACAGGTTTCTCCTGAAACGCATCAAAGCTTATTTTGCGGCGGGTACGATCCGGTTCACATGGCCCATTTTGCGCCCGGGTTTCACATCGGCCTTGCCGTAAAGATGCAGCGAGGCGTTGGCTTCGCGGGCGATCTCGGGCACGCGGTCCATGTCGTCGCCAATCAGGTTTTCCATCACCACATCCGCAAAACGGGATCCGTCCCCCAGCGGCCACCCGGCCACGGCGCGGATATGCTGTTCGAATTGGTCCACGGAGCAGCCCTGTTGGGTCCAGTGACCGGAATTATGCACGCGAGGTGCAATTTCGTTCACGATCAGGCCCTTGGGTGTCACAAACAGCTCCACCCCCATCACGCCGACATAGTCGAGGGCGTTCAGGATCCGCCCTGCAAGCAGGATGGCGTCGGTGCGCTGGGCGCCGGTCAGGCGGGCGGGCACGGTGGTGGTGTCAAGGATGCCATCTTTGTGGACGTTTTCACCCGGGTCAAAACAGGCCACTTCACCGGTCACGCCCCGTGCGGCGATGATGCTGATCTCATGGGTGAAGGTGACAAACCCCTCCAGCACTGCCGGAGCACCCTGCATGTCGGCAAAGGCCGCATCCGCATCCTCGGTGGTTTTCAGTCGTGCCTGACCTTTGCCGTCATAGCCGAAGCGGCGGGTTTTCAGGATCGAGGGGGCGCCAATAGCGGCAACCGCCGCCACCATATCTTCAACACTTTCGACATTGGCGTAAGGGGCGGTGGCCAGTCCCAGATCGGACAGGAAATCCTTCTCAACGATCCGGTCCTGGCTGACGCGCAGGGCTTCGCGGCCCGGGCGGATCGGGGCGAGGGCTTCCAGCGCATCCAGTGCGGCGGTCGGGATGTTCTCGAATTCATAGGTGATCACGTCGACCGATTTGGCGAAGGTTTCCAGCGCGGCCACGTCATCATAGCCTGCGGTGGTTACCTGGTCGGCCACCTGGCCTGCGGGCGGGTTTGCGCCGGGTTCGAAGATATGGGTTTTGAACCCCAGACGGGAGGCCGCAACCGAGAGCATGCGGCCCAGCTGGCCGCCGCCGAGAATGCCGATCGTGGCGCCGGTGGGCAGGATCTCACTCATCAACCGGAACCTCCGGGATCGAGGCGGCGAGGGCCGCGCGCCAGGCGTCCAGACGCTCGGCCAGCTCTGCATCTGCGGTGGCAAGGATGCCGGCAGCCATCAGCCCTGCATTTGCCGCGCCTGCCGCGCCAATGGCCATGGTGGCCACCGGGAAACCCTTGGGCATCTGTACAATTGAATAAAGGCTGTCGACACCGGACAATGCGCGGGTCTGCACCGGCACGCCCACAACGGGCACGCGGGTTTTTGAGGCCATCATGCCGGGCAGATGTGCCGCACCGCCCGCGCCTGCGATGATCACGTGAAGGCCCCGATCCGCGGCTGTTTTGCCATAGTCCCACAACCGGTCCGGGGTCCGGTGGGCCGAGACGATCCGGGTCTCATAGGCCACGCCCAGTTCGTCCAGCACATTTGCCGCTTCTTTCATGGTGGGCCAGTCCGACTGGCTGCCCATAATGATACCGACCTTCACATCCGTCATGTGGTCCCCCGATGATGGCGCAATAAAGTTGGGCCTACTTATAGGGGCAGGGGGGTATGATGCAATCGGGCAAAAGGCCGGGAGGGGCAATCTGTCCCGCTTCCGCACGCTTTTTCGTGAATTTTCCGAACCGCCCGACCAAGGCCGCGCTTCGGGGGCGAAGGTGACACGAATATGGGCGGGCGCGCGCCCTGCAGGATCAGGCGATGATATCCGGGGTCAGCTTGTCTTCGATCCGGGCAATCTTGTCTTTCAGGGCCAGCTTTTGCTTTTTCAACCGCCTCAGCCGCAACTGATCCGCCCGCCCGCTTTCCTCAAGCGCGTGGATGGCTTCGTCAAGATCACGGTGTTCCGCTTTGAAAACCTCAAGCTCCACCCGGAGCACGTCATTGGTTTTCATTTCTTTGGCATTGCTCATGGTCAGCAGGTCGATTCCCAAGTGGTGGTAAGAGCTTATCGCGCAAAACCGTTAACGCCAAGGAAAAGCCGTGCCAGCGCGGCCCCCCTTGCACCTGATCGCGCCCCGCCCCATATTTACCCGGAGGGGTTGCCGATCGGGACCCCGACCACGTGTCGCTTTATCGTGAAAAAGGACCGACTGATGACCAAGATGACCCTGGCCACCCACCCGTTCCTGCTGGGATTTGAGCAATTGGAGCGGATGGTGGAACAAGCCGCCAAATCCAAGGATGGCTATCCCCCTTTCAATATCGAACAGGTGAGCGAGCGCGCTTATCGGATTTCTCTGGCCGTGGCTGGTTTTGCCGATGAGGACCTCTCGATCACGGTGGAAAATGCCAAGCTGGTGGTGCGCGGTGCGCAGAAAGAGACCAGCGAGGATCGTGTTTTCCTGCATCGCGGTATTGCCGGGCGGCAGTTCCAGAAGAGCTTTGTGCTGGCGGATGGCGTCGAGGTGGTGGGGGCCTCCACCGAAAACGGACTGCTGCATATTGATCTGGAACGCGCGGAGCCTGAGCAGGTGGTGCAGACGATCCAGATCAACAAACGCTGAGCGGACGCTGCGTTAAACCCACATCAATCTGCAATCACTCTGATGTTATCGGACGGGCAATGGCCTGCGCCGGACCCCATATCTGTAATAACCCCCCTCCGCCGCTGTGAAAACGGGGGGCGTAAGCGCCCTTTGACGCTTGAGAAGGAAGGAGGCCCATCATGGATGCTACATTTGAATTCCTGCCCGAAGTCGAAAGCCGGACCGTCTATATCCGCTCGGTCTTGCCGGAAGAGCTGCCTGAAGAGATGCGCCCACAGGTGGAAGGCATGGACCGGCTTTATTCGGTGCATCATGAGGATGGGGAATGCCTGGCCGTGGTGCAGGGCCGACGTCTGGCCTTTGCGCTGGCGCGGCAGCATGATCTGACCCCGGTTGCGGTGCATTGATCGCGCCGCTCCTAAAGCGTTTCGGGAGAAACTTGACACACATGTTTATTCCGAAACGCCCACGACATTGATATCTCTTACCGCGTTTCGATTTTCCCCTGTATCAGGTTAAAACCGAAACGCTTTAAAGAAACACGAAATGAAAAAAGGCCAGAGCGGGGCTCTGGCCTTTCTGTTTTCTGGTGGGCATTCGGGGCAGGGGCTTAGCCCTTGATCAGACCCATGCTTTCCAGCTTCAAGAGAACCTGGTGGGCGCAGTTGTCCACTTCGACATTCTCGGTTTCCACCGTCAGTTCCGGGTTCACCGGCACGTCATAGGGATCGGAAATCCCGGTGAATTCCTTGATCTTGCCTTCGCGGGCCAGCTTGTAGAGACCCTTGCGGTCACGGCGTTCGCATTCCTCGATCGATGTGGCCACGTGAACTTCGACAAAGGCACCGAATTGCTCGATATCTTCACGCACCGCGCGGCGGGTGGTGGCGTAAGGGGCAATCGGGGCGCAGATCGCGATACCACCGTTTTTGGTGATCTCGGAGGCCACATAGCCGATGCGGCGGATGTTGAGGTCACGGTGCTCTTTCGAGAAGCCCAGCTCGCTCGACAGGTTCTTGCGCACGATGTCCCCATCCAGCAGGGTCACGGGGCGACCGCCCATTTCCATCAGTTTCACCATCAGCGCGTTGGCAATGGTCGATTTGCCTGAGCCTGAGAAGCCGGTGAAGAACACGGTAAAGCCCTGCTCCGCGCGCGGCGGCTTGGTCTTGCGCAGCTCTTCCACAACGGTCGGGAACGAGAACCATTCCGGGATTTCCAGACCTTCCTGCAGACGGCGGCGCAGCTCGGTGCCGGAAATGTTCAGGATGGTCACGTTGTCCTTGTCTTCGATCTCATCGGCGGGTTCGTATTGGGCGCGGTCCTGCACATAAACCATGTGCTTGAAGTCAACCATTTCGATGCCGATCTCGGCCTCATGCTCGCGGAACAGGTCCTGCGCGTCATAGGGCCCGTAGAAATCTTCACCGGCCGAGTTCTTGCCGGGGCCTGCGTGGTCACGGCCGACGATGAAATGGGTGCAGCCGTGGTTCTTACGGATCAGGCCGTGCCACACCGCTTCGCGCGGGCCAGCCATGCGCATCGCCAGGTTCAGCAGCGACATGGTGGTGGTGGCGGCAGGGTATTGATCCAGCACCGCCTCATAGCAGCGCACGCGGGTGAAGTGGTCGATATCGCCCGGTTTGGTCATGCCGACAACCGGGTGAATAAGCAGGTTGGCCTGTGCTTCACGGGCAGCGCGGAAGGTCAGTTCCTGGTGGGCGCGGTGCAGCGGGTTGCGGGTCTGGAACGCCACCACGCGACGCCAGCCCAGCTTGCGGAAATACGACCGCAGTTCGTTCGGCGTGTCGCGACGGCCGCGGAAGTCATAATGCACCGGTTGCTGGATACCCACGATCGGGCCGCCCAGATAGATTTTACCGGCCACATTGTGCAGATAGTTCACTGCCGGGTGCGCATCGTCATCTGCGCCAAACACCTTCTCGGCTTCGCGCGCCTTGTTGGGTTCCCAACGATCGGTCACGGTCATCGTGGCCAGGATCACACCTTCCTGATCGCGCAGCGCAATGTCCTGCCCCAATTCGATGGAGTTCGCGAAATCCTCCGACACATCCAGGGTGATCGGCATCGGCCAGAGCGAGCCATCTGCCAGGCGCATGTTTTCCACCACGCCATTGTAATCTTCCTCGCTCAGAAAGCCCTTGAGCGGGTTGAAGCCACCGTTCATCAGAAGCTCCAGATCACAGATCTGACGCGGGCTGAGGTCGTGGCTGGTCAGGTCAGCGGCTTCAACTTTCAGCTTCTGCGCGCTTTCATATGAGACATACAGCTCGGGGATGGGGGTCAGGTTGTCTTGCATGGGATGTGTCCTGTGTTTCAAAGGGGAAAGACCGCTGGACGAACCGGTCAATTCGGCGTGCAGCGCGTCATACTCGGCAAATTTGCGGGCAAGGAATTGATCTCTGAGGCGGGTTTTCTCTGCGGCCCCTTTGGCGGTGATGACGTAGGAAAAACGTTGCCGCTTGTCCGGTCCGCCCCGCTTTCCAATCTGGATCAGCCCCTGATCGGCGGTGGCACGCAGAAGTCCGTTCAACCGACCGAGTGATATCCCCACCGCCGCGGCAATCGCGCGTTGCGAGCCTTCCGGCGCTGCGTCCAGCTGGCGCAGCAGAAGGAAGCGCAGATCGTCTTCCGTAGGTGAGGAGGGGGGCGGTGTGGCGGGCATTCTGGTTCGACTCAAAGTGTGTTCACGCGTGAACGCATTGCATGAACGCCCGCATACGAAAAGACATAATTAGAGTAAATGACCCGATTGGGGGGGAAATAGTGCCAAGTGTGGGATTGGGGGAACAGTGTTCCAAAACACGCGTGCGCCTTGGAACACGCCGGGCGGCTGCCCGTCGTTCAAACGCCTAGAACGGAATGGGGTTCTGTGTCCCCCGCACCGCAGGCGCATGGTCTTCGTTCCAGCGAAACAGGGTCAGATGGGTCAGTTCCGGGCGAGAGCGGGAGGGGGTCAGTATGCCCTCCGCCCCGGCTGCGCGAAGCTGGTCACTGATCTCCCATGTTGGCGGGAACTGCCCCTGAGCGTGTAAATCGGCCCAGAAGACATGGATCCGCTCAAGAGACATCCCCAGGGCGTCCCGCACGGATGGCGCGCAGAGATCGACGATATGCGTGGCAGAGACCTCAAGCGGGAAAATGACGCGGGGCGGATCATCGGGGCGCTGATAGGCCTTGACCGCCACGCGGCACCCCTCTGGCGTGGCGGAGAGGTAAAGCGCGTTCTCGCCATCATGATGCCAGCGCCCGTTTGGGGCGCGGGCCGGGGAAAGAAGCCGGGCCTCCTGCCCCTGAAAGGTGGCGCGCCAGAAGCGCCCCACCACCGGTTTGAAATAGCTGGGCACAGACAGGCCCACCTGTTTACTCCTGCTCAGCCAGGAAATGCTCTGCCTCAAGCGCCGCCATACAGCCCATACCGGCCGAGGTCACCGCCTGACGGTATTTGTGGTCGGTCAGGTCGCCCGCGGCAAAGACACCGGGGATCGAGGTGGCGGTGCTGTCGGGTTTGGTCACCACATAACCGCCCATATGGGTTTCCAGCGTGTCCTTGACCAGCTCATTCGCGGGGGCGTGGCCGATGGCGATAAAGACGCCTTTGGCCGGGATCTCTGTGATCTCGCCGGTCTCGACATGTTTGGCGCGCACACCGGTCACACCCAGCGGGTTTTCATCCCCCACAACCTCTTCCAGCGTGTGATCCCAGAGCGGCACGATCTTTTCGTTTTTCATCAGCCGGTCGATCAGGATCTTTTCGGCGCGCAGCTCATTGCGGCGGTGGATCAGGGTGACCTTGGAGGCAAACTTGGTCAGGAACAGCGCTTCCTCGACTGCGGTGTTGCCGCCGCCCACTACGACAATTTCCTCGCCGCGATAGAAGAACCCGTCGCAGGTCGCGCAGGCCGAGACGCCAAAGCCCTTGAACTTCTCTTCTGACGGCAGGCCCAGCCATTTGGCGCGTGCGCCCGTGGCCAGAATCACCGCGTCAGCCGTATAAAGCGTGCCACTGTCCCCCTTGGCCGTGAACGGGCGTTTGGACAGATCCAGATCGACAATGATGTCACCGATGATTTCGGTGCCCATGGTGCGCGCATGTTCTTCCATCTTCATCATCAGCTCTGGCCCCTGGATGTCGATGAAAGAGGGATAGTTCTCGACCTCGGTGGTGGTGGTCAGCTGACCGCCCGGTTCCATCCCCTGCACCAGGATCGGCTCAAGCATGGCGCGCGAGGCATAGACCCCGGCAGTGTAACCGGCAGGGCCGGAGCCAATGATCAGAACTTTGGTGTGGCGGGTCTCGGACATCGGGGCATTCCTGCTTTGAATTGTTCAACGTCTCTGGATATAGGGGCGCAGGCGGCCCGAGGGAAGCCCCCGTATTGAACCCGTGTTGACCCTGTGGTGTCCCCGTCTGCCCCTCCTCGTTGCCCCCGCTGATCCTGCCGTTCCGTGCCGTCTTTGCCTGCCGAATGGTCGGATCTGCAAGAATGTTGCGTTTTGGCGAAAGATTGTTGCGCAAGCAACCAAGGGCGGCTAGTGTTTGCGCAATTTCGTTGAGTAGGCGCCAGAAGGAATTCGCATGGCCGGACATAAGCTAGACCCGATCGACCGCATGATTCTTGCCGAGTTGCAGGCCGATGGGCGTATGACCAATGTGGAGCTGGCCAAGCGCGTGGGTATTTCCGCGCCGCCCTGCCTGCGCCGGGTGCGCACGCTGGAGGAAATGGGGCTGATCAAGGGCTATCACGCGGATGTGGATTCGCGCGCGCTGGGCTTTGAAGTGCAGGTCTTTGCCATGGTCGGTCTGGTCAGTCAGGCCGAGGCGGATCTGGTGGCGTTTGAGGGAAAATGCCGCGAATGGTCCCTTGTTCGCGAATGCCACATGCTCAATGGCGAGGTGGATTTCATCCTGAAATGCGTGGCCCCCGACCTGTCGACCTTCCAAAGCTTCCTGACCGAAGACCTGCTGACCACCCCCAATGTGGGATCGGTGAAAACCTCGCTGGTCATTCGCGGCGCCAAGGATGAACCGGGCGTGCCGTTTGATGTGCTGGAAGCGCGGATGGCGGAAACGCCCTGATCTTCTGAGCAGGGCGCGCTGGAGTTTTGCGAAAACTCCGGGCAAAAATATCGAAGAGTTCTGGGCGTGCGCTGGCCGCCAAACAAACAAAAACCGCCCGGGAGGATGGCGGCTTTTGTCTTGCGGCGGCACTCTCAAGCGATATTGCTTACGCCGCGTCCTGTGCTTTTGGGTCTTTCTTTGCCTTCCGGTTCTCGCGGGTGAAGGG
Source organism: Aliiroseovarius sp. xm-d-517 (assembly GCF_013283135.1). Taxonomy (NCBI): domain Bacteria; kingdom Pseudomonadati; phylum Pseudomonadota; class Alphaproteobacteria; order Rhodobacterales; family Paracoccaceae; genus Aliiroseovarius; species Aliiroseovarius sp. xm-d-517. The sequence continues at coordinate 42,290 of NZ_WBXT01000001.1, forward strand.
CAGGGCAGAGGCGTCAGCCTCGGCCTCAATGATCCATTTCATCCAGCGACGGGTTTGCGGACGGGTTTTGCCTTGCTTGCTCATGTCGTGCCTCATTGCTCTGCCCTCTTCGGGACATGTGATCATGTGTTGATCTCAGGTTTAACGAGGGATTCGGGCACAGTTTGGGCAGTCCTTGGGCATTTTTGCCAAATCGGCGACAATCGGCCTGTGCCGCAGGTTGAGCCTTATAAAATAAGGGAATTGTCCCGGGGATCCCGTCCAATTCGTCGTGTCAGTTGCGATTGTTTCGCGCAAATGGGGCCAAAACGGGGCAGGAACCCCCGAACCAGAGCGGGGCTGAAAGCGTTTCGGGAAGACCGGGCCGCAGGTGTCGCGCGACACGCGCGGATCGCGTTGATGCCCCGTTGATGCAATGGGCGTTTCGAAAGGGGGCTACAGGCGGATCGACGAGATCAGCCGGCCGTAATCGGCCTCGTTCCGGTGGCAGGCGCGACGATAGGAATAGAACCGGTCTTCATCCTCATAGGTGCAATGGCCCACCCAGCTCGCCTGTCCCACGCCCGCCGCCTTCAGGCGATGCAGGCCAAAGCCGGGCAGGTCGAACATCATCCGCTTGTCCTGACCCGGTGTGTCCTGTCCGGGCACAAAGAACTGGCCATAGCTGGGGTCGATGGCGGTGAACCTATCAAAAAACTCCGCCCCGACCTCATAATTGCGTTGGCTGATGCAGGGGCCAATCACGGCGTGGATGCCCTCTCGCGTGGCGCCAAGCGCCTCCATCGCCGCGATCGTGTTTTCCAACACCCCATCCAGCGCCCCTTTCCACCCGGCATGGGCCGCGCCGATCACCCCCGCCTTGGCGTCGGCAAACAGCACCGGCTGGCAATCCGCGGTGAGGATGGTCAGGGCAAGTCCGGGTGTTGCGGTCACAAGTGCGTCGGCTTGTGGTTTGTCGCCAACCTGCGCTGCGGTGATTGTGGCCACATCTGCGGAATGGACCTGAAAGACCCCGCACAGCGCCGCCGGAGCCACCTCCATCGCTGCCGCCACCCGGTCACGGTTGATCTTTACCAGCTCTGATTGGTCCTGACTGCCCGAGCCACAGTTCAGCCCGCGATACACCCCCGAGGACGCCCCGCCTTTTCGGGTAAAGAACCCATGCCGCAAAGCATCGGAACGCAGCGCGTCGGAACTCAGGATTTCCAGCATCATCAGGTCACCATCGGGTTGGTTCGGGTGGGTGAACGGTCGGATCGGACCGGTCAGGTGAGGTCTGTCGAAACGGCCCGGCGCTCAGCGCGGTCCGGAAGGGACCATTTCCAGCCCCGGCAGCGCCGGTGCGCCCGGACGAGTCAGCCCGAGCACTTTGAAGAGCGTCCCCATTTCATCGGGATGGGTCAAGCGCCGATGTGCCGAGATATGGCTTTCCAGCGCCTGCCCCTGCATCTTTGCCGCCAGCGCCTGTGCCCGCTCGGTGATCCCAAGCCGCTCCAGAAACACCCCCTGAGGGGTCAGGAGCGAGTGGGTCAGCGGCGCGGCAAAATGGGCGATGCGTTCGAAATCCACATGCGCGGTCAGATCTGCCGCACCCGGAGCTTCAAGTAATCCGACCTTCTGATGGGCCGAAAGCGCCTGCAGCGTATCCCCAAGCGAGCGCCAGTCGCCGTAATCAATCACCAGCGCCACGCCGCCATAGGTGTTGATGCGGGTGGCGATCTCTTCAGTGATCGGGCCAAGGGCCGGGCAGATCTCGACAAGATCACCATCGCGGGTATCGTCCAGCCGATGGTCCAGCATCGCCTGCGGCAAGGGGGCGGTCAGCCCCATGCGCAATGTGCCGTTTTCTTCGCCGACCTGATGCTCGCGCCACATCTTGCCTTCACGGATGAACTGGCGGATCGGCAAGGCGTCGTAAAACTCGTTGGCGACCAGGAACAGGGGCTGATCTGGCAGGGTCTGGGCCACGTCATGGTGGGTGATCGCAGCCGGGGCCAGCCGGTCCCTCTGGGCCTTTCGCAGCACGGGGGAGGCTTCGACCAGATGCAGGTCAAGCGCCGCGTGGAACCCGGGCACAGCCGCCGTGGCGCGCAACATATCCGCCATCAATGTGCCGCGACCGGGGCCAAGCTCGGCAAGGGTAAAGGGGGCAGGGCGCCCCTGATCCATCCAGACCTGCGCCATGAACAATCCCAGCATCTCACCAAACATCTGGCTGATCTCAGGCGCCGTGATGAAATCCCCCGCCTGCCCGAACGGGTCGCGCGTGGCATAGTAGCCGTGGACCGGATGCAGCAGGCAGTCGCCCATGAACTCGGACAGGGTCATCGGCCCGGTCTTGTTGATGCGCCGCAGCAGAAGGTCGGTTAGCGAGGGGGGGATCTGGTGCGCGCTCATGTGCTCTGGTCCCCGGCAGGATTTTCAAGCGGGCGGCGAAATGCCCAGATCAGCGTGGCCGCCCCGATCACGATCATCGGCAGGGTCAGGGCCTGCCCCATGGTGATGCCATACTCCCCCAGCCGGACCACGTGGCCATAGGGGTTGTCGGCCGAGATGAATTGCGCATCCGCCAGCCGGAAGAACTCAACCGTGAACCGCGCCAGCCCATAGCCCAGAAAAAACCCGCCGGCCAGCGCACCGGGGCGTTTCAGCCAGCCGGACCTGAAGGCGAGATGCAAAAGAACGGCGGCCAGCACGGCGCCCTCAAGGGCCGCTTCATAAAGCTGGCTTGGATGCCGGGCGCAGGCCCCGTTGGCGAGGTTGGCACAGGTCTGCGCGGCCTCGCCCGGGAAAATCACCCCCCAGGGCAGGTCGGTCGGACGCCCCCACAGCTCGGCATTGATGAAATTGGCGATGCGCACAAGCCCGATCCCGATCGGGGCCGCAATGGCCAGACAGTCGGCCACCGATGCCACGGGCAACCCGCGCCGGCGCGACCAGAAAAACACCGCGGCAATCACGCCAAGGAACCCGCCATGAAAAGACATCCCCCCTTGCCAGACCTTCAGGATCTCCACCGGGTTCGACAGGTAGTAATCGGGTTGATAAAACAGCACAAAGCCCAGCCGCCCGCCGCCAATAATGCCCAGCACGATCCAGGTGGCCAGATCCTCCAGCTGCGCCCGGTCCATTGGCGGACCAGCCCGCCACAGCGCCGGACGTTTCAGCGCCTGGGCGATGATCCACCATCCAATGGCAATGCCCACCAGATAGCCCATCGCATACCAGCGCAGGGCAAATGAAATCGGACCAAGCTCGATCGTAAAGATCTCGGGCGTCAGGGCGGGGAAGGGGATGGCCATAATCATGGCCGCATTCCTGACTGGCCCGCCCGCGGGTGTCAATGGGGGCACGCCGCCGTCCCTTCAAGACGGTGAAATCCCGCGAGGGCGCATGCATCACCTTGTCTCCGGCGGCGTTTGTCCCCATATAGCGTTTGTCCGCACATGAAGGGCAATTGCCCCCCTGCCGCCCAAGGAGAACCCGATGCAAAGCCGCAACAAGATGTTTGATGACCTGTCGCAAATCATGACCAACGCGCTGGGCGTGGCTCAGGGCGCCAAGGATGAGGCCGAAAGCGCGATGAAATCCTGGATGGACCGCTGGCTGGCGGATCGTGACCTCGTCACCCGCGAAGAGTTTGATGCGGTGCGCGCCATGGCCCAGAAAGCGCGCGAGGAAAACGAGGCGCTCAAGGCCCGGATCGAGGCGCTGGAAAGCAAGTAACACCCAAAGCTCGCCACCTGCCCGCGTCTGGTGCCGTGTTAGCCCCGGTGTCAGTTCCTGTGCCACTCAGGTCGCGCTGCCATTCCCCTCTGGCCCCTCTGGTGGGACCGGCCCCGCTCCCTTTTCCCGGTCGCTTTTTTTTTGTTTCAAATATCTCGGGGTGAGGGTCCGCTCTGAGAGCGGGCACGAGGGGCAGCACCCCTGATTGGCTTCAGAGCACAGGCCACCTCAGACTGGTCACGACAGACGGGCCACCTCACACAGGCCACTTCAGGCCCGATTACTTCAAAATTGGCGGCTTCTCCGGGTCAGAGCCGGGGGCAATGGGTTTCAGCGGTTCAGGCGTCTCCGGTACCGGCAGGTCAAAGCGCAGCCCGTAAGAGACCAGCTTGCGGGCCATCACATCTTCACCGGCAAAAAAACCAACATCCATCTGTCCGGCTTCGATGCCGGAAAAGGTCAGGGCTTCGTTGGCCGCACCGGCCAGCGCATTTTCGGCACCTTCCATTGCGTCAATAAACCCAAGCACATGGCCTTTGCGCCCGTCCGCATAGGTGACCCCCGCCAGACAGGCCATCGCGGCCAGCCCCCCTGCTGACGCAAGCTTTGCGTCCAGCGCCGTGATCAGCGCCTCGGGGGCGGAGGGGGCGTGGATCTCAGCCACACGTGCCTCAATCTCTTCCGGGCCGGATTGCAAGGTGGTGGCCAGCCACTCCATCGCTTCTGCCGGGATCAGGATGGACGAGGGGGCGACGGACAGATTGACCCCAAGCCCGATCCCCTGTCCGGCAAGCATCCCGGCAACCACGCGCCCCGGCAGGGCAGCATAGGGGGAGGGGTGGCCGGTGAAGGCCGAAAGTCGCTCTTCTGTGTCAAAAACAAGTAAATACTTGTCTTTTTCAACTTCAACCACTTCCGGTTCGATCTCCTCATCCTGCCCCGCCACCTCTTTGGCCAGCAAAACGAAAAGCTCTCCATCTGCGAGGCGTTCGTAAAACCGCAGACGCACCGCATCATTTTCCAGATCTGCCTGCATCGCGCCGTGGGCGTGGTCCAATGGGGTTTCGAGGGGGAGGTCGGTGTCGGTCATGTCAGTCGCCTATCTGTCGTCGGGGTGTGCCTCGTTCAGCACGTCTTTGATCCGGGCGCGCAGCGCGGGCAAAAGCTCGGCGTCGAACCACGGGTGCTTCTTCAACCAACCCGTATTGCGCCAGGACGGATGAGGCAAGGGAAAGCAGTGCGGGGCATGGTCGCGCCAGCCCTGAACGCACTCGGTCACGCTGGATTTTCCGCCAAGATAGGCTTTTTGCGCATATCCCCCCACCAGCAGGGTCAGCGGCACCGCACCGAGCGCCTGATCCACCTTTGCCTTCCAGGTTCTGGCACAGATTGCTGGCGGCGGCAGGTCGGCGCCTTTTTGAGAGTAGCCGGGAAAGCAGAACCCCATCGGGGTGATGGCGATGCGGCGCTGATCATAAAAGGCCTCGCGCTCCAGCCCCATCCAATGGCGCAGCCGATCACCGGACGGGTCGTCAAACGGGAGGCCCGACTGATGAACCCGCATTCCGGGGGCCTGGCCGATGATGCGAATGCGCACGCCTGGCTGAAACCAGACCACCGGCCGGGGGGCGTGGTTGGTTTGGGTGGCAGCAAACCGGTCCCGGCAGAGTGTGCAGGCAGATAGCTCGCGGGTCAGAGAGGGGATGTCGGTGGCGGGGTCGGGCATCTTTTGCGGCGGGGTCGTGGAAATTGGGGGCGGAGTGGGAACAGGGTAGGGGGCATTGGCGCCAAGACCAAGGGAGATATGTAAGCGTTTCCATTTCACGCCGTTGCCACGGAACGTGGGGGCGCTTTATTTCGAGACTTGTGAAAATATCTCTTGCGCAAAGACATAATTTCAATATTTCTAAAAATATGAAAATAGATGTCCCCACCCTCTGCCCGCTTTCGCCCCCCATCGCCGCGTCCCAATTTGCGGCTCTGGGCTCAGAACAACGCCTGTCCGTGTTGCGCATTCTGGTCCGTGCAGGGGCGGACGGCCTGACCATCGGCACATTGGGGGAACGGTCCGGCGTGACCGGATCAACCCTGACCCACCATATGAAGATCCTTGCCGCCGCCGGGCTGGTGACACAGGTGAAACAGGGCCGTTCGATCATCTGCGCGGCCGCGGATTATGAGGTGATGCGGGCCCTGTCGCAGTATCTGTTGTCGGAATGCTGCGCAGATTGCGTGGATGAGAAAAGCGAAGATGAGAAGAGGGAAAGTGACTGAGCCATGACAGATATCCCTGCAACGGCCCCGCGCAAGTGGAAACTGGACGGCGCCCTGGTGGCGTCAGCCCTGATCCCTGTCATTCTCTGGTTCATCGCCCCGGATGACATCTGGCCAACCCTCACCTTTGCGTTTGGCGCGCTGGCCCATACGGCCCCCTTCATCCTGTTTGCCATTCTGGCCGTGGCCTACCTGAAAGCCACAAATGCCGAAACGCTTCTGGCGCGGGCTTTTGAGGGGCGAGAGACCCGGATGATTGTGCTGGCCGCCCTGTTCGGCGGGATCTCGCCTTTCTGTTCGTGCGAAGTGATCCCCTTTATCGCCGCCATGCTGGCCGTGGGCGCGCCGCTTTCTGCGGTCATGGCCTTCTGGCTGGCCTCGCCGCTGATGGACCCGGCAATGTTTGCGATTACCGCAGGCACGCTGGGGGTGGAGTTCGCGCTGGCCAAGGGGCTTGCCGCCGTGATGATCGGCTTGATGGGCGGTTTTTCGGTCAAGGCGCTGGCAGGGTCCTTCCTGTTTGCGGACCCGTTGAAAAACGCGCCGGTGAAAAGCTGTTGTTCGTCGGGCTGCGGGGCGGGGGAGGAGGTCTCTCCTCTGTCCGGCGCAATCAACTGGCGTTTCTGGCAAGAGGCGGACCGGCGGGCGATTTTCCGCACCACCGCCGCTGAGAACGCGTTTTTCCTCGGGAAATGGCTGTTGCTGGCCTATCTGATCGAAGCCTTGATGCTGAAATATATCCCCGCAGACTGGGTGGCCCAGGTTCTGGGCGGCGAGGGGATCGGACCAATCCTGCTGGGCGCTTTTGTCGGGGCACCGGCCTATCTCAACGGCTATGCCGCGGTGCCGATGGTTGAGGCGCTGCTGGCGCAGGGTATGAGCCAGGGGGCCGCGATGTCTTTTGTCATCGCAGGTGGCGTCAGCTGTATCCCTGCGGCCGTCGCTGTCTGGGCCCTGGTGAAACCGCGTGTCTTTGTCGCATATTTGGCGCTGGCTGTCGTTGGCGCGGTCCTTGCCGGTCTTGGCTGGAATATGGTTGCCCCGATCTGACACGGGTCCGACTTCCGGGGGCCTTGGGGAGGGCGCCATTGAGAAACGGGCCCCTTTGCATTATTTCGGAAGGATAATGGAAGAAAGCAGGCTGGTTGCCGTCAGGGGCAATCGGTCTGTTTCGATAAAAAACGGGGTAAACCATGTATCGTGTGTGGAATTTCATCACGACCTATTCGGTGCTGCTGATCAGCGGCGCGCTGCTGGCCTTGGTCTGGGCCAATACCAATGCACATTCCTACCATCACTTTGTTGAATACCCTTTGTGGTTCAACAGCTGGGTTGGGGTGGATATTCACCACTGGGAAACGGCTTTTGGCACGGAATATGCCAAGTATTTCCAGTATGGGGATACAGGCAAGGTGGTGACGTTCCACTATCTGGTCAATGACATGCTCATGGCGCTGTTCTTTGCGATTGCAGGGAAAGAGGTGTGGGAGGCGGTGATCCTCAAAAACGGCTCGCTGCGCGGCAAGAAAGCGGCCACGCCGCTGGTGGCCACGGCGGGCGGGATGCTGGGGCCGATTGCGGTCTATCTGGGGATCGCGCTGCTGCTGGGGTCGACCACTTTTGACGCGGTGGCGCGCGGCTGGGCCATTCCCACCGCAACCGATATCGCGTTTTCCTATCTCGTGGGGCGTCTGGTCTTTGGGGCGGGTCACCCGGCCGTGCGTTTCCTGCTGCTGCTGGCGATTGCCGATGATGCGGCGGGGCTGATCATCCTCGCGATTTTCTACCCTTCGGGCGAACTGGCCCCGGAATGGCTGCTTCTGTCCGTGGCGGCATCTGTGCTGGCCTTTGTTGTATTCAACTGGCTGCCGCGCAAGATGGATGTGGGCGACCAGGCGCGACGCCGCTCGACCTGGGTGCGCACGAAACTGGGCTGGCTGCCCTACGCGCTTGCCGGTTGCGTCAGCTGGTACGGGTTTGCGCAGGCGGGCATTCACCCCGCGCTGGGCCTGTTGCCGGTCATTCCTGCCATCCCCCATGCTGACCGCGCCTTCGGGATCTTCTCGGACGCCGAGAAATACCTCAAGGACACGCTCAACCAGATGGAACACGCGATGGCCGGGCCGGTTGAAGTGGTGCTGTTCTTCTTCGGCCTTCTGAATGCCGGGGTCGAGTTCAACGCCATTTCCGAGGCCACCTGGCTGGTGCTTGCCGGGCTGATCATCGGCAAACCGGTGGGGATCTTGCTCTTCGGCTGGCTGGCCGCCTATCCGATGCGGCTGGGCCTGCCTGCGGGAATGCGCACGATGGATCTGGTGGTGGTGGGGTTTGTCTCGGCCATCGGCTTTACCGTCTCGCTGTTCGTGGCCTCCGTCGCCTTCCCGGCAGGGGCGGTGCAGGACGCCGCCAAGATGGGCGCCCTGTTCAGTTTCGGTGCTGTTTTCCTATCATTTGCCGCGGGAAAACTGTTGAGTGTTCAGAAACAACACAGCGAAGAAGAGGCGCATGCGCACTGATTGTTGCGCAATTCGGGGGTAATTCCCTCGGATTTTATGGAAAAAACACCCCAAACCGGAGGGAACTTCGGTTTGGATTTCGTTTTGACATTGTCTTCTGATAGCCCCCTCAGACATAATGTTGCCTAAATGGGGCGCTATAGGTCCTTGTTAACCAAGCGCGTGTTAAAAGCGCAGAAAGCCCGTCATCAATGGGCGGCAGGCAAGTCAGCAGTGATCGGGGCGTGTGCATGCTCGAGTTCGTAAATGTCAGCAAGTCCTTCTGGACCGGGGAAAGGCGCAAGGTGATCCTTGAAAAAGCCTCGTTCCGGGTTGAACTGGGCAATTCGCTCGGCATCCTTGCACGCAATGGCACCGGGAAAACCACGCTGATCAACATGATGTGTGGCTTGGAAAAGCCGGATGAGGGCGACATCATCCGCAATTGCCGTATCTCCTTTCCGCTGGGCTTTATGGGCGGTGTGATCAGCAAGCTTTCCGCAAAGGAAAACGCGCGTTACGTGGCCCAGCTCTATGGGCTGGACCCCGATTATATCGAGGCGTTTACCCGCTGGTTGTGCGGGCTGGAGGAGTATTATGATTTCCCCCTTGGCACCTATTCCTCGGGGATGAAATCGCGGTTTACCTTCTCGCTGCTGCTGGCACTGGATTTCGACATCTACCTGATTGACGAGGGGATGCCGCAGACCACCGATGCCGAGTTCAACCGCAAGGCGGGGGATGTTCTGGCCGAACGGCTGAAAAACTCCACCGTCATCATCGTGTCGCACCAGGCGAAGACGATCGAAAAATTCTGCCGCTCAGCCGCTGTGCTGCGTGATGGTCAGTTCTACATGTTTGATACCTTGGAAGAGGCGAAGCAACTTTATGACTACGAAACCCAAGGCTAAAAAATTCCGCATCCGGCGTGGGGCGTCTTCTTCTGCCCCGAGTTCTGCCCCGAGCGTTTCCCCAAGCCCGACACCGGGCGAAGGGGCTGCGACAGATCACGGACCCGCCGCGCCGCCGCGTCCGTCGCGCCCGGCGCCCGGTGGGCAAACGCCGCGCCAGCTCAACCCGATGGAAGAGGCTGCGCTGGCCGGGCATGAGGACGGATTCCCCACCGGAAAATTTGCCACCGCTGCGCCTTCTGCCAGCCAGTCAGCCCAGAGCTCGGCCCAGAGTGGTGACGTGAGCAGCGCCGCCGAGGTTGCAACGGATGCCGAAATGGCGGCGATCCGCGCTGAGGGCCTGACGGGACGCCAATTGCGCATGGCCCGCCGGGTTGCCCAGAAACACGGCATCAACGCCGTGTCCGATCTGGATGCGGTGCTGCAATTGCGCAAGGCTGGCATTGACCCGTTCAAACGTGCCGCGATGCTGGAACTGGTCGCACCCGAGAAAACCGCCAAAGATGACCAGATCAAACTGCCCCAGACGGTGGACAAGCCCAAAGTGCCGGCGCCTCAGGTCCTGGATGCCGCGGATCGCGCCAAGGCGATCATGGATATCCAGATGGATATCGCAAAGCGCCGCCGCAAAAAGCTCGCGATGCTCCTGGTGCGCCTGTCCTTCTTCGTGTTCCTGCCCACGCTTCTGGCGGGGATCTATTTCTACACCCTTGCCACGCCGATGTATGCCACCAAGTCCGAGTTTATCATTCAGAAATCGGAAGGGGCGGCTGGCAGCGGGCTTGGGGGGCTCTTCTCCGGCTCTGGTCTGGCCACCTCGCAGGATTCAATCACGGTGCAAAGCTATCTCACCTCCCGCGACGCCATGCTGCGCCTGAATGCGGATCTTGGCTTTAAACAGGCGTTCGGCACGGATGAGATCGACGGGTTGCAACGCTTGTCGGAGGATGCCTCCAACGAGCAAGCCTATAAGATCTATAAGAAAAATGTGAAAATCGGCTATGACCCGACCGAGGGGATTATCAAGATGGAGGTGATTGCACCTTCTCCCGCTCTCAGTCAGGAATTTTCGCAGGCCCTGATCAATTATGCCGAAGAACGGGTGGATAACCTGTCCCAGCGGCTGCGCAACGACCAGATGCAGGGCGCACGCGAAACCTATGAAGAGGCGGAACGCGATATGCTTGCCGCCCAGGATACGGTGCTGAAGCTGCAGGAAGAACTGGGCGTGTTTGATGCCACGTCGGATGCGACCGCCCTGATGGGCCAGATCACCGGTTTCGAAACCCAGCTGCAGGAAAAGCGCCTCACCTTACAACAGCTTCTGGACAATTCCCGCCCCAATAAAGCACGGGTTGAAGGCACGCGTGGCGACATCCAGCGGCTGGAGGCGCTGATTGCCGAACTGCGCGCCAAGCTGACGGAAAACGGGGCCGAAGGATCGCTTGCTTCGGTGAATGCACAGCTGCGCATCGCGCAGACCAATCTGGAAACCCGTGTGCTGTTGATGCAGCAATCGCTCCAGCAGCTTGAAACCGCCCGGATCGAGGCGAACAAGCAGACCCGTTATCTGGAACTGGGGGTGCAGCCCGTGGCGCCGGATGAACCGACCTATCCGCGCAAGTTCGAAAATACCTTGCTCTCCTTCCTGGTCTTTGCCGGGATCTATCTGATGATGTCGCTGACCGCGTCGGTTCTGCGCGAACAGGTCTCGGCGTAACATGGCGACTACAGTTGTCACGGCGGGTGGGGTGCAGATTGCCAATGATCTGCCCCTGACCGTGATTGCTGGCCCCTGCCAGCTCGAAGGGCTGGATCACGCGCTTGAGATTGCGCGTGAAATGGCGCGGATCTGTGCTGATTGCGGGGTGGGCTACGTGTTCAAGGCGTCGTTCGACAAGGCCAACCGCACCTCACTGACGTCGCCGCGTGGACCGGGCTTGACCGAGGGGTTGCGCATTTTGGCCGAGGTGAAATCCGCGTTGAACATCCCGGTCCTGACCGACGTGCACGAGGCTGCGCAATGCGCCCGCGTGGCTGAGGTCGCAGATATCCTGCAAATTCCCGCCTTCCTGTGCCGCCAAACCGACCTGCTGGTGGCCGCAGCTCAGACCGGCCGGGTGGTGAATGTGAAAAAGGCGCAGTTTCTGGCGCCTTGGGATATGCAACATGTGACCGCCAAATTGGCCGGGGCGGGAAATGACAAGATCCTGCTGACCGAGCGTGGCACCTCTTTTGGCTATAACACGCTGGTGACAGATATGCGCAGCCTGCCTACAATGGCGCGCCTGGGCTACCCGGTGATCATGGACGCGACACATGCGGTGCAGGCACCCGGGGGGCAGGGCGCGTCCAGCGGGGGTCAGCGTGTGTTTGCGCCGGTTCTGGCGCGTGCAGCGGTGTCGCTGGGGATCGCGGGGGTGTTTATCGAAACCCATCCTGACCCGGACAATGCCCCCTCTGATGGCCCCAACATGATTGCGCTTTCGGACATGCCGGGCGTTGTTTCCGACCTTGCAGCGTTTGATCAGCTGGCGAAATCGCGCCCTCTTCCGGGGGTGTAATCGCAGCCTGAGTGAACGCTTGCCCCTTGGGATAACAGCCGATTGGCGCCCATTCCGAGCAAAGGGATGCCTTGCCTCCGAATGCCCGTTTTCCCCCATTTTTACCGCCCGAAAAGCACGGCATAATTTTTGAAAAAATCTGCGATTTTGGGGTTGCGCCGCAATCGGGCTTTGGATACTTACACGCTCACTGCTGGGGTGTAGCCAAGTGGTAAGGCAACTGTTTTTGGTACAGTGTACCGTAGGTTCGAATCCTACCACCCCAGCCAACTCTCTTTAGATCAGTAGTGTAAGACGGCCAATGGCTATCGAGTGGGCGAAATGCCCCCATGAATGCCCCTGTTCTGAACTGGCTGGCCTCGGGCCTGTCGGGGTTCTCTGAAGCTCTCTGCTCCCTTGCTTAAGCATTCCTCCAAAAGGCCTGCCTTGTGGGGGAGATACTCTATGGGGAGGGGATATCCCTCTATAATAGGTATAAGTAATGGATAAGACAGAGAGAAGAAGAAGATGGATATCCTGGGAGGGAGACCTGATAGAGGGTCTTCTTATAGGACATAGCCCTGTAAGCAGTTGTATCCCTGAGCATAATCGCATTTGGTTCAAGCAAGCGCTACCCGAAGAGGCCTTGTCCATGGCAGAGATCAGCAATCCTAGGTATTCCCGCCCCATAGACGTTCACCGTTGGTCTGATCACCCCGAGGTAAAGGCCTTGGTGGAGGAGATCTGGAGCAACTACCTGCCGTGGCAGATTACTGGGAAACAGGGGGAGAAGAGGCCGGGGCCGAAGCCGAAGACTTCCTTTAAGAACCAGCTTAGGGTGTTGGTTCTGGACCTCTATGTGGCTTGGTTGTGTCTGACGTCAGCGCTTGTGGGACAGATTTGAGGTTTTCGTAACGGAGGATTTCTGGTTCATCGCAGCCATTATGGAGCGAAGATGAACAAGAAATCCGGAACATCGAAGGACGCGGCTGACAAGCTGGTCAAAGGCATCCGCCGCAAGACGCGCAAACAGTATTCAGCCGAAGAGAAGATCAGGATTGTGTTGGCGGGTCTGCGCGGCGAGGAAAGCATTGCCGCGCTGTGTCGCCGGGAAGGCATCAGCGAGAGCCTGTATTACACATGGTCGAAGGAATTCCTAGAAGCGGGCAAGCAGCGTCTGGCCGGTGATACCGCGCGCCAGGCGACCTCGCCTGAGGTCAATGAACTGCGCTCAGAATCAGCGGCGCTCAAGGAGGTCGTTGCTGAACTGACCCTGGAAAACCGTCTGCTCAAAAAAAGCATGATCGGGGATGGGGAGTACGAGGTATGAGGTATCCCGCAACGGAAAAGCTGGAGATCATCCGCACTGTCGAAGCTTCGCATCTGCCTGCCCGTCAGACGCTGGCGATGCTCGGCATACCCACCACAACCTATTATCGTTGGTATGACCGCTGGACCGAAGGTGGGCTTGACGCGCTTGACGATACGGCACCCCATCCTGGGTCTGTGTGGAACCGCCTTCCGGATGAGACCCGGGCGGACATTATCGAGTTCGCGCTCGAGCATGAGGATCTGACGCCCCGGGAGCTGGCGGTGAAATATACCGATGAGAAGCAGTATTTTGTCTCTGAATCATCGGTTTACCGTATCCTGAAGGCGGAGGATCTGATCACGGCACCGGCGCACATCGTGATGAAGGCCGCCAATGAGTTCAAGGATAAGACGACGCGTCCCAACGAACTCTGGCAGACCGACTTCACCTACCTCAAGGTTCTGGGGTGGGGCTGGTTCTATCTCAGCACGATCCTGGACGACTACAGCCGTTACATCATCGCCTGGAAGCTTTGTGCGACGATGAAAGCTGAGGACGTGACCGCCACACTCGACCTGGCACTTGCAGCCTCCGGCTGTGACAGTGCAACCGTGGTCGCCAAGCCCAGGCTGCTCAGTGATAACGGCTCATCTTACATTGCAGGAGATCTGGCGGACTATATCGAACACAAGGGCATGACGCATGTCCGCGGCGCACCTTACCACCCCCAGACTCAGGGCAAAATCGAGCGATGGCATCAGACCATGAAGAACCGCGTTCTGCTGGAGCATTACTTCTTGCCCGGTGACCTCGAACGGCAGATCGACGCATTCGTCGAGTTCTACAACAACCAGCGCTATCACGAGAGCCTGGGCAACCTGACCCCCGCCGATGTCTACTTCGGGCGCGATAAGCAGATCCTGAAACAGCGAGAGGAGATCAAACGAAAAACCATGCTCACCCGGCGCTTGCGCCACCAAACTGAAAACGCATAAACTCAATCAAGGATGAGCCAGAGCCTCCAAAACGAAACGCGCTCAGCTGTCCCAAATTATCTGACGACGGACAGCCTATTCCGCCTTCATCCTGCTGCGCACGCTGATCTACGGGGTGGATACCCCCGGCTATGCCTCGACCCTGATCCTGATCCTGAGTTTCGGCGGCATGAACATGTTCATCCTCGGAATTATCGGGGAATATGTCGGGCGCATCTACGAGGAAGTGCGCCGTCGCCCGCTTTACGTGGTGCGTTCGGTTGTCGACGACACGGAAGGGGCCGGGCGTGGATCGTGATGTTTACCTGCGGATGCAGGAGATCGAGGCGGAGCATTGGTGGTTTGTTGCGCGCCGGAAAATCATAGCAACCGTGCTGGAGCGGCATATCCGCCCCGGACCTGAGGCGCAGATCCTTGAAGCTGGCTGTGGAACCGGCGGGAACCTGTCGTTGCTGCAGGGGTTCGGGGCGCTGGATGCGTTCGAATATGACGAATTTGCGCGCAATATGGCGCAGGCCTCGTCCGGGCTGACCATCCCCTTCGGGGCCCTGCCCAATGAGATCCCCTTTGGGGACAAACATTATGATGTGATTGCGCTTTTCGATGTGCTGGAACATATCGAACTCGATCGCGCCGCGCTTGAGGCGCTGGCCGGAAGGCTGTCGCAAAAGGGCGCGATCTTCCTCACCGTGCCCGCGTTCCAGGCGCTGTGGTCCCGCCATGACGAGGCCCATCATCATTTTCGCCGCTACACGAAATCGACCCTGTTATCCGTTGCGCAGCAGGCCGGGTTGAAGGTCGAATTTCAGTTCTATTTCAACTCATTGCTGTTTCCCGTGGCCCTCGGGTTGCGGGGGGCAAAGGCGTTGACAGGAAGCGATGCGCCGGATGATGCGCTGCCCGGTCCAATGCTGAACCGCGCCCTTCAGGCGGTGTTCGCCACGGAACGCCACCTGGTCGGCCGCCTGCCGATGCCGGTTGACCTGTCGCTCGGCGCTGTTTTAAGGCGCGAGGGGGCGTGATGCGGTCCCGGCTGGTTCCCTTTGTGCTGGTTGGGGGCGCGAGCACGGCCACCCATTTTCTGACCGCGTTGCTGCTGGCCAACCTCACCACGCTTTCCGGGATCTTATCGAATTTCGGCGGGTTCAGCGCGGCGGTCCTGATTTCCTATTTCGGCCATGCCCGTCTGACCTTCCGCACCGAGCTGGACCACCAGTTCCATTTCCCCCGTTTCGTCATTGCCGCCGGATCTGGCCTGATCCTGAGCACGGCCCTGACCTGGATTACCTATGACCAGCTGGGGCGGCCGTTCTGGCAGGCCATGGCACTGGTGGCGGTTACGGTGCCGGTGCTGACCTATCTGCTGCTTGCGGGCTGGGTCTTTGTGCAAAAAACACACCGCGGGCAGGATATGTGGATTGGGGGTCTCATTTCTGCCCTATGTGGTGGGGCGGTGCTGTGGCTGTTTTGGGGGGATCTGCTGAGCCATGACGTGATCTGGTATCTGTTTGCAACGGAGCGCTGGCTTGACGGGGAGGCCTTGTTTACCGATTTGGTCGAGATCAACCCGCCGCTGAACTTCTATTACACAGTGCCAGCCATTTGGCTGTCGCAGGCCAGCGGCCTGTTGCCGGAAAGTGCTCAATACGTCGTGTTTGCTTGGGTGTACACGCTGGTTCTGCTCGTGAGCTGGTGGGTGATTGGCGCAAAACAAACCCTTACACTGCCCCGGCGTATTGTGTTTCAGCTGCTTGTAGCCGTGGCTCTGATCGTGCCAGCTTATGGAAATCTCATCCAGCGTGATCACCTGTTTTTAGTGCTTGTCACGCCGTGGGTGCTGGCGCTTCTGCCCCCCAAAGAGCCAGATAGCAGTGCAAGGATATACTTTCTTTCAGCTTTGGCGGCGCTGGGCATTTGCCTGAAGCCACATTTCCTTGTCTTGCCCATTTTGGTGACCCTGGTGGCACTTCTCCGTGATCGGGACTGGCGATGCATTTTCTCACCCTCCAACCGGGTTATGTTCGTGATTGGGGTGCTCTACGTCCTTTTCGTTGCACTGGTGCATCCGGCCTATTTTTCAAAGATTGTTCCCCACGCCCGTTATACATATGATTCTGTCAGCGCGGGGTCCGGGGTTGTCATAGGTCGCGTGCTGATAGTTGCACTGGTCGGATTGATAGGCTTCGCCGCTGCGAGAATTGGCAACAAAACCTCATCTGCTCCGATGATTTTGCTTGTCGTGACCCTGGCCGGACTGTCGAGCTATCTGTTGCAGTGGACCGGGTTCAGATATCAAATGATCCCTTTTGTTGGGTTCTTGATGCTGGGGTTTTCGTGGTTCATCGTTGATCCCGGAATGCGCCGGTTTCCGTTGGGGATCGTCGTAATTGTTCTGGTAATTCTGGTTCAAACAAACCTTTTGCGCGGAAAATATGCCAACCCGACCGCAGTGGCGCTGGCGGAATGGATCACCGGTGCGAAAAGTGTCAATGTGTTGACCTCTTTTGTTTCTTTCGGGCCGGTCACCGCACATCTGGCGAAAGCTCAATGGGCCAGCAGTTATTCCACCATCTGGCAGGTGCCTGGCGCTGTGAATAAGCTGGAAAAGACGGATTGCTCAATCGAGTGGGAGGCCTGCGCCGCATTGCAGGAGATCCTTGTCCAAACCCGGGATGACGTCATTGATGATCTGATGGCATTTCGACCCGACGCCCTGATCGTGGACAAGAATTCTGGTTATTTCGACACGCCGCATTTTGACTGGATGGCGTTTTTTGCGACCAACCCGGCGTTTGACCAGATCATGACGGGGTACAGGCTTGAGGCGGTGTCGGATCGGTTTGATATCTGGCGATTGAAGTGACGCGCAAGGCGCCTCGGCCCGCGCCGCCGCAGTTTCCCAACCCGGATCTCTGAGTGTTTTTACAACCTCATTTGAGCGGCTGTTCCTCCGTGGGGCTGCTCTGATCGCTGTGTTTCCCTGCCTCACATATACGCGCTTTTCTTCGGCGTTTCTCCAACCTGATTTACGTACTCCCTCCTACGGGGCCTCCCGCGGGGCGCCCCTGTTTGCGGGGGGCTTTTTTCCGGCCCTGTGTCTGGAAAATAGGGGGCCGCACAATGGGCGCCACAACCCTGAGTAACGTCTTTGTGTTGGCATTTTCTGAGAAATGCGCGTTAACCAATTGTTTAATTAAGGATTTCTTAACCATCAGAAACATCTATTAATTGAATCAATATTAAAGCAGCAGGGGGAACTGGGCGTGAGTGAGGAACGGACCATGCAAGCCAAAAAGCCAAGCAGATCGACTTATTTGCCCCTGTTCGGGCTGGCCATACCGCTCGTCTCGGTGGGGATCCTGATCCCGGGGCAGGCCATGGCGATCCCGTCACCGGAACTGGTGATCGGGTCCGTTTCCTCTCTTTCGCAGGTGTTTGCGGTTGGATTTGCGGCGGTCACCGGCACGGCGGCGCTGATTGCCCGCCGGTTTGGAATTGCCCCCCGCGCTGGGGGGAAAGGGGGCCGTTTCCCGACCCGGCTGGTGGCTTTCCTGGTTCTGTCTGCGCTGGCGCTGGGCGCGCTCAACCTGTGGCAATATCGTTCAAACGAAGCGCGTGAACTTGCGCGCCTGCAGGCCACGCTGACCCGTCCGGCCCAGTTTGATGGGACAAGCATTCAGGACGAGAACCTGAAGGAAACAAGCTTTTCCAAACAGACGGACAACCCGCTGGCAATCAGCACTGCAGATGCGCAGCGCCTGTTGGACCCGTCCAATGGGCAGAGCGACACGCTGTTTTTCGATATCCGTGAAACCGCCGAACGCCGGATGGGCACCCTGCCGGGCGCGCAGCATGTGCGGTTTCCCGATTTCCTGAAATCCGATATCCCACTGGAGGGCAAGCAGGTGGTCCTGTTTTGCCACAATGGCAATCGCAGCAGTGAAACCTGCGCCGAACTGGCAGCCCGCGGGATCGACTGCCGCTTTATCGCAGGCGGGATCGAAAAGTGGATCGTCGAGGGGCGCGGCTATAGCGACAAGGCGGTGGAAACCCTGTCTGACCTGCGCGCGATCCCTGACTATCCGGGCAAGGATGTGCTGCTTAGCACCGAAGATTTCGAAACGCTGAAGGCGGATGGAAACCTGCAAATTGTGGATACCCGCTATCCCGGTGATTTTGCCACGGGCCATCTGCCCGGTGCCATCAATATCCCGGTGCGCGCCCTGCCTACGGATGAGCTCAAGTCCCGCATTGCCCAATTGCAGGACAAACCGACCATTGCCGCCTGTTATGACCGGCGCAGCTGTTTCATGTCGCAGGTGCTGGGGCTGGAAATGAGTGAGGCAGGGATCGAGTTCCTGGGCCGCTACACCACCCCTTGGGAGTATTTTGTCGCCCCGCAGCCGAAACCGCATGTGCAGGAGTGGCTGGCCGAACAGCAGGTGACACTCTGGCAACGCGCCGTGACCCTTCTGGCCACCGGGCTGAGCTGGGTCGCAGACCACGCGCATTTCGTGCTGGGGCTGGTGGGCCTGTCGCTGCTGTCGCGCCTGATGGTATTGCCGATAGCCCTGAAATCCGAACGGGATCAGATCGTGTCGGCGCGCCACGCGGCAGAGCTGAAATCCCTCAAGGACAGTCTGCGCGATGACCCGACCCGTCGTGCGCGCGCCATCCAGCAGTTCAATGCCGACAAGGGGTTGACGCCGATGCGCAACCTGATGGCCCTGCTGTTCCTGCCGGTGATGATGCTGGGGCTGAGTGCCACCGAACAGGCGGCCAAGACAGTCGAGACGCCTTTCTTGTGGGTGGCCCAGCTGGGGGCGCCGGACGGGACCTATCTTTTGCCCCTGCTGTTTGCCCTGCTCGCGGGAACCTATCTGCACTGGGCGGTGGCCAAGACCAGACGGCAGGCGGTCCTTTATTGGGCGCTGGGGGCGCCGGCCATGTTTGCACTGGTGTTCCAGCTCAGCGCGGCAGGCAATGTCTATCTCTGCACCAGCCTTGTGCTGCTCCTGATCCAACGGGCCTATGTCACCGGGGCGCTGGCCCGGTCATGGGCTGGGATCAAGGGCAGGCTGCGCCGCTGGGCCGGGCCGGGGCAGGCGGATCGGGTTATCCCGCTTGCCGATACCGACCGGCTTGAAGGCAGCGGAAACAAGGCCTATCGCCTGTCGGTTTTGAAAAATGCAGGCGTGCCGGTGCCGAATGGGGTTGTGCTGCGCAACGAGGGGATCCTTGCCTTTGCCAAGCTGACTGCAGAGCGGAAACAGGCCTTTGCCGCGCGCATTTCGGCCCTACTGGGCCAGGCCCCCTGCGCCGTGCGCAGTTCGGCGTCCAGCGAAGACGGGGTCGAGCAGAGTTTCGCCGGTGTCTTTGACAGCGTGCTGGATGTGCGCCCCGATGACATGGCGCAGGCGCTTGACACCGTGATCGCCTCGTTCACCGCGGCGCGGGTGGGCAGCTATGACATGGGCAAGGCGGGGCAGGACCCCGAGGGCCATGACGGCAATATCCTGATCCAGCATATGGTGCGGGCTGATTATGCCGGGGTTCTGTTCACGCAGGATCCGACCGCACCGGGGCTGAGTATGGTTGAGCTGGTGGCGGGCTGCGGCGATGATCTCGTGTCGGGCCGGGCCACGCCGCAAAGCCTGCGCTTTGGCCGCTACACGCAATTGCCCACCTCGGATGAAGCCGCGCCGATCGACCTTGCACCGCTGCTGGCGCTTGGCCGCAAGATCGAAAAGATTTTCGGCTGCCCGCAGGACATTGAATGGGCCTATGCCGGGGGCGCGTTCCAGATTGTGCAAAGCCGCGACATCACAACGCTTGGGGCCGGTGGCGCCTCCGAACAGGCGCGCACGGCGGAATGGCGGCGGATCTTCAAAATGGTTGCGGGCAGTGAGGCGGATCGTGTGGTGCTGGAGCAGGATGAAATGTCCGAAGTCCTGCCCCGCCCAACCCCGCTGTCCTTCTCGCTCATGGGGCAGCTCTGGGCCGCCGGGGGCAGTCTGGACATGGCATGTCGCCAGCTGGGGGTGGGTTATAACCTGCCCGAAGGGCGCCCCGGCCACCTGGTCAATTTCTTTGGCCGCACCTATGTGAATTGCGCGTTGAAAGAGCAGATGGCCCTGCGCCTGACCGGCAGCAAACCGCGGCAATTGCGTCGTCAGGCGCGGGCCATGCTGACAGAGTTCCGTGAGAAAACCATGCCCGCCCTGCATGAGGATCTGGCCTTCTGGCAGGCGGTTGACTATCGCGCCCTGACCGAGACGCAGATCGTGAATGCGATTGAGACCCTGCGCAACATGCTGGTGCAGGGGATCTATGTCGAGGCGGAAAAGGTCAATATTCTGGCAGGCTTCACCCAGGGGGAGGCCGCCGAGCAGGCCGGGCAGGACCCCGAGGCACAAGCCCGGCTCATGCATCCGGTTTTGCAGTCCGCACCGGTCAGCATGATCGACCAATGCGCGCGCCTGAAGGGCAAAAAGGCCAGACGGCGCACTCTGCTGGCGATGATGGGGCACCGGGCGGATGTGGATTATGAACTCAGCCTGCCGCGTTATGCGGAAAATCCAGAGCTGCTCTGGCCGATGCTGGACGGGGCGGTGTCGCAGCCTGCTGACCACGATGAACTGCCACAGGGCGCGCCGCAGGATCCGGTGGATCTGGCCATTGCGATGCAGGATCTGAAGGAACTGGCGAAGCATGAGGCGCTTCGGGTTGTTGCCGAGCTGCGCCGGGCCATTCTTGCCCTGTCGGAAAAGACCGATCTGGGGGAGCTGATCTTCCAGCTGAAGATGGAAGAGCTGCCGCGGCTCGCGCTGACCGACCCGTCGATTTACAAAGCCCGCGCCAAATGGCGTATGAAACGCGGCAAACGCCTGCTGAAAAAAGCACCCAAGCAACATGCGCTGACCCTGCGTGACTGCGAGCTGATGTCTGCGGCGACGCCCCTTCATGGGGCGGCAGAGGCCGGCGCGCTTGGCGGCACCTGCGTGTCGGGCAGTGCCAGCGCAACAGGTCGGGTTTTTGTGGTGGGCGAGGATGGCGGCTCCAGCGCCGATCTGTTCTCGGGGTTTCAGGATGGTGACATTATCGTCTGCCGCATGGTCAGCCCGTCATGGCTGCCCTATGTCACCCGCGCAGGGGCCGTTCTGAGCGAGATTGGCGGCTGGTTGAGCCACATGGCCATTGTTGCCCGCGAAAAGGACATCCTTATGTGTGTCGGCTGTTCCGGGCTTGATGGGTTGCAACAGGGGATGCAGGTGACGGTCGGAACAGATGGGTCGATTGTGCTGCCCGAAGAGGCCCCTGTGGTGCTGTCACGCAGCGCATGAGGCAGGAGCGGAAACTGGCGCAGGCTGGTGTGCGGGGCAGGGGAGGACCTCTGCCCCAAAGCGGTCAGGAAAATTTGCGAAACAACCGGGTCATGTCAAACAGCTCATCCAGCCGGTCAAACCGTTCCTTCGTCTTGTCCCAGCTTTCTTCCTGCGTCGCGGCGATCATCGCTTCCAGCAACATCATGGTCGAGATATTCGAATCCCACGCGGACGGGATTTCCACCCAGCAATTGAACATGTGATCGGCCACGGTGGCGATCGGGCTGGCCCATTGATCCGTTACCAGGATGACCTTCACCCCCCGTTCCGAGGCCAGCTCAGCCAGCCGTTGCAGGTTGGTCTCGTATCGCCGCACGTCAAACATCAGCAGCGTGTCCCCTTCGACCATGTCCAGCACGTAATGCGGCCATGTGGCAGAGGAGGAGGTCATGTGGGTCACCCGCTGCCGGATCGCCTGAAAATGGGTAAAGGCATAATCCGCCAGCGCGCGGGTGATCCGCCCGCCCACCACATAAAGCCGCCCTTCGGTATTGGCGAGCTGCCGGACCGCCGCATCAAACTGGGCCGGGTCGAGATTGGAAAAGGTCTGTTGCAGGTTGTCGGTCACCGCAAGCGAGAACCGGTGCAGCATATGCCCCTCGGGCGCGTCGCTGGCCCAGTTGTCACGCCGCTTGGTCGGGCCGGACACTTTGGCCTCCAGCTCTGACAGCAATGCGCGGTGAAACTGCGGATACCCCTTGAAGCCGAGTTTCTGCACCATGCGCGCCACGGTGGGGGTCGAGACATTGGCGTTTTCAGCGACGATGGTGATCGAAGCAAGCCCCGCCGCCGGGTAGTTTTCAATCAAGAGATTCGCAAACTTCCGCTCTGACTGGGTCAGGGTGGGATAGTGCTCGCGGATCAGGTCACGGACCGTGGCTGGTGGCTTGGTCAACGGCTCCTCCACTGTTCGACACGCATGTTTCTTAGGCGTTTGGGCCTTGAAAGAAAAGGGTGCGCCGTGTCTGTTAAATTACGGACGTGAAAAATTATTGACACAAAAATCTCTTCATGAAAAGATTTTTCCAAAATTAGCAGGTTTAGGGAGGTCTGCGATGCCGGAAGGCTCAGGTCTGACGCGAGAGGAGGCGGTTGAGGTTGTGAACCGTGATGGCGCGGGCGCCGTGCTGTTGCTGTGTGAACATGCGTCCAGCCAAATTCCAGCGCAATATGAGGGGCTTGGCCTGCGGGATGAGGATCGTCTGAGCCATGCGGCATGGGATCCCGGCGCCCGCGCCGTGTCGCTTTACCTGTCGCAGGCTTTGGACGCGCCGATGGTCGCCAGCCGGGTGTCGCGGCTGGTCTATGACTGCAATCGCCCGCCCGAAGCGCCGTCCGCCATGCCCGAAAAATCCGAATTGATCGAGGTGCCCGGCAATCGGGGGCTGTCCTTGCAGGAGAGGCGCGCGCGCGCGGATCAGATCTATGTGCCCTTTTGTGACACGGTGAGCGAGCTGATCACGGCGCGCAAGGCACGGGGGCAACAGACCGTCCTTGTCACGATCCACAGTTTCACGCCGGTCTATCACGGGGCGCCGCGCGCGGTTGAGATTGGCATTCTGCATGATGCGGACAGCCGGTTGGCAGATGCCATGCTGGCCCGGTCTTGCGCATTGCCGCACCGGCGCATTGCCCGCAATGAACCCTATGGTCCGGCGGACGGGGTCACCCATTCGCTGAAGCAGCACGGGCTGTCGCATGGGCTGGCCAATGTCATGATTGAGCTGCGCAATGACCTGGTTGCGACGTCTGCGGATGAGGTGGCCATGGCGGAAGAAATCCTGACCCTGCTGCGCCCGGCGCTGGCAGCACTTGAACCGGAAGGGGGCGACGATGCCTAATGCCATTCGGGCCTATGTGCGCGGGATAGATGCGATGAACCGCTTTATCGGTCGCATTGCCATGTATCTGATCTTTGCGCTGGTGGGGGTGCTGCTGTGGTCCTCTGTCTCCAAGACCTTTTTCAACCCGTCGCTCTGGACATTGGAAACCGCGCAGTTTGTGATGGTCGCCTATTACGTTCTGGGCGGGCCATATTCGATCCAGATGCAGTCCAATGTGCGGATGGATCTGTTTTACGCAAGCTGGTCGCCGCGCACCAAGGCCATGGTGGATGCGTTCACCGTTCTGTTCCTGATCACCTATCTGGGGATCCTGCTTTACGGGGCGATCAGTTCCACCGCCTATAGCCTGGGCTATTTCGGGTTGGAGCCGGTCACCTTCTTTTGGGATCTGTTCACCACCGCCCTGACCGAAGGCCCCGCTGCGGCGGGCGAGAAAATGGGCTATCTGGAGCGCAGCTCCACTGCCTGGCGGCCCTATCTGTGGCCGGTGAAATTCATCCTTTGCTTCGGCGTCTTCCTGATGCTCTTGCAATGTCTTGCCGAACTGTTCCGCGATATCGGACGCCTGCGTGGGGTTGAGCTGTAATGTCTTATGAAATGATCGCCACCGTGATGTTTGCGGGCATGATGGTCATGCTGCTGACCGGGCAACGGGTGTTCGGGGCCATCGGCTTTGTCGGGGCCATTGCTGGGATGTTCCTGTGGGGCACCGGCGGGGTCGAGATCCCGTTTTCGGCCGCGATGAAGCTGATGAAATGGTATCCGCTGCTGACGCTACCGATGTTCATCTTCATGGGCTATGTGCTGTCGGAGTCGAAAATCGCCGATGATCTTTACCGGATGTTCCATGTCTGGATGGGGCCGGTGAAAGGCGGGCTGGCCATTGGCACGGTTGGGCTTATGGTGCTGATTTCCGCCATGAACGGCCTGTCGGTGGCGGGGATGGCAATCGGGGCGACCATTGCGCTGCCCGAGCTGTTGCGGCGCGGCTATGACAAGATCCTTGTGACGGGCACCATTCAGGCGGGGTCCAGCCTGGGCATTCTGGTGCCGCCCTCGGTGGTGCTGGTGCTTTACGCAATGATTGCCCGCCAGCCGGTGGGGCAGTTGTGGCTGGCGGGTGTGATCCCCGGCCTGATGATGGCCACGATGTTTGTCGTCTATATCTATCTGCGCGCCCGGATGCAGCCGCATCTCGGCCCGGCCATGGCGCCGGAGGATCTGGCGGAATATGACCAGATCACCACCCATCCGCTGCGCCTGAATTACATTGTTCTGGGCGGGCTGGTGCTGGTGCCGCTGCTGGGGATGAGCGGTATGATCGACGCCAAGCCCGCGCTTGGCCTGGCCCTTGGTCTGGCGGCGCTGGCCTTTGTGACCCGCACCCTGCCGGGCTTTCACAAAGACATCTATATGAAAGAGAAATACCGGCTGCTGTTTTCCGGCGTGCTGCCGCTGGCGATATTTGCCACGATGATGGTGCCCTTTGTGAATGGCTGGACCTCTTTGGTGGAAAGTTCGGCCATCGGGGCGATGGCTGCGTTCTTTGCGGCGGTCCTGAAGGGGCGGATGACGCGCGCTGTTTTTGAAACCTCGGTGCGTTCGACGCTGGGTATTTCCTGCATGTTCATGTGGATCATTCTGGCGGCGCTGGCCTTTGGGGCGATTTTCGACGGGTTGGGCGCGGTGAAGGCGATCGAGGATCTGTTCACCGAACGTCTGGGCCTCAGCCCCTGGATGATCCTGATCCTGATGCAGCTGAGCTTCATCCTCATGGGCACCTTTCTGGATGACACCGCGATGCTGGTCATCGTGGCGCCGCTTTACGTGCCGCTGGTGGGCGCGCTGGGCTTTGATCTGATCTGGTATGGGGTGCTTTACACGATCACCACCCAGATCGCCTATATGACACCGCCCTTTGGCTATAACCTTTTTTTGATGCGGGCGATGGCCCCGCCCGAGATCGGGTTGAAGGACATCTATGTCTCGATCATCCCGTTTGCACTGGTGATGGTGCTGGCCCTCGCGCTGATCATGATTTTCCCGCAGATCGCCCTTTGGCTGCCGGAAACCGTTTACGGGAAATAACCACAAGAGCCCCGCGCTACGGGGCCGATTGAACCACAAGGAGACTGAAACATGACTACGAGACGCAAGTTTTTGACCACTGCCGGGGTGGGGGCGCTGGCCGCCCCGCTGGCCGCCCCTGCCATTGCCCAATCCACCATCAAGTGGCGGATGCAGACCTATGCCGGTGCGGCGCTGGCCGAACATGTGGTGAAACCCGCCATTGACAAGTTCAACAAGATTGCCGGCGACCGGATGCAGATCGAGCTTTATTACGCCGATCAGCTGGTCCCCACCGGAGAGCTGTTCCGTGCCATGCAGCGCGGCACGATCGACGCGGTGCAATCGGATGATGACAGCATGGCCTCGCCCACCGAAGTAACTGTTTTCGGGGGGTATTTCCCGTTCGCCTCGCGCTACTCGCTCGACGTGCCGGTGCTGTTTAACCAATATGGTCTGAATGAGATCTGGGACGAGGAATATTCCAAGGTCGGGGTGAAGCATATCTCGGCCGGGGCCTGGGATCCGTGCCATTTCGCCACCAAGGACCCGATCCATTCGCTTGCGGACCTGAAGGGCAAACGGGTGTTTACCTTCCCGACTGCGGGCCGGTTCCTGGCGCAGTTCGGTGTGGTGCCGGTGACGCTGCCCTGGGAAGATATCGAGGTCGCCATGCAGACCGGCGAACTGGATGGGATCGCCTGGTCGGGCATCACCGAAGATTACACCGTGGGCTGGGCTGATGTGACCAACTACTTCCTGACCAACAATATCTCGGGTGCCTGGGCCGGCAGTTTCTTTGCCAATCAGGGCCGCTGGAACGAGTTGCCGGAAGATCTGCAAACCCTGTTCCGGGTCTGCTGTGACCAGTCGCATTACTATCGCCAGTGGTGGTATTGGGGGGGTGAGGCCAGCCTGCGGGTGAATGGCACCAAGATGCAGCTGACCTCGATCCCGGATGCGGAATGGGCACAGGTCGAAGATGCGGCGGTGAAATTCTGGGACGAGATCGCCTCGGAAAGCCCGACCAAGGCCAAAGTGGTTGACATCTTCAAACGCTATAATGCCGATATGCAGAAGGCAGGCCGACCCTATCGTTACGGCTGATCACTCATACGCCCCGGCGTGAGCGCGCCGGGGCAACCACAGACAAAGGATGGGCATGATGTCCGGTAATCTGAGCTTTGACGACCTGAAATCGCAGGTGTCTTCCGGTGCGGTTGACACGGTGCTTGTGTGTTTTGCGGACATGCAGGGGCGCCTGATGGGCAAGCGGTTTCATGCGGGTCATTTTGTTGCGGGCGCCTATGAGGAAACCCATTGCTGCAACTATCTTCTGGCAACAGATCTTGAGATGGCGACGCCGGATGGCTATGCCTCGACCTCGTGGGAGCGGGGATATGGCGATTACGTGATGAAGCCGGACCTGTCGACCCTGCGGCCGGTGCCGTGGCTGGACGGCACGGTGATGGTGCTTTGCGATATTCTGGATCACCACACCCATGAGGAGGTGCCGCACAGCCCGCGCGCGATGCTGAAACGCCAGGTGCGCCGCATCGAGGCCATGGGCTTTGACGCGAAAATGGCGACCGAGCTGGAGTTTTTCCTGTTCGAAAAGAGCTTTGACGAGATCCGCAAGGAAGGTTTCCGCGATCTGGCGCCGATCTCCGGGTATAATCAGGACTATCACATCCTGCAGACCACCAAGGAAGAGCACGTGATGCGGCCGATCCGCAACCACCTGTGGAATGCGGGCCTGCCGATTGAAAACTCGAAAGGCGAGGCGGAGACCGGGCAGGAAGAGCTGAACATCAAATATGCCTCGGCGATGGACACGGCGGAATATCACACGATTGCCAAACATGCGATCAAGGAGATCGCCTGGCAGCAGGGTCATGCGGTGACCTTCCTGCCGAAATGGCATCACGACAAGGTGGGCAGCTCGTCCCATGTGCATCAGTCGCTTTGGAAAGATGGCGAGCCGGTGTTCTTTGATCCGGATGACAGCCTTGGCATGTCGGCACTGATGAAAAGCTATATGGCCGGTCTTTTGAAATACGCCCCGGATTACACCTATTTCATGGCGCCTTACATCAACAGCTACAAGAGGTTCATGAAGGGAACCTTCGCGCCGACCCGGATCATCTGGTCGGTGGACAACCGCACCGCGGGCTATCGCCTGTGTGGCGATGGCAC
The DNA here is from genome assembly GCF_013283135.1 of Aliiroseovarius sp. xm-d-517. NCBI lineage: Bacteria > Pseudomonadati > Pseudomonadota > Alphaproteobacteria > Rhodobacterales > Paracoccaceae > Aliiroseovarius > Aliiroseovarius sp. xm-d-517. The sequence goes on from NZ_WBXT01000001.1 coordinate 70,038, forward strand.
CAAGGCAATCCGTGTGGAATGCCGCATTCCGGGATCCGACATGAACCCCTATCTGGCGATGGCGGGGATGCTGGCTGCGGGCATTGCGGGGATCGAGGAAGGACTTGAATTGCAGGCCCCCACGGTGGGCGATGTCTATCAGGGGGAGACGGGCATGATCCCGGGCAACCTGCGTGCGGCCCGCGATGCGCTGCATGGCTCTGCGATGCTGCGCGCTGCGATGGGCGATGAGGCAGTGGATCACTATGTGCGTGCCGCTGAGGTCGAGATCGAGGATTTTGAACGTGTCGTGACCGATTACGAGGTGGCGCGCGGGTTCGAACGGGCGTGATGCTCTGATGTAAATAGGGGGCTTTGCCCCCCGCCTTCGGCTCCCCCCAGGATATTTATGTCCAGAAAATAAGGGGAGTTGTTTCTGAGAATGGAGAGCTGGCATGGGTCAGGTGTTGAAATGTATCTCGCCGATTGATGGATCGGTGTTTGCCGAGCGCGAGGTGTTGTCGCGGGACGCGGCTTTTGCGGCGACGGCGCGCGCGCGCGCAGCCCAGGCCGCCTGGGCTGCACGGCCCTTGGCTGAGCGCGCGGAGCTTGTGATGGCAGGTGTTGCCGCGGTTGGTGCGATGAATGACGAGATCGTGCCAGAGCTTGCCCATATGATGGGGCGTCCGGTCCGCTATGGCGGTGAGTTCGGTGGCTTTAACGAACGTGCCGGTCACATGGCGTCGATTGCGGCAGAGGCTCTGGCCGATATCGCAGTGGGCGAGGACGAGACGTTCAAGCGCTATATCAAGCGCGTGCCGCATGGGGTGGTGTTTGTGGTGGCCCCCTGGAACTATCCTTACATGACAGCCATCAACACGGTGGCGCCGGCGCTGATTGCCGGCAATACGGTTGTGCTGAAACATGCCACCCAGACCTTGCTGGTGGGCGAGCGCATGGCGGCGGCCTTCCATGCGGCGGGCCTTCCCGAGGATGTGTTCCAGAACGTCTTCCTCTCACATGATGTGACCAATGATCTGATCGCGGGCAACGCGTTTGACTTTGTGAATTTCACCGGGTCCGTGGGCGGCGGTCAGGCGATGGAGCGTGCGGCGGCGGGCACGTTCACCGGGGTTGGCACCGAGCTGGGTGGCAAGGATCCGGGCTATGTCATGGAGGACGCCGATCTGGACGCGGCGGTGGAGACGCTGATTGACGGTGCGATGTTCAATGCGGGCCAGTGCTGCTGCGGGATCGAACGGATCTATGTGCATGAGAGCCTGTATGACGATTTTGTCGCCAAGGCGGTTGAGATCGTGAAAGGCTATAAGCTGGGCAACCCGCTCGACCCGGAAACCACGATGGGACCGATGGCCAATGTGCGCTTTGCCGATGAGGTGCGTGCGCAGATTTCCGAGGCGCTGGCCGAGGGGGCCGTGGCCCATATCGAGACCTTCGCCGAGGATGACGGGGGCGCGTATCTGACCCCGCAGATCCTGACCAATGTGACCCATGACATGCGGGTGATGCGCGACGAGAGCTTTGGTCCTGTGGTGGGCATCATGAAGGTTTCAAGCGATGACGAGGCGATCGCGCTCATGAATGACAGTGAATTTGGTCTGACCGCAAGCCTCTGGACCCGTGATCTGGACCGCGCCGCCGCCGTGGGCGACCGGATCGAGACCGGCACCGTCTTCATGAACCGGGCCGATTATCTTGATCCCGGCCTGTGCTGGACTGGCTGCAAGAACACCGGGCGCGGTGGCGGCCTGTCCGTGATCGGTTTTCACAATCTGACTCGCCCGAAAAGCTATCACCTGAAGAAGGTGACCGCCTAAGGGGGACAGCCTGCCCCCCTTTTCCTGACATTCCCCATGGGGGGGCAGGCTTATATTGGCCCCTGTCGGGGCGGAGGCAACTCTCGCCCGGTGGGGCGGGCATCCAAAGCGTTTCTGCTTGTTGTTGGGGCACAATAATACGCGGGAACGCCCACGCCATTTCGGTGTTTCGTGCGTTTTGAGTTCATGCTGTTACGCAACCCAATCTCGAAACGCTTCAATTATGAGGATATGAAGATGCAACTCGTTGGAAACTGGTCCTATCCGACCGCGGTGAAATTCGGCGCAGGCCGGATCCGGGAACTGCCTGAGGCCTGTGCGCAGGCGGGGATCAAGCGCCCGCTTCTGGTCACGGATAAGGGGCTTGCCGATCTGCCGATCACCCAGGCGACGCTGGATATCATGGAGGCCGCTGGCCTGGGGCGCGGCATGTTCAGCGATGTGGACCCGAACCCGTCCGAGATCAACCTGCATGCAGGCGTTGAGGCCTATAAGGCGGGCGATCATGACGGGGTGATTGCCTTTGGCGGTGGCTCGGGTCTGGATCTGGGCAAGATGGTGGCGTTTTACGCGGGCCAGACCCGCCCGATCTGGGATTTCGAGGACATTGGCGATTGGTGGACGCGGGCGGATGCGGATGCGATTGCCCCGATCATCGCGGTGCCAACCACGGCGGGAACCGGGTCGGAAGTGGGGCGTGCGTCGATCATCACCAACTCGGTCACCCATGAGAAAAAAATCATCTTCCACCCGAAAGTTCTGCCCAGCGTGGTGATCGCGGATCCCGAACTGACCATGGGCATGCCGAAATTCATCACGGCGGGCACTGGTCTGGATGCGTTTGCCCATTGCGTCGAGGCGTTCTCGTCCCCGCATTATCACCCGATGTCGCAGGGCATCGCGATTGAGGGGATGCGTCTGGTGATCGACTATCTGCCGCGCGCGTATGCAGATGGCACCGACCTTGAAGCCCGGGCACATATGATGTCCGCCGCGGCGATGGGGGCGACGGCGTTTCAGAAAGGGCTGGGTGCGATCCATGCGCTGTCCCATCCGGTTGGCGCGATTTTCAACACCCATCACGGCACCACGAATGCGGTCTGTATGCCTGCGGTTCTTGAATTCAATGCGGCCGAGATCGCGGATCGTTTCGACCGGGTGGCGGGGTATCTGGGGGTCGCTGGCGGCTTCAAGGGCTTCCAGAGCTTTGTTCAGGCGTTCAACGACAGTTTCGAAATCCCGCGCAAACTGTCCGAGATGGGCGTGAGCACGGACCAGATGGATGCGCTGGTGGAAGGCGCCATCAAAGATCCGAGCTGCGGCGGCAACCCCGTCGAACTGACCCGCGAAAACCTGCGCAGCCTGTTTGACGCGGTGATCTGATCCAAAGCGTTTCGGGACAGGCTTGAAACATATGTTTGTCCCGAAACGTCCACGATAAGGATGCCTGTTACAGCGTTTCGACCTTGCCCTGCCGCAGGTCAAAGTCGGAACCTTTGAGGGGCAAAAGGCTCAGACAGCGCGCATGTCCTGTTGCAATTTGCTTTGCAATGCCTTGGCAAGGTTGGAAATCTTGAAAGGTTTTTGCAGCAGGATCTCTTTTGTCGCCCCGTGCCCTTCTTTTTCCAAGATGCTCGCGGGATAGCCGGACATGTAAATCACCTTCATATCCGGTCGATGTCCCAGAACCTCTGCCACAAAGGCCGGGCCGCTGGTGCCGCCGGGCAGCACGACGTCCGAGAGGATCAGGTCAATTCCGGGATCGCGTGCCAGCTGTTGGCGCGCGGCTTGGGCATGTTCTGCCGGTGTCACAGCATATCCCAGCTTGTGCAGCATCTGTTCGGTGAGGTGGCGCAGTGCGGGATCGTCTTCGATCAGCAGGATATGCTCCCCGCGACCGCTGGGCCGGCATGGGGGGACCGGACGCGATTGAGCGGCAGTGTCCGGGGAGTGCGGGGCGCGCGGCAGGTAGAGGTCAATTATGCTGCCGTGTCCTTCCCGGCTGGAAATTACCACCTGACCGCCGGATTGTTGGGCAAAACCCATGACCATCGACAGGCCCAGCCCGCTGCCCTTGCCAACCCCCTTGGTGGTGAAAAACGGCTCGCAGGCATGTTTCATCACCTCTTGCGACATGCCTGTGCCGGTATCCGTGACCCGGATCACCACGTAATCACCGGGCTCCAATGTCAGCTCTTTCTCGTCCGGGGGGGCGTCAAAATGGCGATTGAAACAGTCGATCGTCAATTTGCCCCCGTCCGGCATCGCGTCCCGCGCATTGAGCACAAGGTTCAGCACCGCGTTTTCGATCTGTCCGGGGTCGGCAAAGGCAGGCCATGCCTCGTCATTTGTGGGCAGGTGAAGGTCAATGGTGGCGCCAAGCGTCGGCGTGAGCAGCCCCGGCAGCCCGCCAAGCAGTGCGGGCAGGTCCACCCGTTTGGGGCGCAGGGGCTGGCGCATGGAAAAGGCCAGCAGGCGCTGGGTCAGCTCGGCCCCCCGGCTTGCGGCGCGGATTGTGGCCTCAACCAGCGGGGCCACCGCGGGGGCAGGGCTTTGCTCGCCGATCAATTCGGCATTGCCCATGATCACGGTCAGAAGGTTGTTGAAGTCATGGGCCACACCGCCGGTCAACTGGCCAATCGCATCCATCTTGCGCGACTGGTGCAGCTCTTCCTCAAGCTCGATCCGTTCGGTAATATCGGTCAGAACACCGGTTGATCGCACCGCCCGCCCGGTGTCATCGGCAACCGCCTGGCCGCGCGCCATGAACCAGCGATAGGCACCTGCCCTTGTGCGGAACCGGTGTTCGTTGGAAAAGATCTGGCCGGGGGCGTTTATGTGCTCGGCCAATCTGGTGCGATAGGCTGCCAGGTCATCCGGATGCAGCAAAGATGAAAGGGAGTTTTGCTTGATCTCCTCGAACTCTTCACGGGAATAGCCAAGGCTTTTGGCAAATCCGGGGGAGGTGTAAAGCCTGTCCTCCAGAAGATCCCAATCCCAGATCGACACTTGCTGAACCGCAAGGGCATAGCGTTCCTGGCTGGCGCGCAGGGCGTCTTCATAGCGCCGCTGTTCGGTGACATCCTGCGCAATGGTCACAATGGCCCCGCCCGCGATATGCTGGTCGCGGATATTCAGGATGGTTCCGTCGTTGCGGGTCACCTCGATTGCGGGGGCATCAGGCAGTGAACGTGTGGCCAGACGGGCCGCAAGGAACCTGTCCTCATGCTGTGTTTCGGTGGGTATGTAGCCCTGTTTGATCGCTGCCCGCACAAAGTCCGAATAAGTGGTGCCGGGGGTGATGGCGGCCGGGATGTCACTGTGCATGTCGCGAAATTTCCGGTTCGCCAGAACCAGCCGGTCTTTGCTGTCCCACAGGCTGAACAGCTCGTTGCTGTCCTCCACACTGTTGGCCAGAAGCTCAGCAGCCTCGCGGGCTTTTTCTTCACTGAAAACCTGTTCGGTAATATCCGTCGCCACGCCGCGATAGCCGTAAAACTCCCCCGCATCATCGCGCACCGGAACACCCGAAACCCGGAGCCATTTGGTTTCACCGCCCACATGGACATAATAGTCGAAATCCTTGAAAGGGCGTCGGAGTTTCAGATCCTCCATCAGTGCGTCCCATTTGGGATGCTCATCTGCCGGGTCGCGCAGGGTGATCGGATCCATCCCGAGAATGTCGCCGGGGGATCGATCCAGAAAACCGGCCAGACCGTCCGATGCCCAGAGCAGGCGCAGGTTGCTGTCCAGTTCCCAAAACCAGTCCGAGCTGGCCATGGCAAAGTCCTGAAACCGGTTCTGGCTTTCACGCAGTGACAATTGGCGTTCGATCACCAAGCGGCTGAGAAAACCGGTCACCCCTGACAACAGCAGCCCCAGAACAAGGGCCAGAACATTCTGGCGCTGGGTCAGGATTGTGCTGATCGACGCGGATGGGCTGACGTGAACCTGCCAGACACGGTTGGCCAACTGGATATCCCGGGTGGCCACTGGTGCGTTCTGTCCGGGGCGGACGGAGGAGGTAAAGATCTCGGTTTCCCCATCAAAGACGCGAATGGCATAGGCCGCGCCCTCGTCCCCTCCAAGGGCGGTCTGCACAAGGGGGGTGGTGCGAAAGACCAGATTGAGAAAACCGATCACCGCGCCGCTGTCCTGAACCGGGATATAGGCCGCAACCCCTTGCCCGCCCTGAGCCAGTTCAAGGGGTGGGGTGACCTGAAGCTGCCCGCTTTCCCGTGCAGCTTCCAATGCGGCCCGCGGCAATGGCAAGGAGCGCAGATCAAGCCCCAACGCGGCGTGATTGCCCTCCAGCGGCGTGACAAAGCGGATGATCCCATCCGGGTCCACCCAGTTCAGCGCCTGTGTTTCCTGAAACATCAGGTGGTAAAGATCGGTCTCAACCTGGAAAGCGAGACTGTCGACCGAACTGTGCTCGCGGAACTGGCGGGCCAGCAGCCCAACCGTGTCAAACCGTGCCGTCACATGGGTCTGAAGGCGCGCTGCAAAATTGGCGCTGGCGATCCGGGTTTCTTCGAGTTGCTGCTGCTTTTGTGTTTCCCGATGCGACAGGTAAAAGGCGGCCAGCGTGACAAAGGTTGCCAGCGCGACGCAAAGCGGCACGAGCAGCCGGGAACTCGGTGGGTCGAATTTTACCAAAGGCCTGCCTGAAAGACTGTTGAGAAACCAACTTCAAGTAGAAAGGAGCTTGGTCTCTGCGTCAACTCTTTCGCATTATATCTCTGAAATTTAGCCTTTAGCGATTAACCTTAAGTTGAATTAAGTGCAAGGGATCCTGAATGCACGTTTACACGCAGACGCGGGTGCGCTGATCCGCTTGCCCCATCGAAAGCACCACCGGCGCCGCGGTCTGCCGCGCCTTGAAATCCGCCTTGTCCTGCAATCCGCGCCAGGTCTGCCGCACCAGCGATTGCGCCACCGCGCCGCCCAATGTGGTGCCGGGGCCCAGCAGGATGAACAGATCCGGCATGAACTCGCGCGCGGCCACCCGAAGGGCCGTGGTGAAATCATAGGGGGCAACCACCTGATGGCCCAGGGTGTAGCTGCGCAAGGCGGGCAAATCGGTGGCCCGCGGATGCCAGATCTTGCCGCGCCCATCAATCAGCGGCAGGTTGGGCCGGGCAAACAGATCCTGCCCCAGCCGGGCACGCCCCTCGGCGGCCACCGGTTCCTGCATGGCGGTGTGAAAGCCCGCATGCCCCGGCAAGTGCATGGGAAAACGCCCCTGTGTCACGGGCATTTCGGCCTCGAACGCTGCCAGCCCTTCGGTATTTCCTGCAAGGACCAGCATGCCTCCCAGATCAATCGAAAGGGTCAGGATATGGCCGGGGCGGGCGGCGATCTCGGACATCTTTGCCTCGATCCTCGCGCGTTCACCGGGGATCTCTGCCCAGGTCTCATCCACAAACGGATAGATCAGCTGCCCGCCGATCATGTGTTCGTGCATGAGCGTGCCCATGGTGTTGACCACTTCCAGCCCGCCGATCTGATCCAGTACTCCCGCACAGGCCAGCGCGATATACCAGCCCATCGAATTGCCGGTGACGCCCAGAATATCAATCCTGTCGCGGTCGATTGACAGGAAATCCGCAACGGCACAGGCATGGATGAGGCCCGACGCGTTGTCGCCCCGTGTATGGCGGGTCCCGGAGAACCGTGCTGCCCCATCCAGGGCGGAGAGCGGCTCCTGCCCCTGGCTCAACCGATAGGCATCAAACCCGGCCATCAGATCGGATTTGTCCGCGTGATGGCGCGCAAAATAGCCCAGTTCTTCGCGGTTATAAGTGCCGCGCCCGGGGGCGACGACAATGGCGGTTTGTTTCCGTGTCATGATCCGCTCCACATTCTGCGCGCGGCATCAGCGATGGTTTCGCGCGACGGCATGGTGGCCGCATAAGCCGGTCCGGTGGCGATGAAACTGTCCTCAGCCGCGAGGCGGGCATGGGGCAGGTTGGTCCTCTCATGCAGCAGCGCCATCAACGCCTCGGACTGGCTGCCGGTGATGCGGCATTCATCCACGATCAGCACTTTTTCTGCGCCTTCAAGGGCTTGCAGGATCCCCTCGGTGGGGAGTGGCGCCAGCCAGCGCAGGTCGATGATCCGGGTTTCGATCCCTTCTGCGGCCAGATCTGCCGCCGCCTGTGTTGAGAGGTAACGCCCGTTGCCATAGGTCAGGATTGCCAGCGGGCCATCGCCTTCGACCCCCACTTCCCCCAGCCCGATCCGCCGGTCGGGTGCGGGGTAGGGGCGCATCCAGCCGCCATCCTTGGGGGCGAGAAGATCGCGCATCGGGTAAAGCGCAATCGGTTCCACCATCACCACCACGCGGGCCTCTTCCCGCGCCAGCCGCACGCATTCGCGCATCATCATCGCCGCCTCATCACCGCGCGATGGGCAGGCGATCACGATGCCCGGGATATCGCGCAACACGGCCAGCGAGTTGTCATTGTGGAAATGCCCGCCGAAGCCCTTTTGATAGCCCAGCCCGGCAATGCGCAGCACCATCGGGTTGGTAAACTGCCCGTTTGAGAAAAACGGCAGTGTCGCCGCCTCGCCGCGCAGCTGGTCTTCGGCATTGTGCAGATAGGCGAGGAACTGAATTTCGGGCATCGGGATGAACCCGTTATGCCCCATGCCGATTGCCAGCCCCAGAATGCTTTGCTCATCCAGAAGCGTGTCGATCATCCGGTCCGGGCCGAACCGGTCGATCAGCTTTTGTGTGACGCCATACACGCCGCCTTTGCGCCCCACATCCTCGCCCATCATGACAATCTCGCCATGCTCCAGCATCAGATCGGTTAGCGCCCAGTTGAGCAGCTTGTTCATCGGCTGCGGCGTGTCCAGCGCCTTGAAATCACTTCCAAAAGCTGCCTCTCGCGCTGCCATGTCCGGCCCGTTGGTGGGGGCGCAGATACGGGGGGGAGGGATCAGGGACGCCATCACACCCTCTGCCGTTTTCAGCCTTGGCCGGGTGATCACCTCTTCGGCCACGCGCGCGCATTGGTCCTCGCTTTCCTGATAGATCGCCAGAACCTCGTCAGCCGACAACACGCCCTTTTGGATCAGCAGCCGTGCGGAATGCAAAAGCGGATCATCCGCCTCCCAGCCCTCGAACACCTCTTTCTTCAGGTAAGCCTGCTGCAGATCCGATCCCGCATGGCCGTAAAGCCGCACCAGCGACAGATGCAGAAAGGCCGGTTTCTTGCGTGTGCGCACATAGTCCGCCGCCTCCAGCGCCACGCGGTAGGTGTCATAGATATCCAGCCCGTCCGCGTGGAAGTATTTCAGCCCCGGCTTGTGCGAGAAATTCGCCCCCACCCAGCCGCGCGGGGTGCGGGTGGAAATGCCGATCCCATTGTCTTCGCAGACAAACAGAAGGGGCAGGGGAACGGATTGATACGCGGTCCAGCAGGCGGTGTTGATCGCCCCTTGCGCGGTGGAGTGGTTTGAGGAGGCATCGCCAAAGGAACACATCACCAGCGCGTCATCCGCCAGCACCTTGTGTTCACAATCATGCCGCTTGCCCAGTCCAATCGAATAGGCTGCCCCCACCGCCTTGGGCAGGTGGCTGGCAATGGTTGAGGTCTGCGGCGGGATCATCAGCGCCTTTGACCCCAGCACCTTGTGCCGCCCCCCGGAACAGGGATCCTCGGACGAGGTGGCAAAACTCAGGAGCATGTCCCAGGCCGGGGTGGTGCCGGGCACCTGTGCCGATCGCATGGTTTGAAACGCGCCGTCGCGGTAATGAAGAAAGGCCATGTCATCCGGGCGCAGTGCCGCGGCCACGGCGGCCATGCCTTCATGCCCGCTGGACCCGATCGTGTAATAGCCTTCACCTGCGGCCTGCATCCTGCGCGAGCGGCGGTCGAGATTGCGGCTCAGAACCTGCGCGCGAAACAGCTCAACGGCCAATGTGTCAGACAGGGGGCCTGCCGCTGCGCGCCCGGTCGGAAACCGGCCTGTTTCCACCGCCTTGCGAAAGGCCTGATCAACGATATCCGCGCGATCCATCGCATCCTCCTGCCCTTGGGCCCGGGTCTGTTCTATTCAGGAAAGACTTGTGTCTTTGGTATATATTAACGGATGGATTCACCGGAAAAAAACGATATTACCGCATAAGAACATTCCCAAATGGAATAAAGGTTCCCCCCATGGCGCGTCGATTTTCCCCGTCCACCTCTTGCCTTGCCGCGTTTGAAGCGGTGGCACGGCTTGGATCAGTGTCGGATGCCGCACAGGAGCTGGACCTGACGCAGAGCGCGGTCAGCCGTCAGGTGCAGAAACTGGAGGCGCAGGTGGGGCAGGGGCTGTTTCGGCGTGATCGCAAGCGGCTGGTCCTGACCGAACCGGGCGCGCGCTATGCCGAGGAGATCCGCATGGCGCTGGCGCAGATCACCAATGCAACAATTGCCCTGCAGACCAACCCGGAAGGCGGGGTGTTCAACCTTGCGATCCTGCCCAGTTTCGGCACCCATTGGCTGGCTCCGCGCCTGCCGGAATTCATGGCAGAACATCCCGGCATCACGCTGAACCTGTCCACCCGCACCGCACCATTTGCCTTTGCCGGTGAGGCCTTCCATGGCGCGATTCATTTCGGGCGCGATGACTGGGACGGGGCGGGAGCGGTGAAACTGTGGGAGGAGCAGGCGCTGGCGGTGGGCGCACCCGGTTTGCTGGCGCAGATGGACGGGGCCGAGGCGCCGCGTCTTGCCCTGGAAACCCGGCCTGACGCCTGGGCGGCGTGGGAGCGGGCACACACCCGCGCGCCCGGGGGCCGCCCCGCCATGGTGGTGGACCAGTTCGCCACCATGCTGCGGGCGGCGCAGGCCGGGCTTGGCATTGCGCTCATGCCGGATTTTCTGGTGGAACGGGCCCTTGAAGAGGGCAGCCTTGAGCAATTGCCGGGATCGGTGCCGGTCAGTGTCGGCAGTTATTACCTTGTTTGGCCGGAAAACGGTGCGGATTATCCCGGATTGATTGCTTTTAGGGATTGGTTGATTGAGGAAAGCAATCAAATGAGGCCCTGAACGCCTCACCCCCGCGCTTTCCCCTTTTCCCCACGCAGCTGATTTGGCGTCTTGGCATATTCCAGCCGATAGGCGCGGGCCAGAGAGGAGCTGTCGGAAAACCCGCAGGCAAGCGCCACGTCAATCAACGGCATGCGCGTGTCGGTGATCAGCGCCTGCGCCCGTTTCAGCCTGATTTTCTTGTAAAATTTCGCAGGCGTTTCATCAAGATTGATCAGGAACAGACGTTCAAGCTGCCGGGTCGAGACCCCCACTTTCTGCGCCAGCTCCGACACTTTCAGCGGATGTTCCACCGTTTCTTCCATCAGGCGAATGGCGCTTTGCAGGCGCTTTTCCAGAAAGTTGGACGAGTGGCTCATCCCTTTGGGCTGGTCCCGGTTGGGGCCACGCACATGTTCCAGCATCAGCTGTGCCGCCAGCTCCGCCGCCTCCTGCGGGGCGAGCTGTTCGGACAGGATTGCGACCATCAGCTCCAGCGTATGCCCGCCCCCCGCGCAGGTCATGATCCCGCCGGCATCTTCGGCCAGATGGGTGGTCAGCGTGGGGTAATCGCCACCTTCCGACAGCACGTTCACATCGCCCCAGTTTGTTGTCACCGGATGGCTGCGCGGGTTGGTGGCCTTGATATATTCGGTGGCCGCCCCGGACAGAAGCACCACCCGCCGTTTGATTTTCTGCATCGCTCTCAGCCGCGCCATCCAGCCGCCGCCATGGCTGCCGGTGCCGCCAATCACCACCAACACCTGCCGGAGATATTGCTCCCCGATCGAGGGGCCCGCCCGCACCATCATATCCCCGTTGCTGTGCACGATGCCCGGATGATCCGAGGTGATCTGCCACGGGAACCGCTCATATCCGCAGACGTCATTGGCCGTGTTCAGCGCCGACAGGATCGCGGCAAGCTCAATCTGCCAGAATCCGGGCTGCACAAAGATCTCGATCCCGCACACGGGGGCGGTTGGGTCTGCGCCCGTGTCGGTGTCTTGTGAAATCTCGTCTGGCATCAGGGCGTGTTCCGTCGGGTGTCAAGTCTGGGTCAGGGCCCGAAATGGGCGCAAGGGGTTCTCATGTCTGCGATATTTGATACAGCCAGACAAGCCCCGGGCATAGTCCGGGTTGCGTCACCAGATCATTGAAAACCGTCAGGGCAGGCCCAATTTCCCGTCAGAACCGATCTTTCAGAAGATGGGTCAGGGTGGCACCGGTTTCGTAATAGACCTGCCGGGTGGCGGTCATCGTCACCCCGTTCTGATCCACCGGCGGCCGGGGCAGAAGCGCCCGGTCGTCCTTGATAAGCGCCTCCGCCATGGCCTTGCCAAACAGGGTGCCCGGCCCAATGCCGCGCCCGGAAAAGCCAAAGGCGATCAGGGCGTTATTTCCCATCGGCAGGATTTTCGGCAGATATTCCTCGGTCATGGCAATGCGCCCGTGCCAGGGGGTGTTCAGGCGCAGCCCGGCAAGGGCGGGAAACATCCGGGCCAGTTTGCGATCAAGCCAGGCAAGATGGGCCCCGCTGGCAAAGTGGTCAATCGCCCCCATGCCGCCCATTACCAGCCGTCCGGCCTGATCAAGCCGCCAGGACGACATGACCATCGCCGTGTCCCAACATCCCTCGCCCCCCGGCAGGATCTGCGCGAGCTGATCGGCCGGCAGCGGATCGGTGGCCGCCTGAAAGTAATGGACCGGCACTACCTTCGGGGCAGGGGCCCCCTGGACGGGCAGATGATAAGCATTGGTTGCGATGATCATCTTCCGGGCCGAGATCGCGCCCTCAGGGGTGCGCAGCTGCCAGCCGGTGCGGGTTTGCAAAATTTCGGTGGCAGGGCTGTTTTCATGCAGATGCGCCCCGCATTCCATCGCGGCCCGCGCCAGACCCCTGGCGTAACCCAATGGCTGGATCGTGCCCGCGCGGGGATCAAACAGCGCGCCATGCACCTGCGTCGACCCCACCCGTGCCACCGCCTCCTCTCGTGACAGCAAAGTGACCGGTGCGCCGATGGCCGAGAGCTGCCGGTGCCGGTTGGCAAGATCGCGCATCCCGGATCTGGCATGGGCGCAATGCAATGTGCCTGCGCGCACCGGTTCACATTTGATGTCAAATTCCCGGATCAGTTCAAAGACAAGATCCGGCGCCCCGGCAAGGGCTGCGGACAGATTGTCGCCTGCCTCTTTGCCGATCCGCTTGGCGATCTCCTCCGGTGGCAGCCACAGCCCCGCATTGACCAGCCCCACATTCCGACCAGAGCCACCCTGCCCAAACCGACCCGCTTCAATCAGGCGGACGTCAAGCCCGGCTCGTGCCGCGGTCAGCGCCGCCGACAAGCCGGTATAGCCACCGCCCACCACCACCAGATCAGCCGTAACCTCCCCGCTCAGGGCGGCGGCGCCGGGATGCTCGGCGCAGGTTTTGTGCCAAAGGCTTTCGGTGATGTCCGCCCCCAAAGGCGCGCCCCGCTTTGTGCTCAAGGCTCAATCTCCAAATGTGATCCCCTGCGCCAGGGGCAGCTCGCGCGAGTAATTGACGGTGTTGGTCTGGCGCCGCATATAGGCTTTCCACGCATCCGACCCGCTTTCACGCCCGCCGCCCGTGTCCTTTTCACCGCCAAAAGCGCCGCCAATTTCCGCCCCGGACGGGCCGATATTCACATTGGCGATACCACAGTCCGATCCCCCCGCCGAGAGGAAATACTCGGTCTCCCGAACATCGGTTGAGAAGATGCTGGACGAGAGGCCCTGCGGCACGGCGTTTTGCATCGCGATCGCCTCGTCCAGGTGGCGATAGGTCACGATATACAGGATCGGCGCAAAGGTTTCGTGATGCATGACCGCCGTCTGCGCAGGCATTTCCACAAGGGCCGGGCGCACATAGGCCCCAGCCGGGTGGCTGGACATCAGCGCCTGCCCCCCGCCATGCACCCGACCGCCCTCGCTTACCGCCTGATCCAGCGCGCGGCCCATTGCCACAAGGGCGTCCTGATCGATCAGCGGCCCGACCAGCGTCGCCGCGTCCAGCGGGTCCCCAATCGGCAGGCTGCGATAGCTCTCGATCAGGCGCTGGGTCAGCGCGTCCTTCACATCTTCATGCACAATCAGGCGGCGCAGCGTGGTGCAGCGTTGCCCGGCCGTGCCCACCGCAGAAAACACGATGGCCTGCAGGGCCATATCCAAATCCGCCGAGGGGGCGACGATCATCGCGTTGTTGCCGCCGAGTTCCAGAATGCTGCGACCCAGACGGTTTGCCAAATCGGCCGCCACGGCCTTGCCCATCGGCACCGATCCGGTGGCTGAAATCAGCGCCACGTCTTTTGACGCGGTCAGCACCTCGCCCAGATCGCGCCCGCCGATCAGCGTCTGGATCAGCCCCTCGGGCGCGTCCTCACCAAATTCTGCGCAAACCCGGTCGCAGATCTTTTGCACGGCCAGCGCAGTCAGTGGTGTCTTTTCCGACGGTTTCCAGATCACCGGGTCACCGCAGACCAGCGCAAGGGCGGCGTTCCAGCACCAGGGTGCCACCGGAAAGTTGAACGCGGTGATCACGCCGCAGATGCCCAGCGGATGCCAGCTCTCGCGCATCGCGTGGCCCGGACGTTCGGACGCGATGGTCAGGCCATAAAGCTGGCGGGACAGCCCCACGGCAAAGTCGCAGATGTCGATCATTTCCTGCACTTCGCCCAGCCCCTCGGCAAAGATCTTGCCGCACTCCAGCGTGACCAGCCGTCCGAGGGTTTCCTTTTCCCGGCGCAGCGCATTGCCCAGCTGACGCACCAGTTCACCGCGGCGTGGCGCGGGCACCATGCGCCAGTGGCGGAACGCCGCTTTGGCGCGGGTGATTGCGGCCAGGGCGGCGTCCGGCCCGTCCTCGTGGATCCGGGCAATCTCACTGCCATCCACCGGGGTTCTGACCGACAGGCTGCCCCCGGTCAGTTCTTCCGGGGTAAACCCGCTTGCGGATAGAATTTCAGAAAACCGAGGGGTGGTTGTTGCGGAGTTGGTCATTGAGGTCTCTTCCATCCCATGAGAAAAAGTTCAGTCAATTCAGTTTCTCATGGGTGGCAACCGAAAACTATTGAAAGTAAATCGTTATAGTATGAGGATTGCTCATATGATTATCTCGCGCCGCTTCCTGCCCTCCATCCCCTCACTGCTTGCCATCGAAGCGGTGGACCGCCTTGGCTCTGCCCAATCCGCCGCACAGGATCTGTCGCTGACACAAAGCGCCATTTCGCGGCAGCTCAAACAGCTTGAGGCGCAGATGGGGGTCGATCTGATCCAGCGCGACCAGTTGCGGCTGGGGCTGACCCCGGCCGGGCGGGAGTTTGCGCGTGAGGCGCGTCAGGTGCTGGAGAAGCTGGGCCATGCCTCGATCCGGCTGCGCGCCAATCCTGCCGGGGGCTCACTTGACCTGTCGATCCTGCCTGCATTTGGGCTGAACTGGCTGGCGCCGCGGCTGAAAAGCTTTGTCGCGGCCCACCCGGATATCAGTGTCAACCTGCATACCCATAACCGTCCGTTTGATTTCGCCAACAACCCGGCCCAGGCGGCGATCCATTACCGGGCGGATCGGCAGGCAGATGGGCATCTGGACGACTGGCCGGGGGTCGAGCAATTGCCGTTGATGCCGAAATTCGTGATGCCGGTCTGTGCGCCGGACCTGATGGCGGCTCCGGTTGGACAGCCCGAAGATTTGCTGCACCTGCCGCTCTTGCATCTGGAAACCCATCCCGACAGTTGGGAGGTCTGGTTTGCCCGCCATGGGGTTGCGGCCACGGGGCTTGAGGGGATGTTATTTGACCAAAGTTCCACCATGACACAGGCTGCCGTGCACGGGCTGGGGCTTGCGCTGTTGCCCAGCTTTCTGGCGCTGGAAGAGATCCGTCTGGGGCGGCTGGTCCCCGCGCTGGAGGCAGCCCCGGTGTCGCTGGGCGAATATGCGCTGGTCTGGCCCGAGGCGCAGTCCGCCCACCTGCCGCTGATCCGCTTTCGCAGCTGGCTGATGGAGCAGGTGGCCACAGGAGTTTAGGGGCAGGGGTTAGGGCCGGGGGTTAGGCGCGCCCGACAGAGAGGTGCTGCGCGCCCAGCCCCTCAACCCCCAGAACCATCTTGTCACCTTCGCGCAGATAGACCGGGGGCGTCCGTCCCATCCCCACGCCGGGCGGGGTGCCAGTGGCAATAATATCGCCCGGTTCCAGCGTCATGAATTGCGACAGGTAAGACACCAGATGGGCCACGCCATAGACCATGGTTGCGGTGCTGCCTGTCTGCATCCGCTTCCCGTTCAGGTCCAGAAACATCGACAATGCCTGCGGGTCTGCCACCTCGTCCCGGGTGACAAGCCAGGGGCCGATCGGGGCGAATGTGTCATGGGATTTGCCCTTGATCCACTGGCCCGCCCGCTCCATCTGAAATCCGCGTTCCGAAATGTCATTGACCACGCAGAAGCCGGCCACATGGGACAGGGCCTGATCCTCGGCGACATATTTCGCGCGGGTGCCGATCACCACACCCAGCTCGACCTCCCAATCCACCTTGCCTGAGCCACGCGGCAGTTCCACCTGATCATTGGGGCCACAGATTGCTGAGGTCGCCTTGGAGAAGACCACCGGTTCCGGCGGCACCTCCATCCCCGCTTCCGCCGCGTGGTCGGAATAGTTGAGTCCGATGCAGATGATCTTGCCCACATGGGCCACCGGTGCGCCGATCCGCGTGTCGGTCACAATCGGCAGCGTGGCCGGGTCGATATCCGCAAGGATCGCGAGCCCGGTGTCGGACAGGGCCGCCCCGGTGATATCTTTCACATGCCCCGACAGGTCGCGGATCTGCCCGTCCGTGTCGCACAGCCCCGGCTTTTCTGCCCCGTTTGGCCCGTAACGCAGAAGTTTCATCGTGCTTTTCTCCCCCGTCCGGCGCGTTGACCGGGCTTGCCCGCCGTTGAGCGCCCTTTCTGTTCCGACGCAGCCTCGATTGCGGATTGCCGCGCCAGCGGGTCGTCGGCCACGGCCAGTTCCACCGCTTCCAGCCGGTGGATTTCGTCGCGCAGCCGGGCGGCCTCTTCGAATTCCAGGTTTTCGGCGGCCTTGCGCATGTCGGCCTTCAGTGCCTCCAGATGAGCCGCCAGATTGTCGCCCATCAGCGGTTTGTCCACGGTGGCGGTGACGCGGGACATATCGGTGTCGCCCTGGTAAAGCCCGGCCAGAACATCATCGACGTTTTTCTTCACCGTTTCCGGTGTGATCCCGTGCAACGCATTGTAAGCCATCTGCTTTTCGCGCCGCCGCTCGGTTTCCTTCAGCGCGCGTTCCATCGAGCCGGTGATCTTGTCGGCATACATGATCACCCGTCCCTCGGCGTTCCTCGCGGCGCGACCGATGGTCTGAATGAGCGAGGTTTCCGAGCGCAGGAACCCCTCTTTATCCGCATCCAGAATGGCCACCAGCCCGCATTCCGGAATGTCCAGCCCTTCGCGCAACAGGTTGATCCCGACCAGAACGTCAAAGGCGCCCAGCCGCAGGTCCCGCAGGATTTCAATGCGTTCCAGCGTGTCGATATCCGAGTGCATATAGCGCACGCGCACCCCCTGTTCGTGCAGATATTCGGTCAGGTCTTCGGCCATGCGCTTGGTCAGGGTTGTCACCAGCGTGCGATAGCCATCGGCCGAAACCCGGCGCACCTCGTCCAGCAGGTCATCGACCTGCATCTCGACCGGGCGGATTTCAACCTGCGGGTCCAGAAGCCCGGTCGGGCGGATGATCTGTTCGGCAAACACGCCGCCGGTCTGTTCCAGTTCCCAGTTCGACGGCGTGGCCGACACAAACACCGATTGCGGGCGCATCGCGTCCCATTCCTCGAATTTCAGCGGGCGGTTGTCCATGCAAGAGGGCAGGCGGAAGCCATGTTCGGCCAGCGTGAACTTGCGCCGATAATCGCCCCGGAACATGCCGCCGATCTGTGGCACCGACACATGGCTTTCATCGGCAAAGACAATGGCGTTGTCGGGGATATATTCGAACAGCGTGGGGGGCGGCTCTCCCGGCGCGCGACCGGTCAGGTAGCGTGAATAATTTTCGATCCCGGAACAAAACCCCGACGCTTCCAGCATTTCAATGTCGAATTTGGTGCGCTGTTCCAACCGCTGCGCTTCCAGAAGCTTCCCCTCCGCCTCGAACTCTGCCAGCCGCAAAACCAGCTCCTGCTTGATGTTCTGCACCGCCTGTTTCAGCGTCGGGGTCGGGGTCACGTAATGCGAGTTGGCATAGACGCGCACCTTTTCCAGCGTGTCGGTCTTCGCCCCGGTGAGCGTGTCAAACTCGGTGATGCTTTCCAGTTCCTCACCGAAAAAGGACAGGCGCCAGCCGCGGTCTTCCAGATGTGAGGGCCAGATCTCAAGGCTGTCGCCGCGCACCCGGAACGACCCGCGATGAAAGGCGTTGTCATTGCGCTTGTATTGCTGCGCCACCAGATCGCGCATGACCGCGCGCTGGTCATACTCCTGCCCCACCACGATATCCTGCGTCATCGCGGTGTAGGTTTCAGGCGAGCCGATGCCGTAGATGCAACTGACCGAGGCGACGATGATCACGTCATCGCGCTCCAACAGGGCGCGCGTGGCCGAATGGCGCATCCGGTCGATCTGTTCGTTGATCTGGCTTTCCTTTTCAATGAACGTATCCGAGCGCGGCACATAGGCTTCGGGCTGGTAATAATCATAGTAGCTGACGAAATATTCGACCGCGTTTTCAGGGAAAAACCCCTTCATCTCGCCATAAAGCTGGGCGGCGAGGGTTTTGTTCGGGGCAAGGATGATCGCCGGGCGCTGGGTTTCCTCGATGATCTTGGCCATGGTGAAGGTCTTGCCGGTGCCGGTGGCCCCCAGCAGCACCTGATCCCGTTCGCCCGCCTCGATGCCGCTTTTCAACTCAGCAATCGCCGTGGGCTGGTCACCTGCGGGCTGAAAGGGGGATTGCATCACAAACCGTTTGCCGCCTTCCAGCTTTGGCCGGGCGGTCGGGGCCTGGGTCGGATTGGTCAGCGGGCTGTGGGCTGTTTCTGTCATCGGCGAATCCTCCGATCCCAAACATGACCCCTTTTTGTTCCTGTTCAAGGGGGCAGGGCGCGGATTGGGGCAATTGCGGGTGGTCGGGCAGGGGGCGCAGGAAAAGGCCCGGCGGATACCCCCACGGTTTGAGACTCCCCTAAAATGGTGAGTTGCCGGTGACGCCGCGCGGCGGGAGAGTTAACACATGGTTGACTTTCTGAGGTGGCATTGATCAACCTCAGATAGTTTTCTGAGATTGCGAAGCCTGCGGCTGGCGGTTTTCTGCCAGCCGCATTAACCTATTGTTAATCTCCTGATAAATCTAAACAAATTACTAACGCTGAAGGCGAAATAATTTCCAAAAAACACAACTAAAAGTGTTTTTAACTCTTGCAGTGGCGATAAAACTCGGGTTAGTCTGATTGTGCAAGCAGCAGAATGGTCTGCCGGCGACAACGAATACCCACCCCACCCCTCGCTCCCTCGTTGTTGTCGGCAGCCTCTCTCTTCCCTCCCCCCGAACGCAGATTGAGAAAAACCGGGCCACATACAGGATCCGTGGTGCCATGATCCCTGCGGTGGCTCTTGTTGTATTTCAGCTTGAAATACCGCCCCCATTTGGGGATAAGAAAGCGCACAGCTTCAGGAGATCCGCCATGCGCGCCCGTATTTATCAACCTGCTCGCAACGCCATGTCCTCGGGTCTTGGCAAAACCAAGGTCTGGGTTCTGGAATATGCGCCGGATGCGCCGCGTGAAATTGATCCGCTGATGGGCTGGACCGGCTCGGCTGACACCCAAAGCCAGGTGAAGCTGAAATTTGACACCAAAGAGGCCGCGCTGGAATTTGCCAAGTCGAAAGGCATCGAGGCCGTGGTGCATGAGCCGCATAAGCGGGCCGCCAATCTGCGTCAGGGCGGCTATGGTGAAAACTTCGCCACCAACCGTCGTGGACCGTGGACACATTGATCTGAGCCATCAAGGGTCTGTTCGATCCCATGTGAGATTTGAGGCGCTCTCCGGTTCGGGGAGCGTTTTTATTTGCGACACAGCGCGTGCGGCACGGGCGGGTGCGAGGCTCTGCCTCAAGCGTTTCGGTTTTAACCTGACACAGAAAAAAACACTGGGCAAAACCGAAACGCGGCAAGAGATATCAATGTTGTGGGCGTTTCGAAATAAACATGTGTCTCAAGCCTATCCCGAAACGCTTTCGCGCTCCGGAGTATTTTTGCCAAGAAGAAAGGGGCGTTCGGATCAGTTGTCGATCAGGAAGGCGCGCACGGCGGCCTCGAACGCGCGCGGTTTTTCCGCGTGCAGCCAGTGACCCGCATCGGGGATCTTGGCCTGGTGGGCGTTGGGAAACAGCGATTTGATCAGCGGGCGGTGGTCGCGCAGCACATAGTCGGAATTGGCCCCGGACAGGAACAGGGTTGGGCCGGCAAACTGGCCGGTCACGTCGGGGAACCCGACAATTCCCGCCATATTCTGTTCCAGCACATCCAGATTGAGCCGCCAGCGTTTTTCCGCCACGTCCAGAGATTGCAGGAGGAAGGCGCGGATGGAGGCGTCCTCGACATCGGTGGCCAGCAGCCGGTCCGCGTCAGATCGTTTTTCGATCTGTGACAGGTCAATCCGTCGCATCGCGTCGATCAGCGGTGTCTGGCTGTGCCCGTAGCCCACCGGGGCGATATCCGCGACAAGGAGGCGGCGCAGTAGCGTGGGGTGGGAAAGGGCCAGCACCATTGCTGCCTTGCCCCCCATCGAATGCCCGATCAGATCCGCAGTGCCACCGATGGCGGTGATCACCTCGGCCAGATCCCCGGCCAGATCTGCGTAGCTGTGGCTGTCCGACCAGGGGCTGTTGCCATGGTTGCGCATATCCACGGCAATCACGCGACGCGCATTGGACAGCCGCTTGGCGATCACACCCCAATTGCGACCGGACCCGAACAGGCCATGGGCGATCAGGATGGGCGGGAGGGTGTCATCCACCCCGAATGTCTGGAACTCTAACATGGGCCTGTCATATCGCGCTGGGCGGGGTGGGGGAAGGTAAAATGGGTTGCCCTAAAGCGTTTTGGGATTACGTTGAAACAGCGTGATGTGGAAACGTTTTAAAATCGAGATGGTTTAGGGCTGTTGGCCAAGTCATATCGCTTGGAAGGGGGAGCGCATGGACCTGCAAAGCGAAACCGCGCGGCTGGCGCGGCTGATGGAGGAGCGGCTGGATGTCTCCGGGGCGGATTTCCCCACCAAGGTGCGCCGCGCCGGGCGCCTGTTGCCACGCCATGTGCGGGCGGCGGCGGCACGGTTGATGGAGGCCCAGACCCTGTCGGAGCATCCCCGGCTGGCCCGCCAGCTTGCACCGGATGACCTGACCCGCGCGATCCACGAGATTGACCACTATCTGCGCGGGGTGGACCCGTGGGAGCGGCGCTTTGGGATATTCATCAGCTGGGCGTCAGGGCTGGCCTTCAGCCTGTTGCTTCTGGTGGGGGCGGTGCTGGGACTGCTTTACCTGTTGCGGGGGGTGTGAAGCGTTTCGGGCACGGGACCGCCCAGGGCGCGACGATAGACCAGGGTGACGGTGGCAAAGCTTACGTATAACAGCAGATACCAGCTGCCCATTTTCGCAAGCGACGCCCAGTCGATGGCCTTGGTGCCGGCATAAACCCAGGTGCCGGATCGCGTTCCGACATTCTCCGCGATCCACAGGAAAAAGCTGGAGAAAAACGCGGCGAGCGGCAGCGGCATCCAGTAAAACCTGCCGATCCGAAACCAGATCCGGGTGCGCCAGAACAAGACCACGGTCAGGCCCATCAGGATCCAGCGCATGTCCCAGATCCAGTGATGGGTGAAGAAGTTCAGGTAAATCGCCCCGGCCAGCGCAAAATGCGCCCAGAGCGGCGGAAAAGGCGTGAACCGCATGTCAAAAATGCGAATGACCCGCGCCATGAAACTGCCGACGCTGGCATACATGAAACCGGAAAAGAGCGGCACGCCCATGAGTTTGAGCAGTCCCGGTTCCGGGTAGGCCCAGCTGCCCATCTGGATCTTGAAAATCTCCATGATCGTGCCGGTGAGGTGGAAGAGCAGGATCACCCGCGCCTCGGCCCAGCTTTCCAGTTTCAGCCAGAGGAAGCCGGCCTGCAGCGCCACGGCGTAGATGACCAAAGCGTCATAACGCGCGAGCGCCCAATCCGGCTGCCAGATCGCCTTGGAGAGCATGATCCCGATCAGCATCAAGCCCCCAAACAGCGCCGCCCAGCCCTGTTTCAGCACAAACATCACAAACTCCGCCACACCGTAAGGCAGGCGGGCGCGCATCCACTGGCCGAGGGAGTGTTCTGTGTCGCGGGTGGTCATGGTTGCTCTTGTATAGGTTGTGTTCGCTGTTTATCGCTATGATTGAAATAGGCAAGAAATCAATTTGGAGAAATACATGGAACTGGGTGTCGTATTTGCAGTGATCTGGATGATCGGTTTTCCACTTTTTCTTATCTTATGGATCATTGCCAGAAGAAAACAAAAGAGGCTTCAAGCAAAATACGCCCAGATCATTTCGATTGATGAAGAAGTCGGTAAACTACGTGATGTGGCGCGAGGGCTTGAGAAAGAAATTGATACCACCCGTGAGGACTATGGCACAAAGCGTAAGCTTCTGGATCGGTTGAAAGAACAAGTTGCCGCCTATGATGAACGACTGTCATTTGCCGAATTGGGCGTCTACGAACCTCATTTCGAATTTGGTGACAGCGAGATTTACAAAGAGCAGATCAAGAAGATTCGGGCCCAGCAGAAAAAAATGGTGTCTGAAAAGAGAGCAACGATTTGCCCGACGGATTGGCAGGTGGACGGAAGCCGTGCCAAGGGGCAAACGATGATCAACCGCCAGACCAGACTGACAATGCGCGCATTCAACAATGAATGCGAAGCCGCAATTGCCAACACGCGGTGGAACAACGTGGTGGCAATGGAAAAGCGCATCCTAAATGCGGCCAAGGCAATTTCCAAAGAAAACACTTCGATGAATCTGAGTCTCAATGAAGACTATGTTGCCTTAAAAATTGATGAGTTGCATCTGACGCATGAGTATCGAGAACAGTTGAAGGTCGAAAAAGACGAGCGGGCAGAGTTGGCACGTGCAGAGCGCGAAGAGAAAAAACTGCTGGCAGAGGCAAGAGCCGCAGAGAAAGAGGAACAAAAATATCAAACCCTCTTAGAAAAAGCGCGCAAAGAGGCTGGGTTGTCGGGTGATGAGGAGGGAATGAAGCAGAGACTCGCAGACCTGGAGGCGGCGCTGGAGGAAGCTCGCGCCAAAAGCGAAAGGGCAAAGGCCATGGCTGAAATGACCAAGTCTGGCTTCGTTTACATCATCTCCAATGTGGGATCTTTCGGAGAGGATATGGTCAAGATTGGACTGACGCGCCGTCTTGATCCCAATGACAGGGTGAAAGAATTGGGGGATGCGAGTGTTCCTTTTGGGTTTGATACACATGCGATGATTTACTCTGAAGAAGCCCCAGCCCTCGAAGCAGCTTTGCACAAAGAGTTTTCCGAGCAGCGTGTGAACATGGCTAATATGCGTAAGGAGTTTTTTCGAGTGTCACTTGCAGATGTTGAGGAGGCGGTGCTGAGGTTAGCACCCGAAGCAGAGTTTTTCAAAGACCGAGAGGCTCAGGAGTGGCATGAAACAATGGCGCGTCGAAAAGAGCAATTGAAGGCTGTAAATAGGGCCGAGAGCGAAGAAGAGTTGTTGCCCGATGAGATTTGATGGCCGTTGCCACGCCAGCAACAAAAAGCCCCACCATCTGGCGGGGCTTTTCTTTTTTCTCAGCCGCATAACTCTGTCGCAGAGTTTTGCGCCCCGATCAGAGGTTCGGGTAGAGCGGGAAGCGGGCGCAGAGGGCGGCGACTTTGCCGCGCACGGCCTCTTCCACAGCCTCGTTGCCATCCGCACCATTGGCGGCCAGACCATCAACCACTTCGATGATCAGATCCGCGATCTCGCGGAATTCTGCTTCACCAAAGCCACGGGTGGTGCCAGCAGGCGTGCCCAGACGGATGCCCGAGGTGACCATCGGCTTTTCCGGGTCAAACGGGATGCCGTTTTTGTTGGTGGTGATATGGGCGCGCCCCAGGGCTGCGTCCACGATGTTGCCGGTCACGCCTTTCGGGCGCAGATCGACCAGCATCAGGTGGGTGTCGGTGCCGCCCGATACGATGTCGAGGCCGCCTTTGACCAGCTGATCGGCCAGCGCCACGGCGTTCGCGCGCACCTGTTTCTGATAGGCTTTGAACTCGGGCTTCAGCGCCTCACCAAAGGCTGCGGCCTTACCGGCGATCACATGCATCAGCGGACCACCCTGAATGCCCGGGAAAATGGCCGAGTTCACTTTCTTGGCGATCTCCGCGTCATTGGTCACGATCATGCCACCGCGCGGACCGCGCAGGGTCTTGTGGGTGGTGGTGGTGGCCACATGGGCGTGCGGGAAGGGCGAGGGGTGCTCACCTGCCGCAATCAGGCCAGCGATATGGGCCATATCGACCATCAGGTAGGCGCCAACCGAATCTGCAATCTCGCGGAAACGGGCAAAATCAATCTGGCGCGGGATGGCCGACCCACCGGCGATGATCAGCGCAGGCTTGTGCTCGGTTGCCAGTTCCTGGATCTGGTCATAGTCGATCAGGCTGTCTTCGCGCTTCACACCGTAATGCACCGCGTTGAACCACTTGCCCGACTGGTTCGGACGCGCGCCATGGGTCAGGTGACCACCGGCCGACAGATCCATACCCAAAATGGTGTCGCCCGGCTTGATCAGCGCCTGAAACACCCCCTGGTTGGCCTGCGAGCCAGAGTTCGGCTGAACATTGGCAAATTCACAGCCAAACAGTTCCTTGGCGCGGTCAATCGCCAGGTTCTCGGCCACGTCCACATATTGGCAGCCACCATAGTAGCGGCGCCCCGGATAACCCTCGGCATATTTATTGGTCAGAACCGAGCCCTGCGCCTCCATCACAGCGGCGGAGACGATGTTTTCCGATGCGATCAGTTCGATCTCGTCGCGCTGGCGCCCGAGCTCATTGGTAATGGCGCCCCAGAGTTCCGGGTCACGGGTAGCGAGGGCCTCAGTGAAAAAGCCCCCATCACGAACATTGGTGTCACGGGTATCAGTCATGCGCGTTCATCCTCCGATGCAAGACTTGGGTGATTAACTTGTGTTGCGTATTTCCTATCGGAAACAAATCGGGGCACAAGGGGCAGAATGCGACCTTGTACCTGAAAGACGCGCCATGACTGGCACTTTCGCGAAACTTGTGGTTCTTTCGGAAACGAGGGACAGGAAGGGAAACCCCGATGAGCCAGAGAATCGCTTTCCTCGCCAGCGAGGCGCCCGTGGCCCAGGCCGCGTTTGACGAATTGGTGGCGCGCTATCGCAATGTGCCCCCGGAACAGGCTGACATCATCGTGGCCCTTGGCGGCGATGGGTTCATGTTGCAGACCCTGCATGACACACGCGATCTGGCCGCGCCGGTTTACGGCATGAATTGCGGCACCGTCGGCTTTTTGATGAATGAGTATAGTGCCGATGCGCTGGTCGACCGGTTGATTGCGGCCGAGGAAGCGGTGATCAACCCGCTGGCCATGACCGCGGTGGATGCACAGGGCAACACGCATGAGGCTTTGGCGATCAACGAGGTCAGCCTGCTGCGCGCAGGACCGCAGGCGGCAAAGCTGCAGATCTCGGTGGATGGCCGGGTGCGGTTGGATGAGCTGGTCTGCGACGGGGCGCTGCTCAGCACCCCGGCAGGGTCCACCGCCTATAACTATTCGGCCCATGGTCCGATCCTGCCGATTGGTTCGGATGTGCTTGCGCTGACCGCAATGGCCGCGTTCCGCCCCCGCCGCTGGCGCGGCGCGCTGTTGCCGAAACGGGCCACCGTGCGGTTTGATGTGCTGCAGCCGGAAAAACGCCCAGTCATGGCCGATGCGGATTCGCGTCAGGTGGAAAATGTGCTGTCCGTGGAGATCCGATCCGCCGACCACATCCGGCATCGTATCCTGTTTGACCCCGGTCACGGGTTGGAAGAGCGATTGATCCGCGAACAGTTCGTCTGATCCTGCGGCGGGTGCGCAGAGTGGGGATCTGTAGAACGGTTGGGCGCAGACAAAAACACGGGCAAAAAGTTTAAACTTTCGGATTTTGCCCCTTGGAAAGTTTAAACTTCGTCTGCGTCGGGCGTTCACAAGTTTAAACTTTTCCGTGCCCCCGTCACCAACCCTGACCCTGCGCACACTTTGCCGTGAGCGGCAGATTTCAACCTTGGCCATTGGCGCCTCAGCCGTCATGACGGGGGAAACACCCGGAGCCATCATGCGCCTTTTTGCTCTCACAACCCTCACCATGCTGGCTTTTGCCGCCAATTCCCTGCTGAACCGCGCGGCGCTTTTGGGCGAGGGGATGGATCCGGCCAGCTTTGCCCTGATCCGCGTGGCCGCCGGAGCGGTGATGCTGATGGTGTTGCTGCGCCTGCGTGCCCCGGTTGAAATACGCCGCCCACAGCCTTTGGCTGTCCTGGGGCTTGTCGCGTATTTATTAGGGTTTTCCTATGCTTACACGTCAATGGATGCGGGCGTCGGCGCTCTGATCCTGTTTGCCGGGGTGCAGATCACCATGTTTGCCGGGGCGCTGCGGGCCGGAGAGAACCTCCCGCTCCGGCGCTGGATCGGCGCGCTCGCCGCACTTGCTGGGCTGGTGTTCCTGCTGTGGCCCCGTGAGGCAGTGGAACTGTCAGGTTCGGGCTTTGCCCTGATGTCGCTGGCGGCCGTCGGCTGGGGGATCTATTCGCTGATCGGACGCAATGTGCAAGATCCGCTCGAGGCAACCGCATGGAATTTTCTGTATTCGTTTCCGATGGTTGCGCTGTTTTGCTGGGGGCTGTCCCCGGTGGTGATCCCTGTGGGGATGCCCCTTGGTCTTGCCCTGATATCCGGTGCGATCACCTCCGGATTGGGCTATGCGCTCTGGTATGCGGTGTTGCCGAAACTCGGGGCTGCCCCCGGCGCCTTGGCGCAGCTTTCCGTTCCCGTTCTGGCTTTGGGGATGGGGGCACTCTTCCTGGGCGAACAAATTGCAGCACACACGGTGTTTGCGGCGATGATTGTGCTGACAGGGATTGCAATCGGGTCGGTGAACTTTAAGAAAACCTAGCGTTTATAGGCGCTTACTTCTTTTTTGCCGGTTTCGCGGCCCAGGCTTCGCGCTTGCGGTAAATGGTGGAGGGGGAGACTCCCAGTACCCGAGCCGCACGCGGAATTGAGCCACCATAGGCGCGGATCGTGTCTTCGATCACGATCTGCTCAATCTCTGCCAGACTCAGCCCGACCAGTGAGCCCGCGCGGTCAGATGGGGGGCTGGTCGCCGCCGGGTGGTTGGGGTCAGAGCGCAAATGTGCAGGCAGCATCACCGAGGTCAGCACCTGCCCGTCATGGTGCAGAACCGCATTCCAGATCGCGTTCTTCAGCTCATGGATATTGCCCGGCCAGCTATGACGCTGCAACACGGCGATGGCATCCGGAGAGAGCTGGGTGAACCCCCTGTTTTCAGATCTGGAATAGTCTTGCAGGAAATGTTGCGCCAAAAGGGCAATGTCGCTTTCGCGTTCGCGCAAAGGCGGGAGATGTATGGGGGCCACGTAAAGGTGGTAAAACAGATCGGATAGGAGTTTTCCTTTTTTGATCAATGTGTTCGGGTCATGGGAAGTGGTGCTGATAACCCGCACATCCACATGCTCCGGCTGTTCTGAACCTAGCCGCTGCACCGTGCCCGAACGCAAAAACCGCACCAGTTGGCTTTGGGTGCGCAGGTCCAGATTGGCAACCTCATCGAGGAACAGCGTCCCGCCATCGGCGGCGAGGGCGGCGCCGATTTTGTCTTTCCGGGCCGCCGGGAACGCGCCAGCCAGATGCCCAAACATTTCGGATGCCATCGTCTCCGGGTGCAGCGTGGCGCAGTTGATCGCAACAAACAGATCAGGGGCGCGACCGGACAGATCGTGAATGCTGCGGGCGTAGTGCTCTTTTTCCGTGCCGGTTTCCCCCTGTAAAAATACCGGGGCCGTAGAATGGGCCACATCTTCCAGCATTTGAATGACGGTGCGGATCGAGGGGTGGTCACCTAACAGATGGGTGCCGTTCAGCTGCGGTCTTGCTTTTGGATGGGCAGGTGCAGGGGAAGGGGTTGCTGGGCGTTCCGAACTGCCGCGGGCCGGTGGCTGTTGCGCTGTTTCCAAGACGGTGGGGGGATGTGAGGGATCTTGGGTTTTCCCTTTGATATCTGCGGCTTGATGTTGCTTGTCGGGTTGGGTGATGCTGATCCGAGGGCCTAGGGCACTGTGCAGGGCCTGCTCCAGCCGCTTGGCGCCAAAGGGATGGAACAGGCAGTCAAACGCCCCAAGGCGCATGGCTTCTGCGGCATCGTTGATCTGATCGTTGCTGGCCACAACCACGACAGGGGGCGCGGGTGAGAGGCGGTGGCAGGATTTCAACAGGGCTTCGGTTGGCTTGTCCCCAAGATGAAGCGGCATGAAGACAATATCGGGAACCGAGACCGCCAACTGTATCTCGGCTTCCTGGATCGTTTGTGCATATCTTGGAGTGCAATTGAGGTCGGAAAAATGATCGGCAGGAAGCCATTGAGTCATCGCCTCGCCCAGTATGACAAGGGCATCCGCCAACGCGGGGGGATCGGTCATCGCGGGTTCGGTCCCGGATGGACTGCTAAGCTCTTCTTTGTTCGTCACGACACTACAATTGGCCTGAGTGGGCTGGAATTCAGCTTCACGTAAAAGTTGATTAGAATTATATACTTCTGATTGTTGAACGAAAAAACACCCCCAAATTGCGATTGGGGGTGTTTTTATTTAGAATTGTAACGAATTTCTATACTTTCGTATAACCGATGTCCGCCAGAGCATCGCGGATCTCGTCCAGAATCGCCGGATCGTCAATGGTCGCCGGCATCTTGAAATCCTTGCCATCGGCAATCGACACCATCGTGGCGCGCAGGATCTTGCCTGACCGGGTTTTGGGCAGACGGTCCACGACGATACAGAGTTTGAACGCGGCCACCGGACCGATTTTCTCCCGCACCAGCTTTACGCATTCGGCGGTGACGTCGGCATTGTCGCGGTCGGAACCGGCGTTCAGGCAGACCATGCCCAGCGGCAGTTGCCCCTTGAGCTGATCGGTCACGCCGATCACGGCACATTCTGCCACGTCCGGGTGGCTGGCCAGAACCTCTTCCATCGCGCCGGTGGACAGGCGGTGGCCTGCCACGTTGATCACGTCATCGGTGCGCGCCATGATGTAGACATAGCCGTCTTCGTCCTTGTATCCCGCATCTCCGGTTTCGTAGTAGCCGGGGAAGGTGGTCAGGTAGGATTTCTTGAACCGCTCTTCTGCATTCCACAGGGTTGGCAGTGTGCCGGGGGGCAGGGGCAGTTTGATCGCAATTGCGCCCAACTCGCCTGCGGCCATCGGGTGGCCACCTTCATCAAGGATCTGCACGTCAAAGCCCGGCATTGGCACGGAAGGCGAGCCAAGTTTGATCGGCAGCTCTTCAATGCCCAGCGGGTTTGCGGCGATGGCATAGCCGGTTTCGGTCTGCCACCAGTGGTCAATCACCGGCACGTTCAGCTGCTCCTGTGCCCAGACAATGGTGTCCGGGTCCGCGCGTTCACCCGCCAGGTAGACCTGCTTCAGGCAGCTGAGGTCATATTTCTTGACATATTCGCCCTTCGGGTCTTCGCGTTTCACCGCACGGAAAGCGGTCGGCGCGGTGAAGAAGCTTTTCACGTTATGCTCGGAAATCACCCGCCAGAAGGTGCCCGCATCGGGGGTGCCGACCGGCTTGCCTTCAAAGACGATTGTGGTGTTGCCATGCACCAGCGGGCCATAGGTGATGTAAGAGTGGCCCACGACCCAACCCACATCCGAGGCCGCCCAGAACACGTCGCCGGGATCGACGTTATAGAGGTTCTTCATGGTCCAGTTCAGTGCCACCAGATGGCCGCCGGTGTGACGGATCACGCCTTTCGGCTGGCCGGTGGTGCCGGAGGTATAAAGGATATAGGCTGGGTGGTTGCCCTCGACCGGCACACAATCGGCCGGGGCGGCATTGGCTTCCATCTCGGCCCAGTCGAAATCCCGCCCGTCGATCAGCTCAGCAGGGTGTTCCTCGCGCTGCAGAATAACGGTGAAGTCAGGCTTGTGCTCGGACAGCTCAATGGCACCATCCAGAAGCGGTTTATAGGCCACAACCCGGTTCGGCTCCAACCCGCAGGATGCGGCGATGATGGCTTTCGGTTTGGCGTCGTCAATGCGCACGGCCAGCTCGTTCGAGGCAAAGCCGCCGAACACCACCGAATGCACGGCGCCAATACGGGTGACGGCCAGCATGGCGATCAGCGCCTCTGCCACCATCGGCATATAGATGATCACCCGGTCGCCTTTGGTCACACCCTTGGCGGCCAGGCCACCCGCGACCTTGGACACGCGCTCTTTCAACTCGGCATAGGTCAGGGTCGATTTGCGTCCGGTGATCGGGCTGTCATAGATGATCGCCACCTGGTCGGCGCGACCGCCTGCGACATGCCGGTCAACTGCGTTCCAGCAGGTGTTGACCATCCCGTCCGAGAACCATTCGTAAAGCGGAGCCTTCTCGTCGAAAAGCGCCTTTGACGGGGCTTTGTCCCAGTCAATTGCTTCCGCGGCCTCCATCCAGAACGCTTCCGGGTTGGCCTGCCAGGCGGCGTAGACGTCTTTATATGCCATGTTGCACATCCTCCTAAATGCTTGCGCATGAGTTAGGCAACCTGTGGGCTGTTGGGCAAGAGGCTTGAACCTTGCTGCGGCCAAATTTCACGCAGGGTTTGCAGTTTGGTGAAAATCCGCCTGCAAATTTTGCAAACCCCTCGAAAATATGCGGCGGTTCTGAAAAATCCAGAAGGTTTGCAAAATTGCAAAGTTTTGGCTGCAAAGTTTTGGCTGCAAAGTTTTGCGGTGCAGATTCGCAAGAGGAGCGAACGCCAAAAAGCACAAAAGAAAAGGGGGCCGAAACCCCCTTTTGTCACATTCAGCCGCCTGTGACGCGACGTTGCCGGTCAGGTGTCAGCCGTAATGGGCGACAGGTGTGCCCGCAATCGCTGACATGTTCAGCAGGCCGCGCGCGGTGATTGACGGTGTTACGATATGGGCCCGGTTGCCCATGCCCATCAGGACCGGGCCGACCTCCAGCCCGCCGCCTTTCACCTTCAGCGTGTTGCGCACCGCGCTGGCCGCATCTGCATTGGTAAAGACCAGCACATTTGCGGGGCCGTCAAAGCGGGCACCTGGGAAAATATGGCGGCGAACCTCGTCATCCAAGGCGGCATCCACATGCATTTCCCCTTCATAGGCAAAGTCGCGGGGGGCGCTGTCCAGGATTGCCAGGGCTTCGCGCGCGCGCACACCGCTGTCGCTGCCATGGTTGCCAAACTGCGAATAGGAACAGACCGAGATCTTCGGCTCGACCCCGAAGCGGCGCACATGGCGGGCCGCACCAATCACCGTTTCCGCAATCTGTGCACCGGTGGGGGTGGGGTGCACATGGGTGTCGGCAATGAACAGTGGCCCATCCTGAAGGATCATCAGGCTGAGCGCGCCCACGGGGTGCAGATCCGGCGTGCCGAGGATCTGCTGGATGTAATTGAGATGCCACAGGTACTGGCCAAAGGTGCCGCAGATCAGGCTGTCCGCTTCTTCGCGTTGCACCATGATTGCGCCAATCGCGGTGGTGTTGGTGCGCAGGATCGCCTTGGCGAGGTCGGGGGTGACGCCCTGACGGGCCATGATCTGGTGATAGCTGCCCCAGTAGTCGCGATAACGCTCGTCACGCTCCGGGTTCACGATGTCAAAATCCCGACCCGGTTTGATCGACAGGCCCGCGCGCTCGGCGCGTCGTGCAATGACGTCGGGGCGGCCAATCAGCACGGGCAGATCGGTGGTTTCCTCGATCATCGCCTGGGCCGCGCGTAGCACGCGTTCGTCCTCGCCCTCCGCAAAGACAATCCGGCGATTTGCTTTGCTTGCGGCCTCGAAGACCGGACGCATGATCAAGGCCGAGCGGAACACACTCTCATCAAGCTTGGCCTTGTATGCCTCCAGGTCTTCGACGGGCCGCGTCGCCACACCGCTTTCCATCGCCGCTTTGGCGACCGCGCTGGCGACAACCCCCATCAAGCGGGGATCAAAGGGTTTCGGGATCAGGTAATCGGCGCCAAAGCTGAGCTGTTCGCCCTTATAGGCCGCAGCAGCTTCGGCGGAGGTGGTGGCGCGGGCAAGGGCCGCAATCCCTTCAATGCAGCCCAGTTGCATTGCGTCATTGATCTCGGTTGCACCGACATCAAGCGCCCCACGGAAGATGAAGGGGAAGCACAGTACGTTGTTGACCTGGTTGGGAAAATCGCTGCGTCCGGTTGCAATGATCGCGTCCGGTGCGACCTCGCGCACCTCGTCCGGCATGATTTCCGGGGTCGGGTTGGCGAGCGCGAAAATCACCGGTTTGTCCGCCATTTTGCCAACCATGTCAGGTTTCAGAACACCCGGCCCGGACAGGCCAAGGAACAGGTCGGCCCCGGCAATCACATCGCCCAGCGAGGCGGGGGTGTTGCCCTGCGCATAGGCGGCTTTTTGCGGGGTCATCTCTTTCTCGCGCCCCTCATAGACCAGCCCTTCAATGTCACAAAGCCAGACATTTTCGCGTTTCACGCCAAGCTTCAGCAACATGTTCAGGCAGGCGATGCCCGCGGCTCCGCCGCCGGTTGAAACGACCTTGATTTGTGAAAAATCCTTGCCCACGACCTTGAGCGCATTGGTGGCCGCCGCGCCGACAACAATTGCAGTGCCGTGTTGGTCGTCGTGGAAAACCGGGATGTTCATCCGCTCACGGCAGATTTGTTCAACGATAAAACAATCGGGCGCCTTGATGTCTTCCAGGTTGATGGCGCCGAAGCTGGGTTCCATGGCGCAAATGATCTCTGCCAGCTTCTCAGGGTCGCTCTCATCCAGTTCAAGATCGAAGCAGTCAATATTGGCGAATTTCTTGAACAACACCGCCTTGCCTTCCATGACGGGTTTTGAAGCCAGGGCACCGATATTGCCAAGCCCGAGAACGGCCGAGCCATTGGAGACCACCGCAACAAGGTTGCCGCGTGCGGTGTAACGGCTTGCAGTGGAAGGATCTTTCGCGATTTCAATGCTGGCCTCAGCCACGCCGGGGGAATAGGCCAAAGACAGGTCGCGCCCGTTGGCCATGGGCTTGGTGGCCTGAATTTCGAGTTTCCCCGGCTTCGGGAACTCATGATAATCCAGCGCGCGCTTGCGGGAATACTTGCTGTCAGTCATGAGGATCTCCGTCGTGGCAGTAGGGTTGTTTAACTTTAAACCATCCTTGATTTCCCGTGCATCATAGGGGGGATGACGCAGCGATCAAGTCGCAATTTGCGTCCTGCATGTCGGTTTGACCGATCTGGGGCGCTCAGTCAGGCGGAGACAGGCAAAAAGACGCATATGATGTTTGCGCAAACGCGCTTTGCGCTTGCATCCGGCCAGCGGCTGGGACAGATTTGTTCAATTGATCAAAAAGGAGGGGCAGATGTCCTTGCTCAAGGCTGCGACCGAGGTGCGCGAAAACGCCCATGCACCTTATTCCAACTTCAAGGTCGGCGCCGCGCTGCGCACCGCATCCGGCAGTATTTTCACCGGATGCAATGTGGAAAACGTGGCCTATCCCGAGGGAACCTGTGCGGAGGCCGGAGCCATTGCCGCCATGTGCGCCGCGGGCGAGCGGGAGATTGCCGAAGTTCTGGTGATTGCGGACGCGCCTTTGCCGGTCACGCCCTGTGGCGGCTGCCGTCAGAAACTGGCCGAGTTTGCCCAAGGGGATGTGCAGATCACCATGACCACGACCGAAGGAAACAGCATGGCCATGTCGATGGCGGAGCTGCTGCCCGGTGCCTTCTCCAACGAGCATATGGAAAACACATGACCCGCGCTTTTCTTGTTGTGCTGGATTCTGTGGGATGCGGTGGCGCTCCGGATGCAGACAAGTTCTTTAATAACAAAACGGTGCCGGATACCGGATCCAACACGCTTGCCCATATCGCACAGGCCTGTGCACAGGGGCGTGCGGAAGAGGGGCGCAGTGGCCCGCTGAAAATGCCGCACCTTGATGCGTTGGGCCTGTCCGCTGCCGTAAAGCTCGCATCAGGTGAGGAGATGCCGGGGTTTGATGCCGTTCCCGCCGGGCTTTGGGGGGCTGCTGAAGAAATCTCACCGGGTAAGGATACGCCCTCGGGCCATTGGGAAATTGCGGGTGTTCCGGTGCCGTGGGACTGGGGGTATTTCCTCGACACCCAACCCTGTTTCCCGCAAGAGATCACCGACGAAATCTGTCGTCTGGCCGGGGTCGACGGGGTTCTGGGCAACAAACATGCCTCGGGCACGGCGGTGTTGGATGAGCTGGGGGAGGAGCATCTGCGCACCGGCTGGCCGATTGTCTATACCTCGGTCGACAGCGTGTTGCAGATTGCTGCCCATGAGGAGCAGTTTGGTCTCGACCGTCTGGTCAAGCTGTGCGCGGATCTTGCGCCGATGGTGCATAAGTTGAATGTGGGCCGGGTGATTGCGCGGCCGTTTCTGGGAAATCAGGCCGGCGCGTTCGAGCGCACGGCAAACCGGCGCGATTTCGCCATTACACCGCCCAGCCCGACCCTGTGTGACTGGGTTGGGGCTGCGGGCGGCAAGACCCATGCGATTGGCAAGATCGGTGACATCTTTGCCCATCGTGGCATTGATACGCTGAAAAAGGGTCGGGATCTGGCGCTGATGGATCATCTGCTCGACAGTTTTGACACCGCGGGGGACGGCGATCTGGTCTTTGCCAATTTTGTCGAGTTCGACTCGCAATTTGGGCACCGTCGTGACGTGTCCGGCTATGCGGCGGCGCTGGAGTGGTTTGACGCCCAGATCCCCCGTATCCTTGGAAAAATGCGTGACGGGGACCTGATCATCTTTACCGCAGACCATGGCAATGACCCAACCTGGGTGGGCACGGATCACACCCGCGAACGGGTGCCTGTCGTGGGGGCGGGGCGCGGCCTGAAAGAGGTCGGTATCTGTGCGTTTTCTGATATTGGCGCGTCGATTGCGGCCCATCTCGGGCTGGCGGAGCGTGGCGCCGGAAAGAGTTTTCTATGAGCTACCAATCGCTTCCCAAAATCGAACTCCACATGCACCACGAAGGGGCCGCGCCGCCTGCGTTCATCCGTGGTCTGGCGAAAGAAAAGAAGGTCGATATTTCCGGGATCTTCACCCCGGATGGCGGGTATGCCTACCGCGACTTTCTGCATTTCCTTGAGGTGTATGAGGCGGCCACTTCGGTGTTGCAAAGCCCCGAAGATTTCCGCCGCCTGACTTTGGCGATCCTTGAGGAAAGCGCGCGTCATGGGGTGGTGTATGCGGAGAGCTTCATCTCGCCAGACTTCTGTGGCGGACGGGATGTGGCCGCGTGGAAAGACTATCTGGCGGCGATCAGGGATGCGGCGGATGAGGCAGAGCGCAACTTTGGCATCACTCTGCGCGGCATTGTCACCTGTATCCGCCATTTCGGCGGTGAGGTGGCGCGCGAAACCGCGCGCTGCGCACAGGAAACCGCCGGAGACTGGATTGTCGGCTTTGGCATGGGGGGCGATGAGAATGCCGGCCATCAGTCCGATTTCAAATACGCCTATGACATGGCGCGTGAGGCTGGGCTGAACCTGACCACCCATGCGGGGGAATGGCGCGGCCCGGAGGAGATACGCGAGGCGCTGGATGCGCTGAAGGTTACCCGGATCGGCCACGGCGTGCGGGCCATCGAAGATCTGAACCTTGTTGAGCGGCTGGCGGATGAGGGCACCACACTTGAGGTCTGCCCCGGATCAAATGTCTTTCTGGGCGTTTTTGACCGGTTGGAAAATCACCCCATTGCCAAGCTGCGCGAGAGGGGGGTAAAGGTCACCGTGTCCACCGATGATCCGCCCTTTTTCCGCACCACGATGACACGGGAATATGAGGATCTGAACCGGGTCTTCGGCTGGGACGAGGCGGATTTCGCCGATCTTAATCACGTGGCTTTGGACGGGGCGTTCTGTGACGCGGACACCAAGGCGCGCATTGCTAAGCTGCTGGAGCCGAAAGATGTATGACCACCTGACCGTCGTTGATCACCCGCTGGTGCAACATAAGCTGACTTTGATGCGCGAAGAGGGCACGCCCACCAGTGTCTTTCGCCAGCTTCTGCGCGAGATCAGCCAGCTTCTGGCCTATGAGATCACCCGCGAACTGCCGATGACCACAAAGTCGATCCAGACCCCGATGCAGCAGATGGACGCACCGACACTGGCCGGGCGCAAACTTGCCCTGGTGTCGATCCTGCGCGCCGGAAACGGCCTTCTGGATGGTGTGCTGGAGCTGATCCCCTCGGCGCGGGTTGGGTTTGTCGGGCTTTACCGCGATGAAGAGACGCTGGAGCCGGTCGAGTATTATTTCAAGGTGCCCGAGAAGATGGATGAACGCCTGGTGATTGCCGTGGACCCAATGCTGGCCACCGGCAACAGCTCGGTCGCGGCGATTGACATGTTGAAAAAAGCGGGCGCCAAGAATATTCGCTTCCTCTGCCTGCTGGCCTCTCCGGAAGGGGTTGCACGGATGAAAGAAGCGCATCCCGATGTGCCGATCATCACCGCCTCGCTGGATGAGCGTCTGAACGAAAAGGGCTATATCATGCCGGGGCTGGGGGATGCGGGGGACCGCATGTTCGGCACCAAGTAAGCGTCAGGATTGGGCTGCGTGCGCGGGCTTTCCCCGCCGCGCAGCTGATTGATTTTTAGGCAGTTTCGGGTAATCCCCTCAGATTCAACAAAGTTTTTCGATGAATTGTTCACAGCGCCGAGCTGGCCCTGTGGATTATCCCTTTACTTCGAATCGGTCATCCGTCATGCTTGTCCACAATATTTTGTGTGGGGCCACAAGAGCATGTTAAAAAGAACCGTGGCTATAATGGCCGTTATTGCAGGGATGTCAGCGACAGGCGCTGACGCTCTGAGCTTGAAAAAAGGCGCGCAGCCGGCGGAAACGCCGCCCGCGAGCTACAAGGGAAACACCTATGTCGACAGCCGTGGATGTGTGTATATCCGCGCCGGGTTTGGTGGAAATGTGACATGGGTGCCGCGTGTGACGCGTAACCGACAGGTGGTGTGTGGTGCCGCGCCCAGCCTTGGGGGAAATGGCGGATCGGTTGTCGCAACCAAGCCAGCCCCCGCGCCTGCGCCGCAACCCGTGACCGTTCCTGAAACGCGCCCAGCTCAGGTGGCAACCACCCGTCCGTCTGCTTCTGTGCCTCAGGTGAAACCGGCTCCGGTTGCCCGCCCTCAGGTGCGCGTGCAGCGACCAACAATTCCGGGTCCCAAGCTTCCGCCGCGCATCGGTTTTGGTCCGTCCGAGACCAATCCGTCCTTGCCGCAGCGCAGCCCCGCACCCCCCGCGTGGACGGATCGCTTTACCCATGGCAAGGGGGATGACGGCTGGATCGTGTCCGACAATGGGCAGGCGGCTCAGGCCGTCCGGGTCAATTGCCCCGCAAATGTCAGCAAAGTGTCTTTCGTGCGCCTGAACGGTGCCAAACTGCCGGTGCGCTGCGGGGCGTTGCAGGTGGCGCCGGTCACCTATCTGATTGAGGACAACTCGGGCAACCTTACCCGGATCACAACCCTGCCGCATGGATCAAACCTGCGCGCAGCACAGGCTGCACTGGCCGGGTATTCCGGTGGGACAGCCGGGGGGGCGACGGTCACCTCCGTTCCGACAACCCGTGTGCTGGTGCCGCAGGGAAATGGTCATGCCCCCAAGCCCTA
The DNA here is from genome assembly GCF_013283135.1 of Aliiroseovarius sp. xm-d-517. Taxonomy (NCBI): domain Bacteria; kingdom Pseudomonadati; phylum Pseudomonadota; class Alphaproteobacteria; order Rhodobacterales; family Paracoccaceae; genus Aliiroseovarius; species Aliiroseovarius sp. xm-d-517. Next base: position 107,929 of record NZ_WBXT01000001.1, read on the forward strand.
TCAGGTTGTGCGCAGGCGTGATCTGGACAAATCCGCGCTTCCGCCCAGCACGGTGATTGCGCCGCAGACCTATGTGGCGTCGAATATGCCGGTCGCGGTGCCTGAAGGTTATACTGCAGCCTGGAGCGATGGGCGTCTGAACCGTTTGCGGGGGGTGCGCTCGATTGCGGGGGATTTGCAGACGGCGGAAATCTGGACCGACACGGTGCCACGCCGCCTGAAAGGGGTGCAGTTGCCGGAAAAGCAGGTCGCAGATACATCGCCGGTTGACAGGACATATGGCAAGACCAGAGCACGGGCGAAAACCACCCCCATCAGTAAGACGCGCTCTGTCAGCGCGGGGCGGCTGCCGCAGAAATTTGTGCAGGTCGGGCGCTACAGCGATGCGGCCAATGCGCGCAAAGTGATCCTGAAATTGCAGCGTATGGGGCTGAAAGTATCGTCCAGCACCTCAAAACACGGCGTAAAAACCGTTCTGGCGGGCCCGTTCAAGCAGCAGGCAAAGCTGAGCACGGCCCTTGCAAAACTGCGAAACGCGGGTTTCACAGACGCGTTTCTACGCTGATATGGATAGGAATTGGCAGGTGAAAGGCTCCGCACATTTGCGGGGCTTTTCCTTTTCGGGGCGGGCCTCAAGCGTTTCAGAACAAACACGTGTTTCAAACGTATCCCGAACGCTTTATTCGCCGCAGATCCCTTGTAGTCGCACCCAATCCCCGTCTGACAAAAGCGGTAAAGCCGCAGCCAGCGGTACGGGATCGGCTTCGATCAGTGAGATGGTTTTTTCGCCGGTCAGGTCCAGCGCGTATGCGTAAGGGGTAGAGCGGATGCCGGCCTCTTCAAATCGGGGCAGAAGATCGGAGGCTGTCAGGGGCGCGGGGTCCGAAGTCAGCAGCCATTCGGCATAGGCGTCAATCGCTTCATTTGTCACTTCGCCAGTGGTCAGAAGGCGTATCGTTGTTCCGGTCCCGGCATGGTCCAGAAAGCCAAAAACCGGGTCGGTCATGTGGCGGCGCTGGTCTTCGGCCAGAATGAAGCCTGCCACGACATCAGCTTCTTCAAAATCCTCGATCAGGGCGCGGTTCAGAAGGGTGATATTGCCGGGAAGATGGGTTGCAGCTTGCACGCCGCTCGATAGCACAATCAACCGGGGGGCGTTGGATCCCAGCACCCGGCGGCCAAGGGCCTCAAGCGCGGAGCGTGCCAGAACGTCATCGCATTGCTGGCCCGCTACGCGGCCAATTCTGGTCAGGATGCGCTGGCCAATGGCTGTGCGGGTCGGGGCGGGCACGACGGCGGTTGTATAGCTTTGTAATGCGCCGGGAAGCCAGACCACACCCCCGATGATCAGCAAAGCAAGCCCACCGGCGGTGATCCATCCGCGCAGCCTGCCAGGCCGGTCGCGGCGCCGTTCCACCACCTTGCGCACCCGTTCGATCCCGTCGATCATCGTGTCATCATCGACTTCCAGTTCTTCGAACACTTCATCCGATGGCGAAAACCGCGCCGGGCGTTCGCCGGGATTGATCCGTCGCACGGCCGCAAGGGACCAATGGGTCAGGGCGGTGTCGGACATGTTGGTGATGGTCAGGGTGGCTTCGCCCAATGACACAATCACATTCACGCGCTGCGCATCGGGGGATGCACTCCAGACACCCGGCGCTTCGAGCCGGTCGTATTTCTTGAGGGCTGTCATGGTTGGGCGAGGCTGCTCTTAAATGCGGCTCAATGCTTTCTTGTTGGAAAAACAATAGCTAGGCTTTTGCGGTTTGTCGATTGGGGGAATGGCAAATATGGGGCCAAGAGGCGCCGTGGGACCCGGCCAGTGTCTGGCCGGGTTGGGGGGCAGGTTACGCCTGCCCCTGTTGTTCCTTCACCATGCGGCGCAGTTGGAATTTCTGGATCTTGCCGGTGGATGTTTTGGGCAGCTCGCAGAACTCAACCTGTTTGGGGGTCTTGAACCCCGCCAGATGTTCGCGCGCAAAGCGTATCAGCTCCTCTGCGCTGATATCTGCCCCGTCTTTCAACTCGACAAAGGCGCAGGGCACTTCGCCCCATGTCTCGTCCGGTTTGGCCACCACCGCACAGAGCATCACCGCGGGATGGTGCATCAGGACGCCCTCGACCTCAACCGAGCTGACATTTTCGCCACCGGAAATGATGATGTCCTTGGCGCGGTCGGTGATCTGGATATAGCCGTCCGGGGTCTGGTGCGCGATGTCGCCCGAGTGGAAATACCCACCGGCAAAAGCTTCGGCGGTGGCGTCGGGGTTTTTCAGATAGCCTTTCATCACCGAGTTGCCACGGATCATGATCTCCCCGGTTGCTTCGCCATCCATCGGGACCTGAACCATGGCGTCATCCATCACGGTAATGTCTTCCATCTGTGGAAACAGGACCCCGGTGCGGGCCTTGATTGCTGCGCGCTCAGATTGCGGCAGCGGGTCCCATTTCGGCCCGTTCCAAAGGCATTCGGTCACATGCCCGTAAGTTTCGGTCAGTCCGTAGACCTGTGTGATGTTGAACCCCAGCGGTTCGATCGCGGCCAGGGTGGCGGCTGCCGGGGGCGCACCCGCAGTGAATACCTCGACCACATGGTCAAAGGACCGGCGCGTATCTTCTGGGGCATTCACGATCATGTTCAGCACAATCGGAGCGCCGCCAAAATGGGTCACGCCCTCATCTGCAATCGCGTCATAGATCGCTGCTGCGGTGATGTCCCGGCAGCAGATGATTGTGCCCCCCAGGGCTGGCATCATCCAGCTGTGGTTCCAGTTGTTGCAGTGAAACAGCGGCACGATGGTCAGGTAGCGGGGATAAAGCCCCATATTCCAGCTGATCGGTGTGCCCATGGTCATCAGATAGGCGCCGCGATGGTGATAGACCACGCCTTTCGGGCGGCCGGTGGTGCCGGAAGTATAGTTGAGCGCGAGGCTTTCCCATTCATCCTGTGGCATGATCCAGGAAAAATCCGGGTCTCCCGAGGCTATCACCTCTTCATATTCAGGATAGCGGCCGGTGGCGGGGTGACCGGCCGGGGCATCTGCGACTTCGATGATGTCCGGTCCTGCCCCGTTCATCTGGGCCACCGCCTTTTCTGCCAAGGGCAGGAATTGGGTATCGACAAGAACGATCTTCGCCTCTCCGTGACCAAAGATATAGGCCACCGTGTCCACATCCAACCGTATGTTGATTGTATTGAGCACCGCCCCGCAGGCGGGGATGGCAAAGCTTGCTTCCACATGGGGCAGCGTGTTGGGCAGAAGTGTTGCCACGACATCCCCGGGGCGAATGCCGCGTGCCGCAAGGGCGCCGGCCAGACGGGTGACCCGCTCGTGATAGTTGCGATAGGTCAGCCGGAGCTTGCCATAGACCAGTGCCTCACGATCGGCAAACACCGTCGCCGCCCGGCGCAGGTGAGACAGCGGTGTGAGCGGCACGAAATTTGCAGCATTCTTCTCTAGCCCCGTTTCATCTGACATCCATCCCATCGCCTACTCCCTGTGGTCCCATGTCGAAAATCTGTTCTGGTCTTTTTTGCCAGAATGTCGTTTTTCGAGCAGACCAGAACAGATGCCGCATGGTCAATGCCTGAAATGCCGAGATGAAAGAGGATATGAACATGTCCGCAGATGCATCACCGCCGAATATCCCAGTCGTCAGCACGGGCGAAGAGCGTCCCTTGGCTGCGGCGGGGGTGATCATGCTGGCGATGTTCATGCTGGGTATCCTCGACAGTTCTGTTGCCGTGATCGCGCGGGATACCGGGTTGTGGCAGTTTCACTTTATACGCTCGGTGCTGGCCTGCCTGTTGATTTTGGGACTGGCGAAAGCTGGCGTGGTTCGTATCACCCCCCGGCGGCGCTGGGCGGTTGCGCTGCGTGGTGGGCTGACCGGTCTGTCGATGCTGTTTTACTTTGGCTGCCTGGCCTTTTTGCCGCTTGGTCAGGTGGCAGCAGGGCTGTTCACGGCCCCGATCTGGGTAATGATCATCTCGGCCCTGTTTTTGGGGCAACCTATTGGAGCCACACGGCTGAGTGCCGCGGTGCTTGGTTTTGCAGGGGTTCTGATGGTGTTGCGTCCGTTTGAGACCGGGCTGGAACCTTTGGCCATCCTGCCAATGGTTGCGGGCTTTTTCTATGCTCTGGGGGCGCTGGCCACGCGCCAGTTCTGTGCGGGTGAAAGCACCTTTTCGATGCTGCTCTATTTCTTCCTTTCCCTGGGGGTGTTCGGCCTGCTGGGGGCGGTTGGCATGACGTTCTGGCCGCATGATGTGCCTGCGGGGGCAGAGGGGTTCATCCTGCGCGGCATCGGCCCCATTGGGGGCGTGTCCGTGCTGCTGACCATCACCCAGGCCGTCGGGTCGATCATCGCTGTAGGCCTGATTTTCCGTGGCTACCAACTGGGGGAAGCAGGGCAGGTGGCCATCTACGAATATTCCCTTCTGATTTTTGCCGCTGGGTGGAGTTATGTGCTGTTTTCCGAACCGACGGGGCTGATGCCTGCGCTCGGCATGGGGCTGATCATCCTGTCGGGAATTGTCATTTCTCTGCGCTCGCGCAAGGCGTGAAAAGGCGATAGGGTGACGCCATGATCATTTCGCATGGCCGCCGCTATATCTTTGTGCATGCTCCGAAAACGGGGGGGACATCCCTTGCCCTGGCGCTTGAGGCGCGGGCGATGAAAGATGACGTGATGCTGGGCGATACGCCCAAGGCGTTGCGTCGACGCAGGCGCCTGAAGGATGTGCAGGCGGCCGGGCGGTTGTGGAAACATTCAACCTTGTGCGACATCGCCGGGCTGGTCACTCCAGACCAGATGCGCGACTATTTTGTGTTTACGCTGGTGCGTAATCCCTGGGATCGGATTGTAAGCTATTATCATTGGTTGCTAGCCCAGTCCTTTGACCATCCGGCAGTGAGTTTGGCCAGGTCATCCGGGTTTGCCGATTTCCTGCGTGCGCCTGAAACGCAGGCCAGTTTTCGGGCCGCCCCCTATGCCAGCTATGTGACCGACCGGGACGGGTGCGAATATGCGGATCTGTTTGTCCGGTTGGAACATCTTGATGAGGATCTGCCCGCGCTTGAGGCCCATCTGGGGTTCTCTTTGCGCCCGCTCCCGCATGAAAACCGGTCTGACCGGCAAAAAGAGTATCGCCAGTTTTACACGGATGAACTGCGTCAGATCGTGGCGCGATGTTGTCGCGATGATATTGAGCGGTTCGGGTATCTGTTTGAATAAAAATACATTTTCAGTTGGAGTAGCACCTGTCCCACGGTTGGTGAAAACTAGAAAACTAGAAAACTAGAAAACTAGTTTTCTGGTTTTCTCTGACATCAAAGCGGGCAGCGCCAAAAGAGACGGGACCACCAGAAAAGGGCCCAAAAGAAAAGAGCCCGGGTATGTCCGGGCTCTCCTGTGTGTGTCTGAAGCGTTCGAGATCAACCAGAGATAGGGAATGGTTGAAACGCTTTCGGCAATTATGCGGCGGCTACGGTCTTGTCGAACCGTTCATAGAAGGTTTCGCCTTCCTCAGCCATCTCGCGCAGCAGCGCAGGGGTGGTGAAGCGCGCGCCGTGTTTTTCGGTCAGCTGGTCACAGACTTCGGCCGCATAGGGCGCACCCAGCATGTCGAGCCAGCTGAAGGGCCCGCCGGACCAGGGCGCAAAGCCCCAGCCGAGGATCGCGCCCACGTCGCCTTCGCGGATGTCCTCAAGCACGCTTTCTTCCAGCGCTCGCACCGCTTCCAGCACCTGTGCCATCATCAGGCGATGCTTGACCTCGGTGATTTCCGGCTGTGTCTCGGCCAGCGGGAATTTTTCACCCAGACCGGTCCACAACCCGGCGCGCTTGCCTTTGTCGTCATAGTCATAAAAACCCGCATTTGCCTTGCGGCCCAGACGCCCTTCATCTGCCATCCAGAAGATGATGTCATCCACCGCGCTGTCAGGATAGGCATCCCCCATCGCGGCTTTGGTTGCTTTGGCAATCTTCACACCCAGTTCGACCGAGGTCTCGTCCACCAGCTGCAACGGACCAACCGGGAAGCCCAGCAGGCGCGCGGCCCCTTCCACAAGGGCAGGGGAGACCCCTTCGCCCACCATGCGAATGCCTTCGTTGATATAGGGAATGATGCAGCGGTTGGCATAGAAGAAGCGCGCGTCATTGACCACAATCGGTGTCTTGCGGATCTGGCGCACGTAATCCAGCGCCTTGGCCGTGGCCCGATCACCGGTCTCGCGGCCCTTGATGATCTCGACCAGCATCATCTTCTCAACCGGTGAGAAGAAGTGGATGCCGATGAACTGATCCGGGCGTTGCGATGCCTTTGCCAGCTCGGAAATCGGCAGGGTCGAGGTGTTGGTGGCATAGATGCAGTCGGGGCCGACAACAGCCTCGACCTTCCGGGTCATCTCCGCCTTCACACCCACATCTTCGAACACCGCTTCAATGATCAGATCCGCCCCTTTGAGAGCGTCCAGATCGGTGGTCGCGGTGATCGCACCCAACACGGCTTCTTTTTTCTCCGGCGTGGCTTTCTTGCGGGCAATGCCCTTGTCCAGATAGGTCTCGGAATAGGATTTCCCGCGATCTGCAGCCTCCTGGGTCTGGTCGATCAGCACCACTTCCATGCCCGCCATGGCAGAGACCAGCGCAATGCCTGCCCCCATCATGCCTGCGCCCAGCACGCCGACTTTCTTGACCGACTGATCCTCAACGTCTTTCGGACGCACAGCCCCTTTTTCAAGCGCCTGTTTGTTGATGAACAAGGACCGGATCATGGCCGAGGAGGACGGGTTCATCAAAACATTCACGAACCAGCGGCACTCCACGCGCAATGCGTCATCAAAGGGAACCATTGCCCCTTCGTAAGCGGCCGACAACAGCGCCTTGGCCGCCGGATAAACCCCTGCGGTCTTGCCATGGATCATCGCCGCCGCGCCGATATAGGTTTGGAACCCGGCTGGGTGATAAGGCGCGCCGCCGGGCATTTTATACCCCTTGGCATCCCACGGTTTCACGATGTCTGCGTCCTTGGCGTTCAGAACCCATTCTTTTGCGCGGGCCTGCAGCTCCTCCGGGGCGACAACCTCGTCGATCAGGCCTGCGGATTTTGCCTTGGCCGGGGCCACGGTTCTGCCCTCGAGCAGGAACGGCGCTGCCGCCATTGCGCCCATCTTGCGCACAAGGCGGGTGGTGCCGCCTGCGCCGGGGAAGATCCCCACAAGGATTTCCGGCAGGCCGATCTTGGCCTTGGGATTGTCGGCGGCAATGATCCGGTGACAGGCCAGCGGGATTTCCAAACCAATGCCAAGCGCGATGCCGGGCAGGGCGGCGACAATCGGTTTGCTGCCCTTGTTGGTTTTCGGATCCATGCCCGCCCGTTCGATTTTGCGCAGCACGCCATGCATCTGCATGATGCCGTCAAACAGGCCTTTCGCGGGGTCGTCACCCGCATCTTCTTTCATCTGGGCAATAACATTGAGGTCCATCCCCCCGGCAAAATCCTTTTTGCCCGAGGTGATGATTGCGCCTTTCACGGCGTCATCAGCCAGAACGGTGTCGATATGTGCGTTCAACTCTTCCAGAGCGGCATAAGACAGCACGTTCATCGACTTGCCCGGAACATCCCAGGAAATGGTGGCGACGCCATCGGCGTCAACAAAGTAGTTGAAATCAGTCATTGAGTGTCTCCTGTCCTTCGGAGGAACAAGCTGCAGCTTCGTCGGGAAACTCATCAGCAAGTTCGGTCCGGACTTGGGTAAGTATTTGGCCAAGCAGGTTTTGCCCGGGCCAGAGTTCAGGGTCAGTTAGCGCCGCGTTTTTAGCATCCAATCCAATACCCCAGATGGAATCGACCGGGCTGGCTTCGATCATCATATGCGGGATGGTTTGGAAAAGTTTGCGGCGCAGCCCTTTGTTTTGGTGATATTTGGCGCGATTGATCCGATATACGATCTCTTCTTTGTGCAAGTCCCACTGAGCTTCAGAAAAACCGCGAACCTTGCGACCCAAGGCCTTTTGCTGGCCGGGATCTGTGGCGTCCAGTATCTCTTGGGCGACAGTTTTGTCGTCAAACAACATTGCCTTAAGATACATCATGGCCTGCTCAGCGGTGTTGAAAATGACGCCGTCCAGTTCCATGTGGCAGGTTTGCCATTGGCTAAACGGGCCATTCCAAAAGAAGTGATATGTGACTGGATGGTTCATTAAACGCGCTCAAGGATGGTTGCGGCACCCATGCCAGATCCGATGCACAGAGTGGCAAGGCCCGTTTCCTTGTCCGCCCGCTCCATTTCGTCCAGAAGCGCCCCAAGGATCATCGCCCCGGTGGCCCCCAGCGGGTGGCCCATGGCAATCGCCCCACCGTTCACATTCACCTTGTCATGATCGGCGTTGAAGGCCTGCAGGAAGCGCAGCACGACCGAGGCGAAAGCTTCGTTCACCTCAAACAGATCAATGTCACCAATGCCCATGCCAGCGGCCGCCAACACGCGTTCGGTGGCCGGAACCGGGCCGGTCAGCATGATGGTTGGGTCGGTGCCCACCTTGGAGGTGGCCTTGATGCGTGCGCGCGGTTTGATCCCGTGACGCTCGCCAAATTCCTTGTTGCCGATCAGAACGGCGGCAGATCCATCGGCGATACCGGACGAGTTGCCGGCGTGGTGTACGTGGTTGATCCGTTCCAGATGCGGGTATTTCAAAAGCGCGACCGCGTCAAAGCCCGGCATCTGTTCGCCCATCATCGCAAACGACGGGTTCAGCCCGCCAAGCGTTTGCATGTTGGTTTCACGGATCATCTCGTCCTGCGACATGATTTCCAGACCGTTCTGGTCGCGCAGTGTATAGACGGATTTGTCGAACCGGCCCGCGGCACGGGCAGCGGCGGCGCGTTTCTGGCTTTCCACCGCATAGGCGTCACACTCGTCGCGTGAGAACCCGTATTCGGTGGCGATAATGTCCGCAGAAATCCCCTGCGGCACAAAATAGGTCTTGGCTGCGAGGAACGGATCCGCCGCAATTGCGCCCCCGTCGGACCCCATCGGAACCCGTGACATGCTCTCGACGCCGCCGGCGATATAGGCGTCACCCGCCCCGCCACGCACCTGGTTGGCCGCCATGTTCACAGCTTCCAGACCCGAGGCGCAGAAGCGGTTGATCGACACGCCGGGGATGCGCTCGTCCAAATCGGAATACAGCACCGAGGAGCGGGCCAGGCAGGCGCCTTGCTCACCCACCTGGGTCACGTTTCCCCAGATCACATCCTCGACGGCATGGCCCTCAAGGTTGTTGCGGCGTTTCAGTTCGTTGAGGGTCTCGGCAGAAAGACGTACGGCTGTCACTTCATGCAGCGTGCCGTCTTTCTTGCCTTTGCCGCGCGGGCTGCGCACGGCATCATAGATATAGGCATCGGTCATTTTCTATTTCCTTTCAGGAGTCTAGGTCCAGAATGTCAGGCGCGGTCAGCCGGGCTGCCGGGCATAAGGTCGTAAGGGTGTTTCCAGCCGGGGGTTTCGGCAATCCGGGTCAGCCAGGCGTCGATGGCGGGCCATTCGGTGCGGTCAAAGCCAAACGGTTCGGGGTAGAACAGGTAACCGCAGCAGGAGATGTCTGCGAGGGTGATGGCGTCGCCCACCAGCCAGTCCCGAGTGGAAAGCTCGCTTTCCAAAGTCTTGTATGCGGATTTGAGGCGGCCCTGATTGAAAGCAATCACCTCGGCCGGGCGCTTGTCTTCTGGGATAAAGTTCATCAAAAACCGGGTCATGCCCGCCACCGATGACATTTTGTGATTGTCCCAAAACTGCCAGCGCAGGATCTCGCGCCGCTCTGCCGCGCTGCGCCCCCCAAGTTTGCCGGATTTTGACGAGACATAATCCTGAATGGCGCCCGATTGTGACAGGGTCACATCCCCGTCCACCATCACAGGGGCCTCCCCCATCGGGTTGATCTCACGATATTCCGGCGTGCGGGTCTCGCCGCCGAAGAAGTCTACGTATACCGGCTCCCAATCCAGGCCGGACAATTCCAACGTAAGCGCGGCCTTGTAGGCGTTGCCACTTTCGCCGAAGCAGTAAAGTTTGATGGTCATCGCGTCCTCCCAGTTGCGATCTCGACCCCCGGGAGAAATATCCCCGCAGGTCCGATTGAGTATTTTGACCAAGAAGAAAGCCTGATTGCTCTTCCAGTCACGTTTTCTTAACCAAGAACGGCCAGCTTAGGGGGGCGGTACAGGCTGGAGAGCCGATGACCGCCCAAGGAGAAGGCGGCCTCGCCATCAACGCCCGAACGGGCCGGGGCGGCGAGGCCGTTATCGGTATTAGACGCGCGCCCCTTCTTCTTGCTCCAAACACTCCCGCCGGAGGCCTCCAACAGAAGCCAACTGTCCAGACTCATCGCTTGCGCGCCTCCAGTTCCGCGTTGAACAGGCGCAGGCGCGCGGTGAGGTTTTCTTGGTGTGTCACGCTGTCGAAATGTTCGAACAGGAAGGACAGCGCTTCGCCCTCATCCAGCCCCGCCTCCTGCGCAAATCGTTTCAGGCGGCGATAGCCGTCTTCGGTCATGGCGCAGGGAAAGCGGCGGGTGAGTTTGAAGCGTTTGGGCATTCCTGTTCTCTTTTCAATTGGTTAGAATTGGTCCGCATCCAGCCCCATGACCGTGGCCGATCCGCTTTCGATCCGTGCCAGATGCATCGCGGTGGCAGGCAGGCGTCGGGACATATAGTAGCGCGCCGTGGTCAGCTTGGTCTCGTAGAACGTGGCGTCAGAGGTGCCGCCAGCCAGCGCATCCAGGGCCGCGCGGGCAGACCGTGCCCACATGAAGCCCAGGCAGACATGGCCGAAAAGATGCATGAAATCATAGCTTCCCGCGAGCGCGTCATTTGGGTTCTTCATGCCCGACTGCATGAAATACATGGCCGAGGATTGCAGGTGTTTCGAGGCGACCTTCAGCGGCTCGATGAAGTCCTTCATCTCGTCGCTGTCTTGGTCCTTGCAGTAGGATTTGATCATGTCAAAGAAACCCATGATCGGTTTGCCGCCACCGGCAGCCAGTTTGCGGCCGACGAGATCCAGCGCCTGAACACCGTTTGCCCCTTCATAGATCTGGGTGATGCGGGCGTCGCGTGTGAACTGGCTCATGCCATGTTCTTCGATATAGCCGTGGCCACCATAGATCTGCTGGGCGAGGACGGTCATGTCGTAGCCCTGATCGGTCAGGAACCCTTTCAGGACCGGGGTCATCAGCGAGATCAGATCATCGGCACCCTTGTCCTCGGCGCGGTGGGCCTGATCAATCAGTGTCGCCCCCCAAAGCAGAAAGGCACGCGCCCCTTCGATGAAGGATTTCTGGTCCATAAGCGCGCGGCGAATGTCGGGATGAACGATCAGCGGGTCCGCCGGGCCATCCGGGTTCTTGACCCCGGTGACGTCGCGCCCCTGCAGGCGGTCCTTGGCATAGATCACCGCGTTTTGATAGGCGGCTTCGGCTTGCGCCAGGCCCTGCATCGCCACACCAAGGCGGGCTTCGTTCATCATGGTGAACATGGCGCGCATGCCTTTGTGCATGTCTCCCAGCAGGTAGCCGGTGGCCTCGTCATAATTCATCACGCAGGTGGCATTGCCGTGGATGCCCATCTTTTTCTCAAGATTGCCCACGCTTACGCCATTGCGCGCGCCCGCAGACCCGTCTTCGGCCACCATGAATTTCGGCACGATAAAGAGCGACACGCCCTTGATGCCCTCTGGTCCACCGGGGATTTTTGCCAGCACGAGGTGGATCACGTTTTCCGACATGTCATGGTCGCCTGCCGAGATGAAAATCTTCTGGCCGGAGATCTTGTAGCTGCCATCCTCCTGCGGTTCCGCCTTGGTGCGCATCAGCCCTAGATCGGTGCCGCAATGCGGCTCGGTCAGGTTCATGGTGCCGGTCCATTCGCAGCTGACCATTTTGGGCAGATAGGTGGCTTTCTGTTCATCCGTGCCATGGGCCAGAATGGCGGAGGCGGCCCCATGGGTCAGGCCCTGATACATGGTGAAGGCCTGATTGGCCCCGGAAAACAGCTCCCCCACAGCGGTGCCCAGCACCACTGGCATGTTCTGGCCACCGAACTCTTCGGGCATGTCGAGCCCGGTCCAGCCGCCGTCTTTCATCTGCTCAAAAGCATCCTTGAACCCGGCAGGCGTATAAACCACGCCATTTTCCAGGCGGCAGCCCTCATGATCGCCAACCACATTGAGCGGTGCAAGCACCTCTCCGGCCAGTTTGCCCGCCTCTTCCAGAACGGCAGAGGTAAAGCCAGGCTCCAGATCTGCATATCCGGGGGTGGCAGCCTCGTGGGTTTTCAGCACTTCGTGCAGCACAAAGCCCATGTCCTTGGTGGGGGCGGTATAGCTCGGCATGTGGTAATCCTCGTGGTTGATAACTGGCGCTTATTGCCCTTCGCCCGCTTTGAAACTGGCGATGGCGTTTTCGGCCCATTTCAGTTGTTCCGTCAGATCGGCAATGGCCTCGTCCAGCTCGACACGCTGTTGCCTGAGGTCGGCCAGGTGTTTCTGGGCCACCTCGTAGGTGCGGGTCAGTTGGGTCTGCTGCTGGTCTCCCATGTCATAAAGGTCGAGCAGCTGGCGGATTTCCTCCAGTGCAAACCCAAAACGTTTGCCGCGCAGGATCAGCTTGAGCCGGGCACGGTCGCGTTTTGTGAACAGGCGTTTCTGGCCTTCGCGTACCGGTGCAAGCAGCTCTTTCGCTTCATAAAAGCGCAGGGTGCGAGCGGTGACATCAAAAGCGTCACACATCTGACGAATGGTCATAAGGTCGTCGGTCATGTCGAACATTCGATCCTCTTTTTGACACCGGTCGGTTGGGGGCGGGGGTCCCGCCGTGTTGATCTGGGTTGATCTGACCGGTTCTGTTTACTGCATAAGTTTACGTTGACGTAAATGTAACGTGACGTCAAACATTTCAATGGCGTGGCGTCAACTTTTCTTTCCGTTACGGAACGTCATTTCCCAGATTTACGCCCCTAGACGTGTGATTTCCGCGCTGCCGCGCGCGTTCTACGGGAGAAAAGGAACATTGACCTCGTGCTGCAAGGGGCACATGGTCTTTCCGGATCAAGGGAAAACACTGTTCGGAAGGGGTGGTCGTGAGTGGTGACAATGTAGATGGCGTGGACCATCTGAACGCAGAACGGGCATCCCTTGAGGTGATGCAGGCTCAGATGCAGGGGTTTCTCAGGAAACGACTGGCCATGTGGGCGATCCGCTGGGGTATCGGGATGCCGGTGGCATTTGCCGTGCCCGCAATCTGGGGGCTTTGGCTCTGGTTGCCGATGGCGGCAGGGATTGTTGCCCTCGTCTCTCTGGCCACAATCATGATCATGTGGCTTGTCTTGCTGCGCAAATTTCGATCCGCCCAGGCCAGTGCGGATCGGTTGGAGCAGGTGTTGAGGGAGGAAGACGATCCGGCGTGAGGGTTATTTTACCAGCTTTGCCACATCGTCCCGCAGGTCCTGAAGATCATCAATGGTCTCGGCCAATTGCGCATATTGCTCCCGCAGGGCCTTGAGCTGGCGATCCGCCAACTCCACCCAGGCCTGATTCTGCGCATCGGTGCCTTTCTCATCATAGATCAACAGCCATTGGCGCAGCTCTTCCAGAGAGAAACCAAACCGGCGCCCGCGCAGGATGAGGGTCATGCGGGCCACTTCGCGTGGCGTATAAAACCGCGACCGCCCTTCCTTTTCCGGGGCCAGCAGCTCGATATATTCGTAATATCTGAGCGTCCGCGGAGTCACGTCAAACCTGGCACACATTTCTTTGAAGGTGAGGCGTTCGTCAGACATGGGACATCCTTGCTGTTGCGGTTCGTCCTCATTGGTAACGCTTTCTGCGCTGCAGCGCAATTCTGTAGGGTCAGGATTCATAACCAGAAGATGACTACAGCAGCGAGGGCGCATGCTGACAGGAAGACCTTCGGACACCTGTCATAGCGCGTCGCGACGCGTCGCCAATCCTTGAGGCGGGCGAAGCTGTTCTCGATTTTGTGGCGTTTACGATAGCGCAGCTCGTCGTGCGGGATCGGGACCTTGCGGTTCTTCCGACATGGTATACAAGGCTTGATCCCCCTGTTTTCAAGGGCTTGGCGATACCAATCGGCATCGTAGCCCCGATCCGCCAACAGGTGTTTGGCGGGCGGCAGGGCATCCAGCAAAGCCCGTGCGCCGATGTAGTCGCTGCGCTGGCCTGCCGTCAGGAACAGACGCAAGGGCCGCCCCATCGCGTCGGTGACGGCGTGCAGCTTGGAGTTCATTCCGCCCTTCGTACGACCAATCAGGCGGCAGGGGTTGTGATTGGCCCCCCCTTTTTCAGGCCCAGGCTGGAGGCGGTGCGGTGTGTCTTGAGATGGGTCGCGTCAATCATCAGCGTGTCAGTTTCGCCACCCTGATCGGCCAGCTCCAAAAGCATCCGGGCGAAGATGCCTTTCTCGCTCCATCGCTTCCAGCGGCTGTAGAGCGTCTTGTGAGGGCCATAGGCTTCTGGCGCATCCCGCCACCTTAACCCATTGCGGTTTATGAAGATAATCCCAGACAGCACCCGCCTGTCATCCACACGTGGCTTGCCGTGCGACTTCGGGAAGAAAGGCGCCAGCTTGGCCATCTGCGCTTCGTTCAACCAGTAAAGATCGCTCATGTCACCGCTCCGTTTTCCGAACTGTGAATCACGCCGTGCGACAAAAATCAATGCATCCTGACCCTAGAACTACGCAATGCGCAAAATATTGAGCAAGATGTGCGAAAAAGGGGACCCCGTTATGGGATCCCCCGGACATTTGGCCTCGCAAAAGGGTCAGTTCATGAAGCCCGGAGCGAGGAAATAGAACGCATAAGCCAAGATCAGGGCGGGCACGGCCGAGTAGAGCGTGGCAATCACCGCTGCCTTGGGATTTAGCGCAATGGCTGGGAACAGGGCGTCTCCGTCATTGGAAATCGCGTTGCCCATCAGGGCCGCAAACGGAATGGCACCGTTCAGGTAAAGCGTGGTCACCAGAACCTGGGGTCCGCAGCCGGGCACAAACCCGATCACAATCGCCATCAGCGGCAGGAGAGGCGCGACAGTTTCGAACATCACGGCCACATCCACCCCCGTATAAAGCGCAAGATAGTCATAGGCGAGATAGGCCCCGATCACCCAGACCGAGATGAAACTGGTCTCTTCGGTCATTCGCGTGATCGGGTTGTCCTTGGCGTTGGTCATGGCCTGCAATGAGGACGTGGCCCAGATGAACAACCCCAGAAAGGTGCCTGCCATGGCGATCCACAGAACCGGAATTCCCAGAGGGTGGGTGACCTCAACCTGCATCAGCTGGGCAACACCGACCATCAGACCGGGGGCCGCAATCACGAGATAGGCCATGTCCTGCGGGCGGATCTTGCCGATGCGCGGTGCCAGTTCACAGCTGCCGGCACCGGGGTTGCGAAATTCGATCTTGTTGAACCGATCCACAATCCAGCCGGACAGGATCCCGACCACAAAGGACAGCGGCAGGACAACAAGGGCCGCATCCGGTCGCGTCGCCAGCAGCAGAAAGGCCGCATCCCCCATTGTGGCCGTCAGCGTGGCGACAACTGCGCCAAACCCCACGTGACCTGAGGAATAGGCCGCAACCACAACCACAGCGCCGCCGCATCCCGGAGTTGCCCCGAGCAGTGCCGCCAGAGGCACCTGAGCCGCCCGGGCATTGGACAACGCATCTCCGATGTTGAAGCGGAACAGACGTTCCGCGCCATAAAACAGCAACAACGTGGTGGCCACAAAAACCGAGACCTGCACATAGGCATCCGTCATCAGCGAACGGGTCAATTCGCCCAATTCCCCCGGCGCGATGGCCAGCACAAGCAGCACTGCCAGAACAAACAGGCGCTTGGGACGCAATTCCCCAAACGGGGCGGTTAGGGTGGTTGTGGCGGCCATGTGGCGCTCCTGCAATTGAGAATAATTCGCAAATGCAAAACTAAGGGCTTGCTCCGCAAAAGGCAAGCGCCAATAAACAGGGGACGGCAAAGAAAGGGAAATGCCCCATGATCAAAGGTCTGACCCCGGAGAAGAAGGCGGAAATTGCGCGGCAATTCACCGAAGCGATTCCCCATTGCCGGGCGCTGGGCATGGTGCTGGAGGATATCGGCGATGGGGAGGCGGTGATTTCGATGCCTTACAATGAGGCCTTTGTCGGAGATCCGCGCAGTGGCGTGATCCATGGGGGGGCCGTATCTGCGGTGCTGGACACCTGTTGTGGAGCCGCGGTGATGAGCCATCCGCGCGCCCCTGACATCACCGCCACCATTGATCTGCGCATTGACTATATGCGACCGGCGACACCGGGTCAGAAAATCACGGCGCGCGCCACCTGCTACCACGTCACCCGGTCCGTCGCCTTCGTGCGGGCCGTGGCACTGGATGAAGATACCGAACGTCCGGTGGCAACCGCCACCGGGGCGTTCACCGCAGATGGCGATCCGAAACGCAAATCGACCGAGGCCGTTTCATGAGCACCCCCAAGCGCCCCCGCCCCGAACCGGTAGAAATTGTCAAACACCGTCGTGACAGCACCCTCTCCGCGCTGGTGAACGGTGTGCCTTATATCAAGTTCCTCGGGATCGAGGTGGAACGGCACGGGGATGAACTCACCGCAATCCTGCCCTTCGCGGAAAAGCTGATCGGCAACCCGATGCTGCCTGCCATCCATGGCGGTGTGACCGCGGCCTTTCTGGAAACGGCGGCGGTGATCGAACTCACCTGGGTCAGTATCTGGGCGGATATGGAGGCGGGGCTTCTGGATCCGGGAGAACAGCCCGGGAATGTCCTTGCCTACCTTCCGAAGACCATCGACTTTTCAATCGACTATCTGCGATCTGGCCTGCCGCGTGATGCCTATGCAAGGGCGCGGGTGGTGCGCTCCGGTCGGCGCTATGCCTCGGTTCATGTCGAGGCGTGGCAGGACAATCGACAAAAGCTGTTTGCCCAGGCCACCGGACATTTCCTGATGCCCTCTCCGAACTGACATGCCCGCACATGATCCTGTGGCCCTGAAACCCGCAACCCTGACCCATCGCCGGGTTCTGAAGTTTGCCCTGCCGATCACCCTGTCCAATGTGACCGTGCCGCTTCTGGGGCTGGTGGATACGGGTGTGATTGGCCAGCTGGGGCAGGCGGCACCAATCGGCGCAGTTGGCATCGGGGCCGCGATCCTGTCTGCGCTGTTTTGGGTCTTTGGCTTTCTGCGTATGGGCACAACCGGGCTGACGGCCCAGGCCCATGGCGCAGGAGACATGGCGGAAGTTGTGGCGATGCTCACACGTGGCCTGCTGGTGGCGCTTGTCGCCGGGGCTGCCCTGATTTTATTGCAAGTGCCTCTGATCTGGGCTGCCTTCCAGATTGCGCCCGCCTCGGACGAGGTTGAAGGGCTGGCGCGCTCCTATCTACAGATACGGATCTTTGGCGCGCCTGCCGCAATTGGGATCTACGCCATGACAGGCTGGTTGATTGCGCTGGAACGCACCCGTTCGGTGCTTGCCCTGCAGCTTGTGACAAATACGGTCAATATCTTGCTGGATCTGTGGTTTGTGCTGGGGATGGATTGGGGGATCGAGGGGGTGGCGCTGGCCACGCTGATGGCCGAAGTCCTCGGCTTTGCCCTTGGCCTGTTTTTGTGCCGCAAGGTGTTTGCCCGCCCTGGATGGGCTGACCCGCGCCGGATCCTTGATGCCGTGGTTCTGAAACATATGGCCGCAGTCAATTCCGACATTCTGATCCGGTCGCTTCTGCTGCAGGCCATTTTCATCAGCTTCATGTTCTTTGGGGCAAAGCTTTCCGATGTGGAACTGGCCGCCAACCAGGTGTTGATCCAGTTTGTCTATGTCACGGCCTACGCGCTGGACGGGTTTGCGCTGGCGGCAGAGAGCTTTGTCGGGCAGGCGGTGGGACGCAGGCAGGTGCATGTTCTACGTCGGGCCTCTGTGATGACCAGCTGGTGGGCCGCGGGTGTTTCGCTGGTGTTGGCGATGATATTCTGGCTGGCGGGTCCCTGGGGCATCGCCATAATGACCACCGCACCCGATGTGCAGGCCATCGCAGGCACCTATCTGATCTATATGGTGTTTGCCCCGCTTCTTGGCTGGCCAAGCTTCATGTTGGACGGGATCTTCATCGGGGCCACACGCAGCAGGGAAATGCGCAACATGATGGCGCTGTCCGTGGTCATTTATGCACTGTCGCTTGCGATCTTGTTTCCCGTTCTGGGCAATCACGGGCTTTGGCTGACCTTGCTGATCAGCTTTGTAGCTCGTGGGGCGACGCTTCTGTGGCGCTATCCGGTGTTGGAGCGATCGGTCAGGCCGGTGGCTTGAAGCGTTTCGGCTTTAGCCCGAGACGGGGAAAAGTCGAAACGTTTGAATGATTTGGGTCTTTCGGGCGTGGGTGGGAAGTGACCTGACGGTCACCGCCTGCGGCGGGCAGGGGCCTCGCTGCGCTCGGCCTGTCTTATGCCTCCGGCGGGGATATTTCTGACCAGAAAATCGCAGCTCAGAAAAATGGCAGCTCAGAGGATTTCGAGAACGCTTTCCGGGGGGCGACCAATGCGGGCGGTCTGATTTGCAAACACAATCGGACGCTCGATCAGGATCGGATGAGCCGCCATGGCGGCGAACAGATCGTCGTCTGACGTGTCGGCAGACAGGTCCAGCTCTTTGAAAACCTTCTCGCCCTTGCGCATCATGTCAATCGGGCGCAGGCCGAGTGCGGTGCAGGCTGCTCTGATTTCGGCTGTGCTGGGGGCATCGTCGAGATATTTGCGAATGTTCACCGCGGTGCGCTCTTCCACCAGCGCCAGGGTCTGGCGTGATTTGGAGCAGCGGGGATTGTGCCAGATTGTGACGCTCATAGCCAGTCCTCCCGCCCGGTGCCAACTGCTTCGCTGACCTTGGTGAACCCATCCCGTGCCAAGAGGGTATCGAGCCCGCGGGCCACCTCTTCCACCAGGCTGAGGCCCTGATAGGCGAGCGCGGAATAAAGCTGCACCACAGAGGCACCTACGCGGATCTTGGCATAGGCCTGTTCGGCAGAGGAGATGCCCCCCACGCCAATGAGCGGTAGTTTCCCATCGCTCAGTTTCGAAAGCCGGGCCAGCACCCGGGTGGACTTTTCGAACAAAGGTGCGCCGGACAGGCCGCCCATTTCACCCTTATGGGCACTTTTCAGACCATCACGAGAAAGCGTGGTATTGGTGGCGATCACCGCGTCGATCTTGACCTCCAGCGCCACCTCAACAATCTCGGCCAGTTCCGCATCGCTCAGATCGGGGGCGATTTTCAGGAAGACGGGGATGTATTTGTCGAGACCACCCCGCACCTCCTGCACACCGCTAAGAAGCCCGCGCAGCGCGTCGGCCCCTTGCAGGTCACGCAGTTTTTCCGTGTTGGGAGAGGAGACATTCACGGTTGCGAAATCGAGATGCGGCCCGCAGCACTCCAGCACTTTGGCGAAATCAGCGGCGCGATCTTCGCTGTCTTTATTGGCGCCGAGGTTCAACCCCACGGGCACCGGGCGGCGGCGATCCCGGCGGGCGAGGCGCGCGGCTGCGGCGTCCATGCCTTCATTGTTGAAACCGAAGCGGTTGATAACAGCCCGATCTTCGGTCAGGCGAAACAGCCGTGGTTTCGGGTTGCCGGGCTGGGCGCGGGGGGTGATGGCGCCAACTTCGACAAAGCCAAATCCCGCTTGCGTCAGCTGTGACACCGCCTGTGCGTTCTTGTCATATCCGGCGGCAAGGCCAACCGGGTTCAAGAGGTCCATCCCACAGAAACTGGTCTTGAGACGGTCGCTGGTCACATCCCCCGCAAGGGGCACAACACCTGAGCGCAGGGCCATCAGTGACAGCGTATGCGCGCGTTCCGGATCGGTCTGATGCAACGCCTTGAGGGCCAGTTTCTCGACAAGGTTCATTTCATTTTCTCCGGGAATTCATGGCCGTTCGGGCCAAGTGGGAGGGAGGTTTGCCAGTGGATTTCGGACAGGGCGAGGTCGCGGTAGAGATGCGGAAACAGGGCGCCGCCCCGCGACGGCTCCCATTTCAGAGCGTCGCCCATGGCCTCAGCATCAAACGCCACCAGAACCAGCCCGTCTTCGCCTTTGAAATGCTTGGCGGCGGTTTCCCGGGCCTGCGCGGCGGTGGAAAAGTGGATGAACCCGTCGGCAAGATCGACAGGGGCACCGCTGGTCTGGCCGGCAGATTGAAAAGAGGTCCATTCCTCGGCCCGAAGGATTTTGTAGATCAACATGCGCTCCACATGCCAAGTGGCGGCGCGCCCGTCAAGCGAGGCGTGTTGATCTGAGGGGGCATTTGCACAGGAATGGGCTTTCGGGTGGCCGGTTTTTTGTTAACAATGGGCGTGTAGCCCCTGTTTCTTGAGGTCCAAACCCATGTCCAAACCCAACTATTACTCTCCGAAAGGCGGATTGCCGCCGCAGACCCAGTTGTTGACAGATCGCGCCATGTTTACCGAGGCCTATGCGGTGATCCCGCGCGGAACGTTTTCGGATATCGTGACCTCGAAACTGCCGCATTGGGACGGGGCGCGGTTTTGGGTTCTGGCGCGCCCGATGTCGGGCTTTGCCGAGACCTTTTCGCAGTATATTGCCGAGGTGGTTCCCGGAGGAGGGTCGGACCATCCCGAGACCGAAGCAAATGTGGAGGCGGTGCTGTTTGTGGTGGAAGGCACCATGCGGCTCACCCTTTCAGGCGACAGCTATGAACTCACGGAAGGTGGCTATGCCTATCTTCCACCGGATGCGGTCTGGAGCGTGCGGGCCTGTGGATCAAGCCCGCTGCGCTTTCATTGGATTCGCAAGAATTATCAGCGTGTTGACGGGATTTCCCCCCCCGAAGCCTTTGTGACGAATGAACAGGATCACACGCCGATACCGATGCCTGATACGGACGGTGCCTGGGCCACCACGCGTTTTGTCGATCCCGAAGATCTGCGCCATGACATGCATGTGAATATTGTCACGTTTCAGCCCGGTGGCGTGATCCCCTTTGCCGAAACCCATGTCATGGAGCATGGCCTTTATGTGCTTGAAGGGAAAGCCGTTTACCGGCTCAATCAGGATTGGGTTGAGGTCGAAGCTGGCGATTTCATGTGGTTGCGCGCCTTTTGCCCGCAAGCCTGCTACGCAGGGGGGCCGGGGCCCTTCCGCTATCTCCTTTACAAAGATGTCAACCGCCATATGGGGTTGCGGCAGGTCTGAGGTGGTTCTGAGGTAGGTCAGGGTTGCAGGATCTCTTCCAGGGGCACTTGCTTTTCGGACAGGCGCGAGAAATCCAGATCGGCCTCAAGATGAGACAGGTGGCGTTCCATCTCCGCGATCAGTTGCGCTTTGTTCCGAGCGGCCAGCGCGGCCAGAATACGGCGGTGTTCACCCCGGTCGCAATGGGACGGGCCGTTATGGCCGTAAAGCCCGATAATCAGGGCAGAGCGCATGGTCAGGTCGGTGAGGAAGCGGGTCAGAACACTGTTTCCCGCAACGTCAGCGATGCGCAGGTGAAACTCTGACGACAGGCGCAGAATTTGTGTCTCATCACCCGCGTCCCGCGCGGCGTCTTCGTTGGCGATAATATCCGCCAATGCGGACAGATCCGCGTCTGTTGCATGATCGCATGCGGCTGTCACGATGGTTCGCTCGATTGCGCGGCGGGCCTGAAAGACGTCTTTGGCATCCCGGGGGGAAGGCGAAATGACAAAGGCCCCGCGATTGGGGATCAGGTCAACCACATTCTGTGCCGCAAGCGAGGCCAGCGCCCGGCGCACATTGGCCCGGTTGCAGGTGAAAATATCACTGAGCAACTGCTCCCCCAGCTTGGCCCCGGGGGGCAGACGGCGTTCGGCAATCGCTTCGAGAACACGCTGTTCGATCCTGTCTTCGATGCTGATTTTCATGTGACCCCCGCCAAACCGTCGTGTTTCCCTTTGAAATTGCGCCCCTGCTAGCGCCCCGAGCCCTTTTTTGCAACGCTTTGGGCGGGGGGCAGGATGATCCAGGGGATCTTGAACAGATGTTCTTCGAGGTTCGGGGCCGGGCTAATATGATCCACAACCGCATAAAGCCCCTGCGCGTCGATCGGAGCCAGAACCCCGTGCCAGGTGCCGCGATGCAGATTGATGGCCTGTTCCGGCGCCATCACAAAGGCGCGTGGTGTGCCTGGGCGTCCGCCTTCATCCGGGCAGACGGTGATCAGAAGAGGCACGCCATTGAGGGGGATGAATGCCTGTGATCCTTCCGGGTGCCGCTCGACCAGATCCAGACGATAGGGAAACCTGCGGGCCTGACCATCAAACAGGCTGATCCCGGCGCGCCCGGTTCCGAAATCCAGCTGGGCCAGATCATGATGCCGGTCACACATTCCGGCATTGATCGGCAGCGGGGCTGCTCTGCGTTCGATCACATCGCCAAACGGGGAAAACAGATCTGCCGTCAAGGGCTGGGCAGTGACCTCGCGCGGGCTCATGCCAAGAGGTCCTTCAGGCGAAATTCTGCAATGCGTTCCACCTGTTTGCAGGCTTCCTGAAACTCCGCGTGGCTTGCCTGTTCAAGGCGGCGCCGGAACGCGGCAAGGATTGAGGATTTGTCGTGGTCGCGCACCGCAATGATAAAGGGGAAGCCATGTTTTTCGACATAGTCCCGGTTCAGCCGGGTAAAGGTTTCCCGCTCAGTATCGGTCAGAAGATCCAGTCCGGCGGAGGCTTGTTCGGATGTGCTCTCAGCCGTAAGGCGCCCGGCAGCGGCGAGTTTGCCCGCCAGGTCGGGATGTGCGTTCAGAACCCCCAGACGGTCCTGGTCTGATGCGGTGCGGAAGCTGCGGCACAGGGCGTTGTGCAGACCGATTGCGCTGTCATGGGCGGGGCCAAGTTCCAACCCATGAGCACGCTCTGCCACCCAGGGGGAATGTTCAAAAATGCCCCCGAAACACGCGACAAACCGGTCCCGGCTCATCTGGCTGGGGCGTTCGAGCTGTGAGGGAGGGTGGGTTTTGGCCCAATGCTCGGCGATTTCGATCCGGCGTGGACACCAGACCCCGGTATGTGACTGAATGTGGTCGATAAACCGCTTAAGCCCGGCAATTTTCCCGGGCCGCCCCACAAGGCGGCAATGCAGGCCGACAGTCATCATCGAGGGGCGCCCGGCGGTGCCTTCGGCGTAAAGCGTATCGAAACTGTCGGTCAGGTAGTCTTCAAAATCCCGCCCCGTGACCCAGCCGGGGGCGGTGGCAAATCGCATGTCATTGGCTTCCAGCGTATAGGGGATGATCAATTGGTCCCGCTCTGCGAAGCTGCGCCAATAGGGCAGGTCATCGTCGTAACTGTCTGAAATATAGTCAATCCTGCCGTCTTCGGCGACCAGCCGCACGGTGTTGGTCGAACAGCGCCCGGTATACCAGCCTTGCGGCGGTTCCCCGACCACTTCGCTATGCAGGCGAATGGCTTCGGCGATTTGTGCCCGCTCTTCCGCCTCGGGCATGTCCTTGTGCTCGACCCATTTCAACCCGTGTGACGCGATTTCCCATCCGGCGGCTTTCATCGCGGCCACCTGTTCCGGGCTGCGTGCAAGTGCGGTGGCCACACCATAGATGGTCAGGGGTATTCCCGCTTCGGTGAACAGGCGGTGCAGACGCCAGAAACCTGCACGTGCGCCATATTCATAGATCGATTCCATGTTCCAGTGACGTTGCCCTGACCAGGCGGCGGCACCGGGAATGTCGGACAGGAAGGCCTCGGACGCCGCATCACCATGCAGCAGGCAGTTTTCACCGCCCTCTTCGTAATTCAGCACGAATTGCACCGCGATCCGGGCCCCGTTTGGCCATTGCGGGTTGGGGGGAAACTGTCCGTGTCCGCGCATGTCACGGGGGTAGCGGTTCATATGTCGGATCCTTTGCGGTCAGGTGGGGCGGTTAGGTGGGGCAGGCAGGGTGAGCCAGAAGGGATTGCCCTGCCGATGATAAGGGGATTTTCTGGATTGTTAACAAAATTTTTCTGCCCGAGGCGGCCTGGTCCGGGCCGGAAAGCGATCTGCTTGCCGTTGCGGAAGCCGTGCCTTGGCTTTGACAAGGTGTCCGACTCGGGCCAGTCTTTCGGCAGATCAAAATTCCAGGGGGAACCTGATATGAAATATTTTCTGACCACCGTTGCCGCTTTGGCGCTGGGCGCGGGTGCCGCTGCTGCGGACTATTCCTTGACCGTTCTGCACACCAATGATTTTCACGCACGGTTTGAACCGATTTCGAAATATGACAGCGGCTGCTCGGAAGAGAGTAATGCCGAGGGCAAGTGTTTCGGCGGCTCTGCCCGCCTTGTTTCGGCGCTGGCCGAGGCGCGGGCACGGTCCAACAATTCCATCCTTGTTGACGGTGGTGACCAGTTTCAGGGCACACTGTTTTACACCTATTACAAGGGGAAACTGGCCGCCGAGATGATGAACAAGATGGGCTATGACGGGATGACCGTGGGCAACCACGAGTTTGACGATGGTCCGGAAGTGCTGCGTGGGTTCATGGACGCGGTGACTTTCCCGGTCCTGATGTCAAATGCGGATGTCTCGGGGGAACCCCTCCTGCATGACAAGTTGCAGAAATCCGTTGTGATTGAGCGGGGAGGGGAAAAGATCGGCCTGATCGGCCTGACCCCGCAGGACACGGATGAGCTGGCCTCACCTGGGCCAAACGTGATCTTCACTGACCCTGTTCACGCGGTGCAGGGGGAAGTGGACAAGCTGACGGCGATGGGCGTGAACAAGATCATCGTGCTCAGCCACTCGGGCTATGGTGTGGACAAGAAAGTGGCTGCGGAAACCACCGGCGTGGATGTGATCGTTGGCGGACACACCAACACCTACCTGTCGAACAGCTCGGACAAGGCAGAAGGCCCTTATCCGACCATGGTGGGCGACACGGCGATTGTGTCGGCCTATGCCTATGGCAAATTCCTGGGGGAATTGAATGTCACCTTTGACGATGCCGGTAAGATCATCGAGGCCAAGGGGGAGCCACTGATCATGGATGGCGCCGTGAGCGAAGACGCTGCGACCAAGGCGCGGATTGCCGAAGCAGCCAAGCCGTTGGACGAGATCCGCAACAAGGTGGTGGCCAGCTCTGCCGAGGCAATTGATGGCGAACGGGGGTCCTGCCGGGCGAAGGAATGCGCCATGGGCAATATCATTGCTGAGGCGATGCTGGACCGGGTGAAGGATCAGGGCATCGAGATTGCGATCCAGAACGGTGGCGGTATTCGTGCCTCGATTGATGCGGGGGATGTGACCATGGGGGAAGTGCTGACCGTGCTTCCGTTCCAAAACACGCTCTCGACCTTCCAGGTGGATGGGGCAACCATCGTGGCCGCACTTGAAAATGGTGTTAGCCAGCATGAGGAGGGCGCCGGGCGTTTCCCGCAAGTGGCGGGGATGAGCTTTGCCTTTGACGTGTCAAAACCGGCGGGAGAACGGGTGTCAGACGTCATGGTCGGTGGGCAACCTATTGATCTTGCAAAGATATATGGGGTCGTTTCCAACAATTACGTGCGCAATGGGGGGGATGGATACAAGATGTTCCGCGATGCGCAGAATGCCTATGATTTTGGTCCGGACCTTGCTGATGTGACGGCTGAATACATGGCGCGGATGGCACCTGTGACACCGATGCTGGATGGGCGCATCACCCAAAAATAATCATCGAAAAACCCTGTTTCGATGATGTTAGGAAGGGCAGGAGAAATCTTGCCCTTTTTTATTGATGGAACGACCTGGTTGGCGATGTTTTTTGAGAAAACTAGAAAACTAGAAAACTAGAAAACTAGAAAACTAGTTTTCTGGTATTCTCGCCCGTCAGGTGCCAGCTTTTCTGCGCCCTCCACTGGCCTGCGTCTTTGCGATCATCAGAATGCGCGTTAAGCTCCCGCCATGGATCACCCGCTCATCGACCTCATCAATCAAAAAATCCGCGCCGCAGAAGAGGCTGGCGACTTTGACAACCTCGAAGGGGCAGGCAAGCCGCTTGATCTGGAGGGCGACCCTGAGGCTGCGCTGATCAATCGATTGATCCGGGAAAACGGCGCAGTGCCGGAGTTTGTGTCATTGTCGCGCCTGTTGCAGAAATTGCGCGATGAACTGTCTGAAACGGGTGACCGGACCCGCCGCCGCGACATCATGAAAGAGATGTCCATGATGGAGGCGAGAATTGACATCGCCCGTAAATCGGTGCGCTAGCAGGCCATGTGCGGGCGTATTGCCACAACTTTGCCCCCGGATGCGATGGCCAGGCTATTCAAGGCAATCCCGTCAAATGACTTGCCTGCACATGAGAACTTCAACCTCTGCCCAACCAGCCAGGTGTCGGTGATTTCATTGATGGGGGGCGCGCGGCGCCTGTCCGCGATGCGCTGGGGGTTTCTGCCATCTTGGTATAAGTCTGAGCGTGATGGGCCGCTCCTGATCGATGCCCGCGCGGAAACGATTGCGGAGAAACCCGCGTTTCGTGCCGCCTGTCGCGCCCGGCGCTGCCTGATCCCGATGGACGGGTTTTACGAATGGTTTCGTGAGGGCAGGGCCCGCCACCCCTATTATGTCACAAGGGTGGATGGAACCCCCTTGGTGTGCGCTGGTGTCTGGCAAGATTGGGGGCAGGATCAGCGTCCCACATTTGCTGTTGTCACCACCTCGGCTCCGCTTCCCCTGTCCCAGATCCACCACCGCTGCCCGGTGGTGATTGAGCGTGCCCATTGGGGGAAATGGCTGGGCGAAGAAGGTCATGGCGCGGCCCGGCTTATGGTGCCCCCCGAACCGGGGCTTTTGAAAATGCACCCGGTTGGGCAGGAGGTGAACTCCAATCGCGCCTCCGGCCCTGCGTTGATCGAACCAATTGAAAGCTGAAACCGGGGCGTTACACTGCGCAAAACAGGAGGGCAGAATGGCATATACCGGATCAGATCTGTGTGCGATGGAAGCGCATCAGGTGGTGGCCTTGCTGAAGGCGCGCAAGCTGTCCCCGGACGAACTGATCTCGGCCGCCGAGGCCCGGATGGATCAGGTGGAGCCCGCCGTGAATGCGGTGCCGGTGCGCTGCTCAACGCGCGCCCGCGCGCAGGTCATGTCGCTCAAGCCCAGCGATCACCCGGGGGATCTTGCGGGTCTGCCAATTGGCATCAAAGACCTCACCCCGGTTGCAGGTGTCCGGTCCACTTTCGGCACCAAAGGGTTGGCCGAGAATGTGCCAGCCGAAAGTGACCCGCTTGTGACACGTCTGGAGAGGCGTGGTGCGCTGGTGATGGGCAAGACCAACACGCCGGAGTTTGGTGCGGGCGGGAATACGTTCAATGAGCTGTTCGGCGCAACGTTCAACCCTTATGACACGCGGTGCAACGCGGGCGGATCATCTGGCGGGGCGGCGGTGTCACTGGCGACAGGGGCGCTCTGGCTGAGCCATGGATCCGATCACGGCGGCAGCCTGCGCACCCCGGCGGCTTATTGCGGGGTGGTCGGATTGCGCACCACGCCGGGGTTGGTGGCCAAATCGTCCCTTACGGGCTTTGTCGGCGAAGGTGTCGAGGGCCCCATGGCCCGATCCGTCACCGATTGTGCTCTGTTCCTGGACGCCATGTGCGGGTTCGACCCGCGCGCACCTTTGTCCTTTCCTCCGCCCGACGCCCCGTATCAGGACGCAATCCAGACACCGCTTGCCCCCCGGATTGGCTGGGCGCCGGATCTGGGGGGCTTTGCGCCTGTGGATGCGGATATGGCGGAGCATCTGGCGTGCGCCATGGCTGCGCTGGACCGGATCGGAGCCGAAGTGGAAGAGGCCTGCCCCGCGCTGCCCAATCTGGAACGCACCTACCACCAGCTGCGCGGCTTCATGTGGGCGGCAAATTTCGCCAAAGCGCCCAAATCCCTCACACGTCACTTCAAACCCACCCTGCGCGACAACCTCGCCTATGGTTTGTCGCTGGGCGCCGAGGATTACGCCGAGGCGCAATTGGGGCGCTCGTTGATTTATGACAATATGCGGGTGTTTCTCGATCACTACGATGTGCTTGCCTGCCCGGTGGTGGGCAATATGCCTCATGCGCAATCGGAAGAATGGGTGCGGGAGGTCGGCGGGCAGGAGCTTACCGGCTATATGGACTGGCTGCGCTTTGCGTTTCTTGCCACCACGGCCGGCCTGCCGGCGATGTCGATCCCGGTGGGGTTTTCCAACGATGGGCTGCCTGTTGGTTTGCAGCTGATCGGCCCGCCGCGCGGAGAAGCGAAGCTTTTATCGATTGCGAAATGGATTGAAGAGGCGCTGGGCGGGCCAAATGGTCCGATTGACCCGGTGACGCCCAGCCGCTAACCCTCGTGCAAACTGCGATAAATTGCCAGATTTCGGAGCTTCTCATGTATGACGCCAACCACCTCGCCCACGCCATTTCCCAAGCTTCCGATGGTCGCCATGATGCCCTGTTCCTGACCGATTTTGCCAGCGGTGCTGAGACCACCTACGGGGCGTTCTGGGCCAATGCCGAGCGGATGGCAGCGGCCTTGGTGCGACTGGGGGTGGCGCCCGGGGATCGGGTGGCGGTGCAGACACCTAAAGAGGTGCCGATGCTGGAGCTTTATGTGGGCACGGTGTTGGCGGGTGCTGTGTTCCTGCCACTCAACACGGCCTATACGGCCGAAGAAGTGCGCTATTTCCTTGGTGATGCCAGTCCGCGGGTGTTTGTCTGTGATCCCAAGCGGTTGAATGAGATGACCCCGGTGGCCGCCGACTGTGATGTGGCCCATGTGCTGACCCTTGGCATGGGCGGAGCTGGGAGCCTTGTCTCCGCGCGGGATGCTGAAGAGCCGGGATTTGAGGCGGTGCCGCGTGAGGCTCTGGATCTTGCGGCGATCCTCTATACTTCGGGCACGACTGGGCGCTCAAAGGGGGCGATGCTCACGCATCGCGCGCTGGCCTCGAACTCCGAGGTGCTGCGTGATTACTGGCAGTTCACGGACAAGGATGTGCTGATCCACGCGCTGCCGATCTTTCACACCCACGGACTGTTTGTGGCGACGAATGTCACCCTGATGGCTGGCGCACAGGCGATCTTCATGGGCGGTTTTGACGTCGAGGCGATCATTGCTGCCATGCCCAAGGCGACGGCGCTGATGGGGGTGCCGACCTTCTATACCCGGCTGTTGAAGGATCCGCGTCTGGGGGCAGCGGCGAGGAACATGCGACTGTTCGTGTCAGGCTCTGCGCCGCTTCTGGCCGAAACCCATGATCGCTGGCGCGCCGTGACCGGGCATTCGATTTTGGAACGTTACGGCATGACTGAAACCAATATGAACACATCGAACCCTTACGAGGGCGCGCGCCGTGCGGGCACGGTCGGGTTTCCTTTGCCCGGAGTCGAGTTGAAGATCTGCGACCCGGTGAGCGGAGAGACCCTGCCCACTGGCGAGATCGGAGTGCTCGAAGTGCGCGGCGACAACGTGTTTGCGGGCTATTGGCAGATGCCGGAAAAAACGGCGGAAGAGCTGCGCGCGGATGGATGGTTTATCACCGGAGATCTCGGGTTTGTCGATGAAGACGGCTATGTGACTATTGTTGGTCGTGGCAAGGATCTGATCATTACCGGCGGGTTCAATGTGTATCCGAAAGAAGTGGAAGGGGTGATTGATGACTTGCCCGGCGTGCTGGAAAGTGCGGTGATTGCGGTGCCGCATGAGGATTTCGGCGAGGCGGTTGTGGCGGTTGTGGTGCCTCAGGAAGGGGCCACGCTGGACACGGATCAACTGCGGGCGGGGGTCGACGGCAAGCTTGCCAAGTTCAAGCAACCCAAGCGGTTTGTGCTGGTTGAGGCCCTGCCGCGCAACACCATGGGCAAGGTGCAGAAGAATGTGATGCGAGAGACCTATAAGGGGCTTTTTGCCTGACCCTCTGCAATGTGTTTCGGGAAATACCCGGAATATTTATTTGCCGGGAAAACTTTAGGAGGGGCGCTGCCCCTCTTGATCCCTTAGGGACCAATTCACCCCGGGATATTTTTGACCAGAAAATGAGGGAAGGCAGGATCGAATAAATCCTGCCTCCTGTGATTTTACAGTCGCCCGAGATAGGCGCGATATTCCACCTGACTGATTTCATTGGTCAATTGGTCGATTTCATCAAGCCGGATCGCAGAATAAATATCGCGGTATCGCTTGCCAAAGATCTCAGCCGCAATATCGGATTGTGAGAAACGGTCGACGGCGCGGATCCAATCGGCTGTCAGACGGGGGGCGGTTTCGGCATTTGGGTCATCCAAGGGCAATGGCAGATCCGGTTTGGTTTCCAGCCCGTGCAGCATGCCCCCCAAAATGGCGGTGATGACCAAATAGGGGTTCACGTCTGCCCCCGCGATTCTGTGTTCCAAGCGGGCGGCGGGGCCCTTGATTTCTGGCAAACGCACGCCGGCGGCGCGGTTGTCATAGCCCCAATCCGGGGCCGAGGGCGCAAAGCTCATGGGGCGATAGCGGCGATAGGAATTCAGATGTGGGGCGAAAATCGCCTGTAGGTCACGCATGGTTTCAAGCGTACCACCGACCGCAGCGCGGAGCGTGTCAGAGGCCTTTGGGCTGCCATCATCAAAGATGTTTTTCCCATCTGCATCCACGACCGAGGCGTGAAGATGCATGCCATTGCCGGGGAAATCGGCGTAGGGCTTAGCCATGAAGGTGGCTTCTAGCCCATGATTGCGTGCAACCCCGCGCACCAGGCGTTTGAATAGCAGCGCGGTGTCGGCGGCCTTTAGAACATCATCGGTGTGGTGGAAATTCACCTCGAACTGGCCGGGGCCATATTCGGCGATCAATGTGTCCGTGGCGAGACCCTGAATGGCCGAGGCCTCAAGTATTTCGTCGAGTACATCTTTCATACGTTCCAGAACTTCCAGATCGTAGTTTTGCGCATCGGGGCTGCGGACGGGGGGGGTTGGGGCCTCGTCTTCGCTGTTGCGGGGTTGGATCAGATAGAATTCCAGTTCGCTTGCCAGCACGGGATGCCAGCCTTTTTCATGAAACCTGTCGACCATGTTTGACAGCAGCTTTCGTGAGGACAGCTCGCTGAGCTCACCGGTTTCCGGGTCGAGCATCTCAACCTGAATTTGCGCCATTTTCCCCTTAGCCCAGGGGACGGGCTTCATGGTGCCGGGAATGGGCACGATCCGGCCATCCGGGTCGCCCACAACGATGCCCAGCCCGGTGGCAGACACTTCTGCCCCCAGGATATTGGCTGCATAGGTGGAAATCGGTAGGCGCACCATGCCTTCAGCCAGCTTCTTTTCATCGTCGCCGGGCAGCCATTTCCCGCGGAGCACCGCGTTGACATCGCAGAGCATAAGCTCGATCCGTTCAGGCCTGCCATGCTGGTCGCAATAGGCGGCATATTCAGTCAGAAAATCGCTCATCAGTTTGCGTCTCTTTCGTCTTGTTGTTTGCGGGCGATGGCCCGTTTCGAGCTGAGCGAGGCGGCGATGACGCCGATGGTCACAAGCCCGATCATGATGGTCGAAAGGGCGTTGATTTCCGGTGTAACCCCCAGGCGCACGGCTGAAAAGATCTTGATCGGCAGGGTTGTGGATGAGGGGCCGGATGTAAAGGAGGCGATCACCAGATCATCGAGTGACAGGGTAAAGGCCAACAGCCAGCCCGAGATTACCGCCGGCAGGATGATCGGCAAGGTGACAAGACGGAAGGCTTCGAAACCGGTGCAGCCAAGGTCGAGGGCGGCCTCTTCCAGGGATTGGTCGAAGGTGACAAGGCGCGAGCTGACCACCACCGAAACATAACACATTGAAAACGTGGTATGGGCCAGCACGATGGTCAGCACGCCACGATCCAGTCCAATCGCGATGAACAGCAGCAGGAGAGAAAGGCCGGTGATGACTTCGGGCATCACCAAGGGCGCATAGATCATGCCGGAGAAGAGTGTTCGCCCGCGAAACCGCCCCGCCCGCACCATGACATAGGCGGCCATGGTGCCCAGAACCGTGGCGATGGTCGAGGACATCACCGCCACTTTCAGCGTGACCCAGGCGGCTTGCAGAAAGGCTTCGTTCTGCATCAGCTCGCCATACCATTTGAACGAAAACCCGGACCAGACGGTGACCAGCTTGCCCGCGTTGAACGAGTAGATGATCAGGATCAGCATCGGGATATAGAGGAAGGCAAAGCCGAGGGTCAGGCTGAGCGCATTGAACCAGCTGAGTTTTCTCATTTGCCAGCCTCCCGCTGTTTTTCTTCGTTTTTCTGAAAGAGGACAATCGGGATGATCAGGATGAGAAGCAGCACCACAGCCACCGCCGAGGCCACCGGCCAGTCGCGGTTGGCGAAGAACTCTTCAAACAATACCTTACCGATCATCAGGGTTTGCGATCCGCCCAGAAGGGCCGGGATAACATATTCCCCCATCGCTGGGATGAAGACGAGGAAGGATCCCGCGATAACGCCCTGTTTTGACAGGGGAAGCGTGACCAGCCAGAAGGCTGAGAGGCGGGAACAGCCAAGGTCCTCAGCCGCCTCAAGCAGGCTTTCGTCCAGTCGCTCCAGCGCTGAATAGATCGGCAGCACCATGAAAGGCAGGTAGGTATAGATGATGCCGATATAGACAGCGGTGTTGGTGTTGAGGATGATCAGCGGTTCGCTGGTCAAGCCCAGCCCCATCAGAAGCTGGTTCAGGAACCCCTCATTCGACAGGATCGCCTTCCACGAATAGACGCGGATCAGAAACGAGGTCCAGAACGGCAGGATCACCAGCATCATCAGCGTGGGGCGCCATTCGTCCGGCGCGCGCGTCATGCCATAGGCAATCGGAAAGCCGACCAGCAGGGTCAGGATGGTTGAGGTGATGGCAATCTTCAGGCTCGACAGATAGGCCTTCCAGTAAAGATCGTCTTCGGTCAGCCAGACAAAATTCTCCATGTCCAGCCCGGCCCACCACGCCTTTACCCCGGCCCAGCCTTCGCTGATATCCAGCTGCGGCGTATAGGGCGGGATCGACAACTCGGTGTCCGAGAGAGAGATTTTCAGAACGATCAGGAAGGGCACCAGAAACAGCACCAGCAACCAGGCATAGGGGATCGAGATCAGGGTAAACCGCTTCATGACACCAACACCACACCTGCCGTATCGGTGAAGGACAGCCAGACTTCCTGTTCCCAGGTGATCGCCCGGCGGGCGATGCGGCGGGTGTTGGCCGCCTGCGCCTTGATCAGGTTGCCATCTGCTGTTTCGATCACATAGGTGGACATGTTGCCAAGATAGGCGATGTCATGCACGCGGCCCCGGATCGCATTGGTCACACCCTCGGGGCGCTCCGTTGAGATATTGAGTTTCTCCGGTCGCACGGCAAGGGTGGCACGGGTGCCCAAGGGGATTTCCTCGTGGGCAATCCCGATCAGTTCCTGCTGGCCCGATGCCCAGCTGAGTGTCGCGTGATCATCACCTGAGCGGGTGACATTCCCTTCGATCAGGTTCACATCCCCAATAAAGTCAGCGACATAGACCGACCCCGGCTCCTCATAGATTTTTGACGGCGTGTCGACCTGAATGATCTTGCCGTGATCCATGACCGCAATGCGACTGGCGACTGTCATTGCCTCTTCCTGATCATGGGTCACGATCACAAAGGTGGTTCCGGTTTTTTCCTGGATATCCATCAGCTCGAACTGGGTGTCCTGGCGCAGCTTCTTGTCCAGCGCCCCCAGCGGCTCGTCCAGAAGCAGAAGTTTCGGGGCCTTGGCAAGAGAGCGTGCCAGCGCCACCCGCTGCCGCTGCCCGCCCGAAATCTGATGCGGTTTGCGCGCGGCGAATTTGTTCAACTGAACAAGGCTCAGCATCTCTTCGACACGCGCTTCGATCTGATCCTTCGGCATCTTGTCGCGTTTCAGGCCGAAGGCGATGTTTTCGGCAACGGAAAGATGGGGAAACAGAGCATAGCTTTGGAACATCATGTTCACGGCGCGCTTGTTCGGCGGCACCGGGGCGATGTCCTGCCCATCCAGCGAGATGACCCCTTCGGTCGGGTTTTCGAACCCGGCCAGCATCCGCATCATTGTGGTCTTGCCGCAGCCAGACGGACCAAGCAGGGCAAAGAACTCGCGCTCGTAAATATCGATGGTCAGATCGTCGATCGCGGTGAAGTCACCGAAGCGTTTGGTGACATTCTGAAACTGGATGATCGGTTTTGCGTCCGGGTCGTTCCAGGGTGCAAAAACAGGCGCCAGGGCAGGGGCGGCGTCAGACATGGGCGTTCCTCGGGGAAAATAGGGAAAAGCCCTCTGCGCCGGACCATGGGAACCCCCGCTGGACGGGGCGCAGAGGGGAAGGGGCTTAGGTGCCCGATTTGATCTTGGTCCAAAGACGGGTGGCAACCCGCTGAACCTTGGACGGGTAGGCGCGTTTCACATAGAGGTTCTCAAGCGCCGCCGGGGTCGGATAGATGGCCGGATCACCGATCACATCTTCTTCGAGGAATTCCTGCGAAGCCAAGTTGCCATTGGCGTAGTAAACATAGTTCGACGCGGCAGCCATGTTCTGTGCATCCATGATGAAGTTCAGGAACTTATGGGCCGCGTCGGGGTTCGGCGCATCTGCCGGGATGGCCATCTGGTCGAACCACATCAGTGCCCCTTCCTTCGGAGCGTTATAGGCGATTTCGACCCCGTTCTCGGCTTCGTCCGCGCGGTCGCGTGCCTGCAAAACGTCACCCGACCAGCCGAAGGCCACGCAGATGTCACCATTGGCGAGCGCGTTGATATATTCCGAGCTGTGGAACTTCTGGATATAGGGGCGAACCGGGGCGAGGACCTCTTCGGCGCGCTCGATCACGGCCTTGTCATTGCTGTTGGGGTCTTCCCCCAGATAGGTCAGTGCCGCCGGGATAACTTCGTCCGGGGCGTCCAGCATATGCACACCACAGGCGGCCAGCTTTTCCATATTGGCGGGGTTGAAGATCAGCTCAAGACTGTCAATCGGGGCATCCTCGCCCAGCACTTCCTGAACTTTCTGGACATTCACGCCCAGCCCGGTGGTGCCCCACATGTAGTTGACGGAATAGGCGTTGTCCGGGTCAAACTGCGCGGTGCGACTGGCGATCACATCCCACATGTTGCCCATGTTGCTCAGCTTGGACTGATCCAGCGGCTGGAACACACCCGCGGCAATCTGGCGTTCCATGAAGGAGGCGGTCGGGACCACAACGTCGTATCCTGATCCGCCGGCCAGCATCTTGGTTTCCAGAACTTCGTTTGAATCGAATACGTCGTAGATCAGCTCGATCCCAGTTTCCGTTTCGAATTTTTCCAAAAGCGCTTCGTCGATGTAATCCGACCAGTTGTAGACGCGCACTTCCTCGGCTGAGGCCGCGCCGGCGATCAGCGCCAGAGCGGTGCTGAGCTTGAGCATATGTATATTCATTTTTGTCTCCCTGTGGTGGGGGTGCGTTGACCCGCTGATTGCTATTTGATCAAAAAAAAGCTGTTCGCGCAATATGGTAAAATTTCATACGCCGCGTTACTCTGTCTGTGAGAATGGGCTGCAAGGCCAAAATTGGCAAAGATATTATGCCGTTGGAAGTAAGGGAGAGGGGTGTGACAGAGCAGACCGTCAAGTTACCGGACCACCAGAAAGTTTACCGCAAACTGCGCGAAATGATTCTTTTTGGCGAGCTTGCGCCGGGTCAGCCGGTAACCATTCAAGGCTTGGTGGCTGAGCTTGAGGTGGGGATGACGCCGGTGCGTGAGGCGATCCGTCGACTGACGTCGGAAGGCGCTTTGGTCTTCAAGGGAAACCGCCGGGTTTCGGTGCCGCAGCCCGATCTGAAGCAATGGGATGAAATTGCATTCGCCCGTATGGGGGTTGAGCCAGAGCTTTCTCGCAAAGCGGTTGAAAACATAGGTAAAGACGACATTGCGCAGCTGGTATCACTGGATGATCGGGTGAATGCGGCAATCGACCGGGGGGATGTCCGGGGCTATCTTGAGAACAATTATCGCTTCCATGCCTACCTGTATGAACGCGCCGGTGCAGATGTGCTTTTGTCTATTGCCAACATGCTCTGGCTGCGGGCTGGTCCGTCGCTGCGCGTGGTGCTTGGGCGCTATGGAACGGCAAATATGCCGGATCATCATGCAGAGGCGCTTGAGGCGTTGAAGGCAAAGGACGCAGAGGGGGTGGCGGCCGCCATTCGTGGGGATATCGAACAGGGAATCGCCCAGGTGCGCGAGCATCTGCTGGCGGAAAAGAAATGATCATATTTCACCTCCCCCGTTGACATGTAAAATTTTGATCATATTCTGAGGGCAGCTTTGAATGACACGGCCAGAACCGGTCTGATCTGGCCAAAGGAGTGCCCTGAATGACAAAAATTACGAATCATCTGCCCACTGCGGAACTGCAGGCC
Source organism: Aliiroseovarius sp. xm-d-517 (assembly GCF_013283135.1). Lineage (NCBI taxonomy): Bacteria > Pseudomonadati > Pseudomonadota > Alphaproteobacteria > Rhodobacterales > Paracoccaceae > Aliiroseovarius > Aliiroseovarius sp. xm-d-517. The sequence continues at coordinate 144,430 of NZ_WBXT01000001.1, forward strand.
ATCGACGCCGCCCACCATATGCATCCCTTCACCAATGGGGATGAACTGGCCCAAAAAGGCGCGCGCATCATCACCTCTGCCAATGGTGTTTATCTGAAAGACAGCGAAGGCGAGGAAATCCTGGATGCGATGGCCGGTCTGTGGTGCGTCAATATCGGGTATGGCCGCGATGAGCTTGCCGAGGTGGCCGCCCGGCAGATGCGCGAACTGCCTTATTACAACACGTTTTTCCAAACCACCCATGTGCCCGCCATCGCGCTGGCGCAGAAACTGGCCGAGCTGGCGCCTGGGGATCTGAACCACGTCTTCTATGCCAATGGCGGGTCGGATGCGAACGACACCAATATCCGTATGGTGCGCGCCTATTGGGACGAGAAAGGCAAGCCGGAAAAGAAAACCATCATCTCGCGCTGGAACGCCTATCACGGCTCGACCATTGGCGGCACGTCGTTGGGGGGGATGAAAGGGATGCACGGGCAGGGGGACCTGCCGATCCCCGGTATCGCGTTCATTGACCAGCCCAACTGGTGGGCAGAAGGTGGCGATATGGAGCCTGAGGCCTTTGGTCTGGCGCGCGCCCGCGAACTGGAGGAGAAAATCCTTGAGCTGGGCGAAGACAAGGTTGCCGCCTTTATCGCTGAACCGGTGCAGGGTGCGGGTGGCGTGATTGTTGCGCCAGACAGCTACTGGCCTGAAATTCAACGGATTTGTGACAAATATGACATCCTGCTGATCGCCGATGAGGTGATCTGTGGCTTTGGACGCACCGGTGAGTGGTTCGGCTCGCAAGCCCTGGATATTCGCCCCGACATCATGACCGTCGCCAAAGGTCTTTCCTCAGGTTACGCGCCGATCGGGGCGTCGATCGTGTCGGACGAGGTGGCCAAAGTTCTGGATGCCTGCGAATTCAATCACGGCTACACCTATTCCGGTCATCCGGTGGCCTGCGCGGTGGCGCTTGAAAACCTGCGTATTCTCGAAGAAGAGGGCATTGTGGACCACGTGAAAAACGTGGCCGCGCCTTATCTGGCCGAGAAATGGCATTCGCTTGCCGATCACCCGATGGTGGGAGAGACCAAGATTGTCGGCCTGATGGCATCGCTTGCATTGACCCCGAACAAGGACACACGCGCCAAGTTTGCCTCTGACGCGGGCACCGTGGGCTATATCACCCGCGAATGCTGCTTTGGCAACAACCTGATCATGCGTCATGTCGGGGATCGGATGATCATTGCGCCGCCTCTGGTGATCACCACGGATGAAATCGACATCCTGATCGACCGCGCTCGCAAGTCGCTCGATGAGGCCTATGAAAAGGTCAAGGCGCAGGGGCTGTTTGTTGAGGCCTGATTGACCAAAGCAAGTGGCAAGAGCAATTGAAAAGACGGCTTTCGGGCCGTCTTTTTGTTTGGGGAACAGCTTTACTCATGCCAGGTCTTGCGAAATGACGAGGGCGAATGCCCATACCGCTTGCGAAACTGATTGGCCAGTTGCGAGGTGCTGGTAAAGCCCGACGCCGTGGCGATTTCCGTGATCGACAGGCTGGTTTCATTCAGCAGCGCATAGGCGCGTTTCACCCGCAAATCGGCGTAAAACTGCAGGGGGGAGGTGCCGACATAGAGCTTGAACAGGCGCTCCAGCTGACGTCTTGAGATCTTCACATGCTCTGCGACCTCATCCATGCTGACCCCCTCCTCCAGCTGGGCATTCATGAATTGCATCGCGTTGATCAGGTGCTGGTTGCGCACGGACAGGGCTTCGGAATAGGCGGATTTCTGGGGGGATTTCCGCGTATTGGACCGGGCGTGAATGCACATGTCGGCAATAATTACAGCCAGGTCTTTGCCGTGGTCGCGTTCAATCATGTAAAGCATCATGTCAAGCGAGGCATTGCCGCCCCCACATGTCATTACCCCATCATCCACCTCAAACAGGTTGTTTGACGGATGCAGCCCGATGAAATGCTCTTTGAAGGCCGGCTGGTTTTCCCAGTGCAGCGTAAAATCCCGGTTCTTGAGGAGCCCGGCTTTGGCAAGGGTAAAGGCACCGGTGCAGATCCCGCCAATCCGGCACCCAAACGCGCGCTGCCGCGAAATCCAGTTCAAAATACGTGGGCTGGTCGTGTCCGCGGGCTCCACCCCAGCCACGACAAACGCGAGGGAAGATTTCGGCAGGTTGATCAGACCGAAATCCGGCACAACGGCAATACCGTTTGAACATCGGATCTCCTGACCATCCTCGGTCAGAAGAAACCAGCGATAAAGCTCTTTATTGGTGACCTGATTGGCAATCCGCAGGGGTTCGACAGCGGCGCTAAGTGCCAGCATCGTCACCTTGGGCAGGAGCAGAAAATAGATATCAGTCGGCCCCCCCTCATGCTCAATCGGAAAGGAGGCCGCCCCTTTTGAGATAAAGCTGCGTTCTGTCATCTTGGCAGCCCCGGCTGAGAAGCCTGGCAAACTGCTGGCGCGTATCTGGAGTGCATGCTGGGCCTTTCGGGTCGGATATCAAGAGTTTCGGCTGAAATGTGGGTTTGATGGCCGGTATTATGCGACAAAGATGGACGTTTTGCGACATTGAGGGCGGGTCTTGCCTATCGGCTGGCGTTTGTATCTGATTTGAAATGCATGAAATCCATCTTGCAAGGGAGAGCTCCGTGGCGCGTATTGGCTTTATCGGAACTGGCACGATTGCTTCCGCCATGGTGGCGGGGCTGTCGGGGCAGGGGCACCAGATCCTGATTTCACCGCGCAACCGTGAGGTCGCAGAGCGGTTGTGCCAAGCGCATGCCGAGGTCGAAATCGCCGAAAATGCAGCCATTGCCGCACGCGCGGATGTGGTCTTCATCTGCCTGCTGGCGGATGTCGCGCAGGATGTGTTGCCGGGCCTTTCGTTTCATCCCGCACAGGCCGTGATCTCGGTGATGACAGATTTGCCCCTTGCCGATCTGAGGCGTCTATGTGCGCCGGCGACGGATCTGGCGATTGCAATTCCATTGCCTTCAATCGCTACGGGGGGATCTGCGCTGCCGGTTTACCCAGACAATGCACAGCTGGCCATTCTGTTTGGGAACCACAATAGGCTGATCCCTTGCCGTGACGAACATGCCCTGAATGCGCATTTTGCAGCCTCCGCGCTGGCCTCTCCCATTCTGGACCAGATGCGGCAGGGGGCTGTGTGGCTGGCGGATCAGACGGGTGACAGCAAAATGGCCGAGGCTTTTGTCGCGACCATGTTTTCGGGCTTCCTGTCCAATATGGCAGCAGATGATGAGGTGGGGTTTGAGCGCCTCCTTCAGGATTTGTCGACAGAAGGGGGGCTGAATGCAAGCCTCCGGGATCACATGCGGGACAAAGAGGCGCTTAAGGCGCTGCGCGAAGGGCTGGACCTGCTGAAACCGCGTCTGGATTTGTGAGGCCGGGCATGGGGCATGAGAGTGCGCAAGGCTGAAACGCAGCTGCGGATTTCAGCCTTGCGGGTGTTTCGGACACATCTCAACCGCCCGGTTCAGGTGGCACAGCCAGGCGCCCGCGCCCTGTTGGTCAGGTGTGAGGGCGCCTTCAGGCGGTCCTTGGGGGCGCGGCTTAGCCTCGTCCGCGATAGGGTGGCACGCCCTGATCCGGGATCCAGACGCTGTCGGGTTTCGGGCCGGATTGCCAGAACACATCAATCGGAATGCCGCCGCGCGGATACCAATATCCTCCGATGCGCAACCACTGCGGATCGAGGAATTCATGCAGGCGACGACCGATGGAGACGGTGCAATCCTCGTGAAACGCACCGTGATTGCGAAACGCGCCAAGAAACAGTTTCAGTGACTTGCTTTCAACGAGCCAGTCACCGGGGACATAGTCGATCACCAGATGGGCGAAATCCGGTTGTCCGGTCATTGGACAGAGCGAGGTGAATTCGGGCGCGGTAAAGCGCACGTTATACGCGGTGTCCGCCTGGGGGTTCTGCACCCGCTCAAGCACGGCCTCTTCCGGCGAGTTGGGCATCACGGTATCGCCCCCCAGCTGTTTGAGGTTGGCATAGATGCTGTCGGTCATGGGATGTCCTTTCTAAACACCGCGCTTGTTGCCCCACACCAGCACATGCAGTTGCGGCAGGATGCGCGGGGCAAACCAACGGTCGTTCATCGTCTTTTCAATGAGCCACAGGAGGCGGTCTGTGGTTTGTTCAAGATCTACGGGCACGTCCGGGTCGACGTCAGGGTTGCCGGGTTGGAGGAAGAGCGGCAAATCCGGGTAACGTGCTGCGGCCTCTTTGGCCCAGGCATAGTCGGCATCGTCAAAAATGACGATTTTCATGACCACGGTCGGGCGACTGTTGGCTGCGTGAATACAGTCGGAAAAGAGGCTCCAGTTCACCACCTCTCCGCTGGAGGGGGGCTTGGGACTGAGGACCAGAGTATCAAGCGCGGAAAACCAGGATCGCGCAACGGACCCCTGTGTCTCACAGGCAAACCGATATCCTTCTTGTTGACCCAATGCGATCAGGGGTGCGAAATCCTGAATGGCCGGATTGCCGCCCGAGATGGACACGGTCAAAGGCTGGTCACCAGAAAGATGTCGCACCTTCGCCCAGACCTCCTGTTCCGTCAGCGTGGCCCAGTCGTGCCGATAGGCGCTGTCCACCGCATGCAGGCTGTCGCACCAGTTGCAGCGATAATCGCACCCACCGGCCCGCACGAACACGGTCGGTTCGCCGATCAGGGCCCCTTCGCCTTGAATGGTCGGCCCAAAAATCTCGGAAATGCGCAGTGACATGATCATGCCCCAGGTCGGAATTCGGCCCAGGTTTTGGGGGTTTCGGATACTTTGACCGAGCTCGTTTCCGGCCAGCGGGCCTTGCACCAATCAAAGAAATGCCGCGCCATGTTTTCCGCAGTGGACGGGCCATCCAGCACGTCGTTGAGGTGCCGGTGATCAAACCTGTCATCAATGTAGCATTTGAGCGGGCCCAGCTCGTGATAATCCCGCACAAACCCATCTGCGTTCAATTCTGAGGATGCCAGTTCGACCACAACGATGTAATTATGTCCGTGCAACCGGGCGCATTGGTGGTCTGCAGGCAGATGATCCAGCTGGTGCGATGCGGAGAAGTGGAATTCCTTGCTGATCCGATACATCACGCACCTCCCTTCTGCCCGGTGACATCCTGCCAAAAATCCGGATCTTCATAGATGGTCGGATCGTTGATGCCGGCAAGATGGAAGGCCTCGCGTCGTTCGACGCAGGTGCCACAGCGACCGCAGTGATGCTGCCCCCCTTTGTAACATGACCAGGTCTCGACAAAAGGTGTGCCCACTGTTGCGCCCTCGGCGACAATCTCAGCCTTGGAGCGGTGAACAAAAGGGGTAAAGAGGGCAACGTCGGCATAGCCATCAAGGGCGGCTCGCTGCATCTTGTCAAATGCCTCGGTAAAGGCAGGTCGGCAATCCGGATAGATGAAGTGATCTCCCCCATGGACCGCGGTGGCGACAGCCTCATCCCCATTTGCGGCGGCAATCCCATAGGCAATGGTCAGCATGATCGCATTGCGGTTGGGCACCACCGTGATCTTCATGGTGTCTTCGGCATAATGCCCATCGGGGACATCAATATCATCCGTCAACGCAGATCCGGAAAGAGCCGCGCCAATGGATCGCATGTCAATCACGTGGTGGGGGACGCCCAGGCGCTCGGCGCAACCCGCTGCATAGCTGAGCTCTTTGCGATGGCGTTGACCATAATCAAATGAGATGAGACGTGTGAGATCCCCTCGGTCGGCGATCACATGGGCGAGCGATACAGAATCAAGCCCGCCGGAGCAGACAACATTGGTTTTCATTTTTCAGTCCTTGTTTTGGTGACCGGGTAGGCTGCGACCGGTGGGGGGAGGCATAGAAGATTGCCCTTAAGAGATCAAGCTGCAGAACCGGCGTGATCGGGTATGGTTTGCCTTGGGGGCGGTGCATGTCTGATCAGTGGAAGGCAAAAACAGGCGAAATGGATCTGCCTATGAGTGCGTGAATGGCGCCCAAACTGAAATTCTCGCACCGGATCTGATTGGAAAGAGGGGGGTCGCATTTGCAGCGGCTAGCACAGACCGTAACCAGCAACGTGCATGCGCAGAGGGCGCCCCAAGACGCTGAAAGCATTATGGAATTGAGGGAAGTGGAGGCGAGTACCGGAATCGAACCGGTGTACACGGATTTGCAATCCGCTGCGTCACCACTCCGCCAACTCGCCATTCCAAGGACAATGAAGCAGCCCGTGGTGCAGGCTGTTGATCCTGCCGCACTTACTATTTGTCTTCTCCCATGTCTGCAAGACCAAAATGTGCCTGTTGGTTTGCATTTTGCGGCAGGCAAAGATTGCTTGTTAGGCCAGCGACGCCCAGCGGGGCGGCCCGGAAAGCAAAACGGCCGGGGCAATTGGGTCGGGCAGCCGGCCAGAACGATCAGGCAGGGAAAATTTTCAAAATCCGTTCAGAGATGAAAGGTTTGCAAAATAAGGCAGGTGGCGCGACAGTTCGCCCCTTGTGGGATTGCCCGTTTATTCTATCTATGGCAATAGGAACGGGATGTTCCAGAACAAGAAGGCTCGACCATGACCGACTTTGCCGCTCGCCGCACAATGATGGTGGACACGCAGGTGCGCCCCTCTGATGTGACCAAGTTTCCGATCATTGATGCGATGCTGTCCGTCCCCCGCGAGGATTTCGTGCCGGATGCCAAGCGTGAAGCTGCCTATATGGGCGAGAATATCGACCTTGGGGGTGGCCGCGTGGTGCTTGAGCCGCGTACACTGGCCAAGATGCTGGACGCGCTGGATATCCAGTCGGATGAGTTGGTTCTGGATCTGGGCTGCGGCCTTGGCTACAGCGCCGCGGTTCTGGCCCGACTTGCCGATTTTGTCGTCGCGGTGGAAAGCGATGAAAGCATGGCTTCGGATGCCCAGTCCAAACTGTCGGAATTCGGTGCAGATAATGTCGCCGTCATTCAGGGGGAGCCGTCCGAGGGGAATGCCAAAAACGGCCCCTATGACGTGATCATCGTTCAGGGTGCGGTTGAGCAGGTTCCGGATGCTCTTTTGGAGCAACTCAAAGATGGCGGGCGCATAACTGCCATTTTCGCCGACGGAAAACTCGGCACTGTGCGTATCGGCTATAAGATGGATGGCTCCATTGTTTGGCGCCACGCGTTTAATGCAGGGGCGCCGGTGGTGTCCGGGTTCGAAGCGGTCCGCGCCTTCGTCCTCTGACCGACCGCGACAAAGGTTGCCCCTTACCAAATGCAAACTTGAGAAAAGTGAATATACCATGGGTTTCAAAGGAAAATTTGCTGGGGTAACTGCGGCCGCAATTATGGCCATGACACAGGGCGCCTGGGCTGAGAGCCTGGCGGACGCCATGGCCTCTGCCTATAAGAACAGCGGCCTTTTGCAGCAGAACCAGGCCGTGTTGCGGGCGGCGGATGAGGATGTGGCAATTGCCCTCTCCGCGCTGCGACCGGTGATCCAGTATTCCCTGTCCCATGGTTGGAAGGACATTGATGGGGCAGGACCTGCGCCCAGCGGTCGTGCCAACAGTGCGGAACTGAGTGCAAGCTTGCTGCTTTATGATTTTGGCCGCAGCCAGATGGGTGTCGAGGCGCAGAAGCAGATTGTGCTTGCCACCCGTGAGGCGCTTGTCGGGGTCGAGCAGAATGTTCTGCTGCGGGCCGTGCAAGCGTTTCTGAATGTCCGCTCCGCCAATGAGAATGCAGCCCTGCAAGCCAATTCTGTTCGGGTCCTGACGCAGGAATTGCGTGCGGCCCAGGATCGGTTCGAAGTCGGTGAGGTCACGCAGACAGATGTGGCCAACGCACAGGCTCGTCTTGCCTCGGCCCGCGCGGATGAAGTGGCTGCTCAGGGGCAGCTTGCCATTGCCCGCGAGGAATATCGCGCCGCCATCGGTCATTTGCCCAAGAGCATGCCCGGCACACCTCATTTCCCGAAAACCGCAAAATCGCTGAGTGAGGCGCAATCCATTGCCCGTGCTCGGCACCCCAATATCCGGGCAGCCCAGTATCAGGTGGCCGCTGCGGATCTCGGGATCGAGCGGGCGAGGGTTGCGATGAAACCCTCTTTGCGTGTTGGGGCGTCAACCACATTGACCGACCGGATTGATGATGGTGTCGGGGCCAATTTCAACAATGAGATTGGCCTGTCCCTCAGTGGGGATCTTTATGCAGGTGGGCGTCATTCCGCGACCTACCGTAAGGCGATTGCACAAGCAGAACAGGCACGTTCTGCATTGCAACTGGCCCGTCTGGCCGTTGATCAGGAGGTCGCAAATGCCTGGTCGCAGATGGCCATTGCCACTGCCAGCCTTGAGGCTACGGACCGTCAGATCCGCGCAGGCCGGGTTGCTTTGCGCGGCACCCGTGAGGAAGCAACGCTTGGCTCACGCACGACGCTGGATGTGCTGAATGCCGAACAGGCGCTGCGCAACGCCGAGGCCGCGCGGATCTCCGCCCAGTCGAGCCGGTATCTTGCGGCATATTCGCTGCTCGCCTCGATGGGTCTGTTGACGGCGGAACACCTGAACCTCGGCGTCGTCAGCTATGATGCAGAGGCTTATTATAACGCTGTGCGCAACGCACCCGTGCGTAAGATCAGCCCTCAGGGCGAGCGCCTGGATGCGATTATTTCGATCCTTGGGCGGCAGTGATTGCACTATCCAGGTCGAAACGGCCAGATTGATATGCGACGCATTTCGATCAGTTTGGGCGCGGGGGACTGCGCCCAAGCTCTGTTGTGAGAATCAAGCCTGCCCTGTAAACTGACCCGGTAAATCCCGGCGGGACCGGGAAAAATAACAGTTTATAGCAGGTAGTCAGGCATGTCAGATCCCGTTTCCAACGCAGATATCGAAGATGTCCTGTCTTCGATCCGTCGTCTCGTCTCGGAAAATCCGGCCCCCCAGCCTGCAGGCCAGAATGGATCCGGACAGATTGGATCTGGCCATACTGGATCCGGGCAGAGCGCCCAAGGCCAATCTCATGGGCGCGCACCCTCACCTGAACCTGTCGACAAACTTGTCCTGACACCTGCCTTTCGCGTGCATGAGAATGCGACGGGGATGGATGCGCCAGAGCGCGCAGAAACCCCGGTGTCGGAAGACGCGATACATGAGGTGATGGAAGAGGCCTTCCTGGAGGACCGTGACGAGGTCGTGGATGACCAGGGCGACGCCGCAGAGTTCCCAACCCAGACCGATGATGATGTCATGTTCCTGCATCGCCCCCTCAACCTTGCACAGGAAGATGGGATCGCAGACAGGGTTGAAGATCCCGGTGCGGAAGAGGGGGATGTTTCCACGGAAGATGCCCTTTCGGACCCGCACCTTGAGGCCGGGATGGAGCTGAATGGTCATGAGGTGACGCCAGAGCCTGCGGTCGAGAGTGATCAGGGAGATGACGGTGTTGCTGTGCTGGAGCAGTCTCTGACGGATGCGGGCGACCTTGCCGAAGGTCACCCCACCTTTGCGGCTCCGCAGGGTGATGCAGCTGAGGGAGCGGAAGGCGGTGAAAGCCTCGATCCGGCTGAGGACGCATTTGTCTCGACCGGTGCACAGGATGAACCGGAGACATCAGAGGAAACCACTACCGTCGTGGCGAGTGTGGAGGACATGACGCCTGACGCAGCGGCCAGTGAGGCTGAAGAGAATTCCGGCTTGGAGCATCGCGTGGCGGAGCTGGAAGCCGCGGTGAATGACAGCCATGTCGAATTTGAACCTGATCTGGGGGATGCGGTTGAGGATCTGGGGCCGGGTATCTTCCTGCGCCGCCGCGCGCAGACCCACATGGATGTGACACAACCGGACAGCGCGCCCTCGCGTGAGCAGGACGAGACGCCGGTATCAAATCAGGACTTGGACGATTTGGATGCGGAACTTGCCGCCTTCATTGAGGAAGACAAAAATATCGATGGCGTGGCCGAGGCTGTTTCTGCGGATGAGGAGGACACGACGCTCTTTGCTGAGGATCAGGCGGAGACCGACCTGATTGACGAAGATATGCTGCGTGACCTGGTGATGCGTCTGGTTCGTGAAGAGCTGCAGGGGGCGGTGGGGGAAAAGATTACCCGCAACGTGCGCCGTCTCGTGCGCCGCGAAGTCGAACGCGCCCTGACCCTCCGCTCTCTTGAGTAAGGCGTTACTGCGCCAGATCGTAAAGCATATCGAGGTCCAGATGAGCCTCGACATGATCAGCCAGGGCATCAAGTGTGGCCTCTACCTGCGCTTCATACCCGTTCGGCGTCACGGTTGCGCCAAGCGATTGCAGGTAATGGCGTCGGAAGCCATCCGCTGAAAACAAACCGTGCAGATAGCACCCGCGCACTCGCCCGGTTTCATTCATCGCCCCCTCGCGGCGCGAACCGATGTCTAGCCAGGCCCGGTCGCAATCCGCGCCATCGGTTTGGCCAAGATGGATTTCATATCCCTCCACCGTTTCGCCGCTGATCCGGTCCTTGGCAGTGGTCAGAGCGAGGGTCTTTTTGGGTTCCAGTCGGGTGACAATGTCCAGATGACCAAGCCCCGGAACCCGTCCCGGAGGGCCTTCAATCCCATCGTCATCCCGGATTTCGCGTCCCAGCATCTGATAGCCACCGCAAATTCCCAAAACATCGCCGCCGCGCCGGATATGGGCCGATAGATCAATGTCCCAGCCATGCGCGCGAAACTCGGCCAGATCCGCGATCGTGGATTTTGAACCGGGGATCAGGATCAGGTCAGCGTCCAGCGGCAGGGGGCGGCCCGGCTCGATAATCTCAACCGTGACATCCGGTTCGTTTACCAACGGGTCGAGGTCGTCGAAATTGGCGATACGCCCAAGTTTCGGGACCACGATTTTGAACGTGCCGCCCTGACGGGTGGTAATGTCGAGCACATCTTCGGCAGGCAGGCGCCAGGCATCGGCAAACCAGGGCAGGGTGCCGAGATCGGCCCAGCCGGTGCGGTCTGTAATCTCTGCGGCACCTTCGGCAAACAGGGTCACATCCCCGCGAAACTTGTTCACCAGAAAGGCCTTGATCCGGTCACGGTCTGCAGGCGGCAGAACCGCATGGGTGCCAACCAGTTGGGCAATCACCCCGCCGCGGTCAATGTCACCGGCCAGCACCACCGGCAGGTCCGCCGCTTCTGCAAAGCCCATATTGGCAATGTCGCCCGCGCGCAGATTGACCTCTGCCGGGCTTCCTGCACCTTCGACAAGGAGCAGATCCGCGTCTGATTTCAAACGGTTGAAGCTTTCCAGAACCTTCGGCATCAGGCTGGATTTCATCTTGCCATAATCCCGTGCCCTGAGCGTGGTCAGACGTTTCCCCTGCACAATCACCTGGGCACCGGTGTCGGTCTCTGGCTTCAAAAGCACCGGGTTCATGTCCACCACCGGGGGAAGACCGCAGGCCCGTGCCTGCAGCGCCTGGGCGCGACCGATCTCTCCGCCATCAATGGTGACAGCGGCATTGTTTGACATGTTCTGCGGTTTGAACGGGGCGACCCTGAGACCTCGTTTCACAAAGGCCCGGGCCATTCCGGCGACCAGCATGGATTTGCCAACGTTTGAGCCCGCGCCCTGGATCATGATGGATTTTGTCATGCCAGATCCTTAGGGGGTTTTGGTCGCGCTGCCCAGCCTTTTGGCGACGGGCAAGGTGAAGAGAGCGACAAAAGAAAACGCACCCCCGAGAGGGTGCGTATTTCCAAGACTGAAAAGCGCCAGATCAGGCGGCTTCCGCGGCCAGCGCGTTGCGGCGCTCGCTTTCTTCACGTGACAGGGCAACCGAGGTGCGGATCCCTTTGCCAACAAATTCCATCAGGCCCTTGACCACCCGTTCATTCGGGTCGATGCCGGCACAGCTCAGCACTTCACGCCCGTCCCGCGAACGGGCCCAGCGGGCGATCTGATCCGGTCCATTGCCGTATTTCTTGTCATCTGCAATCGCATCGTCGAGGGCAGCCAGAACGACGGCGGCAAACAGTTTGCGCGCGCGATTGCCCTGTTCGTGGTTGAATGCAGTACCGTCTACGGAATCCAACATGCGTTGTCCTTTTTTATATTCTTGCTCTTGCGCTCCCAAGGCGTTCGGCCAATATGGCTTTTTCGCCGCGATTCGGTATCCCTTGTGGCGCATGGCTGCCATGCTTTTGTCGCATGGCTGTTACAAAGCGTTAAACATGTGCAGGATTGCATGCCCCGCGCCCCAGATCAGGATATCGTTGTCTTGCATGGGCAAGACCGCCAAGATATAGGTGCACAGCAACGAATTACAACCTCTTAAAGGTCAATTAACATGCCCAAGATCAACGGTAATGAAATTCGCCCAGGCAATGTGCTGGAGCATAATGGTGGCCTTTGGGCGGCTGTGAAGGTCGATCACGTGAAGCCCGGAAAAGGCGGCGCGTTCGCGCAGGTCGAGCTGAAAAACCTGCGCAATGGCTCGAAGCTGAACGAACGGTTCCGCTCGGCGGATAAGGTTGAGCGCGTGCGCCTTGAGCAGAAAGACCAGCAGTTCCTCTATGAAGATGACGGCATGCTGATTTTCATGGACACGGAAACCTATGAACAGAACCAGATCCCGGCGGACCTGCTGGGGGAACGGCGCCCGTTTTTGCAGGACGGCATGACCATCGTGGTAGAATTTTATGAAGCTGAGGCGCTGAATGCGACCTTGCCTCAGAAAGTGACCTGCACCATTGAGGAGACCGAACCGGTCGTCAAAGGTCAGACCGCTGCCAACTCGTTCAAACCCGCCCTGCTGGACAATGGTGTGCGCGTGATGGTGCCGCCCTTCGTGGGAACCGGCGAGGCGATTGTGGTCAACACCGAGACCATGGAATATTCGGAGCGCGCCTGACCCTCCGCGTGATGACATGCAAGAAAGGCAGGGCTGCAGGCCCTGCCTTTTTGGGTTTTGAGGACCGCCATGACAACCATCCTGTTCAATAAACCTTTCAACGTCTTGTCGCAATTTACCGACAAAGGCACTGAAGGCAGTCCGCGCGAGACCCTGTCCAGCTATATCAATATCCCCAAGATTTACGCGGCAGGGCGTCTGGATCGCGACAGCGAAGGCCTGCTGGTATTGACAGATAACGGGGGGCTGCAGGCCAAGATTGCCAATCCGAAGTTTAAGCTGGAAAAAACCTATTGGGCGCAGGTTGAAGGGATCCCGGATGAAGACGCGCTAAATGCGCTTCGGAAAGGGGTTGACCTGAAAGACGGGCGAACCCGCCCCGCCAAGGCGCGCCTGATGGAAGAACCCAAAACCCTCTGGCCACGCATCCCCCCCATTCGGGAACGGAAATCCGTCCCCGATAGCTGGATCGAACTCACCATCCGAGAGGGGCGAAACCGCCAGGTGCGACGGATGACAGCAGCGGTGGGACATCCGACCTTGCGCCTGATCCGCTATCGCATCGGTGATTGGACGCTGGACGGCATTCCCTCGGGGCATTGGGCCTATGCGCCGCAAACGCCACGATTTGGCGGCTCCCTCTGATCACTCCCTGCCACCGGCGCCCGCTTTTTCTTGCCGGAAATACCTCGGGGTGAGCCTCGAAGAGGCGAGGGGCAGCGCCCCTTTGCCAGATTTGCTACCATACGTGGCGTTCAGTTGCTCCACAGGATCCTGGCATCCCCGGCCTGCATCTCACCTTGGGCGCGGTCAAACCGCAGATAGGCAATCGCCCGGTCGCCGGATTGGGTGAACAGCGTGCCGACCGATTTTCCGTCCGAGGTGATCTCGCTGCCCACGGGGGCGGTGCCCGTGATTGTGACCTGCACCAGCCCTTTGCGCAGCTCGGTCTTGTGTTTCATCCGCGCCGTAACCTCCTGGCCCACATAGCAGCCTTTGCGGAAATCCACCCCATGCAGCCGGTCGAAACCAGCCTCAAGGATATAGCTGTCCGGCCCCAGCTCAACGCCAGTTTCCGGAATGACATGTGCCACGCGGATTGCGTCCCAATCCACCTCTTCCGAGGGGCGGCCATCATAGCTGCGCCAGCCCAGATCCGGGTGGCGTGGATCGACAAAGCCCCCCTCTGGGGCCGGGCCCAGACCGCGAGAGGGAGAGAGGGAGGTCTCTTCGATTTGGACATCTGCACGCAGCCGATACATGTTCAGTCGCTGGGCCAGAGCTTTGGCAAGGTCGCGGTCCACATCCAGAAGAATGCTGTCACCGGCCGGGATCAGCAGGAAATCGGCAATATATTTGCCCTGTGGGGTCAGAAGGGCCGCATAGACCATGCCGTTTTTCAGCCGGTCCACGTCATTGGTGACAAGGTTTTGCAAAAAGGGCTCCCGGTCCGCGCCGGAAATGCGCAGCACCGTGCGGTGGGCAGAATTGCTCATGTTGCGTCCTTTAGCTGCGCCCAAAGCCAAACAGGCGTTTGAGGCTGAATCTTTTGGGGGTATCCACCTTTTTCTGATGGCGGAGTTTGCGGGAGGCGGCCTCTTCTGCTGTGGGGCCGCTATCCTTGAACTGCAACGCATGGAGCTGGGCGTAAATCCCCCCCCGTTCCAGCAGCTCTTCATGGGTGCCCTGATCCACCACTTGTCCCTGATCCATCACGACAATCTTGTCCGCCGCCTGAATGGTGGAAAGGCGGTGGGCAATGACCAGGGTGGTGCGGCCCTGTGACAGCTCGTCGAGAGCCTCCTGCACCAGCTTCTCGGACTTTGCATCTAGTGCCGAGGTCGCCTCGTCCAACAGCAGGACGGGGGCGTCACGCAGGACGGCGCGGGCAATGGCGATCCGCTGGCGCTGACCGCCAGAGAGGTTGGAACCACGCGGCCCAGCCTGTGTATCAAGGCCGTTCTCCATACGGGGCAGAAAGTCATCCACATGGGCGGCCTTGAGGGCGTGGTTCAGAAGGGCGTCGTCTACAGTTTCACGCCCCATCAGGATATTGTCACGCAGGGTTTCGTCAAACAGAAGGGCCTCTTGGCTGACCACGGAAAACAGCCCGCGCAGCTGCTCCAGCGGCAGCGAGGTGACATCCGTCTTGCCAATGGTGATGGCCCCGCTATCGGCGTCGGCCAGTCGGGTCAGAAGGTTGAAAACCGTGCTTTTCCCCGCCCCGGAGGCCCCCACAAGCGCGGTGGTCTGACCGGCCTTGGCCGTGAAGCTCGCGCCGCGCAGAACCGGTGTGTCGCCATAGGAGAAATTCACGTTTTTCAACTCAATATCCGCATCACGCGCGGGCTGCGCCAGACGTTTTGGCGCCGCGGGCGAGGTGATGGTGGGTTTGGTGTCAAAGATCTCCCGGATCCGTTCAAGGCTGGCCAGTGCCGCCTGCCAGGCGCCCGACACCTTGCCAAGGTTGCGCAACGGGTCAAACACCAGCGCCATGGCGGTGAAGAAAGACATGAACTCGCCCACGGTCTTGTCGCCATCCACGATCTGCAGCCCGCCATAGAACAGCACGCCAAAGAAACCGACAGCGGCAATGATGTCGACCATGGCGATGATGCCGGAGCGGTTGGCCTGGCTTTTCAGATGCAGCCCCGCATATTTCTGGATATTCGTGACAATCCGGTTTTCTTCCCGATCTTCTGTCCCTGTCAGCTTGACCTGATTAATCCCGTGAAACAGTTCATCCAGGCGGGTCGAGATCTGCGCCGCCGCCGTGCGGCTGTTGCGTGTGGTCTTGCGCACTTTCTTTTGCAGGATGTTCATGGGCAGGACCAGAATGGGGGCTGCGGCCACGGCGATCAGAACCCAAAGCCAGTCAATCCAGAGCGCAACCCCCAAAAGTGCGATCAAGGACACCACGTCGCGGGCAAGGGCGGACAGGATGACCTCCCAGATATTGGCGGTGGCCTGCACATCCCCACGCACGCGCTCCATCAGGGTGCCCGGTGAATTGTCGCGGAAATAGCTGCTGTCAAGCGTCAGCATATGCGCAACCATATCCCCCTGCAGGCGGGCCGCAACCTGTTGGCCCACATAGACCATCAGAACCTTGTGCCCGAAGGCGGAAATGGCGCGCATGATGAAAATGCCGGCAACAAGGATCGCAACCAGCGCAATCGACCCGGTGGTTCCACCAGCAAAAGCGGTGTCGAACATGGGTTTGATCATGTAGCTCAAGGCACCAAGGGCCGACCCTTCCAGCGCCATCAGCAAGACGGCAACAATCAAAGGAAGACGATAGGCGCGCAGATAGTCGCGCCAGAGCCAGCGGATCATCGGATCACGGGAGGTGTCACTCATCGGTTGGGTTACATCTTTCGGTTGGCCTGAAACGAGGCGGTCAGGGTTTCAGGGTCATAGTGATCCCGGATCCAGTCACGGATCGGCATGGGCTGAGTTTTGATATGTGCAGCATAGGCGGCAATCATGTGATCCAGAATACCGGCCTTGGTCCAGCTTTGATGCGCATATTTGATTGAAAGCTGTCTGGCAGCCTCTTCAACCGGGGCCCCCATATAGTCGATCAGGTAAAAGGCGGCGGCCAGACCGGTGCGGTCTGCTCCTGATTTGCAATGGATCAGCATCGGTTTTTCGACCTTGTCCATCAGATCAAATAGCTCCAGATAAATCTCACGCGACAAAAGGCGCTTGGCATTCAGCTGCAGGTCATAAAGCGCCATGCCATAATCGGCGCAGGCCTCTTTTTCGAAGGAATAATAGGGATAGGGCCGCGCCCCGCGCAGATTGATCACCGATTTGATGCCGATTTCCGCCAGGCGTGGAAAATGCACAGGGTCAGGCTGGTTGGAGCGCCAGGCCTCGTCGGACAGTTTGTAACGGTTCGGGATGAAACGGCGAATGTAGGAATGGTCGATCACCGCGCAATAAAGCCGCCCGTTGCGGCGCAATGCGGGGGTCGAGATGTCAGGGCCGATGCTGCGTTTCCACGCCCGGTCTCTGGATCTGATCTTGGCATATAAACTCGACAGCATCGCCTGCTCCGTAAACTCGTATCCGGTGTAGCTTTTTCACGAGGGGCAGACAAGCGCGTGCGCATCGCGGTGATTGTAAACCGCTCAAACGGGTTTGCCACAACTGTGTCGTCCTTGAAGCAAAGGCGTGTATGGCAATGGAATGGCGCTCAGCTCCCCATGTTGAAGACGCCCGCGCGGGAATGTGCTTGCTGGGGCAAACGACCCTAATTTGGGGCACGGACCCGCCCGGATGGGCTGGATCAGGTGTTTTGCAGCGCCTGCAAGGCATCAGGCAGGGCTGCTCCAAACGCGTCAAGGTCTTCGGGGCGGCCGGCAGAGACGCGAATGCAGCGGTTTTGCGGCGCGGCAAAAGGCATGCGGACAAAGATGTCCCGTGCGATCAATGCCGCAACTAGATCCCGCGCAAACGCGCCGTCCTGCCCACAATCAATGGACACGAAATTCGTGGCCGAAGGTAAGGCGGTCAACCCATTGGCCACCGCAATGTCACCAATGCGACGGCGAGCGGCCGCAACATTGTCCAGCGTCTGCCTGAGGTAGTCCTGATCTTCAAGCGCGGCCAGAGCCCCCGCCTGACTGATCCTGCTCATACCGAAATGGTTGCGGATCTTGTTGAAGGCTGTGATCAGTGGTTTGGCTGCAATGGCGTATCCCACCCGTGCGCCTGCCAGCCCATAGGCCTTTGAAAAGGTGCGGAAACGAATGACGCGCGGATCTTCGGGGACCAGATCCGGCATCATGCCCTCCGGCCCGAATTCTGCATAAGCCTCATCCAGCACCAGCAGGCAGCCTTCCGGCAGGGCCTCAATCATGGCCTGCACACGGGGGCCGTCATGCCAGCTCCCCATCGGGTTGTCCGGATTGGCAAGGTAAACCAGCTTGGCCCCGGTTTCAGTTGCCTTTGCCACCAACGCCTCCGGGTCCTCATGATCATCGCAATAAGGCACCGTGACCAACGCACCGCCAAACCCGGCAACGTGGTAATTGAAGGTCGGATACGCCCCCTCTGAGGTGACAACCTTGTCACCCGGACCGATCAGCAACCGGACCAGATAGCCCAGCAACCCATCAATCCCTTCACCAACCATGATGTGCTCTGCCGCGATCCCATGATGCGCGGCCAGTGCGTGGCGCAGCTCATGACTTTCCGGGTCGCCATACATCCAGGCCTCGTTAGCCGCCGCCTGCATTGCCGCAACCGCCTTTGGCGAGGGGCCAAATACATTTTCATTGGCCCCCAAACGGGCCAGAAATGCCCGCCCGCGCGCCCGCTCCTGCGCCTCCGGCCCGACAAAAGGAACAGAAGCAGGCAAACTGTCGGCGAGCGGGGTGAGGCGGGCATAGATTTTGGTCATGCCCCAGTTAGAGCAGCCGCAACGATTGGGGACAAGCCCTGCTTTCTTCTTGGCTCAAATACTCTGGGGTGAGCCTCGAAGAGGTGAGGGGCAAAGCCCCTTGAAACAAACAAAAAGCCGGGCGCTAAACCCGGCCTTCTAGATATTCTTGGTACTTAAGGCGTTTCAGTTATTGCTGTGATCCAACAATAACCGGAAACGCCTTAGTCGATCTCTTTCAACCGGTCGAGCGCGGTTTTCAAAACCTCTTCCTCGGCTTCGCGCGCCGCGAGGTTCGCACGGGTTTCTGCCACCACCTCAGCCGGGGCGCTTTCGGCAAATTTCGGGTTTTTCAACCGTCCGCGCAATCCGCCGAGTTCTTTGCCGAGCTTGCCCAGCGTCTTCTCCAGCCGCGCAATTTCCTCATTCACGTCAATGATATCGGCAAGGGGCAGGGCAAAGGTTCCCCCGTCGACCGCCACCGTGATGCAGCCCTTGGGCAGGTCCGCCATTTCGGTGATGCTGTCCACGCGCGCCATTTTCTGAACCAGCCCGATATTCTCAGCAAGCGCCTTGCGCCCCGCTGCATCCAGTTCCTGCTGGATCACCGGAATTTTCAGTCCGGCGGGGACGTGCATCTGGGCGCGCGCACTCCGGATGTTCTCGATCAGCGAAATCACCCAGTTCATTTCACGCGCAGCGTCTTCATCCACCAGTTCCGCACCATATTCAGGCCAGTCAGCATGGATCAGCATCGTTTTGCGCGGGGCAATCTGCGTCCACAGCTCCTCGGTGATGAAAGGCATGATCGGGTGCAACAGGATCAGACACTGGTCGATCACCCAGGCCATGGTGGCGCGGGTCTCGGCCACCACTGCGGGGTCTTCCGCGTTCAAGAGCGGCTTGGAGAACTCCACATACCAGTCGCAGACCTTGCCCCAGACATAGGCATACAAACCATGCGCCGCGTCGTTGAAGCGGTAAGCGGCCAGGGCCTCGTCCACATCGGCGCGGATCTTGGCGGTTTCCGAGATGATCCAGCGGTTCACGGTCTGCGTGGCCGTTGCGGGATCAAATTCCGCACTCGGTTTGCATTCATTCATCTCGGCAAAGCGTGCAGCGTTCCAGATCTTGGTGCCGAAATTGCGATAGCCCGCCACGCGGTCCTTCGACATTTTCAACACGCCCCCGATCGAGGCCATGGCGGTGTTGGTGAACCGCAAAGCATCCGCGCCGTATTCGTCAATGATCTCAAGCGGGTCGATCACATTGCCCGTGGTCTTGGACATTTTCTTGCCCTTCTCGTCACGGACCAGCCCGTGCAAGTAGACCGTGTGGAACGGGTTTTTGCCGCAGACCGCCTGAGACATCATCATCATCCGGGCCACCCAGAAGAACAGAATGTCCTGACCAGTGATCAGCACGTCACCGGGGAAATAGGCGTTCAACTCATCTGTATCCTGCGGCCAGCCCAGCGTGCCAAAGGGCCACAGACCCGATGAGAACCATGTGTCGAGCACATCCGCGTCGCGCCAGACCGGGTAGACCAGTTTGGTCGGGTCCTGCTCCATCTCGTATTGGGCCAAGGCTTCTGCAAATATGTGGATTGCAGCAGCGCGGTCCTCTACTTCAACCACGCGGGCGGCGTTCAGGGGCGTGGGCAGACCGGCCAGACCATCGGCAAACCGGCCTGCCACGTCGTCAAAACTTGCCGCACAGGCGGATTTCTCATGACCGGGCAGGAAATCCTGCTCCAGCATCAGCCGCCCCATTTCCACGATGTCAATTGCACCGTCCTGTTCGTCATCCACATACCCGTTGGCGGTCAGGTCAAACCCGTACCAGACCGGCACCTGGTGCCCCCACCACAGCTGGCGCGAGATACACCACGGCTCGATGTTTTCCAGCCAGTGATAAAAGGTCTTCTCGCCGCTTTCAGGCAGGATTTTCACGTCTCCGCCCCGGACCGCGTCCAGCGCGGGGCCTGCGATCTTTTCGGCGTCCACGAACCACTGATCGGTCAGCATCGGCTCGATCACAACCTTTGATCGGTCGCCAAAGGGCTGCATGATTGGCTTGTTTTCCACGTAAGGCACGGTTTCGGTGATCAGGTTGCCCTCGTCTTCGCGGGTCTCCTCGATCATCACCGCCAGACCTTCCGTGGTGATCTGCTCTACAACCAGTTTACGCGCCTCGAACCGATCCAGACCACGGAACTCATCGGGCACGAGGTTCATCGCGGCGATTTTCGCCTCGTCGAAATCTTCTTCGCCATTTGCAATGCGCTGGGCAATCTCGGCTTCTTCGGCATAGGGGCGCCCGTCGGCGCGCATATGGCCGCGCGTGTCCATCAGCGAATACATCGGAATATCGCCGCGCTTGGCGACCTGATAGTCGTTGAAATCATGTGCGCCGGTGATTTTCACCGCGCCCGAGCCAAAGTTCATATCCGGGTATTCGTCGGTGATGATCGGGATCAGGCGGCGATGCTCTTTCGGACCCACGGGGATTTCGCACAGTTTGCCCACGATGGGCGCATAGCGTTCATCATCAGGGTGCACCGCAACCGCGCCGTCGCCCAGCATGGTTTCCGGCCGGGTCGTGGCGATGGAAATGTAGTCACGCTCTTCTTCCAGCGTGACGTTCCCGTCCTCGTCCTTTTCGACATAGGTATAGGTCGCGCCACCGGCCAGCGGGTATTTGAAATGCCACATATGGCCCGCAACTTCGATATTCTCGACCTCAAGATCAGAAATCGCGGTCTCGAAATGCGGGTCCCAGTTCACCAGGCGTTTGCCACGATAAATCAGCCCCTTGTCATACATGTCGACAAAGACCTTCAGAACGGCATCGTGGAAATTGGCCGAGTTTTCATGCCCAACGCGGGGATCCCCCGGGGCGCCCGCCATGGTAAAGGCGTTGCGAGACCAGTCACAGCTTGACCCAAGACGTTTCAACTGGTCAATGATGGTCGAGCCATATTGCCCCTTCCATTCCCAGACCTTCTCAAGAAACTTCTCGCGGCCCAGATCGCGGCGACCGGGCTGCTGGGTTTCGGCCAGCATCTTTTCCACCTGCAACTGGGTGGCGATACCCGCATGGTCCTGCCCCGGCTGCCAGAGCGTGTTGTATCCGCGCATCCGGTGCCAGCGGGTCAGGATATCCTGCAACGTGTTGTTGAATGCGTGGCCCAGATGCAGCGCACCGGTCACATTGGGCGGCGGGATCATGATGGTGAAACTGTCTGCTCCCGGCTTGGCATTGGCGCCCGCCTTGAAGGCCCCCGCCTCTTCCCAGTTCCGGTAAATCCGCGCTTCCGCTGCGCCTGCGTCAAATGTCTTGTCCATGGCCATGGGTTCTGTCCCGTCATTTCATGTGTTGATTGGGGTTTAGCGGCTGAAAGCCAAAAGGGAAAGAGGGCGCAGGCCCGCTCTCTTTTCCTTGTCTCAAATATCCTGGGGTGAGGGCGCAGCCCGAGGGGCAACGCCCCTTCGTTCAGCTGATCACATCGGGGCCGCTGCGCCCCGACGCCTGCCGGATCCCCGCAATCTGTTCACAGGCGGCAATCACACCCGCAAGAGCGTCCTGCGCATCATGTGAGTGATCACCCTGCGGCCCCTCATAACTTTCCAGATAGACCCGGATGGTCGCCCCTTCCGTGCCGGTCCCCGACAGGCGTATCATGAACCGTGCGCCGCACTCAAAACTCACGATTACTCCCTGGCCGCTGGTTTCACTGCCATCCACCGGATCGACATAGGAAAAGCTTTCGGCGCGCGCGACTGTCAGTGCTCCAAATCTCTGCCCGGCAAGGGTGGGGAACTGTGCCTCAAGACCGGTCATCACCCGGTTGGCGATGGCGGTATCCACCGCCTCGTAATCATGGCGTGAGTAATAGTTGCGCCCGAACTGCGCCCAATGCGCGGTCAGGATGTTGGCAACAGGCTGTTTGCGAACGGCGAGGATGTTCAGCCACAAAAGCACGGCCCAAAGCCCATCCTTTTCGCGGACGTGATCCGACCCGGTGCCTGCGCTCTCCTCTCCGCACAGGGTGGCACGTCCCGCATCCAGAAGTGTGCCGAAATACTTCCAGCCGGTCGGGGTCTGAAATGCGTCGACCCCCAACGCCTCCGCCACGCGATCCGAGGCGCCCGAGGTGGGCATGGAACGGGCAATTCCCCTGATGCCGCCCGCATATCCCGGTGCCAGATGCGCATTGGCCGCCAAAACGGCCAGGCTGTCGGATGGGGTGACGTAAATCCCGCGCCCA
This sequence comes from Aliiroseovarius sp. xm-d-517, assembly GCF_013283135.1. Lineage (NCBI taxonomy): Bacteria > Pseudomonadati > Pseudomonadota > Alphaproteobacteria > Rhodobacterales > Paracoccaceae > Aliiroseovarius > Aliiroseovarius sp. xm-d-517. The sequence continues at coordinate 166,976 of NZ_WBXT01000001.1, forward strand.
AGGATCATGTTGCGATCCCCATCCCCATCGGAAGCCGCAGCAAAGTCCGGGGCATCCGGTCCTAGCATCAGATCATAAAGAGGTTTTGCCCAGACCGGGTTGGGATCAGGATGTCCGCCGCCAAAATCCTCGCTGGGTATGCCGTTCAGCACTGTTTCGCGCGATGCCCCCAGCCGGTTCACGAGGATTTCATGTGCATAAGGGCCGGTGACCGCATGCATGGCGTCAAAGCGCAGCGAAAACCCTCCCGCAATCAGGGCGCGGATTGCATCGAAATCGAACAGGTCTTCCATCAGGGCCGCGTAGTCGGATACCGGATCGACCACCTCGATCTCCATCTCTCCAAGCTGGCTGATGCCGATCCCGGAAAGGGCCGGGGCATCCCGGTCAATCAGATGATATTCCGAGATATTTTGGGCCGCCTGAATGATGGCATCCGTCACGGCCTCGGGGGCGGGACCACCATTTGCGATATTGTATTTCAGACCAAAATCCCCTTTGGGTCCCCCCGGATTGTGGCTGGCCGACAGGATGAAGCCGCCATCAGCCCCGCATTTGCGGATCAGGTGGCTTGCTGCCGGTGTCGACAGGATGCCATCTTGTCCGACAATCACCTTGCGCACGCCATTTGCTGCCGCCATGCGCAGGATCACCGCGATGGCCTCTCGATTGAAGAACCGGCCGTCCCCGCCGACCACAAATGTCTTTCCCGCAGCCCCCACCGCATTCAGCGTGGCCTGCACATAGGTCTCCAGATAGCCGGGGGCCGAAAAGACCGCCGTTTTCTTGCGCAGGCCCGAGGTGCCGGGGATCTGACCTTCGATAGGAGAGGTGGGGACGGTGATAATCATGGGGGGACCTCGTTACGGAATGACATTGTTTTTTCGTGGTTTACCCCAGGCGATCTATCCGCGTCGAGAGGTGGATCAGGCTTTCTGACCCCTTGACCCCGTCGATTTCGCCGATGGCATCCAGGGCGAGATCCAGCTGCGTGGGCGAAGATGCGGCCAGTTGCAGGACCATATCAAACCGCCCCGAGGCCGTATGGGCGCGTTCCACCTGGGGCAATGTCTTGAGGCGGGCGACCACGGCCACTGTCGATCTCGGCTCGATCGAGATCAGCACCGTGGCGCGAATCAGATCCCCCCGTGCCTCGTCGCCAAGTTTCAGCGCATAGCCTGCGATGATCCCCTTTTCCTCCATCCGTTCAATACGGGCCTGCACTGTTGAGCGCGCAAGCCCAAGACGGCGGGCCAGGGTAGCCACGGGCAGGCGGGCGTTTTGCTCAAGTTGCGCTATAAGTTCGCGATCAGTCTCGTCCATTTGTTTCCTCAAGGCGTCATTTCGCCCGTTAATTAATGCCACATTGCTCAGTATGACACTAGAATCTGACGGCGCACAGCGAAATACTTAAATCAACTCGCGCAAGAGGATCACATGAGCAAGCAACCTTCCATTTGGACTACAGTCCTGTCGCATCTGAAACTGGAGGCTCCCAAAGGGCCCGTCCTTTATTTTGCCCCCGCAGTTCTTCAGGCAACTGCGCGTCGGTTTGTTCAAGGTTTTGATGGGGTTGTGACATATGCCGTCAAAGCAAACGATCTGCCGGTGGTGTTGGAAAATCTTGTGGCGGCCGGGCTGAGCGCCTTTGATGTGGCCAGCCCGGCCGAGATGAGGGCGCTTCGGGCGGTCTCACCGGATGTGGTGATGCATTACAACAATCCCGTGCGCAGCCCCGAGGAGATCGACTTCGCGGTTGAAATGGGAGTGGCGTCCTATTCGGTGGACAGTCTTCGTGAATTTGAAAAACTGCGCAGGCGCGTCCCGCCCGAGGGGATCGAGATGTCCGTGCGTCTCTGCCTTCCCGTGGAAGGGGCCGCTTATCATTTTGGCGAAAAATTCGGCGCGGACCCGGAACTGGCGGCGGAGCTGTTGAAACAGGTGGCCGCGGCGGGGTTTGTCCCCTCGATGACGTTCCACCCCGGAACGCAATGTGCCGATCCCGCCGCCTGGGTGCATTATATCGAGGTCTGCGCGGATATTGCCGAGGCGGCCGGTGTCACGCTGTCACGTTTGAATGTGGGGGGCGGATTTGCCGCCAACCGGGGCGTGGCTCCGGATCTGGAACGGATCTTTGACGCCATTCACGATGCCGCCGAAACAAGCTTTGGCGCAACACCCCCGCTGCTTGTCTGCGAACCGGGGCGGGCGATGGTGGCGGATGCCTTTACGCTGGCCACGCGGGTCAAGGCGGTGCGGGACAACGGGGATGTGTTTCTGAATGACGGAATTTATGGCGCACTGGCAGAAGCCCCACAGATCGGCACGGTGAACCGGATGCGGTGCCTGCGGGCCGATGGGACGGGATTTGAGGATGCCCTGACACCACGGGTGATCTATGGGCCGACCTGCGATTCGATTGACCGGTTGCCGGACCCGATGCCTTTGCCGGAAGGACTGGCCGAAGGCGACATCGTGCTGTTTGACGGAATGGGCGCCTATTCCTTTGCCATGGCGACACGGTTCAACGGGTATGGGGTGTTGGATCTTGTGACGGTGCAGGATCTGCAGAACTGATCGTCTTGGGGGGCTGAGGGGTTTCCGGGGGATCAGGCCCTTTTCATGATGATGCAAGTGGTGGAGCCGGTGGCGTAGAGCCGTCCATCGGCCACGCCGCGCAGCTCGCCAATCGCCACACCGGTTGATCGTCCGCTATGCTGCGTGATGCCAATTGCCTCCACCTCGGTGCCGGGGTGAATGGGGCGGACGATATTCACCTTGTATTCCAAGGTGGTATAAACTGAACCTCGTGGAACTTTGGTCATCACGGCGCAGGCCATGCAGCTATCCAGAAGCGTGCCATACCAGCCGCCATGAACCGTCCCCATCGGATTGCAGTGATCAAATTCGGGGGTGCCGCGAAATGTGACTTTGCCGTCTTCGACACTGTGCAGATGGTAGTTCAACCCGGTGGAAATCGGAGGCCGGGGCAGGGTTCCCTCAAGCATTCCTTGCATGAACTCCAGCCCGGATATCCGGGTCAGAGCCTCTCCGGTCAGGAGCTCGTCCATGGAAGTCGCTGTATACATGATGGCCCCGTCTCTCACTTTTTGTCGGTAATCCTGTTGCGGGATCAGAGTGGGAGGTTGGGCGTGCAAGAGGCAAGTGTGACGCAGCGGCGTCGGATCCAAGGGCGCATGTGCAAGCGGATGTCATCGGAACAGTTGCCGAAAGAGATGCTTAAAAAGAGACGCTGAAAGTGACAAAGGGCGTCACAGCACATGTGACGCCCTTCTTGGGGGGCTGGGTCGCCCTCCCAGCAATGAACTAGCCCGATCAGGCCACGTTTTGCAGCTGCACCTTGGGGGTCACACCCAGCGCATGACAGACGTCGCGCGTCAGGGCAGGTTTGTTCAACGTGTAGAAATGCAGGTCCTGAACCCCCTCATCCAGAAGGTCAGAGCAGAGCTCGGTGCAGAGCGCCGTTGACAGCAGATCCTCACGCCCGTCCCGCTTGGCCTTTTCAAACGCGTCTTCCAGCCAGGCCGGAACCGACGTGCCACAGCGGGTTGCGAATTTCTTCACCCCGTTCCAGTTTTCAATCGGCAGGATGCCGGGAATGATCGGGGCGGTGATGCCGGCCTTTTCACAGGCATCGCGGAACCGCAGGAAGGTGTCTGCTTCAAAGAAGAACTGGGTAATGGCAGAATGCGCCCCCGCGTCAATTTTCTTTTTCAGCCAATCCACACAGGCCTGCAGATCATCGGCTTCGGGATGCGGTTCCGGGTAGGCACCGACACGGATATGGAAATCTCCTGCATCAGCAAGGGCTTCGACCAGTTCAACCGAGCTGGTGAAACCGTCCTGATGGGCGGTGAAGCCCTGGCTGCCCTTGGGGGGATCTCCTCTCAGGGCGACAATCTCGGTCACGCCGACCTTGGCATAGTCCCGGGCGATCTTAAGGGTGTCTTCGCGGGTTGCGTCCACGCAGGTCAGATGGGCGGCGACATTCAGGCCATATTGCTTGAGGATCACCCCCACAGCGTCATGGGTAAGGTCGCGGGTGGTGCCCCCGGCGCCATAGGTTACGGACACAAATTTCGGGTCCATCGGGGCCAGATCGCGCACAGTGTCCCAGAGCCTCCAGCTCGCTTCCAGCGACTGGGGCGGAAAAAACTCGAATGAGATATTCGGCGTGGTCATTTTGGCCTCACGATATTGAGAATTTCGATATCCGCCTTGTGCCCGAAAATTATTTGTGAGACAAATTCATAATTCTCAAAAAGAATATGAGGTTCTTGCATGTATCTGGAGTTTCGACACCTGCGGACCATCCGCGCGATCCATCAGGCAGGCAATCTGGCACGGGCGGCGGATATGCTGCATATCACCCAGTCGGCGTTGAGCCACCAGATCAAGGGGCTGGAGGATCAGGTCGGGATGGAGCTGTTTCATCGACGGACCAAGCCGATGAAGCTCAGCCCGGCAGGAATGAAACTGCTGCGCCTGTCCGAACGGGTGCTGCCCGAGATTGCGGCGGTGGAAGAGGAGTTTCGCGCGTTGCAGGAGGGCCGCTCCGGGCGCCTGCATATCGCCATTGAATGCCACGCCTGTTTCGACTGGCTGTTTCCGGTGCTGGACAAGTTGCGCCACGCCTGGCCTGAAGTGGATCTGGATATCCGGCAGCGGCTGGCCTTTGACGCGATCGAGGCGCTGCGACGTGAGGAGGTGGATCTTGTGATCACCTCTGATCCGGTGGAGATGCCCGGCATCACCTTCTCTCCACTTTTTGACTATGAACCGCGATTTGTGGCGGCATCCGGCCATCCGCTGGCGGACCGCCCGTTTATTGAAGCGGAAGATTTCGAAGAGGAACTTGTGCTGACATATCCCGTGGAACGCGCCAAGATCGACCTGTTCACAGCTCTTTTGACGCCAGCGCGGGTTGAGCCGCGTGCGGTGCGACAGGTTGAGATGACCGAGATGATCCTGATGCTGGTCGGGGCAGGGCGGGGGGTTGCGGTGATGCCGGATTGGGTCTTGCGCAGTGCCAAGACAAACCCGGATTTCGTGACCAAACGCCTGACGGCCAACGGGCTGTTCAAACGCATGTATGCGGCCACACGCGAAGAGGACACCATGGTGCCCTTCATGGCACATATGCTGCGCCTGTGCCGGTCCGAGCCGGTGAAATTGCAACGCTGAGGGGGGCTTGTCATGAAACGCATAGCTCTTATGCGTTTTTCACGGCACAAACCGCATAAGAAAACTTGGCAAGTGGCCCGTCAGGGCTTATACGCGCGATCTGATACAAAGGAGCCCTTCCCATGCAATTCAGCGCCAACCTCAATGTGATGATCACCGCCGCCCGTAAGGCGGGTCGCAGCCTGGTGAAGGATTTCCGCGAGGTCGAGAACCTTCAGGTGTCGATGAAAGGGGCGGGGGATTTTGTCAGCCGTGCCGATATTGCCGCCGAAAAGATCATTCGTGAAACGCTGATGGAGGCGCGTCCGAACTATGGCTGGCTGGCCGAAGAGGGTGGTGAGATCGAGGGTAAGGATCCGACCCGTCGCTGGATTGTTGATCCGCTGGATGGCACCACCAATTTCCTGCATGGTCTGCCCCACTGGGCGATTTCCATCGCTCTGGAACACAAGGGCGAAATCGTCGCCGGTGTGATTTTTGATGCCGCCAAGGACGAGATGTTCATGGCGGAAAAAGGTGCTGGCGCCTGGCTTAACCAGTCGCGTCTGCGCGTGTCCGGTCGGATGCGGATGATCGAAGCGATCTTCGCCACTGGCCTGCCCTTTGGTGGGCGTTCGGACCTGCCGGAAACCTTGCAGGATCTGGCGCGCCTGCTGCCTGCCACGGCCGGTGTGCGCCGGTTTGGTTCGGCGGCGCTGGATCTCGCTTATGTTGCGGCCGGTCGGTATGACGGGTTTTGGGAACGTCGCCTGCACGCCTGGGACCTTGCAGCGGGTCTGGTGATTGCAAAAGAAGCGGGCGCGCTGGTCGAACCAATCTCCCCCGAAGGGAATATTCTTGACGACGGTGAAGTGGTTGTTGCCAACGAAGCCCTGTTCGAGAAGTTTTCCAAAGTCATCCGCGACGCTTGATCAAGGCGATCTTTGCCGTCTGTCTGAACCTGCGCTGGATGAGATGTCCCGCGCAGCGGGCAGGGGATGTGGATCTTGGATTTCCGTGTTCCGGGTGAAAGCGTATTCAATTCAAGGTGCATCTTAAAACTTCCGCAACCGTTTCACAGTTTGGCCCCATTTCGACGCCATAAATTGCGGTATGACTTATTTTGCCCAAACCCCTGCGTGCTTGCGCCGCCTTTTGCAGAGCGAAGATGGTGCCGTTACTGTTGATTGGATCGTTCTGGTTGCCTTGATCGGGTTGATTGGCATGGGGGTGGGGACTTCGGTCACGACCAATGTGCCGGGCAAAGCCGAAGAGATCAGCGCGTTCATCTCCAAACATGATTTTGGTCTGGATTGATCTGGTCGGGATTGGAGCAGCCTGGATTTAGATAGAGCGAACAGTCTGGCGGGTGATGCTGGGCGGATCGCGTTTTGGCCAGGCCTTTATCGCGTCTATCCATGACAGGTGGTGTCCCCGTGGCTTATTGCTGCGGGGTTTTTTGATGGGGAAGCCATGCCCCGCCAGATGTCACCTTTTATCGCCTCGGTCAGATCGCCGAACCTGTGGGATCCGGCTTTTTTGAAACCGGTAATGGGCGACAGGATGATCCGGGTGGCCGAAGGTGATCCGCCAGTATTCGGGACCTCCCAGCCGATACCAGAAGGGCAGCATGGCAACGAATCCCACGGCAAACCCACCGATATGCGCCCAATAGGCAACGCCCCCCTGAGCGTTGAGACTGGCCACGCCACCCCAGAGCTGCAGGGCCAGCCAGATCAACAGCATCAGCCAGGCCGGGAAAGGGATCACCTTGAAAAATATGACAATAATGAAAAGAACATCGACCTGTGCGCGGGGAAATAACAGCAGGTAGCCTCCCATGATCCCGGCGATTGCCCCAGAGGCGCCGACAATCGGAATGGTGCTTGCGGGATCGACCAGCACCTGAAGCAAACTCGCCCCAACCCCGGCGGCCAGGTAAAACAGCAAAAAACGCAGATGCCCGAGGATATCTTCCAGATTGTCTCCAAAGATCCACAAGAACAGCATGTTCCCGGCAAAGTGCAGAAACCCCCCATGCACAAACATGGATGTGAACAGGCTGCTCCATCCTTCCCCCTGCAAGATCGTATGGGGCACGGCGCCATAGCCATAATAAACCTGCGCCAGGGCGGCCTCGTTGCCGCGAAGTGGCCACATGGCCAGAAAGACCACCAGATTCACTCCAAGCAGGCAGAAGGTGACATATGGCACGCGCAGGGAAGGGTTATGGTCGCGGATTGGTATCATGGGGGGATACAGGGGGGTTTTTGAAGGAGGGTCAAGCCCTTTCCCTTTGATTTCCCCACAGTTTCCTGCTTTGACGATGCTGTGATTTGCCCGGATATATCTGTGTGATAAGCTGTCCCTATGCGCTTGGGGACCTGTCTTCTTTTCTGTTTCACCCTTTGGCCCGCTCTTGGGCAGGCCCAAAGCTGCCCGCCACCCAATGATATTTCCGTCAAGATCGACGGGTTGCTGTCTGAGGTGCAATCCGCGCGTTCCGAGCGTGAAGCGGGGCCGATTGTTGCGCAGATGTGGGCACTTTGGAAAACGGCGCCCGATGCGCGGGCGCAGGCGTTGCTTACCGAAGGTGTCGAGGGGATTCGCCTGACGGATTATCGGGCCGCCGAAACCATTCTTGGCCAGTTGATCACCTATTGCCCGACCTACCCTGAAGGGTTCAATCAGCGCGCGTTTGCCCGGTTTCTGTCCGGGCGCTATGATCTGGCGCTGGAGGATCTTGATGCGGCGCTTGAGCTTGATCCGCGCCATGTGGCTGCCCGGGCCGGACGGGTGCTGACACTACATGCGCTTGGGCGTGTGGACGAGGCGCAGGACGAACTGCGTGCCGCGCTGAAGCTCAATCCCTGGTTGCCTGAGCGGCATATGCTGATGCGCCTCCCCGGGATCGATCTGTAACCCCCAATTGCGCTTGCCCTTGCCAGCCAACTCGGTATTGTCGCGCCACCAACGCGGATGTGTCTGACAGACCTCTCCGCTATCCCGCGGGCCCGCGTGGTGGAATGGTAGACACAGGAGACTTAAAATCTCTAGGCCGTATAGGCCGTGCCGGTTCGAGTCCGGCCGCGGGTACCACAATTGATCCAGTAACATGTTGGCCTGCAACATGTTGGCCAGAAATCCCGCCACTTCCGGTTGCGCCACGTCAAAGCGCGCGGCAGGATGTCGTGTGAGGATAAGCCATGACCCATGCAGATCCCACAGCGCCTGATGGCGCGCATGCCGCCCAACGCATTTTCCATACGGAGGATGTGACCAAGATCTATCGCACGGGGATGGTCGAGGTGCATGCCCTGCGCGGCGTGAATGTTGAGCTGTTTTCCGGTGAGTTCACCGTGCTGCTCGGGGCGTCCGGCTCTGGGAAATCCACCCTTCTCAATATCCTTGGCGGGTTGGACCATGTCACCTCTGGCCGGGTCTGGTTTCGTGATCAGGAGCTGACAGCAATGGGGGATCGTGCGCTGACGCGCTATCGTCGCGATCATGTTGGCTTTGTTTTTCAGTTCTACAATATCGTGCCCTCTCTGACGGCGCGCGAAAATGTGGCTTTGGTGACGGAAATTGCACCGAACCCCATGTCCCCGGAAGAGGCGCTGGAGCGGGCCGGGCTTGCCCATCGGATGAACCATTTTCCGGCGGAGCTGTCCGGGGGGGAGCAGCAGCGCGTGGCCATTGCGCGTGCCATTGCCAAACGTCCCGAGATCCTTTTGTGTGACGAACCGACCGGGGCGCTGGACAGCAAGACCGGGGTGCAGGTGCTGGAGGCGCTGGATCAGATCAACCGTGATCTGGGCACAACCACCGTGGTGATCACCCATAATGCCGGTATTCAGGCCATGGCACACCGGGTGATCCGATTTGCAGATGGCACGATCAGTTCGGTCAGCCTGAACAAAACCCGCCTTGCCCCCGCAGAAATTTCCTGGTGATCCAATGGCCCCACTTGATCGCAAATTGCTGAGGGATCTGGCCCGTCTCTGGTCGCAGAGCCTGGCGATTGCCCTTGTGCTGGCGGTCGGGGTGGCGATCCTGGTTATGATGGCTGGGGCGGAGCGCGCGCTGCGAGAAACGCGCGACACGTTTTACGAACGCAACCAGTTTGGTCAGGTCTTTGCCACGGTGACCCGTGCCCCTCGTGAGGTTTTGGACCGGGTGCGCGCCCTTCCCGGTGTCGCCGTTGCCGAGGTGCGGGTGCGACGGAATGTTGTGCTGGATATCGATGATATGCGGGCGCCGGGGGCCGGGATGCTGCTGTCGTTGCCGGCTGGCACCGCTCCTCGTCTGAACAAGCCCAGCCTGACCACCGGACGTATGCCGCTGCTGGGCAGAATGGGCGAAGTGGTGGTCAATGAAACCTTCGCAAAGGCACATGGGTTTCAGCCCGGTGACAGGTTTCATGCCCTGTTCAACGGCCAGCGACATGCGCTGACCATCGTGGGCACGGCCCTTTCGCCGGAGTTCATCTATACGATCGGCCCCGGAGCCTTCATGCCGGATGACAAACGGTTCGGGGTGATCTGGATGGACGAGGCGGCGCTTGCTTCGGCCTTCAACCTGACCGGTGCCTTCAACGACATCAGCCTGTCGGCAGAACCCGGCGCAGATCTGCAGGACATCCTGCGCCGACTTGATCTGATCCTGGCGCCCTTTGGGGGCACCGGCGCTTACCTGCGCAAAGATCAGCAATCGCATATGTTTCTGGATGCCGAACTGACCCAGCTTGCCAGCATGGTCAAAGTGGTGCCGCCGATTTTTTTGATCGTCTCGGCTTTTCTGGTCAACATGGTTCTGGGGCGGCTGGTTGCGCTGGAACGTGAACAGATCGGGCTGCTCAAGGCGCTGGGCTATAACGGTGCGGAAATTGTCTGGCACTATGTCAAACTGGCGCTCGCGATTGGAGCGTTTGGGGTTGTGATCGGCTGGGCGTTTGGCCTGTGGGCGGGGCAGGGGATCGCCCGGCTTTATGCGGATTTCTTCCACTTTCCCTATCTGGTGTTTTTGCCCTCCCCCCCGGTCTATGCGCTGGCCGGGCTGGCTGGCCTGATGGCTGCGGCACTGGGGGCGGTCTTTGCGGTGCGCAATGTTGTGTTTCTCAGCCCCGCCGTTGCCATGTCCCCACCTGCTCCGCTGAAGTTTCGAAAGGGGCTTGCGGACCGGATGATCCATTGGTTGCGGCTCAGCCAGACCAGCATGATGATCTGGCGCTCCCTGTCTCGCTGGCCCCTGCGCGCCGGGCTGACCACTCTGGGCATCGCCACTTCGGCGGCGGTGATGGTGGCCGCGCTGTTCATGTTCGATGCGATGGATGCGCTTTTGGACAAGTCATTTGTCCAACTCAACCGTCAGGACGTTGTGCTGAGTTTCACAAATGAGCGCCCGCAGTCTGTCTTGGAAGATGTGGACCATCTGCCGGGGGTTCTGGTCAGCGAAAGCGTCTGGGCAATGCCGGTGCGCCTGACACACGGGGCGCGCAGCAAACGCGCGGTTCTGGAGGCGCGCGAGGAAAACGCTGACCTGACGCGCCTGCTGTCGGAGCAGGGCCAGCCGCTGGACCCCGGAAGTGGGGTGATCCTGACGCGCCGACTGGCCGATCAGCTTGACCTTGCGCTGGGCGAAGACGTGACGCTGAATTTTCCCTTGCTCGGGGCGGGCACGTCCCGTCTGCCGCTGGTGGGGTATGCGGAACAGGGCTTTGGGATGGGGGCCTATGTCAGCCCGCATGTCTTGTCGCGTTTGACCGGGCAGGCGGTGCGGGTCACGCAGGCCAACCTGTTGATTGATCAAGAGCAGCGCGATGCTTTTTATCAAGTGTCCAAGACCACGCCGGCCCTTTCGGGAATGGTGGAAATGGCCGCGATCCGGCAAAGTTTTACCGATACCATTGCCCAGAATGCCGGAATGATGACTGCCATCAACTCGATCATGGCGGCGCTGATTGCTGTTGGGGTTGTCTATAATGCTGCACGGATCCAGCTGTCTGAGCGGGCACGGGAACTGGCCAGCCTGCGCATCCTTGGCTTTACCAAGGCCGAGGTCAGCTACATTCTGATGGGAGAGCTGGCCCTTCTGACGAGCCTCGCAATTCCCCTTGGGCTGGTGATGGGCCACGGGCTGGCGGCGCTTATGGCGGTTGGATTTGAAAGTGATCTCTACGCGATCCCACTGCATATTGCGCGTGGGACCTATGTGCGGGCCGCGTGGGTTGTGGCGCTTGCCTCCGTGCTGTCTGCCGCAGTGGTGTGGCGGCGCATTGACCAGATGGATCTGGTGTCTGTCATGAAAACAAGGGAGTAACCCGAATGTCTGGACGTGAAAACACAAAGATCTGGCGCAAGTTCGGGCTGGGATCCCTGGCTGTGATCGGGGTTGTGGCGCTGATCTATGTGGCCAGCCGCCCCGAAGCCGTCCCGGTGGATCTGGCTGAGGTGGGGCGCGGGCCGCTGGAGGTGACCATCAATGCCGAGGGGCAGACCAGGATCCGCGATATCTATGACCTGTCCGCCCCGGTAACAGGTCAGATGGACCGCAGCCCTCTGCGGGTCGGGGATATGGTGGTGGCCGGGGAAACGCTTGTGGCGCGCATCGCCCCCGGCGCGCCCGCATTTTTGGATGACCGGTCCCGTGCGCAGGCCGAAGCCGCCGTGGCCCAGGCCGAAGCCGCGTTGCAACTTGCCCGTTCAAACATCGCCATGGCTGAGGCGGATCTGGGCCATGCACAGGTCAATCTCAGCCGCCTCGTGGACCTTCATGCACGTGGCACCGCCCCGCAAACCCAGCTTGATGCGGCAGAGCTGTCGCTGGACCTTGCGGCGGCCAAGCTTGATGCGGCCCATGCCCAATATGAAATGCGCAAAGGTGAGCTGGCCGCACAGACCGCGACCTTGATCGAACCCGAAAGCGGGCGGGGCGATGAGGACAGGTCCTCATGTTGTCTGGACCTGCTGGCCCCGGTATCCGGCACCGTGCTGAGCATCGCCCATGAAAGCGCGCGTATGGTGCAGGCGGGGACACCAATCCTGTCCATTGGTGAGACGAGTGACCTTGAAATTACGGCGGATCTCCTCTCCTCGGATGCAGTGCGGCTGACGCCTGGTGCGCGGGCTTATGTTGAACGCTGGGGCGGTGGGGAAACCCTGATGGCACATCTTCGGGTGATAGAACCCTCTGGTTTCACAAAGCTTTCTGCGCTGGGCATTGAAGAACAGCGGGTCAAGGTGCGGTTGGATTTCGACAGTCCGACCGAGGCGAGAGCGGCCCTTGGACATGGGTTCCGCACCTATCTGCGCATTGTCGAATGGTCGGCAGAGGACGTGTTGCGTGTGCCGGTCTCGGCGTTGTTCAGATCTGGGGGCGAATGGGCGGTTTTCGTGGCAGAAAACGATTTGGCTTATCTGCGGAAGGTATTGATTTCGCATCGGAATGAGGATTTTGCCGAAGTGGCAGAGGGCCTGCTTGAAGGGGAGCAGGTCATCACCCATCCCGGTGACCGTGTAGGGCATGAGGTATTGATCGCTGACCGGGCTTTGCTTGCGGGGGACTAGATCTTTCCGTTTACAAGCTGATTGACAGAGCTGACGGGAATCAGGCAGGTATTTGTTATCCGCAGCGATGGCGTCGCTGCACCGGGCCTGCGCCACGGATCCTTGGGAGGTTTCCCAGCCGTTTGATCCGCCGCAGTTCCCCGACCGGAGATCAACTGTCCTGAACGCCGGGGCATTGATTGGCCGGGCATGACCATCCCAAAACCCATCCCGGCCTCGGATATGGAGATGCTTATGCAACGTCCTCAGTTCTTTGTCTGTGAAAACGGTGAAAAAGCCCCGCTGCCCTTTTCAAATACCGAATATGAACGCCGGCTGACGCAGCTGCGGGCCATTATGGCGGCGAAAGGGATCGAGGCCGCCCTGTTCACCTCAATGCACAATATCGCCTATTATTCGGGCTTTCTGTATTGCTCCTTTGGGCGCCCCTACGGCTGCGTGGTCACCGCTGACCGCTGCACCACGATCAGCGCCAATATTGATGCAGGGCAACCGTGGCGGCGCAGCTTTGGCGACAACGTGATCTACACTGATTGGGAGCGAAACAATTACTGGCGCGCGGTGCGAGAGGTTGCCGGTGGCGCAAGGCAGATCGGGATCGAAGGTGATCATCTGACACTGGCCCAGCAGGCGCTTGCGAAAGAGTTTCTGCAAGGTGCCGAGCTTGTCGACATTGCTGCGGACACGATGCAGGCGCGGATGATCAAATCCGCAGAAGAGATCGCGCTGATCCGCGACGGGGCGCGGGTGGCAGATGTCGGTGGCGCTGCAATTCGCGACGCGATACGTCTGGGCGCCCGCGAAATTGACATTGCCATGGCCGGACGGGATGCGATGGAAGAGGAAATCTCCCGCGCGCATCCCGACAGCGAAATCCGTGACAGTTGGGTCTGGTTTCAGTCCGGCATCAACACAGACGGTGCCCATAACCCGGTGACCACGCGCCGACTGGAAGCAGGCGACATCCTGTCCCTGAACACGTTTCCGATGATCTCGGGCTATTACACCGCTTTGGAACGCACGCTGTTCATTGGTGAGCCGGACCGCGACAGCCTGCGCATCTGGGAAGCCAATGTGGCCGCGCATGAGCTGGGGCTGAGCCTGATCAAGCCGGGGGCGACCTGTTCGGGCATTACGGCTGAAATCAACAGGTTTTTTGAAAGTGAAAACCTGCTGCAATATCGCTCCTTTGGCTATGGGCACTCGTTTGGCGTTCTATCGCATTACTATGGGCGCGAGGCGGGGCTGGAGCTGCGCGAAGACATCGACACGGTGCTGGAGCCCGGAATGGTGGTCTCGATGGAGCCGATGCTGTTCCTGCCGGAGGGCCAGCCGGGGGCGGGTGGATACCGCGAACATGACATTCTTGTCGTGGGTGAAGCGGGGGCCGAAAATATCACCGGCTTCCCCTATGGCCCGGAACACAACATTGTTGCGATCTAACACATGCCGGATGGCAGCTGAGGTCACGGCGTGACCTCAGCGCGCGCAATTGTGAGATGCTCTTGAGGTTTCGGACCTGTTCCGTCTCAGATGGCGACAGATACCCTTTAAGATGAAGCGATGGTGTTGCTGTCCCTGCGTATGGTTGTCTGAGTTTCGATTCGAGATCAAAAGCTTTGCAATCTCGTAAGAAAATATCAAAAAACGGGGTAGGGGCGGCAATATGATTGTTTCCAATCAAGTCTGACGAAAATGTATCATTGGATCCAATCACTGCCAATACCTTGTCGTTAATGGACAAAAAACGTCGCTTTCCTGTTGCAATCTGTCCGCGCTTCGTGTTGGCTTTATCTTACGCACCAAAAGGCTGCAGGGAAGAGCTGGGTTCAGCTCCGGGACAGCCGAAAAAAATAAGATGCCTGTGAAGCAAGCGCAGGCGCTGCAACAGAGAGCCCGAAAACGGGTACAGGGGGGTCACTTGACCGATACTGCTGCGAACGACGGTTTCGTCGTATTTGATCGTGTTCAGAAAAGCTATGACGGGGTTAACCTGGTCGTGAAAGACCTCAACCTGTCCGTGGGTAAGGGCGAATTCCTGACCATGCTCGGGCCGTCCGGATCCGGGAAAACCACCTGCCTGATGATGCTGGCAGGGTTTGAAACCGCAACCCATGGCGACATTCTGCTGGACGGTCGACCGATCAACAATATTCCGCCGCACAAGCGCGGCATTGGCATGGTTTTCCAGAACTACGCCCTGTTTCCGCATATGACGATTGCCGAAAACCTCGCCTTCCCGTTGGAAGTGCGCAAAATGGGCAAATCCGAGCGCGAAGCGAAGATCAAACGCGCGCTGGATATGGTGGAAATGGGCGCTTTCGGTGGTCGCCGCCCCGCCCAGCTTTCGGGCGGTCAGCAACAACGGGTCGCCTTGGCCCGTGCGCTGGTGTTCGAACCGGAACTGGTGCTGATGGACGAACCGCTGGGTGCGCTTGACAAACAGCTGCGCGAAAAGATGCAGTTCGAAATCACCCATCTGGCACATCAGTTGGGGATCACCACGGTTTACGTGACCCATGACCAGACCGAAGCGCTGACCATGTCGGACAATGTCGCCGTGTTTGATGATGGCCGCATTCAGCAGCTGGCGCCGCCGGCGGATCTTTATGAAAAGCCGCAAAACAGTTTTGTCGCGCAGTTCATCGGGGAGAACAACACTCTGGAGGGGGTTGTCACCGAGATGAAGGGCGACACATGTGTGGTGCGTCTGGATGATGGGGAAGAGCTTGATGCCACCCCGATCAATGTGTCCAAAGTGGGCGAGCGCACCAAAGTGTCGATCCGCCCCGAGCGTGTCGAATACAATAAAGAACGCCTGCAGGAAGGCGCTCATACCCTCAAGGCCGAAGTGCTTGAGTTCATTTATATGGGTGACATTTTCCGCACCCGTCTGCGTGTGGCCGGTAATGAAGACTTCATTATCAAGACCCGCAACGCCCCTGATGTTGATCGTCTGGTCCCGGGCCAGCAGATCGAAATCGGCTGGCTTCCGCAGGATTGCCGCGCGCTGGACGCCTAAGATATTGCCTTTGCCGCCTTCGGGGCCGCTGGGTGCCCGATGGGTGGCAACGGTGAACAGTCCGGGGCCACGCTGCCGCCCGTCTGCCGGCCCCAAGAAAATTACGGGAATGTAACAGGGAGAAAAATATGAAAGTAGCTAAGTTTCTTGCGGCCTCGACGGCACTGACCGTTGCCGCTGGCGTTGCAAACGCCGAAGAAATGTCGAACGAGCTGACCCTCGTGTCCTGGGGCGGTGCCTATCAGGAAAGCCAGCACAAGGCCTATGTTGAACCCTATCTGGCGATGAACCCGGGCCTGACCGTGACCTGGGACACCTCGTCGGCAGAAGCCGTGGCCAAAATGCGCGCCATGAATGAAGCCGGCAACGTGACCTGGGACCTGGTGGATGCCGTGGCCTCGGACTCGATGCGCCTGTGCGACGAAGGTCTGGCGGAAGAGCTGAACCATGACGAAATGCTGGCCGCTGCCCCCGAT
Source organism: Aliiroseovarius sp. xm-d-517 (assembly GCF_013283135.1). Taxonomy (NCBI): domain Bacteria; kingdom Pseudomonadati; phylum Pseudomonadota; class Alphaproteobacteria; order Rhodobacterales; family Paracoccaceae; genus Aliiroseovarius; species Aliiroseovarius sp. xm-d-517. The sequence goes on from NZ_WBXT01000001.1 coordinate 183,223, forward strand.
GGCACCCCGGCATCCGAAGACATGGATCCGCTGATCGTATCTGACTGTTTTGTTCCGCAGATCGTTTATTCGACCACCTTCGGCTATCGCACCGATATGGTGGGGGACACCCCGCCGACTGATGTCTGCGCGATCTTCGACACGGCCACCTATCCGGGTAAGCGTTCGCTGCAAAAACGCCCGATCGACAACATGGAATGGGCTCTCTATTGCGACGGCGTTGCCAAAGATGAGATCTATGACGTGCTGGGCACCGACGAAGGTGTAGACCGTGCGTTCAAGAAGCTCGACAGCATCAAGTCGGACGTTGTCTGGTGGACTGCTGGTGCGGAAACCCCGCAGCTGCTGGCTGACGGCGAAGTGGTGTTCGGCTCGACCTTCAACGGTCGCCTGTTCTCGGCCATTGCCGAGCAGAACCAGCCGATTGGTATGCTCTGGGACATGCAGTCGTTTGACCTTGATGGTTGGGTGCTGCCCGCCAACCTGCCGGCAGATCGCCGTGCCCGTGCGCTGGACTTCCTGAAGTTCGCCACCGACACCCAGCGTCTGGCAGACCAGGCCGCCTACATCTCCTACGGTCCGTCGCGTAAGTCGTCGGCTCCGCTGGTGGGTAAACACGCGGAACTGGGCATCGACATGGCGCCGCACATGCCGACCGATCCTGCCAACTCTGGCAACATTCACGTCTATGACTACGAATGGTGGGCAGACAACCGCGACGATCTGAACGCGAAGTTTGAAGCCTGGCTGGCCAAGTAATTCCAGCTTTCGAAGGGGGCTGCGCCGCAGTATGCGGCCCCCTTCACCCCGCGGTCCGAATTCCGGTTGCCAATTGGTGCCGCGTGATTTTCTTTATTTTCCAGACCTTTCGTTAGTCACTTTCGACATGCTGCAACAAAACAAAAAGGCGTAAGCCGACAGGGATGATATGAGCGATATGACAGATACCGGCCCGGTTCTGGCCGCAGACGGGACCCCACTCAAGCGCAGCTTGGCGCGTGCGCTCAGGCGGCAGAAAATGCGCGCCCTGATGCTGATCGCTCCTTTGCTGATCTTTATTCTGGTCAGTTTCATTCTGCCTGTAGGCGATATGCTCTATCGCTCGGTCAAAAACGACATCGTGGCCGACACCTTGCCGCGCACGGTTGTGGCCATCCAGGACTGGGATGCGAATTCAGGCGAGTTGCCAAGTGAAGCGGTCTATGCCGCAATGGCGGCAGATCTGAAAGACGCAGCCGAGGCGAAGACCCACACAAAGGTCGGCACACGTCTGAACTATGAAAACCCCGGTATCGCGTCGGCCTTCCGCAAGGCGGGCCGCAAGGCCAAGAAATTTGATATCGAAAATGGCGGCCCGTGGAAAGAAGAGCTGATCGATCTGAACAAGGCCTGGGCGGACACTGAGGTCTGGCGCACCATTCAGACCTATTCGCCGCGTGTCACGCAGGGCTATTTCCTGAACGCCGTTGACATGCGGGTCGGGCCGGATGGCGCCGAGGCGCGTCCCGAAGACGAACAGATCTACATGAACCTTCTGGGGCGCACCCTTTGGATGTCTTTGCTGATTACGTTCAGCTGTATCATGCTGGCCTATCCGGTGGCCTGGATCCTGGCCAATCTGCCGATGCGGATCTCAAACCTTCTGATGATCCTGGTGCTGCTGCCGTTCTGGACCTCGCTTCTGGTGCGGACCTCGGCCTGGAAAATCCTGCTGCAGCAACAGGGGGTGATCAACGACCTGTTGGTTTGGGTCGGGTTTATCGCGGATGACAGTCGTCTGGTCATCATCAACAACCAGACCGGGACCATCATTGCGATGACCCATATTCTGCTGCCCTTCATGATCCTGCCGATGTATTCGGTGATGCAGACCATCCCGCCCAGCTACCTGCGGGCCGCGAAATCTCTGGGGGCCACGGATTGGACCGCGTTCTGGAGGGTTTATTTCCCGCAGACGGTGCCGGGTATCGGTGCGGGCTCGATCCTCGTCTTCATCCTCGCGATCGGTTACTACATCACGCCGGCGCTGGTTGGTGGCACCAAGGGCACCTTCATTTCGAACCAGATTGCCTACCACATCTCGACCTCGCTCAATTGGGGTCTGGCAGCGGCACTGGGCGCCATTCTCCTCGCGGTCGTGCTGGTCCTTTATTGGGCCTATGACAAGATCGTGGGCATCGACAACGTGAAACTGGGATAAACACTATGGGACTTCCTCCTTATGCCTCCACCGGCCAACGGATCTGGTACTATACGTTCCGGTTCATCTGCGGTCTGATCTTCTTTTTCCTTATCGCACCGATTGTGGTGGTGATCCCGCTGAGCTTCAACGCACAGGATTTCTTCACCTTCACACCGGAAATGCTGCGCCTGGATCCTGACGGCTATTCGCTGAAACACTACCGCGATTTCTTCTCGAATGCGGATTGGCAATCGTCGCTGTGGAACTCGGTGCGCATTGCACCGGTGGCAACGCTTCTGTCGGTGGGCTTCGGGACGCTGGCGGCAATCGGCCTCAGCCAACCGCATGTGCCATACCGACGCGCGATCATGGCGATCCTGATTTCGCCGATGATCGTGCCCCTGATCATCTCAGCTGCGGGGATGTATTTCTTCTATTCCCGTCTGGGCCTGCAGGGGTCTTACTGGGGAGTGGTGCTGGCCCATGCCGCGCTGGGGATCCCGTTTGTGATCATTACGGTGACCGCAACGCTGGTGGGCTTTGACCGCTCTTTGACACGGGCTGCGGCGAATATGGGCGCCGATCCGGTGACCACGTTCTTCCGGGTGCAGATGCCGCTCATCCTGCCCGGCGTGATTTCCGGGGCCCTCTTTGCCTTTATCACCTCGTTTGACGAAGTGGTTGTGGTGCTGTTTGTCGGCTCTGCCGGTCAGAAAACCCTGCCTTGGCAGATGTTCCTGGGCCTGCGCGAGCAGATCTCACCGACCATTCTGGCGGTGGCCACCATCCTCGTGGTGATCTCGATTGCCCTGCTGACCACCGTGGAACTGCTGCGTCGCCGGTCTGAGCGCCTGCGTGGTATGTCACCCGGTTAATCCGGGGGTCATAAATCCCAAAAGAAAACGGCGTCCCAAAGCGGGGCGCCGTTTTTTGTTCAGGTGTTTCCAGTCATCTTTGGGGGCAACAATAACTCGAAACGCTTTTGGGGAAATCAAGGTCAGGCGGGTGGGATGGAAAGGAATTGTTAACGCTTTTGCGCGATGCCTGACATGATGGCTCGTTTTGCACCCCAGCCCGATCTCGTTTTCCGGTGCCCCGCGCCCCGCAGCCCCTTGCGGCCCCCGGTGTGCCCCACTAATCTCTGATGAGGTCGGCCCAGGACGGGCCAATACACGCGACTATGAAAGCAGGCAGAATGCACGACCCTATTGATCTTTACAACAATACCCTTGTCCCCATGGTGGTTGAGCAAACCTCGCGCGGGGAACGGGCTTATGATATTTTCTCGCGCCTTCTGAAAGAACGCATCGTGTTCGTGAACGGGCCGATTCATGATGGCATGTCGAGCCTGATCGTGGCGCAGCTTCTGCATCTCGAAGCGGAAAATCCGAAAAAAGAAATCTCGATGTATATCAACTCGCCCGGCGGCGTGGTGACCTCTGGCCTGTCGATCTATGACACGATGCAGTATATCAAGCCGAAAGTGTCGACCCTGGTGATTGGTCAGGCCGCGTCGATGGGGTCGGTCCTGTCGGTGGCTGGTGAAAAGGGGATGCGGTTTTCCTTGCCGCATTCGCGCATCATGGTGCACCAGCCCTCGGGCGGATATCAGGGGCAGGCGACCGATATCATGATCCATGCGGCCGAGACCCAGAAGGTCAAGGACACCCTGCATCAGATCTATGTAAAACACACAGGCAACTCGCTGAAAAACGTGGAGAAAGCGCTGGAGCGCGACAACTTCATGTCGCCGCAGGAGGCCAAGGATTGGGGACATATCGACGAGATCGTCGAGAACCGCCCCAAGACAGAAGACGAGTAACTTGAGGTGAGGCAGCCCATTTGCTGCCTGTGATTAAAAAGGCCATGTGGAAAATCGCATTGTGCCCAACCGGCCCCTGTCCTAAGCTAAAGGCGCAGGGGCCGTTTCAGGCCCGAACGGGCATTTCATGTTTCGGGCGCAGGCCCTAGGGAAGACAAGATGGCGAATAATTCCTCCGGTGACAGCAAAAACACCCTCTATTGTTCTTTCTGCGGAAAGAGCCAGCACGAGGTGCGTAAGCTGATTGCTGGTCCCACCGTATTTATCTGTGATGAATGCGTCGAACTTTGCATGGACATTATTCGTGAGGAAACCAAATCCTCTGGCCTCAAGGCCGCGGATGGGGTTCCGACACCGCAGGAAATCTGCGGGGTTCTGGACGATTACGTGATCGGTCAGGCCCATGCAAAACGCGTGCTCGCCGTGGCGGTGCACAACCATTACAAACGTCTGAACCATGCGGCAAAATCCGGCGAGGATATCGAGCTGGCCAAGTCGAACATCCTTCTGATTGGCCCAACGGGCTGTGGTAAAACCCTTCTGGCCCAGACGCTTGCCCGTATTCTGGACGTGCCCTTCACCATGGCGGATGCGACGACACTGACGGAGGCCGGTTATGTGGGCGAAGATGTGGAAAACATCATCCTCAAGCTGCTTCAGGCCTCGGAATACAATGTCGAACGCGCGCAGCGCGGCATTGTCTATATTGACGAGGTCGACAAGATCACCCGCAAATCCGACAATCCGTCGATTACCCGCGATGTGTCGGGCGAGGGGGTGCAGCAGGCGCTTCTGAAAATCATGGAAGGCACGGTTGCCTCCGTGCCGCCGCAAGGTGGGCGCAAACATCCGCAGCAGGAATTCCTGCAGGTCGACACGACCAATATTCTTTTCATTTGCGGCGGCGCATTTGCGGGCCTCGACCGGATCATTGCCCAACGTGGCAAAGGGTCGGCCATCGGCTTTGGTGCCGAAGTGAAGGATGATGATGATCGCGGCGTGGGCGAGATTTTCAAGGAGCTGGAGCCGGAAGATCTTCTGAAATTCGGGCTGATTCCCGAATTTGTCGGGCGTCTGCCGGTGATTGCAACGCTGGAAGATCTGGATGCAGACGCGCTGGTCACGATCCTGACCGCGCCGAAAAACGCCTTGGTGAAACAGTATCAACGCCTGTTTGAACTGGAAGAGGCGCAGCTGACCTTTACCGAAGATGCGCTCACCGCCATCGCCAAACGCGCGATTGAGCGTAAAACCGGTGCGCGGGGCCTGCGGTCGATCATGGAAGATATCCTGCTCGATACAATGTTTGACCTGCCGGCTTTGGAGAATGTGGATGAAGTTGTGGTCAATGAAGAGGCCGTCACCTCGGATGCGTCGCCGCTGATCATCTACGCAAAAGGGGAACAGGAAGGCGCCTCTGCCAGCTGACAAGCCCCTGAGAGCTACTAAGAAAGCCACCCTTCGCAGGGTGGCTTTTGCGTTGCAGGAACCAGGTGAGGGGAAAACAGCGCAGAGCCAGTCAAATCAAAGCAAAGCACTGGACCTTTGCACGTCTTTGCGCCATATGAGGTTGAGAGAAAGCGGAGATTGACATGCGGCTACTGTCCCTTCTGACCTGGTATCACGGCGAAACCATCGGCACCTGGCTCTTTACCCGGCGCAAAGGCGTCAAGGTGGGTGAAGATGAGCAGGGGAATGTGTTTTACCGCAACAAGGATGACAGCCGCCGCTGGGTGATCTTCAAAGGGGAACCTGAGGCAAGCCGCGTGAGCCCGGATTGGCACGGCTGGCTGCACCACACCTTTGACAACTGCCCGTCCGAGGCACCGCTTGAGCATAAAGGCTGGGAAAAACCCCATCAGGACAACCTGACCGGCTCGCCTGCCGCCTATGCACCGGCTGGATCGCTGCGTCAGGCGCAACCGGCTGAGCGTCGCGATTATGAGGCCTGGCAGCCGGAATAACCCGCGCTATCGCAGACAGAAACGGGGGCGAGATGAGCCAATCCCACACCACCGAAGTTATCACCGGCGGCGTTGTTCTGGCAGCCGCCGTGGCCTTTCTCGTCTATGCGGGACAAATTGTTGGAATTTCCGGTAGCAGCCATCTGGACAGTTATTCCGCCTCTTTCCGATCCGCTGACGGGATTTCGATTGGCACGGATGTGCGCCTTGCTGGTGTGAAAGTGGGGCAGATCACGGGTATTTCGCTGAACCCGGAAACTTTCCGGGCCGAAGCAGCGTTTTCCGTGCAATCCGATGTGGCGCTTCCTGAAGACACGGCTGTCATCATTTCGTCCGAAGGCCTGCTGGGGGGCTCCTATGTGGAGCTTCTGCCGGGGGGCTCTCCGTTCAATCTTGAGCCAGGTGCGGAGATTGAGGATACGCAGGGGTCGGTCAGCCTGGTCCAGCTTTTGATGAAATTCGTCTCCGATGGTGGAGGGGAGAAGTGATTTTTCGCGCATTTGTCAGTGCTATTGCCCTGCTTGCCCCGCTGGCGGCAACAGCCCAGACGGCAAAGGCCCCTGGTGCCATGCTGCGCGGTCTGGATAAGATTTCTGGCAGCTACGAGGATTTTTCACTGACCGCTGGTGAAACAGTTCTGCTAGGCAAATTGCAGATCACCTTGGGGGAATGCCGCTATCCGACCGACAACCCGTCAGGTGATGCTTTCGCTTGGTTGGTTGTGCGGGATGGAAACTCAGAGAAAACCGCCTTTGAGGGCTGGATGATTTCCTCAAGCCCCGGGCTGAACGGCCTGGATCATCCGCGCTATGATGTCTGGGTGCTGCGCTGCACCACCGAATAAGCGTCCGGTAACGGGCGGGACGTCAGGCTGGCCCGGCTTCCAAGGGCTTTCGACAAACGCTCATGATAGTCGGCACGCGGGATTTCGATCGCTCCGAGGCTGGCCAGATGTGGCGTCAGGAACTGCGTATCAAAGAGCTTAAACCCGCAATCTTCCAGATGCCTGGTCAGGTAGGCGAGGGCAATTTTTGACGCGTCCCGACGGCGCGAAAACATGCTTTCACCAAAAAAGGCAGCCCCCAGAGTGACGCCATAGACGCCCCCCGCCAGCGTATGGCCATCCCAGAGCTCGAGGGAATGGGCATGCCCCATCTGATGCAAGTCGCAATAAAGTGCAAAAATCTCGTCGTTGATCCAGGTTTCATCGCGGTCTGCACAGCCCTTCACGACGCCCGCGAAATCCCGGTTCAGGGTCACGGTCATTGGTGATTTTCGGATGGTGCGGCGGAGGGATCGCGAAAGGTGAAAGCCGCCGTTCGGAAAGATACCGCGCTCTCTCGGGTCGACCCAGAAAATCTCTGGGTCGTCCCGGCTTTCTGCCATTGGAAACACGCCCATTGCGTAGGCGCGCAACAATAACTCAGCGGTGAGGGGGGGAGGGGCCAAAGCCCTTACCCCATGTTTTCGTCAAGCCAGCGTTCAAGCCAGTGAATGTTGTATTCCCCGGAATGAATGTCGGCCTCTTCCAAGAGGGCGTGGAACAGCGGCACGGTTGTGTCGATGCCGTCAATCACCAGCTCTCCCAAGGCGCGATGCAGGCGCGACAGAGCTTCGGCCCGGTCGCGGCCATGCACGATCAGCTTGCCAATCAGCGAGTCGTAATAGGGCGGGATCGAGTAGCCATCATAAAGCGCCGAATCCATGCGCACCCCAAGGCCTCCCGGAGCGTGATACTGGGTGATCTTGCCCGGGCTGGGGGTGAAGTTGGGCAGACGTTCCGCATTCAGGCGTACCTCGATGGCGTGCCCGTTTACCTCAAGCTCGTCCTGTCCGAAGGAGAGTTTCATCCCTTCGGCAACGCGGATCTGTTCACGCACAAGGTCAACGCCGAAAATAGCCTCGGTAACGGGGTGTTCCACCTGCAGGCGGGTGTTCATTTCGATGAAATAAAACTCGCCATCTTCATAGAGGAACTCGATTGTGCCGGCGCCGGAATAACCCATTTCGGCAATGGCATTGGCGCAGATCGACCCGATACGAGCGCGTTCTTCCGGGGTGATGCAGGGGCCGGGGGCCTCCTCGAACACTTTCTGGTGACGTCGCTGCAATGAGCAGTCGCGTTCAGCCAGATGCACCCCACCGCCTTGGCCATCGCCAAAGACCTGCACCTCGATGTGACGCGGTTTCTGGAGGTATTTCTCCATGTAAACCTCGTCATTGCCAAAGGCGCTTTTGGCCTCTGAGCGCGCGGTCGAGAAGGCCATTTCGATATCGGCTTCGGTTTCGGCCACTTTCATGCCACGACCGCCGCCGCCAGCAGTGGCCTTGATGATCACCGGATACCCCATATCCGCCGCCACTTTGCGGGCGGTTTCAATGTCCGGGACGCCACCGTCTGAACCGGGAACCACCGGGATACCCAGTTTGATCGCCGTGTCCTTGGCGGTGATTTTGTCGCCCATCATGCGGATATGTTTGGCCGAGGGGCCAATAAAGGTGATCTCGTGGTCTTCCAGACATTGCACGAAATTGGCGTTTTCCGACAGGAAACCATAGCCCGGATGCACGGCCTGTGCGCCGGTGATTTCGCAGGCCGCGATAATGGCCGGGATCGAGAGATAGCTGTCGGTGCCCGGCGGTGGGCCAATGCAGACGCTCTCATCGGCCATCCGCACATGCATGGCGTCGACGTCAGCCGTGGAATGCACAGCGACGGTCTTGATGCCCATTTCGCGGGCCGCACGGATCACGCGAAGCGCGATCTCGCCGCGGTTGGCGATCAGGATTTTATCGAATTGGGCCATGATCCGCCCCTTATTCAATGATCATGAGGGGCGCGCCGAATTCTACGGGGGCGCCGTCCTCGACCAGGATCCGTTTCACTTTGCCCGCACGCGGGGCAGGGATCTGGTTCATGGTTTTCATGGCTTCGACGATCAGTACGGTCTGGCCTTCCGACACGGTGTCGCCAACGCTGACAAAGGAAGGGGCACCCGGTTCTGGTTGCAGATATGCGGTGCCGACCATGGGCGAAGGAACCGCGCCGGGATGGTTTGCGGGATCGTCCGAAACGGCTGGTGCCTCGGTTGCGGCGGGAGCCGCGGCAGGGGCTGCTGCTGCAGGAGCAGGCGCGGCCGCGACAGCAGGGGCCATCTGGGTGATCACTTCTTTGGCGCGGCTGACGCGCACATTCAGGCTGTCGTTTTCGCCGTAATCGCGCATGACTTCCAGCTCCGTCAGGTCGTTTTCCTGAAGCAGCTTGGCCAGAGCTTCGATAAAGGCCACATCGGTTTCGTGGTTTTTCTTGGACATGGGTCCTCGCCTTATTTCCGTGCCCGCGTTGGGGCGGGTCATCACTATCTGCCTACATATAGAGCGTGACGTAGGGGGAGAAAAGCGCGAACCCCACCAAAATTGAATTTTGGCGGGGTCATTGCGTGTGAAACGGGCCGATTAAGGCGTTTCGGGGTGCGCTTAAAACATATGTTTATTCCGAAACCCGCACGACTTGGATATCGCTTGCGGCGTATCGACTTTTCCCGGCCTCAGGTGAAAGTCGAAATGCTTTCGCGGGTTTCGTAATCGTGAGATGCCTCAAACCGGCATGCCGTCATTTGTCGCCGGGGCTCTGGTCAGCGTGGCCGCCTGCTGTGAGGTCTGGGCTGGCAGCTGTTCTGGCTCAACCACGGGAATGGAGCGCGCCGGGGCCGATCTGTTTGTCTCATGTGCGTTCAATTGTTGGGCTTGCGAGGACGGAACATCCCTTGCCTCGTTGAGTGCCCTGTTTTGAAGTTCCGAGGACGTCTGAGCCGCGTCCTCGGAAACATCAGGGCGCACCCCGTCCGCATCGCGTTCTTTTGAACGGGCCATTTCGAGGCGGGCAAGGATATTGTGCAGGTCCTGTTCCACCTCAAGCAAAGTGATCTGAAAGGTCGGCGGTGGACCCGTGGGTGTCTTTGGGTCTTCCAGCCGTTCCTGATGCGCCAGCCTTTGGCGCGCGTCCTGGGCCAGATCTGAGCGACCCTCACCATTGGCGGTGTTGGAGTCCATACGTGTTCCATCGCTGGCCGGGCTGGGATCAACCTGAGCGACGGCTGGCGGTTCGCGCACCGGCGCATGTGCTGCGAGCGTGGCTTGCGCACTGATCGGTGATGGTGCCGAAATATCCATTTTCTGCTCCGTTTCTCACGAAGCCCCCACTTGCTGAAAGATTAGAGATGGATGTCTTGCTCAAAGGTTAACTCCCCAGAGAAATCTGAACTCTTGGTTAACGACTGTTTCGCATAAAATGCTTCGCTGACAGGGGAGAGGCTCAGCCCCCCACCTTGGACGGGGTCAGGGCCGCGCGATACATCTGTTCCAGAAAACGGGCGGCATCTTCGAAATGGGCGTCGCCTTGCGGCGCAAGGATGCCACGAACCTGCACATCGAAATCCGCATAATGCTGCGTCGTCGCCCAGATTGAAAAAATCAGGTGATGCGGATCAAGATCCGTCAGTTGCCCCTGTTTGCACCACAGGGCGATCAACTTGGCCTTTTCATCCACAAGATGACGCACAGGTCCCTGAATTTGCGTAAGGATTCTGGGGGCGCCCTGAATAATCTCATTTGCAAACAGACGGCTTTCGCGCGGCAGGGCGCGGGCAATTTCAAGCTTGCGCAGCACATAGGCGATCAGTTCCTCAACCGGGTCCCCCTCCGGATCCAGCGCCTCCAGCGGTTCTTGCCAGTTTTCGAGCAATTGGGACAGAAGCGCGCCATGCACCGCCTCTTTGGACGGGAAATAATAAAGCAGGTTGGGTTTTGACAGCCCGGCCGCCTTAGCAATCTGGTCCAGCGTGGCACCACGAAACCCATGTGCGGAAAACACATCCAGCGCGGCATCAAGGATGGCTGCGCGGTTGCGTTTCTGGATGCGGGTTTGCGGGGGCTGTGTCACCAGTCACTCTCCTTCTGGCTGGAAACAGCCTTGGCAATAGGGTAAAAATTACGCGATTTTATAAGGGCATACCAGAGAATTTCGCGACAAGTTCAGGCAATTTTCGGGCGCCGAATTTTTGTAAAAGCCGGGCGCGATGGGCCTCGACAGTACGATAGCTGAGGTCGAGGGCGAGCCCGATTTCCTTGGATGTCTTGCCCTGACAGGTCAGGATGGCCACCTCGCGTTCTCGGGCGGTCAATTCGACGACGGGGCGTTCGGCGGAAAGGTCGGCAAAGCTCCACACCCCCTGTTTGAAGGGGTCCTCAGGGGTCAGGGAGGTGCCACGCACCCGGCACCAGAACAAAGCGCCGTTCAGGCGCCGCATGACACGCTCGTCTTCATAGCGCCCGGTTTCGCGCAGGATGTTCCCCCCCACGCGTGCGACCTTTTCATAATCCTTGAGCGAGGGGTAAAGCCGTTCCAGAGGCATCTCTGAAAAATCATCGACAGCGGCGCCAAACATCTCCGCAAAGCGCAGGTTGCACCGGCGAACGATGCGGTTTTCGGTCAGCGCCAACCCGGTTGGCGCATGCATGAAAGCGATGTCCATTTGCGTCATTTCGCCATCCTGCCAGAGGTTTGCGGGTATTTCTACCTGATTGCGCCACCTTGCCCCGGAACGTGATACTCTTTGTCGTGAACAGGCCAAATGACAGGAGTGGAGCATGGTGCAAATTGTGGGTTGGGGCCATACCAAATTTGGCAAACTTGCGGATTTTGATCTTGAAGCATTGATCATCAGTGCAGGGCGCGAAGCGTTGGACCATGCGGGCGTGGCGCCCGGGGATGTTGACGGCATCTGGCTTGGGCATTTCAACGGGGGCATGGTGGGGGATGGGTTTGCGGCGTCATTGGCGCTTGGTATCCATGATGATCTGCGTTTCACCCCCGCGACGCGGCTTGAAAATGCCTGTGCGTCCGGGGCGGCTGCGATCTATGCCGCGCGCGATGCAATTGAAAGCGGGCGCGCCAAGATTGCCCTGGTGATCGGTGCGGAAAAGATGACCCACTTGCCCACAGCCGAGGTGGCACGCGGTTTGGGGCATGCGGCTTATCAGGCGGAAGAGGCAGGAATGAGCTTTCCGCAGGTCTTTGCCGGGTTTGCGCGGGCCTATTTCGACAAATACGGTGATCAGTCCGATGCGCTTGCGCAGATTGCTGTGAAGAATCATGTCAATGCAATGCGCAACCCACTGGCGCAGCTTCACAAGGAACTTTCCTATGAGTTCTGCGCCGAGGTGAGCGACAAGAACCCGATGGTGGCGGACCCATTAAAGGTCACCGATTGTTCGCTGGTCTCTGACGGGGCGGCGGCGCTGGTGATGGTGTCGGATGATGTGGCCCGGTCCATGCCGCGCGCGGTGCGTTTTGCAGCCAGCCAGCAGGTAAATGATTTCCTGCCAATGTCGCGCCGGGATCTGACTGCGTTTGAAGGGCCGAAACGGGCCATTCTGGCGGCGCTCACCGAGGCGGGCATGGGGCTTGCTGACCTGCACCTGGCCGAGGTGCATGATTGTTTCACCATTGCCGAGCTGATGATTTACGAAGCGATGGGGCTTGCCGAGCCGGGGCAGGGGGCTCAGGCCCTTCAGGATGGGATTGTGCAGCGCGGCGGGGCGCTTCCGGTCAACCTGTCTGGTGGGCTGAAGGCCAAGGGGCATCCGGTAGGTGCCACCGGTGTGTCGATGCATGTTCTGATGGCGCGTCAGGTCACAGGTGCGGCCGAGGGGATGCAGGTCGCCGGGGCCGAGCGGGGGCTGGTCTTCAATATGGGCGGCTCTGGTGTTGCCTCCTATGCGTCTATCCTGGAGGGGGTGCGATGAACCTTTCGCTGTGGCTGGAACGGATTGCGAAAGTTCAGGGGCATCGACCGGCAATTTTCCAAGGCAAGACGCAGGTATTTGATTATGCAGGGTTCTATCGCGCGTCTCTTGGTCTGGCAGCGGAGCTGCAGGCGCGGGGAATAGCGCCGGGGGACCGTGTGGCCTTGTTCATGAAAAACTGCCCGGAATACCTGCTTGGGTTCTATGGGGCATGGGCGGCTGGTGCGGGGGTTGTGCCAATCAACGCCAAGCTGCACCCGAAAGAAGTGGCCTATATACTGGACAATTCCGGTGCCAGTCTGGTGCTGGTCACCCCCGAATTGGGGGCGGAGTTACAGGGCGAAACAGACCTGCCAATGCTGGATGTCACCAGTGCCGATTTTGCCCGGATCTGTGCGACGGATCCTGTTCCGATTGTGCCGCGTGCAGACCAGGATCTGGCCTGGCTCTTTTACACTTCGGGCACCACCGGACAGCCCAAGGGCGTGTTCATCACCCATGGCATGATCCGCGCAACATCCCTGTCCTATCTGCTTGATTGCGACGAGGTGCACCCGGAGGATGCGGCTTTCTACATGGCTCCGATGAGCCACGGGGCCGGGATCTATGCCCCGATCCACGTGGCGAAAGGTGCGCGACACATCACCCCCGCATCCGGTGGATTTGATGAAATGGAGCTGCTGGAGGCTGCCGAAACTCAGGGACCATTGTCGATGTTCATGGCGCCAACCATGGTGCGCCGCCTGACCGATGTTGCCAAAAGGGCAGGGCGGCGTGGCACGGGGATCAAGACCATCGTCTACGGTGGTGGCCCGATGTATGTGGCCGATATTGCTGAGGCGGTGGACTGGTTTGGTCCGGTCTTTGCCCAGATCTATGGGCAGGGGGAATGCCCGATGGCGATCACGGCATTGCGCAAGGAGGAAGTGGCGGATCGTAGCCATCCACGTTGGCGGGAACGGCTGGCGTCAGTGGGGCGTGCGCAAAGCGTGGTTGAGGTGATGGTCGGGGACGACGCAGGGACCCCTCTTCCCCCCGGTGAGGTGGGAGAGATCATGGTGCGGGGCGCCCCGGTGATGCCGGGTTACTGGCAGAACCCGGAGGCTACGGAAAAGACCCTTGTGAACGGATGGCTGATGACCGGCGATATGGGGTTTTTGGATCAGGATGGATACCTGACCATGCGGGATCGTTCAAAAGACGTGATTATTTCCGGTGGCACCAACATCTATCCGCGCGAGGTGGAAGAGGCGCTTTTGACCCACCCTTCGGTGCATGAAGTCTCCGTGGTGGGGAGAGCGAATGCGGAATGGGGGGAGGATGTGGTTGCCTTTGTGGTTCCAGCCCCCGGTGAACATCTGGACGAGGCGGCGCTGGACGCCCATTGCCTGGCGCAGATCGCCCGTTTCAAGCGGCCGAAAGCCTATTTCCAACTCTCGGAATTGCCAAAAAACAACTATGGCAAGGTGCTGAAAACCGCGCTGCGTCAGCGACTGGAGGCCGGTGGTATATCCGGTGACCCCTGAGGCGCATGTTGGCTGAGGGCTGTCTCAGCGCGGATGGTGGAGGCCCTGTGACCAGGACCTCCGATTTTGTCTAGCACGCGCCGGTGTAATACCCGCCCCTGCCATCCGCATAGGCGCATTGGTTCTGTTCGGCATTCTTGGCAATCAGGTTGCCTGCAACGGCCCCAGCCACTGTGCCGACCACTTTCCAATTGGAGTTGGCCCCCAGAAGATCGGCGAGTGCCAGGCCTGCGACGGCCCCTGATCCGGTGGCAATGACGCGTTGCTGGTCATCGGGAAGACGCTGACACCCGGCCAGGCCAAGGCCCGCGGACAGGGTCAGGATGATAATGGACTTATACATTTTTTGCCCTCACAAATTGTTGATACCCCACCATTTCCCCTCCCTGAGCTTGGCGCAATTCCCGATTTCGAAAGCCGGGAAACACGCGGAAAAATGCGCAAAAAAAGCGCCGATGCAAAAGCACCGGCGCTGAGAGATGAGGGTCCCAAATGTCAGGAAGGACCCTCTCGGGGAGTGAGGTTACGCGTCCTTGCGATTGCTTATCAGCTCTTCCACAACGGACGGGTCGGCAAGCGTTGAGGTATCCCCCAGCGCGCCGTGATCGTTTTCGGCAATCTTGCGCAGGATGCGGCGCATGATCTTGCCGGATCGGGTCTTTGGCAGGCCGGGGGCCCATTGTATGTGATCCGGGCTTGCAATCGGGCCGATCTCTTGGCGGACCCAATTGCGCAATTCGGTTTTCAACGCGTCGCTATAGACTTCTCCATCCATCAAGGTGACGTAACAATAGATGCCTTGTCCCTTGATATCATGAGGAAAACCAACAACGGCGGCCTCGGACACCTTGGCATGAGCCACCAGCGCGCTTTCCACTTCGGCAGTGCCCATCCGGTGGCCCGACACGTTGATCACGTCATCCACACGACCGGTGATCCAGTAATACCCATCCGCATCACGACGGCAGCCGTCGCCGGTAAAGTAATAGCCCTTGTAGTCGGCGAAATAGGTGGCCACGAAACGGTCGTGATCACCGTAAACGGTGCGCATCTGGCCGGGCCAGCTGTCTTTCATGCACAGCACACCTTCGGCCTCGGTTTCGTGAATTTCCTCACCTGTTTGCGGGTCGAGGATCACAGGCTGCACTCCGAAAAACGGCGTGGTGGCCGATCCGGGTTTGGTGGCGGTCGCACCGGGCAGGGGAGTGAGCAGATGACCGCCGGTCTCCGTCTGCCACCAGGTGTCGACAATGGGGCAGCGGCCTTTGCCCACCACCTCGTTATACCAGTTCCAGGCCTCGGGGTTGATTGGTTCGCCGACGGTGCCCAGCACTTTCAGATCGCTGAGGTCATATTTCTCAACGAACTCATTACCTCGTGCCATCAAGGCGCGGATTGCGGTGGGGGCAGTGTAGAACTGGTTGACCTTGTGCTTTTCGCAAACGGCCCAGAACCGCCCCGCATCCGGGTAGGTTGGCACCCCTTCGAACATCAGCGTGGTGGCGCCGTTTGCCAGCGGACCATAGACGATATAGCTGTGGCCGGTGACCCAGCCCACATCCGCGGTGCACCAATAGATGTCACCCTCGTGGTAATCGAACACATATTCATGGGTCATCGCCGCCCATAGGAGATAGCCGCCGGAGCTGTGCAGCACGCCCTTGGGTTTGCCGGTGGAGCCGGAGGTGTAGAGGATGAACAGCGGGTCTTCCGCATTCATCGGTTCCGCCGGGCAGTTGGTGCTGGCATCGGCCATCTTCGCCGCATAGCTGACGTCGCGGCCTTCGACCATTTTCACGTTGCCGCCGGTGCGTTCGACCACCAGAACCGGGGTGTTGCCAAGGGTGCCGTGTTCAAGGGCTGCATCCACGTTGGATTTCAACGGCGTGTTGCGCCCTCCGCGCGGGGCCTCGTCCGCCGTGACCACCAGGGATGCGCCGCAATCCTCGACGCGCGAGGCAAGTGCCTCCGGGGAAAACCCGGCAAAAACAATCGAATGTATGGCACCGATGCGGGCGCAGGCCAGCATCGCATAGGCTGCTTCGGGGATCATCGGCAGGTAAAGCACCACCCGGTCGCCTTTGCCCACGCCGAGGTCTTTGTAGACATTGGCCAGTTTGCAGACGTTCTCATGCAACTCTCGATAGGTGATGTGCTTGTCCACATTGGGATCATCGGATTCCCAGATGATTGCGGTCTGATCTGCCCGCTCGGCCAGGTGCCGGTCGATGCAATTGGCGGCGACGTTCAACGCGCCATCTTCAAACCATTTGATCGACACATCCGGATGGGCATAGGTCACATTTTTCATGACCGTCGGAGCCGTGGCCCAATCCAGCCGCGTGACATGGTCCCGCCAGAACGCATCGCTGTCATTTATGCTGGCAGCATACATTTCCCGGTATTTGTCGGCATTGATAAGGGCGTTGGCCGCAAATTCGGCGGAGGGGGGATAGGTTGTGTCAGTCATTGCGGTTTTTCCTGTCGTCATGAGCGTGTGGTTTTGTCAGGGGATACCAGCAGGCATCCCCTGTCCAGCGCGAACTCGACGAATTGACAGGCCGTATCCGACATCAGATCGCGAGGTATTCATTGCGCAGGGCTTCGTTTTCCAGCACTTCGTCGGCGCTTCCGTCATAGACCACGCTGCCCGTATCCAGGATCACCGCGCGGTCAGCAAGCTGCAGCGCACGCACGGCGTTTTGTTCGACGATCACCGTGGTGATGCCTTGTTCCTTGATGATATTAAGCGTCTTTTCGATCTCGTCCACGATCACCGGGGCCAGCCCTTCATATGGTTCGTCCAGCAACAAGACCTTGATATCGCGCACCAAAGCGCGGGCGATGGCGAGCATTTGCTGTTCGCCACCTGACAGGGTGGTGCCTTCTTGTTTGCGGCGCTCCTTCAGGCGGGGAAACAGGTCATAGACCCGATCCAGCGACCAGCCCAGCGGCGGGGCAATCTGTGCCAGTTGCAGGTTCTCCTCGACCGTCAGACCCTGGATGATCGAACGGTCTTCGGGCACCAGCGCCATGCCCAGCTGCGCGGCCTCATAGCTTTTGCGGTCATGCAGATGCTGATGATCAAGCCAGATCTCACCATGGGTCAGCATCGGTTCATCCATCCGTGCGATGGCGCGCAGGGTTGAGGTTTTGCCCGCCCCGTTGCGCCCAAGAAGGGCAAGGATTTCACCTTCATGCACATTAAAACTGATGCCCTGCACGATATAGCTTTCGCCATAATAGGCGTGCAGATCCCAGACCGAGAAATAAGCAGGCGCGGTGGCGGCGTGGTTGCGGTTTTTCGAGAAATCCTTGCGTTTCACCTTGGGTTGTTCGCTCAGCAAGGTCTCATTCATCGACGAGTCAGCCATGTTTCGCTCCTTATTGCTGTGTCTCACCCAGATAGGCTTCGCGCACCTTCGGGTTGTCTCTGATATTTTCCGGCGTGTCCTCGACCAGCGGCGTGCCCTGGGCCAGAACGGTGATGCGATCGGCGAGAGAGAACACCACATGCATGTCGTGTTCGATGATCGCCATGGTGATGTCGCGCTTTTCCTTGATCTCTTTCAAAAGGTCGATCGTGTTGTTGGTGTCGGCGCGCGCCATGCCGGCGGTGGGTTCGTCCAGCAGCAGGAGCTTGGGGTCCTGCACCAGGCACATCGCCATTTCGAGCCGCCGCTTGTCGCCACGCGACATGGACGAGGCCTGCATATGGCGCTTGTCGATCATATTGACGTCAATGAGCATCTGCTCGGCTTTTTCGATCAGCGCCTTCTCATCTTTGATGCCTTCGAAGGCATGCAGGCGAAACGCCCCGTCCCGTTTGGCAAAGCAGGGGATCAGCATGTTTTCCATCACGTCCAGATCCCCAAAGATTTCCGGGGTCTGGAACACGCGGCTGACCCCCATCTGGGTGATTTCATGGGGAGTGCGCCCCAACAGGGACTGCCCGTCGAACATCACGCTGCCCGTATCCGGGATCAGCTTGCCGACGAAGCAATTCAAGAGCGTTGACTTGCCTGCCCCATTGGGGCCGATGATCGCATGGACCGTCTGTTCCTGCACACTCAGGTTCACGTCGCCGAGCGCCTGAAGGCCGCCGAACCGTTTGCCTACACCTTTGACTTCAAGAATTCCCATCTGTCAGGCTCCTTTTATTCGGCCACATGGGGCGCATGTTTCGGGTGATGTTCCGGGTCGTCCTGATCTCCATCCCCACCTTTCTTGAACAGGGATTTCAGGCGCTGTCCCCCTTCGACAAGTCCGCCGGGCAGGAAGATCACAACCAGCATGAACAGAACCCCCGAGGTCATGTGCCAGCCAGAGCCGACAAAATGTTCCGCCACGTAGATCACAAAGCTTTCCAGCCCATCGGGCAGCCAGCCAAACCACTGGTGCAGCACCTGCTCGTTGATCTTGGAAAAGATGTTCTCCATGTATTTGATCACACCTGCGCCCAGAACCGGACCCATCATGGTGCCAACACCGCCGAGGATGGTCATCAAAACCACCTCGCCAGAGGCCGTCCACTGCATCCGCTCGGCGCCCGCCAGCGGGTCCATCGAGGCCATCAGGCCGCCCGCAAGCCCCGCATACATGCCCGAGATCACAAAGGCAGCCAACGTATAGGGACGGGCATTGAGGCCTGTATAGTTCAGGCGCTGCTGGTTCGATTTGATTGCGCGCAGCATCAGGCCAAACGGCGAGCGGAAGATGCGCAGCGAGATGTAAAAGGCGATGATCGCAATCACGGCACAGAAATAGTAGCCATTGTTGAAGGTGAATACCCAATCTCCCACATTGATCTTTGATGATTGGTTCATCACGATGCCAAACAGATGCGGGCTGGTCGGGTCAGTCGCCGCCTGCAGGATCTGCGGATCATCGGTATAAACCTGAAGGCCGGTCTCGCCGTTGGTGATCGGCGTCAGCACCGAATAGGCCAGGTTGAACGACATTTGCGCAAAGGCCAGTGTGAGGATCGAGAAATAGATGCCAGAGCGGCGCAGGCTGACATAGCCGATCAGGAGCGCAAACAGCCCCGACATGATAACCGCCAGCGGCAGGCCCCAGATCACATTGTAATCCAAGAGCTTATACATCCAGACCACCGAGTAGGAGCCGATGCCCAGAAAGGCCGCATGACCGAAGCTCAGATAGCCGGTCAGGCCAAAGAGGATGTTAAAGCCGATGGCAAAGATGCCAAAGATTGCAAAGCGCTGCATCAGGTCCGGGTAGCCCGCGTTGAACTGCGCCAACGCGGACCCTTCCGGGAAGGGTTGCAGCAGGATCGGGGTTGCCAGTGTCAGGAAGATGACAATCAGCAGGAATTTGGTATCGCGTTTATCAAGTCCAAGCATGTATCAGTCCTCCATCACGCCTTTGCGGCCCATCAGACCCCGCGGGCGGGTGAGCAGAATAAGAATGGCAACCAGGTAGATGATGATCTGGTCAATGCCGGGGATCAGATCTTTGATCCAGTTCATCGAGGCAAAGCTTTCAAGGATGCCCAGCAGGAAGCCCGCCGCAATGGCGCCGCGCAGGCTGCCCATGCCGCCAACCACCACAACCACGAAACTCAGAACCAGAAAATCCATGCCCATGTGGTAATTGGGCGAGTTGATGGGCGCATACATCACCCCGGCCAGGCCCGCGACGGCGGCGGCAATGCCGAACATGATGGTGAAACGCCGGTCAATATTGATGCCCAGAAGGCCCACGGTCTGACGATCAGCCATGCCTGCCCGCACCACCATTCCGAAAGTGGTGAAGTTGAGGAAGGCAAAGACCGCAGAAATCACGATGGCAGAGAACAGGAAATAGACCAGGCGCCAATAGGGGTAGATGATCACATTGGGATCAAACCCCAGCATTACGCCAAAATCAAACGATCCCTTGAAAGCGTCAGGCGCAGAAGTGGGGATCGGATTGGCGCCGTAGTAATGTTTGATGATCTCCTGCATGACAATCGCCAGGCCAAAGGTCACAAGGATCTGATCCGCATGGGGGCGTTTGTAGAAATGCTTGATCAGACCGCGCTCCATCGCCCAGCCGACAAACAGCATGATCGGCACTGAGAAAAGGATCGCCAACGGCACCGACCAGTCGATGATTGATGCCCCCATCTCTGGTCCGAACCAGCTTTCCACATAGGGGGTTTTCACCTTCAGGGGATTGCCAAGAAAGTCCTTCCTGGTCGGGTCCAGTGTCTCAAAGCTGAGGCTGAAGATGCGTTGCAGGGTCACGGCACAGAAGGCGCCGATCATGAACAATGCCCCATGGGCAAAATTCACGACCCCCAATGTGCCGAAGATGAGTGTGAGCCCAAGTGCGATCATCGCATAGGCCGAGCCCTTGTCGAGCCCGTTCAGGATCTGAAGAAGAATGCCGTCCATTTTCCCCACCGAATAGGTATGTGTGACGAGCCCGGTTGCGTGATCGCCCCGGCCCCAAGGCCCCGCGCATTCGGGAATGCGCGGGGTGGATTGTGAGTGGTTACAGTGGGTTAGCCTGCGTTGCAGGTACCCAGATTGCCGCCTGCAAACATCGGATGCTCCGGGTCATACGTGACCTGGGCCGCCGGGGTGACTTCCACAACTTCCAAAAGGTCGAACTCGGAGGTCGGGTTGTCTTTCCCTTTCACAACCAGCACGTCCTTGAAGCACTGGTGATCGTCGGCGCGGTAGATGGTTTTACCATTGCCCAGCCCGTCAAACTCGAACCCTTCCAGAGCTTCGCCCACACCACATGGGTTGAAGGTGCCGGCGCGCTCACAGGCGTCAGCATAAAGCAGGGTCTGGCAGTAAACCGTGTGGGCGGCCTGCGACGGCGGGAAGCCATATTTGGTGCCGAAGGACTTCACGAAAGCCTGCGATCCTTCGTCGGTCAGTGACCAGTGCCAGTTGGTCGAGCCAAGGATCCCCTTGATGTTCTCACCCGCTCCGCGCGCCATCAGACGCGAGAACAGCGGCACGACAATTTCGAAGTTCTTGCCGTTCACCTGCTTCTCACGCAGACCAAACTGCACCGCGTTGGTCAGCGAATTCACCATGTTGCCGCCATAGTGGTTCAGGACCAGCACGTCTGCATCGGTTTGCAGAACCGGGGTGATGTAGGACGAGAAGTCGGTGGCTGACAGCGGGGTCTTCACCGCGTTCACGGTCTCCCAGCCCAGGGCTTCGGTCGCAGCGGTGATCGACGCTTCCTGCGTCCAGCCCCAGGTGTAGTCAGCCGTCAGGTGATAGGCCTTGCGATCCGCGCCATAGCGGGCAGCCAGCACCGGGGCGAGGGCCGCACCGGACATATAGGCGTTGAAGAAGTGACGGAAACCGTTGGCCTTCTTGTCTTTGCCGGTGGTGTCATTGGAGTGGGTCAGCCCAGCCATGAAGATCACGCCTGCTTCCTGGCACAGCCCCTGAACGGCGATGGCCACGCCCGAGGACGAGCCGCCGGTGATCATCACCGCGCCGTCCTTTTCGATCATCGACTTGGCCGAGGCGCGTGCCGCGTCCGATTTTGTCTGGGTGTCGCCGGTCACGAACTCGACTTTCTTGCCCAGAATACCGTTGCCCTTCAGCGCCTTCGAGCTGAAGGTGTTCAGCATACCGCCGTCACCTTCGCCGTTCAGATGCTCAACCGCCAGCTGATAGGCGCGCAGTTCGTCTGCCCCCTCGTCCGCATAGGGGCCGGTCTGCGGCACGTTGAAGCCCAGGGTCACGGTGCCGCCAGTGGGTTCGTTGGTATAGGCGGCGGCCGACGAGGCCGTGAAAATCGTCGGCAGCGCAACGCCAGCACCGGCAACGGCGCTGGTCTTCAGCAGGCCGCGACGTGTGAAATTCGAATTGGACATGTAATCCTCCCGTTTGGTCATTTTGGGCCTGTGCCTCCTCCGCACGCGCCCGTGTTCCTTATTTACAGAACGTGTTCAGTTTAAGGGTGGACCTGAAAACCAATCAACAAGTGCTTTTTAAATAAGGATTTATTTGTTAAGCTATGAACTGTGCGGTTGCGAAATATGTAAAAACATTTTCCCGCATATGCAGAAAGTGGTTCATAATACTAGGAAAACCCATGCCGCAATCCCGCCTGACCGGCAGCCGTATCCGCGAAAGACGTCTATATCTGGGGCAAAAGCAGGCTGCCTTGGCGCGTGAGGTCGGAATTTCCGCCGCTTATCTCAATCTGATCGAACACAATCGGCGCAGAATCGGCGGCAAGCTTCTGAACAATCTGGCACGTGCGCTTGCTGTTGATCCGGTGCAGCTGACTGAGGGGGCCGAGGACGCATTGGTCGGCCGTCTGAAGGACGCGGCGGTGCGCCTGCCGCAGGCCGCGGCGGAACTTGACAAGGTTGAGGATCTGGCCGGGCGCTTTCCGGGCTGGACCGCGTTGATTTCCGCCCAGCACCGCCGGATCGAGGCGCTTGAGCATACCGCCGAGGCACTGACCGACCGTCTGACCCATGACCCGCAACTTGCCGCCAGCCTGCATGAAGTCATTTCAACCGTTACCGCCATTCGCTCCACCGCGTCGATCCTGTCCGACAACGCGGATATTGACCCGGAATGGCAATCCCGTTTCCTGCGCAACATGCGAGAGGAAAGTCGTCGCCTGTCGGCCTCGGCGCAGGGTTTGGTGGATTACCTTGATGCCGGGGCAGATCAGGAGACCACACCCCTGGTTCCGCAGGAAGAGATGACGGCCTTTTTTGCCGCGCATCAGTGGGTGTTTGCGTCGCTGGAAGGGGAGAAAACGGATCTTGGGGCGCAGATCACAACACTGATTGAAACATCAGAGCATCTTCAAAGCGATGAAGCGCGCTTGCTGACCCGGAGCTGGCTCGAACGCTATGTCGAGGATGCGCAGCTGCTCCCGATGGCACAGTTTACGGAGCAATGGGAGCGGTCCGCGGGGGATATTTCTGCTCTTGCCGCGCATTTTGCCCAGCCGATCGACAGGATCCTGCGCCGTGTCGCTGCCTTGCCTGAAGCGGAAGGCGGTGCGAAAAGCTCCGGTTTGCTGATTTGTGATGGGGCAGGGGCGATCACTTTTCGAAAGCCGGTCAGTGGGTTTGCCCTGCCGCGATTTGGCGCCGGATGCCCGCTTTGGCCGCTTTATCATGCATTGTCGCGACCGGGAGAGCCGGTTTCAGCCCTGCTGGATATGGGCGGACGGAATGCGCGCCGCTTCAGGTGCCTTGCAATCTCTCAGCCGGTTGGTGTGCCGCAGTTTGATGTGCCACCACGCAACGAGGTCACGATGTTGATTTTGCCCGAGGATGATGTCGCACCACCTGCAGAGAACCCAATTCTTGCTGGGTCCTCCTGTCGGGTCTGCGCCCGTGAAGGCTGTGCCTCACGCCGCGAACCGTCGATTCTGTCAGGTTGAGCGCTGCGGGGCAGGAAATCCTCTGCCATACCCGCCCGTACAGAACATCCGTTTTGACATATGGCCCGGATTTTCACATAGTCAGGGGCGGCAGGCGGCATGTATCGTCAGTCGGGGAGGACGAATGACAAATTTGACGGATCGAAATGCAGATCAGGCGGCGAGAGAGCAAGGCCGCACAGCCCGGTTGTCGCGTCAGGTTCTGTTGATCGAAGACGAACCCAATATCATCGAGGCGATCAGCTTTATCCTAAGCCGCGATGGCTGGACCGTCAGCACCCATTCCAACGGAGAAACCGCCGTGGAGACCGTGCAGCGGATCAACCCGGATGTATTGGTTCTGGATGTGATGCTGCCCGGGCGCTCTGGCTATGACATCCTGCAGGACCTGCGTGCGGATCCCGCGACCAGGGATATTCCCGTGTTGATGCTGACTGCGCGTGGTCAGAAAAATGACCGTGAACTGGCAGAACGCCTGGGGGTCAGCAAGTTCATGACCAAGCCGTTTTCAAATGCCGAGGTGCTGGAAACGTTACGACAGATTGCCGGTGACTGAGGGGCAGAATGAGCCTACGGCGTGAACCTTTGTTCCTGGCCCGACAGAATTATCGCCGACGTCGGGTGTCAGATGCGGCGCGGGTGGTGCCCCTGTTCGGGATCGTGTTGTTTTTCCTGCCTTTGCTGTCCGCAGGTCAGGGGCGCAATGATACGGTGGGCTGGCTGGCCTATCTGTTTGGCGCCTGGTGCATGTTGATCATCGTGACCGCAATCCTGTCGCGCGGCGTTGGGCGGGGCCCGGCCGCGGGGCGGGGTGACGAGGGCGGAACGGACACGGGATCCGCCTCGCGAACAAGGTCATCGTGATGGCTTTGCCCTTCAATATTCTGGTTCTGGTCTGCCTGCTTTATGTGGTGTTCCTGTTTGCCGTGGCCTTTGGCGCGGATCGCCGGGCGCGCCACGGGGGCGCCAGCTGGCTGCGCAATCCGATGATCTACACCTTGTCCCTGTCGGTCTATTGTACCGCCTGGACGTTTTACGGTGCCGTGGGCTATGCGGCGCGTTCTGGATTGGAGTTTGTCACGATCTATCTCGGCCCCACATTGGTGATGATTGGCTGGTGGGGCATATTACGCAAGCTGGTGCGGATTGGGCGCGCGCAGAGAGTGACCTCAATCGCGGACCTGATTTCGTCGCGATATGGTAAGTCCAACGGGCTGGGCGTTTTGGTCACCTTGCTGGCCGTGGTTGGGACAACGCCGTATATTGCCCTTCAACTTCAATCCGTTACGCTTTCGTTTGCCGTGTTTGCCGAACATGAGGCCGCGCTGGGGCAAGCGGTGCTGGAGCGGGTGGATCACACCGCCACCGCGCTTTGGGTGGCAATCGGGCTTGCGCTTTTCACCATTCTGTTTGGCACCAGAAACCTTGACGCAAATGAACGTCACAACGGGGTGGTCACGGCCATTGCGGTTGAAGCAATCGTGAAATTCGTGGCCCTTCTGGCGGTCGGGATTTTTGTCGTCTGGGGTGTGGCAGGTGGCGTCGGGGAGATTGCTCAAACCATTTCAGAAAGCCCGATTGCCGCGTGGAATATCAGTGCGGGGCGCTGGACCGGTCTGACCTTTCTGTCTGCGGCCGCTTTCCTGACGCTGCCACGTATGTTTCAGGTTCTGGTGGTCGAAAATGTTGATGAAAACCAGCTCTCCACCGCCTCATGGGCCTTTCCGACCTATCTGATGTTAATGAGCCTTTTTGTGTTGCCGGTTGCCGCCGTTGGGCTGACCGTGCTGCCTGAAGGGTCGAACCCGGATCTGTTTGTGCTGACCCTGCCGCTGCATTTCGATCAGCAAGGACTGGCGATGCTGTCATTTTTGGGCGGGTTCAGCTCGGCCACCTCGATGGTGATTGTCGCGTCAATTGCCCTTTCAACCATGGTCTCCAACCATATTGTCATGCCGATCTGGTTGGCCGCCCGCCGGGTGGATGAGGCCACCGTGTCCGGCGATGTGCGCCATCTGGTCCTGTCAGCGCGCCGCCTGTCAATCGGGGCGGTCCTGTTGCTGGGATATTTCTACTACCACTTCTCTGGAGGAGGGGAGGCACTGGCCTCAATCGGTCTGATCTCCTTCGCCGGTGTTGCCCAGGTTCTGCCCGCACTGTTGGGTGGCATCCTGTGGCGTGGGGCATCGCGCAACGGGGCGGCGGTCGGGCTGATCGCGGGCTTTGGCGTCTGGGCCTATACGCTGTTCATTCCCAGCTTCGGAGAAGCAGGTCTGATGAGTGCAAAAATGCTGGTGGATGGGCCGTGGGGAATTGAATGGCTGCGTCCGCGCGCCCTGTTTGGCCTGGGTGGTCTGGATCCTGTTGTTCATGCGTTTTTCTGGTCGATGCTGATCAATGCCAGCGCGTTTGTCACCGTTTCCCTGCTGTCATTTCCCTCGCCGCTTGAGCGCCTTCAGGGCGCGCAGTTTGTCAATGTGTTCGATCATTCTGAACATGCTCCGAGCTGGACCCGTGGCGGGGCAGAAGCCGAAGATCTGCTGATCATGGCGCAACGGATCATGGGGCCGGATGAAGCGCAAGTGCTGTTCCAGAATGTCGCCGCGCGGCAGGGGAAAGATGGCTATCTGCCTGATACAACACCAGATTTCATTGCTCAGTTGGAGCGCGAACTGTCCGGGTCCGTTGGGGCCGCGACGGCACATGCCATGGTCGGTCAGATTGTTGGCGGGGCCTCCGTTTCGGTGGAAGATCTGATGGCTGTTGCCGATGAAACGCAACAGATGCTGGAATATTCTTCGCAACTGGAAGCCAAGCAAAGCGAATTGACCACGACGGCGCGCCGACTGTCTGAGGTCAACGAAAAACTGACCCAGCTGTCGATCCAGAAAGATGCCTTCCTTAGCCAGATCAGTCATGAGCTGCGCACCCCGATGACCTCGATCCGTGCCTTTTCAGAGATCCTGCGCATGGGGGATCTGGATGCCGAGGCGCATGAGAAATATGCGTCGATCATCCATGGTGAAGCGGTGCGCCTGACCCGGCTTCTCGATGACCTCCTGGACCTCAGCGTGCTGGAAAACGGGCAGGTGCAGCTCAATCCGCAGCATGAAAGCCTCAAGCAGGTCCTGGATCGCGCCGTAGCGGCAACAAGCTCCATTTCCAGAGATAAATTTACCATTCGCCGCTGGGAGGAAGGGGAGCAGATTGATCTTTATACCGACACGGACCGGCTGGCTCAGGTCTTTATCAATCTCATCACCAATGCGGCCAAATATTGTGACGCATCCGTCGCACGGTTAAAGATCCATGTCAGCCAGCGGCCAGGGGTGCTTCGCGTTGATTTCATTGACAACGGGACCGGAATTCCTGCGGAAAGCCAGGCGATGATTTTTGAGAAATTCTTTCGGCTGTCTGATCAGAGGGCGGCCGGGGGCGCCGGTCTTGGGCTCGCGATCTGCCGCGAAATCATGGACAAGCTGGGGGGGACGCTGACCTACCTTCCGGGGCAGGGAGGAGCGGCCTTCCGGGTATCGCTGCCGCTGGTGACCTGACACGGACAGATGCAGGGTTGCCCCAAGTTCCGCCCCAAGTTCCGCCTGTTCTTTTTTGCGGATGTCTTCCTGATCTCAACGATTTGTAAACCCTGTTTGGGCCATCTTGGGGCAGGATGAACAGGCAGATGTGATGAGTGACGCGGACCAGAAAAACGTAAAGCGGCGACTGGCTGGCGAAGGGCGACCCCCGCCGGAAATCGGTCGCATGACGCCAGAGCTTGCTTTGAAGCTGGCGCTGGCGCGGGCCTGTGAGACCTCGGTTGCGCTAGAGGTTTTTGCGCAATCGGTCGAAATGCGGCGCCTTGTTCTGTCGACACTGGTGGAGGAGCTGCCGGAAAACGCCCTCGTGACCCTTTTGCAAGGTCCCAAGAACCAGATGGGGCTGGTCCTGTTTGATGCCCAGGCCCTTGCGGGGGTGATCGAAAAGCAGACCACCGGGCGGGTGGTGCCAAATCCTGCGGCCGAGCGGGTGCCAACGCGCACGGATGCGGTCATGTGTGCGGATCTGATTGACGATATTCTGCGCGCGTTCCACGCGGAAGGCGAAGACGCAGGGTTGCCCGGCGCCACCAATTGGCAAGGGTTCAAATATGTGATGCCGCTCGAAAATGCGCGAGCAATTCAAATGACGATGGAGGACATTCCCTATCGTCTGTTTGACGTGCATCTGGATATGGAAAAAGGTGCCAAACAGGGGCGCATCTGGCTGATGTTTCCGTTTGAGCCACCGCAAAGCGCACCTGCCCCCACAGCGGGGGATGCCGAAGAAGATGGCGCGCTGGCAGAGGTTGTGCAGGGGGCTGAAACCCGACTGGAGGCTGTGTTGCACCGGTTGGAAATGCCCCTGTCTCAGATCACCGCGCTGGAGGTTGGAAGCCTGCTCCCAATTCCGTCTAAAATGATCATGCAGATCCAGCTGGAGGATATTCTGGGTGAAAAGGTGTGCCACGGTGCTCTCGGCGGCAAGGCGGGGCACAGGGCCTTGCGGATCAACCTCTCTGCGTCCGAACCGGATGCGCCGGACCCGCACAATGCCTTGTCCGCTGGGAACCTCTCGTCAGATCCCGGGCTGTTTCCCCAGAAGTCGGAACAGCCTGCGCTGGAGGGCTTGCCTGCCGCGCCCGGCCTGGCTGGGGCGGGTGGTGGTGACTTGACTGCATTGCCAGACCTGCCTGACCTGCCCCCTCTTGATCCCGGGGAGGCCGGGGCGGGGATTGGCGATCTTCCTGCGCTCGAAACGGTTGGGGACCTGCCTGACCTATCCGATCTGGCCTCTCTCGGGGGGCATGATTAAGACCAAGAGGTCTATGACTTTCCGCAGGGGTTGACCTGTATCAAGGTCAGTTTTCCGTTGGAATGTCAGCATCCTGTAGAAAGGAGCTCTGCCATGACCGACACAGCAAAATATCGAAAAATTCTCGAGGACCGTCTGAAGGAACTGGATGTCCGGCTTCATGAGATTGAGGATGAGCTTGACAGTCACCAGTCGAAAGACTGGGAGGAGCTGGCGGTAGAGCGTGAAGAAGATGAAGTTCTGGAAGGGCTCGGCACCTCAGGCCAGGAAGAGATTGCCAAGATCAAGGCTGCGCTGGTGCGGATTGATGAAGGGGAGTATGGGGTCTGCGTAAAATGCGGAGACGATATTCCCGAAGCCCGTTTGGAGGTGGTTCCGTTCACGCCGTTTTGCCCAAAATGTGCCTGAGCTCGGGGGAAGCTGGCATGGCGTCCGCTTTCTGACGAGCAGGAGGGGCTGTTGCATTTTCGACCGCATGGTCGGGAAAGTTGGACCCATCTTGAGCGCAGCATTGACAGCCCGCAAGTCAGGCCGTTTCTTGTCCGCAAGCCAAGGAGGGGATGATGAGCGAAGCGGTAACCTGTGAAATCCATGACGAAGTGGCTGTTTTGACCATAGCCAACCCACCGGTAAATGCGTTGTCACATGAGGTGCGCGCCGGATTATGGGAGCATCTGGATCGGTTGGACGGCAGCCCCTCGGTCAAGGCGATGGTTCTGAGAGCGGAAGGACGCACCTTTCCGGCAGGTGCTGACGTTCGCGAATTTGGGCGCCCACGCACCCCGCCTATCCTGTCTCAGATCTGTGACAGGATAGAGGCGCTTTCCATTCCCGTGATCGCTGAAATTCAGGGAACTGCACTGGGGGGAGGGTTCGAGCTTGCGCTCGCGTGCCATTACCGTATCGCAGATAAATCCGCACGTCTGGGGTTGCCTGAGGTTGGATTGGGGGTGCTGCCGGGCGGAGGAGGCACCCAGAGGCTGCCTCGACTGGTCGGTGCGGAGCGCGCGCTTGACATGATCATTTCCGGGAAACCGGTTTCCGCCCCGGCTGCCGAAGCTCTTGGCCTGATTGATCGTGCCGTCAATCGCAATCTGCATCAGGCGGCGATGGCCTCAGCACGCAACCTGATTGCGCATAAGGCCGGCCCGCGACCGACCCGCGCGCGACAGGATGGTCTGCGGGATGTAGCGGCTTTTGGTGCGGCGGTGGCGCGGGCCCGGGAAAAACACGCGAAATCTCCTTTGAACAATATTTCCCGTATTATTGATTGTGTAGAAGCTGCATTGCTGCTGCCATTTGATGCGGGCATCAGCATGGAGCGTCTGGCGTTTGACGAATGCGAAACCAGCCCGCAGGCCGAGGCGCTGCGACACGCGTTTTTTGCCGAGCGTCGGGCAGCAAAAGTGCCTGAGCTGGATGGGGCAGAGCTGCGGGAGATCAAGCAGATTGGCGTTGTTGGTGCTGGAACCATGGGGTCTGGCATTGCCATATCCTGCCTCGATGCAGGCTTTCCGGTTACGCTGGTCGAGAGACATCAGGACGGTTTGGATGGGGGCATTGCAAAGATAGAGAAGAACTATCTTCGTTCGGTGGAAAAGGGGCGCATCACCGAGGAAACTCGCGCAGCGCGCATGGCGCAGTTGAACGGAACGACGGAGATGTCGGACCTGTCAAAGGTGGATCTGGTCATCGAGGCCGTGTTTGAGGATGAAGAGGTCAAGCGCGGTGTTTTCGCCCAGCTTGACGCGGTCATGCGTCCTGGCGCGATCCTGGCGACCAATACCTCATACCTCGATATTGACGCTTTGGCCGCTACGATATCTCGGCCCGAAGATGTGGTCGGGTATCACTTCTTTTCGCCAGCTCATATCATGAAACTGCTTGAGGTTGTTGTTGGCAAAAAGACCCACAGGGATGTGGTGGCGACGGGATTTGCCTTGGCAAAGAAGCTGCGCAAGGTGCCGGTTCGGGCGGGTGTGGCTGATGGGTTCATCGGAAATCGCATCCTTGCCGCTTACCGTCTTGCCGCAGATTTCATGCTGGAAGAGGGGGCAAGCCCGGCGGAAATCGACGCCGCGATGCGAGCTTTCGGCTTTCCGGTTGGCCCGTATCAGGTGCTTGATATGGCAGGGCTGGATATTTCCTGGGCTCGCCGCAAACGTCTGGCCGAAAGCCGTAATCCCAAGGACCGTTATGTGGCGATTGGCGACAGAATTTGCGAGCAGGGCTGGTTCGGGCAGAAGACCGGCCGGGGATATTATATTTATGGTGGCGAAAATGGCCCGGTTGAAAACCCGGATGTTCTGTCGATCATCGCTCGGGAACGTGGGGCAAAAAACATTCGCCCCCGGCCTTTTGCCAAGGATGAAATCCAGATGCGCTGCCTGTCAGCCATGGCCAATGAAGGGGCGCGGCTTCTGGAGGAGGGGGTGGCATTGCGCCCGTCCGACATCGATGTCGTGAAACTGTTTGGCTATGGGTTCCCACGTCACCGCGGCGGGCCGATGATGTGGGCGGACCAGACCGGACTTCTGGCGGTTGAGAATGCGCTTAAATCCTATCTGCCCGAGGCCCCGGAATTCTGGCAGCCCAGCCCGATGTTTTCCGAAATGATCAAGAACGGACGGCATTTCTCGGATCTGAATGAAGGCTAAGGTAAGGCCGCGCATCCTGCGTGCGGCTTTTCAACCCGCCTTTACGAAAGGGAAATTCCCAAGATCACGCACATCAGACCAAGCACGGAC
Source organism: Aliiroseovarius sp. xm-d-517 (assembly GCF_013283135.1). Lineage (NCBI taxonomy): Bacteria > Pseudomonadati > Pseudomonadota > Alphaproteobacteria > Rhodobacterales > Paracoccaceae > Aliiroseovarius > Aliiroseovarius sp. xm-d-517. The sequence goes on from NZ_WBXT01000001.1 coordinate 214,512, forward strand.
AGCGCCAGCGCGCCCATGTTCAGCACCATCGCCTTTTGAATGCGCGCCCGCAGGGCGGCGTCGTCAAGACCGGCGCGTTTGGCTTTCATGACCTTCACGGCAGAGGTGACCAGCCCGATCAACCCGACAAAGGATACAACCGCCCCGACAATGATCAGCCATTCCATCTTATTTCCCCCAGTAACGCGCTTCGGAAAAAAAGGTGACCGTCAGGGTCGTTCCGAAATGCCCAATACATTGACTTAGCTCGCGGCCGTTTGGCTTTCCCTTGCCTCAGGTCAAACCAAAAACGCCAGCGTTGGTGGCAAAGCGCCTAACCCGCATTCTAGTCTCGCGCAACCCCTTGAAGGTGAGAACGCTTGTCGATACTCATGTCATCCAACGACATTCGGAACAAAACTGAAACGCCCGAGAGGACAGAATGGACGAATACCATCCCGACACGACCTACCGTGTGACCGCCGACGAACTTCGCCAGTTTATCGAGCGTTTTGAGCGCCTTGAGCTGGAAAAGAAAGATATCGCTGAACAGCAGAAAGAGGTGATGGCCGAGGCGAAATCGCGCGGTTATGACACCAAGGTCATGCGCAAGGTGATTGCGTTGCGCAAGCGCGACAAGGATGACATCGCCGAAGAGGAAGCGGTGCTTGAGATGTATAAGGAAGCATTGGGCATGTCCTGAGCGACACTTTTCTGACAGGTTTCAGGCGTCCGGCTTTCAGTTGCCGGGCGCCTTTTTCATGCAATCCCGCGTGAAATGAGATTTCTCAAAGGGAACTTTTGGGGCCTATCAGTGGCGCTGGCGGTGAAAAATAGGGGATTTCTCCGCTGATGGTTCAGATTTTTGCTGTGAGCGCAGGTGAAATTGTTTATGGAACGGCAACGCTCATTTACGGAGAAGTTCCCGTTGCTCGATCTTACGCTCGTCCGCTCCACGCTCGCCAGCCATTACGACCTTGCACCGTCCCCTGATCTTGCCGCAAGCATGCCCGAGATCTATGAGCGGATGAACCGGGTCGTCACGCCGATGGATTTTGCGATCTATGCCCCCTATATCAAGGCGATCAACGAGCTGAAGAAACAGCGCAATGCGGTGATCCTAGGGCATAACTACATGACGCCCGAGATTTTCCATGGCGTGTCTGATTTTGTCGGCGACAGCCTGCAGCTGGCAATGAAGGCGCAGGATGTCGAGGCGGATGTGATCGTGCAATGTGGTGTGCATTTCATGGCGGAAACGTCAAAGATCCTCAGCCCTGAAAAAACGGTTCTGATGCCGGATATGGAAGCAGGGTGTTCGCTGGCTGAAAGCATCACGGCTGCAGGCGTGGAAGAAATGCGTGCGAAATACCCCGGTGCTCCCGTGGTGTCTTACGTCAACACGACCGCCGAGGTGAAAGCCGCCTCGGATATCTGCTGCACCTCTGCCAACGCTGTTCAGATCGTGAACGCGATGGAAAGTGATACGGTCATCATGACGCCGGACCAATATCTCGCGCAGAACGTGGCCAATGAAGCGGACAAGAATGTGGTGTTCTGGCCCGGATCCTGCATTGTGCACGAGCAATATACCCCTCAGGACCTGCGCGATTTCCGCGAATGGAACCCGGGCACACGCCTGATTGCCCACCCGGAATGCACCCCGGCCGTGGTTGCCGAGGCGGATTATTCCGGTTCAACCAGCGGCATCATCAAATATGTCACCGAAGAAAAGCCGGCTCAGGCGATGTTGATCACGGAATGTTCGATGGCGTCGAATATTGCCGATGAACTGCCTGAAGTGGATTTCATTGGCCCGTGCAACATGTGCCCCTACATGAAAAAGATCACGCTGGAAAAGGTGCTCTATGTGTTGCACACGATGGAAAACCAGGTGGAGGTTGATGCCGATGTCGCGGACAAGGCGCGTCTTTCCGTGCAGCGCATGATCGACCTTTCGCGCAAACTGGGCCTCTGAACCAGATGCAGGTGATCACAACTGACCGCATTGTCATTGTCGGGGCCGGGATGGGCGCGCTTTATGCGGCGCTCAAACTCGCTCCGCTGCCGGTTGTGATGATCTCACCCGAACCGCTTGGCGAAGGGGCCAGTTCGGCCTGGGCACAGGGCGGGGTCGCTGCGGCAATGGATGCCGATGACAGTCCGGAAAATCATGCGGTGGATACGGAACGCGCCGGGGCCGGCACGGTTGATCGCAATGTCGCCAGTATGGTGACACGCGAAGCGCGTGCGCATATTCTTGACCTGACCCGCTTGGGCACGCCCTTTGATCGCACTGAAACCGGCGAATATGTCCTGTCTCGTGAAGCAGCGCACAGTTTTGCGCGGGTTGTGCGTGTGAAAGGGGATCAGGCCGGGGCTGAAATCATGGCCGCGCTGATCGAACAGGTGCGGGCCACCCCCTCGATCCAGGTGCTTGAAGGCACAATGGCAGTGGATCTGCAGGTGGAGCAGGGTCGCGTCACCGGGGTGATGATCACCGAAAGCGACGAAAGCCGCTCCGCACCAATCCTTCTCAAAGGCGCGGCTCATCTGTTGGCCGGTGGTGGCTCTGGCGGGCTTTATGCGCTGACCACCAACCCCCCCCGCATTCGTGGGCAGGTGATTGGCATGGCGGCGCGCGCTGGCGCGCGGATTGACGACGCGGAGTTCGTGCAGTTTCACCCCACCGCCATGGATGTGGGGGAGGATCCGGCCCCGCTTGCGACCGAAGCCCTGCGGGGGGAAGGGGCGGTGCTGATCAACAAGCATGGCAAGCGGTTCATGCTGGATGTGCACCCGGATGCCGAGCTTGCTCCGCGCGATGTGGTTGCCCGTGCAATCTTTGCTGAAGTGCAGGCGGGCAATCGCCCCATGCTTGATACACGCGAGGCTCTGGGGCAGGGGATCCTGACGCAATTCCCGTCCGTGGCCGAATATTGCGCCCGGAATGGGATTGACCCGGTGTCACAGCCCATTCCCGTGGCCCCTGCTGCGCATTACCACATGGGGGGCATTGCCACCGACACAAAGGGGCGCGCCAGTATCGGCGGGCTCTGGGTCTGCGGCGAAGCGTCTTCGACCGGGCTTCATGGGGCAAATCGCCTGGCCTCAAACGGTCTGTTGGAGGCACTGGTCTATGCCCGTCTTTGCGCCGGGGATATTTCCGAAGCGGTGGGAAAGCAGCAGGATGCGCCCGAGATTGTGCTGAAGTTTCAAGGGAGTGGACAGGCTCCGGATGCGCAGGCCGTGGCCCAGTTGCGTCAGACCATGACCGAACATGTGGGCGTGGTGCGCCATGAGGCCGGGTTGAAAACGGCCCTTGTGACACTTGCACGGCTTGAGGCGGAACAGGCGCAGAGCCTTGCCTTTATGAACATGTCTGCCACCGCGACCCTGATTGCCGCAGCGGCGCTGGAACGGCGCGAAAGCCGCGGTGCGCATGAGCGGTCCGACTACCCGGAACCTGTTGCCGGGTTGGGGCTGCGATCGTCGATGATACTGACGCAGGCGCTCGAAATACGGGCGAAGGTTTGCGAGGAAATACAATGAGTTATGCTTCTGTTCCTGATCTCATCCTTGAACCTATGGTGCGCAATGCACTGATGGAGGATCTTGGCAGCTATGGGGATGTGACCACCCGTGCCGTGATCGCGGCCAATGCCACTTATGAAGCACGGCTGAATGCGCGTGAAGACGCGGTTGTGTCCGGGATGCAGGTGGCCGAAATTGCCTTTCGCCTCGTGGACCCGTCGCTTGAGATCGTGACGCATATTGCTGATGGGCACCCCTGCAAGGCGGGGGATGTGCTGATGGAGATCAAGGGATCGGCGCGTTCGATCCTGTCTGGTGAGCGTGTGGCGCTGAACTTTGCCGGTCGCCTGACCGGGATCGCCACCAAGACCGCAGGGTTTGTGGCTGAAACCAAGGGGACGAAGACCCGCGTGACCTGCACCCGGAAAACCACACCGGGGCTGAGGATCGTTGAAAAGCTGGCCGTGCTGCATGGGGGCGGGTTCAACCACCGTTATTCCCTGTCTGATGCAATCATGATCAAGGACAACCATATTGCTGCCGCCGGCGGCGTGCGCCAGGTGCTGGAAGCCACCAAGGCCAGCGCCAGCCATATGATGGCGGTTGAGATCGAGGTGGATCGCCTCGACCAGCTGGAAGAGGTTCTTGAGGTTGGTGGGGCCTCGGTTGTGCTTTTTGACAATATGGACAACGACATGCTGCGCAAGGCCGTGGCGATGGTGGACGGGCGTATGACCACCGAGGCGAGCGGCAATGTGAAGCTTGATCGCATTGCCTCCATTGCAGCCACCGGGGTCGATTATATCTCATCCGGCGCGCTGACCCATTCGGCACGCACTGTGGATCTTGGTCTCGATTTCTGAGACGGCTCAGGCGGTGAGTAACGTGACGCCGGGGATGGATTTGATTTCGAGCATGTCGTCGTCATAAGACTGCGACAGCTCCTCCATCAGGTCCTGTGTCCAGCCAGGCAGGGTAATTTCTTCCTCGATCTCTTCCTCAAGGGCGTATTTGCTGAGGAAGGCGGCCAGAACCCGTCGACGTTGGATTTCATTGTGGATCGGATGAGAGGCAAGGTAGTCGCGCAGGCGTTTGATCCCCGGTCGGGCCATGATCTGGGCCAGAATATCCAGCCCCCCCATCAGTTTGATCTCTGGATCCAGCCCGGCCACTTCGTGCAGAATTTCGGGCCAGATCAACGGCGTATCTTCGTTGCACCATACAGTGATGGGGCAGTCGGGCGTGGCTTCCCGTATCGCATGCAGCGTGTCGGACCAGTAAAGGTGGCGTGGGTCGACACCGGCCAGAAGCTGATGCAACTTGTCCTCGGGCACCTTTGCGGCCAGTGCGGGCAGAAATGTGGAAATATCCCGCATCCCCATGAAAAACTCGACCTGATGCATCGGAAACAGGTTGCGCAGGCGTTTGGTATTTCGCTCCGCCAAACCGTAGAGCACGCCGCCTTCGAAGGCCCTGAAGCCGGCGCCGAGGAAATTGTCATGCCCAAAGACGATTCTTTCCGCGTCTTCAAGGTCAACAAAATGCTCGATCAGCATTTCCTGCGTGTCCAGGTCGGCCTTGGCCCCCTGTAGCTTGTTCAGCACATCCGCAAGGACCCCGCGATAGCGACTGGGGCCGGGCACACAGACCCCTTCGCGGGCAAGAACACCGGAGTTGCGGAGCAAAGATCGCAACAACTGTTCCTCGTCCGTGCAATGGGCGCCGATGTGAAAGGAGATTTTCATCCCGACCTGTATCCTTTTGTCTTGTCAGCGGTTTTTGCCCGCATCAAACCAGAACGCCGCCAATTGCTGCGAGGTGGTGACGGCGGGGTTCGGGGCTGCGCCGAAGAACAAGTGTCCTGAACTGCTTTTCCATAAACATAAGCCGCTTTTCTGGACAGGGAAACCCAATAAGGGTAAGGGCAGTGTATGACCGAGCAAAACACTCAGCTAACCGGCTCCAATCCCCTGCGCCATCGTCCTCTGCGCTGGAGCGTCAGCCCGTGGTCCGTGGGGGCAGGGGTGATTGCGCTGTTGGTATTGATGCCCCTGATGTCCATCGTCTGGATGGCCCTGACCCCTGAGGAAAACGCCTGGCCGCACCTGATGGCCACGACCTTGCCGCGTTACACGGTCAACACGCTGGTGATCTGTTTGTCCGTTGGGGTTTTATCAGCGGCGATTGGCACCGGATCGGCCTGGATGCTGACCATGTATCGGTTTTGGGGATCACGGGCGATGCAGTGGCTGCTTTTGACCCCGCTTGCCATTCCAGCCTATGTAGGGGCCTATGCGTTGGTGGATTTCCTGGAATATGCCGGACCGGTGCAGACGGGGCTGCGGTCCCTGTTCGGCTGGGAAAGCTCGCAAGACTACTGGTTTCCTCAGATTCGGTCGCGCTGGGCTGCCATTGTCGTGCTGACAGCGGCATTGAACCCATATGTGTTCTTGCTGGTGCGCACGGCCCTGCGCGAGCAATCGGGGGATGCCTATGAAGTCGCCCGCGCGCTTGGGGCAGGGCCTTTGGCGCGGTTCTGGCGCGTGGGGCTGCCACTGGCCCGCCCGGCCATCGCGGCCGGGGTTGCCATTGTCATGATGGAGACGCTGTCCGATTTCGGGGTGGTGGATTTCTTCGCCGTGCAAACGCTCACAACCGGGATTTTTACGGTCTGGCTTGAAAGCCACAATGCCGGTGGCGCTGCTCAGATTGCCCTGGTGATCCTGGGTTTCGTTTTCCTGCTTGCGGCCATGGAGAAAATCAGCCGCTCACGGTCGCGTTTCTATCGCACCTCCCGGCAAAGTCGCCCGGTTACGGCGCGGCACCTGACCGGGTTCCACGCGGCTCTCTGTCTCGGGCTGTGCGCGGTGCCCTTCGTGATCGGCTTTGTCCTGCCAGTAGGTGTGCTGGCGTATCATGCCATCAACAAACCGGAGTTTTGGTTCTCAAACGGGCTGCTCTCTGCATTGGTGCATACGCTGACCGTGGGTGGCGCGGCAGCCGCCGTTTCGGTGATCGGTGCGTTGTTTCTGGTCTATGGCGTGCGCATGTCCGGGCGCCAATTGCCCCGCAAGCTGATGCCTCTTACCACAATTGGCTATGCGGCACCCGGGGCTGTTCTGGGGGTGGGGATCCTGATCCCCATGGCGGCGGCTGATAATTATTTTGCGGATGGCGTGCTGGCTGTGACCGGGTGGGATCCCGGGTTGCTGATGACAGGCACCGCTTTTGCGGTGATCTATGCCTATTGCGTGCGATTCTTTGCAATTGCCCAGGGCACCGCAGATGCAGCGTTTGAGCGGGTCTCTCCCAGCCTTCCCATGGCTGCACGCTCGCTTGGACGATCAGCCAAAGGGGCATTGGCCGAAGTTTACGTCCCCCTGATCCGTCGATCGGTCGGCACGGCACTGCTTCTGGTTTTTGTCGATAGCGTCAAGGAACTTCCCGCCACTCTGCTGCTGAGGCCCTTTAATTACGGCACTTTGGCAACGCGCGTCTATGAACAGGCCTCCCTGGAACAACTGGAGCAGGCGGCCCCTCCGGCGCTGATGGTGATTGCTGTCGGGCTGGTGGCCGTTGCCATGCTGGCGCGCGCTGGGAAATAGGCTTGAACCCCCCGAAAGAGTTGAGTAAAGGGAGGGCGTGCCCCTATAGCTCAGCTGGTAGAGCAACTGATTTGTAATCAGTGGGTCGGGAGTTCGAGTCTCTCTGGGGGCACCATCTTTTCAATATCTTGCGCAAATATAAGTGCTTGCAGTCGATTGCTAGGACGCAATTAGGACGTAGCATTTGCTGATTGCGATTCTACTCAAAAATATGCTCTCTACCATGTGTGGAGCGTTGGAATTGCAGCAAGCTTTGCCGGTTTGGCGTGGATGTATATTGGGAATCCAGAGGATCTATTCTTGAGAAAACTATCGGAACAACAAAGGCGATTTCAGAGAAAGAAGGCGGAATTCGGCAATCTTAGAACAAGGAAGTCCAAAAGGGGGGCGCAGCCTTCTCGAAAATGCTGGGTTACAGCGTGGGATGGGTGGCAGGAAGAGAGGGTCGTGTGTTTGGAGGGAGGCCAAGCCGCTCCTTCAACCATTTGTTTTGACAGGAATGTAGATCAAACGTTTGCGTTTGTAGATAGGTGGTACAATGCACATGGAGTTCCAGTAAATCGCGCGCCTAGTCAAGTTTATGACTGGTACATTTATGGTAGAAACGGAAAGCTTCTGAAGCCAAAGACCATCAGAAATTACACTGATTTTTCCACTATCAACGAATTGTCAACGGCTGCCGCTTTGGTGATGACAGCCGACTATGATAATGCCCGGAAGATTATGGGGAAGGTCCCGCCAACGATTGATCTTCACGATTGGAACGATGGCGTTTTTCGTAAGCTTTGGGAGATTGGTTTTTTCGAGACTGTTGGCTTAACTGACGCAATTGAAGATCGCTACGAAGACGATGGTGACACCAGAACTATGAAAATCGTCTGTGGGCAAAGCAGTCTTGAGCTACAGGAAGCATGTGAAGCGATTGCGGATTTAAGTAAATTCGTGGAGGACGGTGGCGCACTGAAAGGGGAAGTGCAGATTGGATTGAATTCAGCAATTGCAGAAGCGATGGCTAACGTTGCGAAACACGCATATCCAACTGATCACACATTTGAGTTTGAACACAGTTCTTCTTGGTGGGTCACGGCGTCCGTTCGGCGTAGTGACCGTACGTTAACTGTCGTTTTCTATGATCGTGGCGCTACGATCCCTATCACCCTTCCTCAAAAGCACTGGTGGGAAGAACTCAAACATGCCTTCAAGGGCAACATTGGTATCCAACAGCATGATTTTGAGTATGATGCGGAGTATATTGAAATGGCTCTGAGGGTTGGAAAAACACAAACAAAAGTTCCTTGGCGTGGAAAAGGGCTGCCTCAAATGAAGGAATTGATTGATATGGTAGGATCTGGCAGCTTGACAATCATCAGCCGAGGTGGCCTATGCCGATATTCGGCTGATGAGGGTGTGCAAAAAAGTAACCACCCTCACAGTATTGGTGGTACACTGATCGAGTGGTCGTTGAAATTGCCTTCGGAAAGCCTAAATGAGTGACGTCATGATAGATATTTCTAAAGAATACGCAGCATATCCTGCTGGGCGAGATGAAAACGATGGCCCATTTAATGGACAACGCTTTAGAGAAGAAATTCTGCTCCCACGATATAATGAAGCGAAAGAAGCGGGGAAAAGGCTTATCGTGTCTCTTGCAGGGGTGATGAGCTTTGGATCGTCGTTCCTTGAAGAGGCTTTTGGCGGAATGGTGCGCGTAGAAGGTATCAACAAAAAGGATTTCTTAGACAGGCTTGAAATTCGTTCAGATCGTGCATCTGACAAAAGGTACATCGCAGCTATTCGTGAGTATATCAAAGAAGCTAATTAATGGATATTGCCGCAGCTCTTATCGGGGCGCTTATTGGTTTTCTGTTGGCATTTGTCGCCCAAGCATTCTGGGGCCGAAAAGGACAAGTATTAGCCCACGTGAATGACTACATCTCTGACCTAGATAGGGTGGAGAGGTTAGCTACTGATTTTTGGTCGGTTGATCAGAAATCGACTTCTGATGCTGAAAGAGCGAAGCTACGGGCGGCAACACATGCTACAGCTTTGTTCTTAGATGAAGCTGAAAACCTACTTGGTGACCTCAGTAAAGAACATGAAAAGCTTGATTTCGAACTTTTCGATGCCGCCACCGGAGGAGATTTTGACTCCAGTCAGAGGACCGCGGATTTGAAACGTGTTGAACGTGTAATTATTGCCTGTAATCAGATCCGAAACCTTGTCCGAAAAGCCAGAATTCGCAGTTTTGCAGCCCACTGACGACCGTTTCTACTTAGTTTTCTTGATCTAAGATTCAAAACTACTTCGTAGAATAGCTATCCCCTCTTGGTAGATTTCAGTTGGTACATAGTTTCGACTCCTCGGCACCACCGTTTGAAGTACTCCGGCGTCTCGTAGGCGGTGGACCGCTTCAAGAAGTTGAGAGTTGTTGGTTGGAGATATGCGACCGAAGCAAACAAGTGAGCTTATTATAGCCTCTGCAACATATGAATCGTCACAGACACGACATATTTCCGTTATCAATGATAATGCTGTATGGTGAGGTGGTGGGGCAGGCGGTGCCAAAATGACGGGTAGGAAAGTATTTAACTTGTCAGCAGCGTATCGGATCAGTGGTGGTATTTTTTTGCAGAAATCCGCTTGAGATTTTGCGGTTTGCTTGCCGCAAATTTGACCAATAATGTTTGATTCCAGCAGTATTTCAAAACGTACCCTACGATTGGTTTTTGCATAGACCCGGAGCCAAGTGCCTTTTGCAACGCGTGCTTTGATCGATGGGCTTTGGTTTTCAGTTAATGATGAAACGTTGTCGACTGAGCTACTCCCCGAAGTTTGGACAGTGTCGGGCGTAAGTTAAGCTACTCTCTGCTCCTGCTGATCGGGTTTGGTTTTGTTTTTTCTCAGCCAATAGACCACGGCTGGGGGTTTGCCGCCAAGGGCGGAATGGGGGCGCTTGCGGTTGTAGAACTCGATCCACTTACCGACGCCGGCTTTCGCCTCTGATCCGGTTTCCCAGGCGTGCAGATAGACGCACTCGTATTTCATGCTCCGCCAGAGGCGTTCCACGAAGATGTTGTCGAGGAAGCGCCCTTTGCCGTCCATCGATATGCGGACACCTGATCGCCGCAAGCTGTCGGTCCAGGCGCAGGACGTGAACTGGCTGCCCTGGTCGGTGTTCATGATCTCGGGTGGGCCAAACCTGGCGATGGCCTCGTTCAACGCTTCGACGCAGAAGTCCGCCTCCAGTGTGTTCGATATGCGCCAGGCCAACACCTTGCGGGTGTGCCAGTCGATGATCGCCACCAGATACAGGAACCCGCGCCGCATCGGCAGGTAGGTGATGTCTGCTGCCCAGACCTGATTGGGCCGACCCACTCGCAAAGCTCGCAGCAGATAAGGATATGTCTTGTGCCCCTTCGCTGCCTTGCTGGTGTTGGGTTTCTGGTAGATCGGCATCAGGCCCATCAGCCGCATGAGCCGCCGGATGCGCTTCTCGTTCACCAGATGGCCCTCATTGCGCAGGTGCCAGGTCATCTGCCGGACACCAAAGAACGGCGTTTCCAGGAACTGCTCGTCGATCTGACGCATCAGCATCAGATTCAGCGCCGTCTCGCCCTTGGGCTGGTAGTAGAACGACGAGCGCGAGATCGACAGCAGCTTGCACTGCCTGCCGATGGACAGGTCGGGATTGGCAGGCTCAACCATCTTCCGTCTCACTTGCCGATCCACGGCTTGAGCTTTCGTGACAAAAAATCGTTGGCCACGGCCAGCTCCCCGATCTTCGCGTGCAGTTCCTTGACCTGCTCCTCGTCAATCTCAGGGGCTTTCTTGCCGCCGCGCTCAAAGACGCCGGACGCACCTTCCAAGAGCGCCCGCTTCCAACTGTGGATCATCGTCGGGTGGACGCCAAACCGGCTCGCCAACTCAGCGACCGTCTGTTCACCCTTCAGCGCCTCAAGCGCCACCTTCGCCTTGAATTCCGGCGAATGGTTCTTCCGTTTCGACATCTCTGATCTCCTTCTCATCGAAGACCAGCAGACAACAAATCGTAGCTTACGTCAGTGTCCGAATGTCAGGGGGTAGCTCACTATATACATCAACTCAAAACGCAGTTTGGTGTTCATCCTCACCGGCTGCCCACTCGCACTCTCCTCCTCCACGCTGACCACCACTTCCCCCCGCACCCCGGCAAATTCCACCAGATGCGGCGTGTCAAAAAAACGTGCCGCCTCCGCCTCCTCAAACCGCACCATCGCCTCCGCCACTGCGGGCCGGGTCGGGCCAATCCTTCTCATGCCAGATGGTCTTCTCACTTTGCGGTCCGGGTGACGTGAGGTCTGGCTTTGGATTTGACATTTCCCATGGACAGCACGGTATGGATGCTGGCTCGATAGGGGGGAGCAGTCCGCGGAGGGGATGATGGAATTTGACTATGTGATCGTTGGTGGTGGGTCTGCCGGGTCTGTGTTGGCCGCGCGTCTGAGCGAAGATCCGTCGGTCGAGGTCTGTCTGCTTGAGGCCGGGGGGGCTGGCAAAAGCCTCTTGGTGCGTGCGCCGGTGGGGGTGGTGGCCATGTTGCCAGGGCGCCCGGTGAAGCTGAACAACTGGGCGTATCAGACCGTGCCGCAAAAAGGGCTGAACGGGCGCCGTGGCTATCAGCCGCGTGGACGTATGCTTGGGGGATCCTCCGGCCTGAATGCAATGTTATATGTGCGCGGGCAGGCGGCGGATTTTGACGCCTGGAGAGAGGCGGGCTGCGATGGTTGGGGATGGCAGGATGTGCTGCCTTATTTCAAACGTGCTGAAAACAATATCCGCGGGGCGGATGCCTGGCATGGAGACAATGGCCCCTTGCAGGTCAGCGAGCAGCTTGCACCGCGCCCCATTTCGCGTGCTTTTGTAAAGGCGCATCAGGCGGCTCAGATCGCCGAGACCCATGATTTCAACCGCGAGGACAATGAGGGCGCTGGGCTGTTCCAGGTGACCCAGTTCCATGACGACGCAAGACGCGGGGAACGCTGTTCTGCTGCGGCCGCCTATTTGCATCCGGTTCTTGACCGTCCCAACCTCACGGTGTTGACACATGCCCATGCCACGCGTGTGCTGCTTGAGGGCAAGCGGGCGGTTGGGGTTGCCTACCAGAGACATGAAAAGCAATGTGAGCTGCGCGCACGGCGAGAGGTGATCCTGTGTGGTGGTGCCTTCAACTCGCCCCAATTATTGCAATTGTCCGGTATCGGATGCGCGCAGGAGCTTGGCGCGCATGGGATCGAGGTGCAGCATGTGTTGCCGGGGGTGGGTCAGAATTTGCAGGATCATCTGGATTTCACCATGTCATTCAAGACCCGCGACCGGGATAATTTGGGGATCGGCCTGCGCGCTGGCGTGCAGTTTATCCGCCATATGCTCCGATGGCGTCGTGATGGGCGGTCGATGGTGGCAAGCCCCATGGCGGAGGCCGGCAGTTTCTTTAAGTCGGACCCTTCTGTGGACCGGGCTGATATTCAGACCCATTTTGTGATCGGTATTGTGGATGACCATGCGCGCAAGCTGCATTATGGGCACGGGTATTCCTGCCATGTCTGTTTGTTGCGACCTAAATCGCGCGGGCGGGTGGGGTTGCGCTCGGCGGATCCCATGGCGCCGCCTTTGATTGACCCGAACTTCCTGCACCACCCTGATGACATAAAGGCGATGGTACGGGGGGTGCGAATTGCCCGGCAGATCCTGTCAGCTCCTGAAATGGCAAAATACCGTCATAAGGAGTTGTTCGGCGTAGAGGATGGCCTGAGTGATGCAGAATGGGAGGAACATATTCGCGCCCGGGCCGACACGATTTACCACCCGGTCGGCACCTGTCGCATGGGGGAGGATGCCGGTGCGGTGGTGGATTCGCAATTGAGGGTGCGCGGCTTAGAGGCTCTGCGGGTGGCGGATGCATCTGTCATGCCGCTTCTGGTCAGCGGCAACACCAATGCTCCCACGATTATGATTGCTGAGAGATGTTCTGATCTGATCAGGGGGGAAGAGGGTAGAGAAGTTTAAATCCGACAAAAATACTATGAAATAACTTTACTTGACTAAAAGACTCATCTATTGCCGGTGCCAATACTTGCAATACATGAGGACAATCATGATCCGTCCATCCTTCCTGGCCCTCCCGTTCCTGATGGGCTCCACCGTTTCAGGCTTTGCTGCCGATCCTTCAGCCATTTTGGAAACCTATGCCGATCTTGCCCTGGCCGGGTATGAAGACAGTCTGAGCCTGGCAAAAGACCTGAGAACTGCTGTGGGAGAGCTGGTCGCCTCACCGGGCGATGCCACACTTGCTGCGGCCAAAATCGCCTGGTTGCGGGCCCGGGTTCCCTACCAGCAGACCGAAGCTTTCCGGTTCGGAAACCCGACGGTGGATGCCTGGGAAGGCAAAGTGAATGCCTGGCCGCTTGACGAAGGGTTGATCGACTATATCGCGGCAGATTACGGCGAAAACGAAGAAAACCCCTTCTCGAGGGCAAACCTCATCGCAAATGCCAAGCTGAACGTGGCGGGGGCGATGATTGATGCCACCACGATCACCCCGCAGCTTTTGGCAAGCCTGCATGAGGTGGAGGGGATCGAAGCCAATGTGACCACGGGATATCATGCGATCGAGTTCCTGCTCTGGGGGCAGGACCTTTCGGGAACGGATCACGGGGCAGGCACCCGTCCTGCAACGGATTTTGACCTGGCGAACTGCACGGGGGCGAATTGCGATCGGCGGGCTCAGTATCTGGTGGCGGCGACCGATTTGCTGATCCAAGATCTTGAAGAGGCTGTGGCCAACTGGTCCGAGGACGGGCAGGGACGCACCGATGTCACCACCGATACCGGGAAAGGCATCGTCATGGCCTTTACCGGTCTGGGCAGCTTGTCTTACGGGGAACAGGCAGGTGAGCGGATGAAACTTGGCCTGATGCTGAATGATCCGGAAGAAGAACATGATTGCTTCTCGGACAATACCCATAACTCGCATTACTTCGACGGTTTGGGCATTCGAAATGTTTATACTGGGCGCTATGTGCGCGTGGATGGAACCGTGGTCGAAGGTCCCTCGCTTTATGATCTCGTGTCGGAAAAAGATGCCGCACTGGCAGGTGCATTGCTGGGGGATATGAACGCCACCATGATGGCGTTGGGCGATATTCGAACCGCAGCGGAAAGTGGCACATCTTATGACCAGATGCTGGGGGTTGACCATCCCGGTGGCGCGCTCGTTCAAAACGCGGTCGATAAGCTGGTGGCCCAGACCCGCAATATCGAACGTGCCGTGACCATCATTGGGGCTGAGGGGATGGAGGTAGAAGGCTCTGACAGCCTGGACAGCCCGAACGCTGTTTTTCAGTAAAACCAGTGAAATCAATATATTGAGGGCGGCCAGCATTGGCCGCCCTTTTGTGTTAGGGCCAGGATCGCGAAGCAAGGGGGCCGCCGGTGCCCTCCTGTCGGGCGTCGTTTAAACAATTCTTCATGCCTGTCTGTCACAAAATGAGCGGTTTTTAAGGGATGTTGAAGCTGCCTTTCGAGAACTTCAGTCGGGAGAGCTTTGCCCCCTCGTTGAAAGAATGGAGTGTCGATGCGCTTTCTGAGCAAGTTCTCAATTGCCGTGCTGTTGCCTGTCGCAATGGTTTCTCTGGTCCTGGTGTCTGTCGGGGTGTCAACCTGGGTGTCCTACCGGGCTGAAAGCCAGGAGTTGATGAAATTGGCAACTCAGTCGCTAGAAGCCTTGCGAACGGAACGACGAGAGCGGCTGGAACGTGATCTGACAGCGGTTTCTGCTGAAATCGTTGTGGCGGCGACCAGGAATGCAACCGTTCGCACAATGAACAGCTTTGCAAGATCCTGGCGCCTGTTGGATGATCCGCAGCAGGAGCTTCAGAAAACCTTTATCACCGATAATCCACACCCGCAGGGAAAGCGTGCTGACCTGTCATGGTCTGGTGACAACAGCACCTATTCCACGGTCCATGCCCAGACCCATGATGAGTTCCGGGCCATGCTTGAAACCTATGGCTACCATGATGTGTTTCTGGTCGATCTGGAGGGGAACGTCATCTACTCGGTCAAGAAGGAAGAGGACTTCGCGACCAATTTGCAGACCGGAAAATTCCGGGAGTCAGGCCTGGCCCGAGTGTATCAGCAGGTGATGAAACTTGAGGCCGGTGAGACCGCGTTTGAAGATTTCTCTCCCTATGCGCCAAGCGCCGGAGCCTCAGCCGCATTCGTCGCTCATCCCATCTTCGACCGACAAGGCGGACGTGTCGGGGCCCTCGTTTATCAGATTTCCGACACCCTGATTTCTGGTATCGCCAACGCTCCGACAGGGCTTGGCCAGACCGGTCGAGTTTACTTTGTAGGAGGAGATTTTCTCCATCGATCCGGCGCAGGTGAAACACACAGGGATGGCAGCGTGCATAATTGGTCGGAACGGGTCGAAATGCTGGCTGTGCAGATGGCCCTGGCGGGGGAAAGCGGTAGTTTGGAAACTCAAGGGCATGGGGGGGAACGTGTTCTTGTGGCATTCGCCCCCCTGAATGCGCTGGGAAAAAATTGGGCGGTCATTGCTGAACAGGATATGTCTGAGGTGATGTCAGGGGTTCGTGACCTGCTCAACATGCTGGTTCTGAACGGCTTGATTGTCACGGCTCTCGTGTCTGTTGTCGCACTTTGGTTCTCGCGAAGCCTGGTCAACCCTCTCGCCAAAGTGACACGTTCAATGGCTGAAATCGGGGAAAAAAACTACAAGGTAAAAGTGGATGGAACCGAGCGTGGCGATGAAATTGGTGAAATTTCCAAATCACTTGAACAGTTTCGCCTGTCATTGTTGGAGGCAGAAGAGACCGCAAGGGAAAATGAATTTCGCGGAGCCGCATTCTCGTCTTCGTCGGCGGCGATCATGATGGTGAACAATGACCTGGATATCCTCCATATGAATGAAGCAGGCATGGCGCTCCTGCAAAAGCATGAGGCAAGGCTCCGCGAGTGTGCTCCTGATTTTTCCGCCAAGGATATCATCGGAAAAAACGCTGATCTTTTCCATCCCCCGGCGCTACGGGAGCGTATCCGAAACCTTTTGTTGCAGGAAGAAAACCTGCCGTATCGTGCGACAATTTCAGTGACAAATCTTCGCCTGAATCTGGATATCAACCGGGTGCATGGCCCCGACGGCAATCCGATCGGTTATGTGGTGGAATGGGTGGATGTCACCGAAGATTTCATGAACAACGCGCTGCTCTCGTCGATCGACAGCAATCAGGTGAAGATCGAGTTCGCACCCGATGGGGTTGCGACCAAAAGCAATGACCTCTTCAGGAAAATCCTGGGTGCGGGAACGAAATTGGATGGCCTGACACTTGAGGGCCTGCTCAAAGATCAAAAGATGGAGCAGGGCAAAGTGGACGATATCCTTGGGTCCATTCACAGGGGGGAAAGCGTCTTTGGCCGATATGATCTGACCAGTGCAGAAGGGGAAAGGATCATGCTCGAGGGGGGCATCAACCCTGTCATTTGTGACAAGGGCAATCTGCTGAACATCGTTTTGATAGCGACGGATGTTACGGAGACGCGGCGGGAGATAGAGGCATCGGAGGTTCGTCGGGCTGAGATGGAGGCGGCCCAGAACCGCGTTGTTGACGCGCTGCGCGAGGGGTTGAGCCGTTTGTCGGACGGGGATCTGACCACCGAGATCTCGGATGCGTTTTCCGAGAATTACGAGCAGCTTCGCCACGATTTCAACCGGGCTGTTGACAACCTTCTTACAGCGATGCGTGGGGTGGTTGAGAATGCCGAGATGATCCAGGGGGAAGCGTCCGAGATTTCGAATGCAGCGGATGATCTGTCACAGCGAACCGAAAGGCAGGCAGCCACGCTGGAGGAGACAGCCGCGGCGCTGGATGAGCTGACATCATCGGTGCGTTCCGCCGCAGATGGTGCAGCGCATGCCAATGAAGTGGTTGAAAGCGCGCGGAAAAATGCAGAAGTTTCTGGCGAGGTCGTGCGGGAGGCCGTAGAGGCCATGGGCGAGATTGAAACCTCGTCCCTGCAAATCTCGAAAATTACCGGCGTGATTGACGATATTGCGTTCCAGACCAACCTGTTGGCGTTGAATGCCGGGGTTGAAGCGGCACGAGCCGGTGAGGCGGGGCGGGGCTTTGCAGTGGTCGCCTCGGAAGTGCGGGCCCTGGCGCAACGTTCTTCTGACGCCGCACGAGAGATCAATGAGCTGATTTCGGCCTCTGGCAGCCAGGTGAAACGTGGCGTGCATCTGGTGGACCAAGCGGGAGAAGCCCTGGTCGGGATTGTGGAAAGTGTCAGTGAAATCAGCCGGAATGTCGGTGAAATAGCCATATCTGCACGAGAGCAGAGCGCTGGTCTTGCGGAAATCAATGAGGCGGTAAACCAGTTGGATCAGGTGACGCCGCAAAATGCGGCCATGTTTGAACAAACAACTGCAGCCAGCCATTCTTTGACATGTGAGGCCAAAACGCTGACCAGCACCATGTCCCGTTTCAAAACTGGTCAGGCGGAACGACCTGCAGCACAAATCATTGAAAGTGATGTTTTTGTCGAACCGGCTTCACAAACCGAAGAGAGCGCCCTCCATCCCCTCCCGGCCCCCCAAGGCTCCGTAGCAATCGCACAGCAGATCGAAACGGACCATGCCTATGAGGATTGGGATGAGTTTTGAAAGTAAGAAGGAGGAGGCCTGAGATTGAGGTGCTCCTGTCTGGTTGGGGCAACTGCCTTGTTTCGAGGACTTGATGGTCGGGCAAAGCGGGGCATGCGTGCAAGATTGTTGACAATTTGAAGTTCGATGTTTCTTTCTAGGGAGGTGGGTTCTGAAAATGCCCGGCACCTAAGAGTTATCCAGGGGAGAAAAACATTGGACAGCGTGATTGTCATGGAATGGATCGAGTTTGCGGTCAGATGGTTGCACGTGACCACCGCGATCGCATGGATCGGCTCGTCTTTTTACTTTATCGCGCTGGATCTTGGTTTGCGAAGAGAGGCTGATTTGCCTCATGGGGCGTTTGGTGAAGAGTGGCAGGTTCACGGGGGCGGGTTCTACCACATCCAGAAATACCTCGTTGCACCTGAGAAAATGCCTGATGACCTTGTCTGGTTCAAATGGGAAAGCTATGCGACGTGGCTTTCAGGTTTTGTCATGTTGGTGCTTGTATATTATCTTGGGGCAGAACTTTACCTGATTGATCCGAACAGGCTGGACATTCCAACCTGGGCCGGGGTTTTGATTTCCGGTGGTTCTCTGGTTTTTGGCTGGTTGGTCTATGATTTTTTGTGCAAAAGCCCGCTGGGAAAAGACAACACAAGACTGATGCTCCTGCTTTTTATCCTCCTGGTGATCATGGCCTGGGGATATACTCAGGTGTTTACTGGGCGGGCGGCGTTGCTTCATTTGGGTGCATTCACGGCGACGATTATGTCGGCCAATGTTTTTCTGATCATCATTCCCAATCAAAAGATTGTCGTGGCTGATCTTCTGGCGCACCGCACACCGGATGCAAAATACGGCAAGATCGCAAAGCAGCGTTCCACCCATAACAACTATCTGACCCTTCCTGTAATTTTTCTAATGTTGTCAAATCATTATCCGATGGCCTTTGCCAGTTCGATGAACTGGGTCATCGCGTCGTTGGTTTTCCTCATGGGGGTGTCGATACGACATTATTTCAATACGATGCATGCGCGACAAGGACGTCCAAACTGGACATGGGGGGTGACCGCGTTTTTGTTTGCAGCAATAGTTTATCTTTCGGCAGCACCGCAGTTTCACGCCTCATATTCCGAGACAGAGTCGGTGTCGCTCACTCCGTCACAACAAAGATTTGTTGAGGCTGAGGGGTTTGAAGAGGTGCATGAAATTCTACTGGGGCGCTGTTCCATGTGTCATGCGGAGGAAGTGTTCTGGGATGGGATTGCCTCAGCCCCCAAAGGGGTGCGGCTGGACACGCCTGAACAGATTGCCCGGCAGGCAAAGGCGGTTTATCTACAGGCAGGCGTGACAAATGCGATGCCCCCGGCAAACCTGTCCTTTATGGAACCTGCTGAACGGGCAGCAATCGTTGCGTGGTACAGATCGGTCAACGGGGGGTGATGCCCCGCTGGCGCGACAGCGCGGGGGATGTGGATGGACATGCTGGAAAAAGCAAAAGACGTGGCGCGCAATCATTCGCTGCGGGTCGTCTTTCCAGAAAGCGGTGATCAACGCGTCACTCAGGCGATGGCCCACCTTGAAAAAAAAGGTCTGGCGGAGCCGCTGGGATTGTCGGATGTAAGTCAGGCGCAGTTTGACGCCCTGATGGCAGCTCGCCCAATGAAGGCCGGCATTGCAGAACGCATGTTGGCGCGTCCCCTGATCCGGGCGGCCGCAATGCTGGCCTGTGGGGAGGCAGATGTCATGGTCGCTGGGGCCATCGCGCCAACCCGCCGCGTGATTGAGGCCGCTGCCCTGGCGGTCGGATATGCACCCGGTATTCGCACCGCGTCCTCGTTTTTCCTGATGGAAATGCCGGATGGGCGGCAGTTGGTTCTTGCCGATTGTGCCGTCAACACGGACCCAAGTGCGGCTGAACTTGCGGATATCGCGCGGGCGTCCGCCCGGTCGGCACGTGTTCTGTTGGGCAGGGCTGATGTTGCGCTTTTGTCTTTTTCTACGGGAAGCTCGGGGATTGGCCCGTCGGTGGACAAGGTGAAGACTGCGGCAGAAGCCACAGGGTTTCTTGGGCCAATTCAGGGGGATGCTGCGCTGAACCCAGTGATTGCAGCCCGAAAAGGAGCGGGAGGGGCCGGGGTCGCCAATACGCTGATTTTCCCGGATCTGAACGCCGGAAATATTGCCTATAAGCTGTTGCAGGAGCTCGCAGGAGCCCATGCGTATGGACCAATATTGCAAGGGTTTCGCAAGCCGGTTTGCGATCTGAGCAGAGGGGCCACGGTGGACGAAATTGTTGGCGCAACCCTTCTATCCATTTCCCTGTCAGAGCGGGCTGTTAGCTGACATCACCCAGCTGCGCGGTTGCCTGGGCCGCCGTCACCGCAATCATGTGCAAGACATCTTCGGCCGAACAGCCGCGCGACAGGTCATTTGCCGGTTTCGCGAGGCCCTGCAAAATTGGGCCAATCGCAATAGCTCCGCCGATCCTCTGTGCAATCTTATAGGCAATGTTCCCGCTTTCGAGATTGGGGAAAATGAACACATTCGCTTCGCCCTTTAGCGGAGAAAGCTCGGCCTTTTTCTCTGCCACGTCAGGATCAAAAGCTGCGTCAAATTGCAATTCACCGTCGATGAGCAATTTTGGGTTGGCGTTGCGGGCAAGCTCCGTTGCGGTCACCACTTTGCTGACCGAGTTGTGTTGTGCACTGCCATGGGTCGAAAAAGACAGCATGGCAACCCGCGCAACCTCACCGGTCAACGCCTCGAAACTGGCCGCGGATGCAGCCGCGATTTGCGCCATTTCTTCGGCATTCGGATCCACGACCAGACCGCTATCGGCAAAAATATGTGCGCCTTTCCTCGCGTGATGATCCGCGCAGAACAACATCAGGAAGAAAGATGAAATCAGTTTGGAGCCGGGGGCCGGGCCAATCACCTGTATGGCCGTGCGCACGATGTCGGCAGTGGTTGCGACGGCGCCACCAACTGTTCCGTCGGCGCGGCCGGATTTGACCAGAAGGGCGGCAAAGACATGGGGATCCTGTGCGATGCTCAAGGCTTCTTTTGCGGTTATGCCCTTATGGGCGCGCAGGCGATGATACAGAGAGGCGAGCTCAGGCAGGAGGGAGGATGTTTGGGGATCAAACACCGTGATGCCATGATCCTTGGGCGCATTTTGCCGGGACAGCTCCGCCGCGACCTCTTCTTGTGCGCCGATCAGGATCATACGGGCGATCCCGTCCCGTTCGGCAATCAAAGCTGCCTCAACCACCCGAGGGTCCGCCCCTTCGGACAGAACAATGCGAAACCGGGACCGGGCGGCGTTTTTCAAAAGGGTTTCAAGGGGTTTCATGGGGTGGCCCTTCCGATAAATAAGAGAGCGCCGATAGGAGGAGGGGCGCTCTCTTCAGTCATAAAAGGGGCCACGTCGCCATTGCAGCGCAGCCCCAGAGGAGACTACTTTGCCTGCTGTGGGCGCATATCATCCTTGGAAATACCCGCGACCTTGACCGGATTTTTCATGGCATCGCGTCGGAACGGTTCGCCAAGTTCCTGATTGATCATGGCCTCAATCAGGGTGGTGATGCCGTTTTTCTGATCCTTGATGGCCTGATCCAGTGCCGCGGTCAACTCGTCCTGAGTGCGTGCAACCACACCTTTCAGGCCACACGCCTGGGCGATCCCGGCGTAAGACACCTGGGTGTCCAGCTCAGTGCCGACAAAATTGTCGTCAAACCACAGGGTCGAGTTGCGCTTTTCTGCGCCCCACTGGTAGTTGCGGAAGACAATTTGCGTGACTGCAGGCCATTCCTCGCGGCCGATGGCCGTCAATTCGGTCACGGCAATACCAAATGCGCCATCACCAGAGAAGCCCACGACCGGCACGTCCGGGCAACCGATCTTGGCGCCAACCACCGAGGGCAGACCATAGCCACAGGGACCAAACAGCCCCGGTGCAAGGTATTTGCGACCCGCTTCGAACGAAGGATAGGCGTTGCCGATGGCGCAGTTGTTGCCGATGTCGGACGAGATGATGGCCTCTTTCGGCAGCGCCTGTTGGATTGCCCGCCAGGCTTTGCGCGGCGAGAGCCAATCCGGTTTGGCTGCACGGGCGCGCTCGTTCCAGGTGGTGCCCGGATCGTCCTGTTCATGATCCATTGAGCTCAGTTCCTGTGCCCAGGCCGATTTGGTCGTGGCAATCAGGTTCAGGCGCTCGTCGCGTCCAGCATCCCCTGCGGTCTCCGAAAGCTTTGCAAGAATGGTGTTGGCGACTTGTTTGGCATCCCCGACGATCCCGACATTGACGGGTTTGGTCAGGCCAATTCGATCCGGGTTGATGTCGACCTGAATGATCTTGGCCTGTGCCGGCCAGTAGTCGATCCCATAACCGGGCAGGGTTGAGAACGGGTTCAGGCGGGTTCCGAGCGCCAACACCACATCGGCTTTCGAAATCAGCTCCATCGCGGCTTTTGACCCGTTATACCCAAGGGGGCCCGCATGCAGGGGGTGGCTGCCGGGGAAGGCGTCGTTGTGCTGATAGCCACAGCAGACCGGGGCCGACAGACGTTCCGCCAAGGCTTTGGACGCTTCGATCGCTCCGCCGATGACCACACCAGCGCCGTTCAGAATGACGGGGAACTTGGCCTCTGACAACAGCGCAGCAGCCTGATCCAGCGCCTCAGCGCCCCCTTGCGGCAGTTCGAAATCCACAATGGCTGGCAGGTCGATATCAATCACCTGGGTGAAATAGTCGCGCGGCACGTTGATCTGTGCGGGGGCCGAGTTGCGCTTGGCCTGCATAATCACCCGGTTCAGAACTTCGGCCATACGCGATGGGTCACGGACCTCCTCCTGATAACAGACGCAATCAGCAAAGGCGCGCATCTGCTCCATTTCCTGAAAACCGCCCTGGCCCATGGTTTTGTTGGCCGCCTGTGGTGTTACCAGAAGCAGCGGTGTGTGGTTCCAATAGGCGGTTTTCACCGCGGTCACGAAGTTGGTGATGCCGGGGCCGTTCTGCGCCACCATCATCGACATTTTCCCGGTGGCGCGGGTATAGCCATCTGCCATGAAACCGCCTGATCCTTCATGGGCACAGTCCCAGAAGGTGATGCCGGCCTCGCCGAAAATGTCTGAGATCGGCATCATGGCAGAGCCAATGATCCCGAACACATTCTCAATCCCGTGCATTTGCAGGACTTTTACAAATGCTTCTTCTGTGGTCATTTTCATGGATGGATTTCCTCTTCTCGCAAGCGGTGGCAAATGCGCCTGTTTTCTGACTTGATGATAGGTCGTGAAAACAGGTGCAAATAGGGCCAGTTGGAAATCTGAAATATAACCAGTTAGCCCAGTTTGTCGATTTCCTGAGCAATCAGCGAAATCCCTTTCGGGATGCGGTCGGTCGGAATTGAACTATAGGCGAGGCGATAGAAGTTTTTCGGTCGGCCGCTGCCTGCGAAAAAGGGCTTCCCGGGTTCAATCAACACCGATTGCGCTTTCAACTGTTCAGCCAGCTCGGTTGTATCCACGGACACAGGGGCTTTCATCCAAAAGGCGGATCCACCAAAAACACCACTGCCAGAGGCGGTTAGGCCATGTTCCGAGATGGCTTGCTCCATGACATTTCGGCGCGATTCGTAGGCTTTGCCAATGCGCCGGATCAGGGCGTCGTAGTGACCGAGAGAGAGGAAATATGCGACGCTGCGCTGGATCAGACCGGGGGGGTGGCGCAAAACGGTTGAGCGCAGGGCGCGGGCCTCGCGGATGAACGGTTCTGACCCGACCATATAGCCAAGTCGCAGGCCGGGAAAAAGGGATTTGGAGAAGCTGCCAACATAGATCACGCGCCCTTCCTTATCCAGCGATTTGAGGGCGGGGGAAGGGGGCTGTAAGAACGACATCTCGAAGTCGTAATCATCCTCAACAACCAGCGCATCCAGCTCACGCGCGCGATCCAACAGGCGTTTCCGGCGTTCCAGTGGCATGGTCGCAGTTGTTGGGCTTTGATGGCTGGGGGTGGCAAAAATCACGTCCGTCCCATCTGGAAGCGCCTCAGGTGGCAATCCATCGGCATCGACGGCGATGGGCTCCAGGTGGCAGCGACTTTGCATAAGAATGTCGCGCAGAGAGTAATAACACGGATCTTCGATCGCTGCTGTCCGGCGCTGCGTCAACAGGATCTGTGCAGAAAGCCAAAGGGCGTTCTGTGCCCCCAGCGTGATCAGAATTTCTTCAGGACGGGCCAAGATACCGCGGCGGGGAAGGATATGTCTTGCAATGAATTCAACAAGCTCTGGATCATCTTGGTCATAATAATCCCGAACCATGGAATCATGGTCTTTCTGCCCAAGCGCCTTCAAGGCACAAAGACGCCAGGAATTGTGGTCAAACAGGGTTTCGTCAGACTGGCCGTAGGTGAAGGGGTATCGGTTCTGTCTCCAGTTCTGCGGCTTTTGCGGGGTGCTGACTTCGCTGAAGGAATGCCCGATGGCCCGGTTCCAGTCCACCTTGTCCTCGGTTCGGTGTCGTGGTTGGAAGGACGGAGGTTCTGGAGCATTTTCAGATATATAGAACCCACTTCTTCCTTTTGAGGAAAGGTAATCCGAAGCCTGAAGTTCAGTGTAGGACAGGGTCACCGTGATTCTGCTGACCCCCAAATGCTTGGCAAGGGCGCGGGTTGACGGAAGTTTTTCACCACGTGGCAGACGGCCGGACAGAATTGCCTCGGCAATCATCTGCTGGATCTGCGCCTGCAATGTGCCTTGGGCGTCAGGGTCCAGAAAAAATGTTTCGACGGGAACAGACATGAATTCATCATATACTGGACTTAACCGTGAAGCAATCTGGACTTGTTGTTAAAGCCGTGCTTAAGGTGCCTGTTTTCGACTTTTTTCCAGCGCCCAGGTCAGGTTTTGTCGAACGGTAGGCCATTCGGATGCGATGATGGAATACACAACTGTGTCGCGCAATGTCCCCTCTGGGCCGAGCATGTGGCTGCGCAGAATCCCGTCGCATTTTGCGCCCAGTCTTTCGATGGCCGCCCGACTTTGTCTGTTCATGAAATGGGTTCGAAACTCGACGGCAATACAGTCCAGATTTTGAAAGGCATGGGTGAGCAACAGGCGTTTGGCCTGCGTGTTCACCGGCCCGCGTTGCACTGATTTGCAATACCAGGTCGAGCCGATTTCGACACGTCGGTTGGCGGCGTCAATATTCATGTAGGTGGTCATTCCAACTGGCTTGCCATCTGGTGTGAGAACCGAAAATGGCAGCATTGCCCCCGCATCCTGCAGCGCCAGGCGGCGTGTGATCTCAGCCTCCATCCTGTCCGGGGCAGGGACGGAAGTGTACCAGAGCCGGTGGATGTCGCCATCAACCACGGCCTCTTGCAAACCTGTCAGATGGTCATGGGAAAGCGGTGCAAGAGTGACGTCCGTGTCGGATAGGGTGACGGGAGTGGGCCACATTTTTGGGATCCTTTCAGATGTGATGCTGCCTGAGCATCAAAAAAGGCGGACCTCTCTGCAAGGTCCGCCTTTGTCTGATTTCACCCGTCCAATTTGACTGGACTTATCCGAAGATTTTGCCCAGTGCGCGGTCAACCGTATCAGTGATCCGGTCAATGTCATCTGCGGTGGCAATCAATGCCGGGCTAAAGCAAAGGGTGTTGTTCAGCCCCGGAATTGACCGGTTGGTGGCGCCGATGATCACGCCCTGCGCCCCGCATTCCGCCACAACCGCGCCGACATCTTTTTCGGCGACCGGCTCTTTACTGCTGCGATCCGACACCAGTTCAGCGCCAAGGAACAGGCCCTTGCCCCGCACATCACCGATCACCTTGTGCTTCTCCATCAGGGCTTGAAGGTTGCCCAGCATGCGCTCGCCCATATTGGTGCAGTTTTCCAAGAGATTTTCGTTTTCGATGATTTCCATGTTTTTCAGGGCCGCCGCCGGACCCGCGGTGCAGCCCCCGAAGGTGGAGATGTCGCGGAAGTAGTTCAGCGGGTCAGACATGTCGTCCTTGAACAGGTCGAACACCTCTTCGGTGGTCACGCAGCAGGCAATTGCGGCATAGCCCGAGGCAACCCCTTTGGCCATGGTCACGATATCCGGCTTGATGCCATATTGCTGGTAGCCAAACCATGTGCCCGTGCGTCCGACGCCACAGACCACTTCGTCAATATGCAGCAGGATGTTGTATTTCTTGCAGATTTCCTGCACGCGGTCCCAATAGCCCGGGGGCGGGGTGATCACGCCACCGCCTGCGGTGACCGGTTCAAGGCAGAGCGCACCCACGGTGTCGGCGCCCTCGGCCAGAATGACCTCTTCAATCGCGTCAGCGGCGCGTTTGCCATATTCCTCACCCGACAGATCCCACTGTGCGCGATATTCCATGCAATGCGGCACACGGATGAAATCAGGCGCGAAGGGGCCGTATTGCGCGTTGCGCTCATCCTGACCGCCTGCGGACATGGTCGCCAGTGTGGACCCGTGGTAGTCGCGGTCGCGGTAG
Source organism: Aliiroseovarius sp. xm-d-517 (assembly GCF_013283135.1). NCBI lineage: Bacteria > Pseudomonadati > Pseudomonadota > Alphaproteobacteria > Rhodobacterales > Paracoccaceae > Aliiroseovarius > Aliiroseovarius sp. xm-d-517. The sequence continues at coordinate 240,856 of NZ_WBXT01000001.1, forward strand.
AGGATCTTGGTTTTCTTGCCGCCATAACGTTTATGGGCGATCTGGCGCACCAGCTTGAACGCTTTCTCGTTCGCCTCGGATCCCGAGTTGGTGTAATAGACGCGGCTCATACCCGGCATTTTGGAAATCAGGCGTTCGGAATACATCGCCCCCGGAATGGACCCGGCGGAGCCCGCAAAATAGGGCAGCTTGACCAGCTGATCGCGGATCACATCGGCGATTTCGGTGCGGCCATAGCCGACATTCACGGTCCAGACCCCCCCCGAGACGGCATCCAGATATTCCTTGCCGTTCTGATCCCAGACCGACATGCCCTTGCCTTCAATGATGATGCGCGGATCGCTGGTCTCAAACGGTTTGTGTTGCGTCAGGTGATGCCAGACATGTGCCTTGTCGGCTGCAACCACTTTGCTGATGTCATTGTCGTTCATTCCACCATCCATGACGGGACCTCCTGGGGCTGTGCCGGGAAGAGGCTTAAGGGGGCCTGCCGCCTGGCGAGTTTGTCTGATTCTTGATCAAATTATCAGCCCAAAATGGGGGTAAAAACATAGGGCCAAAAGTTTGTTTGATTAGGTCCAGATTGTGGTTCCTAATGCATGAAGACGCGAGGGAAGGGATGACCCTTCTGCAAAATGGATAGCAAACAGGTGGTCAGGCCAGCCCCTTTTGCCAGTCACCTCTGGTTGGGGTCGAAATCCCGTTCAAAAAACCTGATGATCCAGTTGCTGAACACCCAGTTATCATCACCACGGAGCAAGGAGGCTTTCGCTCGTTTGCTCGCCTCTGAGGGGCTGGTCGCGTCAAGATCCGTGATCCATGCAGCAAAGACCTTGTCGCTCATTTCGGGGTGAAGCTGCGTGGTGAAGATGTGGTCGCCGATGACATAGCCGGCGATGGGGCAGTCTTGATGGGACATGGTGGTTGTCGCCCCTTCCGGGAGCTGCGTCACCTGGTCGTGATGCGAGGCATAAAGCCAGATACGTGCCGCCGGCATCCAGGGCGGGGGCGCGGTGATCACAGTTTCGGTTGACCCGAGCACCCATCCATTTGGATTGGGGGACACCGCACCGCCCAGAGCGGTTGCGATGGCCTGATGGCCAAATCCCACGCCCAGAACTGGGCGTCGCTGGCTTGCAAGAAGACGAATGTAATCAAATAATTGCCGAAGCCAGGCCGCATCCTCAAAGACCGAGCAGTCGCGGCCGCCAATGATCCAGGCATCAAATCTGTCCATATCCTTTGGGAACTGCCCCTGATCGACGGTAAAAGAGGAAAAGACCCAATCCGGGCGCTTTTTGGCGAGAAGCTTCAGCCATTTCTCACCGTCACCAGAAAGGTCAAACGCGAAATCGCTTTCATCAGAATGGGGGCTCAGGATGGCGATGCGCATGACGTCTCCGAAGTTACCTGCAACGTGTTTGGGTGGCTTTCGGGCGGATGTCAAACCGTGGAGGGCATCGTGCCCCACTTCCGTGCCCTGCGTGGTCAACGGATCACGCATGAATGGGACGGTCAAAGTGCGATGTCTTCACCCGTCCGCAGGCAAAGCCCTCTTGAGCGTTGCGACGTCACGCTGAGGTCGGGACAAGTCGAAATGCGGCAAGAGATTTTAATGTTGTGGGCATTTCGGAACAAACTTGTGTTTCAAGTCGATCCCGAAACGCATTAGGGTTGCGACCAAATCAGTGAACCGTAAAGGGGTGCAAGTATGTCAGAGACATCGGTTGAGGTCGGCAATTCGAAAGATGTGGCCGCAGAGTGTTTTGGAACCAAAGTGCCTATGTCGCGGTTTCTGCACGAAAAGCGGATCGAGCGGATCAACAAGGGGCGCTATGAAGGGGAAGAGATCAAAGGCTCTCTTGCCGTGGTGCAGCAGGGCGATACCGTGCTGGAAATCGGGATTGGTCTTGGTGTGGTTGGCGGGGTCATTGCAACGAATTGCGCCCCGGCTGCGGTGCATGCCTATGAAGCGAACCCCGAACTGATCGACACGATCAACGATCTGTATGTTCTGAATGGGATCGAAGATCGGGTCTCCGTTCACAACCAGGTGCTCCTGACCGGAGATGACCGCCCCGACACGATCCCGTTTTACCTTCACAACAGCTTTCTTGGATCGTCCTTGGTGGGGGAAGACAACGAAAAGCGCCGCCGTGTTGACGTACCCACCCGTGATTTTGACACCACCGCGTCCGAGATTGGCGCAAATGTGCTGGTGATGGATATCGAAGGGGGCGAGCTTGACTTGCTGCGTGGCGCGGACCTGTCTCGCTTCCGCGCTGTTGTGGTGGAGTTTCACCCCAAGGTCTATGGTGTGGAGGGGATGCAGGAATGCAAGAAAATCCTGACCGGGGCAGGGTTTGTAAAGCAAGAGGGTGTTTCGACCCGGACAGTCTGGACCTGTGTGCGGGGCGCAGGCTGATCTTACGCGGTCGTAGATGTTTTCGGAGGCGGTGAGGCATGCGAGGCCACACCGCCATCCCCCCTGTTCCATCGTGGTTTCAGTTGGATCCTGTAATACCCGCCCCGTGCTCCCCCCGAAAAAAAACGTGATCGACCTCCGGTTTTTCAGCCATTTTTTTGCAAAGCACCTGCGCCGGACTTGATCTAAGGCAAGGCGGAAGAATTCTTAACGCGTAAATTCAAACGGCCTCACCTCGGTGGGGTGTTCTGTATTGGGCAATACGGGGGAGCGAGGCGCAGCCGCACAAACCTGTGTTGTTTAGGAGGGTGCATGTCGCATTTGACGTTTGAAAACAGCCCTAAGCTGGGCAAGGTTGCCAATCACGGTGCCTTGGCAAAACGACTGTGTGACGCCCTGCCTGTTCCCGGAAAGCACCTGTCGGGTGGTGTTCGGTGCACGGGTATCGGCGCCAAGGGGCGGCCCATCACCGAACACGCAGAACTTTGTCACGTCCTGAACAGAAGACTGAGACAGGGACCGGGCCGGGACGATGCTATGCGCGAAGGTGTCGTCGATTGCTCTTACGCAGCGGTGAAAACCGCGCTGACCCCACAGCCGGGCGATGCGCCCGTCAGCTTCAGCCTTCCCGTCCAGGGGATCGAAACCCGGATGACCCGAACGGGATGGCCCCCCATCCCAGGGGCCCTCCGAGAGAGGACCAATTGATGAAAAGTCTTGATCGCGCCCTGCCCATTGCACTTTTGCACGCCCGCGAGGCCACGCTGAAACCTTTCCGCCACGAGCTTGACCAGATCGGGCTGACGGTGCAGCAGTGGCGCGTGATCCGCGTGCTGGCTGAGGGCAAACCCTGCTGCGCCACCGAACTGGCGGAACGCTGTGTGCTGATGCCGCCCAGCCTGAGCCGGATCCTGAAAAACCTCACGGAACGGGGCTATATCGAGCGGGTGGATGACAGCGATGGCCGTCGTCGCCGGGTCAAGATTGCCCCCGCTGGTGAACAGAAATACGCAGAGATGTCTGCCAAATCCGCCGTGCTTTACGAAAACCTCGAGGGGCGGTTTGGCGAAGAAAAGATGGAAACCCTGCTGGATCTTCTGACCGAACTGCGTGAGGTGGCTGAGGTCCACTGACCGGATTTTGCCCAGGCGCAATCGGAACAGTGCGCGCCGGTTTTCGGGCAAATTGCGCGCCCAAAAACATGTGACGCTGCGGCCTGCTTGCGGGCCGCGCCGTTTCGCTTACCCTTGGGGCATAGACGAGGGCACAGACGGGGGCAAAGAGGAGCGGACCTATGAGCGATACACCAGACGGCAACATCATCCTGCGCACGCTTGCGATGCCGAAGGACACCAATATCGCGGGCGACATTTTCGGCGGATGGGTGCTCTCTCAGATGGACATCGCGGGCGGTGTGTTGGCCGCTGAACGGGCAGGGGGGCGCGTGGCCACCGTGGCCATTGACGCGATGAAGTTCATCTCTCCGGTCAAAGTGGGCGACGTGCTGTGCATCTACGGCCGCGTCGGCCGCATCGGCACCACCTCGCTCGCCATCCACTTAGAGGCCTGGTCCGAACGCGACCGTGGCCGCTCCAAAACCCGCGTCACCGAAGGCGTGTTTGTCTTTGTGCATCTGGATGAAGAGGGGAATAAGGTGGCGGTGTAAGGTTAATCAATCGCGTAGGGGTAATATGGCGACAGAGACCTCAAAACCAATGCATAAAACTTTTTCTCGAGAACGGAGAAATAATGCCGGGTGAGCAAGGAAACATCAGAGGATGCCTCGTTGTTAACCAAGGCTCCCCACTCATCAGGACGGTAGCGCATGATATTCGAGTAGCAAAACAGGGTTAGAAAATGCAGGCAAATTTCAGGTAATTGAATGGAGCCAAATGGATTTTCGATGAACCAGAGGTTCCCCCGCAGGTCAGTGTATATGGTTGCTTTGATGGTGTGCACTTCTTCTACGGAAACTTCAACGTTCACTCGCCCATAGCTTTCGCTGACAGGGTAACTGTCAAATGCTTGGTGAATTGATGCAGAGTCAGGCTTTCTTTCTCCATTTCCGATTTTGAAATTCCATTTTACGCCCTTGCGACTACTCGTTTGCGATATTTCAAGGGGGTGCGCGCGTGAGGGTCGACCTGTGGAGAGCCTGTAGAATTCGGCCATTTCGGGCATCATGCTGAGCAGAGTGCCAACAGATACAGTGTGCTTTTTCTCATAAAACTCGACAATGGAGTTTGTATAGTCCCCAATAAATTCGTGGTCAGATCCGATAATGTGTTGAGTTGGAAAAGCTGTGAATAGATCGGAAAATGTACCTCTAGGTTCATCGCCACCAAATTGTACATGAAAGTCGTTGGGGAGATAATTCATTGCGTGACTTCCGGGTAACATTCCCTTATGAAAACGCATCGGATTATTAAGAACTATTACCCCATAGGCATATGCAGTTAGTGCATAGAAAAAGTTCAGTGGCTTTACCAAAAGACTACCAGAGAGGCCTGCTGAATAAAGCTCACGCCCTTGAATCAAACAGTGCCGTAATTTGGCGGCCTCATCTTCTGATATACCATCTTTAGCGCCTTGGCCGCATGTGCGCTTGCGGAGGCGATACATTTCTCGGATAAGTCTCGTGTTTTCAATGCTCTCGGCAATTTCAACGAGAGATCGTTCAAAATCCATAGTGTCGATTGGCATAGCATTGAGTAACACTCCGTCTTCAACGCGTTTTCGGGCCTCGCTTTGAACCAACGAGTAATTTTTCGCCGGAATTAAATGGGCTGCTTTGGGGTCTTCCACCCCGTTCCTAGAAAGGAATTCTCCGAAGCTTGTACTACTGCGTTCTTCAGGGGTGAGATTGCCAAATTGAGAAGCTACTTCGCGATGTTTCTCTTTGTTTTCCTCAAAGGGAAAATTTGTATCGAAGAGCGGCTCATTGGAGCACACAGTGACTTTGACAAAATCTTGGAGAATTCCTTCCAGCATGGCTCTACCTCGTAAATTTCTTATGCTTCAACCGTTTGGGTTCCAGAGCATCCGGGCCCAACCGGCGTTTCTTGTCCTCTTCGTAATCCTCGAAGTTGCCTTCGAACCACTCCACATGGGCGTCGCCTTCGAACGCCAGAATGTGGGTGCAGATCCGGTCGAGGAAGAAACGGTCGTGGGAGATGACCACGGCGCAGCCGGCGAAATCCACCAGCGCGTCTTCCAGCGCGCGGAGCGTCTCGACGTCCAAGTCGTTGGTCGGTTCGTCAAGCAGCAGCACATTGCCGCCCTCTTTCAGAAGCCGCGCCATATGCACCCGGTTGCGCTCACCGCCCGACAGCAGGTTCAGTTTCTTCTGCTGATCGCCGCCCTTGAAGTTGAAGCTGGAACAATAGGCGCGCGAGTTCACCTGTGCGTCGCCCAGTTCAATGATCTCAGCACCGCCGGAAATCGCTTCCCACACGGTGTCACCATCGTTCAGGTCATCGCGCGACTGATCGACATAGCTGAGTTTCACCGTGTCGCCCAGTTCAACCGTGCCCTCGTCAGGTTGTTCCTGACCGGTCAGCATTTTGAAGAGCGTCGATTTACCCGCGCCGTTCGGGCCGATCACGCCGACAATCCCGCCGGGCGGCAGGGAAAAGTCAAGGTTTTCAATCAGCTGCTTGTCGCCCATATGTTTCTTCAACCCGGTGACTTCGATCACCTTGCCACCAAGGCGCGGCCCGTTCGGGATGACGATCTGGGCGCGGCCGACCTTGTCGCGCTCGGACTGATTGGCCATTTCATTATAAGCGGCAATCCGCGCTTTCGACTTGGCCTGACGGGCTTTCTGGCCCTGACGCATCCACTCCAATTCGCGTTCCAGCGTCTTTTGCTTGGCCTTGTCTTCCCGCGCTTCCTGCTCCAGCCGCTTGGCTTTTTGCTCCAGCCAGGCCGAGTAGTTGCCCTCATACGGAATGCCGCGACCACGGTCGAGTTCAAGGATCCAGCCGGTGATGTCATCCAGGAAATACCGGTCGTGGGTGACGATCAGGATGGTGCCTTTGTAATCGATCAGGTGCTGTTGCAGCCAGGCGATGGTTTCGGCGTCCAAGTGGTTGGTGGGTTCGTCGAGCAGCAGCATGTCGGGCGCTTGCAGGAGCAGCTTGCACAGGGCCACGCGGCGTTTCTCACCGCCCGAAAGCGTGGAGACATCCGCATCATCCGGCGGGCAGCGCAGGGCCTCCATCGAAACGTCGATCTGCGCGTCCAGATCCCACAGGTTCTGCGCGTCGATCTCATCTTGCAGTTGGGCCATCTCTTCGGCGGTTTCGTCCGAATAGTTCATTGCCAGTTCGTTGTAGCGATCCAGAATGTCCTTCTTGGCCTTCACGCCCAGCATCACGTTTCCGCGCACATCAAGTGACGGGTCCAGCTCCGGTTCCTGCGGCAGATAGCCGACCTTGGCCCCTTCGGCGGCCCAGGCCTCGCCGGTGAAATCCTTATCGATCCCGGCCATGATGCGCATCAGGGTCGATTTACCGGTGCCGTTGACGCCGACCACACCGATCTTCACGCCGGGCAGAAAGCTCAGGCGGATGTTTTCAAAGCATTTCTTGCCACCCGGATAGGTCTTGGAAACGCCGTCCATGTGGTAGACATATTGATAAGCGGCCATGGGTATGCTCCGTTGAAAGTCGCGGTTTGCGCTGGTCTAGCGAATGTGCGAGGAAAGGGCAATTGAGTTTGAGTATTGAGGGCGTCCTATGAAAAACATCATCCCCGTTGTCTTGTGTGCTTTGGTTTTTGGAAAGGCCGCTCTGGCGCAAGTTACAAATTTGGAAGCGCCGGGAAATCTAAAGGCAACATCGCCTGTTGGCTGTATCCCGCTTGCACAGGCAGGGCCTGATCTTTCCCCCGCGGATTTGCAGCCGGGTGTTTGGGATTGCTTCCAAAAGAAGAATTATGTGGCGGCGGCTGAACTGACGTTGCTGATGTATGCGCGTGGGGTTTTTGACACGCATCGGGTTTTGGACAAGACAGCGCATCAGGCGATTCCTGTGTTGATGATGGGTGTGGTTCAGCAAGATCCCGAAGGATGGGAGGAACATATGGCCCCGGTACTCACCGCCTATACGGGGCAGGGGGCGACGGGTGCAAAATTCTGCGCATCGCTTCAATCCATGCCTGTGCCCACACATTCTGCGTCATATATGGTTCAACACGGGATTGAAGCGTTTACTGGCGGCAATGAAAGCGGTTTGGCCAAAGATTTCGATCCCGCGCAGGCCTGGTCTGAGGTTTTGCACAATTACATGAAATGTGATTGAGCAGATGAGGAATTTTCCACTCCAAATTCAAAAAACTATCCGCTAAGTCCTACCCCTATGCGTCACGCACTTCCATATGCTGCGCCCGGTCAGGTGATCGGGCTGTTGGGGGGGTCTTTTGATCCTGCCCATGAAGGCCATGTGCACATTACCCGAGAGGCGCTGAAGCGGTTTGGCTTGGATCGGGTGTGGTGGCTGATCTCCCCCGGCAACCCCCTGAAAAAACATGGCCCCGCACCACTGGATGACCGGTTGAGACATGCGCGGGAGGTGATGGCGCATCCGCGTGTTGAGGTGACCGATCTCGAACGGCGCACGGGCACACGTTATACCGCAGAAACTCTTGCCGCCTTGCAACGGCTCTATCCGCAGGTGCGCTTTGTCTGGTTGATGGGGGCGGACAATCTGGCCGGGTTTCATCGCTGGGACAATTGGCGCTGGATCATGGACCATGTGCCGGTGGGCGTGATCGCCCGGCCCGGCGACCGGGTGCAGGCGCGCATGTCTGTCGCTGCGCTCATCTATCGGGATGCGCGGCTGCGCGGGCGTGATGCACAGCGATTGGCAAGCAGCAAAGCCCCGGCCTGGACGCTGATCAACGCGCCGATGCGGGATATTTCTTCGTCGCAGATCCGTGCAAAAGGGCATTGGTAGCGGCGCGTTTTGTCCATGTTTACCCGTTAAAGCCCCCGGTGCAGACTCCGGTGCGCTCAACGGTTGAAATGATCTTCGTGACGGGGTTTACTCGTCAAAGAAACTGCATAGTACGAAGCCCTTATGAAAACACCAATCACACGGCGTGGTCTTCTGGCCGGGCTTGGCGGCGGGATTGTCACGGCCGCCCTTTCTTCGACCGCGATCGCTGAGGCCCCAGCCATAAGCCCTGTGCCAAAGCTGCGTCCGGGCGGGGCGGCTAAAGCTGCGATTCCCGGTCTTGAAGCCCTTCTGGAGCAGGCGAAGCTTTCGGGGAAGGTGGGGTTTGTCGTGGCGGATGCCCGCAGTGGGCTGGTGCTTGAGGCGCGCAATGCCGATCTGGGCCTGCCGCCGGCCTCGGTGGCGAAAGCGGTGACCACGGCTTACGGGCTGGCACATCTGGGGCAGGGGCATCGGTTTTCCACCCGCGTTCTGGCCACGGGTCCCGTGTCCGGCAGCAGGTTGAAGGGAGACCTTGTCCTGGTGGGGGGGGCGGATCCTTCCCTTGACACAAATGCGCTGGAAAATCTGGTCAAGGCGCTGAAGAAAAAGGGAATAACCCGTGTGGACGGGAAGTTTCTCTTTTATGAAAACGCCTTGCCGTATCAGCGCTCGATCGACCCGGACCAGCCGGATCACCTGGGCTATAACCCGTCTGTGTCGGGGCTGAACCTGAATTACAACCGGGTGCATTTCGAATGGAAACGCACCGGGGAAAGTTATTCCGTGGCGATGGATGCGCGGTCGGATCGCGTGCGTCCCGCGGTCAGCACGGCGCGGATGCAGGTGGTGAACCGGGATCTGCCGGTCTACACCTACAAAGCGTCTGCCGGGATCGACAACTGGACCGTGGCGCGTGGCGCGCTGGGCAAAGGGGGGTCTCGCTGGTTGCCCGTGCGCAGGCCGGGCCTTTATGCGGCGGATGTGTTTCAGGTTTTGGCGCGCGCGCATGGGATTGCCCTGCCAAAGCCGGGGGAGCTGCGCTCCTTGCCGGGGGGGACGGTTCTGGCTGAACATCGCAGCGCAGATCTGGCGACTGTGTCGCGCAAGATGCTGAAATATTCCACCAATCTGACGGCGGAGGTTGTCGGGCTTTCAGCCTCGAAACAGCGCGGTGGAAAGCCCGGCACCCTTGCCGCATCCGGCAAGATGATGGGAGATTGGGCAAGAGAGAATTTGGGTGCAAAATCAGTGAGTTTTGCTGATCATAGTGGCCTGTCCGATGCCTCGCGCCTGCCCGCAAGGGACATGGTGTCGATGCTTGTGAAGCTGGGGCCGGACGGGGCGCTGCACGGGTTGATGAAAGAGATCACGCCGCGTGGAAAGGATGGTAAGAAACTGGCGGGAGCCGGACATGCCATCCGTGCCAAAACCGGCACGCTGAACTTTGTTTCGGCCCTGTCAGGTTATGTCACCACAGCGGATGGCACGACGCTTGCCTTTGCGATTTTTTCAGCCGACATGGGCAAAAGGCGTGCGGTGAAACGCGCCGACCGCGAGCGGCCTGCAGGGGCGAAAAGCTGGAGCGCGCGCGCCCGCTGGCTCCAGCATCAGTTGATCAACCGTTGGGCGGCTCTTTACGGAACCTGACGGGATTATGGGCGCGCGGGGATGTTCACCGCGGCCTTGGAAGCGGGGCGCGAAGATACCTTCTCAAACCAGCGCATGGTATTGGAAAGTTTGGATAATTCCATTTCCTCTGCGGCGTTGTACCCGGTCATGATGGCGCGGATCCACGGCCAGATCGCGATGTCGGCAATTGTGTACTCATCGCCCATGACATGATCGCGCCCATCAAGTCGCCCCTCCAGAACCGCCAGCAACCGCTTGCCCTCGTTCAGATAGCGATCCCGCGGCCGTTTGTCGTCAATCTCTTTGCCCGCATAGGCGTGAAAAAATCCAAACTGCCCGAGCATCGGACCAAGCCCGCCCATCTGCCACATCAGCCATTGGATCGTTTTAGCCTTTTGGGCGGGATCCGTCGGCAAGAATTTCCCCGATTTTTCAGCAAGGTAAATCAAAATGGCCCCGCTTTCCCACAGCCCAAGAGGCGCACCATTTGGCCCGTTGGGATCAATGATCGCCGGGATCTTGTTGTTGGGATTGAGGGACAGGAACTCGGGGGTGAACTGATCATCGGTTCCGAAATTCACCAGATGCGGCTCATAGTCCAGCCCGGTTTCCTCAAGCATCGCACTGACCTTCACCCCGTTTGGTGTGGGCAGCGAATAGAGCTGGATCACGTCCGGGCGCGTGGCTGGCCAGCGATTGGTAATTTTAAACTTTTGCAACATGGTTTTCCCCAAAGTTTAAACTTTCAAAGGGTGAAAAGCCGAAACTTTAAACTTTTGAAAGTGGTGTCGCGTTGTGTTGACGCCGGATATGGGGCAGGCAGGTCGCCCCTTCAAGGTGACGAGACGTCACGGAGTTGTGAGCCCCTGCGCGTGGGGGCCGCGGGCGGGGTGCTCGACATGAAACGCGACAAGAAAAAGGGGCCGCGCGGCCCCTTTGCTTTGCCTTAACTGAAACGTGCCGTCTTACAGCACCATATGCCGCGCCCGTGCGCCGCGCTCAATCGCGGCGGCATGCAGCCGGTCGATATTGAGCTCATAACGGATCTCTTCCAGAATGCGCAGTTCCGGCCCGTGCAACACACCGTCCGCTGCAGCCACATCGCAGGCCAGCGCATAGGCGGTTTCCCACAGGTGCTCGGGCAGGTTGTCACGCACCAGCCCAAACAGCGCATCCAGCCCATCTTCAACCGCAAACAGGTCAAACACGGTCTGCGACACGGTTTTCATCCGGTCCGGGTCATAGCTGGCGAAAACGGGCAGGTGATTGACCACGCGTTCGATGGTCAGAAGTTCGGCAGAGGTGATCTCTTCATCTGACGCAGATACGGCCATCATTACGGCCACCAGGCTGTCCTGGGCGGTCAGGGAATGCGGAATGTCTTGCACTTGGAATGCTCCTTTTGTTGCAATGCAGAATATTGACCCCGCGCGCCCTTATCAATAGGGAGTGGAGCCTAAGGGCAAACCGCCCGGAGATATAAAGGAAACAGCAGATGACTGATCAGATCAGCCCTGAAATGCGTGAGGCCGCGATGGCTTCGAAAGCCTGGCCCTTTGAAGAAGCGCGCCGGGTGCTCAAACGCTATTCAAAGGGCGCGCCTGAGAAGGGGTTTGTGCTGTTTGAAACCGGCTATGGCCCGTCGGGCCTGCCGCATATCGGCACCTTTGGCGAGGTGGCGCGCACCACGATGATCCAGACCGCGTTTGAGGTGATTTCGGACATCCCCACCAAGCTGATCTGTTTTTCCGACGATCTGGACGGGATGCGCAAGGTGCCGGGCAATGTGCCAAATGCCGACAGCCTGCAGGAGCATCTGCAAAAGCCGCTCACCTCGGTGCCGGATCCCTTTGGCACGCATGAAAGCTTTGGTCATCACAACAACGCGATGCTGCGCCGTTTCCTGGATACGTTCGGGTTCAAATACGAGTTCTACTCGGCCAAGGAATTTTACGAGAGCGGCCAGTTCGATGAGGTGCTGAAACGCGCGGTTGAGAAATATGACGAGGTGATGGAGGTGATGCTGAAATCCCTCCGGGAAGAGCGTCGTCAGACCTATTCGATTTTCCTGCCGATCCACCCGGAGACGGGCCGTGTGCTGTATGTGCCGATGAAAAAGGTCTGTGCCGAGACCCACACCATCACCTTTGATGACGAAGAGGGCCGCGAATGGACCCTGCCGGTCACGGGCGGTCGCGTGAAACTGCAATGGAAGCCGGATTTCGGCGCCCGTTGGGCAGCGCTGAATGTGGATTTCGAAATGTATGGCAAGGACCACAGCACCAATACGCCGATCTATGACAAGATCTGCCGCATTCTGGGCTGGCGCGCACCGGAGCATTTCACCTATGAGCTGTTCCTGGATGCCAATGGCCAGAAGATCTCCAAGACCTCCGGCAACGGGATTTCAATCGACGAATGGCTGACCTATGCCTCAACCGAGAGCCTGGCCTATTTCATGTATCTCAAGCCGAAAACGGCCAAGCGGATGCATTTTGACGTGATCCCCAAGGCGATGGATGAGTATCATCAGCAGCTGAATGCCTATCACAAACAAGACCTTAAGGCGCAGCTGAACAATCCGGTCTGGCATATTCACGGTGGCGACGTGCCGGTGTCGAACATGGTGGTGCCGTTCTCGATGCTGCTTAACCTGGCATCGGTGGCGTCGGCCCATGACAAGGCGCAGCTTTGGGGCTTCATCCAGCGCTACGCGCCTGACGCCTCGCCGGAAACCCATCCGGATCTGGATGCGGCGGCAGGGTATGCGGTGAAGTATTACGAAGATTTTGTCGAACCGGAAAAGGTGTTCCGCCTGCCCACCGATCAGGAGCGTGCTGCCATGGCCGATCTGGCCGCGGCGTTCCGTGATGGTGACAAGGCCTTGGAACTGATTGCCAAGAAGAACGAGATCGTCGGCAATGATGACCCGCTTCCGCAAGTGGATTTCACCTCCGATGAGTTCCTGCAATCCATCGTCTTTGCCGTGGGCAAGGTGCATGGGTTTGAAAATCTGCGTGAATGGTTCCAGGCCCTTTACGAGGTGCTGCTCGGTGCTTCCCAAGGTCCGCGTTTTGGCGGCTTTGCCGCGCTTTACGGCGTCGAAGACACCGCCGCGCTGATTGACCGCGCGCTGGCCGGAGAGCTGGTTGGGTAAACCAATCCGCCCCTAAAGCGTTTCGCCTTATTATTGAGACACAATAATGAGGCGAAACGCTCGAAACCTACTGATGTTGCGGGCGTTTCGAAATCAACTTGTGTCTCAAGTTCATCTCGAAACGCTTTAAGAAAATGAAAGGCAGGCGGCTTTGCGCCCCTGCCTTTTTTCTTGCCGGAAATACCTCGGGGTGAGCGCGCAGCGCGAGGGGCAGCGCCCCTGTCCAGCCGCCACAGACGCAACGTTCGCCCCCGTTAACCCGCGTTAAACCCACTTTGTTACCCCTTTCAGCGTTTCGGATCATGTGTCCGACCACCCGTGTCCGGAACCACCGGCCCCTCGGGTGAGGCAGTATTTTTGACCTGAAAGGGAATTCGATGAACAAGGCTCTTACCGACGGGGTGGTCTTTATGCCGCCCCCTTTCGCAGATGGTCTGGATGTCTGGTCCAGCGGGGATGGGGCGCCGGGCTCGTCCACATATGACACCGCCTCCAATGCTGCGCTTGTGCCTGCTGATCAGGATTTTGATGGCTGCGTTGAGCTGTTCAAGAATACCAACTCCCTCAAGCTGACCTATACCGGGCAGACCCAATATGAACAGGGCTGCTATCTGCGCATCTCTGCCAAGGTCAAGGCAATCAGCGGGCCGCTGCCATCGGTGCGGGCGGTGGCAAAGCCGTTCAAATCCAATAACAGCCACGCCAATGGTTATGTTGAGGTCGGCCCCTCGGTGCCGCTCACCGCTTATGGTGAGGTGGTCGAAGTGGCCGCCATCATCGGGTCGGGCGCGCGCAATGGGGTTGATATGATCTGGGGCGCGGATGTGGCCTATGGGCATCTCGGGCTGGAATTCACCGGATCAAACGGAGCGGTGGTGCGGGTGGATGACATCGTGATCGAGGATGTCACCGGCGCCTATCTGCGCGACATGATGGATTGGGTTGATGTGCGCGATTTTGGTGCTGCAGGCGATGGCGTGACGGATGACCGCAACGCGTTCCTTGCCGCGGATGCCGCGGCCAACGGGCGCACGCTCCTGATCCCCGAAGGCACGTTTCGGATCGCAAACAGCATGACGCTGCACGCCGATGTCCGGTTCGAAGGCACGCTGAGCATGGCAGATGATGTCTATCTCTCGCTCACCCGCAGCTTTGACCTGCCCACCTATATCGACGCGTTTGGCGACGAGATGCTGGGCTTCAAAAAGGCATTCCAGGCGCTGCTCAACTATACCGACCACGAGGTTCTGGATATGTGTGGCCGCCGGATCGACGTGAGCGCGCCGATCGACATGCAGGCGGCTTATGAAAAATCCGACTCGCTGCTCATTCGCCGGGTGCTCAAGAACGGGCAGTTCTATGTGAATAACAGCGCCGCCTGGGATGTGGACAGCACCACCACAACCGCCACCTACAATCCAAATAACCCGCTGACCCTGACCGGCATCGGCAATATCGGTGCGGTCAAGCGCGGCGCGCTGGTAACCGGTAACGGCGTGGGCCGCGAGGTCTATGTGAAGGATGTGAATGTCGGGGCCAATTCGGCCACCCTGTCCGAGCCGATTTATGGCGGCGCTGTCACCCAGAATTTCACCTTCAAGAACTTCAAATATGTTCTCGATTTCTCCGGGTTTTCCCAGATGCGGCGCTTCACCATTTCCGAGGTGGAATTCCAGTGCAACGGCCACGCTTCGGCGGTGCGTCTGGCCCGTGAAGGCGAGAATGCGATCTTTCAGGACTGTTTCTTCATCAAGCCCAGAAACCGCGGCATCACCTCAATTGGCAAAGCCTGTCAGGACCTGCATATCGAACGCTGCCAGTTCGTGTCCGACGAACAATCCGTGGCCGCAACCGTGCGTCAGTCGATTGCCTTCAATGTGAATGCAAATGATGCCAAGATCCGCGACAACCGCTTTGCGCGGATGGGCACCACCGGGGTTCTGAGTGGCGGCAACCACATTATTCAGGGCAACCACATCTTCCAGGGGGATGAGGTTGTTCAGGGCGCGCGCACGGCAGGGCTTGTGCTGACCAATGAAAACAACAACACGGTGATCACCGGCAATTATATCGACAACTGCTCGATCGAGTTGAACAATGAACATGATGCGGATCCGAATTTCGGCGCGGAATATTCCTTTGGTGGCATGACCATCACCAACAATATTTTCGTGACCATTGATGCCGCGCCCTGGTTCAAATTCATCCTGATCAAGCCGTTTGGCACCGGGCATTACGTGTCGGGCATGCATGTGGTGGGCAACAGTTTCCGCACCTACAAGGGCACGATTGACCGGGTCGAGGGTGTGGTCACCACCCATGGCTCACTGAACGGCTGGTCCTATCGCAACCTCACCTTCAAGGACAATTCCTTCTTCGGGGTGAACCAGCGGACCTGTTCGCCGGTGATGCTGGAATTCAGCCAGAACACCGAGGCCGCGACCTGGACGCTCGACAGTGGCGGATACCTGCCTTTTGATGGCAAAGCCCGGCTGTGCCAGTCGCTGGTGTTTGAGGATGGCACCCAGACCAGTTCCAACGTCAAGATCTATGACATGCCGCGGGTGAAAACGGCGCAGGGCACCGGGAACAAGCAGGTGCAGCTGAAATGGCCGCAGGCGGTGCGGGGCAAGGTCTGGGCGACGATCCGGGTTGATAAACCGATCTGACATCTGCGGATGACATAGAGAGATTGAAACACCCTGGCCCTTGGTCGGGGTGTTTTCACCTGACGAAATGTGTTCAAGGGTTCCGGGGATCGTGTGATGGCGGGCTGTGCAGCAGACGAAGCAGCTCGCGGATCAAGGCCAGCGTGAGCAGGCTGGCAGCGAACTGGTCAAAACTTGGCAGGTCAAATGGGATCATGCCGTCTCTCCTGCGATTGTCTGGGCCTTCTGTTGTCCGGCGCATGGTTCGGTTAGAGCAGCCAAAGGTTAACAGATGATGTTGAAAGGGGACAGAAAGCACAGCCGAGGCGTGTAAAATTATTCAAATTCAAAGCAATTGTTTGACCCGGATCAAGGCGCAGATCCAGGGGTTCTGTTACACTGCAGACATATTTCAAAAAGGGACAGTCAGGAGGGCTCTGCATGGCGCAAACTACCAGTGCAAATGGAACCGCAACCGCAAAAACTCAAGCAAAAACAACGGCTAAACCGGCGGCCTCCGCCGCGAGTGCAAAACCGGCCGACCCCAAGGCGCCGGCGGTGGAAACCCGTTCCAAATCCGGCTTTCCCAATGTGACCGCCGACCAGATCCGTCAGACTTTTGAAAACGGGAAATATCCCTATGACGTGAAGATGGGGCGCAAGGAGTATGAGGCCCAGAAAAGCAAGCTTCAGGCTGAGCTTCTGAAGGTGCAGAAATGGGTTGGTGAGACCGGCCAGAAATTTGTTCTGCTGTTTGAAGGCCGTGATGCGGCCGGCAAGGGCGGCACGATCAAACGGTTCATGGAGCACCTGAACCCGCGTGAGGCCCGCGTGGTGGCGCTGAACAAACCGACTGATGAGGAACGCGGTCAGTGGTTCTATCAGCGCTATATCTCCAAGCTGCCAACCACGGGTGAAATGGTTTTCTACGACCGTTCCTGGTACAACCGCGCAGGTGTGGAGCGGGTGATGGGCTTTTGCACGCCGAACGAATACCTGGAATTCATGCGCCAGACCCCGGAATATGAACGGATGCTGACCCGCTCGGGCATTCGCCTTTACAAATACTGGTTCTCGGTCACCCGTGAGGAACAGAAACGGCGCTTTGACAGCCGCAAGGATGATCCGCTCAAGCGCTGGAAACTGTCGCCGGTGGATGTGGCGTCGCTCTCGAAATGGGACGATTACACCGAGGCGAAAGAGGCGATGTTCTTCTACACCGACACCGCGGATGCGCCCTGGACCATCATCAAGTCGAACGACAAGAAACGCGCGCGCCTGGAATGTATGCGCCACTTCCTGTCGACCGTGGATTACCCGGATAAGGATTACGACCTCGTCAACCATCCCGATCCGCTGATTGTTGGCCATGCCAGCCAGGTCATCCACAACGCAGATCACATTCTGGGCGCCAGCCTGCATCCTGACCATCGGCGTGGGAGCTGATTGCGGCGGGGCGTGACGCGCACGCAGGAGAGAGAACAGACGGGGCGGCGGGGCAACTCGCCGCCTCTTTTCATGCCCGCCACATGATCGCTTGTCTGATGGGGGCGCTCGGTTAGACTGGTCTTATAACGAACAGGTAATTTGATAGGTGCGTATGATGGACAGGCGGCAGTTTACAACGGGTGTGGCAGGGGCAATGACAGCGGCACTTCTGACAGGGTGCCAAAGCAATGCCGAAAGCCGCACCCGCCCGCGCGCTTCCTCTCAGGCGAAACGCTTTCAGCCGCAACGCCATGCGGGGTTTGAGGCATGGGTGGAGGGCGCTTTTAGCCGCGCCCGTGCCAAGGGGATTTCATCCCGCACCCTTGCCCGGGCCCGCCCCACACTCGGTTTCCTGCCCGAAGTGGTCGAGATTGACCGCAACCAGACCGAGTTCACCCGATCGTTCGAAGATTACATGGCCATTGCCACCTCGGAAAACCGCGTCAGCACCGGGCGCGCCAAGCTGCGCGAACATGCCGGGCTGCTGGGGCGGATCGAACGGCAATATGGCGTCGAGAAAGAGGTGGTTGTGGCGATCTGGGGGCTGGAAAGCCGCTATGGCACCCGCAAAGGGGACGTGCCAACCCTGTCCGCCCTCGGCACGCTGGCCTTTGACGGACGACGCGCTCGGCTGTTTGAGCGGCAGTTTCAGGCCGCCCTTCGTATTCTCGACAACGGGGATATTGCCCCGCGCCAGATGACGGGCAGTTGGGCAGGCGCCATGGGCCATACGCAGTTCATGCCGACAAGCTACCTGTCCTTTGCGGTTGATTTCGACGGGGATGGTCAGCGTGATATCTGGGGGGCGGATCCCACCGACGCTCTGGCCTCGGCAGCGGCCTATCTTTCGCGCAATGGCTGGCGCAAAGCTGCGGGTTGGGGGCGGGAAAGCGCCACTGGTGCCGTGATGCCAGCGGGGGAGGCGGGGCCGCGCTTTGACAAGGGGCCGAATTACCGTGTGCTGGGCAGTTACAACAATGCACAGAAATACATCATCGGTGTGGGGGTGCTGTCAGATCTGCTTGCCGGGCGGCCGGGGCTGCGCCACCAGTTTGGGCCGGACATCCATGGTATGCGGTTGAAGGACCGGATTGCCCTGCAAAAAGGGCTGGCCCGGGCAGGCTTCGATGTGGGTGAGCCTGATGGCGTGATTGGTCCCAAGACCCTCGCGGCGATCCGCGGCTTTGAACAGGCACGGGGCCTGCCGGTCACCGGGCAGCCCTCCCTGGCGCTTCTGGCCAGGATGTGACCGGGCAAATGCGATTGCCCTGGCGGGGCAAATGGGGGGAATTTCCCCCCTTGCGGGCGCAGGGATTTCATCATAGCGGTGGGGAATGACGACGTTACCGCAAACACTCCCGCAGCATATGCGTGCAGCCCTCCTGCTGGGCTTGCCGCTTATTGGCTCGCAACTGGCCGGATTTGCCATCCAGATCATCGATACGGTGATGCTGGGCTGGTACGGGGTCGAGGCGCTGGCCGCTGTTGTGCTGGCCGGCACACTGTTTTTCGTGCTGATGATCATGGGGTCCGGCTTTGCCTGGGCGGTGATGCCGATGGTGGCGTCGGCATCCGAGGCAGGGGATGACACCCGCGTGCGCCGGGTGACCCGAATGGGGTTCTGGTCGTCAGCCATCATCGCCACGCTGGTGATGCCCGCCCTGTGGTGGTCCGAACCGCTTCTGCTGGCCATCGGGCAGGAACCAGAGCTATCGGCCATTGCGCAGGACTATCTGCGCATCATGGGCTGGTCCCTGTATCCGGCGCTGGGGCTGATGGTGCTGCGCTCTTATCTTTCGGCGCTGGAGCGCACCAAGGTTGTGCTCTATGCTACGCTTCTGGCCACCGTGTTGAATGCCTTTCTGAATTACGCGCTGATTTTTGGCAATTTCGGCTTCCCCGAAATGGGGGTGCGCGGCGCGGCGCTGGCCTCGCTGATTGTGCAATGTGCCAATTTTGCCGTGCTGGTGACCTACGCGGTGCGGGCGCTGCCGGAACATAACCTGTTTCAGCGGATCTGGCGCCCGGATTGGGACGCCCTGCGCGAAGTGGTGCGCATGGGGGTGCAGATCGGCCTGACATCTCTGGCCGAGGCGGGGCTTTTCTCGGCCTCCACCGTGGTGATGGGCTGGATCGGGACGCTGGAACTTGCAGCACATGGGATCGCCCTGCAGATCGTATCGGCCTTTTTCATGGTGCATATCGGCCTGTCCAACGCGGCCACCGTGCGGGCGGGCCGTGCGCTTGGGCGCCGTGACGAGGAGGGGCTGCGCAGGGGCGCGCTGGCGATCACGTTGCTGTCGCTCCTGTTTGGCGGCATTTCCGTGCTTGTGTTCATCGGCCTGCCATACCCGATGATCAGCGCCTTCCTGGATCCGGCCGAACCGCTGCGCGACGACATCCTGCGCGTCGGCACTTCGCTGCTGGTCGTGGCGGCTCTTTTCCAGTTTGCCGATGCCGCACAGGTGATGGCGCTGGGCCTGCTGCGCGGGGTGCATGATACCAAGGTGCCAATGGTGATCGCCTCGATCAGCTACTGGCTGGTCGGGGTGCCAATGTCTTATCTGATGGGGATCCAATGGGGCTGGGGCGGAGAGGGCGTCTGGGCCGGCCTTGTCATCGGGCTTCTCTGCGCAGGTGCGTTCATGTCCTGGCGGTTCTGGAGCCGCTCTTCGCGCCTGTCTCAGTCATAACCGGCCCTGTCATAACCGGCCCCCGCCGTTTCACTGGTATCACACGGGAAAAGGGAAAGCCGCTCCGGCCATCCGTCTCCCATCTCTTTTTCTTGCCAAAAATACCTCGGGGTGAGCCGCGCAGCGGCGAGGGGCAGCGCCCCTTTCCCCGTCTCAGGTCAAAGTCGAAACACCTTGGGCCTGCCCACCGCAAAAGCACGGGGCCTCAGCCTTTAGCACGGGGCCTCAGCCCTTCATCATCCGATCTGCTTTCTTGCGCACCAGCACACTGCGCAGATCATGCATCGCCAGAAGGAGCGTGTCGGTGATCGCCTCAAGCTCCTCCTCCTCCGCCTTGGTCTGCGCCCAATGGGCCGTGGTGTTCAGGTGATCCACCGTGCGCAGGATGTCGTCGATGCTGCGCCGCTGCAAAAGCGCACGCCGCTCCGTCATCCAGGTGGCAATCGCCGCCTGATCTTCCGATGATAGCACCCGGTCCCCATGCGGTTTCACCTCGCCATTGCGGATATTCACAATGGCGATCTGTTCCATGTCGATGCGACGATGGCGGTTTTCGGTATCCACGCGAAAGACAAAGGCGCCGTTGTCGCGCACACGGAAGTAATAGTCGGGCAGTTCGGTGCTCATTGTCCCTCCTCAGCTCAGTTCCGCACAAAAGGCCTGTATGCGGGTGCAGGCTTCCTTCAGCGCCGCGTCGGACGTGGCATAGCTCACGCGGAAATTGGGGCTCAGGCCAAAGGCCGCGCCAAACACCACCGCCACACCTTTTTCTTCCAGCAGGGCTTTTGCGAACTGTTCGTCGTTTTCGATCTTCACCCCACCGGCCGAGGTTTTGCCCAGACATCCGGCAATCGACGGGTAGACGTAGAACGCCCCGTCCGGCACCGGGCATTCCAGCCCGTCGGCGGCGTTCAGCATCTCGACCACAAGATCCCGGCGGCGCACGAACATCTTGTTGTTTTCCGGGATGTAATCCTGCGGACCATTCAGCGCCTCAACCGCCGCCCACTGGCTGACCGAACAGGGGTTCGAGGTTGATTGCGACTGGATCTTGCGCATCGCACCAATCAGCTCCACCGGACCCGCCGCATAACCGATCCGCCAGCCGGTCATCGCATAGGCTTTGGACACGCCGTTGCAGGTGAGCGTGCGGTCGTAAAGACCCGGTTCGACCTCGGCCGGGGTGCAGAAGGTGAAATCCCCATAGGCGAGGTGTTCATACATGTCATCGGTCATCACCCAGACATGCGGATGACGCATCAGCACATCGGTCAGCGCCTTCAGCTCGTCACGCGAATAGCCAGCCCCGGTGGGGTTTGAGGGGGAATTGAAAATCAGCCACTTGGTCTTGGGGGTGATCGCCGCCTCAAGCTGCTCTGGTGTCATGCGAAACCCGGTTTCCAGCGGGCATTCCACCACCACGGGTTCCCCACCTGCCAGCAGCACCATATCCGGATAACTCACCCAATAGGGCGCCGGGATGATCACCTCGTCACCGGGATTGAGCGTCGCCATCAGCGCATTATAGAGGATCTGCTTGCCGCCGGTCCCGACCGAGATCTGGGTAGGGCTGTAATCCAGCCCATTGTCGCGCTGGAACTTGGCACAGATTGCGGCCTTCAACTCCGGGATGCCGTCAACGGCAGTGTATTTCGTCTTGCCCGCATCAATCGCCGCCTTTGCGGCCGCCTTGATGTTTTCAGGTGTGTCGAAATCGGGTTCCCCCGCACCCAGCCCGATCACATCCTTGCCCTGCGCCTTCAACTCAGCCGCCAGGTTCGAAACGGCGATGGTGGGGGAGGGTTTTACACGGTTCAATGTCGCAGACAGGAAAGACATGGGGGGACCTCAATTGGTAAGTCAGTTGCGAAACATCTAATGGGTTTCGACACGGTTGTGAAAGCCATAATGGCAAGAAACCGGCACACGCAGCGTTATAAGTCCGGTTTGTCGCGGGCAGGACCCTTCAACTTCTACCCGATTGCCCCTATGGTGCGCCCAATTGGATGAGGCAGATGAAGAAAGGGTTATTTTATGGAAGATGCAGATCAGAACAGTGGATGGTATTCGGAGGAAGAAGCCACCTTTGGGGATCGCCTTGCCGGGGCCCGCGAAGCCGAAGCCATGAGCCAGGCCGAACTGGCCCGACGCCTTGGGGTCAAGGTTGCCACGCTGCGCAATTGGGAAAATGACCTGTCCGAACCGCGCGCCAACAAGCTGAACATGGCCTCAGGGGTTCTCAATGTGTCCTTGCGCTGGCTTCTGACCGGCGAAGGGGAGGGGGTGAACCTGCCTGCGGACGAACCTGAACACACGCCGGAAATCCGTGATATATTGCGTGAAATCCGGGATTTGCGCACCCAGATGAACAGTTCTGCCGACCGGTTGGCGCGGCTGGAAAAGACATTGCGCAAACGTTTCGAAGGAGGTCAGGCATGACCCGTAAAAACGACGAGATGCTCGACGCGCTTCTGAGCGAGCTGCCGGGGGGACCGGAAGGGGAAACCCCCGAAAACCGCATCAAACGCCTGTCGATGCGGTCGATGCGGCGCGGCATCAAGGAGATGGATATCATCCTGAAATCCTATGCGGATGCTCATCTTGAAAAAATGGATGCCGCCGCCTTGGATGAATACGAAGCGCTCCTGTCGCAAAATGATCAGGACCTCTATCAATGGGTGTCGGGCCAGATCACGCCACCCGCTGAAATAGCGCCTTTGATCGAAAAGATCGCTGAGTTCACCGGCGCCCGCTAAGGCCGGATCGGGATCAAAACAGGAGATTTGCTGAAAATTTTCAGCAACTCTCCGCCAGATTTATTCTCAGATTTAACTGAATGTAATGGATTTGCTCTGAAAACTGACCACAAGAATTAGGTCGGAGTAACGAATGAGCATGCATTCCCAAATCCCTCAGAGCGTCAACCAGACGTTCGTGAGCCAGTATCTTGACAGCCTTGCCCTGGTCGAACGTCTGCATCGGCTATTGCTGGATGTCATCAAAGATGAATTTGAACGTGTTGGTGTGCTGGAAGTCAACGCCGTGCAGGCGCTGCTCCTGTTCAATATCGGGGACAACGAAGTCACGGCGGGCGAGCTGAAATCGCGTGGCTACTATCAGGGGTCAAACGTCTCCTACAACCTGAAAAAACTGGTTGAAATGGGCTATATGCACCACCAGAGATGTGAAATTGACCGCCGTTCCGTGCGCGTGCGCCTGACGGAAAGTGGCCGGGCCATTCGGGACATCGTTGGCGGGCTGTTTGAGCGCCACGCAGATGGGTTGCAGTCGCGCGGCGTGCTGGGGGCTGAAGGTGTGGAAGAGATCAATTCGGCGCTGAAACGGGTTGAACGTTACTGGACAGACCAGATCCGCTATATCTACTGATTTCCGGGCCGATCAATGGGCCTGCGTGTCCTGCTGACTTGGCGTCTTAGACCGGAGCCGTGTGTTTGAGGCAGTTGAAACGTCCTGAGATGGCGCTTCTGGTCGGCTTTCAGCAGCGGTCACAGATGGCACTTCAGGCACGTTCTTTTGGAGGGCTTCTGACAGGGGCAACCCTGACAGCTCGCGCAGCAACTTGCGGGCCATGGCATTTGCGTAATCTTCATACCCCGCGGCCTGTTCCACAAAGCTGAACGGGCCACGGATGACCCATTCTTCGAAATAACGGGTCAGTTGGTCCAGACCCTGCTGGTCCCCCCTGCCATCCGGCGCGATCACCAGCCCGTTGACCAGCACCGGATTGCGGGCAAGATCCTCGGCCACTTCCACCGGGCGCGGCCCCGAATTGGACATGCCATCTGCGGATAGATCCAGCGTGTGTTGCCAGCAACCGGGCATGTTTCGCAACAGGTCTGCACCATAAATCAGGGCCTTGCCCATGGCTGTGGACGGATCCCCCGGTCGGCGTCGTTGCTGGTTGAGTTTTGTGGCGACATCCTGGGCGTCCTGCGCCGATTGGATCCGGGTCCAGGGAACAAGGATATTCTGGTTGTCGGGGCCGCTCCATTCGAAAATGGCAATTGAAACAGGGGCCTGTGGCTGAGAGGTCAGGATGGATAACACGTCAGGTTGCAGCAGCGCCGCTGCAATGCCATCCAGTTGCAGCCGGTATTCCCGATCATCAACCGAACCGGAGACATCAAGCCCCAGCGCAAGGGCCTGTCGACAGGGGGCTGCGGAAAGTGGTGCGGTCAGCAGGGGCAGGGCAAGGAAAAGGGCGCATTGCGCCAAACGCCAGTAACCTCTTCCCAGGATGTCCCACGCCCGCAGCATTTACCAATGCCCCGTGTTGCCCATGCTGGTCCACGGTTCTGCCGGGTCCAGTGGGGTCCCCATCTGCAGCAACTCGACCGAAATATTGTCGGGTGAGCGCACAAAGGCCATCCGGCCGTCATGCGGTGGGCGGTTGATCGTGACCCCATTGTCCATCAGGTGCTGGCACATCGCGTAAATATCCTCAACCTCATAGGCGAGGTGGCCGAAATGGCGGCTGTCCGAGGGCAACCCCTCATCCCCGTCCCAGTTATAGGTCAGCTCCACCGGGCAGTCCGGTTGCCCCGGCGGGGCCATGAAGATAAGCGAAAACCGCCCCTGTTCAAAATCCCGACGGCTGGTCACTTTCAGCCCGAGAAGTTCAAAAAACGCAATACTCTTGTCCAGATCCTTGACCCGAACCATCGTGTGTAAATAACGGATTTCCATCCGGTTTCTCCTTCTGGGCAAAGGGGCTGTCCCCCCGCCTGTAATGTTTTGGTCTTGACCTGAGACAGGGGGTGAAACGGGGCAGGACGTGACAGTGCCGTGGCGTTTCGGGGAAAACCTGTGTCTCAGCTGTTTCAGCAAACACATTAAAGCGTTTCGGGACAAACTTGAAACGCTTTAACAGACCCGGGGCTAAGCAAAAGAGGTCAGAACTGGGACCGGATCGACAGACCGAGCGCGGTTTCCGATTTTGTGAACCGGGCAGCGTTTGAACTGGTGCGGGTATGGTTGAGGCTGACAACCGGGGAAAACCCCCAATAGCTGACCGAGTTCAGGGTCATTTCGGCAAATGCCGAGAACGTCTTGTCCCGGCGCCCGTCCAATGTGTGCGGGGATTGGGCATATTCCCGGTAACTGCCGGTCACGCCCCCTGAAATCGAGTTGCCGGCAAGTGCTTTGCCAAAATCCATATCAATCCCGAGCCGGTATTCGTCATAGGCGCGGGTGATGTCGCGGGAGGCTGCCGTTTGGTAGTCCGCCTTCAGAGTAAGGCGGTTTTTCTGCCACGGCATGCGATAGCGCAACCCGATCCCGGTGGTGTGAATGTCATCGACATATGCGCTGTCCGGCGATTGCAGGTCATATTTCAATTGCAGGGAAAGACGCTTCCCGGCCTTGGGGGGCAGGTGAAACTGCAACCCGGCACCAAACAGAACCGACAGCGGTGTGCCGCCATACCAGTTGCGCCCCAGTCGCATGTCAAAGTCCAGCATCCCGCGATTTTGCCCCAACAGGCGCTGATGCCGATAGGTCAGCGCAACGGAACTGTAGCGGTAATCCGCCCCGGAGACCGAAGCGGGGGCGGCCTCACGCGGGTCGTCCAGCCAGACTTCCTTATGAAAAATCTGCGCGCCAACGAAACTGCGTGCGGTTTTGCTTTCGGCAAACCGGTAGGTGAGGTCCGCGCCAAGATGTCCTTCCAGGCCGGACAGCGGGCGAGAGGCCCCCCGATAGGTTACCGGAAGCAACGTGCCACCAAAGACCCAATACCCCCCATCTTCCGAGGATCCGTCATTGACGTTGGAGCTTGGCGTCAGGCCAAAATCAAGCTGCAGGCGCCACGGGTTGCGTGCCCGCACATAGTTGAAATCCTGTCTCAACTGCCGCTTCTGCGCGGGGGTTGCAGCGTGGTTTGAGGCGCGCCGCAGCCAAAACTGCCCTGCCATCTTGTTGCCGCCCGACGCAAAGGCCTGTGCGGCCACCATGGCGGCGGAGTATTTCTGTCCCTCGGTCTGGGCAAGTTTCCAGGCCTGTTTGGCCGTGTTGCGCGCGTCTTTGTTTTGTCCGAGGTCCCGCTCGGCACGGGATTTCAGCACCAGCATCAGGACGGAGTCGGGATAAGCATCCAGATAGGCGGTGGCAAATCGTAACGCCACGCCCGGCTGCCGCGCCGCCAGCGCGTTTCGTGTGGCCACAAGCATCTGGTCGGCGCTCAGGGTCACTTGTTCGGCCAGGGATGATGTGGCGAAAAGCGGCAGTGATAACACCGCCGCCAATATGGGTTTTCGAAGGAAAGTCATCGACTTATCGGTAAAGGATGAAGCCGCCTGTTTCGCGGATAACCACGCCATCGGTTCCCGGATCGGCGCTTTCGATCACCACGATCCCCGTCACCTCCATATCCGCACCTTCACCGGCCAGCACCGCGTAGTAATTTCCGCTTTCCAGCTGAACGCCGGAGTTGCTGCTGGTGATGCCATTGGTCAATTCCCCATCAGCGTTCAGCGTATCCGGGCCAATGGTCAGGTGCAGCGAGGGCAGGGCCCCAAGCGGGATATCCTGCCAGCCGGTGACCAGGGCATTGTCGTCATTGATCTCGGCGATGTACTGATCGGTCAGGCGGTTGCCGTCCATATCGTAAACCTGACGATTGGTAATGGTGCCTTTCACCGCGTCGCCCGCGTTGAAATCGTCAAAGTCGATATCCAGGGTCATGTCGCCGGTGGTATATTCCAGCCCGCTGACCCCTCTGAAATCCCGCAGCCCCGCGTAACCGCCCCGGAAACCGGCCTGGCCACTGGTCGGCAGGACAACCGCCCCGTTGCGTTCATACATGAAGCCGCCAAAGCCGTAATCGGTATAGGCACCGGTGCGCACCAGGGCAAATTGAGTCACGGGAGAGCCATCGGGATTGCTGTTGGTGCTGACCCCAAGGATCGCCTTGTGGGGCAATTGGGTGATCGGCGTGCCGGTCACGGAATCGGCAAATGTCGAGGCGTTTTCGTAAACCCGATAGGGCGAGACCGCCGCGGCCAGTTGCACGTTGGGCAGAGGGACCCGCGAATAGGTGTTGGTCCCGTCAAAGCCCAAATTGTCGACGGTGAAAGTATCGTCCACCTCATTATAGGTGATCGACTGCGCATAGCCGTTGCCGGAGCCGTCCTCTTCTTCGTAACGGTTGATGGATCCGCCTGCAGAGGGATCATCGGTCCCGGGGGGCAGCGGGCTTTCTGTTGCCGGGGTGTCGGGTGCCGGATTGGTCAGGGGGTTGTTGCCACCATTGTCGCAGGCCCCCAGCGTAAAAGCTGCCATGGCTGCGGTCAGGGCTGCGCCTGTTTTCAAAGTCACTGTCATGAAACTGCCTCGGGTTTTCTTTTGCGTCATTCAGGCGGTTGGAGCGGATATTGTCAAGTTTTCAATGGGCTCGCGTGAAAAACTCGGCCTGTGTGGTGAATGCGCCGCTTTGGGGGGATGCCACGTCATCATGTGTGTTCCGCTTGGCGCATCGCCTAGATATAGTGGCCCCAATCACATTCAGAGAGAGATTCGTCATGCCCCTGAGCCCTGAGCAGAAAGCCGAGATCGAAGAACAGCGCAGCCAGAAAAACACCACGATGCGTGTGGTGAGCGAAGGCATGGAAAAGCATCTTTACACCGCGCATGAGGTGCTGGATCACGGTTTTGTCCGTGTCATCGACTATATGGGCGACGATGCGGCGATCTGTCAGGCGGCGCGGGTGAGCTATGGCAAGGGCACGAAATCGGTGCAGAATGATGCGGGTCTGATCCGCTACCTGATGCGCCACTGGCACTCGACCCCGTTTGAAATGTGCGAGATCAAGCTGCATGTGAAACTGCCGGTCTTTGTGGCGCGGCAATGGATCCGTCACCGCACCGCAAATGTGAATGAATATTCCGCGCGCTATTCGATCCTGGATCGGGAGTTTTATATCCCGGCGCCCGAACATGTGGCGGCGCAATCGGTGGTGAACAACCAGGGCCGGGGGGCTGCGTTGCAGGGGGAAGAGGCCGCACGGGTTCTGGAAATCCTCAAGGCCGACAGCAACCGGGCCTATGATCATTACGAAGAGATGATCTCGCAGGACGGTCAGGACGGGCTGGCGCGCGAGCTGGCGCGGATGAACCTGCCCGCCAATGTCTATACGCAGTGGTATTGGAAAGTGGACCTGCACAACCTCTTCCACTTCCTGCGCCTGCGCGCCGACCACCACGCCCAATACGAAATCCGCGTCTATGCCGAAGCGATGTGCAAGATCGTCGCCGACTGGGTGCCTGCCGCCTACGGCGCGTTTGAAGATTACCGTCTGGGCGGCTCCAACCTCTCCGGCCGCGCCATGGACTGCATCCGCCGGATGCTGAAAGGCGAAGAGGTCACGCAGGAAAACTCGGGGATGAGCGCTGGTGAGTGGCGTGAGTTTGAGGCGGAGTTGCGGGGGTGATAACGGTCGGGGCTGGCCCCGATCATTTGATCTTGGAGGTCGAACCAATTGAGGATTTCAAGTAGAGCGGTTGAGTTTCTCGTAGGGATCATAACTGGCGATACCCAAATTTCAGAGTACCGCTCGGGTCCTAGGTTGGTCGACTTTTTTAACTCGCATGGGGAAGAGGATCTGTATGGTCAGGGATTCCTATCGCGTCATCACTACGTCCGCGATAAGTTGAATAAACTGAATGGTACAGATCGTTTAAAGGCGGTTGTCGCAGAGGCATTTGAATTTGGGTTGGATCGAGAACGCGAGACTGAGGATGCAGCCTTCCAGTTCAACAAAGTCTTATCGCGAGATGGATTTCGTCTTGTGAAGGACTACCATGCAGGCTTCATGCAAGGTGACGAATACATTGAAGGTGAGATGTTTTTCCGAGTGAAAGCAGCAGTGGATCTGAGCTACCCCCTGACATTCGGACACTGACGTAAGCTACGATTTGTTGTCTGCTGGTCTTCGATGAGAAGGAGATCAGAGATGTCGAAACGGAAGAACCATTCGCCGGAATTCAAGGCGAAGGTGGCGCTTGAGGCGCTGAAGGGTGAACAGACGGTCGCTGAGTTGGCGAGCCGGTTTGGCGTCCACCCGACGATGATCCACAGTTGGAAGCGGGCGCTCTTGGAAGGTGCGTCCGGCGTCTTTGAGCGCGGCGGCAAGAAAGCCCCTGAGATTGACGAGGAGCAGGTCAAGGAACTGCACGCGAAGATCGGGGAGCTGGCCGTGGCCAACGATTTTTTGTCACGAAAGCTCAAGCCGTGGATCGGCAAGTGAGACGGAAGATGGTTGAGCCTGCCAATCCCGACCTGTCCATCGGCAGGCAGTGCAAGCTGCTGTCGATCTCGCGCTCGTCGTTCTACTACCAGCCCAAGGGCGAGACGGCGCTGAATCTGATGCTGATGCGTCAGATCGACGAGCAGTTCCTGGAAACGCCGTTCTTTGGTGTCCGGCAGATGACCTGGCACCTGCGCAATGAGGGCCATCTGGTGAACGAGAAGCGCATCCGGCGGCTCATGCGGCTGATGGGCCTGATGCCGATCTACCAGAAACCCAACACCAGCAAGGCAGCGAAGGGGCACAAGACATATCCTTATCTGCTGCGAGCTTTGCGAGTGGGTCGGCCCAATCAGGTCTGGGCAGCAGACATCACCTACCTGCCGATGCGGCGCGGGTTCCTGTATCTGGTGGCGATCATCGACTGGCACACCCGCAAGGTGTTGGCCTGGCGCATATCGAACACACTGGAGGCGGACTTCTGCGTCGAAGCGTTGAACGAGGCCATCGCCAGGTTTGGCCCACCCGAGATCATGAACACCGACCAGGGCAGCCAGTTCACGTCCTGCGCCTGGACCGACAGCTTGCGGCGATCAGGTGTCCGCATATCGATGGACGGCAAAGGGCGCTTCCTCGACAACATCTTCGTGGAACGCCTCTGGCGGAGCATGAAATACGAGTGCGTCTATCTGCACGCCTGGGAAACCGGATCAGAGGCGAAAGCCGGCGTCGGTAAGTGGATCGAGTTCTACAACCGCAAGCGCCCCCATTCCGCCCTTGGCGGCAAACCCCCAGCCGTGGTCTATTGGCTGAGAAAAAACAAAACCAAACCCGATCAGCAGGAGCAGAGAGTAGCTTAACTTACGCCCGACACTGTCCAAACTTCGGGGAGTAGCTCAGTCACCGATCAAAAGCCCCAGAAGTTTTATTAGATTTCACGTCTCTGAAAGAGCATTCTGCTAAAGCAGATAAGCGGATGGAGACAGGCGACTATTCGGGCGCAATATCTATATGCTACACATTTCTGGAAACATTTGTAAAATTGGCTTTGAAAGAAGAGAGTGTTGAGTTCAATGCCAATGAAGGTGATTTGAAAAAACTGTTTCGACTACTCCTAACCTCCCGTGGAATGAACGTTGTTTCTGACACATCTGATCCGCTCAAACCGATATTGAGTGGGATTAGTTCGATGATCACAGGATTTTACGAAGTTTCAAATAAAGCAAGTGATCGGCATGCAGCCAAACTGAAACCGGCTCAACATCACGCTCAGTTTGTCGTGTCCCTAACCTATTCAACCTGTGAATTCCTCCTTCTTTCTGGGGAATATCAACGGGCAAAAATAACCAAAAAATGAGTTGTCGGAATTAGCCCGTGCTTGCACGGGCAGCGCCTGACCTCCCCCATGGGAGGGCGCTTCGCTTCCTCCCGAGGTCAGGCACTGCCCTTCGAGAAGTTCGCAACATCTCCACCCCGTAAAAGAAAACCCCCGCCGATCTTGCGATCCGCGGGGGTTTGTCATTTCCCTAAGCGGGAAATCTCTTAGGCCAGCTCGAGGTTGGCGGCAGAGGTTTTGCCATTACGGCCGGTTTCCAGCTCGTATTTGACTTTTTGGTTGTCTGCCAGCTCACGCAGGCCGGCGCGTTCAACGGCCGAGATGTGAACAAACACGTCTGCTCCACCCTCGTCGGGTTGAATAAAGCCGTAGCCTTTAGTGCTGTTGAACCATTTTACGGTGCCAGTGGCCATTCCGTCTCTCCTAAATATTATGTCACCCACAACATGCGGTGACCTTGGTAGCGCAGCCTTGAACTTGGCCGACTGCGTAGTGAGAAGGCGGAAGATAGTCTGTCGTACAGAACTGACATGGCGCAGCGCAGGGGGAAAATCAAGGCTTTCCTGCAAATGAACCTGTCAGTGCCATCTTGTTCTTGCAATCATCGGCGCCCATAACGGGGGGAATGTGACGGGCCAACATGACAAAGACATGACAGGAGAGGGCGATGCGGTTTTGGGGATTGAAAAGCTGTGACAGCTGCAAGAAGGCGCAAAAGGCGCTGGTGGCGGCGGGCTATGATCTGGCGGTGACCGATGTGCGGGCAGATGGGGTGGCGGCGGAGGATCTCGCCCGGTTTCATGCGGCGTTTGGTGATGCGCTGGTGAACAAGCGCTCCACCACATGGCGGGGCTTGTCGGAGGAGGAGCGGGCAGGGGACCCGCTGGCGCTTTTGGCGGCACACCCGACCCTGATGAAACGTCCCGTTGTGGAAGAGGGCGATCGCCTGACGCTGGGCTGGGACAAGAAAACCAGTGCCGAGTGGTTGGAGAACGGCGCCTGACGCCCTATCTCCTAGCCAAAGAGGAGTGAGTATATGCGTAACGCGGCATTGGTATTGGGCATTATCGCCGGGATCTGGGGCATGTTTGTCGGGTTCTTCGGCTATGGCTATACGGAGCTGATCGAGCGGTTTGGCGAATTGCCCGATCTGGCCGAGCAGGTAGAGCACCCCGAACGCATCCGTGCTTTTGCGCTGATTGCGCCGCTCCTGGCGCTGGCAGGGGGGGCGATGGCGCGCTCGGTCGCGCAGGTTGGTGGCATCTTGTTGCTGGCCTCGGCCGCGGGAATGTATTTCGCCTTTGGCTATGGCGTTTTCACCATGTTCCCCATTGCGCTGGCAGGTCTTGGTGGTCTTTTGGCGATTGCAGCGGTGAAGCCGGACGCGATTGACCGCAGATGAAATCACCCCGCCGGATTGGCGGGGCGCATACTGGTTACACATGAGGTTGGGTGAGGCCGGTTGTGGCCGGTTGTGGATGAGGCGCTTCAGTGCAGCTTCAGCAGCCGATCCAGTGACAGGGGGCCTGCGCCCTTGATCACCAGCGTGACCAGCACCACCATCCAAAAGAGGCGTTGATCGAGGATCAGGCTGTCCGGGATACGGTCAAACCACGCGCCCAACGTCTCGGGGTGGGCAATGCCGCCATGGCCAAACAGATCGGTGAGCGTCTGCACGATCACAAACCCGATCATGCCGATTGCCGCCAGACGGGTGAACAATCCGATGATCAACAGCAGCGGCAAGATGAACTCGGCCAGAGTGCCCGCCGTGACCACCAGCGTGTGAAAGGCGCTGAGTTTCGAGACGTCATAGCCCGCCGCCTCCATCGCTTTGGGGAAAATCTGGGCATAGGCCCCCAGCGACGGGGTGAAGATGCCAAAAATGCCGCTGCCCAGTTTGGTCAGACCCGAGGCCCAGAAATACCCCACCAGCGTGGCGGCAAAGGTGAACCGGGCCAGAAGCGGCAGCAGCGCGGGACCCAGACGCTGGACGTGCCCGGCCAGCGTATTGTGCAGGTTAATCAGTGCGATCATGTCATCCCCTAGAAATCTGTGTGATGGCTTGGCCTGCAAAAAGCGCGCCCAGCGTTGTGGTCAGGTCAAAATCGGCCACATCGGATGTGGCCAGGCCAAGGGCCGTGCCAAAGCTGCTCCCCTTCAAAAGCGCGTTGACGAACGTGGCGCCGCCTTTTGGCAGGCGCTGTGCAATGGGATCGAACCCTTTGCGTGAAATCAGGATGTCTTCGGGTGCCATCACCGGGGAGGGGCCGCCGTTCATATTATATTCCCATATTGCGAGGGCCGGATGTTCCACGGACAAAACCTCTACCGAAGGCGCCAGGGTTAGATGCGCATCCATCAGGTCGGCCTGGGACAGTATGGTCAATTCTGCCGGATCAATCGTCTCTCCGTCCCCGGCGTGATAGGCGCGCCGCAGGGCCAGTTCGAGTTTGGCCACATCGGGCAGGTATTTCAGATGCACCGTGCCGGGAAAGCCCACAAGGAACTGCGGCATGGCGGCGCCGTAATGCATGATCAGCTGTGAGGCCGGCGGATGGATGCGCAGATACACCAGCGCCATCTGACGAAAGAACTCCTCACCCAGCAGGGCGACCAATACGGGAAACCCCTCTGTCAGCGCAGTTGCCAGAGAATGGGTCACATTGTTGCGATAGATGTTGAACCGCTTCTCGGCCTGAGAGCCATCGGGGTTCACCAGCCCGTCAGGGACGGATCTGGTCGGATCCAGCATGGCGCGGCGGAAATCGGTCTGATTGACCTCTGTTGCGCGGGGTTTCAGATCAACGCTCATGCGGGCACCTGTTGGGCAGAAGGCTGCGGGACGGAGGCCATATGGGCGGTGGCGCGGGCGGCTTCGGCTTCCAGCACCGGGTAATCCGGCACGTCATTGTCCCATTCCACCAGCGCTGGGCGTGGGCCGCCCCGTGAAATGACGTAATCAAACAGCGCCCAGACCGGCTTATCCACCGGTTTGCCATGGCTGTCGATCAGGAGTTTTCTGCCCAGCTCATCCGCGTCTTCATCGTGACCGGCAAGGTGAAACTCCTCAACCAGCTCCAGCGGGTAGGCGTCGATATAGGTGTATGGATCAAATTCCAGATTGGTGGCGGAGACAAAGACGTTGTTCACGTCCAGAAGCAGGCCACAGCCGGTGCGGCGGGCCAGTTCGCGGATGAAATCGGGTTCGGACCAGGTGCTTTCGGCAAATGCCAGATAAGATGAGGGGTTTTCCAAAAGCATCTTGCGGCCAAGATAGTCCTGCACCTCGTTGATATGGCGGGTCACGCGGGCAAGCGTGTCATTGGTATAGGGCAGGGGCAGAAGATCGTTCAGAAACTGGCTGTCATGGGTCGACCAGGCGAGATGTTCGGAAAACATAGCAGGATTGATCCAGTCGACCAGCTTTTTCAGCCGGGCCAGATGTTCGGGATCCAGCCGCGCCTCGCCGCCGATAGACAGGCCCACACCATGCACGGAAATCGGGAAACGATCCGCCAGATGTTTCAGCTGGGCCAGTGGGCGCCCGCCATCGCCCATATAGTTTTCCGCGTGGATCTCAAGCCAGGTCACCGCACCGGGATTTTCCATTAAATCTTTGAAATGCTGCGGTTTATACCCGATGCCGCCTGACTTGGGCAGGGCGGAATGGGGGGCAGCGTTTTGCGGTTGGTCCAGCATTGAAATCTCCCGAAACATTGCCCGGCGCAGAGCGGAAGGGGGAAGACGTGCCCCCCGAGGGCAATTGGAATGAGGCTTTTAAGAGGATCGGCCACAGCGGACCGGGCCGATCTTTTATCTGTCTGGGGTGGGGCGGGCAGAACTTGGGGGCTTGCCCGACCCACTTACCTGCGCTTACGACGGCAGGTTCATTTTGGTCGCTTCCAGCGAGCCTTTGTGCATCTTGCCAGCACTGTCGGTGATTTCCATGGTCTCGCAGGTGCCGGCCGGAACCAGTTTCCAGGCGTTGCCCTGATAATCGACGGTCGACGAACCGGCGCAGGTGGTGCCGGGGCCGGCAGCGCAGTCGTTCTGACCGGCCAGAGCGACACCGAAGCACTTCTCTTGATCGCCATCTGCCAGAGCGGCGGTTGCGTTGGCGGCAACGGCTGCGGAAACGGCACCCAGAACTGCGATGGTTTTTGCTTTCGACATGTGAACTTCCTTTCAGGTTTAAAACTCGTACCGTCCCGTGATGAGCGTGATCTGGGCTGTCTGATGTCCCTGTTGGCGTTGCTCGGGGCCGGTGAGAGCAATCTAGGCAGCGCGGTCGCGCCGCTCCACTCACGACGGCGTTAGTCACGGGAGCGTTATGGGCTGCGCGAAATGCGCTCACGCTCCTGTGAGGATCATCGCTGGGCGAGACGGTGGAAACCCCAGTAAAATAACGATTAACCCGTGAAATGACGCCAGGCAGTTGACGGCGAAATGTTACGTTCCGTTGCAAAGATATGTGACAGGCCCCGATATGTTTCAGACGCAAGGCTGCCATGCACAGGGGGGATCACGTGTTTTGTGAACCCTGTAACCAAATATTGGCGTGTCTTCTGGTGCGCTGTCCGCGGGCATGGGCAAAGAAAAAGGCCAGGGCGTGGAACCCTGGCCTTTTGTAAGGCTGTTATTTTGGCGTTCAGGCCAGATCAGGTCAACAGATCGGGAGGGGTGGCTTCGCCGGCAAGATCTGCCACAACCTCGTCAAGTGACAGAACTTTCGAGTGTTTCTCGCCCAGGCGCCGCATCGACACGGTGCGCTCCTCGACCTCTTTCATGCCACAGGCCAGGATCACCGGCACCTTGCCCAGCGAATGTTCCCGGACCTTGTAGTTGATCTTTTCGTTGCGCACATCTGCCTCAGCCCGGACACCTTGGGCTTTCAGCTGGGCAACCATCTCATGCACGTACTCATCTGCATCCGAGACGATCGCCGCCACAACCACCTGACGCGGGGCCAGCCAGAATGGCAGCTTGCCGGCGTGTTCCTCAATCAGGATGCCGATGAAGCGTTCAAACGATCCCAGCGTGGCGCGGTGCAGCATGACCGGGCGGTGCTTGGCGCCGTCTTCGCCGATATAATTGGCGTCGAGCCGTTCCGGCAGCACAAAGTCCACCTGCAACGTGCCACATTGCCAGTCACGGCCGATGGCGTCGGTCAGAACAAATTCCAGTTTCGGGCCATAGAAGGCGCCTTCGCCGGGGTTGAGGTCAAAGTCGCACCCGGCGGCTTTGGTGGCGGCCATCAGGGCGGCTTCGGATTTGTCCCAGACCTCATCACTGCCGGCCCGCTTTTCCGGACGGTCGGAGAATTTGACCGAGAAGCTCTCAAACCCCAGATCCTTGTAGATGTCGGACAGGAATTCGATGAACAGCTTGGTTTCATCCTCGATCTGCGCCTCGGTGCAGAAGATATGCGCGTCATCCTGGGTAAAGCCGCGCACCCGCATGATACCATGCAGCGCGCCCGACGGTTCATAGCGGTTACATGATCCGAACTCGGCCATGCGCAGGGGCAGGTCGCGATAGGATTTCAGACCCTGATTGTAGACCTGCACGTGGCAGGGGCAGTTCATTGGTTTGAGCGCATTGACCGCCTTTTCGCGGGCGTGCTCTTCGTCCACCTCAACGATGAACATGTTTTCCTGATACTTGTCCCAGTGGCCCGAGGCCTCCCACAGCTTGCGATCCACAACCTGTGGGGTGTTCACCTCAACATAACCGCCGCGTTTTTGCTGGCGGCGCATGTAATCCTGCAGCTCGGTATAGATGGTCCAGCCGTTCGGGTGCCAAAAGATCTGACCCGGAGCCTCTTCCTGCATGTGAAACAGGTTCATTTCGCGGCCCAGCTTGCGGTGGTCGCGCTTGGCAGCCTCTTCCAGCATATGCAGGTGTTTCTTGAGGCCATCCTTGTTCTGGAAGGCCACGCCATAGATCCGTTGCAGCATCGGGCGGTTGCTGTCGCCGCGCCAATAGGCGCCGGCCACGCTCATCAGTTTGAACGCATCGCCGGGCAGCTGGCCGGTGTGCTGCAGGTGCGGACCACGGCAAAGGTCCTGCCAGTGGCCGTGCCAATACATGCGCAGCGGCTCATTCCCCGGAATGGCTTCGATCAGCTCAACCTTATAAGGTTCATTGTTGGCCTGATAGAATTTCACCGCGCGGTCACGTTCCCAGATCTCGGTGGTGACGGGGTCGCGCTTGTTGATGATTTCTTTCATCTTGGCTTCGATCTCGCCCAGATCTTCCGGCGTGAACGGTTCTTCGCGATCGAAATCGTAATACCAGCCGTTTTCGATCACCGGCCCGATGGTGACTTTCACATCCGGCCAGATCTCCTGCACGGCGCGCGCCATGACATGGGCAAAATCGTGACGGATCAGTTCCAGCGCCTGCACGTCATCTTTCATGGTGTGAATGGCGATTTCGGCGTTGTCATTGATCGGCCATTGCAGGTCCCAATGGGCCCCGTTCACGGTGGCGGAAATGGCCTTTTTGGCGAGCGAGTTGGAAATGCCGGCGGCCACTTCGGCAGGGGTCACACCTGCGTTGAACTCACGCGCATTGCCATCGGGAAATGTAAGGGAAATCTGGCTCATCGGCCTAGCTCCTCGTCGTTTTGGCGCCCACGGAACGCCCGGTTGCGGGTTATGTGTGATGGGCGTTTTCGCCTGAGCGGGGCACGAAGTCAACGGCGGTGATTGGAAAATCTCGCTTGCATTCGTAAGGGGCGGGGGCATGATGCGGGCAGGGAGGATCAGATGCGAAGATTTGACGACATTCTGATGATGGCGGTTGAGCGCAAAGGATCGTTTGAGGCTGTGCTGGGCGATATCTCTGCGCCAAAAAACACTGACGAGTTGGCGGCAATGAAGGACAGCGACTGGTTGGCATGTTTTGCCAGGGGGATATTTCAGTCCGGGCTGGCCTGGCAGGTGATCGTGAACAAATGGGACGGGTTAGAAGAGGCGTTCCACGGCTTTGATATTGGTCGCTGTGCGATGATGTCTGATGAATGGTTTGATGAGCTGCTTGCAGACACCCGTGTTATTCGCAGCGCCCCCAAGATCCGATCGATCCAAGAGAATGCCGTGTTCATTCAATCGGTTGCAGCCGAGGCGGGCAGCTTTGGGCGAAAGATTGGGGACTGGCCTGCCCGGGATTATTTCGGACTGCTTGACTGGCTGAAAGCAAATGGTGCCCGGCTGGGTGGAAACACGGGGGCCTATGCCCTGCGGATGATGGGGCGTGACGGGTTCATGATGACGCGGGATGTGGTGGCGCGATTGGTGGCCGAGGGGGTGATCGACAAGGCGCCGAGTTCGAAAGCCGCGAAGGCGGCTGTGCAGGCGGCATTCAACACATGGCACGAAGAAAGCGGGCGCAGCTTCACCGAAATCTCGCGCGTTCTGGCATATAGTATCGACTGAAAAGGATAGAGGATTGACCGCATATCTCGACACGGCGCAGGGGCGTCGCATTGCCTATAACAAGACCGACGGTGCCCAAGACCAGACGGGGCCGACGATTGTATTTCTGTCAGGGCTGAAATCCGACATGGAAGGCACCAAGGCGGTCGCGTTGGAGGCCTGGGCCCAGGAGAAGGGGTTTGCCTTCCTGCGGTTTGACTATTCCGGCCATGGGCAAAGCTCGGGTGCCTTTGTGGAAGGCAGCATTGGCGATTGGCATGAGGACACGCTGGCGGTGGTCGATAATCTGACCCAAGGGCCGATCATTGCGGTGGGGTCGTCCATGGGGGGGTGGCAATCGCTGCTTTTGGCGCGCGCGCGCCCCGGCCGGGTGGCTGGTCTGGTGACCATCGCGGCCGCGCCCGATTTCACCGAAGATGGCTATTGGGCCAGTTTCACCGACGCGCAGAAAACGGAACTGGAGCGCGAAGGGATGCTGTCGATCCCCTCCGATTATGACGAGGATTACCTGATCACCAAGCGGCTGATCGAAGACGGGCGTGAGAATTTCGTGCTGCGCTCGCCGCTGAAGCTCGACATGCCGGTGCGTTTCTTGCAGGGCACCGAAGATGAGGCCGTGCCCACGTCGCAGGCCGTCAAATTGCTGGACCATGCCGAGGGGGATGACATCCGCCTGACGCTTGTCAAAGGGGCCGATCACCGGTTCTCCAGCCCGGAATGTCTTGATCTGATCCAGAAAATGACGCTGGTGGTGATCCGGCGCGCAGGCTGAGGGGCAAGGCGTATTTGTGCCGGAGGGGCGTAGGGCGCTTGCCCCCGCCGCCGCGACACGGCACAAGACGGGTGGACAAGGTGAGGTGAGGGAATGCGGGAGCCATTGGTTCTAGTGCCGGGCATGGTGTGTGACGCGCGGGTTTTTGCGCCTCAGATCAATGCGTTGTCCCGGAAATACACGGTGCAGCTGGCCAATCTGGCCATGGGGGATACCATTCGGGAAATGGCCGCTCATGTGCTGGATCAGGCGCCGCTGCGCTTTGCTCTGGCGGGCCATTCGATGGGCGGGATCGTGGCGATGGAAGTGGCCCGGCGCGCACCAGAGCGGGTCTCGCGTCTGGCGCTTTTATCCACCTCTCCCTTGCCCGACACGCCTGCGCAGGCCGCCTGGCGAGAGCCGCTGATCGTGCGGGCACAGGCGGGGCGTCTGGCAGAGGCTGTGTCGGAAGTGGTCACGCCGGACACCCTGGCGCCCGGGGACGGGCAGGACGCAATCCTGTCATTGATTCGTGACATGGCGCTTGATTTCGGGCCTGAGATGTTCATCCGCCATCAACGGGCGCTGCAACGGCGCCCCGATGCCCAGAGAATGCTGCAGAAACTCAAGATCCCGACCATGGTGCTATGTGGTGCACATGATCGGCTGACCTCGCCGCGCCGGCATGAAAACATGGCGGAATTGGTGGTGGGGGCGGAACTGGTCGTGTTGCCGAATGCGGGGCATATGCCGATGCTGGAATGCCCGGAGGAAGTGACAATCGGGCTGGATGCCTGGATGCAGATGCCGCTGGCTTTGCGATAAATTGTGACAATGCTGACCTGCCAAAACGTGATCCGGGCAGGGGCAGGAACAGAAAAAGGCACCCGGTTGGGTGCCTTTTGTGTCTGAGGTCAGGGGATGTGCCCGGTGACGGTGCGAATCACACTGGGATTCGCGTGGGCAGGCCGCCTTCGTCCGATGAACTGGGCTCGGCCTTTGCTTTGGCCGCAGCGGGGGCTGTTTTGGCCTTGGCCTTCTCCGCCCGTTTCTTTTCGGCTTGCTTGGCATGGGTGCCGGCATTTTGATCAATGAAATCAAGGACCATGGGGCGAATATTGTTGCGCCAGCTCTTGCCGGCAAAGATGCCGTAATGGCCCGCACCCGGCTCCAGATGGCTGGCTTTCTTTTCCTCGGGCAGCCCGGTCAGAAGATCCAGCGCGGCGACGCATTGCCCCGGCGCCGTGATGTCGTCCTTGGACCCTTCCACGGTTTTCACTGCCACATCGGTGACTTTGCCGATATCGATCTTGTGTCCGTTCACGACAAATGCATTTCGGGCGACCTCGCTGTCCTTGAACAGGCGTTCAACGGTGGAGAGGTAGAACTCCGCGGTCATGTCCATCACGGCGAGATATTCGTCATAGAACGTGTTGTGCTTGTCGTGATCCGAGGCCTCGCCTTTGGTCACGCGCATGATCTGATCCGCGAAAGCCTTGGAGTGCATTTCAGCGTTCATTGACATGAACCCGGCGAGTTGCAGCAGGCCCGGATAGACCATGCGACCTGCGCCAGCATATTTGAAACCAACGCGCTGGATGGCCATTTCTTCCAGCTGTCCCATGGTCACACGGCGCCCGAAATCGGTCACGTCCGTGGCAGCGGCATCAGGGTCGATCGGCCCCCCGATCAGGGTAAGGGTCTGGGGCTGTGCTTCGGGGTCCAGCTCGGCCAGATAGGCCGTGGCCGCCAGGGTCAGGGGGGCCGGTTGGCACACGGCGATCACATTGATGTCCGGGCCAAGATGGCGCATAAAATCAACAAGATAGAGGGTGTAGTCTTCGATATCGAACTTGCCTTCCGAGACCGGGATGTCGCGGGCATTGTGCCAGTCGGTCACATAGACATCTGCCTCGGGCAGAAGGCTGTTCACGGTTGAGCGCAGCAGCGTGGCGTAATGGCCCGACATGGGGGCGACCAGCAGGATGCGGCGCTCACGCGGGGCGCGGCCAACAGCGTTGAATTTGATCAGGTCGCCAAAGGGGCGTTCAACCAGTTTTTCAACTTCGACCAGACGCTCGCGACCATCTTTGGTGACCACGGTGTTGATGCCCCAGTCGGGCTTCACGGTCATGCGGTGGAAGGTGCGTTCGGTGACGTCGCCCCAGGCTGCCATCATCTGGAAGAAGGGGTTGGGAACAAGGGCCGTTGCCGGGTAGGATCCAAGAGCGGCAGCCGTCGCGCCCAGCCACTGGTTGGTGTTTCGCAACGTCTCCATCAGATCATATGTCGCCATGTACCGCATTCAGAACCCCTTTCATTTACCCTTTGCATTTTCCAGCTTTGTTACCGCATAGTCATGAACACATGCAATATTTGCAATGCTGCGGTGCGGTTTTTGCAATGCTGCAGTGCAGATATATTTTATGCTGCAAGTGCGAAATAAGATAGGGGGAATATTTCACCATGACAACAGATCAAAAAAATCCAGGCCAGGATGTAAGTGAACTGAACGAAAACCTTGCCCGGATTGAGACGTTGTCAGCCCGATTGTCTGCGGTGCTTGCCGGGCGCAAGGCGGTGCGGCAGAGCCTGCAGGGGCCGGGGCAGGATTTTCTGCTCAAGACTTCGACCGCCTATTGGAATGAACTGATGACCAACCCGGCAAAGATCATTGAGCAGCAGGTGAATTTCTGGGGCAAAAGCCTGCAACATGCGATGGAAGCCCAGCAGGCGCTGACCGAAGGCATGAAAACCGGCGAGTTCAAAGCGCCGGAGGCTCCGACCACCAAGGATCGCCGTTTTTCCAATCCCCTGTGGGACACGCATCCCTATTACAGCTACCTCAAGCAGCAATATTTGCTGGCGGCGGAAGCGATGCATGAAAATCTCGACCGGGTTGAGGGGCTGAGCGAACGCGAACGCACCAAGCTGGCCTTCTTCAACCAGCAACTGATCGACCTGATGAGCCCGACCAACTATCTCGCGACCAACCCGGATGCGATGGAACGGGCGATCGAGACCGAGGGCCGGTCGCTTGTGGATGGGTTGGAAAACCTGGTCAATGATCTGGAAGCCAATGATGGCGAGCTGCTGGTCAAGCTGGTGGATGAAAGTGCGTTTGAGGTGGGGGGCAATATCGCCACCACCGAAGGATCTGTGGTGTTTCGCAATCGGATGATTGAGCTTATCCAGTATGCGCCCACCACGGAACAGGTGCATGCCCGTCCGCTGATCATCTTTCCGCCCTGGATCAACAAGTTCTATATTCTTGATCTGAAAGAACAAAACAGCCTGATCAAATGGATTGTCGATCAGGGATACACGCTGTTTGTGGTCAGCTGGGCCAACCCTGACGAAAGCTATCGTGATGTAGGAATGGGGACCTATATCGAGGAAGGCTATCTGGCCGCGATCGAAGAGGTGAAGAAAATCACCAAGCAGAAAAAGGTCAATGTGGTGGGCTATTGCATCGCGGGCACCACCCTGTCCCTGACCCTGTCGCTGATGAAGAAACGTGGGGATACGTCAATCAACTCTGCCACGTTCTTTACCACGCTCACCGATTTCTCCGATCAGGGGGAAGTGGGTGTGTTCCTTGACGATGATTTTGTCGATGGCATTGAGGAAGAGGTCAATTCCAAGGGCTATCTCGATAGTTTCTTCATGTCGCGCACCTTCTCGTATCTGCGCCCGAATGATCTGGTCTATGGCCCGGCGATCAACAGCTACATGCTGGGTAAAACGCCGCCCGCCTTTGATTTGCTGTACTGGAATGGGGACAGTACCAACCTGCCGGCCAGGATGACTGTCGAGTATCTGCGCGGTCTGTGTCAGGCGAATGAGTTTGCGCTGGGGGACTTTGAACTGCTGGGCGAACATCTGTCTATCGAGGATGTCGATGTCCCGCTGTGTGCCATTGCCTGCGAAACGGACCATATCGCGGCCTGGAAAAGCTCTTACATCGGGATGCGGCGCACAACGTCAAAAGATCGCACCTTCATTGTATCGGAATCCGGCCATATCGCAGGCATCGTCAATCCGCCGTCCAAAAAGAAATACGGCCATTATACCAACACGGAATGGCCCCAGCGTGCGGATGACTGGATGGAAGGGGCAACTTTCCATGAAGGGTCCTGGTGGGGGCGTTGGGACAAATGGCTCTCGGCCAAATCCGGGAAAAAGCTGGCCGCACGTGTGCCCGGTGATTCGACCAACGACGTGCTGGCACCGGCACCTGGAACCTACGTTGTGGCGAAAAAGAGCTGAACTATCTGGGGTTGCATTTTTTGCAACCCCCTGAAACTCCGCATTTTTTGTCTGTCATACAAGTTTTACATGCTGCAGTGCAGAAAAAACTTGATTTGCTGCGCTGCAGCATCCATAGTCTTTGCAGACGCAGCAAGTTGGTTTGCCGAAAAACAGCAGGGTGATCCCCACAGGGCGGACTGGCAGGTTGCAACAGACAGACTATATCCTGGCCGCTCCTCCTCCTTAATCCTCCCGGCGGCCGCAAAATTCGGAGATGACCAATGACCAAGACGCAAGACTTCACCAAGATGTTCCAAGAGATGATGAGCAACTTCCCGGTGGATATGTCCATCGCGCAAGACGCTTTCAAAAACCAGGCTGAACTGGGCGAGAAATTCTCGAAAGTGGCTCTGCAGGCTGCTGACAAATCGGCTGAAATCTCGACCAAATGGACCAAAGAGACCCTGGCCAAAATCGGCGACGTGACCGCCGCCAAAGAAGACGCTGCTGATTACTCGAAAGCCGTGACCGATTTCGCTTCGGCTCAGGCTGAGATGGCTGCTGAAAACATGGCCGCCTTTGCAGAAGTTGCCAAGCGCGTTCAAGCCGAAACCGTCGAACTGATGATGGCTGCCGGCAAAGAAATGGGCGAAGAAGCTCAGGCTGCTGTGAAAAAAGCTGGCGAAGAGGTGCAGAAAGCCGCCAAAAAGGCCACCGCTGCCGCAAAATAATCGGGTTACACTCCGCCGGGTCCTCCCCCCGGCACCTGACCCTGGGCGCGCCATTGGTGCGCCCTTTTCTATTCTTTTGTGGTCAACAGGCTTGCCAATGGCTGGCACGCTGGCTTAGGCTTTTTGCACTGCAGCACAAAATGCCGCTCAAGGCAGGTGCAGTCGGGGGGTGCCCCCCAGGGGAGGAAAAATGGTACAACAACAAGATACGCTGCTGATCAAACGCTATGCCAGCCGGCGGCTCTATAACACTGAAACATCCGACTATGTGACGCTGGACGATATTGCGGGCTTTATCCGCGACGGGCGGGATGTTCAGATTATAGATCTTAAATCCGGAGATGACCTGACACGGCAGTATCTGCTTCAAATCATTGCGGAACATGAAAGCCGGGGGGAAAATGTCCTGCCCGTCGATGTTCTGACGGATCTGGTGCGCTCCTATTCGACGCAGGCGCAAAGCGTGGTGCCGCAATTCCTTGCGGCAAGCTTTGAGATGTTGCGCGAAGGGCAGAGCAAGATGATGGAAAACCTCGGCACGATGGGCCATCCAATGGCCAATATGCCGGGGCTGGAAGCGATGCAGGCGCAGCAAGAGGCCTTTCTGAAAGCCATGATGGGCGGCTTTGCCGCTGGATCTGCCCCCTCTGCGAAAGAGGATGGGGAAAATGGGTCCAAGGATGAGGAGCTGAGCGAGATCAAGAAACAACTGTCAGAGCTTCAGAAAAAACTCTCTGGCCTGGGCTGATGCGCCTGCTGCCGTGACGTGTCCCACACCGCTCGGCCAGCTTTGTTCTTGGCAGAGGCCACTTTAAAAGACGAAAAGGGGAGGCGGTGCGCCTCCTTTTTTCTTTGCATTTTTGTCAGATCGCACCGAAATCAGTAGGTGCGGATCAACCCAACCAGCTTCCCCTGAACCTTGACGGCGCCTTCGGGCAGAATGCGGGATTCATAATTCGGATTGGCTGCTTCAAGGGCGATCATGCCATTGGTCTTGCGAAAGCGTTTCAGCGTGGCTTCATACCCTTCGATCTGGGCCACGACAATTTCGCCGTTTTCGGC
Source organism: Aliiroseovarius sp. xm-d-517 (assembly GCF_013283135.1). Taxonomy (NCBI): domain Bacteria; kingdom Pseudomonadati; phylum Pseudomonadota; class Alphaproteobacteria; order Rhodobacterales; family Paracoccaceae; genus Aliiroseovarius; species Aliiroseovarius sp. xm-d-517. Next base: position 285,671 of record NZ_WBXT01000001.1, read on the forward strand.
ATGGCTGGTCTCTCGGATGACCACGATATCGCCATTGTTGATCCCAGCGTCGATCATGGAATCCCCTTTTACTTCAAGGGCATAATGTTGCCCACCATGGCCAAGCATGGTTTGGGGCACTGACACGCGCTGCGCCCCATCGGTTATCGCTTCGATTGGTACGCCAGCGGCGATCCGGCCCATCAGTGGCAGGGTGCTTACCCCCAATGCGGCTTCAGCCTCCACCGCCAGTGCGGCAGGCGGAGTTTCCGGGCGGTCGCCTTCGATTACCTTGGGTTCAAACCCGGCCCGACCCGCATTTTCCATGGTTTCGGGCAGTTTGACGATTTCAATGGCGCGGGCGCGATGGGCAAGGCGACGGATGAAACCACGCTCCTCAAGTGCAGTGATCAGCCGGTGAATACCTGACTTCGACCGCAGATCCAGCGCTTCCTTCATTTCATCAAAGCTGGGGGGGACGCCATCGCGTTGGATGCGTTTGTGGATAAAATCCAGAAGTTCCAATTGCTTACGGGTCAGCACTTGCTCTTACCTCCGTTGTTATTTGGCACATCCCCCTTCGGTGGGGCATCATCATGGGCGATGCTCACGCAGGGATCAATCGTCCCGATATTACGGGGCGTTCAGCCTCTGTTCTACCCATGTTCTCTGTTTGTGTCAACTTGAGGTAAAGGAGTGGTTAAAGCGTCCCGCCTTTTACCTGAGACAGGGACAAGGTGGGGCGCAGGCGCGACAAACGAGCGTTTCGCGCGTTCCGCCAATCACCGGTGATACAGGTTTTTGGCGGAACGCTTTAACAAACCGTGCCTGCCCGTCAAATAGCAAGATATTCCACAAGCGTCCCGGCGGGCTGAGCTGGATCGCTGACCGGACGGATCAACAGGGCATTGGCGCCCGCAAGAACCGATAGAAGGGCGCTATCTTGTTGGTTGCACGCTGTAATTTCACCATTTTCCACCACCGCGCGCATATAATGTTCCCGTGGGCCATTGGCGGAAATATCCGCACCCAAGCGGGCGGTGTAACGCGGCGTCGCCGCCTTGCCCAACCCCTGCATCGCGCGCAGGGCTGGCACCAGGAACACATGCCCACAGACCATGGCCGAGACCGGATTGCCTGGCAGGCCAATCACCGGTGTGTCGCCGAGCTTGCCCGCCATCAACGGTTTGCCCGGTCGCATTGCCACCTTGTAAAAACTGCGTGCCATCCCGAGCTCTTCGGTCACCTCACCCACCAGATCATGATCGCCGACCGAGGCCCCGCCGATGGTTACAATCAGATCTGCCCCCGCGCAGAGTTCAAATGCCATGCGCAGACTGTCGTGATTGTCGCGCGCGATGGGCAGCATACGGGCTTCCCCGCCGTTTTCTTCGATCAGGGCTTTGAGGCCAAAGGTGTTTGAGGAAATGATCTGGTCCGGGCCGGGATCTTCTCCGGGCATGACCAGCTCATCCCCGGTGGCCATCAGGGCCACAACAGGTTTGCGATACACCTGCACCTTCGGGGTGTTCATGGCCGCAATCAGTGCCAGATGGGCCGGGGTCAGCACCAAAGGTGCCTCGACCTGATCCCCAACCGCGAAATCAGCCCCCTCGGGGCGCACATGAGGCCCTTTATCCAGTTTGCGCCCCAGGGTGATCAGATCCCCTTTGCGGGTCACATCTTCTTGAATAATAACGCGATTTGCCCCTTCGGGCATCGGGGCGCCGGTAAAGATGCGCACGCATTGGCCTGCGCCAAGCCTGCCATCAAACCCGTGCCCGGCGGCGCTTTCTCCGATCACCCGGAACATTGCCTCGGGGTCTGCTTCCACGCCGTTTACCGCATAGCCATCCATGGCAGAGGCCGCAAAGGGGGGCTGCTGACGGGTGGCGGTCACGGGATGTGCTAGCACACGACCCGCGGCCTCGGTCAAAGGCACCTCTTCGGTATCGAGCGGATTTACCAGAGAAAACAGATTGTTCAGGGCTTCGGTGACGGGGATCATGAGGGGGCCTCGTTGAGTTGTTCTTCTTCCCATTGGGCATAGGTGCGGCCATCGGGGAGTTTCCATGATGTGCGTCCGTTGGCAGCCCTCCCGGAAACGATCGCGGCTGCTGCCGAGGGGCTGGCAAAGGCGTAGTCTTCGGTAAATTCGGCAAGTTCACCAAGTTGCCGAAGGATGCCAGTCTCGAAAAGGGATTGGTGCAAGGAAGCGTATCCCCAAGGTTGTGCTGTGCGTTTGACCATGTCAGGCTGGCCTGCGATCCTTTGAGGATCCGCATGTTCGCACCTTCAAGGCGAGCATGCGCCTGAATGCTTCTTCTAGGTAAGGAAAAAACGAAAGTGGGAGAGGCTGGCGACGCTGCGGGCATTTGTTCTGCATAATGTGAGCGTCGCCCGCTTTGAAAGAACTCCACACGAATGGCGGGTAGCACCATATGCAGGGTGTCCAGAAAGCTCTTCATATTGGCAGTATGGGCTTCGTTCAGGCTCGCCCCGCCGGGCTGATTGCCGTTTTCCAGGCGGATTTGGCCGGCCTCTTTGGCCAGTTGGATCAACCGGGCTTCGAGGAATTTCACATGTGCCTTGTGAAGCGCATCGCGGGCGGCGGTGATCAGGATGGCGTCGTCCCACCAGTCGCGGCTCTGGGCGTGCGATCTAAGCCGATCGGCCATATTCTCGGTCTCGCCGATATAGGCAAGTGGTCCGTTTTCATCCTGTCCGATCAGGATGTAAACCCCGGTCTGCTGCGCCTCAGGCCGTTTCAGACCATCCACGAGCTGGGTGCGGGGCAGGCGCAATACATGACCGGTCCAGTCAAATACTTCTGCGGTCAGCATCCCATCGGGGCGACCATCAACAAAAAAGAGTTCGAGAGACCGCCCCTTGCTCATCTTTCATAGACACCCGATTTGCCGCCTTCTTTGCGCAGCAGGCGGATGTCTTTGATTTCCATGCCTTTCTCGGCGGCTTTCAGCATATCGTAAACAGTCAGTGCCGCCACGGACACTGCGGTCAGCGCCTCCATTTCCACACCGGTCTGACCGCCTGTTTTCACGGTTGCGGTAATGCGCACGCCGGGCAGGTCCGGCACAGGTTCCAGCTCCAGCGCGACCTTGGTGATTGGCAGCGGGTGGCACAGTGGAATAAGGGCAGAGGTTTGTTTGCAGCCCATGATGCCGGCAAGCCGCGCCACGCCGAGCACGTCGCCTTTCTTGGCGGTGCCATCGGTGATTAGCGCCAGTGTTTCCGGCGTCATTTTCACGAACCCTTCGGCAAGCGCCATGCGGTCGGTCACGGCTTTGTCGGACACATCCACCATATGGGCCTGTCCGTCGGCATCGAAATGAGTGAGCGGTGATGTGGTCATGGGGCTACCTCAGGCAGGAACAGGGTTGGCAAGAAGGGTGCGGGTGGCGGCCTCGACGTCATCCTGGCGCATCAGGCTTTCACCGATCAGGAAGCTGCGCGCGCCATATTCTGCCATATCGGCCAGATCCTGCGGGGTGAAGAGCCCGCTTTCACAGACCAGATGGCGGTCAGCCGGGGCCAGCTTTGACAGGCGGCGGGTGGTGTCCAGCGTGGTTTCAAAGGTTTTGAGGTTCCGGTTGTTCACGCCAAGCAGGGGGGATTTCAGCGCCACGGCGCGCTCCAGCTCGGCCTCGTCATGCACTTCGATCAGCACATCCATGCCCCAGCCGAATGCAGCGTCTTCGAGTTCGGCGGCCTGTGCGTCCGACACGGAGGCCATGATGATCAGGATGCAATCGGCCCCCAGCGCGCGGGCCTCGGCCACCTGATAGGTGTCATACATGAAATCCTTGCGAAGCGCGGGCAGGGACACGGCGGAGCGGGCCGCGACGAGAAACTCATCCGCGCCCTGAAAAGACGGACCGTCGGTCAGCACGGAAAGGCAGGTGGCCCCCCCGGCCTCATAGGCGCGGGCCAATTCTGGCGGGTTGAAATCTTCGCGGATCAGACCTTTGGATGGGCTGGCTTTTTTCACTTCCGCAATCAGGCCATAACCAGTTTTCGACGCGTCAAAAAGAGCCTTGGCAAAGCCACGGGTCGCAGAGGCGTTTCGTGCGGCGGCCTCTACCTCGGACAGCGGGTGGCGGGCTTTGCATTCGGCCACATGTTCCAGCTTATAGGCTTTGATCTTGTCGAGAACGGTCAGGGTCATGTCTTCACCATGCTATTGGGGGCTGGCCCTGATCTGTAAGCCAATTGTTGACGGAAGAAAACGGGCGAGAGCCGAAAAATCCACGTCTGGCCGAAAGCGGGGAAGGATGGGCGGTTTGCACGATCAGGTGATCACCGGGCTGAATGTGCCGGGCGAGCTTTTGGGCATTGTTTCCCCACAGGATAAAGGCAGTGGGCCGACGGGAGACGCGCCCCAGCACTTGATGCACCAGCCGGTCCCAACCCAGTTTCTGATGCGCGTTGGCCTGTCCTGCCGGCACCGAAAGCGCGGTGTTCAGAAGCAAGACGCCTTGATTTGCCCAATCCGAAAGGTCGCCATTGGGGCGCGAGATGCCCAGATCGGTTTCCAGCTCGGCATAGATGTTTTTCAAGGAGCGGGGCAGGGGGGACACATCCGGTTCCACGGAAAAGGCCAACCCGTTGGCATGGCCCGGCGTGGGGTAGGGATCCTGACCCAGGATCACAACGCGCACATCTTCGGGCTGCGCCGCCTCAAGGGCGGCAAAGCGGCGGGGCGCTGGCGGAAGGATCTCGCGCGGGTCCGATTTGATTGCAGCGTCAATTTTGGGCCAGGTATCGGTGAAAAAGGGAAGGTCGGACCAGGCTGCGGGGAGGTGGGGCATAGGTGGAGACCTTGACAGGCGCGCTCGGGCGCACATTTCGAAGAAAACTAGAAAACTAGAAAACTAGAAAACTAGAAAACTAGAAAACTAGAAAACTAGAAAACTAGAAAACTAGAAAACTAGAAAACTAGAAAACTAGAAAACTAGTTTTTTGGTTTTTACACCCGGGCGGATCGCCGCCCGGGCTCGTCAGATGGCGGATGATCACCCTGCTGAGGTCACGCGGGCCAGGGTTTCGATCCGTCTCAAGGCTTCGCCGCTGTCGAGGCTCTCGGCTGCCAACGCGGCGCCGTCTTTCAGGTCGCCCACCTTGTCAGCCACCACCAATGCTGCCGCCGCATTCAGCAAAACCGCATCGCGATAGGCGGATTTCTCGCCGTTCAGCAGCGCGCGGAACGCTTTGGCGTTTTCGGTCGGTTCGCCGCCCATGATCGCCTCAAACGGATGCACCGGCAGGCCGGCCTCTTCGGGGTGCAGTTCAAATTCACGCACCGCGCCATTGTCCAGCGCAGCGACCCAGCTCACACCGGCAATCGACAGTTCATCCGTGCCGTCAGACCCATGTACCAGCCACGCCTTTTCGCTGCCCAGCAGGCCGAGGGTCTCTGCCATCGGACGGATCAGATCCCGCGAAAAGGCACCGGTCAGCTGGCGTTTCACCCCCGCCGGGTTGGTCAGCGGACCGAGAATGTTGAAAATCGTCCTTGTGCCCAGCTCGGCACGGGTCGGCATCACATGGGCAATCGCCGGGTGGTGCATTGGCGCCATCATGAAGGCAATGCCCGCCTCGGTTAGGGCCGCTTCGACCACATCGGGCCCGACCATCACGTTCACACCCATTTCCGACAGGGCATCCGCTGCGCCGGATTTCGACGACAGGTTGCGGTTGCCGTGTTTGGCCACGGTCACGCCTGCGCCGGCCACCACGAAGGCGGTGGCGGTCGAGATGTTCAGCGTGCCTTTGCCATCGCCGCCGGTGCCAACGATGTCCATCGCCCCCTCGGGCGCCGCAACTTTGTTGCATTTCGCGCGCATCACCGCGGCGGCGGCGGCATATTCCTCAACCGTTTCACCGCGGGTGCGCAGGGCCATCAGCAACCCGCCGATCTGGCTGGGCGTCGCTTCGCCCTGAAACAGGATCTCAAACGCCTGCTCGGCCTCGTCGCGGGTCAGGGGGCGGTCGGCGGCAGCTCCGATCAGCGGTTTGATCAGCTCGCTCATGCGGCGTCCCCCTTGTTGATGGCCTGCACGTTTACTCCGGCCGATTTCAGGAAATTCGCCAGCATCGCGTGACCATGTTCCGAACGGATGCTTTCGGGATGGAATTGCACGCCCTCAATCGGCAGCTCCCTGTGGCGCAGCCCCATGATCATGCCATCTTCCAGCCAGGCCGTGACCTCAAGACAGTCCGGCAGGCTGTCACGGTCAACGATCAGAGAATGATAGCGCGTGGCCTCAAGCGGGCTGGGCAGGCCTTCAAACACGCCCTGACCGGCATGGTGCATCGTGCCCATTTTGCCGTGAACGATCTCGCCTGCGCGCACCACCTGTCCGCCAAAGGCCTGGCCAATGGTCTGATGCCCAAGACAGACACCAAGAAGCGGCACACCTGATTTTGCCGCGGCTCGGGTCAGATCAAGGCAGATCCCGGCCTGATCCGGGTCGCAGGGACCAGGTGAAAGCAAGATCCCCTGCGGCTGTTTCGCCAGCGCCTCGTCAACCGTCAACGCGTCATTGCGCCAGACCTCGACCTCGGCCCCCAATTCGCCCAGATAATGGACAAGGTTGTAGGTAAAGCTGTCATAATTGTCGATCAGCAGGATCATGAGATGGCCTTTCAGCAATTGGCGGCGCAACAGGGGTTACGCGCGGGTCCAGTCCGGCTATACATGTTCCAGACCTGCGCCTCTGGTCAAGGGGGGCAGGTGGGTTCTATGAGGTAACAGCCGGGCAGATACAGATTTTGGGCCCGGAATGCAGCAAGAGTGAGCGGGCGTAAAGCTCCGAGGAGGACAGGCATGTCACGAGGGTTTCTGTCGGGGGTGGCCATGGGGGCCATCGTGTCGGGATTGGGTCTTGCGGGACTGTCGCTTGTCATGCCGATGGCGGATGCTCCGGTTGGGACCTCAACCAAGACCGAAGCCCCGGTTGCAGCGCCAGAGATTGCCCCCGATCCGTCCACACCGGCCGGTGATGATCCCGCTGCCACGGCAACGGGTGAGGTGGCAGACCAGAACACCGATACTTCCACCGATCAGCCCGCGGCCCCTGACTTGTCCGAAGCTGCCCCCGACGCGCCGGTTTCTCCTGACCTGTCGGACGGGGAGCGTCCCGTGTCCGAACCGGCCCCGGAAATGGCATCGAAAGGGGATGAGGCCCCCCTTTCCGATGGTGCGAGTGAGGTGCCGAAACCGCCTGAAGGGATGGTGCTGGACGGAGCCCCGATTGCAGTGCCAACCGGTCCGGCAGCACAGGTCGAAGATGCGGCCCCCGTAGTAGACGCGCCACCTGCCGGGGTCGAAACCGCTCCGGGACCGGTTTCTCCGAAAGAGGATACGGCGCCTGATGTGGTTGCAGATACTCCGATCGCCGGGGCGGGCGGGCTGCCGGTGCAAACACCTGCCCTTGAAACCGACCCGCCTGAGAGCCTGCCTGACGGGGACAGCAACGCGCCTGCCCCGGCGGAGGCGCCTGCCGATGAGGTGCAGCCCGATCCAGAGGATGCCCCCATGACAGACGGGCAGGCGGAGGAGGCCGATCTTTCCGAGGATCCATCCGCCAGTGACGGCCCGGCACGCATTGCGCTCAGCGATAACCCGTCCTCTCCGATTGGCGATCTTGCCCCGAATGTCACAACGGATCGTCTGCCCACCATCGCCGCGGGAGAGGCGCCGCAGGAAGCCCCTGATGTGATCTCGGAGGCAGACGCGGCCCGCGCCCAATCCCCATTGGCGATTGAGCGAAATGCCATTCCTTTTGACCGCATGGGGGATGACCCGATCATGGCGATCATCCTGCGCGATCAGGGGGCGGAGCGGCAGGCCCTGGGAGAGCTGTCTTCCCTGCCTTTCCCGATAAGCATCGTGATTGACGCGACCGCAGCAGATGCGGAAGAGGCCATTGCCTATTACCGCGCCAAAGGCGCTGAGATCGTGATCGAGGCCAGCCTGCCCGAAGCGGCCACGCCGACGGATGCCGAAGTGAATTTTCAGATCCAGAAAGATGTGATGGAACAAGGGGTTGCTGTCCTGCTGCCTGAGCAAAGCGGGTTTCAGGACAATACGGAGCTTGCAAATCAGGTGTCCGAGATCCTGCTGGCAGGTGGGTTTGGTGCGGTCAGCAGCCCGGTGGGATTGTCGACCGGGCATCGGATTGCGCTGAAGGCGGGTGTGCCCTCCGGGCTGGTTTTTCGGGATGTGGACGGGGCCGGTCAGGACGGGCGCGCCATTCGCCGTTTCCTTGACAATGCTGCCTTCAAGGCGCGTCAGCAGGACGGCGTGATTGTGCTGGGCCGTGCCCGACCGGAGACGCTTCAGGCGCTGATCGAATGGAGCCTCGGGTCTCGTGCGAAATCTGTGTCTCTAGCGCCGGTCAGTGCGGTTTTGCTGGACGAGTAGGACAAGCCGGGGAGAGGGGCGCTGCCCCTCGGCCTGGCGGCCTCACCCCGGGATACTTTGAACAAGAAAAAACCGGGGCGGGTGGTTTGTGGTGGCGGGCTGCGCAGAAGGCCTGTGTCAGCGGCGCGGGATGTCAAAGCCGGGTGCCGCGAGGGTGAAGCCTTTGAAGTCAAACCCCGGTGACACGGTGCAGGAGACCAGACTGTAAGCGCCCGTGGTGCGGGCGGCTTGCCAGTGATGGGCCGGCACGATGATCTGCGGTGCCTGTCCGGCGGAGAGGTCTGGGCCAAGCAGATTGTCTTTGGCCGGGCCATCGTCGGTTTCAGACTGGGACAGCACCAGGGGCGCGCCGGCGTGGTAGAGCCAGATCTCGGTGGCATCGACTTTGTGCCAGTGGCTGCTCTCTCCCTCTTTCAGCAAAAAGTAGATGCAGGTGCCATGGGCCCGCCCATCTGACCGGGTGTCACGCCAGGTTTCGCGGAAATATCCCCCTTCCGGATGGGGGGCCAGGTTCAGGTGTTGGATGATTTCATCAGCGGTCATCTGCGCTCTCATTCGTTGGGGGCAGGGTTTTGTCCTGCCTAAAGCGTTTCGGGATAAACTTGAAATACATGTTTTCCCGAAACGCCCAAAGCATTGAGATCTCTTGCGACGTTTCGATGTTTCCCTGTCTCAGGTGAGCGCCGGAACGCATTATGGCGTGTTCATGCTGCTGCGCAATTCAACGATGGATTTGCCCAGACGAAACGGTGCGGCAAAGCTGACCAGGCAGAGGGCCAGGATCTGCAGGATCAGTATATGGGCGTTGCTTTGCAGATATTCCCATTCCTGCTGCAACTGCCCGACCTGTTCAATCAGCCGGTCGTAGCTTTGGGCAAGGATCTGAAAATCCCCGGCAATGGCCGGGGCAAGCGGGCGCAGGGATGCCATGGCTGCGCGTGTGGTTGGGTCAAGGGAGGAAAATACAAGAAACCTTGAAATATCAAAGGCATCTACCTTGTTCACCATATCACGCATATCATTGCTGTCGGGGTGACTGCGGCCAAGGGTCAGGAAACTGAGCCCGGTGAGGGGGGCCACTTCCTCGGTCACGGCGATAAAGAGGGGCAGGTCGGAATTGGCGGCGGTAGAGGCGGAGAGGAACTCGACCTTGTCACAAAGAACACGCACGTTTTCATCCATGGCCGGGTCACAAAAGCGCAGGCGAAACCGGGCGGCGTCGCGGTCGAAATCGGCGCTGGCGGCATAGGCCAGGTCAATCTGCCGATCAAGGCGGGAACTGTCAGAGGTGTAAAGCCCGGCGATGATGGCCACCAAGGCGCCGACGCCCCCGAGCACAACCCACACCAGATCCGCCAGTTTCCAGGCGCGATGTCCGGGCGGCTTGCGAAACAATAGTGCGGTGCCTATTGCGCCGATCACGAACAGTGCCAGGAGCAGATGCAATTGATGGGTGGTCACAAAACTCATAGGGCCGAGTTTACGAGAGCGGTGACGCAGCGCAAGCGGGCTCAACCGAGCGTGATTGGAATGTGAACCCGGCACCTGAGGGAGGGAGATCGCAGGGCTGAAGCGGGGTGATCGGGTGGTTGGGGGGGCGTCGAATGGCCCCGGCATGTGAGCGGAAGGGCCCCCGAGCTCAAAGAAACCGGGCCGCCCCTGCGTCTTTGCAGCGGGCGGCCCGGATATGTTTGCTCTGATGCTGGAAATCACCAGATCCGCCAGACCCCATTTCGGGCCGCCGGGTGGATCTATGTGAAATCCGGATGGCTTATTTCAGAATGCTGCGCCCGGCATATTCGGCGGTCGCGCCCAGCTGTTCCTCGATGCGGATCAGCTGGTTGTATTTGGCAAGCCGGTCCGAGCGCGCCAGCGACCCGGTTTTGATCTGACCGCAATTGGTGGCCACGGCGAGGTCGGCAATGGTGGCGTCTTCGGTTTCGCCCGAGCGGTGCGACATCACGTTGGTGTAACCTGCGCGATGGGCCATATCGACGGCTTTCAGCGTCTCGGACAGTGACCCGATCTGGTTGACTTTCACCAGCATCGAATTGGCGGCCTTGCGGCTGATCCCGTCGGACAGGCGGGCCGGGTTGGTCACAAACAGGTCGTCGCCCACCAGCTGCACCTTGTCGCCCAGAAGCTCGGTCAGGGCGACCCAGCCGTCCCAGTCATCTTCCGACATGCCATCTTCGATCGAGATGATCGGGTAGTCGTCGCACAGCGCCTTGAGATACTGGGCGTTTTCTTCCGAGCTCAGCTCTTTGCCTTCGCCCGACAGCACGTATTTGCCGCCTTTGTAATACTCGGTCGCGGCGCAATCGAGGGCGAGGTAGATGTCTTCGCCCGGCTTGTAGCCTGCTTTTTCGATCGATTTCATCACGAAATCCAGCGCGTCGCGGGTCGAGGCGATATTGGGCGCAAAGCCACCTTCGTCACCGATCCCGGTGGACAGCCCCGCAGCCTGCAGCTCTTTTTTCAGCGTGTGGAAAACCTCGGCCCCCATGCGCACGGCTTCGCGGATATTCGTGGCCGAAACCGGCATGATCATGAATTCCTGGATGTCGATCGGGTTGTCCGCATGCTCACCGCCATTGATGATGTTCATCATCGGAACCGGCAGAACGCGGGCGGCCGCACCGCCAACATAGCGGTACAGCGGCAGGGCAGAGGCGTCGGCTGCCGCTTTGGCCACGGCCAGCGACACGCCCAGAATGGCGTTTGCCCCCAAACGGCCCTTGTTGGAGGTGCCGTCCAGCTCGATCATGGCCGCGTCAATGGCTTCCTGTTCGGTGGCGTCAAACCCGATCAGCGCCTCGGCAATCTCACCGTTTACCGATTCCACAGCGGCCAGAACGCCTTTGCCCAGGTAACGCGCCTTGTCGCCATCGCGTTTCTCAACCGCCTCATGGGCACCGGTCGAGGCCCCCGAAGGCACCGCGGCACGGCCAAGCGTGCCGTCTTCCAGCAAAACATCGACCTCTACGGTCGGGTTGCCGCGGCTATCCAGAATCTCGCGGGCAAAAATATCGACGATGGTGCTCATATTGGCGCTCCCAAAAAGAAGAAAACTTCAGTTGGGGCGTCTTTAACCCGTCAGGCAGCGTCGGGCAACCGGGCGGCGCGACTGTTAGCGCGAGCTTCGCGCAGAAACATGTAAATCCCGCTGCCAATGACCACCATCGCACCCAGATAGGTCAGCGTGTCGGGGCGCTCGCCAAAGATGATCACCCCCAAAATGATCGAAAAGATCAAACGCGAATACCGAAACGGCATGATGATCGAGGTTTCCGCAATCCGCATCGCCAGGACGATGGCATAATACCCCCCCACGCCAAAGACCATTGCCCCGGCCAGAAACCCCCATTGGATCCCCTGAGGCAGGACAAACGGCTCCGTGACCGGGATCATCAGCAACCCGGCCGGGATCAGCGCAAAGAAACCGTAGAAACTGACCGAAGTTGAGGGGATCGACGGGTCGATCTGCCGGGTGATCAGGTCGCGCAGGGCAATGCCAAAGACGGCGGCGATGGGAAAAAGGGCCGCCACGTCGAAATCTTCCGCACCAGGGCGGATGATCATCAGAACCCCCAGAAAACCGATGCCGATGGCCGTCCAGCGCCGCCAGCCCACCGTTTCCCCCAGAAACAGCGCCGCCCCTGCGGTGATGGCCAGAGGTGTGGCCTGAAACACGGCGGCCACGGTGGAAATCGGCACCAGCGACAGGGCGGTGATGAAAAACATTGCCGACACTCCCTCAGAGGCTGCGCGCCACAGCATCATCGGTGATCGCATGTCCCGATGCACCAGCGGTGCCAGCGTGCCCCGGCTCAGATAGGTGATCACCGCAAAGGCAAATGCCCCGCCAAAGCCCAGAAACACCAGCACCTCGGAAACCGGCAGACCGGCAGAGCTTGACTTGATGAACGCATCCTCGACCGCAAAAGCGGCCATGGACAGGGTGACAAGGATGATGCCGCGTATATTTTGCATGTTCAGGACCCGCGATGTTACCGGCAGACAAAACCGGAAAATTGGATCCAAAACAAGCCCGGGAAACGTGATGGATCACATTTGATTTTCTGATGAATGCGGGACAAGCAGGGGCCACGGCATCACCGCCCCGCGCCGCAGGGTCCCTGCAACAGGCCCCCCGTTATTTTCTGGTCAGAAATATCCCGGGGGTCTGGGGGCTGGCCCCCAGCCTGACCAGATCAGGCTCAAGCCTTGTCGATCGGCACGCCGTACAGTTCCAGCCTGTGATCCTTGAGCTTATAGCCCAGTTTCTTGGCGATCTTTTCCTGCAGCGCCTCGATCTCGGGATCCACGAATTCGATCACCTTTCCAGTGGTCAGATCAATCAGGTGATCATGGTGATCGCGATCCGCACTTTCATACCGTGCGCGGCCGTCGCCAAATTCGTTCTTGACCAGAATACCGGCCTCTTCGAACAGTTTGACCGTGCGATAAACGGTGGCAAGAGAGATCCCGGCGTCGATTTCGGACGCGCGGGCATAAAGCTCCTCCACATCCGGGTGGTCGTGATGGGCCTGCTGCAGCACACGGGCAATCACCCGACGCTGTTCGGTCATACGCAGGCCCTTTTCCTCGCAGCGGGCAAGAATGCTCTTGTTGGGCATGATCTGATCAACCTCACGAATCCTTTCACCTTTTATGACGCGAAACGACGGGTGGGGAAACCGGGAATGGGGCAAAGGCCGGAGGGTGGGCGGCTCAGAGCAGCAGCGTGCCCTCCATCACCTTCACAGCCTGTCCCGCAACCGTGACCCCGTTGGCATCGGCCAGAAGTTCAATCCGCGAGGGGCGCCCCATATCCGTGCCCTGATGCACGGTCAGGGCAATATCGCGCCCAAGGCTCTGGCACATGAGGGATGCAAGCGGGGCGGCCGCCGATCCTGTTGCCGGATCTTCCGGGATGCCGTCGAGATGGGCAAACATGCGCGCATGTGCGTCTTTACCGTCCATCACAAAGGGGTAAACCGCAAAGTCGTGATTGCCGGGGTAAAGTGCCGCGCCCTCGCGCATGGCGTCCATATTGGGGCAGAGCTTTGACAGCGTGTCCCGATTGTCGAGCTGGACATAGACAAAATCCCCCCCGAGCGAGGCCAGAACCGGTTCGCTGCGCAGGTTGCCGATCTCGCATCCAATGGCCCGGCAGACCAGATCGGCTGTCGGGTGGGCTTTGATCTCCAGCGGGTGCTCGGTGCGAAACGACGCTGCGCCCTCTTTGGCCTGACAGATCAGCGGCCCGACACCCAGTTCCAGCACCATGTCATTTGCCCCGCCCAGATCAGACAGCATCACCGCCGTGCCCACGGTTGGATGTCCGGCAAAGGGCAGCTCCCGCATCGGGGTGAAATACCGCACCCGCGCCGTGTGGGCCGGATCCTCGGGCGGCAGGACAAAGGCGGTTTCCGAGAAGTTGAACTCGCGCGCGATGGTCTGCATCTGCGCCTCGGACAGGTCCCCGGCCTCCGGCACGATGGCCAGCTGATTGCCGCCAAAGGGCGTGTCGGTAAAGACGTCATAGACAAAATAGCGCATTACATCAGCTCCGGTTCGCGGCCCAGTTTCGTGGCAAGGGGCGCCACGGTCAGCCCCTGAATGATAATCGAGAAGATGACGATGATATAGGTCGCGGTGAGGATCAAGGGTTTCCACTCATTTTCGGGAAGTGATAGCGCCAGCGCAACCGAGATCCCGCCCTTGAGCCCGCCCCAGGTCATGATCGGGATCACCCCGGCCGAGAAGTTGCGGAAGGGTTTGAGCAGCATCACCGGCACCGCCACTGCGGCAAACCGCGCAAACAACGCCAGCGCAATCGCAAAGATGCCCGCCATGACCGCGTCCCCGGTGAAGGCCACGGCAAAGACCTCAAACCCGATCATCAGGAACAGGACTGCATTCAGGATCTCATCAATCAGCTTCCAGAACGCATCGACATATTTCCGCGTCTCTTCGCTCATGCCGTGTTTCGCGCCCACATCGCCAATCAAAAGGCCCGCACAGACCGCCATGATCGGGGCAGAGACATGCAGGGCCACCGCCAGCTCATATCCGCCAAAGGCCAGGCCCAGCGTCAACAGCACTTCCAATGAATAATCGTCGATATGGCGCATCAGTCGAAAGGTCAGCCAACCTAACATCACTCCCAGCACAGCACCGCCCAACGCCTCTTGTGTAAACAGCAGAAGCGCCGCCTGAAAGCCCGGCTCGTGATGGGCGTCACCCGATGGAAAGGCCAGCCCGACCAGCACCAGAAAGACCACATAGCCAACCCCGTCATTGAACAGGCTCTCGCCGGCGATCTTGGTTTCCAGTGACTTCTGCAGGTTGGCTTCGCGCAAGACCCCCAGAACCGCGACCGGATCGGTGGGCGAGACAAGCGCGCCAAACACCAGCGCGATCAAAAGCGGCATCCCGGTCAGCCAGCTGAAACCCACACCGACAATGGTGGTGGACAGTGCCACACCGATGGTCGCCATCAAGATCACAACCCGCCATTGCTGCCTCAGATCGGAAATCTTGACATGCAATGCTCCGGCAAACAGCAACAACCCCAGCATGCCTTCCAAAAGCGCATCTGAAAAATCAATGCCGGTGACAGTGCTGCGCACCTGGTCCGCCATGCCCAGCCCCGGCAGCAGAAGGTCAAGCCCCATCACCGCAAGCGACGCGGCAAGAGACACAACCAGAATGCCGATGGCAGAGGGCAGTTTCAGGAAAAGGTAATTGATTGCTCCAAAAAGCCCTGCCAGAACGATCAGCAGGGACGCAATTTGCAGAAAAGTCATGTTTTGGCTCCGGGCCTGAAAGAGAAGGGGTGATTTGCCTCCTCTTATCATGGGGATGCGGTGACACAAACCTCTTGACGCTGTGTGCGACGCAAGGTCCTGTGGCTGGATGGGTGTGCCGCTCTGCGCGCGTCTCACCGCTTTGAGAACAGCTTCACCAGACATGCAGATCTTCTGGCAGGTCGGGGCGTTGGCACCGGTTCTCCTGCTGGCGACCCTGTTTGTTGAAACGCTTTACAGAGGCATCACCTCCGGCCTGTTCCTGTTCTGGCTTCTGAAACACGACAAGGTGTCTTCGGTTGCCTCCTTGGCCTTCCTTCCCCCCATTTTCGGCGTCGCCATGGGGGGGGCGTGGCTGGGCGAAACCGCTGGCCCTGCCGCGTTCGGGGCGCTTGCCCTCGTGGTGACCAGGATCATCCTGATCAACCGGCACTGAGCGCCACCCGTGCCCAGACCGGCAGATGATCCGATGCCACCCGCGAAAGCGGCGTCTGCACCACATGCCCCTCAAGGATCTCGACCCCCGGGCTGATCACCAGCCGATCCAGCGCCGCCATCGGGCGCGCCGCATGGAAACTTTTGCCGAAATCATGGATGTCAAAACACCGGTCCAGTGGCTCGAACCCACGATGTGCGGACCATTCATTGAAATCCCCCAGGATCACCGTGGGCTTTGTCTCATGGCTCAGTTCCCCCGCCAGACGCCGCATCTGCTGATGGCGATAGCGGCGCATCAACCCCAGATGGGTGCCAATCACCCGAAGCCCGTGAACCTCAACCGAGACCGCCCCCCGTGGCTCCAGCCCGGGCAGGGGAAGGCGCTGGCAGGGACCAATCTCAAACCCGCGCCGCACCAGAACCGCATTGCCGTGACTGCCGAGGGATACGGAATTTGCTGCCAAAGGCGCCACCTGGTAATCACTTTCTTCCGCAATGATCTGAAACGGCAGTGCCGCCCGGCGGGGCCCCAGCCTGCGGTCGGCTTCCTGCAACACCACCACATCCGCATCCGCCTGACAGATCACTTCCATCACCCGATGGGGATCGCGCCGCCGATCCAGCCCGATAGCCTTGCGAATATTGTATGTCAGCAATGACAGCTCCACGCTGCCCCCCTTTCTTCTTGGCTCATTAACTCCGGGGTGAGCGAGCTTGCCTCGCGAGGGGCAGCGCCCCTCTCATCCCAGGGTCATGTTCCGCAGAAGGTGCGCATCACCCGTTCTTCGGATCGTGGACCCAGCGTCAGGTCCATGTCCTCCTTGTGCGGAGCGTAAGGTCGGGTAAAGGCCTCTGCAAGGCGATGAAACGGCGCATGATCACCAGAGAGGCCCGCCTGAATGGCGGCTTCGATCTGGTGGTTTCTGGGGATGATCACCGGGTTGGCCGTTGCCATGACCCCATGTGGGTCCTGCTCTCGCGCCAGCCGGGCCTGCCAGTCCGGTGCCCAGCTCTCCCATGCGCCCTCGTCTGTGACCTCGTCACGTGCATCCCCGTGGCTGAGGGCCGTAAATGTCCGGGTGAAATCCGACTGACTGGTTGCCATCCGGCTCAAAAGCCCGGTGATCAGCGCCATGTCCCCGTCTTCTTCGCGCAGCAAACCGATCTTGGCGCGAAACCGTCGCAGCCACGCCGCCTGAAAAACCGTGCCGAACCCGTCAAGCAGGGCGCCCATCTCTTCGATACCCGCCTCCTGATCTGGCATCAGCGGCAACAGGGCCGTGCCAAGCTGTGCGAGGTTCCAAAGCGCCATGTCCGGCTGGGCCGCATAGGCATAACGACCGTTCTGGTCGATCGAGGAAAACACCGTGCGCGGATGATAGGCGTCCATGAAGGCGCAGGGGCCATAATCAATTGTCTCGCCGGAAACGGCCATATTATCCGTGTTCATCACCCCGTGGATGAACCCCACCGCCATCCATGCCGCCACAAGCTCTGCCTGCCGCTGCATCACCGCGCCCAGAAAGGCCACCGGACCGTCAATATCGGGATAATGGCGCTGGATCACATGATCCAGAAGCAGCCCAAGCGCCTCCGTGTCGCCCCTTGCGGTGAAATACTGAAACGTGCCAACCCGGATATGGCTTGCCGCCACCCGCATCAGAACCGCACCGGGATAACCTCTTTCCCGTTGCACAACCTCACCGGTCAGTGCGGCCCCCAATGCGCGGGTGGTTGGGATCTGCATCGCATGCATGGCTTCGGATACCAGATATTCCCGCATCACCGGCCCAAGCCAGGCCCGCCCGTCACCACGCCGTGAAAACGGTGTCTGGCCTGACCCTTTCAACTGGATATCCACACGGCCAAATGCCCCGGTGATTTCCCCCAGCAGCGCGGCACGCCCATCCCCAAGCTGCGGCACCCAGCCGCCAAACTGATGGCCCGCATAGGCCTGCGATATCGGCTCCATCCCCGCAAGCAGATGATTGCCGGTCAACAGCTCCGGTGTCAGCTCTGCCGGATCAAATCCCAGCACATGGGCCAGCTTTTCGTTTACGATCAACGGGGCAGGGGCCTTGACCGGTGTTGGATCAACACGGGCAAAGAAACGGGCGGGCAGCCGGGCATAGCTGTTGTCGAAGGTCACACTCATGGGGTCAGTTTACAAGATGCGCGCCATCAGGTGGTAACGATCCCGCGACGAGAACCCGATCCGTTCGTAAAGGGTGCGGGCACGCTGGTTGTCCGTATCCACTTCGAGGTTCATTGCCTTGATCCCCTGTCCGGCCAGCGCTCGGGCCAGCGCCATCATCGCCTCGGAGCCCATGCCACGCCCGCGCACCCGCTCCCGCACGTAAAACTCATCGACAAAGGCGTCGAGCCCACCGAATTCGATCGACCAGCCAAAGCTGACCGCGATATACCCCACCGGGGCCGAGCGGGGGCCAATCATCCAGATTGCGCCATGGGGGGAGCCTTGCAGGAGCGGCACAAGGGCATCGTGACGGGTGGCCTCGTCCTGTTCGATACCGCTTTCGGCGTGAAACCCGGCGACCAGATGGGTCAACCGATCCAGATCCTCCAGCGTGGCAAGGCGTAATGCGCTCATAGTCGGGCCAACCTTTCTGTCAGCAGGTCAAAAAATCCGTCCGCGTCCAGATCGCCGATGAACAGCGCATTGGGGCGGCGGTCCGTCACGCCCCACCAATCGGCGACCGTCATGCCCAATGTAAGCTCGGATCGGGTCTCGATCTCGACATTCACATGGCGGCCGGAAAACAGCGCGGGCCGGAGCAGGTAGGCGATCACCGTGGGGTCATGCAGCGGGGCACCTTCAGACCCGTATTTCTCGCGGTCGAACCGTTCAAAAAAATCGGTCATCTCGGCGGTGAAGCGGCCCACCTTTGTGTTCAAAGCGCGAAACGCGTCATTGCGCGGTTTGGTGACCAGCGCCTTATGGGTCACATCCAGTGGCATCACCACAATCGGAACCCCGGATTTGAACACGATATCAGCGGCCTGCGGGTCGACATAGATGTTGAACTCGGCTGCGGGGGTCACATTTCCTACCTCGAAATAAGCGCCTCCCATCAGGACGATCTCCGCAACCCGGTTGATGATGTCCGGGGCGCGGGCAAAGGCGGTGGCGATGTTGGTCAGCGGCCCCAGCGGGCAGAGCGTGACCGTGCCCGGGGCTTGCGAGCGTAGGGTGTCGATGATGAAATCCACCGCGTGGCCGTCCTGAAGTGGCATGACCGGATCCCAGAGCTCCGGCCCGTCCAGCCCGGTTTTCCCATGCACATATTCCGCCGTGACCAGATCGCGTTCCAGCGGGCGATCACAGCCGGCAAAGACCTTTGTTTCCGGCTTGCCGGCAAGCTCGCAGATGATCCGTGCATTGCGCTGCGTATAGCTGAGCGGCACGTTGCCGGCGACCGTTGTGATGCCCAGAACCTCCACCTCTTCCGGGCTGGCCAGCGCCAGCAGGATGGCCACCGCATCGTCCTGTCCGGGATCGGTGTCTATGATGATTTTTCGTGCCATATCAGATTGTTGTGCCCTGATTTTTATGTCCTGGGGTTAAGCCGCAAGCTCAATCCAGATCGGCACGTGATCCGATGGCTTTTCACGCCCGCGCACCTCTTTGTCGATCTGGCAGTCACGCAGCATGTCGGCGCATTCAGGAGACAGCAGGAAATGGTCGATACGGATCCCGTCATTGCGCTGCCACGCCCCGCGTTGGAAATCCCAGAACGTGTATTGCTCAGGGGCGGGATTGCGGGTGCGGAAGGCTTCGGTAAGGCCGAGGTTCAGGAGCTTGCGAAAGGCGGTTCGGCTATCAGGCAGCGCCAGCGCATCGCGGGTCCAGGCCTCGGGGCGGGCGGCGTCTTCGGGCTGCGGAATGATGTTGTAATCCCCCGCCATCAGGAACGGTTCTTCCGCGGCCATCAGCTCTTCTGCACGGTTTTGCAATCGGGCCATCCAGTTGAGCTTATAGCCATATTTGCCGTCATGGATTGGCTGATCATCGGCATCAAACGAGACCGGGTTTCCATTGGGCAGGTAAAGCCCGCAGATGCGAATTGCGCATTCGTTCACCACGGTGGCTTCGATATACCGCGCCTGTTCATCGCTGTCGTCCCCGGGCAGGCCGGTCATCACGTCCTCAAGCGGGTATTTCGACAAGATCGCCACGCCGTTGAAGCTTTTCTGCCCATGGGTGGCGACATTATATCCCATGTTTTCAAACTGTTCGCGCGGAAAGTTCTCATCCACGGATTTGACTTCCTGCAAGATTGCAACATCCGGGGCCGCTTCTTCCAGCCACGCGGTAAGAGCGGGCATGCGGGCCTTGATCCCGGCGATGTTGAAACTGGCAATCTTCATGGGCGCTCTCCGTTTTTCTGCGCATACTGTGGGGGGAAATCTGCGGCGGCACAAGCGATTAACGGGGGCCGGCGGCGGCGGGCCGGAAATGGCTGATCAGCCTGCATTGCGGGCCGCAATTGCCGCGCCTGCCGCATGGGCGGATGCCCAGGCCCATTGGAAGTTGAACCCGCCAAGCCAGCCGGTCACATCGACGCATTCGCCGATGAAATAAAGCCCGTCCTGGTGTTTTGACATCATTGTCTTGCTGTCGAGGCCCGAGGTTGCCACCCCGCCAAGCGTCACTTCGGCGGTGCGATAGCCTTCGGTTCCGGACGGGGTCACGGTCCAGTTGGCAAGGGCGTCGCAGATTTCGCGCAGGCGGGTGTCGCTCTGATCAGCCAGATTGCCGGACAGGCCCAGCTCGGGCGCGAGGAAATCGACAAGTTTTGCAGGCAGAAACTGTCCCAGCTCCGTGGTCAGATTGCGCCGCCCGGCGCGCTGACGCTGATCGCGCAGGGCCGTCAACAGGTCGCGCCCGTCCGAAATCCCTGCGGTCAGGTCAATCGTGACGCTTTCCCCTTCGCGCCAGTAGGACGAGATCTGCAGGATCGCCGGACCGGACAGGCCGCGATGGGTGAACAAAAGCGCCTCTTCAAACTGTGCGCGGGCGTTCCAGACCCGCACCGGCAGGGACAGGCCGGACAGCGGGGCAAAGCGCCCTTCGGGAAAGGTGAAAGGCACAAGGCCGGGGCGGGTTTCGGTGATCTCATGCCCGAACTGGCGGGCGATGTCATAGGCAAACCCGGTTGCCCCCATCTTCGGGATCGACTTGCCGCCGGTGGCCAGCACAAGTGCGCGCGCCTGCACCGGGCCGTGAGGGGTGGTGAGGACAAATGTCTGTCCGTCATGGGCAATGGACTGAACGCTGCAATTCAGGCGGATTTCCGCGCCCGCGGCTTTGGCCTCGGAGACGAGAAGCTCCACGATCTGCGTTGCCTTGTCGTCGCAAAATAGCTGCCCAAGCGTTTTCTCATGCCAGTTTATCCCGGCCTGGTCGAGCTTGGCCACGAAGTCCCAGGGGCCAAAACGGCTGAGGGCGGATTTGTGAAAATGCTTGTTCTGCCCGAGAAAATTTCCCGGCTCGCAATACATGTTGGTGAAATTGCATCGCCCGCCGCCGGAAATGCGGATTTTCTCGCCCGGGCGTTTGGCGTGATCAATCACCAGCGTGCGCCCGCCGGTTCGCGTGGCGCAAAACAGGCCAGCAGCCCCCGCGCCGATGATGATCGTGTCGTAAATCATGGCGCTGCATACCCGTTTCATCAGCAGGAGGAAAGTGTGCAACTCAGGGCCGCGAGGCTGGCATCACGCGCGGCCATCCTGCCGTTGAGGGGCTGGGCCAAGGTGGTGCGGAAAACGGGCCGGTTTCTGCGCTGGGTCAGATCGAAAACGAGGTGCCGCAGCCGCAGGAGGCGGTGGCATTGGGGTTGTTGATCACAAACCGCGCCCCGATCAGTTCTTCGGTGAAGTCGATCTCGGCATTGGCGAGAAAGGGCAGAGACATTTCGTCCACCACAACCTTTTCGCCGTCTTTTTCGAGGATCAGGTCGCCCTCGGCGGGGTCATCGAGGGAAATGTCATATTGAAACCCGGAGCAGCCGCCCCCTTCCACGGCCACCCGCAGGGCCTTGCCCTGATCGGCCGCGCCAATTTCGGCCAGCCGGTCAAAAGCACGTTGGGTCACGGTGGGGGGCAGGGTGAGATCCATCGGGGTAACCATTTCTCAGAACGCCTTTCCTGTGCCGAAACACGGGGGCAGCGCGGGTGATGTTTGTCGTAGCAGATGCCCCACGCCAAAACTGTGACCCAGATTTGACGTGAAACGATTTTGTTCAGCGCAGAGCAAATATAGGTGTGGGGGCCACGCGCGGCAAGATGGCTATGTGTTGACCTATGTAACTATTTGCAATTGAGTGCGTTTTGACAGGTCGTTTGGCAGGTCGTTTGATGGGCAGATTGACAGGCAGAGAAGGAGCACCCGGATGCTCGCCACATATGCAACGCATCCCGAACGCAGCCGAGGGCGGCTGTTTGAGGAAAGCGAAAGTGCCTTTCGGGAGCCGTATCAGCGGGACCGGGACCGGATCATTCACTCTTCGGCCTTTCGCAGGCTCAAGCATAAGACGCAGGTCTTTGTCGAACATGAGGGGGATTATTTTCGCACCCGGCTGACCCATTCGATTGAAGTGGCGCAGGTGGCGCGCACCATTGCCGGGGCGCTCAGGCTCAACCAGCATCTGACCGAAGCGGTGGCGCTGGCCCATGATCTTGGCCATACGCCCTTTGGGCATACCGGAGAGGATCGGCTGGACGAGCTGATGGCGCCCTATGGCGGGTTTGACCACAATGCGCAGGCGCTCAAGATCGTGACCTCTCTGGAACATCACTATGCCAATTGGGACGGGCTGAACCTGACCTGGGAAACGCTTGAGGGCATAGCCAAGCACAATGGCCCGGTCACCGGCGGGCTGCCTTTTGCGCTGGCGGAGTATAATGCGCGCCATGATCTGGAGCTGCACACCCATGCGGGGGGCGAGGCGCAGGTGGCGGCGCTGGCTGATGATATTGCCTATAACAATCACGACCTGCATGACGGGTTGCAGGCGGGGTTGTTCACGATGGAGGAGATTGCGGGCCTGCCCATCGTGGGGGACATGATCCGCGAGGTGGACCGCAAATATCCCGGCCTTCGCGGCGGGCGGCGGCGCCATGAAGCGCTGCGGCGCGTCTTTGGTGTCATGGTTGAAGACGTGCTTGCGACCTCAACCCGGCTGCTGCAAGCGGCAAACCCCACCTGCGTCGAGGATCTGCGTGCGCTGGATCACGCGGTGATCCGCTTTTCACCCGGTTTGTGGCAGGACCTGAAAGACATCCGGGAATTCCTGTTCACCCGCATGTATCGTGCCCCTTCGGTGGTCGAGATGCGCCGGCGGGTCACGCAGGTGCTGGAAGAGCTGTTTGCCCATATGTTTGCGCAGCCTTCGGATCTGCCGGCTGAGTGGCAGGAGGCCCTTGCAGGGGCGAGCGAGCGGGCGATTGCACGTCATGTGGCCGATTACATTGCCGGGATGACGGACCGGTTTGCGCTTCAGGAACACAGGCGTCTGGGGCTGGGGGAATAGGGGCGCTGCCCCTCGCGAGACAAGCTCGCTCACCCCGAGGTATTTGTAGCAAAGAAAAAAGAGGGCGCGCGTGAGGGGGAGGCTCTCTTGACCTTTGGCCCCATGCTGATAGAGGTGCGCTGGACGAGAAAGGATCCGTGACATGAACCTGTTTGCTGAAATTCGCGCGCTTGTGATCAACAGCCTGACCGAGATGGTGGCCGAAGGCGTGCTGCCCGAGGGGCTGAGCTTTGACAATGTGGCGGTGGAACCTCCGCGCGATCCGGCCCATGGGGACATGGCGACCAATGCGGCGATGGTGCTGGCCAAGCCCGCCCGGATGAAGCCGCGTGATATTGCCGATGTGCTGGCTGCCAAGCTGGGGGCGGATGATCGGATTGATGTGGCGGAAGTGGCCGGCCCCGGCTTTTTGAACCTGCGCCTGTCGGCGTCGATCTGGTCCGGGCTGGTCTCGGGCATTTTGGCAAGCGAGGGCTATGGTCGGTCCGCCATGGGGGCGGATCAGAAAATCAACGTCGAATATGTGTCCGCCAACCCGACCGGGCCACTTCATGTGGGACACACACGTGGCGCGGTTTTTGGGGATGCCCTGGCAAGCCTTCTGGAATATGCGGGCTATGACGTCACGCGCGAATATTACATCAACGATGGTGGCGCGCAGGTTGATGTGCTGGCGCGGTCTGTTTATCTGCGTTACCTCGAAGCCCATGGGCAGGAAGTGGCGTTTGAGGACGGCACTTATCCGGGCGATTATCTTGTGCCGGTGGGAGAGGCGCTGAAGGCCAAGGTCGGGGATGCCTATCTGGATCAGCCGGAAGACGTCTGGCTGGTGGAAATCCGCGAGTTTGCCACGGCTGCCATGCTGGACCTGATCCGGGAGGATCTGGCGCAGCTTGGCGTCAAAATGGACAAGTTCTTCTCAGAAAAGTCGCTATATGGCACCGGGCGGATTGAGGCGGCCCTTGCCAGCCTCGAAAGCAAAGGCTTGATTTATCAGGGGGTTCTGGAGCCGCCGAAAGGCAAGAAACCCGAAGATTGGGAGCCGCGTGAGCAGACCCTCTTTAAATCGACCGAACATGGCGATGATGTGGATCGTCCGGTGAAGAAGTCGGACGGCGCATGGACCTATTTTGCGCCCGATATCGCCTATCACTTTGACAAGGTCGACCGCGGCTATGACCAGCTGATCGACGTGTTCGGAGCGGACCATGGCGGTTATGTCAAACGGATGAAAGCGGCGGTGTCCGCATTGTCGGATGGCAAGGTGCCGCTTGATATCAAGCTGACCCAGCTGGTGAAGCTTTATAAAAACGGCGAGCCGTTCAAAATGTCGAAACGTGCGGGCAATTTTGTCACGCTGCGCGATGTGGTGAGCGAGGTGGGCTCGGATGTGACCCGTTTTGTCATGCTGACCCGCAAGAACGATGCCCCGCTGGATTTCGACTTTGACAAGGTGAAAGAGGCCAGCCGGGACAACCCGGTTTGGTATGTGCAATATGCCCATGCGCGGATCTGTTCGGTTCTGAAAAAGGCGGAAGAGGCCGGTGTTTCCCTGGGCGCCGCACCGCTGATCGAAGATGAGGCAGAGCTGGCGGTGGCCAAGAAGCTTGCCGAATGGCCACGCCTGGTCGAGATCGCCGCACGCACCCATGAGCCGCATCGGGTTGCCTTCTATCTCTATGAACTCGCAGCAGAATTTCAGTCGCTTTACAATCGCGGCAACGAAAAATCAGAGCTGCGTTTCGTGCAGGATGGCAAGAATGACTCATCTGCTGCGAAAATCGCCCTGCCGCGTGCCGTGAAACTTGTCATTTCCGCAGGCCTTGGTATTCTTGGCGTCAATCCGGCCGAGGAAATGCGCTGATCACAAGCTCAGCTCGTGCCGGAAATGGGGGCGCAAACGCCCCTTTCGAGGCAACGAGCAGAGACCGGAGAGAGGATGCGGGCAGCAGGTCTGCCTAATCGTGTCCCCCCGGATGTGAGGCAGGTATGGCGACGATCGATTGGGGCAACACCCGTGCCCCCATATATCCCCAGCAGACACCCGGACCGGCAGGGCAGGGCGGCTATTCCAACGCGGGATCGGCCCCGGTGCAGGGGCAGCAGCAACAGGGGCATCAACATTGGTCTGCCGCTGGGCAGTCGCATCATGTGTCTGCGCTGGATCCGCATCTCCATTATGGGGGTGCGCAGGGGCAGGATGAATTCGGTGCCCCGCCTGCCTATGCCCACACATCTCACATGCCAGACCCCGCTGCGCCTGTCCTGAATGGCGGTGGACGCTTCGGGGCGGCGGTCAATTATGCCGGGGCGGCGGTTTCTCTTGGATTGATTGTTGGGCTGGCGGTTTGGGGATACCAGTTGGCCATGCGCGACGTGACCGGCATTCCGGTGGTGCGCGCGCTGGAAGGTCCGATGCGGATACAGCCGGTTGAACCGGGTGGCCAATCCGCAGCCCACCAGGGCCTGGCGGTGAATTCGGTTCAGGCAGAGGGCGAGGCCAGTGCCCCGTCTGACCAGGTGGCGCTTGCCCCTGCGCCGGAGAAGCTGGATGACGAGGACCTCCCGGCAGGGTCTGCCAATCTCGCCGCGCAGGTCGAGACCCAGATCTCAGATACGGATCCGATTCTCGAACCTATTGAAGTTGCAGCGCATTCTGTTCCTGACGCCCCGAGCGTGGATATGAGCAATCTACCCTCTGACCCGGTGGCCGCCGCGCTGGCCATTGCCAGCCAGGTCAGCCAGAACATCAAGCCCCTGTCGCAAACTGCCCCGTCTGGCGCAGATGTGACCCGGGTGGCGGCGCAAAGCCCGGTCAGCCTGCCGCAGGTTGCCCCCAAAACCGTGAAGGTTATTCCGGCCTCCGTGCCAGGCGTGTCGACATCCGCCCGCCCGCTGATCCGCCCGTCGGATCTGCGCACGGTCAGCCCGGTCAAGGCAAGCCTGCAAAGCCCGGTGGACAGCGCGCCCAAGGAGATCACCCCCGAGGCGATCCCGGCCGGCACGCGGCTTGTCCAGCTTGGCGCCTTTGAAAGCGCAGAGATTGCGCGCAGCGAATGGGACAAGCTTTCGACCCGGTTTGACGATTACCTTCCCGGCAAGACCCGCGTGATCCAAAAGGCGCAATCCGGTGGCAAGACCTTTTATCGTCTGCGCGCCATGGGATTTAAAGACCTTGCCGATGCGCGCCGTTTCTGTTCAGCTTTGATGGCAGGCAAAACCGCCTGTATCCCGGTGGTCACCCGCTGATCGGTCCTGCCGGAAGGTGAAGTTAAAGGAGCTGTCATGTCACGGCAGGGCGCCTATATTTTCGGCTGCGCAGGTCTGACCCTGTCCGAAGGGGAACGCCGGTTTTTTGAGAAAACGCAGCCTTGGGGGTTTATTCTGTTTGCCCGAAACGTGGACAGCCCTGATCAGCTGCGCGCTTTGACGGCTGATCTGCGTGGCGCGGTCGGTCGAAATGCCCCTGTCTTCATTGATCAGGAAGGTGGCCGGGTTGCGCGCATGATTGCCCCCCATTGGCGGGAATGGCTCCCGGCGCTGGATCAGGCGCAGTTCAACAAACGCAACGCGACACGCGCCATGTATCTGCGCTATCGCCTGATTGCAGACGAACTTTATTCCGTTGGCATTGACGGAAATTGTGCCCCGGTGGTTGATCTTGCCTTTGCCGACACCCATCCCGTCCTGCGCAATCGCTGCCTTGGCGAAGATGTGGTGCATGTGGTGGAGCGGGCACAGGCCGTGGCCCAGGGCTTGCTTGAGGGCGGGGTGCTGCCGGTGGTGAAACACTTGCCGGGGCATGGGCGGGCCACGATGGACAGCCACCTGGACCTGCCCCATGTTGCCACCCATGCGCGTGAGCTGCACAACACGGACTTCCTTGCCTTTTCAGGCGTTTCGAACCTGCCCCTCGGCATGACTGCGCATATCGTGTTTGAGGATATCGACCCGACCGCGCCTGCCACCCAATCCCCGATCATGCTTGACCTGATCCGCAAGGATATCGGGTTTGACGGGCTTTTGATGACGGATGATCTGTCAATGCAGGCGCTCGAGGGGCCGCTGTCGCTCCGCGCCCGCCGCGCCCTTGCCGCAGGCTGCGATCTGATCCTGCACTGCAATGGGGATCAGGATGAAATGGCCGAGATTGTGGACGCCACCGGCCAGATGTCCGAGGGGGCGCAGACGCGGGCCGACAAGGCACTGACCTGGCGCGCCGTGCCCATGGCGGTTGACATAGAGGCGCTGGAGGCCGAGTTTCAGAACCTGATGACAGGTGAAACAGCAGAGAACCCACGCTAGATGGCGGAGCAGGAAGAATTTTCAGAAGACGTCATGTCGGTGTCAGACCGCCTCGCGGCGGAGGCACTGATTGTCGATGTCGATGGGTATGAAGGCCCGCTGGACCTGCTTTTGACCCTGTCGCGCACGCAAAAAGTGGATCTGCGCCAGATTTCAATCCTTGAACTGGCAGAGCAATATCTGGGGTTTGTCGAAAAAGCGCGCCATTTGCGCATTGAACTGGCGGCGGATTACCTTGTGATGGCGGCCTGGCTGGCCTTTCTGAAATCCCGTCTGCTTCTGCCCCCTGACCCCACCGAAGAAGGGCCGACGGGTGAGGACCTCGCCGCGCATCTGGCGTTTCAGCTGGAACGGTTGCAGGGCATGCGCGATGCCGCTGCCAAACTGATGGCGCGTGACCAATTGGGGCGGGATTTCTTCGCCCGTGGTGTGCCAGAGGATGTGACGCGCATTCGCACCGTGACCTATACAGCCACGCTTCTTGACCTGATGCAGGGCTATGCCCGGATCCGCACCAAGGACGAGTTTCGCCCCTTTGTCATGGATCGGGAAAGCCTGATGACCATGGAACAGGCGCTGGAACGGATGCGTGACCTCGTGGGTTATGCGGGGGACTGGACCGACCTGTCCTCGTATCTACCCGAAGGTTGGGTGCTGGATGGCAAACGTCGCCGCTCGGCCACCGCCGCCAATTTTGCCGCCTCACTGGAACTGGCCAAACGGGGAATGATCGACATTCGCCAACCCGACACATTTGCGCCGATCGAAATTCGCAGGAAATCGTGATGAATGAGCAAGTCGTTGATACTCAGGAAGAAAGCCTGTTTGATGCCCCCCCGATGGGAGAGCAGGAACGCATGGTCGAAGCGATCCTGTTTGCCTCGGGGGAACCGGTCAGCGTGGCGGAACTTGAAAGCCGCATGCCCCATGGGGCGGACGCCGGCGAGGCGCTTGCCCATCTGGTGAAACGCTATGAAGGGCGCGGTGTGCGGGTCGTGCGTGTGGGCGATGCCTGGGCAATCCGAACCGCCCCTGATCTGGGACATCTGATGCAAAAAGAAACGATTGAGGTGCGAAAACTCAGCCGTGCCGCGATCGAAACCCTGGCCATCATTGCCTATCACCAGCCCGCCACCCGGGCCGAAATTGAGGAGATCCGGGGCGTTTCCGTCTCCCGGGGAACGATTGACCAGTTGATCGAAATGGAATGGATCCGTTTTGGTCGCCGCCGCATGACGCCGGGTCGCCCTGTTACGTTTGTGGTCACGCCGCATTTCCTGGACCATTTTGGACTGGAAAGCGCCCGCGACCTGCCGGGGCTGAAAGAGCTGCGCGCCGCAGGCCTTCTCGAAAGCCGCCCGCCCCCTGGCATGATGCCCGGCCCGGACCATGATGACGAGGATGACGAACCAACCAGCGGCCAGAGCGAACTGTTCGAAGATTAATTTTGCCCGCATCCTGAAATCGCCGCAATGACATGTTATATTACCCTTGCGCGCAGATGGGAAAGACAGACATGAACCTCAACAGCATTATCAACATGATCATTCGCCGGGTTCTGGGCCAGTTGATCAACAAAGGGGTCGAGGCCGGAATTGATTATGCCGCCAAACGATCTGGCCGTGATGAGGCCCCGACAAACGAAGACATGACCCCTGAAGAGCGCAGACGCGCCCGGCAGGCCCGCCAGATGGCCCGAAAGGCCCGGCAAAGCGCCCGCATCACCCGCAAACTGTTCTGAGAGGCCGAAACGCTTTACACAAGCGCCGCCGCCACTGGAAACGGAACCGGCATCCAGTCGCCGCTCTCATTTTCTGGTTGGAAATATCCCGGGGTGAGCCTCAACGAGGCGAGGGGCAGCGCCCCTTGGCCCTCTACGTCATTTTGCCTTGAAATGTTTGGACAGTTTCAGGCCCTGTCCCTGGTAGTTTGATTTGATATCAACCCCATAAAGCGCCTCAGGTGTCTGTGACATGCGCTCATACACCAGCCGTCCCACGACCTGCCCATGTTCCAGCACAAAAGGCGCCTCATGGCAGCGCACTTCCAGAACCCCGCGTGATCCTGATCCGCCCGCAGCATCAAAGCCAAAACCGGGATCAAAGAAACCGGCATAATGCACCCGGAACTCCCCCACCATGGCAAGATAGGGGGCCATTTCCGCAGCACAATTGGGGGGGATCGCAATCGCCTCCCGGCTGACCAGAATGTAAAACGCTCCCGGATCAAGGATGATCTGCCCTTTGGTGGTGCGCACCTCTTCCCAGTATTCCGCCGGGTCGTAATGGTTGAGCTTGGACAGATCCACCACACCGGAATGCCGCTTGGCGCGATAGCCCACAAGGTCACCGGAACGTGGTTTCAGGTCTACCGAAAACCCCAGCCCATCGGAAATCACCGGGTCCCCGGAAACAATTGGCGTCTCGGCATGGACCTTGCGCAGCTCCTCATCAGACAGGAATGTGCGGCCCTGCCGAAAGATGATCTGTGTCAGCAACTGGCCGGGCTGGGCCACCACCGAAAAGCTCTGGGGACAGATTTCGGCATAAAGCGGGCCTTCATACCCATCGGGAACGCGATCAAACTCGATCCCCTGATCGGTGATCACCCGGGTCATCATATCAAGGCGCCCGATTGAGGATTTGGCGCTGGCCGCCCCGGTCATCCCCGCAGGCAAGGACAGGCGTTCCATCAACGGCACCACATAAACACAGCCCTTTTCCAGAACGGCGCCGCCGGTCAGGGGCACTTCATGCATGGTCAGATCGTCCAGTCGGTCCGCCACGGTGCGTCCCAGTCCCGGCAGGAACGAGGCGCGCACGCGATAGGCCCGCTCTCCCAGCCGCAGATCAAGGCTGGCGGGCTGGATCTGGTCGTTCAGAATAGGAGAGGCAGCCGAGATGGCCCCATCGGTGATCATTTGCCTGATCTGCGCATCTGCCAGAACACCCGGTGTCATCGCAATCCTCCCATCGTTTCCCTGAACCCCGAATACAAAAACGCCCACCCCTCAGTGAAGGGGCGGGCTGTTTTCATGCCCCTGACCAATGCCCGTTCGGGCCGGGTGGGGCGGGGTGTTTTGGTCGGGCTAGCAGGACTCGAACCTGCGACCTTCCGTCCCCCAGACGGACGCGCTACCAGGCTGCGCCATAGCCCGACTGAGGCCCTTACATAGTGATTTTCACGGGCGGGGCAAGCCGGAAAACGCAGGAAAGTCACCATTGTCCCCACTTCTTTTGTTCAGCGCTTGTTTGATCGGTCCATCTGCGCAAGCAGAGCGTCCAGTTGATCCGCAAGGGCCTGTAAAACCGGCAGATGCACATCTGTGCCGCGCTTTCCGATGTCTCGGAGCGTGAGGATCAGCGGGGTGTCCACCTCAGGATCATCCCCTTCGGGGTCGGCCGGAATATGGGACAGGTCGATCTGCGGCGGCAGGTCTGGCTCAGCAGGAGATTCGGGTGGCATCCGGATCTCTTCCGGCTGGGACGCGACGCGCTCCTCCGGTTCAGAATGAAGCGGGGGGAGGGAGGTGGGATCCGCCTCGGTGTCCTCTTGCGCATGCTCAACTGCTGCCACGTCTTCGGACAGGTCGTCCCCCGCGTCCTGTTCGGGGGGCTGTTCGAGGGTCGGGGCAACAGGTGTTTCATCCGCGCCAAAATCGGAATCGGCGTCGGTGGGAAGGGGGGCATTATCCGCAAGGTCGGGCAATTCGGCGTTCAGCGCCTCAGCCGTGGCGGCCGGTTCGCTGTCGGTGGGTGCGGTTGGGGCAGGGTCCTGCCCCCCGGCCGACGGGAGAGTGGCTGTCGGGCCCGCCGGGCCTGCGTCTGGCGCTTCGCCCGGAAGCGTGTCCGCAAACCCGAACAGATCCATCGGTTGCGGGCTGGCGGGGGGGGCGACCGCTTCGCCTTCCTGCGCAACCTCTGTGGCGACAGGCTGTTCCGCCTCGGGGCTGGCCTCTCCGGGGACGGTTTCTGCGGCAGGCGCGCTTGTCGCGCTCTCTTCCGGCGGCATTTGCTCGGGGAGGGGGGGCACCGGATCGGTTGCGGGATCTGCCGGTGTGGTTGGAGTGTCTTCTTCGGTGAAAGCCGACGGCGAAGGCATGGCTTCGGCCGGTGCTGTCGTGTCCGGGGCGGTTGTTACCTCTGTTGGCGCCTCAGCGACGTCCGCATCTTCCCCGTCTTCCAAGGTGGAAGGGATGGTGGAAGGAGCTGTCGTGATCTGGGCTGCAGGCTCATCCACGAGATCCTCTGGGGCCGGGGCAGTGCTAGGCCCGTTCTCCAG
This sequence comes from Aliiroseovarius sp. xm-d-517, assembly GCF_013283135.1. Taxonomy (NCBI): domain Bacteria; kingdom Pseudomonadati; phylum Pseudomonadota; class Alphaproteobacteria; order Rhodobacterales; family Paracoccaceae; genus Aliiroseovarius; species Aliiroseovarius sp. xm-d-517. Next base: position 317,488 of record NZ_WBXT01000001.1, read on the forward strand.
AGCTTCGGAGATGGTGCGGTCTTTCTGTGGCAGTGGGGCAAGCGGATCAGTTGGGTCCGCTGGGGGGGCGTCAGCATCCGTTTCGGAGACGCCAGCATCTGCGACTTCCTCTGCGGGAGGCGCGGCCACATCCGGGGTGGTCGCTGCGTCTTCATCTGGCTGAGGCTGCCCATCGCGGGCGCGTTCGGCAGGATCAAAGGAGACCACGTTGCCTTCGGCATTTTGCGGCAAGGGGGGCGAATCGAGCAGGGGGGACATGGCGGCCACATGTTTGACCCCTTGTTCGCGCAGCAGTTTCTGCACGCCGCGAATGGTCATCCCGTCTTCGTGCAGCAATTTGCGAATGCCGCCCAAAAGCGCCATGTCCGTGGGGCGGTAATACCGCCGCCCCCCCGCGCGCTTCACCGGTTTGACCTGCGAAAAACGGCTTTCCCAGAAACGGAGGACGTGGGTTGGCACGCCAAGCCAGTCGGCCACCTCGCTGATGGTCCGGAAGGCGTCGGGTGACTTTTTGTCCATGGTGTTTTGCCCGGATATTTAGTGGAAAATAGAAACAAAGGGGGGGTATCCCCCTGAAAACACGTAAATAATCAGCTCTTGTTGCCGACCGTGACACGGTCTTTCATCAGATGGGACGGGCGGAAGGTCAGCACGCGGCGTGGGCTGATCGGAACCTCTTCTCCGGTCTTCGGATTGCGACCCACACGGGCAGCTTTTTCGCGAACGGAAAAGGTGCCGAAGGATGAGATCTTGACGCTTTCACCATTGACCAGAGAGTCGGACATATGGCCCAGGACACTTTCCACCAACTGCGCACTTTCATTGCGCGACAGTCCTACTTCGCGGAATACAGCTTCGCTCAGATCCATGCGCGTCAAAGTCTTTTCACTCATCGTTTGTCCCCCTGTAATGTTGTTGCAGAGAGAATGAGTGCTTTGGGGGAGGCTGTCAATAAGCACCCCCAAAATCAATGGCTTGTGTCGTGATTTGCAGGCAAAAGCCTGCCGGTTACCAGCGCAGGACCACCGCGCCCCAGGCAAGCCCGCCACCGATTGCCTCGGTCACGACAAGCTGCCCTTCTTTGATCTTTCCGGACTTGCGCCCTTCGTAAAGGGCCAGCGGGATCGAGGCGGCAGAGGTGTTGCCATGGTCCTGGACCGTGACAATCACCCGGTCCATCGGTACGCCCATTTTCTTCGCAGTGCCCTGAATGATGCGGATATTGGCCTGGTGCGGCACAATCCAATCCACGTCATCATCGGTGAACCCGATCTTGCCCAAAGCGGCTTCGGCGGTCTCGGTCAGTTTGCCGACCGCCTGCCGGAACAGGGGGTTGCCCTGCATCCGCAGGAAGCCCGATTTCTGGGTGGTTGAGACGCCGCCATCCACATAAAGCATTTCGCGCATGCGCCCGTCTGAATTCAGGTCGGCGGACAGGATGCCGCGATCCGTGTTTTCACCGCTGCTCTCCTGCGCTTCCAGCACCAGGGCCCCGGCGCCATCCCCAAACAGCACGCAGGTGGCGCGGTCCGTCATGTCAAGGATGCGCGAGAAGGTTTCGGCCCCGATCACCAGAACACGTTTGGCCTGACCGGACAGGATCAGCGCATTGGCATTGGTCAACGCAAAGACAAACCCTGCGCAAACCGCCTGCACGTCAAAACCAAAGCCGCGGGTCATGCCCAACTCGTTCTGCACCATGGTGGCAACCGAGGGAAAGGTCAGGTCCGGGGTGGAGGTCGCCACGACAATGGCGTCGATATCATCCGCGTCCAGACCGGCATCCGCGAGGGCTTCACGCGCGGCCTTTGCAGCCATTTGCGATGTGGTCTCATCCTCTGCCGCAAAACGGCGCCGTTCAATGCCGGAACGCGCCCGAATCCATTCGTCGGACGTGTCCACAATGCCTTCAAAATAGGAGTTTTCCACCACGCGTTCGGGCAGATAATGCCCAACGCCTTTGACCACCGCGCGAATTGTCATGCCTGCTCTTCATCCTTCGTTGACATGTCATCTTGACGTAGGGTTCCCGAGGATGCAACCCGTGCGGCAAGTTTCTGGTTGAAGCCCGACCGGGCCAGCGTGAAGGCCAGTTTGACGGCTGATGAAATGGCCACCGGATCCGCCGATCCATGGCTTTTCACAACCGTGCCGTTGAGGCCGAGGAACACGCCGCCATTGGCGCGACGCGGGTCCATGCGCAGCTTGAGCCGCCCCAGCGACGCCTTGGCGATCAGCGCGGTCAGCTTGGCCAGAACGGTCTCGGTGAAGCTTTCACGAATAAAGCCTGCCATCAGGTTGGCCGTGCCTTCGGCGGTTTTCAGCGCCACATTCCCGGTGAACCCGTCCGTGACGATCACATCCACCTGATCCGAGGGGATATCGACGCCTTCGACAAAGCCGACAAACTCGATATTCGCATCCTCTGCCGCGTTGGTGATCAGCTCATGGGCCGATTTCAGAACCGGGTGTCCCTTGTGCTCTTCCGTGCCGACATTCAGCAGGCCGATGCGCGGGCGGGCGATGCCCAAACCGTTGCGCGCATAGGACGCGCCCATCATTGCATATTGCAGAAGATCGGTGTCGTCGGCGCGAATATCGGCCCCAACGTCCAGCATGATGTTGAACCCGCCGGGATTGCGCGAGGGCCAGAGGCAGGCAATCGCAGGGCGGTTCACCCCGGGCAGCTTGCGCAGGCGGACCATCGACAGAAGCATCAGCGCGCCGGTGTTGCCGCAGCTGACCGCCACATCCGCTTCGTGGTTGCGCACCGCATCAATGGTGGCCCACATTGAGGTCTCTTTGCCATTGCGCATGACATAGGACGGTTTGGCATCCATCGTCACCACTTCCTGGGTGTGACGGATTTCCACCCGGCCCTGCAAATTGGCTTCGCGCGCAATCAACGGTTCAAGGGTGGGTTTGTCGCCATGCAGAAGAAACCCGATATCCGGGTTCTTCTCTGCAGACAGCGCAAGGCCGGCAACCACGGCTGCCGGCCCACGATCGCCGCCCATGGCGTCGATCGAAATAATGGTGCGTTTCGGGGCGTTGCTTGTCATTCTTAATTGTCCCTTGGGCGCTGGGGCCCTGCCTGTGGGCCACCCGTGCTTTAGGGACTTTCCTGACATGCCCGCCCCAAGAGGGCAAGAGCCTTACGCTGCGTCTTCGTCGTCGAAGTCAGCTTCGCCAGCCATGGCCACCACTTCACGGTCGTCATAGTGACCGCAGGAGGGGCAGACGTGGTGCGGGCGCTTCAGCTCGCCGCAATTGGTGCATTCGTTCGGGTTAGCAGCAACCAGAGCGTCATGTGCGCGGCGGTTGTTGCGGCGCGATTTCGAAACTTTGTTCTGTTGGACAGCCATCGTCTCAACCTTTGGTTTGGGGGCGCGGGGCCCGGGTTTAATCGGGGGCAATCACGCCCATGTTCATGTTCAGTTTCCTGAGTCTCGGCGCGTCATACGCGATCTCGCGGGCGCTGTCCAACTCATCTTGCAGAAAGAAGCCGCGAAAATACGTATTTTCTGTCATGTTGCAAGGGGGAATGGTGCAAAAGGTGAAATCGACTGAAAGCGCGTGGCCCGGGACGGGTGTCCCGGGGGGAACTGACCGCTTGATCCGACTGCGGATCGGGCCTGTTGGATCAGTTGTCGGATGGGTCAGATTCGCCTGACAGCTTGTCCCGCAACCCGGCAAGCCCCGCAAAAGGCCGTGCCGCCTCATCCGTCATCGGAGTGTTGCCCGGTTCGGTGAAATTCTGAGTTTCAAGTGCGGCCCCCTCGGCGCGCGGGTAAAGCGGCAGCGCCAGCGCCAGCGCCTCGACCAGCACCTCGCCCAGATCAATCTCCGTACCAAGCGGTTCCTGGGTGACGTCATCGGGCATCTCCACCTCGTCACCTTCCGGGGCCGTGACCAGCCCTGCAATCCAGTGGCGGCTGACCTCGTCTTCGATCCGGGTCGTGACAGGCGCCAGGGTGACAACACAGTCCTGTGTCACGGTGGCCCCAAGGCGCGCCTTCATTTTCCAGTCGCGTTTTCCCATCGGCGCGAGGGTGCCGGTAAAGCGGATTTTGCGCAGGGCGGGCACGCCAATATCTGCCGCAACCGCCCGGCACTGCGCCTCGCTTGGGATGATCTCAAAGGCGGTGGCCTCATGTGGGCTCAGATCCGCAACGCGGATCGGGTGGCTGAAGGGAAGGGCGTCTTTTGGCTGGGTCATGATGTATGTTTCTTGAACGTTTTGCGATCCTAGGGTAAGCCGATACGCGAGACAGGTAGGAAAACGCAAGATGCCATAAGGACCTGTGAGCAGACAAACCTGTATTACAAGGGTGTTTGCGGACGGGTTTCCCGCGGTTTGGTCACCATGCCCAACCGATGACGGTTTGCGCAAGCCCTGTCTGGTGAAATTTAGCGATGCGTCTTGAGGGGGGCCAATGTCAAAATTGAAGCGCGTGGGGCTGGCAATGCTGCTGGCGGGCGCCGTGGCGGCCTGCTCGGCGACCTATCGTAATCACGGCTATATGCCGACGGATACGGATATTGCTGCCCTTCAGGTGGGTGTCGACACCCGTGAAAGCGTGGCGGAAACCGTCGGACAACCGGGCACCAGCGGTCTGTTGACCGACGGGGGCTGGTATTACGTGCAGAGCCGGTTTGAGCATTTCACCTATAATGAACCGAAAGAGATCGACCGTCAGGTTCTGGCCATCAGCTATGACACCGCCGGTAAGGTCGCCAATATCGAGCGATTTGGCCTGGAAGATGGGCGTGTGGTTGTTCTGGACCGGCGTGTGACCGAAACCGGGATCGTCGGGGTTGGCTTCCTGCGCCAGCTGTTCGGCTCGCTCGGGCGGCTTAATGTCGGGGATATTATCAGCGGGAACTGACCCGGTTTTTGCAAGATGATAGATGAAATCGCCCGGATCACCGTCCGGGCGTTTTCATGCCTGTTGGGGGCATACCTGTTGGCACGCGTGTCAGCCCTTTTTGGCCCCGGTGCCGGGTTCGAAACTCAGGCAAACCCCGTTGATGCAATAGCGCAGGCCGTTTGGGCCGGGGCCGTCCGGGAACACATGCCCCAGATGGGCGCCGCAATCGTCGCAATGCACCTCGGTGCGGGTCATGCCGAAACTGTGGTCAACCTCTTCGCCAATCGGGGCGTCGTCACGGGGGGCGGAAAAGGCGGGCCATCCGCAATGGCTTTCGAACTTTTCCCCCTTGTCAAACAGGGCGGCCCCGCAGCAGACGCAGTGAAAGACACCGTCGCCCTCGGGAAAGCCGGGATGCGAGTAGGCGCGTTCCGTGGCGGCCTTTCGTGTGACCTGAAAGGTCAGTTCGTCTTGCAGCTCGGCGCGCCATTCCTCGTCGGTTTTGGTCACTTTGGTCATGTCGCCTCTCCCTTTTCGCTTTTCTTGATCTCATCCAATATGGTTGGATCAGGCAAGGGTCATACTGCTGTCACATAATTGTGCCAGCGAGCAGACCGGTAGAGCCAATAGTTAGGGTGCGCGCGGGATGGCGCCAAGGGCGGAGAAACAAGGATGCCGAAAACGTGTGCCCCCCGTTACCGGGTGCGTCTGGCCGATGGGGAGGGGGATCGGATTGCAGCGCAAAAGCTGCGGTTTCGGTGTTTCCGTGCCGGGCAGGCCAACCAACCCGATCCCTCCGGGCAGGAACCCCGTGACCATGACGCGTTTGACGCGCATTGTCGCCACGTGTTGATCGAACGGATGGAGGATGGGGCGTTGATGGCCTGTTTTCGCCTGTTGCCGCTTGCCTCCGGGGCCGAGATCGCGCGGAGCTATTCCGCGCAATATTACGACCTGTCCGCGCTGTCGACCTATTCGAAGCCATTGCTGGAACTGGGCCGGTTCTGCATTGCTCCCGACGGGGTGGAGGAGGCGGATGGGGCGGATATCCTGCGCCTGGCCTGGGGTGAGATCACGCGGGTGGTGGATGCGGAAAGGATTGGACTGCTGTTCGGGTGCAGCTCTTTTGAAGGAACAGACGTGGTGCGCTACCTTGATGTCTTTGGGGTTTTGCGCCAGGCCCATCTGGCCCCGGCCCAGCATGCCCCCCGACGCAAGGCCCCCGAAGTGGTGCCGTTTGCCAAGGACGATCCGGGTGGGCGGCCCCCCGACCGAAACCAGGCTTTGCGGCTGATGCCCCCCTTGCTGCGCAGCTATCTGAGTATGGGAGGGTGGGTCAGTGATCACGCGGTTGTGGATCGTGACCTGAACACGTTGCATGTGTTCACCGGGGTGGAAATTGCCGCCATCCCCCCCGGTCGGGCACGCCTGCTGCGGGCTTTGACACAGGACGGGTAGGGAAGGGGCTTTGCCCCTCTGACTGCGTCATTCACCCCAGGATATTTTTGACCAGAAAATAGGCGGAGGTGGTTTCTGCTGCGGCTTTGGCGTTGACCTGTCGCATCAGGCCGCCTAACTCCTCCTCATGGCACGTATACCTCTTTTGCAAATGTCCGGAATTTCGCTGACCTTTGGGGGCGATCCTGTTTTTGATGATCTTGATCTGGTGGTGCAGCCCGCAGATCGTGTGGCGCTGGTCGGGCGCAACGGGTCAGGGAAATCCACCTTGATGAAAGTGATGGCCGGTATGATTGAGCCGGACCAGGGGGAGCGGGTGCTGTCGCCCGGGGTGTCCGTGGGGTATATGGAACAGCACCCGGACCTGTCTGCTTTTGCCACATTGGGCGATTTTGCCGTGAGCGGGCTGGAACCCGGCGAGGAGTATCTGGTTGAGCGGGTGGCCGAGGGGTTGAAGATGAACCTTGAAGCGCCGGTAGGGACCGCCTCTGGCGGAGAGCGCCGGCGGGCGGCGCTGGCGAAACTGCTGGCCGAAGCCCCGGATCTGATGCTGCTGGATGAGCCGACCAACCACCTCGATATTCAGGCCATTCAATGGCTGGAAGACGAACTAAACTCCACCCGTGCAGGCTATGTTCTGATCAGCCACGACCGCGCATTTCTGCGCAATCTTACCCGTGCGACCCTTTGGGTGGATCGCGGACAGGTGCGTCGGCAGGAAAAGGGATTTGAGCATTTTGAAACCTGGCGCGACAAGACCTGGGAAGAGGAAGACCAGAGCCGCCACAAGCTCAATCGCAAGATCAAATCCGAAGCGCGCTGGGCGGTCGAAGGGATATCGGCGCGACGCAAACGCAACCAGGGGCGGCTGCGTGAACTGGCCAAGCTTCGCGACGAACGCGCGGGTCAGATCAAACGCAAGGGCACGGCTGAGATGGTGCTTGAGGCAGGGCCGAAATCCGGCCGTCGCGTGATCGAAGCACAAGGTATTTCAAAGGCCTACGGGGACAAGCTGATTCTTCGTCCATTTGACCTGCGGGTCATGCGCGGTGAGTGCGTGGCCTTTGTTGGACCCAATGGCGCGGGCAAAACCACGCTTCTGAAAATGCTCATTGGTCAGGAAACCCCGGATGACGGCTCTGTCTCGTTGGGGACCGGCATTGAAATGGCGGTGTTTGACCAGAACCGTTCGACCCTGGTGGAAGATGACAGCCTGTGGGAAAACCTGACCGGGGATCCGGAGATGCGCGTCTCTGGCAAGGCCGACCAGGTGATGGTGCGGGGAAATCCGAAACATGTTGTGGGCTATCTCAAGGAATTTCTCTTTGATGAGGCGCAGGCCCGGGCACCCGTCAGGTCCTTGTCCGGCGGGGAAAAGGCGCGGCTGATATTGGCCAAGATCATGGCGCGGCAATCCAACCTGCTGGTGCTCGACGAACCGACCAACGACCTTGACGTGGAAACGCTCGACCTGTTGCAGGACATTCTTGGGTCGTATGACGGCACGGTGCTGCTGGTGAGCCACGACCGGGATTTCCTGGACCGAGTGGCGCATCGCACCATTGCGATGGAGGGCAACGGGCGCGCGACGATCTACCCCGGAGGCTGGTCTGATTATCAGGCGCAGAAGGGCGAAGAAGACCCGGCGTTGCCGGCAAAGAAAAAATCCAAGCCCGCTGAGAAGCCGAAAGCCGAAAAATCCGCTGCCCAAACCACCGGCCTCTCTTTTACCGAACAGCACCGGTTGGAGGCATTGCCCGATGAAATTGACCGCCTGATGGCCGAGATTGCCAAACTTGAAGAGTTCCTGATGGATCCAAACCTCTTCACGGATGCGCCGATCAAGTTCAAGAAAGCCTCGGAAGGGTTGGCAGAACGGCAGATAAAACTCGCAAGCGCCGAAGAAGAATGGATGGAGCTGGAGGAAAAAGCCGAGGCGGCGAAATCGTAGTTCCTTCGCTTTTTTCTTGCCCAAAATACCTTGGGGTGAGCCGCGCAGAGGCGAGGGGCAAAGCCCCTGACCCGAGCGAAGCGAGGCCCTGCCCAAGGCTGTCGACCGGCAGGTCGTAAAGGCGCGGGAGTGTGCCCGCGCGCGTCAGATCACCCTTTCAGGTGAATGTTGAATTTGGCCCGGATCTCCGCATCCAGCACGGGATCCAGGGCGGCCTGCGACGGCTCCGCCAGAATGGCCTCCTTGCGTTCGGTCGCTTTGGCGATCAGGTCTGGTTTGTCATTCTCTGCCCATTCCTTGGGCGAGGTCCGATCCCCATATGTCGGATAGACATAATCCGCCTGCATCCGGCTGAGGGTCTGTGGGGTGCCAAGGTAGTGACCCGGCCCCTCAAGGCAGACCGAGGCGATCTGATCCAGTGCAAGCGTCTCATCCGTCACTTCGATCCCGCGCACCACGCGCTGGGCCTGTCCAATCAGGTCATCGCCAAGGATCAGGCTTTCATGGCAAAACCCCAGCAATGAGGCATGCATGCCGGCCGCCTCATAGACCATGTTCACACCGGCCAGCCCGGCGGTGACATTGGAACACATCTGTTCCCAGCCGGCCTGCATGTCCGGCAGTTTCGCGTCTGATGCCCCAGCGGCTGCTCCGCCGGGCAGACCGTAGAAGTGGTGCATCTGTGCACATCCAGAAGTCAGCAGGGCCTGCTCTCCTGATCCCACCGACATGGCACCGGTGCGCAGGTCCAGACCGAAGGGCCAGGTGCCCATGATGGCCGGGTGGCCGGGCTTGATGGCATTGACATAGACCAGACCAGCGAGGCATTCGGCCGTGGCCTGCACAATGGCACCTGCCACGGTCGAGGGGGCGGTGGCGCCCGCCATGCCCGCAGACAGCAGCAGCACCGGCATACCGGCCTTGATCACCTCTTCCATCACCTGACAGCTTTCGGTGGCAAATTTCATGGGTGGCACCACAAAGCAGTTGGAGTTGGACACGAAGGGCCGCTCGCGCCATTTCTCTTCGCCGCCCGCCATCATGTGCAGCAATTCCATGGCCGGTTTCACGAAATCCGGTTCGGTGAAAGAGACGCCGATATGTTTGGTGGTGCCGGTCACGCAGGCGTAGATTGAATTCAGGTCCATCTCGCAATTGTCGGCGATGTCACGGCAGACCATGGGGCGTTGCAGGAAGTGGATATTGTCCAGACGATCCGCGATACGGGCCGCGTCATGCAGGTCCTGCACGGTGCTGTCGCGGTAGTTGCGGCCCTGCGCATCCACCATGCTGACCGCAGCGCCTGCGGTGCCGTAATGGACACGGTTGCCGCCCAGGTCCAGATCACGTTTTGGATCGCGCCCATGCAGGGTGATCTGTTTTGCCGCCATGGCCAGGCTGTCTTCTACCAAAGCACGCGGAAAGCGCAGACGCCCGTCTTCGCCCAGGATGGCCCCCGCTTTGGTCATGTATTCAATGCCACTGGGGGGCGCATCGGCAAGGCCGATTGTCTCCAGCGCCTCAAGGGCGGCGTTGTGGATGCGCAGCACATCCGCATCGGAAAGCGGTTGATAGGTGCCGCCCTCCATTCCGGGGCGCACGGGGCGGATTGCGTCGGTCAGGGGGGCTGCGCGCAAAGCTTTACGGGCTGCGCGACCGCCGGAACGGCGGGCAGAAGGTGAACTCATATCAAGGTCCATTTTTCAGAGAGTGTATTTTGGTGTGGAATGCCAAAGCCACGGGAGAAGTCGCGGCCCGTGCTCAGCTGCCACCCGGTCGCCCACGTGCGGCCCGGCCCCGTTCGGCGCCAATGGTCCTAACCACAATGGAAATGAGCCAGTTAAAGCTGTCCATTTCGTCCTCCCTGTTTCCAATAAGAAACGAGTGCAGAACGTGATTCTTTTCCGTTTGCGTCATAATCTCATGTCGCAATTGGACGCTGTCACGACGGAATGTAACGATTAACCCCGCAAGATCATGAACATGGCCACATAATGCATCCCGGCGGCGATCAGGACATGCCCGTGCCAGATGGCGCGGTTGAAAGGCAGGTGATCACGCAGGTGAAACAGTGTGCCCAATGTGAACAGCACGCCGCCGCCGACCAGCAGGATCAGGACGCCAAGGCTGAAAGAGGCAATCAACGGACCTATGGCCAGAACGGCAAGCCAGCCCTGCATCAGCATGAGTTGAAAGGTGAACCGTTCAAACCGGCCAAAAAAGAACAGTTTCAGGGTGATGCCGATCACGGCGATGGTCCAGACTGCCAGCATCAGGGCCACCCCGTTGGTGCCGCCAATGCCAATCAGTGCAAGCGGGGTGTAGGAGCAGGCGATCATCAAGAAGATTGCAGCGTGATCAAAGCGGCGCAGCACGGCGCGGGCCTCGCGGTGAAGGGTCATGTTATAGGCGGCTGAAAGCAGGAACGTGGCCAGCAATCCGGCGGTGTAAATGGCCACCAGCGGCAAATGCCCCATTGGCCCGGCATGGGCCGCCCAGATAATTAACCCGGTGGCACCAGCAAGGGCGGCAATCACCCCCAGCCCATGCACGACACCATCGGCGACATATTCTTGAAATGTGAATTCTTCTCCAAACTCCATATCGCTACCCCTTGCTTATAGGGTTTCGGGATAAACTTGCGACACATGGTTATTCCGAAACGCTTTAAATGCTGCTCATGCGGGGTGTCGAAGGGTTTGCAAAAAACTGCTCGGCAACACGCCCACAACCAATCTCGTGCAGGGCGACGTGACCTGTAATGTCCGTGATCCGTGCCTGACGCACGGTTCAATGCCATGAGTTCGGGATCCTTCTGGATGTGACTTTCTGTGCAATGTCGGACATGAAGGCCTATCGCCTTGGGACCGGTCCTTTCATGTTAGCGCAAAATCGAGGCGATTTGTGGGCAAACCTGATCAACTCATTGTCAGGATGCCGGAAACAGTCCCGCCTGCGCCTGATGACCTGTTCTGATCATCAGGATTTCATGAACATGTAAAGATTTCCTTGCCTTAGAGGTCGATTGCAAGTTCCGAGAGCACTTTCGGCACCATCATCACATCCTCCCGCAGGCAATCGAACTGGCCGACCTGCACACGAATGACAAATTTCCCCTCATGATTTGTCTGGGTCAGATAGATGCGCCCGTCGCGATTCACCCGCTCCAGAAGGGCTGCGGTTTTGGCGTCGTCTTGATATTGGAAGGTGAACAAAGAGAGGATCGGCGGGGTGGTGATCTCGAACCCGTCCAGTTTGGCGATGGCCTCCGCGGCTTCTTTTGCCCAGGTGACGTGGTTGCGAATGCGGCTGCGCAGGCCCGTCAGGCCCTCGGCGCGCAACAGGAACCAGATCTTCAGGGCGCGGAAGCGGCGGCCCAGCGGCAGGGTCCATTCATTGTAATTCACGACCTCATCCGTTCCCTGCGTTTTCAGGTAATCGGGTCTCAGCCCCATGGCCCCGATCTGGGGGGCAGGGTCCCGCAGAAACTGGATTGCGCAATCGAATTGCGCGCCCAGCCATTTATGCGGGTTGAAGACAATGCTGTCGGCGGCGTCGATCCCTGCCCAAAGCGTGCGGAATTCTTCGCAGATCATCGCGGATCCCGCCCAGGCCGCGTCCACATGCACGGTGAGGCCATGGGCATGCGCGACCTTGATGCAGTCGCCCACCAGGTCGCAGGCCCCGATCGAGGTGCCCCCGACACAAAGCACGACGCCTGCCGGTTTTCGGCCCGCGTCACGGTCGGCGCGAATAAGCGCATCAAGCGCCGCCGGGTCCATCGACCAGGTGGCGTGGTCGGGCAGGGTGGGCACCTTGACAAGGTTATCCTGCCCGATGCCGCACAGGCGCACCGCCTTGTCGACGCTCGAATGGGTCTGGGCGCTGGCATAGATGCGCAGGGTCGGGCCACCGGCCAGCCCTTTGCTTACGCCCTCATGACCAAGGGCAAGTTCGCGCATCGTGGTTACGGCGCAAAAGGTGGCGGTGGTGGCGCTGTCGTGAATGGTGCCGGTGAACTCCTCGGGCAGGCCCATGCCGTCGCGCAGCCAGCGGATCACCAGCTCCTCCATCTCATTTGCGGCCGGGGCGGTCTGCCAGAGCATCGCCTGACAGGCCATGGCATTGGCCAGTTGTTCTGCCAGCAGTGAGGCGGGGGCAGCATTAGCTGGGAAATAGGCGAAAAAGCGCGGGTGCTGCCAATGGGTCATCGCATCCGGCACCAACCGGGTGAAATCGTCAAAAATCGTTTCGATCGGTTCGGGGGGTTCCGGCACCGGTGCGTTGATTTGTGCCAGAAACGCGCCGGGCGTGATGTCCGGACGCACCGGGCGTGCGCGCAGCCCCTGATGGTAGTCGCGCGCCCATTCGGCGGCTTTTGTGGACCAGGTGACCAGATCGTCGTGGTTCATGTCGAGCTTCCGTTTCCCTGTATCAGTCGTATCGCCTGTTCTGTTGTAGACCACCTAGTGGCGCTCCGGGGACTGCAAGTCTTTCCCCGGCAGGCAAAAGAAAAGAGGGGCCGTAGCCCCTCACTCCATGATGCTTCAGGCGTTTTCCAGGGCAGATATGATTGCCGAGAAATCATCGGCCTTCAGGCTGGCCCCGCCGACCAGCGCACCATCCACATTCGAAACGGCAAAAATCTCACCCGCGTTGTCCGGCTTGACGGAACCGCCATAGAGCAGACGGGCGGAACGGCCAACGCCTTCGCCAAAGCGCCGTTCCAGGCGGGCACGGATAAAGTCATGCACCTCGCCGATCTGATCCAGTGTCGGCACTTTGCCGGTGCCAATTGCCCAGATCGGTTCATAGGCCACGATGAGGTTTTCGCCGGTGACTTCATCGGGGATCGAGCCCGACAATTGCCCGCCAATGATGTCGAGTGTGTTGTTTGCTTCGCGTTCGTCCAGGCTTTCGCCGACGCAGATCACAACCTTGAGGCCCACCGCTGTCGCCGCGCTGGCTTTTTTGCGCACATCCGTGTCGCTTTCTCCATGATCTTCACGTCGCTCAGAATGGCCCAGGATCACATGGCTGGCGCCTGCGTCTTTCAACATCTCGGCTGAGACGTCACCGGTATGCGCGCCGGAGGTGGTTGCATGACAATCCTGACCGCCAATGGCAATCTGGCTGCCCGCCGCGTCACGGGCGCGAGAGATCAGTGTGGCGGGAGGGCAGACCAGCACCTCGCAGGAGGGGGGGGCATGATGCGCCGACAGCTTTTCCAATTCCGCCAGGTTGCTGCCCAGCCCGTTCATTTTCCAATTGCCTGCTGCCAATTTACGCCGCATCGCGGATCCTCCAAAACTGTTTGTCCCGTTTTCGGGGCTGGGGCAGGGGGCGTCAAGGGGCTGCTCCCCTGAACCACCTATTTTGGACACAGGTTGCTTGGTTTGGCAGTAAGATGATATTGGCTTGCCATCATCTGCCCGCTGACCAGAGGCGTGCACCAAGTTCATCTAAAATAGCGTGATGTGGAAATGCCGCGCATCATATAAGAGTGATCGGCGTTTTCAGTTGTTGCTGTGATCTGACAAAACTGGACATGCCTCAAGTTTATGTAAAGGAAAGCTATGTCTGCAGAAACCTCCAGATCTGAACTCGCAAAACAGATTTTTGAAGCCTCGTCGTTGACAGGAGAGTTTGTTTTGCGCTCCGGGCAGGTGTCTCATCAGTATTTTGACAAATACAGATTTGAGGGAAAGCCCGAGATCCTCAGGCCTCTGGCAAAGGAAATGGCCAGCTTGTTGCCCGCCGGGACCGAGATTGTTGCCGGGTTGGAGCTGGGGGGCGTGCCCTTGGTAACAGCCATCTCGCTGGAAACCGGATTGCCCGCTGCATTTATCCGCAAAGAAGCAAAGACATATGGCACCTGCAAAGCCATTGAGGGGCAGGATGTTGGCGGCCGGAAGGTCACGTTCATTGAAGATGTGATTACCACCGGCGGTGCCGTGTCTGATGCCTATAAGCTGGCAACCGAAGAGGGGGCGCTGGTTCTGGCTGTCGTTTGCGCTCTTTGGAGGGGCGATGGAGACCCGGCAATTGCCTCAGAACCGTCGTTGCCCGTGTTCCCGGCCTTCCGGCGCGAAGATCTGGTGGGGTGAAGACTGGTGACGGGGCGCTGACGCCCCGGACCCGGCTGATATTCTGGTGAGCAAACCTGGCCGGAGCTATCCCAGCTTCGGCACCCCGTTCGGGAAGGCTTCGGTCAATTCTTCGACGCTTTTGAACGTCACCGATTCCCCGCAGCCACAGGCCTCGTCCACATTGGGGTTGTTGAACTTGAAGCCGCTTTCCAGAAGACCGGTTTCATAGTCAATCTCGGTGCCGAACAGGAACATCTGTGCGGTGGGGGCAATGAGGATGCGCGCCCCGTTATGTTCGACCACCTCGTCATGGGGATCGGCCTGATCCACATAATCCATCGTGTATTCCATCCCCGCACAGCCGCCCTTTTTCAGGCCGATGCGCAGACCGGTATGGCCTTCTTTCTCCATCAGTTTGGAGATCTGCTTAGCGGCCCGATCCGTCATGGTCAGGGCCTGTTTGCCGGGGATGCCGAACATGTTGTGCTCCTTTGTGCCCAATCTGGTGAGCCTGACAAATTTAGGGTGTTATTCGGAATGTCTCAAGGGGTGAGAAGCGCCAATGCCTCTTTTGTGAGGAAAGCCACCCCCATCGCCCATCCAAATGAGGCCAGCGTGCCGATAATCACATACTCAGAGGCCCGTTGCCCCTTGCGGGTGGTGTCAAAGCGCAGAACCGATTTTGCGGTGAGCAGGAAGCCGATGCCGATCGGGCTGTCAAACAGGATCAGGAAAAAGACGAAGATGCGCTCAAGCAGGCCAATCATGCGCCCTGCATTTTTCAACCCCTGAATGGCAAAGCTTTGCGGGAAGCCACGCATGAGGCCCCCCACAATCGGCCCACCCATGAAGGTGGCAATCAGAAAGCCTGCGATCAGGATGGCTGGCCCCGCCATATAGGGCGTGGCAAAGCCCCAGATCCCATGCACGAAGGAGAGCGGCCAGAGGAGCGCCACCCAGAAGATCGTGGCCAAATGCGCGATCTGGTCCATGAGGAAGGCCCAAAGCCGTGCGGCCTGCCGGGCCGGCAGGGCGTAGGTTTTGAGCGTATCAATGATCGCATGGGCCACGGTGATCCCCAGCGCAGGCTGCCAATCGCCCCCCAGCGCAAACAGGCTGGCCGCTCCGACCACCGCGATATGAGAGGCAAACACATCCAGCCGCCGCTTCTCGCGCACCATCGCGTTGGTTTGAAACACGAAGTCGGCGAGCAGATGAGCGATGAGAAGGGCCAGGAAGGTTTCAAGCATCGTGATGTCTTTCGGGCGGGTCTGTTTCGATCAGCTCAAGCGCGGCGTTTATGGCGGTATAGCCTGCCGACTTCAGGGATTGTGCCACGGCCTGACGTGAAATGCCGAGGTGCTCGGCGATGTCCTGTTGCGTTCGGCGTGTTGGCGCGAGGGCAAGGGCCATCGTGGCGGCCTGCGCCTGTGTCCATTCCCGCGAGATATGATCTGCCAGCAGATAGGCGGCAGAGAGTGGCCCGCCATCCGCATGCTGCATCAGGCTGTTACGGGGAAGTTTTTCGAGCAAGCGCCCGGAATGTGTGAATGCCGGGCCGTGGCCATAATTCGGGTCTTTCATCGCTTTATCGGTGAGCGATCCTTCCCCGGTCGCAATGGCAATACGGGTTTGGAAGGGGCCTGCGCCCATAAGAGTGGCGCGCAGGAACAAGGCCGCACGCAAAGCAAGTTTCGGGGTTTCCAGAATGGTTTGCCAACTGTCACCGCCGCGTCGGGCAAAAGCTGTCGTGAGAGGGGGAGACTCTGTTGGCCAGTCAGAAAAGCACTTGGTTGCTAAATTCAATGTCTCCAATGCCAGGTCCAACTCTTTCAATGAGAGCGCGGAGGAGTTCACGATGTCTCCGGTGAGGACGGCAATCTGTGTCATATGCAAGTTATATTGCTTGCCTTTGTTAAATGCAAGTTATTTGGCTTTCCTTTGTGTATTGCAATCGAAAATACTTGCTATACGAGCCTGCAACAAAAAAGGCAGGCGCTGGGCCCAGCCCCTGACGGTAAATGTTGAGAATCTGAAGAGCGCGGTGATTTCACCGCGCTCTTTCTCTATTTGAGGCTTGCGGCCTATTTCCAAGGGGTAATCAGCTTGGAAGGAATTGTCGTGACAAAACTGCTTGAAGCTTCAAAAGGTATTGGTGGGGTTCGGCTTGGAGCCTCTTGGAAAAAGCCTTTTTTCATCGACTGCTACAAGGGCTTTCGAACCATCACCTACTACCCTGATGACATCGAGACCATCATGGAGCTTGATGAAGAAAATTACAGGTCCGCAGGTGGCGCCGCAGCATTCGCTATCGCAGGAGGAGTTCTCACTGGTGGTCTGGGTCTGATTGCTGGGGCAGCTGTTGGAGGACGCAGACGGAAGAATGTGGTCTTTGCCGCAAAGTTCAAGGACGGTAACTTTGTTGTCTTTCAAGAAAAGAAGGGAGCAGGCCTGAAGGCCCTGCAATCCTATCTGTTCAGGCAGAAAATTGAGAACGCCTGAAGCTTTCCGTTACAGAAAATCCCGTTCATAAATACGCCCGCGTGCAAGCCCAAGCTTCATCGCGGGCGTTTCTTTTGAGCCGTATCCAACCCAATTGTGGTGGAAGCGGTAGATGTCGGTCAGCTTCACCATGATCTCGGGTTTGTAGAGATAATACTTGTCCCAGGCCTTTCGGGCGTTGGATTCCGAGACCTGCGGCCTGGCTGCGAACCGGATGTTGCTCCGGAACTTATTGAAATAGGAATCTACGCTGCGGAGGGTGGCCAAACGCAGCAGCTGGGCAGTAGCTCTATAATCCCGCCCAGGGCGGTCTGTAAGGAGCTCTATGCGCCGATCTGGCTCTGATTTGGTGTGGTATGGCCATTGGAACCCCATCCTGAGATCCTGGCCGATGATTGATGCAGCAATTTCGGTATCTACCAGGTCGGCATAGTTCTCATCAGAGAGCTTGTTGATCTGCGAGACGCTGAGCCCCGATTGACCAGCCAGGATGCTTCGCCCAACTGACCAGGCGGCATTCCGCAGGTCGTTATTCATCTTCTTGTTGAAGAACACCAGGGCGATATCAGCTCTGTCCCGCTTGATCTAATCCGCCATCCCCGCACAAAACGCAGCCTTCAGCCCGGCATCACCATCCGTTACGAACACGAACTTGCCCTCCGCATCTCCGATCATGTCTCGAAGGCGTAGGGCATGTGCAAACTGCATGATGTCGTAGCGCACCAGAGCCCCGCTGTGCGGTAGCTGGTAGAGTTCTTCTTCCTTGATCCGCTTCTGTTTTTGGAGCTTGGAAATGTAATCTTCAAATTCGGTCTTGGACCAAAGCCTGCCATGTTCCCGGAAGCACTTCGACAGCAGGTCATCGCCGGCCAGCGCCATCTTGGCTTCGACCTTGTCATGACTGGCCTTGTCGTCAAATTGCAGGGCAGCCTCCATGATGAAACCGCTCCGGGCATGGGCGGTGCAAAGATGCTGAACGATGATCTGGGTGCGCTCCCGTTTGGTGGGCCAGTTCATCTTGAGAGATTGGGAGTCTGTTGCGAAGCGAGAACCGACTTTCATCCAGTCGATGCCATCGAAGACCTCCCGCTCAGCCCGGAAGGCGCGGACTTGATCGTAGATGAAGTCAATTTTCCGGTAGATGTCGTGATAAGACACCTGAGCGATGGAGCAGATCTTCAGGAATGGCACGCCATTGACCATCATGCGATAGAGAAGAGGGTTCTTGGCACTGCGCTTCTGGCGTCGCGTTGCCCGACCGATGGAAAAGGTCTTCTTGCTGCCTTTGCATTGATGTCTGGGGTCACCGCCAGCAGTCTTTCCGAAACTACGATATTGATCCGGGTGCGTCGCCAGTGATTTCCCCAGGTTCTCGCACTTGGGATTCCTGCATCCAGGTGCAATCGGATCGACCTGTTGCAAATCCTTGAGTCTGTTGTATTTTTCGACAATCGCCTTGTTGTTTTTTAGGCGGTGATTGGTGCTGCATGTCGGACAAGTGAAAAACTCACTGTGACGACTGCCAGCAACCACACCACGAATTGCTCCGGGCGGTGCCGCTGGGCTACCCAAGGGCCGTTTGTAGGGGGCTGGGAAAAGTCCCAACCCTGAACACTGCGGGTTCCGGCAGAAATTGACATCAACCCCCTCGAAGGGGAGAGGCAGTCGGCGTTCAAGCCCGAGGTCTGTCGAAGATATCTTCGAGAAGTCGTTCATGTGGAAACCCTTCAAAATCCCCCCAAAGGGGCCGTTCAAGAGGGTTTCTAAGGGGTAGATTGGCCACTTTGTGGCCAACCGAAGTCTTTATTTCAACATTTACCGTCAGGGGCTGGGGCGCTGGGCCTGCCTTTTGCAATCCATTCGGGGGAGCGGCTTACATGAAGCCAAGCTCCAGACGTGCCTCGTCCGACATCATCTCCATGCCCCAGGGCGGCTCCCATGTCAGGTCCACATTGACCTGCTTCACACCTGCCACCGGTTCAATCGCTTCGATGATCCAGCCCGGCATGTCACCTGCCACCGGGCAGCCCGGCGCGGTGAGCGTCATGATGATATCCACCTCGTTCTGCGCGTTGATCTCGATCGTATAGATCAGGCCAAGGTCATAGATGTTGACCGGGATTTCCGGGTCGAACACCGTGCGGCAGGCCTCAACCACATCATCATATAGCGGATGCTCGGTTGAGGAGGGTTTGATCAGTGGCTCACCTTCGAGCTGGTCTTGCGATTCCATGGTCATCTGGAAAGTCCCGTTTTATTCCTGAGCGAACATATAAGGATTACATGCTCCGAGGTCCAGAGGACCAATGCCGCAGGGGGCGGAAATTGCCCATGATACAGATCAAACCCGCCCGAAACGCTCGGGAACCGCGCCAAACCGGGCGGAGAACCGTCCTCAGGCGCGATTCCCCCCTTGGCATTTTCCGACAATTGCGACATTCGGGGGATATGACACAGGATACGACCACATTCAGCTATACCCTCAAAGCCACCGATGGGCGCGCCCGCACCGGGGTGATCTCTACCCCGCGCGGAGAGATCCGCACGCCTGCCTTCATGCCCGTGGGCACCGCGGCCACCGTCAAGGCGATGATGCCGGAAAGCGTGGCGGCGACCGGGGCGGATATCCTGCTGGGCAACACTTATCACCTGATGCTGCGCCCCACTGCGGAACGTATTCACGCGCTGGGCGGTCTGCACAAATTCATGAACTGGTCGAAGCCGATCCTGACCGACAGCGGCGGGTTCCAGGTGATGAGCCTCTCGTCCCTGCGCAAGCTGACGGAAAAGGGCGTGACTTTCCGCTCGCATATCGACGGTTCCAAGCATGAGCTGACCCCGGAACGTTCGATGGAGATCCAGCGCCTGTTGGGATCTGACATTGTCATGTGTTTCGACGAATGCCCCGCATTGCCTGCGGATCGCAAACGCATTGCCGAAAGCATGCGCCTGTCGATGCGCTGGGCGGAGCGGTCGCGCGAGGCCTTTGGCGACCGTTCGGGACATGCGCTGTTTGGCATCATGCAGGGCGGGCTTGAAAAGGACTTTCGTGAGGAATCGGCCAAGGCGCTGATTGATATCGGCTTTGATGGCTACGCGATTGGCGGTCTCGCGGTGGGTGAGGGGCAGGAGGCAATGTTTGACTGCCTTGAATTTGCGCCGGGGTTCCTGCCCGAAGACAAGCCGCGCTACCTGATGGGGGTTGGCAAGCCGGACGACATTGTCGGGGCCGTGAAGCGTGGTGTGGACATGATGGATTGCGTGCTGCCCTCGCGATCAGGGCGCACCGGGCAGGTCTGGACCCGCCATGGCGTTCTGAACATCAAGAATGCCCGCCATGCAGATGATCCGCGCCCAGTGGATGAGAGCTGCACATGCCCGGCCTGTCGCAATTATTCGCGCGCCTATCTGCATCATGTGTTCCGCTCGAACGAAATGATCTCGGGGATGCTGCTGACCTGGCATAACCTGCATTACTTCCAGGAGATCATGCAGGGGATGCGTGATGCGATTTCCGAAGGGCGGTTCGACGCCTGGGAGGCCGAGTTCCATGCGCAGCGGGCCCAGGGGGACATTGCGCCGTTGTAAGCAGTTCCGGGGGGAAGCAGTCCCGGGGGGTCACCCTTCTTCGATCAGCGAGATCCGAAGGGTGGACCCGTCACATATCTGCCCGGTGCTCCACGGATCAACCGGTTCGGTGACACAGTCGATCTGCATCCAATGCCCCGGCGGGCCAAAGGGCAGGCGGGTTGAAACCGTGTTCTCATCGCTGCTGTGCCATTTGGGGATCAGTTCAAACAGATCGTCCATCACCACGTCGATTGCGAGGCTGGCAAGGTGCGGCCCGGTGATTCCCGCGAAAGAGATGGCCACCCTCGTCGGATCGAGGTGACCACCAGCCAGAAAACTGGCATGGGTCACGTTTTCCTGATCTTCCCCTGTTTTTTCAACGAGATAGTCCGGGAAAATGGCAAAGCTGCCCTGAAAATGGCCCTCACGCGCGAGGTTGCGGATAAGGCGGTGCATCATTTCCGCAGTCAGCAACGGGGTGGGCATCTGCGGGGCGGAAGGAGGTTTCGCTGGCGCAGGATCGGTCTTCTGCGGTGATCGCTTGAGAAATTTGAGCATCCTGAAATCTCCGAATTCATGTCGGAAGATATTTTAAGCAGGAGAATCACCATATTGCGGCGCGTTTGTGAAAAAAACGTGGTTAAACCCTCAAGCGATGCGCAAGGGCAACGCGATCTCGCCGGGCAGGAAACCGGACGGGCGTTTGCCGTCCCTTAAAACCATGCGGTTTTCCGCCCTCTCACCGGGATTGGCCCCTTGCACCTTCCGCCCGGCACAGGCATGGTTTGGGACAGCGCGTAGGGGCTGGATGTAAGGGCCAGTCCAGGGCCAGTCCAGGGTTGCTGCGCTTGAAACCGGGTTGCTGAATGCCCAAGTGATATACGCGAACAGGAGGGGGTCGCGGCTGCCGCTTACGGGGCCTGATCTCCTTGCCAAAAACAAGGATTATCCATGACCGAGCAACTGAACCAATCCTATCCGGTGCTGCCGCTGCGCGACATTGTCGTGTTCCCGCATATGATCGTGCCGCTTTTCGTCGGGCGCGAGAAATCGGTGCGCGCGCTGGAAGAGGTGATGGCGGATGACAAGCAGATCCTGCTGTCGAGCCAGATCGACCCCGCGGTGGATGAGCCGGAGGTCGAGGGCATCTATTCCGTAGGGGTGCTCGCCAATGTGCTGCAGCTTCTGAAACTGCCCGACGGCACTGTGAAAGTGCTGGTCGAAGGGCAGGCACGGGTGAAGATCACCGACTTCCTCGACAATGACAATTATTTCGAAGCCGAGGCAGAGCTGATCGAAGAACGTCCGGGGGATCCCGACGAGCTTGAAGCCTTGCTGCGCTCGGTGGGCGAAGATTTCGAACGCTACGCCAAGATCAAGAAAAACATCCCCGAAGAGGCGCTGGCCGCCGTGGCCGAGACCCGCACACCTGACAAGCTGGCTGACCTCGTGGCGGGTCATCTTGGCGTGGATGTGGATCAGAAACAGGACCTGCTTGAAACCTTCACCGTGTCTGAGCGGCTGGAAAAGGTCATGGGGCTGATGCAGGGGGAAATGTCCGTCCTGCAGGTTGAGAAGAAAATCAAGACCCGCGTGAAATCGCAGATGGAGCGCACCCAGCGTGAATATTACCTGAATGAGCAGATGAAGGCCATTCAGAAGGAGCTGGGTGATGGGGATGAAGGTCAGAACGAACTGACGGAACTCGAAGAGAAAATCGCCGACACCAAGCTCTCGAAAGAAGCCCGCGAAAAGGCGGATGCCGAGCTGAAAAAGCTCAAGAACATGTCGCCCATGTCGGCCGAAGCCACCGTGGTGCGCAACTATCTCGACTGGATGCTGGGTCTGCCGTGGGGCAAGAGATCCCGCGTGAAAAAAGACCTGAACAATGCCCAGAAGGTTCTGGATAAGGACCATTACGGGCTGGAGAAGGTCAAGGAACGCATTGTCGAATATCTGGCCGTGCAGCAACGTTCGAAAAAGCTGAAAGGCCCGATCATGTGCCTTGTTGGCCCGCCGGGTGTGGGGAAAACCTCCCTTGGCAAATCGGTTGCCAAGGCCACGGGGCGCGAGTTCATTCGCATCTCGCTGGGCGGCGTGCGGGATGAAAGCGAAATTCGCGGTCACCGCCGGACCTATATCGGGTCCATGCCGGGCAAGATTATCCAGGCGCTGAAAAAGGCGAAAACCACCAATCCGCTGATCTTGCTCGATGAAATTGACAAGATGGGGCAGGATTTCCGGGGTGATCCCGCGTCTGCGATGCTGGAAGTGCTGGACCCGGAACAGAACTCGACTTTTGTCGATCACTATCTCGAGGTCGAATATGACCTGTCGGATGTGATGTTCCTGACCACGGCCAACAGCTACAACATGCCGGGCCCGCTTCTGGACCGGATGGAGATCATCCCGCTGTCGGGCTATACCGAGGAAGAAAAGCTTGAGATTGCACGCCAGCATCTGGTGCCGCAGCAGATCAAGGATCATGGGCTGAAGGCGAAAGAGTTCTCGCTGACCGATGATGCCCTGAGTGATGTGATCCGCTATTACACCCGCGAGGCGGGCGTTCGGAACCTGAAGCGCGAGATTGGCAAACTGGCCCGCAAGGCGGTTACCAAAATCGTGAAGCGTGAGGTTGAAGCGGTGGATGTGACCCCTGAGGCATTGTCTGACCTGCTTGGGGTGCGGCGCCATCGCTATGGTCTGGCCGAGAAGGAAGATCAGGTCGGTGTCGTGACCGGGCTGGCTTATACCTCGGTTGGTGGCGACCTTCTGTCGATCGAAGCCCTGCGTCTGCCGGGCAAAGGTCGGATGAAAACCACCGGGAAACTGGGCGACGTGATGAAAGAGTCGATTGATGCGGCCTCGTCCTATGTGCGTTCCATCGCTCCCGAAATCGGGGTGAAACCGCCGCAATTTGAAAAATGGGACATCCACGTGCACGTGCCCGATGGGGCCACGCCAAAGGATGGTCCTTCGGCGGGTCTGGCCATGGTCACGTCAATTGTCTCGGTGCTGACCGGCATTCCGGTGCGCAAGGACATTGCCATGACCGGAGAGGTCAGTCTGCGCGGCAATGCGCTGGCCATTGGTGGTTTGAAAGAAAAGCTGCTGGCGGCGCTGCGTGGCGGGATCAAGACGGTTCTGATCCCCGAGGAGAACGAAAAGGACCTGCCGGATTTGCCGGATAGCGTGAAGGATGGTCTGGCAATTATCCCGGTAAACCACGTGTCGGATGTTCTGAAACTGGCTTTGACCCGGACACCGGAACCGGTGGAATGGGATGAAGCCGCGGAAGAGGCCGCCGCCGCGCTTGCCAGCAAACCGGGCAGCACCAGCCAGACCGCGCATTGATCTGGACGGGCAGGGGCCCATCCGCTTTATGTGCATGTGACACCTTTTCAGTGGCGCGCCCGGTTTGGGCGCGCCACTTTAATTTTTGCTCTAAAAATGCTTGGAACTGGATTTGTTAATGTTTTTGCACTAACTTATTCCCAATCAGAAACAATCATGAGCCGAGCAGAACAATGGCGACAAAGTCGAAAAAAACCACCCGCACCACCAAAGCACCCGCTGCAAAGGTGACGAAGGTGACAAAGACATCGAAGACAAGCCCAAAACCTGCAAGCCCGGTTGTTGCATCTGACCCCGCCCTGGATGCTGCGGTGAAAAAGGTAGCCACCTCGACGCGCAGCGCAGTTGTAGATGCCCCTGCGGCAACCACACCCACACAGGTGTCCGGTGTCACGCGGTCCATTGTGGCGAAAGGGGTTAATAAGAAAGAACTGGTGCGCCGGGTGGCAAAACGTGCTGAGCTGCGCCCCAATCAGGTGCGTGCGGTGACCGAAGCGGTGCTTGAGGAACTGGGGCTGGCACTTTCAAACAGTGAAGAACTGAAGCTGCCGGGGCTTGGAAAGATGCAGGTCAAGCGTAGCAAAGATGTCGGGAAGGCGGATGTTCTGATCTGCAAGCTGCGCCGTAAAAAGGATGAAAATTCTGACATTGACCCTCTTGCGCCTGCAGCCGAGTGACGGTAAATAGCCCCTCGTTGGGTGATTAGCTCAGTGGTAGAGCGCTTCGTTCACATCGAAGATGTCAGGAGTTCAAATCTCTTATCACCCACCATTTTCCACCATGCGCGCTGGATGATATGACGCGGGACCAGTTTCCCCGTCAGTATGGTTGGGTATTGCAAAATATTTGCGAAACTTCAGTGGGTTAGCCTGGGTGAGGCGGGAAATATTTTTTTGAGGAAAACTGAAATTTCCTCTTGCGCTCTCTCTCGCCTCACTTTAAATCACCACCCACGGAACGGGTCGTTAGCTCAGTTGGTAGAGCGCTTCGTTTACACCGAAGATGTCGGGAGTTCGAGCCTCTCACGACCCACCATTCCGCTTCCCATTGATTTGAAAGAACACTCCTGCACCGCAGGGGCGCGCGCGTTTCAAGGTTGGAAACGGGTTGGGTCGTGGCGGGCAAGGGCAGACGCTTCGTCCAGATCTGGACCCATAGCTGATTTTCACCCTACGGATCGCGTTGGGCAGCAGGTAAATTTGGGGGGCTGCTCGCTATTTACCCACGTTTCATCTGATGCGAAAACGATGCGGCATCCGCTAAAATCAATTCTGGCTGAAATCAGGAACGCGCCCGCGTGCCTGTATGAAAGCCTGTGCAACATGTCTG
Organism: Aliiroseovarius sp. xm-d-517; assembly: GCF_013283135.1. NCBI lineage: Bacteria > Pseudomonadati > Pseudomonadota > Alphaproteobacteria > Rhodobacterales > Paracoccaceae > Aliiroseovarius > Aliiroseovarius sp. xm-d-517. The sequence goes on from NZ_WBXT01000001.1 coordinate 342,612, forward strand.
TGACAAGAAGGGCTTGAAAAAAAGAAGCGCCTGCTGCAAGGGTGGGGCATTCTAATTTCGAGCATATTCATAGGCGTTCATAATGATTACAGTCCCAACTCAGACCATTGATGTAAACTTGGACTCAAATTGGCATCAATATGCGAGCCAGCTTGTTACGCTGAGCAATGGGAACATATTGGTAAGCTGGGCGGATAGTGATCCCTATGATGACTCTGGTGCTCCGTTTGACGACACGTCGGGCTGGCGACGAAAGGCTGCTATTTTTTCAAACACCGGAGAGCGCATCAGTGAAGAGTTTTATCTGCATGATCCGAACTCCCCCAGCGGCCCGCTAGGTGACTTTCCTGTTTTTGCCGGGGATGATGGCGGATTTTTCACCATATATGACGATGGAAACGGTACCCGGATTACGCGCTATGACAGTGTGGGCAACACAATCGGCACCCCAAATGCCGTGGACACCCCAGAGGAGTTCACAAGCAGTTCCGCTGCCATAGATGAATATGGCCGAGATATCTGGCGCGAGTTTTTCGTGGACAGCGTTTCATTTCACGTCGATCCGCAAACTGGGCAGATCCTGGTTTCCTTCGATGTCCGGCAATTGGACACCTATACCAGTGAGCAGGGCTGGCAGACCTACAACGGGGTATACAGGGAATATCTTGTTGCATACGACCTATTGGGGAACGCTGTTGGCGCCCCTCGACTGATTTCAGAAGACAACAGTCAATTTCTTGATGAAATTCATACCATCATTTCGCATTCCAACGGCGAAACAGTGTATTTTTCAAGTGATTTTGACGTGTTGGAGACGACCGAAACGGGCCTGCCGCGCCTGGTCCGCGACGTTGACCCCTCAAACCTCCTTCCCCCCGATTGGGAAGATCCGTTTGAGGCGCCAACCGTGGATGATTTCGCGGCATTTTCGACAAGTGGTCAGCTGATCTATCGAACCTTAGATGTAATTGTGGAAGAGTGGACGCCAAGCAGTGTGAATGTCTCCTATGAAGGGGTTTCACTGTTCTCAATGGATCAGAACACCTTTGAATTCACGAATAGAGTGGTCGCGATTGAATCGCCCAGTCCAGGAGGATACGCCGGAACACCGGATGTGGTGTCATTGCCCTATGGTCAGTTTCTGGTTGTCTACGATGATTACGGGCAGCGGTGGGGCCAGTTGATCAATGCGGACTTTACCCAAAATGGGTCCATAATTGATCTGAGCATTGATAATGCCGGGATGACTTCGGTTCTGTTCAGTATGGTTTCTGCTGGCGTTGATGCAAACGGGGATGTGGTTATTGCCGCGACCTACTCAACCCATGACGGGTCGCAATATGGGGAACCGCAGCTCGCCTTTTATGGATATGACTTTGCTGGCAACGATGTGCTGGTCATGTCGGACACGGACAATCGTTTGGATGCAGGGGCGGGCGATGATGATGTTCGCGGCTCCAATTCGGGCGATGTGGTGGTCGGAGGCTCCGGCAACGATAAGATTGATGCTGGTGGCGGTGATGACTTTGTCTACGGCGGAAATGGCAGCGACCGTATTTGGGGCGGCGCGTGGTCTGACCGGATCTGGGGGGGCGAAGGCCATGACATCTTAAACGGAGGAGACGGCGCCGACACCATCAAGGGGGAGAGCGGAAATGACGTCATCGTAGGCGGCGCTGGCAAAGACCTGATCTATGGCGGAATTTGGAATGACCGGATCTGGGGTGGTGAGGACCGCGATGTTTTGAACGGTGGAACTGGCGCTGATACCATTTATGGCGGTGGCGGGGATGATGCGATCGTAGGCGGTGCCGGCAAAGACAGGATTTCTGGCGGCGATTGGTCTGACAAGATCTGGGGCGGTGATGACGCTGACGTTCTTAACGGCGACAATGGCGATGACGTGATTTATGGCGCTCATGGCGATGATATTCTGGTTGGTGGGGCTGGAAAGGATAAGCTTTTTGGCGGGATCTGGAGCGATAAGCTCTGGGGCGGCGCAGACCAGGATCAGCTGGATGGCGGTGCCGGCAATGACCGCCTGGCCGGGGGCGCAGGCAATGATGTGCATATCGGCGGTGCGGGGGCGGATGTCTTCATCTTTGCAAACGGCGGTGGCGTGGATCGTGTAACTGATTTTGCCGATGGCGTGGATCGTATCCAGATCGAAGGCCATAATGGCGGCTTCAGCACTCTGAACATCATTGATTACAACGGAAACCGCGTGATTTTTTATGATGGTGGGCGGATTGTCTTGGAAAACGATGCAGGTCTGGCCCTTACATCAGATGATTTTGTGTTTGTCTGAGGGCATTTGAATGAGGCCACCCCGGTTGCTGGGTGGATATGCGGTAAAGCGTTTCGGGATAAACATGAGACACATGTTTCTTCCGAAACGCCCACGGCATTGACACCTCTGACAGTGTTTCAACTTTGCCCTGTCTCTGGTTAAAGTCGAAACGTTTTAGGTTGGCGGCAGGGGAAGATCATGCCTCACTATCCGGAAATCTATGTCATTCGCCACGGTCAGACCGAATGGAACCTTGCGGGGCGTCATCAGGGGCGGCTGGACAGCCCTCTGACCTCGCATGGGCGCGGGCAGGCTGTGGCAATGGGGCGCCTGTTGGCGGAGCAATTGCCACAGCCTCAGGATCTTTCCTATTTCACCAGCCCACAGGGGCGATCACGCGCAACCGCTGCTCTGGCCCTGGGGGAGGTGTCGCAATCCCTGCCCGAAGCCTGTCAGGATGCACGCTTGTGTGAAGTGGCCTTTGGTCGGTGGGAAGGAAAAACCCTGCCGGAGATTCGCCGGGAGTGGCCTGAGCTCGCGCAGCTTGCAGAAGAGGACCCGGTCTCATGGCACTTTCTGTCTCCTGGCGGAGAAACCCTGCAGGAGCTTGAATGCCGGGCGGAGGCGTTTTTGAAAGATCTTCGCGGCCCGTCCGTCATTTTCACCCATGGGATTCTGTCACGCGTGCTGCGGGCGCGCTGGTTGGGGATGAATGTCGGGGAAATGCTTGGCCTGCCGGGTGGGCAGGGGGTGATTTTTCATCTTTCTCAAGAGCTTGGACATGTTCGTTTGGAAAAATGACAAAAAAGGCAAATTGCCGCTTGACCGTTCCGACCCCCCGGATTAGAACGCCCAAACAGTCGCAAGACTGGCAGCAAGCGGTTGTAGCTCAGTTGGTTAGAGTACCGGCCTGTCACGCCGGGGGTCGCGGGTTCGAGCCCCGTCAACCGCGCCACTGCTGCCTTCGAAGTGACCCGAAAAAGCCCCGCCATCTGGTGGGGTTTTTTGGTTTTCGCAGGTTGGGATCCTGCATGGAAACCTCTTTGGGGCACATTGGAGAAAAGAGCGAAAACTTTCGCCCTTTTGCACATTTTCTCATTGACGCCCCATCGCACTCGGCCTAAATACCCCCTCACGCGCGGTTGTAGCTCAGTTGGTTAGAGTACCGGCCTGTCACGCCGGGGGTCGCGGGTTCGAGCCCCGTCAACCGCGCCATTTTCCCCCTTCTTCGCAGGATGCCACACGGTCGAAACCGATCTGTTCGGTGTGAATGGCCGCGTCTACGCACCGCATGGTATGCGTTGGGCGAGATATCTAAACTGGTGCATGACCGCTCCCTTACTCAGGCCCGAGACACACACCGATGAAACTGATTGATGACATACCGTTCGGCACTGTTTTGATCTTTTGCCTGACCATCGGGCTTGCACCATTTGCCCCGCCGCATGTGTGGGAAAAAATGGGGATGCTGGTGGCCGGGGATCTGGTGAAGCCAATTGATATCTTTGACCTTTTCATGCATGGCGCCCCTTGGCTGGTTTTGGGCATCAAGGTGATCCGCATGCGATCAGGTCGGCAAGCGTAAGTCAAACAAGCGTAAGTCAAAAAAAGGGCCCCTTGGGGCCCTTTTCGCTGTCATGATGTTGCTCAGGCGAGTTCTGCCAGGATCCTTGCCCAGGATCGAATGCCCTTGTGAAAGCTCTTCATGTCATATTTTTCATTGGGCGAGTGGATCTTGTCATCATCATTGGCAAAGCCCACCAGCATTGATTCCATGCCGAGAATGGATTTGAAGAAGCCCGCAATCGGGATGGAGCCGCCCATGCCGGTGAACACCGCTTCGCGGTCCCATTCCGCCGACAGGCCTTTCTGAGCTGCGGAAAACTCCGGGCGGGTGATGTCCATCACGGGCGCGCGTGATCCTTCCAGATCATTGTCCCAGATCACCTTCATGTCGGGCTTCAGCTGCGCTTCGACATGGGCGCGGATACGCTCGCGCAACCTGTCGGGGTCCATGTCGCCCACAAGGCGGCAGGTCAGTTTGCAATGGGCCTCAGACGGGATCACGGTTTTCGACCCGGCGCCATTATAGCCGCCCCAGATCCCGTTGATTTCCAGTGTGGGCCGCGCCCATTGCTGCTCAAGGCAGCTCCGATCTTTCTCGCCGTGGCTCATCGTGTAACCGGCATTGTCGAGATAGTCTTTCTCGTCAAAACCGCAGTTTTCCCAGGCCGCGAGCTGTTGGCTCGGGGTGTCGGTGACGCCTTCATAGAAACCGTCCACAGCAACCGCCCCGGTGTCTTCATTATAAAAGCTGGCGATGATGCGTGACATTTCGCGAAGCGGGTTCAGGCCCGGCCCGCCGTAATGGCCGGAATGCAGGTCAAGCTTGGGACCAATCAGGGTGAACTCGTCTTTCAGCATGCCGCGCAGCTGGCTTGCAATCGACGGCACGCCGGGGCTGACCATGGACGTGTCACAGATCAGCGCGATATCCGCGGTCAGTTCGTCCCGGTTCTGTTCCATGAAGGGCACCAGAGAGGGCGAACCGCTTTCTTCCTCACCTTCAAAGAAGATGGTCAGTTTCGCCGGCAATGTGCCATGCTCCGCTTTCCAGGCGCGGCAGGCTTCGATAAAGGTCATCAACTGGCCCTTGTCGTCCGAGGCGCCACGGGCACGGATGATTTTGCCATTCGGAGTGTCTTCGACAAAGGGGGCAAACGGATCGTGGTCCCATTTGTCCAGCGGGTCGACCGGCTGCACATCGTAATGGCCGTAAAACAGCAGGTGACGCTCCCCTGAACCGCCATGGCCCACAACCATCGGATGGCCGGGGGTGACACGTTTTGCAGCGTCGAAACCGATGGTTTTCAGATCATCGACCAGCCAATCGGCGGCTTTGTCACAATGCTCTTTGAAGGCGGGGTCGGTGGAAATCGATTGAATGCGCAGAAGCTCCATCAACCGCTCTACAGAGGCGGGAAGGTCCTGATCGATTCGCTCTAGAACGCGCTCAAGCGTCATTTGGTTGCTCCTTGATGTCGGGAATGGGCCGTCTGGGCCGCATGTTTCTGGCGCGAGCCTATCAGCAACCTGTCTGCTGTCCAGCGGAGAAAAGTTTCCGATCAGAGACAAAACCACGCCGCAAACAGGCGCGGCTGCGGCGTTTCAGCCGGTTTCATTTGCGCCAGATCAATGTAAATAGCATGTGAAGGTTTTTTAAAGGGCAAAAGCGCGAACATATCTCCAGCCAGTGATCACCCAAAAGTGAGGGGGCGGGGCCGGAGGGACTAACATAGATCAAGATGATGAATGTGTTTTTCCATTAGCAATATGCTATGAACGCGTCACGCAACCGGATCAGGCCCTCGCAGGAGGGGACGGAGGGGAACATGGACTATAACGTAAAGCTCGATGAAGCTATTGAACGCCTGCACGAAGAAGGCCGCTATCGCACCTTTATCGAGATTGAGCGTCACAAGGGCCATTTCCCCCATGCAACCTGGCAAAAACCGGATGGGACCGAAAAGCCCGTGACGGTCTGGTGTGGCAATGACTATTTGGGCATGGGGCAGCACCCCAAGGTTCTGGCCGCCATGCATGAGGCCATCGAGGCCACTGGTGCCGGGTCCGGCGGCACCCGTAACATCTCGGGCACCACCGTGTATCACAAACGTCTGGAAGCCGAATTGGCGGACCTGCACCGCAAAGAGGCCGCGCTGGTGTTCACATCTGCCTATATTGCTAATGACGCGACGCTTTCGACCCTGCCGAAACTGTTCCCCGGCCTGATCATTTATTCCGACGCGCTGAACCACGCCTCGATGATTGAAGGTGTGCGCCGCAATGGCGGGGCCAAGCGTATCTTCCGTCATAACGACGTGGCCCATCTGCGCGAACTTCTGGAAGCGGATGATCCGGCAGCCCCCAAGCTGATTGCCTTTGAATCGATCTACTCGATGGACGGGGATTTCGGCCCGATTGAAGAGATCTGCGATCTGGCGGATGAGTTCGGCGCGCTGACCTATATTGACGAAGTGCATGCCGTGGGCATGTATGGCCCGCGTGGGGCAGGGATTGCCGAGCGCGACGGGCTGATGGGACGGCTGGATATCATCAACGGCACCCTGGCCAAGGCCTATGGCGTGATGGGTGGCTATATCGCAGCATCAGCAAAAATGGTCGACGCTGTGCGCTCTTATGCGCCGGGCTTCATCTTCTCGACGTCGATCCCGCCTGCAGTGGCCGCTGCCGCGGCGGCGTCGGTTGCCCATCTCAAGGAAGATCAATCCCTGCGCGAGCAGCACCAGACCCAGGCCAGGATCCTGAAAACCCGCCTCAAGGGGCTGGGCATGCCGATTATCGACCACGGGTCGCATATCGTTCCGGTGATTGTTGGCAATCCGGTCCATACCAAGCAACTGTCTGATATGTTGCTGGAAGAGTTCGGTATTTACGTGCAGCCCATCAACTTCCCCACCGTGCCGCGTGGCACCGAACGTCTGCGGTTTACCCCGTCACCGGTCCACGGCCCGGGTGAGATGGACGGGCTGGTCAACGCCATGGACAGCCTTTGGTCGCGTTGTGAGCTGAATCGCGCCGAGCTTTCCGCATAGGTAAGCAACCTGCTGTAAATGTATTGAGTATATGGTAACTTGTCCGTGAGAGGTGGCGGTGTATCGAATCGCCCCCCTTCGCTAGGGACAGGCGAGGTTAAGCAGGAGCAGTTGAATGATCGGGCGTTGGGCATCTACGCGCGTTGAAGGGGAAGCCGAACCCACCGGGTTCGACTCCTTCGAAATGCGTTTAGGGGATGTGATGCGTGGAGAACGCGCCACGCTTGGCAAATCCCTGCTTGATGTGCAGCGTGAGCTCAAGATCAAAGCCACCTATATCGCCGCAATCGAAAACGCCGATGCCTCTGCCTTTGATACTCAGGGGTTCGTCGCGGGCTATGTGCGTTCCTACGCGCGCTATCTCGGTCTGGACCCGGAATGGGCGTTTTCCCGGTTCTGCGAAGAAAGCGGCTTTGCCACCGCACATGGTCTTTCCGAAGCCGCCTCCAGCAAGCAAACCGCGCGTGTCTCGAACGTCCCGAAACACAGTGGTGAACCGTTTGCCAACCCCAATGCCACTTGGGTTCCCCAAACCGAAAGTGTCTTTGCCCGGATCGAACCCGGCGCGGTCGGATCTGTTTTTGCCCTGGCGGCTCTGGTTGGCGTGCTGGGTTTCGCCGGCTGGTCTGTTTTGCAGGAAATTCAACGGGTTGACTTTGCCCCGGTGGAACAATCGCCCGGGGTTCTGGCCGATTTACCCGTTTTCGAAGATGGGCCTGAACTGGCCGATGCGGGAACCATCATGGCCCCGCCATCCGCCGAAGCATTGGACCGGCTTTACCGTCCGCAGGCGCTTGACGTGCCCGTGATGACGCAGCGCGACGCACCGATTTCCACGCTCAACCCGCGCAATGTGGGGGTTTTGGCAGGCGTTCAGCTGGCGCAATCTGCCCCCCCCGTGGCCCAGCCGTCTGAGGCTGCGGATCTGGCGCAGAATGTGATTTCCGCCGTTGCGGGTGAGGCAAGCGCGGACCTGCCGACCGGCGTGCAGGTGTTCGGCGCCGACGCGCCCGAGGTTGCGCTGGTTGCCGTGCGTCCAAGCTGGGTGCGTATTCAATCGGCCAGCGGGTCGGTGATTTTCGAAAAAGTGATGGATGCAGGCGAGCATTATGTCCTGCCGAAAACGGAAAGCGCCCCTGTGCTGCGCACCGGGAATGCAGGTGGTATCTATTTTGCGGTGAACGGTCAGGCCTATGGTCCGGCCGGGGCCAGCGGATCTGTGGTCAAGAATATCGCCCTGTCCTCTGACCAGCTCACCGAAAGCTTTGCCGCGGCAGATCTGTCGCAGGATCAGGCACTGGCCACCTATGTGGCCGAGCTTCTTCCGACGCAGTAACCCCCATTTTACAACCAGTTGGACATGACGCGCCGGAGTGCGGATGTCTGCGCGTTCTCGCCGCAATCCTCGCCCCTCGCGCTTGTGCAACCGCCTGCGGCACGTTATCTCTTGCCCCATGAAAATCATCGGAAAGGTCCGGTTATGAGCCATAATCCCATCCGCCCCTGGCGTGACATCGAACGCCGCACCTCGCGCCAGATCATGGTGGGGAATGTGCCTGTTGGCGGGGGGGCGCCGATTGCGGTCCAGACCATGACCAATACGGACAGCTCGGACGTGAAGGCCACGCTGGGGCAGGTGCTGGCAGCGGCCGAAGCCGGGGCCGATATCGTGCGGATTTCCTGCCCGGATGTGGGCTCCACCACCGCCCTGAAAGAGATTGTCCGGGAAAGCCCGGTTCCGATCGTCGCGGATATCCACTTTCACTACAAACGCGCAATCGAAGCGGCAGAAGCGGGCGCGGCCTGCCTGCGGATCAATCCCGGTAATATCGGGGATGCCGGACGTGTGCGCGAGGTTATCAAGGCTGCCAAGGACCACGGATGCTCGATCCGTATCGGGGTGAACGCGGGATCCCTGGAAAAGCATCTGCTTGAAAAATACGGCGAACCTTGCCCCGAGGCGATGGTGGAAAGCGGGCTGGAGCACATCCGCATTCTGGAAGACAACGACTTCCGCGAATACAAAATCAGCGTGAAAGCCTCCGATGTGTTCCTGTCTGCAGCGGCCTATCATGGCATTGCCGAAGCGACCGATGCCCCGATCCATCTTGGGATCACCGAGGCAGGGGGCTTTGTCTCGGGAACCATCAAATCCGCCATCGGCCTTGGCAACCTGCTCTGGGCCGGGATCGGTGACACGATCCGGGTCAGCCTGTCTGCCGATCCGGTGGAAGAGGTGAAGGTGGGTTTTGAAATCCTGAAGTCCCTGGGGCTGCGCCATCGCGGTGTGAACATCATCTCCTGCCCGTCCTGTGCCCGTCAGGGGTTTGACGTGATCAAAACTGTCGCCACGCTGGAAGAACGGCTGGCCCATATTCACACCCCAATGAGCCTTTCGATCATCGGTTGCGTGGTGAACGGTCCCGGAGAAGCGTTGATGACAGATGTCGGCTTTACCGGCGGCGGGGCTGGTTCGGGAATGGTCTATGTCGCGGGCAAACAGGACCACAAGCTCGACAATGAGAAGATGGTTGAGCATATCGTGGAACTGGTAGAGCAGCGTGCGGCAGAGATCGAAGCCGAGACCGAGCGGGCCGAATAGGAGCGCCGCCCCGCGTATCCCTCAATGCCAATATCTTCGATCTCGTGAACTGACGTGTAGGGTCATTTTCTGGTCATAAACATCCCGGGGGTGAGACCGAAGGTCGAGGGGGCAGCGCCCCCTCAGGCTCACAAAGTGAGCCGTCGCCCTGCTGGGCCTGAGGACCTTGTCCGAAGGCGCGTTGCCGTAAAAACCGTGAGGGCGAGGGGGAAGGAAGGGCAGAGACGCGAGCGATTTCACGTTTGAAAGAGGTCGCAGTCGCGCCTCTCACCTTTTGCCCGAACAGAAACCGCAAAGCTTTAGGTCTGTGAGCCCGGCGCGGGGGCGTTACTCGTCCAACCCCATGGCACGCCGTTGACGCGCACGCCGCCCACCGCGACGTTTGGTCAGTTCCGAGCGGCGTTCCGGGAGGGTGTCCATGATCTCGCGGCGGGTTTCAGCCGGAAGGGATGACCAGCTGGCGATTTCGTCAAGAGTGCGCAGGCAGCCGGTGCAAAGGCCTGCGTCGCGGTGCACTACACAGATTTTCACGCAGGGGCTGTCCACCTCGTCACGCACCCAGATTTTCCCGTCATCCGCCATCAAAGATGCCTCATACGATCCAGCACTCCTTGCAGGATATACCCGGCAGCGACATGGTCGATGACCTCGGAGCGACGCTTTCGTGACGTATCCGCCTCCAGAAGGGCCCGTTCGGCGGCCACGGTGGACAGGCGTTCATCCCAGAAGGTGATGGGAAGCTCGGTCAGTTTGGCCAGATTTCTGGCAAACGCGCGTGTGGATTGGCAACGCGGCCCCTCGGTGCCGTCCATGTTGCGGGGCAGGCCAAGGACAATGCCGCCCAGCTGCCGCTCGGTGGCAATCTCAAGAATACGCGCCGCGTCCAGTGTGAATTTCTTCCGTTTGATGGTTTCCAAAGGGGTGGCAACCTGGCGAAACCCGTCGGACACCGCAACCCCGATGGTTTTGGTGCCGAGGTCCAGCCCCGCCAGGGCCGTCATCGGTGAGAGAGCTGCCGCGAAATCCGCAATATCCTCATGGATCACAGCCGGGGTCACTCTGCCACCCCGGCCTGAATGGCAGCCTGTTTGACCATTTCAAACGCATCGCCCGTGCCCGCAAAGGTTTCCTGGGCTTCGCCCCAAATGGCCGCAGCCCGTTCGGTGTCCCCCAACACGCCCAGAACGGTGATCAGTCGGGCCCATTCCGCAGGTGTGCCCCCTTCGGTGGCAAGGCGTTCGGACAGTTGGTCCACCATGCCCCGGATCATATCCTGACGGTCCTCGTCACTCAGCTCTGCGGCGGCGGCCATGTCTTCGGCTGAAGGACCGGCCAACCCGTCGGGTTCCGTCGACGGAAGGGGGGCGGTTGCCTTGGGGGCGCGCGGCGGAAGGGTGAAGTTTTCACCCGCCATCTGTGCCAGCCCTTCGATCTGCGTGCGGATTGGGGTGATCCAGGGGGCGCCATCCGGACCTTCTTCCAAAAGAGCGCGCCACAGGCGGAAAGCCAGATCCGGGCGTGAGTTCTGGGCAAACATCAATCCGGTATAATAGCGGGCCACCGGGTTTGAGGCATCTTTGATCAGCGCCACGCGCAGCGCCTCTTCGGCTTCGGGCGAAACAAAGCCGCCGGCGGTCATGATCATGACATCCGCCTGACGGGCATAATCGTCCGAGCTGGCCTCGGCCCCCTTGATCTCCATCAGGCGATCCATCGCGGTGCGGGCTGCGATGAAGTTGCCCATATTTGTTTCATGCTGCACGAGAAGGTCCAGCCCACGGGGATCATCCGGGGTTTCCTGCATCTTGGCGCGCAGGCTGTCGACAAGTGTGATGTAATCGTCAGGGGTGCCTTCAGGGGGGCCGGGCCATTCGGGGCGTTCGGCTTCGATTTCAGCCTGTGACGGGCGTGCCACGCGAAGCTCTTCTGCTTTTGCGATGCGCTTTTTAAGGCCAAGATCCTCGGCGCCGGGGCTGCCCAGCACCCAATAAAGGCCAAAACTGCCTGCAATCAGCGCCACCGCAGCAAGCCCCATGGTCAGACGGGTTGCGCCCTCTGGGGCATCGGTTGCCCGCACACGGGCCTGCGCCTGACGGTCGGCATCCAACAGGCGCCGCGAGATTTCCAGACGGGTGCGGTCTGCCTCCTCCTTGCCAACCGTCCCCCGTTCCAGATCCCGGTCCAGTTCTTTCAACTGGTCACGATAGATCTGCATGTCCGAGGTGATTTCCGATCCGGCACCTTCGGGACTACGGCGCAGGATCTGTCGTGACAGGATGAGAACAGCGGCCAGTACAATTGCGCCGGTGAGTGCCCAGAAAACCATGATGTCTCCGTCTGTTTGGTCCCGTATCATGTAACGGGGGAAGGCCGGGTTAAAAACCCCCAAAGCGTAGATGTGACAATTCGAACCCTGTTGACATGATATGTGTCAAGCAAAGGGCCTGATCACCAAGCTGTGATCCGTGCTGCGATCAGGGGCAAAACCCTCAATGTCGCTTTTTGCCTATAAATGGCGCTGGATCGCCAAGGATGCGACACACAAAAGCGTAAAAGAGAAGGATACCGAACGCCCAATCAGAGGATTCGACGGGGTTAGCATGAGACGTTATTCGGCATTTGCCATCGCACGGGAGGGTGTGCGCTACCACCAGGGGTGGGAACGCGCCTGGAAATCGCCCACTCCTAAAAAGAAATATGACGTGGTGATCGTGGGCGCTGGCGGCCACGGGCTGGCCACCGCCTATTACCTGGGCAAGAATTTCGGGATCACCAATGTGGCGATCATCGAAAAGGGCTGGCTGGGGGGCGGCAATACGGGCCGTAACACCACCATTATCCGGTCGAACTATCTGCAGGATCCGTCCGCGGCGATCTATGAAAAGGCGCGCAGCCTTTATGAAACCATGTCGCAGGACCTGAACTATAACGTCATGTTCAGCCCCCGTGGTGTGATGATGCTGGCGCAGACCCATCATGAGGTGCGCGGCTATCAGCGCACGGCCCATGCCAACGCCCTGCAAGGCGTGAAGACCGAGTTCATTTCGCCCCAACGTGTGAAAGAACTGGTGCCGATCATGAACATCAACGGTCCGCGCTATCCCGTTCTGGGCGCTCTGTGGCAGGAACGGGCCGGCACCGCGCGTCACGATGCCGTGGCCTGGGGCTATGCCCGCGCGTGCTCTGACATGGGCATGGACATCATCCAGAAATGTGAAGTGACCGGTGTGGATCAGGCCGACGGCAAAGTGACCGGCGTGCGCACCACCCTAGGCGACATCGCCTGTGACAAGATGGCGATTGTCGTGGCCGGTAACTCGGGTCACCTGGCTGACATGGCTGGCTTCCGCCTGCCGATGGAATCTGTGGCGCTGCAGGCGCTGGTGTCTGAGCCGATCAAACCCTGCATGGATGTGGTTGTGATGGCCAACACCGTGCACGGCTATATGTCCCAGTCGGACAAAGGCGAGATGGTGATCGGTGGCGGCACCGACGCTTTCAACAACTACACCCAGCGCGGGTCGTTCCACCATATCGAGGAAACCGTGCGCGCGCTGGTTGAGACCTTCCCGATGGTGTCGCGCCTCAAGATGCTGCGCCAATGGGGTGGGATCGTGGATGTGACCGGCGACCGCTCGCCGATCATCTCGACCACACCACTGGGCAACACCTTCATCAATGCAGGCTGGGGCACCGGCGGGTTCAAATCCATTCCGGGGTCCGGCTGGGCGATGGCGGAACTGGTTGCCAAAGGCACCCCCGGACCGCTGGCTGCCGAGTTTGGTCTCAACCGCTTCACCGAAGGCCGCTTTATCGACGAAAGCGTCGCGGCCGGCGTGGCCCACTAGGAGGATATGAGATGCTGATCCTTGAATGCCCTTACTGCGGCGTTATGGCCGATGAAACCGATCTGCACGGTGGTGGCGAAGCGCATCTGAAGCGTTTTGGCCCCGGCTCGTCGGATGACGAGTTTGAAACCTATCTCTTCATGCGCAAGAACCCGAAAGGGGTTCACTTTGAACGCTGGCGCCATGCGTCGGGTTGCGGCAAGTGGTTCCATGCCGCCCGCAATACGATGACGCTGGAAGTCTATGCGACCTATTCCGCGCAAACCACCGAACCGCCGCAGGACGTGATCGACGCGGTCAAGGCGAAACACCCTGACTGGGAGGGGTATAAATGAGCACCCGTCTTTCAACTGGCGGTCGCCTGATCGACCGCTCGAAGGTGAAAAACTTCACCTTTAACGGCAAGAAAATGAAAGGTTTTGAAGGGGATACCCTTGCGTCCGCTCTGCTGGGCGAAGGCCAGACCCTTGTGGGCCGTTCGTTCAAATACCACCGTCCGCGCGGCATCATTGCGAGCGGGGCCGAAGAGCCGAACGCCCTGGTGAACATGGGCGAAGGGGCGCGCTTTGAGCCGAACCAACGTGTTACCACCACCGAGCTGTTTGACGGTCTGACCGCTGGGTCGCAAAACCACTGGCCGAGCCTTGAGTTCGACGTGGGTGTGGTGAACAACTACGTCTCGCGCTGGCTCCCTGCCGGGTTCTACTACAAGACCTTCATGTTCCCGCGCGCGGGCTGGAAACATGTGTTTGAACCGATCGTGCGCCAATCCGCCGGTCTGGGCAAAGCGCCCGACGCCGAGACTTTTGATGCCGACCGCTACGAGCATTACTACCATCACACCGATATTCTGGTTGTGGGCGGTGGCGTGGCCGGTCTGGCCGCTGCTCTGGCCGCGGCTAAGTCGGGCAAAAAGGTCATGCTGATCGAGCAAACCAACCACTGGGGCGGTCGTGCGCCTGTGGATGGCGGTACCATTGATGGCAAATCAGCTGCCGAGTGGGTCGACGCCGCCGTGGCTGAACTGGAAGCGCTGGACAACGTGACGCTGCGCACCCGCACCATGGGGGCAGGGGTTTATGACCACGGTTACGTGACTGGTTACGAGCGTGTGGCAGATCACACCCCCGGCGACGGTCGTCCGCGTCACCGCCTGTGGCGGATCCGTGCGGGTCAGATTGTCACCGCAACCGGTGCCATTGAACGCCCGCTGTCTTTTGCAGGCAACGACATCCCCGGCGTGATGCTGGCCGGTGCCGTGCGCGATTACCTCGTGAACTGGGGTGTGTCTGCAGGAGACCGTGTGGTGGTTGTGACCAACAATGACGACGCCTATCGCACCGCGCTGGCGGTGAAAGCGGCTGGTCTCGAGGTGCCGGTGATCATCGACGCCCGCCCCAACGGTGGCGGCGCGCTGGCTGACGCGGCCCGCGACGCTGGCATCCGCGTTGAAAACGGCAAAGCCATCGGCATGGTCAAAGGTGGCAAATCCGTCACCGGCGTGACCCTCTGCGCCCAGCAGGGCGAAGGCGCCACGCTGGAAGAGATCGCCTGTGATGCGGTTGCCATGTCCGGCGGCTGGTCCCCGGTTGTGCACCTCTGGTCGCATTGCGGTGGCAAGCTGAACTGGGACGAGGCGAACGCCATGTTCCGCCCCGACGCCTCTCGCCCGCCGCTTGGCGCAAATGGCGAAGGCTTTGTGATCCCGGCAGGCTCAGCAGATGGTGAGTTCGCCCTGGGCGCTGTGCTGGACAATGCCGTGAAGGCCGGTCTGGCCGCTGCGGGCGAAGGCGAGATGGCGGCTCCGAAAGGAGAGGCCGAAGTCGAAACTGATCTTGAACCCGTCTGGATCATGCCGCAGGGCGCAGGTCCGAAAAAGCGCATGAAAATGTGGCTGGACTATCAGAACGACGTGAAGGTCTCCGACGTGCAGCTGGCAGCCCGTGAAGGCTATGAAAGCGTGGAACATACCAAGCGTTACACCACGCTCGGTATGGCAACAGACCAAGGGAAGCTCTCCAATATCAACGGCTTGGCAGTTCTGTCTAATGCTCTTGGTCAAGAGATCCCGACCACCGGCACCACCACGTTCCGCCCGCCGTATCACCCCATTTCAATGGGTGCGATCACTGGTGAGGCACGGGCCGAAATCTTCCAACCCATTCGCCGCACCCCGATGCACGAATGGCACGAAGAGCAGGGCGCCTATATGGAACCGGTGGGCCACTGGCGCCGTCCCTACACCTATCCGCGCAAGGGTGAGACCCATGAGCAGGCGGTCAATCGCGAGGTGATCAACACCCGCGAAAACCTCGGCCTGCTGGACGCTTCGACCCTCGGCAAGCTGATTGTCAAAGGGCCGGATGCAGGCAAGTTCATGGACATGATGTATACCAACATGATGTCGAACCTGGCTGTTGGCAAATGTCGCTATGGTCTGATGTGTTCGGAAAACGGCTTCCTGTCGGATGACGGTGTGGTTGCCCGCATCGACGAAGACACCTGGCTGTGCCACACCACCTCGGGCGGGGCCGATCGCATCCATGGTTGGATGGAAGAATGGCTGCAGACTGAATGGTGGGACTGGAAAGTCTATGTTGCCAATGTGACCGAACAGCTGGCGCAGGTCGCCGTGGTTGGCCCGAATGCCCGCAAGGTGCTGGAAAAGCTGAATGCGGGTGTCGAAGGTGGCATGGATCTGTCCGCCGAAGCTCTGCCCTTCATGCAGTGGCGTGATGGCAAGATCGGTGAATTTGATGCGCGCGCCTACCGGATTTCGTTCTCGGGTGAGCTCAGCTATGAAATCGCTGTGCCTGCCTCACAGGGGCGTGCCTTCTGGGATGCGCTGATCGAGGCCGGAGAAGAGTTCGGCGTGATGCCTTACGGCACCGAATGTCTGCACATCATGCGGGCCGAAAAAGGCTTTATCATGATCGGCGACGAGACCGACGGCACGGTGATCCCGCAGGATCTGGGGCTGAACTGGGCGATTTCCAAGAAGAAGGAAGACTTCCTTGGCAAACGTGCCCAGCTGCGCAGCCATATGACCGATCCGGAGCGCTGGAAACTGGTTGGGCTGGAAACCCTCGATGGGTCTGTCCTGCCGGACGGGGCCTATGCGCAGGGTGAAGGCGTGAACGAAAACGGCCAGAAGGTTGTGATCGGGCGCGTGACCTCGACCTATTATTCGCCAACTCTGAAACGCGGCATTGCCATGGGGCTTGTGAAACACGGTCCTGACCGGATGGGTGAGGTGATTTCCTTCCCGACCGTGGATGGCACCAATACTGTGATCAAGGCGCGGATCTGTGATCCGGTCTTCTACGACAAGGATGGGGAGAAGCAGAATGTCTAAAGCTGTTTCCGCACTCAATGGCGCGTCGTTTGACGGCTATGCGCGCATCGAAGAACAGGGCCTCGTGGGCATGATCACCGTGCGCGGTGATCTGGCCTCGAAGACACTGGCGAAAGCGGTGAAAGAAGCCACCGGGACCAAAATGCCGGGGCAGGGGGAGATCCTGTCCGGCGCGGCGGGGCGCACCGCCTGGATGTCCCCGGATGAGCTTTTGCTGATCGTGGATCACGCGGCTGCTCCGGGCATCATCGCCGCGATGAACGCCACGCTGGCTGGTGAACATGCGCTTGTGGTGAACGTCTCTGACGCGCGCGCTGTGTTCCGGGTTACTGGCAAGGCGGCGCGTGAAGTGGTGGCCAAGCTTAGCCCCGCTGACGTGTCGGTCATGGTTCCGGGCCAACTGCGCCGCACCCGCATCGCGCAGATCCCGGCGGCGTTCCATCTGATCGACGAAGAGACCGCAGAACTGGTCTGTTTCCGGTCCGTTGGGCAGTATGCCTATGACCTGTTGAAGGATGCAGCGCTTCCCGGAGGCGAGGTCTTCTGACGTCAAGTGACAAGCTTGCAATTCAAGATTGAGTTTAACCCCGAATCGATTTAGCACAATGCTAAGTTGTTTCGGGGTTAGCTTTATGAAATTTATTGTTTTTTCTGCATTGCTGGCGAGCAGTTTGGCCACTCCTGCCATTGCTGAAACCTTGATCTGCACGTTTGACGTGACAGAACGGCACCGGGACTGGGTGCCGGCGCAAATTACCGTGATCCGTGACCGGGATTATGGGCGCGATAAAGTGTCGGCAGAGATTTTCCGGAAATCAGGAAAACCCTTTATTCCAGCAAAGCTGATGCTCAGTACCGATGAGCGGATCAGGTTTGGATTTCAAAACATCGACCCAAGCGTGACGAATGCTGGTGGGTATGCAAGGCGTGACGTGGGCAGTGCCCGATACTCCTTGACGATTTACTCAGATGAACGCCCGGCGCTCCTGAAAGCGACAACCAAGCCGGAAACACTTGGCTGGAGCAATTTGAAGGTTCGCTTCAAAGGTAAGTGCAAGAAGAAATAGCACAGCTGGATTGCCTGTCTGATGCCTCGAAAAACTGAATATCTGATGGTTAAAGTAATGAAATCATTTCTCGTATCCTCACTTTCCCTGTTCCTGCTTGCCGCGCCTGCTGCAGCCGAAACCTATGACTGCACTTTCAAGATCCCGGACCGGTACCGGTTATGGGTTCCTGAGCAGATCCGCCTTGATGATGATCCCGCGCGGGCCTTTGGTTCAGTGCGGGCAAAGCTGTTTGATCGCTTTGGAGAACGCGCACTGAAGGCTGAGGTGGTGTTCGAAAACAATCTTCGCAAGAGATTTGTGTTTTGGTTTGGCAACTCGGATGTGTGGCGCAGCAGCGGGAGAAGCAGTGCAAGTATTCTGGGGCGCACGAAATATGAGCTTACGCTCTACAAAGACGGCAGGCCTGCTCTTTTGAAAGCTGCAGGGGCAGAATCCGACGTTTTCGTCACGGAAGAAAAATACAGAACAACCGGAAAATGTATTGGTCGGCAATGACAAGATCATCACCTGCAACGGTGAAATCACTGCAAAAACTGCTTATCCATTAATTAGGAGAACAAAATGAAACATCTCGTATTTGCTGGCGTTGTTGCATTGGCACCGATTTCCGCAATCGCCGATACATATAAATGTGAGGTCAAGCCAGATACTGGTCACGAAGATTGGTTGATCCCATCCGTAACGTTTATCGAACATGATAAGGCGACAGGTGAGGTTGTTGTTTTCGACGGGTTAATCAAGGAGATCTATGGTCAACCGATTGAAGCCCGTATTTCGACGGATAACGCCAAGCGCACGACCTATTCTTGGAATGTCTCTGGGCTCAAGGTTGGAACGACCGAAGGCGGCACTGCGATGATGCAGAATATTGTGTATAAGTTTACAATTGTGAAGGCGAACCTGCAGGCCAGGACCTCGGTCAAACCCTTGGGTTTTCTTAATACGTTCCGCGGTAAAGGAAAATGCAGCATCGTGTGAGACGATGACGGGAATGGCGGGGGCGGGAACCCTGTCTTTCTCCGTTCCGTGGAGCAATTTGCATTTGACCTGTTGAAGGATGCAGCGCTTCCCGGAGGCGAGGTCTGGGCCTGATCTGGACCGAAATTGGATCATGCAGACCCCGGTGATTGTTCAAGTCGCCGGGGTTTTTTATGACCTTGCGGCAAAGGTGGATTTTTTGAACTGATTGGTTTTTGGCACTCTTTAAATCTATGAGGGAATCAATCATAGATGGTTTGATTTCTGATTGAGGAGTAAGACGTGTTTACAAAGTTCCTGGCGGTTGCAGTCATTTCTCTTGGGGCCTCGTTGGGGCAGGCGACGGCGGCAGAGTATTATTGCAAAATTCAAAAAAAGAGCAGCGGCGGGGATGCTGGTAGCCTGCCGCCTGACCTCTATGTTTGGCATGATGAAAAGACCGGTGAGGTCAAAGTGCTGGATGGTTTGATTCAGCAGATGTTTGGGGATCCGATCGAAGGGCAAGTTGCCGTGGATAACGCCAAGCGCATCACCTTTGCTTACTCCGTCAAGAAAGTTCCGGGCAAAAACCAGTATGGCGGCAAGGTGCTGGCCCATGATTTGGCCTACCGTCTGACCATACAAAAATCGGATTTGTCAGCGACGATGTCGATGAAGCCGCGCGGGTTCCGAAATACATTCCGGTCCACGGGGACGTGTCAGGTGAAATAAGGTGGTGAGAGCCCAACCAGAGGCTTTTGAACATCCTGGTCTTCCTTAAACAAGACGTGCTTGTCGAGTAGGAGGGTTTGGGCAAAGCATGGAAATCCACCATGGCCTCTCCCGCTTAGCGATTGTGACCAGTGGCATTACTGCTGATCTGGGGCAAGGCGTGTTTCATAATTGACAAGCCGGTCCAAAAGGACTGTTCTAGGCGCATCTTTAAGTTGAGATGCGCCTTTTTCACTGGTTTTGGATTTAGTTAATTTGGATTTAGTTAATGTTGAGAAAACTTTTTGCAGGTGAGCTGACGGTAACCCAGACATATTGGGGCGGGTTTGTTGGCTTCAATTTCCTGATGCGGGGGGTGTTCATTGCGATCACCGCAGGCACGTTCGAGCTTTATGTCAACGAACAGGACTGGCTGGCCGACGGCATTATGAATTTTGCCATTGTTGTGGGCATTGTTTACTGCCTGCTGCTTGCCCGTGGCCAGTATCGCGCAATGAACAATGATCGGGGGCCGTCCTTTTGGTCATGGGCGGGGCTGGTTATTATCCTGCTGGGCAGTGTCGGATATGGGTATAATTTGTTTACCTTCAACTCAAACGGTTTCCCAATTAGCCGTAAGGCTATCCGAAGTGAGGTGTTGGCGCTGAATCTGTCAATGCCAAGTGAAGTGTCTCCGGGGATCATTGCCGAACGTGTTGCCTTCGAAAACGGGCTTTACCAGATCGTATACTCTTATGCGTTTGATGATCTGGAACCGGGGCGCGTGAACATGTTTGACGGTCCTGACGCGGATGAGATGTGTCGGGAGTTTTCCGGGTATTTTCGCGGACCGGTCAAAGTGTTGGAGTTCATTTATAATGGCCCGACGCATACAACGACCGTTTTCATGACAAAAGAAGAATGTCTGAACCATATTAATGATGGATGAGGTGAGATTTCCCGCTTCCCCCCTTGACCCATGCCACCCAACTACCCCATTTAGAACGAGAACAAAAACACGCGACAGATGAGGGCCCTACCAATGGCTTTTGAACTTCCCGACCTTCCCTATGCACATGACGCCCTTGCCGAGTTTGGCATGTCGGCGGAAACCATGGAATTCCACCATGACCTGCACCACAACGCCTATGTGACCAACGGCAACGCCGCCATCGCCGGCACCGAGTGGGACGGCAAGACGCTCGAAGAGATCATTGTCGGCACCTATGACAAGTCCGCCGTGGCCCAGAACGGCATCTTCAACAACATTTCGCAGCTGTGGAACCACAATCAGTTCTGGGAAATGATGGGGCCGGGCAAATCCGCCATGCCGGGTGAGCTGGAAAAAGCCATCGTTGAGAACTTCGGTTCGGTTGCCGATTTCAAATCGCAATTTGCCGCTGCTGGCGCTGGTCAGTTCGGCTCGGGCTGGGCCTGGCTGGTGAAAAACGCTGACGGGTCGCTGGCAGTGACCAAGACCGAAAACGGCGTGAACCCGCTCTGCTTCGGCCAGACCGCGCTTTTGGGCTGCGATGTGTGGGAGCATTCCTACTACATCGATTTCCGCAACAAGCGCCCTGCGTATCTGGACAACTTCCTGGAAAACCTGGTGAACTGGGAAAACGTGGCATCGCGTCTGTAAGCAGCGCGATTGCAACGGGTATTACGAAGGGGCGCTCTTTGGGTGCCCCTTTTTGTTTGGTGAGATTGGAAAGGGCAAGGGGATGAGTGATGTGAGAAAAGCGGCCTGTCATTGTGGCGCTGTCCAGTTTGACGTGGTGCTGTCCGAGGCCCTGGACCGGGCCCGGCGCTGTGATTGCAGCCTTTGTCGGATGCGTGGTGCGGTGGCCGTGTCTGCCCCGCTTGATGGCATTCGCATTACCCGTGGGACGGATAGCCTTACCCTCTACCAATTTGGCACAGGTACAGCGAAACATTATTTCTGCAAGATCTGCGGCATCTATACCCACCATCAGCGCCGCTCCAACCCCAATGAATACGGGGTAAATGTCGCCTGTCTGGAAGGGGTCAGCCCGTTCGATTTCCCCGAACTTGTGGTGCATGACGGCGTGAACCACCCCTCAGATGGGGCCAGTGGGATTGCCGGGATCTTGCGCTATTCCAAGAGCTGAGTTTGGGATCGTGCCGTTGAATTCAGGGCAGGGCGGGGTTTTCGCTTGGGATTGGATCCAATCCATGCCATCTTCGCGCAGAATTCACATGTGAAATGCTTTCGTTTTCACCTCTTCCCGGAAAGCCCCAATGCGCGACAGCACCAAAGCCATTATTGCCATTTTGCTGGCCTGCACCATCTGGGGGCTGTCACCGCTTTATTACAAGGCTCTGGCGCATGTTCCTCCGCTGGAACTTCTCAGCCATCGCACGCTCTGGTCGCTTGTCCTGTTCAGCGCGGTTCTGACGCTTCAGCGGCGTTTGCCAGATCTTCTCCATCTGCTTCGTGACCCCCAGGGGGTGTTGCTGGTGGCCATTGCCAGCGTGATGATTTCTGCCAACTGGGGCGGGTTCATCATTTCGATCCAGATCGGAAAGGCGGTCGAGGCCAGCCTGGGCTATTACATCTTCCCGCTGGTGACCGTGCTTTTGGCGCGGATGATCTATGGCGAGGTGCTTGGGCGTGGAAAGCTGGTTGCCATTGGACTGGCGGCTCTGGCCGTGGCCATTCTGACCTTTGGTCTCGGGGTGCCTCCTTGGATTTCACTGTTTCTGGCCAGCACATTTGCCTTTTACGGCGTGATCAAGAAACGGGTGCAGGCCGGGCCGGTTGTTTCAGTTACGGCTGAGGTGCTGCTTTTGGCTCCTCTGGCGCTGATCTGGTTGGCGGGGGTGCATTTGCAGGGCTGGACCGGGCTGTTTGATCGCAATCTGGGGGTGTTTGGCCATGACCTTTTTGACAGCCTGATGTTGATCGGATCCGGGGCCCTGACCGCGGGCCCGCTGATCCTGTTCAGCTATGCGTCAAAGCAGTTGCCCCTGTCCACGGTTGGTGTGGTGCAATATCTGAACCCAAGCCTGCAATTCCTCTGCGCAAGCCTGATTTTTGCCGAACCCGTGACCCGCTGGCATGCCATTGCGCTGCCCCTGATCTGGGCCGCATTGGTGATCTATTCTCTGGCCGCTTTCGGTCAGGAACGCGCACTCAGGCGATCGCGCAAAAGCGCCGTCATCTGATCCACATCATCCGCAACCAGCGTGTTGTCGCGGATGTCAGACCCGGCAAAGCCCTGTGCGATCACATGATCCATCAGGGCAATCAGCGGATCCCAATAGCCGTTGATGTTCAGCAAAATGATCGGTTTGTCGTGCAACCCCAGCTGGCGCCAGGTCAGGACTTCGAAAAACTCGTCCAGTGACCCGGCCCCGCCCGGCAGCACCACAATCGCGTCAGAGTTCATGAACATGACTTTCTTGCGTTCATGCATGTTTTCGGTGACCACAAAGGCGGTCAGATCCCGCTTGCCGACTTCGCGCCCCATCAGATGCACCGGGATCACGCCAAAGGTCTCGGCCCCAGCGGCCTGCGCCGATTTTGCCACCGCCCCCATGATGCCCACATCGCCGGCACCATAGACCAGACGCCAGCCTTCTTTTGCAAGGACCTGCCCCAGTTGGGCTGCGCTGTGTTCAAACGCGGGATCATTGCCCATGCGTGCCCCGCAGAACACGCAGACCGAGGCAGAATAGGTGAGAGCGGCAGAGGTCGACATAGGCATTTCTTTCAATAGATCTTTTGACCGGTGATAACGAGGTTGTTAGGTTTGCTCAAGCGTCACGGCAGGTTTGCCGGACCTTGCGGAAAAGACAAGCCTGCGGCCCTGAAACAGACAGGGTCATGAACGAAAACTGAGGCGGGATATCGGATTGGTATCAGTGCGAAATGCGTAGGCGTTGACAGGTGAAACAACAGGCCAGATCAAAGGAAGGGAAGACCGTTGATCCGGCCATAAGGGGATGAAGATGACTTCAGAGAAAACCTCCGGCACGGGTGCCGGGGCGCTGGTTGGTGGCGGTGCCGCGCTGGCGCTTGTGCTTGTGGCCCTTGGTTGGTGGGTATCGCGCGACACAGGCGCGCCAGCAACGACAGGGGGGCAGCCCCAGATGGTTGCGGAACCGGGGGCGGGCGAAGATACGACCGGCACCACGACAGCGCCCGCCCCGACAGACACGGCGGAGCATCCGGGGACCGACGAGCCAGACCCCGCCGCGCAGGCGCCTCGGTTTGACGTGGTGCGGGTTGATCCCGACGGGGCCGCGGTTATTGCCGGTCAGGCCCCTCCCGGTGCCCGTGTGCAGATCCTTCTGGACGATACGGAGGCGGGGCAGGTTGAGGTGGACAGCAGCGGCAATTTTGTAGCACTCCTGTCGCTGCCCCCATCTGATACCCCCCGCGTCATGAAACTGATGGTCGATGGGCAAGAGCTTCGCAGCTCGGATGAGTCGGTCATCATTGGTCCGATCGCCGCACCGGTTCTGGCCACCGCTGAGCCGGAGCCAGATGCCCCCTCCGCCGCCCCCGAAAATGATCCTTCCGACGATCTTGCACAAAGCGACACTGCCCAGGGCAGCGGGGCGCAAACCGGTTCACCGACAGCGCCTCAGGTGCTGTTGGCGGATCAAGAGGGGATTAAGGTGTTGCAGGACGCCGCAGGTGACACGAATGATGATGAGGACAAGACGGTTCGGATCGACAGCATCGCCTATGATGCGCTCGGAGCGGTCACCCTTGCAGGGCGGTCGGTTGCGGGCGCCACAATTCAGGTCTTTCTGGATGGTGCAGCGCTGATGGACACCACGGTCGGGGAAGACGGGCAATGGCGTATGGACCTGCCTGCAGTGGCTGCGGGGGTTTATGATCTGAGCGTCGAGGCCCGTGATGCGAATGGCACTGTCCTGTCGCGGGTTGAAACCCCGTTCAAACGGGAAGATCCAGCGCAGATCGCCACCCTGTCCTCTGAAGCCACTGACACGCCAGCGCCACAGCCCGTGTCTGCTGCGCAAGCTGGGGCAGGCGCGGACGGGACGGCTTCCTCGCAGAATGCGGATCTGGCCGCGCCCCCGAACAATCAGTCCGCCCCCTTGCCTGAGGCCCAGACGGTCGCAGAAGCAGGGCCCGCGTCGGAGATTGGCGCCAAGGCAGAGCCTGCGCCTGCCACAGATGCAGTTCAGCCGGATCCTGTCCCCTCCCGTCCGCGCCTTGTGACGGTGCAGCCGGGCGCAACCCTTTGGGCCATTGCGCGCGACAATTTGGGGGAAGGGATCCTGTATGTGCAGGTGTTTGATGCCAACCGGGGCAAAATCCGCAACCCGGATCTGATCTATCCCGGTCAGGTGTTCCAGGTGCCTGCGGCAAACTGATCCGGCCGTCACTGGCTTATTTGGTGGGTCCCCCTCGACCTTTGGCAGGGGGGGACCTATGTGTTTGTTTCGCCCATCTTTTGATTTGCCAGGGCGTGAGGAAGAGGGCATTGCATGAGACATAATCACATCACGGCAACAAAAGCCCCGGACAACAGCCTGAGGATCATTCAGCGTGTTCTGCCTTATCTCTGGCCCGAGGGGCAGGGCTGGGTGAAAAACCGGGTCATCTGGGCGATGGCAATGTTGCTGCTGTCCAAGCTGGTCACCGTGGCCACGCCTTTCCTTTACAAAGAAGCGGTGGATGCGCTTGCCAAAGACGCAAGCCCGGCCACCTTGCTTGGTCTGGGGGCGGTTGGGCTGACGCTGGCCTATGGTCTGGCACGGGTGATGGCCAACGGGTTTCAGCAATTGCGTGATGCGATCTTCGCCCGCGTTGGGCAGCGGGCCCTGCGCCAGCTTGCCCTTGAGACGTTTACCCATATTCACCGCCTCTCAATGCGCTATCACATCACGCGCAAGACCGGGGGGCTGAGCCGGATCATTGAGCGTGGGGTGAAAGGGGTCGAGTTCCTTTTGCGGTTCCTTCTGTTTTCCATGGGGCCACTGATCCTTGAACTGGCCATGATCGCCGCAATCCTGTTTTTTGTCTTTGATGTCTGGTATTTGGTCGCCGTTGTTGTGACGATTTGGGCCTATGTAACCTTCACATTCAAAGTCACGGAATGGCGGGTGAAAATCCGCAAAGAGATGAATGAACAGGATACGGACGCCAACCAGAAAGCGATCGACAGCCTGCTCAATTTCGAAACGGTGAAGTATTTCGGCGCCGAAGCGCGAGAGGCAGCCCGTTACGATGTGGCGATGGAGGGGTATGAAAAGGCCGCCCTCAAGACCTCCTATTCTCTGGCCTTTCTCAATTTCGGTCAGGCGCTTCTGATCACCGGTGGTCTGGTGGCGGTCATGGTCATGGCAGCGATCGGGGTGGAACAGGGTCAGCTGACAGTGGGCGATTTCGTCATGGTCAACGCCTATATGATCCAGATCACCATGCCGCTCAATTTCCTCGGCACCGTCTATCGAGAGATCCGCCAGTCTCTGGTGGATATGGGGGAGATGTTTGACTTGCTCGAACAGCCCGCCGAGGTGGTAGACAAACCGGGCGCGCCGGATCTGAAAGTTGAGGGCGCAGCTTTGGAATTTGACAATCTGCAATTTGGCTATGATGCGGAACGACCGATCCTGAAAGGGGTCTCGCTCAAGGCCGGGGCCGGACAGACCGTGGCTATCGTCGGGCCCTCCGGGTCGGGAAAATCCACCATCGGGCGGCTTTTGTTTCGGTTCTACGATGTGAGTGGTGGCGCGCTGAAAATCGACGGGCAGGACGTGCGGGATGTGACGCAGGACAGCCTGCATGACGCAATTGGCGTGGTGCCGCAGGATACGGTCCTGTTCAACGACACGATTTATTACAATATCGCTTACGGAAATCCTGACGCCACGCGTGCCGAGGTTGAGGCCGCCGCAAAAGCGGCAAAGATCCATGATTTTGTCGTCGGCTTGCCCGAAGGCTATGACACGCCTGTCGGTGAGCGGGGATTGAAACTCTCAGGTGGGGAAAAACAACGCGTGGGGATTGCACGCACCTTGTTGAAAAACCCGCCGATCCTGCTTTTGGATGAGGCCACCTCGGCGCTGGATACCCAGACGGAGCGGGATATTCAGGACAGCCTGCGGGAAATGGGGCAGGGGCGCACGGTCATTACCATCGCACACCGTTTGTCGACCATTGCTGACGCGGACCAGATTGTGGTGCTGGAACAGGGGCAAGTGGTCGAGCAGGGCCGCCATGAGGAGCTGTTGGCCCGCGAGGGGCGCTATGCCGCCATGTGGGCCCGTCAAGCCAGCGACAGCGAAGAAGACATAGCTGGCGTGGCGTGATCAGAGATCTCAACCGAGCGTGAAGCCGGGGCAAGGTTCAGTTACGCGGGCCAGTGAAGCGGCCAAAAACAGCCAGACAAAACGGACCAGAAAAAAGGGGCGGATTTTCCGCCCCTTTCTTTTTGACTGCACGCCTGCTTGCTTCGTTAGGACCGGTGTCACTCCGCGGCGCTGCTTCTGGAGGAGGGGGCCTTATCGTTTTCCGGGGTTTCGGTGCCGTCGTCGGTGTCGGTCTGCCCGTCACGCTCTTCCGCCGTGTCCCTCATCACCCGTTGAATGTCGGCGATGCTGGGGGCGACATCACCTTCGCCAGTCCCTGTTTCCGGCGTGTTTTCCAGCTGATCACCGTCCGTCTCGGGCAGGATGTCCGACCAGATCAACTCGTTCAGAGCGGTTTTCCTGGCCGCTTTGCCAAGGGCGGCGTCGCGGGCTTCTGCACCCCGACGATGGGCCAGAGCCCGCAAATCAGAAAGGGAGCGGTAAGCGCCGGCGGAGAGCCACACCCGAAGCGCCAGCATCGAGGGCGTAAAGACCAGTGTCAGAACCGTGGCAATGCCAAGCCCAAAGACCACGGCGGTTGCGAGCTGTTTCCACCAAAGCGCGGTTGGGCTGTCGATGGAATACCCCCCGTCGGCAAAATTCAGTGACAGGCCGAACATCATCGGGGCCAGACCGGCCATGGTGGTGACGGTTGTCAGCAGCACCGGGCGAATGCGGGCCTCGGCCGTGCGGGTGATCGCCTCAATTGGGGGCATGTAGCGCGAATAATCCTGATACGTGTCGATCAGCACGATATTGTTGTTCACCACGATCCCCGCCAGCGCGACGATGCCGGTCCCGGTCATGATGATCGAGAAGGGCTGGCCCATGATCAACATGCCGATCAGAACCCCGGTGGTGGACAGAACCACCGCCAGCAGGACAAGAACCGAGTTGTAAAGGCTGTTGAACTGTGCCAGCAGGATAATGAACATCAAAAACAGGGCGCCGATAAAGGCCTGACCAAGGAAGGCCTGGCTTTCGGCTTCGTCTTCCTGGTCACCTGTCCATTCATAGGTCACACCAGCAGGCAGGCCGGTGGCTTTGATCCAGCTGGTGATGGCGTCGATCCGCTCGGCCGGGGTGACAACAACCCGTTTCAGGTCAGGGTCAGCGGCAATCGCCTTGTCTGCCTCGGCGTTGGTGACAAATTGTTCCCCACCATCGCGGTCAACCAGCTTGACCAGATCATTTGCAACACCGGCTTTCACATCATAATAGCGGCTTTGGTCCACCCGGTCGATTTGCGCCAGGCTGGGGACCGGTTTACGGGTGACGAAATTCGACAATGGCACCAGCCCCGTGGGCGTGCGCAGTTTCAGCGTGTCGAGTGTCGACAGAAGGCGCTGATCTTCGGGCAGGCGCACGCGGATTTCGATCTCTTCATCTGAGCTGTCGACCCGCATTGTGTCCAGCAGGATCCCATTGGTGACCAATTGCACCATGCCGCCAACCGTGGCCACGTTTGTGCCGTAACGCCCCGCTTTCTCCACATCCACATCCATGCGCCAGTCAATGCCGGGCAGGGGCAGGGTATCTTCGATCAGCGTAAGCCCCGGCGTGGCGTTGAACTTGGCCACGGCAGCCTGGGTTGCGGCCCGCAGCGTGGTCCAGTCATCCCCTTTCAGCCGCAGATGCACCGGCTTGGCCGAGGCCGGCCCCCGGTTCAGGTTCAGAACCTCAAACCGAATGCCCGGCAGCTGAGACAGCCGCTTTTCCAACTTTTCCATGACGAAATCGCCGTCATATTCCGGATCGATTTCCACGGTTGTAAACGGGATGACCCCCAAAAGCTTGATGTCTTTTTCGATGAAGGGCCGGTCGGCCCAGGCCACAAGTTCCAGCTGCAACTGGCCAATCGAGTCGCGCGGGCCGGAAGCGCCGCCGGTATTCTGGTTCAACCCGCCTTCTCCGGCGAAGGCAAAGACGGTTTCCACCCCCTTGGTGCCAAGCGCCACGCGCTCCACCTGTCGCACCATGGCGTCTTTCTCTTTAATCGACAGGTTGCCCCGGGCGCGGACATAGACAATTGCCTGCTCGGGTTCGCTATCGGTGAAAAACTCCACCCCTTTGTTATTGTTCGTGAAATAGATAAAGACGGTGCCGACAAGAGTGAAAATAAAGCCAATCACAACCAGCGGCATCACCGGGTTGGCGGCAATGGCATGGATCAGGTAACCCAGCGCCGTGCGCTGGTGCCCGCCCTCGACATGGGCCTCTTTTTTGGGAAAGAGGCGCGTTTTCAGGGCCAGAAAGCGGCGACGTATCCTTTTGAACAGGGCGCTGATGGCAAAAATCACCAAAAGCAGGCTGCCGATCACAAGAGCCGAAAACCCGGCCACGGCCACGAACAGGACAAAGGCGCCGATCAGGCTCGGGACGACCGAAGACAGGATGGCGGTCTGGTCCATTGCGGACAGAAGCCCCATTGCTTTCGTCAGGCTGGCCTGAGCCAGATAGCTGCACAGGATGATCGCGCCGATTGCAATCGGAAACAGCAGGTTGTGGATCCAGAAACGCGCATCCGCAATGTCTCGGACCCGGTCCTGGAACCAGCGTTCAAACCGCCCAAACACGCCGCCCACCACCGGCAGGTAAACCAGTGCCACGAGAAGGGAGGCGGAGAGCACGAAGATGAGTGTTTTCGGCAGCCACCCCATGAATTGCCCAGGGATTCCGGGCCAGAACAACATGGGCAGAAAGGCGCAAAGCGTGGTGGCGGTTGAGCTGACGATCGGCCAGAACATGCGTTTGGCAGCCCTTGTATAGGCCTCCATCGGTCCCACACCTTCACTGATCTTTTTGTCGGCATATTCGACCACCACAATGGCCCCATCCACCAGCATTCCAACCGCGAGGATCAGACCGAACATCACGATATTCGAAATCGTCACATCCAGCACCCCGAACAGGGCAAAGGTCAGCAGAAACGAGGTTGGGATGGCAAACCCGACCAAGAGGGCAGAGCGGATGCCGAGGGCCGCCAGCACCACGATCATCACCAGGGCGATGGCGGTGATCACCGACCCTTCCAGCTGTTTGACCATGCTGTCGACAATAAAGCTCTGGTCGTTGGAGGTGCCCACATGCACCGCCTGCTGCAACTCCTCAGGCCATTGCGCGCTGGCCTTGGCGACCACGTCCCGCACCTGGGCGGCGGTGTCGATCAGGTTGAACCCTTTGCGTTTCACCACCTGCAGCGCCACCGAGTTCTGCCCATTGAAGCGCGCCGTGCCCCGTCGATCTTCGAAGGTCAGCCGGATCGAGGCAAGATCACCCAATGTGACCACACTGTCGCCATTGACCTTCACCGGCAGCGCATAAATATCTTCGATTTCGTCAAAGGAGGACGGGATCTTGATCGCGGCAGAGCCGGTGGCGGTCTTCACGTCCCCGGCCGCAATCAACTGGTTGTTCGATTGCACCACCCGGATCAACTCATCCGCGGTGACATTATAGGCCTCGAGCCGGAGTGGGTCGATTTCGACCTCGACCATCTCATCGCGATACCCGGCAAGAGAGGCCTCCAGCACCGCATCAACCGCTTCCAGCTGATCCTGAAGGTCCTTGGCCACCCGGATCAGGGTGCGCTCCGGCACCGGGCCGGTCAGGTTCACGATGATGATCGGGAATTCCGAAAAATTGATCTCGTTGATGGAGTATTTCTCATACCCATCCGGGAACTTCCCCTCAGCCGTGTTCATGGCGTCGCGCACATCTGCCATGACACGGGTCTTGTCCCAGCCAAATTCAAATTCCAGCGCGATACCGGCATAGTTTTCTGCAGCCGTGCCGGACATGGTCTTAAGCCCGTCAATATCGGCCAGCTCGGTTTCCATGGTGCGCACCAGAAGGCGCTCACTGTCTGCTGCCGAAATTCCGGGGAAGGGGACCGACACAAACAATGCCGGAATTTCGATATCCGGCTCCCCTTCCTTGGGCAGGCTGACATAGGCCAATGTCCCCGCCGCGATGGACAGGATCACAAAGGCAATCACCATGCGGGCGCGGGTTGCGGCCCAGTCGACAATACCAATCATGCGTCTTTGTCCTGCAAGGTGACATCCAAGAGGACATCATCGGTGACATAATGCTGTCCGCTGACAATCACGGTTGCGTGGTCCCCCAACCCGGTGACCCAGACCCCTTCGGGGCTGTCGCGCAGCATTTCGACCTGCGCAAAACCTGCACGTCCCGCATCGGTCACGATACGGACGCCCAGATGCCCGTCATCATCCAATGTCAGCGCGCTTTGCGGCAGAAGATGGGCTTGTCGCCCCGGAGCCGCAATGGCGATTTCAACGGTCCGCCCTTCGCGGAGCCGCTTTTCCCCGTTCTCCGCTTCGATTTCGACCCGGAAGGTGCGGGTTTCCGGATCCGAGCTGTCGGCGACATAGGTTACCACACCTGAAATCTCCTCGCCATTGGCAAGCCGTGCCGTGGCAGGACTGCCCAGACCCACGATATCCACCATCAGCTCAGGTACAAACCCAACCAACCGGATCGGGTTGAGCTGGATGATGCTTGCGCAGGCACTGCCCGGCTGCAGCAAAGCGCCAAGCTCTGCGGTGTCGGTTTCCAATAGACCGCCAAACGGGGCGCGGATCACGGTGCGGTCCAGCTCCCGCAGCGCTGCAGCAGAAGCGGCTTCTGCCGATTGGATTGCGGCAGCAGAGCTGGCGGCCCCGGACTGGGCCGCGACGACGCCCGCTTTGGCCGCTTCGACCTGCGCGCGGACATTGGCAACGCGCGTGTCGGAGGCAAAGCCTTCTTGCGACAGTTTCTCGGCCGCGTTGAGGTTGATCAGGGCTTCATCCAGCCGGGCCTGTGCTTCGTTCACCCTGGCAGCGGCTTCCGGCGCACGGGCACGGGCCTCGGCCAGACGAGCGCGGGCCTCTGCCAGGCTGGTCTCGCGGGTGCCGGGATCAAGTTTGCACAGGATGTCATTTTGCGCGACCGTGCTGCCCTTGTTTGCCCGCTCAGAAATGACCTGGCCTGAAGTTTCTGCCCGGATCTGCACCCGGCGTGACGCTTCGGTGCGCCCCCGCACGACCACTGCGCTTTCGATATCGCGGGCAATCGTTTCGACAGCGATTACGGAAACACCTTTTGCAATGTTACCACCTGACGGTGAAGAGGATGAGGGGGCGGCTTCCTCGACCTGCCCGGCGACCTGTTGCGGTGCAATGCCCATGGCGTCTTTCAGGCTGGTGCGCTGAAAGATCACCAGATAGAGAACGGTGACGACGGCGATGGCGGCAATGACTGGAAAAACGCGCATTTCAGATCCTGTCGGTATATTTATTGTAAACACTATTTTAGGTGAGAAGATAGGAGCGGTGCGTCCCGGGGACAAGCTCTGCGTGTGCTTTTCAGCAAGCAAAATGACGTGGAAATGCAGATCAATAGGGGATATGACGCCTGTCAGGCCGGGTGCCCCTACGGCAACTTCCCCGACTATAAATGGACCTGCCTGATCCCCTTGGCAATTCACCTGCTTTGAGGCAAAAGGGTGCAAGACAAGTTAAAGGACGCATATCGTGAGCAATCCCGAGAATTTCATCGACGAGGTGACCGAAGAGGTCCGCCGAGACAAGCTGTTTGCATTGATGCGGAAATATGGCTGGATTGGTGTGACCGGCGTTCTGCTGCTGGTCGGGGGCGCGGCCTATAATGAATGGTCCAAGGCGCAGGCGCAGGCCAAGGCCGAGGCTGTAGGCGATGCCATTCTGGCGGCGGAAGAACTCGAAGATCGGGCGGCGCGGGCCAAAATGTTGCAAGGGGTTGCAGTCGAAGGGGATGCCAAGGCGGTTCTGTCTCTTCTGGCTGCTGATGCCGAGGAGGGGGGGACCTCTCTGGAACGCCTTGTTCAGGATGCATCCCTGCCCAAGGTCTATCGGGATCTTGCAGCTTTGAAACTGGTCATGCAGGCAGGCACGGACATGGAGCCGCAACAGGCGGCAGAACATCTGGAGCCGCTTTTGGTGGCCGGGGCGCCCTTCCGTGTCATGGCAGAAGAGCAGATGGCGCTGGTCGAACTGGCTCAGGGGCAAAAAGACGCTGCAATTTCCCGCCTTCAGACATTGCTGAGCGACGAAGAAGCATCTCGGGCCTTGCGTCAGCGCGCCTCTCAGTTGATTGTAGCCTTGGGCGGGGTGCCGGAGGCGTCCTGATCCGGGGCTGGCATGCGAATAACATAGCCGCATTGCCTTGATTTGATAATGATAAGAAGTGTTTCGGGGGAAGTTAAGGTGAAGCTGAAGACAAGCACCGGCATTATGGTGGCCCTTGGTCTGTTGGCGGCCTGTTCGCCACCCGAATATATCCTGCCAGGTCAGCGAGAAGCCCTGCGCAGTCCCAACGTGGCGGTGGTGGAAGATGCCGCCGAAACGGCTGCGACTGAGCAGGAAGAGGTGACGCCGGACAATGTGTCGGCCCCGATCGCGCTCCCCAAACAGGTCAATCATGCGAGCTGGACGCATATTGGTGGCAATGTCACCCATCAGGTGCAGCACCCCGCATTGGCCGCCAGCCCACAATTGGTCTGGGCGGCAGATATCGGCCAGGGCAATGATCGCAAACACCGTATTACGGCGGAACCGGTTATCCTTGACGGGCGTATCTTTACGCTCGACAGCCGCGCGCTGGTTGTCGCAACCTCAGGCGCGGGGGAAACGCTATGGACCCGTGACCTGACCCCAGCAACGGATAGTTCTGACGATGCGTCCGGAGGCGGGCTGGCTGTTGCCGGGAACCTCCTGTTCGTCACGTCTGGCTTTGGCACGCTGACCGCTCTTGATACCGCGACCGGTGAGGTGAAATGGCAGCAGGAGCTTGCAGCGCCCGCCCACGGGGCGCCATCCGTGCATGGCGGCATCGTCTACGTCACGACAAGGGATGACATTGCCTGGGCGGTTGAGGCGAAAACCGGCAAGGTGAAGTGGCGTGAAAGCGGCACCCCCAGCCCGGACGGGATCACCGGAACCTCAAGTCCTGCCGTCACCGACCGCCTGGTCATCTGGCCCTTCGCGTCAGGAGAGATCGTGGCCACCCTTCCCAAAGGCGGAACCCGCACATGGGACGCGCTGGTAACCGGCGAACGGGCCGGGCGGGGCTATGCGCTGATCAATGATATCTCGGCAGCCCCCGTCGTGCAGGGCAATGTGATCTATGTTGGCAATCCGGTTGGCCGCAGCTTTGCGTTGTCCCTGTCTGGCAAACGCCTTTGGACGGCCACCGAGGGGGCGATTAGCCCGATCTGGGTTTCCGGCGGTTCGGCCTTCCTGATCTCGGATGAGGCAAAACTTGTGCGTCTGGATGCCACAAGCGGCGAACGGATCTGGTCGGTGGATCTGCCTTATTTCACCAAGGAAAAAGTCAAGAAACGCAAGGCGATTTACGCCCATTACGGGCCGGTCCTTGCAGGTGGCAAGCTCTGGGTGACCTCCTCTGATGCGGTGATGCGCGGCTTTGATCCGGTTGATGGCAGTCTGGTCAGCAGCATCGCATTGCCCGCAGGGGCTGCGACACGTCCGGCGATTGTCAACGGGGTTGCCTATGTCGTGTCGCGTGATGGTCAACTTCTGGCTTTGCGCTGAGTGAAAAACCGTGTATGCGGGGCGCTTGATGTGACCCGGAGTCCGATATGAG
The DNA here is from genome assembly GCF_013283135.1 of Aliiroseovarius sp. xm-d-517. NCBI lineage: Bacteria > Pseudomonadati > Pseudomonadota > Alphaproteobacteria > Rhodobacterales > Paracoccaceae > Aliiroseovarius > Aliiroseovarius sp. xm-d-517. The sequence continues at coordinate 377,064 of NZ_WBXT01000001.1, forward strand.
CTTTACCCTCGCCATTGTGGGCCGCCCGAATGTGGGCAAATCTACCCTGTTCAACCGACTGGTCGGCAAGCGCCTTGCGCTGGTCGATGACCAGCCCGGTGTGACCCGCGACCTGCGTGAAGGCGAGGCGCGGCTGGGGGATCTGCGCTTTACCGTGATTGACACGGCGGGGTTGGAAGAGGCCACGGATGAAAGCCTTCAGGGGCGGATGCGCCGCCTGACGGAGCGCGCCGTGGAAATGGCCGATGCCTGCCTGTTCATTGTCGATGCGCGGGCCGGGCTTTTGCCGGCTGATGAAGTGTTTGCCGATATCCTGCGCCGCAAGAATGCCCATGTGATCCTTGCGGCAAACAAGGCGGAAGGGAAGGCGGCAGATGCGGGCTATCTCGAAGCCTATGCGCTGGGGCTGGGTGAACCGATCCGCATGTCAGGTGAGCATGGCGAAGGCATGGGGGAGCTGTTGGCTGCCCTTGATCCGATTGCGAAGCAATTTGAGGAGCGCGCCGCGGAGACAGCTCCGGAAACCGATGTGGATGTTGTCGATGGCGAAGAGGATGACGGTCCGCGCCAGCCCACCGTGGAACGCCCCTTGCAAGTGGCGGTCATTGGCCGGCCCAATGCCGGGAAATCCACGCTGATCAACCAGCTCATCGGCGAGGAGCGGCTGCTCACCGGTCCCGAGGCCGGGATCACACGCGATTCCATTTCGCTGCGGTTCAACTGGGGCGATACCCCCACGCGGATCTTTGACACCGCCGGGATGCGAAAGCGGGCCAAGGTTCAGGAAAAGCTGGAAAAACTGTCTGTTTCAGACGGGCTTCGCGCGGTGAAATTCGCCGAGGTGGTGGTGGTCATGCTGGATGCGGCCATCCCGTTCGAACAGCAGGACCTGCGCATTGCCGACCTCGCGGAACGCGAAGGGCGGGCGGTTGTTGTTGCGATCAACAAATGGGATGTGGAGCCGGAAAAACAGGAAAAACTCAAAGAGTTGAAAGAGGCTTTTGCCCGCCTGTTGCCGCAGCTTCGCGGTGCTCCTCTTGTGACAATTTCAGCAAAGACCGGCAAAGGGATGGAGCGCCTGCGCGAGGCGGTTCTGCGCGCGCATGCGATCTGGAACACCCGTATCCGCACCTCACATCTGAACGGCTGGCTGTCGGAAATGATCGAGGCGCACCCGCCTCCCGCCCCCGGCGGACGTCGTATCAAACTGCGTTATATGACCCAGGTCAAAGCACGCCCGCCAGCCTTTGTTGTGATGTGCTCGCACCCGGATAAGCTGCCTGAAAGCTACACCCGATACCTGGTGAACGGGTTGCGCGAGGATTTTGACATGCCCGGCACGCCGATCCGGCTGACCATGCGCGGGCAAGGGGACAAGAACCCCTACAAGAACCGGAAGAAATCCACGCCTTCCCGGCTGCGCAAGCACCTTGGGAAAGGCCGCGCTGACGAATAAAGTGTTTCGCCTTATTATTGAGACGCAATAATGAGGCGAAACGCTCGAAATCTACTGATGTTGCGGGCGTTTCCCGAAACAGGCTCGGGTCTTCGCGCATTTTCCGCCCAAAGCCCCGACAAAAGAAAAGAGGCCCGCCAAAAGCGCGCCTCTTTTTTTCTTGCCTCCCACATTCCAGAGGACCTTGAAGATGAGATGGGCAAACCGCCTACTTCTTCAAGGCCTTGTGGGGCTGCAGGTTAATTCAGGTAAAGCATCGGATCGACCGGATCCGTTCCTTTAAAGACCAGGAACTGAATGGCGTTATACTGGTTTTTCGTGGCCTTTGCGATCTGCTGGCCGCGTTTCACCTTCTGTCCTTTCTGAACCGAAATGCCTTCGATGAAACTATAGGCGGTCTGGGTGTTATCCCCGTGATCAATCACCACAATCTCCTCGCCTTCCACGTCTTTCGACACAAGGCGCACAGTGCCCGAGGAGGCCGCTTTGACAGCGTCGCCGGGTTTGGCTGAGATGAGGATATAGCCCGCCTTGTCCGCGTCAAACAGGCTGGTCACTTTGCCGGCAACCGGCAGGACCATCTTTGAGGAGGACGCACTTGTGCGTTGATCTTTCATGTCCGGCGACGGGGGTGTCGCGGCCGGTTTCGCCTGGGACGGCTTTTCGTCCGGCAGCGGCTGCGATGCAGACGGCGGGGTGGGGGTCGGGCTGCCCTGGCCGGGTTTGCTGACCTGGGTGGCTGCGGCGGTCGCCTGCACTTTCACCGGGATCAGCAGGAACTGTCCTTCGCGCACGGCCAGATCTGCGCCAAGACCATTCCAATCGGCAAGCGAGCGGACGGAGACCTGATAGAGACGTGCAATCGAATAAGCCGTCTCGCCGCGCTCAACACGGTGGCGCAGCGGCTCTTCACCGCTGAGGGACGCGGGCGGGCTTGTGGAGGCAACGGCACGGTTGGCGCCAGAGGGAGAGCGGTCAATGGCATCTCCGGCCAATGTCTGGATGTCAATCTGCCCGCCGGGTTGGATCACACCGGTTGATGGCTCGGCCACACGACGGGGCAGGGCCAGAAGCTCGTCCCGGTTCAGGGGGGTGTTTGCGTCGATCCCATTGTAGCGGGCCAGTTCGTCCGCCGGGAGCCCGATCCGTTTGGCCACGTCGGTCACCGTGTCCCCCCGGCGTGCAAGCGCCACCTGATAGGTCGGATAGGCGATCACGCCGCGCGCGTCGGGTTCAGGGCGTGGGGCGGTCCTGGCATTCTGGGCGGCTGCAGCGGTTGACAGGCTGTTATGGGCTGGGCGCAGGTCAAAGTCGAACCCGTCGGTGCAGGCAGTTGTTACGGCAACCATGCCAACAATCGGAAGGCCGCGCATGATCCTCATGGGGCGTCGTTTCATTGCTCTTGTCCTCAATCATCGGCCCGTTTGGACCTGTTTATGTGCCCAGAGGGCGAGTGGCGTACCCTCTGCCGGGGTTTTGCCACGGGAGTGTTTGCTTTGCGGCCCCGTTTTTCCCGGGGGCTCGCTATTCCTGCCCCAACCCTTCCAACAGGGGCACGAAACGCACCGGCAACAGTTCGTCATAGTCAAACCCATCCTCAAGGCGTGTCACCTTGATCAGGCTCTGGACCGTGTCCGACTGTCCCACCGGCACAATCATGATACCGCCGATTGCCAGCTGCGCCAAGAGGGGGCTGGGCGGGTCTTCCGCCGCGGCCGTGACAATGATGCGGTCAAAAGGCGCCTGGTCCGGCAGGCCGCGGGACCCATCCCCGGTAATGGCGGTGATATTGTGCAGGTCCTGTGCTTCAAAGATCTGCCGGGCCTCCTGCACCAGACGTCTGTGCCGGTCGATCGTATAGACCCGGCGGGCGAGACGCGACAGGATGGCGGCCTGGTAACCGGATCCGGTGCCAATTTCGAGCACCTTGTCGCGCGGGGTGATCCGGGCGGCCTGCGTCATCAACCCCACCACTGACGGCTGTGAAATTGTCTGTCCGCAGGCAATTGGCAACGGCATGTCTTCATAGGCGCGTTCGGTGAAAATACCGCGCACAAAGGGGCCACGGTCAATTTCTTCCATCGCTGTCAGGACGCGGGGATCCGTCACACCCTTTGTGCGCAACGCGAAAAGAAACTGCATCTTGCGCTCTGCATCCATGCCATTGCCGGGGGAGGTCATGAAAACAGGTCCTTTACCCGGGACAAATGGTCATGTGCGGTCAGGTCAGCGCGCATCGGCGTGACCGAAACATAGCCTGCGAGGTTTTCCGTCACATCCATCTCGGGGTCGGACGGGGTGGCCTGCGGGCCGCCCTTGATCCAGAGGAACTGTCGACCGGACGGGCTTTGATGCGGTTCGGCTGAGAACATGGCGTCGTGACGCCAGCCCTGCGGCGCGGCTTTCACCCCCAGAACGTTCGCGGCGCTCACCGGGGGGAAATTCACGTTGTAGAAGATCTTGTAGTTTTCCTGCGCATCCCAGGGGCCATCTTGCAACAGCTTGCGCACAATCTCTGCGCCATGGGCGCTGGCGGCATCGAATACGCTGTCCAACCCCTTGGTGCCCGCCCCCATATACTGGCTGAGCGCAATTGCCGGCAGGCCCTGAAGGGCCGCTTCCATCGCTGCGCCCAATGTGCCCGAGTAAAGGGCGTTTTCGGCAGAATTATTGCCCCGGTTTACCCCGGAAATCACCAGATCAGGGCGCTCGGGCAGGACGTGGTGCAGGGCGGCCAGAACGCAATCGGCGGGGCTGCCTTCTGCGGCAAAGCGCCGGGGCCCGTGCTGGGCCACCATGAACGGGTGGGTGTATGAGATGCAGTGGCCAACCCCGGATTGCTCAAAGGCAGGGGCCACGATCCAGACCTCGCCATCGGGGCCGGCAATCTCTTTTGCAATGGCTTCGGCCACTTTCAGACCGGGCGCGTTGATGCCGTCGTCATTGGTGATGAGAATGCGCATGTTTGTCCCCGATTTGCCGTTCAGTCATAAAAACAATGCCTGCCCCTCATTAGGGCAGGCAGGGAAAAGCGGCAATTGTTTTCAGAATTTGCGCGGCGATATGTGCTTTTCGGGACTCAGGTCGGGAACCGGTTAGGCCAGCCCCACCTCGGCAAGAATGCGGCGGCTTTCATCCTCGACATGTGCCAGGGCGTTGCGATCTTCGCCCGGGTAAAACCGGGTGCGCATTGTTGTGGCCAGTGGTTGCGGCTTTGCCACCACCACGTTCGGGCCAAGCCGAGAGGTCTCAGACGCCCAGCTGTTCACCATTGCCATCTGTGCGGCCTTGGTGGCGCCGTAGCCTGCAAAAAAGCTCTCTCCCGCGTGATCGTCGTGGAAAAACAATGCGGTGCTTTCATCCGTCAGCAGCGGGTTAACCATATGGATCAGGATCCGCGTGGCCTCGACATTGGTTTGCCACGCCCGGTTCCACCCCTTGTCATCAAGATCAGTGGTTGGCATCAGGGCCGGGCCATAGATTGCGGTATGCGCCCAGGTGTCCACTTTGCCCCAGCGGTCATGGATCGACCGGCACAGATGGGCCATCGCGCCCTTGTCGGTCACATCCAGCGGTGCCAGCGTGGCACTGCCGCCTGCCGCCTGGATCCTGTCGTCAAGCTCTTCCAGCGCGCCTGTGGTGCGGCCCACGGCCATCACGTGATGGGTCTTTGACAGCTCCAGCGCCAAGGCGGCGCCGAGCCCACGGGAGGCGCCGGTGACCAGCGCGATTTTCTTGGTCTCAGTCATGGTTGACCTGTAGCGTTCAGGTTCTGGAATGTCGAGGGGGCCAACACGATCTTGTCTCATTGGGCCTGTGTCATTTCGCCCGCTCCTGCGTCGCCTTCTGACTCGAGGGGGCCAGCGGACGCACCCCGTCATCTTCCAGATCCAACCGGTCATGCAGATCGCGAAGCGCGGTTTCACACAGACCGTAGCTGAGCCATTGGCACCCCGCGCAGATCGTGTTCAGGTCGCGTGGGCGGACCTTGCGGTGGATGGTTGCCTCGGCCTCGCCCCAGGTCAGGGTCTGGCCATAGCGCAGATCCAGCGCGGCCAGATGCTGGCGGTCCAGCGCCTCGATCCCCTCCTGGTTTTGGCATTTGGTGTCGATGCGTTTGGGGCAGGGGCCACAAATGTCATCTGTGTGTCGGATCACTTCAATCTCGACCTGATCACCGCCGTCTGCCCGCAGGCGCCCATTGACGATCGCGTCCATATTGGCGGTGAACCCATCCGAATAGCCCTTGCCCTGAAAGCCAAGGGAGCAGAGGAAATGATGCGGGCGAAAGCGTAGCTTGGTCATTGGGCAATCAGTGTAGCTTGTTTCGCTCAAAAGGGCGATGCCCATAGCTTTCTAACCAATCCAGAAGTGTATCTACATCCAATCCCAATTTCTGGATCGTAAAAAGCGGGTGCTCTTCATCGGTAACGAAAAGTTTTGGACGCTGAGCATGTTCCTGAAATTCCATTCGGCACAACGCATGTTTGTCTTCTGTGGCAGGGATCGCATTACAAAGCCAACTGTCCGCAGACCCCATTTCATATGTGCGTCTTTCATCAAACAATTCGACGTAGCGATCAAAGTTGGTTTGGCTCAGTGACCCCCAACACCCGAACAGAAAGACTTCATCGGAACCCTGAATTGGGAACTCAATCGTTGATCTTATGAATCGATGTGGACCGTGGCGGCAGAAATCCTCAGTTAAGATATCGTCATCGTCCAGAAGCAGAGAGGAATTCTCACTGTATTCTGTTACGGGCCCTAAAAAGCTTGGTCCTACAGCTGCCAAACTGAGCAAGGAGGCGTTTAACCGACCACAGCAAGCACATTTTGACGTGCCATCGGTCAGAAATTGCAATCTTGGATCTGCCGTGTGGTCGGGTTCGCTGGAGCTATCTTTTCGCCGCCAAAACAAAGATCACTCCGCCGCCGCCATTTTGAACCCCTGTTCAATCTTGTCCGAAGGCGTGACCGGATATTCGCCAGAGAAGCAGGCGTCGCAATATTGCGGGCAGCTTTTCTTGCGACCGTCGGCCTCTCCCACCGCGCGGTAAAGCCCATCGAGAGAGATGAATTTCAGGCTGTTGACCTTGAGGTGTTCACACATTTCCTCTTCGCTCATTGTCGCGGCAAGAAGTTTCTCGCGTTCCGGCGTATCGACCCCATAGAAGCAGGGCCAGGCAGTGGGCGGAGAGGCAATGCGGAAATGCACTTCCTTGGCGCCTGCATCCAGGAACATGTCCTTGATCTTGCGGGTTGTGGTCCCGCGCACAACGCTGTCATCGACCAGGATCACCCGTTTGCCCTTGATCAGCGCACGGTTGACGTTGAGTTTGAGGCGGACCCCCATGTTACGGATCGCATCGGTGGGCTCGATAAAGGTGCGGCCCATATATTGGTTGCGGATAATGCCCATTGCGTAAGGGATGCCGCTTTCCTGGCTATAGCCAATCGCAGATGGCACGCCGCTGTCCGGCACCGGGCAGACCAGATCTGCGTCCACTGCGGCTTCGCGGGCCAGTTCCACACCGATCTGACGGCGGGTTTCATAGACCGAGCGCCCTCCGATGATCGAGTCGGGGCGCGAGAAATAGACATGTTCGAAGATGCAGAATTTTGATGGCTGCGGTCGGAAGGGGAACCGGCTTTCCACCTCACCATCCGAGATCACCACCATTTCACCCGGTTCGATTTCACGCACCAGTTCCGCGCCGATAATGTCCAGTGCACAGCTTTCAGACGACAGGACCCATCCGTCGCCCAAGCGGCCCAGCACAAGCGGGCGCACCCCATGCGGATCACGCACCCCAATCAGCTTGGTGCGGGTCATGGCGACCACCGAAAACGCGCCCTCAACCCGGCGCAGTGCGTCCTCAAGCCGTTCGGAGATATTGCGTTGCAGCGAACGGGCCATCAGGTGGATGATGCATTCACTGTCCGAGGAGCTTTGGAAAATCGACCCGCGGTCGATCAGCTCGCGGCGCAGCGCGTGGGCATTGGTGATGTTGCCATTATGGGCAATGGCGGCGCCGCCCATGGAAAACTCGCCAAAGAAGGGCTGAACATCGCGGATCACCGCCCCTTTGGAGCCGGCGGTGGAATAGCGCACATGACCGATCGCAATCGGACCGGGCAGGTGTTTCATCACGCTTTCTTTGGTGAAATTGTCCCGGACATAGCCGAAACGACGGGCCGAGTTGAACCCTTCTTCCGGGTCATGACAGACAATGCCGCCAGCCTCCTGTCCACGGTGCTGCAGAGCGTGCAGGCCAAGGGCGACGAAATTGGACGCGTCCTGCAAACCAATGACGCCAAAGACGCCGCATTCTTCCTTTAGTTTCTCATCATCAAACGGATGGGCAAGAAACGGCTTCATCTGATCCTTGGAAGGGCAGGCGGCGGGCGGTTTGGACATCTCAGTCTCCGATTCCGTGGCGTTGGCTTCCTCATAGTGGGTGAAAAGCGTCCTGTCACGAAACTATCATATTCAGGAGGCGATTTCTTAACATGAGAGGGAGGCCGAAGGGCCGGGGCGTTGTTTATGTAAAGAAAAACGCGCCGAAAGGCGCGTTTTGTTGACAATTCCTATGGTTTTTCCCCGGAGGTGCAGCTGCCCACCAGGGCCTCGTACCGCCCCACGATCCAGCCGGGCGCATCTTCGGGGATCTGTTCGTTGATCTTGTCCTGGGTGCGGGCGAAAATTTTGGCCGTGCGCGAGTCATCCACCATCTTGATCGTGTCCGTGGTCACAACCCGGTCGTAAACCACCAGCGCAATGGCCACCAACAGCAACCCGCGGGCGACGCCAAAGATGAAGCCAAGCGCCTGATCCAGCCCGCCCAGCGCAGAGCGTTGCACGGCGGAGGAGAACAGCGGCGTAAAGATCGACACCACAACCAGCGCCAGCGCAAAGACACCGGCAAATGCTGCGATCATGCTCAGCTCACAGCTGTCAGCGATGAAATCGCGCAGCACCGGAACCTCTTTGATCAGTGGCACAGCCTTTGGCGCAAAGATATAGGCCAGAATGGCCGCAGCGATCCAGCCAAGGATCGACATGCCTTCGCGCACAAATCCGCGTGAATAGGCCAAAATGGCCGAGACAAGGATGACCGCCGCAACGATCCCGTCAACAAGAGTAAAGGCTTCCATCTGTCTCTCCGATGTTTTTCGCCGTATTTACACGAGGAGGGAGGTTACCCCGCCCCGAAAACTTCACCAACGAATCCGGTCAGATCCGCCATTTTCTGTATGCGCATTCCCTCAACAGCCCCTGTTTTGCTGCGGCTGGGGGTGATGGCTGCGTTGAAACCAAGTTTCAACGCTTCTTTCAACCTGTTTTCGGTCTGCCCCACCGGGCGCAACGCCCCTGATAGACTGATTTCGCCAAAAACCACAGTGTCTTTGGGGATAGCGGCGTCCTCTCGGGCAGACAGTAGCGCCGCCGCCACAGCCAGATCTGCGGCCGGTTCGGAAATTTTCATGCCGCCGGCCACGTTCAGATAGACGTCCAGCCCGGCAAAAGGAATACCGCAACGGGCCTCAAGCACCGCCAGGATCATTGCCAGTCGCCCACCGTCCCATCCAAGAACCGAGCGGCGTGGCTGGGAATGAGGAGAGGGGGCGACAAGCGCCTGAAACTCGACCAGCACCGGGCGGGTGCCTTCGATGCCCGCAAATACCACGCTGCCCGGCGCCGGATCTTCACGGTCGGACAGAAACAGTGCCGAGGGGTTGCCGACTTCTGACAACCCGCCCCCGGTCATTTCGAAAACGCCAATCTCGTCCGCCGGGCCAAAGCGGTTCTTGACCGCGCGCAGAATGCGGAACTGGTGGCCGCGCTCGCCTTCGAAATAAAGCACTGTATCAACCATATGCTCCACCACGCGGGGGCCGGCAATCTGGCCCTCCTTGGTCACATGGCCCACCAGAATGACCGAGATGCCACGGGTTTTGGCAAAGGTTGTCAATTCATGTGCCGCGGCGCGCACCTGGCTGACGGAGCCCGGGGCGCTGTCCACATTGTCGGCCCACATGGTCTGGATCGAGTCGATGATCGCCAGTTGCGGGCGCTCTTCGTCCAGGGTTGTCAGGATGTTTCTGAGATTGGTTTCGGCGGCCAGGCGCACCGGTGCCTGTCTCAGCCCCAGCCGCTCGGCGCGCATCCGCACCTGGGCAGAGGCCTCTTCGCCCGAAACATAAATCGTATCAAGGCCCGCCTGGGCAAACCGTGCGGCGGCCTGCAAAAGAAGCGTCGATTTTCCGATGCCGGGATCCCCGCCAACCAGAATGGCAGAGCCGGGCACCAGCCCGCCCCCCAGCACCCGATCCAATTCGCCCAGACCGCACAGGGTGCGGGGCGGCGGTGTTTCTTCGGTTGACAGGTCGCTTAAGGCAATGCCTCGCCCGCGTGTCGCCCCAAGGGATTTTGAAGCCGGCCCTGCCGAAAGTGGTTTGTCCTCAACAATCGTGTTCCACTCGCCACATCCATCGCAGCGCCCGGACCATTTGGTAAACACTGCTCCGCAGGCGTTGCAGCTGAAGGAATTGTTGTTCTTTGCCATGGCGAACTTGTGCCCGAGAGGGCAGGCCCATGCAAGGGGGAGTGTTGTCGGGCCTACCCGGCACTTTTTCCGGTTTGGAACCGTTTCCCGGTCAGAAGCGAGATAGCAAGCGAGGTCAGGATACAGGCGCTGAACAGGTAAAGCCCCCATGCCACCTCGATCCGGGTGAGGGTCATGCCCTTAGCAACGATGATATAAAGCGCCACAAGAAAGATGTCGGCCATCGCCAGCTTGCCCATCAGGTTGAAAACCGGCAGCATCTTGCGCCGCATCTGTCCAAACTGGATCAATGCAAGCCCCAGTGTTTTCAGAAGCGGGGCGATAATGGCGAAAAACGTGACCAAAAGCGCCAGAAATACATCTTTTGCCCAGAGGGTCTGCAGCCCCGAAATCACGCTGATTTCATCGGTGCCAAAAAATGGAAGGTTCAGGCCCGCGCGCAGGAGCGGGGCAAACCAGGACAGGGGAAACAGGGCCAAAAGGGCCAAATTCAGATAACGCAGATACACCATAGTGACGGGATATATGGCGTTCTGCAGGCGTTACAACTCCTTATTGTCGTTCAGGTCCTGTTCTTTTCGCGCCGTGTTGTCCGCCCGAGGGCCAGCTGGTCCGCGATTGCGATCGCGGCGTGGCTTTGATGACATGGGAACGACAGTACGTTCCATGTTCGGAGTTGCCAGCACTTCGAAACCCAGCTTGGGTAACAGCGCATTGAGGTCAGCCCCCAGCGCATCCACCTGTTTTGAAACGACACGCTCATCCGCTTCGACCTGCATCAACCAGTGCTTCAACTCATCCACCGAGAGGCGGGCCAGTTTGAGGTTGGAGCGAAACTCCTCCAGCTCTTCATGGCGTTGACGCAGAAAGGTGCGGGCACGCTCCACGCGATCCTTGCTGTAGATGCGGGCCAAGTCGCGGCTCTCGTAGCTCATCTGGGCTGCGACTTCCAGAATGTCGGGTTCCAATCCAGCCAGGTCGGGGTGGTTTCGAAGATGGGCTATGCGTTCACGCACGGCATCAAACTCGGCACCGGTTTTGAACAGCTTTTCGCGGTCCCCTTCATGGGCAAGGCGATAGGCCCGGGCAACATCCTGCATTGTCATGTGAAACCTGCGATGGCTGTTTTCCAGCTGCATCATCCGGCCATGGCCGGGCAGGAAGAACAGCAATGAAATACAGAGAGCGGTAAGAAAGATCTGCATATACATGCCCAGATCCGGCACATTCAGATCGCCGAACCGGGCCGGTATGGTCAGCCAGGGTTGCATTCCAAGGGCGGCAGCGAGAGTTGCCCCCACAAGTGCCAATGCCAATATCACCATCAGCAAAAGGCTAATTCTTTGCGCAATTCCGGTCAGTAGCGCCATGATCCTTTTGAAATTCAGCATTATTTCCCCCCCTTATGAATAAGAGTTCACGCAAAGCGTTTCGGGGTTTGGTCCAAGAGGTTCGGGCATTTGATCCCGCAACGAAGTGCGGAAACTGGCCGAATTTTGAAGTGTTTTTTTGTTCAGCTCGGGCAGTTACTCGGGCCGAAACGCTTTAATGAATTTTCTAAAGCGTTTCGACTTTAACCTGAGACAGGGAAAAGTTGAAACGCCGCATGAGATATCAATGTCGTGGGCGTTTCGGAAGAAACATGTGTTTCAGGTTTATCCCGAAACGCTTTAATCAGGAGTTGATTATAGCAAGAAAACTGCGATTTGGGTAGAGGGGCAAAGATTGGTCACCGATATGTGATTGAATTCGCAGCATAATCGGCAAGGATAGCGGGGAATATCACCGCACCGCTTCGATCGGTCCTTCGGCGCTGCCGGAAATGAACTGGGTCACGTAGGGGTCACCCGAAGTGTCCATCTCGCTCACCGGGCCGGTCCACTGGATCTTGCCGGCATGCAGCATGGCGATCTTGTCTGCGATCACCCGGACCGAAGACATGTCATGGGTGATGGTCATCGCGGTTGCACCCATTTCCACCACAATTTCGCGGATCAGGTCATTGATCACACCGGACATGATCGGATCGAGCCCGGTGGTGGGTTCGTCAAAGAAAATGATCTCGGGTTCTGCGGCAATGGCACGGGCAAGGCCCACACGTTTCTGCATCCCGCCAGAAAGTTCGGACGGAAACAGATCGGCCACGTCGGGGGTCAGCCCCACGCGGCGCAGCTTTTCAATGGCAATCTCACGGGCTTCGTCACGCGGACGTTTCAGAGATCCACGCAACAGGCGAAAGGCGACGTTCTGCCAGACAGGAAGACTGTCAAACAGCGCGGCCCCCTGAAACAGCATGCCAAATCGGGCCAGAAACGCGTCACGCTCCACTTTTGACGTGTCTTCCCCATCCAGCGTGATCAGCCCGCTATCTTGTTGCATCAGCCCAAGAATACATTTGAGCAGCACAGATTTCCCGGTGCCGGATCCACCGATGATCACCATGCTTTCGCCCCTGTTGATCGTCAGGTCAACGCCATCCAGAACGCGTTTCGGACCAAAGGCTTTATGGACGTTTTTGAGTTCAATCATGAGACAAAGAAAAAGCTGGTGAGAAGGAAGTTGGCGGCGAGGATCATCACGGCGGCGGCCTCAACCGAAGTCTTGGTCGCGCGACCGACACCCTGTGCGCCGCGCCCGGAATTCATGCCGTGAAAGCAGCCCATTACGGCGGCGATAAACCCGAACACCGCCCCCTTGACCAGAGAAGATACAATATCGGCGCTTTCAAGGAAATTCCAAGTGTTGGTGATATAAGCGCCAGGGGCAAAGCCCAGTTGCTTGGTGCCAACGATATAGCCCCCCATGATGCCGATCACATCTCCAATCCCAACCAGGGCTGGCACCACCAGAATGGCGGCCAGCACGCGCGGGGCGGTGAGGTATTTCATCGGGTGTGTCGACAGGGTGACCAGCGCATCAATCTGCTCGGTCACCTTCATCGTGGCAATTTCAGCCGCGATGGAAGAGGTGACGCGGGCGGCGATCATCAGCCCCACCAGCACCGGGCCAAGCTCTCGCACCATGCCAATGGCAACAATCTGCGGCACCACGGCTTCGGCCGAAAAACGCTGTCCGCCGGAATAGATCTGCAGGGCCAGCGCCGCTCCGGTGAAAATGGCGGTCAGCCCCACAACGGGCAGGCTGAAATAGCCGATATTGATCACCGAGGCGAGAAACTCGCGCGGATAGAATGGGGGGCGCAGGATATGGCCCAGCGCCTGCCCGGCAAAAATCGCTACCCGACCGATCAGGGCCAGAAAGCCAAGAACCGAGCGGCCGATTGCAGCCAGAGGGGTGGTCAGGGCGGTCATTCCCGGCCTCGTGCATAGCGGCGGGAATACCGTGCGCCCAGCTGTGTCAGAATTTCATAGCCGATGGTCCCGGCCACAGCGGCAAGGTCATCAACGCTTTGATGTTTGCCCAAAAGCGTCAGGGATTTGGGCAGGCCGTCCAGATGGGTGATGTCGACGCCAATCATGTCCATCGAAACGCGTCCCAGGATCGGGCAGGGGGTGTCTTCGTGAAACAACACCGCCTTGTTGGAAATCGCGCGGTTGACGCCATCCGCATACCCGGCGGCCACCGTCGCTACGCGTGTGGGCTGCTCTGCGATCCAGGTGTTTGAATATCCGACACTTTCGCCGATGGCCACGTCGCGGATCTGAATAACCGGGGTGTCCAGTTCCACCACGGGCTGCGCCTCCTCATACGGAAAGCCGCCATAAAGGCCAATTCCGGGGCGGGTGAGGTCAAAGTGGTAATCTTCCCCAAGCAAAATCCCCCCGGTGGCCGACAGGCTGCGCGGGGCATCAATGCCGTCGGTCATGTCATGAAACGCCATAAGTTGGCGTTTGTTCATCTCGTGGTCCGGTTCATCGGCACAGGCAAGGTGGCTCATGACCAGGCGCGGCCCCTGCGCCAGACAGATGTCGCGCAAGGCTGCCCACTCGCCCGGTTCCATGCCAAGGCGGTTCATACCGGTATCAAGCTGGACCCCAAACGGGTGCCCGGGCAGGGCTTCGAAATGGCGGGTGACCTGTTCGACCGAGTTCAGCATCGGCACAAGACCCAGATCATGGATCATGTCGGTGTCGCCGGACATGTGGCCGGAAAACACGCTGATTTCCGGTCCCGGTCCCAAGGCTTCGCGCAGGGCAGCCCCTTCTTCAGCGGCGGCGACAAAAAAGCGGCGTGCGCCTGCGGCGGCCAGCGCCCGCGCGGTTTTCGCCACACCCAAGCCATAGGCATCGGCCTTGACCACCGCGGCGGTCTGCACGTCATTTGCGGTTTTCGCATCCAGTGCCCGCCAGTTTGCGGCCACGGCATCAAGATCAATTGTCAGTTTACCAGTGCTCATGCCCAGCGTTTTCGTAAGGCGGGCGGACAAGGTCAAGGCAAAACGGTATTCGCACGGCAAGGAGCGGTATTTTCACCTGAATTGTGGCGGGAATGACCGGGCTATGCCTCAACCAACACGGTCTCCACTTCACTTGTGCCTTCAAGCGTACGGTGCACCGGGCAGCGATCAGCAATTTCCAGAAGTCGAAGGCGCTGGTCCTGACTGAGGGGCCCGTCCAGCATCACTTCGCGGCGGAACTTGTCGATCTTTGCCCGTGTGCTGGTGTCGGCATCCTGCGCGTGAACCTTGTTATGGCTGACATCCACCCGCACATGGGTCAGCGGCCAGCCTTTGCGACGTGCATACATACGGATGGTCATGGATGTGCAGGCCCCAAGCCCGGCTGAGAGAAACCCGTAAGGCGACATGCCCTTGTTGGTGCCGCCATAGGCCATCGGTTCATCGGCCTGGGTGTGATGAAACGGACCGGCCTGAATGTCTTGCAAAAACCCGTCTGCATCTGCTTCGGCCACCCGCACGATGCCTTCTGGCGCACCTATCGGAGGGGCCGGTGGGGTCAGGTCAATGTAACGGGTTGCCCAGGCCGAGATTACCTCGGCCACATATTCCGCATCCGCCTGTCGGGTGATCAGATGGTCGGCATCATCAAGGGTGATAAAGCTTTTCGGATGCTTGGCCGCGATGAAAATCTTCGCGGCATGGTCAATCGAGACCACTTCGTCGCGCGGGGCATGCAGCACCAGCAGGGCGGCATTCAGATTGTGGATGGCCTCATCTATTTTCTGCTCCTGCAAATCATCAACAAGGCTTTGTCGCAGGGTGAACGGGCGACCGCCAAGTTGGACACGGGCCGTTCCCTCGGCGTTGAGATCGGGCAGGGCGGTTTCAAATTGCCGGATGACATTGGCAGGCGTCGAGGGCGCGCCGATGGTCACGACGGCCTGCGTATCCGGCAATTGTGCCGCCGCCCGAAGGATGGCCGCGCCCCCCAGCGAATGACCAATCAGGAGGTCCGGGGCCATCCCGCGCGCTTTCAAAGCCTGAGCGGCGAGCAGGATATCTTCTACATTCGAAGAAAAATGAGTGTGCTCAAACGCGCCGTCTGACTGGCCCAACCCGGTGAAGTCAAACCGCAAAACGGCGATGCCCAGCCCGGCAAGGCGATCCGCGATGCGTCGGGCGGCGGCAATGTCCTTGCCACAGGTGAAGCAATGGGCAAACAGGGCGGTGCCCAGATGCGGTCCCGAAGGCAGGTTCAGCCGCCCCGCCAGATCATGTCCGCCATGCCCTTTGAAAGTGAAACGCTCGGTCGGCATCCACAGATCCTTTTTCTTGCCGGTCCCGGTTTCTTGCCGGTCCCGGTGGGTGGGGCCGGTATTCCTTTTCCCAGCGCCTGTCCGACAAGGGACTAACCGGTGTTGCCCTGAGATTGGGGGCAGATGCCCCAGGTCTCAAGGGATTGTTGTGCAAATGCACAGGAACGTGAGGGGACGTGACAAAATGCTTCCGTCACGGCACGGCCCCGCTTGTCAGCCCAGCCGGGCTTTGTCACGGTAGGACTGATCAAAGGCCCGGAAACATGGAGTTAGAATGGTCGAGATTTGCCAACAGGAATTGCCATTTCGCCCGTGGGAGGATGAGCATACCCGGCGCCTGCCAGGACTGACACCGACCGCACCCGGGGAATGGCTTTGGGTTGATGACGCCTATGACGCCCAGATGAACCACCGCCGTCAGTTGATGTCAGATAAGGGGGATGCCGTGCACCGCCTGTCGGAAACGGCCCTGCCCGCCGCACAAGAGCTTTTAGAGACGGTATTGGAGGAATTGCGTGCGCACAGTGACTTCGAAATCCACGCCGAGAGGGTGATATGTCCCGATGGGGCGCAAATCGAGATCAATCGCGCTGCACCGCTCCTGACCGTAGGGGCCTTGGTTCAGGAAGATTTTGTTATCATGGAAAAGATCGGGGATGAGCATGTGCTGACCGCGGCAATCCTGTGCTTTCCTGCCAGCTGGACGCTGGAGCAGAAATTCCTGCAACCTATGACCCGCATTCATGTGCCGGTTGAGGAATATACGCCCGAAATTGCCCGCCGGGTTCAGCGCCTGTTTGACGGTATTCAGGTTGGCCGCCCGATGTGGCGGGCGAATGCTTTGATTTACGGGGATCCGGAACTGCATCAACCGCGTCGGGAAGAGGATAAGAGAGGCCCGGTGCAGTCAGGGCGCAAGTTTCTGCGGGTGGAGCGGCAAGGAATGCGACGCCTGCCGAAGACACGTGCCGTGATCTTTTCGATCCACAGCTTTGTCCTGCGCGATACGCGTCTGGCGGAACTTGGGATCCGTTTACCACAAGCCGAGCGGGCCTGACATTCGGGTCAATCCGCGCCTTATGTCCGCAGCCGAGATGTCAGCAGCCGACGGGGATTTCGACAAAGCCCTGTTGCGGGGTCCAATGGCGAATGGTGCGCGGCGGATTGGCGGAGCGACGTTGGGTGAAGAGCCGGGAAAACAGGTTTCCTGACCGGGTCATCGGGGCCAGTTTCTGATGTTTTGGTGCAAAGAGGGGCATGGCGAAGGTCTCATTCGTTTCAGGGCATTCAGGCGCGGTTTGGTGTTTGTCTGACCTCAGAATGCCTCGTGAATATGCAGTTTACGGGAAAGAAATACGGCCAAAATGGACCAATTGCATGCCGATATGGCTGGCGGTGCCTCAGGCCTTAAGCTGTGTTAACCCTGTTTTCCGGCCCTTCCACTGGCGGAACTTCGATACCAAGCCGGGGCAAAAATAGCTTTTCAAAAAGGAAAGGGCGCCCGAAGGCGCCCTTGGTGTGATGAACCGCAAAAGCGATCAGCAGCTGTAGTAAAGCTGGAATTCGATCGGGTGCGGGGTGTGCTCGTAGGCGTAAACCTCATCCCATTTCAGGTCGAGATACCCGTCGATCTGGTCTTTGGTGAACACGTCACCGGCCAGCAGGAAGTCGTGATCTTCGGCCAGTGCGTCCAGTGCTTCGCGCAGGCTGGAGCAAACTGTCGGGATACCTTCCAGCTCTTCCGGCGGCAGATCATAAAGGTTCTTGTCCTGAGCGGGGCCCGGATCGATCTTGTTCTTGATACCGTCAAGGCCAGCCATCAGCAGGGCGGCAAAGCACAGGTAGGGGTTCGCGGCCGGATCGGGGAAGCGAGCTTCCACGCGCTTGGCTTTCGGGCTTTCGGTCCACGGAATACGCACGCAACCCGAACGGTTCGAGGCCGAATAGGCGCGCAGAACCGGGGCTTCAAAGCCGGGGATCAGGCGTTTGTAGCTGTTGGTCGACGGGTTGGTGAAAGCGTTCAGGGTCTTGGCGTGTTTCAGAACACCACCGATGAACCACAGCGCCTCTTGCGACAGGTCGGCGTATTTGTCGCCTGCAAAGAGCGGCTTGCCGTCTTTCCAGATCGACATGTTCACATGCATCCCGGTGCCATTGTCACCCGAGATCGGCTTCGGCATGAAGGTTGCCGACTTGCCATAAGCGTGGGCCACGTTGTGGATGATGTATTTGTATTTCTGAAGCTCGTCAGCCTGTTTGGTCAGGGTGTCGAAGATCAGACCCAGCTCGTGCTGACACGATGCCACCTCGTGGTGGTGTTTGTCGGTCTTCATGCCCAGCGACTTCATGGTCGACAGCATTTCACCGCGGATGTCCTGCGCGTCATCAATCGGGTTCACCGGGAAATACCCGCCCTTGACGCCCGGACGGTGGCCCGAGTTGCCCATTTCATAATCGGTGTCGGTGTTCCACGAGGCGTCCACGGCGTCCACTTCGTAAGACACTTTGTTGATGCCAACCTGGTAACGCACGTTGTCAAACAGGAAAAATTCTGCTTCCGGCCCCATGTAAGCCACATCGCCAATACCCGACGACTTCAGGTAGGCCTCGGCTTTTTCGGCGGTGCCGCGCGGGTCACGGCCGTATTTCTCACCGGTGTCCGGCTCCACGATGGAGCAGTGCACGCAGAGCGTTTTTTCGGCATAGAACGGATCAACATAGGTGCTGTTGGTGTCCGGCATCAGTTTCATGTCGGAGTTTTCGATCGACTTCCAACCGGCAATCGACGACCCGTCGAACATGAAGCCTTCTTCCAGGAAGTCCTCATCCACCAGATCGCTGTCCACGGTCACGTGCTGCAGCTTGCCGCGCACGTCGGTGAAGCGGATGTCGACATAGGCGATGTCTTCGTCCTTGATTTGCTTGAGTACGGCTTGTGTGCTCATTGCTTTTTCCTTTGTTTCAGAAACTTGGATGCCCGGGAAGGGGCGGATTACACGGCGTCCAGACCGGTTTCACCGGTGCGGATGCGAATGGCTTGTTCAACGGGGGAGACAAAGATTTTGCCATCACCGATCTTGTCGGTCTTGGCGGCTTCGACGATGGCTTCGATGGCCTCGTCCACCTGATCGGCGGGCAGAACCACTTCGATCTTCACTTTGGGCAGGAAATCGACCACGTATTCGGCGCCGCGATACAGCTCGGTATGACCTTTCTGGCGGCCAAACCCCTTCACTTCGATCACCGACAGACCTTGAACGCCGATGTCCTGAAGCGCTTCTTTCACCTCGTCCAGTTTGAACGGCTTGATGATCGCTTCGATCTTTTTCATCTGGCTTCCCCCAATGGCAGTTTGCGCATGAAAGCGTCTTGCTTTTTGCCTGACCTCAGGAGAAAGCAAAACGCAGCACAACATATCTACGTTCCGATCGTTTCGCCCCAAATCAGTGATACAGATTTCTGGTGAAACGCTTTAGAAGTAGACAGACCATGTTCCCTGTGGCCGGACAATTGTTGGTCTCTGTTACGGCGCGCAGCTGTGCCAGTTTTTGGGGCTTATGCACAAAATTTAGGCGATATGGCGTGAAATTGTGCAATTGCAGAAAGGATCGAGATGACGGAACTGCTGACGGCTGCCCAAATGCGCGCCATTGAACAGGCTGCAATCGACTCAGGTGAGGTCACAGGCCTTGAGTTGATGGAGCGTGCCGGGCGGGGTGTGGTTGAGGCGATTTTTGAGGAATGGCCGGAACTGGCGGTGGGTGAGGAAGCCGGGCAGGGGGGCACTGCCCCCCATCCTGCATCAGGGATCCGCCCGTTCATCGGGCGAAATGATCCCCCGGATCATTTCCAGGAAGCCCTCGAACCCCAGGATATTTCTGACAAGAAAAAAAGGGCGGTTGTGCTTTGCGGGCCGGGTAACAATGGCGGTGACGGGTTTGTTGTGGCACGGCTGTTGCATTTGCGCGGCTGGGAGGTGGAAGTGTTTCTTTACGGGGACGCGACAAGGCTGCCGCCGGATGCGCGGGTGAATTATGAGCGGTGGTGCGCATTGGGGGAGGTGAAGGCACTCGCAGATGATGTGTTTGATGGCTGGCCGGAAGAAGATGATGGCGTTGATTTGATCATTGATGCTCTTTTCGGCACGGGCCTAAAGCGGCCTTTTCTCGGCTTTCGACATCTCGCAATGGCATTGAACTATTGTAGCTCATCTTGGGAGTTACATGACGGGCTTCCCAGAGTGGTGGCCGTGGACGTCCCAAGTGGATTATGTGCAGATTCAGGAAAGTGGCTAGGGGATGATCAACCTTTGGATCATGCGAACCTCGCCAATTTAACGCTGACGTTTCACTCGGAGAAGAATGGTCATCTTTTGGAGAATGGGCCGCCAAGTTGTGGAACTGTGGATATTGTCGATATTGGGTTGTCTTCGACGCAGGGTCCCGGGACACTCTCCAGAAATACATTGATACACTTAAGTGGTGAAGCGCGGCTTGGACGTGTGATATGCCGTAAAGTTACTTTGCCTTTGAACCCATATGTCTCAAAGTTTTCGGATGAGCATAAATACTCCCATGGTCACGCCCTAATCCTCTCGGGGCCTTCTGGCAAAGGCGGGGCTGCGCGGTTGTCGGCGCGAGGTGCTTTACGCATTGGGGCAGGGCTGGTGACCGTTGCTCCCACGCCCGGTGCCGTTCAGGAAAATGCGGCGCGTCTGGATGCGATCATGTTGTCTCCGGTTGGGGACAAACAGGCATTGGAGGCAGTACTCGCGGATGAGCGGTTCAATGCGATCTGCCTTGGCCCCGGTTTGGGCATTGAGCGGGTGCGGGAGTTGGTGCCTGTGGCGCTGCGGGCGCAACGTGCTACGTTGTTGGATGCTGATGCGCTGACGGCTTTTGCGGAGGAACCGCAGGCTTTTTTTGATCAGCTGCACGAAAACTGCGTGCTCACCCCCCATGGCGGTGAGTTTGCGCGGCTGTTCCCGGATGTCGCTGAAAAACTGAATGCTCCCGCCACCAAAGGTCCGGCCTATTCCAAGGTGGATGCCACCCGCGAGGCGGCGGCGCGGGCGGGCTGTGTGGTGCTATTTAAAGGGCCGGATACGGTGATTGCCGCGCCGGACGGGCGATGTTCGATCAGTTCGGCGCATTATGATCGGTCCGCGCCCTGGCTTGCCACCGCCGGGTCAGGGGATGTGTTGGCCGGGTTTGTCACCGGGCTGTTGGCGCGGGGATTTTCGCCAATGCAGGCTGCCGAAACGGCCGCCTGGCTGCACGTGGAATGTGCCCTGGAGTTCGGACCGGGACTGATCGCGGAGGATCTGCCGGAGATGTTGCCAAAGGTGTTTCGGAAAATCGGGGCTTAACCCGTCGTCAGCTCAGCACCATTTGCGTAGATGACATGGTTGCGGTCGAAGATGAGGCGATAGAGCGTCGTTTTTTCCAGAGTTTCCCGCACTTCGCCTGCCAGACTGCTAACGCTGACCAGAGAAGTTTTTTCGCCACGCAGCAGGATGGCCTGCTCAGCGGCCACGCGGGTGTCACGTTCCGGCATGTTCGCACCAAGGCTGCCTTTCTGGATGAGCGCGCTTTTGGCGGTGCTCTGCTCGATCGCGCGCAACGGTTGGGCTCCGACATCACGTGTGATGATGCGGTCGCCTTCGCGCAGGTCTTCCACGGCGACCTCGCCACGCAACGTCAGGACGATCGTACCTTTCGTGAGGCCCGCCTGGGCAGATGTGGCGTCGTGAAAAACGTTGTTGCTGGTCAAGGCAGTCATGGCAGCACCCTTTTACATCAGTTCGGATTTATCCCTGAGTAACCATTTATTTGGAAATGGGGCAGAATTGGGGCGGCGGTGAGGTTTGTTAATGTGGCTGTTTCGCATTTTGAGGTAATGCGCCTAAATATATGGCATTGTTTCTGTTAAGCCTCTTTCTGCGCGGGGAGAGGGGTAGATGACATGTCCCGACCATTGATGCGGATCAGATGACGTTTTGCGAAATGCAACTGAAATAGAGTGACTGTGCCTGCCTCAGTCGGGCGGCTGAACAGTTCTCCATCCACAAGGCGATGTGCTGCCACAAGTGTCTGTTCTTTTCCAAACATGGCTTGTGCCATCCAGCCTCGGAGCAGAACAGGTTGGTTTGGAGCCACGTGAAAGGCGTCCTTTCCGGACAATCCAAACATCGCTGTCGGATTGATGCGGATCATGTCCTGCAGGTGCATCGTCTTTCGGCTGATGGCACGAAGACGGACAACACCTACATCTGCGGCCACCAGACGCTCTCCGGCCTTGATCTCGGTGATCGGCTTTTCACCTGATAACGTCAAAACCCGCGCACCCGCGCCAATACCGGAAGAATAAATATGCCGGGCTTGTCGATCATATGCCGAAACAAGCCCCCGTGTTTGAAACGTCATGGGGACACCACCTGCATCTTTGTTTTTGCCCTCTTGCGGGGCGCTGCTCATTGATACCGACGATAGGCCAACAAACGGTTAAGGGCGACGATTTTTCCGGGCAGACGGAAAATCATCAAAGCAACGTGGCAAAGCGGACTCACTTTGCGATTTTTCCTCTCGCATCCCCCGGCGTCCTTTGCTAGAAGGGCGCGAATTCGGCGTCCGGTCAGACAGAAATCAACCGGTGCGCCGTTAAGGTTATGCGGGTGTGGCGAAATTGGTAGACGCACCAGATTTAGGTTCTGGCGCCGCGAGGCGTGGGGGTTCAAGTCCCTCCACCCGCACCAAAGATGAAAGAAGGACAACGACATGCAGGTCACCGAGACCCTGAATGAAGGCCTGAAACGCGGTTACAAAATCGTGGTTCCCGCGGCCGATCTGGACGCAAAGGTCAATGAAAAGCTGGCCGAGGCGCAGCCGGAAGTGGAGATGAAAGGTTTCCGCAAGGGCAAGGTGCCGATGGCGCTTCTGAAAAAGCAGTTTGGTCAGCGCCTGATGGGCGAAGCCATGCAGGAATCGATTGATGGTGCGATGAACAAGCACTTCGAGGAAAGCGGCGATCGTCCGGCTTTGCAGCCCGATGTGAAAATGACCAACGAAGATTGGAAAGAAGGCGACGACGTCGAGGTCGAAATGACCTACGAAGCTCTGCCGGAAATTCCGGAAGTCGACCTGAAGGGCATCAAGCTCGAGAAGATGGTTGTGAAGGCTGGTGACGCTGACGTGGAAGAAGCCCTGGGCAACCTGGCCGAAACCGCGCAGGATTTCAAAGCCCGCAAAAAAGGGTCGAAAGCCAAAGACGGTGATCAGGTTGTGATCAACTTCCTGGGCAAAGTGGACGGCGAAGCCTTTGAAGGCGGCGCTGGCGACGATTACCCGCTGGTTCTGGGCTCGAACTCGTTCATTCCGGGGTTTGAAGACCAACTGGTTGGCGCTAAGGCTGGCGAAGAAGTGGAAGTCAAAGTGACCTTCCCCGCTGAATACGGCGCTGAACACCTGGCTGGTAAAGATGCCGTGTTCGAATGCACCGTGAATGAGGTGAAGGAACCGGTTGCCGCAGAAATCAATGATGAGCTGGCCCAGAAATTCGGTGCCGAAGACCTCGAGGCTCTGAAAGCTCAGATCGCCGAGCGTCTTGAAGCTGAGTTCGGCGGTGCAGCCCGTGCCGTGATGAAGCGTGGCCTGCTGGATGAGCTGGACAAGCTGGTTGAGTTCGACCTGCCGCCGTCGCTGCTGGATGCAGAAGCCAAGCAGATCGCTCATCAGCTGTGGCATGAGGAAAACCCGGAAGTGGAAGGCCACGACCACCCGGAAGTTGAACCCACCGACGAGCACAACAAACTGGCTGGACGTCGTGTGCGCCTTGGTCTGCTGCTGGCCGAACTGGGCCAGAAAAACGAGATCCAGGTCTCTGATGCAGAGTTCACCCAGGCGATCATGAATCAGGCGCGTCAATACCCGGGTCAGGAACGTCAGTTCTTTGAGTTTGTTCAGCAAAACCCGCAGATGCGCCAGCAGATCCAGGCACCGCTGTTCGAAGACAAGGTCATTGACTACATCTTTGAACTGGCTGATGTGGCTGAAAAAGAAGTGTCGAAAGACGATCTTCAAAAGGCCGTTGAGGCGCTGGAAGACGAATAAGACGGGCATTCCCGCTTATGACAAGGCCGCTCCATTCGGGGCGGCCTTTTTTTGTGCCTGTTCAATCGGGAACGATCCCCGGCCTTTTTTGCCGCATTTTCTGGTCAAAAATATCCTGGGGTGAATTGGCCCCGAAAAGGGACAAGAGGGGCAAGGCCCCTTCCCGAGCGAAGCGAGGCCACGCCCAAGCCTGTCGGCCAAAGGCCGTAAAGGCGCGGGAGTATTACCCCGGTCGCAGCCCCGTTTTCACCAGCAGCCCCAGCCGCTTTGCCTCATAATAATAGCCGCGCGCGTACCATTTCATTGCGCCTTCAATGCTGCCATTCGACACCAGATAAGCACCTTTCAGGTATTTCCCGGCATATTTCAGGTTCACATCTGGGTCGAGCAGCTCTTCTGCCGGGCCGCGATGGCCCATGGTGCGGGCAGTCTGGGGCAGGATCTGCAGCAGCCCCCAATAGGGTCCGTTGCGCGCCCAGGGGCGGTGGGTGCTTTCGCGCGCCGCCTGACGATGCACCAGCTCGCGCGGGATCTGGTAATGGTCGGCCCATTTGTTGATCAGGGCGCGCAGTTCGGGGGTCTCGTTGGGATAGAGCGGTGGATTGAACGCATCTTTGCGAGGGCGCGACCGGGTCGGTTCCGTTGTGCGCCCGCCGCATCCTGCCAGCAATGTGGCGGTTGCCAGCTGCACAAACTGGCGCCGTGGCATGGAAGAAATCTGTCTCATGTCCAGACGCTACAGCGTGGCGATGGGGACGCAAAGAAACTGTGTGGTGATCAGCATCTCTTTGCCACCTTTTGGGGGCGGCATGAAAAAAGCCGCCCCGAAAGGCGGCTTTTAAGGTTGTTTCGGAAAGAGAAGAATTACTCTTCTTCCGAAGCTTCTTCAGCGACCGGAGCCGGAGCATCGTCATCATCCGAAGCAGCGGCACCGATTTCGTCGAACAGTTCGGCGATTTCGAATTCAGCTTCAGCTTCAGCTTCTGCAGCCAGTTCCTGGATCGACTTGCCCGAGGCCTGCAGTTCGGCTTCTTCTTCCGAACGGGCCACGTTGAGGAAGATGTCAACTTCGACTTCAGGGTGCAGGCGCACATGCACAGCATGCAGACCCAGATCCTTGATCGGAGCTTTCAGGGCAACCTGTTTCTTGTCCAGCGAGAAGCCAGCTTCGGTGGCCACATCTGCGGCGTCACGCGGGGTGACGGAACCGTAGAGCGAACCGGCATCCGAAGCGGAGCGAATCACGATGAACTGCTGACCGTCCAGCTTCTCAGCCAGAGCCTCAGCTTCTTTTTTGGTTTCGAGGTTGCGGGCTTCCAGCTGAGCTTTCTGAGCTTCGAAACCAGCGATGTTGGCTTGCGAAGCGGTCAGGGCTTTGCCTTGCGGCAGCAGGAAGTTGCGGGCGTAACCCGGCTTGACGTCAACCACGTCACCCATTTGACCCAGTTTGGCCACGCGTTCCAGAAGGATAACTTGCATGATGTTCTCCTTACTTCACGGTGTAGGGCAGCAGGGCGAGGAAGCGGGCGCGTTTGATGGCACGGGCCAGTTCACGCTGCTTCTTGGCCGAAACGGCGGTGATGCGCGAAGGAACGATTTTGCCACGCTCAGAGATGTAGCGCTGCAGCAGACGGGTGTCTTTGTAATCGATCTTCGGGGCGTTTTCACCCGAGAACGGGCAGACCTTGCGGCGGCGGAAAAACGGTTTGCTAGCCATTGTTTAGATCCTTCCGAACTTAGCGGTCACGGCCACGGCGGTCGCCGCGTTCGTCACGTTTCTGCATTTGAACCGACGGACCTTCAGCGTGATCGTCGACCTTGATGGTCAGGATACGCATAACGTCATCGTGCAGGCGCATCAGGCGTTCCATTTCCTGAACCGCAGCGGCAGGCGCGTCGGTTTTCAGGAAGGCGTAATGCCCTTTGCGGTTCTTGTTGATCTTGTAGGCCATCGTTTTGACGCCCCAGTACTCGCTGTCAACGACTTTACCGCCGTTGTCGGCCAGCACGGTGCCAAAATGTTCGACGAGGTTTTCAGCTTGCGCGTTGGACAGGTCCTGGCGCGAGATGAAGACATGCTCATAAAGCGGCATGTGAGCTCCTGTTATTTACACGTGCTTCAAAGTATGGGCCCAACCTTTCCGCGACCCATTCACGAGAGGCAACGCAGTTCAAGACATGCGGAAAGGACAGGGCCTTATACACGGATCGGGCCAGGATGCAAGGGCCAGGGGAGGAGGGCTCGGGGAAGGGCATGCCTTGGCGGGCGCAGGCGCCAGAACGGCGAAGGCGGCCTGTGTCAAAACAACTCCTCTCCGCTGCCCCATTCCCGCCACCTTTCAGCGCAAATGATTAACGGAAAGACGGCAAGGAAGGATGTTGCGTAATGAGCGTTCTGATCAACGATATCAACGATGTCAAATCCCTCGGATCGGAAGACCAGGGGCCGGAGCTGACCCACACGCGCTGGGGGTACATGATCACCTCTTGCGATGCTGCGGGTGTTGCGATGAGGGCTGGCTACCTCCTGTTGCGCTATGGCGGGATTGTTCTTTTGCTGGTTGCGGTTGGCCTTTGGGTGATGCCCGGCGCCTCCGTGCATCCTGATATCATCCCGTTCAAGATCGGGGTGAGCGTGCTTTTTGCCCTGCTCGGGTCGGTTCTGTTCTGGAGTGGTACCAATGACCGGTGTGGCGAAACGCAGGTTGATCTGGAGCGGCGCCAGCTGCGCCGGGGTCTGCGGCGCGCAAACGGCCGCTTTTCGGTGGTCGCTGAAATGCCGCTTCAGCAGGCGGGCGATCTGTTTGTCTCGCGCCCGGCATATGAAGGGGACGATGCCGTTCTTTATGTGCGCCGCAACGATGCCCCGTTGGCTTTCGAAGTGGCTGCCGGGCCGGAGGATCTGTTGTATCCGCTGCTGAAGCGCATCAAAGCAGATATGAGGCGTGCAACACTCGCCGCCTGACGAAACCGGTCCTGCCTGAGCCTGGGTCCATGCGCTGTGCGGCGCGATCTGGGCGAGGCGCGAACCACGGATGGGGTGCGGCAGCGCCCCATTTTTTTTGGTGCAGTTTAAACCCGTTGCGCCCGCTTCCCCCGCAGGCTATGCCCTTGGGGAAAGAAATCTGTCCGATTGGGCAAAGGAGGGTTTATGAGCCGCGCATTCGTATTTCCCGGGCAGGGTGCCCAATCCATTGGCATGGGCAAAGCCCTCGCAGAGGCATACCCGGAAGCCAAAGTTGTGTTTGACGAGGTGGACGAAGCCCTTGGCGAAAAACTTTCGACCCTGATCTGGGAAGGGGACCAGGCAGAGTTGACCCTGACCCAGAATGCCCAACCCGCGCTGATGGCCACCTCGCTGGCTGCTGTGAAGGCACTGGAAGCGGAAGGTGTGGGAATTGACGCAGCCGCCTATGTTGCTGGGCATTCTCTGGGCGAATATTCCGCGCTGGCCGCTGCGGGCACCTTCTCCATTGCCGACACCGCGCGCCTGCTGCGTATTCGTGGCAAGGCGATGCAGGAGGCTGTTCCGGTCGGGGTCGGGGCCATGGCGGCACTGCTTGGTCTGGATTTCGACGCCGCGACCGATGTCGCCGAGGAAGCCGCTCAGGGGCAGGTCTGTCAGGCCGCCAATGACAATGACCCCGCGCAGGTTGTGGTGTCTGGCCATAAGGAGGCGGTCGAACGTGCGGTTGAGATTGCCAAGCAGAAAGGCGCGCGTCGTGCCGTGCTGCTGCCGGTAAGCGCCCCGTTCCATTGTGAACTGATGCAGCCTGCGGCCGAAGCGATGGCGCAGGCCCTGGCAGAAGTGGATATGGAACGTCCCAGCGTGCCGCTGGTGGCCAATGTGCGCGCCACCGCACTTTCCGATCCGGCGACAATCCGCTCTTTGCTGGTGGAGCAGGTGACCGGTTCCGTGCGCTGGCGCGAAAGTGTTGCGTGGATGGCAAATGAAGGCGTGAGTGAGGTCTGGGAAATCGGTGCCGGCAAGGCGCTGTCGGGCATGATCCGCCGGATTGCCAAGGATGTGACCTGCCGGGCGGTGGGCACTCCTGAGGATGTGAAAGCTGCCATTGAGGCGCTGAACGGATAATTCAGAAGAGCTGCCGGTCTCGTGGGGGAAACACTCGCTTGTTTTCTGTCGCTGGGCTGAGGTGGGCTGGAAAGCAAAGAAGGAAAAGCAGATGTTCGATCTGACGGGTAAAAATGCGCTGATCACGGGCGCCTCGGGTGGTATTGGTGGCGCGATTGCCAAGGCGCTTCACGGCGCGGGGGCGACTGTGGCGCTGTCAGGAACCCGGGTGGAGCCGCTTGAGGCTCTGGCCGCCGAACTGGGGGAGCGTGCGCATGTGTTGCCCTGCAACCTTTCGGATGGCGAGGCGGTGGATGCCCTGCCCAAGCAGGCGATTGAGGTGATGGGATCGGTCGATATTCTGGTGAACAATGCTGGTATCACCCGGGATCAGATCTTTATGCGCATGTCGGATGAGGAATGGGATAGCGTGATCAACGTGAACCTGACCTCGACCATGCGGCTCTGCCGTGGGGTGATGCGCCCGATGATGAAGTCGCGCTGGGGGCGAATCGTTAATATCAGTTCGATCGTCGGTGCCACCGGAAACCCGGGTCAGGTGAACTATGCCGCGTCGAAGGCGGGCATGGTTGGTATGACCAAATCTCTGGCCTACGAAGTTGCGAGCCGCGGTATCACTGCCAACTGTGTGGCGCCGGGCTTCATTGCAACCGCGATGACTGACAAGCTGAGCGATGATCAGAAAGACAAGATCAACGTGCAAATTCCGGCCGCGCGTATGGGCAGTGCGGATGAAATTGCGGCCGCAGTTCTGTATCTGGCGTCGAACGAAGCAGGTTACACGACCGGTGCGACGCTGCATGTCAACGGTGGCATGGCGATGCTTTAAGGCTTTGGTCGAGGGGCTGGGTGTGCCTGCCCCTTGATCCCTGAAATGGTTTGCCTATCTTACCCGATGTGGTATAGGCGGCGCAGGTTTTCCCCCGGGCGCATTTGCATGTCTGGGGATCTCGGCATAACGCGCGGGAAACTGAGCGGTCTTTAAAGGCCAAATGAGACAGGGCTCCGGCCCGACCCAAAGGGCACAAGCCCTGAATAATGTGAGGATTTACCATGAGCGACGTCGCAGATCGCGTGAAAAAAATCGTTGTTGAGCACCTGGGTGTGGAAGAGGACAAGGTCACGGAATCGGCCTCGTTCATTGACGACCTGGGCGCAGACAGCCTGGACACCGTTGAGCTGGTTATGGCTTTTGAAGAAGAGTTCGGCATTGAGATCCCGGATGACGCTGCCGAAACCATCCAGACCTTCGGCGACGCCGTAAAGTTCATCACCGAAGCTCAATAAGCGCGTGTGACAGAAATTTGGAAACGGCGCCCTTCGGGGCGTCGTTTTCGTTTGTGGACAGGAAATTTTCCTGCAGGCAGGGCGGAACGACGTGCGGGCAGTTGCCCGTTTCCGGAAAACGCCTTGCCCCGCATGGCTTGCCCGCGTTATTTAACGCGAGAGTTTGAAATACCTTTGAAAGGGCTACAAATATGCGTCGAGTGGTAGTGACAGGTCTGGGCATGGTATCTCCGCTGGCCAGCGGGGTCGAGGAAACCTGGAAACGTATTCTGGACGGGCAGTCGGGCGCAGGTCCGATCACCAAGTTTGATGCCTCCAATGTAACCACCAAATATGCCTGCGAAGTGCCGTTTGGTGATGGCACTGACGGGACATTCAACCCCGATGACTGGATGGCTCCGAAAGAGCGCCGTAAGGTGGATGATTTCATCCTTTACGGTATCGCAGCTTCCGATATGGCATTGGCTGATGCGGGCTGGACCCCGGAAGCAGAGGAAGACCGCCTGCGCACGGGCGTGATGATCGGCTCTGGCATTGGCGGGCTGTCGTCAATTGCGGATACGGCTGTGCTGATCAAGGAACGTGGCCCCCGCCGGGTTTCGCCTTTCTTTATTCCCGGTTCGCTGATCAACCTGATTTCCGGACAGGTGTCCATCAAATACGGCTTCAAAGGCCCGAACCATGCGGTTGTGACCGCCTGTTCGACCGGCGCGCACGCCATTGGTGATGCAACCCGTCTGATCCAGTCCGGGGATGCGGATGTGATGGTGGCCGGTGGTGCCGAAGCCGCGATCTGTGAGATCGGTATTGCGGGTTTCAACGCCTGTAAGGCTCTGTCGACCAAGCGCGAAGATGACCCCAAAGCGGCCAGCCGCCCCTATGACAACGACCGGGACGGGTTCGTGATGGGCGAAGGTGCCGGGATTGTGGTGCTGGAAGAATACGAACACGCCAAGGCGCGCGGTGCCAAGATCTATGCCGAAGTGCTGGGCTATGGCCTGTCCGGTGACGCCTATCACATTACCGCGCCCTCAGAAGATGGCGACGGTGGTTTCCGCGCGATGCAAGCGGCGCTTGGCAAAGCTGGTCTGGAGCCGTCTGCGGTGGATTACATCAACGCCCATGGCACGTCGACGATGGCGGACACGGTTGAGCTGGGCGCGGTTGAGCGTCTGCTGGGCGATGCGGCTGACAAGGCCACTATGTCCTCGACCAAATCCTCAATCGGTCACTTGCTGGGCGCCGCGGGTGCCGTGGAAGCGATTTTCTGCGTGCTGGCGCTGCGTGACCAGATCGCTCCGCCGACCCTGAACCTCGACAACCCGGCTGTCGAGCCGCGCCTGTCGCTGGCTGCAAATAAGGCGGAGCCGCGTGAAATCAACGTGACCCTGTCGAACAGCTTTGGCTTCGGCGGCACCAACGCCTGTCTGGTCATGGGCAAGGTCGCTGACTGATGTGGCGAAACATCGCGTCCAACGCGCTGACGCTTTTCATCCTCATCCTGATTGTCGGGGTGGGGATGATCGCTTGGGGCAAACGTGAGTTTACCCAACCGGGTCCCCTGGCACAGGCGGTCTGTCTCAAGGTAGAGCGTGGATCGAATTTCAACCAGGTGTCAAAAAATCTGGAGACCCTGGGGGCAATTTCCTACCCGCAGATCTTTCGTGTTGGTGTCAGCTATTCCGAAAAGTCCAACCAGCTTAAAGCCGGGTCCTTTTTGGTGCCTGAAGGGGCCTCGATGGCAGATATCATCGAGATTGTCACCCGTGGCGGGTCGTCGACCTGTGGCACGGAAATCCTCTATCGTATCGGCGTTCTGAGCGCGGTCATGCAAGTGCGTGAGCTGGATCCCGTCTCGCAGGAATACAAGGTGGCTGCCGAGTTCAAACCGGCAGAGCTCGACGGGGCGGCCCCGGATGTTTACCTCTCGAAGAGAGAAGAGGCCGACACCCGTTACCGCATTGCGATTGCAGAAGGTGCCACCAGCTGGCAGGTGGTGGAAAGCCTGAAAGCCGCTGATTTCCTCTCCGGTGAGATTGCCGGGGTTCCGGCCGAAGGCAGCCTTGCACCGGACAGCTATGAGATGAAAGCCGGGCGTGCCCGATCAGAGCTGATTTCCGAAATGATGGCCTCGCAGGCGATCACTCTTGTGGAGGCCTGGGAAGATCGGGCTGAGGGTCTGCCTTACGCTACCCCGGAAGAGGCGCTGATCATGGCCTCGATCGTCGAAAAGGAAACCGGTCTGGCTGAGGAACGTCGTCAGGTTGCAAGCGTATTCGTGAACCGTCTGAACAAAGGAATGCGTCTGCAGACCGACCCGACCGTGATCTATGGTATCACCAAGGGGCAAGGCGCTCTGGGCCGGGGATTGCGGCAATCAGAACTGCGGCGGGAAACCCCTTATAACACCTATGTCATAGACGGGCTTCCGCCCACACCGATCGCCAATCCGGGACGCGCAGCGATCGAGGCTGCCCTGAACCCGGCGGACACGGAGTACCTGTTCTTCGTCGCAGACGGAACCGGCGGACATGCTTTCGCAACCACCTTGCAAGAGCACAATGCCAATGTCGCCAACTGGCGCAAAATCGAAGCGGAGCGTGCGAAACAGTAAACACCCGCTGAACAGATCGTGCGCTGTTGCCAGTGCGCGATTTGACCGTGCGCACGGTCCCCGGTAAGTTTTCAATTACGCTAGAAGACGTGGATCAACGGCCCAGGCATTTGCCTCGGGCCGTTTTTTCATGTCGCTCGTGCGGACGAGAGCATGAGAGGCAGACACAAAAAGATGAGCAATAATAAGCCTTTGAAAGCAGATGCAGAGGCGATGGATTATATCGAAATCGCCAATGGATTGTTTAATCGTGTTTTGAATGAGTTGGAGCGCCAGTTGCGGGCTTCTGAAGAAGGAATGAGCGAGGGCGAATGTGGTTTGGCGAAAACATCGACCGAATTGCGCAAGGCTCTGCAGACCGTATTTGATGAAAGGAAGAGACTTGAACAGACTAGCAAAACTGCCGGGCAAGGAGCGGCTGGAACCAGCCTCAACCTTGCTCAGGCCAGAGAAGAGATCGGGCGCAGACTGGCTTGCCTGCGCGACGTCAGACGAGCAAGAGGCCTTCCTGAGCAGTCTGACTGACGACGCAATTGCAGCCCTTCCTTACATTTTCGACTTCTGGGCGCTGCCGCATCAGGTGGCGCCGGAAGGGGACTGGCGTAGCTGGGTGATCATGGGGGGGCGCGGCGCGGGGAAAACCCGCGCTGGCTCCGAGTGGGTGCGCGCTGAGGTTGAGGGGGATGGCCCCTTTGATCCGGGCCGCTCGCGCCGGGTTGCCTTGATTGGTGAGACCTTTGATCAGACCCGCGATGTGATGGTGTTTGGCGAAAGTGGCATTATTGCGTGTTCACCTCCGGATCGCCGGCCGGAATGGGTTGCCTCGCGCCGCCAACTGGTCTGGCCGAACGGGGCGGTGGCGCAGGTATTTTCCGCCAGTGACCCGGAAGGGCTGCGTGGGCCGCAATTCGATGCGGCCTGGGTGGATGAACTGGCGAAATGGAAAAAGGCCGAAGAGACCTGGGATATGCTTCAGTTCGGTTTGCGTCTGGGCGCGCATCCGCGGCAGGTGATCACCACCACGCCGCGCAATGTCAATGTGCTGAAAGAAATTCTGGCCAACCCCTCGACCGTCACCACCCATGCACCAACCGAAGCCAACCGGGCCTATCTTGCGAAAAGTTTTCTTGAGGAGGTGCGCCACCGCTATGCGGGCACGCATCTTGGCCGGCAGGAGCTGGACGGGGTGCTGATGGAGGGGGTGGAAGGTGCAATGTGGGAAATGAAAGAGATTGACCAGAAGCGCCATGAGGGCGCGCTGCCGGATTTCAATCGCATCGTGGTTGCCGTTGACCCGTCTGTCACCGCGCATAAAGGGTCGGATGAATGCGGTATCGTCGTTGTGGGCGCCGTGACCGAAGGGCATCCACGTGATTGGCGCGCCTATGTGCTTGAGGATGCCTCAACCTCTGGGGCAACGCCGACAGAATGGGCCGAGGCGGCGCTGGCGGCCATGCACCGACATGGGGCAGACCGTCTGGTGGCCGAAGTCAATCAGGGTGGGGCTCTGGTGGAGCAGGTGGTGCGCCAGATTGATCCCTCTGTGCCCTATCGGGCGGTTCATGCCAGCCGGGGCAAGGCACAGCGGGCAGAACCGGTGGCAGCACTTTATGAGCAGGGCAAGGTCTATCACGCGGGTTTCTTTTCCCAGCTTGAAGATCAAATGTGTCAGATGACCCCGACGGGGTATGAGGGCAAGGGCAGCCCTGATCGCCTGGATGCGTTGGTCTGGGCATTGCACGAACTGATGATTGCCCCTGTTGCGCATTGGTCCCGGCCACAGGTGCGAACGCTCGGTTAAACTCTTTTTTAACCAGTGGTGGCAAAGTGCCAAACATCGAAAGGCGGGATGCTGCGGCAGATTGAACCGGCATCCTGACCAACCCAAGACAAGAGAAATATGAACCGGCTGGCGCGGGTGCGCTCGCGCCGGACTGGAACCGGCTTGCCTATTGGCGGCTTGAAACGAGGAGAACCAGCATATGGTTTTTAACTTTCTGAAGCGTGGTGAGGAAGCTCCGGTCGAGACCAAGGCCTCGGCCACCGGCCCCGTTATCGCCTATCATGGCTCGGGGCGGGTGGCGTGGAGCCCGCGGGATGTGGTCAGCCTGACCAAAACCGGTTTTGCGGCCAACCCGGTTGGTTTTCGGTCCGTGAAACTGATTGCAGAAGCTGGCGCGGCGCTGCCGCTTGTGCTTCAGGATGCTGAGCGGCGCTATGACGAGCACCCTATTTTGGACCTGCTGTCGCGTCCGAATGCTGCGCAAAGTCGCGCAGAGCTGTTTGAGGCCCTGTTTGGCCAGCTTACCCTGACCGGCAATGGGTATCTGGAGGCGGTTGGCGGCCAGGAGGGCACCCCGCTGGAGCTGCACGTTCTGCGCTCGGACAGAATGAACCTGGTGCCAGGGGCCAATGGCTGGCCGGTGGCCTATGACTACGCGGTTGGGGCCAAGAAACACCGGTTCCATCTTGGGGACGGGCCAAGCCCGGTCTGCCACATCAAGAATTTCCATCCGCAGGACGATCATTACGGCCTGTCGCCCCTGCAGGCCGCGGCCACTGCAATTGATGTGCACAATGCGGCATCCAGCTGGTCAAAGGCCCTGTTGGACAATGCCGCCCGTCCGTCAGGTGCGATTGTTTACAAGGGGATGGATGGACAGGCGCAGATGTCGGCGGATCAATATGACCGCCTGCTGAGTGAGATGGAAGCCCATCACGTCGGCGCACGAAATGCCGGGCGTCCGATGCTCCTTGAAGGGGGGCTGGACTGGAAACCCATGGGGTTCTCGCCTTCTGACATGGAGTTTCAGAAAACAAAAGAGGCCGCCGCGCGCGAAATTGCGCAGGCCTTTGGGGTTCCCCCGATGCTGATCGGCATTCCAGGGGATGCGACATATGCCAATTACCAGGAAGCCAATCGGGCCTTCTACCGGTTGACGGTTGTTCCGATGGTGCAGCGGGTTGCGGCCAATG
Source organism: Aliiroseovarius sp. xm-d-517 (assembly GCF_013283135.1). Taxonomy (NCBI): domain Bacteria; kingdom Pseudomonadati; phylum Pseudomonadota; class Alphaproteobacteria; order Rhodobacterales; family Paracoccaceae; genus Aliiroseovarius; species Aliiroseovarius sp. xm-d-517. The sequence goes on from NZ_WBXT01000001.1 coordinate 411,841, forward strand.
TTGGGCATTGGCTGAGTGAGTTCACCGGCGAGGCCGTGACACTCAAGCCCGACCTGGATCAGGTGCCTGCTTTGGCCGCCGAACGGGATCAGCAATGGAAACGCGTGGCTGAGGCGGACTTTCTGTCCGATGCCGAAAAGCGCGCGCTGCTGGGGCTGCCGAAACTGTCGGACGACGATCAATAAGGAATGCGAACATGAGCGATTACCATACCCATATGGGGTTGGAGCATAAATTCGTCCGCCTCGGGCAGACAGTTCAGACCGATGAGGGCATCGCGATTGAAGGGTATGCCAGCTATTTCGGCGAGGTTGATAACGGCAATGACGTTGTGCTGAAAGGCGCCTATGCGAAAAGCCTTACCGAGCTGTCGGCAAAAGGGCGAAATGTCAAAATGCTCTGGCAGCATGACCCAAGCCAGCCGATTGGTGTCTGGGACGAGGTGCGTGAAGATCACAAGGGCCTGTTTGTCAAAGGGCGGATCCTGACCGATGTGGAACGGGGTCGAGAAGCCGCCGCTTTGATTGAGGCCGGGGCCATGGATGGCCTGTCGATTGGCTATCGCACCGTGAAAGCCACAAAGAACGACAAGGGCCAGAGGCTCTTGAGCGAGCTGGAACTTTGGGAAGTGTCGCTTGTCACTTTCCCGATGTTGCCCAGTGCACGGGTGGGCGCCAAGGGGGAAACCCCGGGCGATGATGCTCTCCTGTGTGAACTGGCCGCCGCCCTTTCGGAGGCGCGCCAAATACTGGCAGGCGAGTGAGCCGCGCCAGTGATCTGAACCTTCTATCAAGGACCCATCCATGAGCGAAAAAGAGATCAAAGCTCAGGGCCGGACAGGTGCGCCTTCTGGTCCCGGTCAGGCGCACGCCCCGGTTGCCGAGGTGAAGACCGCACTGGCCGGTTTCGTGAGCGATATCAAAGAGTTTCAATCTGAAATTTCCACCAAACTTAAACAACAGGAAGAGCGACTGACCATGCTGGATCGCAAATCTCAACTGAACGCGGCACGGCCGCACCTGGCCGCTGAAACCGATCTTGGCGCCCCCCACCAGAAAGCCTTTGAAGCCTATGTGCGTTCGGGCGACGATGACGGTCTGCGCGGCCTTCAACTGGAAGGCAAAGCCATGTCGACTGCCGTGGCCGCCGACGGTGGTTACCTGGTGGATCCAGTGACCGCTGACACCATCAAAGGAGTGCTGTCCAACGCGGCATCCCTGCGTTCGGTTGCCAATGTGGTCAATGTCGAAGGCACCGCCTATGACGTGCTGATCGACCAGGACGACCTTGTAACGGGGTGGGCCTCTGAAACCGGTTCCGCCGCTGAGACCGGCACCCCCAAGATCGACCGCATTTCGATCCCGCTGCACGAACTGTCGGCCCTGCCGAAGGTCTCGCAGCGTCTGCTGGATGACAGTGCGTTTGACATCGAAGCCTGGCTTGCTGGCCGTATCGCCGAGAAGTTTGCCCGAGCGGAATCGGCTGCCTTTATCAACGGGGATGGCGTCGACAAGCCGAACGGTTTCCTGAACCATACCGCGGTTGAGAACGGGTCGTGGACCTGGGGCAACCTTGGCTACGTTGCGACAGGCACCGATGGCGACTTTGACGGCACCAACCCGGCGGATGCGATCTTTGACCTGATCTATGCGCTGGGTGCTGACTACCGCGCCAATGGCGTCTTTGTGATGAACTCGAAAACCGTGGGCACCGTGCGCAAGCTTAAAGATGCTGATGGCCGCTTCCTGTGGTCGGATGCCACCGTCGCTGGCGAGCCCGCCCGTCTGATCGGCTACCCGGTTCTGATTGCAGAAGACATGCCGGACATCGCATCGGGCAGTGCCTCGATTGCCTTTGGTGACTTTGCCAATGGCTACACCGTGGCAGAACGTCCCGACACCCGCATTCTGCGTGACCCGTTCTCGGCCAAGCCGCACGTGCTGTTCTATGCCACCAAGCGTGTGGGCGGTGACGTGAGCGATTTTGCCGCGATCAAACTGCTGAAATTCTCGGTGTCCTAAGCCGGGAACCAAGGTCCGGGCGGTGCGTGTCACCGTTCGGGCTGGGCACACGCTGGCCAACCCCGTGTTGTCTAGCTGCTCCCCCTCCGTCCGAGCAATACGGACAGCGTGTGCCCATCCAACCCATTCCTTTGACGTGAGGGGCCCGAATTTCGGAGATGATCCATGATGTTAGTCGAGCAGACCACTGTGCCGATCGCGGCCCTGCCGGTCGCCCAATTCAAGGACCACCTGCGGCTGGGTACCGGGTTTGCCGATGACGGGGTGCAGGATAATGTGTTGGAGAGTTATTTGCGCGCGGCGATGGCCGCGATCGAGGCTCGCACCGGCAAGATCCTGATCACCCGGTCGTTTACCTGGACCTTGACCGCCTGGCGCGATCTGGCGACGCAGGCCCTGCCGGTTGGTCCGGTCAGCGCAATCACCGGCCTGACCATTACCGACCGCCTTGGCGCGGATGAGGTGATTGCATCTGACCGCTATCGCCTTGAAAAAGACCTGCACCGTCCCAAGCTGGTGTCGACCGGGATCTGCCTGCCGGCCATTCCGGTCGCGGGTGAAGTGGAAATCGGTTTTGATGCTGGTTTCGGTGCGGACTGGGCGGATATTCCCGCAGATCTCGCGCAAGCGGTGCTGATGTTGGCCGCGTATTACTATGAAAACCGTTCAGATATGAGTGCCGGAGCGGGGGATCTGCCCTTTGGTGTGACCGCTCTGATCCAGCGGTATCGTGTGGTGCGGCTCTTTGGTGGTGGGGGTGCGCAGTGACCTTACCTGTTCTCAATCGCAAATTGACGTTGGAAGAGCCTCAGAGGGTGCCGGATGGCGCAGGGGGCTTTGACGAAACCTGGGTCGCGCTTGGTGAGCTCTGGGCAGATATCAAAGCAGGCACGGGGAATGAGAAAGCGGCCGATCATGTGACATTGTCCTCGATCAGCTTTCGCATCACCGTCCGGGCCGCCCCTCATGGTGCGCCGTCACGTCCAAAACCCGAACAACGCTTTCGTGCAGGGGCCAGGATTTTCCGCATCCTTGCGGTGACCGAAGCGGATGGCAGCGCCCAGTATCTGACCTGTTTCGCAAAAGAGGAGGTGGTCGCATGAGCTATGGCGTTTCTGCTGCCCTTCAGCAGGCGATTTATCAACGTTTGCAAGCGGATAGCACTCTGGATGCCCTGATTGGTTCGGCGATCTATGATGCCGTTCCATCCGGGATCATCACCGGAACCTATGTCTCGATCGGGCCGGAGGATGTGGCCGAAAAATCGGACATGACCGGCCATGGGGCGCTGCATGAGTTCACCGTTTCTGTGGTGACCGATGCGGCGGGGTTCCAGCAGGCGAAAGAAGTGGCCGCGGCCATTTCCGACAGTCTGGTGGATGCCACCCTGATCCTGGCCCGCGGCAAGCTGGTCTATCTCAATTTCAACCGGGCCAAGGCCCGCCGTGTTCAGGATGCGGATGTGCGCAGGATCGACCTGACCTTCCATGCCCGCGTCGAAGACGACTAACGCTTTCATTAATGGAGTGACCCAATGGTAGCCCAAAAAGGCAAGGACCTTCTGATCAAACTCGACATGACCGGTGCGGGTGTTTTTGAAACCATCGCGGGGCTGCGCGCCACGCGGATCAGCTTCAACGCAGAAAGCGTCGATGTGACCTCGCTGGAGAGTGCAGGCGGCTGGCGTGAGCTTCTGGGAGGGGCCGGAGTGAAATCGGCCAGCATCTCCGGCTCGGGCGTCTTTCGCGATGCAACCACCGATGAACGTGCCCGACAGGTATTTTTCGACAATGAAGTGCAGAACTTCCAGGTGATCATCCCGGATTTTGGCACGGTTGAGGGCCCGTTCATGATCACCTCGATCGAATATGCCGGCACGCATAATGGCGAGGCCACCTATGAGCTGTCGATGGCGTCGGCCGGCGCCCTGACCTTTACGGCGCTCTGATCATGGCCAATCCGTGGACGGGAGAGGTGGCGCTGACCATCGACGGGCAGCCCCACGTCTTGAAACTCACCCTCGGGGCGCTGGCTGAACTTGAAGCCAGCCTTGGCGAGGACACAATCGTGTCCCTTGTTGAGCGGTTCGAGGGTGGGGCGTTTTCCACCCGTGATGTGCTGGCACTGATTGTCGCCGGTCTTCGCGGGGGGGGCTGGCAGGGGCAGGCGTCCGACCTTCTGTCAGCCGAGATTGCCGGAGGTCCGGTCATGGCGGCAAAGGCAGCAGGTCAGCTTCTGGCCCGCGCATTTGCCATGCCAGACCCCGAAGGTGGTGCCGCGTGAGTAAGGCCCCCGGTTCCGGCCCCTTTTCGGGCTCCGGTTTCGACTGGCCCCAGCTGATGCGGCTGGGGTTTACCAAGCTTGGATTGCGTCCGGACCAGTTCTGGGCGCTGACCCCTAACGAGTTGATGGTGATGCTGGGCCTGGATGGTCAGGGCGCACCCTCGATGCGGGCCCGTCTGGATGAACTGCTGGTGCAGTTCCCGGATGAACGCCCTGCAGATGAAGGAGAATAGATATGTCTGGATTGGAAATGCTGGACAGTTTCGATGATCAGGTCGAGGCGCTTGGCACCTCGCTTGGTCAGGCTGTTTCGCTCACCTCGGCGTTTTCGGGCGAGCTCAAGGGGGTGCATTCCACCATCTCGGATCTGAACGTTGATGTGGGCAAACTGTCTTCAGGTTTCAGCTCTGGTCTGAAAAAGGCGTTTGACGGGCTGGCCTTTGACGGCATGAAACTGTCGGATGCACTGTCGAACCTTGCCGAGAGCATGTCGCGGACCGCCTATAATGCGGCGATGCAGCCAGTGATGAACCATTTTGGCGGCATGATTGCCCAGGGTGTTGGCACCGTGATGAACGGCTTTCTGGCCTTCGAAAAGGGCGGTGCGTTCGCACAGGGCAAGGTGATGCCTTTTGCCAAGGGCGGTGTTGTTTCTGGTGCCACCACTTTCCCGATGCGTGGCGGCACCGGGCTGATGGGCGAAGCTGGCCCTGAGGCGATCATGCCCCTGACCCGAGGGGCCGATGGCAGCCTTGGTGTCCGTGCGCAGGGCGGTGGTCAGCCCATCAATATCACCATGAATATCTCAACGCCGGATGTGGAAGGCTTCCGCCGGTCACAAAGTCAGGTCGCGGCACAGATGACGCGTGCGTTGTCACGCGGTCAGCGGCATCGATAAGGAGGGTTTAGAATGAGCTTTCATGAAGTCCGCTTCCCAGCCAATCTCAGCTTTGGCTCAATCGGGGGGCCGGAACGGCGCACCGAAGTGGTGACGCTTGCCAATGGATTTGAAGAGCGCAACACGCCATGGGAGCATTCCCGTCGTCGTTATGATGCAGGGATTGCGATGCGCAGCCTGGACGATATCGAAACTCTGATTGCTTTTTTCGAGGCCCGCCGCGGGCAGCTGCATTCTTTCCGCTGGAAGGATTGGTCCGATTACAAAAGCGCCCAGCCTTCTGCCGAGATTTCCTATACCGATCAGGTGATTGGCCATGGCAATGGCACGCGCACCGACTGGCAGCTGGTCAAGACATATCGCAGCGGTGAACAAAGCTATGACCGCCCCATCCAGAAACCTGTGGAGGGGACGGTGACCCTTGGTCTCAAGGGGGATCCGCTGGTTGAAGGGGTGGATTTCACCTATGATGCAACCACCGGTATGGTGAGCTTTGTGATCGCGCCGGAAGAGGGGGCAGAGATTACCGCAGGGTATGAGTTTGACGTGCCCGTGCGTTTCGATACGGATCGCATTCATACCTCTGTGTCATCCTTCCAGGCGGGGGATGCGCCGAATGTGCCGGTTGTGGAGGTGCGTGTCTGATGCCTCTTTCTCCTCAATTTGAAGCGCATTTCGCCACGGGAATGACCACCGTTTGCCGAGCCTGGGTGGTCACGCGTCGCGACGGCGAGGCTTTTGGCTTCACTGATCATGACCGGGACCTGATGATCGGTGCGGTCTTGTGCAAGGCGGATACCGGGCTGACCGCCTATGCGCTGGAACAGACCACGGGCCTGTCGATCGACAATTCCGAAGCGATGGGTGCGTTGACGGACGCGGCCATCACCGAGAAAGACATCCGGGCGGGTCGCTATGACGGTGCAGAGGTCGAGGCCTGGTTGGTAAACTGGGAAACGCCCTCGCAGAGATATTTGCAGTTTCGTGGAAACATCGGTGAAATCACCCGTGAAAACGGGGCCTTCCGGGCAGAGCTTGTAGGCTTGTCCGAAGCGTTGAACCGTCCGCAGGGACGGGCATTTCAGAAACCTTGTTCGGCGCTTCTTGGGGACAAGTCCTGCAAGGTCGATCTGGATGACCCCGCTTATGCTGTCGAGGCGCCCCTGCAAGTGGCCGGAAATGAGATCACCTTTTCCTTTGCAGCTCTGGGTGCTTTTGACAGCGGTTGGTTTGAAAAAGGGCGGCTTTCGGTGAAAACCGGCGACGGGGCCGGGCTGGTCGGCTTGATCCGCAAGGATAAGGTTCTTCCTGGCGGCGTGCGCGAAATCACCCTGTGGGAAGCCCTGCGGGCCGAGATCGTCGCCGGCGATGTGATCCGTCTGGAAGCAGGGTGTGACAAACGGGCCGAGACCTGCAAGGCAAAATTTGACAACTTGTTGAATTTCCGCGGCTTTCCGACCATCCCTGGCGAGGACTGGCTGATGTCCTACCCGGTTTCCACAGAACAAAATGATGGCGGTGCGCTGAGCTGACAACCAGCGCATTGCCCTCTTCGCTCATTGCCTTGGCGGGTTATGTCCGGGCATTCATCAACAGGTTGATCATGTCACAGATGACGCAGAATGAACGTGCGCTGCAGGAGGCGCGGCGCTGGATTGGGACGCCCTATCAACATCAATCCTCCTGTGCAGGGGGAGGGACGGATTGTCTGGGGCTGATCAGAGGGGTCTGGCGGGCCGTGCTCGGGCGTGAGCCTGTTGAGGTGCCTGCTTACACTCAGGACTGGTCCGAACCTTCGGGGCAAGAAGACCTCTGGGAAGATGCCTCCCGGTATCTGATTGAGAAAACCCCTGACCAAGCGGTGCCGGGGGATGTGCTGTTGTTTCGCATGAGGCAGGGCGCCGTGGCAAAGCATCTTGGCATTCTGGGGGCTGTGTCGCCCCATAAAACTTTCATTCACGCCTATAGCGGCCACGGGGTGGTTGAAAGCCCCCTGTCAGCGCCCTGGGCGCGCCGCGTGGTGGCGGCATTTGCATTTCCGGAAAGGATGGACTGATGGCAACAATTCTGCTTGCAGGCGTTGGGAGCGCAGTTGGGGCTTCGATTGGCGGCGGCATTCTGGGGCTTTCCTCGGTTGCCATTGGCAAGGCTGTCGGGGCAACCCTAGGACGGATGATTGACGGGAAAATTCTGGGGGGCGGTTCTGAACCCGTGGAAACCGGGCGGGTAGACCGTTTCCGTCTGACCGGGGCGTCTGAAGGCACGCCGATCCCGCAGCTTTATGGGCGTGCGCGGGTCGCCGGGCAGGTGATCTGGGCTACGCGGTTCAAGGAGCACTCCAAAACTTCAGGCGGTGGCAAGGGTGGCCCCAGCCAGCCAGAGGTGACCTCATATAGCTACACGGTAAGTGTCGCGCTGGCGCTTTGTGAGGGTGAAATCACCCGGGTGGGGCGTATCTGGGCGGATGGCAAGGAAATTGCGACCAGTGATCTGAACATGCGCGTCTATCCGGGGGATGAGGTGCAACTGCCTGATCCTAAGATCGAGGCAACCATGGGGCTGGGCCAGGCGCCGGCCTATCGGGGCACGGCCTATGTTGTGATCGAAGACCTTCCTCTGGGTCAGTTCGGCAACCGGATTCCCCAGTTCAATTTCGAAGTGGTGCGGCCTGAGCAACCCAACCAGATTGCAGAAGTGGCGCGCGGCACCAAAGCCGTGGCGATCATTCCCGGAACGGGAGAGTATTCTCTGGCCACAAGCAAGGTGTCCTTTCCTGCAGAGCCCGGTGTTGCGGGACGCAGTAATGTCAACAACGCAACGGGGCTTACGGACTTTCAGGCCTCGTTGGAGATGTTGAGCAATGATCTGCCCAATTGCGGGGCGAGTTCTCTTGTCGTGTCCTGGTTTGGGTCGGATCTGCGCTGTGGCAGCTGTCAGATCCAGCCGAAGGTTGAACAAAACGGGGATGACGGGAAAGAAATGCCCTGGAATGTCTCCGGGATCACCCGCGCTAATGCCTCAGTTGTGCCGCATGAAGATGGTCGCGCTGTCTATGGAGGCACCCCGACGGACCAGTCGGTGAAACAGGCGATCACTGCCATGAAAGATCGCGGGCAGAAGGTGACCTTCTACCCGTTCATCCTGATGGAGCAACTCGACGGAAACGGGTTGATCAACCCGTGGACCGGCAGTGGTGAGCAACCAAAGCTGCCCTGGCGTGGTCGGATCACCACGTCGCTTGCGCCGGGGGTGTCCGGCAGCCCGGATGGGACCGCCGCCGCTGCGGCGGAAGTGGCTAGCTTTTTCGGGGCGGCCCAACCGTCTGATTTTACCGTGACATCAAATGGTGTGAGCTATAGCGGCCCGGAGGAGTTCTCGTATCGTCGCTTTATCCTGCATTATGCGCATCTTTGCGCGTCTGCGGGTGGCGTGGATGCGTTCCTTGTTGGATCCGAAATGCGGGGCCTGACCCAGATCCGTGGCGCCGGGCACAGTTTCCCGGCGGTCGAGAAAATGATCGAGCTGGTCGCAGAGGTGCGCGCCATTTTGGGCGATGACACCAAGATTTCCTATGCGGCGGACTGGTCCGAGTATTTCGGCTACCACCCCACCGACGGGTCGGGGAATGTCTATTACCATCTCGATCCGCTCTGGAGCCATGATGAGGTCGATTTCATCGGAATCGACAATTACATGCCGCTGTCTGACTGGCGTGATGAGGTTGATCATCTGGATGCCAGCTATCGGTCGATTTACAATCTGGAATACCTGCAGGCCAATATTGAAGGGGGCGAGGGGTATGATTGGTATTATGCCTCGCAGGCGGACCGGGATGCGCAGAACCGTTTGCCGATCACAGATGGCGCCCATGCGGAACCCTGGGTGTTCAGATACAAGGATCTGCGCAACTGGTGGTATCGGTCACACCACAATCGCATAGGCGGGGTGCGACACAATTTGCCCACCGACTGGCTGCCGGGGTCAAAGCCGTTCTGGTTTACCGAGCTGGGCTGTGCGGCGATCGACAAGGCGACCAATGAGCCAAACAAGTTTCTAGACCCCAAAAGTTCGGAAAGTGAGCTGCCGCATTACTCGACCGGCCGGCGGGATGACCTTGCGCAGATGCAATATCTGCGGGCCATGTATGGCTATTGGGGGGATGAGGCCAACAATCCGGTGCACAGTGCAACGGATGTGCAGATGGTGGATATGGACCGTGCCCATGTCTGGGCCTGGGACGCGCGCCCCTATCCGGAGTTTCCGATGAATCTCGAGCTTTGGAGTGATGGGGAGAACTACTTGCGTGGTCATTGGCTGAATGGGCGCAGTTCCTCTCGTTCGCTCGCATCTGTTGTGTCAGAGGTCTGCGAACGCTCCGGTGTGACCCGCTATGATGTCTCCAAGCTCCATGGGTTGGTGCGCGGCTATGTGGTCAAGGATATCTCGGCCGGACGGTCTGCGCTGCAGCCTCTGATGCTGGCTTATGGTATGGAGGCCGCGGAATATGATGGGGTGCTGCATTTCAGGTCACGGAGCGGGGTTGTGGACCATGTGCTCGACCCGGAGAAGCTAGCCCTGTCGCCTGACCGTGACAGCAGCCTGGAACGCGTGCGGGATGGTGAGCCGGATATGGTGGGGCGGGTGCGCCTGACCTATGTGGAAAGCGAAGGCAGCTATGAGCTGCGCTCGACCGAATCCAGTTTCCCGGATGATGACATTCAGACCGTGTCGCAATCAGAGTTCCCCCTGATCCTGACCGCAAATGAAGCGTTGGAAATCACCGAACGCTGGCTATCCGAAGCACGCGTCGCCCGGGACCGCGCCAGCTTTGCCATGCCCCCGTCTGATCTTGGCAAGGTGGCCGGGGACATCGTGCAGATCGAAACGGACGCCGGAACCGAGTTCTATCGTATGGATCAGGTCGAGCAGGCCGGTGTCCAGCAGGTGCAGGCCACGCGCGTTGAGACCGGGATCTACGGGGCTTCGGCGAATGTCGAGGAAAGCCTGACACCGGTCAGCTTCGTCGCGCCTGCGCCTGCCTTTCCGCTGTTCCTTGACTTGCCCCTGATCCGTGGGGACGAGGTGCCCCATGCGCCTTATCTGGCGGTGTCTTCCAGGCCGTGGCTTGGGAAGGCCGCAGCCTATGGGTCTGCATCTGACAGCGGGTATGCTCTGAATACCGTGATTGACCTTCGTTCGGTCATTGGGCTGACTGAGACCGAACTGGATATCGCGCCCCCAGCTGTTTTGGACCACGGGGCGGCCTTGCGGGTGAAATTGATTGACGGTTCCCTGTCCAGTGCCGCGCTGGCAGATGTGCTCAATGGGGCCAATATCGCCGCCATCGGGGATGGGACGCCGGACAATTGGGAGATTTTCCAATTCACCACCGCCACGCTTGTCGACACGCGGACCTATGAGATCTCAGGTCGGTTGCGTGGTCAGCTGGGCACAGATGCCCTGATGCCGGAAAGCTGGCCGGTCGGCAGCTACTTCGTGCTTCTGGATGGTCGTCCGGAGCAGATCGACCTCGCCATGTCCTCCAGAGGGGTTGAACGCCACTATCGGATCGGGGCGGCTCGTCTGCCGGTCAGCGACCCGAGCTTTCAGCATGTTGTGCAGGCGTTTCAAGGGAACGGGCTGCGCCCCTATGCCCCGGCCTATCTGAAGGCAAGCTCTGATGGGATCGGAGGACAAGAGATCAGCTGGATCCGGCGCACCCGTCTTGAGGGGGACCAATGGGGGATCGGAGATGTTCCGCTTGGGGAAGCCTTTGAGCAATACATGGTGCGTGTCCGTCAGGGGGGAACCATCCTGCGCGAAACGTTCGTCTCGGAACCGGTGTGGACCTATAGTGCCGCGGAGATTGCGAGCGATGGGGTGACAGGAAGCTGTCAGATCGAGGTGGCGCAAATGTCTGATCGCTTCGGCCCCGGCCTGTTTGCCCGGATGGATCTGGAGGTCTGACCATGCGTCCTGTCCTTCCTGGTGATGTGGCCGCCGCAGCCTGTGCGCTTCTTGCGCTGCCTGCGCAGGACCGACCTGATGCCATGTTGCGCATGGTGGCGCGGGCCAATATGGCGGATCGCTACCGCTATGTGACAGGGCGTGCGCATCCGAAATGGGGCAATGGCAGCCTGGCTGCCGTTGCCCGCAAAATGCCGCGCGAACAGGAACCGTATCAGGATGATCCCGACTATTGTGATTGCATGCTGACGATCTTTGCGGCCCTGAGGACCCAACGCTGTGTCTGATATCACCCCGATGCGCAATTGACGCATCGCGTCACACAGGGATCCAGTTCCAGTCAACCGTTGGGGATATCTTCTCCGCAATCCTCGCAAAAGCCAAACGCGCCGTCTTCGATCCGATCGAGGGCGGCGTGAATGCGTTGGCGCTGGGCGTGACGTTGTGCGGCCTGAGCCTGCGCCATGGCCGGATTTTGCAACGCGTCCATGCGGGACAGGCGCCCAACGGCCGGCTGATCCAGCTCCACGACCCGTTGCCCTGTTGCCCCTCGGCCCCGAGGGCATCTTCTTGGTTCAGATCGTCCAACACCTGCAAAAACTGCGTTTTGAATTTGCTACTCATAAAGCGTTTCGGGATAAACCTGACACACATGTTTATCCCGAAACGCCCATGACATTGAAATCTTTTGCGGCGTTTCGACTTTTCCCTGTCTCAGGTGAACGTCGAAACGCTTTAAGTCATTCCTGTTTGCAATTGCCCCCATCACGGCTTTGCGTTTGGCATTCCCCGCAGAGCTGGTGTAAAACGGTTCGGTAACTTGAGGAAAAACCATGGCAGAGAAGCGCGCAATCGTGACAAAACTCGACCCAGTGTGGGACCGCATTACCGATGAGGCAAGGGCTGCAATTCAGAAAGAACCCCTGTTGGGGGGGCTGGTGGGGGCTTGTGTTCTGCATCACAAGACGCTTGAAAAAGCACTGTCCTACCGGTTTGCCGCCAAGCTCAGCTCGAATGAAATGAGCATGGTTTTGCTGCGCGAGATTGCGGATGAAGCCTATGACAGCTGTGCGGAGCTGGCAGATGCGGCACGTGCGGATGTGGCCGCGATTGTTGAGCGCGACCCGGCCTGCCACCGGATGTTGCAGCCGGTTCTTTACTTCAAGGGGTTTCAGGCGATGCAGGCCTATCGCCTGGCGCATTTCCTGTGGAATGAAGGGCGCAAGGACCTGGCCTATTTTATCCAGATGCGCTGCTCCGAGGTCTACGGCATCGACATCCATCCAGGTGCGCGCATTGGCAAAGGGATCATGATTGACCATGCCCATTCCATCGTGATTGGTGAAACCGCCGTGGTCGGGGACAATGTGTCGATGTTGCATTCCGTCACGCTGGGGGGCACCGGCAAAGAGGACGAAGACCGTCATCCGAAAATTGGCGATGGGGTTCTGATTGGGGCCGGAGCAAAGGTGCTGGGCAATATCCGCGTCGGCTGCTGCTCGCGTATCGCAGCAGGGTCCGTCGTGTTGGAGGAAGTCCCGGAAAACGTGACTGTGGCCGGTGTGCCTGCGCGTATCGTGGGCGAGGCCGGGTGCGCGCAACCGTCAATCCAGATGGATCAGACCCTCAGCCGCTGAGCTGGTGGCATCTCATGACAGATGATGAACATGACAGAAGATGAAAAGGGCGCCCGATACCGGCGCCCTTACATGTTTTAAGGCGCTCCAAGCTCAGGCCGGGACCGCAAGTTCGGACAGCTGATCAAACGCCTGCAGGGCGCGCGCGCCATACATATAAGCGGGGCCGCCCCCCATCATGATCGACACGGCAACGGTTTCTGAAATCTCTTCGCGGGTGGCGCCCGCCTTGATTGCGGCACGCACATGAAAGCCGATGCAGTCATTGCATTGCTTGGCAATCCCGATCGCAATGCATTGAAGCTCTTTCGCCTTAACCGACAGCACCCCGTCACCCATCGCGGCGCGGTGCATGGCGGCAAAGCCTTTCCCGCCATCGGGGTTGAGCTTGCGAAACTCGTCCGTGTTGGCGGTGGTGTCGGCCAGAAGGGCGGGGAAATCCATGTCTGTCTCCTGCGGATATCTTCATTCGCAAAAGAAATGGCCCAAGGGGCAGGGCGCCACCTTGAGCCAGATCAATGGATGTAATTTTTTGAATGTATCGGGTGCAGGGATCTTCCGGCACCCGATCATTTTCAGGCCAGCATGGTCAGCGGGTTTTCCAGGTTTTCGACGATGGCCTTCAGAAGGTTGGCCCCAACGGCCCCGTCAATCACCCGGTGGTCCACAGACATGGTCACGCTCATGATGGTCGCAACCGTCAGCTCGCCATCATCGCCAACCACAGGTTTTTTCACCCCGGTGCCGACCGCCAGAATGCCCGCATGGGGCGGGTTCACGATGGCGTCAAAATTGTCGATCCCGAACATGCCGAGGTTCGAGATGGCAAAGCTGCCGCCTTGATACTCATGCGGTGCCAGTTTGCGGTCACGCGCGCGCGCGGCGAGGTCTTTCATCTGGGTCGACAGGCTCGACAGCGACTTCTGATCGGCGTCCTGCAAGACCGGGGTGAACAACCCGCCCTCAATGGCCACGGCTACGGCCACGTCCGAGGCGTTCATCTGAAGCACCCGGTCGCCTGCCCAAACGGCATTGGCTTCCGGTACCTGTTGCAGGGCGTTGGCCACGGCCTTGATGATGAAATCATTGACCGACAGTTTCACGCCACGCGCTTCCAGCTGTTTGTTCAGTTGGCTGCGGAACGCGAGAAGAGCGTCGAGCTTGATGTCGCGGCGCAGGTAGAAATGCGGGATGGTCTGCTTGGCTTCCGACAGGCGGGCAGCAATGGTTTTGCGCATCCCGTCAAGCTTGACCTCCTCGAACTCACGACCCTGATACATTGCGGCCACTGCATCCGAAGACACGGAGGGGGCAGGGGCTGCGGCCGGGGCTGCCGGGGCGGATGCCGCCGGAGCTGCTGCGGGGGCCGATGCCGTTGCGCCTTCCACATCCGCCTTCACAATGCGCCCTTTCGGACCGGTGCCACTGATTTGCGTCAGATCCAGACCTTTGTCCGCCGCAATGCGTCGCGCCAGTGGCGAGGCAAAAATTCGTTTTCCATCAGCGGCTTGCGGGGCAGGGGCTGCGGGTGCAGCTGCGGCGGCAGGTGCCGATGCCTCAACCGCTGCAGGAGCGGCTTCGGCCTCGGCTGCAGCAGGCGCTGCGGGGGCGCTTGTAGCCACGTCACCGACCTCTTCGCCCTCTTCTACGAGGATTGCGATGGGCGAGTTCACCTTGACGGCCTCGGTGCCTTCCGCGACGAGGATCTTCCCGATGACACCTTCGTCCACCGCTTCGAACTCCATCGTTGCCTTGTCTGTTTCAATCTCGGCCAGAAGGTCACCGGATTGCACCGCGTCCCCTTCCTTGACCAGCCATTTTGCCAAAGTGCCTTCTTCCATCGTCGGCGACAGGGCGGGCATGAGAATTTCGGTAGCCATGTGTCGAGCTCCTTAGCGGTAAGTAACGGCTTTGACGGCCTGGATCACCTCGGCGGTGGTCACAAGCGCCAGCTTTTCAAGGTTGGCGGCGTAGGGCATGGGCACATCCTTGCCGGTCAGGTTGATCACCGGGGCATCCAGATAATCAAATGCACGTTCCATGATCGTGGCCGAGATGTGGTTGCCAATGGAGGCCACCGGCCAGCCTTCTTCCACGGTGACACAGCGGTTGGTTTTCATCACCGAATTCAGCACCGTGTCATAGTCGATCGGACGCAGGCTGCGCAGGTCGATAACCTCTGCCGAGATACCCTCTTTGGCCAGCTCATCGGCGGCTTCCAGAGCGTATTTCATGCCGATGCCAAAGCTGACAATGGTCACGTCATTGCCTTCCCGCCAGATGCGTGCCTTGCCAAAGGGGACGGTGTAATCATCCATCACCGGCACATCAAAACTCGCGCCGTAAAGCAGCTCGTTTTCCAAAAACACAACCGGGTTGTCATCACGAATGGCCGATTTCAGCATCCCCTTGGCGTCCGCCGCCGAGTAGGGCATGGCCACATGCAGGCCGGGGATCTGGGCATACCATGCGGCATAATCTTGCGAGTGCTGGGCGCCGACGCGGGCGGCAGCGCCATTTGCGCCGCGGAACACGATCGGGCAGGACATCTGGCCGCCGGACATATAGCGCGTCTTGGCGGCGGTGTTGATGATGTGGTCAATTGCCTGCATGGCAAAGTTGAAGGTCATGAACTCGACCACAGGCCGCAGACCACCCATTGCAGCCCCGGTGGCGAGGCCGGTGAAACCATGCTCGGTGATCGGTGTGTCAATCACGCGTTTGGCGCCGAACTCGTCCAGGAGCCCCTGGGACACTTTGTAAGCGCCCTGATATTCCGCAACCTCTTCCCCCATCAGAAAGACGCTGTCATCGGCGCGCATCTCTTCGGCCATCGCGTCACGCAGGGCTTCGCGCACGGTGGTGGACCGCATTTCGGTGCCGGCCGGAATTTCGGTATCAGCCGGAACCACTGGCGTGATCGGCTGGGCAGCAACCGGGGCAGCAGGGGCAGGGGCTTCAGCGGCCGGGGCCGCTTCGCTCGCAGCGGCGGGCGCGGCAATCTCATCCGCGCTTTCGCCTTCTTCCACCAGCACCGCGATGGGCGAGTTGACTTTCACCCCTTCGGTGCCTTCTTCGATCAGGATCTTGCCGATGATGCCCTCATCAACCGCTTCGAACTCCATCGTCGCCTTGTCGGTTTCGATCTCGGCCAGGATGTCACCGGACGATACGGTGTCGCCCTCTTTGACAAGCCATTTTGCCAGCGTGCCTTCCTCCATGGTCGGGGACAGGGCGGGCATCAGGATTTCAGTAGCCATGTTTCTCTCTCCTCGTCCGGCTTAGGCGTAAATGTCGGTCCACAGCTCTTCGAGAGCGGGTTCCGGGCTGGTTTTCGAAAACTCGGCAGCGTCGTTCACAACCGATTTGATGTCCTTGTCGATGGCTTTCAGCTCATCTTCCGTAGCGTGTTTGCCTTGCAGCAGAAGCTCGCGCACATGTTCGATGGCATCGCGTTCCTCACGCACTTTCTGCACTTCTTCACGGGTGCGGTACTTGGCCGGATCCGACATCGAATGGCCGCGGTAACGGTATGTTTTCATTTCCAGAATATATGGCCCATTGCCCGAGCGGCAATGTTCCGTCGCCCGCAGGCCGGCCTCTTTCACCTCCAGAACGTCCATCCCGTCCACGGCCTCACCGGGGATGCCGAATGCTTCGCCGCGGGTGTAGATTTCGGGGGTGGAGCTTGCGCGCTGCAATGAGGTGCCCATGGCGTATTGGTTGTTTTCGATCACATAGATGACCGGAAGCTGCCAAAGTGAGGCCATGTTGAAGCTTTCGTAAACCTGACCCTGGTTGGCTGCGCCATCACCGAAATAGGCAAAGGTCACGCCGCCATTTTCCAGATACTTGTCTGCAAAAGCCAGGCCGGTGCCGATCGGAACCTGTGCGCCAACAATGCCGTGGCCACCGTAGAAATGCTTTTCTTTCGAAAACATGTGCATCGAGCCGCCTTTGCCTTTCGACAGACCGCCCTCGCGGCCGGTCAGCTCTGCCATCACGCCTTTCGGATCCATGCCGCAGGCCAGCATATGTCCATGGTCACGGTAAGAGGTGATGCGCTTGTCGCCCTCGATCGCGGCGGCTTCCAGGCCGACCACAACAGCCTCCTGACCGATATATAGGTGGCAGAACCCGCCGATCAGCCCCATGCCATAGAGCTGCCCCGATTTCTCTTCGAATCGACGGATCAGAAGCATCTCGCGGTAATACTCAAGCAGCTCTTCTTTGGATGTGTTTGATTTAGCGGACTTTTTCTGGGCGCTTTTCCGGGCGGCCATGCGGCATCCTCCTCTTGGCGTCAACTCTGATTGATGCAATAGTTTAGCATTAAACTATCTATTACAGAGTTTTCCTGTTCAGGTCGACAAAAACTTGGTGTTCAGGAAGAAAGTCATGCAAAAGCGACTTGGGGTGCGCCCATCGCATGAATTTGTTTACCGGTTTGTGGAGAGTTTAGCGGAGAGGGAGGGGGATAAGTTCAGCCCCGTCGGATTTCCAGGTAGGTTGCTTAACGCAGAACCACTTCGTCAGCCCGCACCAGGCCGAGAACCGAGCGTGCTTGTTCGTCCAGCAGGTCGAGGTCAAGATAGGTGTCGGAGAGCCGTTGGGTTTTGTTGCTCAAGTTCGCAATTTGGGCCGAGAGCGCTGCGCGTTCTTGTGTGAGCGCTTGCGCCTCGGCCTCAATTTGCACGCGTCGGAAAATTCCAAAGTCGCCCTGCACGCTGGCAAAGGTGAAGTAAATGCCGAGGCCAGTGACCGCGACGAAGTAGACCACTCCACCAATTCCTGTTTTTGCGCGAGGGGCGCCCATAGGTTTCCCGCCTGTATGTACTGCCTTCATGCCCACCTCTTTTTGGGTGGTGCAAGAGGACTATGCCATAGGCGATTCGCCTTGTGAATCCCAAAAACGAATCGGTTTTGAAAAAAGTCAGACAGAGGCGGGAAGTGAGTCGCGCGGGCAACAGGAGCAATTTGAAAGCTCTGGAATGCAGGGGGCTCAATGAAAAACGCCCACGAAACTGATCGCGGGCGTTTTAGAAAAATCATTTTGGTGCAAGGGGTTAGCCTGAAATCGACGCCTGGTAGATGCTGTCGATGGTGCCTGCGATGGTGTCGTTGAACGCCTCATCAGACTGTTGGGCCGAAAGCCCCTCGGTCAGCGCGCGAGAGAAGCTGGCAATCATGCCCGAGTTCTTCGAAAGGCGGGTGTTCGCCTCCTCACGGGAATAGCCGCCGGACAGCGCCACGACGCTGGCGACGCGCGGATGATCGACCAGGGCTTTATAGTGATTTGCGGTCTCGGGCAGGGTCAGTTTGAGCATCACGGTCTGATCTTCGGGCAAGGCATCAAGCTGGGCTTTGATTTCGGCCAGAAGAAGGGCTTCGGCCTCAGCCTTGTCCGCAATCGAGATGGTCACTTCCGGCTCAATGATCGGCACCAGCCCATGGCCGATGATCTGTTTGCCCACTTCGAACTGCTGGGCCACAACCGCCTTGATGCCTTCCGCATTGGCCGCGTTGATGACCGAGCGCATTTTGGTGCCGAATACGCCTGCTTTCACAGCGCGTTCGCACAAGGCATCCAGATCTGGCATTGGTTTCATCACCTGCACGCCGTTTTCCTCATCGGCCAGACCCTTGTCGACCTTCAGGAAAGGCACAACGCCGCGTTGGTCCCACATGAAAGTGGCGGTCGGTTTTCCGTCAATCTCCCGATCCATGGTCATTTCGAACAGGATCGCGCCGATGACTTTTTCGCCGGTGAACGCAGGTGCCTGCGCAATGCGCGAGCGCATGGCGTGGATCTGGTCATACATTTCGGCGTCGTTCGAATAGGCGTCTTCTTCCACGCCGTAAAGGCGCAGAGCTTTGGGGGTGGAGCCACCCGATTGGTCGAGTGCTGCGATAAAGCCTTGGCCGGCTTTGATTTTGTCCAATTGTGCTTGGTTCGGCATGATGGTCCCGTCCGATGTCAGGGTGAAATTTTCCCCCCTTCTAGGCGAGAGACCCCAATGTTGCAATTCTGCTGGCGCTAACATTCTGTCGGGACAGTAGGGAGACGGGCAAAAATCCGGAGGCAACGTCGGATGAAACGGTTTAATGACGTTGCCCCCGGAGCCGCCAGGCCCATGTTGCGGGGAACCGGCGATTGGCTTGCGTGTTACTTGGTCAGGATCAGCTTCCCGGCACGGGTGATTGTCAGCGTGTAGATCATTCCATTGAGGGTGATCTGGGCCGTTTTGCCATTCCGGGTCAGCGAAAGGGCCTCATATTGCGGGGCTTGCGGTTTGGTCATTGCATCCAGTGAAAGGGTGCGCAGTTGGACAGTCATGTGCGATTTCCTTCAATTCGGTCGAGGAGCCATTCCGCCAGGGGAACAGGGCCGGAGGGCAGGGGGAGGTGGTGCAGGATCTCCAGTGGATCCGCGGGGATATCAGCCAGTGTCTTCATGTTCGCGCTCGTGAGAAAAATGTGTCGGCTGGCCGGGTGTCGGGTGGCTGATATAGATAACCTACTAAAATAGTCAGAAAAGAGTCAAACTGAGAATGCAAAAGAAAACCCCGCCGAAAGAGGCGGGGTTAAGTGTTTTAATTATAAGACGTTATCAGTTGGATAGAGCCGCAACACCGGGCAGTTCCTTGCCCTCCATCCACTCCAGAAACGCACCGCCAGCGGTTGAGATATAGGTGAATCGCTCGGTTGCCCCTGCTTTGTTCAGCGCGGCGACCGTGTCGCCCCCGCCCGCCACCGAGGTGAGTTTGCCGTCTGCCGACAATTCCGCTGCTTTCGCAGCCGCCGCATTGGTCGCCGCATCAAACGGTTCGATCTCAAACGCCCCAAGAGGCCCGTTCCAGATCAGGGTCTTGGCGGTTGACAGGGTGTCTGCAATTTTCGCGACGCTTTCAGGTCCCGCGTCGAGGATCATTGCGTCAGCGGGGCAGGCATCGGCGGGGACAGTTTCACTGGCAGCCCCAGCTGCAAATTCCCGCGCCACCACCACATCGCTTGGCAGGATCACTTCGCAGCCCACAGTGTCTGCCTTGGCCAGAATCTCGCGCGCGGTATCGGCCATTTCGTGTTCTGCCAGTGATTTGCCCACATCGATGCCCTGCGCGGCGAGGAACGTATTTGCCATTCCACCGCCAATGACAAGGTGGTCCACCTTGCTGACCAGATTGCCCAGAAGGTCGAGTTTGGTTGACACTTTCGCGCCGCCGACCACCGCGACAACAGGGCGTTCAGGTTGCCCCAAAGCAGCTTCAAGCGCGGAAAGCTCCGCCTGCATCAGACGTCCGGCGCAGGACGGGAGCAGCCGGGCGACCCCTTCGGTCGACCCATGCGCGCGGTGCGCCGCCGAAAAGGCATCATTGCAGTAAATATCGCCGAGGGCCGCAAGACCGGCGGCAAAAGCAGGATCGTTTTTGGTCTCAGCGGCGTGGTAGCGGGTGTTTTCCAGAAGCAAAACATCGCCCTCTTCCAGCGCGGCCACCGCTTGTTTGGCCGGACCACCAATACAGTCCTCGGCAAATTTGACCGGTCGTCCCAGCGCGGCTTCAAGGGCGGGGCGCACCACTGAAAGGCTCATATCGGGCACGCGCTCCCCTTTGGGGCGCCCGAAATGGGCCAGAAGAACAGGTTTGCCGCCTGCGGCCAGAATGTCCCTGATGGTTGGAAGGATGCGCTGGATGCGGGTGTCATCCGTGACCTTGCCATCTTTGACCGGCACGTTGATATCCACGCGCGTCAGCACCACTTTCCCTGCCAGTTCCATCTCGTCCAGCGTTTTCCAGGCCATGACACCCCTCCTTACAATCTTGTCGCCTATGCACACCATTTGTCCACTATGGTCAACGATGAATGCGGAAATTGCGCCGGATTCAGGTCGGGGTCTTTTCAACCGTTGCCGCGCAACATAGGTTGGCGGCAAATCTGAATGCAAAGGAGGCCCAGATGGCCGAATATAAAGATCCTGAAAACACGATCCTGATGGAGCTGAAAAACGGCACGGTCGTGATTGAGCTGCTGCCGGATGTGGCCCCGAAACATGCTGAGCGCATGAAAGAGCTGGCCCGCCGTGGCGAGTATGACGGTGTGGTGTTTCACCGTGTGATCGACGGGTTCATGGCCCAGACCGGGGATGTGGCCAACGGCAAAGACCCGATGAGCCTGCGTCGTGCGGGGACCGGTGGGTCGGATCTGCCGGACCTGCCGGCAGAGTTTTCGAAACTGCCGCATGATCGTGGCACCCTTGGCGCTGCGCGCTCGCAGAACCCGAACTCTGCCAACTCGCAGTTCTTCATCAACTTCAACGACAACCATTTCCTGAATGGCCAATATACCGTTTACGGCCGTGTAACCTCGGGCATGGAGCATGTGGATGCAATCACCCGTGGTGAGCCGCCCGCAGAGCCGGATGTGATGGTATCGGTCAAGGTCGCTGCAGATGTCTGATTATAGCGCCAAGGATAAGCGCGGGTTCTGGACGGCATTTCTGGCTGGCGTTCTGGTGATCGTCGGCTATGCCGCCTATACTCTGTGGCCTCAAAGTTTCGAACCCAATGCCGCCATTGCCGAAAGTGATTTTCCGAAGATCGAAATCACCGTGGCCGGAGAGGCCAACGGTCAGATCGAAGTCACCCTGCGTCCGGATCTCGCCCCGCAGCATGTGGAGCGCATCCTGACGCTGTCGCGTGAGGGGCAATATGACAATGTGGTGTTTCACCGTGTGATCGAAGGGTTCATGGCCCAGACCGGTGACGTGAAATACGGCAAAAAAGATGGCGACAAGATGGATTACGCCGGCATGGGGGGATCGGATTACCCGGATCTTCCGTCCGAGTTCTCCTCGGAAAGTTTTGCCGCCGGTGTTGTTGGCATGGCGCGGTCACAAAACCCGAACTCTGCCAACTCGCAGTTCTTCATCATGTTCAAGCCGGGTCCGTTCCTTGACGGCCAATACACCATCGTTGGTGCGGTTACCAATGGCTTTGACGTGGTTGAGGCCATCAAGAAAGGCGCAGGCCCCAACGGTCAGATCCTGGGCGATCCGGATGTGATGACCTCCGTGAAAGTGGTTGAGTAACGCCTCAGTCGCTTGCGAACACATGCCCTCAAACCCGCGTGAGCGGGTCTAGGCGGGGCCTCCTCTCTCTGTCACCATCTGTTGACCGGATGCCACGGGAAGAGGAGGCCCCGATGCGTTTACCCGTCCAGCTTATATCCCAGACCCAAATACAGTTTCACGGACGTCTGGCACTGACCATCCTGACCGTGATCCTCGGGCTTTGGGCGCAATGCCTGCGGGCCGATCCCGCGTTCTGGAAACACGAATTTCCCCAAACCGACTTTACCCGAACCAGTGTTGAGAACTGGACCGAAATCCTGTCTGGTGGTCCGGGCCGGGACGGGATCCCTGCCTTGTCTGATCCCCGATTTCTTTCCGTGCAGGACGAAACCCGTCTCGGCGCACGTGAACCCGTGATCGCGGTGGAACTCGACGGCGCGCCGGCTCGCGCCTATCCGTTGCGCTACCTGACCTGGCATGAAATCGTGAATGATGAGGTCGCCGGTCGCCCCATCGCCGTCACCTTCTGCCCGCTCTGCAATTCCGCCATGGTCTTTGATCGGCGTGTCAAAGGGCAGGAGCTCAGCTTCGGCGTGACCGGAAAGCTCAGAAATTCGGACATGGTGATGTATGACCGCGAAACCGAAAGCTGGTGGCAGCAGGCGCTTGGAACTGGGATTGTCGGCGTTCATACCGATACGCAACTTGAACAGCTTCCCTCCTGGATGGAAAGCTGGGCTGAATTTGCCGCTCGCAACCCGGATGGGAAAGTGATGGACCAACCGCAGGCGCGCCGTGCCTATGGTCGGAACCCCTATGTGGGATATGACAGCCGCACACGCCCCTATCCCTTTTTTACAGGCGAGCTTCCCCCAAACAACGTGCCCGCCCTCGCGCGGGTGGTGCGGGTCGGAGATCGCGCCTGGCCTGTTTCACGCCTTGCCAAATCTGGTGAGATTAACGAGGCAGGGATCACGATCAGCTGGGTGGGTGGTCAGGCTTCGGCGCTGGATGACGGGCGGATTGCAAATGGGCGCGACGTTGGCACCATCCGGGTGCGCGACGCCCAGGGCCGTGACCTTCCCCATGACGTGCTCTTTGCCTTCGCTTTCCATGCATTCTGGCCCGATGGGACATGGATGCTCGGCTTCTAACCCCGCGAAATTGCAGAAAAGAAAAGGCGGCCCAGATGCCAGCGCCGCCTTTTTCTTGCTTGAAATACCTCGGGGTGAGCCTCGAAGAGGTGAGGGGCAGAGCCCCTCAATCGGGGCTAAGGTGTTTCGAGTTAAAGCAGAAACCCTTTAGTTTCCCCGTGAACGGCTGAACATCCCGGCATGCTCCGCAGCCGCCCGAATGGCTTTCGACTTGTTCACGGTTTCCTGATATTCCGCCTCCGGATCACTATCATAAACAACCCCACCACCGGCCTGAATATAAAGCTTTCCATCTTTTACAATCGCCGTGCGCAGCGCGATGCACATGTCCATGTCGCCACCCGCGCTGAAATAGCCAAGGCCGCCGCCATAGATGCCACGCTTCTCCGGCTCCAGCTCGTCGATGATCTCCATCGCCCGCACTTTCGGCGCGCCTGACACAGTGCCTGCAGGCATACCCGCGAAATAGGCGTCCAATGCGTCCTTGTCTTCGTGCAGCTCTCCCACCACGTTCGAGACAATATGCATAACGTGGCTGTAGCGTTCGATGATGAACTCTTCGGTCGGACGGACGGTGCCAATCTTCGCCACGCGGCCCACGTCGTTGCGGCCCA
Organism: Aliiroseovarius sp. xm-d-517; assembly: GCF_013283135.1. Classification (NCBI taxonomy): domain Bacteria; kingdom Pseudomonadati; phylum Pseudomonadota; class Alphaproteobacteria; order Rhodobacterales; family Paracoccaceae; genus Aliiroseovarius; species Aliiroseovarius sp. xm-d-517. The sequence continues at coordinate 435,485 of NZ_WBXT01000001.1, forward strand.
GATCCAACAGCATCAGATGCTCGGCCAGCTCTTTCTGATCCGCCAGCAGATCCAGCTCCAGCGCCTTGTCTTCCTCGGGCGTTTTCCCGCGCGGTCGGGTTCCCGCGATCGGACGGATTGTCACCTCTCCGTCAAACACGCGCACAAGGATCTCCGGGCTGGCACCAACCACCTGGAAACCGCCGAAATTGAAGTAGAACATGAAAGGCGACGGGTTGGTCCGGCGCAGGGAGCGGTAAAGTGCAAACGGGGGCAGGGGGAAATCCTGAACCCAGCGCTGGCTGGGCACCACCTGAAAGATGTCACCGGCCCGGATATACTCCTTGGCGCGTTCTACCGCCGCCAGATAATCGTCCTTGGCAAAGTTTGATGTAAGCGGGCCCAGATCTGCCAGATCCCCAAGGTCGCGGCTTTCGCCAATCGCGGCGCGCTCCAGATCCCGCAGCGCATCCATGACGCGTTCCGCGGCCTGGGCATAGGCCGCCTTGGCGCTGAGGCCGGAGGACACAAAGGCGGGGGCAACCAGGGTCACCTCACCTTTCACCCCATCCAGAACCGCAACCACGGACGGGCGCATCATCACCGCATCCGGCAGGCCCAGGGGGTCGGGGTTCTGATCGGGCAGATGTTCCACCAACCGGATCATGTCATAGCCGAGATAGCCAAACAGCCCCGCGCTGGCGGCCGGAAGATCTGCGGGCAGGTCAATTCGGCTTTCCGCCAGAACAGTGCGGAAAGCGTCCAGCGGATTGCCCGGCATTGGTTCGTAACTGTCCCCGTCAAACCGTGCCTGACGGTTGATTTCTGACTGCTCCCCGCGCGCGCGCCAGATCAGGTCGGGTTTCATGCCCACCATCGAATAGCGGCCCCGGACCTCGCCGCCGGTGACCGATTCCAGCATGAAACTGTCCCGGCGCGCTTCGGTCAGCTTCATCATCAGGCTGACCGGTGTGTCCAGATCCGCCGCCAGCCGGGTATAGACCACCTGGTTTTTCCCGGCATTCCAACCGGCTTCAAACGCGTCGAATGACGGGGTAAGGGCCATGGGGGTTCCTCTCGATTGGGGGCGGGGTTACGGGAACTGGGCGTGGATGGCGTTGATCACGGCCCGATCAAGCGTCACCCCTGCCTGAGCTTCGAGAATGCGGGCAAAGGCATTTTCGATGTCAATGCCCAGCTCCTGACCGGTCTGCTCGGCAAATTGCGCTTTCGTCGCAACGGCCTCTTCGCTGGTCTGGTCGGCGGCGTTCACCGCATCAACACGCACCAGCACCACATCTTCGGTTCCCGGCAGAACACGCCATTCATCGGTCGTCATGGTGAAGACTTCGTTGATGAACCCGGCTGGTGCGCCGTTGATGAAGGCTTCGCGCCCCTGTTCCGTTTCCACCACCTCAGTCAGTCCAAGCGAGGACAGGCTTTCGCCCCCCTCCAGCGCCGGGATCATGCTTTCGGCCTGTGCGGCCAGCAACTCAAGGCGCTTTTGCAGGCCCCAGCCCACCAGAACCTGATCTGCCACTTCGTCCTGCGTCTGCAGGCGTGGGGCGTCGACCTTGTTGACGCGCAGCGCAAAAACGCCGCCATCGGCCATCAGCGTGATTTCGGGGAAATCTCCCTCCTGTGCAGCAAGAGCTGCCTCGCGGAAGCTTTCATAGGCGGCAATGCCGTCGCTGTTCTCTGTGGTCCAGTCGATTGTGTCGAGACGCATTTTATGGCTGCCGGCAATCTCTTCCAGGGTGGCGCCACCGGCCAGAAGATCATCCAGATCGGCAATCAGGTCGTTTACCTGCCGACGGGCCGCGTCAGAGGCCAACTCACCCTGAAGCTGTTCGCGGGCTTGCTCGAAACTGGTCTCCTGCGCGGCAAGAACAGCGTTCATGCGGAAAATTGCCGGGCCCAGGTCGCTTTCAACCGGGCCGGCTACGCCGGGGGCCGTCATGGCAAAGATCGCGTCCCCTGCCATGCCCAGCTCATCCTGCGACAGGTCCCCCAGATCGACATCGCTCAAGGTCAGTTCACGTTCAGTGACAATGTCTTCAAAACTCTTATCGCCTGCGGTGATCGCGTCCATGGCTGCCTGGGCGTCTGCCGTGCTGGAGAAGACAAGGCGTTCGACCATGCGGCGCTCGGGCACCATGAACTCGTCGATCCGCTCCTGATAAAGGGCCTCAAGGTCTTCGTCGTTCACCTCGATCCCGGTGATCAGGTCTTCCGGGTTGAGCCAGGCAAAGGTGATGTTCTTTGTCTCGGGCAGGGTGTAGGCGCTTGCGTTCGCGTCATAAAAGGCGGTCAGCTCTTCCGCAGAGGCAGCCGGAAGCGCCTCGGTCAGCGCCGACATCGGCAGGCTGGCCCAGGTGAAATCACGGGTCTCATAGTAAACACCATAAAGCGTATCGACGAAAAGCGGCGAGGCGGTGGTGCCGCTTGCCACGGCGGTCTGCAGGATCTGGCGGGCAACTTCGGCCCGCAAAGACGCTTCGAACTGCGCTGCGGTCAGGCCGGACTGCTCCAAGGCAAAATTATAGGCTTCGCGGTCAAACTGTCCGTTGATCCCCTGAAAGGCCGAGATTTCCACAATCCGCTTGCGCAGCTGGTCGTCGCCAACCGAAATGCCCAGACGAGCGGTTTCGTTTTCCAGTGCCGTGGTCGCCAGCAGGCGGCCAAGAACCTGACGGTCGAGGCCAAAGGCCTGGGCCTGCGCCAGCGGGATCTGCTGCCCGGTCTGGGCCTGGAGCGCACGCAGTTCATTGTTCAGTTCACGCGCATACCGCTGGGCGTCGATATCGGTGTCCCCCACGGTGCCAATCGACCGGCCGCCGCCGCCGAAATTGGTGGATCCAAAGCCTACAAGCCCAACCATCACGAGGCCCATGAGGCCCCAACCGAAGGTGCGCGAGATCTTACTGGTTGCCATGCTTTGCATCCTTTTTCATTCAGCTCTAAGCGGTTTTAGGTCACGCGGTCCGGATTGCCAAGCGGTGATGCGTCAGGGATGAAAATCCGTGAGCCGATCGAGAAATACGCCGATCCCATCACGGTCGATATTGGCAAAGGCCACTCGCAGCTGGCGCGCCCCGTCCGCATCACCCGCGGGCGTAAACATGGTGCCGGGAAGGGACAGAATGGCGCTTTGATCCACCAGCTTGGGGGCAAGCTGATCCGAGGGCAGGTCGAACGGGTGCTTCAGATAGGCGAAATAGGCGCCACATCCCATCAGGCTCCAGCCCTTTTGTGCCAGCGGGGCAAACCCCTCTCGCATTGCCTTGGCGCGGCTCAGGATCTCGTGTCGTTCGCCGTTGAGCCAGTCCCGAAGGTTGCGCATCCCCCAAAGGGCCGCGTGCTGGCCCAGCTGGGCGGGGCAGATTGTGATGGTGTCGAGGAATTTCTCCACCTGGGCGAGGCGTGCGGGGCTGGTGATCAGCGCGCCCACACGATGGCCGGTCAGGCGATAGGCTTTCGAGAAACTGTAAAGCTGGATCACCGTGTCGCTCCAATCCGGGTCCGCAAACAGGTCATGTGGCGCGCCGTCCCTGGAATGAAAATCCCGATAGGTTTCGTCAATGATCAGCGCAATCCCGGCGTCGCGGGCAAGGTCACGAAAGGCGGCAATCAGGGTGGGGGGATATTCGACCCCGGCCGGATTGTTCGGGGTGACCAGCACAATGGCCCGCGTCTTTTGGGTGATCAGGGCGCGGGCTGTGTCCGGGTCGGGCAGCAGATCTTCGCCGGTTTTCAGCGCAACAGCGTTGATCCCGTTCATGTCCAGCCACATTTTATGGTTGAAATACCAAGGTGTTGGCAGGATGATTTCGTCCCCTTTGCCAGCAAGTGTGCTGATGGCGGCGCAAAAGGCCTGGTTGCACCCGGAGGTGATGGCCACGTTTTCTGCGTCGATCATGCCGCCATAGGCCTGGGAAAACTGAAACGCCACTTCTTTGCGCAATGCGGGCAGGCCCAGAACTGGGCCGTAAAGATGGGCGTCGGGCAGGGTCAAAGCAGTGTCGGCAATCGCCTGACGCAGCCCTTCCGGTGGGGGATCGACCGGGGCGGCCTGGCTGACATTGATCAGGGGCAGGTCGGGGGAAAAGCTCTTGCCCGCGACCCAGCGGCGCGCCTCCATCACCGGGGGAGGAGAGGTTGCGAATAGGTTGGGATTAAGTGGCTGCATCGGATCCTCCTGCGGCTGCGCAGTGGACGGTAGCAAGCAGGGGAAGGAAGGGCAATCTGCAGATTGCGCATTGGAAGGCCGGGGGCTTTGCCCCCGGCCCCCCCCCGGATCCCCAAGGTATTTTCAGCAAGAAAAAGGGCGTTAACCCGCCAAGGTGACGAGCGCGTGCCGCTTTTTGCCTGCGGATAGTTTCATCGGCTCGGCGAGGTCGGTCGCGCTGATCATGAGGCCTGCATTTTCCAGCGGCGCGTCATTTACCTTGGCCCCGTTTTCGGCGATCAGGCGTTTGGCCTCTTTGCCGGATTTGACCAGGCCTGATTTCACAATGAGCTGCACGATGGAAATACCATCGCCAATCTCATCCGCAGAGAGGGCGACGGTGGGCAGGTCATCCCCCACGCCACCTTTTTCGAACACTTCGCGTGCGGTGGCTTCGGCGGCTTTTGCAGCCTCGGCGCCATGGGCGAGCGTGGTGACTTCATTGGCCAGCACGATCTTTGCATCATTGATGGCCTGGCCTTCCAGCGCGCCGAGGCGTTCACATTCTTCAAGCGGCAGTTCGGTATAAAGCTTGAGGAAGCGACCCACATCCGCGTCCGTGGTATTGCGCCAGAATTGCCAGAATTCGTAAGAAGACAGCATGTCCTCGTTCAGCCAGATCGCCCCGTTTTGGGATTTGCCCATTTTCTTGCCGTCTGACGTGGTCAGAAGCGGCGAGGTCAGGCCAAAGATCTGGTTGTCGAGGATGCGGCGGGTCAGGTCGATCCCGTTGACGATATTGCCCCATTGATCCGAGCCGCCCATTTGCAGAGCGCAGCCGTAGCGGCGGTTCAGCTCAAGGAAATCATAGGCTTGCAGGATCATGTAGTTAAATTCAAGGAAAGACAGGCTCTGCTCCCGATCAATCCGCGACTTTACACTTTCAAACGCCAGCATCCGGTTGACCGAGAAATGCCGTCCGATATCGCGCAGGAAATCGAGGTAGTTCAGCTCGTCCAGCCATTCGGCATTGTTCAGCATCAGCGCCTTGTTGTCGCCGTCAGTGTCATAGTCGATATATTTGGCAAAGACCTTCTTGATCCCGGCGATATTCTCGTCGATCTGCTCAGGCCCAAGCAAAGGGCGTTCATCCGCGCGGAACGAGGGGTCCCCCACCTTGGTGGTGCCACCGCCCATCAGCGTGATCGGCTTATGCCCGGTCTTTTGCAGCCAGCGCAGCATCATGATCTGAATGAGCGACCCCACATGCAGCGATTTTGCCGTGGCATCAAAGCCGATATAGGCCGGCACGACACCTTTGACCAAAGCTTCGTCCAGTGCCTGATAATCGGTGCAATCGGCCACGAAGCCGCGCTCGATCATCACACGCATGAAGTCGGATTTTGGGTGGTAGGTCATCGTTTTTCGGTCCATGTTTGTCGTTGAACCCTCCGTATAGACGGGGGCGGGCAAAAGGGGAAGAGCATGTTGAAGACACGGACAAAAGGTCCGGGCAGGGGACAGGCGATCTGGGCGCTTGGCTGCATGTCGGGGACCTCTCTGGACGGGGTGGATGGTGCGCTTGTGCTGACCGATGGCGAACGGGTTGAAGAGTTTGGACCATCGGTTTTTCTTCCTTTTGATGATGCTGAGCAGGCGCAACTGCGCGCGGTTCTTGGCGCGTGGCCGGGCGAAGAAGGTGTGGCTGAGGCGGCAGAACTGGTGGAAACGTCACATGCGATTTTGGTGTCGAAGTTGTCCTCTCATCATGTTGATATTATTGGTTTCCATGGGCAAACCCTGGCGCATGATCCACGCGGGAGGGGGACGCATCAGGTGGGTGATGGCCAGGTTCTGGCAGAGATTTCCGGTAGGCCCGTGGTCTGGGATTTTCGGTCTGCTGATGTGCTGTTGGGGGGGGAAGGCGCCCCGCTTGCGCCCTTTTACCACCATGCATTGGCACGCCATATCAAGGCAGACATGCCGTTGGTCTTTCTCAACCTGGGTGGGGTCGGAAATGTCACCTGGGTGGATCCGAATGTCGCGGATCCCGCTGCAACTGGCGCCTGCCTCGCCTTTGACACGGGGCCTGCCAATGCACCGATCAATGATGTGATGCGCGCGCGCCGGGGCCAGAGCATTGATGCCGGGGGGGCATTGGCCCAGTCTGGCGAGGTGCAGGAGGAGATTGTCGACCGGTTCCTGCAGCACCCCTATTTTCTACGCATTCCCCCCAAATCTCTTGACCGGGATGCGTTTTCTTCGCTGAAGGATCAGGTGGAGATGCTTTGTGATGCGGATGCGGTGGCGACCTTGTCGGCCTGTGTCGCTGCGGCCGTCGCCCGCGGGCTTGAGCATTGCCCCTCGACACCAGCCCGCATTCTGGTCACGGGCGGGGGGCGGCACAACGCGGCCATCATGCAAGAGTTGCGCGCGCGTTGTGAGGCGGATGTCCTGCCGGTTGAAGAGGCAGGTCTGGATGGAGATATGTTGGAGGCCCAGGCCTTTGCCTATCTTGCGGTCCGTGTGGCGCGTGGGCTGCCAACCTCCTGTCCCACGACAACGGGCGTTGAAGCGGCAGTTGGGGGGGGCGTCCTGTCCTATCCGCAAGGGGGCGGGGATCAAGAACGCTGATCTTGCATAAAAAATGGGCCCAAACAGGGCCCATTTCCGATGTGGTGTAAACGTGGTCCCCGTCTCAGGACCCGTATCAGGCCACCGTATCAGGTCCGTGCCACTGTCGCCTTATCGCCGTAAAAGGCCAGATGATCTTTCAGCGCAGCCAATTCCTCGATCGGAGAGCCATAGCTCCAACCGGCATCTTCGATCACCTTGGATTTGGTGTTGATCGAATAGTGTTTTGCTTCGCCACGATAGGGGCAGGTTGTCACGGTCTGGCTTTCATCCAGAAAGGCCATGGCGATGTCCGCGCGCGGGAAGTAGATGACCGGTTGGCTCTGACCTTCGATAACTTCAAGGGCGTTTAGGCTTTCGCCCAGCACAGCGCCCCCGGCGCGCACGGTCCATTTGCCCTCGGCCTTACGGATCTTGATGTTGTCAGTCATGTTATCCCCAATTCTTTCGGCCAAAGGGCCGATCTCGATTTGGCCCTGACTTTACCAGATTATAGATGCGTGTCGCGTGTCAAATCGGCGCGGTTGCGTCCTGTAGCCACTGATACGCGACGTCACTGAGGCGCGGTGAGAGCAATTCGCGGCACCGGGCATGGTAGGTGTTGAGCCATGCACGCTCTTCCCCCGACAGCATTTCCCGCACCACGAGCCCGGTGTCGATCGGCACATAGGTGAGGGTCTCCAGCCCGTAAAGGGCGCGCTCTTTGTCCCCACCGGGCGGGCAGACAGCCTCTTCGACCACCACCAGGTTTTCTATGCGAATGCCGAAAGCTCCATCGCGGTAATATCCGGGTTCGTTTGATAAGATCATGCCGGGTTCCAAGGGCACTTCCGAGATGTTTGAAAACCGTTGCGGCCCTTCATGGACCGACAGGAAGGCGCCAACACCATGGCCGGTGCCATGATTGAAGTCCTGATGCGCCGCCCAGAGCGGATAGCGCGCAATCGGGTCAAGATCGCGGCCGGTTCTGCCGCGGGGGAAACGGGTGCGGGACAGCGCGATCATGCCTTGTAACACACGGGTAAAACAGCGTTTTTCCTCGTCACCAACTTCGCCGACAGCCAGCGTGCGGGTGATGTCGGTGGTGCCATCGCGATACTGACCACCGCTGTCCAGAACCACCAGATCCCCGTTTTGCAGGCGGCGATTGCTGTCATGTGTTACGCGGTAATGCATGATGGCACCATTGGGGCCAGCGCCTGAGATGGTTTCGAATGAGATGTCCACGAGCTTCCCGGTCTCGCGGCGTTTTTCCTCAAGCTTTTCGACCAGATCAATTTCGGACAGGCTGGGTTTGTCCATATTGTCAAACCAGGCAAGAAATTCGACCACGGCCGCGGCGTCGCGCAGATGGGCCTTGCGGGCACCGGCCAGTTCGGTGGGGTTTTTACGTGCCTTGGGCAGGACCACGGGGTCGTCGTTCCATTCAAAGGCAATGCCTGCCTTTTCAAGATGCTGGGTGACCGCATAGGGGGCAGAGCTCTTGTCGACGCCAACCGGGCCATCCAGCGCCTTCAGGGCGGCAACAAACGCGTGTTTGGGACGCACCGAAATCCCCTCAAGCTGCGCAATTCCCTCGCGCCCCTCTTCGGTAAACAGCGTCACCTGTGCGTCATCGCCAATGATCGCAAAACCCTGCACCACCGGGATATGCTCAATATCCGTGCCACGGATGTTCAAAAGCCACGCGATGCTGTCAAGCAGGGTCAGCACCTGCGCCTTCAATCCGCGCGCCAGCAGTTCGTCGGCAATTTCGGCGCATTTGTCTGCGCTGTTCTGACCCGCAAACTCAAGCGGATGTGCGGTGATCGGAGCGGTTGGTGGCGCCGGGCGGTCCGCCCAGATCTGATCCACCAGATTGTCCACCGCCACAAGACTTAGCCCCGCAACGGCGGTATCCTTGCGCAACCGTTCGATTTCACCGCGGCTGTGCAGCCACGGATCAAACCCGATCTTCTGTCCAGACTGGGCCTTTTGTGACAACCACGGACCGGGCTGCGTCTCGGGCCAGTCGACAGGGGTGAAATGCCCCAGATCCACCTGGCTTTTCACCTGGTTGCGATAGCGCCCATCCACGAACACACCCGCGCTCTCTTTCAGCGTGATGCAGAACCCCGCCGACCCGGTAAATCCCGTCAGCCAGGCCAGCCGCCGGTCACATTCCGCAACATATTCGCCCTGATGGGCATCCGCGCGGGGAATGATGAACCCGTCCAGACCTTTCAGTGCCATGGCGCGGCGCAAACGGTCTAGGCGGGCGGGACCCTTGGAGGGATCGGCGGTGGTGTCAAAGCTTTGATACATGTGGGGTCTCTGGCGGGAATCTTTGGTCTGAAGTGGGACTGGTTTGCGCGCATACTGCCCCTGCGGCCTCGGGAGGGAAAGTGGAATATTCGGTTGACAGGTCCGCGCGCAGGCCACAGCAGTTGAATATTACGACGCAGTTTGGTGGGAAGATGAATGTATCAAATGCCTGATGAGGACCTGGTGGAACTGACCCGCTGGCGACGTGAGATGCATCGCTGGCCGGAACTCTCAGGGCAGGAGCGTGAAACCGCCCGACGGGTGGTTGAGGTGCTGACGCCTCTTGGCCCTGATCACATAGAAACCGGGCTCGGGGGGCATGGTGTGGCGGCGGTGTTTCGCGGTGCGGGCAAGATCCGGCACCGGGTGATGCTGCGCTGTGAACTGGATGGATTGCCAATTGAGGAACGCTCTGACGCGCCGCATCGTTCGCAATTCCCCGGAAGGGGACATCTGTGTGGTCATGACGGGCATATGGCCATCCTGATCGGCGTGGCCCGCACACTGGCGCGCAGGCGTTTTGAGGGGCTGGATGTGATCTTGTTGTTTCAGCCCGCAGAAGAAACCGGAGCCGGGGCAAAGGCGGTGCTCGCGGATGGGCGGCTTCAGCGCCTGGCCCCGGATTTTGCGCTGTCTTTGCACAATGTGCCCGGGCGTGTTTTGGGCGAGATTGGCCTGAAGGCCGGGCCGGTCAATTGTGCCTCGCGCGGAATGCGCGTGGCCTTCAATGGCTGCACGGCGCATGCCTCGCAACCTGAAACCGGGCGCTCGCCGGGACTGGCCATGGCAGAGGTGATTTCCGGTTTTGCCGCGATGGCGGTTGGCGCACCCTCCGACCCCGACTTCCGGATGGCGACGGTGACCCATGCCAGTCTGGGGGAGAAAACCTTTGGAATCGCCCCCGGTGCCGGGGAGGTCTGGGTGACGTTGCGCACATTGACCAATGAAGCGATGGGCGCGTTGGTTGGCGATGCAGAAGCCCTTGTGAGTGACGTGGCGAAAGCGCAGGGGCTTTCGGTGAACTGGTCTTATCAGGATGTATTTGCAGGCTGTGAAAATGATCCTGCTCTGACCGGGCAGGTGAAGGGCGCGGTGGAAAGCGCGGGATTTGTGGTTTCCGACGGTGGATTGCCGATGCGTTGGTCCGAGGATTTTGGCGTATACAGCGAAATTGCCCAAACGGTCATGCTGTTTGTGGGCAGTGGTGTGGACACGCCCGCGTTGCACAACCCGGATTACGACTTTCCAGATGCGCTGATCCGCATTGGAACCGAAGCTTTCCTTGCCAGTCTGAACGCTCTTGGACCGACACCCCCGGGGCCGACGACATCGGGGGAAGGCGAAGGTTAGCTCGCCTTCCGGATCCCCATCACCCGCGCTCGCGCCCGGGGGTCACTGTCAAACAGCGCGGCCAGCTGTTCGGTCATCGCGCCTGCCAGCTGTTCGGCATCGGTGATGGTGACGGCTCGGTCGTAATACCGGGTTACGTCATGGCCGATGCCAATCGCCAGAAGCTCAACCCGCGCCTGCTTTTCAACCATTGCAATCACGTCGCGCAGGTGTTTTTCCAAGTAATTCGCAGGGTTGACGGACAGGGTTGAATCGTCAACCGGCGCCCCATCGGAGATCACCATCAGGATTTTCCGCGCCTCGGGGCGTGCGACGATCCGGCGATGGGCCCATTCCAGCGCCTCGCCATCGATGTTTTCCTTAAGTAACCCTTCCTTCATCATCAGGCCCAGATTGTCCCTGGTCCGGCGCATCGGCGCATCCGCCTGTTTATAGATGATATGGCGCAGATCATTCAGCCGCCCCGGTTGCCCCGGGCGCCCATCAGCGAGCCATTTTTCGCGTGCCTGACCGCCTTTCCAGGCGCGGGTGGTAAAGCCCAGCACCTCAACCTTCACCCCGCAGCGTTCCAGCGTGCGGCTCAGTACGTCGGCGCAGATCGCGGCAATCGAAATCGGTCGGCCCCGCATCGAGCCGGAATTGTCCAAAAGCAGCGTCACCACCGTGTCGCGAAACTCGGTATCCTTCTCCTGCTTGAAACTAAGCGGCGTGGTCGGGTTCGCAACAACCCGCGCAAGGCGCCCCGCGTCCAGAATGCCTTCTTCCAGATCAAACAACCAGGATCGGTTCTGTTGCGCCTGCAAGCGGCGTTGCAGCTTGTTGGCCAGTCGACTCACGGCCCCTTTCAAAGGTTCCAGCTGCTGATCGAGATAGGCGCGCAGCCGTTCCAGCTCCGCCGGTTCAGCAAGCTCCTCAGCCAGGATTTCCTCGTCATGCTCGTTCAGATAGACCTCGTAATTGGGATCTGCGTCAGAGGCCGGGGCCGGGGCAGGTGGCTCGATCGGAGCCTCCCCTTCGGGCATCTCGGCATCATCGCCCATCTCATCTTCGGACATGTCGTCAATGGTAACCTGGGCCTCGGTCTGGTCCATGGTTTCATCTTGCGACTGCTCAGGCTGGGTGTCCTGCTCCTCGGAACTGTCCTCCCCCTGTTCCTGCTCTTGGTCCTCTTGCTGTTCCTGATCCTGTTCGGCGTCCTCGTCGGACTGGTCGTCCTGATCCGGATCATCGCCAAGCTGATCGCCATAACCCAGATCTTCGATCACCTGTCGGGCAAAACGCGCAAAGCCCTGCTGGTCCGACAGGGTATCCTGAAGGTCGTTCAGATGGTCGCCCGCCTGTCCTTCGATAAAGCCACGCCACAGCTCCATCACATTTGCCGCGGCAGGGGGCAGATCGCGTCCGGTGGCCAGATGGCGCACGAGGTAACCCGCGGCATCCGCGAGCGGAGCCTGTGCAGCCTCGGTGATCTGGTCATAGCCGAGACGCGCGGCATCTGATTGAATTTTAACGTCAATATTGCCCGCCGTGCCCGGCATGTCGCGCGCGCCCATCGCCTCGCATCGGGCGGTTTCCATCGCCTCGTAAAGGTCGCGCGCCATTTGGCCCGCTGGGGCGTAACGCAGGTGCATCGCGGGATCGTGATAGCGGTGCTTCATCGCAAACGCATCCGCCGTGCCGCGGGCCAACAACACCTCTTCACGGGTCATCCGGCGCGTCACCTGCGGCAGGCGCACCGCGTCATTCGTGGCCCCGGGCGGATCCACCGAATAGGTCACGGACAGATCGCCATCATCGGCCAGCGTCTTGGTCGCTTCGGCCAGCGCCTTTTTGAACGGATCAGCGGGGTTGTCGTTGGGCTTTTTCATATCGTCAAATTACGGTGTCGCCCGCGCTTTGGAAAGCCGTATTCCGACATTTTGCGATGGATTTGTGAGGCCAGTTCCGGCGGAGTATCAGCCCAGAGGCACCTGCTTGCGCCCCGCCAGGCGGTCACACCAGTTGATCCGTTTTTCGCCGTGATAGGGCACGGCGAGCCCGGCTTCGATCATGATCTCAGCCACGTCGCGCCCGTCAATATAGAGCCGCGTCAGCAGGCGACGGTATTTATCCGGGCGTCCTGTGACGGGCAAAACCTCCTGCGCATTTTCGATCAGTTTTCGCAGGTGATTGGTGGCAATTTTTCCCAGAGCCTTTTCGTCAGGGCAACGTGACCGAAAGGTCTCTGGCGTGTCAAATCCAAGCAGGCGCAGGTTCTGTTCCCGCCCATGGCAAATGGCTTTTACCGTGTCCCCATCCACCACGCGAATAATGTCGCACGAGGACGGAGGTGCCGAGGCTGCCGTCATTTTTTTCGGCTCTTCCTGACATGCCGACAGGAACAGAAAGGCCAACACCATGAGACTACGCATACCACCATCACCCGATTTTCACCCATGGCCAGTTTAGGCCGGGATTTCTGGGAAACCGTTAATGAGAAAAGAAAAAGCCCTGCAAAAACAGGGCTTTCAGGGTTAACTTGGGTTAACCAAGGCTCATGCTTGCCGCTGATTCAGGCAGTTCCTCGTCAAAACAGCGCTGATAAAACTCAGCCACGGTCTGACGTTCAAGCTCGTCACATTTGTTCAGGAACGAGAGGCGGAACGCATAGCCCACATCGCGGAAGATACGTGCATTTTCCGCCCAGTTCAGCACGGTGCGGGGGGACATGACGGTCGACAGATCGCCGTTCATGAACGCGGTGCGGGTCAGGTCCGCCACGGTGACCATCTGGCTCACGGTCTTGCGGCCGCTTTCGGTGTTCATCATCGCGTTTTTCGCCAGCACGATGTTGGTTTCTGCGTCATGCGACAGGTAGTTCAGCGTGGCGACCAGCGACCAGCGGTCCATCTGCGCCTGGTTGATCTGTTGCACGCCATGGTAAAGCCCGGTCGTGTCGCCCAGACCCACGGTGTTTGCGGTGGCAAACAGGCGGAAATTCGGGTTCGGCGTGATCACCTCGTTCTGGTCCAGCAGCGTCAGCTTGCCATCATGTTCCAGCACGCGCTGGATGACGAACATCACGTCAGCCCGGCCCGCGTCATATTCGTCGAATACGATGGCGGTCGAGTTGCGCAGCGCCCAGGGCAGGATGCCTTCCTGGAATTCGGTCACCTGCATCCCGTCTTTCAGCTTGATCGCATCCTTACCGATCAGGTCGATCCGCGAGATGTGACTGTCGAGGTTCACCCGCACACAGGGCCAGTTCAGCCGCGCCGCAACCTGTTCGATATGGGTCGATTTCCCGGTGCCGTGATAGCCCTGAACCATCACACGACGGTTGAAGGCAAACCCTGCGAGGATGGCGAGCGTGGTGTCCGGGTCGAACTTGTAGGTCGGATCCAGCTCCGGCACGCGATCAGTCCGGTCAGCAAAGCCCTTCACCGTCATATCGGTGTCGATGCCAAAGACCTCGCGAACCGAGATATCTTCGGTGGGTTTTGCATTCACATCCATCTTCGCATTCCTTCCTGAACGGTTTTGGTCCGGTATTCCGGTGCCAGCCCCGGTGTGGTGCCCGATAATCTCGTTTCGTGCAAGGGGAGCGTGGCGTATTTTTCAGCCATTGATATTGCCAGAGGATAATCGTGTGTAGGGCCACCTGAAATTTGACGGTTTGACAGCACGAGGCTTCGCATTTGGCAAAAGGGGCTGGGAAAAAAGAACGCCCTGCAGAAAATATGCAGGGCGTTCCGCTGTCATGAAAATGCGCTTATTTGAAGCTGCGGCTGTCCTTGATCTGGTCCCAGGCCCAGACCACTTCCTGCAGTTGCTCTTCCTGGCTGCGATCGCCGCCATTCATATCGGGGTGCAGCACCTTGATCAGCTTCTTATAGGCCTTGCGTACCTCGGCCTTGGTCCAGTGATCCTTGGCTTCCAGAATCTCGATCGCGCGCCGTTCGGTCGGGGGCAGGCGTCGGGTCGAGCCGGTGACGGATTTGCCCGGGTTTTGCGTGGCGTTTTCCCCAAGCACCTGATGGGCGTCATCAATGCCCAGGCGGGCCCAGGCCCGCTGTTCCTCGGTCTGTTTGCCAAACGGTTTGGTTTCACGTTCCCAGACCCGATCCTTGTCGGCCTGTTCGTTGATTTCTTCTTCGCTGGCGCCGTCAAAGAAGTTCCATTTCAGGTTATATTCGCGCACATGGTCTTTGCAGAACCATTTGAACTCATCCAGATGATCCGGCGAGCGGGGCGCGCGGTATTTCCCGGCCTCTTTACAGGTTGGGTGTTCACATTCACGGGTTGAGGTTTCAAACGCCCCAGACATCCCACGCCTGCCGCGCGGGTTCTTCTTCTTGGCGGAAGAAACCGAAATATCGAAACCAAAAGGATCGTCGTTTGCCATTAGTTCACTCTTTTCGACTCGGACCAGAGAGTTTAGTGGATTTTGCAGATGTTTGAAGAGGGAAGCGTCCGAAAATGACCCGCCGAGACCAGATTTTTTCCAAGCTCGAAACCGCGTTTGAACCGCAACATCTTGAAGTGATTGATGAAAGCGAAATGCACCGGGGGCATGCAGGGTATCAGGACGGGGGCGAAAGCCATTTCCGCGTTGTGATCCATGCGCAGAAGCTCGCCGATCTTAGCCGCGTTGCGCGCCATCGGGCCGTGCATCAGGCCATTGGCGCGGACCTGATGGGACAGATCCACGCACTGGCGCTTGATATCAAGGCTTGAGGGTCAGGCGCTGTCACCATCGCGCGACAGGGCAGGGGCATCTGCGGGCACCTCGTTGGCCTTGGCGGCTGAGGGCAAGGCAGGGGCGTTTGTCTCTTCCACGGGGGGAGCGGCCACCGTGGGGGATGTGTCTTTCACATCATCCCAGGCACGTTCGCGCCGAAACACCAGAAGGTTGCGGAAGGTTGAGGTCTTGCCCGTCAACCCCTTGCGCTCTTCAGACGGCAAGGTCTCGGCACGCTGATAATCCCAGCCCGCTGCCGCCATTTCATTCAGCAAATCGGACATGGCCAGGGCAAACCGATCTTCGGATGTTTTGACACCTTTGGCTTTCTTGCCCCGTGAGGGCGCGGGGATGACGCGGTATTCGTACATGGAACCTGTCTCGCTGTGTTTGGGTTCGTGGGATGTAGCATTTTGGCGGGGTTCTGACCAGCCGCCAAACAGGCGACCAGTCATCATATGGCCAAATTTTGCCAGCATCTGCATCAGCGCAGAATCGGCACGTCGCTTTGGGGCAGATCTGCAAATGTGGGATCCGCAGGGGCAAACGGGGCTGCGGCCAGACGGAGTTCGTTTGCTTCGGCCCGGGTCAGCTGTTCACCCTGCTTGCGCTTAAGCAAAACCTCGCGCGCCTTGGCATATTGGTCGCCCTGCCAGAAGATCAGGCAGCCGTTGCAGCCCTTGCCACAGCAACCATCGGTGCCGACCCGGTTGGTTTTATAGCGCATCTCACGCCCATCTTCGGCAATCGCCTCGGACAGGGCATCGCGGCGTTTTTCATAGGCTTTGGGGTTTTCTTTTCCAGTGATCTCAAGCCCTTGGGTGAGCTTATCAAAGCGGATCCGTTTCCACTGTTCATCCGTCAGCGCCTTTTCCTTGCGCATCACGGTGAAGGCCGGGAACTGCGCCTTGAGGTGGTCCAGGTCCTCATGATCAAACAGCGCAAAAGGCACGCGGATGGTGGTTCTGGTGCCGCCCTGCACCACCTCTTTCACCTCACCCGTTTCGGCATCCTCAAAATCATACATCCGCAGCAAAACGGTTTCGCGTGCGATGGGAGAGATGAACTCCAGCACTTCGCCCGCTTCGAGCTTGTTTTTCACCTCGATCAGGAAAGCGTCCTGGGTGACCTCTTTCACAACCCCGGCATATTCCCACTGCGCCAAGGACGCGGTGTGTTCGTAGTCATGTGAATAATTGGTCAGTCGGCCATTGTGGAAAGCCAGCGTGTAGCCGCGGTTCCCCACCGCCTCGAGCTCGCGCATATAGGGTTTCGGATCCCAGTTCTCGGGATCGGCGTAATAATCGTCGATGGCCATGCGATAGGCGCGGGCGACAATGGCACAGTAATATTCCGACTTGCCGCGCCCTTCGACCTTTAGGCTGTCCACACCGATTTTCAGGTATTCATCCAGCTTGGGCATGATGCACAGGTCACGCGAGTTGAGGATATAGGAGCCGCGCCCATCCTCCTCGATTGGCATGAATTCCCCGGGGCGCACGCCCTCTTCAAGTAGGAATTCAAACATATCGGCGTTGTCTTCAGTGATGTTCAGATCTTCGATCGTGCCATCCTTCAGGCGCATCCGCACGCCGTAATTCCAGCGGCAGGAATTGGCGCAATTGCCCTGGTTCGCCCCGCGTTCGGCCATGAAATTCGACAATAGGCAGCGACCGGAATAGGTCATGCACATGGCGCCGTGGACGAACGCCTCTAGCTTTACATCCGGGCATTGTTCGCGGATTTCCACCAGCTCCGGGTAAGACACTTCGCGCGCCAGCACCACAAGCTCCGCCCCCTGATCCTCCCAGAATTTCACTGACAGCCAGGAACAGACATTGGCCTGGGTCGAAATATGCAGCGGCAGTTCAGGCGCGCGGGTGCGCACGTATTGAAACACGCCGGGATCCGCAATGATCAGCCCGTCGGGCTTCACCTTGCGCACCGTGTCGATATATTCGTCGAGCTTCGGGATGTCCTTGTTGTGGCTGAACAGGTTCAGGGTCAGATAGGCGCGGCGCCCATGCTGGTGGCAGAATTCGACCCCTTCGATCACATCTTCCAGCGAGAACTGCGACTTGGTGCGCAGCGACATGTCCGGCGTGCCCAGATAGACCGCGTCAGCGCCATAAAGCACCGCCATTTTCAGCTTTCGCAGATTGCCCGCAGGCATCAGGAGTTCAGAGCGTCGTTCAGTCATATCATCATCCGTATGTTCGCGCAGTCGGCTGATTGGAAGAAATGGCAAAGGCCCCGCAGCGGGGGCCTTATACCAGAAATGTCGACAAAATCAGAGGCCCAGCTTGGCCGTCACGATGTCATTCACGGCTTTCGGGTTGGCCTTGCCGCCGGTGGCTTTCATCACTTGCCCCACGAAGAAGCCGACCAGTTTCGGGTTTTGCTTGGCCTTTTCGACCTGAGCGGGGTTGGCGGCGATCACCTCGTCCACGGCCGCTTCGATGGCGCCGGTATCCGTCACCTGCTTCATGCCGCGGGCTTCGACAATCTCGGCCGGGTCACCGCCTTCGGTATAGACGATTTCAAACAGATCCTTGGCGATCTTGCCGGAAATATCGCCCTTGGTGATGAGCGCGATGATGCCCCCCAGTTGCTCGGGAGAGACCGGGCTGTCGGTGATCGAATGATCTTCTTTTTTCAGGCGACCAAAGAGTTCATTGATCACCCAGTTTGCGGCCAGCTTGCCGTCACGCCCCTCGGCCACTTTCTCGAAAAAGGCGGCGTTTTCCGCTTCGGCGGTCAAAACGCCCGCGTCATATTCCGACAGGCCGAAATCGGTGACAAAACGCGCTTTTTTCTCATCCGGCAGTTCCGGCAGGGTGTCGGCAATCCCGTCTACCCAGTCCTGTTCGATCTCGAGCGGCAGCAGGTCAGGGCAGGGGAAGTAGCGATAATCATGCGCTTCTTCCTTTGACCGCATCGAGCGGGTTTCGTTCTTGTCCGGGTCGTACAGGCGGGTTTCCTGCACCACTTCGCCCCCGTCTTCGACAATGGCGATCTGACGGCGGGCCTCATACTCAATCGCGGCCTGAATGAAGCGCATCGAGTTCATGTTCTTGATTTCGCAGCGGGTGCCGAGATGCGAGAAATCCTGCGTCTCCATGTATTTCTCATATTGCCCCGGACGACAGACCGAGACGTTCACGTCCGCGCGCAGGTTGCCGTTTTGCATGTTTCCATCACAGGTGCCGAGATACCGCAGGATCTGGCGCAGCTTGGTGACATAGGCCGCGGCCTCTTCCGGGCCACGAATATCCGGGCGTGAGACGATTTCCATCAGCGCAACACCGGTGCGGTTCAGGTCCACGAAAGACATGTTGGGATCCATGTCATGCACCGATTTGCCGGCATCCTGTTCCAGGTGGATACGCTCGATCCGAACCTTGCGCGCGACACCCGGTGCCATGTCGACAATCACTTCGCCTTCGCCCACGATCGGGTGATACAGCTGCGAAATCTGATAGCCCTGCGGCAGGTCCGGGTAGAAATAGTTCTTGCGGTCAAAGGCCGAGAACAGGTTGATATCCGCCTTCAGTCCCAACCCGGTGCGCACCGCCTGCTCTACGCAATATTCATTGATGACCGGCAACATGCCCGGCATGGCGGCATCCACGAAAGCCACGTTGGAGTTGGGCTCGGCGCCGAACTTGGTTGATGCGCCGGAAAACAGTTTGGCGTTGGAGCTGACCTGGGCGTGGATTTCCATCCCGATAACCAGTTCCCAATCTTCCTTTGCCCCGGCAATGACTTTTGGTTTCGGGGTTTCATAGGCGAGATGATCCAACATATGTGCTTTCCCATGATTTCGTTTCCCCTGCCTTCTAGGGCAGGGCGCGAGCCGGGGCAAGGGGGCTGGCGATTGGTCTGTCGGTGGTGCGTGGCGTGGGATCAGGGCGGGGATCATCAAGGGGCGCTGCCCCTCGCGCGACAAGCGCGCTCACCCCGGGATATTTGAAACAAGAAAAAAGGGCGGCGGAACAGGCCGCCACCCTTCAGGGATTGGAAAAAGGGGTGGGTCAGCCGTTCAGAATGCGGCTGACCATTTCCTGCGTGTCCGAGGACAGATCCGGGGAGGCAAGGATCCGTTCCAGCGCCGTTTTCATCAGCGCCTGCCGGTCCACATCCCAGCGTTTCCAGGTTTCAAAGCCTGAGCTCATGCGGGCGGTGATCTGCGGGTTGACCGGATCAAGCCGGATCAGCCAGTCGGCAAAGAGCGCATAGCCCTTGCCCGAGGCGTCGTGGAAACCCGGTTGGTTCATCATCAGGGCGCCGAAGAGGGCGCGGAAGCGGTTGGGGTTTTTCCAGTTGAAATCCGCGTCTTTCGTCAGCTCAGCGGCGATTTCGGCCGCACGATCCGGGGTGCCATGGGCCACCTGCATGGCAAACCACTTGTCCATGACCAGGGCGTCGCCCTCAAACCGGTTGCGGAAATCTGCAAGCGCTGCTTCGCCTTTCTGCACGTCGAGCAGGCAGCCAAGTGCGCCCAGGCGCAGGGTCATGTTGTCGGCCTGATCATATTGTGCCTGTGCCGCAAGGCCGCCGTCCAGCCGGTTGGTGAGCTTCAGCACCTCCAGCCCAAGGGCACGTTTGCCAGCTTGTTCTGCATTGGGTTGAAACGCGTCGGTCACGGTCATTTCCGCGCTCAGCCTTGGCAGCAGGTCCTGCAGGTGTTCGGCCATTTGCTGGCGAAGGGTCTGATGGGCGTTGTATATCGCCATCGGATCGGGGGTCATTCCCGCATCTGCCAGCGTCTGTGCCAGATCATCTTGCCCCGGCAGCCCCATTGCAAGCGCCCGGAAGGCGGGATCGAGGCTGTCATCACGCAGCATCGCGGCCACGGCATCAAGATAGGCCCCGCCGGGGGTGCTCTCGCCAGTGATCATCCCGATCAGGACATCTTTTGCCAGGGTCCGCCCGGCTTCCCATTTGTTGAACGGATCGGTGTCATGGGCGAGCAGGAAGGCGCGCTCTTCGGCAGAGCTTTCGCGCTCCAAGATCACCGGGGCCGAGAAATGGCGCAGGATCGAGGGGGTGGGTTTCGCGACCAGCCCGCTGAAGCTGAAGCTTTGCGCGGCGTCTGTCACTTCGAGGATTTGCGTGCCGAGCACTTCATCCCCATTGGCGCCAAGCAGCCCAACCGCCACGGGAATATGCTGTGGCAGCTTTTCAGCCTGACCAGGTGTCGGCGGAGTTTTTTGTTCAAAATGAAGGGTATAGGTGCCATCCTCAAACCGATCTGTCACCTTCAGGCGCGGGGCGCCGGCCTGTTTGTACCAGCGACGGAACTGGGTCAGGTCACGCCCGGTGCTGCCTTCAAAGACCCGCACCCAATCTTCGATGGTCGCGGCCTCGCCATCATGGCGGGCAAAGTAAAGATCCAGCGCCTTGTAATATTCCTCATGCCCCACCAGCGTCTTCATCATGCGAATGAGTTCGGCACCTTTTTCATAGATCGTCGCCGTGTAGAAATTGTTGATTTCAACAAAACTGTCGGGCTGGACCTGATGGGCAAGCGGGCCGTTATCTTCGCGGAACTGTCGACCGCGTAGGGCGATGACATCATTGATCCGGCACACGGCCTCGGATCGCATGTCGCCGGAAAACTGCTGATCGCGGAACACGGTCAGCCCTTCCTTGAGGCTGAGCTGGAACCAATCCCGGCAGGTGATCCGGTTTCCGGTCCAGTTGTGGAAATACTCATGCGCGATGATCGCTTCGATCCGCTCGAAATTCGCATCTGTCGAGGTGTCGGGTGAGGCGAGCACGGCGGAGGTGTTGAAGATGTTCAGCCCCTTGTTCTCCATCGCGCCCATATTGAAATCGCTCACGGCAACAATCTGGAAAATATCGAGATCATATTCACGCCCATAGACCTCTTCATCCCATTTCATGCTGTCTTTCAGCGCCTGCATGCCAAAAGCGGTCTTGCCCTCGTCTCCGGGGCGCACCCAGAGTTTCAGATCGACCTCTTTGCCCGACATGGTGGTGAACCTGTCGTCGCGCGCCACCAGATCGCCTGCCACAAGGGCAAAGAGATAAGCGGGTTTTGGCCAAGGGTCATTCCATTCTGCCCAGCCATCGCCCGCGGCCACCGGGTTGCCGTTCGACAGCATCACCGGCTGGTCCCCTTCGATGCGCACCTTGAAAGGGGCCATGACATCCGGGCGATCAGGGTAATAGGTGATGCGGCGGAACCCTTCGGCCTCACATTGGGTGCAATACATGCCGTTTGACATGTAAAGCCCTTCCAGCGCGGTGTTGGCCTCGGGATTGATATCGACCTCAGCTTCCCAGACGAACGCAGCATCCGGCACGTCGCAGCGCAGGCCACCGTCAACCAGCTCCGGGGTGACGTCCTTGCCGTCGATCCTTGCGGAAATCAGGGTCAGATACTCTCCGTGCAGGAAAAATTCCCTGCTTGCGGCAGCCGGATTGGGTTTGAAGCGGATTTTCGAAGAGACACGCGTGGCGGTGGGGGCAAGCTTGAAGCTCAGCGCCACCTCCTCCACCAGATAGGCCGGTGGGGTGTAGTCGGAAAGGTGGATTTTCTGCGGTGCCTGGTTCTGGGCCTGTTCGGTCATGTCGGGGAGCCTTTGATATGTTTGGCGCTAACGTAATTCGCCCGGTGAGGGGCTGCAAGCAGAACGAATGGTGAGAGGGCGGGGCGGATTGTCAGGGCTCGCGACGGAAAAACTCACCTGTCGGTTCAGTTTCCCTTAACTGACCTGCCGAGGATTTCAATTGCCTGCCAACGCTGTTTGGGGGAGTTTGCCTGTAACAGATCGCAAAGAGAGGTGCCCCATGACCGACTATACCAACCGTGCCGGACTGTCCGTCGCTGCCGAGCTGGCCGCATTCCTTGAAGATCGGGCATTGCCGGGAACCGGGGTGGACGCGGGGACGTTCTGGTCGGGATTTGCGGATCTGGTGGCAGACCTCATGCCCAAAAACCGCGCCCTGCTGGAGCGGCGGAGCGCGCTGCAAAAGCAGTTGGATACATGGCATATCGCCCATCGTGGGCAACCACACGATCCCGTGGCCTATCGGTCTTTCCTTGAGGAAATCGGATATCTGGTGCCGGAAGGCCCGGATTTTGAGATCGGGACGGAAAATGTCGACCCGGAAATCGCCCTGATCCCGGGACCGCAGCTGGTTGTGCCGATCATGAATGCGCGTTTTGCACTCAATGCGGCCAATGCGCGTTGGGGCAGCCTGTATGACGCGCTTTACGGCACCGACGCAATGGGGGATCTGCCCGAGGCTGGGGGCTATGATGCTGCGCGCGGCGCGCGGGTGATCGACTGGGCCAAGGGGTTTCTGGACAAGGCTGTTGCGCTGGAGGGGGGCAATTGGTCGGACGTGCGTGGATTGCGTATCGAAGACGGGCTGGTGATCTCGACCGCAGGGGGCGAGGCGCGCCTTGCCACGCCGAAAAACTTCGTTGGGGCGGCGGAAGATGGGTCCGAATTTGTCTTCAAGCATAACGGATTGCATGTGGTTGTTTGTGTGGATGCCTCTCACCCGATTGGCAAGGATGACCCGGCAAATATCTCGGATGTCATCCTGGAAAGCGCCATGTCCACCATCATGGATTGCGAAGACAGTGTCGCCGCGGTGGATGCCGAAGACAAGGTGCTGGCCTATTCCAACTGGCTGGGCCTGATGCGGGGGGATCTGGAAGAAAGCTTTGAAAAATCGGGCAAGACCATCACCCGCAAGATGAACCCGGACCGCACCTATATCGACAGCGACGGGCAGCCGATCACCCTGAAGGGCCGGTCGTTGATGCTCGTGCGGAATGTGGGCCATTTGATGAGCAACCCCGCGATCCTGACCTCTGAGGGAGAAGAGATCGGCGAGGGGCTGATGGACGCAATGATCACCACGCTCATCGCCATGCATGACCTGTCGCGCACCGGCGGGAACTCGGTGACCGGGTCGGTTTACGTGGTGAAGCCCAAGATGCATGGGCCGGAAGAGGTTGCCTTCTCGGATGAGATCTTTAGCCGGGTCGAAGCGGTGCTGGGCCTGCCACGGTATACGGTCAAGCTGGGCATCATGGATGAGGAGCGCCGCACGTCTGTGAACCTCAAGGAATGCATTCGCGCGGCCAAATTTCGTGTGGCCTTTATCAATACCGGCTTCCTGGATCGCACCGGGGATGAAATTCATTCCTCGATGGAGGCGGGCCCCATGATCCGCAAGGGGGATATGAAAGGGTCGAAATGGATTGCCTCATACGAGGATCGAAATGTGGATATCGGGCTGGCTTGTGGTCTGAAGGGCAGGGCGCAGATCGGCAAAGGTATGTGGGCGATGCCCGACAGGATGGGTCAGATGCTCGCAGACAAGATCGGTCACCCGAAAGCGGGTGCCACCTGCGCCTGGGTGCCCAGCCCAACCGCTGCCACCCTGCATGCCACGCATTACCACGACATCAATGTGCTGGCCCGTCAGGAGGCGCTGCGCAAAGGTGGCGCGCGTGGGCGCCTTGATGATCTGTTGACCATTCCGGTGGCAGATGGGGTGAACTGGTCTGGCGAGGATATCCGCCAGGAGGTGGAAAACAACGCGCAGGGAATTCTTGGCTATGTGGTGCGTTGGGTCGATCAGGGGGTGGGGTGCTCAAAAGTGCCGGACATTCATGATGTGGGCCTGATGGAAGACCGCGCCACCTGTCGGATCAGTTCCCAGGCCCTCGCGAACTGGCTGCACCATGGTGTGGTCAGCGAGGAGGAGGTGATGGCAGCTCTGAAAAAGATGGCGGCGATTGTGGATGCGCAGAACGCGGAGGACCCGGCCTATCGCCCGATGGCGCCCGATTTTGAGGGTCAGGCGTTTCAGGCCGCTTGTGATCTTGTGTTCAAGGGACGGGTGCAACCGTCCGGCTATACCGAACCGGTGCTGCATGCGCGGCGCCTTGCATTGAAGGCCGCATTGGCCGGGTGAAAAAGGAAAAGTGATGACACTCACAGTGGAACAGGCGCGCGAAATCATTCGTGTGGCCAAGGAAAAGGGCCGGGATGAGGGGATGAAGCCCCTGTCGGTTGTG
This sequence comes from Aliiroseovarius sp. xm-d-517, assembly GCF_013283135.1. Classification (NCBI taxonomy): domain Bacteria; kingdom Pseudomonadati; phylum Pseudomonadota; class Alphaproteobacteria; order Rhodobacterales; family Paracoccaceae; genus Aliiroseovarius; species Aliiroseovarius sp. xm-d-517. The sequence goes on from NZ_WBXT01000001.1 coordinate 459,710, forward strand.
GTGGTGGATGCGGGCGGTCATGTGATTGCGTTTGAACGCGGCGAAGGCGCCCCTCCGGGCCGGTTCGATATTGCCCAGGGCAAGGCTTATGGCTCGATCATGCTGGGGATTGGTGGCACGGCCCAGCGCGACCGGGCTGAAGCGCAGAGCTATTTCATCCTCGCCGCCAATGGCGCCTATAACGGGCGTCTGGTGCCGGTGCCGGGGGGCATACTGGTGCGAAATGAAACCGGTGCGGTGATCGGTGCGGTTGGTGTCACCGGGGATACGTCGGAAAATGACCTGCTCGCAGGGGCTGCAGGCATTGACGCGGTGGGGCTCACCGCCGAGGGGTAAGCCCCGTTTCAGCTTCGGGTCAGGCGGTTGCCTTCAGGCACCGGCTGGCCCCAACCAGCTGATAGACCGCCGAGACGCCCACCAGCAGATAGACAATGCGCGACAGGATTGACATGTCGCCCAGCAGCGCCGCAACAAGATCAAAATTGGCAAGGCCGACAAGGCCCCAGTTCACCCCGCCGATACAGACGAGGATCAGGGTGGTGAGATGGGTATAAGTCATAACATTTCCTTTCCGTGTTTAAGAGTGGCCGCGCCATTTCTGGCGCGACCGGCCTGATATACTCGGGCCTCAATTCGCAGGGATCAGCACCTTGTCGATCACGTGGATCACGCCGTTGCTGGCGCCCACATCTGCGGTGGTGACCTTGGCGTCATTGATCATCACGCTGCCATCCATGACTTTCACGGACACGTCGCTGCCATTGACGGTGGTGGCAGAGGTCAGTTGCACCACATCGCCGGACATCACTTTTCCGGGCACCACGTGATAGGTGAGGATCGCGGTCAGTTGGTCCTTGTTTTCAGGCTTCAGCAGCGTCTCCACAGTGCCTTCCGGCAGGGCGGCAAAGGCTTCGTCCGTGGGGGCAAAGACAGTGAACGGGCCGTCGCCTTTCAGGGTTTCGACAAGGTCGGCAGCATCAAGAGCAGCCGCCAGTGTATTGAAGCTCCCGGCTGAGACCGCGGTGTCCACGATATCAGGGCCGCTTCCCGCATATGAGGTTCAGGCCGCAAGCGGGGCCATCGCAAGGGCCAGTACAAGAGTGGTGTTTTTCAGGTTCAGCGTCTTGAACGACATTGTAACGCTCCTTTTTTGGTTTGAATTTGGAGAACAATAGTTTCATGATGTGAAAGTTACTTGCGTCACAACCCACTTTTTCGTGATGTGAATAATTCTGTAATATGAGTAAAATAATCTATACCTTCTTTCCGGAGGGGCAAAAGAAACCGAAAAGGAAAGGGACATCCCCATGTTGTCAGACACGCTGATCGAGCAGATCGACGCCTATCGAATCGGCCCGAAAATCCATCAGTTGCGCACCGACAAGCGGCTGGGGCTGGCGCAGTTGGGGGAACATACCGGCCTCTCTGCCGGGATGCTGTCCAAGATTGAACGCGGTGTGGTGGTGCCCACATTGCCAACTCTTGTGCGCATCTCTCTTGTGTTCGGCGTCGGGCTGGATCACTTTTTCACGCCGGAAGATGCCCGACCGACAGCCGTGCATGTGCGCGCTGAGGACCGGATCAAATTGCCGATCGACGGGCAGGAGGGCGTGTCCTACCTGTTCGAAAGCCTGGATTTCCCGGTGCCTGATCGCCTGCTCGAAGCGTATCTGGCCGAGTTTCCTGAAATAGGACGCCCTTCAAAGCCCCATGCCCATAAAGGGGTTGAACTGGTCTATGTGATCGAGGGGCAGATCGCACTGACCATTCATGGTCGGCGCCATCTGCTTGTTCAGGGAGATGCCTTTTATTTTGATGCGGATTATGACCACCAATATGAAAATGCGACATCCGACGGCGAGCGGGCGCGGGCCCTCGTCGCGGTTGCGCCGCATTTGCCAAGTTCGGCGCGCGGGTTGTAAACTTCCTCGGGTCGAAACTCAATCAAGGCTTCGCCCGCCCTTCCTGATCTGCTATCACGCCTAAAGCGTTTCGAGATTAACTTGAGATACAAATTGATTTCGAAACGCCCGCAACATCAGTAGGTTTCGAGTGTTTCGACTCATTATTGTGTCTCAATAATAAGTCGAAACACTTTAGAAAGACGCATTAAACCGGAGCACATATGACCCGCCCCGTCATTGGTATCATCGGCAATTTCTACACCTTGAATGATCAATACCCCACCCATGCGGGCGGAACGATGAATTCAGAGGCGATCAGTCAGGTGGCGCATTGCCTGCCCCTGATCGTGCCCAGCCACCCGGATTTTGTCTGCGTGAACGAATTGCTGGATGTCTGCGACGGTTTTCTGTTCACCGGTGGGCGTCCCAACGTGCATCCCGAGGAATATGGCGAAGATCCCACCGAAGCACATGGCGAGTTTGACCGTTGCCGGGATGCGATTACCCTGCCGCTGATCCGGGCCTGCGTCGACCGCGGCCAGCCCTTCTTTGGTATCTGTCGCGGGTTTCAAGAGGTGAATGTGGCGATGGGCGGCACGCTCTATCCGGAAATCCGTGAACTTCCCGGCCGGATGAACCACCGGATGCCCCCGGATGGCACGCTCGATGAAAAGTTTGAAATCCGGCATGATGTGCATTTCACCCAAGGGGGGGCGTTTCACAAATTGCTGGGCAAAACCACGGTGCGCACCAACACGCTGCACGGACAGGGGATCAAAACCGCAGGCCCTCGTGTGGTGATCGAAGGCCATGCGGATGACGAGACGCCCGAAGCAATTGTCATCCGGGACGCGCCGGGGTTCACGCTGTCGGTGCAATGGCACCCGGAATATAAGGCGGCCGAAGACCCGGTGTCCCGCCCCCTGTTCGAAGCTTTCGGCGACGCGGCCCGCGCCTGGAAGGCGGCCAAGGTCTGAGTGTGAAACCCGTTATGGGGCGTCACCCCGCCAGCAAGAGGCGCGTTTCGTAACGGCGCAGCACGCTGCGGGCTGTCTTGCCATAGCCGGTGTTTGAGCAGCGCAGCGCGGGAAACAGGGCAAGCACCTCCTCCCTTGTTTGGGTGTCCAGGCCAGCAAGTGTGGGCCAGGCCGGGTGAAAGCTCTCGGTCGGGACCCCTTCGGAATAGATCACTTCGTGCTGATCAAACAGAAGGTGATAATAGGTCACCTCTGATGCCTCCTCGCGGTAGATGGTTTCGCCATTGATCATGTGACAGGCCGGAACAAGGACTTCGGGCGTGTCAAACAGAAGGGTCGCCTTGGGGGACTTCAATAAGATCCGGTGCTGTGGGCTGACAAGAAGCGGGCGGGAGTTTCCAATCGCGTCTTTGCAAAAGCGAATGGGGGCCAGCCTGCCTTGGGCCGCGACATGGCTCTTCCCGATCCAGAGCAGGGGCTGCAACCCATTGTCACGGGTGATGATCAGATCCCCCGGGCGCAGATCCTGAACGGGGCGCGGCCCGAATGGGGTTTCAATCTGCGTACTGCCCGCAAAACATATGATAATCTGTTCGAAATTCGTGAAGGTCACCACGGTGCCATCCGACAATGTGGCGGTGCCGGCCTCCGGGTCTGTTTCGCTGATCACCACGTCGGACCAGTCATTGACCAGGCCGTTCAGGTCCAACACGTCGATATCGCTGTTGTCGCCGTCTTCGCCGCCATCCAGGGTGATGGTCGGGCCGGAACCATCCAGCGCATCTGTCGGGTCCAGTTCAAACCGGTCCGACCCGGTCCCACCCGAAGCGGTGTCGCCCGCCCCAACATGGATCAGATCCTCTCCGTCTCCTCCATGAAGCGTGTCGGATCCCGACCCGCCGGTCAGCGTGTCATCCCCTCCGTTGCCATCGATGAAATCATCCCCGGCGCCACCTGAAAGGCTGTCATTCCCGGCAATCGGGTCGACTGGGACCGGGGTGAAACTGACCGAGGTCAGGTGATAGTCCGATCCATCCGTTCCGTCAGTCTGGGGAAGGGCGGTAAAGACGATCTGGTCAAAGTTTCCGTGGCCGGAGATGTCCACCGTGCCACTGCCTGTGCCTGCGCCCTGTTCGGTAAAGTCGCCTTCCGCAACCAAAACACCATCATTGTAGATCGCCCAGTGACCGGCCTCTGCATAGGTTGAGGTGTAGAGATTGGCAAAGCTGAAGCTTGCTTCACTTGCCTCCCCATCAAGTGTGACCGTCACGTTTTCGGACAGGCCCGAAGCAAGGTCATAGCCGATTTGCGAGGTGACCGAGCTGTCGCTGTCAGAGACAGTGCCGCTTGCCCCGAACCCGCCGCCGGAATAGGTGGCAATGTTGCTGCTGCTCGCGGTTGTCAGCGACCCGCCAACAACATTCTGCGCGGTGACCGTATATCCATTTGTGGTGTCGGTGAAATTGCCTTCGTTGATCGTGATCGGATCAGGCACGCCAGCAGAGAGGTCGTCATCGCCATAAATGCTGTCGTTGCCATCGCCCCCTTCAATCGTGTCGGATCCTGTGCCGCCATAGATCGTATCGTCGCCATAACCGGCGTCCACGTAATCGTCGCCTGCTCCGGCATCGACCACATCTGCATTGTTCCCGGCCGCGCCATCCCCCCCGTCGACCTTTTCCCCGTCTTCATCGGTGAAACTCGCGTCGATCACATCCGCGCCATCCCCTCCGGTCAGCACGTCATCTGTTGTGGAATAGCTTGGCGCAGAGGTGGCGGATGCGGATGAAATTGTATCAACCGGGCCATAGTCCGAGGTGAAATAGACATTCCCATCCGAGCCCAGATAATATGTTCCCGTCTCGGTTTCATTGGTATAGGTGGTGCCGCCATATGTGCCGCTCCAGGTCCAGCTTCCGCTGCCAAGGATTGTATCGACGTTAAAACTGGTCGTGGGGCCGACGATTGTGTCGCCACTGTCCAGTGAACCATCACCAAGTTGTACCAGATACCCCGTTGCCATAGGTTCCCCCACCATACGCGCAGATTTCGGCAGCTTGCCTGTTGCGGCTTAGATTGGGTGTGAGAAGGAAAAAAAGACTGAAAATTTTGCGAATTATCAGTGTTTCGCGGCGCTTTTTGTTTCGGATTTGAAGCGAATTCAACCGATCACGCGACCAGGTTCAGTGTGCGGGCCTCGTGATGGCGCAAGACCATGCGCGCGGTTTGGCCATAGCTGTTTGGCGCAGACCGCAGCTCTGGGAAAAGGGTAAACAACTCCTCACGCGCCGCGGGGCTGATAGCGGCCAGGCCCTGATGGCCGGGGTGAAAGCTCTCACTTGCGGTGCCTTCGCTATACACCACCTCATGCTGATCGAAGAGCAGGTGATAATACGTCACCTCGTGGCGGTCTTCTTGAAAGATCGTGCGCCCGTTGATCAGGTGCTTGGCGGGGATCATGACTTCGCTCTGGTCAAATAACAAATTTGCATCCGCCCCACGGTAGAGCATCCTGTGTTGCGGGCTGACCAGCAGGGCGCGGCTGTTGCCAAAGGCCCCCTTTGCAAAGCGAACCGGGGCAAGATCCCCCTGTCCCTTTACAGTCTTGGATCCAATCCAGCGCAGGGGCTGGACCCCGTTATCACGGGTGAGGACCAGATCGCCGGGGCGCAGATCCTGAACCGGACGGGGGCCATAGGGGGTTTCAATCCGGGTGCCACGGGTAAAGCAGATGATCAGGTTTTCGATATTGGAAAAAGTGACCACCGTGCCATCGGTCAGGGTGGCGGTGCCGTTTTCGGCGTTGCCCGGATCGAACACCACATCAGACCAGTCATTGACCAGCCCTTTGAGGTCGAGCGTATCAATGTCGCTGTCATCTGCGTCTTCGCCGCCATCCACGGTAATTGTCGGGCCAGAGCCATCCAGAGCGGCGGTCAGGTCGAGGTTGAAGATATCAGAATGGGCCCCACCTTCGGCCACGTCACCTGCGCCCAAAAGGAACTCTTCAGTGCCATCCCCGCCATAAAGATGGTCCTGACCGGCATCCCCGACCAGCGTGTCATCCCCGTCTTCCCCATAGATCGTGTCATTGCCCGCCCCGCCGCTCAGGCTGTCATCGCCGGAGATCGGGATCGGCGTGAAGTGAATGTCGGTAATGTCGACCGCATGGGTGACCGTATCGCCATTTGCATATTCAATGATGATTTGTGACACCGGGCCGGGGATCTCGACCAGCAGCGAGGCTTCCGGATTGAAGGTGTCGTAGCTGCCGTTGCCCGTTGCGGTGTTGCCGCTGACCAGAATGCCGCTGCCCGCCGTAAGGTTGACCGCCACCGGGTTCCCATCCGCATCAAAGGCGGTGATTGTGACCTGATCGATATGGTTGCCCGCAACCGCGTCAAGGTCGTTGATGCGGAAGGAAACATCAGAAACTTCTCCGGTGACATTCGCACCGGTGGCCGCCGCAAAATCAACGGTCAGGACCGCCGTTTCCGCATCGCCGTTTCCATATAGGCGGCCGGCTGAGTTGGTATCGTATCCACCAGAACCAACATATTGGGTGTTTCCGGTTTCAACCGTGAAGGTTGTGGCGTTGTTGCCCGGATCGGAAAACCCGATTGTGACATCAATCTCGCCTGTGTTTTGGGTAAACCCCCCGGTCAGATCGGTGCCTTGCGTGCCCTGATCCGTCCAGTCGAGCACCTCTTCTGCAGCAAGGGGGGTGTCGGGATGGCCGAAATCCCCATAGATCAGATCATCGCCATCCCCGGCGAGAACGGTGTCATTCCCGCCGCCTGCCTCAACCTCGTCGCCCTGACCGGAGGGGCCGGACCCGTGCCCATCGTCAATGGCGTCCCCTTCCGGGTCGCCCGCATAGCCTGCGTCGATGACTTCATTCCCGCTGGTGCCGTCAACCAGATCATCCCCCAGAAACTGGTCGGAATAGGTGAAGGCAATATCACCAGAGGAGACATCGGGCGAGCTGTCAAACTCCACCACCTCGTAAGAACGCCCCGGCACAAGCGGCACTTCGGACAGGGTGTAATATCCTGCGGCGCCCCCGGACAGGACGTGGAAGGTGGCAACCTGAAATTCCTCGCCGGTGACGGTGTCGCGCAGCGTCCACATTTCTTCGGCTTCAACCGATGCCCCGGTTGAGCTGCCCGTGCCAAGGGTGACATCTGCCGTGGCCGTCTCTCCGCCACCATCGTCACCGTCAAGTGTCAGACCTTCGATGCCGGCTTCATTGTCAGTGATGATGGCAACACCGGCAGCGGTGGCTGAACCGGACCAGGACACGGTGGCCCCAACCGTCTGTCCAAGAATGAACAGCGGGTCCGTATCATAGAACTCTAGCGTATACGTTGCCATTTTGTGTTTGCTCAGCCGTCAATTGGGGGCTGTTTCACGGACGAACCCCTCGATTGTCCCCATTTTTCGGACAATTCAGCCGAAATTTAGGCAAAATTGGCGCAAACTACGGTAAAGCTGCGATTTTTTGGCAAGAAACCGTGTGTTTCTAAAGATCTCCCATTTGGAAACAATCTGGTGGAGGGCAGCGGTTCAGCTGGAAAACTGGAACTGCTCCATCAGGGGCAGATGGCGTGCGCGGGTGCCGGTCAGGTCAAACAGGGCATTGGCCAGCGCAGGCGCGGCAGGGGGGGTGCCCGGTTCGCCAACCCCGCCCATCCGCTCCATGTTTTGCAAAAGCTTGACATGAAACCGGGGCGTGACCCCCATGCGCAGCGCGTCATAATCCGGGAAGTTTTCCTGTTGCGCCATTCCGTCAGAAAAGGTGATCTGTCCGTGGATGGCCGCTGACAGGCCGAAAACGGCGCCCCCGGTCAGTTGGGCTTCTGCGTTGAGCGGATCAAGCACCGTGCCAAGATCTGCCGCGATCCACATGTCGTTCAGGCGGATCAGCCCCTCTGCATCGCGTTCCACTTCCACCACCTGGGCCACCGCGGTGCCGAAGGTAAACCCAAATGCCACGCCACGCCCGATATTGTCCGCGGTCTTGCCGGTCCAGCCGGACATGTCGCGCACGGTTTCCAGAACCGTAGCGGAGGGGGCGTGTTGTGGGCGGATGTGGCGCAGGCGGAAGTCCAGCGGGTCCACAGCTGCCTCATGGGCCAGTTCGTCGATAAAGCTCTCGTGGAAAAAAACGTTCTGACTGGAGCCGACCGAGCGCCAAAACCCGACCGGGATCGCAACATCCGCCGCGTATCCTCTGAACCGCTGATTGGGAATGTCATAGGGCTGGTCATGCGCCCCTTCGGTAAGGGTGTTGTCCGACGGGTTCATTTCGACCCCGAGCATGTTGGTCAGAAGCTGTTTCATGATTGATGGTGCGGCCATCTGGCCGTCCAGCGCAGCAATCCGGCCGTTTTCCAGCACCCCGCGCATCCGGGCGATGGCCCCGGGGCGATAGTGATCATGGCGCATGTCTTCTTCGCGCGACCAGGTGGTCTGCACCGGGGTGCCGGGCAAGGCCAGGGCGACCCGCGTGGCGATCTCGGCAAAATCCACCATGGCGCGCCGACCAAACCCGCCACCAAGAAACGTGGTGTGCACTTCAACATTCTCGGCATCCAGCCCGGCAGCGGCTGCGCATGTGTCGCGCACCAGAACCGGGGCCTGGTTGGGGGACCAGACCTCTAGCTTGCCATCGGTGTAAAGCGCGGTGGAGTTCATCGGTTCCATCGTCGCATGGGCCAGATATGGCACGCGATATTCCGCGGTCAGGGCATCGCCTGCAAAGGCGATGTCGGCGTTCCCTTCATCGCGCAAGGTGCAGTTGGCGGGCTGATCGAAAGCGGTCTCGATCTTTTCAAAAATCGCATCGTTTTCAGCGGGGTAGGGGGTGTCTCCCCATGTGACGTCAATTGCATTCACCGCCTCGATCGCCAGCCATGTGTTGCGTGCAATCACTGCCACACCATTGCCCAGATCGACCACTTTCTCGACCCCTGGCATGGTTTCGGTAGTGCTGGCATCAAATGAGAGCATTTCGCCCCCCAGCCGCGGGGACATGCGAACGGAGGCAAACCTCATGCCGGGCAGGCGGACATCCATGCCAAATGTCGCGGTGCCGGTTGCTTTCAGGGGTTGGTCCTTGCGCGGCTGGCTTTTGCCCAGATAGCGCCATTCGGAAGGGGATTTCAGGCGGGGGCTCTGTTCCGGGTCAAGTGTGGCGGCACGTGGGGCCAGCTCTGAATAGCTGAGGCGTGTGCCATCCGGCGCAATCACATGGCCGTCTTCGGTGCGCAGACGATCCAGCCCGACATTCAATTGCTGCGACGCCGCCATGAGCAACGTGGCGCGGGCAGAGGCCCCCGCCATGCGCATCTGTTGCATTCCGTCCAGTGCGGAGGTTGATCCGCCGGTGATCTGTAGCGACAGAAGTTTCGGAAAGGCCTGCGTGAGTGAGGCCGCCCAGCCATTGGGGGCAGGGTCCTGGCTTGCTTTGTAGTGGCGATCGGTTGCCAGGGCGCTGTTGTAATAGGCCTGGGCTGCGGGGCCGTGCAGGACCGTCACGGCGTCCAGATCCACGTCCAGCTCTTCCGCCACCATTGCGGCAAGCGTGGTCATCACGCCTTGGCCCATTTCGGAATGCGGCACCACGGCGCTCACCCCGTCTTGATTGATCACCACCCATGGGTTCAATGCGCCGTCCCTTTCCGACAAGGGATTGTCAGGGGTCTTGGCCAATTGATACGCGCCAAAGGCAACGCCCCCCGCCACGGCGGTTGAGGTGACGAGAAAGGCGCGCCGGGTGAAAGTCTTCAACTTGCCCATGTCAGGAGACCTCCATCATTCTGGCCGCATCATGGATGGCGGCCCGGATCCGGGGATAGGTGCCGCAGCGACACAGGTTGCCGGACATCGCGTCGTTGATGTCGTCATCTGTCGGGGCAGGGTTTTCTGCCAGAAGAGCGGCCGCCTGCATGATCTGTCCCGACTGGCAATACCCACATTGCGCCACCTGGTTGAGCACCCACGCCTCCTGCAGGGCGCTGAGTGCTTCCGGTGTTCCGATCCCTTCGATTGTGGTTACCGGCCCGTCGATATCTTCCAGCAGCACCTGGCAAGAGCGCACCGCTTCGCCGTCAATATGCACGGTGCAGGCGCCACAGGCCGCAACACCACAGCCGTATTTCGTGCCGGTCAGGCCAAGTTCATCGCGCAACACCCATAAAAGGGGCACGTCACCGGGCAAAGTGACCTGATGAGGGGTGTTGTTGATAACAAGGGTTCGGGTCGTGGGCTGAGACATCGGGATCCTCCGCAGCGAGTAATTGCGTAATGACAAAATGAGCCTAAAGTGTCAGTAAGTCAATTGACAAAATTTGACGAAAATGTCAGATTGGCGCTTCAGACCTCTTGCCGGATTGAAAGCCAGAACATGCCCGAAACCCCTGCAGACATAACCGTCGACGACAAGCAGATGGCCATTTTGATGGCCGCGCTGGAGGTGTTCCGGCTATATGGGTTTCGCCGCTCGTCGATGGAGGATATCGCCAAGACCGCGGGCATGTCGCGGGCGGCGCTGTATCTTCACTTTCGCAACAAACAGGATCTGTTTCGCCGCCTTGTTGTGGTGTTTTTCGCCCAGGCCGTCTGTGATCTGCGCGGGGAACTGCTGCGCGATCCCTCGCGTGCGGTGACGGATACGCTGGTTGCCGGGTTGCTGGCCAAGGGGGGGGCGGGGATGGAAGCCCTGTTCAATTCGCCTCATGGGCATGAGATGATGGAAGTGAAAACCTCCGCTGCAGAGGAGGAGGTGGCCGAAGGCATGGCGCAGCTTTCCTCGGTGCTGGCGGATTGGTTCGAAGATCAGGCCGCGCTGGGGCGTGTGGTGCTGGATGTCCCGGCGAGCGAAATGGCCAGGACCCTTTTGGATGGGCTGGATGGGGTCAAAGCCAATGCGACCAGCTATCAGCAATATCTGGACGGGGTCAGCCGACTGGGGCGTGTTTTTGGAAAAGCCCTGTCGGCCTGAGGCGCCGGGATATGATTTTCTTGCCCCGCAAGCCGTCCTGTCTGCCGCCCGAATCTTCTGTCGGAAACCAGGGCGGCGAAGGGTTAAATGTCTGCCTTCCGCCCGGCCATGAACGTTGCCAGACGTGCCACCCCTTCTTTGATATCCGCCGTTGAGCGGGCATATGAAAAGCGCAGGGTCTGAGCGCCACGGCGCGGGTCGAAATCCAAACCGGGCGTGACGGCGACGCCAGCCTTCTCCAGAATTTCGGCAGCAAAGGCCCGACTGTCGTTGGTATGTTCACTGACATCGCAATAGATGTAAAACGCACCATCCGCCGGCGCAAATTTGCCAAATCCGATCTTGGGGAGTTCTTCCGTCAGAATTTGACGATTTATTGCGTAAGTATCTAGGTTTGCGTCCAACTCCTCACGTGACTTCAGTGCCGCAATTGCCGCCACCTGACTGGCATGAGGGGCGCAAATAAACATATTCTGCGCGATACGTTCAACGTGGCGGATGTGATCCTCGGGCACGACCATCCACCCTACGCGCCAACCGGTCATCGAGAAATATTTCGAGAAGGAGTTGATCACGTAAATGTCGTCAGACACTTCCAGTGCCGAAATTGCCCGACCACCATATTGCAGCCCGTGATAGATTTCGTCCGAGATGAAGCTGGTGCCCTGCGCGTGACATTTCCCGATCAACGCCTCAAGCGCACCATGGTCCAGCATTGTGCCAGAGGGGTTGGCGGGGGAGGCGGTCAACATGCCCTGAAGGCCTTCGGGAATGTCTGATGGGACCGGTTGATAACGGTTTTCGGGGGCAGTCTGCAGCCCGACAGCTTCGATGCTCATGGCTTTGAGGATCTGCCGATAAGACGGGTATCCGGGTTCGCCCAGCCCCACTTTATCGCCCGCATCAAACAAGGCGGAAAAAGCAAGGATAAACGCCCCTGAGCTGCCCGGTGTGATCACCACACGCGCAGGGTTCAGGTCAAGATTATACCAATCTTTATAAAGCGTTGCGATGCCTTCCCGAAGTTCTGGAAGCCCCAGGGAAACCGTGTATCCCAACGCGTCTTTTTCCATCTCGCGCAGCAATGCCTCACGGGCTGCCCGCGGCGCGGGCGTTGACGGCTGGCCCACTTCCATATGGATGATATGTCGCCCGGCGGCTTCGGCGGCGCGGGCGGCTTCCATGACGTCCATCACGATAAAGGGGGCCACCTGGCCGCGGGTAGATTTGCGCATGTCGGTCCTCGAATTCTGATCCGGTTTGCCGGACAGGTGCCGCGCAAATGGCGTAAAGTCAACCTGCGGTAAGGGAGGAAGGGGGCAGGCTGGGACCATCTGCCGCGCGACCTCGCGCGGGTTTGATCGGATCAGGCTTGGCGCATCGGCTGCAATCGCATATGTCGAAAGGGATTTGTCTTTTTCGGAACGAGAACCCCATGAAACGTTTTTCCCGCGCAAAACACACCCTTCTGAGCACCGCTTTGATGATTGGCACCGCCTTGCCTGCCGCCGCATTTGATCTGAGCAACATGAGCGAGGCCGAGCGAGAAGCGTTTCGCAATGAGGTGCGCGCTTATCTGCTGGAAAACCCCGAAGTGATCATGGAAGCGGTCAGCGTTCTGGAAGAGCGTCAGGCAGCGCAGGCCGCGATGGATGATCTGGCCTTGGTGCGGGTCAATGCAGAAGCTCTGTTCAACGATGGCTATTCGCATGTGGCTGGCAATCCCGACGGGGATGTGACGATTGTCGAGTTTGTTGACTACCGTTGTGGCTATTGTCGCAAGGCCTATGACGAAGTCACGGAGCTGCTGGAGAAAGACAAGGGCATCCGCCTGATCCTGAAAGAATACCCGATCCTGGGCGAAGACAGCCTGAACTCGTCGCGGTTTGCGATCTCGGCGCAACTTCTGTTTGGCGAGGATGCATATGAAAAACTGCACCCGGCGCTGATCACCCTGCGGGGATCGGCCAGCATTGGCAATCTGATCGCTTTGGCGGATGATCTCGGGCTGGATGGCAAAGCGATTGCAAAGGGGATGACGGCGGATCGTGTCGACGAAATCCTTGGCGAGAACCACGCCCTTGCGCGCCGTCTGCAGATCACCGGAACGCCTGCCTTCGTGATGGGGGAACAGCTTGCGCGCGGGTATATGCCGCTGGCGCAGATGGAGGCTTTTGTCTCGGACATCCGGTCCGCCCAATAACGCCGCGCAATACCTCCGGTGCCCCCATAACCCGGTACCATTGAGCCGGGGCAAAACAGGTGTTCAGGGGAGGGCGGTTTGCTATGATCGCCCAAACCCGCCCCTCGGCCCCAATCCTGAACGGAGCAGCCCCTTGCGTTCAATTTGTCGTTTCACCAGCTTTTTCAACTGTCTTGTGGTCTGTTTCGGTCTGCTGCTCACCCCTGCGCTGGCAGAGGGGCAGTCGACACCGGACCAAGCAGGGAAACTGTCCGCGCTGGCCCGTCTGGCGGGTGATGGGGTGACGTTGGAGGCAAACTGGCGCAGCCTTGAGCTTCAGATTGAAATGACACGCGCCGTGCCCTGGCGCGTTTTCACGCTGACACAGCCCCGACGTCTGGTGATTGATTTTTCAGAGCTGGACTGGACCGGGCTTGACCGTGAGGCAGTGCTTTATGAAAGCGACCGGATCTCGGATCTGCGGGCCGGGTTGTATCGACCGGGATGGACGCGGCTTGTGCTGGATCTGGCAGAGCCGCTGAAAATCAAGACATCACAAATGACCACGGGGGATCAGGGCGCGCGATTGCACCTGCGTCTCGTGCCGGTCTCGGACGAGGAATTTGCGCAGACCGCCGGGGCACCGGATCTGGGCGCAACCCGCCCTGCGTTCGTTTCGGGATCCGGCGATGCAGTTGGCAAACCTCACCAGCGTGGGCAAGCCGCGTTGCGGGTGGTTCTGGACCCCGGTCATGGGGGAATTGATCCGGGCGCGGAACGCGATGGTGTGGTTGAGGCGGATCTGGTGCTGACATTTGCGCGTGAGTTGCGGGATGTTCTGCGTCGGGCCGGTGGGTTTGATGTTGTGCTGACCCGTGATGACAACAGCTTCGTTTCATTGGAGGAACGTGTGACCATTGCCCGCCATGCCGGGGCTGATGTGTTCATCTCGCTGCATGCGGATGCTTTGGCACAAGGGCGTGCCACCGGGGCCACGGTCTATACCCTGTCCAAGGAGGCCACGGATCTTGCGTCCCAGAAACTGGCGGAACGTCATGACCGGGGGGACCTGCTGGCCGGGGTGAATCTGCGGGAACAGGATGATGAGGTGGCGCTTGTGCTGATGGATCTGGCGCGCAGGGAAACCACCCCCCGTTCGAGCGCCTTGGCTGATGCGCTGGTTGAAGGCATCCATTCCGCAACGGGATCGATTTACAAAACCCCCCGGATGGAGGCAGGGTTCTCTGTTTTGAAAGCACCGGACATTCCGTCGGTGTTGCTGGAACTTGGCTTTATGTCTTCGCCCAAGGATCTTGAGCGGATGACCTCGGCGAAATGGCGGTCGCAGGCTGCGGAAGGGATCCGTGACGCGTTGCAATACTGGGCCATTCAGGATGCAGCGCAGGCGGATCGTTTGCGCAAGTAATCCCCCACTGGCGTCTGTATCTTCGGATAAAAAAAGGCCACGCATATCGCGCGGCCTTTTCTTTTGATTGGCGATAAAAGCTCAGAGGCCCTTGGCGCGATAGCTTTTGGCGATCCGGTCAATTGCCACCAGATAGGCGGCCATGCGCAGATCGGGCACATCGTCGCGTGAATGCCACACGTCCCGCATGGCCTGATAGGCGGTGCGCATCGTGTCATCCAGCCCCGAGCGCACAAGTTCGAGCTCGTCTGCGCCGCGCAGATATTTCTCTTTGAACTCCGGCGTCATCGACCAGGCGTCCCCCAGGTAGCGGTCAAGCCGTTCCAGCTCGTCGATCACAAGCTGGTGACGTGCCTCTTCCTGGCGACGCTGCATCCGGCCGAACCGGATATGGCTGAGGTTCTTGACCCATTCGAAATAGGAAACGGTCACGCCGCCTGCGTTGGCATACATATCGGGGATGATCACACAGCCCTTTTTACGAAGGATATCATCGGCGCCAGCGGTGAGGGGGCCGTTGGCAGCTTCGATGATCAGCGGTGCCTTGATCCGATCGGCGTTGGTCAGATCGATCACGGCCTCCAGGGCCGCCGGGATCAGAATGTCACACTCATTTTCCAGCACCGCACGCCCGTTTTCGACATAGGTCGCGTCCGGGAAACCGGAAACCCCGCCATTGGCGCCGATCCAGTTGCGCACCGCTTCCACATCCAGCCCGTTCTCGTCGACCAGCGCGCCGTCGCGTTCAATGATGCCGGTGATCAGGGCGTGATCTTCCTCTGACAGGAATTTGGCAGCGTGATAGCCCACATTGCCAAGGCCCTGAACGATGACACGTTTCCCTTCAAGCTTACCGGACAGGCCGGCCATTGCCTTGTCTTTCTCGTGACGGAAGAACTCTCTCAGCGCGTATTGGACCCCACGCCCGGTTGCTTCGACCCGGCCCGAGATCCCGCCTGCGTGTGTGGGTTTCCCGGTGACACAGGCCTTGGCGTTGATGTCGGTGGTGTTCATGCGGGCATATTGGTCCGCGATCCAGGCCATTTCGCGTTCGCCGGTGCCCATATCGGGGGCGGGAACGTTTTGCGAGGGGTTGATCAGGTCGCGTTTGGCCAGTTCATAGGCAAACCGACGGGTGATCAGTTCCAGCTCATGCTCTTCATATTCGCGCGGATCAATGCACAGCCCGCCTTTTGAACCGCCAAAAGGCGTTTCGACCAGCGCGCATTTATAGGTCATCAGGGCGGCCAAGGCTTCGACCTCGTCCTGGTTCACGGCACTGGCGTAACGGATGCCCCCTTTCACCGGTTCCATATGTTCGGAATGCACGGCGCGATACCCAACAAAGGTGCGGATTTCGCCGCGCAACCGCACGCCGAACCGCACGGTATATGTGGCGTTACACACACGGATTTTTTCCTTCAGTCCGGGGGGGAGGTCCATGATCTCGACCGCACGGTCGAACATGATATCCACGGATTCACGGAATGAAGGTTCTTGTGTTCGGGTCATTTGATGCTCCTGACTGCTGACCGGTGACACACGCAGGGCGAATCGCACCCTGCGTCACTTTCACGCACAACCTAGGCTGCTTTGGTTAACAACACATCCCGAAAATGAGAAATGTGAACGGCTATCATTGACCTATGGGAAACAAGAAGGTGAGTGGAAACAAATGCTTGATCAGGTGTGATTGGGCCGATTTGAAGAATGAGAATGCCCTAATTTCGCCACAAGGATAAGGTTAACTCTCTCCAAGTAGGGTTTGGGTGGCGTTGGTGTCGGCGTATTTGTCGGGACCAATTTGACCTGTTTGTATTGAGGAAAGGGGATTTCATGATGCGCTTTGCAGAATGGAAAACTCGTAAAACGCGTATCGGTTCGAAGCTTGTTGATCATGTCCTGCGCTTCCAGCGGGACGAAGATGGCGCGCTTGTCGTATTCATGCTGTTCATGATCGTGGGCATGCTGATCATTGCCGGGCTTGGCGTGGATTTCATGCATTACGAAGCGCAGCGCACCCGCCTTCAGGCCACCCTGGATCGTGCCATCCTGGCCGGTGCCCATCCCGATCAGACAACAGACCGAGCGGCGGTTGTGAAATCCTATTTCGATTCCGCCGGGTTGGGGAACTACATTGATCCTGCGGATATCGTGGTGGATGCCAGTGCAACCCATAGTGAGGTCAGCGCGACTGCAAAAATGCATGTCGAGCCATTGTTGCTGCAATTGATTGACTTTAAGGGGCTGGATGCCGTTGCCGTCAGTGGTGCCCGACAAGCTGTGAAACATCTTGAGGTTTCGCTTGTTGTCGATGTTTCGGGATCCATGGGATATCAGTCCGCCAGCGGCAATACGAAGCTTTACGAGCTGAAGCAGGCGGCAAAGAAATTCTCCAACCAACTGCTGTGCAACCCGGAAGACACCAGCACCTCAACCAATTGTACCTACACGGAAAAGAATACCTCGCTGTCGCTGGTGCCTTATTCATCGCAGGTCTCGGTCGGAAAGGACCTGTTGAAACGGTACAATCTTGTGGATCAGCAGGATGACAGCCATTGCGCGACCTTCATGGATGGGGATTTTTCTGTTGCCGGGATCGACCCGAGCGCGCCCCTGCGTCAGGCTGCCAAGTATTACGGTCTGACCTATCGCAGTTGGGTGGATCCCAACGGGTGGGTTGAACCGTCAGGCTCTGCGGCCACATCCAAGGACACTTGGTGGAGCTGTTTCACGGCGCCGTGGCGGGAAATCGCCCCGCTTGAGGATTCCGCAGAGGATCTGGTTCAGGATATCGAGGCGCTGGATGCGCTTGGCGGAACCGCAATCCATATCGGGATGAAATGGGGTGTTGCGCTTTTGATGAAAGATGCAAACAGCGTCGTTCAGGGATTGATTGACGACAACATCGTCTATTCGGGTTTTGCCAGCCGCCCCTATGACCCTTCGATTGTTGAGACATCCAAGATTGTTGTGTTGATGACGGATGGATTGAACTCCTCCTATCGTCGTTTGAAAGACGGGCGGCGCACAGGTCCGTCCCCGTTCTGGCGAAACAACTCTCAGTCTTATGACAATCTGTCTGATCAAAGTATCATGTCGATCTATGATGCAAAGACGGGTCTGTATCACTGGCGCAATGTGCCGGCATCCGCCCCGCGTACCGCTGACCATCCCTATGGCAGTGGGTCTTACCGCGCCTGCGAAACGCGATACAGCTGGTCCAGTGGATATTACAATTACTGCTGGGATCAGGATGAACCCGGTTCTGCCGTGCAGCTGCGCTATGAAGAATTCTGGAAAGCAGGGTTCACGACCAAATATTTTGATCAGTTCAGTTTCCTGAGCGCACCGGGAACCAGCCTGTCGAATGCGGATCCTGACAAAGCGGTGGATCAATTGCTGCTGGACCAATGTGACGCGGCAAAAATCCAGGGGATCAAGGTCTATACGATTGAGCTTGAGACAGCCGGGGGCAGCGATGGGGGCAGCGTTCTCGAACGATGCTCCTCTGGGGCCGGATATTATTTCAAGGTTGATGGTTCCGGATTGGAACAAGCCTTTTCCGCAATCGGGCAGGACATTTCCCGTCTGCGATTGACACAATGATCCGGGTGAAGGTTTCGGGAGAGTGATGATGGCTTGGTGCAAAGGTTTGAAACGGCGGCTGAAGCGGGAAAACGGCAACGCGACCATTGAGTTCGTGATCTTTTTTCCGTTGTTCATGACAATTTTCTTCACCGCGTTCGAAATCGGGTTTTTCACCTTTCGCACCGTTCTTTTGGAACGTGCGCTGGATCTGAGCATCCGGTCTTTGCGCCTCGGAACCATGCTGCCGGCGACACCCGAAGAGATGAAGCGCAGAATGTGCAGCGAAATGATCTATTTCCCCACCTGCACAACCGATCTGTCGATTGATGTGCGCGCCCTTGACAGTTCCTGGAAACTGCCCACGGGCAAGATCGCCTGCCGAGACCGTGTGAATGGTGTTGATCCGGCGGATCTGCGGTTTGCCCCGGGCGCTGACAAGGTGCCAACCCTGGTGCGGGCCTGCCTGGTGATGGACCCGTTCTTTGCACCAACCCCCTTCGTTCTGGACTTGCCGCGGGATGCGTCGGGTGGGTCGGTCATGTCGTCCTGGTCCACTTACGTTGCGGAGCCGAAATGATGAAAAAAACGGTTCAATATCACCTGCGGTCTTTTCTGGCGCGGCATGATGGCTCGATTACGGTTGAATCCGTCATCCTCATCCCGCTTGTGTTCACCGTCTTCATGATTGGCTTTACCTTTTTTGATGTCTTCCGTGAAAAAAGTCTGACCCTGAAAGCAAACTACGCCATTTCCGATCTGATTTCGCGTGACGACAATGTGACCGAAGCGGATTTGCAGGGTTATCACAAGCTGTTTCGCTATCTGACAAACAACAATCCGGGGGCCTGGATCAGGGTGACCGAGGTTAAATGTCGTTCCGCCTGCGGCAAAGAAAGCCGGGTTCTGAGAAAGGTCTGGTCCAAATCTTATCCAGCCGCAAGTGTTCCGGAACTGACGACAACGGATATTCAGGAACGTTACAGAGAGGCGATCCCGTTGATGTATCTGGGGGAGTTTCTGATGATTGTGGAAACAAACGCAGTTTATCTGCCGATTTTTTCGGGGGAATGGACTGGCATCTTCTCACGCAACATGACGGATCTGGTTGTGACAAAGCCCCGGAACGGACCCAAGATCTGTTTTGAGAACGAAAACTGCAACCCATAAGCGGGCCAAGAGCAAGGCCGGGATCTGTGCTTTTCTGTTTTCGAGGTGAGCATTTGTGCGCAATTGCGAAGTGACCGGGCCACCCCATATCATGGACACAGCCTGATCAAGGAGGTTTCCATGTCACTTCGCCCTGTTCTGTCCCAAAATATCGCCCAGCCTACGCTTGAAGGCGCAGGCGTTCATCTGCATCGGGCTTTTGGGTTTCATGATCCGAAATCCTTTGACCCGTTTCTGCTCTTTGATGATTTCCGTTCGGATGATCCTGCGCTTTACGGGCAGGGTTTCCCCTGGCACCCCCATCGCGGCATTGAGACCATCACCTATGTGCTGGCAGGAGAGGTCGAACACGAAGACAGCCTGGGCAACAAGGGACGCCTCGGGGCGGGTGACATCCAATGGATGACAGCCGGGTCGGGCATCATGCATCAGGAAATGCCGAGCGCCAACCCGCAAGGGCAGATGCATGGGTTTCAGCTCTGGGCCAATCTTCCCAGAGAGCTGAAAATGACCACCCCCAACTATCAGGACGTGCCCGCCGCTGAAATCCCGGTGATCGAAGAAGATGACGGCACAGTGGTGCGCGTTGTTGTGGGCAGGTTCTGGGGCCGTACAGGTCCGGTAGACGGGATTGCCGCTGACCCGCTTTACCTTGATGTATCCATCCCCGCCGGTGTTACGAAATCCCTGCCGATTGATACCCGCCGTCAGGCCTTTGCCTATGTGTTTGAGGGGGCCGGAGCTTTCGCAGATGCCGCTGCCCCCCAGGGGATTTTGCTTGAAAAGGAAGTGGGGGGACGTGAGGTGAATATTCGGGATCTGTCCGGAAATCGCACCGTGGTCCGGTTCGGGGCCGGTGATGAGGTCCGGGTGCAGGCTGGTCCCGACGGACTGCGGTTTCTTCTGGTGGCAGGGGCACCGATCCGCGAGCCGGTGGCCTGGCACGGCCCGATTGTGATGAACACCAAAGACGAGCTTCGCCAGGCCATGTCTGACCTCAGGAACGGGACCTTTATCGCTCCCCGCAGTTAAACCTCCGAAGGGAAAAGCTACGCAGCGGTGCGCACCGGAGAGGGGGGGCGAACAGAAGCGATTGCTAAACCTTTCGGAAATGTTACTAATGGTCGGAAATTCGCCGAAAAGAGTCGTGAAACAGACGATGCAACTGCTTGATCTCCCGCCCGTGTGGTTGTTGGGCCTGCTGGCCGGGACCTATGCGTTGCATCTTGCTTTGCCCCAGGTCGGGTTTGGCCCATTGGCACTCCCGGAACTGGGGGCGGTGTTCATCATGCTTGGGATTGGTTTGATGCTGTGCGCCATGTGGGAGTTTCTTCGCGCGCGCACAACCATCATGCCACGCGCAACCCCGACCGCATTTCTGCAGCGCGGCATCTACCGTTTCTCTCGTAACCCGATCTATCTGGGGGATGCGCTGGTGTTGCTGGGGGCAGTTCTGTGGTGGAACATCGCCCCTGCCATCCTCTTTGTTCCTCTGTTTATCTTTTTGATAAATAAACGATTTATTGAAGGGGAAGAGGCTGGGTTGCGGGCGCTTTACGGGGCTGAATTTGAGGAATGGAGCAGAAAGGTTCGTCGCTGGATTTGACAGGTTTTTGAAACAAAATTGTCGCAGCGCGGCAAAAAACGTTAGGATGTTACGCTGCGTCTGCGTATCTTTGCCAAGATTACAGCGTAGATTGCATGAATAACTAGGGATGTCCGGCGGCATGGACCGGTGGGCCATCGCTAAGATGGGAGAAGAGGAAAAGACACGTGAAGATTGGTGTTCCCAAGGAAATATTTGAGGGCGAAAACCGGGTCGCGATGACCCCTGAAAGCGCCAGAATGCTGCAGAAGCTCGGCTATGAATGCCTGATTGAAACCAAGGCAGGGCTTGCTGCCGGGTTTTCAGATGAGCTTTACAGGGAGGCTGGTGTAGAGATTGCCAAAACCGCGGCAAGCCTCTGGAAAGAAGCAGATATCATCGCCAAAGTGCGCCAGCCGAATGATACGGAACTGAAGCGTCTCACCAAGGACAAGACGCTGATCTCCTTCTTCAATCCCGGCGGAAACGAAGATGGGATGGAGAAGGCGAAAAAATCTGGTGCCAATGTGATTGCGATGGAGATGGTTCCACGTATTTCGCGTGCCCAGAAAATGGACGCTCTGTCATCCATGGCGAATATCGCGGGCTATCGCGCGGTGATCGAGGCGGGCAACAACTTTGGCCGTTTCTTCACCGGTCAGGTGACCGCTGCCGGTAAGGTTCCGCCCGCCAAGGTTCTGGTTGTGGGCGCCGGTGTGGCTGGTCTGGCCGCAATCGGCACCTCGACCTCGTTGGGGGCAATCACCTATGCGTTCGACGTGCGCCCGGAAGTGGCCGAACAGGTTGAATCGATGGGGGCGGAATTCGTCTATCTCGATTTCGAAGAAGAACAGCAGGATGGTGCTGCCACCGGTGGTTATGCGTCCGTGTCGAGCCCTGAGTTCCGCGAAGCGCAGCTCGCGAAGTTCCGTGAACTGGCGCCCGAGGTGGACATCGTGATCACCACCGCGCTCATTCCGAACCGCGAAGCGCCCAAGCTGTGGCTTGAGGACATGATCAAGGCGATGAAACCCGGCTCGGTGATCGTTGACCTTGCAGCCGAGAAGGGCGGCAACGCCGAAGGTACCGTGATGGACGAGAAGATTGTCACCGACAATGGTGTGACGATCGTCGGCTATACCGATTTCCCCTCACGCATGGCCACGCAATCCTCATCGCTTTACGCCAACAACATCCGCCACATGATGGCTGACCTGACCCCTGAAAAGGACGGGCAGATCAACCACAATATGGAAGATGACGTGATCCGCGGTGCAACCGTGACCTTTGAGGGGGAGATCACCTTCCCGCCACCGCCGCCCAAGGTGCAGGCGATTGCCGCCAAGCCGAAAGAGGTGGTTCCGGAGTTGACACCGGAAGAGAAGAGAGTGTTGGAAGTTGCTGAATTCAAACAGCAAACCAAAAATCAGGTCACGCTTCTGGCCATTGGTGGCGCACTCCTCCTCGGGGTTGGTCTTGTGGCTCCGGCCAGCTTCATGCAGCACTTCATCGTGTTTGTTCTGGCCGTGTTCGTGGGCTTCCAGGTGATCTGGAATGTGGCGCATTCGCTGCACACACCGCTGATGGCGGTGACCAATGCGATCTCGTCGATCATCATCCTGGGGGCGCTGATGCAGATCGGCACCAGCTCGGCCCTGGTGGTCATCCTTGCCGCGCTTTCGGTCTTCATGGCCGGGATCAACATTTTCGGCGGCTTCCTTGTGACACGGCGCATGCTCGCCATGTTCCAGAAATCTTAAGGGGGTAGGGATCATGGAATTTGGTTTCACCACAGCTGCATATGTTGTTGCAGCAGTTCTGTTCATCCTCTCCCTTGGCGGTCTGTCGGGGCAGGAAAGCGCAAAACGCGCGGTTTGGTATGGTATTGTCGGCATGGCGCTGGCGGTGTTTGCCACGCTTATCGGTCCCGGTGCGGGCTTTTGGTGGCTGTCGATCATCCTGATCGCCATTGGCGGCGTGATCGGCACCTATGTGGCACAGCGCGTGCAGATGACCGAGATGCCGCAGCTTGTGGCCGCGATGCACTCTCTGGTGGGTCTGGCCGCAGTGTTTGTGGGCTTCAATGCGCATATCGAACTGGTCAATGTGCTGGGCATGGAGGAGGCCGCCAAGAAAGGCCTCGAAGGGTTTGCGGCGCTCATTGCCAAGAAGGACATCGTTGAACAGAACATCCTGCGGGTTGAGCTGTTTCTGGGGGTCTTCATTGGGGCCGTGACCTTTACGGGATCTGTGATTGCCTATGGCAAGCTGGCGGGCAAAGTGACCTCGGCCGCCGAAAAGCTGCCCGGTGGGCATGCGCTCAATGCCGGGGCTGCGATCCTGTCGCTGGTCTGTCTTGTCTGGTATTTCAATTCCGGTGGCATCCTGCCGCTGATCATCATGACGCTGGCAGCGTTCTTCATCGGCTACCACCTGATCATGGGGATCGGTGGTGCGGACATGCCGGTGGTTGTGTCGATGCTGAACAGCTACTCGGGCTGGGCCGCGGCCGCAATCGGCTTCTCGCTGGGCAATGACCTTCTGATCGTGGTCGGCGCGCTGGTGGGCTCCTCTGGTGCGATCCTGTCCTACATCATGTGTAAGGCGATGAACCGGTCCTTCATTTCGGTGATCCTGGGCGGTTTCGGTGGCACCACCGGTCCGGCGATGGAGATCGAGGGCGAACAGATCGCGATCGACGCTGACGGCGTGGCCGCAGCGCTTGAGGATGCCGATAGCGTTGTGATCATTCCCGGCTACGGTATGGCTGTGGCACAAGCCCAGCAGAACGTGGCGGAACTGACCCGTCGTCTGCGCGCCAAGGGCAAGAACGTTCGCTTTGCCATTCACCCGGTTGCGGGTCGTCTGCCCGGGCATATGAACGTGCTCTTGGCAGAGGCCAAGGTGCCGTATGACATCGTGCTGGAAATGGACGAGATCAATGATGACTTCCCGGAAACGGATGTGGCCATCGTGATCGGGTCAAACGACATCGTGAACCCAGCCGCCCAGGAGGATCCGAACAGCCCGATCGCCGGGATGCCGGTTCTGGAATGCTGGAAAGCCAAACAGGTGTTTGTCTCGAAACGCGGGCAGGGCACCGGGTATTCCGGCATCGAGAACCCGCTGTTCTTCAAAGAGAACACGCGCATGTTCTATGGCGACGCAAAGCAGTCGCTTGATACGCTGCTGACGATGATCTCCTGACCGGTTATGAAATCAACACAGCGGGCGCCTTCGGGCGCCCGTTCGCATTTCAAAGCTCTTGCCCGGCCCCGGAACGGGCGCTAAGGCAATTGAGGTCAGGTTGATGGGTTTCTCTTTGGTGAAGCGCGCCCACCACCCAAACAGCTTTAGGCAAACACATGTCACAAGGTTTTGGTCTTTTTCTTAAACTCGCCTCCGTGGGTTTCATCCTGTCGATGCAAAGCCTGATCAAGACGCTGGAGGGGGCGTTGCCGCCGACCGAGGTTGTGTTTTTCCGCGCATTTCTGTCGATCCCCTTTCTGCTTGTCTGGATCGGAGGGCAAGGGCGGCTGCATGTTGTGCTGAAGACGGAAAACCTGCGCGGCAATCTGATGCGGGGCCTGATGGGGGCCTGCGCAATGAGCCTGACCTTTGCCGCCATCACCTACTTGCCTTTGCCCGAAGCCACAGCACTTTTTTTCGTTGCCCCGATCCTGACCACGATTTTCGCGGCGATCTTTTTGAAAGAGCAGGTGCGGCTTATTCGGGTGAGTGCAGTGGGGGCGGGGCTGATCGGCGTGCTGGTGATCCTTTGGCCCCAGCTGGGTGGGGTGGCAGGCGCCAGCGATGAGGCGGCAGCGCAGCGCAGTCTGGGGGCGATGCTGGCCCTGGGCGCGGCCTGTTTCATAGCGGGCGCCAAGATCCTCGTGCGTCGCCTTGTCGGGCGGGATCACCCGTCGACTGTTGTTCTCTATGCTGCTTTGACCGCATCGGCGGCGGCGCTTTTGACGCTTCCCTTCGGATGGCTCTGGCCCACCGGCCCGCAATGGACCGTGCTGTTTGGTGCGGGATGTCTTGGGGCTGCGGGGCAGGCGCTTTTGACCACCGCATATAAATATGCGGATGCGTCGACAATTGCGCCTTTTGACTATTCGTCGATGATCTTTGCGATCCTGTTTGGCTATCTGTTCTTTTCGGAACTGCCCAGTCTGCAGACCCTGATCGGTGCGGGGATTGTGATTGCGGCAGGCGGGGTGATCTTGTGGCGCGAAGCACAGGTTCGCGGCTCTGCCCCGTCCTGAGTGGCGCGCGCGGATCTTTGCGCATGGCATGGTGAAAGCCAGATAAAGTGCTGGCAGCAAAGGGAAATCTGCGCTATGATTTTCACAATCCTCCGCAAGCAGACGGGGACCTCCGGTTGGGCCGCAGAGCCTGAAGTCAATAAAAAGCCGGGGAAATCAAAAGAGAACGAGCGGTTTTTAAAGCAGTGACAGGCGGCGATCATGACTGAAATGGTATATGGTGCGATCCCGAAGCGGGATGGCGATCCAATTCTTCCCCGTTGGTGGCGGACAGTGGATCGGTGGTCCGTGACCTGTGTTCTGGCGCTGTTTGGTTTGGGCATCCTGTTGGGGCTGGCCGCATCTCCGCCGCTGGCCGAGCGCAACGGGCTGGACCATTTCCACTATGTCGAACGGCAATTGGTGTTCGGGGTCGTGGCGCTGGTTGCGATGTTTGCCACCACGATGATGAGCCCGATAATGGTGCGCCGTCTGGGGGTGATCGGGTTCGCCTTTGCCATGGTTGCGGTGATGATGTTGCCGGTGCTGGGCACGGATTTCGGCAAAGGGGCGGTGCGCTGGTATTCGCTGGGCTTTGCCTCGGTGCAGCCGTCCGAGTTTCTCAAGCCCGGTTTTGTGATCGTGGCCGCCTGGCTGATGGCCGCCAGTTACGAATTGAACGGACCGCCGGGAAAGGCAATGTCACTGGGGCTTTTGATGGTGATCGTGGCTTTTCTGGTCACCCAGCCGGATTACGGCCAGACCGCGCTGATCGCCTTTGCCTGGGGGGTGATGTATTTCCTTGCCGGTGCGCCCATTCTGGTGCTGGTTTCCCTTGTGGGGCTGACTGTGCTGGGCATGAGCGTCGCGTATAACAACTCAGAACATGTTGCCCGCCGTATTGACGGGTTCCTGAACCCGGAGGTCGATCCGACCACCCAGCTGGGCTATGCCACCAATGCCATCCGCGAAGGCGGGTTCTTTGGCGTGGGCGTGGGCGAGGGGCAGGTGAAATGGTCCCTGCCGGATGCCCATACGGATTTCATCATCGCGGTCGCGGCCGAGGAATATGGCCTTCTTCTGGTGCTGGTCATTATCGCGCTTTATGCCACCATCGTGGTGCGCAGCTTTATGCGACTCATTCAGGAACGCGATACGTTCATCCGCCTGGCGGGGGCTGGACTGGCCTCGATTTTCGGGGTTCAGGCGCTGATCAATATGGGGGTCGCAGTGCGCCTTCTACCGGCCAAAGGCATGACTTTGCCCTTCGTGAGCTACGGCGGATCATCGCTTATTGCAGGCGGCGTGGCTTTGGGTATGCTCCTGGCTTTCACCCGCACACGGCCGCAGGGCCGGATGCAGGATGTCTTTAACCACCGTCACTGAGCAGGCCGAAAACATGTCAGACACGCAACCTCTTCTTGTGATCGCCGCCGGAGGGACCGGGGGGCATATGTTTCCCGCGCAGGCCCTGGCTGAAGCCATGTTGCGCAAGGGATGGCGGGTCAAGCTGTCCACGGACGCCCGCGGCGCCCGCTATACAGGCGGATTTCCCCATGTGGTTGAGGTGGAAGAGGTCAGCTCGGCCACATTTGCCCGTGGCGGTATCGTGGCAAAAGCACTGGTGCCGTTGAAAATTGCCGGGGGCGTTCTGTCCATGGCCCTGCGTCTGCGGCGCGATCGCCCTGCGGCGGTGGTGGGCTTTGGCGGCTATCCCTCCATTCCCGCGATCGGGGCCGCCTGGATGCTGGGCCTGCCTCGGATGATCCATGAACAGAACGGCGTTCTCGGGCGGGTGAACAAACGCTTTGCCACCCGGGTTGATGTGGTTGCCTGCGGCACATGGCCCTCCGCTTTGCCCGAGGGGGCGGGGGCGGAGCACACGGGAAACCCGGTGCGTGCTGCGGTTCTGGAACGCGCTGGCGCGCCTTATATCGCGCCTGGCGATTACCCGATGTCGATCCTGGTCATGGGCGGAAGTCAGGGCGCGCGGGCATTGTCGGACACTGTCCCGGCTGCGATTGCCGCTTTGCCGGGGCATCTGCTCCGGCATGTCTCGGTCAGCCATCAGGCGCGGGACGAAGATCATGACCGGGTGGTCGCCTTTTATAACGAACATGGTATCCGCGCCGATGTGCAGCCGTTCTTCACCGATATCCCCCGCCGCATGTCCGAAGCGCAGCTTGTGATCAGCCGGGCGGGGGCCTCCTCGGTGGCAGATATTTCGGTCATCGGGCGCCCGTCGATCCTGATCCCCTATCCCCATGCCACCGAAGATCACCAGACCGCCAATGCGCGCGGGCTGGTGGATGCGCAGGCGGCGATCCTCATTCCCGAAAGCAAACTGGATCCGGGTCTTCTTTCGGTCCAGATTGCCAATGTATTGGAACACCCCGAGGGCGCCAGCCAAATGGCGCGCGCCGCGCTTTCGCAGGGAATTCCCGATGCCACCGCGCGCCTTGTTGCGCTGGTTGAAACGCTTACAGGACAAACACAATGAACGCAGCCGCTACCAAACTGCCCACCGAAATGGGTGCAATTCACTTCGTCGGTATCGGCGGTATCGGCATGTCGGGCATTGCCGAGGTCTTGCTTAACCATGGTTATCGGGTGCAGGGGTCGGACCTGAAATCAACCAAGATCACCAAGCGGCTGGAGGATCTGGGGGCTGAGGTCTTTATCGGACAGAAAGCAGAAAATCTGGAACATGCCGAGGTTGTGGTGATTTCCTCGGCGATCAAACCGGGCAATCCCGAACTGGACACCGCCCGTGCCCGTGGCCTGCCGGTGGTGCGCCGGGCTGAAATGCTGGCTGAACTGATGCGCCTGAAATCCAATATTGCGGTGGCCGGAACTCACGGCAAAACCACAACCACCACCATGGTGGCCGAGCTTCTGGTTCACGGCCATATCGACCCCACGGTGATCAATGGCGGCATCATCCATGCCTATGGATCCAACGCCCGCATGGGGCAGGGCGAATGGATGGTGGTTGAGGCTGATGAAAGTGACGGGACCTTCAACCGCCTGCCCGCGACCATCGCCATCGTCACCAATATCGACCCGGAGCATATGGAGCACTGGGGTGATTTCGATACGCTGCGCCGGGGCTTTCTGGAATTTGTGTCCAACATCCCGTTCTACGGGCTGGCGGTCTGTTGCACCGATCACCCCGAGGTGCAGGCGCTGGTGGGGAAAGTCACCGACCGGCGGGTTGTGACCTATGGGTTCAACGCGCAGGCAGATGTGCGGGCCGTGAACCTTCATTACAAAGGTGGCATTGCGCATTTCGACATCGAACTGCATTCCGAAGGCAGCCGGATCGAAGGCTGCACCCTGCCGATGCCCGGCGATCATAACGTGTCAAACGCCCTGTCCGCCGTGGCCGTGGCCCGCCATCTGGGCATGAAACGAGATGAAATCCGCGCAGCTCTCGCGGCCTTTGGGGGCGTGAACCGGCGCTTTACCAAGGTAGGAGAGGTGAACGGGGTCACCATTATCGACGACTACGGCCACCATCCGGTGGAAATTGCCGCCGTCCTGAAAGCGGCCCGTCAGGCCAGCGAAGGGCGGGTCATCGCGGTGCATCAGCCGCACCGCTACACGCGGCTTCATGATCTGTTCGAAGATTTCTGCGCCTGTTTCAACGAAGCGGATGTGGTGGGTATTGCGGATGTATTTGCCGCAGGTGAAGAGCCGATTGTAGGCGCGTCCCGTGACGATCTGGTGGCGGGCCTCGTGCGTCATGGCCATCGCCACGCCCGTGCGATTTCCTGCGAAGAGGATCTGATTGACCTGGTCCGGGATGAGGCGAAACCCGGTGATATGGTGGTCTGTCTAGGCGCCGGCACGATCAGCGCCTGGGCCAACGCCCTGCCGGGCAAGCTGAATGCATAACCCGGCCGGACAGCACCGCGCATGAGCCTGCCGCTGATCCTTGCCTGCCTTTGGGTGGTGATTGCAACCTTGGTGGCCTTTTTGCCGATGAGGGCGCAATTTGCACCGGGTGCGGCGCTCTTGCTGGCGGGTCCGGTGCTGATTGTTTGGATCGGCGCCACCCATGGCTGGCTCTGGACCGTGCCCGCGACTTTTGCCATCCTGTCGTTGTTTCGCCGCCCGCTCTCTTACCTGCTTCGTAAAGTGGTGACAAAATCATGAGCTGGACCCTGCTTCTTGCCTGCCTCTGGATCATCGGTGCTAAGCTTGCCTCGATGCGGCCATCTGCGCGCAAACACTGGCCGTTGGCCTATGCGCTGATGCCTCTGGGCGCACCCATTGTGGCGCTTGCCTGGTGGGAGCACGGGGCCGGTGCTGCTCTGTTTGTTCTGGCCATCGGCATGGTTGTCTTACGCTGGCCCGTGATTTATCTGGGGCGACGGATTGTGAAACTCATCAAAGGGGCAGGGGATGGCGCGGCCTGATCAGATTGATATTCGAGGGCAGTTGATGGCCGAGCGCGAATTGGCCGGGCTGACCTGGCTGCGTGTTGGCGGTCCGGCTGAGTGGCTGTTCATGCCGGCAGATGAGGATGATCTGGCCCAGTTTCTGACCCAGCTCGACGCGGATATCCCCGTCTTTCCGATGGGGGTCGGGTCGAACCTGATCGTGCGCGACGGTGGCATTCGCGGCGTGGTGATCCGCATGGGACGCGGGTTCAATGAGATTTCCATCGACGGGGCGCGTGTCACCGCTGGCGTTGCGGCCCTTGATGCACATGTGGCGCGCAAGGCGGCTGCAGCAGGGCGGGACCTGACCTTTCTGCGCACCATCCCCGGAGCGATTGGCGGGGCCGTGCGGATGAATGCGGGCTGTTATGGCGCATATGTGGCGGATGTCTTTTTCAGCGCGCAGGCCCTTACCCGGATGGGGGAGCGGGTCACGCTCACCGCGGAAGATCTGAACTTCCAGTATCGCCAGACCGATCTGCCCGATGGGTGGGTGATCACCAGCGCCACCTTTGAGGCCCCCGAGGGCGACCCGGAGGAGCTGGCCGCCCATATGGATGCTCAGCTGAAAAAGCGTGACGAAACGCAACCGACCAAAGATCGCACTGCCGGCAGCACTTTTCGCAATCCGGCAGGGTTCAGCTCAACCGGGCGCGCTGACGACAGCCATGAGCTTAAGGCTTGGAAAGTGATTGATGAGGCGGGCCTGCGGGGCGCCACCCTGGGGGGGGCACAGATGAACCAGATGCATTCCAACTTCCTGACCAATATTGGCAATGCCACCGCTGCCGACCTTGAAGGCTTGGGCGAAGCGGTGCGAAAAAAGGTTTACGATCATAGCGGGATACAGCTAGAATGGGAAATCATGCGCGTAGGCGAACCGGCACAAAAATAATCGGGCCACGCGCGTGGGAAAAGCACGGCTTTTCCGATATTTGAAGAGGCAGAGCAGCCTCCTGAAAATTCATTGGGCATTGCTTCCGGGCAGGGGGTAACTGTCTGAATAACAGGGTCAATTTGGCCCGGGACAGAGGCATTATGACGGGCAAGGCAAAACAGGCAGCCCCAAAGGTCGTGGTCTTGATGGGTGGCCCCTCGGCGGAACGCGAGGTGTCGCTGACCAGTGGGCGTGAATGCGCCGAGGCCATGCGGGGGGAAGGCATTGAGGTGATCGAGCTGGATGCCGGCCCCGATCTGGTGGAGCGCCTGAAAGATCTCAAGCCCGACGTGGTATTCAACGCGCTGCATGGACGCTGGGGCGAAGATGGCTGCGTGCAGGGGATCTTGGAATGGATGGGGCTTCCCTATACCCATTCCGGGGTGCTGGCTTCTGCCCTTGCGATGGACAAGGAACGCGCGAAAGAAGTGTTCCGTGCTGCGGGTCTTCCGGTCATGACCTCGGTTCTGGCGGACCGGGACGAGGTGAAGTCGCGTCATGTGATGGCGCCGCCCTATGTGGTCAAACCCTATAATGAAGGCAGCTCGGTCGGGATTTATATCGTCAGTGATGGCGCGAATACCCCGCCGCAACTTGCCGATAGCATGCCGCAGACCGTGATGGTGGAAACCTATGCACCGGGGCGCGAACTGACCACCACCGTCATGGATGGCAGGGCGCTGGCCGTGACCGATATCATCACCGATGGCTGGTATGATTACGACGCAAAATATGCCGAGGGGGGCTCGCGTCACGAAATCCCCGCCAACATCCCTGCCGAGATTGAAGCCGCGTGCCTCGACTACGCGCTGCGGGCCCATGAGGCGCTTGGATGCAAGGGGGTCAGTCGCACCGATTTCCGTTGGGACGAGGCGCGCGGGCTTGAGGGGCTGGTTCTGCTTGAGACCAATACCCAACCGGGTATGACCCCGACCTCGCTCGTCCCTGAACAGGCCGCCCATTGCGGTATGAGCTTTGGCCAGCTGTGCGCCTGGATGCTGGAGGACGCGTCATGCAATCGTTGACGCACAGGTCGAAACCGCCGGTGTCCCCGTCCGGGCATGGGGGGGCGCCAGCGCGCCGCGACCCCGCGCCGTCCCGCATCGCCTACAAGATCAATCGCCTGTGGCTGACGCCGCTCTTTCGCGCCACCCTGCGGGTGGGGCTGCCGGTGTTTCTGATCCTGCTGATGGCGGGGTGGTATTTCTCAAACCCCACCAATCGTTACGCGATTGGTGAAAAAATCACCGATATCAAAAGGTCCGTGCAGGAGCGCCCGGAATTCATGGTCAAGCTGATGGCCGTGGAAGGGGCGAGCCCGATAGTGGATGACGCGGTGCGCGTGCTTCTGCCAATCGACTTCCCGATCTCCTCGTTCGATCTTGATCTTGAGGTGATGCGCGAAGAGATCATGAAGCTGGATGTGGTGGCCAATGCGGAGCTGCGCATTCGTCCCGGGGGGGTGCTTGAAGTTGTGATCAGCGAACGCGACCCCGTTGTGGTGTGGCGATCACAGGGGCAGCTTGAGCTGCTGGACCGGTCCGGTCACCGGGTCGCCAGCCTGACAGCTCGCGCCGCCCGCGCCGACCTGCCGATGGTCGCAGGGGCTGGCGCGGACAAGGCGGTGGACGAAGCGCTTCGTATCATTGCGACCGCAGGACCGCTTGCCGACCGGCTGCGGGGCCTCGTGCGCGTGGGGGAACGGCGCTGGGATCTGATGCTGACCAAGGATCAGCGGATCATGCTGCCGGAAAATCAGCCGGTTTTTGCGCTGGAACAGGTCTTGGCTCTTGATCAGGCCCAGGACCTTCTGGCGCGCAATGTGACTGCCATAGATATGCGAACCCCTCTGCGCCCGACGCTGCGTCTTGGATCCGACGCAACCGAAGAGCTGCGCCGGATCAGGGGATTTGAAACAGAAGAGGCCACCGAATGACCGATCTTTACGTTCAGCAGCGCGCCATGCGATCCATGCGCGAAGCAGCGATGCAGCGCGGTGTGATTGCCATTCTCGATGTGGGAACCTCCAAAATTGGCTGCCTTGTCTTGCGGTTTGACGGCAGCGAGCAGTTTCGCGAAGGGGACGGTGTCGGCAGCCTGGCCGGGCAAAGCGCCTTTCGGGTGATCGGAGCGGCCACAACCCGCTCACGCGGTGTGCGCTTTGGTGAGATCGACGCCATGGCCGAAACCGAACGCGCCATCCGTACCGCAGTGCAGGCCGCGCAGAAAATGGCCAATGTGCGGGTGGATCACGTCATTGCCTGTTTCTCCGGGGCCAATCCGCGCTCTTACGGGCTGGCGGGGGCCGTGGATCTGGGCGAACGCGCGGTCAGTGAAGATGATGTGGCGCGCGTGCTGGCCTCTTGTGATGTGCCGGATTTTGGATCCGGGCGAGAGGTGCTGCATGCCCAACCGGTCAATTTTGCACTCGATCATCGCTCTGGCCTGTCCGATCCGCGCGGGCAGGTGGGCAGCCGCCTTGCGGTGGACATGCATCTGCTGACGGTTGACAGCGCCGTGGTGCAGAACCTGTGTTACTGCATCAAACGTTGTGATCTGGAAGTGGCCGGTCTGGCCAGTTCGGCCTATGTCTCGGGCATCTCAGCCCTTGTTGAAGACGAACGAGAGCTGGGGGCGGCCTGTATTGATCTGGGCGGTGGGGCCACGGGGGTCTCGATTTTCATGAAAAAGCACATGATCTATGCCGACAGCGTGCGGCTGGGCGGAGATCATGTGACCTCTGACATTTCAAAAGGACTTCAAGTATCCCTCGCAACTGCCGAAAGAATAAAGTCTTTTTACGGTGGCGTTGTGGCGACGGGCATGGATGACCGCGAGATGATCGAGATCGGTGGGGACACCGGGGACTGGGAACATGATCGGCGCACCGTCAGCCGGGCCGAACTTATTGGCATCATGCGCCCGCGGGTTGAAGAGATCCTGGAAGAGGTGCGCGCCTGTCTGGATGCCGCCGGGTTTGACCATTTGCCCAGTCAGCAGATTGTTCTGACCGGCGGGGGCAGCCAAATTCCCGGCCTGGATGGCCTCGCGCCGAAAATCCTCGGTCAGCAAGTGCGCATTGGGCGCCCGCTCCGGGTGCAGGGGCTGCCGCAGGCGGCAACGGGGGCCGGATTTGCCTCTGCCGTGGGTCTGTGCCTGTTTGCGGCGCACCCGCAGGACGAGTGGTGGGATTTCGAAATTCCCGCAGAGAGTTATCCCGCCCGCAGCCTGAAGCGCGCGATGAAGTGGTTCAAGGACAACTGGTAATCCCAAAATCTTGTGTGAGTGGCGAAATCCTGCTGATAAAACAGCGGGTTTTCCCACATTTTGCGTCTTTCACTTCAATTGGGGCGTGACGACCATACTGCTTTTGCGGTATTGTGGCTGAAAAGAGGCAGTCACCGGCGATTCACGCCGACAAGAACACACCATGCTGACGCAGGACAAAGACGCCGCGCAGCACGCAGATTAACAGGCGGACAGATCATGACATTGAACCTTACCATGCCTGGTCAGGAAGAATTGAAACCTCGGATCACGGTGTTTGGCGTGGGCGGTGCTGGTGGCAACGCGGTCAACAACATGATCGAGAAAGAGCTTGAGGGCGTCGAGTTTGTCGTCGCCAATACCGACGCTCAGGCGCTGCAACATTCGCGCGCCAAGGACCGCATCCAGATGGGTGTGAAAGTGACCGAAGGGCTGGGCGCTGGCGCCCGTGCCACGGTTGGGGCGGCGGCAGCCGAAGAAAGCATCGAACAGATCGTGGATCATCTGGCCGGGGCACATATGTGCTTCATCACGGCTGGTATGGGCGGTGGCACCGGGACCGGGGCTGCGCCGATCATTGCGCAAGCCGCGCGGGAACTGGGTGTTCTCACCGTTGGTGTTGTCACCAAACCGTTCCAGTTCGAAGGCGCCAAGCGGATGAAACAGGCCGAAGACGGTGTGGAGCAGCTGCAGAAGATGGTCGATACGCTGATCATCATCCCCAACCAGAACCTGTTCCGTCTGGCCAATGAAAAGACCACCTTCACCGAAGCCTTCTCGATGGCTGATGACGTTCTGTATCAGGGCGTGAAAGGCGTGACCGACCTGATGGTCCGCCCGGGCCTGATCAACCTCGACTTTGCCGATGTGCGCGCCGTGATGGACGAAATGGGCAAGGCGATGATGGGCACCGGTGAGGCGACCGGCGAAGATCGCGCGGTTCAGGCAGCCGAGAAGGCGATTGCCAACCCGCTCCTGGATGAGATTTCGCTGCGTGGCGCCAAAGGTGTGCTGATCAATATCACCGGCGGTTATGACCTGACCCTGTTCGAACTGGACGAAGCTGCCAACCGTATCCGCGAAGAAGTGGATCAGGATGCCAATATCATCGTGGGCTCGACCCTCGACAACGATATGGAAGGCGGGATGCGCGTTTCGGTTGTTGCCACCGGTATCGACGCTGTTGAGGCACCGCAGGAAGTGCCGGTGCCACGTCGTCGTCTGGCTGAACCGCTGCAAACGCCGCTGGCCGTGGAAGAAAAGTTCGAGGCTCCGGTTGAAGCCGCTGCAGCCCCGGCTGAGCCGTCGCTGTTCGGAAACGACCTGAATGCAACCGAAGCTGCTGCAGAAGAGCAGGCGGAAAACGTCTTCCCGGCAGAAAGCGCCGGGGGTGATTTGCCGCCGCCGGCCTACCAGCCGCAACCGGCTGTTGCGCAGGCGCCTACTCAGGCACCGGTCCAGTCCGCACCGGTTGAGCATTACTACGAAGACGAACCTGCCGTGGCGCAGTTCACCGCCCCCAAACCCCCGGCACCGGGCACTCCGTCACCGGAAGCATTGGCCCGTCTGCAGGCTGCGGTTCAGAACCAGCCGCGCGCCGCTGCCCAGCCGCAACCGGACGCTCGCCCCACGGCGCAGCCGCACTCTGCTGAAAAGCCGCGCTTTGGTATCAACTCGCTGATCAACCGGATGACCGGAGCGGGTGCTGCTGAGGGTGCTGCCGCCCGTCCCGAGCCTGCGGTGGAAGCGCCTATCGCACGTCCGGCCCAGCAACCGCAGATGGATGCGGAACAGGAAAAAGTGGAAATTCCCGCTTTCCTGCGTCGTCAGGCCAACTGAGCCCTGTTTCTGGTTCGGCAATTCCTTGCCGATCTGGGATGTGAATGCGAAATGCGGCCGCCACAGTGCGGCCGTTTTTTATTTTATTAACAATATGATAGCTTGATCCGATTTGAGGCGAGGACCGGAGGTTTACCAATAGGTCATCATGTTTCAAACCGTTACAAATGATTGAATTGTTGTTCGTCGCGTGAAGCTTTACCCAAAAGGCGCGGAATGGGGTCACTCCCCGACAGGAGCCGCAAAGCCAATCTAAGAGGTGCTTCGTGCAAACCACGCTTACCAGCTCTGTTACCTTTTCGGGCACCGGTCTTCACTCCGGGCGCCCCGTGCGCATGACTGTGCGACCGGCTTCGGCGGAATACGGGATCTGGTTCAAACGCGTTGATATTCACGACCAGGACAATCTGATCCCGGCCCATTGGGCATCGGTGGTTCCGTCGCGCCTGTGCACCCTGATCCGCAATGATGCGGGGACCGAAGTGTCGACCATCGAACATATCAT
This sequence comes from Aliiroseovarius sp. xm-d-517, assembly GCF_013283135.1. Classification (NCBI taxonomy): domain Bacteria; kingdom Pseudomonadati; phylum Pseudomonadota; class Alphaproteobacteria; order Rhodobacterales; family Paracoccaceae; genus Aliiroseovarius; species Aliiroseovarius sp. xm-d-517. Next base: position 495,787 of record NZ_WBXT01000001.1, read on the forward strand.
GGCCGCACTGGCGGGCTGTGGAATTCATAACGCCCTGGTGGAGATTGATGGACCGGAAGTGCCGATTCTCGACGGCAGCTCGTCCCGCTTCGTTGAGGGGCTGATCCGCGCTGGTGTGCGTGAGCTGAATGCCCCTGTCCGTGTGATCAAGATCCTGTCACCGGTCGAATATCGTGAAGGGGACGCCTGGGCCAGACTGGTTCCCGCCGAAGGGTTCGAGATGGATTTCCATATTTCCTTCCCCGATGCTGCCATTGGCACACAGGACAAATCCCTGAACCTGTCCAATGGCAATTTCGTGCGCGAGCTGTCCGATTGCCGGACTTTCTGTCGTCAGGCAGATGTCGATGCGATGCGCGCCGCCGGGCTTGCCCTTGGGGGCACCTATGAAAACGCTGTTGTGGTGGATGGGGATGATGTTCTCTCTCCGGGGGGGCTGCGTCGCAAGGACGAAGCTGTGCGCCACAAAATGCTGGACGCTCTGGGGGATCTGTATCTCGCAGGGGCGCCGTTGATGGGGCGCTATATCGGTCACAAAGCGGGCCACGCCATGACCAACAAACTGCTGCGCGCCCTGTTTGATCAACCCGAAGCCTGGCAGCTTGTGATGCTCGGCCATGAGGCTGCGCAATTGTTGCCGGGGGTAGGGGTGGTGAAATCCGACCTGCCGATGACCGCCTGAACCCCGCGCTTCGGGCCTTTCTGTTCAACCCGTCCGGAACCGCCAAGAGGCCGATCGGCGACAAGTCGCGAAAAACCCGCGTAAGGCCATTTTGCACCGCAAAATTCTGTGCTAGGACATGCCAGTAGCGGGGAATTTTCCGATCTTCGAATTGAGTTACGGGGTAGGCGCCTATTATGATCAGTGTCCATCTGATGAAAGCCGTTTCTGCGGTTGTTGTGACCGGGGTTTTGCTGTCCGCCTGTTCGGGAGGCGGCAGTGCCAGCTCGGCCGGGGGCGGTGGATGGTTCACGGGTATTTTTGGCGAATCCCAACGACCCGTTGAAAAACCGATCGAGGAATGGACCGCTGAAGAGATCTTCAAGCGCGGCGAATATGATCTGGAACGCGGTAAACCCAAGCTTTCCGCCAAATGGTTTGGCGAGGTAGAGCGCCTTTACCCCTATTCCCAATGGGCCAAGCGCGCGCTGATCATGCAGGCCTTCTCCTATCACAAGAACAAGGAATATGAACTGTCCCGCGCCACTGCGCAGCGGTTCATTGACACTTATCCGGCGGATGATGACGCCGCCTATGCACAGTATCTTCTGGCGCTCAGCTATTACGACCAGATTGATGAAGTGGGGCGCGACCAGGGCCTGACCTTCCAGGCGCTGCAGGCCCTGCGCGCGGTGATCGAGATCTACCCGGACACGGAATATGCAAAATCGGCCATTTTGAAATTTGATCTCGCCTTTGATCACCTTGCTGCCAAGGAAATGGAAATCGGTCGGTATTATCTCAAGCGCAAGCATTATGTGGCGTCGATCAACCGGTTCCGGGTTGTGGTGGAAAAATTCCAGACCACCACGCAGGTGGCCGAGGCTCTGCACCGCTTGGTGGAAAGCTACCTTGCCCTTGGTCTGACAGATGAAGCACAGACCGCAGGGGCCATTCTCGGGCACAACTTCCAGTCCACCGAATGGTATGAAAGCAGTTATCGCCTGCTGACACAGTCCGGGCTGGAGGCCGCACCGAAAGGTGACAATTGGCTGACCGCGATCCATCGCCAACTGATCCAGGGCAAATGGCTCTGATAGCGGCGAATGGGGGCATCCGCATGAAAGGCATGGCCTGATGCTGCGCGGTCTGGATATCCGCGACATTCTGATCATCGACCGGCTGGAGCTTGAGTTTCAGCCGGGTTTGAACGTGCTGACCGGGGAAACCGGGGCGGGAAAATCCATCCTGCTCGACAGTCTTGGCTTTGTTCTGGGCTGGCGTGGGCGTGCGGATCTTGTGCGCTCCGGGGCGGATCAGGGTGAGGTGACGGCCGAGTTCGACCTGCCGCAAGATCATCCCGCCCGTGCCGTCTTGGCCGAGGCCGGTATCGAGGCCGATGACGAGGTGATCCTGCGCCGGGTCAATCGCGCCGATGGGCGCAAAACGGCTTGGGTCAATGATCGCAGGGTCTCAGGCGATGTGTTGCGCGCGCTCTCCGACTGTTTGATCGAATTGCATGGCCAGCAGGATGATCGGGGCCTTCTGAACCCGCGCGTGCACCGCCAGCTTCTGGATGCCTTTGGTGGGTTGGAGGGAATGCTTTCTGACACCCGCAGCGCCTGGCGCAATCTGTCCTCCGTGCAGACCGCTCTGGTAAAGGCCCGCGCTGCGCTGGAGGCGGCTCAGGCGGAAGAGGATTTCCTGCGCCATGCGGTTGAGGAACTCGACAAACTCGACCCGCAACCCGGCGAAGATGCCGAACTGGATCAGCGCCGCCGCATGATGCAGGCGTCCGAAAAAATTGGCGAGGATATCCAGCGTGCCCATCAGGCCATGGGGACAATGGGAGAGGGGGCCGAGGCCCGGATGGGGGATGCGCTGCGCTGGCTCGAAGGGGTGATCGATCAGGCCGGGGGCAGTCTGGATGAACCGATTCAGTCACTTGGCCGTGCCATGGCGGAACTGGCCGATGCCATTGCGGGTGTCGAAACAACGCTTGACCAGCTGACCTTCAACCCCCATGAGCTTGAAGAGATCGAAGAGCGCCTTTTTGCAATCCGCGGTCTTGCCCGTAAGTATCAGGTGCAACCCGATGAACTGGGCGCCCATGCCGAGGTGCTGCGTGAGCGTCTGAACGCGCTTGACGCCGGGGTCGATCAGATTGCCGCCCTGGAACGCGCGGTGGCCGAGGCCCAGGAAAGCTATGACCTTGCGGCGACGGCCCTGCATGCCGCGCGACAGAAGGCGGCCCGTTCTCTTGACAGCGCCATGGGCACGGAACTCGCTCCGTTGAAAATGGAACGCGCCGTGTTCGCCACCCAACTGACACAGACAGATCCGGGACCGGAGGGGACAGATGTCGTCACCTTCACCGTGGCCACCAATCCGGGGGCACCGTCCGGCCCTCTGAACAAAATCGCCTCCGGTGGCGAACTGAGCCGTTTCCTGCTGGCGCTCAAAGTTTGCCTGACCCGCGACGCCGATGGGCTGACAATGATCTTTGACGAAATTGACCGTGGGGTCGGGGGCGCCACTGCTGATGCGGTGGGCCGTCGCCTGAAATCCCTGTCTGACGGAGGGCAGGTGCTGGTGGTAACGCACTCACCGCAAGTGGCTGCCCTCGGTGATCATCACTGGCGGGTGCAAAAGTCGGTGACAGATGGCATGACCCTGTCCACCGTGGTGCCGCTTTGCGCAAAAGATCGCGTGGATGAAGTCGCCCGGATGATTTCAGGCGATACGATCACCCCCGCTGCCAAAGCCGCGGCACAGGAACTCCTGAACGGATAAGCTGCCGCCCTTATTTTCTGGTTAGAAATATCCCGGGGTGAGCCTCAAAGAGGCGAGGGGCAGAGCCCCTTGGTGCGGCAGTCCCGAAGCGCGAGTGACAGATGAGGGGGCTACAGCATTTCGGGATAAATCTGACACGGAGGTTCGTTGCGAAAGCCCACGACTTTGATACCTCTTGCTGCGGTTCGGCCTTTCCCGTCTCAGGTTGACGCCGAAACGCGTCAGGTTACCCGTGAACCGGTGGAACCAGTTTCCCCGGGTTCAGAATGCCCTTCGGATCAAGCGCCTGTTTCAGCGTCCCCATGACCCCCCAGGCCGGTCCATGTTCCGCTTCCATCAGGCCCAGTTTGCCCATGCCAACCCCATGTTCCCCCGTGATCGTTCCGCCAAGGGAAATCGCCCGGTCCGCCATGCGTTTCACAAGGCCCTTTGCCGTTGTCCAATCCTCCTTGTTGCCCTCTTCCAACAACAAAATTGCATGGAAATTCCCGTCCCCCACATGCCCTAAAATGGGGCCGGGCATATGTGAGGCCGCAATATCCTGCCGGGTTTCCTCAACCGCCTGCGCAAGTTTCGAGATCGGCACACAGATATCCGTTACCATCGCCTTGGCGCCGGGTTTCAGTGCTGTCAGGGCATAAAAGGCGTTGTGGCGGATCTTCCACAGCCGGTTGCGGTCCTCTGTGCGCGTGGCACTTTCAAATCCGGTGGCCCCAAAATCGCTGGCAATATCCGAGAAATCCTGCACCGCGTCTGCCACGGCATTGTCACTGCCATGAAATTCAACAAAAAGATGCGGGCAGAGCGGCAGGTCGAGACCGGCATAGCGATTGATGGCACCGGTGCTGGCTTCGTCCAGAAACTCGATCCGGGCCACAGGAATGCCCATCTGGATCACCTGCTGCACGGTGGCGACAGCTGACGCCAGATCGGGAAAGGCGCACACGCCCGCGCTGATCGCCTCAGGTGTGCCATGCAGGCGCAATGTCAGCTCGGTGATCACGCCCAGGGTGCCTTCTGCGCCCAGCATCAGGGCGGTCAGGTCATAGCCTGCGGCTGATTTGGCCGCGCGCGAGCCGGTTTTGATCACCTGACCATCCGCCAGCACAACGGTCAGGCCAAGGACATTGTCACGCATGGAGCCATAGCGCACGGTTGTGGTTCCCGAGGCACGGGTTGAGGCCATGCCGCCCAATGTGGCATTTGCGCCGGGGTCGACGGGGAAAAACAAACCCGTCGCCCGCAGCTCTTCATTCAGCGCTTCGCGGGTCAGCCCTGGTTCCACCACGGCCACCATGTCGCCCGGGTCCGCCTGGATCAGACGGTTCATCCGCGACAGGTCAATGACCACCCCGCCTTTCAACGGAATGGTATGCCCCTCAAGCGAGGTTCCGACCCCGAAAGGGGTCACGGCGATGTCGTGTTTGTGACAGAGGGTCATGATCCGGGACACTTCGTCGGTGCTGATTGGCCAGACGACCAGATCAGGCAGAACCATCTCGAAATGCGTTTCAGAACGCCCGTGTTCCATCAGATCGGGCTTGGAGCGGCTCATCCGATCGCCTAGAAACGAAGTAAGCTCGGTCAAAACGGCGTCGATGGACATCCATCCTCTCCCAATTAGCAGCCGAGACAGACTAGCCTGCTTGGGCGAACGGGAAAAGGGTCGGGTAAAGTTTTGGTAAAGTTTAATCAAATAAAAGGGTTAATTCTCAAAACACTACAGCGGCAAATTCAAGCATTGTCAACGGGTTGGAAACTGTTGCTGGAAAAAGGCCCGTCTCAGGTGCAATTCTGGCTTATCGCGCTGGTGATTGGCGTGGTCTCCGGGGCCGCGGCACTTGGGTTCCGAAAGGGAATCGAATGGCTGCAGGCCACGCTTTATGGCACGGATGACCTTGCCCATCTGCACAGCTTTGCATCGACCCTGCCATGGTACTGGATCCTGATCCTGCCCGCGCTCGGTGGATTTGCAGTTGGGATCATTCTGAACTGGTTCACCCATGATGGCCGGGTGCGTTCGGTGGCGGATGTGATCGAGGGGGCAGCCCTTTGGGAGGGGCGGGTGGAAAAGCGCGCGGGGATCGGCTCGGCCCTGGCCTCGTTCATCACGCTCTCAACCGGGGGATCCACCGGACGTGAGGGGCCGGTTGTGCATATGGCCGGTGTTGTCTCAAGCTGGATTGCCAACCGGATCAAGGCAGATGGCGTCACGGGCCGTGACCTTTTGGGCTGCGCCGTGGCCGCCGCCGTTTCTGCCAGTTTCAATGCCCCCATTGCGGGGGCCCTGTTTGCGCTTGAAGTGGTGTTGCGCCATTTTGCCATGCATGCCTTTGCGCCGATTGCCATTGCTGCGGTGGCCGGGACGGTGATCAACCGGCTGGAATATGGTGGGATGACCGAATTTGTGCTGCCTTTGGAAGGGAGCCTCGCTTTTTATGTAGAACTGCCGGCTTTTCTGATCCTGGGCATCCTGTCTGGCTTTGTCGCCGTTGTCTTCATGCGGGCGATCTTTATGGCGGATGATGTTGGAAATGACCTGCAGAAATGGCTGCGCCTGCCAAATGTCCTGCGTCCGGCGCTGTCCGGCCTGATCCTGGGGATAATAGCGATTTTCTTCCCGCATATCATTGGTGTGGGCTATGAGACCACCTCACTTGCCCTGACCGGTCAGATGGTCTGGCATGAAGCGGTGGTGCTGGCGGTGGTCAAGGTGTTTGCGGTGGCGGTCACCATGGCCGGACGGATGGGGGGCGGGGTGTTCTCGCCGGCGCTTATGATGGGCGCGCTGACCGGGCTTGCTTTTGGCATTATTGCCACGGCCATTTTCCCGGACGTCTCCGGGTCGGAAACGCTTTATGCCCTTGCTGGGATGGGGGCGGTGGCGGCCGCGGTGCTGGGTGCGCCGATTTCCACCACGATGATTGTCTTTGAACTGACAGGCGACTGGCAGACCGGGATCGCTGTGATGTGTGCGGTGTCTCTCTCCACCGCGCTGTCCAGTCGTCTGGTGGACCAGTCTTTCTTTCTGACCCAGTTGGAGCGACGCAATATCCACCTTGCCGCCGGGCCGCAGGCCTATCTTTTGTCCATGGTGCGCGTGGCTGCGGTCATGCGCGAGCTTGATCACAAGCGATCACCGGACGAGGCCGATTGCTGGGAATTGATCGAGCAGGGGGTCTATGTGGATGGCAATGCAACGCTGGAGGCGGTGATGCCGGTTTTTGAGGCAACGGGGGCCGTATTTGTGCCGGTTGTGACCCTTGGCGGAGAGGGGGACGCGCCGGATCTTTGGGGCACGATCCACCATGTGGATGCGCTCAAAGCCTATAACAGGGTGCTTGCACAAACCGCGCAGGAGGAACATTCCTGAGGGAGTTCAGCGCGTTTCCGCAACGGTGGAACTGTCGTCGAAGGATGTGCAGGAAGGGGCGCTGCCCCTCGCCTCTTTGAGGCTCACCCCGAGGTATTTTTAGCAAGAAAAACGATGGAGGCCGTTGACGTTTCACAGGTTTTCCAGCCGAAGGTCAGGTTGCTGCAGATTGCGGTGGCTTCGGGGTCATGTCTTGGTCAGGGCGCGGGTCAGGGCGCAAAACGCCTCGAGGTCGATCTCTTCGGCCCTGGATGTGGGTTTGATCCCCACCGAAGTCAGGATGTCTTCGATCTCCGGATGCAGCCCTTTGAGCGAGGCGCGCAGCATCTTGCGGCGTTGGTTGAAGGCGGTGGCCACCACTTTCTGCAGCTTGTCGGCATCCGCCTCGAAGCGGGGCTGCGGCAGGGCTGCCAGATGCACTACGGCGGAGCGGATTTTCGGCGGTGGGGTGAAGGCCTCGGGCGGCAGCTCCATGACAATTCGGGCATCGGTGCGCCACTGGGCCAGAACCGCAAGGCGGCCATAGGCCTTGGAGCCGGGCTGGGCGACGATGCGCTGCGCCACTTCTTTTTGGAACATCAAGGTCAGGCTGGACCAGGCAGGGGGCCAGGTTTTGGGGGTCAGCCAGCGCACCAGAAGTTCTGTTCCGACATTGTAGGGCAGGTTGGCCACAACGCGGATTGGCGGGGTGAGATGTTCCAACGGATCCAGTTCCAGCGCATCCGCATTGATCACGTCCAGCCGACCTGGATAGGCGGCCTGGATCTCTCCCAACGGGCCAAGGGCGCGGCTGTCTTTTTCAACGGCAAGCACTTTGCGCGCGCCTTCAGCGAGAAGTCCGCGGGTCAGCCCGCCGGGGCCGGGCCCCACTTCCAGAACGTCACAGGATGTCAGATCCCCCGCCTGTCGGGCGATTTTCGAGGTCAGGTTCAGATCAAGGAGGAAATTCTGCCCGAGCGATTTTTTGGCGGTCATGCCATGGGTGGCGATCACTTCGCGCAGCGGGGGCAGCCCGTCGATCTGGGTCATCAGCGTGTTCCGTCCTTGTGGTTGGTGTTGCGAAGGCCCACCTTGCGGGCGTTTGCCATGGTCCAGCCCATCCGCAATGCTGCAATCAACGAACTGGGGTCGGCTTTTCCCTGTCCGGCGATGTCAAATGCCGTTCCATGATCAGGAGAGGTGCGCACAAAGGGCAGACCCAGTGTCACGTTCACTCCTCCGGCGAAATCAATGGTTTTGATCGGGATCAGGGCCTGATCGTGATACATGCAGATCGCGGCATCATAGCCTTTGCGGGCCGCAGCATGAAACATCGTGTCTGCCGAGCGCGGGCCGGACAGATCCAGCCCTTCGCTACGAAGCTCATCCAACAAAGGCGAGATCATCGTGATCTCTTCCATCCCCATTGCGCCCCCTTCACCGGCATGCGGGTTCAGCCCGGCCACCGCAATCCGCGGTGTTGCAAGGCCGAAATCCCGGATCAGGGCATCATGGGTTGTGCGAATAACCTGGGCAAGCCTGTCCCGGCTGAGGGTGGAGGGCACCTCGCTGAGGGGAATGTGAATGGTCGCAGGCACGACGCGCAGCCCCTCACAGGCCAGCATCATCACCACTTCGGCCCCACCCGCCAGATCCGCAAGGAATTCGGTGTGCCCCGGAAAACGGAACCCGGCGCCATCCTTGAGCGCTTTCTTGTGGATGGGGTTGGTGCAGATTGCCGATGCTTCACCTTCCTGCACCAGACGGACCGCCCGGGCGATCACGTCGACGACGTGTTGCGCATGTGCACCCGAAGGGGTGCCGGGGGTGCGGTCGGGTCCGAAATCATGGCGCATGACCGGCAGATCTTGGGTGTCATGAGCCTCGGCCGGCGTGCTGATCTCCGTGAATTTGCAGCCTGCAGGCAAATGGTTCGGGTCACCTATCAGAAAAAACGGGACCTCCCCCCTGAGCGTCTCAAATGCCGCTGGGGCCAGCTCCGGGCCGATGCCCGCTGGCTCACCCATCGTCAGGGCAATGGGGGCCAGACGGGAAAGATCAGAGGTCATTTCTGTGCAAGATCCTCAATATAGGCTTCTGCCCGCAATTCTTCCAGATAACCGGTGGCAAGGGCACCCAGACGCTGGTTTTGCAACTGGGTGCGAATGTCGTCACGGCTGAGTTCTTCTGGAAGTTCCCGTGTGCGGCTGCACAGCATCAGGAAAATCTGGTTCTGGCCTGACGGTGTGGTCAGCGCAAAAGAGCTTTCACCTTCGTCCAGCTTCGCCAGTTCAATCGCGTAATCGGCTGGAAGCTCCGAGACCAGTTTCGTATCGCGCACGAGCTGTTCTTCCGGTTGACCCTGGGCCACTTTGTAAAGGTCGTTGCAGCTGTCAACGCGGGTGCGAATCTCGGCGGCGCTCGCCAGCGCTTCCGGGGTTCCGGCACCCGGGATCAGGTAAGCGGCGTAATCAATCAGCACATCTTTCGGGGCAGGGGCTTCGATTTCTTCGATGGCACGCATCTGAAACAGAGCAATGCCGTTCTGGATTGGCAGCGGTGCTGTCACTTCCCCCGGGGCCAGAGGCAGGATCTGGGCTGCAAGGGCAGGGGGAAGGTTGGACAGGTCCATCCAGTCCAGCCGACCTGAACGCCCTTTTGAGGGGGCTGCGGAATAGCGTCGTGCAGCGGCCGCAAAGGCGGGCAGGGTGTCAATTTCCGCAAGCTGCAATGCGCGCGCGCCGGATGCCTCTTGGCTTTGTGGTGTATTGGCGGGAAGGATGATTTCGGACAGCAGCACCCGCACCCCGGCCTCAGGGCCGGTTTGTGCCAGACGGCGGTCGATATCTTCCTCGGTGATCCTTACCTCGCGGCGAAACCGTTCACGGGCGAACTTCCGCCACACCAGCCCGGCCGAGACAAAATCGCGGAAGGTTTCCATGGCCACGCCGCCCTGCGCGATGGCCAGTTCGAATTTTTCCAAGGGCATGTTGAACCGCTTGACGAATTCTTCCATCCCTTCGGTGAGCTCCGCATCGCTGAGGGCCACGCCCGCACGGGCGGCAGCTTCGCGTTGCAGCGCTTCGGTGAGCAGCTGTTCACGGGCAAGTTCAGCCCTGTCGCCGGGCGCACGCAGCAAGGTCAGATAAGCGATCCGCTGGGACATCTCATAGGTGGTGATCACCCGGTCATTGACCTGCAAAGCGGGCGCAAACAGGTTCTGGGCATGGGCGACAGTGACCGGTGTCATTGCGGGCAGGGGCGAGAGCATCGCTGCCATGACCAAAGGGGTTGTCAGAGCGCGGCGCAGGCGTTTGATGCGGCCGTTTTTTCCATGCGTTGCCATGGGAAAACCCGATGAAATAGCGTGTGTCATGTCTTGTCTGCTCTTCCGGTTATTCATCGTTAACAAGGGGCTTGGCCGCGAACATCTTGCGGGTCTGCGGGTATATTGCCCAAAGCGGCCTCAGGATGCCAGCCCGATCTGCCCCCTGACAGGGAGAGGCGGATGATTGTCGCCGCTTGAGGGGGCAGGGTCACTGCAGGCATCTGCGCGCGGCTCCCTTCGGGGCCCCACCAAACCCCAACAGCTCGACCTGAAGGCCAAGTTCCGTGGTGGGTGTAATGGTTTGTGAGGCGGTGAACCGGCGCGAGACGGCCAGATCGACCTGCAGGCATTCATTGCGATATTGCAGCCCAAGCTGGCCCTTGGTGACCTGATTGGCCGAAAGGTCAACATCGCCTTCCGCGCTGATGCGCCAGCCATCGGTCAGTTGATACCCGCCTGTCAGGCGCAGCTCGTGGATCGAGGCGTCACGGTTTTCATCGGGATCCGCGACAACCCAGAGATGGGCTGCACTCAGGTTCCAGTCTTCCTGGATATAGGCAAAGCGGCTTTCGGTCTTGGCAACTTCGAACTGGTCATTGATCAGCGCACGGCCCTGTAGGGCAAGGTTTGCCCCGAATTGCAGCTGCGCTGCGATCAACCAGTCCGAACTGTCGCCGGACAGGCCGGAGGCGTTGGAGAACGAATTATTCCCGTCAAACCGGAAAACACGCCCGATGCCGATTGTCGAGGCCCAGCCGGTTGGGGAAAAGCGGCTCCATTTCACGCCAATATTGGCCCGTGTGCCCTCTTCTCGCCGGTCAAACCCAGGATACCGGGACATGTCGAACAGGTTGTTTTCGTCAAATTCGACATAGGTGCTGTCTTCATTGGGCAAGGTGGCGCCGATCCGATCACTCCAGACCAGCTGCAGCACCGGTTCGATCACATCGACGCTTCCATTGGCGGAGACCCGCGACAAAGGCCAGCGCAGCGTGGCGGCGACGGAGGGGGTGGCAAAACTTTGGTTGGGATCAAAGCTGCTGTCTTGGTTGATCCAGTAATTTCCCCAGTCAATCCCGGTTTCCAGGGACGTGATCATCCCGCCCCTGAGCATCCAGTCGCGTTTCCAGTGAAAGGACGCTCCGACATGGGTCACATCGCGCCCCTTTGGGCCGTCCAGGGTGCTTTCCCGGAAATAGGACCGCGCGGAGAGCTTATATTCGGCGACGCCCCCAAGAAGAACCGGATCAAAGCGGCGTTGATACAGAAACTCCAGCTGGGCGAAGGGGAGTTGATCTGAAATGGCCCGTTCCGAGGCGCGCAGGCTTTCATGTCGGGTGATGCCGGCAAAGATGAACTCATCCCGACGCCCACGCGACACTTCAAGCGCGTTGCGCAGCCGGTCGGCACTGGAGTAGTCGTAGTCGTTCAGATAGCCGGGGTCCGAGACCTCCTGAAGGGTGAAATCAAGTTTGAAATCCTGCGGAAGGTCAAACGATCCCTCTCCGAACACATAGAACCGGGTCTGCTCTCTCCGAATGTCGTCATTGCTGACCGCACCGTTGAAAGACAGGTTGCCGTTGTGAAACGCCTGGCGATAGCGCCATTCCAGAGTTCTGGATCTGGTGGCGATGAACGGGGCCAGCGTCAGGTCCGCATGATCGCCCAGCCGAATGAAATAAGGCAGCCTGACCCCGGTGCCGAAACTGCTTCGCGTGCGCAGTTTTGGGGCCAGAAAGCCGGTTGCGCGCTTGAGGGTCGGATCGGGAAGGCGCAGGCGTGGCAGGAACAGGATCGGAACATCCGCAACACGCAGCTGGGCATTGTGGAAGTAAAGCTGGCGCTCCTGTTCGTCATGCACGACCTTTTCGGCCCGGATCTGCCACAGCGGCACCGGCGATTTGGCGCAGACCTGACAAGAGGAGGCCACGATCTTGTTCAGCTGGGTATAGCGGCCCTGCACGCGGTTGATTTCGACGGCGGCAATTTGCAGCTGCTGGTTCAGAACCAGGCGTGCAGATCGCAATATCCCGTTGCGTAGATCGGAGGATAGCTCGGCCGCACTGGCCAGGATCAGCTGGTCTTCACCGTTTTGCAACACGATCGGGCCGCTGATGGTCAGCCGGTCGGTGGTCTTGTCAAAGGAAATGCTGGCCGCGGTCAGCGTGGTGCCCGCGAAGTGGACCATCACATTGCCTTCGGCCAAAAGCCCGCTATTGCCCTGAACCGTGATACGGTCTGCCACCAACAGGGCAGGGGCAGAGCTGTCCGCGACGGGGCGGGGCTGCGCAAAGGTTGTCGGAGGGGTTGCAAGGCCAATGGCCGTGGCCAGACCGGCAATCAGGGCCAGCTTGCTGATACGGCCAGACCACAGGTCGGATATGGTGAACATTACCCATCCTCCAGATGCAGCAGAAATCCGAGCGACAGAAGGATCCCCGAAATAGGGGTGGTCCAGGCGGCAAAAATCACCGGGATCTGTCCGTTCTCGCCCAGGATCTGCGCGAAATTACGAATGAAATAAAAGCCAAACCCAAGAACAAGCGCCGACACAACCATGATGCCGGTGCGTCCGAACCGGGTGTGACGCATGGTGAACGAGGCGCCGATCAGCACCATGGCCACCAGAAACAGCGGGGTGGAAAGCTCGATCTGCAACCAGACCTGATGCAGGCGGGGGGAAAACCCTGCCTCTTTCAACCGGGTGATAAAGCTGGGCAGATCCCAGATTGAGATATTGGAGGGCTTGCCGAAACTGTCGCGAATCTGTTCCTCGGTCAGGTTTGTGGCGATCCAATAGGCGGGCAGCACCAGTGCCTCACCTTCGGGGTTGTCGGACAGGTCAAAATTCCAGACCTTGGCCGCGCGCAGCGCCCAGCGGCCCGGTTCCAACGTGGCCTGTCGGGCGGACACGCGTTTGGTCGGCACGCCATCGGAAGAAAACGAATAAAACGTCACATCCTGCAAGCGGGTTCCGTCATTGTTTGACTGGCTGGCACGGATCACGATCTGCCCTTGCTTGTTGCCTTGCCGCAACCAGACCCCGCCTTTTGAAACAGAGGAAATGGACCGGCTTCCGCCGGAATATTCTGCCGACAGGCGCTCATATTTCTTTTGGGTTGCCGCAGAAATCGGGTTGAAAACCAGCAGCGCCACAACCCCGATCAGGAAAACCGTGACCACAGGGGAAATCAGGGTGATCATGGCCGATCGCCCCGACGCGCGCGTCACCACCAGCTCGGAGCTGCGCGCAAGGCTCAGGAACATCCAGATGGTTGCCAGAATAGTCACCAGGGGCAGGATGCGATACATCCACATGGGCATGTTCAGAAGTGTCAGCCCCAGAACCTCGGTGAAGCCGACCTGGCTTGCGTCGAATTTGCGCATGCCCTCAACCATATCCAGCAGCACAAACACCAGCCCCAGCACCACCAGCATGGTGACAAAGGAAAACAGGAAACGGCGGGCGAAATAGAGGTGCAGCCTCATGCGGGCCCCTCCTGTGCGGTGGTCCGGGCCAAAAGCCTGGCCGCTTTCCGGCGTTTGCGGATGGCCAGGAATGAGGGGCGCGTGGCGCTCCATAATACCATGAAATTGAACAGCAGCCCGCCAATGGACGCCAGATAGATCAGCGGCAGGGCGCCGTCGGTCCGGCGGGCGATATCAAGCATCGTGTTGTCGAGTGTTTGGAAACTGGCCACCACGCCGATGGAAATCACCACCTGACGCCACATGCCAAACCGGCTGAAGCCGCCTGCAATCAGCATGGAATAGCCAGTCAGGGCAGCGACAATGACATAAAGCGCCTGAGCATTGCGGAAATGCGCCTCGGCGCGAAGAGCGGTTGCGCTTTGGCGGGTTTCGGCAATCAGGGCTTCGGTGGGAAACAGCATTTCATGGGTGTAAAGCTGGCGGATCTTGCGTTTGCCAGCAATCGGATCGGAAATCAGCGCAGAAATGTCATAGGTGAATTCTTCGAACCCGGTGGTGGTCAGTCGGCCATCGGGCGACAGGATCTGCGCCAAACCGTCAAACATCAAAAGGCGCGGGCCTTCGGCGGTGTTCAGGACAAGCGCCCGCTGGGCGGTATAGGTGGCCAGGGTCCCGCCCTCAGATTTCTCGCGCTCATCGGATAGGAACAGGTCCAACAGCTCCCCCTCGGCCGTAATTTCGCGCACATACAGGGTGATCCCGGAGGTAGGGTGCACGAAACTGCCTTCGATCAGGAAGCGCGATGTCACATCAGACGAGATTTCCGCCTGCCTCTGGGCAAAGCTCAGCTGGCTTTTGGGGGAAAGGTAATGGGTCAGCACCAGCATGAACGCAGCCCCCATGACCCCGAAGATCAGCACCGGGCGCGCCAGTCGGAACGGGCCGAACCCGGTGGCCTGTGCGACCACCAGTTCGCTTTCGGAATTCAGCCGGTTGATCACCACAACCGAGGCCGTAAAGGCGGCAATCGGCAGCACAAACACGATCACGCTGGGCAGAATCATGGTCGAGATTTCAAGAAACACCAACGCCGTTTCGCCGGAAGAGATGATATAGTCGAACAGGCGCACCGCCCGGTTGATCCAGAAGATCAGAACCAGGACCAGACCGGCCAGCCCGAACAGCACCAAGAGCTGTGACAAGATATATCGATCCAGCCTGGCCAAATTTCCCCCAACTCTTCCCAATTGCCACATGCGATAGATTACAACATCTTCAAGCGGTTCTAGCGGATTGGTGCGGGCGGGAAAACTGCTATCTGGCCTTTGTTTGCTCTGACAGGTAGGAATGGCAAAAGAATGCCGCCCCCGGATGAAAAACCGGAAGGATTTGCAAGCGGAGAATGCCCCCTTCGAATCGCGGCGGTTTTGATCAATAGTCACGGTGGCGCGAACCGGTTGCAGGTTCAGTTGCGCCTCATTTGTTGCCCTTTGGAAGGAGTTCCCATGGCCACCCCGATCACCCCCCGCTTCATTGCCACCGACCTTGATGCCATTGCGACCCATGGCGGACGAATCGTGGTGATCGTTTCCGAGCCCGGAAAGCTCGACCCGGCCGCCCGCCGGGTGAACAAGCTCATGCGCGGTGCGCTGGCGCGATTTGCCTCAAGCGAGCGGTTTGAAAAGATGAAAGAGGGGGAAGCAGCGGAGCTGGCCTGGCCCACAGGTCTTGCCGCCGAGGCGGTTCAGGTGCTGCGCCTGTCAAAACGGTCCAAGGGCAATGCCATGCGCAAGGCTGGTGCGGTCATTGGTAAATCCCTGCTGGGCAAGGAGGTTCTGGTGCTCGCTGGCAATCGTCGGTTTGCTGACGAACTTGCGCTTGGGGCCTGCCTTCGCGCCTATGAATTCGTGGACCACATGTCCAAAGACGCCCAAGAAGGCGGCGCGTTGACCGTGATGGTCTCTAAGCCGGAAACCTTTGACGGCAAGGCAGAGCTGGCAGCCGCCCTGACTGATGGTGTGTTCTTCACCCGCGATCTGGTCAACGAACCCTCAAACATCCTGACCACCACCGAATTTGCCGACCGTCTGGTGGCGTTGAAAGAGCTTGGGGTTGAGGTCTCGGTCCTGGACGAGCCAGAGCTGGAAAAACTCGGTATGCGGGCGCTGCTGGGGGTCGGGCAGGGATCGGAAAGCCCGTCCAAGGTTGTGGTGATGAAATGGAATGGCGGTGAGAAAGACGCAGCCCCGCTGGCGCTGATCGGCAAAGGCGTGGTCTTTGACACCGGCGGGATCAGCTTGAAACCTGCGGCTGGCATGGAAGATATGACCATGGATATGGGCGGTGCGGGCACCGTCGCGGGCGCAATGAAAGCAATTGCCGGGCGCAAGGCCAAGGCAAATGTTGTCGGTGTTGTGGGGCTTGTGGAGAACATGCCTGATGGTCGTGCCCAACGCCCCGGTGACATCGTGACATCCATGAAGGGGGACACGATCGAAGTGATCAACACCGATGCCGAAGGGCGTTTGGTTCTGTGTGACATCATGTGGTATGCGCAGGAAACGTTCAGCCCGATGGGGATGATCGACCTGGCCACCCTGACCGGCGCGATCATCATCGGCCTTGGGCATGAAAATACCGGTGTGTTCTCAAACGATGACCCGCTTTGCAACGCGATGTTGAAGGCGGCGCAATCCGAAGGCGAAGGTGCTTGGCGCATGCCGCTGGGGGATGCCTATGACAAGCTGCTGAAATCGAACAAGGCGGATATGAAAAACGTCGGAGGCCGCGCCGCAGGGTCGATCACCGCAGCCCAGTTCCTGCAACGTTTCGTCAAAGAGGGCACCCCCTGGATTCACCTCGATATCGCCGGCACGGCGCAGACCGCAGGGGACACCACCTACGCGCCCAAAGGTGCCACCGGTTGGGGCGTTCTGGCCCTGAACCGTCTGGTGTCAGACCTGTTCGAAGGCTGATCCCATGTCTCAGGCGGCGGAGAATTCGGAGGGAAAAGACATCGCGCCAACAGGTGGCGAGGTCTTTTTCTACCACATGACCCTGACGCCGCTTGAGGCCACGCTGCCCGTGCTTCTCACCCGTTCGCTGCAAAATGGCTGGCGGGTGCTGGTGCGGGGGCGCAACCCGGAACAGCTGACCTGGCTGGATGAGAAACTCTGGCTGTCCCCGGAGGACGGGTTCTTGCCTCATGGGCGCGCCGGGGGGACGCATGATGCAGACCAGCCGGTGCTGCTGACCGAGGGGCAGGACAACCCAAACGGGGCCAACACGCTGATTTCAGTGGACGGGGCCGCGGTGAGCCCCGAAGAAATGACCGGGATGGAGCGTGTTTCCATCCTGTTTGATGGCAATGACCCGGACGCGGTCGCACATGCCCGCACCCAGTGGAAAGCGGTTGTGGCGGCGGGGTGCATTGCAAAATACTGGTCCCAGGACAGTGGACGATGGGAGCTGAAAGCAAGCTCCTGATTGGCGGCCCCCCCGTTATTTTCATCCGGTCCATTTCACCCCGGTTGCGTTTCGGCTGCGGGCACGGGTGGGCCGGGGCCCGTGAACCGGGCCCTGTGAACAGGAACGGTGAAGCTGGATGGAAGGGGGCCAAGCGGGACCGAATGCGCCCACTTGCCGAAGGCCAGCGGTTCAGCGCGTCAGCACCAGCTGGTCGCGGCGGATCTCGATCTTGTCAAAGCGTTGCAGATAGCTGTTTCCAAGAAGAGATTGCGGCATCTCACCTTCATTGACCCAGACCTCAACCCCGTAATCGGTGATCCCTTCCAACTCAACCCGGGCAATATTGGCCGGGGCCGTCCGGGTGGTTCCATTGGCGGTCAGCGCGCGGCCAAAATAGCGCAGGCTGGATGGATCAACCCCGGCGCGCTCGGCATCCTCTTTGGTCAATACGACATTGCTCGCGCCCGTATCAACAATGAAATCAATCGGTTGCCCGTTCATCTTGAGCTGAATGTAGAAATGTCCATCAAAGGCTCGGGGCAACACAACCTGCCCGGAGGTCTCAATAAAGCTTTGTTTGGGGGAAATGTCATTTCTGATGTCATTCCACAACCCAACCCCAGCCATGGCGCCAATGAAGATGAACACCCAGATCAGGGCATGGCGCAGGGTTTGTCCGAGGTTGAACCGGTTTTCGGAGATGAAATACCCGGCCACCGCTGTCAGCAGCAGCGCGAGATAGGCCAGACGTCCAATGTCATCAGCGGTCATTGCATTCCTCCGTCCCCGAAATATAGGAACGGTGCGTGGAATTGTCATCGGGGCGGGGCAAAATTGTCGCCTCGTGCCGTGTTTTGCTGTCTCGGTCACAGGCCAAAGACGCAATCTTTTCCATACGGTTGTCTGATCTCAGTCAGCCCATGCCAAACAGGCCAAAATCCTTCAGCCCGTCCAGCACAAACTGCACCGCCAACGCGGCAAGAAGCATGCCAAGCAGGCGCGTCAGCACCGTGATCCCGGTTTCACGCAACACCCGTTCAAGCAGGTTGGCGGCAAAGAAAAAGACCAATGTGATCAACAGCACCATCGCCATGACCACCAGGGCAAGCATCACACCGGAATACCCGTCCCCTTCGCCGGATAACAGGATCATGGTGGCGATCGCCCCCGGACCTGCCATCAACGGCATGGCAAGGGGAAAGACCGACGGGTCATCTTCGGCATCAATGGTTTTCTCGGACGTGTCCTTGCGCCGTTTGGTGCGCCGCTCAAACAGCATATCGAGCGCGGTCAGCAGCAATAGGATCCCACCGGAAATACGAAAAGCGGCCATGGAAATGCCCAAAAACCCAAGCACATTGTCGCCAAGAAAGGCAAAGAGGGTGAGCAATACACCAGCCACCCCCGCCGCCCGCAACGCAATCACCCGGCGCTGGTGCGTGTTCATCCCTTGCGTCAGCGCAAGGAACAGCGGTGTCAGACCAATGGGGTCCATGACCACAAATAATGTCACGAAGGCCGGTAGGAAATACTGAAGATCGACCATCAAGCCTCTGCTTTCTCAAGGTTTTCCTGCGCCACCATCCACAGCTCCTCTGCGCGGTCCAGCCCGTTCATCACCTCGGCGTGTTTTTTCTGCCAAAGGGCGATTTCATCGGCTTTGCTGCCATCATAGAGGGTCGGATCCGCCAGTTTCTGATCGAGTTTATCTCGCATTTCCAAAAGCTTGTCCACGCGTGCCTCGCATTTGCGCGCCTCGGCTCTCAGGGCCAGCAAGGTATCCCGATCCGCGCGCTTGGCTTTTTCAGGTGCAGGTTTGGCGGGTTTCTTGGGGGTGTCCGAGGTCAGAAGGAGCTTGCGATAATCCTCCAGATCACCGTCAAACGGGGTGACGCGCCCTTTGCTCACAAGCCACAGACGATCCGCCACCAGCGACAGAAGATGCATGTCGTGACTGACCAGGACCACCGCGCCGGAATAGGCGGTCAGCGCCTCGACCAGGGCTTCGCGGCTTTCGATATCAAGGTGGTTGGTGGGCTCGTCAAGGATCAGAAGATGTGGCGCGTCCAGCGTGGCCAGAAGCAGGGTCAGCCGTGCTTTTTGTCCCCCCGACAGGCGCCGCACCTCGGTTTCGGCCTGTTCTGCGCCCAGGCCAAATCCCGACAGACGCGCGCGATGCTTTCCGGGCAATTCATCCGGGCGCAGGCGGCGCAGGTGCTCAATCGGCGTTTCATCGGGGTAAAGTTCGTCCATCTGATGCTGGGCAAAATAGCCGATCCGCAGCTTGGCGGATTTCACCATGCGGCCCGATTTCAGTTCCAGCCGGTCGGACAGGAGTTTCGACAGGGTGGATTTGCCCTGACCATTCTTGCCCAGAAGCGCGATCCGGTCATCCTGATCAATGCGCAGGCTCATCCGTGACAGAATGGTGGTCTCCCCATAGCCGGTTTCCGCGCCCTCCATGTTGATGATCGGAGGAGAGAGCTCTTCAGGTTCGGGGAAGCTGAACGCTTTCAAAGCCGCCTCTTGCGGCGTGGTGATCGGTTTCAGCTTTTCGATCATCTTCAGGCGCGACTGGGCCTGAACGGCTTTTGATGCCTTATAGCGGAAGCGGTCCACATAAGATTGCAGATGGGCCTTGCGTGCGGCGATCTTCTTGTTTTCGCTTTCCGCCGCCGCAATCCGCGCAGCCCGGGTTTCCGCGAATGTGTCATAGGGGCCGGAATAATAGGTCAGCTTGCGATCTTCGAGATGCAGGATGCCGCCCACCGCGCGGTTCAGAAGGCCCCGGTCATGGCTGACGATGATCACCGTATGGGGATATTTCGCCAGATATTGCTCCAGCCACAGCGCGCCTTCAAGATCGAGATAGTTGGTCGGTTCATCGAGCAGCAACAGATCGGGCTGGGAAAACAGCACGGCGGCCAATGCCACCCGCATCCGCCAGCCGCCGGAGAAATCGGCGCAGGGCAGGGCGTGCTGGTGGTCGTCAAACCCAAGCCCTTTCAGGATGGAAGAGGCGCGTGCTTCGGCGCTCCAGGCGTCAATATCTGCCAGGCGGGTCTGAATCTCGGCAATGCGTGTGGGATCGGTTGCAGTCTCGGCCTCCTGCATCAAGGTCGCACGCTCGGTGTCGGCCGCCAGAACCGTGTCCAGAAGTGAGGTGTCGCTGGCCGGAACCTCTTGGGCAACGCCGCCAATCCGTGCGCCTTTGGGCACCGAAATTTCACCGGTTTCCAGCGTCAGCTCGCCCCGGATCAGCCGAAATAGCGTGGTTTTCCCGGTGCCATTGCGCCCGACAAGACCCACCTTGTGGCCGTCGGGGATGGTGGCCGAGGCATGTTCGATCAGCGGGCGACCTTCGACCGCATAGGAGATATCAGAAATCTTCAACATGTTTCCCATGTGCCTGACCGCAGGCAAGGCGTCAATCGGCTCTTTTCAGACCGGCTTAGGCATGTTACGGGGGCGACCAAAGACATTGCCGATCCCGGCACCCGTGAAACATGCAGATAAATGAGGACCGACATGGCCATTCAACGCACCTTCTCGATCATCAAACCCGATGCCACCAAACGCAACCTGACCGGCGCCATCAACGCCAAGATTGAAGCCGCTGGTCTGCGCATCATCGCGCAAAAGCGTATCCACATGACCCAGAAACAAGCCGAAACCTTCTATGGTGTGCACAAAGAGCGCCCCTTCTTCGGTGAACTGGTCGAGTTCATGATCTCGGAACCGGTTGTTGTGCAGGTTCTGGAAGGCGAAGACGCGATCAAAGCCTACCGCACCGTGATGGGCGCCACCAACCCGGCTGACGCTGACGAAGGCACCATCCGCAAAGAGTTCGCCCAGTCGGTTGGCGAGAACTCGGTGCACGGTTCGGACGCTCCGGAAACCGCCGCAGAAGAAATCGCTTACTTCTTCTCGGGTCTGGAACTGGTGGGCTAAGCCACAGGTTCGATCCAGGTGATCAGCCCGGCCCCGGTAAGGGGTCGGGTTTTTTTGTGCGTGGCCCAGTTCATATCGCGTGTCAGCGCCGGGCGCGGACACCAATCTCGTCGAGGATCCGTTCAAAAGCCGCGTCATGGGCCAGATCGCTGATGGCCCCATTTTCCACCCGCGCCTTGATCTTGTCGAACCGCTTGCGCAGCTTGGCTTTCTCAGCACCCTGACAATCGTTCCATGGCCGACCCTGAAGTCCCATCACCATGGCGTAATATCCGATGAAATGTGGGGTGTGCCCGCTGTCGAGCAGCCGGAAATAGGCTTCATCCGGCCCAAGAGAGCGCAGCTCCTCCGCGCTGGTGATCCCGGCGCCGGCAAAGGCGTCATCGGAGGCGGGGCCGAGATTTCGAATGCTGGAAACAGGGTTGCTCATAGCCCGCAGATTAGCCTGAAATTCCGGCGGGAAAAAGGATCAGATACTGGCCCAGTCGGTGAAAACCACATCTGTTTCTTTGTCCTGAGGCGTGAGTTTCGCCTTGTCGCGTTTCGATGGCGGGGTAGGGTCGGATTTGTGCATCCGGCGCTCAGTTGCACCTTTTGGGTCAGGGGTACGGATCTTGGTCATGCTGCCTCTTCCTCCCCCCGGATCACTGTTTTTGCACAGGTTAAGGTTAACGCGGAAATGAGGCGGAAATGTGGCAAATATCTTGCGGTACCCCATTGCAATGTCTGGTTGCGGCGGGGCAAACCCGTCTTCCCGAGGTCATTCAGGGCGTTGAGTTCAAAGACGGGATCAAGCAACTTCAAACTATTGCCTGACGACGGCTGTCACCAACTTTTGGGTATTCCTCCAGTTCAACGACGCCTCTGTTTGTCTCATGCTCGAATGTAACTGTTACCATAGCTTTCACTCTCGCGTTGATTGCCTACTGTTTTCTGCGACCGTCTGAAATTTTAATGGTATCAAAATAAACACCGTCACGTTCTACTGCGTTGCTGGTCAAGAATTTGTTGCTTGAAATGAAAAGAAGCTCATCATTTCCGCGGCACTCAAGCATCTCACCAAAGACTTGGTTTAACATTTGTTCGTTATGATAACGTCGCACTAAGCTGGGCATTAATGGGCTATCAAGCAGATAATACTCGTGATCCTCTGCGCATCTGGCTAAGATTTTTGCAGCAGAATTCCAAAATTCCTTCTCAGGGCATCCCTCAAACTCCAAACAGGTCGAAACGAGGTCAACAGCTCTTTTCAGAAGCGCTTCAGGCCTTTTATCGGAATCGAATTTCTGGGCGCGCGGCGTCACGCCAGTACCGCCACCCACGGTTGGTATAAAGACGTCAAGTTGGTCATCAAAGGTTAGCTGAAGGATGTCGCGTTGGTCTTTTTGGGCGGTGGAGACCACGACGGGTTGTTGAACGCAAATTGACTTCACTTCAGATCCCGCAAAACCGGTGACGACGCAGCTCATCCCCCCTTCGGCAGGCTCACCAGCGGCGACAGATACTCCTACCAATAGGATTGCAGCCCCATGTCTGACGTCAGACAGCATACGTCGCTGTTACAGCATTGCTGTAGACACTGTTTTCTTCTTCAGCCATAAATCAGCTCTCTTCAATTCACTTTTGATCAACTAAAGTTAGGATCCCCCAAAGATAGGCGACCGGAATGACAATAGGGACAAGCCGTGTCGTCCAAACAGAATATCTTATTGATTCCACCCACCAATCCGGATTTTCAATCAAAAGATAAAGAGCATAGCTTTCAACAACCGCGCATAACAATGTCCATTTCAGCACATTCTTTCGCTTCTCTCGCCATGCCCATCGAATTCGATCAAGAAATGACATTCCACTTTTCATGACAGTCCACCTTTTTGCCGCATATTCTATTATCCTGAGACATTTCCCCCATCAACGCTTCTGCCAAATACAGAGATCGCCTAAGTCGCTGTTGCAGCATTGCTGTAGACACCGTTCTCTTCGTTCAGCCATAAACTAACTCTCTTCAATTCGTTTTTGATCAACGAGGGTAAGAACACCCCAGATATAAGTGAGCGGGAGTATTAGCGGGAGCAACCTTATTATCCAAACAGAGTAAAGTCGTCCTTCCACCCACCATTCTGGATGCACAAACAGAACGTAGAGCGCAAAAATTTCCAAAATTCCATAGACTAGCGTTATCCGAGCTACCAAACGTGGTTTTTCTCTGAGAGCCCATTTCAGTCGGTCGATAAGTGACATTTTTTGCTCATATATATTTATCCATTCCCAATATTTTCGCCCATCTAAAGCTTCCGCCGACGAATTAATACGTCACCCTGTTTTGAAACATCAGCGCATGGCGTGTCTCATCAGAAATCGCCCGCTCCACAATCTTGCGCACTTTGTCTGAGCTACCCCCTGACATTCGGACACTGACGTAAGCTACGATTTGTTGTCTGCTGGTCTTCGATGAGAAGGAGATCAGAGATGTCGAAACGGAAGAACCATTCGCCGGAATTCAAGGCGAAGGTGGCGCTTGAGGCGCTGAAGGGTGAACAGACGGTCGCTGAGTTGGCGAGCCGGTTTGGCGTCCACCCGACGATGATCCACAGTTGGAAGCGGGCGCTCTTGGAAGGTGCGTCCGGCGTCTTTGAGCGCGGCGGCAAGAAAGCCCCTGAGATTGACGAGGAGCAGGTCAAGGAACTGCACGCGAAGATCGGGGAGCTGGCCGTGGCCAACGATTTTTTGTCACGAAAGCTCAAGCCGTGGATCGGCAAGTGAGACGGAAGATGGTTGAGCCTGCCAATCCCGACCTGTCCATCGGCAGGCAGTGCAAGCTGCTGTCGATCTCGCGCTCGTCGTTCTACTACCAGCCCAAGGGCGAGACGGCGCTGAATCTGATGCTGATGCGTCAGATCGACGAGCAGTTCCTGGAAACGCCGTTCTTTGGTGTCCGGCAGATGACCTGGCACCTGCGCAATGAGGGCCATCTGGTGAACGAGAAGCGCATCCGGCGGCTCATGCGGCTGATGGGCCTGATGCCGATCTACCAGAAACCCAACACCAGCAAGGCAGCGAAGGGGCACAAGACATATCCTTATCTGCTGCGAGCTTTGCGAGTGGGTCGGCCCAATCAGGTCTGGGCAGCAGACATCACCTACCTGCCGATGCGGCGCGGGTTCCTGTATCTGGTGGCGATCATCGACTGGCACACCCGCAAGGTGTTGGCCTGGCGCATATCGAACACACTGGAGGCGGACTTCTGCGTCGAAGCGTTGAACGAGGCCATCGCCAGGTTTGGCCCACCCGAGATCATGAACACCGACCAGGGCAGCCAGTTCACGTCCTGCGCCTGGACCGACAGCTTGCGGCGATCAGGTGTCCGCATATCGATGGACGGCAAAGGGCGCTTCCTCGACAACATCTTCGTGGAACGCCTCTGGCGGAGCATGAAATACGAGTGCGTCTATCTGCACGCCTGGGAAACCGGATCAGAGGCGAAAGCCGGCGTCGGTAAGTGGATCGAGTTCTACAACCGCAAGCGCCCCCATTCCGCCCTTGGCGGCAAACCCCCAGCCGTGGTCTATTGGCTGAGAAAAAACAAAACCAAACCCGATCAGCAGGAGCAGAGAGTAGCTTAACTTACGCCCGACACTGTCCAAACTTCGGGGAGTAGCTCAGTCGCCGCTAAACGGAATATAGCCAAACCGACTTTCCGCATGTGTTTCGCGGGCAAGGTCAACGATTTTCGGATTGTCAGCATGATCCCGCAGCACAGGAAAACGAAGCGGCTGGCTTGGCGGGCTTTCAGGTTCGGGAACGTTCAAAACGCTGGAAATGGGCTGCACGGATCACCTAACACAAACTTCGCGCATAGATTGAATGGCTTTCCGGGACGATGTCAATGTCGCTTGAGTGATGATCGCTCATCTCGAAACCGGGGACATAATCGCGCTGACCAGGGAAATTCACCTATCGCAATAGTGCCACAGGCGAACCTGCTTCCAAATGCGTCCCATGAGTTTTGGCGCCTGAATTGATCAACCCGATGCAAGATACAAAAAAGCCCTCAAGCTGTTGAGCTTAAGGGCTTTTCTTGGCTCCGGCGGTAGGGATCGAACCTACGACCAATTGATTAACAGTCAACTGCTCTACCGCTGAGCTACGCCGGAACTGAGCCGGTGTATAGCTTTCGCCGTTTCCCGCTGCAAGAGGGGAAATTCACTTTATTTCGAAAATTATTCAAGCCCGAGATTGAGCCCCGCCGGTGAAAGGGGAACCGGGATTTGGGTGATATTGTCAGTGGTTATCAGCTTGATTTCCGGGCCAATCACATCCGTGCGAAACAGGCCCGGCTTGGCGATAAGGGCCAGGCGGATCCCGAGACGCCCTTGTGCGACGGGATCGTCAAAGGCCACCGCCTGCACCGTTCCGTTTTGAAGACCCCGGCGCACGGAATGGCTGATATAGGTTGCGATCAGCTCTGGAAAAGTGCTGTTTGTCACGGCGGCCAGCCCCATGGCGCCTTCAATGGCGGGGGCGCTGCCGATGATCATGTTGGCGTCGGGAGTGGTCGCAAGCGCCGCTTCGGTGGCACGAAGCTGTTCGCGTGCGCCTGTGTCCGAGCGTCCGATCCGTGCGATCTTTACAGCCGAAGCGGCCATCGCTTCTGCCAGACCCTTTTCCAGCAGGGGGGACCAGCCCGACGCGGCCGGACCGGTGATCAGAAGGGCGGTTCGGGTGGGGCCGCCCGCCGGGTATCGCGCCGAAAGGTGGCGCCCGATGGCCCGGCCCATATCGGTCCAGTCGACACCGACGCTGCCGCTGAGGGCAGGGGAATGCAGGGCGTTGACCAGGGCAATGACCGGCACGTCCCGCGCGGTGCGGTCTACCGCCTCCAACAGGCGCGGATCGTCAGCGGACACGGCCCCCAGCAGGATGGCGCGTGCCCCGGAGCGCACGCAGCTGTCCAATAGGTCGATCTGGCGGATCAAGGCGTGATAGCCACCACTTTCAAAGGTCAGCAAGCCGACATTCTGCGCGCGGGCTTCCTCGATCAGCCCATGTCCCACGCTCAGCCAGTATTCGTCTTTGAAATGAGGGACCACCACGCAGATCTGCGCGGCCTCGGTCGGGGGTGGAGCCTCTGACACCGGGGATTGTGCCCGGATCGGATCCGCGACAGAGAGTGCCATGACGGACAGGGCCATGATCACGATTGCGGCTCTCAATTTTGCGCCATAAGCTTGCCCCATGAAGCCTACCCGTTTTGACCAGCAATTGCTGCGTGCGTTTTCGTTTATTGTTGGCCTGTCATTTCTGGCCAGCCTGATTGCGATTGCGTCAAATGTCTATCTGTCCACTCAGCAAAGATCCTTGATACAGGACAATATGCCCGCCGGGGCGCTGGCGCGAAAGATCGTTGATGCGTCCAGTTTCATCACCGCTCTGGCCCCGTCCTTTTCAGATGTGCAGTCCCAGACGGATCTGGATCGTCTGGTTGGCGCGCTTGAAAATGAACTTGCCGGGATTGAAGGTGATTTGTCAGAGCTGGAGGACCTGTTTCCGAAAGCGGCCCGCACCGAAGATCTGGCTGTGCTCGATGGGGTGCGCGATACGGTCAAGGCCCTCACCGCGATCAGCCATCGTCGGTTGCTGGCGCGTGACCTGCTTGAGCAGCGTCAGGCGCAGACCCAGGAGCGCATGGCCCGTCTGGGTGAAATCCTCGCGGGGCAGACCGATATTGCGCGGGTTGGGGTGACCACTACCATTGCCGATCTTTTCAACACGGGGAACGGCACGTCCCAGGACTGGCGAACCAGGCTCAATCATCTCGCTGATGTGGATTTCTTTTCCTATGACCGCCATGTCGAGCTGAGCGATGCGATTGAAAAAGCCCGTATTCTGATGTTGCAGGTGCCCTTTCAGATCAGTCCGAACGGGCTGCAGCTCCTGTCTGAACAGATCGGCAGGGAAATCGCGTTTTCGCAAAACAGGATCCGTTTTGTCACCTCACGCACCGCGCGCACGGATATGGCGCTTCTGCTCGATCAGCTGCAACAGGAGTTGCGCGATGGCGGCAGTGTTGCGTTGCAGTCCGAGGTGATCCGGGCGCGCGGGGATCTGGCCAACCAGGTTCAGGTCCTGCGCGGCCAGACCAGCGCGGTGGGGCAGATCACCGATACGCTGATGCAGGCGGTGCAGAGCCGGGTGCTGTCTGCGCAGAAAGAGGCGCAGGCGCTCAGTCGTGACATCGCCTTTGGGCTGATCCTCCTGATGGGGGGGCTTGCGGTGGCTGCGGTCTTTTCCTGGCGTTTTGCCCGCAACAACGTTGTGCGCAGGCTGCGTGTGGTGGCGGAACACATCGACGCCCTGGCGCATGAGGATTACGGGCGGGATATCCCGGTATCCGGGCCGGATGAGATTGGCAATATGGAACGGTCGTTGCACGTCCTGCGCGGGCGGGCCGCGCGGGCGCGGGCCCTTCGTGACGAGCTGGAAACAACCGTTCAGGAACGCACCGGGCAGATCGTGACGGAGATGAAAGCCCATGATGCGGCGCGGGCCGAGGCCGAAGCTGCCAACCGCGCCAAATCCGAATTCATGGCAATGATGAGCCATGAGATCCGCACCCCGCTCAATGGGGTGATAGGCATGCTGCGCCTGTTGGAAAGCGAGATGCCGAATGAGCGGCAGGGCGGCAAGCTGACAACAGCCCGTGTCTCTGCAGAACATTTGCTGACCCTGACCAATGACATTCTGGACTATGCCAGCACGGAAAGCCGGCGCTTGCAGCTTCAGGATGTGCATTTTGCGCTGAGCGACCTGATGGGGCAGTTCGCCACCTATCTTTCCGCCGGGTGCGAGGCGAAAGGTCTGGGATCCGGCGTGGTCCTGTCACCGGCTGCGCCAGA
The DNA here is from genome assembly GCF_013283135.1 of Aliiroseovarius sp. xm-d-517. NCBI lineage: Bacteria > Pseudomonadati > Pseudomonadota > Alphaproteobacteria > Rhodobacterales > Paracoccaceae > Aliiroseovarius > Aliiroseovarius sp. xm-d-517. The sequence continues at coordinate 523,668 of NZ_WBXT01000001.1, forward strand.
GTTTCTGAAAGGGGATCTGGCCAAGATCCGGCAGGTGGTTGTGAACCTTCTGTCCAATGCGATCAAATACACGCCCGAGGGGCGGGTGGATCTGCTTGTGGATTATGCGCAGGACGTTGAACGTGGTGGATATGTTCTCAGTTTTCAGGTGGTGGATACCGGGATCGGCATCGCCGCGTCGGATCTGGATTATATTTTCGACGCCTATGGACGTGGGCAGGTTCGGGATGTGGGCAATATCCAGGGCATGGGGCTGGGCCTGTCAATCTCGCGCCGCCTGACCGAGATTCTGGGCGGGTTGCTCAGTGTCGAAAGCGAACCGGGGCAGGGCGCCCGCTTTACCCTGACCGTGCCGCTTCAGACCGGGGATGCGGCCGAGGTTGACCAGCACCTCGAAACTGCCTTGCGGGCGAAGCTTGGTAAAACCGTGCTGCTGGTCGAAGACAATGCGGTCAACCGGATGGTGGCGCGCGGATATCTGGATCGGTTGGGCTGTCAGGTGATCGAGGCTGAAGACGGGGGGCAGGCGTTTGATCTGGCGGCCAAGAATAGGGTCGATCTGGTGCTGCTTGACCTCGACCTGCCTGATATGCCGGGGCAGGAGGTTGCCTCCGGGCTGCGCGCGGATCTGCACCCTTGTCCGCCGATTGTCGCCCTGACCGCCCATAATATCACGGACACGCAGGAGGAGCGGGAGCGACTGGGAGTCGACGGTATTTTGACCAAACCTGTCTCCCCTCGGGCACTGGTCGCTTTGCTGGATAAAGCCGCTGCGGATGAGGCAGAGCCGCACTCGGCCGACGCGGTGCACCAGAGTTTGCCAGACGAAAACGCCACCCTGACGGGTCTGAGGGAAGATGTGCAGGAATTGGGACAAGAGCTTGTCGAAGACATTCTGTCGGAGTTTTTTTCTCGTGCGGAAGACGCCCGTGAAAGCATTTTCTTGGCGCTGGGGGAGAATGACCATGAGGCCGCGCGCAAGGCAGCCCATCGCCTCAGGGGGGCGGCGTCGAATTTTCACCTGACCCACCTGTGCCGTCTCCTGACTGACATCGAAGAGCGGTCGCGCGATCAGGCGGAGATATCCGATTTGCGGTCCCGTTTTACCGATGTGTTTCAAACATCCATGGCGCAGATTTCTGCGGCCGCAGGGGCCTTGAACCTACGCTCTGACACTCAGTCGTCGCCGGGGACAAACAGGTAACCTTCGCCATGCACCGTCAGGATGAATTCGGGCTGTGAGGGATCCGTTTCGATCTTCTTGCGCAGCCGCCCGACCAGGACGTCAATGGTGCGGTTGTCCGGCGCCCATTGGCGGTGCTGTATCAGATCCAGCAGCCGGTCCCGTGACAACACCACGCCCGGATGCCGTGTGAAGGCGTGCAGCAGCTCGAATTCCGCGCGGGTCAGGGGCTCGTTTGTGCCATCTTTCCCGACCAGCCTTCGACGCATATGGTCAAATCGCCATGGCCCGATTTGGGCCACCGGTTCAGGGGGCGGGGTGACTTGGCTAAGGTCGCTGATCCGAACCAGAAGGTTCTTGATCCGGGCAAACAGCTCTCGTTTGTCGAACGGTTTGGTGACGTAATCATCTGCCCCCATTTCCAAACCGATGATCCGGTCGATCTGATCATCACGCGCGGTCAACAGGATGATCCCTGCCTTGGATTTCGCGCGCTGTTCGCGGGTAATGGTCAGTCCATCTTTGCCATCAAGGTTGATATCGACAAGCAGCAGGTCCGCCGGGTCGCGCGCAAGGATCTCTTCCATCTGCGCTGCGTCTTCGGCTTCTGAGACGCGATACATCTGTTTGCGCAACTGGGCGCCAAGGCGGCGACGGGTCACGCTGTCGTCTTCAACGATGAGGATATGCTGGGCCATATCTTTTGTTAGCCAATAAAACAGCAGCTTCCCAGCCAAATTTACATTCTTTAACATCTTCGCACCGCCTGTTTACCGGCCTTGGAAGACCGGTTCACACGGGCTTTCTAAGGTGGGGGCAATCGGAATTTCCTGAAGACAGGAGGTCAAAATGTCTTATTCCACCCCGACCCGCCGCGCGTTCCTGCAAGGCAGCGCCGCCGCCTTTGGTGCCACCAGCCTGATGGGGTCCACCGCCCTGGCGTCGATCGACCCGAACAGTTTTTCGGACCGCGTCTTTCACGCCAGCCATTTTGGCCCGTTCGAAGCTGTTGTGCGTGACGGCAAGCTTGTCGGCATCAACACGATGATGGAGCTGGATGCCCGGCCCACCGAAATGCTGACCTATGGTGTGATGGACCGCACCTATGACAAGACCCGGATCAACTATCCCATGGTGCGCAAATCCTATCTGGAAGGATGGGAGACAGGCGACATCAAGCCCGAACTGCGCGGGCGCGAAGAATGGGTGCGTGTCGATTGGGACACCGCCTGGTCGCTGGCGGCCAAGGCGTTGCTGGACACCGCCTCCAACCACGGAAACGAAGCCATTTTCAGCTCGTCTTACGGCGGTTGGTCAAACGCGGGCGTGTTCCGCCCCAACGTGCTGCAGGGCCGTCTGCTGAACCTGATGGGCGGTTGCACCAACACTGCAGGGGACTGGTCCGCCGGTGCCGGTCAGGTTGTCATGCCACATATCATTGGCGACATGGAGGTCTATTCGGCGCAGTCCGCATGGGAAACCATTCGCGACAACACTCAGGTCTTCGTTCTGGTCGGCTGTGACCCGATCAAGAACAACCGGATCGAATATCGCGTGGCCGACCACGGAATGTATGCCCATTGGGAAGAAATCCGCGACAATGGCGTGAAATTCATCTCGATCAACCCGCAACACACCGCAACAGATACGTTCCTGGGCGCCGAGCGCACCGCGATCATCCCCAACACCGACACCGCGCTGTTCCTGTCCATGGCGTATCACGCGCTGGAAAACGGCTGGGATGACCAGGAATACATGGCGAAATACACGGTCGGTGCCGACAAGTGGATTGCCTATGTGAAAGGGGAAACGGACGGTGTGCCAAAAACACCCGCCTGGGCCTCGGCAATCACCGGTATTGATGAACAGCAGATCAAGGATCTCTGTGAAACGATTGCCACCAACAACACCTGCATCGCGGGATCCTGGGCCATTCAACGTGCCCAGCACGGTGAGATGGCCTATTGGTCCATCGTCAACTTCCAGGCGCTGCTTGGGAAAATCGGTAAACCGGGGCAGGGTGTTGGCTTCAGCTGGCACTATGGCAATGGCGGTATGCCGCAAGGGGGCAATGCCACACCCGTTGGCATGAGCCAGGGCCGCAACTTCGTCAAGAAGATCGTGCCCGCCTCGCGCATCACCGAAGCGCTGGAAAATCCGGGAATGGAGTTCTTCTATAACGGACAGACCAACCAGTATCCCGACATCAAGATGATCTTCAACGCCGGCAACAACTTCATGTCGCACCAGCAGGACACCAACCGGTTGATCCGTGCGCTGCAGAAGGTGGAAACGATCGTGTCCGTGGATGTCTGGTGGACCGCGGCCACCCGTTGGGCCGATATCGTGTTCCCGGCGTCCTCGACGCTGGAACAAGATGACATCACCTCGGGCGGCACCTATTCGAATGACCGCGTCTACGCGATGAAGAAGGTGATCGAACCCATCGCCGACAGCAAACCGGATTATGAGATCTTCGAAGGTCTGGCCGACAAGCTGGGGCTGTGGGCACAATTCACCGACAGCGAAGACAAGATGTATCACATCAAGCTCGCCTATGAAGCCTCGGGTGCTGCAAAAGACCTGCCGTTTGAGGAGTTCTGGGAAAAAGGCTATGCCCGTATGCCGGTGCCCGCCGAGGCCCGTAAATGGACCCGCCACGGCGCCTTCTACGACGACCCGGAGGCGAACCCGCTGCATACCTCGTCTGGCAAGATCGAAATGTTCTGCGACACCATCGCCAGTTTCGAGCTGGAAGACTGCCCCGGCATGCCGATGTGGATGGAGAAACACGAATATCTTGGCAATGCCAAAAAAGGCCAGCTGCATGTCGTGTCACCCCACCCGTGGTTCCGCCTGCACAGCCAGATGGCCAACTCGGAACGTCTGCGTGACCTTTACATGGTGCAGGGGCGTGAGCCGGTGCGCATCAATGCTCAGGACGCAGCGGAACGTGGCATCGAAGACGGGGATCTGGTCGAGCTTTACAACAAGCGCGGCACGGTCATCGCGGGCGCCGTGGTGTCGGATGACATCATGCCCGGCGTGGTCTCGATCTACGAAGGCGGCTGGCCGCAACTGGACAGCAAGGGCCGCGACAACTCGGGTCTCGCCAACTTCCTGACCTCGACCCAGCGTGCATCGGGCCTGTCGGAAGCGACCACTGCCAACACGGCCCTGATCGAGATGCGCAAATGTGAGGACCCGGAAGGGCCGAACCGCGCCTATGAGCCGCCGGCCATCATCGACGATATGGACGTGGCAGAGATCGACAGTGACAAGCTGGGCCTGGAACGGCTGGAAGCCCTGACCTCTGCGCTTTACGCCGACATGACCCCCGGCGAAAAGATGTTCTTCGAACGCTGCACCGTCTGCCATGCGCCGCGTGAAGTGACCCACTACACCCAGCAGCAGTGGAAAGGCATCGTGCCCTCGATGTTTGAACGCGCCGGTCTGGATGACGGGGAACGCGCGCTGGTGATGGAATATCTGATGACCAATGCGGCAGATGCCAAGTGATTGATGATCAAAACTAAAACGGACAGGGGCGCGGTTCCTCACGCCCCTGTTCATCGGTCAGACAATCCCTGTGTTGCTCTGACCCCAGGCTTTCGGAGCACACTCTCCTCCCCGAAAGCAAAGCTCCGCCCTCGTCCCGGGCGGAGCTTTTTTCATAAGCGGGGGGTGGACAGCGTTTCGTCCGGACCAAAGGGGTGTGTCCCGCGCCGCCGCCTGTGGTAAACCGACCGTCAATCGAATCACGCCCAAGGATATCGCTGAGGATGGCGCAGATGACCTCCGGACGGGCGGACATGAAAACGGAGCTAACGCTTTGACACATAACGCACAAAAGGCTGCGCGTTTAAGCGTGGCGCCGATGATGGATTGGACCGATCGCCATTGTCGTTACTTTCATCGGCTGATGAGCCGCGAGGTTCTGCTGTATACCGAGATGGTGACATCCCCGGCGCTGGTGCGAGGGGGGGCGCTGCACCTGCTGGATCATGATGACACCGAACATCCGGTTGCCTTGCAGCTGGGAGGATCTGATCCAAAAGAGCTTGCCGCCGCGACAACACTTTGCGTTGAGCGCGGCTATGACGAGGTGAACCTGAATGTGGGTTGCCCGTCCGACCGGGTGCAATCGGGAACATTTGGGGCGGTTCTGATGCGCAATGCACCTTTGGTTGCTGATTGCGTTTCGGCCATGTTGGATGCATCTCAAGGCGTTGATATCACGGTGAAATGCCGAATTGGGGTGGATGATCAGACCCCCGAAGAGGTGCTGCCGGATTTCCTCGAAAAGATCTCGGCCACCGGGGTGACACGGATCACGATCCACGCGCGCAAGGCCTGGCTGAAGGGGCTCAGCCCCAAGGAAAACCGAGATATCCCGCCGCTGGACTACCCGCTGGTCCATCGGATGAAGCAACAATTTCCGCATCTGCATCTTTCGATCAACGGCGGGATCACCACGCTGGAAGAGGCGCAGGACCACCTGACGCGGATGGATGGGGTGATGATTGGCCGCGCGGCGTATCACAGCCCGGGTGAGGTGCTCTTGACCGCCGACCGAGATATCTATCATGCTGATGTAAAACCGAAATCCGGGCATCAGGTGGTTGAGGAGATGTATCCCTATATCGAACGCCAATTGGCGCAGGGCCTGCGGCTGAACGCGATTACCCGCCATATGCTGGGGCTGTTCAGCGGGCGCCCCGGTGCGCGTATGTGGCGGCGCAGCTTGTCTGAAGAAGCACATAAATCTGGGGCCGGGATTGACGTGGTGCAAAAGGCCCTGTCCTATGTGCCTGAAACCTAAAGCGTTTCCGAGTGAATGAGGGAGCATATCTTCCGTCGGAAACGCCCAGAACACTGACATCTTCCGGGTATTTCGACTTTTGTCATGATCCGGCACAACACCGAACCGCTTTCAAAGAAATAGGATCCTTCCATGCCTGACACTTTCCTGCTGATCCAGATGGCGCTGCTGTTGCTGATCATCGGGGCCGGCGCAGGTGTGTTGGCGGGACTGCTGGGGGTCGGCGGTGGTATCGTTCTGGTGCCCGCCTTTTATTACGCTTTCTTTACAATGGGATACGCGTCTGATCAGCTGATGCAGCTGTGCCTTGCCACATCGCTTGCAACCATTGTCGTGACCTCGCTCCGTTCGGTTCTGTCCCATCACAAGAAAGGGGCGGTGGATTGGGATGTGTTGAAAAGCTGGGCGCCGGGCATTGTCATCGGGGCGGTGATCGGGGTGCTGGCCGCAGCGGAACTCCGCTCCAGTATCCTGCAGATGATTTTTGCAATTTTAGCTTTGATCGTAGGAGGTTATCTGAGTTTCGGGCGCGCGGACTGGCGTCTTTCGGATGAGATGCCGAAAGCGGGTCGGCGGGCCGTTCTGTCCCCGTTGCTGGGGTTCCTCTCTGTTCTCATGGGGATCGGGGGGGGGAGTTTTGGGGTGCCGGTCATGACGTTGCACGGGTTTCCCATTCACCGGGCGGTTGCCACGGCGGCCGGGTTCGGATTGATCATCGCACTACCCTCGGTGATCGGCTTTCTGTTTGTGCCGGTGGCGATCGCACCGCCCCTGACCTTGGGTGCAGTGAATATTCCGACCTTCCTTCTGGTGATTATTATGACAATGATTACAACGCCATACGGCGTGAAGATCGCCCACTCGATGAACCCGAAGCCGCTCAAGAAACTGTTTGGTATCTTCCTCATTCTGGTGGCTCTGAACATGCTGAGAAAAGCTCTGGGCCTGTGACTGGGGCTGTGACAGGGACTATGACTGCGTCCAAGATTGCAACCATGAGAGAGCAATATCACAAGCGCGGCTGGTTGTGCTTTCCACACGACAAGGCCGTGCAGGCGTGGGTCCGCTCAGCCCAGCCCTTTGCGCGCAGGGCGTGTGAAGATCCACACCAGATAAGCCATTGGCTTCGTTGCGGAAAAACATGGTTTGTCGGGGTGAATGCCTTGCCCAATAATGGTGAGGGGCGGCTTGCCGATGGGGGGCCGTTGCAGGGGGCGTTGCGGGCCTTTGTTACGGCGGAACATGGCTGGTATCCGCTGGATCGTGGACAGGTCTCCATCACCTATCCCGGCTATCCAAAACGCGATGAGGGCGAGACGGAGGCCGCGCATCGGTTCCGGCGCAACCGCGCCTCGGCACATATCGACGGGGTCAAGCCAGAGCTGGCAGACGGCCAACGCTGTGTCGACGAAGCCCATGCTTATGTGATTGGAATTCCACTAAATAATTGTGGGGCAGGGGCGAGCCCTCTGGTTGTCTGGGACGGGTCCCATCTGATCATGCGGGCCGCGTTTGAAACCGCGTTGCAAGGGGTGCCCCCCGAACGGATGCGCCGCCACGACATCACAGAAATCTACCGGGACGCGCGGGCCAGGGTTTTTGAAACCTGCCGGAAAGTAGAGGTTCAGGCCGGGGTGGGGGAAAGCTATCTTTTACACCGCTTCACCCTGCATGGGGTTGCCCCCTGGCAAGAGGGCGCCAAGGCCCCACAAGAAGGGCGGATGATCGCCTATTTTCGCCCCGAATTTCCCGGCGGCATCGCTGACTGGCTGACCCTGCCCTGACGGGCGGGGGAGAGAAAACTTTAAAGTTTTTTCAAGTTCCAGAAGGCAAAGTTTAATCTTTTAAAGCTGCGCGACCCGAAATGTTAAAGATTTTGAAGCGGCTCAGCCCTGAATGGCCCCATCGCGCAGGAAACCCGCGACCGTTTCCGGGCGAAGGGCGCGTTTGGTCATGCCGTCCTGTTCCAATGTCACAATCACGCTTTCCGATCCGCACATCAAACTGCCCTCTACAAACACGCCGTACTCCATCACGAAAGAGGTGTTGCGGAAAGATTTGCAGCGCGCGGTGATCACGTAATTGTCGCCCAGATGCATCGGTTTGAAATAGCGCGCATAGTTCGTGGCCAGCACCACCTGCGGGTCGCCATCGGAATAGGTCGAAACATGGTAATGGGCGAAAAACGGAATGCGGATCGATTCAAACCAACGGAAATAGGCCACGTTATTGACGTGGTTGAGCGCGTCCAGCTCGTGAAACCGCACCCGGTCTGCAAGCCCGTAATGCCAGCCCTCCGGCACGCCCACGGATTGCATCTGCGCGGCATTCAAAGGGGTCACCAGCGGGATATGGGCGAAGGGGTCGGACTGGAGTGTAGGCTGGGACACGGCAGAAAATCCTCAATAATATCAATATGCAACGTGCGTGAGCACGTATCATCAATGTGCGGGGGGATTGGAGCGGGTAGCGGGAATCGAACCCGCACCTTAAGCTTGGGAAGCTCGCATGATACCATTTCACCATACCCGCGCTCGCGGACTGAGGTATGCGAACGCAAAGCGGACGTCAAGGAGGAAACCCTGACGCCCGGGTGATTTTTTATCTGGATCTGCTTGTGCGGTTATCCCCGGCGGCGCCGACGCCGTCCGCCGCCTTCGCCATCCCCGCCGCCGGTGTTGAAGCTGGGTTCGGGCAGGTCAACAACAGAGCGCAGGGTCGGGAAAGGATCCGAGGAGTTCGGCATCGCAGACGCATTGACGAAATGCTCCTGAAACCGGGGTTCAACCGCCGTTTCGATCTTTTCGATCTGCCGTACGAGGGCCTCGATCTCGCTCCGCGCGTCGCGATTGAGAAGCGCAATCCGCGCGCCGGTGCCGGCCGCATTGCCCGCAGAGGTTACCTTGTCCAAAGGCGCATCCGGGATCATGCCCAGAACCATCGCGTGTTTGGCCGAAATATGCGCCCCAAAGGCACCGGCCAGCACCACGCGGTCCACGTTTTCCACGCCGCGTTTGTCCATCAGCAACCGTGCGCCGGAGTAAAGCGCCGCCTTGGCCATCTGAATGGCGCGAATGTCGCCATTGGTCACGGTGATCGGTTTGTGGTCCTCGTTCCCGTCCCACAGGCGATAGGAATTGGTGCGCCCATCAAGGAAGCAACGGGATGTGCCGGTCTGCTCTGCTGAGCCGATCAACCCGCCCGCATCCACCAGCCCGGCGATGCGCATCTCGGCAATCACCTCGATAATGCCGGATCCGCAGATGCCGGTGATGCCGGTGGTGGCAATGGCGGCGTCAAACCCTTCTTCATCCGACCACAGCTCAGACCCAATCACGCGAAAGCGCGGTTCCTTGGTGACCGGGTCGATTTCGACCCGTTCGATGGCGCCCGGTGCTGCGCGTTGCCCGGAGGAGATCTGCGCCCCCTCAAAGGCAGGACCAGTGGGGGAGGAGCAGGCCAGGACGCCGTTTTTATCGCCCAGCAGGATCTCGGCATTGGTGCCCACATCGACAATCAGCACCTGGTCTTCGGACTTGTTCGGGGCCTCTGACAGGGCGACACCGGCGGCATCCGCCCCCACATGGCCAGCAATACAGGGCAGAATATAGGCGCGCGTGCCGGGGGCGATGGTCAGGCCCAGATCCGCCGCCGTCAGTTCCAGCGCGTCCGAGGTCGCGAGCGCAAAGGGCGCTTGCCCCAGTTCAAACGGGTCGATGCCCAAAAACAGGTGGTGCATGACCGGGTTCATCACGAAAACCGCATCAAGGATCTGCGTTTTCTCGATCTCCGCTTCCTTGGCGATGTCATCCACAAGGTCGTTCAGCCCGGCGCGCACCGCTTCTGTCATTTCCAGATCACCACCGGCATTCATCATTGCGTAAGACACCCGGCTCATCAGATCTTCACCAAACCGGATCTGCGGGTTCATCAGGCCGGAGGAGGCCACCACTTCGCCCGTCGACAGGTTGCACAGATGGCCTGCGATGGTGGTGGAGCCAAGGTCCACGGCAAGGCCAAAAACAGGCCCCTCGAAATAGCCGGGCCACAGGGCGACCACACGGGGGGTGCCCCCCGAATGCGGGCGGTGAATGGCGGCGGTCACCTTCCATTCGCCCTTGCGCAGAAGGGGTTGCAAAGGGCGCAGCAAATGGGTGTCGATCTCAAGTGCTGCGTGTCCGGTGGCGGATTTCAGCGCGGTCAAAAGCCGCTCCAGATCACCGGAAGGCTTGTGCATATCCGGCTCTTCCACCTCGACATAGGTCAGGTGAATGGTCGGGTTCAGCGTGATGTCGCGCAGTTCGGCGCGCTTGCGCACCACCTGTTTGTGAACCTGACTTTCCGGCGGCACGTCGATCACTACATCGCCCTGCACCTTGGCCTGACATCCCAGGCGCCGCCCTTTGGGCAGGCCGCGCAGGTTGTCATAACGTTCCTCGACCTTGTTCCAGTCGGACAGGGCGGTCTCGCTGACGGTCACCCCATGTTTGGGGAACTCGCCATAGCTCGGAGTGATCTGGCATTTCGAACAGACGCCACGCCCGCCACAAACCGAATCGAGATCCACCCCAAGCTGCCGTGCCGCAGTCAGAACCGGGGTGCCAACGGGAAAATGCCCCCGTCGGCCGGAGGGGGTGAAAATGACCAGCGGATCCTTCTCGTTGCCCGAGGTCGGACCGGTGTTCGAAGAGGTGTTTTCCTGAGACATGTCGCGCGTTTGTCCTGTTGTAGTCCGTTATCTGGAACCAATCTAAACAGGCCACAGGCCGCCGCAATGGCGAAAGGCGGCATAAATGGCCCAACAGCGGCAAAAGCCGTGAAATTGCGCCATTTTTCCACTCTGTTGCGACGGATATCAACCGGGTGGCAAACCGGGGGAGCTGAGGTTGATCAGGGGCGCGAAAATCCCGCCCCCAATCTGGGTGCCTTAGGCCAAATATGGACCCCGCGCGCCCTTCCTCTTGCCACAAATATCCCGGGGTGAGGCCGAAGGCCGAGGGGCAGCGCCCCTTACGCCTCCAGCCAGTTCAGAATGTCCTGCCGGTGCTCATCCAGCAACGGGGCGGCGGCGTGATCATTGTGATCTGCCATTGCGCTCATCTTGATCGGATTGCCCGCCGCCTTGAACGTGCCGCCATCGGGGGCGGGCAGGTCCAGCACCATGTTGCGGGCCAGAATCTGCGGGTCCTGCATCACCTGCGCCACGTTCTGAATGGGGGCGCAGGGGATCCCGGCTGCGGTGAGTTTTTCCAGCCAGTAGGAAACCGGGTGGTCCAGCGTGATCAGCTCGATCCGGCGCCGGAGCTGCATCACGTTCTGGCAACGGTCAAGATTGGACCTGAACTCGTCCCGCTCCGCCAGTTTCGGTTTGCCCAGCTCAGCGCAAAGCCGCTGGAACAGGGCGTCATTGCCACAGGCGATCACGAATAACCCGTCTTCGGCATGGAACGCCTCAAACGGTGCGATGGACGGGTGACGTGCCCCCGATGGTCCCGGCGCCACACCGGTTTCGTTTGAAATCGCAACCGCATGTTCGAGGATCGCCAGTTGGCTGTCGAGCATGGCCACGTCCACTTTCTGCCCTTCGCCCGTGCGTTCGCGGTGGTAAAGTGCAGCCAGAAGCCCATGCCCCAGGAACATGCCCGCAACGATATCCCCAACGGACGCGCCCACACGCACCGGTTCGCGGTTCTTTTCGCCGGTGATCGACATCACGCCGCCCCGCGCCTGCACCACCATGTCATAGGCCGGTTTCAGTGCCTCGGGGCCGGTATGTCCAAACCCGGAAACCGCCCCATAGATGATCCGGGGAAACCGCGCGTGCAGATCCTCCCAGCCATAGCCCAGCCGTTCCATCACGCCGGGACGATAGTTTTCCATCACCACGTCGGCACGGGTCAGGATCTTGTCAAAGATCTCTCGATCGTCATCCTGTTTGAGGTTGAGTGCAATGGATTGCTTATCGCGGTTGATGGTGGCGAAATAGGCGGAATGCCCATCGCGGAAGGGCGGGAAATGGCGGGTGTCATCCCCGATCCCGGGCATTTCAACCTTGATTACCTTCGCGCCGAGATCGGACAGGATCATCGAGCAATAGGGGCCGGCTAGCACATGGGTGAGGTCCACAATAGTGATGCCGTCCAGCGGCCCCTTTGGGGAATGTGACATGAAAAAAGTCCTTCTGTTCGCGGGTTTGGCGGACAGTTAGCGCTCGCGCAACGTGTTGACCTTGAGGGAAATCAAGTTTCTGGCGGGGTTGACGTGAGGAAAGGGAATGCCCGTCATGCGCGCGCTGCAAGGCGCCCTCAATGATCGTGGGATGCCCAGTGACAACGGTCAAATTCCGCATAAGCCACAAGGGTGTCACTTTGGTTCGGCCCAACCAGCCGTGAACAGCCTTCCAACACGGTTTCGCTTTCAAAGACGCTGAGAATGCCCCCGTCCTGATGCGGGCTGCAGAGCTGTTCTGCCGGGCCAAGCCACCCTGTAAGGCGCGCGCCGCCCTTTGGTGTGACGGCAAAGAAATGATCCTGTTGCGTCGCATTGGTCACGCAGCTCTCCGCCTGGGCCGGGAAAGCGGGCAGGAGCAGCAGGGCCATGAAAGAGAAGGGTGAAAAGACGTGTTGCATGATGCCAGCGTCGCCCCCACAGCCGAACCTGTCCAGTCACAGACCATCGCAATTCGGTGATGTGAGTTGTGCCCCTGTGAAGTCGCAACAGGCTAGGCTGGGCCTATTTCCAAAACTGAGTTCGGGAGGAATTGTGATGAAACGAATAAGTTTGCTGGCACTCGCCGCCGTGATCGGATGGGGGGCCATGGCCAGCGCACAGGATGCGCCATTTGGCAGTGATGAAGATGCCGCCTATGCCGCCGCCCTGTGGCAGGCAATGCTGGACCAGCGCCTGGCCGGGGAGGGGATGATCCGTGGATTTCCCTATGAAGGCATCGAACCCCACGGCCTGATGTTGGAGACATTTTACAGCACGGCAGACGTGAACGGGCATCAGGGGGCCTTGATCGTGAAACGGAACTTTGGCCCGGAAGGGGTTGAAATCGATCAGGTTCTGACGGATCCGGGCAAGCATCTGGGGGCCTATACGGTGATGTTTCAGCGTGAAAAAGGCTATGATGACGACAATCAGAACTGGTTCTGGGTGAAATATCTGCCGGACGGATCGCTGGACATGAACCCGAAGGGAATGCGGCTGGCTGGTCGGGTTGCCAAAGGGGCGGATGCGGGGTGTATCGCCTGTCATTCCGGTGAAGATGATTACATTTTCACCACCGACGCCCCGGTCGCGATGGACACCATGATGAAGTGACGTGGGTCTGATGCAGGCCTGATAAAGCGTTGCCACATTGCCGGTGCAACAGCGTGATGTAGATAAGCCGCGCCTCATGTGATGAAGGCGGGGGTTTCCCATTATTGTGCTGACCCAACAGGAAACACCTTAGCGGGCGAGCGCGCGCAAATGGGCGCTGGATAACAGATCTGGTCGATAGAAAAAGAGGCCCTGCCTGGGCAGGCGGGCCTCACAAACTCGTATGTCAAAGGGCGCCGTGATCAGCTGACCGGGTTGCCCATTTTGTCATAGGTCACTTCCGGCATGATCGGGGCCGGCTCGGGCTCCGGCTGCGATGCGCAAGCGGCCAGGGTTGCAACAACAAGAAGAAGTGCGGCTGCGGATTTGATGGTCATGTTCTTTGCCTCTTTTATGCAGGTGATCACGCCTTGCGATGTCAGTTCGCCGCAGGCTGGACCAAGCTGAAAGGACCAGGCCCCTGCGGCCTCACAAGGTGCCACCGAGGAAATCTTAACCCTTTGGTGAGATATTGCAATGATTGAGTGTGTTGCCATCCCTTGGTCACCCCGATGTCATCCGGGGCGCAAAATGGGGAAGCAACATCGAAAAGAGCAGCCCGGTCATGGACAAAAGAGAAGGGCCCGCACAGGCGGACCCTTTTTATGTGTTTTGGCAGATTTGCGCCGCGTTACCCGCGGGGAGCCTAATGCGCCGCGTTAGCCGCGACAGGCCTTTTGCGCCGCGTTAGCCGCGGCAGGCCCAATGCGCCGCGTTAGCCGCGGCGACGACGTCCACCGCGACGGCCACCAGCACCACCAGCGGCATCGCCAGCCGGTTTGTTGAAGGCGATCCAGGCGGCGCCGCCATCGTCGTTGTTGGTCAGGAAGTTGGCGGCGCGGATCGCTTCCATTTCCTTACCAGCACGCGGCTTGGTCGAGCCCAGACCAAACACCTGACAGAAGGTCTCGTCGTCCATATCGGCCGGGATAATGATGCCCTTGGCTTCGATCTCGGCCTTTTTCTCGGCCAGTTTTTTCGGGCCAACCGGCAGGGCAACCGGGTTCATGATCGCAGAGGTCATGCCGGTCGCCATCGCCATCGGCAGGAAGGCGTTGTTGATGCCGTGACGGTTCGGCAGGCCGAAGGAAATGTTCGAGGCACCACAAGTGGTGTTCACGCCCAGCTCGTCACGCAGGCGACGGTTCAGTTCAAACACCTGCAGGCCAGCGGTGCCCATGGCGCCGATCGGCATCACCAGCGGGTCCACCACAATGTCATGGGCCGGGATGCCGAAGTCAGCCGCGCGTTCCACGATCTTCTTGGCCACCGCAAAGCGCACTTCCGGATCTTCCGAAATGCCGGTGTCGTCGTTGGAAATGGCCACAACCGGCACATTGTATTTCTTGACCAGCGGCAGAACCACTTCCAGACGCTCTTCTTCGCCGGTGACGGAATTGAGCAGCGGGCGGCCCTTGGCAGCCTCAAGACCAGCTTCCAGTGCGCCGGGAACGGAGCTATCGATGCAGAGCGGGCAATCGGTCACGGCCTGTACGACCTCAACCAGTTTGCGCATCAGGTCCGGCTCAACAAAGTTGTTGTCGGCATAACGCGGATCTTCGGCCATCTTGTTCGAGAACACGGCGCCCGAGTTGATGTCGAGGATGGTGGCGCCAGCGGCAACCTGCGCTAGCGCGTCGGCTTCCACGCGCGAGAAATCGTCACGCTCCAGCTCTTCGTTCAGGATCTTGCGGCCGGTCGGGTTGATGCGCTCGCCGATCACGGAAAACGGCTGGTCAAAGCCGATGATCGAGGTTTTGGTGGCGCTTTCGACGATGGTACGGGTCATTAATTATTATCCTTTGGTCGCGTTTACGGGGGCGGTGGCGTCACCGCCATTGTTGATGGCCCAGTTGGCATTGGTCTTGATGCCGCCCAGCGGGAAGAAATGGACCTTTTCAATGTTGAAATCGGGGTTGGCCGCCTTGTAGTTGGCCAGTTCGTTCAGCACATCGGTCGGCTCATACGGCAAAAGCAGCTTGGACACGTCCATCGCGCGTTTCTGCAGCACTTTCAGCGACGGGCCAACACCGCAGGCAATGGCAAATTTGATCAGGGTCTGCAGCTTGGCAGGGCCGGCGATGCCGATATGGACCGGAATGTCGATACCTTGCGCTTTCAGCCCGTTGGCCCAGTCGATGATCGGACCGCCGTCAAAGGCGAATTGGGTGGCGAGCGCCATC
The DNA here is from genome assembly GCF_013283135.1 of Aliiroseovarius sp. xm-d-517. Classification (NCBI taxonomy): domain Bacteria; kingdom Pseudomonadati; phylum Pseudomonadota; class Alphaproteobacteria; order Rhodobacterales; family Paracoccaceae; genus Aliiroseovarius; species Aliiroseovarius sp. xm-d-517. Next base: position 539,218 of record NZ_WBXT01000001.1, read on the forward strand.
TTGGCGTCGGTGCGCTTGGAAAACTCCTGTTTCCACGACAGCGCCTCATCCACGTTCTTGCGCGACCCGTCCGGGTCGATATCCTTGTTGCCTTCCGGGTGGCCTGCAACATGCAGACGGTCGAAGCCGTGCTTGTCGAAAAGACCGGTTTCCAGAAGCTGCATCGAGGAATGGAAATCGCCGTGCGGCTGGGCCACGCCGCCCGCCAGCAGCAGCGCCTGTTTCACATTGGCCTCACCCTGATAGCGGTTGATCCAGTCAGCAAGCGTCGCTTCGTCCTTGATGATCCGGGCGGGGAAATGCGGCATCACGTCAAAGCCTTCGCCGTTGATGCGCTTGGCGGTCTCGACCATTTCCTCGATCGGGGTGCCCTCGATATGGGCGATATAGACGCGGGTGCCTTCCGGCAGCAGGTCGCGGAAATCCTCGACCTTGGCGGCGGTGCGCGGCATCACCTCAATCGAATAGCCTTGCAGGAAAGCTTCGAGGGCGGGGCTTGCAGTCTTGACGTCATCCGACGCCTTCTTGCGGAAATTCAACAGCGCCATGGCTGCCTCCATCAGCTTGGGCCAGGACATCTTATGCCCGGCCATCGTTGGCAATCAGCGCCTTGAGACGCTCCTGATCATATTCCGCGTCGATGCGTGCAGCTTCCGCCTTGGCAATCTCCTGCGGGTCTCCCTCCAGAGGATAGGGGGCAGCCTTGCGCCATTCCGCCAGATAGGCGTCGCTGTCACGCGCGCCCACCTTCATCGCAGCCCGGTCAATGGCCTGTTCAAATCGCTCGGGCAGGGCGGCCTTGGCCCCCCGGCGCCCTTTGCCGACGATGACTTGTGCGGGCATGTCCCGCCAGTAAACGATCGTGACGTCAGGCATCGTGCGATTCTCCCTCTCTCCTGGTTGTTCCGTTCTAAAACCGCCCCCCGGTTTCGAGCGGACGTTTTTCGACACAGGGTGATCCACAAGCGACTTCCATGTCGGTTTTGCATGCTGTTGGATACGTCAAATCTGCCGCCATCACCACTCCGGGGCGTGCAAAAACCTGCCACAACGCCGTGAAACTTTCTCATCATCTTTATCAATCAAGCGCGCGTCGGGGATTGCGCAATTCTTTGCCGACGCCTATCTTGAAGGCAACTTGAATAGGAGGGCGTTTCGTCATGACGCCCAAGCGTCCCAATGGTGCGGGCGCGTTCCCGAAAGCGGTTGCAACCCCCGCGCCGAAATCGCCGGATCCATCCGGGCTGTATGCCGCCCTGGATCTTGGCACAAACTCGTGTCGGATGCTGATTGCCCAGCCAAAGGGCAGTCAGTTTCACGTCGTGGACAGTTTTTCGAAATCCGTGCAACTGGGCAAGGGGCTCGAAGCGTCGGGCAAGCTCAGCCGTGCCTCCATGGCGCGCACCGTGCAGGCGCTGCGCATCTGCCGCAAGAAGCTGATCAAACATGATGTCAAGCGTATGCGCCTTGTGGCGACCGAAGCCTGCCGCCGTGCCCAGAATGCGCGCAGTTTCATGAATTATATCCGCCGGGAAACCGGGCTGAAGATGGAGATCATCAAGCCCGAGGAAGAGGCGCGCCTGGCCGTGGTCTCCTGTGCGCCGCTGGTCTCAACCCGGACCGAACAGCTTCTTGTCGTCGATATTGGCGGTGGCTCAACCGAGCTGGTCTGGCTGGATCTGTCGAAAGTGCCGCCGCTGGAGCGGCCCAAGGCGATCATGCGGATGGGGCGGGGGTTCCTGGGCGATGCCGGCCCGTTCCCGCAGGCCACCGTGGTGGACTGGATCTCGGTGCCTTTGGGGGTCGCGACGCTGCGTGAGATGTTTGACGATGTGGATGACGACGCCGGGCGCTATGCGCTCATGTCGGTGCATTTCGAAGAGCAGCTGGCCGATTTCAGCCCCTTTTATCATGAACCGCCCCGCGAGGGGTTTCAGATCATCGGGACCTCGGGCACCGTGACCACCGTGGCCGCCACCCATCTGGGGCTGCGACGCTATGATCGCAACAAGGTGGATGGGCTGCGCATGACCTCTGAACAGATCGAGAAGGTCATTCATGGCTATCTTGCGCTGGGACCAAACGGGCGGCGGATGAATTCCCATATCGGGCGGGATCGGCAATCGCTGATCATGTCGGGTTCGGCGATCCTGCAGGCGCTTTTGCGCGTCTGGCCCACGGATCGCTTGTCAGTGGCGGATCGCGGCCTTAGAGAGGGCATTCTTTATTCGCAAATGTCCTCGGACGGTGTTTTGGAAGACGGACCATTCTGATGTCGGATCAAACTGGAAATAATGGCGGCTCTGGTGAGGGCGAGGGCAGCGACGGCGCTGGTGGCGCTGGTGAGGCGGGCAAATCCGCCGGGCGCAAATATTCGAAACGCACCCGCAAATCCTCGGGCCGGGGGCAGCGCGACCTGACGGTGAAGGTGAAAACCGCCCGTGGGCGGCGCAATTCCTCAACCCGGTGGCTGCAGCGCCAGCTGAACGACCCTTATGTGCAGCGCGCGCGGGCCGAAGGCTATCGCGGTCGCGCGGCCTTTAAGATCATGGAACTGGACGATAAATTCCGTTTCCTGGTCAACGGCGCGCGGGTGGTGGATCTGGGCTGTGCGCCGGGCGGCTGGGCCCAGGTTGCGGTGCCGCGCATCAATGCGCTTGGTGAGAAACCGGGCAAGCGGATCGGCACGTTCCTGGGAATTGACCTGCAAGAGGTTGAACCGCTGGCCGGGGCGGAGTTCCACCAGCTCGATTTCATGGAAGAGGGCGCGGACGACCAGATCAAGGACTGGCTGGGCGGTCGGGCGGACGTGGTGATGTCGGATATGGCGGCGGCCAGTTCCGGTCACAAACAAACCGACCACCTGCGTATTATCGCGCTGTGTGAGGCGGCGGCCTATCTTGCCTTTGACGTGCTGGAAGAGGGGGGCACGTTCGTCGCCAAGGTGCTTGCCGGTGGGGCAGAGGCCGAGCTGCAGAAGATCCTCAAGATCCGGTTTGACAAGGTGCGCTATATGAAACCGCCCTCAAGCCGGTCGGACAGTTCCGAGAAATTTGTGGTGGCCACCGGTTTCCGGGGCTAGTTCCGGGGTTAACGGCATTTTGCCCAATCGAAGACCGTTTTGATTGGGCCGTTCGATTGGGCAGTCCGATTGGGCAGTGTGTCATGCGCTTTGCGGGATCGTTTCGGGACGCGTGGAAATCGCAAAGCGCGCGGTTGCAGGGTCCGCTTTGTAATACCCCTCCAGCTCGTCCAGCCGGTGTGTGAGCGCGTTCACGCTGTCGATCACGTAGCGCGCTTTTTCATCTGACATCAAATAGCTGAAATTAAGCCGCACCCAGCCCGGTTTCTCCAGTTCATGCCCCTGTTGCAGTGCGCAGAACAGGGCGTCGGAGCCGGTCTGGTCGATCCCCAGCAGCGCGTGGGCATAAGGGCCCGCACAGGCGCAGCCGCCGCGCACCTGAATGCCGTAGACGTCGCTCAGCATTCGGGTGAACAGCTGGTGATGAAACGGGCGGCCGTCCGCGCGTTTCACCAGAAAGGAAAAGATCGGCAGCCGGTTGGGGTGATCTGTGCCCAGCAGCACCAGCTGCGGATTGTCGGCCCAACCGGTGATGGCCATCTCGTTCAGGTCGGCTTCGCGGGCAGAAATCCTCTCCTGCCCAACCGCCTCCTTGACCAGAAAGGCGAGGGCTGCGCGAATGTCGCCCACCACATTTGGCGTGCCGGCTTCTTCGCGTGTGGCAAGCGTGTCGGAATAGCTGTGTTTCCAGGGAGAGACAAAGCTGACAGTGCCGCCCCCCGGCAGGCTTGGCGCGTGGCACCTGACCGCTGCGTCCCGCACGATCAGCAGGCCGGACGCGCCCGGACCGCCTGGAAATTTATGCGGTGAGACCACCACTGCGTCTTTCTGGCAATCTGGCGCAGGGGCCATGTCAATCGGCAGATAAGGGGCGCCACCCGCATAATCCCAGACCGACAGCGCGCCATGTGCCTTCAAAAGCCGCGTCACCGGATCGGGGTCCGTGATCACGCCGGTCACATTGGAAGCGGCTGAAAAACTGCCGATTTTCACCTCGGCATCTGCGTGGGTGACAAGGGCTGCCTCAAGGGCTGCCAGATCCGGCCCTCCTGCCGGGGCTTCGGGGATTTCCACAACCTCTGCAGCGGATTCGCGCCACGGAAGGATGTTGGAGTGATGTTCATAAGGTCCAATGAAAACAACGGACTTCCGCGCTTTATTCACACCAAACAGGGACACGATCCGGTTCAGGCCCGCAGTGGCCCCGGCCCCCGCAAAGATCACTGAGCAATCGTCGGCACGGGTGATCCGCGTGATTTCGGCGCGCGCCTGCGCGCGCATTCGGGTCATATAGGCACCGCAATAGGAGGCCTCGGTATGGCTGTTGGCATAGAAGGGCAGAACGTGATCGCGGACAAAGTCTTCGACCAGTGTCAATGCCCGCCCGGACGCCACGTAATCGGCATAGGTCAACGTGACATCCCCGAACAGGCCGGGAATTTTCACCCCATCCCCAATAACGGAATTGCGGAGCTTTGACATCCCGTCGGCCCGCCGCAAAAGGGATTTGAAGATCTCGATACTCATATTACGTTCCCTGACGTCATTTCTGTCTTGGGGAATTTCACCATTGGTTAGACGAGATTTTGAACGTAATATCTGCGTGAGATTGGAAAATATGATGAAATTGACCACATGAATGGCATAAAAGTAGATCAGAAAGATCATGAGATTCTGGCGATCCTGCAGCGCGATGGCGCCATTTCCCAGCGCGAACTGGCCGAACGGGTGGGGCTGTCGCAAAACGCCTGCTGGCGGCGGTTGCAAAGCCTGAATGCGATCGGGGTGATCACCGGCAATACGGTGCGGCTGGACCGGGAAAAACTTGGCCTGAAGCTGGTGGTTTTTGTGCTGATGCGCACCCGGCACCATTCATCCGACTGGCTGAAGAATTTTCGCAGGGCAGTGCTGAACGTTCCGGAAGTTGTTGATTTCTTTAGGATTGGTGGGGATTACGACTATCTGGCTAAAGTGGTGACCGAGGATATCCAAAGCTATGATCAGGTCTATCAACGCCTGATTTCCACGGTCGAACTGGACGGGGTGACCTCATATTTCTCAATGGAAACCATTGCCGAGCAGCGCCCCTATCATATCTGAACAGGCGGCTTCACCGGCATCCTGTATCACCGGCTGCGGTATCGGGACACGAAATTGGCGAGGATCTGTTCCGGCACCACCACATTGGCGGCATGCACCATGTCGATCAGGGACTGGGCTTCTTCCGGTGGGAAATAGCCGTGATGTTTATAGATGCCGATACGGGTTTCGAACCCATGTGCATCGGCCTCGGGGTGGAACTGGGTGGCATAAACATTCTGGCCAAAGCGCACCATCTGGAACGGGCAATCGGGGGCGCTGACCAGATGGGTACAGCCTGCGGGCAGGTGCTGCATCGCTTCCTTATGGCCGACAAATGCCTCAAACTCCTCGGGTAAACCGTTGAGAAGTGGGTCAGTTTTTCCATCATCCGTCACGCGGCAGGGGGTTGCCCGCACGGGTTCGCCATAACGATCCTTGGAGATCGCACCCGGTTCAAGATGGTGGCCGAGGATGCCGATCCCATAACAACAGCCCAGAAATGGCATGTCGCGGGCGGTGATTTCCGGCATCAAGGACAGGCATTCTGCTTCGATCTTGGCCTCAATCGGTTTTTTCTTTTCCGGCGCGTCCGAAACACAGCCGGGTCCGCCCCCGACAATGACGCCGGAATAGGCATCAAGGTTCAGATCCGCAGGCAGGTTGTCCTGATCCAGGCGAATGCGATGCACCTCGTCACGCGACAGATTCCCTTTGCTCAGAAAGGCCTGAAACTCGTCATCCGAGGCATCGGTTTCGGGGCGCAATTGCAAGATCAGAAAGGGTTTCATCTGGGGCCTTCGGGTCAGAGGGGAAAGTTTGCACGACACTGCCTGATCGGGGCGATGAGGGCAATGGGCTGATCATGGCCGAAATGCGGGATGCGGCGTTTTGATACATGGTCTGGAATTTGCAAATGAGATAATATATGAATGAATGAATATGAGTCGGTGCTGCGCGAACCACCGGCAGGGGAGAGCCAGCCATGAACACAATCCTGAAAAGGGTGGTCTGGGTCGTTATTGGGGTGATGTTCGCGCAGATCTCCTTGGCCGAAACCGGATCAAACGGGGCGAAGGTCCCCGAGAAACCGCCCGCAATTCCAACATCTTCTACCGCTGACCACAGCACGTTTGAGGCCTTGAAAGGCCCGTTCGCCTCAGGGCCTGAGGTGACAAAAGCCTGTCTGACCTGCCACAATGAGGCGGATGATCAGATCATGCATTCGATCCATTTCAATTGGAATTACGAAAGTGCATCGGGCCAGACGCTGGGCAAATCCAAAGTGATCAATGCGTTTTGTGGCAATGTGGCGGGGAATGAACCGCGCTGCACCTCGTGCCATGCGGGCTATGGCTGGGATGACATGTCGGTCACACCCGCTGATGCGGGGGTCGCGCCGGACTGTCTGGTTTGCCACGACCGATCCGGCCAATATACCAAGACCGCCACCGGGGCAGGGCACCCCCCGCTGGATCCGGTCAAGCCGGGCACCAAAACCATCACCGGGCAGCTTGCCTGGGCGGTGGATCTGGCCAAATCGGCACAATCGGTTGCCATGCCGGGGCGCGACAATTGCGGCAACTGCCATTTCTATGGCGGCGGCGGGGACAATGTGAAGCACGGCGATCTCAGCTCAGCGCTTTATAACCCGTCGAAACAGGTGGATGTGCATATGTCGCCCGAGGGCGAGAATTTCACCTGTTCCACCTGTCATGTTGAGGAAAAGCACGACTGGGCCGGATCACGTTATGACACGGTGGTCACATTGCCGGAGCACCCGAAGCCCGGCGCCGGCCGCACGACCGCGACCTGCGAAAGCTGCCACTCAGATGCACCGCACCCGTTGAATATCAAAGGCGTAAAGCTGAATGATCACACGGATAAACTGGCCTGTCAGACCTGCCACATCCCGGAATTTGCCCGCGGTGGCGTGGCCACAAAGACCTATTGGGACTGGTCGGCCGCAGGGCGTATGGGACCGGATGGCAAACCGATGCATGAGGACAACTGGGTGCAGTCCGATGGCAAGAAGCTGCACACCTACCTGTCCACCAAAGGGATCTTCGACTATGGCGAGGACGTGGTGCCGCATTACGACTGGTTCAACGGTCACGTGGAATATGCAACGGATGAGGTGATCGACCCGTCCAAAGTGGTTGAGGTGAACCGTCTGAACGGCACGCCGGGCGCCACGGACAGCCGGATCTGGCCGTTCAAACGCATGGAGGGCCGTCAGGCCTATGACACGGCGTCGAACAAACTGACCTATTCACAGGTCTGGGGGCCAACCACCGATACCGCCTTCTGGACCAATTTCGATTGGGGCAAGGCGATCAAGGCCGGGATGAAGGCGGCCGGGCGTGAGTATTCCGGGCAGTTCGATTTCACGGACACGTATATGTATTGGCCGATCACCCATATGGTGGCGCCCGCAGATCAGGCTCTTGATTGTGCAGCCTGCCATGCAGAGGACGGCCGGTTGGACGGGATCGCGGCGGTTTACATGCCGGGCACGGATCCGCGCGGCCCATTTGGCCTTATCGGCATGGCGATCTTTGCCCTCGCCCTGCTTGGCGTCACGGGCCATGCGCTGCTGCGTCTGGTTGGCCGCAAATCGAAAGGGACACCGTCATGAGCAAACGTATCGTCAAGGTTTACCCGCGGTTTGAGCGCCTGTGGCACTGGACGCAGATGGCGCTGATCATGGTGCTGATGGTGACCGGGTTCGGGATGAACGGGGTGCATGACCTGCTGCCCTTCGGACCGGCGGTCATGTTTCACACCATGGCGGCGCTTGCGCTGCTGCTGGTGTGGATCTTTGCCACGTTCTGGCTGTTCACCACCGGCACCTGGAAGCAGTTTGTCCCGCAGCTTGATGGATTGCTGCAGGTGGCCCGGTTCTATGCCTATGGTGTCTTCAAGGGGGAAAAACACCCCTATAAGAAACTCTATTGGCGCAAGCATAACCCGTTGCAGATATTTGCGTATTTCGGGTTGAAAATGTTTGTCTTCCCGATGATCTGGGGCACCGGCCTGATCTATCTGACCTATAATTTCTGGGCCGAGGGGGATGCGAGTTTCACGCTTTACGTGGTGGCCAATCTGCATCTTCTGGCCGCCTATGTGATCGCAGCTTTTGTCGTGGTGCATGTCTATATGCTGACCATTGGCCACGGGTTCCGTGAACATGTCCGGCCCATGATCAGCGGGTATGAAGAGGTGGACCTGACGCCGGAGCAGGAGGCCTATCTGGAGGCCAATGAACCGGATCGCCTGATGCCGCGTGAGGGTTGAGTGCATCAGGGCGATCAGAGGGTGACCCCCTGGGCTGAGGGGGCGCCCCGGTGAAGAACGCGGGATCCGAAAGGAGCCCGCGTTTCGCATCTGCGACCCGTGCGCAGCACCCCGTGCCGGGGCAGACAGTCTCAGATATCCCGTTCCTGCAACCTGCGAAAAAAGCGGCTCACGTAAAAAAGGCTCACCGGGACGGGAGCCTTTGAAGGGGTCTTCAGGATGTCGATCAGGGGGGGGCGTGGGCTGGGCTCAGCGTCCCCAGGTGCGCACGGTGCCGCAATCCATATGCACGAAATTGGAACCGGTATATTTTCCAACCCCTCCGCCACGGCAGGCGGCTGCGGCTTTGAACATCTGGTTCACGCTGCGTGATTTCAGGCGCAGATCAGCAGCCTGACCCTTCATATGCAAAGAGTTCTTGGCCACCCCACGCGACTTGCTGCGCAACATGGCGTTGGTCTGCGGCGAGCGGTAGCCCGACAGCATCATATAGGGCTCACGCACATCCATCAGCCCATGGGCGGCGGCCATGATATCGATGGTACGGGTGTCCATCCTGACCGACCGGTCCACGCGCCAGTCGCGCATGAAGTGATTGATTTCCTGAAGGGATTCTTTGATGTATTTGCCTTCGACCCAATAGATCATATTGATCGATTCACCGGTGCGGCCGGAATACATGGCAATGCGGCGCACATCGCCGCCGCCACGCAGAAAGCCTGCGGCATTGGCATACATCGGAGCGGCAGATACGGCCGTAGCGGCAAAGGCGCCCAGCAATCCGCGGCGTGTCAGCAGGGTGGAAGAATTCCGCTCGGTCGAAAGATCAGTCGAAACCGTCATAGTCATAGTTCAGCGTGTCCCGTCGCTTGCCTGTCCTCTGATCCCGCCCTTCTGGAGGGGCGCGTGATCGTCGTCCTATTGCTACCTTTTTCCCCTCAGGTGCGTCTGTTTTATGGCACAAGTCGAATCGCAAACCAAGGGAAGTTTTAACACCGGGGGCGTTTTCAAGACTGGTCGGCAAAATTTTGCTGAAAATGGAAAATAACTGGTTAACCGTGACCAAAACGCGCCAGTTCTTCGAAATTCCCTTGCGATTGTTAAATTGCTTCTCAGATTTCGGTTTTGTGAGTGGACAGTCCCAGAGGGATTTAAGACAATTCGCCGGTCTTTCGGATTATTTGGTATCAACGGGATTGATATGACAACTCTATCACTGCGAAATTCTCGTGCTTTTTCTGCGCATCTGGTTCTGGTTTGGGCGCTTAGCCTTTCAGTGGCGGTCTTTGCCACGGTGTCCGGGGCCCGGGCCCAGTCCAGCCCATCTGCCTTTGCACAGGCCGTGGCCGAGGCGGCTGCGCGCGACGCATCGGTGGCGGCTTTCTACAAGGCCAATGGCTACAAGGCGATCTGGACCGGGACCGGTGGCAAGGATCGGTCGCGTCGCAAGGCGCTTTTGCAGGCCTTGTCCCAGGCAGGGGATCATGGATTGCCGGCATATGAGACCGATCTGCTCAGAACCAACCTTGGGCAGGTGAAAAGCGTGCGGGATCTGGGCAAGCTTGAGGTTCAGATGTCAAAGCTGTTTCTGCGCTATGCGCGGGATGTGCAGACCGGCATTGTAAAACCTTCCAGCATCGACAGCGGAATCGTGCGCGATGTGCCGCTGCGGGATCGGGCACAGCTTCTGGCCGCGTTTGCCAAATCAAGCCCGGCGGGGTTCTTGAAGGCCCTGCCACCGAAAGCACCGGAATATGCCCGGTTGATGAAGGAAAAGATCCGGCTCGAGAAGCTGCTCGCGCGCGGGGGCTGGGGGCCGAAAGTGCCTGCCAAGTCCCTCAAACCGGGCCAGTCCGGAAAGGCCGTGGTGGCGCTGCGCGACCGGCTGCAGGCGATGGGCTATCTGAAACGCTCTTCTACCCAGACCTATGATGTGGCGATCCAGAAGGCGGTTCAGCTGTTCCAGCGCGATCATGGGCTGCTCACCGATGGCGTGGTTGGCGCCGGCACCATGAATGAGATCAACGTGCCGGTGCAAAAACGTCTGGTGTCGGTTATCGTGGCGATGGAGCGGGAACGCTGGATGAATATCGAGCGCGGCAAACGCCATATCTGGGTGAACCTGACCGATTTCACCGCGAAGATCGTGGATGGCGGCAAAACCGTTTTCCGCACCCGATCCGTGATCGGTAAGAATGTGAAAGACCAACGCAGCCCGGAGTTTTCCGATGTGATGGAATTCATGGTGGTCAATCCGACCTGGAACGTGCCGCGTTCTATTGCCACCAAGGAATACCTTCCGATGCTGAAAAAGAACCCCAATGCGGTCAGCCATCTGAAGCTGATCGACAGCCGGGGACGCACGGTCAATCGTGGGTCGGTGGACTTCACGCAGTTCACGGAAAAGAGCTTTCCCTTTGCGATCAAGCAAGCCCCGTCCGGGCGCAATGCTTTGGGGCTGGTCAAGTTCATGTTCCCGAACCGGCATAATATCTATCTGCATGACACCCCGTCGAAAAGCCTGTTTTCACGGGAAACGCGTGCCTTCAGCCATGGGTGTATCCGCCTGAACGACCCGTTTGATTTCGCCTACGCGCTGCTGGCGAGACAGACGAAAGACCCGAAAGGCGTGTTCCACAAGGCGCTGAATTCCGGCAAGGAAACGCGTATTGATCTGCAAGAACCGCTGCCGGTGCATCTGGTCTATCGCACGGCGGTCATGCCGGCCAAGGGGCGGGCCAATTACCGCCGCGACGTTTATGGCCGGGATGCCAAGATTTGGCAGGCCCTGAGCAAAGCCGGGGTGGCGCTTCGGGCCGTAGACAGTTAAATCCAGTCATAAGAGATGCCAGGCCACCGGTTTGACAACGGGGCGCAAGGGGGACCTCGCGCCCCTTTTTACGTCCGCCGGGGTCGAAATGCCGACCCCTGACCTGCCGGTCCCAAAGGAGAAAAGACATGACATTCACGCTTGCCGAAATCGCCAAGGCGCTTGGAACCGAGGTGCAGGGGCGCGGGGATATCGCGCTTGACGGGGTGCGCGAACCTGCTGATGCGGGGCCGGAGCATCTGGCGCTGGCAATGGACCCGAAATATGCGGACGGGTTTGCGCAAGGGGCCGCGCGGGCGGCGCTGTTGTGGGAGGGTGCGGACTGGCAGGGGCTGGGGTTGGACGGGGCCATCTGTCTGAACCGGGGCAAGGCTGCGATGCCGCTTCTGACCCGTGCGCTTGACCCCGGTATGGGCGTGGCGCCTGGGATCCATCCAACCGCTGTGGTGGATGACACCGCCCAGATCGGTGAGGGGGCATGCATCGGTCCTTTTGTCGTGATCGGTGCCGGGGTGGTGATTGGAAAAAACGCCACCATCGGGGCCCATGTCTCGATCGGATATGACACGAAAATTGGCGATGCGGCGGTTTTGCATCCCGGCGCGCGGATTGCGCATCAATGCCGGATCGGCGACCGGTTTGTGCTGAACGCCAACGCGGTGATCGGCAGTGACGGGTTCTCATTCGTGACGCTGGACCGCGAAAGTGCCGTGGAAAAGATGCGCGGAGATATGGCCGAAGGGGAACAGGCCGGGGCGGTTCAGGGCAGCGCCCATTGGGCACGTGTGCATTCCCTCGGCGGGGTTGAGATCGGGGATGATGTCGAGGTTGGCGCCGCTTCTACCATTGATCGCGGCACCATTCGGGCCACAAAGATCGGAAATGGCACCAAAATCGACTGTCAGGTGCAGGTGGGTCACAATGCGGTTGTGGGCGAACATGTCATGATGTGCGGCAATGTGGGGGTCTCCGGCTCTGCCCGGATTGGCAACCGGGTTGTGCTGGGGGGCAAGGTCGGTGTCAGCGACAATATCTTCATCGGTGACGACGTGATTGCCGGGGGGGGCACCAATATCTACACCAATGTTCCTGCGGGGCGCGCGGTTCTGGGCAGCCCTGCGGTGAAGATCGAAACCGAAATGGCCATCCGGCGCGAATTGCGCCGTCTGCCACGCCTGGCCCAAACCCTGCGCGACCTTCAAAAAACTGTTTCAAAGCTCGTGGATAAGGACGGATAAAGGCCCCCGTTCCCCTTGAAGCGGTAGGGGGGCATACCCTAATTTATGGCTGGAACGGGCCAAGGACAGGAGCTGATATGTCTGACACAAGGGACCGGGTGATTGCGATCATCGCTGAACAGGCCGTGCTGGAGCCGGGGGATGTGCGCCCCGAGCAGACGCTAGAGGAGCTGGGCATTGACAGTCTCGGACTGGTCGAAAGTATCTTTGCCATCGAAGAAGCCTTTGATATTTCAGTGCCTTTCAATGCCAACGACCCAGACGAAAGCGGGTTTGACATCTCTTCCGTGGCGGCGATCATCACGGCTGTCGAAGGCTTGATTGCAGCGCAGGCAGCCTGAACCTCATGCGGCGTGTTGTGATCACCGGTCAGGGGACTATCAATGCCCTTGGCCGAAATGTTGCCGAGACGATGGAGGCGATGCGCGAAGGGCGCTGTGGCATTTCGGATCTCGATTTTCGCGATGTGGACCGCCTGTCGATCCGGATCGGTGGGCAGATCAAGAATTATGACCCGGAAACCCATTTCAACCGCCAGAAGATTTCGCTTTATGACCGGTTTACCCAGTTCACGCTGCTGGCCGCACAAGAGGCGGTGACCCAGTCCGGTCTGGTGTTTTCCGGGGATCTTGCCACCCGTTCCGGTGTGGTGCTGGGCACATCGGGCGGGGGGATGAACACGCTCGATGAAAATTACCGATCCGTCTATGAGGATGGCAAGAACCGGGTGCATCCCTTTGTGGTGCCCAAGCTGATGAACAACGCCGCCGCCAGCCATGTGTCGATGGAATGGAACCTGAAAGGGCCAAGCTTTACCGTCGCCACCGCCTGTGCCAGTTCAAACCATGCGATGGGGCAGGCGATGCAGATGATCCGGTCTGGCATGGCGGATGTGATGGTGACGGGCGGGTCCGAGGCGATGCTGTGTTTCGGGGGCATCAAGGCCTGGGAAGGGCTTCGGGTGATGTCACGCGATGCCTGTCGCCCGTTTTCCGCCAACAGGAACGGCATGGTGCAGGGCGAAGGGGCCGCGGTGTTCGTGTTCGAAGACTATGAACACGCGCGCGCGCGCGGCGCTGAGATCATCGCCGAAGTGGCCGGTTTTGCAATGTCATCCGATGCGGCTGATATCGTGATGCCCTCTCGCCAGGGGGCTGCACGGGCCATCCGGGGCGCGCTCAGTGATGCGCAGATGAACCCCGAGGATGTTTGCTATATCAACGCCCATGGGACCGGAACCGCAGCCAATGACAAGACCGAATGCGCGGCGGTGGCAGATGCCTTTGGCCATCATGCGGATGACCTGATGATTTCCTCGACCAAATCCATGCATGGGCACCTGATCGGGGGCACCGGCGCGGTAGAGCTTCTGGCCTGTATCATGGCGCTGAGGGACGGGGTGATCGCGCCCACAATCGGGTATCAGGAGCCGGACCCGGAATGCGCGCTGGATGTGGTGCCGAACGAGGCGCGCGAAGCACGGGTCGAAGCGGTGCTGTCCAATGCTTTTGCGTTTGGTGGGCTGAACGCGGTGCTGGCCTTGCGGCGCGCGCCCTGAGCGTCAGTTTGGTTCGCCCGGTTAAATTGCCCACTGTTAATTGCCACAGTTAATTGCCCAGTGCGCGACCCAGTCTGTTTTACAACGACGAGCAAAATCGTTTCGACGTTCACCTGAGACAGGGAAAACGCGCGACGCTTTAACAGAAAACGCCGCCTGAAAGGGCGGCGTTTTTAGGTGTGTTGAAAGTCGGTGGCGTTACTGCGCGACAGGCTGCGCCAGCGCGTCATAGGCGGCGGTAAAGCCGGTCAGCGACATGTCCAGATTGACCTTCTGGTTGGCTGCTGCTGCGGGGACGATGGTCACCGTGGCCTTGGCGCCCTTTTTGAACGCAGCGATTTCGGCCGCGGTAAAGCCGATATTGGCCACGCAGCCCGGCTGAGAGCAGAAGCGGAACGGGTAGCGGCGGGTCTGCGCGCCATCCACCGAGATGGTCAATTGCTGGGTCAGCAAGGTTTCCAGCGGCACCACAACCGTTGCCCCCGCAGCAGCCTGGCCCCCTTCGGGCAATTTGCCCAGAGAGACTTCTGCAACCGAATTGCCACCTTCATCTTTCAGCAGCTGATAGATCTGGCAGGGATCGTCCCCGTCGGGATTGTTCAGGCATTTCACCTCCCACTCACCATGGGTGGAGGCGATATACGGCGCGCCGGGTTGCAGCTCGGCATCGGACACTTCGGTGCCCATATCCGGCCCATCCTGCACAGTGTCGGTGCTGTCCTGTGTCACCTCTGCGGCTTCCGGTGCGGTGGCATCGGTGCTTTCTTGCGCCATCGCTGCCGTGCCAAGGGCGAGAATCGCGGCAATTGACAGGGGTTTCAACAGGGGTTTCATCAAATCAACCGTCATCATATTCCGTCTTTTCCAACGTCTTTTGTTTCAGTTGCGCATGGCTTAGCACGAGGCGTCAGGGCTGTCAGGTGGAAAAGAAAACCGGGTTTGACCGAGGGGGGATTTTCGCTGATCCCCTCGCTGAGGCTGAGAATTGAATGGAAAGGGTAAGTGACGGTTTACAAAAGAAGAAAAGGACCCGGCAAATGCGGATCCCTTTCTAATTCTCTCCCTGCCGGACTGACCGGCTTATGGGGGGACGCTATGTCACTTGGTCGCAGTGGTCAAGACTTGAATTTGATCTGGATCATAAAAAATGCCGCATGCGGGGCCGCATGCAGGTCGGTCCGATAAAAAAGCCGCGCCCGAAAGGCGCGGCAGTCTGACAGGGAGGAAGTCTTCCCGGGGCGCGTGCCCATCGGGAATGATTTCACCCTTTCACAGAAGGGTTAATTTTGTATTGTCAGGGAGAACGGAATTGGAACACCCGACCGTGCGGGCGCAACACCCGCCAGCGGCGCGTGAATTAGACAGGCAGATCAGATGAGTGAAACGATTTTCATTGGTGGCGGTGGCGAAGGCTACGGCGCGGCGCAAACGCTCTTGCTGAAATATGCCAACCGGCATGGGCTGGTGGCGGGGGCCACGGGCACCGGCAAGACGGTCACGCTTCAGATCATGGCCGAAAGCTTCGCCGCCCAGGGCGTGCCGGTGTTCCTGTCGGATGTCAAAGGCGATCTGTCCGGTCTTGCCGTTGCGGGGTCGGAAAGTTTCAAACTGCATGAGGCCTTCACCTCTCGGGCTGAAAAGATCGGGTTCACCGATTACGCCTATCAGGCCTTCCCGGTGACCTTTTGGGACCTTTATGGCGATCAGGGCCATCCGATCCGCACCACGGTGACGGAAATGGGGCCCTTGTTGCTGGCACAGCTTCTGGAATTGACCGAAGCGCAGGAAGGGGTGCTGAACATTGCCTTCCGCGTGGCCGATGAACAGGGGCTGCCTTTGCTTGATCTGAAGGATCTGCAGGCGCTTCTGGTCTGGGTTGGAGAGAATTCCAAAGATCTTTCCCTGCGGTATGGCAATGTCTCCACGGCCTCGGTGGGGGCCATTCAGCGCGCGCTTCTGGTGTTGGAAAATCAGGGCGGGCACAAGCTGTTTGGGGAACCCGCACTGGAGCTGTCGGATATGATGCGCACCGACACGGATGGGCGCGGGCGCATTTCGATCCTGGCCGCGGACAAGCTGATGGCCTCTCCCAAGCTTTACGCCACCTTCCTGCTTTGGCTTTTGTCGGAACTGTTTGAGGAACTGCCCGAGGTGGGGGACCCCGACAAGCCCAAGCTGGTGTTTTTCTTCGACGAGGCGCATCTGCTGTTTGACGATGCCCCCAAGGCGCTGGTGGATAAAGTCGAACAGGTGGCCCGCCTGATCCGGTCGAAGGGCGTAGGCGTTTATTTCTGCACCCAGAACCCGGCGGATGTGCCCGAGGATATTCTGGGCCAGCTTGGCAACCGGGTGCAGCACGCGCTGCGCGCCTTCACCGCCAAGGACCGCAAGGAGCTGCGCCAGGCGGCGGAGACCTATCGCGACAATCCCCGCTTTTCCACCGAGGATGCCATTCGTGAAGTTGGCGTGGGCGAGGCGGTCACCTCGTTTCTGGAACGCAAAGGGGCACCGGGTATGGTGGAGCGCACGCTGATCCGCCCGCCCAGCTCGCAGCTTGGCCCGGTGGATGCAGCGACCCGTCAGGCGTTGATCAAAGCCTCGCCGATTGCTGGCAAGTATGAGGATCTGAAAGATCGCGAAAGTGCCTTTGAGGTGCTTCAAGCCCGTGCCGACAAGGCGGCGCAAGAGGCCGAAGAAGCCGAGCGCGCCGAGGAGGAGGCCGAGAGCGTGGCAGAACGCGACTATCGCGCCGGACGGCGCTATTCCGGCACCCGTGT
Organism: Aliiroseovarius sp. xm-d-517; assembly: GCF_013283135.1. Classification (NCBI taxonomy): domain Bacteria; kingdom Pseudomonadati; phylum Pseudomonadota; class Alphaproteobacteria; order Rhodobacterales; family Paracoccaceae; genus Aliiroseovarius; species Aliiroseovarius sp. xm-d-517. Next base: position 556,079 of record NZ_WBXT01000001.1, read on the forward strand.
CGGTCGCTCCACCGCGCGCAAGCCCAAACGCAAATCCGAAGACGGGTTTGGGTCAGCGATTGCGACCGCCGTGATCAAGGAGCTTAAGGGCACAACCGGGCGGCGCATCGTGCGCGGCATTTTGGGCTCGTTTTTCAAAGGGCGGTGAGCCGCGGCGCACCATACGAGCGTTTCGCGCGCTCCTCCACAAACCAGCCTTTCAGGTTTTTGGCGGAACGCTTTAGCTAAAAAGATGTAGTGCCAATTGGCGCAATCGCCCCTGAAACAGGAACGGGCCACATCCGAAAAGGTGGCCCGTTTTTTGTTGTTCAATCCAAAGCCCGGGTAAAATCGCGCCCTCGGGCCTGCCACAAACCTTAATCACGGTTGCGGTGGAATACCCCAAAAAGCAGGGTTTATTGGACTGAAATCGGACCTTTGCACGATAATGTTGTCCCCAGAACTATTGGCGCTCTTGTCCGAGCAGCCGGTAAAAAACAGGACTAAACCAATCACAACGAGCGATACATTTCTCATGACACCCTCCTTGATTGAAAGGATCAGTATCCTCTGCGCCATGGTGACGGATCAAGCTGGCCAATCTGTTAGCCCGCCCCCGGTTGGGCGGTATTGGATGAGGGAGGAGGCGGCGAAGATGTGAAAAGCGTTTCAATTCTCCCCCGTCACAAGAGAGACCGAAACGCTTTAAAGGGGGCGGATTTTCAATTCGGCAATCCGGTTGCCATCGCGTCGGAGCACCTCAAACCGGAACCCGTGAAAGCTGAACACCTGGCCTTCGCTGGGGATCATCTGGGCTTCGTGAATGACCAGACCTGCAATGGTGTTGGCCTCGTCATCAGGCAATTGCCAGTCGCGCGCGCGGTTCAGGTCGCGGATCGTCATAGCGCCGTCAATCAGGTAATGCCCATCCGGGGTGCGGGTGATTTCTTCCTCATCCGCCGAGTCGAACTCATCGGTGATTTCGCCGACGATTTCTTCCAGAATATCCTCAAGCGTGATCAGCCCTTCAAGGGAGCCATACTCATCCACCACCAGCGCAAAATGGGTGTGGCGATGCAGGAACTGGCGCATCTGGTCGTCGAGCGTGGTGGTTTCGGGGATGAAATAGGGTTCCATCACCACCTGCATCACGTCGAAATCATCCAGTGATTTCCCCGAGGACTGAAAGGCATACATGGCGCGGCTCAGATCCTTGGCGTGAAGCACACCAATGATGTTTTCCTGCTCGCCACGATAGACCGGCAACCGGGTATGGGGAGAGGCGAGGATCTGTTCCAGAACGTCAAGCGCCGGGGCGTCGGCGTCAATCATCTCGATCTTGGAACGATGCAGCATAATCTCTTCGACCGCGCGATCCCCCAGATCCAGCGCCCCTAACAACCGGTCGCGATCTTCCTTTTCCACGGCCCCTTCCGAATGGCCCAGCGTGATGGCCCCGGCGATTTCTTCGCGCACTGCCAGGATCTGGCTGTCCGGATCGGTTTCGACCCCAAACAGGTTCAGAACACCCCGCGTGATTGCGCGCACGGCGGCCACGATTGGTGAAAAGATCAAGATCACCACCGCAATCGGCCCCGAGGCCGCGCCGGCGGCGGCTTCGGGCCGGGTGATGGCATAGGTTTTGGGCAGCACCTCGGCAAAGATCAGCACCAAGAAGGTCATCACCAGCGTGGCCAGCGCCACGCCGCTGTCGCCAAACAGGCGGGTGAAAAGGGCGGTTGCTAGCGAAGTGGCAAGGATGTTCACCAGGTTGTTGCCCAGCAGAACCGATCCGATCAGCCGCTCATTATCCTCGGTGATCTCCAACGCGCGCTGCGCCCCGCGTTCGCCACGATCCGCCCGCGAGCGCAGCTTGCCGCGCGACGCAGCGGTCAGCGCGGTTTCCGAACCTGAGAAAAAGCCTGACAGCACCAGAAGCGCCAGAATGGCGGCGGAGGTGATCCAGAAACTGGTGTCGAGCATGTTGAGGCCTTTGTGATCATTGCGAAGCTGGGCGAATTGCCTATAGGTCTTATGGGGACAAGAACGCTTGTTTTCAAGGGAGTGACCAATGGATCATCAGACAGAAACGCATCCCGGTGCCCAGGAAATTCCAACCGGCGCGGGGGCAAGTGATCCGGCGCGGCTTTTGGCCCGTTTCGCCCACGCGCCCCTGACCGGGGCCGGGGAGGCGCTTGAAATGATGTGCCTGTCCCTGCTGGACTGGGCGGCCGTCTCTATCGCAGGCGCGCGTGAGCCGGTCTCAGAGATCCTGCGCGACATGGGGCTTGAGGATGGAGGGCAGGCGCAGGCCAGTGTCATCGGTTCGGCCACCCGTCTGCCCGCCCGTGCCGCCGCACTGATCAACGGAACCACCAGCCATGCGCTTGACTATGATGACACGCATTTTGCCCATATCGGCCATCCGTCCGTGGCCGTGATCCCCGCCGCGCTGGCCCTGGCTGAGGCGGAGGGTAAGACCGGGCAGGAGATGCTGGAAGCGGCCCTGATCGGGGTGGAAGCGTCAATCCGTGTCGGGATGTGGCTGGGGCGATCACATTACCAGACCGGGTTTCATCAGACCGCCACGGCGGGGGCGTTTGGTGCGACGCTGGCGGGGGCGCGCCTTTTGGGGCTTACTGAGGCGCAGACCCTGCATGCGCTTGGCCTTTGCGCCACCCGTGCCGCCGGGTTGAAAAGCCAGTTTGGCACCATGGGCAAGCCCTATCACGCGGGTATGGCCGCCCAAACCGGGGTGGAGGCGGCCCGTGCTGCCCGCGCCGGGTTTCTGTCGACCCCGGACGGGTTGACCGCTGAGCAGGGCTTTGGTCCGACCCATGCAGGTGAGGGCAATATGGGGGCGTTTGAGGGGATGGGCACGCAGTGGCAGATCCTGTCGATCAGTCACAAGTTTCATGCCTGCTGCCATGGCACCCATGCGATGATCGAGGCGCTCTCACCGCTGATGCTGCGGCCCGATCAGGTGGTGTCGATCGAATTGCGCACCCATCCTCGCTGGCTGAGCGTGTGCAATATTCCGACCCCGGCGACCGGGCTTGAGGTGAAGTTTTCCTATGCCCATGTGGCGGCGATGGTGATCAGCGGCTGTGACACGGCGGCGCTGAACAGTTTCTCGGATGCGCGGGCCAGGGACCCGGAATTGCAGGCGCTTGCACGCAAACTGCATGTGATCGGGGATGACGCGGTCAAGGAAACAGAGGCGCAGCTGGTGATTGACACTGTCACGGGGCGCCGCACGGCAGAGCATGATCTGGATACGCCTGTGCCTCTGGACACGCGCCGTCGCAAGCTGCGGGCCAAGGCGCGGGCGCTGACCGGTGGGGCAGGCGGCGGGCAGGGGGACCGGCTCTGGTCCGCCATTCAGGCTGAGACTGGCCCGGACCTCGTGGCATTGGCACGGCTGTTACGGCTGGCCTGAGTTAGAACAACAGCGGGACTGGCCGCAGGAATGACAAAGGCGGAGACCCGAAGGTCCCCGCCTGTCCCTGCGGTGTCGGAAGTGTACAACTCGCGCAGGGCAGGCCCCTCTTGGTCAGGAGTGAGGGGCCGGTCTGGTGGGCCGTGTTACGATGTGAAATCGTAGGCCCGTTCACCATGGGCCGAGAGGTCAAGCCCGTTGGTTTCGGTTTCCAGATCCACGCGGATCGGGGTGATCAGGGCCACAAGCTTGACCAGTGCGAGGGTGACCACGAAGGTAAAGACCCCGACGATGACCAGCGCGCCGATCTGCGCAACCCACGCCCCATGTCCAAAGGCGGCGATCATGATCGTGCCGAAGATCCCGCCGACACCGTGCACGGCAAACACATCCAGCGTGTCGTCGATCTTCATCTTGTTGCGCACGAAATTCACCGCTTCCTGGCAGAGCACCCCTGCGACCGCCCCGATGATCAGCGCCTCAACCGGGCCGACAAAACCAGAGGCTGGGGTGATCGAGGCCAGCCCCGCAATGGTGCCGGTCACAATGCCCACAAGGGAAGCCTTGCCGTATTTGATCCGTTCCCAGATCGCCCAGGTAAGCGACGCGGTGGCGGCCGAAATATGGGTGACGGTGATCGCCATCGCCGCGCCGCCATCCGCCGCCAGCTGAGAGCCGCCATTGAAGCCGAACCAGCCGACCCACAACATGCCCGCCCCAATGAACACCAGCCCCGGCGCGTGCGGTGGGGTGGTGCGATGTTTGCGCGGCCCCAGCACATAAGCGATGATCAGCGCGGCAATGCCCGCGGTTTCATGCACAGTGATGCCACCGGCAAAATCCTTGGTGCCGACCGCTCCGAAAATGCCGCCATCCGACATCATCCCGCCGCCCCAGATCCAATGCACCACGGGCGCATAGACAAGGAGCATCCACAGGCCCGAAAAGGTCAGCACAAAGCCAAAGCCCACCCGTTCAACATAGGCGCCGACAATCAGCGCGGGGGTGATCACGGCAAAGGTCATCTGGAAGGCAAAGAACAGGATTTCCGGCAGGGTACCGGACAGGCTGTCGGTGGTCACACCGTTCAGAAACGCTTTGCCCAGCCCGCCCCAAACGCCGTGATCGGATCCGCCAAAGGCAATCGAATAGCCCAGTACGAACCAAAGCACGCTCATCAGACAGGCAATGGCGTAGACATGCATGAAGACCGACAGCACGTTGCGCGCCCGCACCAGCCCACCATAGAACAGGGCAAGCCCCGGCAGGGACATGAACAGCACAAGGGCTGTCGCAGTTAAGATCCAGGCGGTGTCAGCGGCATTCATTGGTGTCCCCTTCACATGCAATTTCGCAATTGCCTATGGAAATGGCGCAAAACCCGCGCGCTGAGGACAAAGAGCGTGGAATTTAGCCGCGAAAATCAGAGGTTTTTACACCTTGCTCAAAAATAAGGCGTCTTGCCTGCCCGTTTGGCGCAGGAACGGGCAGTTGCGGAAAGGGGCATTGCCGGATATGCCGCTTTGCCTTGCCGGGTGACTGATGATTGCCGTGAAGGGAAGGGGGGGGGGTGAGGCCTTGGTGACGATTTGCGGAATGGCCCCGAAGTTGGACCGTGTGGTGTAGTGACACTTCACCAAATGTGGCCGCCCCGTTGTTTTCTAACTATGCAGCCGGACCATTTAGGCAGAGGAGGCGCACAGAAACCTCGATACCAACTTGATAGGAAGCGTCAAAACCCATCATCCTTCCTCATCAAGCGAATGAAAATTAACGCTTTTCCACCACGTCTTGAAAATATCCTGTCCGAAAATCACGATAAAAAGGGATGCGATTCCGAGTATCCCCACAATCGAATTCCTGTTTGATGAGAGCAGAAAAAGAGCAAAGAACAGGCTAGATGCAGCAACTTTTTCTTTCCATTTCGTTGTCAAGGCTCGTCGTATAGAGTTGCTCTTTTTCAATATCGTCTTCTGGAAGTGCCGCAATAGAAGTGAAAATGTTGCAGCGCCAGCTATGTCTACTGGTGCTGGATGCTCATTTTCCATTAATCATTCTTTCTTGAAAGTTTGCTAAATATCAGTGACAGCAAAGCTTGAGTTAGACTGTAAAGACAAATCGCTGCAGGAAAATAGTAGGCTCCCTTCCCGGTTTGTCCTGCGTACCAAAAACCCGCCAAACCTCCGAGAGGGACAGCTACATTGAGCTACTCCCCGAAGTTTGGACAGTGTCGGGCGTAAGTTAAGCTACTCTCTGCTCCTGCTGATCGGGTTTGGTTTTGTTTTTTCTCAGCCAATAGACCACGGCTGGGGGTTTGCCGCCAAGGGCGGAATGGGGGCGCTTGCGGTTGTAGAACTCGATCCACTTACCGACGCCGGCTTTCGCCTCTGATCCGGTTTCCCAGGCGTGCAGATAGACGCACTCGTATTTCATGCTCCGCCAGAGGCGTTCCACGAAGATGTTGTCGAGGAAGCGCCCTTTGCCGTCCATCGATATGCGGACACCTGATCGCCGCAAGCTGTCGGTCCAGGCGCAGGACGTGAACTGGCTGCCCTGGTCGGTGTTCATGATCTCGGGTGGGCCAAACCTGGCGATGGCCTCGTTCAACGCTTCGACGCAGAAGTCCGCCTCCAGTGTGTTCGATATGCGCCAGGCCAACACCTTGCGGGTGTGCCAGTCGATGATCGCCACCAGATACAGGAACCCGCGCCGCATCGGCAGGTAGGTGATGTCTGCTGCCCAGACCTGATTGGGCCGACCCACTCGCAAAGCTCGCAGCAGATAAGGATATGTCTTGTGCCCCTTCGCTGCCTTGCTGGTGTTGGGTTTCTGGTAGATCGGCATCAGGCCCATCAGCCGCATGAGCCGCCGGATGCGCTTCTCGTTCACCAGATGGCCCTCATTGCGCAGGTGCCAGGTCATCTGCCGGACACCAAAGAACGGCGTTTCCAGGAACTGCTCGTCGATCTGACGCATCAGCATCAGATTCAGCGCCGTCTCGCCCTTGGGCTGGTAGTAGAACGACGAGCGCGAGATCGACAGCAGCTTGCACTGCCTGCCGATGGACAGGTCGGGATTGGCAGGCTCAACCATCTTCCGTCTCACTTGCCGATCCACGGCTTGAGCTTTCGTGACAAAAAATCGTTGGCCACGGCCAGCTCCCCGATCTTCGCGTGCAGTTCCTTGACCTGCTCCTCGTCAATCTCAGGGGCTTTCTTGCCGCCGCGCTCAAAGACGCCGGACGCACCTTCCAAGAGCGCCCGCTTCCAACTGTGGATCATCGTCGGGTGGACGCCAAACCGGCTCGCCAACTCAGCGACCGTCTGTTCACCCTTCAGCGCCTCAAGCGCCACCTTCGCCTTGAATTCCGGCGAATGGTTCTTCCGTTTCGACATCTCTGATCTCCTTCTCATCGAAGACCAGCAGACAACAAATCGTAGCTTACGTCAGTGTCCGAATGTCAGGGGGTAGCTCATACATCGGTCCAGCGCCTACGGAACACGGGGAAATCACACTGGTACCCGTCTGCATATACAACCCGGACACACTTTTTCTTGGTCACCGGATCGTTCTTCATATTCGTCGCCTTGCGGGCGATTGCTTGGCGAACCCAATCACGAGTGGTTCTCGGTCCGTTGGCATCGTCCTGATCGAAAACGATGCCAAGGTCGATGTCGTATCGGCTTTCCTGATCGGATTCCGGCGGTTGGGTCATGGTCTTCTGGGCGTAACCACCTTGATTGATGGTTTCTTTGAAGGCTGGCTTTTCCAGTTCTTCTAGGCCCTTCTCGATACGATCAAGATTGGTTTCGCGTCGACGCTTCATGTCCGCGCGCTGGTCGTTGCTCAGCCGGACGTGTTGGTTGTGAAAGCTGGAAATTCGCTTTGAAAAATCATACATCTTGGACACCTGCCTCTGTCGTTCCCCTGTATCTGGTGGGCGCGCCGACGAAATTCAAGGGGATTGGGCCGGAAAAGAATCGGAGAACAAATCGTGTATTCACTGTTGCCTTGGAGATGGATCGGTTCCGCTGTCGCATTGATTGTGGCGGTCTCGCTTTACGCCGACGACATTGGTCTGCTGTTGGGTTTTACGGTAACCGATCAACACCTCATCCGATACCTTCCTCCCGTGCTCTTGGGTTTCCTCGCCGGGTTTTTCGGGCCCACCGGCTACTGGGCGCCTTGGCGGGTAGTGTGGCGCTTGATACCCGCTCTCAATGGATGGCTACCTGACCTGAATGGAGTATGGCTGGGGACAACTGGCTCCAATTGGCCGACGATCAAGAAGATGCTGGATGGGGCGCAGGCATACTCGGTCATTAACAAAGAAGAGTTGCACTCAACGCAAGAACAGGTGGATGCTATGGCCGTTCAAGTAACGGCCTCCTTGTTCCGATTGAAGGTCGAGGCTGGCCTCAGTTCGACCGACGGGCGTTCGCATTCGATTACCGCGAAGCCCCACCGGGATCAGCACTCCGGGCGGATACATCTCACATACGTCTATGAACAGACTTCGCCAAATCCGGCCATCACAGACGAGGAAAGACATATGGGTGCTGCCGACCTGACCATCGACCCTGACAACTTCGACGTAGCCGAAGGAGTGTATTGGACCCGAAGGAATTGGCAGATAGGGCTCAATACAGCAGGGCGCCTTGAACTGCACCGATCCACTCAACGCAAGGAAAAGGGCAAATCTCTACGTCAATATGCGGCGGAGGAGAAAAATCGTTTAGAGGCAGATAGTTAGCGAAATAACATGGCACTGGGTCACAAATGATCCACAAACACCGATCCGGGCAGTGTTTTCTGTACTTATTCTGTACTCAGAAAGAAAAAGGACTTAGCGGGCGAGCGCTAAGTCCTTGAAATCTTTGGCTCCGGCGGTAGGGATCGAACCTACGACCAATTGATTAACAGTCAACTGCTCTACCGCTGAGCTACGCCGGAACTGAGCCGGTGTATAGCTTTCGCCGTTTCCCGCTGCAAGAGGGGAAATTTCGATTTTTTCAGATGCGGCGGAAAAAATTTGTGTCGGCGCTCAGAGCGCCCTCATGTCCTACGAGGTCGCGTGTTGTGAGGTCGATCAGATGGGCAAAGACATTGCGCTCTGCGGCGGGCAGCAGGGCCGGGGGCGTGTCGGTATAGATTGCCCGGGTGAGGTCGACAATTGTGCGCGGACGGGTGGGATCAAGGGCGTTCAGAATGTCGGCCTCCCGGCTTTTTCGGTGATGTATCAACCAGTTGATCCGCTCGGCCGGGTCTTCAACCGGGGCGCCGTGACCGGGGTAATAGACGCGATCTTTGCGGGTGCGCAGCATTTCACATGAGGCCATGAAGGCGGTCAGGTCGCCGTCAGGCGGGGAGACGAGCGAGCTGGCCCAGCCCATGACGTGATCGCCGGTGAAGACCGCGCCGCCCGTGTTTCCGGTGGTGGCAAATGAGATGTGATTGGCGAAATGGCCCGGGGTCCAGAGGGTTTCAACGGTCAGGCCGCCCACTGTCAGCTGATCGCCATGGGCAAGGCAGATGTCTGGGGTGAACCCGGCGTCCACCCCTTCGCCCCCCGAATGCAGCCCACGCGCAACGAGATCCTTCATCACCTCGCTGCGGCCTGCTTTTGCGTCCCCGAATGCGTAGACCTTTGCACCGGTCAGATCGGCCAGCGAGCGGGCCAGCGGCGAGTGATCGAGATGGGCGTGGGTCACCAGCACGTGAGTGACCCGTTCCCCCGGCTCAAGGGCTTCGAGAATGGCCATAAGATGGGTGCGGTTTTCCGGCCCCGGATCCAGAACCGCCACATCCCCGGTCCCGAGCACATAGGTATTGGTGCCCCAATAGGTCATCGGAGAGGGGTTGGGGGCGAGAATGCGCCGGATACCGGGCTCCAGCGTCATCATGGCACCGGCCTGCGGGGCGTCGACTTGGGTCTGGTCAGTCATCTGGAGCCTTTCTTTTTTCGCCATAAGGCCGGTGCGGCGCGACAATGGCAAGACCGCAGCAGGTGTGACAGGTGCAAACGCAGCGTCGCCTGCTGCCGGCGACTTGCAAATGCGGGCTTTCAAATGCGCGGGCAAACACAGTAGGGTCGGGCCATGTTTACCTGGCTCAAACAATTCATGCCGAAAAGCCTTTATGGCCGTGCGGCGCTGATTCTGATTGTTCCGATCGTGTCGTTGCAACTGGTTGTGTCGGTTGTGTTCATTCAGCGCCATTTCAACCGGATTACAGAACAGATGACCTCGGCGGTGGCGGCGGAGCTGGACTATGTGCAGCGCCTGGTGGACGAGGCGCCGAACCGGGATGAGGCGCTTGCGGCGATCACACCGCTGAGCGTGCCGCTTGCCCTGCGCATCACCCTGCCGGGGGAGGCCGTGCCGGATCGCCTGGCCATCACCGACCTGACCGGTTTTACGGTTGACCGGGTGTTGCGCGAAAACCTGACCGGGTTGCAGGGGGTTGATCTGAAAAGCGACCGAAGCGTTGTGTTGCTGGGCTTTGCCACCCGCTACGGGCAGATGGAGGTGGCGTTTTCGCGCAGGCGGGTGTCTGCAACAAATCCGCATCAACTGCTGGTTCTGATGGTCGGAACCGGGTTCCTGATGACCGTTGTGGCCTTTTTGTTTCTGCGCAATCAACTGCGCCCGATCCTGCGACTGGGGCGTGCGGCTGAGGCGTTCGGCAAGGGGCAGGTTGTGCCCTATCGCATCTCCGGGGCGACCGAAGTGCGCGCGGCGGGGCGTGCCTTTTTGAATATGCGCGCCCGGATCGAGCGTCAGATCGAGCAGCGCACGATGATGCTCTCCGGGGTCAGTCATGACTTGCGCACGCCGCTGACCCGGATGAAGCTGAGCCTGTCGATGCTGGAGGATGCGGACCGGAAAGAGCTGGAGCAGGATGTGGAGGAAATGTCGCGCCTGGTGAACAGTTTTCTCGATTTTGCGCGCGATGATTCCGAAGCGGAAGGCACGGAAGACTGTGATGCAACCGATATTGCCCGTCGGGTGATCGACAAATTTGCCCGGGCGGGAAAAGAGGTGCAGAGCGGCCCGCTTCAGGCGCAGGGCAGGATCCCGCTCAGGATTGTGGCCATTGAACGGGCGCTGGAAAACCTTTTGGGCAATGCGATGAAATATGGCAGTCAGGTGCGCCTGTCCGTGCTTGAAGGGCGGGGGGACCTGCGCTTTGTCATCGAAGATGACGGGCCGGGCATTCCCGCAGATCTGCGCGATGAGGCGCTGAAACCCTTTTCCCGCCTCGATGCCGCCCGCAATCAGGACAAGGGCAGCGGGGTGGGGCTTGGCCTTGCCATCGCCAATGATGTGGCGCGCAGTCACGGGGGGCATATGCGGCTGGGGGAAAGCGCCGATCTGGGCGGATTGAAAATCGAACTGGTTCTGCCGCGGTGAGAACGAGTTTTGCCCCCTCGCACGGGATCTGATGTACCAAGCTGATGTCGCAAACGCGCCCTGTCCGGAGCGTTTTGGCAAGTCCTGTCGCGGTCCCTCTACTAATCTGATCCTAAAAGAAGGCCAAATGGGAGGCGCCGATGACCCAACATATCTCGCAAATTCAGGCCAATTTTGGTCATTGGCAGGAACGGGTTGACCTCGCGGCCGCCTTTCGCTGGACCGCTCGGCTGAAGTTTCACGAGGCGGTGGCAAATCATTTCTCGCTGGCGGTGAATGAGGAGGGCACGCAGTTTCTGATGAACCCGAACCAGCGTCATTTTGCGCGGATCAAGGCGTCTGACCTGTTGCTGCTGGACGCAATGGACCCAACGACCATGGAGCGCCCGGATGCGCCGGATCCGACGGCCTGGGGCCTGCACGGGTCGATCCACCGGCTGTGCCCCCATGCGCGTTGCGTGATGCATGTGCATTCGATCCATGCCACAGTGCTGGCCTCTCTGGAGGACAGCAACCTGCCACCGATCGACCAGAACACCGCGACGTTTTATAATCGCTATGTGATTGATGAGGGCTTTGGTGGGTTGGCGTTCGAAGAAGAGGGGACACGCTGTGCGGCGATGCTGTCTGATCCGAAGGTGAAAACCATGATCATGGGCAATCACGGCGTCTTGGTCATTGGCGACAGCGTGGCCGACACGTTCAACCGGCTTTATTACTTCGAACGCGCTGCGGAAACCTATATCCGTGCGCTGCAAACGGGCCAGAAACTGCGGATCCTGTCGGATGACATCGCTGAGAAAACCGCGCGCGAGCTGGAAAACTATCCCGATCAGGCCACCCGCCATCTGGAAGAGTTGAAGGCGATTTTGGAGGAGGAAGGATCGGATTTCGCCAGTTAGATCCGATCCCGGGCGCCGATCTGAGCGCAAAACACATCATTCAGATAGGCTTGGTCATTGATGCGAAAATGGGTGTTGCCGATCTTGCGAAAACCGAGCTTTTCATAAAATTGAATGGCGTTTGTATTTTCAGAGTTGGTTGCCAGCCAGACCGCTTCAATTCCGCGCGCTCGGCAGACCTCAAAGACCTGATCCAAAAGCGCCTTTCCGGTCCCACGCCCATGATGACGTGGTTGCACGTAAAGTGTTGTGATTTCGGTTGTCGGGGTGCCATTTATGGGAGCAGGCTTGTTCCAGCTTATGCGGGCAAAGCCGTCGATCCCTTCTCTATTCTCCGATACGATGACATGTTCCATCGGGTCGCGCAGCATTGCCGCGATCTTGTCCACGGTGAATTCCTGCAGGGCATAATCGGCAAATACCCCGTTGATCCCGTGCTTCAGATAGGTGCCGATCCAGACCTCAAGCGACAATGCGGCAATGCTGGAGGCATCACTCTCGTTGGCTTTTCTGAGGAGCATCTCTTTCCCTGACAGTATAGAAGAAAGTCTGGTAGGCCCGGCAGGATTTGAACCCGCAACCAAAGCGTTATGAGCGCTCTGCTCTAACCGTTGAGCTACAGGCCCACCTTGCCCCCTAGGTATCAAAGTTTCGCCCCGCGTCAAGCAGACCGTGGACTCTTTCCTTCATGTAAGCTATCGCGTGCGTGAAAATATGAGCTTCGATCTTCGGGGGACGACATGAGCGACGGCAAGAACGGCATCACTTACGCAGATGCAGGTGTGGATATCGACGCAGGCAATGCGCTGGTGGAGCGGATCAAACCGGCCGCCAAACGCACCAATCGCCCCGGTGTCATGGCAGGGCTTGGCGGTTTTGGCGCGCTGTTTGACCTGAAAGGGGCAGGGTTCAAGGACCCGGTTCTGGTGTCGGCCACGGATGGGGTCGGAACCAAGCTGCGCATCGCAATTGATACTGGAAACGTGGACACGATCGGCATTGACCTTGTGGCAATGTGCGTGAACGACCTTGTCTGTCAGGGCGCAGAGCCGCTGTTTTTCCTTGATTATTTTGCAACCGGAAAGCTGGAGATCGACACCGCGGCCCGGATCATCGAAGGCATCGCCAAAGGTTGTGAACTGTCGCGCTGTGCGCTGATTGGCGGCGAGACCGCCGAAATGCCGGGCATGTATGATGAGGGCGATTTTGACCTTGCCGGTTTCTCTGTCGGGGCGATGGAACGTGGCGAAGTGCTGCCGCGCGGTGTGCGCGAAGGGGACGTGCTTCTGGGCCTGGCCTCGGACGGGGTGCATTCGAACGGCTATTCGCTGGTGCGCAAACTGGTTGAAGTGTCCGGCCTTGGCTGGGAGGCAACCTGCCCGTGGGATGACAGCATCACCCTGGGCGAGGCGCTTTTGGCTCCGACCCGCCTTTACGTGACCCAAGTGCTCGAGGCGATCCAGTCGGGGGGTGTTCATGCGCTGGCACATATCACCGGCGGTGGTCTGACCGAAAACCTGCCGCGCGTTCTGCCCAATGGCCTTGGCGCACTGGTCGATCTCGACGCCTGGGATCTGCCACCCGTGTTCAAATGGCTTGGCGCAACCGGTGGCATGAACGACGCCGAAATGCTTAAAACCTTCAATTCCGGCCAGGGCATGGTCCTGGTTGTCGATGCCAGGGAAGCCCAGAAAATCACCGACCTGCTGACCAAGGCAGGGGAGCGTGTCAGCCGTCTGGGTGTGATCCAGAAGGGAGAAGGCGTGAAATATCTGGGCTCGCTTCTGTGAGCAGCGCCGCCGGACACGCCGACAAGAAACGGGTCGCCATCCTGATTTCAGGGGGCGGCTCGAACATGGTGACGCTGGCGAAATCCATGACCGGCGATCACCCGGCGCGCCCCTGTCTGGTTCTGTCGAACGTGCCGGACGCAGGTGGGCTTGAAAAGGCCCGCATGATGGGAATTCCCACGGCGGTTGTCGATCATCGCGACTTCAAAGGTGATCGGGAAGGGTTTGAAAAGGCTCTGAATTCCGAGCTGGAGAGGCATGCGCCCGATATCATCTGCCTGGCGGGGTTCATGCGCATCCTGACCGAAGGTTTTACCGGCCATTGGGCCGGGCGCTGCCTGAATATCCACCCGTCACTTTTGCCGAAATACAAGGGGCTTGATACCCATCAGCGCGCAATTGATGCGGGCGATAAGGTGGCCGGCTGTTCAGTGCATGAGGTAACTGCCGAGCTGGATGGTGGCCCGATATTGGGTCAGGCACGTGTTCCGATCCTGCCCGGCGATGACGCCGCAGCTCTGGCTGCGCGGGTGTTGGTGGAGGAGCACAGGCTCTATCCCACCGTGCTTGAACGCTTTGCGCGCGGGGATAAAACACCTGTCCAACTGCCCTGAGACCTGCCCGATACGACCTGTCGCATCCGGTCTGTGCCCCTCGGGCTTTTCTTTCCGCAAAATTCCCCGTAAACACGCGCAAACTGGCAAGATCTATTGATCAGGATATTCGAATGATAACGATCACCACCACCGACGCCCTGGCCGAATTCTGCGCGCGGGCCGCGCAGCATCCTTATGTCACGGTGGATACCGAATTTCTGCGCGAACGCACCTATTATTCCAAACTGTGCCTTGTGCAGATGGCGGTGCCCGGTGACGCGGAAGAGGATGCGGTGCTGGTGGATCCGCTGGTGGACGGCCTGTCGCTCGAACCGATGTATGAGCTGTTCCGCGATGAACGGGTGGTGAAAGTATTCCACGCAGCCCGGCAGGACCTCGAAATCTTTTTTGTTGAGGCCGGCGTCTTTCCAAAACCGCTGTTCGACACACAGGTCGCGGCCATGGTTTGTGGCTTCGGGGATCAGGTGGGATATGAAACGCTTGTGCGCAAAATTGCCAAGGCGCAGCTGGACAAATCCAGCCGTTTTACCGATTGGTCACGCCGCCCGCTGACCGCGGCGCAACAGAATTACGCGATCGGCGATGTGACCCATTTACGGGTGATCTACGAATGGCTTGCCAAAGAGCTGGAAAAATCCGGTCGTGGCGCCTGGGTCGAAGAGGAGCTGTCGGTTCTGACCGATCCCGCGACCTATACCATCCACCCGGAAGACGCCTGGCAGCGCGTGAAAACCCGCACCAATTCGGGGCGTTTCCTGGGGATCGTGCGCGAACTTGCCCGGTTTCGGGAATTCTACGCCCAGTCCCGAAATATCCCGCGCAACCGGGTGATGAAAGATGACGCGCTGCTGGAGCTTGCGTCGACGAAGCCTGCGAATATTCAGGATCTCGGCCGGTCGCGCCTGTTGCTGCGCGAGGCCCGCAAAGGCGAGATCGCGGACGGGATCCTCAAGGCCGTGGCGGACGGGCTGGCCTGCCCGCAGGAAAACCTGCCGAAAGTTACCGACAAGGCCAAGGAAAAACTGCAGGTCAACCCCGCGCTGGCCGACCTTCTGCGCGTGCTTCTGAAAGCGCGCTGCGAACAGGAGAAAGTGGCGCAGAAACTGATCGCCTCTGCCGCAGACCTTGATGCGCTTGCGGCGGGCAAACGGAATGTTCAGGCGTTGAAGGGCTGGCGCGCGCAGGTGTTTGGCAGCGATGCTGTGCGCCTGTGTGATGGAAAACTCGCGCTTGCCGCGAAAGGTCAGCGCGTCGAAGTGTTCGAAGTCTGAACAGGGTGAAAGAACGGGGCATTACCCCCGTTCAAACCCCCGCTCAAACCTATGAGACTGCCCAGATTAAAGGGACTACGGGCGCAGCGTTTTGCTGTTCCGTGTTCCGATGATGCGGATGGATTTCACCTCGCGCAGCGCATTGTGGGACAGGAATTTGCCCACATGGATTTCGCGCTGCTGCGGGCGACCATTATTGGTATGTTCGCGCGGTTCTGAAATGCGGAACTCATAGGTCAGCACGCCATCTTCCGGCTCCCCTTCATTCAGGGCCTCAAGCGACGCATCCCAGTATCCAAGACGCGGCGGCAGGCCGGTTGCGCGCACGATCACTCCGCCGGGGCTGTTCATGGCCTCAACTCGGGTCACCTGATCAATCAGATACCGCCGGTCCAGATCCTGCTCAAACCCGCCAACAGGGATCAGGGCCACTTTCTTCGGACCAGAAGGGGCAAACCATGTCGTAGGGTTGAGGCTGGCATTTCCGCTGCAGGCGCTCAGCGACAGAACAAGGGTTGGGATCAGGATGAGGGGGGCAGTCAAACGCATCTGCATCAAAGCTCCTAAAGCGTTTCGGGACAAAGCTGCGACAGATGCCCATCCCGAAAGGCCCACAATAGTTTTATCTCTTGCCGCGTTTTGCCTTGTCCTCTCTCAGGTCGAAACCAAAACGCTTTAAGGGTCTGCTACAGGGGTAGCCGATGCAAAAGGGTTTGAAAAGAGCACCTTTGCGGGGCTGGACCTTTTCCTTCGAACCGCTTAGCTAAATCGGACCAAACCCCGGCATCGGGGCGTTTGACGGAGAGACAGATGGCCAGCGCAGCTTTTGAAGACATTGTTGAAGATTTCGAATTCCTCGATGATTGGGAAGATCGCTATGCGACGGTGATCGACATGGGGAAATCCCTGCCGGAAATGGCAGAGGCGCTGAAGGTTCCCGCAACCAAAGTGGAAGGCTGCGCCAGCCAGGTCTGGCTGCAACCAATGATCGAAGATGGCGTGTTTCGCTTTATCGGCGACAGTGACGCGATGATCGTGCGCGGGCTGATTGCGGTTCTCGGGGCGCTTTATAACGGGCTTACACTGTCCGAGGTCGGCGCGGTGGATGCCCCGGCTGAACTGGCGCGTCTTGGTCTGAACGAACATCTTTCGTCGCAACGCTCCAACGGGGTGCGCGCCATGGTCGAGCGTATTCGCCTTCACGCCAGCGAAGCCGCCTGACCAAATTGTCGGCTTGATTTCACGAAGGGCTACCGCTGCCCCCCGAAATTTGCCGCTTTTTCTTGCGTCAAATACCTCGGGGTGAGCGCGCAGCGCGAGGGGCAGAGCCCCTTGGGGCTTCACTTAAAGCGTTTCGGGATAAACCTGAAACACATGCCTATTCCGAAACGCCCACGACATAGAGATCTCTTGCTGCGCTTCGACTTTTCCCTGTCTGAGGTTAAAGTCGAAACGCTTAAGCCTGCAGGACCGCCGTTTCCAGATCGCCATACCCCGTCAATTGACGGCTATAGTCCAACCCAAGCATCTGTGCTGCCGCGCGGGCCTTTTCGTCGAGTTCGGGATTGTCCGTCTGCGCCAGGTACACCAGCCGGGTATAATGACCGAAATACATGTCGCGCAGCTCGGGATGGCGGTCGAGCCCAAGCGGCTTTACCACAAAGCTTTCAAACCCACGGGCCAGAAAGTCGGTCAGGTAGAACACATCAATTTCACCCTCCGCGCGGGCTTCAAACGCGGCATTTCCCTCAAAAAAAGAGTAGCAATGCGGGCCGCGGATCATCTCGATCCCGCGGCTGGCGCAGATCTCGGCAAGTTTCCCACCGGTGCCGCAATCGGCATAGGCCAGAAACACGCTCTCATAATTGCTTTGGTGTTTGTCCAGCGCCTCTTCGACCGCGGCCGGGATCTTGTCCGGACTGTTATGCAGGATCGCGGGCAGGCAGGTCAGCGTGAGGTGATCCAGATTGTTGGCGCGGATGATCGCGAGGATTTCATTGGCCAGCGCCCCGCAGGCAAGAACCAGAACCTGACCCTTCTCGTCGCGGGGGACCAGCCCGTCCCGCGTCAATGTCTCGTCGCTAGGATCTGATGGCAAGGAAAAGGGCATGGGACCTCCTTGGGCCATGGGACGTCTGCCCCCGGCCGGTTCTGTTCGCGTGTCAGATCAGTATTCCTGTCGACCTCATTTCGGGCAAGAGGAAATACGCCAGTTTCCGCCACGCATTCGACCTGCCGGGTGGAAAATTCAGTCTTTCTTGTCAGGGTTTAGCGCGCGAAAGGCGATGCTCGCCAACATGATCAGCGGCAAGACGGCCATCGCAGTCTGCCCATCCAGCTTGCCCGAGGATGCGGCCAGCCCAGCCACCAGAACCGTCAGCCCTCCGGCTGAGATCACCAATGCGAGAAGGAAAAGATACCGCAGTTTGCTCATGCAGCAAATGTGGGGGCTTTGCGGGGGAAAGGGAAGGGGCAAAACGAAAAAGGCCCCGCCAATCTGGCAGGGCCTGTTCCGTAAACTTGTCGGGCGCTTAGCTTGCGACGCCCTGGTTGTGTTTGCGCGACATGAAGTCCTTGGCCATTTCCACGGCCACAGCAGCGTCACGGCAGTAACCGTCAGCGCCAATCGCCTTGCCGAACTCTTCGTTCAGCGGCGCGCCACCGACCAGAACGGTGTAATCGTCGCGAATGCCTTTTTCGACCATCGCGTCAATCACAACTTTCATGTAGGGCATGGTGGTGGTCAGCAGGGCCGACATGCCAAGGATATCCGGCTGCTCGGTCTCCAGCGCTTCCAGATAGTTCTCGACCGGGTTGTTGATGCCCATGTCGTGCACTTCGAAACCTGCGCCTTCCATCATCATCGACACAAGGTTCTTGCCGATGTCATGAATGTCGCCTTTCACGGTGCCGATCACCATTTTACCCATGCGCGGGGCACCGGTTTCAGCCAGAAGCGGCTTGAGGATCGACATGCCGGCTTTCATTGCGTTGGCTGCCAGCAGCACTTCCGGCACAAAGAGGATACCATCGCGGAAATCGGCGCCAACGATGGTCATCCCGGCCACCAGGGCCTCGGTCAGGATGTTGTAGGGCTGCCAGCCGCGTTCCAGCAGAATATTCACACCTTCTTCGATCTCTTCCTTGAGACCGTCATAAAGGTCGTCGTGCATCTGCTGAACAAGCTCTTCGTCGTTCAACTCGCTCAGGATGATATCTTCTTCGTCCGACATGATTGCCTTTTCCCTTGGCTGAAACTCTGCGTTCTTTAACAAATGCGACAAAATGGCCGCGTCGGTCTGAACCGATTACGACACTGAGTGCGCTTTCAACGACGCGAAGGCAAATGATTTATTCGCATGGAAAACGTGAGGTTCTTTCAAATGTTCCCTAAATGTTCTATGGGGGGATATGGAAAGATCAAAATTCCGACAGGTTTCAGCTGATCAGCGCCGCGGACGCGGTGCAACCTGCAATCCGGCAGGGCGGTATGAGGCGTTTGAGCGGGAAAAGATCTGCGACGGATGGGACATTCAGCCAGAGCGCAGCTTGCGCACCGAGGTTCATATCGAATCGCCGCGCCAGATCATCACCCGAAACACCTCTCCCGACCTGCCATTTGACCGCTCGATCAATCCCTATCGGGGGTGCGAACATGGCTGCATCTATTGTTTTGCCCGCCCCAGCCATGCCTATCTGGGCTATTCCCCCGGTTTGGATTTCGAAACCCAGCTGATCGCCCGGCCAGGCGCCGCAGACCGGCTTGCGGCTGAGTTGCAGCGCAAATCGTATCACCCCAAACCGATTGCCATTGGCACCAATACCGATCCCTATCAGCCGATCGAACGCGACTATCGGGTGATGCGTGGCATCCTGAACGTGCTGTTGGAACACCGACACCCGGTCACAATCGTGACCAAGGGGTGCTTGATCGAGCGGGATTTGGACCTGTTGTCGGACCTCGCGCGGTTAAACCTCGTGCATGTGGGTGTGTCGCTGACCACGCTGGACCCGCATGTGTCGCGCCGGATGGAACCGCGCGTGCCGGGACCAAAACGACGCCTCGCCATGATCTCGGCCCTTGCCAGCGCTGGGATCCCCACTCGGGTCATGGTGGCGCCCGTGGTGCCGGCACTGACCGATCACGAGCTTGAAGCGATCCTGACCGCCAGCCGAAAGGCCGGTGCGCTGGCCGCGAGCTATATCCTGCTGCGCCTGCCAGAGGAGGTGTCTCCGTTGTTTCAGGACTGGCTGCTTGAGGCGTTTCCTGATCGCGCTGAGCGGGTGATGGGGCGGATGCGTGACATGCGCGGCGGCAGGGAGTATCACGCCACGTTCACTCAACGCATGGTCGGGCAGGGCGAATATGCCCGCCTTCTGTCTCATCGGTTCCGGATTGCCTGCCGCCGGTTGGGTTTTGTCCGGGACCTGCCCGCTCTGTCCTGCACGCAGTTCCGGGTTCCACCAAAATCCGGGGATCAGCTGTCTCTGTTCTGAGGGGGAATGGCAAAAAGGACCCGAGCAGCCGCACGGGTCCTGTCCTGAATTTGAAATCCGGTGGTGTCAGCCGCGACGGCGGCGCCCGCGGCGGGCAGGTGCCCCGTCATCCTCTCCGGTGCCGTCAGACGCAGATGAGAACCCACCAAGCTTTTCCGCGATCTCTTCCAATGTCGGACGGGTATCGCTTTTCGGACGGGTTTCAAGCGCCTCGCGCATGGCGCGCAGATGCTCCGCCGTGGTGCCGCAGCAGCCGCCGATAATACGTGCGCCGCAATCGCGGGCAATCACCGCGTAATCGCCCATCAGGTCCGGGGTGCCGTCATAGTGGATATGACCATCTACATATTTCGGAATGCCCGCATTGCCCTTGGCAATAATTGGGCGTTCCGTGCCCTGAGCGGCAAAGCCCAGAACCGTGCGAAGCAGATCCGCGGCCCCCACGCCGCAATTGGCTCCGAACGCAATCGGCGGGTTGGGCAGGCTTTCGACCTTCAGCGCCAGATCAGCTGAGGTCACCCCCATCATGGTGCGCCCGGCCGTGTCAAAACTCATCGTGCCGCACCAGGCCATGCCTGCCAGCTCAGCCGCCTTTGCAGCTGCTTTGTATTCGTCAAAGGCCGAGATCGTCTCAACCCAAAGCACGTCAGCGCCACCGGCTTTCAGACCTTCGGCCTGTTCGTGGAACATTTCGACCGCGCCATCAAAGGTCAGGCTGCCCATCGGTTCCATGATTTCACCGGTCGGACCAACTGATCCGGCCAAGATCACCTTGCGACCAGAGGCATCCGCGACCTCACGGCCCAGCTCGGCCGCTGCCTTGTTCAGTTCGAAAACGCGCTTTTCTGCCCCGTGCAGCTTCAGGCGCGACGCGTTGCCACCGAATGAGTTGGTCAGGAAAATGTCCGATCCGGCGTCGACGGCGCCGGCATACAGCGCACGGATCTTGTCCTGCTCGTCCACATTCCAAAGCTCTGGTGCATCGCCCGAGGTCAGTCCCATGTTGAACAGGGTGGTGCCGGTTGCGCCATCCGCCATCAACCAGTCACGTTCTGCAAGCAACTCTGTCAGCGCATCTGCCATATTGGTCTCCGATCTTTGCGAGGCGACCGCCGCGCGTAAACTTGGGGGCATCTGCCCGCCAGATTGTCTGTTGCGTGCTACCTGCCACGGATTTCGTGACAGCGCAAATTCATTCCGTTCATCGAGATGATGAAGACCGTTTTATATCCGGTTTTATACCGGGCCAGCTTTAGGCCTGAGCGGAGGCGCGTCAGGTCTGGGTCATGCAGGCAAACCTAAGGGCGGGACGGGGGTGTTTCCCGTCCATTGTCGGTATCACTGCGGTCGCGAGATTTCGCGCATAACATCCAGCGCGCCCGTCACCAGATCACGTCGCTTTGGCGCCGCCGCATAAAGCGTTTCCCAATTGGGGGCAAAACATGTCTTGAACTGGCGCAGCCCGGCCGCCCCGGTGATCCGGTCCAGCCGCTCGCGAAGCCAGTGAAACACTTTGGGCTCGGTGGATTGTTTTTCATAAGGCACCGCTGCCAGTGACAGGCGATCATATCCTTCTGACGCCGCCTGCCGGATGGCTGCGACCAGCAGGAGATGCATCGTGCCATCTGGTGCCTTGGCGCCCATGCGCATCAGGTCCAGAACCTGCTCCTGCGCGTTTGTATGCAGGGTGATGAAACCGACCAGCTGGTTGTTCTGATAGGCCAGAAAGACCTGGGCATAGGGCAGGGTGGCTGGGGACCAGACGCCCATGGAAAACCCTCTTTGGCCGCCGCGATCAGTGCTCCAAGCCTCTGCAATATCGTTCATATCCGCGATCGGCAGGTTGCTGCCGCCCAACTGGACCCGCAGTGCGGCTTTTTCGGCCTGTCTCAGTTTTCGGCGCAATTGGCGACGTTCGGCCCCCGCGGTGGTAAAGGTCTGTGGATTGAGCCATGCCTCGCGCGCGATGGGTAGGGTTTTCCATCCGTTTTTGCGGGCCAGAGCGGCAAAGCGTGGCCCGATCTTGTAGAAAAATGGCGCGCGATACGTCTCCTGAGCAAGGCGGCGTGCCTGTCGCAGGTAATCCTTTGTGATGCTGTCTGGTGTCAGAGGGTCTGACAAAAGGATGAGGCTTTGCCCCGACAATTTTCCCATTCCTGTTGAGACCGGACCCGTCGTGTCACCTCCGCATTCAACTGCGGCCAGGTTGCCGTGACGCAGCAGCGCGGCCTCGGCGCGCGGGGCGTTTGCCACCTGATGATGCAGGTGGGCGGGCAGTTGGGGCGCGCGCGCGATGTGGGTGATCCTGGCGGATTGGGGGGTGTCACCGTCCGGGCGCGCAGCTTTGCGTGGCCCTCGCATCGTCACAACAGCGGCGATCAGCGCGGGGGTCGCATAATATACGGCCCGAAAGGCGAGGATACCGGCCAGAACCGGCTCTTGTTCCAGATGAGGGAGCAGGACCAGAAGGGTCAGTTCAAATGGCCCGACCCCACCGGGTGTGCCGGATATCAGACCGGCCCCGAGTGCGACGAGATAAGCGGCCATCAGCGGCAGGATCCCGATGGTGCAGTTTTCCGGCAATATCACCCAGAGGGCCGCACCTGCCGCAACCGTATCAAGGGCGGCCAGAGCCACAAAGGCGGCCATGGCGCGCAGGGGAGGCATATTGAAACGCGACAAAAGGGCGGGGCGCCAGAGGGACAGGATCATGAGAAGGCCCGCCCCGCCAAATGCGCCCCAGCCCAAGGGGCGGATCCAGTGGATGCCGGCAAGCTCAACCGGAATGAGCAGGAGGAACACCGCGGTCACCACCGCCCAGGCAGAGAGAAAGGACAGGGCCACCATCATCGAGATATGCAATGCCCTGAGCAAAGTCAGCTCCGGCAGCATACGCCATCGCACGAAGGCAGAACTGATCACGCCAAACCCAAAGGTTTGGGACAGGGCGATTGCGGTTGCCCCCGATATCTGCGCCTCACGGGAGGCGACGGGCGTGCCGATCAAACGGTGCACCACACGGTCATATCGCCCCACGGCCCAGAAGGAGATCGCGGAAAATAGGGCTGCCCCCACCCATTGATGGGGCTGAACCGTTACAAGAGAGGCATGGATATAAGCATAATCAAGCCCCGCGATCCGGTCCCACAGGAGGGCAACGATCGCCACGGCAAACCCGAGCGGCAGCAACTGGCGGACCAGCAGGCGGATCAGGTCCAACCCGGTCTCCTCAGCTGGCTGCATTATGCGCGATGGAAACTCCGCCACGGGGCGCGCACGCTGCGAAAGTTTTCGAAGTTTCAGGATATGTCTGTTCTGTTTTTTCAAGTCGCTCATGAAGCCTGCCTGCCGTTTGATCAGGCCCATCCCGATCAGCCTCCCGGCCTGTGCCACTGTGTGGGCTGGGAGCAAACAGGTCGTTAACAGATCAATTTATAGGTAGATTTTCATAGGCCTGGGGCAGGGGACACATATCCTGATCGGGTTCTGATCGGGCCTTTTTCAGACCAGACATAAAAAAAAGGCGCCCCGCGCGGGACGCCTTTTTGAGCCGTGTGGGCCGCTTACGCGTCGCCCATCATCTCTTCTTTGACCTGTGCCAGGATCTCAGCGCGTTTCGCGCGGACCTCTTCGGCGGTCACGGTGTTCAGGTCGCCCACAACCTTGCGCACGACGTCCTCATGGCCAGCCTCTTCGAAATCGGCAACGATGACTTCTTTTGCATAGGCTTCGGCTTCATCGCCGGTCTTGCCCATTTTCTCAGCCGCCCACAGGCCAAGCTTTTTGTTGGCGCGCGCCTCGGCTTTGAAGATCATTTCTTCGTCATGAGCAAACTTGGCTTCAAAAGCTGTTTCGCGGTCGTCAAAAGTGGTCATTCCGGTTTCCCTATCCTTGGGTGAATACTCTGTTGTCTTTGATATGCCAATCGCGGGCCAGTCTCGCAACCCCGCTAGCGCTCTCACCGGCCAGAAATTGCATTTGTTTTGACAAGAATAGCAGGAAACACGGGATAATTCTGCCCAATTCTTGCCTCAGCGCAAGGAAATGCGTATAGCGCGTGCAACAGGCAGGAGTCGCGTGACTCCTGCAGGCTGCACTTCAATGGCGGAGATCCCATGGCACGGCGCAAAAAACTTTACGAAGGCAAGGCAAAGGTTCTGTATGAAGGGCCGGAAGCGGGCACTCTGGTGCAGTATTTCAAGGACGATGCCACTGCGTTCAATGCCGAGAAAAAAGACGTGATCGAAGGTAAGGGGGTGCTGAACAACCGCCTGTCCGAGTTCTTCATGAACGGCCTGACCCAGATCGGTGTGCCGAACCATTTCATCAAGCGCCTGAATATGCGTGAACAACTGATCCGCGCGGCCGAAATCGTGCCGTTGGAGGTGATTGTCCGCAATTTCGCCGCAGGTTCCATGGCCAAGCGCCTCGGGCTTGAGGAAGGCACCAAACTGCCGCGCCCGATTGTCGAGTTTTCCTATAAGGATGATGCGCTTGGCGACCCGCTGGTGCCGGAAGAATATATCATGGCGTTCGGATGGGCGTCTCAGCAGGAACTGGGGGAAATCGTCGACATGGCGCTGCGCGTGAACGACTATCTCTCTGGTGTCATGTTTGGTGTCGGCATCAAGCTGATCGATTTCAAAATCGAATTCGGTCGGGTCTATGATGGTGATTTCCCGCGCCTGATCCTGGCGGATGAAATCAGCCCCGACAGCTGCCGCCTTTGGGATATCGAGACCGGGCAGAAGCTCGACAAGGACGTGTTCCGCCGTGATCTGGGCAGCCTGACGGATGCCTATACGGAAGTGGCCCGTCGCTTGGGGGTGCTGCCCTCGAACGTGACCCATGCCAACACCAAACCGACCCTGATCAACTGATCCCTTTCCGGCGCCCCGGCAAAACGCGTGGGGCGCCGCAAGACCTAAATCCCGGGCAAAATTCATGCAGAGTTTTGGTCCAGCGCTAAGAGAAGGAAGTGCAGATGAAAGTCCGTGTAGACGTGATGCTGAAAACCGGCGTTCTTGACCCGCAAGGCGAGGCCGTGCGCCATGCGCTTGGCAATCTGGGGTTTGACGGTGTGGAAAAGGTGCGTCAGGGCAAGGTGATCGAACTGGATGTGGCCGAGGGCACGTCGGAAGATCAGATCAAGGATATGTGCGAAAAGCTGCTCGCCAATACCGTGATCGAAAACTACGCCATTCAGGTGCTGTGATGAAAGCGGGGGTCATTGTATTTCCGGGCTCGAACTGCGACCGCGATCTTGCGGTGGCGTTTGAGCGGGCCGGCGCCGATGTGACGATGATCTGGCACAAGGACACGGACCTGCCCGAGGGGCTGGATATTGTGGGCGTGCCGGGGGGCTTCTCCTTTGGGGATTACCTGCGTTGCGGCGCCATTGCGGCGCAGTCGCCGATCACCAGATCGCTGATCAAACACACCGAGCGTGGTGGTTATGCAATCGGGATCTGCAACGGGTTCCAGGTGCTGACTGAAACCGGCATCCTGCCCGGTGCTCTGATGCGCAATTCGAACCTTAAGTTCATCTGCAAACCGATTGGTTTGAAAGTGGAAAACACGGATTGTGATTTCACCGCCGGCTATGAGCAGGGGCAGGAAATCACCGTACCGGTTGCGCATCACGACGGCAATTACACCGTGACGGATGAAAAGCTTGCGCAGCTGCGTGACGAGGGGCGGATTGCCTTTACCTATACCGACAACCCCAATGGATCGACCGGCGATATCGCCGGGGTGATTTCCAAAAACCGTCGCGTCCTTGGTATGATGCCGCACCCGGAGCGCTGCGTGGACAAGCTGCATGGTGGCACCGATGGGGTGGCAATGTTCCGCTCGTTGGTGGACGCTGTGGTGGCTGTTTAAGCAGATCGTCTTGTGACCCCCGGCCATGGCGCGTAAACTTGCGCCATGGCGGACAACACCCAGAAACGCACCCAGAAATTGATGACTGATGCTCCCGCTCCGCGCCCCGGGGTCTCTCTCAGGGGACGGTTGGCGCTGCTGGTCCTGGTCAGTCTGGCCGCTGCGGTTATTTTCTTCTCCAATCGCTGGCTGACCGAACGCTATACCGAAACCACCCGCAACCGGGCTGAACTGCGGGTGGCGCTTTATTCCGGCAACCTGATCAGTGAATTGCAGCGCAATTCGGTTGTGCCTCTTCTGTTGTCGCGCGACCCAGCCCTGATCAACGCCCTGAATTCCGGGGATTTTGCCCATAGTTCTGCCCGGCTGATTTCCTATCTGGATGAGATTGAGGCAAAGTCGCTTGTGCTTCTGGATGGGGATGGGCGGATTGTGGCGGCGACCAATCGGGAAACGCTTGGGGAAAGCCATCGTTCGGAGCCGCATTTCGTGGATGCGCTGCGCAGCTCTGAAACCGTGTTCTCGGCGGTGCCGACCGAGGCAGGGGCCTATGAATTCACCTATTCGCGCAAGATTGAAGCCGGCAACAAGGTGATTGGCGTGATTGTGGTCGAGGTCGACCTGCGCAAGTTTGAAAAAAGCTGGGCCGGGATCTCGGACGCTGTTCTGGTGACCAATTCCGAAGGGAATGTGATCCTGGCCACCGAAGCCCGCTGGCGTGGCAAGCCAGAGAATGAAGCGCTGGAGGCGGTCCCGGCAATGGCCGCGATCCGGCGCAATTTCCGCAATTCCGCCGAATGGACCGCGCTGCCCTCGGAAATGCTGTTCCTCGGGGAAGCGGTGATGCGGCAGGAGGCGCGGGTCCCGTTTCAGGGCTGGCGCATTGCGTCTTTCACCTCCTACGCCTCGGTGCGTGAAAAGGTGAATGCGGTTCTGTCGCTGGAAATCATGGCCTTTGCCATGCTGCTGTCGCTGACCTTTTACCTGATCAGCCGCCGGGCCCAGTTCCGGTCGGTTCGCTTTGCGCAGGAATCCGCAGATTTGCGGTTGCTGAACAACCAGTTGCAGCGCGAAATTGCCGAACGTCAAAGGGCTGAGAAGAACCTGCAGGTGGCTGAGCAGACACTGGCGCAAAGCTCGAAACTTGCCGCCCTTGGCGAAATGTCCGCTGCCGTCAGCCACGAGCTGAACCAGCCTCTGGCGGCGATGAAAACCTATCTTGCAGGGGCCAAGCTGCTGCTGCAACGCAAACGGCCTGACGAAGCCCTGTCCAGTTTCCAGCGCATCGATGATCTGATTGAGCGCATGGGCGCCATCACCAAGCAGCTGAAATCCTATGCGCGCAAAGGGGGCGACGCGTTCGAACCGATGGATGTGCGCGAATGTGTGTCTTCCGCGCTGTCGATGATGGAGCCTCAACTGAAAAGCCGCGAGGTGCGCATCACCCGCAATATTCCACGAGATCCGGTTATGGTGATGGGGGATCGGTTGCGGCTTGAACAAGTGTTGATCAATCTGATGCGCAATGCGATTGACGCGACCAAGACGGTTGAAGCGCCGCAGGTTGATATTATCGTCAGCCGCGGGGATTACGCGTTGATTTCAGTGCGCGACAATGGCGATGGGGTGACGGATCTCGACAACCTGTTTGAGCCTTTCTACACCACCAAGGCCCCCGGAGACGGGGTTGGGCTTGGCCTTGCGATCTCTTCCGGCATTGTCAATGATTTCGGTGGGCGGTTAACCGCTCGTAATGGCCAGGATGGCGGTGCGGTGTTTGAAGTCGAGTTGCCGCTGCTGAAAGAAGACGACAGTGATATTGAAGCCGCCGAATAAGGTGGCCATATGAATGCAGTGCCCGTGAGGGAAAGAGGAGTGGTCATGGCCCAGGTAATGAAAATTGCAATCGTCGATGACGAACAGGATATGCGGCAGTCAATTTCTCAGTGGCTGTCCCTGTCGGGATTTCAGACCGAAACCTACCCGTCGGCAGCGGATGCGCTGAAAACCATCGGCGCGGATTATCCGGGTGTCGTGGTGTCGGACATTCGAATGCCCGGCATGGACGGGATGGATTTTCTGAAAAAACTCATGTCGCTGGACAGTTCGCTGCCGGTGATCATGATCACCGGTCACGGCGATGTGCCGATGGCGGTTGAGGCGATGCGGGTCGGGGCGTTTGATTTTCTCGAAAAACCGTTCAACCCCGACAATATGACAAGGCTGGTCAAGAAAGCATCCCATAAACGCCGCATGGCGCTGGACGCGCGCGCGTTGCGAAAAGAGCTGGGCGATGGCTCGACCATCATGAAAAAGCTGATCGGGGCCTCCCCGGTCATGTCGCGCCTGCGCGAAGATATCCTCGATATCGGTCAGTCAGACGGTCATGTGCTGATCGAGGGGGAAACCGGCACCGGGAAAACCCTGGTGGCGCACGCGCTGCATGCGGTTGGGGCAAAAGCGGGAAAGAAATTTGTTGTGGTGCCCTGCCTCGGCCAGGACGAAGAGGATCTGGGCCGCCGCCTGTTTGGCCCCATGGAAGAGGGCGGACAGCAGCCTTATGTCGAAGAGGCGCGGGGGGGAACCCTGGTGCTCGAAGATATCGAAGCATTGCCAATGGCGCTGCAGGCCCGGCTCCTGACCTGGATCAACGATCAGGGCACCCCGGCCGAGACCCGCATTGTCGCAATCTGCAACCTGCAGGAGCAGGGCAAAACCTGCGAAGATTGCCTGCGACCGGATCTGTTCTACCGTCTTGCCGCCATGAAAATCACCCTGCCTCCGCTGCGCCAGCGCGGCGAGGACATTCTGATGCTGTTTACCGGTTTTGCCGACCAGTTCGCAGAGGAATATGGATGCGCCGCCCCCACCGTCAGCGTGCAGGAAGCAGCCCAGCTGATGCAGGCGCCCTGGCCGGGCAATATTCGCCAGCTGATCAATATTTCGGAACGTGCCGTGCTGCAGTCGCGCCGTGGATCGGGCACCATTTCGTCCCTGTTGATGAATGATCACGAAGAGGCGCAACCGGTGATGACCACCGAGGGCAAGCCGCTCAAGGAATATGTGGAAGCGTTCGAACGGATGCTGATCGACAACACGATGCGCCGCCACAAAGGATCAATTGTCGGCGTGATGGAAGAGCTTTGCCTGCCGCGCCGCACCCTGAACGAGAAAATGGCGAAATACGGCCTGCAGCGCGCCGATTATCTGCAATAAAACGTTTCGACTTTAACCTGAGACAGGGAAAAGTCGAAACGCAGTCAGAAATGTCAATGATGTGGGCGTTTCGGAACAAACATATGTGTCAAGTTTATCCTGAAACGCTTCAGGCGCAGCCGAACCAGATCAAAACCCAAAAGGGGCACCAATAGTCGGCGCCCCTTTTTTCTTGCTGAAAATACCTCGGGGTGAGGCTGAAAGCCGAGGGGCAGAGCCCCTGAATTTCCCTGATGATGGTCGATTACAGCTCCTGACACGCGCCTTACGCGATCAGTCCTCTGGCACGCCGTCCAGCCCCTTCAACCCCTCCAGCATAACCGCCAGCTTGTCTTCATACTGGCGCCAGCGGCCGATCGAGGAATTGTAAAGCGGCTGGCGGGCCTGGTGGATCGACAGGGTCTTCACCTTCCGCTTGTTTTCATAGAAGGACAGGCAGGCGTCCTCCCAGTCCAGCTCACAGAATTTCAGCAGCTTGCGCACCTCAGTTTCCGGGTCCGAGACCAGCTTTTCATATTGGATCTCATAAATCCGGTCCGCGGCCAGCTTGCGCCATGCAGCCAGATACTCAGTAAACAGGCGATAGACCTCAACCAGATCTTCCTGGTCATTGGTGTAGGTATGTGCCCCGCGCACGAAGCGGTTTTTCAGCATCGAAAACAGGTTGTCGCGTGGATCACGGCGCAGGGCGACAATCTTGGCTTTGGGAAGGGCGAGCCAGACCAGCGGCGCCACTTTATAGGTCGAGATCGATTTGTCCGTGACGATATCCGTGTCCGGGAATCGTTTCAGCACCGCTTCGCGATACTCGCGCCCGATCTTTTCCAGCGTTGCGTTGGGCAGATCGTTGATGGAACCGCCATTTGCGACCACTTTATTGGCATGGGTAAACCCGATTGTGTGAAACAGGGACATCTCATCCCCGCCGGTGACACGGGAATGGCTGGCCAGAATCTGCTCGACCAATGTGGTCCCGGATCTTGGCATCCCGGTGATGAAGATTGGGCTGTCCTCCTGATAGCCCACCTGACCGATACGTGACATGTCCATCCCGTCGACAAAGCGCATCATCTTGGTGAAATCGGTCTGCTCTTTTTTCTTGTCATGGGGGAACGCCTCCAGCGCCATGGCATTGGCGGCCTCCAGATAGGGCCAGACCTTGTCGAACTGCTTGTTGTCTTCCATCAGTTTGACCAGCGCATAGGCCAGATCCACCCGTGCGGGCAGATCGGGGTCATTTTCCCACAGCGACAGCATTTCCTGGGCGATCGGATCCTCCAGCGGCAGCTTGCGCCCGCCGCCGATCTGGCGATACACCGCGCCGGATTTCAACCCGGCCTCCAACGCGGTTTTCAACAGGGTTTCGGCCTCTTCAAACTTGCCTCTCTGCTGCATCAGGTTGCCAGTGATCGTGACCACACGCGTATGGGTCGGCGCGCGTTCAAAGGCATCGCGCGCAAGTGCCAGCGCCTCTTCGGGCTTTCCGGACTGATCCAGCGCAACCGCGCGCAGCGCCGTTTGCTCAGGCGTGTTTCGGATCGCTTCTGGCAGGGCATCATAATCCGCCAGCGCTTCATGCGGGCGTTCCAGCATGATCAACGTGTCAATGCGCAGAAGACGCCCCAGCTGATTGCCCGGATCGATTTCCAGAAGGCGATCGAAATAGGGCACTGCGTCATGCGGGCGGCTCAGTTCTTTCAGGACAAATCCCATATTGCCCAGAAGTTTTGGATTGGAGGGAACCTGTTTATGCGCCTGTTCCAGCAACTCATGCGCTTCGTGAAACCGCGACTGTGTGGACAGAAGCTCACCGTAATTGATCATTGCCTCCGCATAATCCGGGGCGATCTCAAGCGCCCTGCGGTAAGCGGCTTCAGCTTCGCCGGGTTTGCGCATGGCGGTCAGGGTGCCGCCGAGGATCAGTTGAATGATCTCGTTTTCCGGATGGGCGGCGGCCAGGGCCAGGGCTTCTTCATTGACCGCTGCCACGTCGCCAGAGTTGAACCGGGTCAGCAGCTCATTGATCTTGGCAGAGGGGATGCCCACGGATTTGCGTACCGTGTCGGAATTGCTGCGGGTCATCTGCGCCAGAAGTTTCTTCTGCCCTGACGCCGAAATGCCCACCTTTTTCATCAGTTTCTGGGCGCGCTTGACCGCGGCCTTGTCCCCGAGCATAGACAATGCATTGGCATAAAGTGACCAGATTTTCGGATCACGTGGAACAAGCCGCGTCGCCTCGTGAAAGGCGCTGACCGCATCCTTGAAACGCCCCTGTGTCATCGCCGTCTGCCCGGACCGCAACGCTTTTTGCGCCTGGGCAATCGCCGGGTTGGCCGACGGGGCAGGGGCAGGACGCCCGGATGCCTGGCTGGCCAGCGGAAACATCGGGGGTCTTGAATTGTTTTGCGACATGGTGTTGGGTCTCCGCGAGCAGGCCATCCGGGCCGGGCCAAATTCTTCCTACTGGCTATCGTGACAGCCATGGAGGCGCAAGAGGGGCGCAGGCAATAGCGCAACCGCGGCGCGCATTTGCCGTTATTATTCTTGACTTATCCCGATTTTCCACCGATAAGCCGCCAATCCGGCTGAGGGATCCCTTTGCCGGAACGATTAATCTCTGCCCAAACGGGCGCGCCGTTCGAGGCATTGGTGGGACCAACCCACCGCCGAAACACCGGGAGA
This sequence comes from Aliiroseovarius sp. xm-d-517, assembly GCF_013283135.1. Lineage (NCBI taxonomy): Bacteria > Pseudomonadati > Pseudomonadota > Alphaproteobacteria > Rhodobacterales > Paracoccaceae > Aliiroseovarius > Aliiroseovarius sp. xm-d-517. The sequence continues at coordinate 587,767 of NZ_WBXT01000001.1, forward strand.
TCCGGGGCCGTAGGACGCGGAAAATGAAGGAAGACCAAATGTTTGCGGTTCTGAAAACCGGCGGCAAGCAATACAAGGTTCAGGCTGGTGACATCCTGCGCGTTGAAAAACTGGCTGCTGAAGCTGGCGAAACCGTCCAGTTCAACGAGATTCTCATGGTTGGCGCCACTGTTGGCACCCCGGTCGTCGCTGGCGCCGGTGTGCAGGCAGAAGTGATCGACCAGATCAAAGGCGAGAAAGTCATTCACTTTGTGAAGCGTCGCCGTAAGCACAGCTCCAAGCGCACCAAAGGTCACCGTCAGCAACTGACGCTGGTGAAGATCACCGAAGTGCTGGAAAACGGTGCTGACAAATCGGGCGTGAAAGCTGCGATTGGCGCAGGTTCGGTTTCGGGTGCTGCGGCCCCGGCGGCCAAAAAGGCTGCTCCGAAAGCCGAAGCCGCTGCTGACGATCTGACCCAAATCACGGGTGTCGGCCCCGCCGCCGCCAAAAAGCTGGCAGATGCCGGCATCACCACCTTCGCCCAACTGGCCGCTGTCGACGTCGAAACCTTCGATGCCGTCAAAGTGAAAGCCGAGTGGGTTGAGCAGGCCAAAACTCTGGCCTAATCTTAACTAAGGAGAGATAGCATGGCACATAAAAAAGCTGGCGGTTCATCCCGTAACGGCCGCGACTCAGCCGGTCGTCGCCTTGGTGTAAAGAAATACGGTGGCGAAGCCGTCATCCCGGGCAACATCATCGTGCGTCAGCGCGGCACCAAGATGTGGCCGGGCGCCAATGTGGGCATGGGCAAAGACCACACCATCTTCGCAACCAGCGAAGGCAAGGTGCAGTTCCACAAAGGCCTGAAAGGCCGCACCTTTATTTCGGTTCTCCCGGTGGCGGAGGCCGCTGAGTAAGCCGAAACCTGCAAGGTTTGAAAAATCCAGGGGCCGGCGTGATCGCCGGCCCTTTTTCTTTGGTCCGACGCCTCCCATATGGGGTTTAGGAAAATTTAACCATTTTGACGTCATGCTCCTCGCGCGAACCATGGTGGGGCAGGCAATCAACAGGCAATTCCGGGGCATGGTCCAGCCTGGACCCCGGCTGGAAGTCAGAGCTTTTCGAGGAGGGAAAGCCATGATGCATGATATGATTACCAATCAGCCCGTGATCGAAGCAGATCGGTTCGTGCTGCGCCCGGTGCGCAAATCCGATGCGGGTCCAATGGCGCTTTATGCCAGCGACCAGCGTGTCGCCAACGGCACCCGCTCGATCCCCCATCCTCTGCCGCCCGGTGCGACCGAAGGGTTCATTGCCCGCGCGCTTGAAAGCACACGCAAGCAAGAGGTCTGGGTGATGGATGGCGCCCGGGATGGCCAGCGGGAAGTTCTGGGGGTGATCACACTGTCCCGTCTTGATCGCAACCAGTCAGAACTGTCTTACTGGGTGGCGCCTGCTTTCTGGAATGGCGGCCTCGCGTCCGAGGCGGTTCGGGCGCTGATCGAGGCCAACCCGCTGGATAACAGCACGATCTTTGCCTCGGTCTTTCAAGACAGTCCCGCCTCAGCCCGTGTGCTGACCAATGCAGGGTTCGAATATATCGGGGATGCAGAAAGCTTTTCCGTCTCGCGCAACGCCGCGGTGCCAACCTGGACCTATTCGCGCAAGCTTGCCTGAGGACCGGATGAAAAGGGTGGGGCATGTTGATCGAAACTGAGCGGTTCACGCTGCGCCCTCTTTCGGTGCGGGATCGTGACCAGGTGGTGAAGGGGCTGAATGACTACGAGGTCACAAAATGGCTGACCGTCGTTTCCTTCCCCTATGGTCCGGCAGATTTTGACGGGTTCTTGGCGTTTCTTGAAGACAAACCCGTCCATGAGGCGCTGGCCATCTGCAAGGGAGAGGGTGTTCTGGGCGTGATCGGGATTGGCGACAGTCTGGGATATTGGTTGGCCCGCTCTCATCAGGGGCAGGGCGTCATGACTGAGGCGGCGAGGGCACTGGTCGATTGGTATTTCTGCAATACGGATGCCGACACTCTTTTGTCCGGTCATTTCCATGGCAACCATTCGTCGCGGAATGTTCTGACCAAACTTGGATTTATGTCCACCGGGCAGGTGGAGTCGGCCTTTTGTGTGTCGCAGAACAAGACCCTGGATCTGGTCAAGCTCTGCCTGACGCGTGCGGATTGGGAGGAGCGGACATGATGACGCGCCTCGTAACCCGGCGACTTATGATGCGCCGGACGGAGCCCGCGGATCTGGAGGCCCTGCACGCGCTTGTATCGCATCATGATGTGGTCAAGATGACGGCAACCTGGCCCTGGCCTGCGGAGCGCGATCATACCCGCGTCCGCTGCGTGCCCTCAGATCCGCAATTGGGCATGGTGGGACAGGTATTTCACAAAGGTGAGCTGGTGGGCAGTATGGGGATCGCGTCGCGGGACGGCCAACTGCCCGAAATGGGCTATATGTTCGCGCCTGCCCATTGGGGCCGGGGATTTGCCACGGAGATGGGGCAGGCGCTGATCGCGCATTGCTGGCAACGCTATGACTGGACCGAAATATCGGCCTGTGTGTTCGGGGACAACCCCGCCTCGGGCCGGGTGCTGGAAAAGCTTGGCTTTGTTGCAACCGGCCCCTGTCGGGGATATTGTCGGGCGCGCGACGCGGAGCTTCCGACACTCACCTATCGCCTGTCCCGCCCGTAAGCCCACGGTTTTCGCGGCTTATTGCGCACAAAGCCCTGCAAAGACTTGAGCACGCGCTCATTTCCCTCTATCGCCAGTATTCACTACCACAGCCCACCAGAAAGGCACATGTCATGAAATTTCTCGATCTCGCCAAGGTCTATATCCGCTCTGGTGGCGGTGGGGGGGGCTGCGTGTCTTTCCGGCGCGAAAAGTTCATCGAATATGGCGGACCGGATGGCGGTGATGGCGGCAAGGGCGGGTCCGTGATTGCCGAAGTGGTCGAGGGGCTGAACACCCTTATTGATTTCCGCTATCAGCAACATTTCTTTGCCGATAATGGCCGCCCCGGCATGGGTAATCAGCGCACCGGCGCGGATGGTAAGGATATTGTGCTGCGCGTGCCGGTCGGGACCGAGATCCTCGACGAAGATCAGGAAACCGTGCTTGCCGACCTGACCGAAGTGGGGCAGCGCGTGGTGCTGGCCAAGGGCGGCAATGGTGGCTTTGGCAACCTGCATTTCAAATCCTCGACCAACCAGGCGCCGCGTCGCGCCAATCCGGGGCAGCCGGGGGTGGATCGCACCATCTGGCTGCGCCTGAAATTGATTGCAGACGTCGGGCTTCTGGGGCTGCCCAATGCGGGCAAATCAACCTTCCTCGCGGCGACCTCAAATGCGCGCCCCAAAATTGCCGACTACCCGTTCACCACGCTGCACCCCAACCTCGGTGTGGTCGGCGTGGATGGCGCGGAATTTGTGGTGGCTGACATTCCCGGCCTGATCGAAGGCGCCTCCGAAGGGCGCGGTCTCGGTGACCTGTTCCTTGGTCACGTGGAACGCTGCGCGGTGTTGCTTCACCTCGTCGATGGCACATCTGATGATGTGGCGGGCGACTGGCAGACCATCATCACCGAGGTCGAAGCCTATGGGGATATCCTCGGGGGCAAGACCCGCGTGACGGTTCTGAACAAGGTGGATGCGCTGTCGGATGAGGAACTGGCAGAAAAACAGGCTGAGCTTGAGGCCGTGGCCGGCCCGGTCCTGCTCATGTCCGGGGCGGCGCAGAAAGGCACGATCGATGTGTTGCGGGCGCTGCGCCGGGAAATCTCGGAAGATCGCATTCGCCAGAAACCCGCAGAGGAGCCCGAGAAATGGCAACCCTGAGCGGGACACTGGCCAACGCCCGGCGCATTGTCGTCAAGATCGGGTCGGCATTGCTGGTTGATGCGCAAACAGGGGCCCTGAAATCGGATTGGCTGGCGTCGCTGGCAGAAGATGTCGCCTGGCTCAAGGGGCGGGGCGCTGACGTGGTTTTGGTGTCTTCCGGCTCCATCGCGCTGGGACGAGGGGTGCTCGGGCTGACACCGGGAACCCTGTCGCTGGAACAGGCGCAAGCGGCTGCCGCCGTGGGGCAGATCCGTTTGGCCCGTGCCTATGAGCAGGCGCTGGCCCATCACGGTGCCACCACCGCACAGGTGCTGGTCACGCTGGAAGACAGCGCAGATCGCCGCCGCTACCTGAATTCTCGTGCCACGCTGGAGACGCTGCTGTCCCTGGGCGCGGTGCCGATTGTGAATGAAAACGATACGGTAGCAACGGATGAGATCCGTTTTGGCGACAATGATCGCCTCGCGGCGCAGGTTGCCGTCACCATCGGTGCCGACCATCTGGTGCTCCTGTCGGATGTGGACGGGCTTTATACCGGAAATCCGCGGGTCGATGCCTCTGCCACCCGGTTTGACGTTATTGACGAGATTACCCCGGACATCGAAGCGATGGCGGGGGATGCGGGAACCGGTCTGTCAAAGGGTGGCATGAAAACCAAGGTGATGGCCGCCAAAACCGCAACCGGGGCAGGTTGCGCCATGACCATCACCGAAGGGTCGCGCTTCAATCCCTTGAAAACGCTGGAAGAAGGGGCACCGAGCACTTTGTTTGTTGCACGCACGGACCCCAAGACATCACGCAAGAAATGGATTGCGTCGATGAAGCCGCAGGGCGATATCGTTGTGGATGCGGGTGCTGCCCGTGCGCTGGGTCAGGGAAAGTCCCTGCTGCCCGCCGGTGTCAGTGCCGTCTATGGCAGTTTTGGTCGTGGGGACAGCGTGACCATTCATGGCCCGGATGGGGTGCATATCGGGTCGGGTCTCAGCCGCTATACCGCAGACGAGGCCCGCGCCATTGCCGGAAAACGCTCTGACCAGATCGAGGCGGTTTTGGGCTATTCCGGCCGGGCCGCACTTATTCATCGGGACGATATGTCCCTGTAAATCAAAAAGCTAAACGAAAAACTTCACACGGAGAGTGAGATGAGCGACGACATCAAGACGATGATGACCCAGATCGGTGAACGCGCAAAAGCTGCGTCCAGGGAACTGGCCTTCGCTCCATCCGAGGCAAAGGAAACCGCGCTGATTGCGGCCGCAGAGGCCTGTTGGGCGCGGCGGGATGAAATCATTGCCGCCAATGTGCAGGACATGGCGTATGGCCGTGAAAAAGGGTTGTCGGATGCGATGATGGATCGCCTGATGCTCGACGAAGACCGGATCCAGGCGATGTGTGAGGGGTTGCGCACGGTTGCCCGGCAGGATGATCCGGTCGGACAGGTGACCGAAGAATGGGATCGCCCCTCGGGGCTGCATATCAAGCGGGTGCGCACCCCTCTTGGTGTGATTGGCGTGATTTATGAAAGCCGGCCGAATGTGACCGCCGACGCGGGCGCGCTCTGCCTCAAGGCCGGCAATGCCGTCATCCTGCGTGGGGGATCTGAAAGCTTCCATTCCGCTGGTGTGATCCATGCCTGCCTACAGGATGGGCTGCGTGCCGCCGGGTTGCCCGTGGATGCCATTCAACGCATTCCGACCCGTGACCGCGCCGCCGTCAGTGAACTTTTGACCATGACCGACCATGTGGACGTGATCGTGCCGCGCGGGGGCAAAGGGCTGGTTGGTCTGGTGCAGCGCGAAGCCCGCGTGCCGGTTTTTGCCCATCTCGAAGGCATTGTGCATATCTATATCGACAAGGATGCAGACGCGGAGAAGACCGCGCGCGTGGTGATGAATGCCAAGACCCGACGCACCGGCATTTGCGGAGCTGCGGAATGTCTGCTGATCCATAAGGACGCGCAGGAGCTGGGCCAGAAAGTGATCAATGATCTGATGGCCGCCGGGGTCGAAGTGCGCGTGGGCGCCGGGCTGTCCGGCAGCGTTGCCGCAACCGAAGATGACTGGGGCAAGGAATATCTTGACCGCATCATCGCCGCCAGGCTGGTTGAGGATGTGGATGGGGCCATTGCCCATATCAACCGGTATTCCTCGTCTCACACCGATGCGATCATGACGGAAAATGACGCCACCGCGGCACGGTTCTTCACCCGGCTCGACAGCGCCATCCTGATGCGCAATGCCTCCACCCAGTTTGCAGATGGGGGCGAGTTTGGCATGGGGGCCGAGATCGGCATCGCCACCGGCAAGATGCATGCGCGTGGACCGGTGGGGGCAATGCAGCTGACCAGTTTCAAATATCTTGTGGAAGGTGACGGCACCACCCGCGCCTGATCCCGCTTTGAAAATCAGCAAAAAGGGCGCAAAAAATCCCGCGCCCTTTTTCTTGCGCCAAATACCTCCGCCGGAGGCATTGCGCGCAGCGCAAAAACTACTTCAGAATATCACGTTGATCGAATTGTCAGTCAGGGTGACCTCGGCCTGGCGCCCCTGCCGCGCCAGTTCCGGTGCAATCAGGGCATAATGAACCTGCGCGGGCAGAACGTTGGTGGTTTGGTCCGGCTCGGTAATCAGCGCCCAAAGTGCGGGATCGGTGTTGAACCGGTCGGCCTCGGCCCAGAGGCTCCAATGCCCGTCCTGTTCCGTCACCACGATCTTGCCGCCCCAGGGCATTGCCGTTTCCATACATTGCAGGACGAGAAACGCGAGCTTGACCTGACCGCGCGGCTGATCGCCAACCGGGGTCCAGTGAATTTCAACCCTGCGCCCTTCGCCTCCCGCGGAAAGCACCGCACGGATTTCACGTTCAGCCACATTTTGCCCGTCATTGGCAGATCCGAAAGCCACGCGGAAAAACCGGATCCTTGCATTGGCATTCTGCACACTTTCCGAGATCAGAGCCATCTCCGGGCTGTCCCCAAGGCCAGACAACTCCAAAAGCTCAACCCCATTGCTGATTGCGCCCAAAGGGCTGATAAGGTCATGGCAGATCCGTGATCCGATCAGGGCGGTCAGGTCTCTGGTCTCGGTGGTCATGGGGTGCTCCTGTCAGGAAAGGCTAGATATGAATTCACTTCTGGAACCGGGGATGCTCGTGCGCCATCCCATGCAGCCTGATTGGGGGCTTGGGCAGGTGCAAAGCAATATTGGTGGCAAGGTGACCGCCAATTTTGAACATGTCGGCAAACAGGTAATTGATACGAACGTGGTAGAGCTCATGCCGGTTTTCGATAGTGATGACACTCAATCCTAGACAATTGGTTAAGAAGCGGCAACCAATGCGTGTGCGTGGCGGCGTTGCATCGCGTAAGGGCTCGACGTAAAACCGCGTTGGAAACCGGTGCCGGTGTATGAGGACAAAGCGACATGCAAGGGGCAGAGCCTGTGTTTGAGCTGAGATTGGCGCGTGATGCGGCGGATCTGCGCGCAGCCCAGCGTTTGCGCTATGATGTGTTTGTGCGGGAACTGGGCAGCGGCGGCCCCCTCGTGGACCACGACCAAAAGCTGGAAAAAGATGTGTTCGATCCCTATTTCGATCACCTGATTCTGTTTGACCACGCGCGCGCTGGGTCTCCTGCGGTTGGGGTGTATCGCCTGATGCGGGGCGAGCGGATGACAGCAGAGCAGGGCGGTCCGGGCCGGTTCTATTCCGAAGATGAATATGATCTGACCGTGCTCAAAACCTCGGGTCGGAAACTGCTGGAGCTTGGGCGATCCTGCGTGCATCCCGATTATCGTGGCGGCACCGCCATGCTGCATCTGTGGAACGGTCTGGCCAGCTATGTCGCTGAACATGAAATTGAAATCCTGTTCGGGGTCGCCTCGTTCCATGGCACGGATATCGACGCCTTGAAGGGGCCTTTGTCCCTGTTGCACCATCGCCATCTGGCCCCGCCAGAGCTGCGGACCACGGCGCAGCGTGACGTTTATCAATCCATGAACCTGTTGCCCGAAGACCAGATCGACCGGCCCGCCGCCATGCGCGCTGTGCCTGCGCTGATCAAAGCCTATCTGCGTGTCGGTGGATTTGTGGGAGATGGCGCCTTTGTCGATCACGGCTTCAACACCACCGATGTCTGCCTGATCATGGATACCAAGCGGATGAGCGCCAAGCACAAAGCCTATTACACCGAGGGCAAGACCGGCCCCAGAAATACGGGCCCCAGAAATACGGGCCCCAGAAATACGGAGCAGAAGACATGACCGCTCTTTGGCGTGGGGAAGAGGAGCCAGGGGCGTTTCGTCCCGGATGGGCAGGCGGCATTCGGGCTGTCCTGCGCGGTGTGCCCCTGGCCATCCTCGTCTTTGGCGGCCTGCTGGTGCTGCTGCTTGTGCGCCTGATTGAGCGCCCCTTGTTTGGGCTGCATCGTCCGATCACCCCTTATATCACGCAGTTTGTCTGTCGATCGGCGTTTTTCGTGCTGGGCATCCCGTTCTCCGCGCGTGGTGGGCAAATGCGCGAAAAGGGCGCGGTGGTGGCCAATCACGGGGGGTGGCTTGATATCTTTGCCCTCAACGCCAAGAAACGGGTCTATTTCGTGTCAAAGGCCGAGGTCGCTTCCTGGCCCGGGATCGGCTGGCTGGCCCGCGCGACCGGTACGGTGTTCATCAAACGTGACCGTAAAGAAGCGGCCAGCCAGATCGGAATATTTCGGGATCGTCTGTCCGCAGGGCATAAGCTTTTGTTCTTCCCTGAGGGCACGTCTTCGGACGCGCGCCGCGTTCTTCCTTTTAAATCAACGCTTTTCGCGGCGTTCTTTGCACCTGAACTGCGCAGTTTCATGTGGGTTCAGCCGGTCACGGTGCGGTATTTTGCCCCCGAAGGAGAAGACCCGCGCTTTTATGGTTGGTGGGGGGATATGGCTTTTGCCCCGCATCTGCTGCAAACTCTGGCGGCCCGGCGTCAGGGCCGGGTTGAGGTGGTCTATCACAAACCGGTCAAGGTGACCGATTTTGCAAACCGCAAAGCTCTGGCAGCCCATTGCGAACATGAGGTGCGCAATGGGCTGGGAGAGTTGGATGTCGAAACCACGGATCCCGCGGTGCTGGCGGATCTGGGCAGCGTGCACCAACCCTGAATTGCCGGTTTTCCAACCGGAATTTTGCCGCTAGATTGCCGGGGAAAGGATATACCAAGAGCAGCTGTCGGGTATATCTGTTACATCAATACAGCGTTTCGGCTTTAACCTGACAAAGGGAAAAACCGAAACGCGGCAAGAGAGATCAATAATGCGGGCGTTTCGTGATAAACCATGTCTCAGGTTATCACGCATCGCTTTAGGGTGAAAAAGATGACAAAACGATTTGCGATGATGTCCTGCCTGTTGGCGATGGTGGCTCTGGCGGGGTGTGAAACGGTCAAGGGCGCGTCACGGGATGTGCATTCCGTGGCCGAGACCGTGCAGGGCTGGTTCTGAGCGGTTTTCCACATTTACCCGCTGAAAATGAAAACCCCCGCCTGCCTGTCAGCAAAACGGGGGGAATTTTCGCGCTCTTGTCTGTGGTCTGATCAACCGGCCAGTCCCTCGTCCATGGCGTTGATCAGGGTTTTCAGCGCGGTCACGGGATCTTCCATGCGCCAGATCTCTTCTCCGATGGCAAAAAAGTCGGTGATCGGGGTCAGGGCGCGGATGATATCTGCATCGAGCGCCCCCTCGGCCACAACCGGCACTTCGATCATCTCGCTCCACCAGCCAAACAGCGCGGCCTCTGCGCGGGTGCCATCGCCAAGGGTGGACAGGCCCGCGGGGCCAAAGCTGACATAATCCGCGCCGTTTTCGCCTGCATTCATGCCTTCATGGCGGGAATTGGTGCAATAGGCGCCGACAATGGCATCCTGCCCCAGATCGGTGCGGGTCTTGCGCACGCGGCGCGCGCCATCACCCAGATGGACCCCGTCCAGACCAAGGCGTTCCACCATCAGGGCATGTTCCGAAATTACGATCGGCACGTCGCGCGCATGGGCCACTTCGCGGCACACATCTGCGGCGCGCAGGATCCGGTCCTCATCCGAGGTGGCCAGCGTCAGGCGCAGGCAGGCGATTTCGGCACTGTCAAGCACACGGGCCAGATCGGTGGGGAAGGTCGACAATTCGAATTCAGGCGGGGTCAGCAGGTAGATCTGCGGGCGTTCCAACTCTTGTGCTTCAGCCATATCATGATCCTTTCCGGGTGGTCCGTCCCAATTCTTTTTGCGCTTATTGAGCCAAATCGCATATTTTGCAAGAGGCGGGTGGCGTGACCTCTCTCAGGAGGTCTATTTGGCGGGCAAAGTGGCGACAAACCCCTGTGCCAGTTGCAAAAGCTGTGCACGGGTCTGGTTGTTTTCCAGCGCGTCAGGAGAGACATCGACAAATCCGCCCATCCGGCGCCCGGTGAACGCCATCGGCACCACCCCGTCCAGCGCCAGGGCAAGCCCTTCATTGTCCTTGCCCACGCGATACATCGCCCCGTTTTTGTGCACGCCGCACAGCATGTTTCCCGCCAACAGGAAGGCCACACCGCCAAACATCTTCTTTTCCGAAATGTCGGGCAGCCCAATCAGATCCCGAGCCAGGATTTCGTAGGTTTCCATATCATAGGCCATGGCGCCTCCTTGCAATTCGGGTCGGGGCCAGCGTATCACGGCGCGACGTTTTGGAAAGGTCTTGGTCATGAGCGAAATGGGTCCTGATCCCGCAATTGTGCTGGTACGCCCACAAATGGGCCAGAATATCGGCTCGGCTGCGCGGGCAATGCTGAATTTCGGGTTGGAGCGGATGCGGGTTGTCGCCCCGCGGGACGGCTGGCCGAACCCGGATGCGGTGGCCATGGCCTCGGGGGCCGGGCGGGTTCTGGATGGCGCAACGGTGCATGACAGCGTGGCTGATGCGGTGGGGGATTGTGACTTTGTCTTTGCCACCACCGCCCGGTCACGGGAATTGAGCAAGCCGATTTTCAGTCCGGAAGCGGCGATGGAATACACCCGCCAGATGCAGCGCGAGGGTCGCAAGGTGGCGATCCTGTTCGGGCCTGAGCGCACCGGGTTGGAGAACGAGGATGTGGCGGTGGCCAATGCGATCATCACCGTGCCGGTGAATCCGCAATTTGCCTCTCTGAACCTGGCGCAATGTGTGCTTCTGACCGCTTATGAATTCCGTCGTCAGGCGGTTGATGTGCAGCATGAGGTTCTGTCGATGCCCACGACAGAGACGGCCACGGTGATCGAGGTGGACAAGCTGGCTGAGCATTATGAAACCCGTCTGGATGAGCACGGGTTCTTTTTCCCTGATACCAAGGCTGAGGTGATGAAGGTTGCCCTGCGCAATATGTGGAGCCGCATGCCGCTGACCCGGCAGGATGTGCAGATGTTTCACGGGATCCTGCGTCAGCTTTTGCGCAAAATCGACGGAAAATAACCTCATTTCCTGTCAGAAATGAATGGCCTAGCCGGTCCAATGGTGTCTTCGGCTGGGCGCCTTTGGGGCAATGTGCGCGATCAGATTGCTTTTCGTGCGGCCATGACCCAGATCCCGGCCAGCACCAGAGAGCCCAGCGCGTTCAGGTTGGCCATGGTCACGCCGAACAGCTCCCACGGGATTTCATCACACCGCACCAGCGGGGCGGTGAGGATTGAGTTCAGCAACTCCTCCTGCGACAGCTCGCCAATGGACGACCCACCCGAGCAGGAGCTTGGCCCCTCCCAGAGTTTGCGCTCAACCCCGGAATGATAAAATCCGATGCCGGAGGTGGTCAGCGCCGCCAGGGCGCCAAGCCAGGCAATGATACGTTTTTGCGTGGCAATCGCCGCGCCGCCCAGCGCAATGGCCGCTGCATGAGGCCAGCGCTGCCACAGGCACAGTTTACAGGGCGTGTAGCCAAGCGCCTGAAAGGCGAAAGCCCCGCCAAGCACAAGGATCGACCCCAGCGTCGCAAGTGCCACAAGTTGGGTGAAGGTCAGGTTGCGGATCATGTTCATAGGTATTTCACCAGATAGAAGCCCCCAAACAGGAGCACGATAAAGACGGTAAAGACAAGACCAAGACGGCGTTCGATAAAGTCCCGTATGGGTGCGCCAAACTTCCACAACAACCCCGCGACGATGAAAAAGCGCAGGCCGCGTGCAATCACCGAGGCCACCATGAAGACGGTAAAGTTAAGCCCGGTGGAACCCGACAGGATGGTGATCACCTTGTAGGGGAACGGGGTGACCCCCGCGATCAGCACCGCCCAGGCCCCCCAGTCATTATAAGTGCGGGCAAAGCTGTCGAAACTGTCGGTCTTGCCATAGAATTCCAGCACCGGACGTCCCACGCTTTCAAATACGCCCCATCCGATCAGATAGCCGAACATCCCGCCCAGAACCGAAGCGACCAGGGCCACAGATGCGATCACAAAGGCTTTGCGCGGGGCGGCGATGATCATCGGGATCATCAGAATATCGGGCGGAATGGGAAAGACCGAGCTTTCCAGAAAGGCCACAATGGCCAGCGCCCAAAGCGCGCGCGGATGTTCCGCAAGCCCCATTGTCCAGTTGTAAAGACGCCTGATCATACCCGCTCTCAGCTTATCTGCCTGAAGTCCCGTTCGGTGTTGGGCACCACGAAACATGCGCAAGGGATGAGGTCAAGTCTTGTTGCGTCATGCGGGCTTGTGACCGGGAAAAGGTCGGGTAAACTGATCGTGAGTTCAATGTGGGAGAGTATCATGAAGTGGAAGGGACGGCGCGGCAGCCGCAATATCGAAGATCGGCGGCGGGCCGGGGGGCGTGCGCGCGGGGGGCTTCAACTCGGAGGCTTCGGCATTCTTGCGGTGCTCGCAATCGGCTATTTCACCGGGGTCGATGTCACCCCTTTGCTGCAGGACAGCCTGTCACCGCAAGCCCCACAGCAGGTCGAGATTTCGGAGGCGGACCGGCAAGCCGGGGAGTTCGTGTCCGTCACGCTTGCGGATACGGAGGAGGTCTGGTCAGGGATTTTTCGCGACCAGCTTGGGGCCGCTTACAACCCGGTGACGCTGGTTTTATACAAAGGGGTGACGCAAAGCCCCTGTGGCGGGGCCTCGGGTGCTACTGGACCGTTCTATTGTCCGGGGGACCGCAAAGTCTATCTCGATACGGCATTTTTCACCACCTTGTCCCGGCAATTGGGGGCAAAGGGGGATTTTGCTGCGGCGTATGTCGTGGCGCATGAGGTGGCCCATCACGTGCAAAACGAGCTGGGGATCCTTGGAAAAGCCAATCGTGTGCGCCAACAGGTCAGCCAGGAGGAAAGCAATGCGATTTCGGTGCGGATCGAATTGCAGGCTGATTGTTTCTCGGGACTTTGGGCGCGGGAGGCCGAACAGAAATTCGGAACGCTGGAACGGGGCGATTTGCAAGAGGCGGTGAATGCGGCCCGTCAGATCGGTGATGACACGCTTCAGCGCAATGCGGGGCGCACCCCGATGCCGCATACTTTCACCCATGGCAGTTCCGCCCAGCGCGCCGCCTGGTTCGAGCGCGGATACGGCACGGGTGACATTCAGGCCTGTGATACCTTTTCGGCCAACAGGCTGTAGACAGGGGATTATCGCGGGAGAGTTTTGCAAAATCCGTTCGGAATCTTTCGAAATATAACGCGTTAAGAAAAATGTTGCTTATGCAACGAATTCCTGCTTTGAATGCGGATAAGAGGGTAAGTAAAGCCGACCGCACGGTCGAAAGTGCTTGCCTAAGAGCGCCAAGCCTGCTCTTATCACAAAGACGGATCGGTCACGGCAGCAAGAGGAGCACCGGGACCGGGCTGTGAAACACATGCGTTTTGGGAGGAACGAAATGAAACTAACCTTGAAATCCGCTCTTGTCGGTGTCGTGGCTCTTGGGGCTTCGGCCAGTGCCAGTTTTGCCCAGGAAGTGACCCTGCGCTGCCAGCACTTCCTGCCGCCAAAGGGCTCGACCCCGCTCTATTTCATGGCACCCTGGGCCGAGAAGGTAGAGAAAGACAGCGGTGGCCGCATCAAGGTCGAGCTTTACCCGGCGATGCAGCTGGGGGGTAAGCCGCAGGCGCTTTATGATCAGATCCGTGATGGCGTGATTGATTGTGGCTGGGCTCTGCCTGCCTATACGCCGGGCCGTTTCCCCGAAGCTGAGGCCTTTGAACTGCCCTTCATGACCGGACGCAACGCCGCGGCGTCGTCGAAAGCCGCTTGGGAGTTTTCAGAGAAATACCTGATGGAGCGGATGGGTGACGTCAAACTTCTGGCCACGCATGTGCACGGTCCGGGCGTCATCCACAAGAAAGGCGAGCCGGTCATGCAATTGTCCGACTTTGACGGGCTGAAACTGCGTGGACCGTCGCGTCAGGCCAATGCGCTGTTTGAAACGCTCGGGGCGACCCCGGTTGGCATGCCGCTGCCGACCTTCCCGGAAAGCCTGTCGAAAGGCGTGGTCGAAGGGGGCGTGATCCCGTGGGAAATCGTACCGCCCCTGAAAGTGCATGAGCTTGCCGACAGTCACACCGAGATCCCGGGCGACCGGTCGCTTTACAACACCTTCTTCATCTGGGCGATGAACAAGGACACCTATGCCGGCCTGCCGGATGATCTGAAAGCCGTGATCGATGCCAACTCAGGTCTGGAAACCTCGGCCTGGGCAGGGGCCTCTTTTGACAAAGGGGATGTGATCGGTCGTGAGATTGTTGCCGGAACCGATAACAAGATCCATGAGCTGAGCGCCGAACAGGTGGCCGAGATCAAGGCGATCGGGGATGCCCAGATCGAAGCCTGGGCTGCCGACATGACCTCAAAAGGTCTGGACGGTGCGGGCATGGTGGCCGACGCCAAGGCGTTGGTCGCAAAATATTCCGATCAGTGATCCGCTAATAAACACATCCCTCCGGGCAGGCCGAGATGCCTGCCCGGAGTTTTCTTGAGAACCACCCGAAACATAGCGGGTCGAGAAAGAGGGAGGGGGCATCATGGCAATCGCCAAATCCGCAGAGCAGCGCGTTGGTCGCCTGATGGAATTTCTAAGTCGCTGGATGGCCTATTCAGGGGGCGCCGTGCTGGTTGCCATCGCCATGACCACCGTCATATCCATCGTTGGGCGGGCCTTGTCAGGCTTTGGGCTGACCCCGGTCAAAGGGGATTTTGAAATCGTTGAAATGGGCTGTGCCGTGGCGGTTTTCGCCTTCATGCCCTGGTGTCAGTACAAGCGCGGCCACGTGACGGTTGATATTTTCATCTCGCGCCTGTCCGACCGCAAGCAGGCCCTGTTGGGGTTTATCGGCGATGTTTTCCTGACCGGTGCGGCATTTATCATCCTGTGGCGCCTCTGGCTCGGGTTTGGTGAGAAGTTCCCCTATGGCTCTGACACGTTCCGCACTCTGTTTGGCCTCGGGTCCAAGCCCTTCTTTGCGGAAAGCTCTTATGAACTGGAAGTGCCGCTGTGGATCCCGTTTGGTCTGTGCACCATCGGGGCTGCGTTTTTCCTCGTTGTCGCCACCTATACCATGTGGCGATCGCTCAATTGGGTTCTGGATGGCAAGGAGAGCCACGTATGACCGGTATCGAACTTGCCATCCTCGCCTTTGCGCTCATGCTTCTGGCGATTTTCCTGCGCCTGCCGATTGGTCTGGCCATGGGGCTGACCGGGTTTTTCGGGATCTGGTATATGATGGGGCACCCGAAAGTGACGCTGAGCCAGTTGAAAACGCTGTCTTATGACACGTTCAGCTCTTATTCCCTGTCGATTGTGCCGCTGTTTTTGCTGATGGGGCAATTTGCCACCAAATCCGGCATGTCGGGGGCGCTGTTCAATGCGGCATCCGACTGGCTGGGGCATCGCAAAGGCGGTGTGGCGATGGCGGCCGTTGGCGCCTGTGCAGGCTTTGGCGCGGTTTGCGGATCGTCGCTGGCTACGGCCTCAACCATGGGGCAGGTGGCCCTGCCGGAAATGCGCAAGCGCGGCTATTCTGACGCGCTGTCGACCGGTGTTCTGGCGGCGGGCGGCACGCTGGGCATCCTCATTCCGCCCTCGGTGATCTTGGTGATCTACGCGATCCTGACCGAGCAGAACATCGTCAAGATGTTCATCGCAGCCCTTGTTCCGGGCATTCTGGCCGCACTTGGGTATATGCTGACCGTGGCGGTCATGGTGCGCATCAACCCGGACAGCGCCACCACGGCGGAACGTGTGCCATATGCCCATCGGTTCAAGACGCTCCTGTCGATCTGGCCCGTTGTGTTGATTTTCGGACTGGTCATGGGCGGGATTGCTGGTGACTGGAACTGGACCAAATCCGGGGTGCAGGCGCTGTTTACCCCCACTGAAGGCGCGGCCGTGGGCGCGGTTGCCACCGGGCTTTACGGGGTGATGACCGGCGGGCTGACCTGGAAAGGGTTCCTGCAATCTGTCCTCGCCACGGCGCAATCCACGGCGATGATCTTTTTCATCGTGCTGGGCGCGCAGATCTTCAATTCCTTCCTCGCCTTTACCCAAGCGCCGCAGCAGCTGGCCGAATGGGTGGCCGGGCAGGGATATGCGCCGCTTCTGGTGCTGGCGATGATGCTGGTGGCCTACCTGATCTTTGGCTGCGTGATGGACAGCCTGTCGATGATCCTGCTGACCATCCCGATCTTTTACCCGATCATTGAAGTGCTTGATTTCGGGCTGACTCCGGAAGAAGCCGGGATCTGGTTTGGTATCCTTGCGCTGATCGTGGTGGAGGTGGGGCTGATCACACCGCCGGTGGGGATGAACCTTTTTATCATCAACTCGATGGCGCGCGATATTCCCATGGCACAGACCTATCGTGGCGTGGCCCCGTTTGTCCTGTCTGACCTGATCCGTGTTGTGGTTCTGGTGGCCTTTCCGGGCATCACCCTCTGGCTGGTCGGTGTGTTGTTCTGATCCGAAGGTGTTGTCCCTGGCGCCAGCGTGACCCCGTTTCGTGAAAAACCGAAGCGGGGTCATACTTTATCCAAAAACCGCAATTTCCCCCGTTGACCTCCCCGCGTGGCGATTGTATCCGATGTGAAGTGCCCAAGTGGCGGAATGGTAGACGCAGGGGATTCAAAATCCCCCGCCTTTGCGGGCGTGCCGGTTCGAGTCCGGCCTTGGGTACCACACTCCTCGCCAACCCCGAACCGCGGACCGATGCAAGGTCCGGCTGTTGTGGAGGGGTAATTATGTCCGATCAAAAGAAACTGGCTGATCTGCTGCATCTGCGCGGGCAGGGGCTTTCGAAAGGTGACCCGATCGCCCCACCTCTGGTGAGCAGTTCAATGTTCCACCTGCCAGGTGCTCCGGACGGGTTTGCGGCCTATGGCCGGGTGGATAATCCGACATGGGAAACCCTCGAACATATGCTGTCCCACCTGGAAGAGGCACCCTGTGTAGCGTTTCCCTCGGGCATGGGGGCAATCTCGGCCGCGCTGTTTGCCACGGTCCGGGCCGGGGATCGGGTGCTGATCCCATCTGACGGATATTACGTAACTAGGGTTCTGGCACGCGAATTCCTTGCGGGGCTCGGGGTGGACGTGGTTGAGAAACCCACAAGGGAATATGACCGGGAAGATATGGCCGGTTATCAGGTTGTCTTTATCGAAACCCCGTCCAATCCGGGACTGGATCTATGTGATCTTGCAGAGGTGGCACAACGCGTGCGGGCGTCTGGCGGGATTTCGATCGTGGACAACACCACAATGACCGCTCTGGGGCAGCGACCGCTGGATCTGGGGGCGGATATCGTCGTGGCGTCGGATACCAAAGCTCCGGGGGGGCATTCGGACCTGTTGATGGGCCACGTGGCCACGCGCAACGACGCGTTGCTGAACCGGGTCAGGGACTGGCGCAAGATGTCGGGCGCGATCCCAGCGCCACAGGCGGCGTGGTTGCTGCATCGAGGTCTGGAGACGCTGGAGGTGCGGTTTGACCGGATGTGCCTCTCCGCCGGAAAGATCGCAGCGGCCTTGAGATCACATCCTGCACTGTCGGATCTGTGCTATCCGGGGTTGGAGGACCACCCGTCCCACGCGTTGGCTCAGCGGCAGATGACGCGTTTCGGCTTCCTGGTGACATTGACCCTTGCGGATGAGGACAGCGCGGAGCGGTTCATCAATGGGTGTGATCTGCTGCGCCCGGCCACCTCGTTCGGAGGTGTGCACAGTTCGGCTGAACGGCGCGCGCGCTGGGGGGATGCTGTGCCGGCAGGGTTTGTGCGGCTCTCGGTCGGTTGTGAGCCAACAGAGGCGCTTCTGGAGGCGCTGAGAACCTCTCTGGACAAGCTGTAACCTGTTTGGCACGCCTGCGGGGCCAGCGGCTTGTGCGGCGCCCGACATGTCTGAAAAAGACCGCTGTTGCACAGCCCTTATAGGTAAAAACGCGAGCGTCTTACGGGGAGAGGAGCGTTTTCCTCTCTCTTAAAGCGTTTCGGTTTTAACCTGACACAGGCAAAAAAAACACTGGGCAAAACCGAAACGCGGCAAGAGATATCAATGTCATGGGCGTTTCGGAATAAACATGTGTCTCAAGTTTATCCCGAAACGCTTTAAGCGAGGTTCGTAGGTTCTGGAATTTGCCCGGCTCTCGAATCGGATCTGCCGAGAAATGTTGTTTCTGAATTGATTTCAATGTTCGGGGAAACCGGAAATTGGCGCCCGGAAAACGGGTTTTTCCGGGTCAGATCGCTGTCGAGTTTAAAAAAATTTTATCGTTAATGTTTACCTTAAGTCACCTTCGCGACTATCGCTTAGATCGAAACAAACCCGCGCTTAAGGAGAGGTGGTCTGGGTTAAATTACATCCTAAAGGCGGTGTGAAATTGCCGGTAGCCGCCTTTTCTTGCAGAATGCAACATCTCTGGGTTGTAATTCCGGGTTTGGATGGAAACAATTCTTTTCATGGTTAAGTTGTCATTCCCTCTTCGGTTCCATGAAAATTAACCATTTCGAGACGTTACGGGCAGGTCGGTTGCATTTTTCCCCTTTGGAATGAGAGTAGATTTCGATAAATTGTAACTGCCCGACTGGGGGGTAATGTCATAAGGCCACGGGGGCGGCCGCACGTAAAACATGGAGAAGTCCGTGTATCGAGTGTGTCCGTAATTTGTGCTGCACAGCCATTTGACAGGGTGACGCATGAAAGCAGGTAGAGGTATTCTACCGGTGGTTCATGCTGCGGCTTTGTCTGGCCCGACTTCTCCTCAATAGGGTGTGTAAGGAGTGTGTTCGTATGACTGGGTCGGTTTCTGCTAACCGGCCAGCAAAGTCAGGCGAGCTTGGGACGAAATAGACGCGATGTGGTCCGACATGTCGAGACCGTGCCGGAACAGGGTCAACCTGGCAGGTACGCCTCATCGGTTGGAAACAGAGGTTGGATCGTCCTGCGCATCTCTTACGCGGTAATGTGGGGTTTTGGCACATTGGTTATTGGGAATGCCAAGTGCTTTTGGGGTTGAGAGGAACGTTAGGTGAATAGTGGTTTTTTCTGCATGTGCAATCGGGGGGCTCTTCGTCCGTCCTTGGTATATGCGCTGCCAGTTCCGGACAATTTTCATCAAACGCCGTTTGGTCATACCAAGCGTGAGCTTGCCGTGTTGTCAGAACGGCTTTTCGACGGAATATCCGGCGTACTCTCTTCTATTTATGTGATTTTTGCTGCCAAGCCTGGGACCGCAGCGGATGTGAGCAAAGGGACCAATTGAAATGACTGCCTATACTTATCCGACATTGATCTATCTTGGAAATTTTGCCACGACCGACAGCTATGAGGGGGATTATACCTCTGAATATGCGGGTAATCTTGTGGGGGTATCCAAGGATTACTCTGAAATGCAATTGGTGCAGGTCACCGCGGTCGATATCGATCATGACGGTGTCATGGAAGACGATGAGTGCAACCCCAATTGCGATTACATCAGCTACAATCTGGGATCGGGTTCCACCAGCCAGTATACCGATGGCACGATGGAGCTGAAGGTCCTGCTGACCCTGGCCGATGGCTCTCAGAGCTATGTTGATGTGGTGGCCATGCAGATGCAGAACGGTGACCTGTTCATCTCTGATCTGCTGAACGGAGGCACGTTGGATAATCTTGAGATCTCGAATGTCGAGATTGTTCAGGTCAATGGCGCAAACTATTCCGGCTGGTATACCAATCAGAGCGTGGACAATACCACGCTGGTTGCACCCGACCCCCAGCAGGACGGGATTGTCGAGGGGACTGAAGGCGCGGATGTGATTGATGTCAATTACACCGGTGATCCCGATGGCGATATGATCGACAATGGCGATGCGATCCTGCCAGGCGAGGCGCCGCAGGATGATATTGTCATCGCAAAAGGGGGCGATGACCTGGTGAAATCCGGCGAAGGCGATGACGATGTTTTCGCGGGCGCTGGGGATGACACCGTTTATGGCGGGGCCGGGAATGATCTGATTTATGGTGACAGCGACAATGCGTCGGGCACCCAGACGGTTCGGGAAAGTTTCGAGTGGGACAAAGCCCCGGATCCCCATGACAACACAAGCATTGATAATGACGACTTGCTGACCAGCTTCACCCAGAATACGGGCAATGTGGATGTGAGTTTCACCCTCGTGAACCAGAGCTATGGCTCGGTGACCGAATTCTCCACCGACCAGCAGAACATCAGCGATATCCATGGCGATGGTGAGGTGATCAACGCCAACAGCTCGCTCGACAACGTGTTGAATGGGGCTGGGAACACCGCGACCTACAAGCTTGAGTTCTCGTCGGATGTTGAGAATATTTCCTTCAATATCAATGATATTGATGGTGATGGTGTTGTAAAGGTTTATGCCTATGTGAATGGGGAGCGGGTCGAGGTTGATATTGATGGCGGCTCCAAGCTGCTGCTCAAGGACACCGACGGTCATGCGGGTAATGAGACCATCGACAGCACCGGTGGCTATCTTGAAGACACCAGCGATGAGTATTCTGCGACGATCTCTATCGCGGGGCCGGTCGACAAGATCGTGATTGTTCATTCGCAGGATGGCGACAACAATTCGGGCATCAATATCACCGATGTGTATTTTGATGCCGAGGGCAGCGGTGGATCTGGTCTCGGGGCTGGAAATGACGTGCTGCATGGCGGTGAAGGTGATGACACCATCCTGGGTGAGGCCGGGGATGACAGCATTACCGGTGGCACGGGCAATGATGTGATCGGGCAGGCGCCCAGCACCGGCCCTGGCCCGGAACTTCTTTTGAACGGCTCATTCGAAGACGGCACCCATTCGGCCAACTCGGTTGATGGCCTGACCGGATGGAATACTGTCACGGGGTCGCCGGACAGTGCCGATGACGGCACCGGCGCGGAATCCTGGAACCCGGCGCTGGATGCGTCCGATGGCACCGGTTACGTGACGATGTGGAGCTACACCACCGGGCCACAGGAGCAGATTTCACAAACGCTGAGTGAAGAGCTTCAGGCAGGGGCGGAATACACGTTCAGCTTCAAAGCCTATTCGACCGATTATATCAACGGGCAGTGGTTTACCCCGTCTGACATCCCGGTGACGTTCGAAATCCTCGATCAGAACGGCAATGTTCTGGGCACAACCACCGTGCAGGGGACGGATTACGAGGATTATCAGATCACCTTTACCGCGCCTGCGGGCGTAACCGGCATTCAGCTGCGCCCGAATGGCACAAGCGACAATTCCGGCACCTATCCGGCTGTCACTCTGGACGAGGTGTCGCTGACGCTGACAAATGCGGAGACCACCGATGCGGGTCTTGGCAATGACACGATGGATGGGGGCGAAGGGGACGACCTGATCTATGGTGGTGCGGATAATGACACGATCATTGGCGGCACCGGTCAGGATACGCTGCACGGGGATGATGACCGTGACCTCTTCATCGGCGCCAATGCCGGTGACTTCGTCGATGGTGGCGAAGGCGGGGATGATTTCGATACGCTGGATCTGTCCGGGTCCGGTCCGCTGCGCGTGGATTATGACCCCAGCAATCCTGAAAACGGGACGGTTACCTTCTTTGACCAGTATGGCACCCCGACCGGTACCATGGATTTCATCAATATCGAGAATGTGATCCTGCCTCCGAACCAGGGACCGGATGCCAATGATGATCTGGCAACCGTGGACGAAGACAGCTCGGTCGTGATTGCCGTTCTGGATAATGACACCGATCCGGAAGGGGACCCGCTGACGGTTACCTCGGCCTCGGCCGACCATGGCACTGTCACAATCAATCCAGACGGAACCCTGACCTATACCCCGGACCCCAATTACAACGGGCCGGACAGCATCACCTATTCCGTTTCGGATGGAAACGGTGGCACGGATACGGCCAGTGTTGATGTGACTGTGACCCCGGTGAATGACGCGCCTGTTGCGGTCGATGACAGCGCGACCACTGCCTATAACAGCTCCGTGGTGATCCCGGTTCTGGACAATGATACGGATGTGGATGGTGACCTTCTGACCGTGATCAGCGCCAGCTCGCCGGATGGGGATGTGACAATCAACCCGGATGGAACGCTGACCTTTGACCCGAACCCGGGTTTCGAAGGAGAGGCGACCATCTCGTATACCGTGTCTGATGGCAATGGCGGCACGGATAGCGCCAATGTGACCGTAACGGTTGAAGAGCAGCCCCTGGACGGGATTGTTCAGGGCACCAATGGCAATGACCTGATCGACGTGAACTATACCGGCGATCCCCATGGCGACATGATCGACAATGGCGATGCCATCTTGCCGGGGGAAGATCCTGACGATGATATCGTGCTGGGGTTCGAAGGGGACGACACGATCTTGTCCGGCCTGGGCAATGATGATGTCTATGCCGGCAGCGGGGATGACTCGGTTGAAGGTGGCGTTGGTGACGACCTGATCTATGGCGACAGTGATTTTGATCCCACTGCCGGGGCCGAAGCGGTCACCGTCTCCATCAACATTTCGAATGCAGCGTTCGAGAATGAAGTCTTTGCCTACACGATTGATCCGGACACCGGAGAGATCACCAATGTGGTGACACTGACGCCGAACGCCCATGACAATATCGGTGATAGTTTTGAATATACCACCATCCCAGGTGCCACGATCGGTGTCGGGATTGTCAGCCCTGAAGGCACGTTCTACTCGTCCGGCTATGGCGATAATGTGGATCTGAACCCGGATGGGCTTGTGCACACAACCGGCGTCAGCGAAAACCCCGATGGCTCGATTTCCATTGGTTTTGAAGATCTGAACGGGTTGGGGGATGCGGATTTCGACGATGTTGTCGTGACCATTGACCTCACCAATTCGGGTGTGACCTTTGACAATGCCCATTACGAATACAGCTCACCTGTGCCGGGTGAGGTGATCGACACCGGGGCCAATGGCAATGACACGCTGAATGGCGGCGATGGCGACGATACGATCCATGGTGAGGGAGGCGACGACCTGATCGATGGTGGTGCGGATGATGACGTCATCACCGGCGGTGACGGCTCCGATACGGTTCTGGGCGGGGACGGCAATGACCTCATTGACACCTCCGGATCGGAACCTGCCTCGGATTACGGGTTCGAACCCTATGTCCCGCAAGACACCGATATGGAAAATGACCGCGACAGCGTTGATGGCGGGGCGGGCAATGACACCATCTCGACCGGAGATGACCGCGATACCATTACCGGCGGCACCGGGGAAGACAGCATTGACGGTGGTCTGGATGATGACATCATCGACGGTGGCGCGGACAATGACTCGATCATTGGTGGCCACGGGGCGGATAATATCGACGGCGGCACCGGCAATGACACGATCTGGGGTGGGCTTGGCTCTGGTACGGATGATCTGAACATCATCGACGCCAATGATCCGCGCCCGGACAATGGGCTGGATACGATCCATGGTGGCGAAGGCCATGATGTCATCTACGGTCAGGACGATGACGATATCCTGTATGGGGATGCCGGCAATGACACGATCGACGGTGGTATCGACGAAGACAGTATCTATGGCGGCGAAGGTGATGACAGCCTGCTGGGCGGTCAGGGCGATGACCTGATTGACGGCGGGGCCGGCAATGACCGCATGTTCGGTGGCGATGACCGGGATACCTTTGTCAACGTAAATGCCGGCGATTACGTGGATGGCAACGAAGGCGGAGATGATTACGACACGCTTGATCTGAGCGGCTCTGCGCCCGACAACGGCTCACTCCATGTCACCTATGACCCGAACAATGCCGAAAACGGTGTGGTCGAGTTCTTCGATGAAAACGGCATCAGCACCGGCACGATGGAGTTCTTCAATATTGAGAACGTCATCCCCTGCTTCACACCGGGCACGCTGATCGCAACGCCGAAAGGTGAACGCCGGGTCGAAGAACTTCAGGTTGGGGATCGCGTGATTACCCGTGACAATGGCATTCAGGAAATCCGCTGGACCGGCGCCAAACCGATCAGCTGGCAGGAAATGCAGGGGGCCAACCACCTCAAGCCGATCCTGATCACGGCGGGCTCTCTGGGCAATGGGTTGCCGGAACGCGACATGATGGTCAGCCCGAACCACCGTGTTCTGGTCGCAAACGACCGCACCGCGCTTTATTTTGACGAACGCGAAGTGCTGGCCGCGGCCAAGCATCTGGTCAACAACAAGGGGATCTTCCAGGTCGAGCCGCGCGGCACCACCTATCTCCACTTCATGTTCGACAATCACGAAGTGGTTCTGTCGGACGGGGCATGGACCGAAAGCTTCCAGCCGGGGGATCATTCGCTCAAGGGGATCGGAAATGCGCAGCGCAACGAGCTTTTCGAACTCTTCCCGGAATTGGAAACACGGGAAGGGCTGGAAGATTTCTCAGCGGCCCGCCGCACGTTGAAAAAGCATGAGGCGGAATTGCTGAAATGAGGAAACAGTCGATCTAGAATCGCTTTCTTCAGGTTTCCGCGGGGGCTGAAACCAAGGGGCTCACGCATTAGGCGTGGGCCCTTTCCATGTTTTCATCCCCCGCGTGAAAATTGGACAATTCCGCGGCAGAATTCTGGTGGCTTGATGGGTAAAACACTGAAATTTAGTCGAATTTATCTGTAATTCATGCTGTCTGTTCACATTTTGGGCATGTTTGATCAGTAAGTTCGAGGGACGAAGTGTTTTTCCGAGGTGAGTCAATGTTACTTCTCCGCAATACAGGCCGGTTCGTTGAAAATGAACTGAGTTATCTGGACGTTTTGCAAACCCATGGAGAGCCAGTCTCCTCGGTGAGCCGCGCGTCTGAGAAATTCAGCACATCCGGCCTGTCTTGCAATACGCCGGTAAAAACCGCTCGCGGGACCGTGCTGGCGCGCGACCTTCGTGCAGGAGATCTGGTGCAAACGAAGGATCACGGATTTCAACCGCTTCGTTGGATCGGCCGCTCCCGTCATACCGCAAGTGATGCCGCTTTGGTTCGGGTGTTGAATGACGACTACAGCCGCAGTCAGATGTTGATGACGGCGGAGCATCTTGTGTTGTTTCACTCTGCCCATGCGGAGCTTCTGTTCGGCAAGTCAGAAGTGCTGTGCCCGGCGCGGGGCCTGTCGGTTTCGAACCGGCTGGAATTGGAAATCTCGGCAACGCCAACCATGTGCCACCTGCTGTTCGACGGGTTCGAACTGATCCATGCAGGGGATTTCTGGGTTGAAAGCCTTGTGCCTGACATGGCGCGGATCAAAACAGTCGCCCCGAATTTCGCAAGTGAGATCATTGCCGCTCTGCCGCGGCTTGCGCATGATCAGTCGATTGCCAATTATCTGCAGGATCGGATTGTGCTTGATGAGCGCGAGGCCGGTGTTCTGGTTCAGCTTGAGCAGGACCGCTGCTGATACCTAAAGCGTTTCGAGATTAACTTGAGACACACATTGATTTCGAAACGCCCACGACATTGAGATCTCTTACCGCGTTTCGGTTTCCCCCTGTATCAGGTTAAAACCGAAACGCTTTACCCAATCTTCCTCGGTATCGAGATCCAGAATGGCGGCGTCGCCGGGCAGGGGGATCAGATGGGTCTTTTCCCCGGCCAGTATCTTCTGTGCCCCATGGTCACCGGATAGCTGTGCAATCCGGCCAAACAGACGCCGGGGCAGACGGACAGGATGGCCCGGCGTGTTTTGGCTCGAGCTGTTCTGGCACGAAGCACCACGCCAGATTTCATCCGATTGCCCCGCATGGGCGACGGTTTGCATGTTACCTGATGTAATTTTCGGCATGTCCGCAAGAACAATCAGAACACTGTCATACCGGCCATCAATATGTGCCATGGCCGTAGAGAGGCTCTCTCCGATACCAAGATGTGCGTGAGGGCTGGTGACCGGGGTGATCCCGCATGTGCGGGCAATGTCCCAGCGACCGGGAAAACTCTGTTCCGGTGGCAGGATCAGAACAAGATCCAACCCGCTGCCGCGCACCGCGTCGATCCGATCTTCGAGAAGGGTCTTTTGCAAGCCTGCCCGCGGGACGGGCAACAAAAGCTTGTCAATTGGGGGCTGCCCCCCCATCCGCTGCGACTGGCCTGCTGCCAGAAGAACAACACAAGGATGGGGGGACGCCGTCATTTTAGCAGGGCCTATTTTTCAGGGATCAGGCCACGCGGGCTGAAACGCAGCACCAGAAGCAGGACAATCCCCATCGAGAACAGGCGCATATGTGCGGCGCTGTCCAGCAAATGGGCCTTGAGTGCGGAGCCATCCGCCATTCCCATCGTCACCACCTGCATCAGCCAATTGCCGATCGGTTCCACCTTGATCCAGAAGAACCAGATCAGCAGACCGCCCAGAACAGCGCCAAAATTGTTCCCTGACCCGCCAACAATCACCATGACCCAGATCAGGAAGGTAAAGCGAAGCGGCTGATAGGTGCCCGGTGTGAGCTGACCATCCAGCGTGGTCATCATGGCGCCAGCAAGGCCACAGATCGCGGATCCCAGCACAAAGATCTGAAGATGGCGTTTGGTGACGTTTTTGCCCATCGCCTGTGCCGCGACCTCATTGTCCCGGATCGCGCGCATCATCCGCCCCCAGGGCGACTTCAGCGACAATTGCGCCAGAACCAGAAGACCTACGAGAATGACGGTGAAAATCAGGCCGTAGGACAGTTTCACCGCAATGGTCGAGGCGGTGGTGACATCCACGCCAAGACCTTCGGACTTTGCGATGAACTCTGCACTGTTTTGCAGGTCGATCTCATAGGGCACGGGGCGCGGCAGGCCGATGACATTTTTCACCCCGCGCGCAAGCCAGTCTTCGTTCTTGATCACTGCAAGCACAATCTCGGCAATGCCCAGCGTGGCAATGGCAAGGTAGTCAGACCGCAGCCCCAGCGCGGTTTTCCCCACCAACCAGGCCGCCCCTGCCGCCAAAAGGCCGCCCACGGGCCAGGCGAGGATCGCCATATAGCCGTGATCCTTGTAGCCGTCGGGGCCGCCGGGGTTCAGGCCCCCGATATTGCCGGTCGAGGCCGGATTGATGGCTTCGACACCGGCGACGCCTGCATCAAACACATAACGGAACAGGAAGAACCCCGCAGCCAGAACAGCAAAGAGAACAAGCCCCCGCACCCGTCCAGGGGCCATGCGTTTGAAGGTCATGATCCCGGCGACCACCGTGGCGGCCCCCAAAATGAGGCCAAATACGATCCGGAACCCACCCGCAGACCAGGCGCCCGGCGTTGCAGGCATCGAGATCAGCACGGTGGCCAGACCACCAAGGGCGACAAACCCCATGATCCCCACGTTGAACAGCCCGGCATAGCCCCATTGCAGGTTCACCCCCAAAGCCATGATCGCCGAAATCAGCGCCATGTTGAGAATGGCAAGCGAGGTGTTCCAGCTGCCGGAAAAGACCCAGAATGTCGTGCTTCCTTCCAGCACGAACAGAACGGCCATGATGGCAAACAGGAGTGGCGTGCGCATGTCTTTCGTCATACCGATTGCCCCTTGAAAAGCCCGGTGGGCTTGATCAGCAGAACCACGATCAGGATCACGAAGCTGACCGCGAATTTATAGTCGGTGGAAAGAAGCTGTGCGAGTCCGGAAGGTTCCAGTGCTTCCGGCAACAAGTACGTTGCCACTTTTTTCCACGCATAGGTGATTGTGACCTCGGAAAAAGCGATCACAAACCCGCCAGCAATGGCCCCCAGCGGATTGCCCAGACCGCCAACAATGGCAGAGGCGAAAATCGGCAGAAGAAGCTGGAAATAGGTGAAGGGTTTGAAGCTTTTGTCGAGGCCATAAAGAACACCGGCGATGGTGATCAGTGCTGCCACGATGACCCAGGTTACCATCACAACACGTTCCGGGTTGATGCCGGACAGAAGCGCCAGATCTTCGTTATCAGAGAAGGCGCGCATGGATTTGCCGGTCCGGGTCTTGTTCAGGAACCAGAACAGAAACGCCACAACCAGCACGGCGGTGATGATTGTAATCCCTTGACTGGTCTTAAAGGCCAATCCCTCGCGCAGACCCGTCATCTCTTTGAAATCACGGGCTTTAATGATGAAGCGGGCACCATCGGCAAACCGTTGTTCACCGGGGCCGATCAGGAAACGCACCACCCCGTTCATGATAAACATCACCCCCATGGAGGCCATGACGAACACAATCGGTTTGGCTTTCACCCGTCGGTAAAAACGATACACAACCCGGTCGGTGGCCAGCACCATGAGCGCCGTGCCGAGAATGCCGAAGGGCAGGGCAAGCAGGGCGGTGGGCAGCGGGTCAATCGAGACGCCCATCGACTGGAACCACCAGGTTATGAAAATCGTCACCATCGCGCCAAATGCCATGCTGTCACCATGGGCAAAGTTGGAAAAGCGCAGGATGCCATAGATCATCGTGACCCCCAGCGCGCCAATGGCAAGCTGCGAGCCGTAGGAAATGGCGGGGATCAGAACAAAGTTACTGAGCGCCACAATTGCATTGAGGAAATCCATTGATCAGCCCCCCAGGAAAGATTGGCGGACCTCGGGGTCGGCCAGAAGGGATTTGCCGGTGCCGGTATGCGCATTGCGCCCCTGAACCAGAACATAGCCTTTGTCTGCGATCTCAAGGGCTTGGCGGGCATTCTGCTCAACCATCAGGATCGAGATCCCGGTCCGTGCCACTTCAATGATCCGGTCAAACAGCTCATCCATCACAATCGGGGAAACGCCCGCGGTGGGTTCATCCAGCATCAGAACGGTGGGTTTGGTCATCAGCGCGCGGCCCACGGCCACCTGTTGACGCTGACCGCCCGAGAGCTCACCCGCCGCCTGGTGGCGTTTTTCGCGCAGGATCGGGAACAGCTCATAGACCTGTTCAATGGTTTCCGAAATATCATCGGTGCGGATAAATCCACCCATTTCCAGGTTTTCTTCTACTGACATGGAGCCAAAGATATTGTGGGTCTGCGGCACAAAACCCATGCCCTTGCGCACACGCGCCTGCGGCGTCAGGCGGGTGATGTCTTCGCCATCCAGTGTCACCGATCCCTGGCGCAGGTTGAGCATCCCAAACACGGCTTTCATGCCGGTCGATTTGCCTGCACCATTGGGGCCGACGATCACCGCAATCTCTCCTTTATCAACGGAGATGGTGCAATCATGCAGGATGTCCGGGCCATGTTTGCCATAGCCACCGGTCATCCCTTCACCAATAAGGAAGGGGGCCGTCATTACGCGTCCTCTTTCTTGTTCTTGAGCCCGGTGCCGAGATAGGCCTCGATCACCTGCTCATTGGCCTTGATCTCAGCCAAGGTGCCCTGAGCGAGAACCTTGCCCTCGGCCATGCAGATGACCGGGTCGCAGAGTTTCTCGATGAAATCCATGTCGTGTTCAATCACGACAAAAGTGTATCCACGCTCTTCATTCAGGCGTTTGATCGCATCGGCGATGGTGTAAAGCAGCGTGCGGTTCACGCCTGCGCCAACCTCGTCCAGAAACACGATCTTGGCGTCGACCATCATGGTGCGACCCAGTTCCAGAAGCTTTTTCTGCCCCCCCGAGATCTCGCCCGCCCGGAGGTCAGCGATATGAGAAATGGTCAGAAATTCAAGAACTTCGTCGGCCTTGGCCCGCAGGGCGCGTTCCTCGTCGGCGATGCGTTTGCGGCCAAACCAGGTGTTCCAGAGCGCCTCACCCGACTGCCCGCCCGGCACCATCATCAGGTTCTCGCGGCAGGTCATCGAGCCAAATTCATGCGCGATCTGAAACGTGCGCAGAAGGCCCTTGTGAAACAGTTCATGCGGCGGCAGGCCGGTGATGTCTTCGCCCGCCATGGTGATCCGGCCCGAGGTCGGTTTCAGCACCCCGGCGATCACATTAAACAGCGTCGTCTTGCCCGCGCCGTTAGGACCGATCAACCCGGTGATCGAGCGATCTTCGATCCGCATCGTCGCACCATCCACGGCCCGAAAGCCGCCAAAGTGCTTGTGAACGTCTTCTATGACGATCATGTCTTCCCCTCTCACAACCTTAAGATGGTCGTGTATCTTACTGAAACAGCCCGGAAAAACTCCGGGCTGTTTCATTTTGGTTATGCCAGCAGGATCAGCGGTACTTAACCGTTTCGATCTTACCGTCTTTGATCTCGATCTGGCGGTATCCGCCCGAGGCTTCGCCACCGTTGATCAGCTCAACCGCGGTTGCGCCCACATAGTCGATGTCGCCGCCATCTGCCAGGATCTGCAGACCTTTGGCCAGCTCACCCGGATAGATCTTTTCGCCCGGCGCGTTGGCAACCATTTCCACCTTCGACATGTAGTCGGCGGATTCGGCGGAACCCGCAGCCTGCATGGCCAGAAGGATCAGGGCCGCAGCGTCATAGCTTTCGCCGGTATAGGGGCTGCCCACGGTGAATTTGTCGCCGGCAAGCTCGGCAAAGGTGGCCGCACCCGGGCTGTCGGTGCCAGCCAGCTGACCGGTCGAACCTTCAACTTCGGCGCCGAAGTTCTTTTCAAGGTTTTCACCGATCATGCCATCGGGGAAGTGGAAGCTGTCAAAGGCGCCGGTGTCGAGGGCACCGCGCACGATGCCTGCGCCACCCTGGTCGACGTAACCGGCAACCACCAGAACGTCACCACCAGCCGATGCCAGGGCGCCAACTTCTGCGGTATAGTCGGCCTTGCCATCTTCATGGGCGGCCACGATGGTCACTTCGCCGCCAGCAGCTTCAAACGCGGCTTTGAACGCGTCGGCCATGCCTTTGCCGTAGTCATTGTTGGTGTAGGTCACGGCAACCGAGCCCACGCCGTTTTCTTTCAGAATGTCGGCCATGACTGCGGACTGACGCGCATCCGACGGGGCGGTGCGGAAGAACAGACCGTTATCTTCGGCGTCGGTCAGGCCCGGCGAGGTGGCCGAAGGCGAGATCATCACGATACCGTTCGGAACAGCCACATTGGCCAGAACCGCACCGGTGACGCCGGAACAATCCGGACCAACCAGACCTTTGACACCATCCGAGGTGATCAGTTTTTCAGCAGCAGCGGTGGCTGCGGCGCTGTCGACGCAGGTCGAGTCCGCACGCACCGATTCCACGGTCTTGCCACCCAGCAGCAGGCCCGAGGCCGACACTTCAGCCATGGCCAGCTCAGCACCACCAGCCATATGCGGTGTCAGGCTTTCGATCGGCCCGGTATAGCCCAGGATCGTGCCCAGCTTGACCACATGGTCATGTGCCATTGCGGTGCCGGTCATCAGAGCGGTGGCGGCAGTCGCCATCAGCATCTTTTTCATATATCTTTCTCCCAATTGGAAAATTCTCCCAACCGTCACATTAGGACCGAATAGGGGAAATGAAAAGACCCGCATGCGAAGAAATGCAGTGGAAATCCGTCAGGTTTCAGATGCAATTCCGCCCGGTTCAGGGCAAGGAAATATAGCGTAATCTGAATGTGGTTTCTTGCGGCAATCCAACGGTTTGCTCGGAGTTTCGCAAGGCGGTGAGGGTCGGGACCTCATCGGTTGGACTGGAGGAGACCTCCTGCGCTGCACCTAACGCAGCGTCAAGGGTGTCGGGCCGAAACGTGGTTGCGATATCGGCAAAACGGGTGCGGCGAAGCTGGTCACATCGGTCCTGATTACAGAGAAAACTGAGAACAGGCCGGTAAATGCCTGTAAGCGCGTTCGTGCTCAGAACCTGCCCATCCTGTCTGGCCAGCAGCACGTTCTGATCAGGGTCAAACGGGGTTCGGTCAAGCGTCAGGGTCAGGTGATACTCCGTATCCGGTATGGCAAGGTCATTTGAGATACGTGCGCGGATGTCGGCTTCGATATCGCGCGGGTTTGCACCTTGCTCAGTCCGGCTCTCCCAGATGTAGGGCAGATCGACAGACAGGGAATGGGTGAACTGACCGGCCAGGGTGGGGCGTGTGACCCAAAGATCGTCCGGGTTTCGATCCACCCTTTCGATCTGCGTGGCGGCCTGATGATAGGGAAGGACCTCATCGACCATGTCGACCCTTTGGGCGACGGTGACGAGCGGGGTCAAATCCATCCGGTTGGCATTGCAGAACGCATATTCGCGGAGGAGATTATCGTCTTTCACCGCCCACAGAATTTTACCGCGCTCTGAGCCGCAATACATCGGTTGATGAGGGGTGGAGAACAGGCTTTCAAACAGGCGATCACCATAAAATCCGATGGTCAGGGCAGAAGCGTCAGAGGGCGTGTCGATCAGATACCACCCTTTGCGCCCGTTTCGAAACACAATACGCTCGGTCGTTTCCAAATCGACCAGCGTGACCAGATCCACCCGGGGCAGGTGGCTGGTGTCTTCGCCCCAGATCATGTTGTAAAAGGAGAAAAGCCCGTGCCCAAGAACCAGCACGATCCAGGTCACATAGGCACATGCCGCCAAAACCAGCGCGGCGATCACTCGGATGAAAATCTTCTTCATACTGATAAAATGGCGATACTGGTCAAACTGGGCAGAAGGTCAGGTTTTGGCAGATCCTGATTGGCTGCCCCGTTCCCGATAGGGGGTTGTTTCATAATGCGACCGGTAGCATTTCGAGAAATGCGAGGGGCTGGAAAACCCGCAGGCCAGCGCCACATTGATCACGCTCATATCCGTCTGCATCAACAGGTTGCGCGCTTTTTGCAGGCGCAATTCCATGTAATAGCGTTTGGGAGAGCGGTTTAGATAGCGCCGGAACAGGCGTTCAAGCTGCCGGGTGGACATGCCGACTTCTGAGGCCAGGATCGACGGAGAAATCGGTTCCTCGATATTGCCTTCCATGCGCTGGATCACTTCGGACAGTTTGGGATGGCGCACCCCGATCCGCGTGGGCACCGACAGGCGCTGGCTGTCCCGATCAGTTCGAATAGACGTGTAGATCTGCTGGTCAGCCACGACATTCGCAATATCTTCATCCTGCTGTTGTGCAATCAGCTTCAGCATCAGGTCAATTGACGCGGTGCCGCCCGCAGCAGTCATGCGCGGCCCGTCGATGACAAAGACCCGTTTGGTCAGGTCGACATCATCAAATTCTTCCGCAAAACTGTCGTGATTTTCCCAATGGATGGTGGCGCGTTTGTCCGACAGAAGCCCCGCCCGGGCCATGATATAAGATGCGGTGCACAGCCCTGCGACCTGAACCCCACGACGTGCTTCGCGACGGATCCAGTTCAAAAGCTTTGGGCTGCAGTTGTTTTGGACATTTACACCAGAGCAGATCACGACCACGTCGTCGCGCTTCAGCTCTTCCAGATCCCCGTCCAGATTAAAGCTGGCCCCGGCGGAGCAGCTAACCGTTTCACCGCCTTCACCAAGCAGTCGCCATTCGTAAAGATTACGTCCCGCCGCCCGGTTGGCAATACGCAACGCATCCAGAGCACCAGCAAAGCTGAGCAGGGTGAATTCGTTCACCAGCACAAAAACAAACCGAATGCTCGGATTTGTCTGTGGCTTCTCCTTGGGCAGGCTCTGGTTCATTGGCGACTCACTTGCTTGATGAGGCTGAATTTTGACATGAAGGACACCACACCAGTTTTGACCGGCAGCTTCAAGACGTTTTGCCGCCAGGCAGACACATTCTTGAAACATATCACTGTTTGCACCTCGGACATAGAGGCGCTATCAAGAGGGCCTTATTGCCCCGGAGGAGGGGGCTTGATTGAACATGGAGCAAAGATGATGACGGATTGGAATAAGTCGGCCTGGCGTGAAAAGCCAAGAGTTCAGATGCCCGACTATACCGACCCGGCTGCGTTGGCCGAGGTCGAAGCGCAGCTTGGCAAATATCCTCCGCTGGTCTTTGCTGGCGAAGCGATCCGGTTGAAACAGGAATTGGGCAAGGCATCCCGCGGCGAAGCGTTTCTGCTGCAAGGCGGCGATTGCGCCGAAAGCTTTGCTGACTTCTCGGCTGACGGCATTCGTGACACGTTTAAAGTGATGCTGCAGATGGCCATGGTTCTGACCTTTGGCGCCAAGGTGCCGGTGGTCAAGGTGGGCCGTATGGCCGGGCAGTTTGCCAAACCGCGTTCGGCACCGACCGAAACCGTGGATGGGGTGGAACTGCCCAGCTATCGTGGGGATATCATCAACGAGCTGGATTTCACCTCAGATGCCCGCATTCCCGACCCGAAGAAAATGTTACAGGCCTATACGCAGTCGGCGGCAACACTGAACCTGTTGCGCGCCTATTCCACCGGTGGTCTGGCCGATGTGCACCAGGTGCATCAATGGACGTTGGAATTCACCGAGGGGGGCGAGGCCGAAAAATATCGCGCCATGGCTGAGCGGATCCAGGACAGCCTCGATTTCATGAAGTCGGCAGGCGTGACCTCGGACCGGATGCACACGCTGCAGACAGTGGATTTCTACACCTCGCATGAGGGGCTGCTGCTGGAATATGAAGAGGCCCTGACCCGTCAGGACAAAACCACCGGCAAAACCGTTGCTGGTTCCGGCCACATGCTGTGGATCGGCGACCGGACCCGTCAACCGGACGGGGCACATGTTGAGTTTCTGCGCGGCGTGATCAACCCGATCGGGTTGAAATGTGGCCCGACCACCACCGCAGATGACCTCAAAGTGCTGATGGAAAAGCTGAACCCGGAAAACGAAGCCGGGCGCCTGACCCTGATTGCGCGTTTTGGGGCTGGCAAGGTGGGCGAACATCTGCCGCGCCTCATTGAGACGGTGAAATCCGAAGGGGCCAATGTGGTCTGGTCCTGCGACCCGATGCATGGCAACACGATCAAATCGGCCTCTGGCTATAAAACACGCCCGTTCGACAGCGTGCTGAAAGAGGTGCAGGATTTCTTTGCCGTGCATCAGGATCAGGGCACCATTCCGGGGGGCGTGCATTTCGAAATGACCGGCACCGATGTGACCGAATGCACCGGCGGCGTGCGCGCCGTGACGGATGAGGATCTTTCGGATCGCTATCACACTGCATGTGATCCCCGTCTGAACGCGTCTCAGTCGCTGGAACTGGCATTCCTGGTGGCAGAGGAACTGTCGGCGCTTCGTCAACCGAACGAAACGCGCAAGGCCGGATGAGGCCTCACGCCGAAACGCTTTAAAAGGAAAAACCCTGGCTTCGCCGGGGTTTTTCTTTTTTATCAATGATTTGTTGAAATAACTTCAAGTATTCTTATGCAAAAGCTGCCGCAGCTACCAAGGTGCAGTCTACGGCCAACGCAGGCTCACTCTTCACCTACCAGCCAAAGATGGCCGCGGCGGATGGTTTTGCCGGTTCCTACTTGGCCTTCGGTGTTGCCTGTGTCCTTGTCTTTTGTAGCATTTTGCCGGGAGGAAAGACCGAGATCACCTTCGGCGGCCGGGAAGCTGTATGCATCCTCTGTGTGGCGAAAGATCGGGTGCAAACTGTCCGCGACACTGGGCGGTTCATCCACGATAATGTCCCTGACCGACAGGTCCTGAAAGGTAAAGCGGCGAGGGGCACGGTCAACGCCCCCCTTGATCTGTAGTGCACCAAGAGCACGGGTTACCCGGCCCTGATCATCCAGCATCGGCGCCATGAAAAGCTGCGCATCCAATGCTTTACGGGTAAAGCTACCTTTGCTTGTCAGGCTGGCATGAAGGGTGGCAGGCCCGTCAAACAGACGCCCCAACGCCTCCTGAATCTCGGCCCGCGCCTCGGGCATGAACAGGGATGAGATCGGCATTCCGCGCATTTCCATCCCCAGAATATCATTCAGACCCTGGCCGGACAGGCGGATCTTGGCCATGCCCGGTGCGATTTTCTCCAAAATGAAGGCGTGTTCGAGAATGCCGGAAAGGCCGCGCGGGTCAAGTTCGGACCGGGCTGGCACCAGGCGCTTGCCGCGCAGCCCTTCCCAGTATCCCTCGGCCTGTGCCACTGCCGGAAATTTCATTCCGGTGCGCGCAGCGGTGATTGAAATCACATTCCCGTCTTTTACATAGTCGATCTTCATGTCTCTGTCCCTCAGGCCGGTCTGGATGGGTGACGCCTGAAAGGCGTGACGCTGAGAGCCTTCTGGCTGCTTGTTCCAGTGCTGACCGTCTGCTAACTGAAATCGAGGTAATGCTTACCACATTCTTAATATGGCATATTCTGTTAAAATGTGGTGATAAATCTTATCAAATGGTTAACTGAACAGGATGCCCCATGGCCCAATCAATGACAGGTTTCGCAAGCGCCACCGGAGATAACGGAACCTATAGCTGGAACTGGGACATCCGCTCGGTCAATGCCCGCGGTCTGGATCTCCGGCTGAGGCTTCCGGATTGGATCCCCGGACTGGATGAAGCCATTCGCAAAGCTCTCAAAGGGCATGTGACACGGGGGAATATCTCACTTGGGCTGCGTGTTTCGCGAGGGGAAGAAGGCGGGCAGGCCGCGATCAGTCCTGCCGGGCTTGCGCAGGCGCTTGGCCTGCTGGGAACGATCCGCGCAGAGGCTGAGAACCGGGGACTGCCCGTGGCCCCTGTCAGCCCGTCAGATATTGCCACCATGCGTGGCGTGCTTGAGGTGAAGTCGGGCGGAGAAGAGGAGGTCGGTGCGCTCATGAAAGCTCTGAACGCGCAAATTCCCGACCTCATCCGCCAGTTCGTAGCCGCGCGTGAAGGGGAAGGGGCTGAACTGGTTGCGATCCTGTCTGCCCAGCTGGATGAGGTGGCCGAGCTTGTGGATCAGGCAGAACTGCTTTTGTCTGAACGGCAGGAGGCACAGAAGACCCAGCTAGCCGATGCCATGGCG
This sequence comes from Aliiroseovarius sp. xm-d-517, assembly GCF_013283135.1. NCBI lineage: Bacteria > Pseudomonadati > Pseudomonadota > Alphaproteobacteria > Rhodobacterales > Paracoccaceae > Aliiroseovarius > Aliiroseovarius sp. xm-d-517. The sequence goes on from NZ_WBXT01000001.1 coordinate 624,808, forward strand.
CGGGTCTTGGACAACACAGACGGAATTGAGCCGGACCGGGTCGTGCAGGAGCTTGCGTTAATTGCCGTCAAATCCGATGTGCGCGAAGAAGTGGACCGCCTGCGCGCCCATGTCTCCGCCGCGCGCGAACACCTTGCAAGTTCGGTGCCGGTGGGGCGAAAGCTCGATTTCCTCATGCAGGAGTTCAACCGCGAAGCCAACACGCTTTGTTCAAAGGCGCAATTCAACGCGTTGACCACGGTTGGGCTGGACCTCAAACATGTGATCGATCAAATGCGTGAGCAAGTGCAGAATCTGGAGTAAGTCCCATGGCCAATTTCGAAAACCGTCGCGGTTTGCTGATCATCCTGTCCTCGCCCTCAGGGGCCGGGAAATCCACCCTTGCCAGACAGTTGATGCAATGGGATGACAGTTTGCGCTTTTCAGTGTCGGCCACGACCCGCGCCCCGCGTGAGGGCGAGGAGAACGGCGTGCATTACCATTTCGTGGACGAGCCCACGTTTAAGGGCATGGTGACAGAGGGTGAGATGCTGGAACACGCCCATGTGTTCGGCAATTTTTACGGGTCCCCCGCCGGCCCGGTGCGCGACGCGATCGAAAGCGGTCGTGATGTCCTGTTTGACGTGGACTGGCAGGGCGCCCAGCAGATTTCCAACTCGGCCCTGCGTGACCATGTGCTGTCGATTTTTGTGCTGCCGCCCTCGATCACGGAACTGCGGCGTCGTCTGGTCAGCCGGGGACAGGACAGTGACGAGGTGATCCAGAAAAGGATGCAGAAAAGCTGGGACGAGATCAGCCACTGGGACGGGTATGATTATGTTCTGGTCAATGATGACCTGGAGGCGACGTTTGAGCGGTTGAAAACCATCGTGTCCGCGGAACGCCTGCGCCGGGCGCAGCAGCCCGGACTTCTGAACTTCGTGCGCGGGCTGCAATCGGAATTTGAGGAGAATGAAACATGATTTATGCATTGGATGGCGTAACACCCGAGATTGATCCGGCGGCCTGGGTGGCCCCGGATGCCAATCTTATCGGTCGGGTTCGGATCGGTGCCAAGGCGTCGGTCTGGTTTGGCTGCACCCTGCGCGGCGACAATGAGCTGATCGACGTGGGCGAGGGCACCAATGTGCAGGAAAACTGCGTGTTCCACACCGACCTAGGATTTCCGCTGACCATTGGCGCCAATGTCACCGTTGGCCATAAGGTGCTTTTGCATGGCTGCACAATTGGCGATGGCAGCCTGATTGGCATGAATGCGACAGTGATGAATGGCGCAAAAATCGGCAAAGGATGCCTGATCGGGGCAGGGGCGCTGGTCACCGAAGGCAAAGAGATCCCGGACGGGTCGATGGTGCTGGGCAGCCCCGGCAAGATCGTGCGAGAGATCGACGAGACGACAAAGCAGTCACTTCTGGCCTCAGCCCATCATTATCAGGTCAACGCAGCGTATTTTGCCAAGTGCCTGAAACCGGTTGGCTAAGCGGCTCGGAGGAAACTTGTTTCTCTGGTCAATCCTGAGACGCCTTAACGGCGCAGACATGTCTAAGGAACCGTAAATCCACCGTAAATCCATGAAAAAGGGCCACCCAAATGGGCGGCCCTTTCACCTTTTTCAAACGCGGGGTGGCTTATGCCACGGCGCTGGCATTGTCTTTCAGCCAGCTCATCACATTCTCCGGCGAGCTTTCGCCATAGGGATCTTCGCCGTGATTGTCTTCGCGGCCCGGCTCTTCGAACCATTTTTCAACAACACCATCCTTGATGATGGCGGCATAACGCCACGAACGGTCGCCAAAGCCCAGGTTGTCCTTGGCCACCAGCATCCCCATCAGGCGGGTGAACTCACCCGAACCGTCGGGGATCACTTTGACGTTTTTCAGTTCCTGGTTGCGCGCCCAGGCGTTCATGACAAAGCTGTCATTCACCGACATGCAGTAAATCTCGTCGATGCCCAGTTTTGCGAATTCTTCTGCGCCCTTTTCAAAGCCCGGAAGCTGGAAGGTCGAACAGGTGGGGGTAAAGGCCCCCGGCAGCGAGAACAGGATCACGCGTTTGCCGGCGAAATAATCATCCGAGGTCATGTCTTGCCAGCGGAACGGGTTGTCACCGCCGATGCTTTCATCACGCACACGGGTTTTAAAGGTGATGTTGGGAACGCGAACGCCTTCTTTCATCTGTCTTGATCCTTCATAAAAGTTCAACTTCTGGCAGGGGAAGAATCAACGTTCCCCTGCGGTTCGCGACTGTTTAGAAACATTCCAAAATCCACTCAATGACTTTCTTTGTCGCAGTTGGGAAAAATCGCAAACGTAACAGAATTGCGCCGAGCGGGGCGGTTCATGTCGGTTTCATGCGCGCCAATTTCGCCAAGCCATGCATTTTTCACATTCCCGCATCCCTGCCGGTGCAGAAGGGTGACAGGCTTCCCCATGCGGCGTATATAATCGGGGAAATCGGAGGACCATTCATGCGTGATCTTAAACTTCCTGAAGAGCGCCACCCGGAAAAAGCGCATCGCAAGGACAACGCTCAGCCCAAGAAACCCAGCTGGATCCGTGTGCGTGCGCCCGGCGGCAAGGGCTATGCCGAGACCCACAAGATCATGCGTGAAAACAAGCTTGCCACGGTCTGCGAAGAGGCTGCCTGTCCGAATGCCGGGGAATGCTGGTCGCAGGGTCACGCCACCATGATGATCATGGGAGAGATCTGCACCCGCGGCTGCACCTTCTGCAACGTGGCCACCGGGCGACCGGATGATCTGGATGTGTTCGAACCGGGCCGCGTGGCGGATGCGGTAAAAAAGCTGAACCTGAACCATGTGGTGATCACCTCGGTCGATCGGGATGATCTGGAAGATGGCGGGGCCGAGCATTTCGCCCAGACCATTCGCGCCATCCGTCACAAATCTCCGAACACCACAATTGAAATCCTCACGCCGGATTTTCTGAAATGCGACCCGTCGGTTCTGGAAACGGTGGTGGCGGCCAAACCGGACGTGTTCAATCACAACCTTGAAACCGTGCCGGGCCTTTATCCGACTGTACGCCCCGGTGCGCGCTATTTCCACTCATTGCGCCTGTTGCAGCGGGTGAAGGAGCTGGACCCGTCAATGTTCACCAAATCCGGCATCATGGTCGGGTTGGGCGAAGATGCGCAAGGTGTGCGGCAGGTGATGGATGATATGCGTGCGGCGGACGTGGATTTCCTGACCATCGGTCAATATCTGCAGCCCACACCGAAACACCACGCGGTGGAGCGGTTTGTGCATCCTGATGAGTTCAAGGATTACGAGAAAGCGGCCTATGGCAAAGGGTTTACCATGGTGTCGGCAACCCCGCTGACACGCTCGTCCTATTTTGCCGGGAATGATTTCGAACGGCTGCGGGCCAATCGCGAAGCTCAGCTGGCGGCAAAATCCTGACAGGACAGATCAGGGGCGCTGCCCCTCGACCCTCCGGGTCTCACCCCGAGGTATTTCAGGCAAGAAAAAGGGCGCGCGGTTTTCCGGGCGCTCTTTTTCGTTGTGTGATTAGGGGCGGATTTTGCTTTGTGAGCGGAAGTCCTGCATCCAGCCCGGCGCGCCGAAGAAATATTCCACGGCAAACAGGGCAAGGCACAGCACCAGCACGGCCAAAAACAGTTTCACGCGTTTTTCAGAGGGCGGGTTTCGCGCCCATCGGGACATCCGCCAAAGCCAGCGCGGGTTCATCGGTCAGGTCTCTTCGACAAAACGCACCTTGCCGATAAACGGCAGGTTCCGGTTTCGCTGCGCATAGTCGATCCCGTAGCCAACGACAAATTCATCGGGGATTTCGAAGCCGGTCCAATCGGCCTTGATGTCCACTTCTCGACGGGATGGTTTGTCGAGCAGGGCAATCGTGCGCAGCTTGCGCGGGGCCTTGGCTTCGAGAAGTTTGATCACCTGGGTCAACGTGTGGCCGGTATCGACGATATCTTCGACCACCAGTACGTCGCGCCCGGCAATTTCGCCCCGCAGATCCTTGAGAATGCGCACCTCGCGTGAGCTTTCCATGGCATTTCCATAGGATGAAGCCTCAAGGAAATCGACTTCAACCGGCAGGTCGAGCTCTCGCACCACATCTGCGATAAAGACAAAAGAGCCACGCAGCAGCCCGACCACAACCAGTTTGTCAGTGCCCTCAAACTCCTCATGAATGTCATGGGCCAGCTGCTCCACTCGCGCCGCAATCCGTTTTGCTGAGATCAGGGTGTCAATCACATAGGCAGGTTGGGTCATGGCGGATCCTTGCAGGTTTGCTGGTATTTTTCGGGGCATCCCCCTTGATTTCCGAGCGCATAATTAGGACATGTTCCGCCACGATAGAAGGGAAAAAGCACATATGCCAACCCATGGGGAAAAACGGATCCTGCCTTATACGCCGGGCCAGATGTATGAGCTGGTGGCTGATGTTGCGAAATATCCGCAATTCCTGCCGTGGAACTCGGCTGCGCGGGTGCGCAAGCGGATCCCGCAACCGGATGGGACGGAAGTGATCGAGGCCGATCTGGTGATCAGTTTCAAAGTGTTTCGGGAGCGGTTCGGATCGCGGGCCCTTCTGGATCCGAACACGCCGCGCCTGGATATGGAATATCTGGACGGGCCGTTCAAATATCTGCGGTCCCATTGGCAGTTTCATCCGCATGAAACGGGGTGTGAAATCGAGTTTTTTGTCGATTTTGAGTTCAAGAGTGCGGTCTTGCAGAAAGTCATTGGCTTGGTGTTCAACGAGGCTATGCAACGGATCGTGCGGGCGTTTGAACTTCGGGCACAGGAACTTTATGGCCCTGCGATAGGGTGAGCCTTGGTGGTGGCTGGGCGGTCTAGACGGAGCGCTTTTCATCAAGCCCTTCATCGCGTGTCCCGCGCGGCCCAGCGCTCGAATTACGTATCGCGTTGCGCAAGCGGGTGGTGTTCGAGCACCAGTGACTTCAACCGTTCCTCCAGAACATGGGTATAGATCTCGGTCGTGGCGACATCGGCGTGGCCCAACAGCGTCTGAATGGTGCGCAGGTCCGCCCCATGCGCAAGAAGATGGGTGGCAAAGGCATGGCGCAGCCGGTGTGGGGTCACCAGATCCGGAGATACGCCCGCCGCCACCGAAATTTCCTTGATCAGGCCAAAAAAACGATGCCGGGTCAGATGGCCTAATTTTCCCCGCGAGGGAAACAGGAACGGGGAGGGGGGGATCTTTTTCTCAATCCGCTGCGTCTCTTCCTGTTCATCGCGGAGCGAAAGCCAGTCTGCAAGCGCATCGCGCGCGGGCGAAGACAGCGGCACCATCCGTTCTTTGCCCCCTTTCCCTTTGACCAACAACATGCGCGGGTCACCACGCGCGCTGCTGACCGGCAGTCCGACCAACTCGCTGACCCGCATTCCGGTGGCATAGAGCAGTTCCATCAGGCAGGTGTTTCGGCATCGGTCAGAGGGGGAACGCCCAAATTGCCTTGCCGCCGCCAACAAGGCATCAACCTGTTGTTCGTCCAGTGTTTTTGGCAGGGATTTTACGCGTTTGGGCCCTTTGATCTGCAAGGCGGGATTGTCGCTGCGCCATCCTTCTTCATAGGCAAAGCGAAAAAGCCCTTTGATCGAGGACAGGCGGCGCGCGCGCGTTGACTGGGCCAGCCCAAGCGCATCACATTCCACCATGAAGTTTTCAATATCTTCACGGGTGACGTTGGAAAATCCCTTGGAGCCAAGGTGATCGGAAAAGGTTTTCAGATCCCTCCCATAGGCAAGCAGCGTGTTCTGCGCACCGTCCAATTCGGCCGCCTGCGCTTCGAGAAAGGCTGATATCCAGCGTGCGTTGTGATCAGATCCGGTCATCCGCGGCGATCCAGTATCAAGAATTGCAAAGCAGCGGCGCGGGCCGTGTCCTCAAGACCAATCTGGCGGAAAAAGGCGATTGCATCACTCACCTCGTCCAGATCACCCAAAGAGCCGTTACTGAACAGGGCGATGGCGCGCAGGATGGCCTCTCCCACACGATCTTGATCCACAAGGCCGCTGAGACGTGTTGGCATGGTGCGGGCAGCAAACCCTTCCAGCACCGCTTCGGTTTCGGCATCTACTGGCACAACCGATGTTGTGTCCCCAAGTGCGATCGCGCGCAGGATGGCGGCACGTGGGGCGGGCCCCGGATCTGCCGGAAGCTGGCGCGCGATCTGTTCGGAGGCGTTGGACATCAACCCCATGCGAAGGGCCACCCATGCCGCCTCTTTTGCGAGAGGAAACCGGTTAAGTTCAGGTCCAAAAATGCGTGAGAAGGGTAGCTCCAGATCGACCTCTTCCAACCGGGTCCAAAGCGCAGGCAGCAGGACGTTCAGCGTATCAATGTCGCGTGTTTTCAAAGCCGTATCAAGGGCCTGCACAGCGGCCATCCGATCCCAGACGCCCCCAGAGGCCGCCGGTTTGCGCTCGGTGTAAAGGCCAAAGATCTGGTTGTCGCTGACGGCTCCCACTCGGGCCAGACGTTCACCCGCTTCCGCGCGTGCTTTCCAGCCGATATTGGCGCGAAGATCTGCCTGCGCAAAGGCGAGAGGCAGGGTGTGGGTGGCAATATGCTGGCCGATTGCCTCGTAAAGACGGAAGGTCAGAGGGGTCGGATTTCCGGGCTTGGGCAAGAAGGGATCACCTTCGAACAGGTCAGGGTCCAGAAACCAGGACAAAAGAAGGTCCTGCTCTTGCGAGATATACCCCAGCGCCCGCGCCGTGCCCAAAGACAGGACCGCCGCATCCCAATCCCCCTGACGAGCAAGGCAAAAGATCCGCGCAGGAAACGTCGGGCTGAGGGCAGGGGCATTGGCAAGGTGGCGACAGGTCAGGTCTTCCTCCCCCAAAAGCAGCGCCGTATCAAACCCACGGCGAAAACTGGCGGGGGTTGTCAGTCCTGCGCGCGCCAAAAGCGCATCGGCCTGATCAAGAGCACCAATATTCAAGAGCCGGTCCACTCGGGCCAGGAACAGCCGGTCATCAGCCAGCGATGTGCCCTTTGGGGGATCAAGTTCGGCCAGAAGAAGGCGGTTCAGAAGGTCCTGCAGGGCTGGCAGCAGGTCAACCGGAAGGCCGCTGATCCGGCGCGCAAGGTCATCCGCGCGCGAGGCCCCCCAGAGATCGGACTGAAATCCGGTCACATGGCTGGGCAAAAGGCCAACCGCGTCGGTTTTTGTGCGTGCAAGAGGGGACACTGTCACCGCGGCCACCGCGGCCGTCTGCGCCACATCGCTTTCGCTGCGACCGCTTTGGGCAGAAGGCGGTGTCGGGGCGGGGAGGGTGATGCTGTTGGACAGCCAGTCAATGGCCGAAAGCGGCTTGTCTGAAGCCCCCTGCTGGGACACCGGCGCGTGCGAAGATTGTTGCGCCATTACCAGTCCGGGTGCACCCAAACCGGACAGGGTGCCCGTCGCCAGCGCACAGACCAGTGACCGGGCAAGCGACCGTGTCAAAACACGGCCCAGCTTTGCCGGGTTGCCTGTTCGCCCAGGTTCAGAAGGACACCCCCTCTTAGCCATCGTTCAAGATCACCGACATGCTCTGCGGTGTGGCATCAGGTGACATGTCCCCAAGGTAGGCGTATCCCAATACGCCGATGCCAGACACGATCGACAGAAAAAGAACGAGTTTGATAATGCGAAGTGCCATGGTTTTCCCTTTTTTCTCGCCTCGCGGTTGCCTCGGTTCATTTTATATATGGCTTTTGCGGCAAGATCACGCCATTGAAGTAAAAACTTCGTAATTCGGCAGATGGGCGCCCCTTTGAGCAAGACTGTGACATATGAACTGAAGAAATCCGTGGTCATGGTGGGCATGATGGGGGCTGGAAAAACCGCCGTCGGACAGGCGCTGGCCAACCGTTTGGGCGTTGCCTTTCTGGACAGTGACGAAGAGATTGTCAAAGCGGCCAACATGTCAATTGCCGAGATCTTCGAACGCGACGGAGAGCCGTTTTTCCGCGATCGGGAAAGCGAAGTTATCGCACGCCTTCTGGAGACGGAACGGGCGGTTCTGTCCACCGGCGGCGGGGCATTTCTGGCTGAGCGGAATCGGGATGTCATCACCGAGATGGGCGTGTCCGTCTGGCTCAAGGCGGATCTGGACCTGCTGTGGAACCGAGTGAAACACAAAGACACCCGTCCCCTTCTTCGCACCGCTGATCCCAAGGCCACATTGACCGAGATCTACAACGCCCGCGTGCCGGTCTATGCCCATGCGGATCTGGTGGTTGAGGCCCGGTCGGAATATGCAATCGGGGATATGGCGGATGCGGTGATTGCCGCCCTTCTGACCCGTCCGGATGTTTTGCAGGAGGTATGAGATGACCACAGTTCACGTTCCCCTCGAAGGGCGCGCCTATGACGTGCGCATTGCCCCCGGGCTGATCAACCGTGCGGGGGCCGAAATCGCTCCTTTTCTGCCGCGCCCGAAGACGTGGATTGTAACGGAAGAAACGGTTGCCGGTCTGCATTTGGATACGCTCAAAGCCGGGTTGGCTGCCGAAGGGATTGAGGCTGAGGCGCTGATCCTGCCACCGGGAGAGGGCACAAAAAGCTGGCCATATCTCATGCAGGTGGTCGAATGGCTGCTGTCGCAAAAGGTTGAACGCAAGGATGTGGTTCTGGCCTTTGGCGGCGGGGTGATCGGCGATCTGGTGGGCTTTGCCTGCGCGATCCTGCGCCGGGGCGTGGGGTTCGTGCAGATCCCGACCAGCCTTCTTGCGCAGGTAGACAGCTCGGTCGGGGGAAAAACCGGCATCAACACGACCCATGGCAAAAACCTTGTCGGCGCTTTTCACCAACCCTCGCTGGTGCTTGCGGACATCTCGGTGCTGGGCACGCTGACCCAGCGCGATTTCCTTGCGGGCTATGGCGAAGTGGTGAAATACGGCGGACTGGGTGATGCGGAGTTCTTCAGCTGGCTTGAGGAAAACGGCCCGGCGCTCGCCGCGGGCGATATGGCATTGCGCAAAGAGGCCGTGCGCCATTCTGTGCAGATGAAAGCCGATATCGTGGTGCGCGATGAAACCGAGCAGGGAGACCGTGCGCTTTTGAACCTCGGCCACACATTTGGTCACGCATTGGAAGCCGCCACCGGCTATTCCGACCGCCTGCTACATGGCGAAGGGGTTGCGATCGGATGCGCGCTCGCCTTTGAAACCTCGGCCCGGATGGGGCTGATCAGCCAGGAAAGCCCCTCGCGCTGGCGCGAACATCTTGCGTCCATGGGCATGAAGAAAGACCTGTCGGACATTCCCGGCGATCTGCCGGACGCAGAAGGGCTTATTGCACTGATGGCACAGGACAAAAAGGTTCAGGCCGGAAAGCTGCGCTTTATCATGGCGCGCGCGATAGGCGAGGCGTTTGTCACCGATCAGGTTGATATGGAGATTGTGCGCGGTGTTCTGAACGACGCGCTGGCGGGTCGGAGCTGATCCCGCTCCGGTCTCGCTCGCTCAGCGCGCGCTCAATGCAGTGTCAATCAATTCCAGCGCGTGGCGTGCTGCGGCAAGGCGCACTTGCGCGCGCCCACGGGCGCCGAATTCCACGGTTTCCGTTGTCACCGCAGTTGTCCCCCCAGTGGTTTCTGCAAGCCCGAAACAGACCCGGCCCTCGGGTTTGTGATCGGATCCACCGGGGCCGGCAATACCTGTAATCGAGACGGCGATATCCGCAGCTGAATGCGCCAGAGCGCCCAAAGCCATTTCCGCAGCGACCTCTTCGCTGACCGCCCCATGGGCGGCAAGGGTCTTTGCCTGAACCCCCAGCATTTCCTGTTTCGCGTCGTTTGAATAGGTGATGAACCCACGATCAAAAACATCGGAACTGCCGGGAATTTCCGTGATCCAACAGCCTACCATGCCCCCGGTGCAGCTTTCAGCCGTTGCCAGTTTCACACCTTTGCTGCGGCACATGTCCAGAAGGCCCGCGACAAGGGGATCACCGGTGAGGGGCGTGGTCGGAATGGGCATCAGAACCTCATCGGGGTTGGGCCAATGATCACCATATGGGCGATATAGGCCGCGAGAATCACGGTGATCGCGGCGGCAATACCCGCATAGACATCATCCAGCATGACACCTTTTGCATCCCCGCGCCGATCTGCTTTTCCAATCGGCCCGAACTTGGTGATGTCAAAGAACCGGAACGCCAAGAAGGCCACGATCCAGCCCGGATAAAGCTGTAAAATATCAGCCCCCATGATCCGCGCTCCGAAAGACACCGGGAAAAGTGCAATCCACATCCCCACCACTTCGTCGATCACCACTTCAGACGGGTCGTGATTGTCGCTCCTCATGGTGTAAATCTCTGTCGCTTTGAGGCCGATGAGATAGGCCAGAATGGTGGCGCCGGTCAGGGCAATTGGCCCCCCGATCATGTGCAAAAGCCATCCCACCGGCAGCGCCGCCAAAGTGCCCCAGGTGCCGGATGCGGGTTTCAAAAGACCAGAATAGCCGAAGGTCGCAATCAGCTTGGCGGTGGATCTGTTCATGACTTAATCCTTGATCAACGTGGCGACGGCCATGGAGGCGATCCCCTCTTCCCGGCCAGTAAATCCGAGCCGTTCTGACGTGGTGGCCTTGACCGAAACCCGGTCCGGTTCCAGCCCCATAATGGTGGCAAGGGCCGCTCGCATGGCGATGGCATGAGGGCCAATCTTCGGCCGTTCGCAGATCAGGGTCACATCCACATTTGAAATGCGATACCCCCGATCACGGACCCGACCGACGGCATGGCGTAGGAAAATATCGCTTTCAGCACCTTTCCACTGCGGATCACTGGGCGGGAAATGCTGGCCGATATCGCCATCCGCCAAGGCGCCGTAAATCGCATCTGTCAGCGCATGCATGCCCACATCCGCATCGCTATGCCCTTTCAGCTTCCGCTCATGCGGAATTTTGACGCCGCAAAGGATCACATGATCGCCCTCTTCAAAGGCGTGCACGTCATATCCCTGACCCACCCGAATATCCATCTTGCTGTCCCTTACGTGATGCTTTGCAACAATAACTCGGCCCGTGCGAAATCCTCGGGCGTGGTGATTTTCAGGTTCTGCTCCTCGCCCGCCACGATCGTGACGTCAAGCCCTGCATGGCGTGCGACTTCGACATCATCGGCGGCCCCGCCCGGATGGGCGCGATGTGCGGACAGGATCTTGTCGAAATGAAACCCCTGTGGGGTCTGTGCGCGATAAAGCCCTTCACGGTTCTGGGTGCCGGAAACTTTACCATCCGTTCCCCGCCAAAGCGCATCCGTGACAGGAAGGGCAGGGGCCGCCCCCGGGCTGAGGGTGAGCGCATCCAGGACTGCGTCGATCACCTTGTCCGACACAAGCGGCCGGGCCACATCATGGATTAGCACATAGTCCGGGTTGGCGCCGATCAGGGCTTCCAATCCACGCCGCACCGATTCATCGCGGTTGGCACCGCCGAAAACTTCCGCCATCTCGGGAAGGTCAGGTCCTTTGGGAAGGCGATCCCAGATCAGGGTTTCGCAGAGTTTCCGATCTTCCGGGTGAATAACCAGCGCAACCATCGAGATACGGGGATGGTTGCAGAACCTTCGGATGGTGGCCTCCGCCACGGACCCGTCGCCCAGTGGACGCCATTGTTTTGGCAGCCCGGCGCCGGCCCGTGTGCCCCGGCCTGCGGCAACAATAACCACGGCCACTTTCGGGGGAATGGAGTGTGTCTGGTGTGTCATGACGCCCTGTTTAAGATGTTTCTGCGAAAAACTGTATCGAAGATTTCAACACGAACGCCCAGCGGAACCTTTGCCTCCATATCCCGAACGTTTTGCGAACCTGCCACGAAAGAGATCAAAAGCCGATAGAGCGCCATAGAAACCGCCTAAAAAATGTGCAATTCATAAATGAGGGCCGATCCCCGCAGGCAAATTCTTGTTTGGTTGCAGGGACCCGCGCATGATTTTCGCAATTGCTCAAGGATTAGGCATGCCTCTCTCTATCGGACATATCACGCTGCCGTCGCCGGTTATTCTGGCGCCCATGGCGGGAATCACCGACTTGCCGTTTCGCCAGCTTGTTGGCGGTTTCGGGGCCGGTCTGGTTGTGTCCGAAATGGTCGCCAGTCAGGAAATGGTGCAGGCCAAGCCGGGGGTGCGGGAACGGGCGGAGCTGGGGTTTGGCCTCTCTGACACCGCGGTGCAACTTGCTGCCCGGGATGTATATTGGGCCGGTGAAGCGGCACGGATGGTTGAGGCCAATGGTGCCCGGATCATCGACATCAATATGGGGTGCCCAGCCCGAAAGGTGGTCGGCGGAATGTCCGGCTCTGCGCTTTTGCGCGATCTCGATCATGCGCTGCGCTTGATTGAGGCCATTGTCGGCGCGGTGCAGATCCCGGTCACGCTCAAGACACGTCTGGGGTGGGATGACGCGATGCTGAATGCGCCGGAGCTTGCTGGACGCGCCGAAGCGGCTGGCATCCAGATGATCACCATCCACGGCCGGACCCGATGCCAGTTTTACAAAGGACGGGCCGATTGGTCGGCGATCAGGCGGGTCAAGGAGGCGGTATCGATACCGGTTATTGCCAATGGGGATATCGTGGACAGCAAAACCGCCCGCGAGGCGCTTGAAAAATCTGGTGCGGATGGGGTGATGATCGGGCGCGGTGCAGGGGGGAAGCCCTGGCTCCTGCAACAGGTGGCCCATGATCTGTTTGGCGCGCCTGCCCCCGTGATCCCGCAAAGCGAAGATCTGGTCCGCATGGTTCAGGACCATCATCGTGCCAGCCTTGACTTTTATGGCGAGGAGCTGGGCGCGCGGGTGATCCGCAAGCATCTTGGCTGGTATATGGATACGGCCTGCACGCCCGCGGACCTGCGCCGCCGGATCCTGTCCTCGCGTGATCCGGTCGAAGTGACCGGGTTGCTTTCGGACGCTTTGCTGCAAGAGGTGCCCGCATGAACGATCTTCTGTGGTCCGCATTGCCCATTCCAGCGCTGATCCTGTCAAAGGATGGGCTGGTTGAAGAGGTCAATGCCGCAGGCGAAGCTCTGCTCAATCAATCCGAGCGGGCCCTGCTTGGACGTGGGATGATCGAGGTGCTGCAACTTGGACCCGAACTTGGGGACGCCATCGAGAGGGTGCGCGCATCGCAGGGAACGATGTATGCGGATGCGGTCAAGTTCACGCCGCATAACGCCCCACCCGGCGAGGTGAACATCCAGATCTCACCAATCGGGGAAGGGGCGTTGCTGCTGTTGCATCCGCGACAGCCGGAACAGTTGGGGCAGGAAAAGGGCAGCAAGGCCGCGCGTCAGGCGATTGGCATGGCGGAAATGCTTGCCCATGAGATCAAGAACCCGCTTGCTGGTATCACCGGAGCGGCACAGCTTCTATCCATGGGGCTCAGCCCGGAAGATCAGGAGCTGACGGATCTGATTGTAGCCGAAAGCCGCCGCATCGTGGCGCTGCTGGATCAGGTGGAACAGTTTGGCGATTTGCGCCCGCCGGTAAAACACCCGGTCAATATCCATGACCTGCTGGATCGCGCCCGGACCACGGCTCGGGTGGGATTTGCCGATGGGTGCAGCATCAATGAACTGTATGACCCCTCACTGCCCCTGACCTTTGTGGATGAAGACCAGCTGATGCAGGTTTTTCTGAACCTGATCAAGAACGCGTCCGAGGCTGCAGGCAGTGCCGGGTCCATCACGTTGCGCACCTTTTACGATGCCGGGTTGCATCGGCGCGCTCCGGATGGCACCCGAGAGCCCCTTCCGCTTCAGGTCGAGGTGATTGATGACGGTCCGGGCCTGCCCCCGGACATTGCCGATCATGTGTTCGATCCTTTTGTGTCTGGCCGGGAAAATGGCACCGGCCTTGGGTTGGCGCTGGTGTCAAAGATCCTCACCGATCACGGCGGGCTGATCACCGTCAACAGTCAACCGGGCCGAACCGTGTTTCGGGTGTCGCTGCCGGTGGTGCCCAATCCCGGACGGGCCAGGAAATAAGGAGTTGAGACAATGGACGGAACCGTTCTGATTGCCGATGACGACCGCACGATCCGAACCGTGCTGACCCAGGCGCTGACCCGCGCAGGCTGCCGGGTGCATGCCACCGGATCAATGATGACGCTGCTGCGATGGGTCGAAGAGGGGCGCGGGGACGTTGTGATCTCAGACGTGATCATGCCCGACGGGAACGGGTTGGAAAACCTGCCAAAGATCTCTGAAATGCGTCCCGACCTTCCGGTGATCGTGATCTCTGCACAGAACACGATCATGACGGCCATTCAGGCGGCCGAGGCAGAGGCATTCGATTATCTGCCCAAACCCTTTGACCTGCCGGACCTGATGAAACGTGTCGGGCAGGCGCTGGAGCGAAAACGCCTGCGTGCGCCTGCAAGCCCGGTTCAGGGGACCTCCACCACCGGGTCGGACCTGCCGCTTGTGGGGCGCAGCCCGGCAATGCAGGACCTTTATCGCCTCGTGGCGCGGGTGCTGAATATTGATCTTCCCGTGTTGATTACCGGGGAAAGCGGCACCGGAAAGTCGCTGATTGCCCAGGCCATACATGATTTCTCAGCCCGCAGTGAGGCCCCATTTGTGGTGGCGACCCCGGATGATCTGCGGCCAGCGGATGCCTTATCGGATCTGACCCGCCGGGTTGGCGGTGGCACCATTCTTTTTGACGGGATCGGGGATCTGGATGGCGAGGCTCAGGCGCGCCTGTCGCGCTTTCTGGATGGGCTTGGCGCATGCGGAAATGGAGGCCCCCGGGTCATTGCCATCTCTCAGGGCAATCTGTCAGAACGCATTCGGCAAGGGGCGTTTCGCGAAGACCTTTATTACCGTCTGGCAGGGGTCGTGATATCCGTGCCGGCCCTGCGTGAACGGCTGGAAGATATCCCCGCCCTTGCGGCGCATTTTATCCAGCGCACCGCACAGGATGGTATTTTGGAACGGCGTCTGTCGAATGAGGCGCTGGAGGCGCTGCGCGCACATCCCTGGCCCGGGAACCTGCGCCAGTTGGAAAACCTGATGACCCGCCTGCTGGTCACCGGGGGCGAGGAAGACATCTCCCTGACCGAAATCAAGACTGCCCTGTCCGGCGATCTTGCCGTGCGCTCCCCCAGTCAGGCCCCCGATGAGCGGCTTTCCGCCTCTGTCGCGCGGCACCTCAAGCATTACTTCGATCTTCACGGCGGGACATTGCCTCCACCCGGTCTTTATCAACGTATTTTACGTGAAATCGAGCTTCCCCTGCTGGAAATCGCGCTGGATGCCACCAGCGGCAATCAAGCCAAATGTGCCGATCTGCTTGGCATCAACCGCAATACCTTGCGCAAAAAGATCACCGACCTCGGAATAGAGGTGACACGCCGCCGGAAGTTGATGTAAAAGAGCAACAAGCGTTGCAAATTGGCACTGGGTCGCTGCGATCCGGGGCAGGAGACGTGAAGTGGTCGGACAAACCGGCGCAGACGTGGTGCTGAACTCGGTGTCACAAAAGTGGCAGTAACGAGCAGCCTGCAGGTTTTGGGGGGCAAATACGTTGGCAGAGCGCAAGATGCGCAAAACCAGCCTTGAGCGGTATATCGCGGCGCGCAACTGGCGCCGCTTGCGCACGATATCGGCCCTTGGCCTGATCATGATGGGACCACTTCTGGCGGTGGGCACTTTCCTTGTGCTTGGGCCTTTTGGTCAGGGCGGGGAAAGCTCCGCGTTGCGTCTCATCCTGATGGCCGATCTTCTTTATGTGATCGTCGTGGCCGGACTTGTTCTGGCAGGTATCGTTCGAATGGTTGGTGCGCGCCGGATGGAAAACGCCGGGTCGCGGTTGCACCTGCGCCTGACCGCGGTTTTTGCCGTTATCGCGCTGAGCCCGACCGTGCTGGTGGCGATCTTTGCCATGCTCACGCTGAATTTGGGGCTCGAGGGCTGGTTTTCAGAACGCGTGCGCCTTGTGGTGGGGAATTCCCGCGCTGCAGCTGAGGCCTATAAAGGGGAAAGCCGCGAGGGGCTTGTTCAGGATGCGCGTGCGATCAGCAATTTCCTTGTGACCCAGCGACAAAGGCAAACCCTTTTGACCGAGGGTGAACTCGGCCAGCTTCTGACAACGGCCCAAGAGCGGATCCAGCGCGGGCTGAGCGAAGCCTTTGTGCTCAATTCCGATGGCGACATTCGGGTGCGCGGCAATCAATCCTATCTGTTCAACTATGACCGCCCCGAAGAAGAAGAATTCAAACAGGCGATGGCAGGGCAACCGGTGGTGATCGAAGACTGGAGCCAGAATGAATTTCGCGTTTTGCTTCTGCTGCCGGGCTTCTCCGACCATTTTCTTTACCTGACGCGCGAGGTGAACGGAGAGATCCTGGACCTGGTCGATGAAACACAGGAAGCGGCCAGACTTTATACCCAACTGGAAAGCCAGCGGGGGAAAACCCTGTTCCAATTTGGTCTTATTTATCTGGGATTTGCGCTGATCCTGATCCTTGCCGCAGTCTGGATGGGCATGTGGTTTGCCGAACGGCTGGCGCGCCCGGTTGGGCGGCTTGCGGGGGCTGCAAAACGGGTTGGGGCCGGGGATCTGGATGTTCAGGTGCTGGAAGAGCGCGGAGATGACGAAATTGCCATGCTCGCACGGTTTTTCAACCAGATGACCCGGCAATTGAAAGGGCAGCGTCAGCGGCTCTTGGACAATACGCAGCAAATTGATGAACGTCGGCGCTTGTTTGACAGTGTTCTGAGTTCCATCACCGGCGGGGTGATGGGGCTTGCGGCCGATGGGTCGGTCACCTTTGTCAACCGCGCCGCCGAACGGCTGCTGGATGTGCAGGATGAAAGCGGACAGGAACATCAGTTGGAGCTGGTTGTGCCCGAGTTTCAGCCCATGCTTGATGAGCTGCGTAACAGCAATCGTGAAAGCGTGCAGAAAGAAGTGCGTCTGACCCGCAGCGGCAAGCAGGAAAGCTTGCTGGTGCGCATTGCCCAACGGCGCAATCAGGATGGTGAGTTGGAAGGCTATGTGATTGCCTTTGATGACGTCACCGATCTGGTATCTGCGCAACGTATGGCCGCCTGGGGCGATGTCGCCCGAAGGATTGCCCATGAGATCAAGAACCCGCTCACCCCAATTCAATTGTCGGCGGAGCGGATCAAGCGGAAATTCTCTCGTGTTGACGGGGTGGATGTTGACGCCCTTGAACAATACACGGATGTGATTGTTCGCCAAACCAATGACTTGCGGCGCATTGTTGATGAATTTTCGAAATTCGCCAGGATGCCGGAACCTGAGCGTAGACGCACGGATCTTGTGGCTTTGACCCGGGATGCGGTGCTTTTGCAGCAGACAGGCCAAGAGGGTATCTCGATACACGCTGACCTGCCGGAAGAAGAGCTTTGCGTGGATATTGACCCGACCATGATTGGTCAGGCCCTGACAAACCTTATCAAAAACGCCGGTGAAGCCATTGAAAGCCTTCAGGAACGTGGCGCACCTGACGGGCATGATCCGCAAGTCCGGATTGCGATGCAAAAAGAAGAGGACGGGGTGCGGATCACTATTGCCGATAATGGGATTGGCCTGCCTGAAGACCGTGCAAAGCTTTTTGAACCCTATGTCACGACACGCGACAAGGGGACCGGGTTGGGGTTGCCGATCGTCAAGAAAATCATCGAAGAACATGGCGGGACGCTTGATCTTGAAGATGCCCCCGTCTTTGGACATCAATCTGGCACTGGGCAGCTACGCCCCGGGGCCATGGCTGTAATTTGGTTGCCGGTGGATGACCCCCTGGTGGCCGCAGTGAGTTAAGGAAAGAGGATAAGATGAGTGACACCAGGGGCGATATTCTGATTGTCGATGACGAGCGGGACATCCGCGAGTTGATCTCGGATATTCTTGAAGATGAGGGGTTCTCAACCCGTATTGCTGGCACCTCGGACGAGGCGGTGGCGCAGGTAAAATCCGAACTTCCCGCGCTGATGATCCTCGATATCTGGTTGAAAGACAGCGACATGGACGGGATCGACATCCTGAAAATGGTCAAGCGCGAACACCCGGAAGTGCCGGTGGTGATCATTTCCGGGCATGGCAATATCGAGATTGCCGTCGCGGCGATCAAACAGGGGGCTTATGACTTTATCGAAAAGCCGTTCAATATCGATCAGCTGATGGTGGTGATTTCTCGCGCGATGGAGGCCAGCAACCTGCGACGCGAAAACACCGCACTGAAACGGCGTGACGGGTCCGCAAAAGAGATGGTTGGATCAAGTTCAGCCTTCAAGGCTTTGAAAAGCAACCTTGATAAAGTCACAAAGTCAAATGGCCGCGTGCTGCTATCCGGCCCGGCCGGGTCGGGGAAAGAGCTGGCAGCGCGCTATATTCACACCCATTCAGACCGCGCCGCAGCCCCGTTTGTGGTGGTCAATTCCGCAGCGATCGACGCCGACCGGATGGAAGAGGTGTTGTTCGGGCGCGAAACAGTGGAACGCGGGGTGGAACCCGGTCTTCTGGATGAAGCCAATGGCGGGGTGATCTATTTCGATGAGGTTGCCGACATGCCGCTCGGCACCCAGTCCAAAATCCTTCGCGTTCTGGTCGATCAGCGTTTTCAGCGGGTCGGGGGACATGATAAGGTCAGCGTAGATATTCGCGTTATTTCAAGCTCTAACAAAGACTTACAGCATGAAATTAATGAAGGAAACTTCCGCGAAGAGCTCTTTCATCGACTGAATGTCGTGCCGATTGCCGTTCCTGCTCTGGCCGATCGCCGCGAAGACATCCCAGAGCTTGCCGCGCATTTTCTGGAAACGATCAATGCTGAGCAGGGGCTGGCCCTGCGCAGTTTGAGTGAAGACGCTGAGGCAATGCTTCAGGCAATGAGCTGGCCGGGCAATGTGCGCCAGCTTAAAAACGTGATTGAGCGGGTGTTGATTCTGGGCGATGGCACCGGCCCCATTCAACCGCATGAGCTTCCAGGAAATGACCCGGCTGAAGCTGCGGGCGAGGATGGTGGCCTTTCGCGTGCGCTCCCGTCGGCCCTGGCAACCCTGCCACTGCGCGAAGCACGGGAAGCGTTTGAGCGGGAATATCTGCTAACTCAGATCAACCGTTTTGGTGGCAATATCTCGAAAACTGCGAATTTTGTCGGGATGGAGCGCAGCGCCCTGCACCGCAAACTGAAATCTCTTGGCGTTGTGACCGGCAACAAGGCAGGCGCACGCGTGGCATATATTGCCGGAGAAAGCGAAGAGGAAACCGCCTGAGATCCGAACTGAAAGTGTCGCCCCGTTCAGGCCGTCGCGGCCTGGGCATTGGGGGTGCTTGACCTTGTTGTGTTGCAATGGCAGACCTTTTGCTGACAGGGCGCCGGACAATGGCACTGGGCAAAGACAGTCGGTTCAGCCTCATGTTGACTGGGGTTGCGCCGCCGAAACGAGCTGAAGGAACAGTCGGCCATGAAAGTGATCATTTGCGGAGCAGGGCAGGTCGGGTGGCAGATCGCGCGACATCTGTCGGCGGAAAACAATGACGTCACCGTGGTTGACAACAATCCGGTCCTCGTTAATCGTGCCACGGAAACTCTTGATGTTCAAGGTGTTACGGGGTTTGCCTCCTATCCGGATGTGTTGGAACGGGCAGGGGCACCGGATGCGGATATGATCATCGCCGCCACCCATTCGGATGAGGTGAACATGGTCACCTGCCAGGTGGCCCATTCGGTTTTCGCAGTGCCGCGAAAAATTGCCCGGCTGCGCAGCCAATCCTATCTCGATGCGATTTATTCCGACCTGTATCGGCGTGATCACCTGCCGATTGATGTGGTGATCAGCCCCGAGCGCGAGGTGGCAGAGGCGGTTCTGAAACGGCTGACCGCCCCATCCGCGTTTGACATCGAGAGTTTTCTGGACGGTAAGGTGCAGCTGCTGGGCGTGCAGCTTGATGACGATTGCCCCGTGCTCAACACCCCGCTGCGCCAGCTGACAGATTTGTTTTCGACCTTGTCGGTGATTGTTGTCGGTGTGCGGCGCGAGGGGTCTTTGTTTGCCCCCGAACCGGGAGATCAGCTTTTCGGCGGCGATCAGGTTTATGTGTTCACCCGTACCGAAGATATGGATCGCACGATGGAGGTCTTTGGCAAGACTTCAAAACGCCAAAACCGTGTGGTCATTCTGGGCGGGGGAAATGTTGGGCTTGCGGTCGCCAAAGCGTTGGAAACCCGGACCGACCGGATCAGGGCCAAAGTGGTTGAGCTTAACCGTGTTGTGGCAGAGAAGGCCGCGGATGCGCTGGAACGCACCGTTGTGCTTTATGGCGACGGCATGAATATGGAGCTTATGAAAGAGGCGGGTGTGCCCAAAGCGGATGCTATTCTCGCGGTGACGGATGATGACAAGGTCAATCTGCTGACCTCGGTCCGCGCCAAATCCGTTGGGTGTCAGATGTCGATCTGCCTGATCAACGATCCCACCCTTGCCGGGTTGATGGAGCCCTTGAATATCGACGCCTATATCAACCCGCGCACCCAGACGGTCAGCTCGATCCTGCGCCATATCCGGCACGGCAAGGTGCGTGAGGTCTATTCGCTTGGCGATGCCGAGGCCGAGGTGATCGAGGCGCAGGTTCTGGCCACCTCACCCGTGGCTGGCAAAGCGATCCGGGATGTGGATTTTCCGGAAGGGGTGCTGGTCGGGGCGGTGCTGAAGGGGGATACCGTCCTGAAGCCAACCGGTAAGATGCGGCTGGATGAAGGGGATGTGGTCACGATTTTTGCAATGGCGGAAGACGTCCCTGAAGTGGAACGCCTGTTGCAGGTTCAGATCGATTACTTCTGATGTCGCGCCTGCCATCCTCCTCTCTTGTTGGCAGGATACTGAACCTGCCATTGCTGGTGATCCTGATGGGGATCGGGTCGACCTCAATGCTGGTCCCGGCAGGATATGGGTGGTTCTCAGGCGAGTTTTTTGAGAGCCGGGTGTTCTTTTACGGAGCCATCCTGTTTGGATTTCTGACGTCCTTCCTGGCGCTTGCCATGGCGGATCGACCGCGCTCCAACCGGCCCCGGCGCCACCTGATGGCGCTGCTGGGACTGTTTGTGCTTTTGCCCATCATGCTTGCGGTTCCTTTTCACCAGGCCCTGCGCAACACCAGCTTTCTTAACGCTTATTTCGAAATGGTCTCGGCCCTGACCACCACCGGGGCAACCCTGTTTGATACCCCCGACCGGCTTGCCGAAACCCTGCACCTCTGGCGCGCGCTGGTCGGTTGGATGGGCGGCCTGTTCATCTGGGTCAGTGCCATTGCCATTCTTGCCCCCATGGCCCTTGGCGGTTTCGAAGTGCGCGCACGGTTTAGCGCCCGACAGGACGCTGGGGGTATTGGGGGCGGATTGAGCCAGATCACGAATGTGGCAGATATTTCCCAGCGCATTCGCGCCTATGGGCTAAAGCTGTTTCCGGTCTATGCCGGGTTGACCTTGGTCCTCTGGATTGGCCTGATCCTGGCCGGTGACAGCGCCTTTGTTGCCGCCTGCCACGCCATGTCGACCATGGCCACCAGCGGGATCTCTCCTGTTGGTGGCCTGACCAATAGCGGGTCTGGGTTTGCGGGCGAAGCGATTATCGCGGTGTTTTTCATCTTTGCGATTTCGCGCCTGACATTTGCCACTGACATGCAATCGGAGAACCTGCGCAGTCTTCTTGGGGACGCGGAAATTCGCATGGCGTTCGCGGTTATTTTGATTGTCCCGGCCTTCCTGTTCCTGCGCCATTGGATTGGCGCGTATGAAGTGGATGAAGAAACCAATATTCTCGCGGGCCTGACCTCTCTGTGGGGATCGGTTTTCACGGTTCTGTCCTTTCTGACCACAACCGGGTTTGAAAGCAGCGCCTGGGCCGCTAGCCGGGATTGGTCAGGCTTGCAAACGCCGGGTCTGGTCCTGACCGGGCTTGCTCTGATTGGCGGCGGCGTTGCGACCACCGCCGGGGGCGCGAAACTCATGCGGGTCTATGCGCTGTACCTGCATGGACGACGCGAGTTGGAGAAACTGGTTCACCCGTCATCGGTGGGTGGCAGCGGAACCGACGCGCGCCATATGCGGGGACGTGGTGCCTATATGTCCTGGGTGTTTTTCATGCTTCTGGCAATGTCGCTGGCCATTGTCACACTGGCGCTGTCCTTTACCGGTCTGGATTTTGAAAGCACGATGATCCTGACCATTTCCGCCCTTACCACCACGGGGCCACTGGCCCAGGTGGCGTCCAGCACACCTTTCTCTTATGCGGATCTGTCCGACCCCGCCAAGGTCATCATGGCCGGGGCGATGGTCCTTGGACGGCTTGAGACATTGGCAATTATTGCACTTTTCAATCCCGATAGCTGGCGCCGCTGACGCTTTCCCGGCGATTTTGTCGCTATAGGTGCATTTTGCAATACGTTTGGGGCTGGAAACCTTCAAATTCACAGGTCATATTAGAAGAATAGGACTTTCCTGCCGTTTCCCGGCAGCACGAGATAAAAAGGACAAAAAACGATGGCTGCGGATAAACAAAACCTGCAAGACGCCTTTCTGAACCATGTGCGCAAATCGAAGGTTCCCGTCACGATTTTCCTGATCAATGGCGTCAAACTTCAGGGCGTTATTTCCTGGTTCGACAATTTCTGCGTTCTGCTGCGCCGGGACGGTCAATCGCAACTGGTTTACAAACACGCGATTTCGACGATCATGCCGGGCGCTCCGATCAACCTGTATGATGGCGAAGACAGCTGACCGACCTCGTTGAACAGGAGAGCCTGCCCACACGGGCCTGGGTTCTCCATCCCGAACTGACATCCGACCGCGCCCGCCGGACCGCTGGTCCTGCGCTGGAAGAGGCCGTTTCTCTGGCCGCTGCCCTGCCACATCTGGTGGTTGAAGGGTCCGAAATCGTGCGTATTTCCCGCCCACATCCTGGCCACCTGTTCGGATCGGGCAAGATCGAAGAGCTGAAGGCGCGCCTTCAGGCGGCCGAAGTTGAGCTTGTGCTGATTGACGGGCCGGTCAGCCCGGTGCAGCAGCGCAACCTTGAAAAGCTCTGGAAAGTCAAAATCCTCGATCGGACCGGGCTCATCCTTGAAATCTTCTCGGATCGCGCCCGGACACGGGAAGGGGTGCTGCAGGTCGAAATGGCCGCGCTGAGTTACCAGCGCACCCGACTGGTGCGCGCATGGACCCACCTGGAGCGCCAACGAGGCGGACTTGGATTTGTTGGCGGCCCCGGCGAAACCCAGATCGAAGCCGACCGCCGCGCCATTGATGATCAGCTCAACCGGCTGCGTAAACAGCTTGAGAAAGTGGTGAAAACCCGCGAATTGCACCGTGCGGCGCGGGCCAAGGTGCCGTTTCCCATCGTGGCGCTTGTGGGCTATACCAACGCCGGGAAATCAACGCTTTTCAATCGCCTGACCGGTGCGGACGTGCTGGCAAAAGATATGCTGTTTGCCACGCTCGACCCGACGATGCGCAATATCGAACTGCCGGGCAGTGGCCGCAAGGTCATTTTGTCGGACACGGTGGGGTTCATCTCGGACCTGCCGACCCAGTTGGTGGCTGCGTTTCGCGCCACATTGGAAGAGGTTCTGGCCGCAGATTTGATCCTGCATGTGCGCGATATCTCGTCTGAGAACACCGACGAGCAGGCGGCGGATGTGGAAAAGATCATGGAAGATCTGGGGGTGGATGAAAACACGCCCAGCCTGGAGGTTTGGAACAAAACCGATCTTCTGGACCCCGAGGACGCAGATGCCCGCAGGCGCGAAGCTGCACGCAACGACGATATTTTCACCCTGTCCGCCATAACGGGCGAAGGGTTCGAAGAATTGTTGGAGGCGGTGGAAACCCGGCTGGCATCACCGCGTGAAACCACAGACGTTGATCTGGCGTTTTCCCAGGGCAAGCAGCGCGCGTGGTTGTTCTCGCAAGGGGTGGTGGACGCGGAAGAACAGACCGAAACCGGCTGGTCCCTGACCGTCACCTGGACCGAGCGGCAGAAAGCGGAATACGCGGCACTTTGACCAGGGCTCTCGGGGGCAGACTATCCTCTGATGGCTGGCCCCCGAGACCGGTTTTTAAAAATCCCGGATCACTTTTCCTTGGGCAGCAGGCGGGTAATACCAACCGCCGCCGCCCGCGCAAGATCGGGATCAAGGGACATCGGGGTGTATTCTCCGCGCCGCCAAAGTTCCCCCAGATCATCATAGTGACGCGAAAGCGGGTGACCGGACTGGCCGGTGGCGGTGACAAAAAGAGAACTGTCAGGGTCAGCTAGGTCATAAACGCCGCGATATCCTGCCCCGTGCACGTTTTGAAACGGATCATCGCCACGACCGGATGTTTTTCCGCGCATCAAGGTATTGTCCCCGCCAGAGGTCGATTGCCGGATATTCACGAAATACTTCAGAAACGGAACCTTTCCCAACACCGGATGATCCTGCGTGGCGATATGATAATCCCCCCAGCGCAGGCTTTCCTGTTCGCCACGCGTGTTCTCCTCCAGCCAGAGCAGCGCATCATCCAATGCGGCCCGGGCAATGTCGGTGCAGGTTTCCACCGGGGCAGACTGGATCACATCACACCAGACAGACGCCCCTTCGATGTCCCGAAAAACCCGCTCGATAAAAATGGGATCGGCATGGGGGAACGCCTCGGTCAACGGTCCAAGCTCATCGCGGATCAACCTGTTTTTCAGGGCCTGCATCCAGGCGGAATAGATCAAGGGCTCCGGCATATGTTCGTTCATCTCACCATTCCAACTGGCCAGCAGGTCAAGCGCGCGCTGGCACTTGCGATCCTGCGTGCCCTCTGGGGCGGCCTCGCCGGTAAACCACAGATCGGCCCCCACCAAAGGCAACAGCGTCCGGGCGGTGGGGGAAACCGTGTCCAGCTGCGCTTCGATAAAACTGTCGCGCGTGTGCACGGCACGGGCCTGCATCAGGCGGGTCCAGCGCTGGATACGCTGGCTGTCCCCCCAAGAGTAGCTCATGTGAAGCGGGAAGGGGCGTTCGATCACCTTATTGTTGGTGTTGCCGACAATGCCCCCTTTGGGTTGCACGAATTCCGGGTTGGCCGAATAGGTTTCCACCCCGTTCCAACGGTTTTCCGGCTTCCACCCGAGGCTCGGCATACGTCCCTTGGTCTGATGATCCGCATCCCGGCGGGGCATCGCCCCGATCACCTTCATCGCGATCTGACTTTTGTCTGCCATGGTCAGGTTCAGGCTCGGGGCCACAAAATCCGCGCCGGCTGACAGGCCCTCGCTGATTGTCATGGCGCGCATCAGTCGGATTGCCGCGCTCATGGAGCGGTCACGTGGCGCCAGCAGTGTCCAGGACAGCGCCGCCACATGGCCCGGTGGGGTAACCGAGGACAGATCATACATGTTCCCCGGTAAAACGGGACCATTATCTGACCATTGCAGTTGCAGGGTAACCGGCGCCTGATCCTTGACCTTTACAATGGTTGGACGGGTGACGAGCTTTGCGAACCCGTCAGGCGTGCGCACTTCCTCCGCATTCTCGGGGTTCAGCTCCTCCATGAACACATCCTGATCATCCATGTAAGAGGAGGTGATGCCCCAGGCAAAATCGTTTGAACGTCCCACAAGCACAATTGGCATGCCGGGAATGGTGCCCCCGATCACCCCTCCGGTCGATAGCTCCAACCGCGCAAGGTACCAAAGGCTGGGGGCGGTAAAACTGAGATGCGGATCATTGGCGAGAAGGGAGGCACCTGCGGCAGACCGGCTGGGCGCGGCGGCCCATACGTTTGACGCACCTTCCAGCCCGCGGGCAGGGCTGGGCCAGAAATCGGGCAACTGATCCACCGGGTGAAAAGCGGCAAAGTCCGGGCCGCTGTCAAACAGCGACGCGTAATCAGGAAGCGCAGCCACGCCGGTGCCGGGCATGTCCGGCATCACATCACGCAGACGCTCCTCAGGCAGGGCAAGAGAAACGCGCGCGCGCAGCACCTCGTCTTGAAGCTGGCCACCCTGCTGCACCCCCATGAGTTTCAGGACCGCAAGGCTGTCGGCAGGTTGCCATGGGGAAATTCCGGCTGGGAACAGGAAGAACTCCGGCGCCCCTCGTCCTAACGCATCGGTGTTGATCCGGGACAGATAGGCGTTCACACCCGACGCATAGGCCGACAGCGCCTTTTGCGCGTCACGGTCCTGTTCTGCCACATCCTGCTGGGCAAGGCGGTAGATATCGAGCCGCCGCATCAACTCATCCGTTTTGAAGGTGCGCTCCCCGAACAGTTCGGAAAGGCGGCCCTGTGCGGTGCGACGCAGCAGCATCATCTGCCAAAGCCGGTCCTGGGCGTGCGCATAGCCAAGCCCAAAGAACACATCACTGTCGTTCTGACCAAAAATATGGGGGATATTGGCGTTGTTGCGCACAATCTCCACCGGCGCGGTAATGCCGGGGGTTTCTCGCGTGGTGGAGTAATCGGGCAGGGATTGCGCCGCAAGGTAGTAGACCAGCCCGGTTCCCAGAACTGCCAATAAAAGGGCTGCCGATACGATCCGGATCAACCAGCGAAACACTATTCCCATTCCGAGCCTCTTGTTGACGTTTTGGGTCTGAGCGGTAACTACTGTGCCTGACAGGGAAAGACAACGAAAGGGCGTTGCAATGGCAAAATGCGCATTTTTGGGCTTGGGCGTGATGGGCTATCCGATGGCGGGGCACCTCGTTGCTGCGGGGCATCAGGTAACGGTTTACAACCGCACCACTGCCAAGGCCGAAGCCTGGGCCAAGGAATATGGGGGAAAATGGGCCTCCACCCCGCGTGAAGCGGCGCTCGGCGCGGATTTTGTCATGGCATGTGTGGGCAATGATGACGACCTGCGCGCAGTGGTGCTGGGTGAAAATGGTGCGCTGGCCGGCATGAGAGACGGGGCGGTTTTCGTTGATCACACGACGGTATCCGCCAAAGTGACGCGCGAACTTTATGCCGCTGCCCGGTCTGCAGGTGTCAGTTTTGTGGACGCACCCGTCTCTGGCGGGCAGGCCGGGGCGGAAAACGGTATTCTGTCGATCATGTGCGGGGGCAATGACACCGCCTATTCAGCCGCGGAACCGATCATGCAGGCCTATGGCCGCACGGTAAAACGTTTGGGCGAAAGCGGCGCCGGGCAGCTGACAAAGATGGTCAATCAGATCTGCATCGCCGGTCTGGTGCAGGGCCTGTCCGAGGGGCTGCATTTTGCCGAGAAAGCCGGTCTTGATATTCGAGAGGTGGTCGATGTGATCCAGGGCGGGGCTGCTGGCAGCTGGCAGATGGTCAACCGGCATGAAACCATGGCGGATGATCACTTTGAACACGGTTTTGCAGTTGACTGGATGCGCAAGGATCTTGGGATCTGCCTCGACACGGCAAATGAAAATGGCGCAAGCCTGCCGGTCACGGCGCTGGTTGATCAGTTCTATAAGGACGTCCAGAAAATAGGCGGTGGGCGCTGGGACACATCCAGCCTGTTCAAGCGGCTGAAAAGCCTGGACTGATAAAAGCGTTTCGACGTTCACCTGAGACAGGGGAAAATCGAAACGTCGTAAGTGCTGTCATTATTGTGGGCGGTTTGGTTCAAAACAAAAAAGGGAGGCGTCATGCCTCCCTTTTTCATTGGTCCAACCTGTTTGGGTCAGGGAATGATACGGGTGTATTTTGCCCCTTCGAGCGAGGCGCCAGCCAGCGCCCCGGCCTGACCAAAGACAACGGCAACCACCGGATCGGATGAGGTGATCGTGTCGGCCGTGAGCCGATCGCCCTCGGTCTGGAAAGCGTATTTGATATCCGCAGAAGCCACCCAACCGGCAGAGCGGCGGAAATCCTGCAGCGCCTCTTGCGTCATAAAAAACAGTACATGGGCATATTGCTGCGCGCCGATCTGGAAGCCGATGCTGGCCTGAGTTTGCGAGTAGTAATCGACCGTGACATCATTGATCAAAAGCGCCCCGCGCCCATAAGCGCCCCCAACGATGAACCCTGCCTCGGTCACCAGCGGCATTACCAGCATCCCGGACGCTTTCGCGGCAAGATCCCGCATGCCCGGATACCGGTTGTAGAGATAGTTCAGGGTCTGGGCCACGCGGGCGTCAATCTCGGCGCCGCCCTTGGACCCCACGCCATTGGCACAGCCCGCCAGCGCGAGCCCCGTGCCGCCAAGCGCCACGATAAAGCCACGACGGGAAAATTCTGAATTCTGTTCTGACTTGCTCATATTTAGCCTCGTATCGCCAAATTCGGGGAGCTGACCTGCCGGATCAACACCACCAGCGCCCCTGCCTGTTTTCGTTTGGTGCCGGAGTTATTCCGTGTCATTCCGGTTCTGCGAAAACTATAGACCAGCCATGCGTGGCTGTCACGCAAAGAGGGCACCGCCCGGGGAGGGAACGGCGGAAAACTGCGCGAAATGCGTATTTTAGACGGCGCGGCGCAGGGCGCCGGGATCATTCCCCAGACAGGGCGCGTGCCATGCGGGGGGCGTAATAGGTCAGGATGCCATCACAGCCCGCCCGTTTGAAGGCCATCAGGCTTTCCGCCATCACCTTGTCGCCATCCAGCCAACCATTTGCCGCCGCGGCCTCCTGCATCGCGTATTCACCTGACACCTGATAGGCAAAGGTCGGCACACCGAATTCGGATTTCACACGGCGACAGATATCGAGATAGGGCATTCCCGGTTTGACCATGATCATATCTGCGCCTTCCATCAGGTCCCGTTCAACCAGGCGCATCGCCTCGTCAGAATTGGCGGGATCCATCTGGTAGGTTTTCTTGTCACCTTTCAATGCCCCGGAGGCACCAACCGCGTCGCGGAACGGCCCATAATAGGCCGAGGCATATTTGGCGGTGTAACTCATGATGGTCAGATTGCGGAAACCTGCGGCCTCGATCGCCGCGCGCATTGCGCCAATGCGGCCATCCATCATGTCGGACGGGCCCAGAATGTCGGCCCCGGCCTCGGCCTGGGCCAGGGACATTTTCACCAGCGCCTCAACCGTTTCGTCATTGAGGATCTCTCCCTCCCTGACAATGCCGTCATGGCCGTTGGCATTGTAGGGGTCCAGGGCCACATCGGTCATGATGGCAATATCGGGCACCGCGTCCTTGATTGCGCGAATGGCCCGGTTTGAGAGGTTTTCCGGGTTCCAGGCCTCTTCGCAGCCTTCGGTTTTCAGCGCCGGATCGGTATAGGGAAACAGGCACATGGCGGGGATTCCCAGATCTGCTGCCTCATGGGCGGCTTCAACCAGCAGATCAATGGATTTGCGGGTCACGCCGGGCATCGAGGGGATCTCTTGCTCGACATTGTCGCCATCCACCACAAACACCGGCCAGATCAGATCATTGACCGTCAGGCTGTTTTCGCTGACCAGATCACGCAAGGCCTGCGACGAACGGGTGCGGCGCAGACGGGTCATGGGGAAGGGGGCGACGGTGCGCGAAGGGATCTGCCGGCTCATCTGGCTCTCCTGTCAGTGGACCGGGGGTGCCCCGGCGGGATGGCGATGTAGGCCTTGAACGGGTCGGATCCCCAACCCGAAAGACATGGTTTTCCTTGCCATGCGCGCTGCGCTGCCACAACCCCCTGTTTGGGACCAGACCGGGAAACCCGTCGCAAAACCGGTCTGGTCAAGACCGAATGGCGGGCGTATGGTCGCGCAAAGCCCCATCATGACATGAGGCCCTGACAGAATGAGGCAGACCCGGCACGAGGCAGGTTAGACCATTGGACTGGTATTCGACCCTTTTTGAAATCATCGACATGCGCTCCTTTTCCAACCTTTGGTATTGGATTGCGCTCGCCGTGCTCTGGTCAACCGCCAGCCACTGGGTGCTGGGCGTGCCCTTTGACATGGTTCAGCGCGCTGACCGGCACGAAGGGCAGGTGCAGCTTGACCTTGAGGTCCTGGTGCGGATCTATTGCAACCGGATCCTGTATATCGCTGCGATTTCAGGGCTTTGGCTTCTTGGGTTGGCCTGTGGTCTTCTGACCATGCTGTTGCTTTTGGGGTTCTACTACGGGGTCGAGTTCGCCCAGGCCGTGTTCCTGATGGCTTTCCCGATGAGCATCGTGGGAATGCTGACGATCAACACGGCCCGGATTATCACGGAGCAGGCGCTGGAGGGACCCTCCCTGCGCAAGCGCATGTCCCGGCATCGGTTTCAGGTCCAGCTCATCGGTATGCTGTCGATTTTCATCACCTCGATGTGGGGCATGTATCAAAACCTCGCCCTGAATGTCTGGGGCTGAATGTTTGGGGCTGATCCCAGCTTGTTGGTTGAAACGCATTGAATTGCAGGATGTTTTCGCAGGATGTTTTCATGACACATGTTCTTCTGTCCGGGGCCCCCGAAGGCTTTGACGCCCAATTGGTGCTGAAAGAACTGGAGCGTTCCGGCAAACCGGTGCTGCATGTGGCGCGCGATGACAAGCGGATGGCGGCGATGCAGGCGGCGCTGTCTTTTTTTGCCCCCCATGTGACGGTGATCACCTTGCCCGGTTGGGATTGTCTGCCCTTTGATCGGGTGTCCCCCAACGCAGATGTGTCTGCCACGCGGATGGCCAGCCTGGCTGCGCTGGCCACCGGGGCCCTTCAGGGCCGGTTCGTGCTTCTCACCACTTTGAATGCAGCCATGCAACGGCTGCCTGCCCGTGACGTGCTGGCCGGAGCGAGCTTTTCTGCGCGGGTGGATTATCAGCTGGATATCGACCAGCTTCGACGTTTTCTGGTGCGCATGGGCTTCACCCAAAGCCCCACGGTGATGGAGCCGGGGGATTTTGCCGTGCGCGGCGGCATCATCGACATTTTCCCTCCGGGGGAAAGCGGACCGGTGCGGCTGGATATGTTTGGGGATGTTCTGGATGGTGTGCGCCGCTTTGACCCGGCCACCCAGCGCACAACCGAAAAACTGACCGGGATTGATCTTGCCCCTGTATCCGAAGTGTTGATGGATGAGGCCTCGATCACCCGGTTTCGGCAAAACTACCGGATTGAGTTCGGCGCAGCCGGCTCCGATGATCCCCTTTACGAGGCGGTCAGCGCCGGGCGCAAACATCAGGGTGTCGAACATTGGCTGCCCTTTTTTCACGAGCGCCTTGAGACCGTGTTTGACTATCTGCCAGAGGCCTCGGTGATGCTGGATGACCAGTTGACCCCGGCGCGTCTGGCGCGATGGGACGGGATTGTCGACCAGTATGAAACCCGCAAAATTGCCATGTCTGCAAAAAACCGGATGGATACGGTCTATAAGCCGTGCCCGCCGGGGCTTCTTTATCTTGATGATCCAGCCTGGGAAGAGGTCGTCAAAGACCGGCGGGTGGTGCAGTTCGCCGCTCTTCCGCAGGCCACAGGACCGGGTGTCGTGGATGGGAGCGGTCGGATCGGCCGCAATTTCGCCCCGGAGCGCCAACAGGAAAATGTCAATCTGTTTGAGGCTTTGACCAAGCATATTCGCGCGAAATCCACCACGCCAACCGTGGTGGCCAGCTATTCCGAAGGCGCACGGGAGCGGCTTCAGGGGCTTTTGGCGGATGAGGATCTGACAGGCACCACGCTGATCGACGATTTCCGCGATGTGCCGGACAGCGGCGCAGGTGTTTACCTTGCGGTCTGGCCGCTGGAACATGGGTTTGAAACACCTGATCTGACGGTGATCTCCGAACAGGATGTGCTGGGGGACCGGCTGATCCGCGCCCCAAAACGCAAGCGCCGGGCGGAAAACTTTCTGACCGAGGCAAACGCCCTGTCCGCCGGGGATCTGGTTGTGCATGTGGATCACGGGGTCGGCCTTTACAAGGGGCTTGAAACCATCACCGCGATGGGTGCCCCTCATGAATGTCTGCTGCTCGAATATGCGGGGGGGGACCGTCTGTTCCTGCCGGTTGAAAACATCGAGCTTTTGTCCAAATTCGGTCAGGACACCGGATTGCTGGACAAGCTGGGCGGCGGGGCATGGCAGGCGAAAAAGGCCAAGCTCAA
This sequence comes from Aliiroseovarius sp. xm-d-517, assembly GCF_013283135.1. Lineage (NCBI taxonomy): Bacteria > Pseudomonadati > Pseudomonadota > Alphaproteobacteria > Rhodobacterales > Paracoccaceae > Aliiroseovarius > Aliiroseovarius sp. xm-d-517. The sequence continues at coordinate 656,816 of NZ_WBXT01000001.1, forward strand.
GGAACGGATCCGGGAGATTGCCGACAAGCTGATCCGTCTGGCAGCAGAGCGCGAACTGCGCAAGGCGCCGGTGCTGGAAGCCCCGCACCATGCCTGGGAAGAATTTTCTGCCCGTTTCCCCTATCAGGAGACCGAAGACCAGCTTGCCGCCATCGAAGACGTGATCGAGGATATGGCGATGGGGCGCCCCATGGACCGGCTGATCTGTGGGGATGTGGGGTTTGGCAAGACCGAGGTGGCGATGCGTGCCGCATTTGTCGCCGCCATGTCCGGGCAACAGGTGGCCGTGATTGCCCCCACAACCCTGCTTGCCCGTCAGCATTACAAAAGCTTTTCCGAACGGTTCCGCGGTTTCCCGATCAATGTCGGGCAGCTTTCTCGCTTTGTCAGCGCGTCAGAGGCCAGGCGCACCCGTGAAGGCATGTCCCGTGGCACGATGGACATCGTCGTGGGCACCCATGCTCTGCTTGCCAAAGATGTGCGGTTTGAAAACCTTGGTCTGTTGGTGGTGGATGAAGAGCAACGCTTTGGCGTGAACCACAAGGAGCGCCTGAAAGAACTGCGCTCGGACGTGCATGTGCTGACCCTCAGCGCGACCCCAATCCCGCGCACCTTGCAGATGTCGCTTTCCGGTGTTCGGGATCTGTCGATTATCGGCACCCCGCCGGTGGACCGGCTGTCGATCCGCACCTATGTGTCTGAATTCGACAGCGTGACCCTGCGCGAAGCCCTTCTGCGCGAACATTACAGGGGCGGGCAGAGTTTCTTTGTTGTCCCGCGCATCAAGGACCTGCCAGAGATCGAGCAATTCTTGCAAAACCATGTGCCGGAAGTGAGCTTCGTGGTGGCGCATGGGCAGATGGCCTCGGGCGAGCTCGATGATCGGATGAATGCGTTTTATGATGGGAAATATGATGTCCTGCTGGCCACCACAATTGTGGAAAGCGGCATCGATATTCCGACCGCCAACACGATGATCATCCACCGGGCCGACATGTTTGGACTGGCCCAGCTTTACCAGATCCGGGGCAGGGTCGGGCGTTCGAAAACCCGCGCCTATGCCTATCTGACCACAAAACCGCGCAGCCCGTTGACCGCCACCGCGGAAAAACGTCTCAGGGTGCTGGGATCGCTGGATACTTTGGGGGCCGGGTTCACGCTGGCCTCACAGGATCTGGATATTCGCGGCGCGGGGAACCTTGTTGGCGAGGAGCAATCCGGGCAGATGCGGGAGGTGGGCTATGAGCTTTACCAGCAGATGCTGGAAGAGGCGATTGCCAAGATCAAATCCGGCCAGCTTGAGGGGCTTTCGGACAGTGATGGCACCTGGGCCCCGCAGATCAACCTCGGGGTGCCGGTTCTTATCCCGGACAATTATGTGCCCGATCTTGACGTCCGCCTTGGCCTCTATCGGCGCCTGTCTTCGCTGTCGACCAAGGTCGAGCTGGAAGGGTTTGCAGCGGAGCTGATCGACCGGTTTGGCCCGCTTCCGAAAGAAGTGAACACGCTGATGCTGGTGGTGCGGATCAAGGGCATGTGCAAACGGGCAGGGATTGCCAAGTTGGACGGCGGACCAAAAGGCGCAACCCTTCAGTTCCACAACGACAAATTTGCCAGTCCGAAAGGTCTGGTCGAGTTTATCCAGGCGCAGAACGGGTTGGCCAAGGTCAAGGACAACAAGATCGTGGTGCGGCGTGACTGGCGCAAGACCTCAGACAAGATCAAAGGCGCGTTTGCAATTGCGCAGGATCTGGCGATCAAGGTAAAAGAGGCGCAGAAACAGGCAGGAACAAAGCAATGATGCGCATCATTCCAGTTCTGATAGCTGCAATTTTGGGGTTTGGCGGGGCAGGCTATGCACAGGATGCGCCGCTTTCGACCACTCTGTCTCCGGCGGAGAGGCTGAACCAGCTGAGGCAGTCCCCCTTTCGCATTGCCCAAGCCTATGATTGCCGGAATGTCAGTTGCAAGAAACTGTCCAGCTGCGCTGAGGCCTGTTACAAACTGAAGGTCTGCGGGCAGAAAATCCGTGACAGAGACCGCGATGGGATACCTTGCGAAAACCTGTGTTCTCAACCCTGCCCATAGGCCGGCCATAGAAAGGGAACAAGCTTAGCCAACGCCTATCTGAACGGCTTAATCCGGGTTATGGCGGTCGATCTGGATCAATATCGCGCTGAGTGTGGAACAGATCACCACGCCGATGAGAAGCGGAATGGGGGTTCCGTTGAACGCCTGACCGATCGGTGCGGCAATCAGCACGGAAAGCATTGTCGGCACAGCGCCGATCACGGCAGCGGCCGTTCCCGCAACATGACCCAGCGGTTGCATGGCCAGCGCATTCAGATTGCCAAAGCTCAGACCATTTACAAAAAACAGCGTCGTGGACCAGCAGACGAACAGCCAAAGCGCCACGGGTCCGCCCGGCGCCATGATCGCCCAATATCCAAGCGTCATAGCTGCCAGAACGGCCTGGGCGGCAAATCCGATCAGCGCAAGGCGTCGCATTCCGATCCGCAGAACCAAGACCGAGTTAATCGCCCCGGACCCTGCCGACAGAATGGTCACCAGGGCAAAATAAAACGGAAAAGACGTGCCGGTCCCTAAAACATCGACAAAGATCTGCTGCGCTGAGCTCAAATAGGCCATCAACTGGGCAAAGGCCAGCAAGATCACCGTCATGTAAAGCAGGGTCACCTTGCTTTTGAAAACAATCACAAATGCTTCCAACACCGGGCGCAGGCGCAGCGGGCGTCGTTTCTCAACCGGGTGCGTTTCCGGTTGGCGAAGCAAGAACCAGCCAAGGATCACGAAGGCCACCAGCGCATAGGTGGTAAACAGGTGGCGCCAGCCAAACCCGAGGATGATCCATTGTCCCAGCATGGGTGCCACGGCGGGCACCAGCACGAAAAAGGTGAATGCCATTGAGTTCACCTTGGCCATGGTGCGCCCTTCATAAAGGTCACGCGTGAGCGCCATTGCATTGGTGCGCGGACCAGCAGCACCCAGCCCCTGCACAAAGCGCCAAAACAACAGCGCCTCGATGGATTGCGCGCTATAGGCAGCGGCTGAGGCCAGCATGTAAAGCACAAAGCCGGACCCCATGGAAAGCCGTCGCCCATAGGCATCGGACAGGGGGCCAAAGAACAATTGCCCCAGGCCAGCACCAACGACAAAGGCGACAATCACCAACTGCGCCCGGTTCACATTGTCCGGCACCATATGGGCGGCAATCTCGGGCAGCGCAGGCAGGATCGAGTCGATTGAAAAGGCCACCATCGAAAACAGCGCCGCAAGCAGGATGATGAACTCCCCCATCGGCAGCGGTTTTTGCGGTGTCGGGAGGATACTCACAGATCGCCCTCGGAAGGGGTGGAAAGCTGTTCCATCAGCTCATCAATCACCTGCATCCACAGCTCAGCCGGTTGCGCACCGGGCACCACATGCTGGTTGGCGATGACAAATGTGGGGACAGAATTCACCCCTTTGTGCCGCGCATCCGCGTCGCGTGCCGAAATGTCATCTGCATCCGCATCCGAGGCCAGCAGCCGCACAATCACATCGCGCTCCATTCCGATATCCGCGCCGAGATCCGCCAGAACCTCGGGGTCGCCAATGTCCATCCCCTCGACAAAATAGGCTTTGAACAGGCGATCGACCATGGCGTTCTGCTTTTCTTCCAGCGCCGCCCAATGGATCATCCGATGGGCATCAAGCGTGTTCGGGGTGCGTTCGATGGCGTCCAGATTGATCGACAGACCACTTGCCTCCGCCTCTTTCACCACTGGCAGGTAAGCCTGAACCGCGCCGTCCTTGCCGCCAAATTTCGCCCCAAGATAGCTGCGGCGATCCATGCCGGCTTTCGGCATCTCCGGGTTCAGCTGAAACGGGTGCCATTGGATCAGGAACGGATGATCCGGGCGCGCCTCTAGGGCGCGTTGCAGGCGTGTTTTGCCGATATAGCACCAGGGGCAAATCGGGTCTGAAAAAACATCAAGGCGGATCATGGCACTCTCCTTTTCACCCGTTGGACTTATCCCCTGCAGCGACCAAAGGAAAGGGTTCCGAAAGGGAGGTCGTGATACGACTTACCACGTCACCCCCTGTTACCTGCCTCAAACTCCTCTCGCAGGCGGGCGCGAAGGATCTTGTTGTTGGCCCCGCGCGGGATGGTATCAACGGGGATGAACAGGCGCGGGCATTTGTAATGCGCCAGCCGCGCATGGGCATGATCTGACAATAGTTTTTCGTCCACCACACCGTCCTCAGGCAGGTAGAAACAGGCGATCAGGGTGGCATCTGCCTTGATGGCGACCTCAGCACAGGCCGCTTCATGCACGCCGGGATGCAGCGCCATGGCGGCCTCGACCTCAATCGGAGAGACCCGAAAGCCACCTGCATTCATAATATCATCTGAGCGCCCTTCGAACCGGATCGCTCCGTCTTGCTCCATGACAACCGTGTCACCGGTCACAAACCACTCTCCCTGAAACCGAAGTTTCGTGGCCTCTTCTGCGCCGACATATCCCAACATCAGACCTGGATCCGTTTCATGCACCGCCATAATGCCCGCAACGCCACGGGGCACCGGCAGGCCGTCGTCGCCAAGAACCGCAACATGCCGCCCGGCCTGCGGATAGCCAAGCGTGCCTTTCGGGGCGGGATGCAGGGGGCTGCCGGAAATGAAGGTGGAGCATTCCGACATGCCATATGCCTCATAGATCTTCTTGCCGGTGCGCGCATTCCAATCCGCACGGGTGGTCGAGGGAAGTTTTTCGCCCGCTGACAGGCTGTGACGCAGCTGGGGCAGGTCAGGCAGGTCATGTTTCATCATCTGACGATAGACCCCCGGTGCGGCGGCAAAGATTGTGGCCTCATGACGGGCCAGAAGGGCGGTAATCTGCTCCGGTGTGCTGCCAGGGGCCGGGATCAGCGACGTGGCGCCAACCGTCCAGGGATCCATCAAGCCGGTGCCCAATGTATAGGTCCAATTGAAGGCGCCTGCATGCATCATTCGGTCATCTTGAGAAATGTCATACCAGCCATCCCACATCATCTGCCGGGCCCAGATCGCCCGATGTGCATGGGCCACGGCACGGGCCTGACCGGATGTGCCGGAAGTGAAGATGATATAAGCGGGGCGGTTCGGGTCTCCCATATGCGGACCTACCGGGGCAAGCCGGGTCATATCATGCAATTCCTGCACGGTCAGAACCGGCAAACTCTCTGTTTTTGGATCCTCTACTGGCAGGGCAATCCCTTCGGATGCGATGACAAGGCGGGGGGTCACCAGGGCGGCCATTTTGGTGATCTCAACCTCGGTCAGTTGGGACGAGGTGGGAACAGGCACAAGCCCGGCATGGATCGCAGCAAGATAGGCCAGCGGGAAATCCACCGTGTTTCCAAGCCGCAAAAGCACACGATCGCCGGGCTGCAGACCTTTGCGCAACAGCCCCGCAGCCACCCCTTCGACCGACCGCGCCAATTGGGCGTAGGTCCAGATCGTATCTTTGCCCTCTGCTGACACAACCGCCAGCGCAACCTTGTCCCCCATATCTTTCGCATGGCGCAACACATAGGCCGCCATATTGAACGGCGAAGGGGCAGGCGAGAGCGGGCGGGTCGGGTGGTGTTGTGACAGCATGTCCCACATCTGACAGTGGTTACAGGTGGTTGCAATAGGCGCAAAGGGGTGCCAATAGAAAAGAATGAGCGACAAATCGACCCCTAGCCTGATACAGCTTGCCCGCGAAAGCGGCGAAGAGAGCCAGGACCTGAGCCCCCTTAACCTGGGTGAACGTGTGCGCGATCTGCGTAAATCCCGCGGCTGGACGCTGGAGCAGGCGGCCGGGCAGGCCGGACTTGCCCGTTCCACCCTGTCCAAGATCGAAAACGGACAGATGTCACCGACCTATGAGGCGTTGAAAAAACTCGCGGTTGGGCTAGAGATTTCCGTGCCGCAATTGTTCACCGCGCCCAAGGCGGCCCATGTGTCAGGTCGCATGACCGTGACCAAATCGGGCGAAGGGGCTGCCCATCCGACCGCCACCTATGAGCACGAGCTGCTGGGCGGGGCATTGACCAAGAAAACCATGTTGCCCTACCGCGCCCGGGTGCGTGCCCGCAGTTTTGACGAATTTGACGGTTGGGTGCGCCATGACGGCGAGGAGTTTCTATACGTGCTGACCGGGGCGGTGCAGCTGCTGACCGAGTTTTACGAACCGGTGCAGATGAAACGTGGCGACAGTGCCTATTACGACGCCTCGATGGGCCATAATGTGATATCCATCAGTGAAGAAGATGCGACAATTCTCTGGGTGACATCCCTGGCTTAGCCGGATCAGGGGCGCTGCCCCTCGCGCTATGCGCTCACCCCGAGGTATTTTAAAGCGTTTCGGGATAAACTTGAGACACATGTTTATTCCGAAACGCCCACGACATTGAGATCTCTTACCGCGTTTCGGTTTCCCCCTGTATCAGGTTAAATCCGAAACGCTTTAGGCAAGAAAAAGGGGCCGGATCAGGCCCCTTTGGTGTTTCTGCTCCGAAAGAGCGGCATCTCTATTCCTCGTACCACCAGGTTTCTGGCTGGAACCCGAGATAGTCGCCATACATCTGGATCCGGTCCGGGAACTTCAACTCTTTCACATGTGCGATGTGAGACATGTTGTCATAACCCAGCGGGATCACGAAACGGCTTGCTGTCAGCACCCGGTCCAGAGCTTTTGTCGCCGCGAGAAAATCTTCCCGGCTCTCAGAAGTGAGCATCACGTCGATCAAACCATCAATGGCGGGGCTTTTCACCCCCATCCAATTGCGCGTTCCCGGCTTGTCCGCACTTTCACTTCCCCAATACAGACGCTGTTCATTGCCGGGGCTCAGAGACAGGCCGCGCCAGTAATAGGCCATATCAAAATCATAGGCGTTGGTGCGTTCCTTGTATTGGGCACTGTCCACCGATGTCACGGACGGCGTGATCCCCAGTCGTTTGAGGGCTTCGACAAAGATATCAATGGTCTGGCGCGTTTCGGTTGCGCCGTTTTTCAAAAGAATATCGAAGGTGAAGGCCGTTCCCTCTGCATTTTTCATCACCCCGTCCTGAACGGTCCAACCTGCCTCTTCCAGCAACGCCACGGCCCGTCGCAGCCCTTTGCGATTGCGTTCCGTTCCATCTGAAACGGGTAGGGTGTAGCCCTCAAGCGCGCCCTCTGGCAGGTCATCAAACTGAGACAGCAGTTCTTTGACACGGCCTTCGGCGGGCACACCAGGCGACATGCCCAGAACGGAATTGTGGAAATAGGACTGGATGCGCTTTCTGCCCCCGCCATAGAGGGATTGGTTGATGAACTCATAATTGAAGGCCTGGATCAGGGCTTCGCGCACGCGGATGTCCTGAAACACGGCACGGCGGGTGTTCATGACATAGCCTTTGATCCCGGTCGGGCGCTGATGCGGGATGTTGGAGAGAACGATATCACCCGACTGCACCGCGGGGAAATCGAACTGGGTGGCCCATCTTTGCGCATTGGTTTCTCGATAGGTCGTGGCCTCACCTGCCTTGAACGCTTCGAAAGTGACATCGCCATCGCCATAATAGTCGAAACGGATTTCATCGAGATTGGCCTGACCACGCATGAAAGGCACATCCTTGCCCCAGTAGTCCGGATTGCGTCTGAGGGTAAGGAACCGCCCCGGTTCGAACTCTCCGATCACATAGGGGGAGGAGCCAATTGGGACCAGGTCCACGCCGGAAGTATCAAATTCACGCCCTTCCCACTGAGCCTTTTTCAAAACCGGACGCAGCCCGAGCAGAAGCGGCAATTCACGATCCGCCTCGTGGAATGTGAACCGAACCGTTCGCGGCCCGGTCTTTTCGGAGCTTTTGATTTTTTTCCAGGCCCCAAGATAGCGTGGATCCCCTTTGGTCCCGACGGTTTCGAACGACCAGATCACATCCTCGACCGTGACCGGGGTCCCGTCAGAGAACCGCGCCTCCTCCCGCAAGGTAAATTCGACCCAGGATCGGGCCTCGTCGGTCTCAATCGATTCGGCCAACAGCCCGTAAAGCGAGAAAGGTTCATCCCAGCTGCGTCCCATCAGGGTTTCAAACAGCATGAAGCGCAGTTGCCAGGGGGCAGACCCTTTGCGAATCAGCGGGTGCAGCGAATCAAAGCTGCCAGCCTCGGCAAAAATGATCTTTCCCCCTTTCGGTGCATCTGGATTAACATGGGGGAGAGACACAAAATCCTGTGGGAGAGCCGGTGCGCCATACATAGCTATGCCATGTTGGGGCTCGGCCTGGATCTGATTTGCGCTCAAACAAACAACGGCCCCCATCGTGCAGGCAAGCCGCAGTTTTCGGAAATAATCTGATTTCATATGAGCAACAATCCTCGATCGACCTGTTTCAACTTGGAAAAACCCTAGCCCTGTCAAATAGTCTTTTCAAACTTTTAGCTTGGAACCCGATGAGTTAGGCGGTATAAAGTAATCACTGCTCGATAGGTTTCTTGCCTGTATGAAACCTGCCTCAATAACTTACGCCCGCCTCGTGCGGGCGTTTTTTTTATGGCTATTTTCCACTGGTCTTACGCAACGGATTTCACGTCGACGTCCGAAGAATCACCTTGGCCAGACATCGTTGAAAATGGGCAACTCGCGAATTTGGGGGGTGGGTAAAAAAGGGATGGTGCAGGTATCAGGGCGGGTTATGCTGCGACTGCAAAGCATACTGATATTGTGAAAGGGATTCCCATGGCCATCACCACATCACTTGAGGGCAAAACCGCTGTCATTACCGGGTCGAACTCCGGGATTGGTCTGGGCGTGGCGCAGGAACTGGCCCGGGCCGGGGCCAATGTGGTGCTGAATTCCTTTACCGACCGCGACGAGGACCACGCAATTGCCGCGGAGATCGCTGCGAAATTCGGTGTGATGGCGCGCTATATCAAAGCGGATATGTCAAATGGAGAGGAGTGTCGCGCGCTGATCGAAACAGCGGGGGCCTGCGATATCCTGATCAACAACGCGGGTATTCAACATGTCGCCCCGGTCGAGACCTTTCCGACGGAGAGATGGGATGCGATCATCGCCATCAACCTGAGCTCTGCCTTTCACACAACTGCGGCTGCGCTCCCTATGATGCGTAAGGCCGGATGGGGGCGGGTGGTCAATATTGCCTCGGCCCATGGATTGACCGCATCGCCCTATAAATCCGCCTATATTGCCGCCAAACATGGGGTGGTGGGCCTGACCAAAACCGTGGCGCTGGAAACGGCAGAGGATCCGATCACCTGCAACGCGATCTGCCCAGGTTATGTGCTGACCCCGCTGGTGGAAAGCCAGATCCCTGACCAGATGAAAACACATGGAATGGACCGCGATCAGGTCGTGCGCGAGGTGATGCTGGCCCGCCAGCCGTCAAAGGAGTTTGCCACGGTGGAACAGATGGGCGGCACAGCGGTATTTCTTTGTTCCGATGCTGCGGCGCAGATTACCGGCACCAGCATTTCCGTGGATGGTGGTTGGACGGCCCTCTAAGGCGAGCACCTCGTGCCCATCGCATCAATTGGAGCGGTTTCAGGAAATTGAACCGCTCCAGACACCATGGACCAGTCCAACGGCAATCATCCACATGGTCAGACCGATGCCAATGTCGAGCACACGCCAGGAAGACGGGCGCGTCATGATCGGGGCCAGAAGGCGGGCGCCGTATCCCAGCGAAAAGAAAAAGACGAAACTGGCACTCACTGCGCCCAGACCAAACAAAATACGCGCATTCCAATCCTCAAAACTGGTTGAGATCGCACCGATCAGGCCAAGCGTATCCAGATAGACATGCGGATTGAGCCAGGTGAAGGCAGCTGCAATTGCCAAGGTCGCCTTGAGCGAACGGGCACGTCCCGTCAGTTCCATCTCATACTGCCCTTTGAGGGCCGCGACAAAGCGCAGGACGCCATAGGTCATCAAAAACACGGCCCCCATCACCGCCATCAGGACCGGTAACATTGGCACGGCAGAGACGAGCGCCCCAAATCCCAACACTCCGGCAACGATCAACAGTGCATCTGACAATGCACAAAACAGAACCAGAGGAAACACATGGTTGCGCAGCAGCCCTTGCCGCAGGACAAAAGCGTTCTGCGCGCCAATTGCGAGGATCAACGAAAATCCCGTGAGAAAACCGGTAATAGCAGCCGTCATTTTCCGGTGATTTCAAGCGGTTGCGACGGGTCCTTCGGGTTCGGGTAGACAAGGCCCGCTGAAATGACCAGCTTGGCGCTGTCTTCCACCGTCATGTCCAACTCAACCACCGAATGGCGTGGCACGAACAAAAGAAACCCTGAGGTCGGGTTCGGCGTGGTGGGCAGAAAGACCGAAATAATGTCCTCATCCACCGGGATACGAGCGTCAATTTCGCCTTTGGCCTTGGTGGAGATGAAGGCAATCGCCCAGATCCCCTTGCGCGGATATTCAACCAGACAGGCCTTGTCGAACTTGGCTTCCGTCGACTGGTTGAACACGGTTTCTGCGATTTGTTTCAAACCATTATAGAGCGACCTGACCACAGGCATCCGGTCAACGATCCGCTCCCCCCAGGACAGAAAAGACCGGCCAATCAACCCCTTGGTGATCCAGCCGACAATCACCGTGAAGATCAGGAACACCACAACGCCAAGGCCGCGCACATTCACACGGACATCCTCACCAAACACCCAGCGGAACCATTCGCTATCGCCAAAAAACCGGTCGATCAGCGCGTCCGGGTGATAGGCTGCGGGCACAAAGGGAAGCACCCAGCTGTCAATCCAGCCCACGAAGGTCCAGATCAGCCACATCGTCACCGCAATCGGTGCAACGACAACCAGCCCCGCAAGGAAGTTGTTGCGAAGCCCGGTGAACAGGCGCCATTTGCTGCGGTGGTTGGGGTCGGTCATGCTGATCTCTTTACGTGTCGTCAGAGGAACTTAGGGTGTTTTCGGCGCGGGTCAATGGGGCAGGGGCGCGATTGCGCCCCAATGAGGGGGCGATCTGCCCTTATGTCAGTTTCGCAAAAGCCGCGGCAATTTCGGCAGCCAGGGCAGCGTTGTTCTTGACCAATGCAATATTGGCTTCAAGAGACCGGCCTTCCGTGGCTTTGAACATCGCATTCAGCAGGAAGGGCGTCACCTCTTTTGCGCTGACGCGTTCGATTTCGGATCGGACCAGCGCGTCTTCGATCACCGGCTGAATTTCCTCACGCGGAATTTCGGCCTCCTGCGGGATCGGATTGGCAATCAACTGCCCGCCCGGCAATCCCAGATCCCGGCGCATCTGTCCCGCACGGGCAATGTCTTTTGCACAATCCAGACGCAACGGCGAAGGCAGACCGGAGGAACGGGACCAAAAGGCTGGAAACTCGTCCTGACCATAGGTGATGACGGGAACCCCAAGGGTTTCAAGGACTTCCAGCGTCTTTGGAATGTCAAGAATGGCCTTTGCCCCTGCTGCAACCACCGTGACGGGGGTGGCGGAAAACTCACGCAGGTCAGCGGAGATATCAAAGGTCTCCTCAGCGCCGCGGTGGACGCCGCCAATGCCACCCGTGGCAAACACGCGAATACCCGCAAGATGGGCTGCGATCATCGTCGCCGCCACGGTGGTCGCCCCGTAACCGCCCATGGCCAGACAGACCGGCATATCAGCGCGACTGACCTTGGCGACGTTATCGGCTTGTGCCAGCTCCATCAGCTGATCGTCGGTCAGGCCGATATGCAACTTGCCATTCATCACCGCAATGGTGGCCGGGACGGCACCACCGGCCCGCACCACCGCTTCGACCTCGCGCGCGGTTTCGACATTTTGCGGATAGGGCATCCCGTGGGTGATGATTGTGCTTTCAAGCGCCACCACAGGGGTTCCGTGGGTCAGGGCTTGCGCCACGTCGGGTGCGTAGGTGAGATCAAACATCAGACGTCTTCTCCTGAGACATATTTGGCTGCGATTTTCTGTGCGGCATCAAGGGCGGCTGCGGGGGCGTGTCCTTCGCGCTCGGCGGCGATATGGGCGGCCATGAACGTGTCGCCGGCCCCGGTGATCCGGCGCACCCGGATTGCGGGGCAGGGGGCGGTGATCACACCACGGTCCATATGCCCTTCCGCCGCGAGATTGCCACCATCGGTGACGATGGCACGGGTTGCCCCGGCCTCAAGCAGGGCCTGCGCGCCCTGCGACGCGGTTGCCGGCGCACTATCGGTCAAGAGGCCCGCCTCTTCGCGGTTGACATAAAGCGTGACCCCGGGATGGGCCATCAGAGGGCGAAGACGCTTGGCCTTTCCGGGGCTTGCCGGGGCCACACGGAGATCGGCCTGTGCGAAACTGGATCGTGTGGCAATGTCTGACAAAAGATCAACGGTCAGGTTGCCATCCAGCGTGATGATCCCCTGATAAGGTGTGTCTTCCGACCCCAGGATACCGTTTTCCAATGGCGCCAGTATTGCATCCCCAGCTGCTTCCAGAGAATGGGCATCAGCCACGGCTGCCACCAGACCCGCGGGCCCCTCGATCGCCATATACCGGTCGGTTGGCAGATCATCGGGCCGGTATATATAATCGGTGACCATACCCAAGTTTGCAGCCTGGGCCAGCAGATCGTCCCCTTCGTGATCCCGGCCAATTGCGGTCATCAGCGCGGGCGTCAGGCCAAATCGGGCAAAGGTCATGGCGATATTCATCGCCACGCCCCCCGGCAGGCGCGAGATGCGCCCCGGTTGATCGGACCCGATCCGCATATCGATTGTCGTGCGTCCGATCACATCCCAAAGGACGGATCCGATACAAAGAATGTCATGTGTCATATTCTCTCTCTGCCGATGTTTGCGGTAAAGGACAAGATGGGAACCGGCGAAGGGGGGCGGAAATGACCTTGTGCAGAGTATCGTCCGATGACATTTCTTAGAAAACTAGAAAACTAGAAAACTAGAAAACTAGAAAACTAGAAAACTAAACGACTACCGACTGGCGTCGGTAGGATTTTCGATATGGTTTTCGAGATACTGAAGTACGACGTCTTCGGTAATGGCGCCGTTGGTGGTGGAAAAGTAGCCTCTCCCCCAAAACCGCCTGCCCCAGTAGCGCCGCTTCAGATGCGGGAATTCGCGCTGTACCTTATGCGACGACCGGCCCTTCATCTTGCGCATCAGGTCCGAAATGGCAATCTTCGGCGGCACCGACACGAACAGATGCACATGATCGGATGACAGTACCCCACGCAAGATGTCGACACCGTTCTCGGCGCAGACCTGCCGGACGATGTCACGCACTCGCAGCTGCACGTGGCCAACCAGCACCTTGTAGCGGTATTTGGTCGACCACACCAAGTGATAGCGGTGGTAATACACGCAGTGTTTGCCAGTGTCATATTGCATGATCTTATCCTCGGGAAAAATGAGCCGCCGGTGAGGCCATGGCTCATTTTTCCCGAGGATAAGATCATAACACGATTCTTTCGCGCTGAAGCGCACCCGTCTGGAAGACGGGGGGTCTGACCCAAGGCGTGGATACTAGGGTCAGGATGCATTGATTTTTGTCGCACGGCGTGATTCACAGTTCGGAAAACGGAGCGGTGACATGAGCGATCTTTACTGGTTGAACGAAGCGCAGATGGCCAAGCTGGCGCCTTTCTTCCCGAAGTCGCACGGCAAGCCACGTGTGGATGACAGGCGGGTGCTGTCTGGGATTATCTTCATAAACCGCAATGGGTTAAGGTGGCGGGATGCGCCAGAAGCCTATGGCCCTCACAAGACGCTCTACAGCCGCTGGAAGCGATGGAGCGAGAAAGGCATCTTCGCCCGGATGCTTTTGGAGCTGGCCGATCAGGGTGGCGAAACTGACACGCTGATGATTGACGCGACCCATCTCAAGACACACCGCACCGCCTCCAGCCTGGGCCTGAAAAAGGGGGGGCCAATCACAACCCCTGCCGCCTGATTGGTCGTACGAAGGGCGGAATGAACTCCAAGCTGCACGCCGTCACCGACGCGATGGGGCGGCCCTTGCGTCTGTTCCTGACGGCAGGCCAGCGCAGCGACTACATCGGCGCACGGGCTTTGCTGGATGCCCTGCCGCCCGCCAAACACCTGTTGGCGGATCGGGGCTACGATGCCGATTGGTATCGCCAAGCCCTTGAAAACAGGGGGATCAAGCCTTGTATACCATGTCGGAAGAACCGCAAGGTCCCGATCCCGCACGACGAGCTGCGCTATCGTAAACGCCACAAAATCGAGAACAGCTTCGCCCGCCTCAAGGATTGGCGACGCGTCGCGACGCGCTATGACAGGTGTCCGAAGGTCTTCCTGTCAGCATGCGCCCTCGCTGCTGTAGTCATCTTCTGGTTATGAATCCTGACCCTAGAAAACTAGAAAACTTGTATTCTGGTTTTCTGCCCGAAATATACCCCGATCCGGATCAAGGGGGTTGCCACCTGTCCATTCCCCCTATATACGCGCGCCTGTTAATCCACAGGCGGAATGCGGGCCTATGGGGGAGACATCCCCATAACGTCCACCGGTTGAGGGCTCCGAAAAGCAACGGACCTTCGAAACATTTCGCCGAGGTTGAAACCGGAAAAGGAAAAGAACATGGCACTGCCTGATTTCACTCTCCGTCAGCTGCTCGAAGCTGGCGTACACTTTGGTCACCAAACTCAGCGTTGGAACCCCCGTATGGGCCCGTTCATCTATGGTGAGCGCAACGGGATCCACATCCTCGACCTGACCCAAACCGTCCCGATGCTGGACGCCGCTCTGAACGCCGTGCGTGAAACCGTTGCCAAAGGTGGCCGGGTTCTGTTCGTCGGCACCAAGCGTCAGGCGTCGAAAGCGGTTGCAGAAGCAGCTGAGCGTTCGGCCCAGTATTACATGAACCACCGCTGGCTCGGTGGCACGCTGACCAACTGGCAGACCGTTTCCAAATCGATCCAGCGTCTGAAAGAGTTTGACGAGAAACTGGCTTCGGGCGCTGAAGGCCTGACCAAAAAGGAACGTCTGGGCATGGAACGCGAGCAGGCCAAACTGCAGGCCTCGCTGGGCGGCATCCGCGAAATGGGCGGTGTTCCGGATCTTCTGTTTGTCATCGACGTGAAAAAAGAAGCACTGGCGATTGCCGAGGCCAACAAGCTGGGCATCCCGGTTGTAGCCGTGGTCGACACCAACTGCCCGCCGGAAGGTGTGGATTACATCATCCCGGGCAATGACGACGCAGCCCGCGCGATCGCTCTTTACACCGACCTGGCTGCCCGCGCAGCTCTGGACGGCATGTCGGCCCAGATGGGTGCAGCAGGTATCGACCTGGGCGAGCTGGAAGACGGCATGACCGAAGAAGCCGTGGCTGAAGAAGCCACCGCCGAGGCCGCTGACGCCTAAGCACGATTGGAAGACGGGCAGGGGACACCCTGCCTGTCTCATCGTTTGGCATCCAAGACTGATGTCACAGAATTGATACCGGCTTGGGCTAGGACCCGGCCGAAGATCCTCAAGGAGAGTTAAGATGGCAATCACTGCTGCACTCGTAAAAGAACTGCGCGAATCCACCGGCGTTGGCATGATGGACGCGAAAAAAGCCCTGGTCGAAAACGACGGTGACATGGAAGCCGCTCAGGACTGGCTGCGCACCAAGGGTCTGGCCAAAGCTGCCAAGAAGGCCGACCGGACCGCTGCTGAAGGCCTCGTGGCCGTGGCTGTGGACGGTGGCAAAGGTGTTGCCGTTGAAGTGAACTCGGAAACCGACTTTGTCGCCAAGAACGCTGAATTCCAAACCATGGTTTCCGGCATTGCAGGTGCTGCGCTGAACGTTGCAGACTTGGAAGCGCTGAAAGCTGCTGATCTGGGTGGCAAATCTGTTGCTGATATCATCACCGACAAAATCGCCACTATCGGCGAAAACATGTCGCTGCGTCGTATGGCATCGGTCGAAGGTGATGTCGTGGCCTCGTATGTCCACAATGCTGCTGCGGACGGCATGGGCAAAATTGGCGTTCTGGTTGCGCTGAAAGGTGGCGACGAAGCATTCGGTAAGCAGGTTGCCATGCACATTGCGGCCGCCAACCCGCAGGCGCTGAACGAAGCTGAGCTGGACGCCGCTGTTGTTGAAAAAGAACGCACCATCCTGACCGAGCAAGCCCGTGAAAGCGGCAAGCCCGAAAACATCATTGAAAACATGATCAAGGGTCGGATGAAGAAATTCCTCGCCGAGGTGACACTGGTGGGCCAGGACTTCGTTCTGAACCCCGACGTCACTGTTGAGCAGGCTGCCAAGGATGCCGGTGCTGAAATCGTCGGTTATGTCCGTATGGAAGTTGGCGACGGTATCGAAAAAGAAGAAACCGACTTTGCTGCTGAGGTTGCTGCTGCCGTTAAGGGCTAAGCCGACGCAAGGGCAGGGTATCTGCCAAGAAAATTGAAAAGGGGTCGGTCATCCGGCCCCTTTTTTCGTGTTGGAGGAATACCCGGCCAATAAGGCATTTTGGAATAGACATGTTTTCCCGCTTCCGCAGAACGCTTTAGTAGGTTTGCATGGCGGAAAAGAAACGCGGCGCTGACGGGGAATGTCAGCGCCGCAAACATACCGCGGGACAGCGGTGATGCTATTCTGGGTAAGAGGGCGTCTGGTGCCTCCGGTAAAAATCCTCCTTCGACACCAGCCCTCGGTTTCCCGAAAGAATGAAACGGTTGCTGAAATTACAGCGCGTCCACCCCTCTATGTTCCAAAGGCTAAAGCCACCACTCACGTAACGTGTTCAGTATCGGAATTTTAGGATTATTTTAAAAGTCCGGTATTCCTTACCGTAATTTTACGTATAAGAAACAATAAAGCGTTTTTTCTTATTGTTGGATCATATCAACATGTAAAAACGCCCATGTCTTCTCGATGTTTCGTGCGTTTTGAGAACATGCTGTGATTCAACCTAATCTCAAAACGCTTTAGGATCTATTTTGAGTTTTCTTCGCCACCAGCGACAACATAGATCTGATTGAAAAATGACGCCTTGGCGACCGCCTGTGCCGTTGTGTCCACGCCAAGTTTTTCACGGGCAATGCGAAGATGTTTTTCAATGGTGGCAGGCGACACATTCATAATGATCGCAATTTCGACATTTGTCTTGCCATCCGACACCCATTCCAAGGCTTCCCTTTGACGCGCTGTCAGAGTTTGTCTTTGAGTTTCAATGGGTAACGAGATTATCTTAAGGTGCGTTACATTGGCGAACACCTCAATATCCCGACCATGTTCCGCCCAGATTTTATCTGCATCATCCTGCGTCAGACCAGTCTTTGCAGTGGCGGCAATCACTCCGCGCGTCCGCGAAAAGGCGGTTGGAAATGACAGGGTGTATCCGGCGGTTATGTCCATACGGCGATTGACATCAAGCACCTTTTGCTGCCGCTCTCCCATCAAATCCGAATGTTCTGCAATCCAGCGCCAGGAACAGGCTCCTGTATTGTTAGACGCCCAGAGAGCCATGGGAGAATGCAGATACATCTCATCATCGGTGTAGGCTTTGAGATACTCAGGATCGTGGTTGGACAGCAAAAGGATGTCTTCTCGTGGCCCGAAATTTTTCGGTGAGAAAAACCGAGAATAGCCGTAAATGATCCGGTCAAACCCATATGATGCAAAGGTTTCTCTTTGAATCTGCCAGACATCCTGCAGCGAAACGCTATTGCAGACATCATGAAGGAGATCCGAAAACCTCATGGGTCAGCTCTTTTTCAGATGTGCCAAAAGTGCATCAATCGCAAGGGGATAGCCATCGGAGCCAAACCCGCAAATCACCCCGATCGCGGCCTTGGCGATATAGGAGACATGACGAAATTCCTCGCGCGCATGCACATTGGACAGGTGCAATTCGATCACCGGCAGTTCGGTCGAGAAAATGGCGTCCATCAGCGCGATCGAACTATGGGTGTAGGCGCCAGCATTCAAAACGATCCCATCATGGACACCTTTGGCGGCATGGATGGAGTCGATCAAGGCACCTTCATGATTGGATTGCAGGCAACAGCATTCGGCGCCGCGCGTCTTTGCATGGCTCACGCATTTCGCTTCGATATCCGCAAGCGTTTCCGACCCGTAAATCTCCGGCTGTCGCGTACCCAGCAAGTTCAGGTTAGGCCCGTTAAGCACCAAAATAGATGGCATTTCTCATATCCCTTGTTCCATGCCAACTTAGTCACCTCTATAATGCTTTGTCGAGGACAGTTAGGAGCAAGCCAGTCCTTTTCCACACTCAATTCAGCCATATACTTTACATAATATTGATTATGCGACTTTTGGGATGTAGCCGCAAAGCTAAAATGTCACCCGTGAGCAATTCAGGAATGTCACTCTACCCTCAAAAATCATTGAGGGTGAGCGGATATGGGATGGGTGGTTATGAGCGAGCGCGAGTTGAACCGCGTGGAAGTGCTGGTGCAGGTCGATGATGGTCGGCTGAGCGTCGACAACGCGGCGAACATGTTAGGCCTGACGCGTCGGCAGATATTCCGGCTTTTAAAGCGGTATCGTCAGGACGGCGCGTCGGCGATCCGGCATAAATCTCGTGGTCGCGCGCCGAACAACCAAATCCACGCAGCCAAACGCGACTATACGCTGAGCGTCATCAAGGAGCAATATCCTGACTTCGGCCCGACCTTGGCAGCTGAGATGCTGGCCGAACATCACGGGTTCAAAGTCTCGCGCGAGACGGTGCGCAAATGGATGCAGGAAGATGGGATTTGGTTGTCCCGCAAGCAACGCCGGACGTTCCACCAGCCACGGCTCCGCCGTGAGTGCTATGGCGAACTGATCCAGATCGACGGATCGGATCACAGATGGTTCGAAGACCGGGGCGATCCCTGCACCTGAAGCATGGACGTCCGGTGGCCTTCTACAGCGACAAGTACACGGTGTTTCGGGTTCCAAAGCCCAACGAGCACATGACAGGCATGACGCAATTCGGGCGTGCCCTAGCCGAGCTGAACATCGAGACCATCTGCGCCAATTCTTCGCAAGCCAAAGGCCGCGTCGAGCGTGCAAACCGCACCTTACAAGATCGCCTGGTCAAGGAACTGCGCATCGCAGGCATCTCAAACATGGAAGACGGCAACGCGTTCCTTGAGGGGTTCGTGAAGCACTATTCGGTCCGACTTTGTCATGCTCGCCAACGAGTGCTGGCCTCAATGCCACCATCACCTGTTCCGGAAGCTATCTTACAACAGCATCAGATACAGTGGTGACCGCGGCGGGAACCATTACGCTGACGACTGGAAGCTCGGTTACCTTGTATTACAATGTCTCCGCAGCAGACTCGCAGCCGAACACACCCTATTTCAACCCGGGCCCCGCGCCCACCACTGCAACCAATGGCAACAGTGTCACACTGGCATTGGTAACACCCTCTGGCATTACGCCGACGTTATCCAGCAATACCCCCTCGGTCTGCACGGCATCTGGTTTGACCCTTAATATGGTTGGCCTCGGAACCTGTACGGCCATTGCAACCGGACCTGAATCACTGCCGTTTTACACAGAAGGCACCCTGAACATTTCAATTACGGTCACAGATAGCGAACCTCCCGTTATTACACCACCTGCAGATCAGAGCTTTTCCACCGATCCAGGCCTGACTACGGCAACGCGCGATGTGACATCGCTTGGATCGGTCACGGACAATGTGGATAGCGGCTTGGCCATCACCTACAAGGTGGGAAGCACAACCCTGACTGGGCCCTACGCCTTCCCGCTGGGGGTCACCACCGTGACCATGGACGCCAGCGACACTGCCGGAAACGCGGCGGTTCAGCAAAGCTTTACCGTGACCGTGACCGATAGCGAACCGCCAACGGTTGGTATCACCGGCGCGCCGGGCGACTTCATCGGCACGGCGCTCTTCAACCTGACGATCACGTTTTCTGAACCGGTGTCAGGTTTCGCCACCGGAGATATCTCGCTTAGGAATGCCAATGTTGTGACGTTGACCGGGTCCGGCACCACCTACGCGGCGCAGCTGAAAGCAACCGGGGCTGGGGATGTAACCGTTCAGGTGCCCGCTGGTGCGGCGCAGGATGCGGCGGGCAATGGCAACCTGGCCTCGGAGGTGGTGACAATCAAAAATCTGAACGTCGAAGAGACACAGAAGAAGATTGCCCAGTTCATGTACGACCGCTCCAATCAGCTGATCGCCAACCAGCCCGATCTGACCTGCTTCCTGTCAGGAGGCTGCGGCAATGGCGGGATCAACGTCACCTCAACCCGCAACAAGCTGGCCTTCGACTTGAAATCAGGGGCGGGCTGGCCAGTCTGGTTCCGGGTTGGCGGATCAAAATCAACCAGTGGCACCGCCGAGGACACCTATCTGTTCGGTGCCTTCGGAACACATCGATATGTCGGAGCGAATACCTTGGTGGGGATGATGCTCGAGGTGGACCATATCGACCGTTCCGAGGGCACAGGGGAGATCGGCGGCACCGGCTGGCTGGCGGGCCCCTATGTGGTGACGCGCCTGCCAGACCAGCCGCTGTTCTTTGAGGCAAGGGCGCTGTGGGGTCGTTCCAATAATACGATCCGCCCGTTTGGCACCCATGAGGATGCGTTTGAAACCCACCGCTTTCTGGCCCATCTGAAACTCTCCGGGCAGGTTACGCTGAACGATCTGACCCTGATGCCTCACCTGACCGGCAGCTATGCCAAAGACACCCAGCTGACCTATGTGGATGGCTTGGGCAATACAGTTCCCGAACAAGGTGTTGACGTCCGGCAGGTGGCCTTTGGTCTGGACTTCTCCAAACCCGTATCCGGCGCGACACGGGACTGGATGTTTGGCGGCGGGGTCTCTGTGAGCTACTCCCCGAAGTTTGGACAGTGTCGGGCGTAAGTTAAGCTACTCTCTGCTCCTGCTGATCGGGTTTGGTTTTGTTTTTTCTCAGCCAATAGACCACGGCTGGGGGTTTGCCGCCAAGGGCGGAATGGGGGCGCTTGCGGTTGTAGAACTCGATCCACTTACCGACGCCGGCTTTCGCCTCTGATCCGGTTTCCCAGGCGTGCAGATAGACGCACTCGTATTTCATGCTCCGCCAGAGGCGTTCCACGAAGATGTTGTCGAGGAAGCGCCCTTTGCCGTCCATCGATATGCGGACACCTGATCGCCGCAAGCTGTCGGTCCAGGCGCAGGACGTGAACTGGCTGCCCTGGTCGGTGTTCATGATCTCGGGTGGGCCAAACCTGGCGATGGCCTCGTTCAACGCTTCGACGCAGAAGTCCGCCTCCAGTGTGTTCGATATGCGCCAGGCCAACACCTTGCGGGTGTGCCAGTCGATGATCGCCACCAGATACAGGAACCCGCGCCGCATCGGCAGGTAGGTGATGTCTGCTGCCCAGACCTGATTGGGCCGACCCACTCGCAAAGCTCGCAGCAGATAAGGATATGTCTTGTGCCCCTTCGCTGCCTTGCTGGTGTTGGGTTTCTGGTAGATCGGCATCAGGCCCATCAGCCGCATGAGCCGCCGGATGCGCTTCTCGTTCACCAGATGGCCCTCATTGCGCAGGTGCCAGGTCATCTGCCGGACACCAAAGAACGGCGTTTCCAGGAACTGCTCGTCGATCTGACGCATCAGCATCAGATTCAGCGCCGTCTCGCCCTTGGGCTGGTAGTAGAACGACGAGCGCGAGATCGACAGCAGCTTGCACTGCCTGCCGATGGACAGGTCGGGATTGGCAGGCTCAACCATCTTCCGTCTCACTTGCCGATCCACGGCTTGAGCTTTCGTGACAAAAAATCGTTGGCCACGGCCAGCTCCCCGATCTTCGCGTGCAGTTCCTTGACCTGCTCCTCGTCAATCTCAGGGGCTTTCTTGCCGCCGCGCTCAAAGACGCCGGACGCACCTTCCAAGAGCGCCCGCTTCCAACTGTGGATCATCGTCGGGTGGACGCCAAACCGGCTCGCCAACTCAGCGACCGTCTGTTCACCCTTCAGCGCCTCAAGCGCCACCTTCGCCTTGAATTCCGGCGAATGGTTCTTCCGTTTCGACATCTCTGATCTCCTTCTCATCGAAGACCAGCAGACAACAAATCGTAGCTTACGTCAGTGTCCGAATGTCAGGGGGTAGCTCACTGCAATCCATTCCAGTAGCTCCGGGTCGGGCTTTGCCCAGAACGTCGTGCCAGAAACCGACGGCACCCGCGCGCGCGTCAAACTGTCAGCCTCCACCGTTCTAAACAACGGCGCACAGTTTGACATCAGCGGGTATTACGACGGGATCGGGCTTGATGACTATGAAAGCTATGGCCTCGAAATGGGCCTGAACTGGAAGTTCTAAAACTGATGGGGGCCACAGGAAGGCCCCCACTTGCCCACAAGGTTTAGCTCTCATTAAGGGGGGATGTAGTGCTGTAGAAGACCATCCTACCCTCTTTTGAGTGTTGCTGTCATGCGTTTCCAATGCAACATCGGACACAATGTGCTCATTACGACCATTCTCTGCAGGTTTGGTGAAAGGCGGCTTTTCGATAGCTCAGCGAAAAAATTATGGCTTCTAGTGTCTCAGAAATTCAAAACACTAAATAGCTGATTTGCTTAAGTATACATCTCACCATTTAGGTGATCCGACACGTGTGTCGGGGTGCGTAAATGGTGAACCTTATGAATGAGATTCATTTCCTCTTCAATTCTGTGACTCGCTTCCAAGCACCCGACGTCAAGAAGAATGCCCTAGCCCCATCTATTCCACTTTCTCGGGAAACCCCGCGCGGTTCTCGATGACGGTTGCACCACTACGCATCTGTTTGGTTATGATCCAGTCTGGGTCAGAGCGTTGGTTTACAAATCAAGGTTTTCCTCCTCCGCAAACACACACATACAGCCGTTTTTCATGCGATCATGCAGTTGGAATGCCACGCATACGGGACCCACAGAAGTTCAGATTCCCCGGCAGCAGCCCCTTACCGGTTCCAAATTAATCTTGGGTTGTGCCCGTCCTTGCGTTAACGATTTAAGAGTTGATTAGTCGTTTGTGAGGAAAGCCAGTGCGTGGAATTATCTCCAATCTTTTTAATATCCCAAGAGTTTCCAATGCCATTTCCAAAGACCTGCAGCGATTGCATACGGTTGAGCGCGGGTTGGGGGACAAGGCGATCGCCTATGTTCTCAAGGATAAAGGTGGCAGTGTCCTGTCGACGCTCGCCAATGTAGATGCGTCCAAAATCCTTGGGCTCCATAGCAATTATTCCGACGAACCCGGCGACAAGGCCCGCAGGCTGTTCCTGGCGCGTCAGGCACAGGACGCGACGGTTCTGGCCCGCTATGGCGAAGTGCTGGCCGCTGCAAGTGGTGGCGAGAAGGACTATCTGGCCGGGTCGAAACACGCCCCCCTGCCCCTGCGCATCCTGTTCACCAAGGCCGGGATGGGACTGATAAAGTCCACCAATTCCTGGCCGCGCAAAATGATTGATGCAGGCTCTTGCGTGCTCACCCCAGAGTTTTGTGTCGAAATTTGCGAAGCCGCCGGAGGCTGCGCAGAAGATCTGTTTGATATCCTCTATAATGACGACGGGCGCTGGCGCAGCAGTGATGACATTCGCCGATTGACCGAGGTTTTCGACTTTGCCCCACTGGCGCGCAGCCATCAGCAGGATCTGCTGGCGGCGGGCCGCCGCATGGGCGCGGGTGGCAAGGTGCTGTTGATCACGCAGATGCGCAAATGGGAGATGTTCTCCGACCCGGAGGCGCGCACATTTCTGATCGACATGAGCGCCGACAGCGCAAAATCCGTGCGCCACGAAGCCGTGCAGGCCATGATGACCCTGCCCCAGGATCAGATCCTTCCCATCGCTAAAGACAAGCTTGACACCGGCGCCGCCACCATCCGCGCCGCCATGGTCGATCTTCTGGCAGGCCTGCGGTCCGACGCGGGATTTACCCTGTTGCGCGACCACCTGAAATCCGAAAAAACCGCCCGGATCAAAGCCGCGATTGAAAGTGCGCTGACGGTTGAGGAGGTCTCGCAGGCAGATGAGGAGGATGAGGCCGACCGAACCTCCTATCTGGCACTGGATGGAAGCCGGGTTGAGATCCCTCCCCTGACCCCGCTTTCCAAGGAACCGGATGTCACCTTTGGCGCCGAGGATGAAAAGAAACTTCTGGACATCATCACCAGGGAAAATATCGAAATTGACCGCCGCAACGAGGCGCGCAAGGGCAAATACAACTTTGTTGAACCACGCCTGAAACCCTCCATGGCCACACAGATTATCAAACTGTTCAACGGCACCGGCGCAGATCTGGATCGCAAGGGGCACACAAGGCTGTGGCAGTTTCTGAATTTCACCGCGCGGGACAAATGGACGCTCGACGCCCTCTCGCGCATGTCACCCGACCGTGCTTTGCGATTTTTCACCGCCACCGAACGGGATTTCTATGCGGCCTTCCACCTGAGTGAATGGGGCGCCGTTCAAAGCGGGCTGGTGCGCTATGTGAACAGCGAGGATGCGGATTATCGCAATCTCGAAACCCTGAATGTGGAAATGGGCCAAATCCAGTCCGGCCCGTGGAACAACCGCAAGACCCGCAAGGCCATGCCCGGCGATCTGATCCGGGGTGAGCTGGGGCGCGAATGGGGCAATTATGATGTGATGGACCTCAACCGCGATGCGCTCTGGCCGTTGCTGGCAGAAAGCTTCGACGTTTTTGACGAGGCATTTGGCCTGCGCGCCGCCGGTGAACCCGCGCCGCGCAAGCTGCGCGCAATCCAGTTCCTGCAGCTTTTGCCAAAGACGCCACAACGCTATTACGGCCCGCTGCTGGAGGTCGCAACCGGCACCACCAAATCCGGCCGGGCCGAGGCCCGCGCGATGCTGGAAGGGGCGCCGGGATTGGAAGAGCGCGCCATTGCGCTGCTCAACGACACAAGGCAGGACGTGCGCGCCGGGGCCGCCGAATGGCTGGCGGATCTTGGCGTCAAAGAGGCGGTGAAACCCCTGAAGGCGCGCCTGAAAAAGGAAAAATCTGATCTGGCCAAAGCGGCAATCCTCACCGCACTTTCCCGTCTGGGGGTGGAACTGTCCGATTATGTCGGCCCCAAGGCGCTGATGACCGAGGCAGAGGTGATCCTGAAAAAAGCCAAGTTCGACAAGCTCGATTGGTTGGTCAGCGACCACCTGCCCGCCTTGAAATACAAAGGTGGGCAAAAGGTGCCGGCAGAGGTGATCAAGGCCTGGATCTTCCTCGCCAACAAGCTCAAGCAACCGGGCGGCAACACGCTTTTTGACATCTATCTGGCGCAGCTTGCCCCGGACAGCGCCAAGATCCTGTCGACTTGGATTTTTGACGCCTGGATCAACTATGACACGGTGCGCCCGGGCGATGACGAAGCCAACGCCTATGCCGAACAACATGCGGATCAGAACTGGAAAACCTATCTCCGCTGGGACAAGAGCTATACCCGCGAACAGGCCTATCGCGGTCTTTATAACAGCATCAAAACCCAGTATCTGAACTCAGGCGCAGCCACCAAAGGCGTGCTGGCGCTAACCAAACATGTGGATCCGGCCCATGCGGCTGCCTCGGTGCGCAATTACCTGAAACAGCACGGGTCACGCACATCTCAGGCCTCGTCCCTGCTGGAGGTTCTGGCCGCGAAGGGCGATCCGCTCTCTCTGCAGATCGTGATTTCCGCCGCCACGCGATTGAAGCAAAAAGGTGTGCAGGCCCATGCGGGCAAGCTGATCGAAGCGGTCGCAGAAGCGCGCGACTGGTCGATGGACGAACTGGCCGACCGCACCATTCCCACCGCTGGGCTGAATGATGACGGCGTGCTGGAGCTGCCAATCGGGGAAGAGGAAAAACCTTATTCCGCCCGGTTGGATGAGGATTTCAAGCTGGTGGTGCTGAACCCGGATGGCAAGCAGATCAAAGGCCTGCCAGCCGGGGATGATGACACCACCAAGGCCAGCAAGAAACAGCTTTCGGCCTCGAAACGTGAGTTGAAACAGGTGATCACCCTGCAAGGGGAACGGCTTTACGAAGCCCTTTGCGCCGAACGTCGCTGGCCGGTGGCGGATTGGATACGCGATTTCCGTGATCATCCCCTGATGGGGCGTCTGACCGAACGGGTGATCTGGCTGGGTGAAGATGCCGACGGCAAAATCATCACCGCCTTCCGCCCCACCGCCGAAGGCGACTATGTGGATGCGGATGACAACGAGGTGACGCCCGACAGCTTCACCACCATCCGCCTCGCCCATGGCGCGCTACTGTCTGACGACGCGGCAAAGGCCTGGGCCACTCATCTGGACGATTACGAGGTCAAACCGCTCTTCGCCCAGTTTGGCCGCCCGCTTCTGGCGCTGGACGGCGAGATGGGCAATGAGACCCGGATCGAGGACCGCAAGGGCTGGATCACCGACACGTTCAGCTTCCGGGGCGCCAGCACCAAGCTGGGATATGAACGTGGCGAGGCACTGGATGGCGGCTATTTCAACGAGTATATCAAGACCTTCCGCAGCGCGGGGCTTTGTGCGGTAATCGAATTTTCCGGCAACTGCCTGCCCGAAGAAAATGTCGCCGCCGCGCAGATCCATCTGGAGTTTGCCAAGCTGCACGGTGCCGGTCGCCGCGGGCGCACAGTGCCCTTATCCGAGGTGCCACCGGTGCTATTGTCGGAATGTTGGAATGATTACCGGGACATGGTTGCCAAGGGCAGTTTTGATCCCAACTGGGAAAAGAAAATGCCATGGATGTAACCGCAGACACCGCTCAGAAACTGCCTGCCGAAACACGATACGAGGCAGAGCTTGCCCGCCTGCGCGCGGCCGACCAGGATCCAAAACCCGCAGGATGGGCGCTGTCCCCCCGCGCGGTGCGCCGGTTTATCCTGGGCGATAAGGGGCTGGACGTCAGCCGCAAGTTTTATGGTGACGACCCGTTGGTGGATCGTTGCATTGTGGCCCTGATGGGGCATCAGGGGTTGATGCTGGTGGGGGAACCGGGCACCGCCAAATCGCTCTTGTCCGAACTCCTCGCCGCCGCCATCAGCGGCAATTCACGGCTGGTGGTGCAGGGCAGCGCCGGGGTGATCGAAGATCACCTGCGCTATGGCTGGAACTATGCGCTGCTGCTGGCCGAAGGACCCAGCGACCGCGCCCTGATCCCCTCGCCCGTGATGACCGCCATGCAAGGCGGCCAGATCGCCCGGATCGAGGAACTGACCCGCTGCGCCCCCGAGGTGCAGGATGCGATGATCTCGCTCCTATCGGAAAAAACCGTGGCCATGCCCGAGTTGGGTGCAGGGCGCGAAGTACGTGCAGAACGCGGCTTCAACGTGATCGCCACCGCCAACCTGCGGGACCTCGGCGTGAACGAAATGTCCAGCGCACTCAAACGACGGTTCAATTTTGAAACCGTGGCCCCGATCGCTGATGCCGCCTTTGAGAAAGAGCTGATTGCCCGGCAGGTGAGCGAACGGATGGCGGAATATGACCTGAAGGCGGATCTGCCCGAAGATGTGCTCGACGTGGTGGTGTCGGTCTTTCGGGACCTGCGCACCGGGCGGGCTGACGACGGCGCGGTGGTGGCGCAGCCCAAATCCGTCATGTCAACGGCAGAGGCGGTGAACGTGGCACACGGCGCGTTGCTGGACGCCAGTTACCTGTCAGGCGAAGCTCCCACCGGCGCCCATGTGGCGCGACAATTGCGCGGCGTGGTGTTCAAGGATGATGCTGACGATGCCCGCAAACTGCGCGCCTATGTCGATACCATTGCCCGTGCACGAGGCCGCAAAAGCCGCGCTTGGGCGGCATTTCACAGGGCCGCCAAGGATGATGACTGACGGACGATCCACGGCGGCCGCGCGGGGTGAGCATGCGGGATGAGGCGCTGATCCATCAGGTGCATGACCGGCTGTTTCAACCGGAGACGGGGCTGTATCTGGCCCCGATCCGTCACCATTCGCCCGCCTGCGCCTGGGCCGTGCGGGCCATGATCCGCGAGCTGAAACCATCGCGTGTGTTGATCGAAGCCCCCCATGACCTGTCCCATCTGATCCCGCATCTTCTGGATCCCGACACCGTGCCCCCTGTGGCGGCGGCCAGTTTGCTGGATCAGAAAAACGGCCCCCGGCTGGCTGCCTATTACCCGTTCTGCGCCCACTCCCCCGAATGGGTGGCCCTGCGCGAAGGGGCAGCGGTTGGCGCGGATTTACAGTTCATCGACCTTGGGTCAGACGTCAAGATGGCCGGGGAGGCAGACGATCAGACCGGCCCGCGCGCGCTTGTGCGTGAACAGGGGTTTAACAGCGGTGACTACGTGCGCGCGCTTTGTGAGCGGCTTGGCTGTCGCGATGGGTATGAGCTTTGGGACCACCTGTTTGAAACCCGGCTGGGCGAAACCGACTGGCGCAAGTTCCTGGGGGATGTGGGGGCCTATTGCGCCGCCTTGCGCGCCGCCACCCCGGACGAGGAAATTGCAAGCGGTGAAGACCCGGCACGCGAGGCCCATATGGCCGCCTGCCTGCGTGACGCCCTTGCTGAAGGGGTCATGGACGGCCCGGTTGTCTGCGTGATCGGCGGGTTTCACGCTGGACCTCTTCTGTCTCCGTCCGAAACGGCGGGCAAGACCAAGGCAGGGGGCAAATCCGATGCGGCCTCTTACCTGATCCGCTATGGGTATAAGGAGCTCGACGCGCTGATGGGATATGGCGCGGGCCTGCCCCAACCCGCCTATTATCAGACGCTGTGGGATCACGCTGAGGCCTGCGGAACAACTCCCAACTGGCCTGCCCTCGCCCATGAGATCGTCGCGGATTTTGCGTCCGAGATGCGGGATGCAGGGTATGGCATCCCGGTGCCCGCCCAGGTCGAGCTTCTGCGCACGGCAGAAACGCTGGCCCGGTTACGGGGCCGCCCCGGCGCATTGCGGCACGACCTCTTTGACGGGCTGACCTCCTCACTTTTGAAAGGTGAGGCCAGCGGGGCAGATGTCTGGCGCGAACGATTTACCCTTTTCCTGCGCGGCCATGCCCTGGGTGAGGTCAGCGATGCAGCAGGCCAGCCACCGATTGTGTCAGATGCCCGCGCCCGCGCACGGCGTCACCGCTTTGACGTCACCGACGGGCAACGGCGCGAGCGTAGCCTGGATATTCGCCGCAAACCCGCCCATCTCGCCGCCTCGCGTTTTGCCCATGCGATGGCGCTGCTGGACACGGGGTTTGCCACACGGCAGGGCGGGCCGGACTTCCTGAACGCCGTGCAGACCGGGCTGTTGTTTGAACATTGGGACTATGCCTGGTCGCCCCGCGTCGAGGGGCAGTTGATCGAGGCTGCACTCCATGGTGACACATTGCCTGCCGCCTGCCTGGGCAAGCTCAATGCCCTTCGCGTTGCGTTGGCGGATGAAGGACGGGCCGATGATCTGTCGGCATTGATCACGCTGTTCAAGAAGGGACTTCTGGCAGGGTTGGGCACGGATCTGACCGGGTTTCTGGGTGAGATTTCCGGGGCGGTCACCCGATCAGCGGATTTTCCCGATGCCGCCAGTGCAATGGTGGAGTTGCACGCAATCGAAGCCTCTCGCGGGCCGCTATCACTGCCTGAGAGGCTGGCGATTGCCCCCACCATGCAACAGGCTTTCTCGCGCATGATTTATCTGTGTGACGACCTGCCGAAGATGCGAGAAGAGGCGATCCCGCCCTGTCTGGACGCGCTGCGCCTGTTGTCCGAACTGATGCGCGGTCCGGGGGGAAAACACTTTGACGCCGAACTGTTTGAAGGGGCGCTGGACCGGGTGGCAAAGGCGGACCCCGCTCCGGAGCTTTTGGGTGCCATCACCGCCATCGCGGTGGAAAGCGGGCGCAAGCCGGATCATACCCTGCCCGATCTTATCGTCGCGCAATTGACCGGCAGCGCCCTTGACCTGCCCACGCGGCTTGCCGGGTTGCGGGGCGTTCTGGCGGTGGCTCCATCCCTGCTGTGGACCATCGAAGGCATGTTGGGCGCGTTGGATGACTTTCTGACCGGTCTGGAAGATGACGGATTTCTGGAGGTGCTGCCCCATCTGAGACTGGCCCTGTCCGCCCTTTCACCACGCGAAGCGGATCAGGTGGCCGCCGCCCTGTCCCGTCGCCATGGCGGCACAGTGGGAGAGTTTACCGCACATCATCACGATGTGGACGCGCGTGAGGCCGCAAAGGGGGCACAGATTGATACCGCCCTGCGCGCGGCGCTTCGGGAAGATGGGTTGTTGGATTGGATCACCGGAGGTGCGGCATGAGCGAACGCGATCCCGATCACGCCAAACGCCGCTGGCGCCTTGCCCTTGGCCGCTATGCCGAACGGCAGTTGGGCGGGCTGTCCGGGTCTGACGGGCGCGCGGACCGGGCGCTTGATTATCTTTATGGCCGCGAATACGAGAAACGCGGCTTGCACCGCCCGTCCGGTCCGGGATCACTTGATCCGACCCAGATGAAGGCGCTGGACTGGCTGGGGGAGGCGCGCAAGCTCTTTCCGCAGTCGGTGTTTGAGGTGATGCAGGACCACGCGCTGGACCGCTACGAATTGTCCGATCTGCTGGATGACCCAAAGACGCTGGACAGTCTGGAACCCAATCAGGACCTGCTGAAAACCCTGCTCAGTTTCCATGGCCGCGCCAAGCCCGAGATGAAAGACAAGCTGCGTCAGGTGGCAGATGCGGTCATTCAAGATATCCTGCGCCGGTTGAAATCGGATGTTCAACGTGCCTTTTCCGGGCGGCGCAACCCGTTCAAACGGTCCCATGTGACCTCGGCTGCGAATTTTGACTGGCGCGGCACCCTGCGGCGCAACCTGAAGAATTACGACCCGGAAAGCGGCCGGATCATTGCCGATGATCTGCGTTTCATCGCGCGGGAGCGACGACACCTTCCCTGGTCGGTAGTGCTGTGCGTGGACCAGTCGGGGTCGATGACCGACAGCATCATCCATTCCGCGGTCATGGCCGCAATCCTGTCTGGCCTGCCCGGCGTGAACGTGTCGATGGTGCTGTTTGACACCTCGATCCTTGATGTCACCGACCGGCTGACTGATCCGCTGGAAACGCTTTTGTCGGTGCAACTGGGGGGCGGCACCGATATCGGCCGTGCTGTTGAATATTGCGAACGCTTCGTGGACACACCCGAGCGCACCGTTTTTGTTCTGATCTCGGACTTTGCCGAAGGGGCCAGCCCGCGTCGGCTCTATCGTTCCGTGGCGCGGATGAACGAGGCAAAGGTGCGGATGATTGGCCTGTCGGCGCTGGATGATCTGGGGGATCCCTATATGGACAAGCAGATTGCCGGGCGTCTTGCGGGGCTGGGGATGAAAATCGGCGCAATGACCCCGGACCGGCTGGCGGTGTGGCTGGCAGAGGTGATGCGATGAGCTTACCGGATCTGATTGCTTCCTTTGATGATGCCGCACTGGTTGCGCTGGCCAATAAGGGGCTTTTGCGTCGCGCAACCAAGGCCACAGGCGAGGCAGAGGTGCTGCACTATGATGCAGGTGGCGCGGATCTGACCATCAGTGGGCAGAGCGTGACGATCCCTGCGGCGGGGCCGCAATCCGCCACATGTGACTGCCCCGCCCCCGGTATGTGCAGCCATATCCTGACGGCCATGCTGGTGTTGCGGGATACACCTTCGGACACCCCTGCCCCCGCGCCGTCAGAAGAGGACCCACAGGAAAAGGCGCCCACACCGGAAATGCCGCTTGCCGCCACAGCTACGGCCACCGCTACGGAGGGGCTGGTGGCGCTGAAAGCGGATGTCCTGCAGAAATTTGCGGGGGCCGATCTGGACGGGGCAATGATGTTGGCCGGATCCGCCCGGATCGAAAACCGCGGGCAAAATGCGCAGGTCAGTTTCGCCACACCAGAGGCTTCGGTGACATTTGTGGCCGGGCAACCGCTCTCTGCCGCGCTTTACAAGGGGCCTGCCACCCGCAAACGTTTGGTGGTGGCCGCAGGGGCCATTGCCATTCGCGATAGGGCCGGGGTGGCAAGAGGGGGGATCGATACCCCGTCCTCCAAACCGGATTTGACCGGACCTGATCAACCTATGCTGACCGAGATCGCCACGGCACTTGAGGCCGCGATTTCGCAGGTCTTTCATGGGTCTGCCCAACTGGCGCAGGAACGGTTTCTTGATTTGGCAATATCCGCCAAGGTGCAGGCCGCCCCGCGCCTGACCGGACAGCTTTTGACCCTGTCGACCCTGTCGGGCTGGGCAGAGGTTGGTGATATCCGCTTTGAAGGCGGGCGGTATCTGGCGGCATTGGCGCAGGCCTACGCTCTGGTCAAGGCACTGGCACAGACGCCTGACGATCCCGCCCTTCTGGGTGTGGTGCGCCGAAGCTATGCCCCTGCCCCACCGATGGATCTTTGGGCTTTGGGGGCGAAAGGGTGGACAAGCCCCAATGGCGCACGTGGCCTGACCCTGTATCTTCTGGACCCCAGGACAAGTGAATTCCACCCCGCCACCATGGCGCGTGGTGCCGGAATGGATGCCGGTTTCACACCAGCCCGCGCCTATGCCAACCCGTTCTGGGGGGTGCCCTCTGTGCCGGGCCTGACCGGGAATGTGGTCACGCTGGAACACCCGCATTTGTCCCCGGACGGGCGGCTTTCAACGGCGGATAAGATAACAGCGCAGGTCAATGGTCCCCTGTCCCCTGCCCGCCTACAAGATCATGAAGCCTGCATAAGGAACTGGGGCGCATTGCGCGCCACCCTGCGCAACCGGATTGGACAGGGGCTACGACGGGGCGCCTCCCCCCTGCCCGCACTGATCGCCCCGTCACGCATCGATGAGCCGTATTTTGACGATATCAGCCAGCGCTATCGCTGGCGGGCGCAGGATCTGTTCGGCGCGGTGGTCGAGCTTTCGGCCCGCCCGCAAGACATGGATCACCTGACCCATCTGCATCTGCAGTTTCCCGGTGCGGCGGCACTGTTGATTGTGACCACTCTTATCGGGGACGAGCTGCTGCATGAACCGGTGGCGCTGCTGCGACCGGATGGATTGGGGCTGACCACCACCAATCTCGATTTTCAACCGGCTCCTGAGGGCGGGATCCTGACACGCGCCAAAGGTGGCCTGCTGCGCGGGTTGAAACATTTGCGGGGAGCCGAGCTTGCAACCCATGACAGCGGGTTTGCGGCCCAGGTGCTCAGCCATCTGGCCGAACAATGCAGGCATCTGCAGCCCGATCATCTGGCCGATCTGGCCCGCGGGGCTGAGGCGCGTCAGTTTCTGCTATTGGCGGATGCGCTTGATCGGTTGCGTCAGGATCAGCCCCCCGCCCAGATCCTCGCCACCGCCTATCTGTGCCATGAGATGATTGTGATGACCGCGTTGGGGCAATGAGCAATCCTGCACGGAACCAGGCCCGTTGGAATTGTGAAAGGTCACGACACCGAAAATCCGCGCCAATCTGACGTATAAAAGCAAAAGGGGCAGGATCCCTCCTGCCCCGATGAAATCAGTTCTACCCCTCAACCAAGGGAATACCCGGTTCCACGAACCGTGCGGAGGGGATCTTCGCCCCCATGTTTGCACAGCGCCTTGCGCAACCGTCCCACATGCACATCCACCGTGCGGGTGTCGACATAGACATCCCGGCCCCAGACCCGGTCGAGCAACTGCTCGCGGCTCCAGACCCGCCCCGGTTTTTCAATCAGGGTTGATAACAGGCGAAATTCGGTGGGACCAAGTTTGATCGGTTCGCCATCACGGGTCACGCGATGACTGTCCCCATCCAGAACAATCCCTTCAAACTCAAGCTGTTGACCAATGGCTGCCGGGCGGGTGCGGCGCAGCTGGGTGCGAATGCGCGCCATCAATTCAGACACCGAAAAAGGTTTGACCATATAGTCGTCAGCCCCGGTTTCCAGCCCGCGCACCCGGTCCATCTCCTCGGATCGCGCCGACAGCATGATCACCGGGATCGTGCGTGTTTCCTTCCGGGCTTTGATCTGACGACAGATCTCGATCCCTGATACTCCGGGCAACATCCAGTCCAGCAAGATCAGGTCGGGCATGACCTCATCCACCATGACCAGCGCGTCATCCCCATTGCTCGCCATCATCACCTCATATCCCTCTGAGGTCAGATTGTAGCGCAGGATTTCGCGTTGGGCGGGTTCGTCTTCGACCAAAAGGATACAGGGTTTGGACGTGCTCATGTTTCGCGCTCCACCCCCATTTGTGCGTCCAGATTATAGTTGACCGAATTTCCCTTTGGTCGGGCTTCTTCCGGCATTTCACCCGTCACAAGATAGATCACCTGATCAGCGATCGAGGTCACGTGATCCCCCATCCGTTCGATATTCTTGGCGATGAAATGCAGATGCATACAGGAGGAAATATTGCGTGGGTCCTCCATCATGAAGGTCAGGAATTCACGAAACAGAGCGTTATACATCTGGTCCACTTCGATATCCCGGTGGCGCACATCCTGTGCCAGATCCACATCACGACGGATATAGGCATCAAGAACATCCGACAGCATCAGCCGCACTTCCTTGGCCATCCGCTTGATCGCCCCGGATGCCCCGTCAATCGGTTGCATATGCACCAGAACCGTGGTGCGTTTGGCCATGTTCTTGGCATAATCGCCAACCCGCTCAAGGTTCGCGGCCACCCGCATCACGGTGAGAACGGTCCGCAGATCCGAGGCAATCGGCTGACGCAGGGCCAGAAGGCGTGCGCATTCTTCCTGAATCTTGGTGTCGAGCGCATCAATCTGCTTGTCTGCCTTGCGAACCTTTTCCGCCAGTTCCTCATCACGCATTTTCAGCGATCTGGCCCCTTCGCGGATGCTGTCTTCGACCAGCCCGCCCATTTTCATCACATGCGCCTGAATTTCTTCAAGGTCACGGTCAAACGCGGAAGCGATATGTTGATCAATCATTGTCTGGTCCCCTGCCCTTATCCGATCCGGCCCGTGATATACGCTTCTGTGCGGCTGTCTTCGGGATTGGTAAAAATCTTGGTCGTGTCATCATATTCCACCAGGTTGCCCAGATGGAAGAAAGCGGTTTTCTGGCTGACCCGCGCGGCTTGTTGCATCGAGTGGGTAACGATCACCACCGCAAATTTCTCGCGCAACTCATCAATCAGCTCTTCCACCTGAGCGGTGGCAATCGGATCCAGCGCCGAACAGGGCTCGTCCATCAGCAAAACCTCGGGCTCCGTGGCCACGGCGCGGGCAATGCACAGACGCTGTTGCTGCCCCCCCGACAGGCCGGTGCCGGGCGCATGAAGCCGATCCTTCACCTCGTCCCAGATTGCCCCACGCCGCAGGGATTTCTCAACAATTTCATCCAGTTCCGCTTTGTTCCTGGCAAGGCCATGAATGCGCGGCCCATAGGCGATATTGTCATAGATCGACTTGGGGAACGGGTTGGGTTTCTGAAACACCATGCCAACCTTGGCGCGCAGCTGCACCGGATCGACGCGTTTGTCGTAAATATCCTCACCATCAAGCAGGATGTCACCGGACACGCGACAGATGTCGATCGTGTCATTCATCCGGTTCAGACAACGCAGGAAGGTCGATTTCCCGCAGCCTGACGGCCCGATAAAGGCGGTCACGGTCTTGTCCTCGATCTCGACATTCACGTCCTTGATCGCATGGGTGTCACCATAATGGACCTGCACGTCGCGGGCCGAGATCTTGGTGGTTTTCATATCCACGGTGCTTTCGATTTTCGTCATATCGTTCATGTGTTTATCCCCTCTCTTACCAGCGGCGCTCGAACCGGCGGCGCAGAAGGATTGCGATGATATTCATGCTCATCAGGAACGCGAGCAAGATGATGATCCCGCCCCAGGCGCGTTCGTAATAGGCCGGGTCCGCCCGTTTTGCCCATTCATAGATCTGCGCTGGCATGGCCGAGTTGGGGCTGAGGAACCCCTCAATGATCCCATCCGGGCGGTTTGAGGCAATATAGCCAACCATGCCGATCAGAAGCAGCGGGGCCGTTTCACCAAGCGCCTGCGCCAGACCAATGATCGTGCCGGTCAGGATGCCGGGCATGGCCAGTGGCAGAACATGGTGAAACACGGTCTGCATCTTGGACGCCCCGATGCCCAAGGCGGCCTCGCGGATCGAGGGCGGCACCGCTTTCAACGATGCGCGGGTCGAGATGATGATTGTTGGCAGGGTCATCAGCGTAAGCACCAATCCTCCAACCAGCGGCGCAGATTGCGGCAGATGGGCAAATTGAATGAACACCGCCAGACCAAGGATACCAAACACAATCGACGGAACAGCGGCGAGGTTTGAGATATTTACCTCGATCAGGTCGGTAAACCAGTTTTGCCGTGCGAATTCCTCAAGGTAAATCGACGCGGCAACACCAATCGGCAACGCCGCGGCCAACACGACAAGCATCATGTAGAAACTGCCCAACATCGACACCCCGATCCCGGCCTGTTCAGGACGGCTTTCAGAGGCGTCCGCCCCGGTTATGAAACCAAGATTGAAGCTTTTGCGCAGCGCCCCAGCATCGCGCAGCCCATCCACCAGATCCAGGTGATCCGGGGTCAGGTTCTTGTCGCGCGCAAGGCTGTCCCGGCTCACACGGTCTTTCAGGTATCCATCCACCCGCGACGAGGCCAGCAGCTTGAATTCCACAGTGTCACCAATGCGGTCCGGGTTGGCGATGACAAAATCACGGATCTGTGCCGCAGCGCCAGAGGACAGGAGCTTGCGAAGTTCCTTGCCCTTTTTGAACGGGCTTTCGATCCCGGCCGCATCCAGTGCGCGTTTGATCGCTGCGTCAATCAGCGGATTGTAGCCAAAGGTCGTGACCTTCTTGATCTTTTCGATGTCCCTTTGACCGGACTTGTCCAGCTTGGCTTCCAGCAGCTCGACCTGCAAGGTGATGGTGGTCTGCTGGAACGCGCCGACCCCTTTGAAAAAAATCGACGAGATCAGGACAATCAGAAAGACAAGGCCGATTGCAATGGCACTGATACCATAGGCTCGGAAACGGCGCTCTGATGCATTGCGTTTGCGGGTGCGCTCATCTTGTTCAAGAAGCGAAGATGATCCCTGCCTGGCCTGCTCCGGCAGGTCCTTTCCAGACAGGCCAGTTGCGGTAAAGTCGGTCATTCATATTGCTCCCGATATTTGCGCACGATCATCAGTGCCACCACATTCAGCCCGAGTGTGAGAATGAATAGGGTCATGCCCAGGGCAAAGGCCACCAGCGCCTCGGGCGAGGCGAAATCCGCATCCCCCGTCAATTGCGAAACGATTTTGGCGGTCACCGTGGTCATTGCTTCAAATGGGTTCATCGACAGGCGGGCGGCCGCCCCTGCCCCCATCACCACAATCATGGTTTCGCCAATCGCCCGGCTTGCGGCAAGAAGGATGGCGCCGACAATGCCCGGAAGGGCCGCGGGCAGAACCACCTGGCGCACGGTCTCCGACTGGGTTGCACCCAACCCGTAAGACCCGTCGCGCATGGCCTGTGGCACAGCATTGATGATGTCATCGGACAGGGATGACACGAAGGGGATCAGCATGATGCCCATCACAAGCCCCGCCGTCATTACCGAGCGCGCACCCTGCATCCAGCTCAGCCCATCCCGGCCAAACACTTCAACCAGAAGGGGCCCCACCACGGTCAGGGCAAACAGACCGTAAACAATGGTTGGAATGCCTGCCAGAACCTCAAGCAATGGTTTGGCGACCGCACGGGTTTTGGCATTTGCATATTCCGACAGGTAAATTGCGGCGAACAATCCGATCGGAACTGCCACCGCAAGTGCCACGATCGAGATGTAAATGGTGCCCCAAAGAAGCGGCAGGATGCCCAGATGTTCAGAACCGCCGCGCCCTTCGGGGGACCAGGTCAGGCCAAACAGGAAATCCGAAACCGGAAACATGCCAAAAAAGCTGACCGTGTTGAAAATCAGCGACAAGACAATGCCCAGCGTGGTCAGGATGGCAATCGACGCCGCGCCAACCAGAACGGCAAGAATACCGCGTTCAACCAGGTTGCGGGCGCGCAGATCCCCATGGGTTTTGAGCAAGGCTGCCAGAAACCCGGCCAGAGCAATCACGAGGACACCCCCCGTCATCACCCAATTTCCTGTCTGTGTTTTCTCACGGTAGGCACGGGCAGCGATGAGAACCTCTTCGCTGACATCCGATCCAAGGGCGACACCGACCTCAGCCAGCAAAGCGCGGATGTCAGTTGTTGTCGTCGACAGGGTTTGCACCCCGTCCCGCGCCAGCACGCCCTGATCCAGTGCGGCCTCCAATCCTTCAGAGACGCGTCTCACATCACTCATGATCAGGTTGAGAGCCCCCGCATCGTCATACGCGCTTTCGGGGATCATCGAGGACACAGCCCCGTTTATGATCAGCGGTTGCGCGACGACCCACAAGGCCAGAACCAAAACCGCTGGCACAAAGGCCAGCATGGCGACATTGAAACCATAGTAGTTGGGCAGGGAATGCAGGCGCCGACGATCCCCCTGAACCGATTTGAGCGCCCTGCCCCGGCCAATGGCAAATCCGATGGCAGCCAGAGCCAGTATGATCAGGAGAAGGGTGAAAGCAGACATTGGACCTGTCTCATAAGGAAAAAGCGGATCTTACCCCGATCCGGTGGGGGATGGTGACGCAGGGAAGCCCCGCGC
The DNA here is from genome assembly GCF_013283135.1 of Aliiroseovarius sp. xm-d-517. Classification (NCBI taxonomy): domain Bacteria; kingdom Pseudomonadati; phylum Pseudomonadota; class Alphaproteobacteria; order Rhodobacterales; family Paracoccaceae; genus Aliiroseovarius; species Aliiroseovarius sp. xm-d-517. The sequence continues at coordinate 695,488 of NZ_WBXT01000001.1, forward strand.
CACCAGAGAGATTTAGTGGGTCAGAGCAGTTTCTGAGGCGACAGCTTCCTGGGTTGCAGCCAGTTCTGGATCTGCCACCAGACCGTATTCCGACAGCGGACCATCCGGGCCGGCAATCTCGTCCGAGACGAAGAATTCAGCATATTCCTTCAGGCCCGGGATCACGCCGATATGGGCTTTCTTGCTGTAGAAATAAAGCGGACGCGACACCGGGTATTCGCCGGTTGCAATTGTGTCGGTCGACGGGGTCACACCGGACATGGTTGCCACTTGCAGCGTGTCGGTGTTGTTTTCGTAAAACGCCAGGCCGAAAATGCCGATGCCGTCCTTGTTGGCGTCGATCGAGGCGAGGGTCTCGGTGTAGTCGCCGTCGATATCCACCGATTTGCCGTCGGTGCGCACCTTGTAGCACATCTTGGCGGCGGCTTTTTTCTTGGCTTTCTCGCTGTCGCCTTCAGCAGCGGCCAGGAACACGTCATAGGCACCGGTGGCCTTGCACCCGGCTTCCATCACCTTCACTTCGAACACTTCGCGGGTGCCGTGTTTGGTGCCGGGAATGAAGGCGGCAATGTCCACGGCGGGAAGGTTTGCGTTGAACTCGTTCCAGGTGACAAAGCTGTTATCAACCAGCTTGCCATCCACCATCACCTGTGCACCAAGCGCATTGTAGATGTCAGCCGGTTCAAAGGCCGAGAAGTCCGGGCCGGTCAGTTGCGAGGCAAACACGATGCCATCATAACCGATACGCACTTCGATGATGTCTTTCACACCAGCTTCGGCGCATTTGGCGATCTCTTTATCCTTGATCTTGCGCGAGGCATTGGCCACGTCGATGGTGTTTTCACCAACACCTTCGCAGAAGCGTTTCAGGCCAGCCGACGACCCACCTGATTCAACAACCGGGGTCGGGAAATCGAAGTTTTCACCAAACGCCTCGGCCACAATCGACGCATAGGGCAGAACAGTGGACGACCCGGCAACCTGCACCTGATCACGAGCGGTAGCAACGGTTGCGGTTGCGGCCGTAATGGCCAATGCGGAAGCGGTCAGTTTCACGAAAGACATTGTCTTCTCCTGTTTTCATCACGTCACCAGCCTTGGTGACCTGGCGCCGTGCTAATGCGCTTGGACAAAGCTTTTGTGACGCTTGTGTAACAGGAGTATGACAGGTGACATTTTTATGAACTTCAGCCCACGGATCCGTTCAGAAAAGGGCTTCTTGAACCCTTGCAGGCACGGAAACCGTGTGTTCGGGGGGCGAGGCAAGCGTATCTGCCACGGACATTTGCCGCCGCCCCAGGTCTTTCGAAGCATAAAGCGCGGTATCCGCCCGCCGATACACAGCTTCCAGATCGCAAGGCCAGTTGAAATGCGTCAGACCACTTGAAACCGAAAAGCTGGTTTCCTGGTTCAAAACGTCTGTAATTTTCTGGCCCAACTGGGTCAGGTGGCGATCCTGTTCCCGCAGGCTCATATGCTCCCTGCTGCGCGCCGGAAGCTGTAGCAACAGAACAAATTCATCGCCGCCAAGACGAAAGCAAATCGCCTCGCTTGCCCAGCTGGAATGCACGATCTCAACGAGACGGCAAAGGGCTTTATCCCCGGCCACATGCCCTTTCGCATCGTTGAGCTGCTTGAAATTATCCATATCAATCACCAGCATCGCAACCCGTCCGGTTTTGATATGAACATCAAGATACTGATCCAGATAGCGCCGATTGTAACACCCTGTCAGCGGGTCCGTGATGCTTTGCTGCCAGGCCCGAAACCGCAATCCGTTCATCACCTGAACGAGAATGAGCAAAAACCCCCATGTTCCGGCAAAAGCGGGTGCAAACCGCAAAGCAAAGCTCAGATCCCCCTCGATATAGATGATGGCGGTTCCGCAGGTCAGCATGATGGCTGCATAAAGGTTCACAACCCCCGTTCTTGCGATCAGGAAGGAGCCGACAAGGGTGGGAAAGGTCCAGATTAAGGTCGAACTTGTCATCAGGTTGGCCACGCTCAACTGAGCCACGGCAATAACCAGAAGAATCACATGAGGGGCAAGGGGCAAGCTTCTGGATTTCAAAAAAGCGATCTGATCCACGATGATCAAACCAACTGGAACAGCTGAAATGAAAGCCGGCAGATATGCCCCGATCATCAGATACCGCAGGCAAACCGCCAGCATCATCACCTCGGCCACCAACGCAACCCATTGGGCAAGTTGTTTTGTATCGTGCAGATCCGGCATGCCCCGTTGAGCAAGAGGACCTTTGATCGGTGACGGAAGAGATACGGCGTCAGACTGGTGCATATCCATGTGTTTTTGCCACCGCAAAATTACTGGTTAATTTAAATTTTGCAGGATCTAACAATTTATTGGTGTGCTTTGTCCATATAAAACTCAACCTATGCGCGGCAATGTCACGATAAAGCGGCTGCCTTTTCCCACGTCGCTTTCAATCCTGAGCCGACCACGATGCCTGTTCAGGATATGCTTGACGATCGCCAGACCAAGACCGGTGCCGCCCATTTCACGGGATCTGTGCCCATCTACCCGGTAAAAACGCTCGGTCAATCGCCCGATATGATGGGCGGCGATGCCTTCCCCCTGGTCAGCAACCGTGACGGAAAGAACCGGACCTTTCATGCCCGGCTGGTCCCTACGGGTTTCCAGGAAGATCTCCACAATCCCGCCTTTGCGCCCGTATTTCACCGCGTTTTCGATGAGATTGGTAAAAACCTGAAGCAGCTGATCGCGGTCCCCGGGAACCTTATCGTCAATATCCTGTGGAAGTAACAGGTTCAACGTCACGTCCTGTTCGTCAATCTGCGGCCTCAACATGCTGACAGCCGCCGCAAGGATTTCACGGATGGACTGCGGATCGGTCGGGCGCACCCGCTCCATATCTTCCACCCGGCTGAGAGACAGCAAATCACCAACCAGCCGGTTCATCCGGCCAGCTTCCTGTTCCATAATGTCCAGAAAACGAAGACGGGCCTCGGCATCTTCTCGTGCCGGTCCCCGCAGGGTTTCAATGAAACCGGACAGGGCCGTCAGGGGCGTGCGCAGTTCGTGGCTGACATTTGCCACGAAATCAGCCCGCATCTGCCCGGCCTCTTCCTTATGGGTGATATCCAGAAAACTGAGCACAACACTTCCCTGAAGACCGGGCGTCACGTGGGTTTCATATATCACGTCGCGCGTGGCTTCATTTGTCAGATAGCGAACCGGCGAGGCCAGCTCTCCTGTCAGTGCATTTTCAATCCGTGCCAATAAAACCGGCTGGCGCAGCACCGCAGCATATAATCTGCCAAGCGCCCGTGCACCGAACAGGTCCTGCCCTGCGCCGTTCAATTCGCAAATCTGCCCATCCGCTGCAATTTCCATGATCGGAATGGGGATGGCGTCATATTTTCCCGCACTGGCCAAATCCACACTCCTCAGTTTGGTGTTGCCATGTTTCGCCAAGTTTTGCGCCCGAATTTGACGACCTGTAAAGAGGGGGAATTGGCACCCGGTCAAATTTCACCTGAAAGGAGAATTGAAACCTCCACAACACCCTCTATAAATAGCGACATGTCTCCGGCAAGGCAGCATATGACCCCAGACCGCGAAACCACTGCGGCATAACAACAAAACTGGACCAGAGATGATTGCACAGATCGACACGTCACATATTCTTGCAGTCGGAGATCTTGTAGCGGGGGATGTTGAAACCCTGCCCCTTCCGGATCGGGACCGTGTCAGCTTTGTCGAGTTTTCCGATGTGACCGAAGAGCTGATCCATCATCTCGATCCGGGATTGGTGATCTCATTTCTGATGAGCCGAAGCTTTGATTGCCTGGACCTTGCCCTGCAACTGCAGGCCATCGGTTTTCAGGGAAAATACCGGGTTATGGCGCCCGAAATCACCAATCCCAAAGTCATCAAGTCAGAGATATCAACGCAGGCGCCGGGGGTGGATTTTGATATTGTGACAGGTCTTGATACGCTGTAAATTCGCAATCCGGGCCAAGCAACTCACGAGTTTTTAGTTGCCAGCTCCACCCGCCAGCCTCGCCCAATTTTTGACCAGATTTGAGCCCTGTTTGTTCCTTTAATAAATCAAATCGTGGTCTTCTCCGCCCACCTGGTCAAAATGCCGCTTCAGATATTTCAGGGCCACTCTCAGCATGAATTTTCCGGATCTAGCAGGCATGTTCAGCTCTGCCTCCATCCGCTCCATACCCTTTTCATGGCAGCAAACACCCAACACCATTTCCCCAAGTTCCGGCCCAAGTGCATCCATTGCGGCGACAAACCGGTTGCGGGCATCCAGCATCCTGTCCGCGCGTGACCCCTTACCTGTTGGCACCTGGCGCAATCCGGCCATGACACCACTCCAACCGGATTGGGGGGACGCCTCCAGCTGAGCTAGTGCAAAATCCCGTTGAATGCGGTCTCCGGTCTGGACCAGATCTTCGGACAGGTAAGGTTGTCCATTCGAGCGGCTGCGTGCCAGAACACGCAACGGCGTATCTGCACCAACAGTGCGGCGTTTGCGCGTTGCGGCCGAGGCATTTTTTCCTGCGCGGTCCGGGCGTAAAAATGCACCGCTTTCGGAGGTGCACCCCGACGCCTTTCCTTCCGCCTGCGCCATCATCTTGTTCAACGCAGAGCGTCCGGCAGGGGTAATCCGATAGCGCGACACAGCCCCTGATGAAGTGCCGCTGATCCAATCCCGCAGTGCAAGAATTTCTGCGACCTCACGCGGCGCTTTGCACAGTTGAACCGGGTTCTCACCTTCGCGCAAATCCAGAACGACAGCCGTGTCCACGCCTTTTGTGATCGCAAGAAGCGTGCCTTCCTTCATAAGACCACGCAACACCCGGAGCGCATGTTTGCCAATCACGCCATTGCTCCCTTCGAGATCCGAGACAGGCACATCGCTTTCCTCAAGATCTCCGACCGGGGCAACCTGGTCACACCAGTTCAGGGCCATCTGGGTCAGAAAATTGTCAATCAAGGGATCGTCGCGGCGCGTTTCGGTTTTCTGAACCTGACGCAGCACGGTCGACGCATGCACACCTTTCTGGCGCGCCAGAGCGCGGATGGTTTCCCCCCGCTCCGTATGCTCAAGATACAGTTTCACCGCAGTTGGCAGCCAGGGAATCATGTCCCCGATCGCGATATCCAAATGTTTCGAGCTCGAAAACTCCATATGTCCCCCTTTGAAGTGGTTCGGAAACCGGTGATCCACTCCGGTTGACGCTCTACTAGCGGTTGCAGAACAGGTATATTTGCTAGCACGCGTTTGGTTACTGATTTCTTAATTGTTCAGGGCTGGGACCAGTTTTGTTGCGAAAAGTGAAACAATTATTAAAACCTGCGTTCGCTGGAATCGCGCAACGCAACACCTCTTAGGGTTGAGTATTGTTGTCATCAACAGGACGAAAGGAAACAGTATGACCGATGCTTTGGACCTCTTGAAATCGCTGCGCCGCCCCCGTCTTCTGATCCGCGCAGCCCGTTTCGGAATGATTGATTACAACCGCGATAGGGATCTGAAACGATTGATGAAATCACCCCGCACCCCATCGCCCGCCTCCGCGGTGGACGGGTTGATTGTCGAAGAGGCCCGCCTCGAAGCGACTCGCCAGGCCGGAGATGCCTCTTACTCGGTTGGACGACATGTGGAAGTGTTGATTGCCTTGATGGCCGAGGCACGCCTGCTGCCACGAAAGCTTAAAGGGGTATAATGTTGAAATAGTGAAAGGGGCCTTTGTTAAGACCCCTTACCAGCCTGCTAACGCGTTTCGGAAGAAACATGTGTCTCAAGTTTACCACGAAACGCTTTAACCAGGCAGAACATTCCCAAACAACTGAAGCCCAGTTGGGAAATTCGAGATTTGCCCCGCCAAGACCAACCTTGCCGGGGCGTTTTCCTTATGAGAAGGCGTCAGGCATCGACGCTTTTTTCTGCGCGATGAAATCGGTCAGCCCCTCATGGATCGCAGGATCCATTGCCGGTTGCTGATAGTCCGCCAGCATTTTCTCAACCTTTTCCGCAGCCAGTTGATAGGTGTCCTTGCCACCTTCCTCTTCCCAGGTCTCGAACGGTTTGTAGTCCAGAACATCCGACCGCCAGAACGCCGACTGGAAATTGGCCTGCGTGTGGGCACATCCAAGGTAATGGCCGCCCGGCCCCACCTCACGAATGGCATCCATCGCCTGCGCGTTCTCATCCGAGGTCACACCGCTGGCAATACCATGCAGCACACCCAGTTGATCGGCATCCATCACGAACTTCTCAAAGGACGACACCAGGCCGCCTTCCAGCCAGCCACAGGAGTGCAGCATGAAGTTCACGCCCGACAGAAGGCCCGCATTCAGCGAGTTGGCGGTTTCATAGGCCGCCTGTGCATCGGGCAGCTTTGAGCCGTTGAACGATCCGGCAGACCGATAGGGCAGCCCCAAACGACGGAACAGCTGGCCACAGCCATAGGTCACTTTCGACGCTTCCGGGGTGCCGAAGGTGGGTGCGCCCGAGTTCATGTCGATTGAGGATACAAACGTACCGGCAATCACCGGAGCACCTTTGCGGATCAGCTGCGAATAGGCCACACCAGCCATCACTTCTGCCAGCACCTGGGTCAGCGTCCCGGTCACCGACACAGGCGCCATGGCCCCGCCAACGATGAAGGGTGAAATAATGGCGGCCTGGTTGTTCTCGGCAAACACTTCCAGCGCGCCCATCATCACATCATCAAACTGCATCGGCGAGTTGATGTTGATCAGCGAGGTGGTGACGGTGTTTTGCTGGACAAACTCCTTGCCGAACAGGATGCCACACATGTCGACGGTATCTTGCGCACGTTCCGGCGCGGTCACCGACCCCATGAAGGGTTTGTCGCTAAGCTCCATATGCGCCATCAGCATGTCAAGGTGGCGCTTGTTCACAGCCACATCCGTGGGTTCACAGACCGTGCCGCCCGAATGGTGCAGCCATTTCGACATATAGCCAAGCTTCACGAACTTGCGGAAATCTTCCATCGTGGCATAGCGACGGCCGCCATCAATATCGCGCACGAAGGGCGGGCCATAGACTGGGGCCAGAACCAGGTTATTGCCACCAATGACCACGTTGCGGTCCGGATTGCGGGCATGTTGGGTGAACTGGCTCGGAGCGGTCTTGCACAGTTCACGCGCCAGACCACGAGGGATGCGCACGCGCTCGCCTTCGACATCTGCCCCGGCCTCTTTCCAGCGGGCCAGAGCCGCAGGATTTTCCACGAAATTGACGCCAACCTCTTCCAGAACGGTTTCGGCGTTGTATTCGATGATCTCAATCGCCTCATCATTCAGAATCTCGAGATTCGGAATGTTGCGCTCGATATATTTGGCGGTTTCGAATGAAACTGCACTGCGTTCTGCGCGGCGGGCGGCGCCCCCGCCCCCACGACCCCGTCTGCGTGCGCGAGCTTCGGTCATGTCAACTCCTCCGATATGTCGGTGTAAATCCTGTTTTCATAGGATTTATACCGCACGCCCCGGCAAATCCCGCCTGAAACGGCGCGTAGGGGGCAAAAACGACATATTGGCGGAATGGCACTATAAACCTGTTAAGAAAATCGACCGAGAATCTCACTAGACCGCGCGCTCGGGACTTGCGAAAAACCGCCCTCTGGAATAAGGGCATGACATGACAGATCAGAGCCACGACCGCCTTCTCATCATCGACTTCGGCAGCCAGGTCACGCAGCTTATCGCGCGTCGCCTGCGTGAGCTGAATGTTTATTGCGAAATCCACCCTTATCAGAATGTCACCATGGAGTTTGTGCGCGATATGGCGCCCAAAGCGGTGATCTTTTCCGGTGGGCCCGACAGCGTGACCCGCGAAGGGTCCCCTCGTGCCCCACAGGAGATTTTTGACTATGGGGTTCCCATCCTGGGCATCTGCTATGGACAGCAGGTGATGATGCACCAGCTTGGAGGCCGTGTCGAAAGCGGCCATGGCACCGCCGAGTTTGGCCGCGCCTATGTCAAGGAAACGCAGAAACTGGACCTTTTGAAAGGCTGGTATGCGGAAGGTGACGAACAGGTCTGGATGAGCCATGGCGACCATGTCTCTGAAATCGCACCGGGTTTCGAAGTTTATGGCACCTCGCCCAACGCGCCTTACGCCATCACGGCCGATCAGGAGCGTCACTTCTACGCGGTGCAGTTCCATCCCGAAGTGCACCACACGCCAAACGGCGCAAAGCTTTACGAACAGTTTGTGAAACTGGCGGGTTTCAAAGGCGACTGGACCATGGGGGCCTATCGCGAAGAAATGATCCGCAAGATCCGCGAACAGGTTGGTAACAAGAAGGTCATCTGCGGATTGTCCGGCGGCGTTGACAGCTCGGTCGCGGCGGTGCTGATTCACGAAGCCATTGGCGATCAGCTGACCTGCGTATTTGTTGACCATGGCCTGTTGCGCAAAGGTGAGGCTGAAGAAGTCGTCACCATGTTCCGCGACAATTATAATATGGCACTGATTCACGCGGATGAGCAGGAGCTTTTCCTGGGCGAACTGGAAGGCCAGTCGGACCCGGAAACCAAGCGCAAGATCATCGGCAAGCTGTTCATTGACGTGTTCCAGAAACACGCCGATACGATTGATGGCGCTGAGTTCCTGGCCCAGGGCACCCTTTACCCGGATGTGATCGAGTCGGTCAGCTTCTCCGGTGGTCCCTCGGTCACGATCAAGTCGCACCACAATGTGGGTGGTCTGCCGGAAAAAATGGGCCTGAAACTGGTCGAGCCGCTGCGGGAACTTTTCAAAGACGAAGTGCGTGCCCTTGGGCGTGAACTTGGCCTGCCGCAAAGCTTTATTGGTCGCCACCCCTTCCCCGGGCCGGGCCTGGCCATTCGCTGCCCCGGAGAAATCACCCGTGAAAAGCTCCATATCCTGCGCGAGGCAGATGCGGTTTACATCGACCAGATCCGCAAACACGGCCTCTATGATGAGATCTGGCAGGCCTTCGTGGCGATCCTGCCCGTGCGCACCGTGGGCGTGATGGGCGACGGGCGCACCTATGACTACGCCTGTGCGTTGCGCGCCGTGACTTCAGTTGATGGTATGACAGCGGATTACTACCCGTTCAGCCATGAATTCCTTGGCGAAACCGCCACGCGGATCATCAATGAGGTCAAGGGCATCAACCGCTGCACCTATGACATCACCTCGAAGCCTCCGGGCACCATCGAGTGGGAGTAAAGGCGCGCGTAGTAGCAACATTTAACGGGTTTATCATGCTCCAGACACCTCATATTTTCTATGTATTTGATCAGGGCTTTCGCTACTGTTCAATTCTTTCAGCCTTTTCAGTCTTGCGCCAGCGGCGCGAGAAGGAAACGCGCATAACTCTGCTCACCCCTGAAGCTTTGCCAGGCGTTTCAGAGGCTGTGAAAGCGTTAAGCAAGTGTTTTAAGCATGCTGAAGTCAGAAATATCGTCGATCCAAAGATGAATTTTGACATCAAAGCAGGAAACCGACTGCCTCCAGCGACTTATGGACGGGTATTGCTGCCGGACCATGCAAGCGATCGTGTTATCTATTTGGATGGTGACACATTGGTTACTCGTGACATTGGTGAGATCTATAAGGTAGATCTTGGCGATGCGTTGGTCGCCGCCGTGCGTGACCTTGCTGTGGAAGAACGGATGTATCGTCATCGAAAGGGTGAGAAAGTTAAGTCACGACGCCTGTTTGAAATGAATTCAGAGCATCCCGAGCTTGTTGATCTGGAAACCTATTTCAACGCGGGTGTCGTTGTCATGGATCTGCCACGCATTCGGTCAGAAGGTTTGATAGAGCTGATCTTCAACATTGATCGCGCACGCATTTTCAAAGAGAAGTACCGAACCAATTTTGACGATCAGGACTGGCTGAACCATTGCTTCAAGGGGAGAGTCCATTTACTACCGCAAGAATGGAATGTCTTTCCCAAAAATCGGCAAACCGCCGAGCTTCCCTATCCGAAACAGCGTCAGGTTGATTATGCGAAGGCCCGCGAAAATGCAGCCCTCATTCACTATGTGACAAAAAAGAAACCATGGCAAAGCTGGCGCCTGAAGGTTTTCGGAGCGCGGAGAGCCTACTATAAACTATATGCACAAGTGATGCAGGAAATGGAGCAGGAGCTTGGCCCCTGCGTGAAGGATTTGTTACGCTAACTGACCTTTCCTGCGTGTCAGAACAGGGAAGGTCAGGTGATCTTCTCGAAAGGAGCTATCGGCATCTCCACTCCCCTTGGAAACCGTGGCGTTTTCACTTGAAACTCGCTTTTCGATCCGGGCTTTGTTAGTCCTGAAACATGACGGAACAAATTCAGATATCTCTTACCGGCTATATAGATGTGCCCGAGGACCGGCTGGCAGCTGTGACCGCCGCTCTACCCGCGCATATTGCCCTGACCCGTGTGGAACCTGGCTGTTTGTCGTTTGATGTCATTGCCAACGAGGATATTCCCGGCCGGTTCAATGTCACGGAAAAGTTTGCCAGCCGCGCCGATTTTGAGGTCCACCAGCAGCGGATGCGCACATCACAATGGGCCAAGATCACCGCAGGCATTCCCCGCCACTACCAAATCACCGAGACCCCCGGATGACCGCAACCACGCGCGCGGCAATCTGGATGAGCGGCGCAATCCTCTCTTTCTCGGCAATGGCCGTTGCGGGCCGAATGGTCAGCGCCCAGCATGACACGTTCGAACTGATGCTCTATCGGTCAGTTGTTGGTTTTGTCGTTGTGCTTGGCTATGCGACCCTGTCGGGGCGCCTCTTACATATCGGGCGGGACCATCTGCCGCGACATGTCCTGCGCAATTTCGCCCATTTCACCGGGCAAAACCTGTGGTTCTACGCATTGACCCTGATCCCTCTGGCGCAGGTCTTTGCGTTGGAGTTCACCTCGCCGCTATGGGTTGTGATCCTCGCACCGTTTCTGCTGCAAGAACGATTGACCGGACGAAAGGCGCTCGCCGCTGGGGTTGGATTTCTGGGAATATTGCTGATCGCCCGCCCAGACAGCGGCTTGTCGCTGGGAACCATGGTTGGTGCTCTGGCGGCCATTGCCTTTGCACTGACCGCTATTCTGACACGAAAACTGACCCAGTCAGCCAATCGCCTGACCATCTTGTTTTGGTTGACCGCCATGCAGCTCGTCTTTGGACTGGTCTGCGCCGGATGGGATGGCAATATCACCCTGCCTGCTTTGCCCAACATACCATGGTTCATATTGATCGGACTGGCCGGGCTTCTGGCCCATCTCTGCCTGACCAGTGCCCTGTCGCTTGCGCCTGCAAGTCTCGTCATCCCGATGGATTTCGTCCGGCTGCCGCTGATTGCCGCAGTTGGTGCCTTGTTTTATGGCGAACCCGTTGGGTTTGGGCTTCTGGCAGGATCCGTTCTGATTGTATTGGGGAATCTCATCAACCTAGGAAGTTTCCCCAATAGGTTGTTTTTTAAATAAAATCAGTGCCTAACAAGGCAGTGTGGTAAATTGGCACCCGCCATTCGGTGCAAGCCCGCAACTGACCCAAGGTAATAATTGACCGCCCCCTTGCCCAACTTCTAGTTTTCGTTGCAATGACAAAAAACAGGATAAGCCTTTTTCCGCCGATGGCCATTCACCACTCTGGCTGGCGGTGAAGTGGCAAATTGCTCTCAGGGAGGAAACATGAAGAGTTTTGCGTTAACGGCCGCATCTGTTGCTTTGACGGCCACCACGGGGATTGCAGGCGGGATCGACCGCTCGGGTCAGGATATCTCTATCCTGTTTGAAAAAGGCAACCACGTTCAACTGACCTTCGCATCTGTCAGCCCCAATGTGGAAGGCACCGCAGTTGCAGGACCTGCTGACTTCTCGCAGTCGGCAGTTGACTACAAGACCTTTTCCTTTGGGGTCAAAAAGCAGATCAATGAAAACCTGAGCTTTGCGATCAAGATGGATGAACCTTATGGCGCGGATATTCGCTATAAGGACGGTGCCTTGAGCCAGCTGGGCAATCTTCTGGCCGCGGGCGCCAGCCTGCCGGTTGGTCATCCCATTCACACCGCTCTGACATCAGACCCACAGGGGCGTGCGCTGATTGACAGCAAGGCAATCCGCACGTTGTTGCGTTACGAATTCGGGAACGGTTTCAGTGTTCATGGTGGCCTGCGCGCGCAACGCGTAAGCGGCGAAATCCTGTCCAGTGACGGGCTTTTGCAGGCGAGCAGCTCGTTTGACTTCGGTTATTCGGCCGGTGTGGCCTATGAACGCCCGGACATCGCGCTGCGGGTCGACCTGACCTATAACTCGGCAATTGATCATGATCTGGCCGGCACCCATAACCTTGCCCCTGCAACCGGTAAAGTGCGCGTTCCGGAGAGTTACAACCTGAACTTCCAGACCGGCATTGCGCAGAACACGCTGTTGTTTGGTAAGATCCGCCATGTGGCCTGGGCAGGGACCAAGCTGCAGACGTCCTCTGCTTTTGGCGATATCGACTGGGTGGAATTCACCGAAGATTCGACCTCGTATGAACTTGGGCTCGGCCGGAAACTGAACGACAGATGGTCGATTGCCGCAACGATCGGGTATGAAGAAGGCTCGGATACCGGCACCACGTTCCTGGCTCCGACCGGGACCAGCAAATCTTATGGCCTGGGCGCAAGCTATACCGGGGATGGCTATAAGATTTCGGGTGGTTTGAAATATGTGACTTTCGACAAGAAAACTGTGACCTCCTCGTCAGGTCTGAGCTCGACCTTCGAGGGCGATGCTCTGGCCGCCGGTCTGTCGCTCGACTTCACGTTCTGAGCGTCACGACCCTTCAAAATGCAAACCCCGCGCCCGAAAGCGCGGGGTTTTTTCTTTGTTCACAATGTGATGGCTTTGCTACCTTCGCTGCGTCACTTCAGGGGCGCACGCACGAGAAGCATTTGACCCCCGCCGCGCCACAGCTTACCAAAGACAAAATCGCAAGGCACAGCAGGGACTATCAGGCATGCTTTATCAATCGTCTCAGGACTGGCAATCCGCCACGCACAAACGGGTGCTGTTCTTTGGCATGTCCGGGCTAGGAAAAACATATCTTTCCAACATGTTACGAGATCATGGTGACTGGTTCCATTATTCGATCGACTATCGTATCGGCACCCGATACATGGGCGAACACATCGCCGATAACTTCAAAGCTGAAGCGATGAAAGTGCCGTTCCTGCGGGAACTTTTATTGTCGGACAGCATTCGAATCTCGTCGAAAATCACCTTCGAGAACCTCAAACCCATGGCGACCTATCTGGGCAAACCCGGAGACACCGCCAAGGGCGGCCTGCCCTATGAGGAGTATTGTCTCAGACAACAGCAATTCAAGCAGGCCGAAATCTCGGCGCTTCTGGACACGCGCAGCTTCATTGACAGGGCGGACCGCATTTATGGCTATCCGCATTTCATTTGCGATAGCGGCGGGTCGATCTGCGAGTGGATTGACCCGACCCTTGGCGCTGACGATCCCATCCTGAAGGCGCTGAGTGAAGATTGCCTTCTTGTCTGGCTGCGCGGGGATGACCGCCATACGGCGGAACTGGTGCGCCGGTTTGACAAGGCCCCAAAACCGATGGCCTACCAACCGGAATTCCTTACCAAAGCATGGAATGAATATCTAAGTCATTCCAATTTGTTAGAGAGTGACGTTGACCCTGACAGCTTCATTCGCTGGACCTATGCCCAGGCCCTTGCCCATCGCCAGCCGCTTTATCAGCACATGGCGCAGTTCGGCGTCACCCTTTGTGCCGAAGATGTGGCGCAGATTAAATCTCCTGATGATTTTGACCGAATGATCGGCGCCGCGCTGGACGCGGCCTGATCCACTTTCTTGACAGTTCATCTGCACACCCCATCTTACCCGTAATCGTTACCCACAGGAGCAAACCATGCCCATCAAGATCCCGACCAACCTTCCGGCCATCGACGTGCTGACGGATGAGGGCGTGATGGTCATGTCGGAAGATCAGGCCGCCAAGCAGGATATCCGGCCCATGCGGATCGCCCTCCTCAACCTGATGCCCAAAAAGATCGAGACCGAAACGCAGTTTGCACGCCTGATCGGCGCGCATCCGCTTCAGATCGAACTGACATTGCTTCGCCCATCGGAACATATCTCGAAAAACACGTCCGAAGCTCATATCGGCGCGTTCTATCAAACTTGGGAAGACGTGAAGGATCAGAAGTTTGACGGTCTGATCATCACCGGAGCCCCAATTGAACATCTTCCTTTTGAGGAGGTGACCTATTGGGATGAAATCAGTCAGATCTTTGACTGGACCCAGACCAATGTGCATTCCACCTTTGGTGTCTGTTGGGGCGCGATGGCGATGATCTACCATTTCCATGGGGTCAAGAAACACATTCTCGACGCCAAGGCATTCGGGTGCTTTCCGCAACAGAACCTGGATACGACCTCGCCCTATTTGCGTGGCTTTTCAGATAGCTGCGTGGTTCCGGTCAGCCGCTGGACGGAAATGCGCCAGGATGAGGTGGACGCTGCTCCCGGGTTGAAAACCCTGCTTGGATCGGATGAGGTTGGCCCGTGTCTGATCGAAGACAAAGCCCATCGGGCCCTCTATGTATTCAACCACTTCGAATATGATAGTTTCACCCTCAAAGGCGAGTATGATCGGGATGTGGCCAAGGGCGCGCCCATCAACGTCCCGATAAACTATTATCCGGCCAATGATCCGACCCGGACGCCTGAAAACCGGTGGCGCAGCCATGCACATTTGCTTTATGCCAACTGGATTTCGGAAATGTATATGACCACGCCGTTTGACATGAACGAAATCGGAAAATCCATCAAGGATCGCCGCCGTTAAGGGCCAAAAGGCTTTGAGCCCCCTTCCGCATCTGGGGGCTCATTCAGCCAAGGTTTGGCAAACTTCATACGCCGCCTGTTATTGTGGCTTCCCCAACAGGTGGAGCGTGAGTTAATCGCATTTACATACGGATGCTCTGCCCTCATAATGGCGTGAAATCAGGAGGTTGCAGCATGTCCCATTCCCCCGAAACCCTGCCGTTCGAGGGTGCCATTTCCAAATATTTTCACGACACCTTCCCCGCTGATCTGCGTAAGGCTCTGCAGGAGGCAGGTAAAAAAGACATTCTGGACCCAAGCTACCCCTATGACCGGCTCATGGATCGCGACACATATGAAGCCGAAATCAAGGCGTTGCAGCTGGAGCTGGTCAAACTTCAGGCGGATGTAAAGGCGACTGGCAAACGTGTGATTGTCGTGTTCGAAGGGCGCGACGCTGCTGGCAAAGGGGGCACGATCAAACGCATCCGCGAAAACCTCAACCCCAGGGTTGCCAAGGTGGTGGCCTTGTCAAAGCCCACTGAGCGCGAACAGGGGGAATGGTATTTCCAACGGTATATCAAACACTTGCCAACTGCCGGAGAAATCACCCTTTTTGACCGGAGCTGGTATAATCGCGCAGTGGTCGAAAAGGTATTTGGCTTTTGCACAGACACCCAGCGCGACGCCTTTTTCCGACAATTGCCAGAATTTGAGGACATGATCGCAGACGAGGGGATCCATTTCGTGAAACTCTGGCTGAATGTCGGACGCTCCGAACAATTGCGCCGCTTCCTCGCCCGCGAAAAGGATCCGCTAAAACAATGGAAACTCAGCTGGATTGATGTCGAAGGCCTGAACCGATGGGACGACTATTCGCAGGCCATCGGTGAAACTTTCGATAAAACGCATCGCTCTGTCACACCCTGGACCATCATCCGCTCTGATGACAAACGTCGCGCCCGACTCGCGGCCTTGCGGGCGGTGCTGCAGGGGATCGACTATTCAGGCAAGAACCCAGCAGTGGCCTGTGCACCTGATACGGAAATCTGTGGCGGCCCAGAGGTTTGGCATGTCTAAACGCGGCTATCACCATGGAAACCTGCGGCAGGCCCTGGTCGAAGCGGCGCTTGCATTGATCGAGGAAAAAGGCCCGACCGGCTTCACCCTGTCTGAAGCTGCAAAGCAGGCGGGTGTCACCCCTGCCGCGGTCTATCGCCACTTCAAGGGCCGTGAAGACCTGATCGCCGAGGCCGCGCGCCAAGGCTATGAAATTTTTGCCGATTTGATGGAGTTTGCCTATTCCAAGGGGCAGCCTTCTGCGCTGTCCAGTTTCGAGGCAACCGGTCGCGCCTATCTGGCTTTCGCCCGTAAATATCCCGGCCACTACATCTCAATGTTTGAAAGCGGCGTCTCGGTGAACCACTCCCCAGAACTGGCAATGGTCGCCAATCGCGCCATGGGCGTGCTCGAAAAAGCCGCGGGCGCTCTTGCTGAGCACATCCCGCAAGAAAAACGCCCACCGGCAAAAATGGTCAGCGCCCATATCTGGGCCATGAGCCATGGGGTTGTGGAACTGTTCGGGCGCGGAAGCCCCGGGCAGAAAAGCCCCTTCCCACCAGAAGAACTTCTGGAAACAGGCATAGGCGTTTACCTGCGTGGCCTTGGTCTGATCAAACCGGACGAGTAAAACGTTTCAGGACAAATTCGAAACATATGCTCATGCCGAAATGCCCGCACCATTGAGATCTCCGACGGCGCCCTACCCTGATTTTTTCCGCCCCTTATTTTCTGGTCAGAAATATCCCGGGGTGAGCGAGCTTGCCTCGCGAGGGGCAGCGCTCCTCCTCCTTAAGTGTTTCGACTTATTATTGAGACACAATAATGAGGCAAAACGCTCGAAACCTACTGATGTTGCGGGCGTTTCGAAATCAACTAGTGACTCAAGTTAACCTCGAAACGCTTTAACAACTTACGCCAACAGCTTGTGACAGAGCTCCAACCCGTCGATCAACGTATCTACGTCGTCACGGGTGTTATAAAGGCCAAAGGACGCGCGCGCAGTCGCTGCAACCCCAAGATGTTCCATCAGCGGTTTGGCACAATGATGGCCTGCGCGCACCGCAATCCCCTTTTTGTCGAGAATGGTGGAGATGTCATGGGCATGGGCCGCGCCTTCCATGGTCAACGAGAAAATTGCGGCTTTGCCCGGAGCAGTGCCCTGCACATTAACCCAGTTGAGGCCTGACAGGCGTTCCTGGGCATATTTGGCCAGATCAGCTTCATGGGCGGCAACATTCTCCATTCCCAGCCCCATGAGATAGTCCAGCGCAGCCCCCAGACCGATTGTCTGCACGATGCCCGGCGTTCCGGCTTCGAACTTCAGGGGCGCGCTGGCATAGGTCACATGATCTTTGGTTACCTCGTCAATCATGTCGCCGCCGCCCATGAAGGGCTGCATTTCAAGGGCGCGATCCCTGCGCACATAAATTGCCCCGGATCCCGAGGGCCCATAGAGTTTGTGACCAGTAATGGCATAGAAATCGCACCCGATATCCTGCACATCGACCGGCATATGCACCGCCCCTTGCGATCCATCCACCAACACCGGAACACCTTTTGCGCGCGCTCCGGAACAGATGGCTTTCACGTCTACAACCGTACCCAACACGTTGGAGCACTGGGTTACGGCGATCAGCCGGGTCTTATCCGAGATTGCGCCCAGCACTTTTTGCGGATCAAGTGACCCATCCAGTTCCGGATCAACCCATTTCAGAACAACCCCCAGACGTTCCCGCAGAAAGTGCCAGGGCACGATATTGGCGTGATGTTCCATGGTCGAGAGGATAATCTCATCCCCGGCCTGCATCCGGGGGGCGGCCCAAGCGTATGAGATCATATTGATCCCCTCGGTGGTTCCGGAATTGAAGATAATCTCATCTTCATGGGCGGCATTCAAAAACCGCTGCACAATGGCCCGCACGGCCTCATAACGTTCAGTCGAGAGGTTTGAAAGATAGTGCAGACCACGGTGAACATTCGAATATTCCTCGGCATATCCGCGCGTGATCGCATCAATCACCACCTGTGGTTTCTGCGCCGAGGCCCCATTGTCCAGATAGGTCAAAGGTTTTCCGTTCACCTCTCGGGACAGGATCGGGAAATCTTCACGGATCTTGGTGACGTCATACATGATCATTCTCCGAACTGAATGGGTTCTACGCCCAGAAGGACAAGTAGGAAAGACAAGGCAAACACCACCAAAACCATGGAGGTGGCGATCCCGGCAAAGACCAGCCCAGCCGAGCGAAAGCCGTGACTCTCTGCAATGAAATGGCTCAGGATCCAGAAAAAGAGGACGGAACTCATCACCATGAGGATGCCAGCAAGTGCAGGGGCAAACAGCGAAAACACCAAGGATGCCAGCTGGAATACCAGCAGGACAAATTCAAGCCAGATGGCAATGGTCAAAGCGTCATCAAAACTGCCCTGCCCGCCGGCCAGGCGACCAATCAGATAAATCATGAAAACGCCTGAAACCAGAAAGGCCGCTTCAATTGCACCCAGGACCATCGGGTCCGACAAAACAGGTCCGAACACGGCCGCGTCGACCGGATAGAGCAAATGGCTGACCACCCCTGCGGCGGCCGCAAACACCAAAAGCAGCCACAAACTCAGCCAGCGCGCCTTCCGGGAAACCGGAAGATCAAACAGATCGCGCGCCACTTTGCGCGGCTCGGGCACGGTTTGCAGGATCATGCCAAACAGGTAACCAGGTTCAAATCTCATGGCATTTTCACTCTTTAGGCCATTCCGCCTGACGGAAATTCACCGACCAGAATATCAGGAAGGTCAGAAAAGCGATGATGCCGGTCAGTTGCATCTGGATGCCCGGACCAATGAAACCACCGACCAGCCCCCACAAAAGCCACAGCGGGGTGGCACAAAGGAGGGACCAGAACAGCGCAAATCGGGCGCCAAACGCCGTGCCACGCGCCTTGAACAAACGCGCAATGCCATGGCTGATTGACCCGATCGCATAAAGTACCAAGGGCATGATGAACACCCAGGCCAAAAGCACGGACCCAAGCAGCATGTTCAGTTCCTGCCCTGTTTCATGGGCAATCCGGGCCTGCATGGGCCATTGCGACACGAAAACCAAAACACAGGCCGCCATCAGGATCGCCAGAGACCGGTCCTCGCGCACACCTTGTTGCATCCGGTGCTGAAACACCGACCGGGGACTGCGATAGCTTTTCAGCACGTCTTTTATGACCGACATATCCGGCCCTTTCCTAACTGTCAGCCGGACCTCTCCGTCCGTGATGGCTGCGGCCCATTGATCGGATCAGAGCCGCAGACCCATCAGATCAGCTGCGGTGCCGTTCCAGCCAGGCCTCAAGCCGCGACACGATATCGTCGGCAATCGCCTCATCCTCGATCTCGTCGATGGCATCCGCCAGAAAAGCCAGAACCAGAAGGTCGGTGGCAATCTTTTCCGGCACCCCGCGAGAGCGCAGATAAAACAAAGCTTCTTCGTCGATGGCCCCAGAGGTGGAGCCGTGCGAACAGGCCACGTCATCGGCATAAATCTCAAGCTCGGGCTTGGCAAGGAACTGGCTGTCCTCATCCAGAAGAAGAGATTGGGATTTCTGGTATCCGTCCGTTTTCTGAGCGTCCGGTTTGACCAGAATCTTGCCCTGGAACACTCCGGTGGCGCCGTTTTTCAGCACCTTCTTGAACACCTGACGGCTTTCGCAATTTACCGCGTCATGGGTGATGAAAACGGTGTCATCGTGATGAAACGCCCCGTCATTGCCATCGCCCAGAGCGGCCCCTGCGATATGCGCCACCGCATCATCGCCCAGCAACTCGATCACCGCCTCATTGCGGGTGAGTGCACCATTGACAGACATGGTAAAGCTCTTGAACACGCTTTCCGCCTGCAAACGGGCAAAAAGATGGGTGGAAAGCTGGCGCTCATGATCGCGGCCTTGTGCGCGAACATGATGGAATTCTGCTTTGGCCGCCACATCCACCTCGGTCACCTGTGACAGGCGCGAAGCCGCGGTGCCATTCTCCAGAAGGGTCAGCTTGGCGCCCTCTTCCAGCTTGATGACATGGTGCAGAACCGCGTCAGATGTCTCTGACTTGTGGCGATAGACCAGACTGACCGGACGCGACACCTGAGAGGTGACGCGGATCAGAACACCATCAGTGGCCATGGCGGTGTTATGGGCAGCCAACGGGCGCTGAACGGGGGTATGCCCGCGCGCTTCAAGCACGCCAAAGAGCTGTCCGGCCCAATGAAGGTCGGCCTCTTGCGCTGTTGCCAGACGCTCAATTTCCAGCCCTTCGAGGGTCAGGTCATCTGAGGCCTCTGCATCAAATACACCGTCGACAAAGACGATTTTCAGGCGGTCAATCGCGTCATAAACCGGCGCTTCGCCTTCGTAATCAAAGACGGAGGCGCTGGCGGCTTCGCCGGGAATCAGCCCATCCGGGCGGGTCCATTTCCAGTATTCGTCACGACGACCGGGCAACCCCATCTCTGCCAGACGTTGGGCGGCCTCATCCCGGGCTTTGCGGGCCCAGGCGCCAGAGGCCGGGCGATTTTCCACGGTCAACAGACCGTCTTTCTGTGCGGGGGCCGTGCTCATGCGTCCAGCTCCGCCAGAATGTCTGCGTATCCGTTGTTTTCAACCTCAAGGGCCAGCTCCGGCCCGCCGGTTTTCACAATGCGGCCACGCGCCATGATATGCACCACATCCGGTTTGATGTGATCCAGCAGGCGCTGATAATGGGTGATCACCAGGAAGGAGCGACCTTCGTCGCGCAGCGCATTCACGCCCTCGGACACCAGCTTCATCGCGTCCACATCGAGACCGGAATCGGTCTCATCAAGGATGCACATCTTCGGCGCAAGCATGGCCATCTGCAAAATCTCGTTGCGCTTCTTTTCCCCGCCCGAGAAGCCCACATTGACGGGGCGTTTCAGCATATCGGCGTCGATTTTCAGATCTTTCGCCTTGGCGCGCACGAATTTCAGGAAATCTGCGGCAGACATTTCCTCTTCCCCGCGTGCTTTGCGCTGGGCATTCACCGCGGTGCGCAGGAAGGTCATGTTGCCCACACCCGGGATCTCAACCGGGTATTGGAAGGCCAGGAACAGGCCGGCAGCGGCGCGTTCTTCCGGTTCCAGCTCCAGCAGGTCTTCTCCGTCTAGGCTGGCCTCGCCCCCGGTCACTTCATAACCGTCACGCCCCGAAAGCACATAAGACAAGGTCGACTTGCCCGACCCGTTCGGGCCCATGATCGCATGAACGCTACCTGCGGGCACTTCCAGATCAACGCCCTTGAGGATCTGCTTATCCTCTTCTTCAAGTTTAACTTGCAGGTTTTTGATTTTAAGCATGTTTATCCTTTCAGAGATCCAAGGCAGCCAAGTCTTGCGCACGCAGTGATGCGGGGAACGCAGCCAGCAAACTGGCTTTGGACGCCTCGATACCATCTTGATATGAGAGTGTTTGGTCTTTCAGCGTGGTGACCCACGCCGGGATGTCGGTCAGCTTCACCGGGCAGGCAAGCGGTCGCTCGATCCCGGTGGCATAGTCATAGAATTTCAGTTTGGGCATGGCATGGATGGCCACGGGCTCCAACCAGGTGTTGGGAATGCCAAAACTATCCGCAACCACCAGCCCGTGCAGGCTGGAAGAAATCACATGGGCACAGCACGCGATCTCGGCGACGACCTCACGGGCACTGCGGCGCGGATCAATCAAAAACAACGCAGGTTCCGCGGTCAAAACAGCCGCCAGTTCCGGGCTGTCCACATGTTTCATATGGGGAATGATCCCAATGCGGTCGATCCGTTCCCCCTGCGCCCCAAGCGCCTCTTGCGCCAAAAGGCCTGGATCCCCAAACCGATTATGTTTGAGGCCCAGAAATGTGGCGGTCAAAGGCCCGCGCACAAGACGGGTATCAACATATGGCAGAAAGTCTTTTGGCACCGGGAACATCAAACCCGTGCCCCAGATCACCGGCCGGTTCCCCTTGGGGGATCCATCCTTGAACCGATTGCGCACCCCTTGCAGCACCGACCCCAGAGCCACCATGTCGGCAGCATCCTTGGGGGCCCAGCTTACCTCTCGTCCGGACACGAAAGAAACCACTTCGCGCGACAGGTCGTCGCCGAAATTCGGTTCATCCTTCCACCAGTAAAGCTTGAGGGGCGTTGCAGACATCGGGGTGATCTCAGTGAAACTTGCTCATGTATTTCAGCGCGACCCGAGCGGCAGCCCAGCCCAGGAAAATCCCCAGCGGGATCCAGATCATCGGGTTCATCAGCGCCTCGGGGTTGAGGTTGATGATGACCACCGCAATCAGCCCGCCAAGGGCGGGGAAACCGAAATGAATGATGCTTTCTAGCCCATCACGCAGATTACTCATGATCTTTCCTCTCTGTCCCACCGATCAAGGTGCCCATTCAGCTGAGCTTCCTCGTATCTCAGGGCGAATTCCTTTTGTTCGAGCTCGCTCAACTCTTTTCGCAACGCTGACGCTTTCGCCATCTTTCTTTTGTTGATCCGCACACGGACAATCACCCACAAAACAGCAAAAACAGCAGCTCCAACAATTGCCAAAATAGGGGTATGAGCCACGCCCAATCCCCCAAGGAAGAAGCGCAAGGCCAGCCAAACCGCCAACGTGACAGCAATGGGACCTGCTGTTTCAAAGCCGTGATGGCGGCTTAAAGCAGTTTCCTGATGCCCATTTGTGTCATGGCGGCTGCGCATTTACCCCACCGATCCTTCCAGTGAAATCGCCACAAGTTGTTGGGCTTCCATGGCAAATTCCATCGGCAGCGCCTGCAGAACTTCCTTGGCAAACCCGTTGACGATCAGCGCCACGGCCTCTTCTTCGTCCATCCCCCGCTGGCGGCAATAGAACATCTGTTCTTCGTCCACCTTCGAAGTTGTCGCCTCGTGCTCGACGCGTGACGAGTTGTTCTTCACCTCGATATAAGGCACCGTATGCGCCCCACATTGATCACCGATCAAAAGGCTGTCGCATTGCGTATAGTTGCGCGAGTTCTTGGCTTTCGGGTGCATCGACACCAGACCCCGATAGGTGTTCTGTGCCTTGCCTGCCGAAATCCCTTTCGACACGATGCGCGATTTGGTGTCACGCCCCAGATGCACCATTTTGGTGCCGGTATCGGCCTGCTGATAGTTGTTGGTGATCGCGATCGAATAGAACTCGCCCTGGCTTTCAGCACCGCGCAGGATACAGGAGGGGTATTTCCAGGTCACGGCGGAACCGGTCTCGACCTGCGTCCACATCACTTTTGACCGGTCACCCCGGCAATCGGCCCGCTTGGTCACGAAGTTATAGATGCCGCCTTTGCCCTGTTCATCCCCGGGGAACCAGTTCTGAACGGTCGAGTATTTCACCTCGGCGTCTTCTTCTACGATGATTTCCACCACCGCGGCGTGCAGTTGTGCGGTGTCGCGTTGCGGTGCGGTACAGCCTTCCAAGTAGCTGACATAGCTGCCTTTATCGGCGATGATCAGCGTGCGCTCGAACTGGCCGGTGTTTTCCGCGTTGATGCGGAAATAGGTGCTGAGTTCCATCGGGCAGCGGGTGTTGGGCGGGATGTAGACAAACGATCCGTCCGAGAAAACGGCCGAGTTCAACGTGGCGTAGTAGTTATCCGTGACCGGAACCACGGAGCCCAGGTATTTTTTCACCAGCTCCGGGTGTTCTTTGATCGCTTCTGAAATCGAGCAGAAGATCACGCCCGCTTTTTTAAGCTCTGCCTGAAAAGTCGTACCAACGGACACGGAGTCAAACACAGCATCCACCGCGACCTTACGCCCTTCGGCAGGCATGTCCTCGGCGCCTTCAACACCGGCAAGGATCATCTGCTCTTTCAGCGGAATTCCCAGCTTCTTGTAGGTCTCCAGCAGCTTGGGATCCACCTCATCCAGCGATTTCGGCTTTTCTTCCATCGATTTCGGTCGGGCATAGTAATACTGGTCCTGGAAATCGATTTCCGGATAGTTCAGCAACGCCCAGCTGGGTTCCGCCATCTTTTCCCAACGCTGGAACGCGGCAAGACGCCATTCGGTCATCCATTCGGGTTCTTCGTTCTTTTCGGAAATCAGGCGCACGATATCGGGGTTCACGCCCTTGGGCGCATACTCCATCTCGATCTCGGTTTCCCAACCGTACTTATACTTTCCGGCAAGCGATTTGACCGCCTCGACGGTTTCCTCTTCCACGCCTTCCTTGACGTTCAGTTCATCAATACCGGACATCTCACCCTTTCGATCCGCCTGAGCCCTTGCGGGCGCGGAATTTTCCATATTCCCGACCCCATGCATCTGCAAATGCAAGGATCTGTTCCTCACTTGTATCAGGGCCAATCGACACGCGAACCGCGCAAGACGCCAACCCTTCATCATAGCCCATCGCCCGCAGAACTGCGCTCGATTTCACTTTCCCGGACGAGCAGGCAGATCCGGCCGAAATGGCAAAACCCGCCAGGTCCATCACCATCACCTGCGTCTCGCCCTTCCAGCCGGGGGTGATGAAACAGGAGGTATTGGGAAGCCTGTTTTCGGCTTTCCCGACAAAAATAGTGTCTTTTTCCGATTCCGCAATGGCGTTTTCTAGAATCTTTCTAAGTTCTGCGACTCGTTCGCAAACACCGTTCTCCAGATCAAGCTGAGCCGCTTTAGCAGCCGCCGCAAACCCACTGATCCCAATCAGGTTTTCCGTGCCAGAGCGGCGCCCCATCTCTTGCCCGCCGCCCTTGATCTGCGCCGCAATGTCTGTGCCGCGTTTCACGATCAACGCCCCGATCCCCTTTGGCCCACCCAATTTATGGGCCGAGACAATCGCCATATCCGCCCCACACCAATTGAATGCAAAGGGGATTTTACCAAATGCCTGCGTCGCATCGGTCAACAGCAGCCCGCCCGGCAAGGTCTGGATCACACCCGTTTCCGAATTGGCCAGTTGCAAGGCAGATTTCGCCGGGGCGGTCACAGTTACTGAGCCATTTTCAGACACGTCCAGATCTTCGCTGCACCAGGACCGCACCGCATCATGTTCGACGCTGGCGCAATACAGGCCCTTTCCCGAAAGCGCCAGGGCCGCGGCCTCGGTCGCTGAGGAGGTAAAGATGATATCGGCGCCTTCCGCCCCAAGGGCAGCGGCCAGATCTTTACGCGCGCGCTCCATCATTCCCTTGGCGGCGCGCCCTTCGCTGTGAACGGAAGAGGGATTACCGACAAGATCCATGGCCTGAAGCATCGCCTCTCTCGCCTCGGGACGTAAAGGCGTGGTTGCGTTCCAGTCCAGATAGGTTCGGGTCATGTTTTTCACTGCGTCTTTTCACTGCCGCATCCGAAAGATGCGCCTCACCGTGCATCCATGCTCAATGCGTTGTTTTGCACCGGAGCGGCCTGACAAAAATCAAGCGCGCCGCCGCTTTATGCGATCGGGCCGGCATTTCTACTCGTCATCCACCACCGCAAACAGCGTGGGAACCGCAGGGCACGGGGTCAGTTCGTTCTTCACGACGTCAGACAACCGGGTCTGGTGCAGGAACACATAGACATGGGCGGACAGACCTTCCCAAAGCCGGTTGGTCATCGATTGCGCCCGCGACCCGGACGAGGCCCCCGACGCCCCTGCCCCCTTGTGCAGCGCCGAAACAGTCTCATCAACCGCGGCCAGGATTTCAGCCACGCGAATATCGCTGGCAGAGCGCGCCAGACGATACCCGCCGCCCGGCCCCCGCACACTTTCCACCAGTTCCGCCCGACGCAGCTTCACAAAAAGCTGTTCGAGATAAGGTAGCGAGATATCCTGACGTTTTGACAGATCCGTCAGCGACATCAGTTCACCCGCAGGCATCATCGCCAGATCTGCCAGCGCCACCATGGCATACCGGCCTTTGGTCGAAAGTTTCATCACTGCCCCCTATCTGTCGCCGTCAATCCGCGCCAAAAACATTGACCTTGACCGCGTGGGCCACTAGGTCACTAAAGACGTGCTTGCTCAGGGCTTTGCACCCGAGACTTGCGCACCCCGTATTATGGCGCGCGCCCCAACCCGTCAAGGATTGCAAAGGGGCCTGCGGACAGGAGAGAGCAAAACGAATGCCCGAAGTGATTTTTCCCGGCCCAGAAGGCCGGCTCGAAGGCCGCTACCACCCGCAAAAAACAAAAGATGCCCCGATTGCCATTGTCTTGCACCCGCATCCACAATTTGGCGGCACGATGAACAACAAGGTGGTCTACAACCTCCACTACGCCTTCCACAAAATGGGCTTCAACGTCCTGCGGTTCAATTTCCGCGGCGTGGGGCGTTCGCAGGGGGAATATGATCAGGGCGTTGGCGAACTGTCAGATGCGGCCTCGGCGCTGGATTACCTTCAGTCCATGAACCCGAATGCCAAACATTGCTGGGTGGCTGGATTTTCATTTGGGGCCTGGATCGGCATGCAATTGCTGATGCGCCGACCGGAAATCACTGGTTTCGTTTCCGTGTCCCCTCCGGCAAACATGTATGATTTCAGCTTCCTGGCCCCCTGCCCCAGTTCGGGCCTGATCCTGAATGGCACCAATGACCGCGTGGCCCCACCGGCGGACACCCATGCGCTTGTCGACAAACTGCACGAACAAAAGGGCATCACCATCACCCACACGGAAATCGAAGGCTCGGGCCATTTCTTTGAAGAGCCGCACATGGACACCATGATCACCTGCGTGGACGAATATGTGCGCCGTCGCCTGACCGAAAACACACGCTGAACGCGGCTGGTTTCCACAATTTAGAGGGGGCGGAACATGGATTTTCTGGAACAGGTTGCCGACGAACTGGCAACAGATGTTTTGAAAGTTGTGGACGCAACCGGTGATGAAAGCATTATCACCCGGATTAAGAAAGAAGTCGGGATTTCCTCGACCACTCTGGAAGAGGCGTTCATGACCGCAGTCAGGGTGCGTCGTGCGGAAGTGCGCGGCCGCGCCCTCTTGCGGGAAATCGCAAATGACGCCCTGTCTGAACGCGAAGGTTCAGCCGAGGAATAAATCCGGAAACCAGGAAAGTTAAGAACCCGCGGGCCACAGGATGGCGCGCGGGTTTTAAACTTTTTGGCAGTTGCAAAACCCTGATCAAATGCGGTTTCAGTTTGACGATCAACGCGGAAATATGGCCATTTTGCCCTAATTCCCATCGCCCCTCAGGGCCGTTACAAGCCGATGCCGGTCCTCAAATTCTCGTGAGATTCCGGTGCTAAATAAAACTTTAGATTAAACTACAATAATCCAAAGATACCCCAAACTAACCAGATAGGTAGACGTAACTTTGTCATGATTGTGGCAGAATTTTGACTGTAATTGGGAGCCGATTTTTCACGGCACTTCCTTCTCCGGTCAGCTTCCGAGCTCCGAAGTTTTTTTGAAATAACTTTCTTTTTACGGGGGGTAGAATGTTTAGAACCAGAACATCCACGCTAAGCATGCTCGCTGCTGGCATCATGCTTATTGGATCTGCACAAAGCAGCTTTGCAACTGAATGTACGTTTAAAACGCATCGGGCATCCCTTGATGCAGATATCTTGTGCGGCTGCACAAGTGTGACGACAAAGCTGCTGCGGCACATTCAGAGAAGTGACGACTTTCTCACTATTCTTGAAAAAACAAGCGCGCAATGTCCGGCCTTTGCAAACGCATTGAACGCATTGCCAACGGCAACGATCCCGTCTGCCTTGCCTGACTACGACGATGAACCCAACCAAAAGCCAGGTGGCGGCGGTAGCGGCGGCGGCGGCGGTGATGGCGGCGGTGACGGCGGCGGTGATGGCGGCGGTGACGGCGGCGGTGACGGCGGCGGTGACGGCGGCGGTGACGGCGGCGGTGATGGCGGCGGTGACGGCGGCGGTGACGGCGGCGGTGATGGCGGCGGTGATGGCGGCGGTGATGGCGCGGTGACGGCGGCGGTGACGGCGGCGGTGACGGTGGCGGTGACGGCGGCGGTGGCGGTGACGGCGGCGGTGACGGCGGCGGTGACGGCGGCGGTGACGGCGGCGGTGACGGCGGCGGTGACGGTGGCGGTGACGGCGGCGGTGACGGCGGCGGTGACGGCGGCGGTGACGGCGGCGGTGACGGCGGCGGTGACGGCGGCGGTGATGGCGGCGGTGACGGCGGCGGCAACGGCGGCGGCAACGGCGGCGGCAACGGCGGCGGCAACGGCGGCGGCAACGGCGGCGGCAACGGCGGCGGCAACGGCGGCGGCAACGGCGGCGGCGGCAATGGCAACTCGGATTCCACAAACGGGAACTCAGGCAATTCCAGCGGGAACGGTGGCTGCACGAGCGGTGGGAACCAAGGCAAAAACAACTGCTAAGTCAAACAAACAAAACGGGCGTAGCAAATGCTACGCCCGTTTTCTGTCTGCACCGTTTTTTGGGTGTGAAGACTATTGAAAGGTCTTAACCACCTGCGAAGACATTGACCCAGCGAGCAGGATTGTTCGGATCCTGCATCCGCAAAAACACATAACGGGTATCCTGCCAGCTTCGAATCTTATTCGTCACATTGTCCAGGATCAGATCCCCTTTGGCCGAACGATACACAAGAACCGCATGAGAATTGCGTTTTCGGTCAAGAACCGTTGCGATCAAAAGGCGCTGCGGCGAAATCCCCTGCCGGATCAGCGCATGTTTCTTTGCAAGCGCATAATCCTCACAGTCGCCACCAAGCCGGGAAGGCATGGTCCAGCGTTCCGCAACACCATATTGCTTCTGATCATCCACTGGGCGGATGGTCCGATTGACATGGGAATTGATCTGTCGGACCACCTTCATCTCACCAGGGCTTACGGCGCGATCCGCCGAGCCGGTGGAACAGGCCCATCGATATGTTTGACACAGAGTTCTGGCACCCGGAGGTGCCGCAACCTGCCCCTTGTTCGGGACAAAATAGCCACCAGCTGCGGTTGCGACCTCGGCCCCGCCGAGCATAACCGCACCAACGGCCACGAAAATCATAGATTTAACAGCGCTTGCCACGCGCAATCTGCCCCCCGGCATTACATACTGCTTCATGTCTCTATCCCGCTCCTTGCCTTGCACCTCATACTAAAATGGCTTGGCGTCAAAGGGTTCATTTCATGACAAGTTCCCCTGTCAGGAGTTAAGATAGAGTGTAAATTTGTCCAAAAATGGGCCTGTATGCGGCCAGATAGCTGCATTTGTGCGTATCTGGCTACAATACTTTTTCCCAAGCGCGGATTGTTGCCGATTTAAACATGCAATCACACATGCAATCGGAATGGCTCACAGCTGGTAGATCTCAGAAAACTTGCTTTCCAGATAGCTCAACAACGGCTCAACCGTTATGGAAGATCCGGTTGCATGCGTGATGGTCGCAACCGGTTCACGAAGGCCGCCGTATTTCTGAAGTTTTTCCCTCAACCACCCTGTCGCATAAGTGGCATGACCTTGTGCAAGCTGGGCCTCCAGATCGGGCAGATCCGCACACAGGGCCTGGTAAAGACATCCCGCGTAAATATTGCCCAATGCGTAAGTTGGAAAATAGCCAAACAGCCCGACGGCCCAATGCACATCCTGCAACACTCCGTTCGAAGCTTTGTCGACCTCGTATCCGAAGTCCGTTGCAAAGCGGGCATTCCAGGCATCTTCCAGATCGGCAACATCGAGATGCCCGGTGATCAACCGGCGCTCAAGATCAAAGCGCAACATCACATGCAGGTTATACTGGACCTCGTCCGACTCAGTTCGGATAAAGCCTTTGTTGATCCGGTTGACGGTTCCGTAAAACGCCTCAGCGGATGACGCAGGGGCCTTACCAAATGCCTTTTCCATCTGCCCAAACAGGTAGTCCGTAAACGCACGCGACCGGCCGATCTGATTTTCGTAAATCCTCGACTGGCTTTCATGCACCCCCATTGACACGCCTGTGCCCAGAGGCGTGAAGAGATGCGTTTTGTCGATGCCCAGTTCGTAACAGGCGTGGCCCACCTCGTGTATGGTCGAATAGAAACAGTTGAACGGATCTTCTTCTGCCGTGCGGGTGGTAATGCGAACATCTTGCCCCGAGCCGGACGAAAACGGATGAACCGCCTTGTCCAACCGGCCATTGCGGAAGTCATACCCAAACTTCCTGGCAAGTTTGCGCGCCAGCTTCATTTGCTTCTTGGCCGCGTAAGTGCCGATGAGGGCTTCGGGCTGCCGATCGGCGCCGAGAGCGGCATCGCGCAACGCCACGAGGCGCGGACGCATGGCATCAAACAGGGCCTGTATCTCTGTCCCTGATGTGCCCGGTTCATAGCCCTCCAGAAGCGCGTCATAGAGATCTCCGCCATCCGCAAGAGCCGCGGCGCGCTCTCTCTCCAGCATGACAACTTGTTCAAGAACAGGACGGAAGGCTTTGAAATCATTTGAAGCTCGAGCGTCTGCCCAATGCCGTTGCGCCCCGGACGTCACGCGGGCAATTTCGGTTGCGAGCGCCTCGGGCACGCGGGATCTGCGGGTAAAATCCCGGCGGATATGGCGCAAGTTTGCGCGCTGAGTTTCATTCAATTCATCTTCATCAATGGCCGCCAACCATTCGCCAATTCGCGGATCCGTTCGGCGTTGATGCAGGATTTTCTCAAGCACGGCCATTTCCTCGGCCCGCTGATTGCCCGCACCATCGGGCATCATCGTTTCCTGATCCCAGCCCTGGCGTCCTGCGACCTCACCCAGCGTATTTGTATCGCGCTGGAAGCTCATCAAATCATTGTAATTTTTCATATCAACCTCTTACGGATTGCTCGTTGGGATAGCCGGACATGAACCGGGCATTCAGGATCAAAACAAAGGACAGGATGGCACCAATCTGATGGGTGATGGCCACATGAAGCTGGGCTGCCTGCAACACGGTGGCAATGCCAAGAACGGCTTGTGCCAGCACCATGACTGCGACCAGCGAAAACGCCAGTCGCGTATCCGCATTGGGGGACCGGCGCGATGCGCGCCAGACGATCAGGACAAACACCACCACCAGATAGCCCATCATCCGGTGCATGAACTGAACCAACCCGGCATTTTCAAAGAAATTTCGCCAGATCGGTGAGATTTCAAACGCATCAGGCGGGAAGACCTGTCCTGCCATCCAGGGCCAGTCCACAAAGCTACGGCCAGCATCAATACCCGCCACCAGGGCGCCCAGCAGGATTTGCAGGAACGCAAGATGCAACAGCCCGGTGGACAGGCCCCAGAGCTTCCCCTCACGCGCACGACGCGCCGTCATCAGCTTGGCAGCATCGCGCCCAAGGGAAAGAAGATACCAGGAGATCAGCCCGAGGATCAGAAAGGCGAGCCCGAGATGGATCGCCAGACGGTAAGCCGCAACATCCACCCGTTCCCCTGTCAGCCCTGAGGACACCATCCACCAGCCGATTGCCCCCTGCAGCCCGCCAAGGGCACCAAGCCCAAGGAAACGGGGCACCCAGCCGGTGGGAATGGATTTCGTAACCAGCAAAAGCAGAAAACCAACAGCCCAGACCAGACCAATAAAACGGCCCAACTGACGGTGCCCCCATTCCCACCAGTAGATCTCTTTGAATGCGGCCAGATCCATATGGCTGTTTTGCAGCTTAAATTCCGGGATCTTCTGGTATTTCTCGAACTCCGCACTCCATGCAGCCTCGGACATCGGGGGGAAAGCACCGGTGATCGGCGCCCATTCGGTGATCGAAAGCCCCGAATCCGTCAGCCGGGTCAGCCCGCCGACCACAACCATTGCCGCCACCAGGACAAACAGCATCGCCAACCAGATCCGAACCAGACGACGGTTTCCGCCCGAAGCACCGCCACGATCAATGCCGCCGGTTCGGGCTTCAGGCTTGGCGCCTTGTTCGCTCACGTCTTCGAATATGCTGCGAGGCTTGGTCATGTTGCGCTCTCCTTGATCTGGCGATTGGGGCTGGTCGCGAGTTTGCGCGATACTCCTTTATGTAACCCGGAAAGTGAAGAGCGAAAGCACGGCGACGTCGTCTGGCCCCGTCATCTGGCCCTGTTCGAAATTCCACCCATTTCACCGCCAACAGCCGGGCTTTTGGTTGCCCCCCGCACCTCGCCGATGATATAGAGGGACGATCAAGATATTGTGTGAAACGCACCAGAACGGCGGACAACGTGAGCGATACTCCCGAAAATCCTGAAAACACAGGCGAAATGCCCCCTGAACGCCCCATCTATGACGGGCCACAGATCTCAATCGAAGAGGAGATGAAGACCTCCTATCTCGACTATGCGATGTCGGTCATTGTCAGCCGGGCGATCCCGGATCTGCGCGATGGGTTGAAGCCGGTTCATCGGCGCATTCTTTATGCAATGCATGAAACCGGCAACAGCCATGACAAGCCATATCGCAAATCGGCCCGCCCGGTTGGCGACACGATGGGGAAATACCACCCGCATGGGGATTCAGCGATCTATGACGCGTTGGTGCGGATGGCGCAGCCGTTCTCCATGTCGCTGCCGCTTCTGGATGGTCAGGGCAACTTCGGGTCGATGGACGGCGATAACCCGGCGGCAATGCGCTATACCGAAGTGCGGATGGACAAACCCTCGGCTTCACTGCTGGCGGATATTGAAAAAGATACGGTGGATTTCACCGATAACTATGACGGCAAAGACCTGGAACCCACTGTTTTACCTGCACGTTTTCCAAACATGCTGGTCAATGGTGCTGGCGGGATTGCTGTCGGTATGGCCACCAATATCCCCCCACATAACCTGGGCGAAGTGATTGACGGCACCCTGGCGCTGATCGAGAACCCCGACCTTTCTTCCGAAGGGTTGATGGAATATATCCCCGGACCGGATTTCCCGACCGGCGGCATCATGCTGGGCCGTTCCGGCGCCCGCAAAGCCTATACCGAAGGGCGCGGGAGCGTGATTGTCCGGGCAAAATCGCGCATCGAGGAGATCAGGAAAGATCGCTACGCCATTGTTTTGGATGAGATTCCCTATCAAGTGAACAAAGCGACGCTGATTGAGAAAATTGCCGAAGGCGTGCGCGACAAGCGGCTTGAGGGCATTTCCTCGGTCCAGGATGAATCAGACCGGATTGGTGTGCGCGTTGTGGTCGAGCTGAAACGCGACGCGACCCCCGAAGTGGTGCTGAATCAGCTGTTCCGTTACACGCAGATGCAAACCTCGTTCGGGTGCAACATGCTCGCGTTGAACGGCGGTCGCCCGGAACAGCTCACCCTGCGCGATTTCCTAAGCCATTTCATTACCTTCCGTGAGGAAGTTGTCACTCGGCGTACCGCATTTGAACTGCGCAAAGCGCGCGAGCGCAGCCATATCCTCTGCGGTCTGGCCGTTGCGGTTTCCAATGTGGACGAGGTGGTTGCCACCATCCGGGCCTCGCAGGATCCTGCAGATGCCCGCGAAAAACTGATGACCCGCCGCTGGCCCGCCCATGACATCGCGGAATATATTCAGCTGATCGACGATCCGACCCACAAGATGAACGAGGACGGCACCTATAACCTGTCGGAAACGCAGGCCCGCGCCATTCTGGAGCTGCGCCTGCAACGCCTGACGGCCATGGGTGTGAAAGAGGTCACGGACGAACTTCAGGAACTTGCCGCAAAGATCCGGGATTATTTGGATATTCTGCGGTCTCGTGAACGGATCATGTCGATTATTTCTGGTGAGTTGACCGAGGTACGCAACCAGTTTGCCGTGCCGCGCCGCACCGAGATTGTCGACTGGTCGGGCGATATGGACGACGAGGACCTAATTGAACGCGAAGATATGGTGGTCACGATCACCGCGTCCGGTTGGGCCAAACGCACCCCTCTTGCCGACTTCCGCGCTCAAAAGCGGGGCGGCAAAGGTCTGTCAGGCATGCAGACCAAAGACGAGGATGTGATCACCAACCTCTTTGTTGCCAACACCCATACGCAGCTCCTGTTTTTCACCGATGATGGCATGGCCTACAAGTTGAAGACCTGGCGTTTGCCGCAGGGCGGCCGCACGGCGAAGGGCAAACCGCTGGTCAACATCCTGCCAATCCCAACCGGAGTGTCGATCGCCGCAATCATGCCGGTGGATCGGGATGAAAAGGAATGGGACGACCTGCAGGTGATCTTTGCCACGTCCAAAGGATCCGTGCGTCGCAACCGCTTGTCTGATTTCACCAATGTGAAAGCAAATGGCAAAATTGCGATGAAGTTTGAAGGCGACGACGAAGGCACCCGCCTGATCAACGCGCGGATTTGTGATGAGAATGACGACGTTATGCTCGTTACCTCATCCAGTCGCGCCATTCGCTTCCCGGTCACGGATGTGCGCGTTTTCAATTCGCGCAGCTCAACCGGTGTGCGGGGGATCAAGCTGGTCAATGAAGGGGATGAAGTGGTTTCGATGTCGGTGATCCGACACTTTGACGCCACCCCGGACGAGCGCAACGCCTTTATCAAACGGTTCCGGACTGAACTGGGGGCAGATGAAAGCGATGCCGGAGAAGAGCTTTCTGGTGACCTGTCGGAAGAGCGGTATCAGGAAATGCTGGCTGCCAATGACCTTCTGGTCACGCTGAATGAAGGCGGGGCTGGCAATCTGACCTCGTCCCATGATTACCGCGTCAGCGGCCGTGGTGGCCAGGGTGTCGGCGCGATGAAAGGTGGCAATATCGTTGCCTGTTTCCCGGTCGAGATCAGCGATCAGATCATGCTCGCCACGTCGAAAGGCCAGTCCATCCGCTGCCCGGTCAACGGGATTTCCTTCCGCTCGCGTGCTGCAGGTGGCGTGAAAGTGTTCAACACCGGCAAGGGTGAAAGCGTTGTTTCAGTGGCGCGGGTTGTGGAAAGCGAAGACGAGGAGGTCCAGGTGGATGCGCCTGCGCCCCACGAAGCACAGCCCGATGAGGCACAATCCAGCGATCTGTCGTAAGAAGCCGGCCGGGTTGCCCCGGCCCTTCCCCCCAAACGCGGCCGTTTCGCCCCGAAAACAAGACCGGCACAGGGTTACACCTGATGCCGGTTTTTCTTATGGAGCACCGCCTTTTCCACGCGTCTGCTGAACGACACGCCTATTCCAAGGCATTTCGCGAAAAACCTGCCACAAGAGTTCGGCGCGTAACGCATGAAACCTGTTGCGTTTCGCACACGCGAGGCAGGATTTATGGTTCATTTCCAATTGGATGGTTCTCCACATCATCAATCTTCCCTAAGGGACGCTGAAAAGACATTGGGGATAATATGAAACACACAATCGCAATCACCGCCCTTGCCACCTTCGGGACATTGGGGGCTGCTCATGCGGGCGGCCTTGGGACTACCGAAATCGAGCCAACCGTAGATGTTGTGATCGAGGAGACAGCTCTGCTGACCTACGGCCAGTTCAAATTCGAAACCACGATCTTCGACGAAGGATCTCTGACCTCGCTGACGGGGGCAATGGATCTTGATTTTGGTCGCATCGAGGCATCGATTGACGGCAGCACGCTTAAATTCGGTTTTGGCAGCGAAACCATCCTGACCGGCAAACTGGCCTTCGAAGTTGTAGAGGGGGCAGCTCTCTATGTTCATGGCAGCAAATTTGCCGGAGAAACCCTCAAAGGTTTTGGTGCGGATTACCAGAATGATCGCTTTGGCATCAGCTTTCAGCAAAACACGATCAACGAAACCGACCTGAACATTTTCTCGGGCCTTTTCAATATCAACGACAACACAACTGTTTTTGGATCCGTCACATCGGTTGAGGATTTCAACTTCCAGTCCATCGGTGGGCGTTTCGACAACGGTTCCTTTGGGATTGCGGCCGCAACCGCTTGGGGGGAAGAGTTTGAATACGGGTTCAGCTCGCTTGCAGCCACCTATCAGATCCGTCCGAATATTGGTCTGGTTGCCTCGGTTCAAACCACCAATGACGACTGGTTTGACTACGGTTTCTTTAATCTTGGCGCCGCTCTCAACCTGAACGAACATGTCGCCATGGAGGCCCATTACGCCAAGGGCCTGTCGGAGTTTCAAGAAGACAGCTTCGGCTTTGCGCTTGTCGTTCAGACCGGTGACACCCGCAAACGCGTGATCGATCAGGTGATTGAGCTGAACAAAAGCGCCCTTGGCGTATCCGGTGTGGATTTCGGCACGAATGGCATCAGCCAGATCGAAGGTCCGGCTCTTGGCAGCCTGTTTCTGTTCGGCCCGGTCTGATCGGCCCCGCACGAAAAAACGAAGTTCCAAACACCCGCCGCGTCCTTCGGCGGGTGTTTTTACATCAGGACAAGATGCAAGGCTTGCCCACCCCCCATCACGCCTCTATATCCCCCAACATGACTGATAAAACACTTCATATCGTGGGTGGCGGCATGGCCGGATCCGAAGCTGCCTGGCAAGCCGCCCAAATGGGCGTGGATGTGGTAATCCACGAAATGCGCCCAAAGGTGGAAACCTTCGCCCATCGCACGGGCGATTTTGCCGAAATGGTTTGCTCCAATTCGTTCCGTTCCGACGATGATGAACAAAACGCTGTTGGTCTTCTGCATTGGGAAATGCGCCAGGCCGACGGGCTGATCATGTCAACAGCCGACAAACACCGCCTGCCAGCCGGGGGCGCCCTGGCGGTTGACCGTGATCCTTTTGCGGCCGATGTGACCGCCCAGTTGCGCGCATTGCCCAACGTTTCCGTGGAATATGGTGAGATCACCTCGCTCCCCGCTGAGGGAAACTGGATTTTCGCCACCGGCCCGCTCACATCCCCTGCCCTTGGCGAAGCGATTGCCCATGAGACCGGCACCGACCGGCTGGCTTTTTTCGACGCCATCGCACCGATTGTCTATGCAGACAGCGTGAATATGGATGTGGCCTGGCTGCAGTCCCGCTACGACAAGGGCGAGACGGAAGAAGAGCAGAAAGCCTATCTCAATTGTCCAATGACAAAAGACCAGTATGAGGCGTTCATCGACGCCCTTCTGGCCGCGGACAAGACCGAGTTTCACGAAGGCGAAACCGCCACCTATTTCGACGGATGCCTACCGATTGAAGTGATGGCAGAGCGCGGACGCGACACGCTGCGTTTTGGTCCGATGAAACCTATTGGCCTCACCAATGCGCACAAACCCGACGAGAAAGCCTATGCGGTGGTTCAGCTTCGCCGGGATAACACCTTGGGAACGCTTTATAATATCGTTGGTTTCCAAACCAAGATGAAATATGGCGCACAGACCGAAGTCTTCAAGATGATCCCGGGGCTTGAAAATGCCAGCTTCGCCCGTTTGGGAGGCATCCACCGCAACACGTTCATGAATTCTCCCACATTGCTCGACAATCAGATGCGCCTGAAATCGCGCCCCTACCTCCGGTTTGCCGGACAGGTGACCGGCGTCGAGGGCTATGTGGAAAGCGCGGCCATGGGGTTGCTTGCCGGTCGTCTGGCCGCTGCCGAAATCCTCGGATTGGACCTTCCTACCGTTCCGCAGGATACCGCAATGGGCGCGCTTATCCACCATATTACCGGTGGGGCCGAAGCCAAAACATTCCAGCCAATGAACGTCAACTTTGGCCTGTTTCGCCCGGTGGACGGGCTGAAAGGCGGGCGCCGCGGCCGCAAGGATCGCTACAAAGCCTATACAGATCGGGCAAAGGAAAAATGGACGGACTGGCTTTCAAACTTTTCGTAAGAACGTGGCGTAAATGGCTGATTTCATAACACGTTTCGCGCCCAGCCCAACCGGCCCCCTGCATCTGGGGCATGCCTATTCCGCCCTGCTCGCCCATGATGTGGCCCGCGCAAATGATGGGGCCTTTTTTCTTCGGATCGAGGATATCGACAGAACACGGGCACGCTCCCATTGGGAAGAACAGATCTACGAGGACCTCAACTGGTTGGGGATCACCTGGGATGCGGAACCGATACGCCAGTCAGATCGCCTTCCCGCTTATCAAGCGGCGCTCGACAGCTTGTGGAAGCGCGGCTTGGTTTATCCCTGCACCTGCTCGCGCAAAGACATCCTTGCCGCCGGCTCCGCCCCGCAGGAAGGAGCGCCCCCAGCATTTGGCCCGGACGGGCTGATCTATCCGGGCACCTGTCGCCACAAGCCACGGCCAGATCTTATGCCCGAAGGCACGGCGTTGCGCCTGGACATAAGCCGCGCCGTTGACCTCCTCACCCAGGCAGGCGAGAGCAGGCTGCATTTTACCGAAACCGCCGCTCGGGATTTGAATACTCAGGTTCCGCTTCCAGACATGATCGCAAATGTAGGAGACATCGTCCTGTCTCGTCGGGACTTTCTTGGGTCCTACCACCTCGCCGTGGTGCTCGATGACGCCGCCCAGGGCATTACCCACGTGATCCGGGGCGAAGATATCGCACCCGCCACCCAGATACACGTCCTGCTGCAAAGGCTGTTCACCCTGCCCACCCCAACCTATTGCCACCACGGGCTGATCCGCGATGAGGCGGGCAAACGGCTCGCCAAACGAGATGACGCGCGCGCCATCGCCAAATACCGTGAAGACGGTGCAACCCCGTTGGACATCCGCAAAATGGTCGGGCTCTAAAAACCGCTCCCCTTTTTCTTGCTAAAAATACCTCGGGGGTCCGGGGGCAGCGCCCCCGGCACATTGTTGCAGTCACGCCTCCGGCGCCATCAACTCAACCTGTTGTCCCTCACGCACCGCCGTATAGAAACAGGAACGCCGATTGGTGTGACAGGCCGGGCCTGTTTGACGGACCATCACCAGAAGACAATCCTTATCGCAATCGAAACGAAAATCCACCAGCTCCTGCACGTGACCTGAGCTCTCCCCCTTGACCCAGAAGGATTGCCGTGATCGCGACCAATAGGTCACCTTCCCGCTTTCCAGCGTGCGCTCAACCGCTTCTTGGTTCATCCAGGCCATCATCAGAACGTCACCAGATACCGCATCCTGCGCAATTGCCGGCACCAACCCGCGTTCGTCGTATTTCAAAGCTTTCGCGTCGAATTGCATGGCCCGTCCTTTCCATTTTTTGTTCAGCCTCTTATGTAAGGGGCTGCACGGCCCGACACCACCACCCGTTTCAATGCATTTGCGTCAGAAAGCAGAAAAATGAGCGACAGCGACCTGATCAAACTCTATTCAAAACAGATCCTCGCATTGGCATCGCAGATCCCTCATGTCGGACAGCTATCCACACCGGAAGGCGAAGCGAAGGTGCGCTCGCCGCTCTGCGGGTCCACGGTGTCTGCACAGGTGGTCATGAAAAATGGGAAGGTTGCTGACTTCGCCCAGAATGTCAAAGCCTGCGCACTGGGGCAAACCTCGGCAGCTCTGCTTGGAAAAGTCGTGATCGGGTTGGAAAAAGAGGTGATTCAACGCGGTCGTGACCAGCTGGCCACCATGTTGCGTGACCAGGGCCCCGTCCCCACGCCTCCGTTTGAGGGTTTCGAAGTCCTGATCCCGGCGCGCGATTACCGCAATCGCCACGCCTCAATTCTTCTGGCGTTTGATGCAGTGCTACAGGCGATCGAAAATTCTGCCGAAAGTTAACCGGATTTCAAAATTCATTGGCTAGCACTGTTTTGTCCAACGGAGATGAAACGTGCTAGAAAACCAGAACTTCGCGGCAAATCCTTCAGCCCCTCCCTTACAACAAATATCCGAAGATGACCTGTCATTCCTTGCAGAAAAAGGATCGAGGCTTGCCCATGATATCGTGGACATTGCCGGATTTCTCTCTGATGTTGACGAGAAAAGCACGCTCCAGCTGAACTCGATCTCGGTCCTGTCTGCACAGGCGCATGAGGTTGCAAACGCAAATCGTCACGTCAGAAGTGCGATGCAAACACTGCTGGAAAGCGCCCAGTCGACTTTGGCAACCGTGGAAGGGTCAACCGACAAAATCCGTCAAAGTGCGGAACAGTCCAAAGATATCGCTGGATGGGTGAAAAACCTGTCAACACAGATGAGTGAAATGGCGGCATCTCTTTCATCGGTTCTCTCTGCAAATGAACAGATTGCGACCATCGCTGCCCAGGTCAATATTCTTGCGATCAATGCAAAGATCGAAGCGGCTCGCGCCGGGGACAAAGGCCGCGGCTTTGCAGTGGTCGCAGAAGCAATCAACGAACTTTCCGGCAAAACGGCCAAATCGGCGGCATTGATCTCGGAAAATGTCATTGGTCTTTCCGAACAGATCAACAAGCTCAATACAGAAACCAACCAGATTGAGGCAACGGCAGAAAAAGTCCTGGACGACAGCCAGAAAACCGATACGGCAATGGGGCAGATTGCCGAGGCTGCACAGGCATCAAGTGCACAGACCGAAACAATTATGGTAGAAGCGGGAAAAGTCCGCGAAGCGGTCGATACCTTTCTGCCAACCTGTGCGCAGCTTGAAAGCTCGGTGCGCGAAACGGCGGCGGATGTGCATCTTGTCACCGAAAAGGCAAACACGCTGATCGACGCATCTGAAGGCATCGTGCAGTCCACGGTGGCATTGGGCGGAGAAACAGCGGATCGCCCCTACATTGAACGTGTGCGCAAAGACGCAATCCGCGTGTCTGAGCTTCTGAGCCACGCCGTGGCCTCTGGCCAAATCAGCGAAACAGATCTGTTTACCCGACGATATGTCAAAATTCCCGGAACCAACCCGCAGCAGGTCCGGGCACCTTTCACCGAACTGACCGACCGAC
Organism: Aliiroseovarius sp. xm-d-517; assembly: GCF_013283135.1. Taxonomy (NCBI): domain Bacteria; kingdom Pseudomonadati; phylum Pseudomonadota; class Alphaproteobacteria; order Rhodobacterales; family Paracoccaceae; genus Aliiroseovarius; species Aliiroseovarius sp. xm-d-517. The sequence continues at coordinate 736,056 of NZ_WBXT01000001.1, forward strand.
TTTTGCCTGCAATCCTAGAAGACACTCTGAACAGTGACCCGGCCATTGTGTTCTGCGCCGCTGTGGACGATCAGGGATATCTGCCCACTCATAATAAGAAATTTTCACAGCCACAGGGGAACGACCCGGTCTGGAACACAGCAAATTGCCGAAACCGTATCATTTTCAATGATCGCGTGGGGTTGAAGGCCGGGCGATCAAAAGGTCCCTTCCTTTTACAAGTCTATCGTCGCGATATGGGCGGAGGTGAGTTTGTACTGATGAAAGATCTCTCCGCCCCTATTTTTGTAAATGGAAGACATTGGGGTGGGTTACGTTTGGGCTACAGGGCTTGATCAGAATTGCGAAAAGCGTGCTCCCGATAAAAAAGCCGCCGCACTTCTTTTCAGAAGGCGGCGGTAGAATGCGGATCAGATCATTCCGGTCATGGAGTGGGATAGAGGCAAACACTCCGGTTTGGGACAGGTGACGGGCAGTGAACCGTCTCAGCATCGAATTGGGACAGGATGCTGTACCGGGTGATCCGCAAGGCAGACAATGGAAATATCACACCAGTCCAGGCAGATGGAGAGACGCAAAAAGGATGATGACAAGAGAAACACACCCCACCAGATCCTGCAAAAACGTTGCGGATGACCGGGACAATACTTCCATAACCTGTTTCATCATAGCTGCTCCTCCTGCTCTCATCATGTGATATTAACCTTTGTTGCTATTTTGTTCCCATACCACACCCTTCATGTAAAGAACTTTTTAAGAACATTTGTGAACTTTTGGTGAAAAAATTACTAACCTACTGAAATCAAACGAATTGCCTGATCTTGCCGCATCAACCACAGAAGAACGCGCGCCGCATGGCCACGTTCAGTTTCCAAACCGGGGTCATTTGCCAGCAAAAGCCGCGCATCTTTTTGCGCCACCGCCATAAGTCCAGACTGATGCTCCAGATCGGCAACCCAGAACTGAGGAAGCCCGGATTGGGCTGTCCCGATCAGATCCCCTGCCCCCCGCATCTCCAGGTCCGCTTCTGCGATCACAAAACCGTCCTCGGTATCTCGCATCGTCGCCAGACGTTTTTCCCCACCCGCAGTCAGAGGTGGCTGATACAACATCAGACAGGTCGAAGCAGCCTGCCCGCGCCCAACCCGACCTCGTAACTGGTGCAACTGGGCGAGGCCAAAATGCTCCGCCCCTTCAATCACCATGATCGTCGCATTGGGAACATCGACCCCCACCTCGATCACAGTTGTTGCCACAAGCACCTTCGTCTCACCGCGTTGGAATCGAGACATGGCCTGATCTTTCTCGTTCCCTGCCATTTGCCCATGAACCAGGCCGACATTGCCTTCCCCCAATGCCGCGCGCAGATGTTTGAACCTTTCTTCAGCGGCCGTCAGGTTCATGACTTCGCTTTCATCCACCAAAGGGCAGACCCAGTATGCCTGAGAGCCGGTCTCGATCGCGGATCGCAGTCGGGCCACCACCTCTTCCAAACGGCTGGACGGAACCAACACTGTCTTGATCGGTTTGCGACCCGGCGGTTTCTCATCCAGAACCGACACATCCATATCGCCATATTGGGCCAATGCCAGGCTTCTGGGGATAGGCGTTGCCGTCATCACCAGCACGTCAGCCGCAATTCCTTTTTCCCCGAGCTGCATACGCTGCGCAACGCCGAACCGGTGCTGCTCATCCACAACAGAAAGCCTCAGATCGTAAAATTTGACATCCTCCTGAAACACCGCGTGCGTGCCAACCAGAATATGAATGTCCCCGCGCGCCAAGGCGTCAAGTTTTGCACGCCGTTCGCTTCCTTTGTCGCGCCCGGTCAGGATCTCGACAACCACACCTGCGTGCTCCGCCAATGGACGGATCCCCTGCAGGTGTTGGCGTGCCAGAATTTCTGTCGGGGCCATCATGACACCCTGACCGCCGGCTTCGACCGCAATCAGCAACGCCAAAACCGCCACCAGAGTTTTCCCTGCGCCTACATCCCCCTGCAACAGACGATTCATCCGGTTGCCGGATGCCATGTCCTCTGCGATTTCCTTCACCGCCCGAATTTGAGCCCTGGTTGGTTCATATGGAAGATGTTCAAGAACCCTGTTTTGCAGCTTACCCGTTGAAAGGCTGACCTGCCCCACACCCCGCCTCACTTTGGACCGGGCCAGCGCAAGCGTTAACTGATGTGCAAACAGTTCGTCATAAGCCAGACGGCGCCTTGCAGAAGACAGGGGGGACAGATCATCTGGCCCGCTTGGGGCATGAGCTTGCCGCAACGCATCTTGCCAGTCAGGCCAATGCTCCTTCGCCTTCAACCCCGGATCAATCCATTCCTTGAGGACTGGCATACGCGACAAGACTTCTCCAACCGCCCGCAACATAAGTTTGGATGTCACCCCGGATGTCAGCCGGTAGACCGGTTCAAAATCGGGAATCTTACCAACTTCCGCTGGTGTCACGATGAAATCCGGATGCGCAATCTGCAACTGTCCGTCAAAAGCCTCGACTTTGCCGGAAACCACCCGTTTCTCACCAACTGGCAGCTGTTTGTTCAGCCAATCCCCATTTGCATGGAAAAAAACCAATGTGAAACTGGTTAGGGCATCACTGACCTCGACCCGATATGGGGCCTGCCTGCTGCGCCCCGGACGATGCGCCACCACCTCGATTTCAATTGTGGCCACTGTTCCCGGCTCAACCTCGGCAACCGAGGCACGAAATTTGCGGTCCACACCTGAGTAGGGCAACGAAAACAATAAGTCGCGCGGGGCATCAATTTTCAACACGCCAAGAGCTTTTGCAGTTTTTGCACCGACTCCCCCCAGACTTTCCAATTCAGAAAACAAAGGAAACAGGATTTCTGGGCGTGCAGTCATGTCATTTCCCCTCAATCAACGCCAGCCACGCATCCTCATCCAGTATTTCGACCCCCAACTCAGCGGCTTTTCGCGCTTTGGACCCGGCACCGGGACCAGCGACCAGAATATCGGTTTTTCTGGATACCGAACCGGAAACCTTTGCCCCCAAGCCTTCGGCCCGAGACTTGGCTTCGGCGCGGGTCATTTTCTCCAATGTGCCTGTAAATACCACGGTTTTCCCGGCAACAGGGCTTTCAGATTGGGGCAATTCGGGGGCCAAGATAGACAAATGCCCAACCAAAGCTTCGAAAACCTCTCGTTCTGCCGAGTTGGCAAAAGCGTCGGATAAAGACAGGCCGACTGTGGCACCGATTCCATCAATACCCGTCAGTTCATTCCAGGCGGTCACAGAGTCCGATGGGACGTTACAGTCCGCAACAGCAACGTCGCGCGCCGCCTTGATTCTGGCCCGGCGATTTTGTTGTCTGGCCTGACGCCTTTCGTCTTCTTCGGCCAGATCCGCCGCCCGATATGCCTGTGCTGCCGGGCGGGCCATATCTACCGTTTCGGAAAGGGCCTGCCAGGTGCGGAAGTGTATGGCCAGGTCACGCGCAGCGACCTCACCTACATGACGTATCCCCAACCCGAAGATCAATTTGGCCAGTGGGATAGAGCGTTTGGCCTCAATAGCGGCAAAGAGGTTGTTTGCCGAGACCTCTCCCCAGCCCTCCCGGTTTTTCAGTTTTGAAAGGCTGCCCGCATCACGGGTTTGCAAGGTGAAGATGTGGTCAGGCCGCGTGATTGGCAGTGCATCATCCGCGTAGAACATTTCAATTTGCTTCGCCCCCAAACCATCAATGTCAAACGCACCGCGAGAGACAAAGTGTTTCAATTTTTCAATAGCTTGCGCCGGACAAATAACCCCCCCTGTACAGCGGCGCACGGCATCACCCTCTTCCCGGACGGCAGGAGAACCGCATTGCGGGCAGGTTTCGGGAAAGACGTAGGGCGTTGCTCCCTCTGGGCGTTTATTCAGGTCAATATCAGACACTTTCGGGATCACATCCCCCGCCCGATACACTTGAACCCAGTCCCCTATGCGAATGTCCTTCCCGCCTCGGATTTCCGCCCCGTTATTATCTTTGCCATTTATGTAGTCTTCATTGTGCAACGTTGCGTTGGAAACCACCACGCCCCCCACGGTCACAGGGGCCAGTCGGGCAACCGGGCTCAGCGCACCAGTTCGCCCAACCTGAATGTCGATATTTTCCAATCGCGTCCACGCTTTTTCTGCGGGAAACTTATGCGCAATTGCCCATCGCGGCGTTGTGGACCGATACCCCAGGCGGGTCTGATATCCGAGGTCATCCACCTTATAGACCACCCCATCGATATCATAGGCAAGCGTGGCACGTTGCGCTTCGATCAATTGATAATGGCTTAACAGTTCTGCAACAGAGCTACAGGTCTTGGTCAGCGGATTGGTCTGAAATCCAAGTTCTGACAAGCGCTGGATTGCGTCACTTTGTGTGTGTGCCAAGGGGGAAGAACACTCTCCCCAGGCATAGGCAAAGAAACGCAACGGTCGTGACCGGGTAACGGTTTCATCAATCTGACGCAACGAACCTGCAGCGGCATTGCGCGGGTTGGCAAACACCTTTTCACCAAGCGCACTCTGCCTTTCATTCAGGGTTTCGAAATCCGCATGTGACATGTAGACCTCGCCGCGAACCTCCAGGATATCCGGTGCACCAACCAAGGCATGTGGAATATCGGGAATGGTCTTGGCATTGGAGGTGACGTTTTCGCCAATTTCCCCGTCTCCACGGGTCGCGGCATAAATGAGTTCCCCATTTTCATATCGCAACGACAGCGACAAACCATCGATTTTTGGTTCGGCTGTGTAACTCAGGTCAGCATGGTTCGGCAGACCAAGAAACGACCGGATTCTGTCGTCAAACTCCCATACATCCTCATCGGTGAAGGCATTTCCCAACGACATCATACGCTGCATATGGCGGATCTTTGAAAACCCCGTGGCTGGCTGAGCCCCCACCTTTTCACTTGGACTGTCAGTGCGTTTCAAACTGGGAAATCGGGTTTCAATCGCTCTATTTCGCGTCTTGGCAGCATCATACTCTGCATCGGAAATTTCTGGGGCATCTTCCGTGTGGTATTTGATGTTCGCACGATTGAGCAGATCAGCAAGCCGTTTCAGTTCCTGCTTAGCTTGATCTTGTTCCAGATCCTGGACAGAAATTTTGGACAGGTCTGGCGTCATGGTTCAGCTCCGAGTTGGTCTTATTTTCTCTCACTTAAAACGGAGCGACAACCAAGGTCCAGCTTCTTCCGACAGCACATACGGGCTAAACCAGAAAACTTAATGCCTTTCCAGTTTTTGCTGAGCTCCAACAATAACTGGAAATGCTTTGGTCAGATCGAAATTGAAAAACCCGGTGGCAAAACACCACCGGGCAATCGGAAACCTGAGATTGCGGAAACAGGCCACGTATAGAGAGCTTTAACGTTACGCTCCCATGGCGATCTGCGCATCGAATTCTGCGGGCTCGGGATCGCGCAGAACATAGCCACGTCCCCAGACAGTTTCGATATAGTTGTCGCCATCGGTCGCATTGGCGAGTTTCTTGCGAAGTTTGCAGATGAAGACATCAATGATTTTCAATTCCGGCTCATCCATGCCGCCATAAAGATGGTTGAGGAACATCTCTTTTGTCAGCGTCGTGCCCTTGCGCAGCGACAGAAGTTCCAACATCTGGTATTCTTTCCCGGTCAGATGAACAGTCCGCCCATCCACTTCCACGGTTTTTGCGTCGAGATTGACTGCAATCTTACCTGTTTTGATAACCGACTGGGAGTGGCCCTTTGACCGACGGATAATCGCATGAATGCGTGCAACCAGTTCTTCCCGGTGGAACGGTTTTGTCATGTAGTCATCTGCCCCGAAACCGAAACCTTTAATCTTATTTTCGGTATCATCGGCCCCAGAGAGGATCAGAATCGGCGTTTCGATTCGTGACATGCGCAGCTGGCGCAGCACCTCATGTCCGTTCATATCGGGCAATCCCAGATCCAGAAGAATGAGATCATAGTCATAGAGTTTCGCAAGATCGATGCCCTCTTCGCCCATATCGGTCGAGTAGACATTCAGATTTGCATGGGTCAGCATCAATTCAATGCTACGAGACGTGGTTGGGTCATCTTCCACCAGCAAAATACGCATATCGGGGTTCTCCGCTAGATATTACTTCCGATTGCAAACAACATCGCCTGAAATGGTTAACCACCCGTTACCCTAAAAGAACTTTTAGCGAATTCCCCTCAGGGTTGTCTATATTTTTGCAATGCAGTGACCCGTAAAGCTGCTTCTCCATGGGATTTTAGAGCGGTCTGCCACTCCTGAAGCTCCTCTTTTGACAGGCCATACAACTTCATGGCTTCATCCTCCCCGATCAACCCATAGGCGATCCCCTTGACCACTGCAGACTTACGGCTCGCCACCCAGCGACGCGTTTTGGCAGACGGCAGGTCCGCCCGAGACATGATGGTTCCGTCTGGCAAAGTGACAGATCGGGGTCCCTCAACTTTCTTGAGATACATGATTGCTCCCTTTTTCGCTCCCATTGGCTACATATCTGGGCAGTTTGCCCTGACAGGTTTAAAGAGTGGTGAAGCCCCCTCTTGTTGTTCCTTCGAATTTTCCTATATTTTGGCGGTCTTCTGGAAAGGACCTGTTATGACTTCTGACACGTTGGTTAAGGCTGCCACTGTTAACTCGCTGGGATTTGCCAAACCCCCGGCAGAAACCCGTGTGGTTGTGGCCATGTCTGGTGGCGTGGACAGTTCGGTTGTCGCAGCCCAGCTGGCGGACGAAGGCTATGACGTCGTAGGCGTCACGCTTCAGCTTTATGACCATGGCGCGGCGCTGGCGAAAAAAGGCGCCTGCTGTGCCGGGATCGACATTCACGACGCACGCCATGTGGCGGAAAGTATGGGCTTCCCTCATTACGTGCTGGATTATGAAAACATCTTTCAGGATGCCGTAATCGAAGAGTTTGCCGACAGTTATCTGGCCGGCGCCACCCCGGTGCCGTGCATTCGCTGCAATGAGCGCGTGAAATTCAAGGACCTTCTGGAAACGGCACGTGATCTGGGGGCTGATTGCATGGCAACCGGGCATTACATTCAGCGAAAAATGGGGCCACGTGGCCCCGAACTGCATTCGGCCGCCGATCCCAACCGCGATCAGAGCTATTTCCTGTTTTCCACCACCCAAGAGCAGCTCGACTATTTGCGCTTTCCCCTTGGGCATTTGAAAACAAAAGAAGAAACCCGGGCGCTTGCACGTAAATACGGGCTGGAAGTGGCTGACAAACCTGACAGTCAGGACATCTGCTTTGTGCCGGAAGGAAACTATGCCGGGGTGATCGAGAAACTCCGCCCCGGTGCCGCAGAGCCCGGCCAGATTGTTCATGCGGATGGCCGGGTTCTGGGCGACCATCACGGGGTGATTCACTATACAATCGGCCAGCGTCGCGGGCTGGGCATCGGCGGCTTGTCTGAACCGCTTTATGTGGTCAGGCTGGATGTGGAGGCCAAGCAGGTTGTGGTTGGTCCAAAAGACCTGTTGGCCACGCGGATTGTCCCTGTGCGCGAAATCAACTGGCTGGGGGATGAGCCGTTCACCAGCCGGAAGGAATGGCATATGGGGGTCAAGATCCGCTCAACCCGCCCCCCGCGCGAGGCAATCCTCCGCCCGATTTCCGAAACAGAAGCTGAGGTTGAGCTTCTTACACCGGAAGAAGGGGTCAGCCCCGGGCAGGCCTGTGTGTTTTACGACATGGGCAGCCCCCGCATTTTCGGCGGCGGTTGGATCTGGCGCGGTTAACTGTTTTTCGGGGGAGGGGTACCATATGTCCCTTTCCCGAAAAGCCCCCCTATCCGACATCTCTGCCTGCGGTCTGATGTCCCCCTGTTTCAGGTCAAACCCGAAATGGATTAAGCTCCCAAAAGCAATTTTCCCCAAATGACTTGATCAATGTCGTTGTCCTTTCCTTTGCAGGAGGGGAAGATCCGCCAAACAAACCCGAAAGGAATTTTCATGCGCCTGACCACAACCGCCCTTGCCCTTACGCTCACCACCTTTGTGGCATTGGCCCCGGCACATGCCGAAGGAGAGACCCACACCCAGAAAGTTGCCCTGGCTGCTGGCTATATCGAAGCCACGCTGCAGGATATCGACATGTCCGCGATGATCCAGACCATGTGGAAACCTCTGGTGGCAGATATCCAATCCAAGGGCATCCCGCTTGATGAGGGGCAGATCGCAAAAATCGACCGGATTTATCAAGATGAAATGACCGAGCCCATGTATGAGATCATGCGCGCGCAGGCTCAGGTCATGGCGGATGTATTTACCTTTGAGGAAATCAAGGCGCTTCGGGATTTCTATGCAACCGACCTTGGCCGCTCTGCCATGTCCAAACTGCCACAGCTTGCAGAAGTTCAGACGCCGCAGATCATGAAGATGGTGCAGGAAAAAATGCCCATGATCATTCCGCGTGTTCAGGAGATTCTGGTGGAAGGTGTCGAAACCCAAGGTGCCCAGCCGCAGTAACTGATTGGCAGGGCGGGGTTATCCCCTGCCCTGTTCCACCACGCCCAGAACCGCACGTGCAGCGCGCAGCCCGGGCGCTTCGCCCCCTTTTCCCAGGCGCTCCATGGTCAGATCCATCGCATAATCCTGCGACTGGCGGTGGGTCAGCACCTCCTCAAGCGCGGGAATGATATTTTCCACCTGACAATGTTCGGCCAGAAATTCAGGCACCGCACGCGTCTCGGACACCAGATTGACCAGCGTGACCGTGTCGATCAACAAAAGATTGCCAATCACCAACCGGCTGAGCCAGCTCATCTCATAGGCAATCACCATCGGTGTGCCGGCGGCTGCAAGTTCCAGTGACACCGTGCCAGAGGTGGCAAGGGCCAGATCAGCCGCACGAAACGCAGCCCGCTTGGCATCCTGATCTTCAGGAGCAATCAGAATGGGTTGCACCGGCCATTTCGCCGTCTCTGCCCGCACCAGATCAACCACACCCTGCGCCATTGGCAAAACGACTTTCAATCCCGGATGGGATTTCGCCAATTCTCCGAAAACCTGCCCGAAACGTTCCGCCCCCCGGGCAATCTCACCTTTGCGGGACCCGGGCAGTGCCAGCAGCAACGGACCGTCGCCCACATCGTGAATATCCCGAAAGGCCTGCGCCTGATGGGCGGTGGCCTGTGGCTCGGCCACAACCGGATGGCCAACAAAGTCACATCCCATGCCGGCCTCATGCATATATTTCGGCTCAAACGGCAGCAGCGCCAGAACATGGTCCACATGACGCGCCATCTTTACCGCCCGTTTTGGCCGCCAGGCCCAGACCGACGGGGCCACATAATGCACGATCGGGATCTCGGCCCCGCCTTCGCTTTTGACGATCTTGGCGACACGCAGACAGAAATCCGGGCTGTCGATGGTGATCAGAACATCGGGGCGGAGCCGCAGCACCTCAGCCGCCACTTCGCGAATGCGCCGTTTCAGATGGAAATATTTGGGCAGAACCTCGGAAATGCCCATGACCGACAATTCGCTCATCTCGAATTGCGACACCATCCCCTCCCCCTGCATGGCGACGCCGCCGACACCGGCAAACGACACCTCAGGGGACAGGGTTTTCAGACCCGCCATAAGTGCCGCCCCGAGGCGATCACCAGACGGTTCCCCCGCTATCAGAAAGACCTTCATGCCTCCCCTTTCCGCATCTCCAGAAACAGGTCAAGCTCCTCGACCAGACGGATCACTTCCGGCTGATCCAGAACCAGCACCTGCCCGGCCGGGATCACAATACCGCCAAGCCCGGCCCGCGCCACATTGCGCACGGTTTCGGGGCCAATTGTGGGTGTATCCATGCGGCTGTCCTGCCCGGTTTTGGGCCGTTTGACAAAGACCCCCGGGGCACCGAGTTTCAACTTTTCCGGTGTCTCGGCCACGTAAGACAACAGCGCATCCGTGCCCTGGATGCTTTCAATCCCCAGGCATTGCCCCCCTGCCACAACGGCACATTGGGCCACATCCAGCGGATCCAGTGCGCGCAGGATCGCAAAGGCTCGGTCCGCATCCGCGCGGTCCTGTGCGCTCATCTCGCGCCCGGCATTCTGGGCCTGCCCGGTCAGGGCTGAGGAGACATCTGAGGCGGACACAACTTCAAACCCCTGCTCTTCAAAGACGTCTGCCACCAGCCGCAACACGGTGTCATCCCCTTTGCCCAGCACCGCTTTCAGGCGCGGAAACAGGGCCAGCGTGGTCATGTCCATGCGCAGCGGGTTGAGTTTCGGGCGTGACACATGGCCCGCAAAGCAGACACGCTTTACCCCTGCCCGGTGCAGAAGCCTGAACAAAGCCCCCAGTTTTTCATAAGACGCTTCGGCCAGGTCCCCCCCGTCGGGACGGATCACATCTATCCCCTTCAAGGACACGAACAGGGCTTGTGGGTTGGCCGCATGAAGGGTGCGGGGCAGATCTCCTGCCCCGGCGATGATCGCAAGGCGACCGGGTGTTTCACGATCGGCCAGCACGGTTTACTTCGGGGTCAGAAAGCCGCGATCGCTTTCGCCCAGAATAAAGCGGGTCATTTCGCGCACAAAGGCGCTGTCCGTTTCTTCATCAAGGCGTCGGGCGCGGTCTTGAAAGCTGCCTTCCCCTTGTTTGAGCGACAGGAACGCAGCGCGCAATGCCGTGATATCGGCACGCGCCACCCCCCGACGTTTCAGTCCCACAAGGTTGAGCCCATCCAATTCGCCCCGCGGCCCCTGCACCAGTGCATGAGGCAGGACATCAGCGGTCACCATCGACAAAGCCCCGATAATGGCGCCCCGACCAATCCGCACCCATTGGTGCAAACCGGACAATCCCCCGACAATCACGTCATCTTCGATCACCACATGGCCCGCCACGGCCACATTGTTCACAAGGATCACATTATTGCCAATCTGGGCATCATGGGCGACGTGGCATCCTGCCATAAAGAGCCCGTCATCCCCCACCCGGGTCACAAAACCACCCCCTGCGGTGCCAGTGTTCATGGTCACATGTTCGCGGATCCGGTTGCGTTTGCCGATTATCAGCTTTGTGTCTTCGCCCGAGAATTTCAGGTCCTGTGGGATCTCACCAATCACCGAAAAAGGAAATACGACCGTTTCATCGCCAATTTCCGTGTCCCCGGTCACGACAATATGGGACTTCAGGACAACTCCCTGGGCAAGTTTAACCTGCGGGCCAATATGGCAGAACGGCCCAATCTGGCAATCCGGCCCGATGACCGCGCCATCCTCGATGATCGCGCTGGCATGAACCTGAGCGGAGGGGTCAATCGCCATGGATCAGCCCTTTCCGCCAGTCACGTCAATCATTGCCATGAAGGTGGCCTGACAGGCGATCTCATCGCCAACTTTTGCAACCCCGTCAAATTTCCAGACCTTGGCGCCACCGCGCACAGTGGTCACATCCAGGGTCAGAACATCCCCCGGCACCACCTTGCGGCGGAATTTGGCACTGTCGATCCCCATGAAATATACCACGGCACCGGTCCCCACCAGATCAAGCGACAGGGACACCATCACCGCTGATGTCTGTGCCATGGCTTCGATGATCGTCACGCCGGGCATGATCGGCAGGCCCGGAAAATGGCCCTGAAAATGCGGCTCGTTCATGGTGACCATCTTGATCCCGCGGGCAAACTCTCCCTTGCGGATATCTTCGACCCGATCCACCAGCAGGAACGGATAGCGGTGCGGAATGCACTCTTGGATCAATTGAATATCAGCAGTGGCGGGCACATCAACCATGGTCATGTCCTTTTCAACTGGTCCCGACAGGCACAATCCGGCCCGGAACCAAAGTGTTTGTTTTCATATTGTGATTACCAAGCCAGCGACGGTGAAACAACGCCAATCCGAAGCGAGATCACACCAATTGCGCAAAGCGACAGCCGGGACCGCCTCAATTGCCATCGCCTGCGTCAGGGTCAGCCTCCGGGGGGGATGCCGTATCTGTCCCGTTTTCGCTTTCTGACGTGGCAGGGGGCGATGGGACGGCAGGCCCTTTTGACCCCGTTCCATCGCCCAACAGCCGGTCGATCAATGCAATGGCCTGATCGGTGATGTCGATATTCTGCGTCGTCAACAGGATTGCCCGTCGATCCACGATCACAACACCACCACGCTCGCGCACAACAGCCCCCAAAATCGGGCCAATCCGGTCGAAATAGGCCTGTTGCTCACGTTCGAACCGCTCGGTGAAACTGCGCTCCTGCTCAGGGCGTTGTGCCCGCAGGGCCTGGACCTTTTCGTCAAACGCATCGGCCAGCGCACGAAACGCCTCTGGGCTGAGGCGCGCGCGTTCCTCGGTCAGGCGCTTTTCCTCTGCCGCGAGGGAGTCATCCACCCGGCGCGCCTCAGAAGCCAGTCGCGCGCGTTCCGCCTCCAGTTCCTGCAAAATACGTCGCCCATATTCCGACTGCGTGAACAGCCGGTCGCGATCAACTGTCAGGATATGAGAGGCCTGCGCCGAAACAGATGATGCGGGCGGTGCAGCCGTTGCAGGTTGGGAAACAGGCGCGCCGCTATCCTGCGCAATGGCAAGGCCTGTCGCAGCGCCAATCCCCATCATCACACCAAGGGCTGTGACCAGTGTCCGGGCGGGTGTCCCCACTGTGAGACCTTGACGCGCGCGCCGGGTCTCGCTCGGTTTTGTCCGCCCCATACGCATCGGATCAGAAACTGGACGAGATGGTAAGCTCGAAATTGTTCTCTTCATCATAGGATTGTTTTTCAAGAACATGCGAGAAGTTCAGGCGCAGCGGGCCAATCGGTGTTTTCCAAAACAGCGACGCCCCGATGGAGGACCGCAGATGGGCATCGTCGTCGATCGCGCCTCCCAGATTATCATCCAGCCCCCAGAGGGTGCCCGCATCCAGGAACAAGCCGCCTGTCATACCGTATTCTTCAGGCAAGCCAATCGGGAACTCCGCTTCAAGCCGGGCCACCGCGTAGAAATTGCCGCCAAGCGCATCCTTGTTGATTGCCCCAAGGTCACGCGGCCCCAATCCGTTGCTGGCAAAACCACGCAACTTGGACGGGCCAAGATGGAAGCGATCCGTAAACCGTGACACCCCGCCGCTTTCCAGCCCGGCAAGGGCCCCACCTTCCAAAGTGGCAGACAAGGTGACCTGATCATTCAAAACCTTGGTCTGGGCACGAGCAAGCGCCTCGGCCTTGATATACTGATAATCCGACCCCAAACCGCCAATATCGGCGCTGGCGCGCAAGAGCACGCCCGCGTTGGGATTAAGACCCGTGCGACGGCTGTCGAAACTATAGGTCAGACCCGCGCCAAATCCGATCTGATTTCCGCGTGCAATTTCGTTTTTGATGATCTGAGAACTGTCGCCGGTTGAACTTGCTTCCGACATTTCGGTGCCTTCGACAAACGCCCGGACGCCAAGGCGACCATTGTCACTGATCGGAAAGCTCAGCGACGGGCGGAACAGGATTTCCGTGCTGTTGAAATCAGAGTTGTTTGTCGTGTCTTCGGTGAAATGACTGTCAATGCCGAAGGTCAGATCACGTCCCAGGAACCGGGGTTCGGAGAAGTTGAAGGTAAAGCTCCGGGTGCTTTTTGCTGTCGACAGGCCAAGTTTCAGGAATTGCCCACGGCCTAGGAAATTGCGCTGCGTATAGGCAAGGCTCAGGCCGAAACCGTTTTCCAGACTGTAAGCCCCGCCAAAGCTCAGGCTGCCGGTGGGACCTTCTTCCACATCCACATCCACAACAACGCGATCAGGCGAAGATCCCGGCCGGGTCTTCACATCGGCCTTGGTGAAGAAGCCAAGGGCACGAATGCGTTCGGCACCCTCACGAATTTCGCGCGGGTTGAACGGATCCCCTTCCACCGTACGGAACTGGCTGCGCACCACCCGGTCAAGCGTGGTTGCGTTGCCCTCGATATCAATGCGTTCGACCACAATCCGCGGGCCGCGCGTTACGTTGAACTCGATATCCAGCGACAAATCACGTTCGTTTCGGGTCACAATCGGTTCAACGCGAATAAAGTTGAGCCCCTTGCGAAGCGCCAGACGCTCCATCCGTGCAATCGTGTTTTCGATTAGGCGCGGAGAGTAGACCACCCCCGAGCGCAGCTTGGAGGCGGCGGCAAACTCGTCCGCATCAACCTCAGGCTGGTCCGTTGTCGTGGTGATGTTACCGATCGTGAACTGCTGCCCTTCCTGCACCGAAAAAGTGATGAAGAACGCGTCACGGTCCCGCGCGAATTCGGTGCTGGCATTCAGCACCTTGAAATCGACATATCCGCGCGACCGATAGAAATCGGTCAGCACCTGCTTGTCGAGTTCAATGCGCTCCGGGATATAGCTATCCGCGCGGATCAGGGCACGGAAGATACCCGCCTGTTTGGTTTCCAGAACGCGGCGCAGGCGCGCATCGGAAAAGACACGGTTGCCCACAAAGGACAGGCGTTCAACCTCAACCGGTTTGCCTTCGGTCACTTCAAAAACCACATCCACGCGATTGTTGGCGCGTCGAATGATGCGCGGAGTGACAGTGGCGGCCAACCGCCCCTGCGCCCGATACATCTCAATAATGGTCTGGGCATCCTGTTCGGCGGTGCTCGGGCTATAGACATAACGCGGTTTCGTTTTCAGAAGAGGTTCGAAAATCTCATCTTTCAGGCGGCGGTTACCTTCGACGGAGACAACGTTGACGGTGGGAAATTCCTGAACCCGGACCACCAGCTTGCTACCTTGCGGCAAAAGCTCGACCTTTTCGAACAGACCGGACCCGATCAGACGCTGATAGGCGTCGTTGACCTCGGCCGCTGAGACCGTCTGACCACGGTTGATTCCCAGATAATTCAGGATCGTTGCGGCCTCGATCCTTTGCGCCCCTTCGATCTCAACCGTGTTGAATGCATAGGCCTGTGCGATGGTCGGGGTGACATACCCACCGGAAGCTGCTGTTATTCCCAGCAAAATCGCAACTGAACTGCGTTTTGCAAAACTTGAAAACCTGTCTTTGCTGCACAGGGTTCCGCACTTCAGACTGCCTTTATTATTCATAACTTAGCTTCCGCTCAAACATCCCATTTCCAATTTTGAATAAAGGGTCGGCGGGAGCATGTCAAAGACGGAAAAGCGCCCCGGCAAGAGGGCGCTTTGAAGGGCTCACATATGTTTCAGCTTGAGGCCATGCAGCAAAAGTTTGGCGCACGCCTTTCAGGGAGGCGATCCTACAGGAACAGGTTCACCATGATCGACGCAAGGGACAGGGCGACAAGGATGGCGCCCGCGCTTAGGAAACGGTCGAAATTCAATCCCAGCAGCAGGGACAGGCCGCGATAGCCGTTGTGCAGTCCGTTTTGAATATGGTCCATCTCACTCTCCTGAAACAAACACCCATTACGGGCGGTAACAAGAGATTAACCGCAGGAATGTGGCGCAATTTTCGGCAGAATGTGGCATTTTCAAGGCAATCGCTCCGCGCCTGCCCGCTCCTCTGACCTGCCCACCTTAGCAGAACAGGTCGTTGGTCACCCCAAACACCATCAGCGACAGAACAAGCGACAGACCAATGATCAGAAGGATATTCATCACCTTGTCACTGGGTTTGCGCCGGGTAACGGCCTCATAAGCAAAAAAGACCAGATGCCCGCCATCCAACACCGGGATCGGGAACAGGTTCAACAGACCAACCGCGGTTGAAAGCATCCCGATAAAGGCAATAAAGCTGGATACCCCCTGTGACGCGGCCTGCCCTGACACCTGGGCAATACCAATCGGGCCGGACAGGTTGCAGCTGGAAATCTTGCCAGAGATCATGTGCCACAGGCCAGACAGGCTGGAACGGATAATATAGATCACCCGATCCACCCCGCCCTCAAGGCTTTCCAGAACACCGGGCGTGCGCGTGGCCGGTTCAAAAATCAGCCCTGGGGAGACACCGATCAACCAACGGGTTTCAAATCCACCCTCTGGCAGCGGAAGATCCTGACGACGGGGTGTCAGTGTCACCTCAAGGCGCTCCCCGTCACGATAGATACCCAGGGTCAGAGGGGCACCTTCCCCGTTCACCACCAGATCGCGCAGCCCTTCAAATGTTGCCACCCGATTGCCGTCAACCGTCTCGATCAGATCATCGCGACGCAGACCAGCCTCAATCGCCGCAGATTTCGGCGTCACCGAGCCGATCAGAGCCGGGAAAGGATGTGGCCCTATGACCACAACTTTCTTGCCATCCCGGTTCAGGCGGTATTCCACAACGGGCGTGTTGGGAAGTTGAGTGGCGAAGGTGTAAAACTCCGACAGTTTGGGTGTCTCTGCCCCAGCGATGGACAGAATCTCATCGCCGGGCTGCAAGACATCTTCCACGCCCGGCAAGGGTTTTGCCTTGCCCACGGTCAGCGGATCCGTGCCGACCCCGACCCACATCAATATCCCGCCAAACAGCAGGATCGACAGGATGAAATTGAAGATCGGACCGGCCGCAACGGTCGCGGTGCGGGCCCAAAGCGGCGCCCCCGGCATGGTGTGGCGACGCTCCTCTGGCGAAAGCTCTGCCAGAACCTCTTCATCGGCACCGCCGGAGGCCGCATTGGCGTCCCCAGCAAATTTGACATATCCGCCAATGGGATAAGCGGCGACCTGCCATTTGGTGCCATGTTTGTCCACGCGCGAATACAGCACCGGCCCCATGCCGATGGAAAACACATCCGCCTTGATCCCGGACCAGCGCCCAACGATGTAATGCCCATATTCGTGCACCGCCACGATGATGGTCAAAGCGACCACAAACGCAAGCACCGTGAAGGCCAGATTGCCAAAATCCGGCAGGAGTGAAATGAGATCCATGATTATCCTTCCAGCACGGTAGTAACGGGACGAGAGGCGCGCGCGGCAATCAGCTCTTGCGTCCTGATACGGGACATCTGGTCAGCGGCCTGCACATTATCAAGGGTCATGGCCGCACCGATCAGTGTTCTGTCGCCAGAAAGGTCAGAGAGCGCCTCTTCAACCAACCCCGCCATTTCCATGAAACCGACCTGGCCCGAGATGAACCCGTCCAGAGCCACTTCCTTGGCCGCATTGAACACCGCGCCCGTCAGCCCCCCGGCCGCCATCACTTCGCGCGCCAGACGCAAGGCCGGATATCGCACTTCATCCGGCGCCCGGAATTCAAGTGTCGCCACGCGGGCCAGATCCAGCCTCTCAACCGGCAGGTCCCGCCGTTCGGGCCAATGCAGCGCGTAACCGATGGCATGACGCATATCCGGCGCACCCAGATGGGCCATCAGGGCGCCATCGTTGAACCCCACCAGCGCGTGGACCAGGGATTGCGGATGAACCAGCACCTCGATCTTTTCCGGATCAATCTGGAAAAACTCTTTTGTTTCGATAACTTCCAGCGCCTTATTGAACATAGAAGCACTGTCGATTGTGATCCGTTGTCCCATGTCCCAATTGGGATGAGAGGAGGCTTCGGCCAAGGTGGCTGAGGCAAGCCGTTCAAGCGGCCAATCGCGGAATGCACCGCCGGAGGCCGTGATGATGATCCGTTCAACCGCGTCCATATCTTCGCCGACAAGGCCCTGAAACACGGCGGAATGTTCACTGTCCACCGGCAGGATCCGCGTGTGATGCGCCTGTGCCGTGGCCATGATCAGGGGCCCCGCGGTAACCAGGCTTTCCTTGTTGGCCAATGCCAGCGTCGCCCTGTTTTCCAGCGCGCGCAGCCCGGGCAGAAGTCCTGCAGCCCCGACAATTGCCGACATGACCCAATCCGCCGGACGACAGGCCGCTTCTTCAATCGCACCCGCCCCGGCCGCTGCTTCCACGCCAGACCCCGCCAGCGCGTCACGCAAGGCAGGCAGGTTGCGTTCATGGGCTGTCACCGCCACATCCGCATTCAGACGCCGCGCATCATGGGCCAGTTGGGACACATTATGCCCCCCGGTCAATGCAACAACGTCATACCCCTCTGGCTCACGCGCAATAAGATCAATGGTGGATTGGCCAATGGAACCGGTTGCTCCAAAGATTGAAATTCTGCGCATGGATCACCCCGCCACGAACACCGGAACGGCCATGGCCAGCGACAGAACGTAAATCAGGGCGGCTGCCCCAATCATGGCATCAAATCGATCCAGCACACCGCCATGGCCGGGGATCAGGTTAGAGCTGTCCTTGACACCCACATGGCGCTTGATCGCGCTTTCAATCACATCCCCCATCTGCCCGGCAAATGCGGCCAGAACCGAACCGATCATCCAGTAAAGAGACGTTCCCTCGGAGGCAAAGAAAAGCCCAATCAAAGAGGCGCCAATCCATCCGGCCACCGTTCCTGACCAGGTTTTCTTGGGGCTGACACGGGGCCAGAATTTCGGCCCGCCAAGGATGCGTCCCGCAAAATATCCTGCAATATCAGACACGATCACCACCAGCACCAGCCAGATCACCAGCTTGCCATGGGACAATTGCAAAAACCCCAATGCCGCCAGCATGATCAGAAACCCGTATCCCAGTGCCAGATTGCGCCGGTCCGGCAACAGATAAGCCCCCAGCATCGGTGCCACCAGAAGGCCAAGCCAGGTCCAGCCAAAGCCACCGGACGCCATCAAACGCAACCCGGCCAGTTCGACGGCAAAAGCCGCTAGAACGCCGACCCCAATTGGCACCAATGCATTTGTCGGGTCCAAAAGCCGGATCAGTTCCCAAAAGCACAGGCCAATCACCACCGCGATCAGGGTGACGAAAACAACGCCTCCCATCCAGATCGCTGTCCCGGCCACCAGCGCCATCAACAGCCCGGCACCGGCGCGCGGGCCAAGATCCATCCATTTCGATCCGGTTTTCACATCTGACATGCGGTTCCTTTTCTGCTGATCATCAGCAGTCCTTGGGCAGCGTCGATCCCCGGATCGCCCTGCGGTTAGCGGTTATTCGGCTGCGGTGTCCACGCCCCCGAACCGGCGATCCCGTCCGCCAAAGCGCGTAACGATCCGGCCAAAAAGTTCGGCATTGAAATCCGGCCAGAGCGTATCAAGAAACTCATATTCCGCATAAGCCGACTGCCAAAGAAGGAAATTGGAAATCCGCGCCTCACCAGAGGTTCGAATGACCAGATCAGGATCCGGCAAAACACAAGTATCCAAATACTTTGCGAGCGTTTGTTCATCCACCTGATCTGCATCGATCCGCCCCAAAGCGGCATCCTGCGCCAGACGTTTCACGGCGCGGGCCACTTCGTCACGGCCGCCGTAATTCAGCGCGATGGTCAAATGCACACGATCATTGTCGCAGGTGAGTTCTTCCAACTCGTCCATCAGCTTTTGCAGCTTTTCATCGAGCCGCACACGGTCCCCGATAAAGCGCACCCGCACGCCTTCATCACGCAGCGCACGGGCTTCTTTCTTGATGTAACGGCGAAACAGGCTCATCAGTCCGGATACTTCCGACTGGGTGCGTTTCCAGTTCTCTGTCGAAAAGGCAAAGATGGTCAGGTATTTGACGCCAAATTCGGGGCAGGTTTCCACAATCTCGCGGACCCGCTTGGCTCCGGCACGATGGCCGAAAAGGCGCGGCTGGCCGCGTTTTTGCGCCCAGCGGCCGTTGCCATCCATGATGATGGCCACATGTTCCGGCGATGTCTTATCCTTGCCCACGCGGCCCCTCCTGACAGGTCTGAAATCAGACCTGCATGATCTCTTCTTGCTTGGTTTCCAGCGCCTTATCGACCATTTTGACATGTTTGTCGGTCAGTTCCTGGACCTCATCATGCCACATCTTGTGATCGTCTTCGCTCATCCCATCCTTGGCGCGTTTCAGCTGCTGCATCCCGTCCTGGCGCACATTGCGCACAGCGACACGGGCGCTTTCGGCATATTGGGCGGCCACGCGGGTCAGTTCGCGGCGACGTTCTTCGTTCAGCTCGGGGATCGGCAGCATGATGATCGTGCCATTCAGCTGGGGATTGATGCCCAGACCGCTTTCACGGATCGCCTTTTCTGCTTTCCCTACCAAAGATTTGTCCCAGATATTCACCGTC
Organism: Aliiroseovarius sp. xm-d-517; assembly: GCF_013283135.1. Classification (NCBI taxonomy): domain Bacteria; kingdom Pseudomonadati; phylum Pseudomonadota; class Alphaproteobacteria; order Rhodobacterales; family Paracoccaceae; genus Aliiroseovarius; species Aliiroseovarius sp. xm-d-517. The sequence continues at coordinate 756,092 of NZ_WBXT01000001.1, forward strand.
ACCATCCGCGGCTCCGGCACGTTCACGGTGCCGATCTGGTTCAGCGGAGTGCGCGCGCCGTAGGCATCCACCATGATCGGATCCAGCATCGAGGCCGACGCGCGCCCGGTGCGTAGCGATGCAAATTCAGATTTCAGCGCGCCAATGGCGCCTTCCATACGGCGTTCCAGATCATCCAGATCCAGTTCAAATTCTTCGTCAGCCATCTCAGGCGTCCCCTTTATCCATCTGCTCTTGTTTTCGAGCGTCTTTTCATACCTATAGCCCTCCCGCACGGGCCTTGTATAGGGCGGCCCATTTGCAGCGGAAAAAACTGTGTCTTATGGGCAGGTCCTTGCCCAATCCGGTCGGTTGCCCCAGCCAGATCAGCCGCCCACTTTGGTGTAAGTGCCCTGCCCCGACAGGATGCCTTTGAACCCACCCGGTTCGTCCAGACCAAACACAACCAGCGGCAGGTTGTTATCTCGCGCCAGCGCAATGGCAGAAGCATCCATCACGCGCAGGCGCTTGGCCAGCACGTCATCATAGCTGACATGGTCATAGCGCACCGCATCTGCATGTTCTTTGGGATCCTTGTCATACACCCCGTCCACACCGTTTTTGCCCATCAAAATGGCTTCACAGGCCATTTCATTGGCTCGCAAAGTGGCGGCCGTGTCGGTTGTGAAATAGGGGTTCCCGGTTCCTGCGGCAAAGATGCAGACCCGTTTTTTCTCAAGGTGGCGCACCGCCCGGCGGCGGATATAAGGTTCACAGACTTCATCCATGCGAATGGCGGAGATGACCCGAGTGAACACCCCCATTCCTTCCAGCGCAGACTGCATCGCCAGCGCGTTCATCACGGTGGCCAACATCCCCATGTAATCCGCAGTGGTGCGCTCCATCCCCTGGGCGGACCCGGACAGGCCACGGAAAATATTCCCGCCCCCGATCACCATACAGATCTCAACCCCCATCTCGGCCACGCTTTTCACTTCGCGCGCGATTCGTTCAACGGTGGGCGGATGCAGGCCAAACCCCTGGTCCCCCATCAACGCTTCGCCAGAGATTTTCAGCATCACGCGCTTATAGGTGGTCGCGGGGGTATCGCCGCTTTCTTCTGAGAATACGGCAGCAGAGGTATCAGTCATGGGTGGAAAGTCCTGAACAAGAAGATTGTCTTGCCCGGCAAAATGGCCCAAACAGGCGAAACTTTCAATGCGTATACGGGCCGTCTTTCGAAAAAACGCCGTCCCTACGCCACCTGGAAACCCGCAACCCGAGCCCCACAGTCGAAAGCCCCGCCGTGCCAGATCCCCTTCCCTTCGACATTCGCACCCTCCCGCCCAACCGCCCGGTGCTGATTGCCGGGGCAACCGCTTCGGGCAAATCCGCCCTCGCGATGGAGATTGCCGAAACCGGTGGTGGGGTGATTGTGAATGCAGATGCGTTGCAGGTGTTTTCCAACTGGCGCATTGTCACCGCGCGTCCTTCGCCGGAAGAAGAGGCACGGGTGCCACACCGCCTGTATGGGCATATCCCGGGCGATCAGGACTATTCCGTCGGGCATTGGCTGCGTGAAGTGGCCCAGATCCTGCAAGGCCGGGACCGTCCCATTATTGTTGGCGGCACCGGGTTGAACCTGTCCGCCCTGACCGAGGGGCTGGCCGATATTCCTCTGACTCCGCCAGAGGTGCGGGCGGAAGGGGAAACCCTCTTGGCCACGCAGGGGATCAGCGCCCTTTTGCGCGCCCTGGACCCGGATACGCTTGCACGGATCGACCAGCGCAACCCGGCCCGCGTGGCCCGCGCCTGGGAGGTGCAGCGCAGCACCGGGCGAGGGCTGGCGTCGTGGCAGGACGACACACCGCCCCCCCTGCTTGCGCTGGCAGATTGCACCGCCATTGTCCTGCAAGCCGACCGGGACTGGCTGCGCAACCGGATTGAACGTCGCTTTGACCTGATGCTGGAGGGCGGCGCCCTCGACGAAGCGCGGGCAAACCTTGAGAACTGGGACCCGAAGGCCCCCCATGCCAAGGCCATCGGGGCCCCCGAACTGATTGCCCATCTGAAGGGTGAACTGAGTTTGGAAGACGCACGCGAGGCGGCAATCATCGCCAGCCAGCAATATGCCAAACGCCAACGCACCTGGTTTCGCAAACGCATGAAGCACTGGCAGGCGATTCCCCTGCCCTGATGGCCACGCGCGCGCCTTCGCCTTGAACAGATCGAACCTCCTGTTGTGTTAACCATCTGACAACACCCGGTCCAAGTTACCCACAATTGTCCACATTTTTTGTGGATAACCTTGTGGAAAATCTCCACAGCCCCTTATTTTGCAGCGACAAAACGGCATTTTTGACCTAATATTTAAGCCTGCCTGCTTTCATGCACCGCTGCCTGCCGGGGTCCACACATGTCACAAATGCAACCAGAGACACGTTCTTTGCCCTCTCCTTTCCGCGTCGTCCCCTTGGCGCGGATGAGCAAAGGGGGACGATGGCGAACCGAAGCGATGCGCTCCTACGGTGCGCCCGTTTTGATCTGGTTCACCCGTGGTCAGGGACGGATCACCGTGAATGGCGTCACGGCAGGATATGGCCCACATAATTGTATCTTTGTGCCCGCCGGCATCATGCACGGGTTTGAGGTTTCAGCCCAGGTCAGCGGCACAATGGTTGTCTTTCCACAAGCCAGCGAAGAGGAGCTGTCACTGCCGCTTGATCCGTTTCACCTGCGCCTGCGTGACGGCGACCGGCAGATGGAACTCAGCCGGATGATTGATGACCTGCAAAAAGAGATGGACCGGTTTGACGCAGGCCATACCGAACGCGCCCATCGCGCGATGATGTGCCATGCTGGTTTGATTTCGGTCTGGCTGGATCGGCAGGTTGACCACCAACGCTCGGATGAGGGCCAATCCCCGACACAGGTAAAATCCGGCGCGCGATTGGCCAATGCTTTTGCAGCCCTTGTTGAGCAGGATTTCCACAGTCCGAAATCCGTGCGGGACTATGCCGGCGCGCTGGGCGTGACCCCGACCCATCTCAGCCGGGTTTGCAACAGGGCCTGTGGGCGGTCGGCCTCGACCATTCTCGCGGATCGGGTCCATTACGAAGCACGCCGATTGCTGAGCGAAACCACGCTTCCGGTGAAAGACATCGCGCGCAGCCTCGGGTTTGCCTCCGCCGCCTATTTCACCCGGTCCTTTCAGAAACACACCGGGGTGACGCCCTCGCAGTTCCGTGCGACGCACTGACGACGCACTGTCCCCGACCGCCTTTTGGCGCGACAGGTTGGCTGAAGATAAAAGAGGTCAAAAAAGCGCGAACATCACCCGCCGAGGATCGCCTTTACATAACCGCGCGTTTCCCGATAGGGCGGCACACCGGAATACTTCTCGACCGCCGCGGGCCCCGCGTTATAGGCGGCCAGCGCAAGGCGCCAGGATCGGAACTTGTTGTATTGCTGACGCAGATACCGGGCGCCCCCTTCCAGGTTTTGTCTGGGATCATGCGGGTTCACCCCAAGTTTGCGCGCAGTGAAGGGCATCAGCTGGGCCAGCCCGATCGCTCCGGCATGGCTTTTTGCACGGGGGTTCCAGCCGCTTTCCTGCTGCACAAGGCGCAAAAACAGGTCCTCGGGAATGGAATGTTTGCGTGCGGCCGCCTTGGCCATGGAAAGGTATTGACCGCGATAGTTCCCTGAAAACCGCGGTATCCCCTCTGCGCCACCCTGTTCCTGATCCGCATTGGGCCGCAACCGGGTCGACCCGGCATATTGCTCAGCAGCCCGTGTGTCCAGCACATCCAGTTGCGACGAAAAATTGGCGCGCCCCGTTGAGCTGGAAAACAGCCCATCCGAAAAGGCCGGTGCCACCGGAAGCGACATCAAGCAAAGACCAAAACCAATCCTATGAAAAACGCTGCGCTGAGACATGTTTCTCTCCAAACTTCTGCAGGCAATATAGTTAAAAATTGCAACGCGACAATGGCCGCGGCGGTTTTATGCCCATAGGCCGCAAAGTCGGGCTTCCCAAAACACCCGGGCGCACCATTTGGCCAATGCATCTGGCGCCAGCCAGCGCCCCATCGGACACGCGCACCATTTTTGAATTCCTCCGGCTGCCCGCGCGGAGCGAATTCATCCACAGGAAACCGTTTTCACCTTGGGGCGTATCTGTGTAACGATATGCGAAATGTGAAGAATCGAAAGGAAGCCGTCCATGGCAGGCTCGCTCAATAAGGTAATGCTGATCGGCAATCTGGGCCGTGACCCCGAAGTCCGCTCCTTCCAGAACGGCGGCAAAGTGTGCAACCTGCGCATCGCCACCTCGGAAACCTGGAAAGACCGCAACACCGGCGAGCGTCGCGAGCGCACGGAATGGCACTCGGTCGCCATTTTCAACGAGGGCCTGGTTCGGGTGGCAGAGCAATATCTGCGCAAGGGATCAAAGGTTTACATCGAAGGTCAATTGCAGACCCGCAAGTGGCAAGATCAGTCCGGCAATGACCGCTATTCGACCGAAGTTGTGCTGCAGGGTTTTGGATCGACCCTGACCATGCTGGACGGACGTGGCGAAGGTGGCGGCAGCGGCGGTTATGGCGGCGGCCAGAGCGGCGGTTATGGCGGCGGCTCCCAAGGCGGGGGTGGCTATGATCAGGGCGGTGGCTTTGGTGGCGGCAATCAAGGCGGCGGGCAATCCTCCTCCGGCGGCGGGTTTGACGACGAAATCCCGTTCTGATTGGACACGGGACCTTCATCTCAACAGTTCAAAAAGCGCCCACCGGCAGGTCGGGCGCTTTTTTGTGGTCCGTCTTTTAGTCCGCAACGGGAATGAGTTTCCAACCAGCATTCAAAGCACAGCTTTCCACCGCCGGGTCCTGCGCCGGTCTGTATGATGCAAAGTTTCTGGAAAAACGCGTACCCAATTTCGGGTGATGGCGGAGGAGGTGGGATTCGAACCCACGGTAGACTTTCACCTACGTCGGTTTTCAAGACCGGTGCATTCAACCACTCTGCCACTCCTCCGACCCGGGAACTCATAACGGCAAGGTTTTGATTCTAAAACCCCCTTTCCGGGCCAGTTTGATCACCTCTGCGCGCCCGTGCATGCCAGTTCTTGCCCATTCTTCGCACGGGACTTTTCACAAAAGGAACATGCCGCTACTATAGCCGCAATTGGGCGGAAACGGCGAAAGAGCCAGCAAGAATTTTAGGGGCATAACATGGCAAGAAAGACCACTTTGAAAGTGGCGATGATCCTGACGGGCGCATTGACGGTTGCGGGATGTGACGACACCAATCTTCCGGGTTTTCTGAAGAAAAACAACAACTCGGATGGCGCAACAGCCACCGCTGGCACAACCAGCCGCACCGTGGAACGGGATGTCGAAGCGCCCGAAGTGTTTCAGATGTCGGAAACCGGCTTATGGGATGGCCGCCCCAGCCTCGGAGGTGTGTGGGTGGCGCATTCCGATGCCAAGGACCCGGAGCGTGTGATCATTCGCAATGAAGCAAACGGGAAATTTGTGATCGGGGCCCTGTTCCGGCGCGAACGTGACGTGCCTGGCCCGCGCTTTCAGGTGTCATCTGACGCGGCTGAGGCATTGGGCATGCTGGCGGGCAATCCGGTCAACCTCTCGGTGACCGCGCTGCGCAAAGAAACCGTCCAGCCAGAGCCCGAAGTTGATGACACTCCTGTCCCTGCACCGGATGCGCTTGAAAGTGGCGAAATCAGTGAAAACACGCTGGACGATCCGATTGCCGCCGCGTCTGCCGCGCTGGATCGGGCTGAAGCCACGGCCCCTTCGGGCGCTGCCGCGGCAAAACCCACTGCTAAACCCGCAGCAAAGCCAGCTCCGAAACCCGTGGCCACCCCGTCCAAACCATCCGGTCTTGCAAAACCCTATATCCAGATCGGTATTTTCAGCGTGGAAACCAACGCCAAGAACACCGCAGAAGCCATGAAACGCGCAGGGATGCTGCCCACGATCAAACCAGGTTCCACCAGTGGAAAATCGTTCTGGCGTGTGATTGTCGGTCCAACCACCAGCAGCGCCGAACGCTCCTCGATCCTGAAGAAAGTTCGGGATCTTGGCTTTGCCGACGCCTATTTCGTGAGCCACTGACATGACCAGAAGTGACATGACCAGACACACCGTTCGCCACTTTCGCCTATCTGCTCTGATCACCGCGATGGTGGTTTTTGTCATCGCCGGCCTGCCCGCCCGTGCCTTTGATACCCGAGCCTCTTCCGCCTATGTTCTGGATGTGACCACGGGCACCGTTTTGATGGAGAAGAACGCCGACGTGGCCTTGCCACCGGCCTCAATGTCAAAGCTGATGACCATTGCCCTTCTGTTCGAAGCACTTGAGGACGGGCGCGTTTCGATGAATACCCCGTTTGCTGCCTCGCAGCGGGCGCAGGACATGGGCGGGTCTACCATGTTTCTGAACAAGACCGACCGCCCGACAGTGGAAGAGCTGATCCAGGGCATCATCGTGCAATCCGGCAATGACGCCTGCGTCGCGGTGGCCGAGGGGCTCGGCGGCACGGAAGAGGCCTTTGCCCGGATGATGACGGAACGGGCCAAAGAGTTGGGGATGGAGAATTCCAGTTTCGGAAATTCCTCCGGCTGGCCGGACCCGCGCCAACGCATGTCGATGAAAGACCTCGCCATTCTGGCCAATTACCTGATCACGAAATTCCCGCAATACTACCCCTATTTTGCGCAGCGTGAATTTCATTACAAAGGCCGCGCACCTGACAACCGCTTCAACCGGAACCCGCTTTTGCCGCTGGGGATCGGTGCGGACGGGTTGAAAACCGGTCATACGGAAGAAGCCGGGTACGGGCTGGTGGGATCTGCCCGTCAGGGAAATCGCCGCATTGTGTTTGTTCTTTCTGGCATGAGCTCCTCCAAGGCGCGTGCCGAAGAAGCGGAGGCAATCGTGAACTGGGCCTTCCGTCAGTTTGCCATCAAGACCCCAGTGAAGGCCGGGGAAAAAGTGGCCGAGATTCCGGTCTGGCTCGGCAATGTCAATTCGGTTGGCCTGACCGCTGCGGAGGATGTGTCACTGCTGGTGTCTGCGGTCGGACGTGACCCGCTCAAGGCTGAGATCAAATGGGTCGGCCCAACCGAAGCGCCTATCAGCGCCGGTCAGCAACTCGCTGAAATGATCGTGGAACGCCCCGACCTGCCTGACCAGATTGTCCCACTTGTCGCCGCAGAAGATGTTGCCGCCGCCGGGATCGGCAAGCGCATGGGCGTGGCGGCACAACGCATTCTGGGCAAGGTCATGGGGCAGGACAGCGCCCTGACCTCTCTCCTCAACTGACAGGTCAGATATGATCAGCAAAAACGGGTCGGGGCTGTTCATCAGCTTTGAAGGTATTGACGGGTCGGGGAAATCCACCCAGGCACGCCTGCTGGCAGAGCACCTGCGGGCAGCGGGCCATGATGTGGTGCTGACACGCGAACCGGGCGGCAGCCCGGGGGCCGAGGAAATTCGCGCCCTGGTGTTACAGGGGGACCCCGACCGCTGGTCGGCAGAAACCGAACTTTTGTTGTTTACGGCGGCAAGACGGGATCATCTTGAACGGCTGATCCGCCCTGCCCTGTCTGCGGGTAAAATCGTGATCACAGACCGTTTCGCCGACAGCACACGGATTTACCAAGGCACCCGCTCCGGCGATCTGCGCGCCACGGTGGATCAACTGCACGCGCTGATGATCGGGCAGGAACCGGATGTGACCTTTCTGATCGACATGGACCCGGAGGTCGGTCTGGCGCGCGCAAAAAGCCGCAATGGCACCGAGGAACGGTTTGAGGATTTCGGTGCGGATCTGCAAAAACTGATGCGCAAGGGGTTTCTGGCACTGGCCAATGACGCCCCGAAACGGTTTCGCGTGGTGAACGGTGCGCGGGACATGCAGAGCGTCGCAGCAGAGGTGGCCACGCTCGCCGACGCCGCTCTTTCAGAAAGCCCGGACCGATGAGTGCCGCAGACGAGATCCCCCAACCGGACTGTATCGAAGGCGTGCCGCATCCCCGTGACGCCTTGCAGCTGATTGGACAGGGGGCGGCCGAAACTCGCTTTCTCGAGGCGTTCACTTCGGACCGGCTGCACCATGGCTGGCTGATCACCGGACCACGCGGCGTGGGCAAGGCCACGCTGGCCTGGCGCATCGCCCGATTTCTTCTGGCCACCCCTCCTGACGATGGGGGAATGTTTGCCGCCCCGCCCCCGCAAAGCCTCGACATTGCCGCCGATCATCCGGTTGCGCGCCGGGTGAACGCCCTGTCCGACCCCGGCCTGTTCCTGTTGCGTCGTCCCTGGGATGACAAGCTCAAACGTCACAAACAGGACATCACCGTTGATGAGGTTCGCAAACTGAAAAGCTTCTTCGCCCTCAGTGCGGCAGGTGGTGGACGTCGTGTGGTGATTGTGGATGCGGCGGATGAGATGAACAGCTCAGCTGCAAACGCATTGCTGAAAGTGCTGGAGGAGCCGCCAGCAAATGTTGTGATGCTTTTGGTCAGCCACCAGCCCTCGCGACTGTTGCCGACCATTCGTTCGCGCTGCCGCGAGTTGCGCCTACCCCCGCTGGCGCCGGACGCTCTGGCGCAGATCATGAACGGGCTTGACGAATATCCCGGTCCGGATGAGATGCAGGCGCTGGGGGCATTGGCCGGGGGATCCGTGGGCGAAGCCCTGCAGCTTCTTCAGGTGAACGGGTTGGGGATCTATGGCGAGCTTGTGCATATTCTACATTCCGCCCCCAATTATGACCGGCCAAGGGCCTTGAAACTGGCAGATGGGGTGGCTGGCAAAGCCAACGCCTCCCGGTTTGAGGTCACACTGCGACTGATTGACCTGTTCCTCGCGCGTCTGGCCCGCCATGGGGCCGGAATGCCGGCACAATTGCCTGCAGCAGATGGGGAAACGGCTTTGTTTGAACGACTTGCGCCGCATCCGCGCGCCGCACGCAATTGGGCGTCCTTGCAGCAGGAGCTGTCGGCCCGTGCCTCTCATGGCAAAGCCGTCAATCTTGACCCGGCCGCCCTGATCCTTGATATGGTTTTCAAGATGAATGAAACGGCGGCCCGTTCGGTCGCATAAGAGGCGCTTGATACGCATGTCCGACAGCCCGATCCCCACCCTCACCGACAGCCACTGCCACCTGGATTTTCCTGATTTCGAGGGCGAGCTGGAGGAGATCATCGCGCGCGCCGAAAGCGCCGGGGTGACCCGGATGGTGACAATCTGCACCAAAATGCAGAACCTTGCACAGGTTCAGGCCATTGCCGATGCGTTTGACCCGGTTTTCTTCGCAGCCGCCACGCATCCAATGTCCGCCGCCAGCGAGCCGATGGTCACGGTGGAGGAACTGGTGGCCTTGGCAGATCATCCCAAATTTGTCGCCATTGGCGAAACCGGGTTGGATTACCACTATACGGCCGACAGCAAACCGGTTCAGATCGAAAGCCTCTTGGTGCATATCGAGGCGGCCCGCCAAACCGGTCTTCCGCTGATCATCCACGCGCGGGATGCGGATGAGGACATGGCGCGGATCCTGCAAGAGGCGCACACCGATGCTGCCTTCAACTGCGTGATGCATTGCTTTAGTTCAGGTCCGGCCCTCGCCCAGGTGGCGATCGATCTGGGGTTTTACCTGTCCATGTCCGGCATCGCTGCCTTTCCACGCAGTCAGGACCTGCGCGATATATTTGCCGCAGCTCCGGTTGACCGCATCCTGGTGGAAACCGACGCGCCCTACCTTGCCCCGCCCCCCAAACGCGGGAAGCGCAACGAACCTGCCTATACGGTGCATACCGCCCGGGTAGGCGCCGATGTTTTCGGCCTCAGCTATGAGGAATTCGCCGCACAGACCCAAGCCAATTTTGATCGCCTGTTTTCCAAGGCGGCCGCTTACAAGGCCCCAGCCAGATGAGCGGTTACAGCTTCACCATTCTGGGCTGCGGCTCATCCGGGGGGGTGCCGCGGATCGGCGGGCTTTGGGGGGAGTGTGATCCGAACAACCCGAAAAATATCCGCTCTCGCTGCTCGGCCTTGGTGACGCGAACCGGAGAGGATGGGGGTGTGACCCGCATCTTGATCGACACCTCCCCCGACATGCGCCATCAGCTTCTTACCGCTGGCGTGGGCGAGGTTGACGCCGTGGTTTACACCCATAGCCACGCCGACCACATGCATGGCATCGACGACCTTCGCATGGTTGTCTACAACATGCGCAAACGGGTTCAGGTCTGGGCGGATGGCCCGACACAGAACGACCTGATGTCGCGCTTTGGCTATGCGTTTGTGCAACCCAAGGGCTCAAGCTATCCGCCGATCCTGGACCTGAACACAATCGACGGAGACGTGGTAATCGAAGGGGCCGGAGGCGCAATCCGTATGACCCCGTTTGAGGTGACCCACGGAAATATCGACGCGCTGGGCTTTCGGATTGGAAAACTGGCCTATCTGCCAGATGTCAGTGAAATCCCTGAGGCCGCACGCCCTGCCCTGCAGGACCTGGATATCTTCATTATCGACGCCCTGCGCCGCACGCCGCATCCAACCCATTTCAATCTGGATGACGCGCTGCTCTGGATCAGCCGCGTGGGCGCGCGCAAAGGGGTGCTGACCAATATGCATATTGATCTGGACCATGCGACAGTCGAAGCGGAAACGCCGGATCACGTGGTTGCGGCCTATGACGGGATGGTGATCCCGTTCGAGGCATAGATGGGGGCCCTGATTGAGGTCATTTTACCGGTCTTTCTGGTGATTGGGATTGGCTATCTCGCCACTTGGCGCAAGATCATCACCGCGGACGCCGTTGAAGGCTTGATGTATTTTGCCACCAATCTCGCGGTGCCGATCCTGCTGTTCCTGGCCATTTCACGTCTGGACCTGAGCGCAAGCTTTCAACCCCGCCTGATGATCAGTTTCTACACCGGCGCCGTCAGCGGCTTTTTCGCCGGGCTTCTGGGCGCGCGGTTCCTGTTTTCCCGCCCCTGGCCGGACGCGGTGGCAATCGGGTTTGTCACCTTGTTTTCCAATTCGCTCCTGCTTGGCCTGCCGATTACAGAGCGCGCCTTTGGCCCGGACGCTCTGGGGGCAAACTTCGCCATTATCTCAATCCATGCGCCGACATGTTATGTGATCGGTGTGATGGCGATGGAGATTGCGCGCTCGCAAAACAAAGGGCTTGGAGCAGCATTTCTGGGGTTTCTCCGTTCAATGGCAAAAAACGGGCTGGTGATCGGGATTGCCTTCGGATTTGTGGTGAACCTTGGGGGCTTTTCCTTGCCGGCCGTGGTGCTGGACGCATTTTCACTGATTGCCAAAGCTGCCATTCCCGCAGCCCTTTTCGGACTGGGAGGGGTTCTTTATCGTTATCGACCCGAGGGCGACATTCGAACCGTGGCCTATATCTGCGCGGTCTCTCTGGGGCTTCATCCGGCCATGACATGGATGGTTGGGCGTCTGCTTGACCTTGACGAAATGGCGTTTCGCTCCGCCGTCATAACCGCCGCCATGGCTCCGGGCGTCAACGCCTATGTTTTCGCCAATCTCTATGGGGTCGCAAAACGAGTGGCGGCCACGGCGGTTCTGGTGGCCACGATCCTATCCATCCTCACCGCCTGGGGGTGGTTGATGGCGTTAAACCCTTAAAGCGTTTCCTGCTCTTATCAGATCACAGAAATCACCGGAAACGCCTTAAAGCCTCAGCGCACATCCCCCCTGAGGCCATGGGCAATATGCTCTGGCAGATCCGCCAATGCCCGCCCTCCCCGTCCGCGCAACCGGTCAAGAAGCCCCCACTTTTGCGGCAGGAACTCCAACACGCAGCGTTCAATCCGCGTGGCCTGAAGCAATTCAGGCTAAGAGGCCAGGGTAATGCCGGATAGAATCGGGCTGTCCGAGGTCAGCCGGGTGAGGTAACCCATCCCGATACGCAGGCTGTCCTCTTGGAAAGAAAGCATTGTGACACCATCAACCTGCGCAAGGAAAATGCCTTTGAACTCCCGCCCCGAGCGCACATCATGGCGGGTCAGGATCTTGTCATTCCCCGGATCGGACAGGGCGCGAAAGACCGTTGCACGGTCCAGCTTATAGATGCGCATGGTGAAAGAGTTCACCCAATCGGGATGGAGCGACGATCGTTGCCAATATCGGTGAATGCCAAGAGGAACCGGCAAGGAAAGGGTCAAACGATCCTGAGAAGACACAACATGCTGGCGAAAGGCCGCATTGGTAATCCACGGAATACCCTGCGCGTTAAAGACATCCTCCAGATCCGCAAGGGGTTCGAGCAGGATACGGGCATCCACCTGAAAATACGCGCAGATCTTGTGCAGAATATCCGGGCGGGGACTGGCCTGTCCGGCCAGGTAGCGATTGAACTGGGTTCTGTTCACGCCGATCTCCCGGCAGATCTGTGTCACGGAACTTGGCGCGCGCGCGACGAGTTCGCGCAGGTTGCGCGAAAAGACCTGGTAGATTTCCCGAGGGCTATACTCATTTTCGGTCTGTGACATCACCTACCCCGAAGCCTCTCAACTTCCCTTGACTGTGTTTTATGAGTGTGACCTGAGGGACGATCTTTGACGCTGATTAACCCCAGATTGCATCGCAGTTCGACATTCAACCTTTACCACATCCCCTCGCAATATGCAAAACATGCCCCGAGATTTTGCAAAACTCCAGATCAAAACGATATTTCTCAAATATTTTCAATACGTTTTGGGTCATATCGTTATGCAACTATCTTTGGGGGCTCGGTATTTTTTCACTATGCCCCCTTAAATTCACCTCATCTCCATAAATTCTCTTGCCCGAAAGCCCACTCCTTCGTATTGTCGACCAAACGGTCGGTTTTGCGTCAGACCATCACGCAGACCGAAGGATCTGGGAGGACCTGATGACCGCATTTATCTGTGATGCCATCCGCACACCGATTGGCCGCTTTGGAGGTGGCCTGTCCGGGATGCGCGTGGATGACCTTGCCGCAGCCCCAATCAAAGCGCTGATGGCGCGCAATCCGGACGTGGATTGGCAAAGCTTGGATGATGTCATCTATGGCGACGCCAACCAGGCGGGTGAGGACAACCGTAATGTGGCGCGCATGGCCGCTCTTCTGGCCGGGTTGCCGGTTGAGGTTCCCGGCACCACTGTAAATCGCCTTTGTGCTTCGGGTATGGATGCGGTGGGCATGGCTGCGCGTGGCATCAAGGCGGGGGATTATGATCTTTGCATCGCGGGGGGTGTCGAAGGCATGAGCCGTGCCCCCTTCGTGATGCCCAAGGCCCACAGCGCCTTTTCCCGCGCCAATGCGGTCTATGACACCACAATTGGCTGGCGCTTCGTGAACAAGGCAATGGATGCCGCCCATGGAACGCATTCCATGCCACAAACAGCTGATAACGTCGCCGAAGACTACGATATCTCGCGCGAAGATCAGGACGCTTTTGCCGCCCGCAGCCAGGCCCGTTGGCAGGCCGCACATGAGGCTGGCCGTTTTAACGACGAAATCACCCCGGTCACCCTGCCCCAGCGCAAGGGCGACCCGCTGATCATCGACACGGACGAACATCCCCGCCCCGGCACCAGTGCCGAAAAGCTTGCGGGCCTCAAGGGCGTGAACGGCCCGGACAAAACGGTCACCGCGGGCAATGCCTCTGGCGTGAATGACGGGGCCGCCGCGATGATCATCGCCTCGGAAGCCGCCGCTGCGCGCAACAATCTCAAACCCATGGCACGGGTTGTGGCCATGCAGGCTGCGGGTGTTGCCCCCCGTGTGATGGGCATCGGCCCGGTGCCTGCGACGCGCAAGGTTTTAGCCAAAGCAGGGCTGACCATCGAGCAGATGGATGTCATTGAACTCAACGAAGCTTTTGCCTCTCAGGGGCTCGCAACTCTCCGGGCTTTGGGGGTGGCAGATGATGCGCCCCATGTGAACCCCAATGGGGGCGCCATTGCACTGGGCCACCCACTTGGCATGTCCGGTGCGCGCCTTGTCATGACCGCCGCCTACCAGCTGCAACGCACGGGAGGGCGCTACGCGCTCTGCACCATGTGCGTGGGTGTTGGGCAAGGGGTTGCGCTTATTCTCGAAAGGATCTGACAATGTATGCACAGATGATCAAAACCGCTCGTTCCGGTGTGAAGACACGCGAGGAAATGTCTGATCAGGAACGGGAATTTCAGGACCGCATTGATCGCGGCGAAAAGATCGAGCCAAAGGATTGGATGCCGGATGATTACCGCGCCACACTGATCCGCCAGATCGGTCAGCACGCCCATTCCGAGGTGGTCGGCCAACTGCCGGAAGGCAACTGGATCACCCGCGCCCCCACGCTGGAGCGCAAGGCAATCCTGCTGGCAAAAGTGCAGGACGAGGCCGGTCATGGGCTCTACCTCTACTCCGCCGCCGAAACTCTGGGCGAAAGCCGGGACGAGCTGGTGCGACTGCTGCATGAAGGCCGGATGAAATACTCCTCGATCTTCAACTACCCGACGCTTAACTGGGCCGACATTGGCGCCGTGGGCTGGCTGGTGGACGGGGCCGCGATTGTGAACCAGGTGGCGCTGCAACGCACCTCTTACGGGCCCTATTCACGTGCAATGATCCGCATCTGCAAGGAAGAAAGCTTCCACGCCCGCCAAGGCTATCACGCGATCATGCAGATGGCGTTCGGCACGCCGGAACAGAAGAAAATGGCACAGGACGCGGTGAACCGCCTGTGGTTCCCGGCGATCATGATGTTCGGACCCAACGACAGCGAGTCGACCCATTCCGAACAATCCATGGCCTGGAAAATCAAGGTTAAATCCAATGACGAGCTGCGCCAGCAATTTGTCGACCAGACCGTGCCGCAGATCGAATATCTCGGCCTCGACCTGCCGGATCCCGGCATCAAATGGAACGAGGAGCGCGGGCATTACGACTTCTCGGATCCGGATTGGAGCGAATTTTTCGACGTGATCAAGGGCAATGGTCCCTGCAATGTCGACCGACTGAAAGACCGGGTGAATGCCTGGGAAGACGGCGCCTGGGTGCGTGACGGTCTTCTGGCCCACGCCCGCAAGAAATCCGCGCGAACCGCAGCAGAATAAGGGAGAAATCAGATGAGCAACGAATGGCCCCTTTGGGAAATCTTTATCCGCGGTCAGCACGGGATGAGCCACCGCCACGTGGGCAGCCTGCACGCCCCTGACGCGGAAATGGCGATCAAAAACGCCCGCGACGTCTATACCCGCCGCAATGAAGGCGTGTCGATCTGGGCCGTTGAGGCCGCCCATATCGCAGCCTCAAGCCCGGAAGAAAAAGGCCCGCTTTATGAGCCGTCCAATTCCAAGGTCTATCGCCACCCGACCTTTTTCGACATTCCCGAAGAAGTGGGGAGCATGTGATGGCAGATCAGGACCAACTGTTTCAGTTCCTCCTGCGCATGGGGGATAACTGCCTTGTGCTGGGGCACCGCGTCAGCGAATGGTGTGGTCATTCCCCGGTGCTGGAGGAAGATATTGCGCTGGCGAACACCGCGCTTGATATGATCGGCCAGACCCAGCTGTGGCTGGGGCTTGCGGGTGAGGTTGAGGGGAAAGGCCGGTCGGCCGATGATCTGGCCTTCCTGCGCGACGTCTGGGATTTTCGCAACGTGCTTCTGGTCGAGCTGCCCAATGGCGATTTCGGCCAGACCCTGATGCGCCAGTTCCTGTATGACGCCTGGTCACAGGTCATGTTGTCCAAGCTGCAGAATTCAACCGATGAACGCATTGCCGCAATTGCCGAAAAAGCCTCGAAAGAGGTGGCTTATCATGTGGAACGTTCGGGGGACACGGTGATTGGTCTTGGGGACGGGACCGAGGAAAGCCACAACCGGATGCAGGCCGCCCTGGAGTATCTCTGGCCCTATGTTGGTGAGATGTTTGCAGGGGATGCGGTGGATGACGCCATGGTGGCGGCAGGTATTGCCCCGGACCCGGCCAGCCTCAGGGCGGAGTATGACGCCAAGGTGCAAGCGGTTCTGAGCGAAGCCACGCTCAGCATTCCCGGCAGCACCTATGCCCATAAAGGGGGGCGCACCGGCTATATGCATACCGAGCATCTGGGTCACATGTTGTGCTCCATGCAATGGCTGCAACGGGCTTATCCCGGGGCCAGTTGGTAATGACCCACCCCTCGGTTGATACGATCTGGACCTGGCTTGACCAGGTGCCGGACCCGGAAATTCCGGTCATATCCCTGGTGGATCTGGGGGTCATCCGGGATGTGCGTTGGGAGAAGGACAGTGAGGGCGATATGCTGCATATTGCCATCACCCCAACCTATTCCGGTTGCCCGGCCACCTCGATCATCAACCTCGATATTGAAACCGCGTTGCGCGACCGCGGGATCACCCGGCTGACGCTGTCACAACAGCTTTCGCCAGCCTGGACCACCGATTGGCTGAGCGAGAAAGGGAAGGCAAAGCTGGAAGACTACGGCATTGCCCCCCCCTCGCCCGGCGGCACCCCGGATCGTTGCCCCAATTGCGGCAGCAAGGATCTGGAACGGACCAGCCAGTTCGGCTCCACCCCCTGCAAGGCACTTTGGAAATGCAAAAGCTGTCTTGAACCTTTCGACTATTTCAAATGCATCTGACGCGGTTCGGCATTCCGCAACCGGGATACCGAAACATCTGAGGAGAGACCCATGGCGCGCTTTCACAAACTGACCGTGACCGACATTCACAAAACCATCCGGGACGCGGTGGTGGTGACCCTGACCCCGGACGACCCGGAGAGCTTTGATTTCACCCAGGGCCAGTATCTGACCTTCCGTCGCGACTTTGACGGGCAGGAACTGCGCCGCAGCTATTCGATCTGCGCAGGCAAGGATGACGGTATCCTTCAGGTCGGCATCAAACGCGTCGACGGCGGAGCGTTTTCCACCTGGGCCAATGAAGAGCTGGCCACGGGGGACACCATTGAGGCCATGCCGCCGATGGGCAATTTCCATACGGCAATCGAACCGGGAAGCGCGAAATCCTATCTCGGCTTTGCGGGGGGATCGGGCATCACACCGGTTCTGTCGATCATCAAGACCACCCTGGCCCGCGAACCTTTGTCCGATTTCACGCTGGTCTACGCCAACAAATCTGCCACCACCATCATGTTCCGCGAGGAGATCGAAGACCTCAAGAACCGCTATATGGGCCGCTTCACCGTGATCCATGTGTTGGAGGCCGACACGCAGGAAATCGACCTTTTCACCGGGTTGGTGAATGAGGAAAAATGCGCGCTTCTGTTCAAACAGTGGATCAATATCAAATCCATAGACACGGCGTTCATCTGCGGCCCCGAACCGATGATGCTGGGCATTGCCAAATCCCTGCGCGAGCACGGGCTGTCTGATGGCCAGATTAAGTTCGAACTCTTCGCCTCGGCCCAACCGGGCCGTGCCGCCAAGAAGGCCGTGTCGAAAGGCGCGAGTTCCGGCACTGGCACCGAAGCGGTGATCAACCTCGATGGTTCGTCGCGCACCATCACTATGGACGCCGACACCTCGATCCTCGACGCAGCCCTGGCCGAAAACATGGATGCGCCTTACGCCTGCAAGGCCGGGGTCTGCTCGACCTGCCGCTGTAAGGTCCTGGAAGGTGACGTAGACATGATCGCCAACCATGCACTGGAGGATTACGAGGTCGAAAAGGGCTATGTGCTCTCCTGCCAGGCCTATGCGAAATCCGACAAGGTCATCGTCGATTTCGACCAGTAATCAATCGGTTAAAAGACATATTTCAGGGAGATACACCATGAGCGAGATGAGCATCACCGACTATCTGGCCCAGGGCGGCCAGCTGACCAGCCCGGAAAATGTGCCGGCGCGATACCGGGCGGAACTCATGCGGCTGATGGCAAGCTTCGTGGACAGCGAGCTGGCAGGGGCTGCGGGTTTTGCGGATATGATCAATGCGGGTCCGGGTATCAAGGAACGTATCGCCGCAGCCAAGATCGTGCTGGAAAAAACCGATAATGCCGACAAGGTCTTGAAGATCATGGGCGAATTTGGTGCCAATACCGACCGCTACGCCACCCACCACCCCTGGACAGACCGCCTCGCCCGAGAGGCGGATATTGGCACCGCCCGCAGCGCACATGACATGCGCCTGTCTGTGTTCAACTACCCCCTGACCTCATGGGAAGACGCGGTGGTGATGAATATGTTGATGGGTTTGGCAGTGTCCGTACAGCTGAGCGAACTGTGTCGTGTGTCTTATCAGCCCCTCGCCGGGACGTTCCGGGACATCATGCCGGTTGAGGTCAACCACACCGATCTGGCCATTGAGGGCATCGAGCATATGCTGGCCGCGGGCGCGGACAAGGCTGCGCTGCAAAGCTCGGTCGATTACTGGTGGCCGCGGGTCGCCGCAAGTTTCGGCCAGACCGTTTCCTCGCGTGCAGAACAACTGACCCGGTTTGGCCTGCGTCATTCCACCAATGCCGAATTGCGTGAGGAATGGGACAAGGCCGCGTCGGAACAGTTGGAAGCATTGGGGCTGTCGGCCCCCTGACCCGACCCGCCCCAAGATTTGTCCCCGACATACATAAGATTTCCTGATCCTGAGAGGACCAAGACATGACGATCATGAAAGTAGCCAGCTTCGCCGCTGGGCAGTGGGTTGCACCCGGTAAAAATGCCCGCCCTATTCATTCCGCTATCACCGGTGCCCGGATCGCCGAAGCGGGTGGCGGGTCACTCGACATGCAGGCCATGCTGGACCATGGCCGCGATGTTGGGGGCGCAAACCTGCGCAAGATGGGGTTTCATGATCGCGCCAAGATGCTCAAGGCGCTGGCGATGCATCTGGGCGCCAATAAACAGGCGCTGTATGATCTGAGTTTCGACACCGGCGCCACCCAATCGGACCACATGATCGACATTGATGGCGGCGTGGGCACAATGTTTGTCTTTGCCTCAAAAGGGCGGCGGGAAATGCCCGATGGCGACATCTATATTGATGGTGATATCGAACAGCTTTCCCGAAACGGCACCTTTCTGGGCATGCATATTGCCACGCCCCTGCAAGGGGTGGCGGTGCATATCAACGCGTTCAATTTTCCGGTCTGGGGCATGTTGGAAAAGCTTGCCCCAACCCTGCTGGCAGGTGTGCCGGCCATTGTGAAACCCGCCACCGCAAGCTGTTATGTGACAGAAGCCTGTGTGCGGATCATGCTGGACAGCGGCATCCTGCCCGAGGGCGCCCTGCAATTGATTTCCGGGGGCACCGGAGATCTGCTTGATCGTCTTGGTCCGCAGGATGTGGTCAGCTTCACCGGCTCGGCCCAGACCGCCTCACTGCTGCGCTCCAACCCCAATATCCTGAGAAACTCGGTGCGATTTGTTGCCGAGCAGGACAGCCTGAACGCGTCCATTCTGGGCCCGGACGTCACACCCGACACACTCGAATTTGGCCTCTTCATCAAAGAGGTCCATCGCGAGATGACAACGAAGGCCGGGCAGAAATGCACCGCCATTCGCCGGATCATTGCACCTGAAGCACAGGTTCAGAATGTGATCGAAGCCCTCTCAGACCGGCTTGCGAAAACCGTTGTGGGCGATCCACGCGCGGAAGGGGTTCGGATGGGGGCTCTGGTCTCAGCGGGACAGAAGCGCGACGTGCTGGAAAAGGCGGCGCAGATTGGCACCGAGGCGGCGCTGGTCTATGGCGACCCTGACGACACGGGTTTTGCGGGTGACGTAGATGCAGGTGCCTTTGTCAAACCGATGCTGTTTCATTGCCAATCGCCCGACACGGCCAGCTTGGTGCATTCAACCGAAGCCTTTGGCCCGGTCTCGACCATCATGGGATATCGCGACATTTCCCATGCAATTGAGTTGGCGAACAAGGGCGAAGGGTCGCTGGTCGCTTCCGTCATTACCGCCTCTGGCGAGGTTGCGCGAGAAATGGCCCTTGGGGCGGGAGCTTTTCACGGGCGCCTCTATTTCAACAACGCGACCTCGATGAAGGAAAGCACCGGGCATGGCTCGCCCCTGCCCCATATGGTGCATGGCGGTCCGGGACGCGCGGGCGGCGGCGAGGAAATGGGCGGCGTGCGTGGTGTTCTGCACTATATGCAACGCACCGCCATTCAGGGCAGCCCGGACATCCTGACAACCATCGGCAATCGCTGGGTGCCGGGAGCGACGGAAATCACCGGTCCAGCCCACCCGTTCACGCGCAAATTCGGTGAGCTGTCAATCGGCGAGACCCTGCACACGAAATCGCGCAAGGTGACGTTGGAAGACATCGAAACCTTTGCCCATTTCACCGGCGACACATTCTATGCCCATATGGACAGCGACGCTGCGAAACGAAACCCGTTCTTCCCGGACCGGGTCGCCCATGGCTACCTATTGCTCAGTTTTGCGGCGGGTCTGTTTGTCGAACCCAACGAAGGGCCGGTTCTGGCCAATACCGGGCTGGACAACCTGCGCTTCATGAAACCGGTAGAGGCCGGGGATAGCATGAAAGTGCGCCTGACCGTGAAGGCAAAGACCCGTCGAACCGAGGATTATGGCGAAGTGCGCTGGCATGTGACCCTCACCAATCAGGATGATGAGCTTGTTGCGGAATATGAGCTGTTAACCATGAACGCATACTGACAAACAGGCTTGTGTGACGGGAACATTTCTTTCACCAAGCCCGCTTTGGCAACAAAAAGACGACCGCGCGGGGATTGTTCCATTCCGGCGCGGTCATTGTTTCTAGAATATAATTAAATTCCAAAATAACCGAATTTCCACTTGTTTTGCCCAATTCAACGAAACAATGCCCTCACTCTGCCACAATTTCGCCCCAGTTTACCTTGACCCTTAGTAAAGCGGTTTTAGCAAGTTTTCGATTTGAGGCTCTTATGAGAGGATAGCTACGATGGCTTGGGCAACAGGCAACATCATGAAAAATTTCTGCCGCAGCGAACGCGGCGCCATGACCATCGAAGCGGTGATGTGGCTGCCGGTTTTTGTTGTCATGATGGCGTTGGTTGCCGACGTGTCCTTTGTCTTCTTCCGCCAGTCCACCATCCTGCGCGTTGTGCAGGATGCGAACCGGGCTTTCTCGATCGGTCGGCTTGAGAGCGCCGAGGCGACACAGGCCTATGTTGTCAGCGCCCTGTCCGACCTGTCATCGGGGGCAAGCGCCGTCACCACCCTGAGCTCTGGTATCATCACGACAACCGCATCAATCCCCGTTTCTGACCTGACCGCAGTAGATGCCTTTGATTTCCTGAAGGGATATCATGTTGGTGTCACCGCGCAGCATTTCCTCGAATACTAGGGGCGCCGCGTCATGAAACGTCCTGAAAACATGCGAACATTCCGGCAAAGCGAAGACGGTGCGTTAACCGTCTTTGGGCTTTACATCTTTGCCACCATGATCCTTTTGGCGGCAATTGCAATTGACATGACGCAGCTGATCACGGCGCGCACGCAATTGCAGGTCACTGCCGATCAGGCCGCCCACGCGGCCCTTTATTCACGTGACACGAATTCTGCGGAAACTGCCAAATTGGCGGCGTTGAACATCGTGGAAACCGCGATGCCAAAGGACAAGTTTGGCCAGATCATCACCCTTGAGGATATCACTTTTGGAACATTCGATTACGTCAGCGGCGGGTTCCTGGAGGATCCCACCTCGCGAAAATCTGTTCTGATCAACAGCGGACGGCTGAGCGAAACAGGCAATCCCGTCACCACCCTGCTGCTCGACCTCATCGGTTACAGCTCCTATGACATGACCGCGCAATCCATCTTCACCACCTATCGGCCTGCCTGTTTCCGAGAAGGTTTCGTGGCCAATGACGAGGTCGACATTCAGTCCAACAACGCGTTTACGAACGGGTTTTGCATCCACTCGAACTCATATGTATCCTTGAATTCAAACAATATTTTCGACGAAGGCACTGTTGTTTCAATGCCGAATTTGGCGGATCTTGATTTGCCGAATTCAGGCTGGGAGACCAATGAAGGCCTGCAATCTGCGCTTCGCGAGGGCAGCTATCGCCTGCGTATTATCAACAAGCTGGAAGACATCATTGACGGCCTTCTGAATGCCGACCCGGATGTTCTTCCGGATTATGTGGATGAAACCCTCTCCCCCATCTACATGACCCCCCCTAGCGGTAAGGGGCTGAGCATGAGCGATTTGACCGCTGGGCGTGTGCATTACCTTGATTGCCACAATAACGGGGTGTTGAAGCTGTATGACGATTCAAAAACTGTCATGGCAATTTCAAATGTGGTCATCCTCACGCCTTGCGAAATTCAGTTTGGGCAGGAAGTGGTGATCGAAGATGCGATCATCGCCACCACCAACACCTATGTGAAAGCGATCACCTCCAGTTCGAACCTGCAGATCGGTCGTGATGACAATTGTGCTGCCGGGGGCGGCGCCCAGATCCTGTCCATGGGCGGGATGGAGTTCAGCTCTGGCCTCAGCATTTTCGGCAGCCAGCTTCTGGCAAAGAAAGACATTGCCTTTACAGCAAATGCAGACGGTATTCAGGGCGCATCGATCATTTCCGAGGGATCAATCAGTGGGACCTCCAACATGAATATGGGCTTTTGCGGAACCGGAATGGAATCAAATTTCGAAGCCGAGTATTTCCGTCTGGCGCATTGATCCCCCTGCCCCAGGCGCCTCAGAACACCAGTATCCCCCCGGGGCGGTTCGGCCCCGCTCACACGACGTCAGACCACCAATAGCAATGGCACCTATTGCCGCCGCCAACTCGTTTGAAGCAGCTGTGATGAGGTGCGTTCTTCCATCCCAGCCTTGCCCAAACCTCAGGAGATGAGAGCGGTCGCAACCAAACGCAAATTGCCACGGTTCCAGTGCCTGCGACGTTCATACTGTTCGGGTTGAATGGCGCACCTAGCACGATTCGAACGTGCGGCCTCTGCCTTCGGAGGGCAGCGCTCTATCCAGCTGAGCTATAGGTGCGTTGAGGTCGGTATAGGACAAGCGCCAAGGGCCTGCAATATGAAAAGGGCCGCCCAATGGCGACCCTTTCCGAAATTTTTCTGCTCTGGAAACGAATTAACGCTTCGAGAACTGGAAGCTCTTACGGGCTTTGGCCTTACCGTATTTCTTACGTTCCACAACACGCGAGTCGCGGGTCAGGAAGCCAGCGGCTTTCAGAGCGCCACGCAGCGAGGGTTCGTAAAGCTGCAGAGCTTTCGAGATACCGTGTTTCACAGCACCTGCCTGGCCCGACAGACCGCCGCCTTTAACGGTGGCGTATACGTCGAATTCACCTTCCACACCGGCAACCTGGAACGGCTGGCGCAGGATCATCTGCAGCACCGGACGGGCGAAATAGGCGTCCATGTCCTTGCCATTCACGGTGACCTTGCCGGAACCCGGCTTGATCCACACGCGGGCAACAGCGTCTTTACGCTTACCGGTGGCATAGGAACGACCCAGCTCGTCACGGACGGGCTCACGGGGGGCAGCAACTTCAATAGCGGCTTCGGTGCCTTCAACGACAGCGTTCAGCTCATCAAGCGATTTGATCTCTTCAGTCATGATCAGCCCTCACGCGAGTTTTTCGGGTTCATGGATTTGACGTCCAGCACTTCCGGGCTCTGGGCCTCATGGGGGTGCTCGGCGCCAGCGTAAACACGCAGGTTGGTCATCTGCTGACGGCTCAGCTTGCCGCCCGGCAGCATGCGCTGCACGGCTTTGATGACCAGACGCTCGGGGTGGGCGCCCTCAAGGATCTGACCGGCAGTGCGCGACTTGATGCCGCCCGGGTAACCGGTGTGCCAGTAGTGCACTTTGTCGGTGCGCTTCTTGCCGGTCATCTGGATTTTGTCCGCATTGATCACGATGACATTGTCACCCATGTCCATGTGCGGAGTGAACGAGGCTTTGTGTTTGCCACGAAGACGCATTGCGATGATCGACGCAAGACGGCCCAGAACAACGCCCTCGGCGTCGATCAGGATCCATTTCTTGTCGATATCTGCAGGCGTTGCAGAGAAGGTTTTCATGTGTTCAGCCCTGATTGGGTTTCGGATGGGGTGTTTTTAGTGATTTCTGAATGCGGGTCAAGCGCCAAAACACTTATTAAATCATTCAAAAACAATGGGTTGAAAATATGGTATTATTTTACCCCATTCCTACAACGGTCTTTTCCCCCGTTCTGCACAGGGTTTTACTCTGGCCGGAACACTTCGTCCTTCACCAATGCCTTGATTGTCCGCAAAACCAGCCCGGCAATGACAACAACCAAAAGGACAAGCACCAGCACGGCAATTGTCTGATGGGTCCGCGACCCATCCAGCTGCGAAAACCGGAAAGACGCGATCGAAAGGGCCGCCAGCGGAAAGCTGAGTGCCCACCAGCTGAGCGCAAAGGGCATTTTGACCAGACGCGGAACCTGGGCCAGCACCAGCGCCGCAAAGATATAGCCTGCATTCATCAGCATCCGCGCAAAGCCATCCACCTCACCCACCATGCCCACATAAGCGATGAATGCGACAGCGGGGGGCGCGATCAGGATCACCATGGTCGGAAACAGGCGCGCCACAATCGGGTCATGGAAAATCAACCGGTTCATCACAAGGGTCAGCAGGACAATCCAGAACAGGATCCCGCCAGAGAAAAACAGCCAGGATGTCTCGATATAGCCGATCCGTGCCCCCAGAACTGGTACAATCACGTTTCCAACTGCCGGAATGAACCAGGCGGGCGTCAGGTGCCCGACCTCAAAGGACCGATGTGAAATCCAACCGGAAACCACCGCGATGGTCAGCGCGCCCTGCCCCACCACGCCGGCCAGCCAGATCCACTCGGCCAGTTCCGGTGCATGGGCATGGGTGGCCGTGGCCAGCAGCAGCAGGGACACCGTAATGGTTGGAAAGAACGCCAGTTTGACCGGGTGATGCCATTCCTCGATCACCATCCCTGGATAGCGCAGCGCCTTGGCAAGGTAGAAAACTGTCACAATCCCCATCACCGTGACCGAAATCAGCCAGACCAGCGATGACACCGCCCCCATCCATGGATACACAGGTGCCCCGGCATGCAGAGCCAGAGTAAGCCCCATCAAGCCCATGACAATGGCAAAAAACGTGACCGGAAAATGCGCGAGGCGCGAAAACTCCGGCGGAGCGGTCTGGTCAGACATGACATATTCCTTTTTCAGACTATATCCCAGATCTGCCCAACCCTTCCGTGAGGGTCAAGCCCTCTCTGGCGGGATCGAGTAGGTCAATGTTGCACGCGCAACAGGCGCATCATCCCCTTCGGAATGGATAAGAACATCCCCGACCGCAAGCACCCTTCCCAGCTTGTGCAAACGGCAATGGGCAACAAGGTCTGCATCGGAACGAGGTTTGCGCATGAAGTCGATGGAGCAATTGGTGGTGACCGCCAGCGCCTTGGGGCCGATCATGGCAAGAATGGCCAGGTAAACAGACACGTCCGCTAGGGCAAACATTGTCGGCCCCGAGACAGTGCCCCCCGGCCGAAGATGCTTCTCTGCCACCCGCTTGCGCATGGTGATCTGCATCGGCGCGACATCCGCCACCTCGAAATCATCCGCCACCTGCGGGAATTGCGCATCCAGAAAGGCCGCCAGCTCCGCCCGGTTCATTTTCAGCTCCATCGGCCCCCCTAACTGCCGCAGCGTCATTTCAACTTCACGCGCATTCCTCTGGGAAATACGCGGGATGTCCCTATCGTGACGACAAGACCCAAGGGAGGACAAGATGGAAGATCCAATACTGATCCGGAACGACGCTGCGTCAGTTGCAACCGTGACACTGAACACCCCCGGCACATTGAACGCGCTGTCGGATGAGATGCTGGCTGCTCTGAGCGAAGAATTGGAACGTATTGCCGCCGACCCCACAATCCGTGCGGTGATCCTTGCCGGTAGTGGCAAAGCCTTTTGCGCAGGCCATAACCTGAAGCAGATGACTGCGGCGCGGGCATCCAAAGACGGCGGCAAGGCCTATTTTCAGGATCTGTTTTCCCGCTGCGCCAGCATGATGGTGCAAATTACCCGTATGCCGCAGCCGGTGATCGCTCAGGTGCATGGCATTGCCACTGCGGCCGGGTGTCAACTGGTGGCAAGCTGCGATATGGCGGTTGCGGCCGAGGGGACGCGCTTTGGTGTGAACGGGGTCAATATCGGTCTGTTCTGCTCCACCCCGATGGTGGCACTGACCCGCAACATTCCCCGCAAGCTGGCGTTTGAGATGCTGACCACCGGCGAGTTCATTTCTGCCGATCGCGCGGCCGAACTGGGGCTTGTCAATCATGTGGTGCCACATGAAGCCCTTGAGGAAGAAACCCGCAAGCTTGCGGAAAAAGTAGCCTCAAAACTCGGCGCTGCGGTAAAAATTGGCAAATCTGCTTTCTACGATCAGTTGGCCATGGGATTAGAAGATGCCTATGGCTTTACTGGCGAGGTTATGGCGCAGAATATGATGTTCCGCGACACCGAGGAAGGCATCAACGCCTTTATCGAAAAGCGGGCGCCGAACTGGAACCAGAGCGAAGAATAAGGGGCGCTGCCCCTCGGCCTTGCGGCCTCACCCCGGGATATTTTCAACAAGAAAAAAGCGGCAACGGGGTGAGGTTGACCCTATCCCCGTCAAACTGCGCGATGTGACCGGGGGGCAGTTCGATCCAATCCAGTTCGCCCTTCTCCAACGGTTCACTGACAACCGCCCATCCCTGGCGGGTTGGCGACCAGCGGTAATAGACAGAGGGTGCGATATGGTCTGAGCTTGCCCGTGCCGCCCACAGTTTTTCTCCGTCTGAAAAGGCTGCTGACAGGCGCATATGCGGTGTTGCCCCTCTTTCTTGAGACAGCGCAGAAAGTGTGCCCGCCGCGCGGGCCAAGGCCTTTGCCGGGTCACGGTCCAGCCCTTCGGCCAGAGCCAGCAGGAACAGAACTTCACTGTCGGTGGCGCCTTTCCGGCTGGGGTAAAGCACATCGGGAACGGCCATATCCGCCTGTTTCCGGAAATGTTCAAACCCACCGAATTGGCCATTATGCATGAAGCTCCAATTCTCATGCACAAACGGGTGGCAATTGTTGCGGCTGATCGCAGAACCGGTTGAGGCGCGCACATGGGCCAGAAACAGGCCTGACTGCACCTGCCTGCAGACTGCGCGCAGGTTGGGATCGGACCATGCGGGATAGATGTCCCGATACAGGCCCGGTTCAGGGCGCGCATCATACCAGGCCAGCCCAAACCCATCCCCATTGGTGGCGGTTTTACATTCCGTGGCGTCCTGACTTTGTGCAATCAACGAATGGCCCGGACGGGTCACCACATCCTCCAAAAAGATCGGCATCCCGAGATAAGCAGCCCAACGGCACATATTTCCCCCTCGCCCCGAACATGAGGCCATAACGTTGATTTCAGAGATTTGACGTGGTGGCGATCAAGGCTGCCTTTGTCTGGCGCCTGTATAGTCGCCTCTTTCGCCCATGAAAAGGGCCGCGAAGGAAGTGTCAGGTGTCGCCAGCAAGCTTGACGCAGCACAGGCGGAGGGGCAGACCGGAGGCATTGCGCATTTGTTGAGGTCACCTATGCCCTATCTTGTCCTGATTCTCGCTGTTTTTGCAGAAACCATCGGCACCTCTGCTTTGCAGGCCAGTCAGCAATTCACCCGTCTTGGTCCTTCGATCACCGTGGTTGTCGCCTATGGGATCAGCTTTGCCCTTTTGGCCTGGGTGTTGAAGTTCATGCCGGTGGGCATCGCTTATGCGCTCTGGTCCGGTCTTGGGATTGTGTTGATTGCGGTCATCGGCTTTGTGGTTTTTGGCCAGAAACTGGACCTGGCCGCTGTGATTGGCCTGCTCCTGATCGTGGCCGGGATTGTCGTGATCAACCTGTTTTCGGCAAGTTCCACCCATTAACGGGTTTCGACTTGAACCCGACACAGGGAAACGTCGAAACACCGCAAGAGATCCAAATATCGTGGGTGTTCCGGTTAAACATGGATTTCAGGTTCCTTCCGGAACGCTTTAACGCACGATAAACAGGTGAAACAACGATTTGGACTGGCAATTCGCCCCAAGTCACGCTATTCGCGCGTCAACTTCCTATCAAAAGGCGCGCAACATGGACCTTCGCAATATCGCGATTATCGCTCACGTTGACCACGGCAAAACCACGCTGGTTGACGAACTTCTGAAACAATCCGGCGCATTTCGCGAAAATCAGGCTGTGGCTGAACGGGCCATGGATTCGAATGAACTGGAGCGCGAACGCGGCATCACCATCTTTGCCAAACCGACCTCGGTCGAATGGAAAGACACCCGTATCAATATCGTTGACACCCCCGGCCACGCCGATTTCGGTGGCGAGGTAGAGCGGATCCTGTCCATGGTAGACGGGGTTGTGCTGCTGGTGGACGCCGCAGAAGGCCCGATGCCGCAGACCAAATTCGTGACCTCGAAGGCGCTGGCACTGGGCCTGCGCCCGATTGTGGTTCTGAACAAGGTCGACAAGCCCGATGCCGAACCCGACCGTGCGCTGGATGAGTGTTTTGACCTCTTTGCCTCGCTCGGGGCCAATGAAGACCAGCTTGATTTCCCGCATATGTATGCCTCGGGCCGCAATGGCTGGGCGGATGCGGATCTGGACGGGCCGCGCAAAGACCTGCATGCGCTGTTCAACCTCATCGTCAACCACGTTCCGAAACCCAAGCAGATCGCCCACCAGGACGAAGATTTCTCGATGCTGGCAACCACTCTCGGGTCCGACCCCTTTGTGGGCCGGATCCTGACCGGCCGCGTTGAAACCGGTCGTCTCAAGGTTGGGGCCACCGTTCAGGCCATTTCACGCATCGGGCAAAAGATCGAACAATTCCGCGTCACCAAGATCCAGGCCTTCCGCGGATTGTCCCAGCAGGACATTGAAGAAGCGGTCGCCGGCGACATCGTGTCGATTGCGGGCATGTCCAAGGCCACCGTGGCCGACACGATCTGTGCGCTTGCCGTGGATGAACCGCTTGAAGCCCAACCCATTGACCCGCCCACCATCACGGTGACCTTTGGCATCAATGACAGCCCGCTTGCTGGCCGTGACGGCAAGAAGGTGCAATCGCGCGTCATCCGCGACCGGCTGCACAAAGAAGCCGAGTCAAACGTGGCGATCAAGATCGAAGACACCCCCGGCGGCGAAGCCTTTGAGGTGTCAGGTCGTGGCGAACTCCAGATGGGTGTGCTGATCGAGAACATGCGCCGCGAAGGGTTTGAACTGTCGATCTCGCGCCCGCAGGTGATCATGCGCGAGGAAAACGGGCAGAAAGTCGAACCGGTGGAAGAAGTCACCATTGATGTGGATGACGAATATTCCGGCGCCGTGATCGAAAAGATCACCGGAGCACGCAAGGGGGAACTGGCCGAAATGCGCCCGGCGGGCGCCGGCAAGACCCGCATTATCGCCCATGTGCCATCGCGCGGCCTGATTGGCTATCATGGCGAATTCCTGACCGACACACGTGGCACCGGCGTTCTGAACCGCGTGTTCCATGGCTGGACCCCGTTCAAAGGATCCATTCCGGGCCGTCGTGCTGGTGTGCTGATCTCGATGGAAAACGGCACGTCAGTGGCGTACGCACTGTGGAACCTGGAAGAGCGTGGCAAGATGATGATCGGCGCGCAGGCCGACGTGTATCAGGGCATGATCATTGGCGAGCATTCGCGCGAAAACGATCTGGAAGTGAACCCTTTGAAGGGTAAGAAACTGACCAACGTGCGCGCGTCCGGCACCGATGATGCGGTGCGCTTGACCACACCGATGACCCTGTCGCTGGAAGAAGCGATTGCCTATATCAATGACGACGAGCTGGTGGAAGTGACCCCCAACAATGTGCGTCTGCGCAAACGTTATCTGGATCCGCATGAGCGCAAGCGGATGGCAAAAGCCAATCAGTAACCAGACACGTAAAAAGGGGCCGAAAGGCCCCTTTTTACATCTTAACGGCGGGCGCGAGACCTACTCAGTGGTCTCAACAATCAGCAATTCCCGTTCAGACGCATCGCGCGCATGGCTCAGCGCCTCTTGATATTCCGGCGAGTGATAACATTTCTCTGCCGCCTCAACGCTGTCAAACTTCGCCACCACATTGCGAGGACGTTCCTTGCCTTCAAGCTGCACATAGCGCCCGGCGCGGGCAATGAAGTGCCCCCCATGTTTGGCAATGGCCGGCCCCGCCAGCTTGGCATATTTGCCATAGGCCTCTTCGTCGGTCACGGTCACATGGGCAATCCAGAGTGCGGGCATCGGTCTCTCCTTACACGCGGTCAAAAAAAGGTCGCGCCAACATGGCACGACCTTCCTGTTCTTGCGAGCGGTTTCTCCCGCGAAATCAGCCTGCGATCACCGCTTCAGCTGCTTTGATGGCCCCTTGGGCATTCTCCGCCGAGGCACCGCCACCTTGAGCGAGTTCCGGGCGGCCACCGCCCCCCTTCCCGCCCAGTTCGGGCACAGCAGCCTTGACCAGATCAACCGCCGACAACCTGTCGGTCAAATCGGCCGTCACACCGGCGGACACAGCCACCTTGCCGTCATTATCGGCAATGATCAAAACCGCTCCGGATCCAAGCCCGTCCTTGTGCTCATTGACCAGGGTTTGCAGGTCTTTGCCCCCAACGCCCTGCACCACGGCAGCCAGGAATTTCACCCCGTTGATCTCTTTGGTCTCAGCACCGGCACCCGATGCCTTGGCCAGCTCACGTTTGAGGTTGGAGATCTCGGCATTCAGCGCTTTGCGCTCGTCCATCAGCCCTTTGATACGATCCACAACCTCTTCCGGCTTGGCCTTCAGCATTCCCTGAAGCTCCGCCGCGCGCGCCGTTTCTTCTTCAATATAGGCAAAGGCGGCCTTTCCGGTCAGGGCCTCAATCCGGCGCACACCGGCCGAGCTGGCCCCTTCCGACAGGATAACGCAGACCCCGATTTCACCGGTCTGAGACACGTGTGTGCCGCCGCACAGCTCAATCGAATAGGTCTTGCCATCAGCACCTTTTCCGGTTGGGGCATGCCCCATGGAAACCACACGCACCTCATCCCCATATTTCTCGCCAAACAGCGCCTGGGCGCCCATATCGCGTGCGTCATCCGGGGTCATGATCCGGGTTTCGACCTTGGTGTTCTGGCGGATGTAGGTGTTCACCTCACGCGCCACATTCGACAATTGCTGTGCGCTCATGCCCTTGTTGTGGCTGAAATCGAACCGCAGACGGTCATCGGCATTGAGGGAGCCACGCTGGGCCACATGTTCCCCCAACTCATTGCGCAGCGCCTCGTGCAGCAGGTGCGTGGCGGAGTGGTTGGCCCGAATGGCCGAGCGGCGCAAGTGATCAACCGCCAGTTCAGCGCCCTGCCCGGTCTTGATCTCACCCTCTTCCACCTTGGCGAAATGGATGAAGACTTCTGCCACTTTCTTGGTATCGGTTACACGGGCTGACCCGCTCCCGGTGCGGATCAATCCGCTATCCCCAACCTGACCACCACTTTCGGCGTAGAAGGGTGTTTGGTTCACAACAATCTGAACCTCGTCCCCAGCTTTGGCCGCATCCAGTTGCGCGCCGCCAGAGACAAGCGCCAGCACCTGACCCTCCGCATGTTCGGTGTCATAGCCCAGAAACTCGCTCACCCCGTGCTCTTCCGCAAGGTCGAACCAGATGGTCGCGTCTGCGGCCTCACCGGAACCAGACCAGGCAGCGCGGGCGCGGTCCTTTTGCGCCTGCATCGCGGTATCGAACCCGGCCTGATCCACGCCACGGCCTTTTTCCCGCAGCGCATCCTGGGTCAGGTCAAGCGGGAAACCGTAGGTATCATACAGTTTGAACGCGGTTTCACCGGGCAGATCTTCGCCTTCCCCCAGCCCCGACAGCTCGTCATCAAGCAGTTTCAAACCGCGATCGAGTGTCTTTTTGAAGCGGGTTTCCTCGTTCAGAAGCGTTTCTTCGATCATGGTCTGCGCACGGCCAAGCTCCGGATAGGCCTGCCCCATCTGTGCGACCAGTTCCGGCACCAGGCGATGCATGACCGGATCTTTTGCCCCCAGCAGATGCGCGTGACGCATGGCCCGACGCATAATGCGACGCAGCACGTAACCACGCCCTTCATTTGACGGCAGAACCCCGTCCGCCATCAGGAAAGATGTCGAGCGCAGGTGGTCGGCAATCACTCGATGATGCACGTTCTGATCCCCGTAGGGATCCACATTTGTTGCATGGGCCGAGGCCTCAATCAGTGCTTTGAAAAGATCGGTGTCATAGTTGTCATGGCTGCCCTGCAAAAGCGCGCCGATCCGTTCCAACCCCATGCCGGTATCGATCGACTGCATGTCCAATGGCACCATCGAGCCATCCGCGAACTGTTCGTTCTGCATGAAAACGATGTTCCAGATTTCAATGAACCGGTCGCCATCTTCTTCCGGACTGCCCGGAGGGCCACCCCAGATGTGATCGCCGTGATCATAGAAAATCTCTGTGCAGGGGCCACAGGGACCGGTCGGCCCCATCTGCCAAAAATTGTCATTGGTGGCGATGCGGATGATCCGATCTTCCGGCACACCGACCTTTTTCCAAATCTCAAACGCCTCGTCATCGGTGTGATAGACGGTGGTGTAGAGCTTGTCCTTCGGAATATCGAATTCGCGGGTGATCAGTTCCCATGCAAAGGGGATTGCCTCATGTTTGAAGTAATCCCCAAAGCTGAAATTCCCCAGCATTTCAAAAAACGTATGGTGGCGCGCCGTGTAGCCAACATTGTCGAGGTCATTATGTTTGCCCCCTGCGCGCACACATTTCTGCGCAGTCGTGGCGCGCACGTAATCGCGCTTTTCCACCCCGGTGAACAGGTTCTTGAACTGCACCATGCCGGAGTTCACGAACATCAGCGTCGGGTCATTGCGCGGCACAAGTGGCGAGCTGTCCACCACCTCATGCCCCTGCTTGTCGAAGTAATTCAGAAAGGTCGAGCGAATATCGTTCAGGCTGGCCATGTTCTCTTGCCTCTTGTGTGCTTTCAACGTGGTTTACCCGGCCCCGCTTCCCCTGTCCACTGGCCATATGAAAATCATCTGGCACATAAAACAAAGGCCGGGAACACCCCGACCTTCGCTGTTTTCTCAGGATATTTGATCAGAATGCCTCAGGCTTCCAGCAGCCCGTCATCCTCGTCACGCTCCTCTGGCGGCATGTCAAAGTCCAGACCATGTGCCGCACGGATCTTGTCTTCGATCTGAAGAGCCGTGCGTTTGTTTTCGCGCAGGTAGGTCTTTGCATTTTCGCGCCCCTGACCGATGCGCTCATCACCATAGCTGAACCAGGAGCCTGACTTCTCAACAACACCAGCCTTGACGCCGAGGTCCAGAAGCTCCCCCATTTTCGAGATGCCCTCACCATACATGATGTCGAACTCGACCTGTTTGAACGGCGGAGCAACCTTATTCTTGACTACTTTGACCCGTGTGGCATTCCCCACCACCTCGTCGCGATCCTTGATCTGACCGATACGGCGAATATCCAGACGGACCGAACTGTAGAATTTCAGCGCATTGCCACCCGTCGTGGTTTCGGGGCTGCCAAACATCACGCCGATTTTCATACGGATCTGGTTGATGAAAATCACCATGCAATTTGAGCGGGCAATCGAGCTGGTCAATTTTCGCATGGCCTGGCTCATCAGGCGGGCCTGCACGCCAACACTGCTGTCGCCCATGTCCCCTTCGAGCTCTGACTTCGGGGTCAAGGCAGCCACCGAGTCAACAACAACCATGTTCACGGCCCCCGAGCGCACCAGCGTATCAACGATTTCCAACGCCTGCTCGCCTGTGTCTGGCTGGCTGATCAGAAGCTCGTCGAGATCCACCCCCAGCTTCTTGGCATAAAGAGGATCCAGCGCATGTTCTGCATCAACAAACGCACAAACGCCGCCCTTTTTTTGCTCCTCGGCAACACAATGAAGTGTCAGCGTGGTCTTGCCTGAACTTTCCGGACCATAGATCTCGACGATCCGGCCTTTTGGCAGACCACCGATCCCCAGCGCAATATCCAGCCCCAATGAGCCGGTAGATGTGCTTTCGATTTCAGCAACCGGATTATCGGCCCCGAGTTTCATGATGGAACCTTTGCCGAACTGACGCTCGATCTGGGCCAATGCGCTGTCGAGCGCCTTTTGCTTGTCGCTATCGCGTTTCATGTCAAAAATATCCGCAGTCGCCATTGTTTCTTTCCTTATTTCACATCGGGTGAACTGCGGCAACACAATCGCATGTTCACAAGATGTTCCCACCAAGATATAAAGCACAAAACAGGAACATTACAACGTGTTATTTACCAATATGAATTTTCCCCAAATAAGGTAACCAAGTCGTTAACGTTGGAAGAAACAAAATATTGCGTTGTTTTTATTAATGTATTTGCTGCTGAACTGTCGCAGTAAGTTCCGTGAGAGAGAACGGTTTCGGGAGGAACACCGAGTTGGGAACACGCGCCTGATGCTCAGAAACCGAATCCTCTGCATAGCCAGACACGAATACCACCTTCACACCAGGGCGCTTCTCCATCGCCTTCATCACCCAGGTCGGTCCATCCATACCGGGCATGACCACATCAGTCACAAAAACATCAACTGACAATGACGGGTCTTCGAGGATAGAAAGCGCATCTTCGGCACTTTCCGCCTCCAACACGGTATACCCTCTCATCCGCAATGCTCGGGAGGCAAAAGCACGCACAGGTGCTTCATCCTCTACCAACAAAACGACACCACCCGAGCTATCACGGCTCAGATCATGGGTTGGGTTGGGCAAACGCGTGTCCGGACCAGCAGCAGGAGTTTCATTTCCATTGAGCGACACTGCCCCAGTAACCTGAGAAACAATTGTATCAATTGCTTTGTCCTGCCCAGGGTCATTCACATCCTCAGACTGTGCGGACACCGCGTTGGTAAGCACAAGGGGTTCCAGCGATGAGGACGGTCGCTCAGTAGCGTCGATATTCTCGGCTGCCGCCCCCTCTTTTTCAGAATGCGCGTCCTTGGAAGTTTCCTTCCAAACGGGGAAATAGAGTGTAAATGTGGTCCCGGATCCGGGCACGGAATCCACAAAAATATAGCCGCCCGTCTGTTTGATGATTCCGTAGGCCATGGACAGACCAAGCCCCGTCCTTGCCCGGACTTCTTGGTGGTAAAAAAGGGCTCAAAGATCTTGTTGATCTTATCTGAACCAATTCCCGTCCCATGGTCGATGACACGCACCGTTACATATTCACCAGGCGGCACTGTCGCGCGATCACGCTCCAACGCGCTGTCAAGTATGACATTTCGAGTTTCCACCCGCACGGTCCCACCGTCCGGCATGGCGTCGCGTGCATTGACCACGAGGTTCATGATCACCTGGTCCAACTGGCGCCGGTCCGCCCGGATCGCCAGCAGTTTCTCATCATGATCCAGCTCCAGCAACACGCGCTCCCCGACAAGACGATTTAGAAGGTGAGTCAAATCTGACAGCGTATCTGACAAATCGATCACTTCCGGGCGCAAAGTCTGTTTTCGCGAGAAAGCCAGAAGCTGACCAACCAGGGACGCAGCACGGTTGGCGTTCTGATGGATCTGCGTAAGATCCGAGTATTCCGGATCCGCCTCATCCCGACCGGTCAGCAAAAGATCACAATGCCCCGATATGGCGGTCAGCAGATTGTTGAAATCATGCGCAACACCACCTGCCAATTGCCCAATGGCCTGCATTTTCTGACTTTGCACAAACTGGGCTTCGAGGTTCTTGAGCTCTGTTGCGTCCTGTATGACCGCCACCAGAGTGGGACCGTCTTCATCTGTCATCTGACTCAGCGAAATCTGCAGGAACACTTCCTCATCCGGCTTTATCGCACGCACGACTTCCGTTCTGCCCAGATGGCGCCCAGCATGCGCTTCGGCCAGCCAATCGGAGACCGGACGACCAAGCCCCTCCACCTGCTCAGACAAAAGACTGCCAACCGCATCCTTGTCCGCCAGAAGGTCACGCGCCCGTTTATTGGCCATGGAAATCTTGCCCTTGGCGTCCAGCTTCAGCAGTGGCACAGGCAGGACCTCAACCCCAGCCCATTCTCCGCTTGACATATTGGGCGTGGCATCCGCCGGCAGCAGATACATTTCCTTGCGCGCGGCAGAACAATTTATTTCATACACCACCACGGGCACGGGGCCGGTCTTACCCGACACCTGCACCACAACACCGGAACGGACCGGTGTTTCAACAAAAATTCGATCCAGCGTGGTTTCCCGCCCTCCAAGCAGCAAACGAGCCGCTTCATTCATGAACAGGATTGTGCCGTTCTTGGAAACCGTCAACATCGGCAGAGCGATGTTTTCCCCTGATCGGCCAGCAACGCTGCGCTCTCCGATCTCATCCACCCGCCAAATGAACCCGGCTTCCTGCATCCTATGCACAGTAAGCCTTATATTTCCGCGCCTTATGACCACATCTTCCGATGCGGAACTGGTGGCTTCGGCGCGGCTTTGCAATTTGCTCAACACAGCGGAAGGTGACGCAAACAGGTCATGGAAGGCCCGCGCCAGGGTCTGCCCCGGTTTCGCTTCAAACTGCGCCCCGGCAGCAGCGTTTGCATAGATGATTTCACCTTCGCCATCGGTGACCAGAACCGGTGCAGCATCATTGCCGGCACACATTTCAACAGAAGCAAATATTTTCGCCACCTGCACGCGATGCCAGCGGCGAATGCCCAAGACAAGAAGCGCGAGAGATAACAGTGCCCCCCCACAGATAACCGCCGCAAACCGCCCCAGATCGGGCACTCCTGGAAGAGCAATCGCCCCAGCCAGCACAATCAATGCCAGAAGCACGATATAGCCGACGCGCGGCGCGAGATCCTGGGCGACAACTACCATTTGGTGAGGGGACAAGGCAGATCGCACCACGTGGATCCCTTTCATGCGAGTTCAGGTGCCTCTTTATGCGG
Source organism: Aliiroseovarius sp. xm-d-517 (assembly GCF_013283135.1). Classification (NCBI taxonomy): domain Bacteria; kingdom Pseudomonadati; phylum Pseudomonadota; class Alphaproteobacteria; order Rhodobacterales; family Paracoccaceae; genus Aliiroseovarius; species Aliiroseovarius sp. xm-d-517. The sequence continues at coordinate 793,103 of NZ_WBXT01000001.1, forward strand.
CGTCTATCGTTAACACGGCATTAACGCTGGACAAGGGGACCACAGAAAAAGGCGAACCAATCCCCTCAGGGTTGATCTAATCGCGTGATTAATCGCGCGTCAATAGAGCAACGTAAAACCCGTCCCCGCCTTCAAGCGGTGTGAACTGACGCTCATTCCTCACAGACCATCCCGACGGCCTGTTGATCATTTGAAGTTGGTTTTCCACATCGAACAATGAGCACGTGGCATAACCGATCCGCCCATCACCCGACACAAATGACGAGATAGTCTTTATAATTGAGGCCTGTATCTTGCAAAGCTCATGCAGTTTATCTGCCGTCAGGCACCACTTTCCCTGTGGATCCCTGCGCCATGACCCGCTCCCGGAACACGGAGCATCCGCCAGAACCAGATCAAAAGGAGGGCGCTCCGATAACGCCTCTGTGGTGCAACATTCAATCTGGACACCCGCCCGCCGGGCCCGTTCGGGAATATCCTTCATGCGACGCGGTGAAACATCATGGGCAACCACTTCGACCCCAAGGGCTGCCATCGCAAGCGATTTGCCCCCGCCCCCAGCGCAGTAATCCAGAACCCGCATTCCCGGCCGCAGGCCAAGCTCTTCAACCAGAGCTTGCGATGCCGCATCCTGAAGCTCAACCAGCCCCATCTGATAGGCGTTCGATTGCGAAACACGCCGCGGATTTTCAATCACTTCAAGTGCGGTCGATGCCAGAGGATGAGCGCGGGCAACAATGCCATCGCGCGCCAAGGCATCAATTGCCTCCTCCCGCGTCAGGCGCGCGATGTTGACCCTGAGAAACACGGGTGCCCGATCCCGCAAACAGGCCAGCACCGGATCACAGTTTTCCCCCAGGCTTCGCTGAAACAGGTCGTAGGCCCAGTCCGGGCAGTCCAATGCCTCAGCCGTGGTGAGGGTTGGGGCGTGTGCGGCCTCTGCTTCAGAGAGCGGCTTGGGCGCATGACCTTCCCCGGTGAAAATCGTATCCAACGCTTGACCCTGCCCCCGCAGCAGGCCGATCAGGGTTGAACGACCATCCTCTCCTCCTCCCAAAACCTGAGAGGAGCGAAGGCGGCGCAGCGCGTCGAACACGTGATCCCTGATCGCCGCACGATCCTTGGACCCGGCAAAACGATGGCCGCGCGCCCAGCCAGACAGGGCCTGCTCAGCCGTATCACCTGACCGGATCAGGTCCATCACTTCCATCGCGGCACTGATGCGCGCGGCGGGGGTCATTTCTCACCCCGAATTGGTTCAATTATGCCGCGCAACATCTTGTTATATCACCCAATACGATAGTTGGGGCTTTCACGGGTGATCTGGACGTCATGCACATGACTTTCCTTCAGGCCCGCGCCGGTGATCTTCACGAAATTGCAGTTCTTGCGCATTTCAGCCACGGTGCCGTTGCCGGTATATCCCATAGCTGCCCGCAAACCGCCCACCAGCTGGTGAATGACAGTGCCAGCCGGACCTTTGTAGGGCACCTGCCCTTCGATCCCTTCAGGCACCAGCTTGTCACTGGCAGCGTCTTTCTGGAAATACCGGTCAGCAGATCCGCGCGCCATGGCCCCCAGCGAGCCCATGCCCCGATAGGCTTTGAACGAGCGGCCCTGATAGAGGATCACCTCACCCGGGCTTTCATCCGTTCCTGCGATCATCGACCCAACCATGGCGCAGGACGCGCCTGCTGCGATGGCTTTGGCAAAATCACCTGAAAACTTGATGCCCCCGTCCGCAATGACCGGCACATCCCCTGCGGCCTTGGCGCAATCTGAAATGGCCGTGAGCTGCGGCACACCGACACCTGCCACCATCCGCGTGGTACAGATCGAGCCCGGCCCGATACCGACCTTCACCGCATCGGCTCCCGCCTCAATCAGCGCCTTGGTCGCCTCTGCCGTGGCGACGTTCCCGGCCACGACCTGCTGGTCAGGCTTATAGGCCTTGATGCGTTTGACCGCCTCAATCACCCCTGCGGAGTGGCCGTGCGCGGTGTCGACCACAACGATGTCTGCGCCCGCGTCAATCAGTGCCTTAGAGCGTTCAAACCCGCTTTCCCCCACGGAACTGGCGGCAGCCACACGCAGACGGCCCAGATCATCTTTACAGGCGGTTGGGTTCAGCTTGGCCTGTTCGGTGTCTTTCAGGGTCAGCAGGCCGGTCAATTTGCCGCTTCCGTCAACCACGAGAAGTTTTTCGATCCGGCGTGCCTTCATCATTGACTTGGCTTCTTCCAGCTCCGCCGGCTCCTGCAGCATGGCCAGATTGTCCGCGGTCATCATCACACGGACCGGGGTATCATCAGAGGTGGCAAAGCGCATGTCGCGGTTGGTTACGATCCCGACCACGCGCCCGTCGCCATCCACCACCGGGAAACCGGTGACGCGATACCGCTCCTGCAGCGCCTTGGCATCGGCAAGGGTCTGGTCCGGTGTGAGTGTAATCGGATTGTAGACGATACCACTTTCAAAGCGTTTCACCCGGCGCACCTGACGCGCCTGTTCCTCGACATCGAGGTTCTTGTGAATGACCCCCATACCGCCGGCCTGCGCCATGGCAATGGCCATGCGGGCCTCGGTCACCGTGTCCATCGCCGAAGACATCAGCGGGATGTTCAGAGAGATCGATTTCGTCACCTGCGTTGAGGTATTGGCCGTCGAGGGCAGCACATTACTGGCCGCCGGCACCAGCAGGACATCATCAAAGGTAAGAGCCTCGCGAATCTCCATGAGCGTTCTCCTTGGGAGTTTTCGTTTGGCACGTCCCTATCTCATGCGATTGACCATTTGGAAAGGGTTGTTTTGATTTTTTTGCCTCTGGCGGCGATATTTGCATTTTCAGGGACAAAACCTGCCCAAATACTCTGTGGGTAGTTTTGGATTTTCACATTGACTTTGCACAGCCCGACATGCCCCCGTGCGATAAAAGCGAGTAACATGGAAAGAACAGATGCGGGTTTCGACAAGGATCGCGGGCATTCTGGACGGGGGTGACGATGGCTGGGGGGTCTTTTACCGGGCGCGTGCCATGGTTGAGGCCGGAGAGCAGGTCACCGAATTGACCATTGGCGAACCTGATCGGGCCACCGATCCGTCCATACTGCACGCGATGTATCAGGCAGCCCTGAACGGCCATACCGGCTATGCTGCCATTCCCGGAACCAACGCGTTGCGCGATGCGGTGGCGGCGCGGGTCCAGACCCGCACCGGCGTTCCCACCAGGCGCGAGAATGTCATGATCACCCCCGGTGGTCAGGCGGGGCTGTTTGCCGCCCATATGGCTGCCTGTAACGAAGGCGACCGCGCGCTGTATCTTGATCCGCATTACGCCACCTACCCCGGCACGATCCGCGCCGTCGGGGCGCAGGCGGTGCCGATTGCCACCAATGCCGATAACGGGTTCCAACCCCGCGCCGACGACATTCGCGCCCAGGCCAGCGGCGCGCGCAGCCTGCTGATCAACTCGCCCAACAATCCAACCGGGGTAATCTATACTCGAACTACTCTGGAAGGGATTGCCGAGGTCTGCCACGACGAAGACCTGTGGCTGATTTCTGACGAGGTCTATGACACGCAGGTCTGGCAGGGCGAACATCTGTCACCCCGCGCCCTGCCCGGCATGGCAGAGCGAACACTTGTGGTGGGATCCATGTCGAAAAGCCATGCCATGACCGGCAGCCGGATCGGTTGGATCATCGGACCGGAACAGGCCATAGGGCACCTCGAAACACTGGCGATCAACACCACCTATGGCGTGGCCGGGTTCATTCAGGACGCGGCACTTTTTGCCCTGCAACAGGGCGAAGGGTTCGAGGCCCGGATTGCAGAGCCGTTCAGACGACGCCGGGAAGCGGCGCTTGCCTTGATCGAGGGGCAGGATCTGGTGCGCGTCGTGCCTGCGGATGGGACCATGTATCTGATGCTGGACATCCGGGCGACCGGGTTGAGTGGCAAAGAGTTCGCCGAAGCATTGTTAACGTCAAAACGGATTGCCGTCATGCCGGGAGAGAGTTTCGGCACGGCCGCCGCCGGGCACATTCGGGTGGCCATGACCGTGGAGGACCGCAGGTTCCAATCCGCGCTCAGGGATATCTTGCAGTTTGCCCAAACCTGCACAAAGGAGTGAGAAATATGAGAGACATCGGAGCTGAATTTCGCGCCCTTCACCAGAGGGGAAACCCGTTTATCCTCGCAAATGCCTGGGATATCGGCAGTGCCCGTCTGCTCGCCGCCATGGGGGCACAGGCGATCGGGACCTCCTCTGCGGCACATGCCTTTACGCTGGGGCGACCGGATATGGGACATGTCAGCCGGGAGGAGGCACTGTCCCATGCACAGGATCTGGTCGCGGCGGTAAACCTGCCCGTTTCCGGTGATTTCGAAAACGGATTTGGCGATGATCCCGACACTTGTGCTGAAACCGTCAGGCTTGCGGCAGAGGTCGGGCTCGCAGGGATATCGATCGAAGACACCGCACTTCCTTCAACCACGCCATACTCCCGTGACATGGCGATCGAACGGATCCGGGCCGCGAGTGCGGCCGCGCGCGCCCTGCCCGGCGATTTTGTGCTGCTGGCCCGCGCGGATGGGGTGATGAACGGGGAATACGACCTTGACGAAGCCCTTGCCCGGGTCAGGGGATATGAAAAGGCCGGTGCCGATGCGGTTTACGTGCCCCTGCCGGGAACACTTACGGATCAGGCCCGGGTCAGCGCCGCCACGGCATTGCCGGTCAATGCTCTGGCCGCGGGGCCGTTCACCGACATCTCACGCGCGCAGTTCGCAGAGGCGGGGGTGGCACGGATTTCGCTGGGGTCTGCCTTGGCGCGCGCCACGCATCGGGTGATCCATGATGCGGCCAGCGCAATGTTTCAGGACGGTGATTTCTCGCCGCTCGGCAAAGGTATTGCCGGCACGACAATCGACGCGCTTCTGACCCGCTGACGGGCCGGGGACCCTGCGCACGCAAGATCAGGGGCGGGTGACATCCGCAGTGACATCTGCGTCGTAAATCCAGCGAAACCGATTATAAACAAGGTGAGGCACGAAGCGCCCGGCCAACCGCAGCGCGGTGTAACCGATCATTCGGGCCGCCGGATTTCCATAGTGGTAGTTGCGGGCATTCTTATTCGCGGCTTCCACGATGTGACGGGTGCGTGGACCGCGGCGGGCCTGATACAGCGCCCCTCCCCGCTCCATCCCTTCGTGAGACAGGCAATGGGCCAGCACCCAGGCATCCTCGAGCGCCATCACCGCCCCCTGCGCCATGAAGGGCAGCGTGGGATGGGCCGCGTCCCCGAGCAGCACCATGTGCCCCCCCTTGCTGCCCTGATACCAGACCGGAGCAACCTCGTGCCGGTGAAGCCCCCAGACCTTCACATCCTCAACCCGCTCCAAAAGCGCCATGGCATCATCGCAGAACCCTGCAAAGGCGGCGCGCAGATTGGCTGGGTCATCCGGAGTATTCCACCCCTCATCCACCCAGGCGGCTCTCTCCTCAACGGCGACGATGTTGACCAGCGACCCGCCACGCAGCGGATAGGTGACCATGTGGCGTCCCGGCCCCATAAAGACGGTGGCCTCAGCCTGTTCGCGCCCGGTGGCCGGGACAATGGCGCGCCAGGCCACCTGCCCGGTGAAAAACGGATGTTCCACTCCGTTAAGCTTGCCGCGCACGATGGAATGCAACCCGTCCGCCCCCACGAGGAACGCACAATGATGCGCGGAACCGTCTTCAAAACGCACGCCGACCCCCGCGTCACCATCTTCGACGTCAACCACCTGCTGGTTCAGGCGGATCTCGACCCCTTCGCGACGCGCAGCATCCGCCAAAAGGCCGATCAGGTCAGCCCGGTGAAACAGCAAGAACGTGTCATCCGGGGCAATGGCGCCAAAGTTCAGATCCACCACCTCACGTCCCGACATGCCATCACGCAGCCACACCCCCTTGGAGCGCATGCTGGCCTCATATGCGGCCTTTTCAAGCCCAAGCGCCTGCAGAACCCGAAACCCGTTGGGGCTGATCTGCAATCCGGCCCCCACTTCGGTGATCTCCGGGGCCTGTTCAAGGACGGTGACATTTGCCCCCTTCTGTGCAAGCGCAATCGCCGCCGTCAGACCGCCGATCCCGCCACCAAGAACGGTGATGTCGTGATTTTGTAGCTTTGTCATATCGTCATGTCCGGTCTGGCGGTGATTTGGTCTTTGTCTGGGGTATTTTCAACGGGATAGGCTTCAACGGCAAGCCGCTGAAAGGTCACACCCGGAAAAAGACGTTGACCCGGAAAGCAAAAGCCCGGGCGAACCCGGGCAATTCCTTGGTGATCGTGAACGGATCAATCGTCGCGATGCACTTTTTCGCGGCGCTCATGGCGCTCCTGTGCTTCCAGGCTCAGCGTCGCAATCGGACGTGCGTCCAGTCGCTTCAGAGAGATCGGATCTCCGGTCTCTTCACAATAGCCGTATTCGCCTTCTTCAAGACGGCGCAACGCCTGTTCGATCTTTGCCACCAGTTTGCGCTGACGATCCCGGGTCCGCAATTCCAGTGCCCGGTCGGTTTCTTCCGAAGCACGGTCTGCAATATCGGGAATGTTTCGCGTGTTGTCTTGCAGGCCTTCAATGGTGTGACGGCTTTCATCAAGGAGCTCAGCTTTCCACGCTTCCAGTTTGCGGCGGAAATATTCCTGCTGTCGCTCATTCATGAAAGGTTCGTCTTCCGCAGGCTGATAATCGTCAGGCAGGAAAACTTCCGCTTTCATCTCTATATCCTTTTGCTCCCGGACAGCCATGGCTGACATCTCCATCTGCTCGCGCCGCCCGGTTTCCTCCTGAGCGTTCGTTTACACCCCTGCCGTGCCAATGTCACTAGTGGAAAACGCCTCATTCCCTCTCTTCTGATCAAAACTGTGAAACAGCCCGGAAATCCCTGTAAAACCGGGGAAACTGCGCTTCAAACGGAATGCCAAGGCACACAAAACCGGATCAAAATCACCCAATCGCCCCGATCCGCCTGCACATCACGTAGCGTTATCCTCTCCGGCGGGGCGGCCCCATTCGGTGCGACTTGCAAAAACGGCGCGCGCTCTTTACCTCAGGGACGGAAATGACAGCTAAACAGGACCGGACCCCATGACCGCACGATTTGAAGGCACTTCCGACTATGTGGCCACGGATGATCTGAAAGTGGCGGTGAATGCCGCCGTAACCCTGCAGCGCCCCCTTTTGGTCAAAGGGGAGCCGGGCACGGGTAAAACCGAACTCGCCCGCCAGGTGGCCACTGCGCTGGGGGCAAAGATGATCGAGTGGAACATCAAGTCCACCACCAAGGCGCAGCAGGGCCTTTACGAATATGACGCCGTATCGCGCCTGCGCGACAGCCAGCTGGGCGATGAGCGGGTGCATGATATTTCCAACTACATCAAACGCGGCAAGCTGTGGGAAGCCTTTGAGGCGGACGAGCGCATCGTTCTGCTCATTGATGAAATCGACAAGGCAGATATCGAATTTCCGAACGACCTGCTGCAGGAACTCGATAAGATGGAGTTCCATGTCTACGAGACCGGTGACACCATTCGCGCCCGTCATCGCCCGATCATCATCATCACCTCCAACAATGAAAAAGAACTGCCGGACGCCTTCCTGCGCCGCTGTTTCTTCCATTATATCCGCTTTCCGGACATGGAGACGATGGCCAAGATCGTCGAAGTGCATCACCCGGGGATCAAACCGCAGCTTCTGACCACTGCATTGACACAGTTTTACGAGATCCGCGAACAGACCGGGTTGAAAAAGAAACCCTCCACCTCAGAAGTTCTGGATTGGCTGAAACTGCTGCTGGCAGAGGACATTTCACCCGAGGATCTGAAACGTGACGGCGCCAGTGCGCTGCCCACATTGCATGGGGCGCTTTTGAAAAACGAACAGGATGTGCATCTGTTTGAACGGCTTGCCTTCATGGCGCGCGGGCGCCGCTGACAAGGTGCAAACAGTTTAAATCCAAAGGCGGCCTGCGGGTCGCCTTTTCTTTGCGCCCAATGCTGGCATCTCTTGCCAAGGAACCCGACAGTTTCCCGCCGCCCACAACGGGGGTTATCCACAGAATCACCAAACCATCCCGTCAGCAGCGATTTCGTGAAGAATTTCCAAACACGCCCACTGAGACTTGTAGAGGATGAGTTATCCACAACAAGATATTGATTTTCCATTGGTTCCAATACGAAAACAGTCTTTTTACGCCACATTTGCCCCGCTCTTTTTCTTTCTTTAACCCGGTTTATTAACTAACCTGAGATTATGCCTGGGGGGGCATAGTAACGGTGTGATTGTATTGTTATGGGAAGCAATGCTCACAATTCCGTTCGGACGCTGATGCGATCCGCCAAGTCCTGTCGTCCTGACCCGTGGGAAGGTCACATGACATGCTGGCGGGGGATTGTCGGAGACAGGGGTCTTGAAACCGCTCCTTTCCGTCATGTGTTTGCGCACCCGAACGATTGCCACCCGTGGACGCGGGGTCTCAGCAGGCAGTTTTCGCTTGGCTGGGTTGTTTTTTGTCGTGTCCGGCAAAGGGTGGTGGATGTTTGCATCAAGATGACCGCAGCGGGGCTGCACCTTGCCAGTTCAGCCGAACCTGCCTTGTGTCATCGCGCAAATGCCCGCCGAACAGAGGCTCCGCCTGGGCCATTGTTGACGCGGATTGCGCAACCACACCCCCATACCGTCAACCATACCGCTCGAAAGACCTATCTCCGGGGGCGCACGACATCGTGCCACGCTCTCGGATCACGAAGGAGCTGACGATGCGGAAGAAAATTCTGGGGGTCGCGATGGCCCTGACTGGGCTGGTTTTGTCTGGTTGCATGTCCCCCAGCGGGACAGGTGCGGGCAACGGCGCCGGTGATGTCACAGCGCGACAGGTGCCGAATTTCTCACCGGCCCTTCCGCCGATGAAAGCGTTCAGCAATACCTCCATCCCACGTCCGGAACGGCGCAACTCAGATATCGCGGGCGATTTCCTCGACCTCAGCTTTCAGCTTGAAAGTGGACGCCCCCTGCCCGTTCTCAGCCGGTTTGAGGGTCCCGTTACAGTAAGAGTTCTGGGGCGTTACCCCGGCCAGATGCAACAGGATCTGACCCAATTGCTGCAACGCCTGCGCATTGAGGCGGCCATTGATATTCGACAGGTTGACAGCGCACGCCCCGCAGCCCTCACCGTTGAGGTTGTCCCAAAGGCCGAACTCCAGCGCCTTGTGCCCCATGCAGCCTGTTTCGTGGCTCCGAATGTGGCAAGCTGGCAGGAATACAAATCCTTCCGCGGAACAATTGTGACAGACTGGACCCAGCTGCGCACCAGAACAAAGATGTCGATCTTTTTGCCTGGAAATGTTGCCCCACAAGAGATGCGCGATTGTCTGCATGAAGAGATGGCCCAGGCTCTTGGCCCGGTTAACGACTTGTATAGATTGACAAATTCCGTTTTCAACGATGATAATTTTCACACCGTCCTGACGGGGTTTGACATGCTGATCCTGCGCGCGTTTTACGCGCCAGAGCTGCGCTCGGGCATGACACGCGCTCAGGTGGCTGCACAATTGCCGGCACTGCTCGCCCGGCTGAACCCGGCGGGTGGTATCGGTCTGCCACGTCACCACCCGCCTGCCCCGCGAGAATGGAAAAACGCCATTGAAACCGCGCTGGGACAGGGACGTAGCCAGGTTCAAAGACGTGCCGCCGCGATCAAAGCCGTGGAGATTGCCCGGGCGCAAGGCTGGCAAGGCCCCCGGCTTGCTTTCAGCCTATTTGTTCAGGGTCGCCTAATATTGGCCAGCAACAGCAGTGGTGCTTTTGATGCCTTCCGTCAGGCCGATCGTATTTACAGTGCCAGCCCCGGAGCACGCCTTCAGGCCGCTCATATGGGAGTTCAGCTGGCGGCCTATGCCCTGTCTTTTGGCCAGGCCGAGGAAGCCATCGACATCGTCAATCGCCACATCGCCCCTGTGAAATCCGCAGAAAATGCCGCCCTTCTCTCAACCCTTCTGATGCTGAAGGCAGAGGCGCTGGACCTTGCAGGCCGCGACACCGAAGCCCAGCTGGTGAGGCTCGACAGTCTGGGCTGGGCACGGTATGGCTTTGGTTCGACGGATCAGGTAAGCGCGCGGTTGCGCGAAATTGCTGCCATTTCACCGGGTTGACCCCTCGGGCCTGCAACGGACCCTTGCGGGAAACAGACGGCAAGGGAGAAGGCCATGGGTATCATCGCAGCCCTGCTTGCAGGAGCAGCCATTGGCGCCTGGCGGGCGCATAAGCGTGGAGGAACCGGGTTTGACCTGGCCCAATACGCAGCGGTTCACGGCATTATCTTTGCCCTCCTGGCCATTTTTGCCTCTGTCATCTTCGCAAGGTAATCTGCTGATGTTTCTTCCTTTTTTCGAAAATCTTCGGGCCTGCCGCGTTCCGGTTTCCCTGCGCGAATATCTGACTTTCCTTGAGGGCATCAAGTCAGGTCTTGTCACCTATGACATTGAAGGGTTCTACTATCTTGCCCGCACCTCGATGGTGAAAGACGAACGGAATATCGACAAGTTCGATCAGGCCTTTGCGATGAGCTTTGAGGGGCTGGAGGCGATCAGCATGGAGGAGATGCTGGAAGCCGTCGATATTCCTCAGGAATGGCTTGAAAAAATGGCCGAGAAATTTCTGACCGAGGAAGAAAAGGCCGAGATTGAGGCGCTGGGTGGGTTTGACAAGCTGATGGAGACGCTGAAAGAGCGTCTGAAAGAGCAGGAAGGCCGGCACCAGGGCGGCAACAAATGGATTGGCACGGCTGGCACGTCTCCGTTCGGGGCCTATGGCTACAATCCCGAAGGGGTGCGGATCGGGCAGGACCGCTCACGCCACCAGCGCGCGGTGAAGGTCTGGGACAAGCGGGAGTTCAGAAATCTGGACGGCGATGTGGAACTGGGCACACGCAACATCAAGGTGGCCCTGAAGCGCCTGCGCAACTGGGCCCGCGACGGGGCACATGAAGAACTGGATCTGGACGGCACCATCCGCGCCACGGCGGAACATGGCTATCTTGACGTAAAGACCCGGCCGGAACGGCATAACGCCGTGAAAGTCCTGCTGTTTCTGGATGTCGGCGGATCCATGGATCCGCATATCAAGGTGGTCGAGGAACTGTTTTCCGCCGCACGCGCGGAGTTCAAGCATCTCGAATATTACTATTTCCACAACTGCCTCTACGAAGGGGTCTGGCGCGACAATGCCCGGCGCTGGAATGATCAGACCCCGACCTGGGAAGTGCTGCGCACCTATGGGCCGGATTACAAATGTATCTTTGTGGGCGATGCCTCCATGTCCCCTTACGAGGTCGCCTATCGCGGTGGTGCCAACGAGCATTGGAACGATGAAGCCGGCCAAGTCTGGCTGCAGCGTGCGCGCGAGCAATGGCCAAATCACATGTGGATCAATCCGACACCTGAGCACCATTGGCGCTACACCCAGTCCATTCAGATGATCAATGAGATTTTCGAGGGGCGCATGGTCCCAATGACGCTGGAAGGCATTGATCGCGGGATGCGCGATCTGGGGCGTTAAACCTCCTGTTGCAAACCGCGCAGATCCTGTTCTTCCCGCTTCAGATAGGGGTCGTGCAGAAAGGTCCCAAAAGGCAGCAAACTGGCCAGCAATGCCCAATTGACCCGTTCGCTCGACAGTCCCCCCAGCCCCGCTGCAACAAACAGGGCGGCAATATAGGCAATGAACAATCCCCCATGCACCCTGCCGGCCAGCGTAACACCCGCATCCATTTCAGCCCAGTATTTCAACGGCATGGCCACAAACAGCAACACAACATAGCTCCACCCTTCGATTGAGGCGACATATCGGAATATCCGGATCCAACGGGCTTTGGTCATAATATCGGTCCCTGAAGCGTTTCGAATTCCACCTGAGACGGGGAAGGTCGAAACACCGGAAGAGGTTTCAATGTTGTGGGTGTTTCAAAACAACCACGTGTTCCAGGCCCCTCCCGAGACCCTTTGTTCAGCACCCTTCATCAGATAGGCGCGCGACCGTCTTCAAGACACCCGGCGAAATGTCGCAACGACAGGCGACGGAAACGGGGCAACAAGAAGTATAAGATATGAAACCCACAAGGAGGATCGCGTGAAACGCCTATTGAACACGGTAAAAATCCAGCTTCAAACCATGTGGCGCGCTGCTCCGGTGGCAACCGCACTGTTGATCCTTTGCCTGATTGCAGGCGGCGTTTTCGCAACCCGCACCATCAGCGAAGCCGTATATTGGAGCAATCCCGATCATCACAATCAACCGCTTGCCGGTTGGATGACCCCAAGATACGTGGCCCATTCCTGGCGCATCCCACGCCCTGACATGATGGAGATCATGCAATCAGCGGTGCCGGGTCTTGATCTTGAAAACGGCCCCCGATCGCTGAATGATATCGCGGCGAAACATGATCTGGCACTGAATGAATTGCTGCAAAGGATCGACACGGGGCTGTCGATCTATCAAAGCGAGCACCCCGCCGGGGAAGCGGGCCAATGATGACCACGGAAGCCGTTTTTGCCCTGCTGACCACCTATGGACCATGGGTGGTCTTTGTTGCCGCCTTTCTTTCTTGTCTCGCGCTCCCGATCCCGACCTCTTTGATGATGCTGGCAGGCGGGGCGTTTTCTGCTGTTGGAGATCTGGATCTGGTTCTGGTTGCAGCCATGGCATTTGCGGGCGCGGTGATAGGGGATCAGACCGGATTTGCACTCGGGCGTTGGGGTGGACCGGCTGTCCTGCGCGGCCTGACCCGTCGCCCTGCACGCAAACGGGTCCTGCAACGGGCACAAAAGCTGATCGACCGCTTTGGTGGCCTTGGCGTATTTCTGTCCACATGGGCGGTCGCTCCGCTTGGCCCATGGGTCAACTTCACCGCAGGCGCGACGGGGCTTTCGTGGGGACGCTTTACCCTTTGGGATCTGTTCGGAGAGGTTGTCTGGGTCTCACTTTACGTGGGCCTCGGATATGGGTTTGCCAATCAGGTTGAATATCTGGCCGGTGTCATGGGAAATCTGGCTGGCTTTCTTGCCGCTCTGACCCTGGCAGCTCTCCTTTTCTCATGGATCCGCGCCATGGTCCGCAGTCGAAAAACCTGAAACGAACCGGTTGGTTCCTCTTTCCCAAAACAGGTTTTGCCCCCATATAAGCTTTATGCTGAAACTCCTCCCTATCCTTCTGCCTGTCCTTTATGGCTATGTGCTGTACCGGTTTTCGGTCTGGCGCACCCATCGCGAGCTGGACGAGAATTCTTCGGAACTGGCAGATGCGGGATTGAAACAGCTGACCGATCAGATGGCACGTGCCCTCGACCTGCCCCGGATCCGGGTTTTCGTCTATGAAATTCAGCCGATCAATGGCCTGGCCGCGCCGGATGGACGGATTTTCATCACCCGCGGGTTCATGGAGGAATATCGCAATGGCCGCGTCACCGGACCGGAACTGGCCTCGGTGATTGCCCATGAACTGGGTCACGTGGCCCTTGGACATGCCCGCAAACGTATGATTGATTTTTCCGGGCAGAACGCATTGCGCACGGTGCTGAGCATGATGCTGTCGCGCTTTTTGCCCGGCGCCGGTGTCTATATCGCCCGCTTCCTGACCCGCCTCGTGGCGGCGGGGCTTTCGCGGGGGGATGAATATGAAGCGGATGAATATGCCTCCGCGCTCCTGCTCAAGTCAGGCATTGGCACAGAGGCGCAGAAATCCCTGTTTGGGAAGCTCGATCACCTCACCAAGGGACGCGGCGGGGTGATGCCTGCATGGTTGATGAGCCATCCGAAAACCGCAGATCGCATAGCAGCGATTGAGAAAAACGAGGCCAAATGGTCGGTTGAAACGCATTGAAACCGGGCGGACCGCGTCAACCCAGCCTCTCCAACGCCTTGCCCAAACGTGGCAGGCGCGCCTTTTTCATCAGGCTGCGCAGCGTCCAGCTGTCCTCGCCCGATAGGCGACGTGCCTCCGCCAGAACCCGCTCAGCCAGCGCGGTCATCTCATGCGGGTGGGTGTCGACGAAATCACGCAGGAACAGGTCCGGGCTTTCGCGGCGCAGCCCCTCTTCCGCCAACACATGGCCCGGAAAATCTGCGCGATTAAGTGTCAACAACACATCGGCCCCTGCGGCTATGGCCGACGCCAGAACATGAATGTCATTTTCATCGGGCAGGTAAAGCCTGCGCATGTCCCCCTCTCGTGGGGGCACGCTGGCTGATGGCCACCGGGCATTCAGCTGGGCAATCTCACCCCGCGCAAACATCTCTTGTTCCGGACCAAAGCGCGCTGCGGCACGGGCCCATTCCTCTAGGATACGCGGTGACCAGAAGGGGGCAAACAGACCGGCCTCAGCCGCCCCCAACACCATTTCGCGCATCACCGTCGGGTAAAGCACGCAGGCGTCGATACAAACCTTCACGGCAACATCCGGTAAAACAGCGCCTTGAGATAGCCGCTTTCCGCAAGCTGTGGGTGCTGGGGGTGATCAGCGCCCGCATATCCGGTGTGGATCAGTTGCGACACACGCCCGGCCCGGCCGATCCCGCGGTTCGAGGCATTGCGGAACTTGTCCACGGTTGCCGCATGCGAACAGGAACACAGCCCAAGATATCCACCGGGCGCCACCAAGGGCGCTGCCAGCCGTGCCACGCGTTCATAAGCCCGCAGCCCCGGTTCCAACGCCTTTTTCGACGGGGCAAAGGCGGGCGGATCGCAGATCACCACATCAAACTGCGCCCCTTCCTCGGCCAGTGCCGTCAAGACGTCAAAGGCATCCCCCTTGCGGGTGGCAAACCGATCTGCGGCCCCCATCGCATCGGCTCCACCCGCAGCAAGCTCCAGCGCCGCCGCCGATCCGTCAACCGACAGGGCGGATTTCGCACCGCCCGCAAGGGCCGCCAAGGCAAAGCCCCCAACATGAGAGAACACGTCCAGAACCCGCGCCTTCCTGGCAAGCCCCGCCGCAAATGCGTGGTTGGGGCGCTGGTCATAGAACAAGCCCGTTTTCTGCCCACCCACCAGGTCGGCCAGATAGGTTGCGCCATTCATCGACACCGGGACCGGCGCCTTGGGAAGATCCCCAAGCAGCACGGCATTTTCATCCCCCAGCCCCTCCAGCACCCGGGCACGCCCGCCTGCGTTTTTAACGATGGTGGTCACGCCGGTCACTTCAGCAAGGGCGGCGGTCAGATCATCCAGCAGGAGCTCAGCCCAGGCAGCGTTAGGCTGCACAACCGCAACGTCGCCGAAACGGTCAATGATCACCCCGGGAAGCCCGTCTGCCTCTGCATGCACCAACCGATAAAACGGCGCGTCGAACAGGGTTTCGCGATGGGCCAGCGCCGCAGCCAGTTTTCCGCGCAGCCAGTTGCGATCTATCTGCGCCTCGGGATCGCGATCCAGCACACGCGCAATAATGCGCGAACCGGGGTTGATCGCCACCGTGGCCAAAGCCGCCCGGTCGCCATCCTCGAGCACCGCAATTGTTCCTGCAGCCAGTTTTTTTGTCCGGCGATCGGTGACAGCTTCATTGTCGTAAACCCACGGGGCGCCATGGCGAATGGCGCGGGCGTTGGCTTTTGGTTTAAGGCGGATTGTGGGGCGCGTATCAGTCATGCCCGCCTGTTAGCCGGTTTTGCCGGGGGGGCCAATGAAAAAGGCGGCTGACGCCGCCTGTTTCGGTCTGTTCCGCTGAAAGGTCGCCAGCTTACTGAGCTGCCTCGGGAGCAACCGCAGCAACGGTGGTCTGCGGCATATGGGGAACAAAATCCGCAGGCAGGAAATCTCTCGGGCGGGTCATTTCCTGATAAATGACGGCTGCCAGATGAGCGGTAATCCGAACTTTCTGCGTCTCACCCCGTGCCTCTGCGGCCAGCGCCTCTTCTCCGCCAAAAGCGCGCAGGTCGTTTTGAATTGTGCGTTTGGGTT
The DNA here is from genome assembly GCF_013283135.1 of Aliiroseovarius sp. xm-d-517. NCBI lineage: Bacteria > Pseudomonadati > Pseudomonadota > Alphaproteobacteria > Rhodobacterales > Paracoccaceae > Aliiroseovarius > Aliiroseovarius sp. xm-d-517. Next base: position 809,099 of record NZ_WBXT01000001.1, read on the forward strand.
CCAGGATCATCCCGGTTTTTGCGTCCAGAACCGTAAGGTCGAAGCGCAGCGCATGGGTGCCCCCGTAGGTATAACGCGTGCGCTGGGTCAGGGCATGGAACTCCTGCAAGGTGATCTCAAGAACCACCGGACGCCCTTTGTTCAAGGTGCTGACCCCGCGATCAAACGCGTCGTCGAGGATCACCTGAACCTGTTTGTAGCGATCCCCAAGCGGGTCTTCGCGCCAGACAATGTCGGCTCTCGGCTTCAGCGAGTTGGCCTCGGAAACGGTAAGGGTGCGCGGCACGGTCACACGAACATCCGTGACATTATATTCAACGGTTTTGGGCTGTTGTGCCTCGCTTGCCGCCCCCAGTTCGAGATTGGAAGGTTGCGCCCGCGTCACTTCCCCTGGTTTCATACAGGCCGACAAGGCCGCGATGGCCACCATGCCAAGAAAGAGCTTACCCAGTTTCATGCTCGCCTCCGATTGATGCGATGGAAGTGCATTCTGCACATCCTTTTTCGTAGGATCTTGTTAACCAATTGAGGCAGCATTAAGGAAACCGCAGGGTAACCCTGTGACAAATGCACTATCAATCTGAAAAACCACATTTTCTTAATTGCCCGGAAAGCCCCCCTGCATCACCTGGCCGCACTTGTTAGCGATAGCAGATCCTGCTATTCACTCCTTGCGCTGCTCCGTTCCCAAACTCACCCAAAAGGATCGCCATGCTGAATTCCCAGATAGACAAGGTTACAGAACGGATTGAAACACGTTCCAGACATACCCGCGCTGCCTATCTGGCCAAGATCGACGCCGCAATTGCGAAAGGGACAGCACGGGGGCATTTGGGATGTTCGGGACAGGCGCACGCCTATGCCGGGGCAGGACCAGACCAGACCAGTCTTGCAGAGGGGACAGCCCCGAACCTGGGCATTGTCACCGCGTATAACGATATGCTGTCGGCCCATGCCCCCTATGCCACCTACCCCGACCTGATCAAACAGACCGCGCGAGAGATGGGCGCCACCGCGCAGGTGGCAGGCGGGGTGCCCGCCATGTGTGACGGCGTCACCCAGGGCGAAACCGGCATGGAGCTGAGCCTGTTTTCCCGTGACGTGATTGCCATGGCCGCAGCCATCGCGCTCAGCCACAACACCTATGATGCAGCGCTTTACCTTGGGGTTTGCGACAAGATTGTTCCCGGTCTTGTCATGGCCGCCGCCACTTTTGGCCACATCCCCGCTGTGTTCCTGCCCGCAGGCCCGATGACCTCTGGCCTGCCAAATGATGAAAAAGCCGAGATACGGAAACGCTTTGCCAAAGGTGAGATTGACCGAAAAGCCCTGATGCAAGCGGAAATGGCCGCCTATCACGGCCCCGGAACCTGCACATTTTACGGAACCGCCAATTCCAATCAGATGCTGATGGAGTTTATGGGGCTGCATCTTCCGGGATCAAGCTTCGTCAACCCTCACACCCCCCTGCGCGATGCGTTGACCCGCGAAGGGGTGCGCCGCGCAATTGAAATCGCAGCACCTGACCGGCATACACCCGCCGCCCATGTGCTGGATGTCCGCGCCTTCGTGAATGGGATTGTCGGGCTGATGGCAACAGGTGGATCCACCAATCTGGTGCTGCATCTGCCTGCCATGGCCCGCGCGGCCGGGGTGATCCTGACACTTGAGGATTTTGCGGATATTTCCGCCGCCGTTCCACTGATGGCCCGCGTTTATCCCAATGGGCTGGCGGATGTGAACCATTTCCACGCAGCCGGCGGCCTTGGATACATGATCGGCCATCTGCTTGAAGCGGGGCTTTTGCATAACGATGTCACTACGGTGGCGGGACCGTTGGAAAACTACGCAGTTGAAGCCAAGCTCGCAGGTGAAAGAGTACGCTGGGAACCTGCCCCACGCACCAGCCTGAACGACAAGATCCTGCGCCCTCCCTCCGAGGGGTTTCAGCCGACCGGGGGGCTGGCCAAGCTGGATGGAAACCTTGGGCAAGGCGTGATCAAAACCTCCGCCGTGGCAGCTGAGCGCCACATTATCGAAGCGCCAGCGCGGGTCTTTACCGATCAATCAAGCGTGAAGGCAGCCTTCCAAGCCAATGAAATCACAACGGATACTGTCTTTGTCGTACGTTTTCAGGGGCCGCAAGCCAATGGTATGCCTGAGTTGCACGGACTGACCCCGGTTCTTTCCGTGCTACAGGATCGCGGTCTGAAAGTGGCCCTTGTGACAGACGGGCGCATGTCCGGGGCTTCGGGAAAGGTTCCTGCGGCCATTCATATTTCGCCCGAAGCCGCAGCAGGTGGTCCGATCGCACGGGTCCGGGATGGCGACCTGATCCGTCTTGATGCCACCACCGGCCAGCTTCAGGTTCTGGCCAACGGGTTTGCGGATCGCGCGCCTGAAACCAAGGACCTTACCTCCAACGAAACCGGTATGGGGCGCGAATTGTTCGCCGCGTTTCGCCAGCATGTCGGCCCGGCCACCACCGGCGCCTCCCCGATCCTGACAGGAGATGACACATGACACCTGCTGCCGCCGCCACGGCCTTCAGCGAAGACATCTGCACCCGGGCGCCTGTTATTCCGGTCCTCGTGGTGCATGATCCGGCCCATGCACAGCCGCTGGCCCGCGCGCTTGTCGCGGGCGGGCTTCCGGTGCTGGAGGTTACCCTGCGCACGCCTGCCGCCATCGAAGTGATCGCGGAAATGTCTCAGGTGGAAGGGGGTATTGTCGGGGCCGGAACTGTTCTGACCCCAACCCATGCTGCCGATGCCAAAACCGCTGGCGCCAAATTTGCCGTATCCCCCGGCGCAACCGATCTTTTGGTCGACAGTTGCGAAGCCGTGGAGCTGCCGCTTTTGCCAGGCACCAGCACAGCCACCGAAGCCATGCGCCTTCTGGAACGCGGGTATTCGGTGCAGAAATTCTTTCCCGCAGAGGCCGCCGGGGGGAGTAAATTCCTGAAATCCCTGGCCTCTCCCCTGCCCCAGATCCGGTTCTGCCCAACCGGAGGCGTGAGCCTTGCAAATGCATCGGACTATCTGTCGCTGCCCAATGTTCTGTGCGTGGGCGGGTCCTGGGTTGCCCCGCGGCAGCTGATCGAGACCGGAGATTGGGACGGCATCACAACACTTGCCCGCACCGCCGCAAAACTAGGCTGATCCGGCCAAACGGGTTAACAGTATCTAAAGCGTTTCGGGATAAACTTGAAACACATGTTTATTCTGAAACGCCCACGACATTGATATCTCTTGCCGCGTTTCGGTTTTGCCCTGTGTCAGGTTAAAACCGAAACGCTTTAGGACGCGCGAAAGCGCTTACCAGCGGCCAAGCGCGGACAGCCACAGAAGACGCGCGCGGCGGGAAAACTCCGACCCGCCCAATGCGCCCGCAGCGGCCAGATCAGGAGAGGATTTGGCGCGGGTCAGGATGGCTTCCGCCCGCCATCCGCTGCGCAATGCGCCCGACCCTTTTCGTGGCAAAGATCTGCGGGCCGCTTTCAGCTCCGCCAGACCTGCAATTGCCAGTTCGGCGATGACTTCATCACTCGGAGGCACATGGCCACGACCCACGCGCGCAAGTTCTGGCAGGGAATTCAACCAGTTCGAAACACCCAACGCGGTGCCGAGTCTCACCAACCCCTCCCGGTCCCCGTCTGCACTCGCGGCCATCAGCGCTCCGCTGGTGGCCTTAGCATAGTCCAGGATTGAGGGGACACCCTGCCGGCCGATCCCGTCCACATCCCCTTCCCGAGCATCCACCATCTGCTCCAGCAACCCACGATCAAGCTGGCCCGTGGCAATCAGCTCTTGCAACGGCGTGGCCACCTCATGTGCGACAACCGTTTTGCCTTCAATCACGTCGCGCCAGAATTGCAACCGCACCAGGGCGACCATCGGCTCATTCGACATGAAGGGCGCGCGGGCAATTTCAAGATTGAAGGCGTAAAGCGGGAACAGCCGGGCGCGTTCGTCGGGACGGCCGGTCATCGCCGCCAGAAACCGATCCGGATCGCCCTTCTGCACCATCTGCGCACAGGCATTCAGCGCCTCATGAGCTGTCATGACGCCACTCATACCGCTTTGGCCCCGTCGCGCAGGAGTTTCCAGATGATGGCGTCCAGAAGCGCCTCAAACGAGGCATCCACGATGTTCGGGCTGACGCCAACCGTCGACCAGCGGTGCCCGGCCCCATCTTCACTGTCGATGATCACGCGGGTCTGCGCCTCGGTCCCGCCTTGCGTGATGCGCACCTTGAAGTCCACCAGCCGCATGTCATCAATGATCGACTGATAGGGACCCAGATCTTTGCCAAGCGCCTTGGCCAGCGCGTTGACCGGACCCCGATCGGTGCCGCTCTCATCCATGCTTTCTGAGACCGACAGCTTCTTTTCGCCGCCTATCTTGATCACCACAATCGCTTCGGACAGGCTGACCATCCTGTTGCGCTTGTTCTTGCGCCGCTCAACCGTCACCTTGTAGCGCTTGACCTCGAAAAACTCGGGAAGTTGCCCAAGGACCTTGCGCGCCACCAGTTCGAAAGACGCCTGTGCGCTGTCATAGGCATACCCTTTTTCCTCACGCTCTTTCACCCGCGTCAGGATATCCGCAAGCCGCGGATCCCCCTTTTCGACCGTGATCCCGGCATCCGCAAGCCGGGCGCGCAGGTTGGATTGCCCCGCCTGGTTCGACATCGGCACAATGCGCGTATTGCCCACTGTTTTCGGCGGGATATGCTCATACGTGGTGGGATCTTTCAGAATGGCACTTGCATGAAGCCCCGCCTTATGGGCAAAGGCCGACGCACCAACGAAGGGCGCCGCCTTGTTGGGCACCCGGTTCAGGATGTCATCAAGCTGGCGCGACAGGCGGGTCAGCCCCTTCAAGGCCTCCCGGCTGACCCCAAGATCAAACTGGCTGGCATAGGGTTCTTTCAACAGCAGTGTCGGGATCAGGGTGGTCAGGTTGGCATTGCCACAACGCTCTCCGAGCCCATTCAGCGTGCCCTGAATTTGCCGCGCCCCCGCGTCGATCGCGGCCAGCGTGCAGGCCACCGCATTGCCGGTGTCGTCATGGGTATGGATGCCAAGGTGATCGCCGGGAATGCCCGCATCTATGACGGCCTTCGTGATCTCGAACACCTCATTCGGCAGCGTGCCGCCATTGGTGTCACACAGCACAATCCAGCGCGCACCAGCGTCATGAGCGGCCTTCAGGCAGTCGATCGCATAGGTGGGGTTTGCCTTGTAGCCGTCAAAGAAATGCTCGGCATCATAGAGCGCCTCGCGCCCTTGCCGCACCATGTAGTCCATCGTGGCACGAATGTTTTCGACGTTTTCCTCAAGCGTGATGCCAAGCGCGGTGGTGACGTGAAAATCATGGCTTTTGCCCACCAGACAGACCGCAGACGTGCCCGCATTCATCACCCCCGCCAGCACATCGTCGTTTTCGGCTGAACGCCCGGCCCGTTTGGTCATGCCAAAAGCGGTAAAGGTCGCGCGGGTTTTGGGCGCCTTGTCAAAGAACTCGCTATCCGTTGGGTTCGCCCCCGGCCAGCCACCTTCGATGTAATCAATGCCCAACCCGTCCAGCGCCTTGGCGATCTGGGTCTTTTCCGCAAAGGAAAACTGAACACCCTGCGTCTGCTGCCCGTCGCGCAGCGTGGTATCATAGAGGTAGAGCTTCTCGGTCATCTGGCGCCTCTCGTGTCATCATCATCGCCCCCGCTTTGCGCCCGGCCCGAGGGTGGGTGCGGTTTCGCGCCCGCCCTGGGGGGCGGGGCGGGCGCGAAGCGGGACACGCCCGCGAGTCAGTGCCTAAATCCCGTCCAGCTTCGCCGCATCGAATGTCGGGCCGGGTTCCAGCTCCACCCCGTCTTTCGACATGCGGATCTGTACACCTGCCTCAGTCAGGGCGGCTTTCAAAGCATCCACGGCAGAGAAGTCCTTGGTTTCCATTGCAGTCATACGGGTTTCATGCAGCTTGTTTTCTAACAAACGAAGAACCCGATCATCTCGAACTGGAACCGTACCTTTTACAATCGAGGCGAAGTCTGTCAGCTTAAGCCCGAGAAAGTCCAAGGAAGCACGCAGTCCACCAGCATCACCTTGCTTGTATAAGTCATGCATGAAGGAAATTGCCTTGGGTGTGTTTAGATCATCAGCAATGGCATTTACCAGATCTTCCGGAATGGGCGTCTCAGTCTTAGGGGAAATGGCAACAAATGCACTCCACTTTTCAAGCGTTTTGATAGCCTCACCGCGCTTTTTCTCGGTCCAGTCCATCGGCTTGCGATAATGGGTTCCGAGGAAGACAAAGCGGATCACCTCGCCGGGCACGCCCTGGTCCAGCAGGTCGCGCACGGTGAAGAAATTGCCCAGGGATTTGGACATTTTCTTGCCCTCAACCTGCAGCATTTCATTATGCATCCAATAGCGCGCGAAATCGCCTTCCGGGTGGGCGCATTTCGACTGGGCAATTTCGTTTTCATGATGCGGGAATTGCAGGTCGTTGCCGCCGCCATGGATATCGAAAGACGCGCCCAGCAGTTCCAGCGACATGGCAGAGCATTCGATGTGCCAGCCGGGGCGGCCGCGCCCCCAGGGGCTGTCCCAACCGGGCAAGTCATCACTGGACGGTTTCCACAGCACAAAATCCATCGGATCACGTTTGTTGTCCGCCACTTCAACCCGCGCCCCGGCGATCATGTCATCCACCGACCTGCCAGACAGCGCGCCATAATTGTCATAGCTTTTCACGGAAAAGAGCACATGCCCCGCCCCGTCCGGATAGGCGTGCCCCTTGGCAATCAGCTCCTCGATCATCGCGATCATCGGCGCGATATATTCAGTTGCGCGCGGCATCTGGTCGGGTTCCTGCGCACCCAATGCGCCCATGTCCTTGAGATACCAGTCAATGGTCTCGTTCGAGCGTTCATGCACCAGTTCTTCAAGCGTGCCCTCGGCGCCGGCCTCTTTGCGGGAAAGCGCGGTGGCGTTGATCTTGTCATCCACATCGGTGAAATTGCGCACATAGGTCACATGATCCGCGCCATACACATGACGCAGCAGCCTTTGCAGAACATCAAACACCACAACAGGACGCGCATTGCCCAGATGGGCGCGGTCATAAACGGTCGGGCCACAGACATAGAGGCGCACATTTTCGGGGTCCAGCGGCTCAAACACCTGCTTGGCGCGTGCCTTGGTGTTGTAAATCTTAATCTCTGTCATATCGGCCTCTTGTCCCGCCCCATGCGGCGAATTGTATACGTCTGGACACACCACTTTTGTGGCGGGTTTAGCGACTTCACATTGATTTGGAAATGAAGAAACGACCCGCCGAGATATCTCAGCAGGGAATGCAGCAAATAATGAGGGTGCTTGTCCGTTTCATGAGGGCTTGGTAGCAAGGTTTTGGTCCCAGAGCAAGTTTGGAGTGTAGGATGTCCCGAGCCTTTGCAACCGCGCTGTGTCACGCCCTGCCGGGCGCAGAGCTGACCCATCCATTTGGGAAAACGCCCGAGGATCACGATATCTGGAAGGTGGGAGGCAAGATCTTTGCGGCCATGTCCGTCGATACGGATGGCGTTTCGGTGAAATGTGCCGATGTGGCGACAGCAGACATGCTGAAAGAGGCCGGGGTTGCGGAGAAGGCGCCCTATTTCCACAAATCCTGGGTGCGGGTTCCGTTCGGGGCGGGCGAAAATGAACTTCGTCACCGGATTGAACGCTCTTATGAGATTATTCGCAAATCCCTGAGCAAAAAGCTACAGGCAACCCTGCCCCCCTGGGAGGATGGCTAAAGCGTTTTAAGTTTACCCCGAAACGCTTTAGGCCTGAGCCGCATTGGTTTTCACGGCCAGCACGCCCTTTGCCCAAAGCTTCAGGATCCGGAAGGCGATCGGCGGAACGATCAGCGTGGCGAAAATCAGGCTCAGCCCCCCGAGCAGACGGAAAACCTCTCCACCGCCCGCAAGCCAGGTGATCTGCATCAAGGTCGAGAACGCCACCAGAGGGAAGGTAAAGGCGCTCCAGAATGGGCTGAACCCATCCGCCGTCAACCAGCGGGCGGAGGCCACCAGCACCGCAAAAACCACAATTGCGACCCACGCCAGAGCCTGTCCAAATTGCGCATCCCCCAACAGATAGGCCACCGTTCCCAAAAGGCTGACGGGTGCCAGATGGATGGCCAGAAGGGGGCGCAGAGGTGCGGGAACCGTTTTCTTTGCAAAGGCCAGTGCACTGGCCCCATAGATCCCGGCCGCAATCACAAAAGTAACCCAGAACACGGCCTGCGCATAGATGTGCAAACCAAGCGGCAATGCGGCGATTGGCCCGACAATGAAGCCGACAAAGGTGAGGTGCCAGACAGGTGTGACCGCCCGCCCCTCTGGCGCGGACGCAATGAGAATGCGCAACACTGTCAGCACAACAGCCAGATGCCAGAGCCCGGCGAGACATAGGGTCACCAATGCCCAGAACGGCGAATAGATGACCAAGGCCGCCGCCATCAGATACCCCGCCAGCCCCATCGAGGCGAGACCGGCCCGGCCCGGAAGAACCCGCAGATCTTCAACGAACACACCGGGGCGCCGGGTGAGCTTGATCAGATAGGCCGCGACCGAAAACAGAAAAAGAAGCGTCACAGCCCCCAGGATCATCTCTCCGATTTCCGATGGCATCGCAAAGCTTTCAGAGGCGCGGCGCCATGCCAGCCCCAGTCCGAACAAACCAAAAAGCGGTGGGAACATGGCAGGAGGGGTGCGCTGGAACAGCCCGGCCTTGGGCGGGATCGGCTTGGGCGCAGGAAAATACGGTGCTTTCTTCTGTGGCGCGTCAGACATGCTGGGATCCTTTGGTGTTTCCAATTGGATAAAACGCAGGCTGCGCAGAGGAAAGGGTGAAACCCCCAGCTTGCCTTTTTGCCGCAGGCAATCGGTCGGGAGATCCGGTCAGAGATCCTGTTGCAGCAAGGCCTGCCCTGCTGCCACCCCCAGCCGCCGGGCGAGGTCTTCGAACATCGGATCAAACCCCAAGAACAGAACATCGTTCAGATGCCGTCCCGCTGGGCTGTCGGATATCTCGGCCAGCTCTTCCAATGCCTGTTCAGACAGCGGACCATATGCGAGCGACAGATAACCATAAAGCCACTCGGCCGTATCAAGCCGAAGTGCATCTTCCTCGCTCATGACCTCATCAAGAATGGCGCGTTCATCCAGCACCATCCCCTCATTCGGGCCCGATTGCGCAAAGGCGGTGAGGAATGCGAAATTGCTGTTGAGCGCCCCGACAACATTGCGCTCGATCAGCTCCCCATCCCGGATAAGTCTGCGGATAAGATCGGCGCGCGCGCCCACATTGCCACCACCATACCAGGCCTCTCGCGCGGCTTCGTCCACCCCCGGCGCAAGATAGGCGCGCCGGGCTGAAATCTCGAGGTCGATCACCTGTTGTCCGGCCTCGCTTTCGTAGTAAGCTAGGACCGCGCCCAGATCACGCCCAACCATTGCCTGCTGCAGATCGGCGCGCACCTGCGCTGTCATCCGCTCCAGATCATAGATCTGATCCACCTCGCGCTGCCAAAACCGATCACTTGGCCGCCCAGTCAATTGCTCTGCCGCCTCAAGCGCGTAGCTATGGCCCTCTTCGCGCACGATTGTCAGGGTTTCCTGCAGGTGCAGCGCGTTCCAGAACCGGTCGAATGAACTGGCCTGCGCCGTCGCCACACTGGGCAACGCCGCCCCAAGCATCACAGAGTTGCCATCACCCTTAGGGCCAGAACATGCCATCGACGGACAGGTTGCATTAAAGCTCCGATTCCGGTTGCAGACGGCCAAGCTGGGTGGCCAGACGTTCATAACGATCCGCCATGATCTCGTATTGCACGGCGTTCAGGATTTCATAGACCTGCATCATCTGGGGCGATTGCAGAGCGGAAAGATAATCAATCAGCTCCTGAACGCTGAGGCTGCGATAGGTATAGGCGTTGGCGACAAGGCCATGAACCTCAATGCTCCGCCGCATCTCTCCTTGTTGCGCCATCAGCATACCGCGCAGATCCTCTTCGCCAATTTCAAGATCCGTTGCGCCCGCAGCCGCGGCCGCCATCAGATAGCGGACCTGGATTTCGACAATGGACCGGATCGCGACATCAGTGCTTCCAACCGATTGCGACATTGCCTTGAAGACATCAAGGCGCGGGCTTCTTTCCTCAAGCAGCTCATCGACAAGTTTTTCGCCCTCGGTCTGCCGGATTGCGTCTTCAACCATGTGGCTTTCATTCTCAACCGCCACGACGCGTTTTCCCAGATCGCTGCCATAAAACACCACACCATGATCAAGCAGATCCGCAGGCATCACCGCTTCGATCATGTCAACCGCGTCATCGACCATCTTGTCAGGAGCAAAGACCTGCTCTGCCAGACGCACCCAATTGCGCCCGAACTGATCCGGGGCGGCCCCCGTCAGCGCAGGCCCAGCCATGGCCCCTTGTTGAATTGAGGCAATGGCCACATCAAAGCCGGTCACCTCAAGAAATTCGCGAATTTTGTCCCGATCCGCGCCCGGCTCGCTGCCTTGCGCAAAGCTTGTCTGGGCCGGGGAAACTGCGACCAGAAAGAGGGTCAGAATAAGGCTAAGAACTCTTTGAAACATCTTTGTTTTATCTCCGTACACAAAGGCAGGTTTACAAAAGCCTAGACTGCGGGCGGGATCCGGACAAGGGGGACAAAAAACCAAAGGAGTGGAAAAGCGCCGACTTTTCTTCCTCATTTCAGACTTTTCTCAAAATTGGGGGTTGCGCATCCGGTTTAGTCGATCTAAATCCCCCTCACCCCCCGCGGAGAGGTGCCGGAGTGGTCGAACGGGGCGGTCTCGAAAACCGTTGTGGGTGCAAGCCCACCCAGGGTTCGAATCCCTGTCTCTCCGCCATTTTATCCCGACCTTGCTCCTTAACATTGATGTGAAGCGCCCAGTCGCATTGTTAGGCTCACTTCACAATCGCTTTGCTATCGGTTGAACAACAGATGGGTCTGTTTCTGGATGGGCCAAAACTGCTTTTTTGCTTTTTGCGTGAAAATATTTAGTCACCAACTCTCCATTCTGAAAGCACTTAGGGCGCAGACTGCCGCTCATAGCATTGACGAAATAGTCCGACATTCAAATTCCGTTGCCTCAGACACCAACTCCAATACACAACACTACCTTTACATCGGCTTGCCCGATGACAGCACGCCGGAAGGTGAACTCAGGTGGCCGCGAATTGTCGGATCAATTTGCAAACTTTTTGCAGAATAAATGCCGCACCGTTCAATCGCTTCTCGCGCAGTTATGCGCTCATCGAGACGTTTCCAAATTGTCTTGGCCGCATAGGGATGCGCATAGGGCCGCCATGCAACTCCCATTGTGACACCACGCAGATATTTCAGCTGTTGACGATGTGCAGAATAAAGAATGGTTTGCGCAATACTGCCCTCGCGCGTGCGCTCATGCTCGGTCACAAAAATCCTGGTTCCGCGCATGGTGACAAGCCCATCATATCGAGAAATCTGGCGGATACTTTTGTCCACTGAAATGGCGTTTTCATAGGATCGACAGGTAATAAACCCATCTTTTTCACCGATCCGGATCAGTGAAACGAAGATCTTTCCTTCCCAGGAAGGCGTGCAGAAGTGAGAATGATAAAAGCCCAGATAACGACGAAGGTTTTTCTGCTGCCCTCGATAGGGAGAAAGGAAAGCGTCAGTTGTGTTTTCGCCGGTGCCCAGAGCGGCACTCCGCAATATGTGATCCAATTCTGCCGGATCACCAAACAGTTGCTTCTCGTTCAAGTCAAAATGGCGGGCAATACGGCGCAGATTATGTGCGGATGGCATCGAACTGCCGTTCAGATACCGATTAAACTGTTGTCGGTTGATCCCAATCTCACGACAGATCTGAGAAATGCTCCCATGCTCAGCGCAAAGGAATCTCAGGTTTTCAGAGAAATTTTCACTCATAGGGTCAAAACCTTTCGCGAATTGACGCGGGTTAGATGCAAAAAGCGTCAATTCACATAAGTTTGCACAATTTATTTTCCATGTGAAGCAGTCATTCTCTTTGCAATCCAAGTTTGAAGGCCCAGTGGATATGACGACAGAAAAGATCGAAAACCTATGGATTCCACTGCCGGATGGACGACAGCTCGCAGCGCGTCTCTGGCTGCCGGGAACAGCCCCATCGCCGGCCATCCTGGAATATCTGCCCTACCGCAAACGCGATGGCACCGCGTCGCGAGATGAAACCACCCATACCGTGTTTTCCGATGCAGGTTATGCCTGTATCCGGGTCGACATTGCGGGAACCGGAGACAGCGCAGGTCAGTTTGACGACGAATACTCCGAGCAAGAACTGCGTGATGGCGAGGCCATTTTGGATTGGATGGCCCAGCAAGAGTGGTGCGACGGCAATATCGGCATGATCGGGATTTCATGGGGGGGCTTTAACGGGCTGCAATTGGCCTTTCGTCGCCCTCCCTCACTGAAAGCCGTGGTTACCGTTGCGTCAACCGCTGATCGTTATGCGGATGACATCCATTTCATGGGGGGCTGTCTGTTAAGTGACAACGTCAACTGGGGCAGCCAGATGTTTGCTTATCTCACCCGCCCCGCCGATCCGGAATTGCGGCCGGACTGGCGCAAGGATTGGATCGCGCGGATGGAAAATGTGCCGTTTTCAGCCGCAGATTGGCTGCGCCATCCCTCACGGGATGCGTTTTGGAAACATGGATCCGTTTGCGAGGATTGGAGCGCGATCAAAGCGCCGGTTTTGGCAATCACAGGCTGGGCAGATTCATATGTGAACACCCCTGCTTCGCTTGTCGCCAATCTCAATGCCCCAAGCAAAGCTCTGGTTGGCCCCTGGGAGCATCGCTATGCGCATTTGTCCAAACTTAACCCTGCGGATTTTCATTCCGAAGTGATCGGCTGGTTTGACCGCTGGTTGAAGGGCGAGGAGAACGGTGCCGAAGATCTGCCAGACTATCGCACCTTCATGCAGGAGCATTTCAATCCCGTTGCCCAAAACGGCCCGCGCAAGGGGCGCTGGATTGCCGAAGACAAATGGCCCTCTCCGAATGTGACCCCTCGGGTTTGGCATCTAATCCCCGGTGGGTTTTCCGAACACCCCTCATCGGAAGTGATCCCCGTTTCCAATCCGGCTCATCTGGGCCAAGCCAGTGGCTATTTCTGCCCGGGGATGCGGATAGACAATGAGCTTGCGGGGGATCAATCTGAGGACGACGCGCTCTCAGTCTGCTTTGACACCGACCCTCTGAAGGCCCCTCTTGAGCTGCTGGGGCGAGCCGTGCTGAAGATCCGGTTCACCGTGGATAAACCAGTGGCACAGATTGTTGCGCGGCTATGTGATGTGTCTCCTGAAGGGGTATCGCAGAGGATCACCTATCGCCCTCTCAACCTGTGTAGCCATAAAAGCTTTGAAACACCTGAGCCCTTGGAACCTGGGCAGCTTTACGAAGCAGAAATCGAACTGAATGAATGTGCACATCATTTGCGAGAGGGCCATGTGTTGCGCCTTGCCCTCTCAACGTCATACTGGCCCATTGTCTGGCCCTCACCGGAAAATACAAACGTTTCTTTGAACCTCGAAGGGTGCGCCCTTGTGTTGCCGGTGCGGGAGGTTGCGCAGGAAATGGACCCAGCACCGCCCGGTCCCGCTTTGGACCATCCTGTTCTGGATTGCGAAACTCTGCGTGCACCTACTGGCACGTCAGAACAAAAGGTTACGGCAGAAGGCCGCGCTGTGCTTGATACCTTTGACGACTACGGTAAGTCACTCGACCCCGATCACGGATTGATCACCGGGAGTGATGTGCGGATGCATTTCAGCATTCACCCCAACGACCCCACCTCTGCCAAGTTTGAGACCTGCTGGAATTTCACGTTCGAACGGGAGGGTTGGCAGGTCGCCATCAAAACCGAAAGCCACATGCATTGCGATAGGGAGAACTTCTACCTTCACAGAAAACTAAGCGCCACCGAAGGCGCAGATGAAACCAAAGTCCTGATGAAGGAATGGTCACAAACCATTCCCCGCGGACTTCTTTGAATTGCTTCCAGGGAGGAAAAGAACATGAAAATCGAATGGACAAAGGCGCCAATGGGGCGTCGGAGTTTCCTGAAGGGGGCCACCGCATTTGGGGCCGCTACAGCCTTGCCAATAGGGTTGGCGGAAACTGCTTTTGCGGCAAGTGACGGCGTGCTGCGGGTGCGTGCCTATGGCGATGCGCCCAACATGGACCCGGCGCACAGCGTTGGCGTGACCGAAGAAGAGGTGCATGCCGCAATCTACAACAAGCTGATCCAATACAAGCCCGGTCGCGAATGGGATTGGCAAATGGATGCAGCCTCGATGATCGAACAGGTTGACCCCACCCACATCAAGTTTGCCCTGCGCGACAACATTGGCTTTACCAATGGCTTTGGCGCCATGACCGCCGAAGACGTGAAATTCAGCTTTGAACGCATTATCGCCGACGCCACCGAAAGCCCGAACAAACCGGACATGGGGCCGCTGAGCCACGTTGAGGTGACTGGCGAACGTGAGGGCACCATTGTTCTCAAAGAGCCCTTTGCCCCTCTCTGGTCCATCGCGCTGCCCTATATCACCGGCAATATCGTTTCCAAGAAGGCCGTTGAGGCCGCCGGTGGGCGGATTGGCAGTGACCCTGTGACCGAAAGCGGACCTTATCTGCGCTCCAGCTGGGCCGCCAAGGAAAAAACCGTGTTGCAACGCACCCCGGACTGGAAAGGCGACGCACCCGCCTGGGATACGATCGAGATCTTGCCGATTGATGATGAAAACACCGCCGAGATTGCATTTGAAGCGGGCGAACTGGATTTCACCCGTGTCTCGCTCGGGTCCGTGGATCGGTATCGCGGGGGCGTGCCAAATGGCGGCACACTGGTTGAAAACCCGTCGCTTTATTACGTTTGGCTGGGGATGAACCTGGATCATCCGAAATTGCAGAACCAAAAGCTGCGTCAGGCCATTCAACACGCCATTGACGTGCCGACCGTGCTGGAAGCGTCATACTTCGGTGCCGCCGCTCCCTCGACTGGTATCATCGCGCCGGGGCTTGCGGGCAACCGGGCGCAGGGGCTGGTGCCGCCTGAAGCAAATATCGAAAAGGCAATGGCACTGCTGGCAGAGTCGGGCGAAACCAATGTTACCCTCACCCTCGATATTCTGAACAAGACCACATACACCACTATGGCGCAGGTCATTCAGGCGATGCTGGCACAGATTGGCATTACACTTGAGGTGAATGTTCTGGAAAGTGGCGCCTTCTGGGCCAGTGGCGACAATGAGAACTTGCAGCTTGTGCTGAACCGTTTCTCGATGGCACCGGATCCGTCTTACGCGACCGCCTGGTTCATCGAGGAACAGGCAGGCATTTGGAACTGGGAACGTTTCCGCAATGCAGAGTTTGACCAGCTGCACGTAGAAGCCGCGCAGGAAACCGACAACGCGAAGCGCGATGCGATGTATCAGCGTGCGCAGGACCTGATGGAAGAAAGCGGAGCCTATCGTTTCCTCACCCATGAGGCCACCCCGGTGATCCATTCTGCCCGCGTGGCTCCGGCCTTGCGTCCGGATGGGTTGGCGCTGCTGCGCTATTTCGGAAAAGCCTGATCTCTCCCCGGGCTTATGCGCGGCTGCCGCTCTTCCCGGAGGTGGCCGCGCAATTCATTCCTGGCTCAAAAGGTGCCTGACCTCATGTTGCAATATGCCCTTCGCAGATTTGCCCTTGCCGCACTAATTGTCTTCGTGGCGGTGACCGCCATGTTCTTGATGATCCGTGCTGTGCCCGGTGATCCGGTTCAAATTATGCTCGGCCCGCGGGCCACGCCCGAGTTGCAGGCGCGGCTGACGGCCGAGCTGGCACTGGATCAGCCGATCTGGCGGCAATTGGTCATTTTCTATGGAAATCTATTGCAGGGCGATCTGGGCACCGATGTGTTTTCCGGCCGTTCCGTGACCAATATCGTGTTTCAGCAACTACCGCATACGCTATCGTTGATCTTTGCCTCGATCCTGTGGTCGGCGGCACTTGGAATTGGCCTTGGCGCTTATGCAGCAGCCCATCCGAACACATTGATTGACCGGGTCACCGCCGCCATATCTGTCGCCTTCGTCGCCGCCCCCGCCTTTGTGGTTGCCCTGTTGTCCCTGCTGATCTTTGCGGTGAAGTTGCAGTGGTTTCCCGCCATTGGCGTTGGGGAAGGGTTTTGGGGCAAGCTCGATCACCTTGTCCTTCCTGCCTTCGCCATTGGTCTGAGCTGGGTGGGGTATGTCGCCCGATTGGTCCGCGCGTCGATGCTTGAGGTCATGGGGGAAAGCCACATCCGCACAGCCCGCGCCTTCGGCATTAGCGAGCGTCGCGTTGTGCTGAGCTATGCTCTGCGTATCGCCATCCTGCCCGTCGTGACCGTGATCGGTGTGGGCATGGGTTTTTTGCTCAGTTCTGCCGTTTTTGCCGAGATCGTTTTTGCCCGACCGGGCCTTGGCAAGCTTGTGATCGACAGCATCACCACTCGAAACTACCCGATTGTGATGGGATCCGTGCTCGTTTCCACAACGCTGTTTGTGGTCTCAACGGCGCTGGCCGACCTGATCAACGCCTGGCTCGATCCTCGTGCCCGGACCGCAACCTAAGGAAGCCGCAGACATGTCAAAATCTCGCTCTGAACTTAGCCTGATCCTGACCGGTGTCGCCCGCGACCCACTGGGGCTGATGGGATTGATCATCGTGGGCACGATCATATTCTGTGCCCTGTTTGCCGCTTGGATCACCCCGCATGATCCGATTGGCATGAACATCAAGGATCGCCTTCAAGGACCGTCCCTCACCTATCTCCTGGGCACTGACCAGCTGGGGCGCGACACGTTTTCGCGGGTAATCATGGGGGGGCAAGTCGCCCTTAAGGTCGCCCTACCCGCGGTGTTTGGCGCGATGATCATCGGGCTGACCCTGGGCATGATTGCGGGATACGGTCCAAAATGGCTCGACAATCTCCTGATGCTGTTCTTTGACACCATCCGCTCGTTCCCGACAGTGATGTTTGCGCTGGCGGTGGTGGCGCTGGTTGGACCGTCTTTGCAAACCGTTGTCTTTGTGGTCATGGCCACGTCAATCCCGACCTACGGGCGAGTGGCCCGCACCCAGACACTGACCCTTCGCAATTCAGAGTTCATTCTCGCGGAACGCTCGATGGGGGCCAGCATGGCGCGCATCCTCGGCGTCCATATGCTGCCCAATATTATTGGCGTTCTTGCTGTGCTCGCCGCGATGGACATCCCGACCGTGATCGCGCTTGAAGCCGGGCTGTCCTTCCTTGGCCTTGGCGTAAAACCCCCGACCCCAAGCTGGGGCGCCCTGCTCAAGGACGGGTATGCTCTCATTCGCCAAACCCCCTGGCTGGTGGTCGGGGGCGGTCTTCCGATCATCCTTGCAACCCTTGGCTTTACCTTCCTGGGTGAAAGCCTGCGCGACGTGGTGGATCCGAAATTGAGGAAACAGCGATGAGCGATACACTTCTAAAAATTGACAACCTCAGCGTGGATTACGAAACCGCACGAGGGGACCTGAAGGCACTGCGCGACATCACCTTCGATGTGAACCGCGGTGAAATTGTCGGCATCGTGGGCGAAAGCGGTTGTGGCAAGTCCACGCTGATCTCTTCGATCCTGCGGCTGACCGCGCCAAACACGCGGTTTCGCGAGGGCGAAGTGCGCTTCAAGGGGCGTGACCTGTTGACCCTGCCGGAACGCGAGATGCGTGCCCTGCGCGGGGCCGATATGTCGATTGTGTTTCAGGATCCGATGCAAACCATAATCCGGTGCTTTCGATTGGCCGGCAGATGGTGGATATTCAGCATCGCTCATCCGCATCCAAGGCAGAAAAACGCACCCGTGCTGCCAAAATGCTGGGCGCTGTGGGGATCCCCGATCCCAAGGCACGGCTGGACCAATTCCCGCATGAGTTTTCCGGTGGGATGCGCCAGCGGATTGCCATTGCCATGGCATTGATGTCTGAACCGGATCTGTTGATTGCCGACGAACCCACAACCGCACTGGATGCCACGCTGGAAGTGCAGATCATCGAACGCCTGCAGGAATTACAGCACGAGCTGCATTGCGCGATCCTTTTCATCTCGCACCACCTTGGCGTGATTGCTGAACTGTGTGACCGGGTGGTGGTGATGTATGCGGGTGCCGTGGTGGAAAGCGGCGACGTGCGCGAGATTTTCCACCACCCCAAACATCCCTACACCCGCCGCCTGATTGATTGTGACCCCGGCCACATCAACACACGCGCCCGGGTTCTGCCAACCATTCCGGGTGAAGTGCCTGATTTGGCCAACCTGCCGGGGGGCTGCATTTTCCGCGACCGATGTGATCAGGCGCTGCCGCGCTGTGCCGAAAAAGTGCCGCCGCTTAGGCAGCTTAAAGACGGACATCAAGCTGCTTGCTGGCTGAACCATGAGGAGGCAACCACATGACCCTTCTGGACGTGAAAGACTTACACACGAGCTACGGTGCCGTGAATGTATTGGCCGGGGTCAGCTTCAAGGTAGAGCCGGGCGAAACCTATGCGCTGGTGGGCGAAAGCGGATCAGGGAAAACCACGGTCATCCGCGCGATTGCTGGACTTGCCCCTGCACAGGAGGGCTCGGTTCTATTTGACGGTCAACAGATCCGCGGCTTGCCGGAGCGTGCCATGCGCCCCTTGCGCAAGGACATTGCGATGATGTTCCAGGACCCGGTCGGCAGCCTGTCTCCGCGCCTGACAATCCGCAGCCTGATCACCGAACCCTACCGCATTCAGGGCATGAGCGACCGGGATCTGGATGCGGAAGCAAAGCGCCTTCTCGAAATGGTCAACCTGCCCGCCCATTTTGCCGACCGCTACCCCTATCAACTGTCAGGGGGCCAAGCCCGTCGGGTCGGCGTGGCGCGCGCCCTGGCGCTGGAACCGAAACTGATCCTCGCGGATGAACCCACAGCCGGGCTGGATGTCTCGGTTCAGGGCGAACTTTTGAACCTGATGAACGAGCTTCGCGAAAAGCTGGGATTGGCGATGGTGATCATCACCCATAACCTTAATGTGGTGCGCCATGTGGCCGATCGGATGGGGATTATGTATCTGGGGCGACTTGTTGAAGAAGGGGACACCGAAACCATCTTTGCCGATCCACGTCATCCCTACACGCACTGCCTACTGTCTGCGAATCCGGAACCGGACCCGGATGCACGACTTGATCGCATTGCGCTTAAGGGGGAACCGCCCAGCTTGCTCAAGCGCCCTTCGGGCTGCGAGTTCCGTGAACGCTGCCCCTTCGCAAAACCCTTCTGCACCAATGTTCCGCAGTGGGAGGTCGAAAACGGGCACGGGTTGCGCTGCCTTTCCCCAATGCTTGCCGGAAAAGCCGCTTAACCCCTGCACTTCTCACACACCAACCACGTATGAGAGCCCCTTGTTCTGAGCTGAGATCAAAGATGACATCAACACTCTATTTCAATGGCCCGATCCTGACGATGGACGCGCACAACACGATGCCAGAGGCCGTCCTCACGGAAGGGCAGACCATTCTTGCGGTCGGATCGGAAGCCGAACTTCGCGCAGTCATGCCCAAGGACTCGTTGATGCATGATCTTGACGGGTGCACCATGATCCCAGCCTTCATTGATCCGCATGGCCATTTCCCGGACCCCGGTTTCATCAAGCTGTTTCGCGTCAATCTGGCCGCTCCGCCACGGGGCGATTGCACTGACATCGCATCCGCATTGACCTTGTTGTCACAGAAGGCGACCCAGACCCCCGCCGGTGAGTGGGTGATGGGTGTTTCGCTGGACAATACCGCCATTGCCGAAGGCCGTCTGCCGACACGGGACGAACTTGACCAAGTTTCGACCGCACACCCGATCTGGGTGATCCACGCCTCGGGTCACAATGGATCTGCAAACTCGCTTGCCCTTCAGATGCAAGGCATAGATCGACATACGCCTGACCCTTTGGGTGGACGGTTCGGCCGCGACCCCGATACCGGCGAGCTCACCGGACTGATTGAAGGTATCTCGGCGATGGGGGAGATGGGCAACACGGATTTCCTGATCGACCGGGATCGGTTCTGGCAAGGATTCAATGCCACACGGGACGAGTATCTGACGCATGGGGTGACCTATGCCCAGAATGCTTGGGCCACACGGGAAATGCTGGACCATTTCGCTTCATTACCTGCGAATGAGGATCCCGGGTTTGACCTTATGCTTTTGCCAATTGGAGAGCTTGAACCAGCGCTAACTACGGGTGCCGATGCCATCAGTTGGCCGGGCAATCCGCATTTCACGCTGGGGCCGAGAAAGCTCTTCACCGATGGTGCGTTCCAGCTGCAAACCGCTTATCTTAGCGCTCCCTACCATAAACCACATGATCCCGCTCATCCTTGCGGCATGCCCTATGTCAGCGAAGAAGATCATCGGGCTCAGGTGAAAAAGCTGCATGATCTTGGGTATCAGATCCACTGCCATTGCAACGGGGATGCAGGCGCAGAGATGTTCATCAATGCGGTTGAAGAAGCCCTGCGAGGGGCTCCACGTGCGGACCATCGTCATACGATTATTCACGGGCAGACTCTAAGGGATGATCAGCTGCAGCGGATGGCAAAGCTTGGCATCACCGTCAGCTTCTTTTCCGCCCATATCCATTTCTGGGGGGACCTTCACCACGATACGCTGCTTGGGCCGGATCGTGCCGCACGGATTTCCCCCACGGCCTCAGCGGAAAAGTTTGGCGTGCGTTACACGATCCATAATGATGCCTCTGTCACGCCGACACGCCCAATCCACCTCGCACATTGCGCCGTGAACCGCATGACCTCTGGCGGGCGCGTTCTGGGGGAGGAGCAGAAAATCGGCGTCATGTCGGCCCTGCGGGCACAAACCATTGATGCCGCCTGGCAGGTTTTTCAAGAAGACAGCCGGGGATCAATTGAAACAGGAAAACTGGCCGATTTTGCCATCCTGTCGCGAAATCCGCTGGAGACACCAGAGCGTTTGGTCGAGACGAAAGTTTCCACGACGATCCGTCGGGGAATGATCACGCATTGAGCTGATCACATCACAAAGGGCGCGGGAATTCCCAAATGACACGCAAGCGGATTGCCATTGCCGGGTTCCAACATGAAACCAATTGCTTTGGCGTGACCAAAGCAGGTCTTGCGGAATTTGAAATGGCGGATTCCTGGCCCGAAATGCTGTCCGGAGCATGCGTCTTGTCTGAGACGCGCGGTATGAACCTCCCGATTGCGGGCTTTGCCTCGGCCGCCGAAGAGGCCGGGTTTGAACTTGTGCCCATCCTCTGGTGTGCCGCCGAACCCTCAGCCCATGTTACCAATCAGGCGTTTGAAACAATCACTGGCATGATCCTACAAGGGCTAAGGGAGGCGGGTCCGCTCGACGGAGTTTACCTTGATCTGCATGGGGCAATGGTCACCGAAAGCCTCGCAGATGGAGAAGGAGAAATTCTGCACAGGGTGCGAGAATTGGTTGGGCCGGATGTCCCGGTGGTGGCCAGCCTCGATCTGCATGCAAATATCTCGGTGACTATGGTGGAGCAGTCTGATTTTCTGACCATTTTTCGCACCTATCCTCATCTGGACATGGCACAAACCGGTGCACGGTGCGTTCCGATGCTGAACCGCCTTATGAACGGAGAGCGACCTCACAAAGCTTTTCGTCAGGTGCCCTACCTCATCCCCTTGCACGCACAATTCACAGGCATCGCTCCTTTTGACGGCTTGTATGGCCTGCTTCCAGAGTTGACCGACAGGGGTGTCCACGCTGAGATTGCGCTTGGTTTCACTGCGGCGGATTTCCCCGACACCGGTCCGTCTTGTGTGACATATGCCGAAACGCAAGAAATGGCACATAAAGTGGCAGATCAGATTCTGACCCGGTTTCAACACATCGAATCCGAGATTGATCATTCCATGCTGTCTCACGATGAAGCCGTTCAAGCCACACGTCACAAAAGAGACAAGCCATTGATATTGGCCGACGTTCAGGACAACCCCGGTGCAGGCGGCACCTCTGACACCACAGGGTTACTCAGGGCGCTCATGGACGGGAAATGCCAAAAGGTCCTAATGGGATTACTGCATGATCCCGAGACCGCCGCCAATGCTCATGCAGCGGGATTGCATGCCAAATTTCGCGCCCGACTTGGAGGCAAATCAGATCTCGCAGGTGTGACGCCGATCGAATGCGAGGTCGAAACTCTGGCATTAAGCGACGGATCTTGCCGCTATACGGGTGAAATGTATGGCGGTGGAGTTGCGACATTGGGCAAAAGCGCGGCACTCAGGCTGATCGGGTCAGACGCCAGCATTGATGTTGTCGTCACAAGTCTCCGCAACCAATGTCTTGATCTGGCGCATTTCACACATTTCGGGTTGGATCCCCGGCAATACAGAACCGTGTGTGTCAAAAGCACTGTGCATTTTCGGGCGGCATTTGATCCGATTGCCAGCGATGTGAGATCCGTCTCCTCACCTGGTGCATTCATTTGCAACATTGGTGATATCTCATATCGAAACCTCCACGAAAATAAGGCACGGTTCCACAAAGCAGCCATGGGTGCCAAGTTCCGAGAATGACCTGTGCCCCATATTTCAAGACAAAGCCTCGTTTCTAAACGAAGCGTGAGTAGCGCAGCTCACTCTACTCGCTATGACACTTTTCTATGACACCCCTGCCCGCTTTCGATGCCGAGATTGCCGAATTCGCCGCGACCAAGTCCTTATTTTATTGATGTGAGCGATCTGGCTATGTCCTCAGAAACGGTCTCGAAAACCGTTGTGGGTGCAAGCCCACCCAGGGTTCGAATCCCTGTCTCTCCGCCACTATTTCCCTTGAGATTGCTTGAAAAGCCCTCCCTCAACCCGGCGGGATTGTCAACGACCCATCGCCTTGTTGAACTTGGTCAGGAACAAATCTCTGCCCTTGATGAGAGAGGTGGGGATATCCCCGACAGTCAGGTATGACAGGTAAGACGCGCCACGTTTCGGCCCGAGAGGAAGCAGGATCGGCGGACGCGCCCACGGGGTATACGGCCTCAGCTCCTCGACCGTTTTCCTCCTGAGTAACGCGCGAAACGTCTTGATCAGCCAGGGCAGCTGTCGCGTGGTGGCCACCACGGTCATCGCATCCCCGATATCCGCAACATCACCCGCCGCAAAAACGTTGGGATAGCGCGAAGGGCGCATCCAGACATCCACTTTGACCCGGTTACAGCTGGCGATTTTCACACCTGGCAGGCTGGTGAGAAGATCAGATTTTGCCTCGGCCCCCAGAGCGGGAAAAACAAGGTCGGCCTCCAGCTCCTGCCCATCTGCCAGTTGCACCTTTCCCGCATAGGGTATGGTTCGATTTTCAAGATCAGCTGCGCGCTGCCCAAACTGGATCTTAACACCTGCTGCGTGAAGCTTTCTGGTTATTGTTTTCCCGAGTGACTGGGGAAATTCCGGAAACAGCCGGGTGGCGCCGGAAATCAGGGTAAGCGTCTTATCTGGAAAGGCGTGAGAGATTTCGCCAGCCAGTTCCACCCCAACGGCCCCTGCCCCCACAATCAGGACCGAGCGGGCATCCAGCAGTTGCGCATGGACCCGATCCAATTCCTTTCTGAGTTCCAGAAGATCGTGGGATTGCGGCCGAAACGGCACCGCGTTTCTGGCCCCTGTCGCCACCACGATAAAATCTGCCGGGACGGTTTCCCCTCCCTCCAGACGCACACCGTCGGGCAAAACCTGCGTGGCCCGGGCCCGTATGACCCGGCCGTGTTTCAACAGCTTGTCATAAGGGATCAGCGCCCGATCCAGAAGACCAGGATTGACCACGGCCCGCAACATGGCAGGCGCATGGACAAAATGGCTTTGCGCTTCGATCAAGGTAACATCGGCCAGCGCGTCCAGCGCCCGGGCCAGTTCGAAACCGATAAACCCACCCCCAATGATCACAACGCGTTTCGACAAAAAGACGGCTCCTGTTTGATGCTGATTGCGAGGCCCGTTCGGGGTCACGCCCCTCTCTTTTGGCACAGGGAACCATCGGGGAGCCATAGGTATTCCCGGACTGAGGCAGAATTCCAGCCATCAGCATGCACCTGCACAAGCGCAGCTTTGAAAGTTATGGCTGTAAAAAAGGTGTGAGCTTGACGCTCAAGACCTGCCCAGAAAATCTTGCGGGCAGGCCTAGCTGGATCAGGCAGCGTTTTGCGCGTTTGCCACAACCACATCAACGACGACATTTTCAAAATCGTCCACCGCACGGCCTTCAAGCGTCATCACCTTTACCGAGCGGTAGAACATGTCGACACCGGTCCCGTCAGCGTTTTCCTGGAAACTCACGTGATCGGGGGACGGGTCATCATCTTCAACGATCACGCCGAGAGTGTCCAAACCGCTTTCGAAATCGGTCACAACCGGCGCGTTGCCTTCTTCGGCGCCGTTTTGGATCGCATAGAACATATCGGCTTTTTCGCCGCCTATCAGAACGTCGGACGCCCCACCGACCAGGGTGTCTGCCCCCCACCCTCCGGACAAGGTATCCGCTGCAAGGTCATCGATTATGTCCGTGCCATCCGACGAAAAGCTCCCGCCCCAAAGCGCATCAGCGCCTTCATGGCCAAACAACTGATCTTCGCCGTCGCCGCCAACCAGAATATCGTTGCCTTTGCCGCCGCTCAGCAGGTCATTCCCCGCCCCGGCAAAAAGGGCATCATTGCCCGCACCGCCGTAGATCTCGTCATCTCCTGCACCCGTGCTTGCAACATCGTCGCCATCACGCAGAGTTACCAAAGTGTCGTTCTTGCTGTTTTGCTCGTTGACCACATCAGCATCTGAACTGCCGTTGACCGTCACAGGCCCGTCACCATTCGAACCACTGTCGTCCGTGTCCCCGCCATCACCATCCGTCACCGTCACATCAGGGGTTTCAGCATCTTCCACCTCATCATCATTGTCGGACCAACTGTCGATGATAAAGCCACCTGCAACCAGGGGGATCAGGGCAAACAACCACAACATGGCGACTCTCCAATTTCATTTTTCAATTATGAATAGAACGTAAAGAGCCAACCTGTGGTTGACAATGTCAAAATCGGGCAAAAATATGGCGCCTCGTTTCCCAATCAGAAACAGTTGCATTCTGCGGGTCTTGCCCCCTCAAGCCGCGGTTGGCATTTCCGCAACTTTTAGCTTCAGAAAACTGAAATCCATTCCCTGCGTGGTCAGGTTGTCCCCGGCCACATGAACAATTGCCTCCTCCTCGCCAGCCTGAATGGTCAAAGCAATCCCCTCAGGCGTCGTTTCGGCACTGACCTCGACCTCGTCTCCATCGTCAACACCCTGAAGGTAAATAATAATCTGGTCTTCATCCGGATCAAAATCTTCGATACTGGGAACATCATCATTGTTCATGTCATGAATAAGATGAAGGCTGTCCGCGCCTGCGCCCCCAATCAGCGTTTCATCACCATAGCCGATCAGCGTGTCGTTCCCCTCTCCTCCTTTCAGAAGGTCAGGAGCATGATCGTCGAACACCTCACCATAGGTTTCGCCCAGCGTATTACCTGACAGGAAGTCATCCCCTGCCCCCCCCTCAATCACATCTTCCCCACCTCCGCCAATGGCAACATCATCACCTTCCCCGACAGAAATGAAATCATCCCCTTCGGTGCCGACCACGGTGTCATCCCCTGCATGCGCCACAAGATCCAGCCCCATGTCCTGAGAGCTTTTATCAATGAGATCATCCCCTTCCGAAGGCTTGTCACTCACCTCCTCAAGGCTTCCCATCATACCCAGAGCCAGGCCAAGCAACGGCAGAACCAGCGCGACACCAAACATTTTCAACCTCCAGCACAGCGAACTTTCAGTGGCAGGCTGGAGGGAAATCTCTAAAAAACGACTAAATGGAGAATTGTTTCCAAATTAAAAATAATCGGAATTTGTCTAAAATTGTATTTATCGACATGACGCCCCGCCACAAACGAAAAAAGCGGGCCGAAACCCGCTTTTCCAATCCCGAAAGGTATTGGGGTCAGCGCGGCGCCATGCGGATTGCTCCATCCAAGCGGATCACCTCACCATTCAGCATCGGGTTTTCCACGATATGCCGGGCCAGAGCGGCAAACTCATTCGGATCGCCCAGACGGGACGGGAATGGGACCTGCGCGCCAAGGCTGTCCTGAACTTCCTGCGGAAGCCCCGCAACCATCGGTGTTTTAAAAATTCCAGGCGCAATGGCCATCACGCGGATGCCGTCGCGCATCAGGTCACGCGCCATCGGCAGGGTCATGCCCACGACCCCCCCTTTTGACGACGCATAAGCCAGCTGACCAATTTGCCCGTCAAACGCTGCGATGGAGGCGGTATTCACGATGACACCCCGTTCTCCGTCCTCGGTAACCGGATCGGCAGAGGCCATGCCAGCCGCCGCCTGACTGGCGCAGTTGAACGTACCAATCATGTTCACGGCAATGACTTTCGCAAACAGGGCCGCATCATGGGCCACGCCCTTGGACTGGGTCTTGGCCGCAGGTGCAATCCCGGCGCAGTTCACCATGATCCGTTCCTGACCATGGGCTGAGCGCAGCGTTTCAAACCCCGCAGCCACAGACGCCGCGTCAGACACATCCACCTTGGCAAAGGCACCACCAATTTCTGCGGCCATGGCCTGCCCGGCATCTTCGTTCAGGTCAAAAATTCCAACTTTGGCCCCGGCTTTGGCAAGTGTACGGGCAACGGTGCCCCCCAGGCCTGACGCCCCACCGGATACGACGGCAACAGTGTTTTCGGTAATCTGCATTTGGGTCTCCCAACCTCTACCACGGCTCAGTCCGATCCCGCTTAACAGGAATTGCACAACCGTTCAATTCAGCGGAAAAATGACGCAGCGTCCTGCATCCGGCACGCTTTGCCCCCATCCACAGGTCCAAGCGACTGCATGGCTGCAAACTGGGTCAGATAGACATCCCCACTGAGCGATTTAAGGAAATAGGTGTGCGACAACCGGTCCATGACCGGTCCCTTGACCTCAGAAAGGCTGAGAGTGATCCCCATGTCCCGAAGGCGCAGGTTCAGCTCCTCCAATGTCTCAAGCGCTGAGAGGTCAATCTCATTCACCGCTGAACACATCAGGACGACATGCTTAACCTGCCCACGAGAAACCCGCTCCAGAAGATAGTCTTCGATAAATCGGGCATTGGCAAAATAGAGGTTTTCATCAAGACGCAGGGTGACAAGGGCCGGATGGGTCCAGACATCATGCCGGTCGATATTGCGAAAATGCTGGGTGCCAGGCAGCAACCCGACCTCGGCGATATGCGGGCGCGAGGTTTTGTGCAGGTAAAGGACAATCGACAGAACCACCCCGGCAGAGACGCCAAGCTCGACCCCGAACCCGAGGGTCAGCAGGATGGTGACCAGAACGGCGGCAAAATCCCCGCGATGATACGACCAGGTTGCCCGCAGAATTTTGAAATCCACCAGGCTGAGCACAGCGACAATGATCGTGGCAGACAGCGTGGCCTTGGGCAGAAAATAAAGAAACGGCGTCAGGAAAAGTGCTGCAAGCGTGATGCCAATTGCCGTGAACGCCCCCGCAGCCGGGGTCTCGGCCCCCGCATCGAAATTCACGACCGAACGCGCAAACCCGCCTGTGACCGGATACCCACCACTCATGGCGGCTGCGATATTCGAAGCGCCAAGCCCTACCAGTTCCTGATCGGGCACAATGCGCTGGCGTTTCTTTGTGGCCAGCGTCTGGGCCACGGACACGCTTTCGACAAAACCGATGATCGAGATCAAAAGCGCAGCACCGATCAGGTCCGACCACAACCCGAGATCGAAACTGGGAGAGGTCAGCGGGGGCAGCCCCTGCGGCACCGCCCCGACAATTGCAACTCCGCGCCCCTGCAAATCGAACTGCCATGAGAGCCAGGCCGTCACGACCACCGCCCCAACGGGCCCGGCTTTGGTCAGAATATCAGCCAATCGCGGACTGGCGCCCAACCGGGTTACCGCAGATCTCAGCCCCTTGCGCACCCAAAGCAAAAACGCCACGCTCCCCCCTCCAAGGGCAAAGGTGATCAGGTTGATCTCGTGCAGATGGGTCAGGATTGTCGACACGATCTGAAACAGCGAATGACCATTCGCCTGAATGCCAAGGATATGTTTCAGCTGACTTGCGGCAATCAGCAGGCCAGAGGCGGTGATAAACCCTGCAATCACCGGATGGCTGAGGAAATTGGCCAGGAAACCAAGACGAAACACCCCCATGATCAGAAGAATGCCCCCCGACAAAAACGCCAGTGTCATAGCCGCCAGTGCGATCTGCGCCGGATCACTCAGCCCCAGCTTGCCGATTGCCGCGGCCGTCATCAGACTGACCACCGCAACCGGCCCCACCGCAAGCGCACGAGAGCTGCCAAATATCGCATAGGCAATCAGCGGAAGGATCGAGGCGTAAAGCCCCATTTCCGCAGGCAACCCGGCCAGAAGCGCATAGGCCAGAGATTGCGGGATCAGCATGATGGTCACGATCACTGCCGCCATGGCATCCGCCGACAGGTCCTGACGGCGATAGCTGCGCCCCCAATCCAATATCGGAATGTGGCGGGACAGGCCCGCCCGGCAGGGTTTCAAATCAAACATGGAAAATCCGGGGAGAGAAACAGGATTGAAAACGCCCCGCCAATGGGCGGGGCGGGATAGGTTATCGGTTGGCTTCGCAAGTCATCCAAAGGATTTCACAACGGGTGCCAGAGCGGCAATAGGCAAAGATCGGCCCCGGGGCTTCCTCCATCAGCCGGGTAAATTCGCCCATCACTTTCAAGGCGTCTTCGCGGTTGCTCATGGGCAGGAAAGAAGTTGCCATGCCTTCCGCTTTGGCAGCCGCCTCGATTTCGGCCCAGCTCGGCTGTCCCGGGTCTTCGTTATCAGGTCGATTGCAGACCAGGGTCGTAAACCCGGCCTGTTTGATCGCCGCCACATCCGACACCGCGATTTGCGGCGCCACGGTCACGCGGTCGCTCAGCTTCTTTGCCATCATTTTGCTGCCCTCATTTTTCCCGAAAGGATCCTGTTTACCGCCACCGGATGGGGTTTCTCCAATCTGTCAAAGCGTATTCACCGGCACCTTGAGAAAGGTGCGGCCATCCTTGTCCGCCGGTGGCATTTCTCCGGCGCGCATATTGACCTGCAATGAAGGGATAATCAACTTGGGCATATCAAGTTGCGCATCCCGTTCCGTGCGGAAGGCCACGAATTCTTCTTTCGTCTTGCCACCTCCGACGTGGATATTGTGCATCTTTTCCGCCCCAACGCTGGTTTCCCACTGAATGTCACGCCCGTTGGGTCCATAATCATGGCACATGAACAGACGGATCTGGTCCGGCAGGGCGAGGACTTTCTGGATCGAATCGTAAAGAACGGCTGCGTCCCCACCGGGAAAATCCGCACGCGCTGAGCCGCCATCGGGCATGAACAGAGTATCCCCCACAAAAGCGGCATCCCCGATCACATGCACCATGCAGGCAGGCGTATGGCCCGGCGTGTGCATGACAAACGCCTGCATCGTGCCGATCATATAGGTGTCGCCCTCTTCAAACAGGCAATCAAACTGACTGCCGTCCCGCTGAAACTCCGTCCCCTCGTTGAAGATTTTTCCAAACACGTCCTGCACCACGGTGATTTTGGACCCAATGCCGAGCTTGCCGCCCAGCTTGCTCTGAATATAGGGGGCGGCGGACAGGTGATCCGCATGGACATGGGTTTCGATCAACCACTCAAGCTCAAGGTCGTGCGCCTGAATATGGTCAATGATCTGGTCGGCATTTTCATGGGTGATCCGACCGGCGAAATAATCGATATCCATAACGCTGTCGATCACCGCGCAGGCGCGGCTTTGCGGATCTTTCACCACATAGGAAATTGTGTTGGTGGCAGGGTCGAAAAACCCCGTCACCTCAGGGATCAGATCGGTGTTGATGGGATAATCGCTCATGACACGTCCTTTCTCAGCTTGGAGTTTGTTCGGGAGGGGATATGGACAGACGCGCCTGCCGGGCAATGGCCCACCGCGCCACAAACAACCCCGCCAGCATCGCCAGCACAAAGAGTGCCACATCTGAATTTCCGGTAGAGAGCACAGGAAGGGCCGCCCCGGGACAGAAGCCTGCCAGCCCCCACCCCAGCCCGAACGTGACGCTGCCCAGAACCAGTTTACGGTCGATCATGCGCGTG
The DNA here is from genome assembly GCF_013283135.1 of Aliiroseovarius sp. xm-d-517. Taxonomy (NCBI): domain Bacteria; kingdom Pseudomonadati; phylum Pseudomonadota; class Alphaproteobacteria; order Rhodobacterales; family Paracoccaceae; genus Aliiroseovarius; species Aliiroseovarius sp. xm-d-517. The sequence continues at coordinate 839,462 of NZ_WBXT01000001.1, forward strand.
CCCGGCAAGGTGAAACTGGCTTCCAGAACCGGGCGCCCCCGACGAAACACCCACCAGTAACCGGGAATGGTGACCGCAAGTGCCCCCCCCATGACAAAAGCCAGGCTGGGGTCCCAGCTTCCGGCAATGTCAAAGAAGTTCAGAACCTTGGCGGGGTTGGCCATGCCGGACACGGAGATCCCGAGGCCAAATATCGCGCCAATGACAAAAATCAGCAGCAAAGGCATCGCATCACCCTCCGATCACGTGGCGGGTGACATAGACCATGACGGCCGTGCCCAGCATGAAACAGGCCGTGGCCACAATCGAGCGCGGGGAAAAGCGCGCCATGCCACAGACACCATGGCCGGAGGTGCATCCCGACCCGTAAGTCACCCCGATCCCGACCACAAACCCACCAATGATCATCGACAAACGACTGACTGGAACGTCGATGGCCGGCAATGATCCCGCCATGAACAGGTAGAGAAACGGCCCGCTCAACATTCCGGCCAGGATCGCAGCACGCCAGGCCCAATCGCTGGAGTTTCGCGGGGCCAGAAACCCGGTCAGGATACCAGTGGCCCCAAGGATATTTCCCCGGGCCCACATCAAAAAGACCGAAGCAACACCGATCAGCAATCCCCCGACGGTGGATGCGAGAGGTGTAAATTCCGTTTCCATGGCGCGTTTCTCCTTATGTTGACGCTCCTCCACCCTCACTGTGCAAAGAAGCGCCGTCAACTCTCCGGTTTCCGATACCGGTAGGGGGCGTTACTCGGCCACCGCTTCGCGCACGATGCTGTCGAGCAGCGCCTGAACTTCCTGCATGGGGCCATCTGGATATTTGCGATAGCCCACTTCCACCTGACCTTCGCGGTCGGAGACGAAGATTCCGTAGGGGCAAAACGCAAGGTTGGTCGGATCTGCTTCCATCACCCGGCGGCTCACCACAGCCGAGCAGAAAACGAAAATATCCGCATTATCGAAAAGCTTCACATCAGACCCTACATCTGCTGCCGTGCGCGCCAACATCTCTCCCACATGGCTGGTATAGTCGATCTTCAGACCGGCCCCCACAATTGCACTTTCAACGGCAAAGGTGGCGTCATCGAACGCGCCATCAAATTTATATGTGATCGACCCGCTGTGCTCCATTTTCTGGTGACCATCTGCAAAGGCGGGAACGGTCAGACAAAGTCCGGTCAGGGTGGCGGTAAGCAACATGCGCATAAGGAAAACTTTCGTGACAGAGTTTGAGATGTCACCGCCATGTCCGGGGCAAATCCGGTTGGCAGCGGGTGATATTGTGAACATATTCATTTTTTAGCATACAGGCAATATCCTACCCCTTTCGGTCGCAGGATCTCGCTTCGGAGTCCTAAGAACGTTTCGGGACAAACCAGCGACGCATGCTGGTTCCGTCATTCCGGTAGGATTGAGTTCGGTTTACGGCCATTCGGGGCTATCAGAACAAGAGGTCAGGAGTATTTCCGTTTATAATCCTACACTTACCAACCGAACTAAAACAGATCTCAACGCGCCCCAGACGAAAAAACGCCAGGGCGGACCCGGCGTTTTCCTGTTTTGTCAGACAGCGATTTTCACTGGCTGTTTGATTTGAGGAACTCAAGAACGGCGGTGATATCTGCGTCCTTTTTCAGACCTGCAAAACTCATCTTGTTCCCCTTGAGATAGCTCTTGGGGGACGCAAGATAGCCCGAAAGCGTCTCTTCATTCCAAACCAGCCCGTCAGAACCGGCGGCTTCCATGGCTTTTGAGTATTTGAACCCATCCACGGTGGCCGCGGCCCGTCCCCAGATGCCATTCAGGATCGGGCCGGTGCTGTTCTTGGCCTTTTCACCGACCTTGTGACAGGCCTTACATTTCTTGAAGACCTTGGCCCCTTGTTCTGCGAGTTCCGCGTCAATTGTCAGGGCTGCGGTTTCTACTTCTGCGGCAGGGGCTGCGGCTGGAGCCACCTCTTCGACCGGGGTCGCAGCCGCCGTTTCCGCGGGCTCAGCGCCAGCATTCGGGTCCCCTGGGAACACCACATGTTTGGTGATTGTCACAGCCGCCGGTTTGCAATCTGCCATGCAGCGATTGGTAAACTTGCCCAGTTCCGTCGCCTCGCGGTCATCCACGATGAAGCCCTCTGCATTCGGCATCTCAACCGAGAGGAATGTCTCTTTCGACAGGGTGAAATCATCATCCACCAGGTCGTTGGAATAGAGGATATAGGCGACAATCGCATAAACGTCGTCATCAGACAGGGTCTGCGCCCCGCCAAACGGCATGGACCGGCGCACATAGTCAAAAGTGGTCGACAGATAGGGCCAGTAGCTGCCCACCGTTTTCAGCGGATCCTCGTCCGCCAGCGTATCCGCCCCGCCCGAGAGCTTTGGCCAATTGTCCACCCCTTCGGCAAAATCGCCATGGCAGACCGCACAATTGTCGGCAAACACGGTTTCGCCGGTCCAGACATCCCCCGATCCTTCCGGCAGGTTCGACCCGTCCGGGAAGACATCCAGATCCCAAGCGGCCACTTCTGCCGGGGTCGCGGCGCGGCCAAGACCCAGTTTTTCAGCCATGGCAGGTGCGGCGGTCAGGGCAGCAACCGAAGCCGCCATCAGGAATTTAGGAAACTTCGACATTGTTGGCCTCCCCGTTCGCATTGACATGCCAGGTCTGGATACAGTTGTTGTGATAGATCGAATTCAGGCCCCGCACCTCGCGCAGCTGCGCCTTGGTGGGTTGCACGTAACCGGTTTCATCCATCGCCCGCGACTGCAGGAACATCTCTTCGCCCTGCCAGTTGATATCGAGGTAAAAGCGGGTCAGCGCCATCGGTTTGCCCGGTTCTGCCAGACGGGCCTCTTGCCAGGTCACGCCACCATCAAGTGAGACATCCACCGCAGTGATCGCACCACGGCCAGACCAGGCCAGACCGGTGATCACCAGCGGACCTTTGCCATGTTTGATCGGCATTTGCGGGCTGGGGCTTGTGACAACGGATTTCGCATCCATCACCCAGGTCCATTTGCGCGAGGTGCCATCTTCCAGCGTGTCGGTGTATTTCGAGGTCTCTTCGCGGCTTTCCACCGGCTTGTCCATGATCTCGATCCGGCGCAGCCATTTGACCCACATATTGCCTTCCCAGCCGGGCACAACCAGACGGACCGGATAGCCATGTTCCATCCGCAGGGCTTCACCATTGGCCTTGAAGGCGATCATGCAGTCATCCAGCGCCTTTTCCAGCGGAATGGACCGCCCGTTTGACGAGGCATCGGCGCCTTCGACATAGACCCATTTGTCCTTGATATCGCCCGCCGCATCCATGCCCGCCTCTTCCAGAAGCGTGCGCAGGGTGACGCCGGTATATTCCATATTATGGATCATGCCGTGAGTGTATTGTGAGCCATTCAGCTGCGCGCCGGCCCATTCCATACCGGTATTAGCGGCACATTCGAGAAAGAAGGTCTGGGTCACGCGCGGGAAGCGTTCGAGGTCCTCATAGGTGAAAACCAGCGGCGTATCGACCAGCCCGTTGATCATCAGGCGATAATCTTCCTTCTTCAGCGAAATCGCGCCCGAATGGTGGCGTTCAAACGCACAGCCCTGCGGGGTGATCGTGCCGTCCAGCGCGTGGATCGGCGTGAAGTTGATCGACGAAATCGTGTCAGCGGTCAGCCATTCCACATTGCGGCGCACCACGTCGCTTTCGAATTCGATCGGCATCCCGTAAGGCGAGGCATCCACCCCGTCGCCAAGACCCGAGGCCCATTCCTGCACCTCGGTGATCAGCGGATCATCCCCTGCTGCCTGTGCGGCACCGGCGGCACCAATTGCCACCCCGCTGGCGGCGGCCCCTTTCAGGAACCCACGGCGGGATGTCTGCACCGACCCGCCTTGATTGTTGGAGCTGTCACTCATCTGGCATCTCTCCCATTGCATCAAGTTATTCGCCTATATGCATGTAAAGGCGTTAAAAAATAGCCCGGATACATCCCTTGAACGGGGGGCCTCCGGGCCGAATGACTTAGGCACCAACCACGCTGACCGAGTTGTTCGGATCAAGTTTGATCGTGCCCTGTTTGCGGATATGGCTTTCCACCACGTCCCAGATCTGCGGCCCTTCGGTGCCTTCATTGACCGAGGCCCAACCGGCCACGACATAGTTTTTCGCCGGATCAATCGCTTCACCTGTTTTGAGCAGCGTCATCTCGGTGATGCGCGAGCCTTGCGGTTTGCTCACATCAATCCGGTAGCCCATACCGCCGATGCGCACCATGTCGCCGCCCTGCTGATAGTAGGGATCGGGGTTGAACAGGTTATCGGCCACATCTTCGAGGATCGTGTGAATGAACTCACCGGTCATTTCCGTGCGGTAGGCTTCTCCGTAGGACATCGAGGTCACGTTCCAGATATCTTCACGGGTGATGTCCTGCCCCGGCAGAATGCTCGGCCCCCAGCGCACGCCGGGCGACATGGCGATGTCGGCTTCACGCTCATTGATCAGCGCGTCACAGATCAGGTCATCCCACGATCCGTTGAAATTGCCGCGACGATACAAGAGCGTATCGGTGGTGCCGATCACCTCATTCAACTCAGCCTCATAAGGCGCGCGCTGCTCATCAATCAGCTTGGTGATTGTGGCGTCCGGGGTGATCACATCAGCGAAGATCGGGATCAGCTTGTGGCGGATGCCCATCATCTTGCCATCGCGCACATCCAGATCCACGCGGCTGACGAATTTCGAGTTTGAGCCCGAAGCAATGATGAAGGTCTGTTCGACCTGCACCGGCTCGGGCAGCGCGTCATGGGTGTGGCCTGACAGGATCACGTCGATGCCGGTCACGCGGCTTGCCATCTTCTTGTCGACGTCGAAACCGTTATGGCTGAGAACAACAACCAGTTCGGCGCCGGCCGCGCGCACTTCGTCCACCATCGCCTGCATGTTCTCGTCACGGATGCCGAAGGAATATTCCGGGAACATCCAGCGCGGGTTGGCAATCGGCATATAGGGGAAGGCCTGACCGATCACGGCCACCTTCACGCCGCCACGTTCAAAGAACTTGTAAGGCTTGAACAGCTCGGCAGGTTCATCCCATTCTGCGTCAAAGATGTTCTGACCAAGGGCTGCGAAGGGCAGCCCCTCGACGATTTCGTTCACGCGCTCGGACCCCAAGGTGAACTCCCAGTGGAAGGTCATCGCATCAGGTTTCAGCGCGTTCATCACATTGACCACGTCCTGCCCTTGCGTATGGTGACAGGTGTAGGAGCCATGCCAGGTATCGCCCCCATCCAAGAGCAGCGCATCGGGACGATCAGCACGGATCGCGTTCACCACGGTCGCCACCCGGTCCATGCCACCAACCTTGCCATAGGCCTGCGCCAGAGAGGAAAAGTCGTTATATGTCAGCGCATAAGCCGACGGTGACCCATCCTCGATCCCATAGGCCTTGCGGAAATCCGCACCGGTCACATGGGGCATCTGGCCGTTGGCCGCGCCAACACCAAGGTTGATCTCGGGCTCGCGGAAGTAGATCGGTTTCAGCTGGGCGTGGATGTCCGTGATATGGATCAGGCTGACATTGCCGAACGTATCGAAATTCAGAAGGTCGTCTTGCGTCAAGGCCTGCTTGGCTGCCAGTTTGGCCCAGTTGCCAAAGCCCGATGCGCCATAAAGTGCCGATGCGGCCATTGAGACCTGGAGAAAGTCGCGACGAGAGATCATGTGCGGTTTCCTAGAGTTGGGCGGGGCGTTATATGCAAAACCCCGAATATATTCAGCTAAAGAAATCCCGCCCGAACCTGCGCCCGGGCGGGATCAAACTCAGTTACGGACCGAAGGCCCTTCAACCGACAGACCATTGCCACGCGACGCCACATAAAGCTCCAGCGCAATGAACTCATCCGAGCCGGGGCTGAAGGTTTCGGCACGCGTATCACGCACACAGCCCTTGAAGCGCGAATGCACCCCGTTGAGCTTGGCATTTTTCAGGCGATATGTCGGGAAGCCATTGATCTGACCCTGTGACAGGTGGTCAGCACGGATCATGTTGCCATAGTTCTGCTCGTGGCAGTTGGCGCAGGACAGGTCCAGCTGACCGGTGCGGGTATAATACAGCTCTTTGCCCAGTTCCCAGGTTGCCTGGGCGGGGCCATCAATGGCCACGTTCACCGGCATGCCACGCGACACCGAGGCCAGCAGCGCTTCGATATCAATGGCCTCGGAGGCATCCGTTTTCCACGGTTCCGCGCCCATCGCGTTCTCGCGGCAATTGTTCACCGCCATCTGAAGCGTGAACACCGTTTCGGCCTTATCATTCCACTTGGGATAAACGGCTTTTACACCAGCCATCTTTTCCGGTTCACCATGACAATCAGCACAGGATTTCCCCTTGCTGCCATCCACGGTGTTCCAGATTTCGATCCCGTTTTCGACACCGAGCATCCCGGGATTGTCGAAATCATCCTGTTGCATGGTCTGGGTCTGGTCAGAGCGGAACACCCAGCCCGAAATCACCTCGTCCAGACTGTCAGCCAGATGCGCCGGTGCCGCGGTGCGGGTGACGATGTCGATCTCACCATTGATGATCAGTTCCGCATTTTCATCAGCACTGGCGAAACCCGCCCCCATCATGGCGCCGGCGGCCAGCAATGCTGTCATGCCATATTTCATATGTTTTACCTCCCTAAGGCGTTACGACCCTTTTCGGTGGGTTGGCGCAAATGCGCTCTTGTTATGGGGCTCCGCCGCCGCGTCCCCTGGCGGCGGGCCTTCTTTTGTGAGGCCTCAGGCGACCTTGATCGGTTTGGTTTCTTCGTAAACAGACCCGTCATCATCATACCAGGTGAATTTGAAATCACCTGCGGCATCCACCTTGGCTTCAAATTCGAAATACGGGTTGGTGGAAATCGCGCTTTCCATTGCCACATCCACAACCAATGCGCCGTTGAACTCGCAGGTAAAACGGTTGATGATCGAGCGCGGGATGACGTTGCCGTCTTTATCCTTGCGCTGACCCGATTCCATCTTGTGGCTGATCAGGGTCTTGAGCGTCACCACATCGCCAGCAGCAGCCGACTTGGGAACTTTCACGCGGGGTTTTACACCTTTTGCCATGTCTTCATGCTCCAATTTCTTGAGCGGTCACAATCCCGAAACACAAAACCGGTTTCCAATTTTGCCGGGATTACACCGCGTTTAGCCGCCGCAGCCGCCGATGGTGACCTTCACGGTCGATTGCGCCTGAACAAAACTGCCATCAGCCATCTTGGCGATCGCAACCACATCCTGGGTGCCGGCCAGACGAATACGGGTCGACGCCGCTTGCGAACCGGCCGCCGGGCCAAAGTTGAACTGGGCCACGCCCGGTGTCGGGTTGCCAGCAGCCAGAATAAGGATCGAAGCCGCACCGGGTGCGTCCACAGAAACCGGAACGGTGTTGCCGTTTTCCGCGATTTCCGGAGCGGTCAGCGTGATGCCCCCTGCCCCCAGTTCTGCGCCCCCGGTAAAGGCGGCGATCGCCTCATCGGCGGCCGCACTTGCCCGCATCGGCAGCATGGCCACGGCAGTCGCACCGAGACCAAGAGCCAGAGCTTCACGACGTGTGAATTTCATTTCTCTCTCCTGTGAGTATTTTTTGTCAGCTCTCTGACACGCTTATTTCAGCGTCATCAGATAGGCGACGACATCTTCGATCTGCTGTGCACTCAGCAGCGGCTCCACCTCGCCCTCATGGGCTTTACCGGTATAGGCCTTGCCCAGACGATTGAACCCGTCGGTCTTGTAAAAGGACGGCATGACCGTGTCTTCGAAAAGAACCTTGGCGTTCACCAGGATGCCGCGCAGCTCAGCGGCGGTCCAGCGGTCGCCCGCCCCATCCAGCAGCGGCCCCACCTCGCCGTGGAACGGCACATCAGCAAGATCGGTGATTTCGTGACAGGCAATGCAATTGCCCATGGATTTGGTCGAGACGACCTTGGCGCCTTCCATGACGTCGCCGGGAACCCCGGTCAGCGACATGTCCACCGCGCCATCTTCGTTGAATGCGACAGCGCCCGGCGCCACCACTTCGGCCTGCACCGTTCCCGCCAGCGTTGCGCCAGCAAACAGAACGGCGAGCGTGATCTTTGTCCGCTTCATAATACCTCCCATGACCGTTGTGAGGCCAAGTTACGCATGTGAAGTAATTTTCGCAATATCAAATTCTATTATTTGAATTATTCTTTTAAATTGGTGAAATATTCTTCCGAAGCACCCAGACAAAACAGATGTATCCTGTTGTATACGGGGCATATTTGCTGCGGCGGCCGCCCCCTCGCCGACCTGGCAATTCACCACCGACACCCGGCGCGGGCACGCGTTGTGCCATCAGGGCAAGATCCATTTCGCGGGGCAGATCCGGGGATCACTGACGTGATTCCTCTTCCTCACCCAAGACGGATCAACGCCGGGAACCAGTCGATCAGCCATTGCCCAATTACACTGACCTGCCCCGAAGCAATCAACACCGCAAAAAGGATCAACATCCCCCCCATTACCTTTTCCATCACGGGAAGATATTTGCGATGGCGCGCCGCCCAGCGGATGAACCCTTTGGCAAAGAATGCCGCCAAAACGAACGGGGCCGTCATCCCGACGCCATACACCGCCAGCAATAACGCACCGCGGGTCAGATCCCCCATCCCCGACGCAATCATCAGGATCGACGCCAGAACAGGCCCCACACAGGGGGTCCAGCCGAAGCCGAATGCCAGCCCCATCAGATAGGCGCCGACAATCGAACTCGGATCCGCACCGCTGTCCAGACGGGCTTCTCGATACAGGATCCCGATCCGCCAGATCCCCAGAAAATGCAGCCCAAAGACCAGCAGCAGCGCCGCCCCCACATAGGCCAGAACAGGTTTATATTGCGCAAAAGCCGTCCCCAACGCCGTGGCGCCCAACCCAAGAAGCACAAAAATACTTGTCACTCCCAAGGCAAAGGCAATTGCAGCGAGGATCAAGCGCCGTTGGGCCCCGGGGGCAATCCCCCCTTCCTCCTGCAACTCACTCATCGACAGGCCGGCCAGATAGCTTAGATAGAAGGGCACCATTGGCAGGATGCAGGGGCTGGCAAAGGACAGAAGACCGGCCAGCGCCGCCCCTGCAAAACTGATCTCGAGCATTTCCATCCCCACCTGCTTACCGCTGCTTGCCCCCAACGGACACCGAACACGGCTTGCGGTCAAAACATATTCAACTTATGTGTTGTATTGAAACAAGGTCAACCGGGGTCTCTTCATGCGCCGCACATTTTCCAAGATTGCCGCCGCTTTCATGGTCTTCGGGAGCTTTGCCCTGACCGCTGAGGCGGCCGAACTGGTGATGGTGGAAGAACCCGGTTGCGCATGGTGTGCGCAGTGGGAGCATGATCTGGGGGCAATTTACCCAAAAACTCCGGAAGGCAAATTTGCCCCGTTGAGCAAACTGGATCTGCGCGCAACCCGCAAAGAGACGCTCGGGTTCACACTGGCCCGCCCCGTGTCCTTCACCCCGACCTTCCTGCTTGTGGAAGACGGTCAGGAAATGGCGCGGATCGAAGGATATCCGGGGGAGGATTTCTTCTGGGGGCTGCTGGAAAAGATGCTGCTGGAACACACGCGTTTTGCCCAGCCGGAAGGTTGATATCCGACCCACGGCCTCCCCTCTCTACACGGATCCGTGATTGTTGCGAAACCTTTGCAATTCAATCAAGCTCTTCTATATAGTATACAGACGCGCCCCGGACGCAATGACCGGGCTGTCTGCGCATGGGCCGGGTTCCTCTTGGCACAGCGCTGCACAAACACTCCCCGGCGGGCCCACCGCCGGAGCAACCAGAGGATCGCAAGATGGCCCTACCCGTCATTCGCGAAGACATGACAAGCGAAGAGTTGGATCAGATGATGTCCAGCGCCTGTGACGCATCGACCCTGCTTAAGGCGATCAGTCACGAAGGGCGTCTGATGATCCTGTGCCATCTGGTCACCGGCGAGAAATCCGTAACCGAGCTGGAAAAACTGCTTTCGGCCCGTCAGGCCGCCGTGTCACAGCAACTGGCCCGACTGCGTCTGGAAGGGTTGGTAACCCCCCGGCGCGACGGCAAGACCATCTACTATTCCTTGACCGACGACCGCCCCCGGCGCATCCTCGAAGTGATTTACGAGATGTTCTGCACGGTTGGAAAAACGGACACGCAAAAGGCTGCGGAGTAACCGCAACGCCAACCCTATGGTCACCGCGGGACCGAGCGGCCGGACAAAACATCTGAAACCATGACCGAACGGCGCAGCTGTAAACCAGTGTGCCCGACGTGAACAACGTCTGTGCGGGATTATCCCGGTCAGGAAATTTTGGTTTGTTTTGGGAGGAACGACCATGCTGGACTGGATTTCAGACGCCAACCTGGCAGCGATTGTGGGGCTGGTGGGGGGCATCCTTCTGGGACTGTCTGCACGGCTTGGCCGCTTCTGCACGCTGGGTGCTATCGAAGATGCACTTTATGGTGGGTCACGGGTGCGCCTGATGATGTGGGGGGTCGCCATCGGCGTGGCAATGATCGGAACCTTCACGCTGATCGGGACAGGCATGCTCAACGCTGAGGACGCCGTCTATCTGCGCCTGGGATGGAACCCGCTGGCGTCGATCATCGGCGGATTGGCCTTCGGCTATGGCATGGCCCTGTCCGGCAATTGCGGCTTTGGCGCGCTGGCCCGGCTGGGCGGAGGGGATCTGCGCAGTTTCGTGATTGTGCTGGTCATGGGCCTGTCAGCTTATGTGGCCATTTCCGGCCCTCTCGCACAATTGCGCATCTGGCTGTTCCCCGAGACACCCGCAGAGGCGACATCCCTGCCCTCGCTGGCCCATGGGCTAAGCACAACAACAGGGCTTTCCCCCTCCGCGATTGGCATCGGGATCGGCGTTCTCATTCTCGTCACCATGCTCGCCAGCCCGGAATTGCGCGCGGCAAAAGACAAGATCTTCTGGGGGGCAATCGCGGGGCTTGCGGTGGTGATCGGCTGGGGGGGAACCTTCTGGGTCTTCACCAACGGGTTTTCAGCAACCCCTGTGGAAAGCCATACCTATTCTGCCCCCATTGGCGACCTGATCATCTATCTGATGACCTCTTCCGGGAATGACCTGAATTTTGGTGTCGGATCTGTGGTCGGGGTCCTGCTTGGGGCCTTTCTCGGCAGCCTGCGGCTGGGGCATTTCCGGTGGGAAGCCTGTGAAGATCCGCGCGAGTTGAAACGGCAAATCCTCGGAGCGGCGATCATGGGGGTTGGCGCGGTGGTTGCCTTCGGGTGTTCCATTGGTCAGGGGCTGTCGGCCTTTGCGCTTCTGTATTACGGCGCACCGGTCACCTTTCTGGCCATCGTCGCCGGGGCAGCCATCGGGCTGCGCCACCTGATTTCAGGTTTTGCCATCGCTGAATAGGCATCTTACGCCGGCGGCAGGCCAAAACGGGCATTCAGGCCAAATATGCGGGCCAAGTATTCAGGCCAGACATTCAGACCGGTCAATCCTCATGAAGATTGACGGAACACTGCGTATCAGCTGCAAAATTTGCCGCTTTTGACCTTTTCACCACCCGCCCTGCCTTATAGGGTCGCGCGACAACGGATCTGCAACGCGCGAGACAGACCAGATGAAGAGTTTCAATCCCGGCCCGGAACATGCCGCAGAACTGAGGGGTGTTCTCGGGACCTTTCCGACCGGTGTCACGGTTGTGACCACCTCTGCCCCGATCGCAGGGAAGCGGCAGCCCGTCGGCATGACGGTGAACAGTTTCACGTCGGTTTCCCTCGACCCGCCATTGGTGTTGTGGTGTCCCGCGCTTGTCTCGGCCCGCCATGATGTTTTTGTCGCGGCAGAGCATTTCGCCATCCACATTCTTGCCGAAACCCAGCGCGAACTGGCGCAGCATTTTGCCCGCAATGGCGATGATTTCACGCGAGTTCCTCACCAAATCGACGATCATGGTGTCCCGCATCTGGAAGGATGCGTGGCGCGTCTGGATTGTATCACTGAGCGCGTGATGGACGGGGGAGACCATTCGATCATCCTCGGACGGGTGCTGCGCGCCAGTCACGATATGTCTGCCTCCCTTGCCTTTCGAGCAGGCAAGTTCGGAGCCTTCAGAGAGGAGGCCTGACGGCCCCCTGCCGCTCTCCTGCCACTTTGGCGGGGTCTCAGTTCATCAAGATATTGGCCCGCGCGTAACTGCCTGACGCGGTTGCCCCGTCATCATAGGTCAGTGTCACATCCACCTGCTCAACCGAATTGAGCGGGAAATTCAGGAAAGGCAGGCTGTCCGTTGCCTTGATGGCGTTGGGCTGGGCTTCGTCCATATAGCACGGCTCCAGCTCAAAAACCTGCACATCGCCCCCATTCACGGAAAACTGCACCTGCTCCAACCCACACCGCCACGCGAGGAGATGGGTGAAATAAAGCAGGTCCTGCCCATCATATTCCCGCAAAGCCACCCAATTGGCCTGCGTGGCATCAAGGATGGGACGCACTTCTGCGGCGGTGGTGAAAGGCTGCGATACCGCCGGGCTGGCAAGTGCCCCTAACACGGTCATCCCCAATACGGATAATTTCGGAACAAGTCCCATCATGATTACTCCTCACATGCAGGCGAAATCCTGCGCAGACAAAGGCTTGCCTGAGATCCACGCGACATTCACGTGAAAGCGCCCCTATGCGGCGCCTGCTTTCCCACCTATACTGCCCGAAAAGACCAAAGCAGGCAAAGAGCAATGGTAAAATCGGCAAAAAAGCGAGCAAACCCAAAGCGGACCGGCACCGGTGCGCAGAAAAAGGCCCCCTCCAAGGCGCGCGCCCCAAGTGTTTCGGGCGACACTCCCCAAAAGGCTGCTTTCAACATCATGATTGTTGGGCAATCGGGCCGTCTTTCCTATGAGGCATTGCTTTTTGTGGCCTCGTTGCGCCAATCCGATCCGGAGTTTTCCGGCCGCATCTTTGTTGCCGAACCCCAACCCGGCGACGCGTGGCCCGATGATCCGCGCATTCGCCCTTCGGTGCGGGAGGCGCTTGAGGACATGGGGGCAGAAATCCTGCCGTTCCAGAACCACCATTTCGGGGCAAGCTATCCAAATGCCAATAAGATCGAGGCGCTGCTTGAAATGCCCGAAGGCGAGCCTTTCATCTTTTTTGACAGTGACACGGTGGTCACCGGAAAACTGTCTGACATAGATCTGAATTTTGATCGCCCCTCCGCCTCAATGCGGCGGGAAAACACCTGGCCAAAGATAGAGCTTTACGGTCCGGGATATGCCGACACATGGCGTGCGCTTTATGAAAAGTTCGACCTCGACTTCGATGGCTCACTTGATCTTGGCCAGCCGGACGAGCATTGGGAACGCTATATGTATTTCAATGCGGGCTGGTTCTTTGGCGCCTGCCCCCGTCAGTTTGGCGCCCGTTTTCTGAACTATGCGCTGGCAATCCGCGACGATGCGCCCGAGGCGCTGGTCTGCCAAGAGCTGTATCCCTGGCTCGATCAGATTGCCCTGCCCCTTGTGATCTCATCTTTCGGAGGCGGCCGGCCGGGTCCGGAGCTGGCGGGGCTGGACGGCGATATCACCTGCCACTGGCGGGTTCTGCCGCTTGCTTATGCGCGCGAAAGTGACCGGGTGATCGAGGTCATCGAAACGGCCTCGGCGCCGAACAGGGTCAAGAAGGTGCTGAAAGAATATGAACCGATGTTGCGCATGATTTTTCAGGGGCGTGGCCAAAAGGTGCGCGCCATGTTTGACCGCAATGACCTTCCCCGGCGCGAACAGATCCTTCGCAACAAGATCAAGCGCGAAGGGTTCTGGCTGCGCTGAACGCCCCAAATCTTCGCCAGCGGAAAATCAGCTGGCAAAGACTTGAGAAAGATCCCGGAACCCTTTGACCTCAATGGGATTTCCGGATGGGTCGTGAAAGAACATGGTCCATTGCTCTCCCGGCTCACCTTCGAACCTCACAGTGGGGGCAATCACCCATTCCACCCCGGCTGCCTCCAACCGGTCGGCCAGCGCGCGCCAGTCCTCATAAGGCAACACGACGCCGAAATGCGGCATCGCCACCATATGTACGCCAACTTTCCCGCTCTTCGTCGTCGAAAAAGGGGGGCCCAGATGCAGGCTCAACTGGTGCCCGAAAAAGCTGAAATCCACCCAGCTGTCGGTCGACCTGCCCTCATCGCAGCCTAGAATGTCCCGATAAAATCTGCGGGTTTGATCCAGATCCGTTACGTGGATGGCAAGATGAAAAGGTGTCAGCATATCCGGTCCTTCTGAGAGAATGCATCCCCCGACAGGTCCATCATCCGGGGAATACAATGACATTGTCCCTAAAGCGTTCCGGGATCAACTTGAAGCACAGGGTTGTTCCGAAACGCCCATCCTACGCGGCAAACTTGCCCCGTCGTCACCTGCACCTGCAATATTTTGTTACAAACCCCGCCTCACCACGAAACGACATCCCAAAAAGCATGCCATTTACGGAATATTTTTTCGCGCTTTGAAAATGCTGCAAATCCCCTCCCCTTTCCAATGGCGGGTGCACCCTGTTATTGAAGCGGTTTCGTCTTTCGCCTAGCCTGCCGGCAACGAGTTTAGGGAGACAGACATGACCGAAGAACGTCAATTGGGTTTTGACACGCTGCAAATTCACGCCGGAACCGCTCCGGATCCGGCAACAGGCGCCCGTCAGGTTCCGATTTACCAGACCACCGCCTATGTATTCAAAGACGCCGAACACGCCGCGCGCCTCTTCAACCTTGAAGAAGTCGGCTATATCTACTCGCGCCTGACCAACCCGACCGTGGGGGCGCTGCAAAACCGGATTGCCGAACTCGAAGGCGGCGCGGGCGCTGTCTGCTGCTCTTCTGGTCACGCGGCCCAGATCATGGCGCTGTTTCCGCTGATGGGACCGGGGCTGAACATCGTGGCCTCGAACAAGCTTTATGGCGGCACAGTCACCCAGTTCACCCAGACGTTCAAACGGTTCGGCTGGGAAGCCAAGCTGGTGAACTTTGATGATCCGGCCGCCGTGGAAGCCGCGATTGACGACAACACCCGCGCGCTTTTCTGCGAAACCCTTGCCAACCCGGCGGGCGTGCCCACCGACATTCCGGCCATGGCCGATATTGCCAACAAGGCCGGCATTCCGTTGATTGTTGACAACACCTCAGCCACCCCCTACCTGGTGCGCCCGATCGAGCTTGGCGCCACCATTGTTGTGCATTCCACCACCAAATACCTGACCGGCAATGGCACCGTGACCGGCGGGGCAATTGTCGACAGCGGCAAGTTCGACTGGATGCAAAACGACAAGTTCCCGTCGCTCAGCCAGCCGGAACCGGCCTATCACGGGCTGTGTTTCGGTCAGGCGCTTGGCCCGATGGCCTATACGTTCCACGGCATCGCCATTGGCCTGCGCGACCTCGGCATGACGATGAACCCACAGGCCGCGCATTACACGCTGATGGGGATCGAAACCCTGTCGCTGCGGATGGAAAAACATCTGGCCAATGCGCGCAAAGTGGCAGAATGGCTGGAAGCGGATGACCGGATCGACGGCGTGACCTGGGCCAGCCTCGACAGTTCACCCTATAAGGCGCTGGCCGATCGGATCAGCCCGAAAGGCGCCGGTGCATTGTTCACCGTGGCGGTCAAGGGCGGATATGATGCCTGCACCCAGCTGGTCGACAGCCTGAGACTGTTCAGCCATGTGGCCAATCTTGGCGACACCCGCTCGCTGATCATCCACTCGGCCTCGACCACCCACCGTCAGCTGAGCGAAGAGCAGCAGGTGATGGCGGGTGCGGCCCCCAATGTGGTGCGCCTGTCCATTGGAACCGAGGATGCCGATGACATCATCGCCGACCTTGATCAGGCGCTGGACACCGCCTGCTCCTAAAGCGTATCGGGATAAACTTGATACACTTTAAGATCTTACCGACAAAAAGGAAGAGCCGCCCCATCAGGCGGCTCTTTTTATTTACAACGCCTTACAGAGCGTTATTAATTTTCAACGCCCAGAGAAAATTCCATCAGAACCTGCGCTGAGATTTCGATTTCCCCTGCCGCAATCGGCATCTTCCCGTCTGCCTCCATCGACATGCGCGCCATACCGAACTGGGGCGACGGAGAGGCGCCCCCTTCGCTGATCCGCAGCACCGGCCCAAGCGATACTCCCGCGGCCTCAGCCAACAGATTGGCCTTGTGAACCGCGTCTTTGACCGCCGCGGCACGGGCCTGATCCTCGGCAGCCTGCCGGTCGCTCAGATCAAAACTCAATCCTTCGAACTGGTTGGCCCCGGCACGCATCACCTGGTCGAGAACCGGTCCCAGATCTGTGAGGTCGCGCACGACAATTGTCAGCGTCGATATGGCCTCGAACCCGACCTGTCGAGGGGAGGTATTACCAGAATACTCCATCATGGGCGAAAGACGCAGCTGGGTGGTTTGCATATCCTTTTCGGCAATGCCCGCCTTGCGCAGGTTTTCCAAAACCGAGGACATCGCCACGGCAACCTGACCGCTGGCCTCTGCCGCCTCTTTTGCCTGCTGACGCACCCCCAGACGGATCCGCGCGAGATCGGGCGCAACCGACACCGTGCCATGCCCGCTGACCTGCACCTTTGGCAATGGGTCTGTATCCGCCTGCGCCGCACCTGCCATGCAGAGCGCAATCCCAAAAACAGCAAGTAATTTCTTCATGTTACTCTCCTATCTCACGCCAGCTTGCGCCATTTCCCGCCTTGTTCAATCAATTGCACCCTCCCACTCTTTCCATGGGCAATTTCCTGCTGTAGTTTCGGCTTGGCAGGCGGTTATTGGACCTAAATTGCAAGCGGGTATTGGGCTGGCTGGGTCCACTCGTGTTTTGGCAAATGCCACAGGATCAGAAAGACGCAATAGCTGCGGTGACGTACGCATGGAACGACGCCGGAGATGCGACAAGGGAAAAGAACACCGGTATGACGCCAGGATTTGCGCTTGATCTCACCCATGAGGGAATCGCCCTGATGCACCGCGGAAAGGGCGGCTGGTCCCTTGTTGGCGAAGTTAAGCTGGATGCAGCGGACCTGCCTGCGCAACTGGGCATGATGCGCCAACGGGCCGTGGATCTGAACACCGGTGGATTTGCCACCTCGCTGATCATCCCTCCTTCTCAGCTGCTGTTCACAACCATGACTGCCCCCGGCCCCGACGACATCACCCGCGAGGCCCGCATCCGTGAAGGGTTGGAAGGGCTAACCCCCTACCCGGTCGATGAGCTGGTGTTTGACTGGTATGCCGATGGCGACATGGCCCATGTGGCGGTTGTGGTTCGCGAAACCCTGAAGGAAGCGGAAAGCTTTGCCGTGGAAAATCGGCTGAACCCGGTTGCTTTCATGGCACGCCCGCATGGCAGCTATGAAAGGGTGGCCGGTTTCGGCAAAACGGTCTGCGCGGCGGAACACCTGCCGGAAGGGGCCACGGTGGACCTTGACGAGCTTGCCCCTCCAATCCTGATGGGCACCGGCACATCCCTTTCCTCTTTGGACACGCCTGCTTTGGACGCGACCCAGACGGGCACGCCGGAGGTGAGTGCCAACGCCCCTCTGGCAGAGCCTGAAGAGGACGCGTCGACACAGGATGGCGAAAAGCAGGATGATGCCACCCCGACGGCAGATACCGCCCCTGTTCTGGCGCCTTTTCCCCCCGACTTTGTTCCCGAAGAAAAAAGTGGTTCCAAACAGCCTCACAAGGATGCTGGCAAACCCGGCGACCAGAGCCTTGCTGGGCAGAATACTGAACAGAACACGGACACGCAGGGCAGTGACAAGCGCCCGGACGCACCGACCTCGGCTCCCCGCTCCGATATGGCTCCACCTTCCGCCCTTGGCAGCACCTCCAAGCCCCCCTCTTCGGACACGGACAACAAAACATCTGCAGCAACATCCGACACCCCCGCATTCGCAAGCCAGCGTAGTGGTCAGGATGCACAGGCGGCTGGAAAGACCGACCCCACGGTTCCAACAAAAACCGTTGCGACCCGACTTCACATCACCCCCCCTGCAGCCCCCACACATCGGCCGCAAGAAGTGCATGTGCCCGTGACAGCCCCCTCGCTGGAGGGTGCGGAAAACAAGACAATCACTCCCCCGGCTGAGGGCACCCTGACGCCGCAGAAAACCGACAACACCGCACGGCCACACAGGGCGAAAGCTGCCAAGAAACCTGGAAAACCGGCGCCAGAAGGCTCCCCTTCTGTCAACAAAGACAGGGCGGACAAGCCCCCTGTCGCAGCACCAGCTCAACCGGCAAAGCAGAAACAGCCCGCTCAGAAAACCAGCCCAGGCGCCACCGCAACTCAGTCAAGTATGGCTGTCGCGCCGCCACCCGGAGCAATGTCAGGCGCCCCCAAAGCCCCGCAGCCCGGCAAAGCCCACCGGTCCCCTTCTGAGACCGACGCGATGACGGTCTTTGGTGCGCGCCGCAGTGACACGCCTGCGGGGCGGCGCAAATATCTCGGGCTGATTTTGGTGCTCGGTTTGCTCCTGATGATGGCCATTCTGGCCGTATGGTCGATGTTCTTTCTATCGGATCAGGCCAGCGAACTGTTCCCCGACCAGCCTGACCAGTTTGAAAGTGCGATCACAACCGGACCAGACAGCATTGACGCGGCAGAGCTGGAGGCCGAGCCGGAAGCGGCGGAAGATCTGGACGTCACAGATGCTGCGGCGCCTGAAGGGTTTGAACAGCTCTCTCAGGAAGTCGCAGCAACACGTTACGCGGCCACGGGCATCTGGGAACGCGCCCCCGATGCCATCACCGGTCCGCCTGCCGGGGCCATTGACGACCTTTATGTTGCCTCGATTGACCCGGAAGGTCTTGCCCATGATGCGGTCGCTTTGCCCGACATTCCTCTTCAGACCTTGACCTCGGGGACGCAGACCGGTGGCAGCCATCTTGCCCCACCCCCAAAAGGGACCAAATTTGACCTGGATGAGAACGGTTTTGTGCGCCCAACGGCCGAAGGCAGCCTGACGCGTGACGGGGTTATGGTTTTTGCGGGGCTTCCCCCCCGAGTGCCGCCAATTAGGCCGGACGGGCTTTTTGAGGAAACCAGCCTGCCTGCCCCCGTTTCGGCGGATCCCGCCCTGGCGGGCAAACGCCCACAGCTCCGTCCTGAGGGGGTGGTTTTGACTGAAGAGGAACGGTTGTTTGCAGGCCGTACCCGTCAGGAACTGGCCACACCAGCACCGACCCTTCGCCCAGCCGGGC
This sequence comes from Aliiroseovarius sp. xm-d-517, assembly GCF_013283135.1. Taxonomy (NCBI): domain Bacteria; kingdom Pseudomonadati; phylum Pseudomonadota; class Alphaproteobacteria; order Rhodobacterales; family Paracoccaceae; genus Aliiroseovarius; species Aliiroseovarius sp. xm-d-517. The sequence goes on from NZ_WBXT01000001.1 coordinate 858,761, forward strand.
TGATTTCTCAGGGGCAGGCTGTCGCTCAGGCTGAGAGCATCGCAAATGCTGTGGAAAACGCAGCCCAGGCCGCATTTGTCAGCCCGACGGAACAGGCCATCACCAGATCGCTCCTCCCCCGCCCGCGCCCCGGTCGCTTTGATAAAATCGTCTCCTCTGCGCCTCCGGTCGCGGATGCATCAGACGGATCGGTGGTCATTGCGGCAACTCCGCCCAATCAGGTTGTCACCCCTGCCCTGCCGACCCGCGCATCTGTGGCCAAACAGGCCACGATGAAAAATGCGATCCCGCTGCGCAAGGTTGCGTTGATTGGCATCTATGGAAGTGCTGCAAAGCGCCAGGCATTGGTGCGATTGTCCAACGGTCGTTATGTCAAAGTTGGCGTGGGAGATCGTCTGGATGGCGGACGGGTGGTGTCGATCTCTGAAGGGCAGCTTGTCTACAAAAAGGGGTCCCGGACCAACACACTGAAAATTCTTCCCTTCAGCTGACCTTGACACTTGCAGACACTCCGCACCATCTTGCAATTTCTTGCGTGATCCACCTGCACGAACTATGTTTTGTGAAAAATTTCTGCAGGAAATGCTTATGGATCACCTAGATGCCCGCCTCTTGTCGGCACTCCAGAGAAATGCCCATCTCACCGCCCAGGAACTGGGGGAAATCCTGCACCTGTCACCCAGTCAGGCAGGGCGCCGCAGACAACGTCTGGAAGAACTTGGTATCGTCAAAGGATATACGGTGCGTCTGGATCCGCTGGAGCTGGGCCTGTCTGTGCAGAGTTTTATTCAGGTAGAAATGTCGAGCCACACGCCAGAAGCGGCACAAGCTTTTTCACGCATGATCGAAACCCATCCAGAGGTGGTTTCGGCCTGGACCCTGACCGGGGCGGCGGACTATCTGCTGCGGGTCTATTGCGCGAACTTGGCTGCGCTCAATCACCTGATCCATGATGTTCTGTTGCCACATCCTTCAGTCGCGCGTGTCCAAAGCCAAATCGTGATGAACCAGTTGAAATCAGACGCCCCTTTGCCCGTGTCTCCGGACATTTAAGCGACGTTCTGGCAGATTTTTGTCCAGTGTTAACCAAGCGGGAAGGTCTGCCACATAGACTCCAGAGCAGCCATTTCTTACTCTGGATGTCTAACCGTGACCATGATTGAGCGCCGCAAGGATTTTCGCCCTGAAACAGGCGAGGCTCCATTTCATCTGAATGAAATTTTCTTCTCACGAACCGATGAGCGTGGGATCATTCGCTCAGGCAATGACATTTTCAAACGCGTGGCACATTATGAATGGCCAGAAATAATCGGCCATCCACACAACATCATTCGCCACCCGGACATGCCCAAGGGCGTCTTCTGGCTGATCTGGGATGAGCTGAAAAAAGGCAATCCGATCAGCGGTTATGTCAAGAACCGATCTAAAGACGGGCTGCATTACTGGGTTTTCGCCGCGATGCTTCCCTTCGGCAACGGGTATCTGTCTGCGCGGATCAAACCGTCCTGCGGCAAGCTTAAGCTGATCGAAAACCTATATTCCGAAGTGCTGCAAACGGAACAAAATACATCCATCACGCCGCAGGACAGCGCCACGCTGCTGCTCGAAAAACTCGCGGAACATGGCTATGCAAGCTACAAGCAATTCATGGCCCAGAGCTTGGTCGAGGAAATGATTTCGCGAGATAAGAAACTGGAATATCCCCGCGACCGCACCATTCATAATTTCCAACAAATGCACCAGCTTTCTGGGGAATTGCTTCAACAGACACAACAGCTCATTCAGCAATTTGAAGCGATGCGGACCGTTCCCCATAATCTGCGTGTAATCGCCTCGCGGCTGGAACCCACCGGAGGGCCTGTTTCGACCCTCTCGCAAAACTATGGCATCATGTCACGGGAAATGTCGCAATGGTTTGAAACACATGTTTTGGGGGAGAACAGCAACTTTTCAACCATTCGCGGAGCGGTGGAAAGCGCGATGACCATGTCGGGCATGGCAAAACTCTTGAAAGAATGCGCAGCGCAATTGCACAAGGAACGCCGCAGCATGGGGGAAAATGTGTCAATCACCAATGAACGCCGTTACATGGACGAAATTTCTGCGCGATATGTCCAGAAATGTGACACCTGCTTTCACGAGGTGAAACACGAAGCCGAGCGCATCACCAAGGCCTGCGCCATCATGAACCGTCACGTTCTGGGCCTGTCGACGACGCGCGTCATGTGTAAAATAGAAAGCGCCCGCCGGCCTGACGCCGGGGACGCTCTCGATGACATCATCTCTCAACTGATGACATTCCAAAACCGGATCAAGCACCAGCTGGACAGCATTGCAACGCTCGGAGAAGATATTTCGCAACTGCGTGTCTGACACCATATTCGAGTGACAAAACCGGGTTGCGAGGCCCCTTACCCGTCCGAGACACCTGCTTCGGCAAAGGTCGCCATCCCGGAATGGCAGGCAATCGCGCCTTTCAGGACACCAATGGCAAGCGCCGCACCGGAGCCTTCCCCCAGGCGCATCCCAAGCGACAACAGCGGGGCTTTGCCGATATGCGTCAAAACACGCTCATGCGCGGCTTCTGCAGAAACATGCCCTGCCACAGCGTGATCCAATGCCCCCGGCACCACTGCCGACAGACAGGCCGCAGCAGCCGAACAGATAAAGCCATCAAGAATGACCGGAATACCCTCAACCCGCGCACGCGCAATTGCACCTGCCATGGCAGCAATTTCACGCCCGCCCAGACAGCGAAGGGCTTCCAGACCATCTTCCGAAGCTTGCGGATTTGCCGCCAGACCTTCTGCAACCACGCGGGTTTTCAGATCAATTCCCGCATCATCCACCCCCGTGCCACGCCCGGTCCAATCGCCGGGGGCTCCGCCAAACAAAGCATGCGCAATGGCAGCGGCCGAGGTGGTATTTCCGATGCCCATTTCCCCGGTCACCAGAAGATCACATGCGGGATCAACCGCCTCCCAGCCCGCATTCAGCGCCGCAACGACCTCGTCTTCGCTCATGGCGGGGCCCTGCGTGAAATCGGCAGTGGGTTTATCCAGCGACAGGGCATGCACATCCATTTTTGCCCCAAAAGCTTTCGACAACTGATTGATCGCCGCCCCACCATGCTGGAAATTCAGAACCATCTGTTCGGTCACTTCCGCCGGGAATGCAGAAACACCCCGGGCGGTCACACCATGGTTTCCGGCAAAGACAATCACCTGCGGCGCCTCAAGCGCCGGTCGCCCGTTGCCGCGCCAGCTTGCATACCAGATAGCGAGGTCTTCCAGACGACCAAGCGCGCCCGGTGGCTTTGTCAGCTGTCCATTGCGGTCCTGGGCTGCGGCTTCGGCGGCGGTGTCTGCCCCGCGTGCCCCATCCAAAAGCGCCTTAAACTCCGCAAGTGTGGAAAATGACTTGTCTGACATGGTCCGATCCCCGATTGATTCCTCGCTCTCTCCTCTTTACCGAGGAGAGGTGGAACGAACCAGATCACAAAAGACTTAATATGGCGAAACACGACATGCCCCTTCTTCACCCACAGGACGTGCCCGCCGCCCTTGGGCTGCTCAGCCGGTTACCTGTGCCGGTGAATGGCACCCTGGCCCTTGAGCGCGGGGCGCAAAGCGCATGGGCCTGGCCGCTTGCGGGTCTGCTGATTGCCGCCATCCCCAGTATCGCCGCACTTGCGCTCATTTGGATCGGATTGCCCGCCCCTTTGGCAGCTGTCAGTTTTCTGACGGTCCAGATCCTGATCACCGGCGCGCTTCATGAGGATGGGCTGGCCGATTGTGCGGACGGGTTTTGGGGCGGGTATGACCGTGTCAGACGGCTGGAGATTATGAAAGACAGCCGCATTGGCGCCTATGGTGTGATCGCCATTGGACTATCTCTTGCGGCGCGCCTGCTTGCCCTGACTACGATTCTGACAGCGGATCTGGCCGCAGGTTTGGCGGGGCCTTATTCCGCTGCCATCCACCTGATGGCCATCGGCATGATCAGCCGCCTGCCAATGGTGGTGCTCATGCATCTGCTACCCAATGCGCGCGGCGACGGGCTGGCGCAATCGGTTGGCCGCCCCCCCGTTTCGATCGTCTGCATCGCCACCTCCCTCACCCTCGTGCTGGGTTTTGCGCTGCTTGGTATGCAGCTTCTGCCCATTCTGATCTGGACAAGTGCGGCGATGGCTCTGCTGGCTTTGGTCGCCAAGCAAAAAATAGCAGGCCAGACCGGCGACGTTCTGGGGGCTAGTCAACAGATCTCAGAAATAATCGGGCTGTTTGTTGTCGCAAGCCTGCTGACATAAGAAATCCGCCGCCTGCAGGACACAGGCGGCGGATCCAGATACTCACACTGATCGGTCCGGTTTACGCGGCGCGCGAGGTCAGGACATCGCTGACTTTTTTCTGCGCGGCCAGCTCATCACCACCAGCAACTGCAGCCACTTCGCGGGTCAGGCGCTCAAGTGCAGCTTCATACAACTGACGCTCGGAATAGCTCTGTTCACGCTGGTCGTCATTGCGGTGCAGGTCACGCACCACTTCAGCGATGGCAATCAGGTCACCCGAGTTGATCTTCTGTTCATATTCCTGCGCACGGCGCGACCACATGGCGCGCTTGACCCGGGCTTTGCCCTTGAGCGTGTCCATCGCCTTGGTGACTTCCGCATCACTTGCCAGTCCCCGCATGCCCACTTCCGTGGCCTTGTTGGTGGGGACGCGCAGGGTCATTTTGTCTTTTTCAAAGGAAATGACGAACAGCTCCAGCTGAATTCCGGCGATTTCCTGCTCCTCGATCGACAGGATCTTACCAACCCCATGGGCTGGGTAGACCACATAGTCGTTCGGGCGGAAATCATTCGTTTTCTTGCTCATACAAGTCTTCCTTCACAAGTCTGGTCATTTGCACGGTGCCGAAGACGCTCCTCAACAGACGACAAAAACACCGCGGGGGTGCAATCGCGCCCCTCGGCATGGTCATTTGATCGGAACATCCCCCGGACAGAGAGTGGCGCGGCCCATCTGACCATCTGCACCACCCTGATCCTATGTTTGGATCCTGGCTTTCATTGGCGACAGTATATCAAAAAAACAGACCAGACGAAAGAGCAGCCGCGTGCCACCCCGCACCACCCGTTGTAAATCAAAGGATTAAAGGGTTGGTGTCGCGAAATTCGCCCCCGATATCATGACCGGCAGGCGAATCAGATCTTTGGCAGGCTGAGATTACTGCTCGGCAGGTGCTTCCGAAAAATGGGTTTCGAGCTTGTTCTCGACACCATCCAGGTCTTCAGCCTCCGGCAGCGGGTCTTTGCGCTCAACAATCACCGGCCAAAGCTCGGCATATTTACGGTTGAATTCCACCCATTTTTCCGTTCCCGGCTCAGTATCAGCCCGGATCGCATCTGCAGGACATTCCGGTTCACACACGCCACAGTCGATGCATTCATCCGGATGGATGACCAGCATGTTTTCACCCTCATAGAAACAATCCACGGGGCAGACTTCGACGCAGTCGGTGTATTTGCAGGCGATACAGTTGTCTTGAACAACGTAAGTCATGATGCATCCTCAAACCTTTGGCTGTGCCCCACTTATTTGAAGGCGCCGGATCAATCAAGCGGGGGCTGCCCGCTTTTCATCAAGTTGCGACGATCTTTCTTCGTTGGGCGCCCTTTTCCGTCAAATTTTGGCGCAGCCCCCATATTTGGAGGAAAGTCGTTTTCCCCCTGTGGCGGGCTCAGATCCTCATACAGGGTCTGAGCCTCAGACGCCGGACCACGCCGCACGGATAGCAGGGAAATTCTGACCACGCGCACAAGGCGCGCCTGCGGGAATGTCAAAACGTCGCCCGGGCCAATCTGGAACGCAGGTTTGGAGATCTTCTCTCCATTCACCCGCAGATGCCCCGCCGCGATCAGCTCGGTGGCCAAACCGCGGGTTTTGAAGAACCGCGCATGCCACAGCCATTTGTCGGCCCGCATCCGGGCAGACACGCCGCCCGGAGGAGTTTCTTCACTGGGCGTTGCCGCCACTTACACTTAACCTTTGTCCTTGAGCGCCAGAAGCGCCGCGAACGGATTGTCCGGATCAACCTTCTTGTCGCGGTTCGACGGCCCGGTTGTGTAGGTCTTGGGTTTATTGTCGCGTTGGGGTTTACCCCCTTTGCCCCGACGATCGCCCTGCGGTTTGCCCCGCGGCTTACCGCCATCACGACCACCTTCACGGCGTTTGCCACCCTGGGCTTTGCGATCCCCTTGCCGCTCACCGCTGTCGCGGCGACCACCTTGGTTGCGCGCGCCCTGACGGCGGTTGAACCCGCCCCAGGTGAACGTAAAGAACGTTTCCATCTCAGCCACGTCTGCCGCAGCCTCTTCGCCTGGCGTTTCTGAGGGGGTTTCTTCCGGGGCATCCACCGGAATTTCCGCAGGGGCGTCCGCAGGCGCCTCTGCCGGCGTTTCTGACGGTTGTTCCACCGGTGGTTCCCCAGGCGTTTCCTTCGGATCCGCACCAGCTTCGGCTTCTGCCTCAGCCTTCACTTTCACCCGCTCACCTTTTTCGGCCTTGTAGCCCAGCCCCTGCATCAGGTCCGCAAACTGCTCCAAGGTCATGCCGGTAATCGACAGCATATCCGCCTTGGCTTCAAAACCGCTGCGGCTATCCTCAACACGCAGCTGGTCGGCCAGGCGTTCCAGCATATCAATGCGAATCGCACGCGCACCTGCGGGACGATACCCGGACAGAAGATAGGCCGACGGGTCCACTGCCTCGATCACCGGGATGGTAACGAGGCCGGGGGGCGGCGCTTCGGGGAATTCCTGCAGATTTTGCCACAGCGAATGCAGCACCAGACGCAGCCGGGTCGGTGCCGGTTTCAGCAAAAGCGGCATGAAAATGGTGAACTGACCAAAGCGGATGCCATGTTTGCGCAATGCCCCACGGGCGTCCTGATCAAGATCCTTGACCTCCCCCGCGACCTTGTCGCGCGGGATAATGCCCAGCTCTTCGACCATGCGGAAGGCAAAGCCACGGGCAAGACCGGACAGGGTTTCATCTTTCTGCATCGCCAAAAGCGGCTCAAACAACGCGGCCACTTTCCGGTCGATGAAGTGCTGCAAACGGCGTGCGACTTTTTCAGCCACATCCGCCCCGGCTTCTTCATCCACAAATGCCTCGACACGGGGTTTCAGAACATCGTCACCTTTGACGAGTTTCCCGACCGCGTATTCCCCCCACATCAGGCCACCTTGCTCGGTGAAATCCATTTCCGTATCGGGGGCATTATAGAATCGGTCTGCCCGCAGATGGAATTCCGGTGCCAGCGCCTGAAGGCTGGCCGCACGCAGTGTTTTTGCCTCTTCGGGGGATTGCGAGGCATCCTGGCTAAACCGGAACCCTTCCAGACGGCCAACAAACTGGCCTTCTACCGTCACTTCACCCTTGTCATTCACGTCAGCCACGAGGCTCTCCTTCTGCTTCAACCGGCGCAGAAGCACAGAGGTGCGCCGGTCAACAAATCTTTGGGTCAGCGCATTATGCAATGCGTCCGACAATCGGTCTTCTACAGCACGGGTGGCCCCGCGCCAATGGGCAACATCACGTAACCAGTCGCGGCGTTGCGCCACATATGTCCAGGTGCGAATAAACGCCAACCGTTTCGACAATGTGTCAATATCGCCATCGGTGCGGTCGATGCGTTTCACCTGTCGCGCGAACCAGTCTTCGCGAATCTCTGCGTGCTGGTGCAGATCCTTAAACAGGCTGGTGACGAGGCTGGCATGTTCACCATGGCTGATGCCGCGGAAATCCGGCAGGCGACAGACCTCCCACAAAAGCTGGGTTGAGGCACCATCGGTGGCACGGGCAGACACTTCTTCGTCGGCAGATACCAGTTTCAGCGCAATGAGGTCATCGGCGTCTCGGGCGCGGGTCAGGTGTTCGTTACCGCTTGGCGCCTCAAGCGACCGGATCAGCGCCTCGGGGGTGCCCATCTGCAGATCGCCATTGCGCCACATCAGTTTTTTCTGCGGTGTAAAGCGATGCGACGTAATGGCCTCAACCACCTCTTCCGCCATCGGCGGAGCCTCTCCGGTGACACCGAACGAGCCATGGTTCATATGCCGACCAGCGCGGCCCGCAATCTGAGCAAGCTCATGCGGGAATAACGGGCGCATCCGGCGGCCGTCGAACTTCTCCAGCGCGGAAAACGCCACATGGTCGATATCGAGGTTCAACCCCATCCCGATCGCATCAGTGGCCACCAGGTAGTCCACATCGCCGTTTTGATACATCGCCACCTGGGCGTTGCGGGTGCGCGGGCTGAGCGCGCCCATGACCACCGCAACCCCGCCTTTTTGTCGGCGCATCAATTCCGCAATGGCATAGAGGTTATCAACAGAAAACCCGACAATGGCCGAGCGCCCCGGCATCCGGCTGATCTTTTTCGATCCGCCATAGACCAGTTCGGAAAACCGCTCACGGCGCAGAAATTCGACCTTCGGCACGAGGGCCGCAATCACCCCGCGCATCGTATCCGACCCGAGGAAAAGCGTTTCATGGGTGCCACGCATATGCAGAAGGCGGTCGGTAAAGACATGGCCGCGCTCGGGATCACAGCACAGCTGGATCTCGTCAATGGCCACAAAATCCGCCCCGATGCCCGGTGGCATCGCCTCAACCGTGCAGACCCAATATTGCGCCCGATCCGGCACGATCCGCTCTTCGCCGGTTACCAGCGCCACCACATTTGGCCCGCGCAACCCAACCAGTTTGTCGTAAACTTCGCGTGCCAGCAGACGCAGGGGCAGGCCGATCACACCGGTGCGATAGCTGAGCATCCGCTCAAGCGCGTAATGGGTTTTCCCGGTATTTGTGGGCCCAAGCACCGCAGTGATGCGATTGCCGGCACGGGCTGTATCGGAAACCATCTGTTGGCCTTTTTTGCGGGCTGGTTGCGGGTCAGAGATCAGTTGCCAGCTGTTTGGTCAGCCGGGCCACCGCCTCTTTTACGTCCGGATTTCGCGGATGTATAGCAAGGACTTCGTGGTAGATTTCCAAGGCCCGGTCAGGTTCATCCAGGATTTCCATAACCACGGCAACCCCTTGCAGCGCATCAAAATGACGTGGCTCCAATGCCAGGGTCCGGCGCAGACTGTCCAGCGCGAGCCCATAGCGTTCTGCGCGGAAAAATGCCGTGGCGCGCAAATGCCAGCCCTCGGCAAACTCGGGGGCATGATCGGTCACCGCCCCCAGATGTGAGAATGCTCCCTCAAGATCGCCCGCTTCGATGGCGGATTTGGCCCGCATATAAAGCAGGTCAACCGAGGCAGAGCCACTTTGGGCCCAACGGCTCTGGATCGCCTGTTCCAGCGCCTGCCAGTTGCTGTCATCCGCCTGTTCCAATTGGGCATAAAGGGCATCCAGCGGCACCTCTCTCTGATCTTGCGCCGGAGCACTCACCGGCGTCAGCAGAACCAGTGCGGATATCAGTAAAAAGAGATGACGGAGACGGGACATGACCAAGGCTAGCGCGCATGGAATGACAGGACAATGGGGAAGCATTCCCCCTCCATCAACAAACCTCACATTCCCAAACGTCAGCGAAAAAATGAGTTTACCTCAACGTAAAGTCTAGGTTAGCGTTTCGGTAACACCTATATGACTAAAGCAGTTCGGTATTGACCTGACAAAGGGAAAACCCGAACCGCGGCAAGAGATATCAATGATGTGGGCGTTTCAGAATAAACATGTGTCCCAAGTTTATCCAGAAACGCTTCAGGTAAAGTGACCAATGGAGGATAGCACGTGAGCGACGTGATCACTGCGGCCGTAGCGGCCCTGAGCGAAAAACTGACCGGCGGATTTGACGCTGGCACCGCCAAATTCGAGATTGAAGGCGAAGGTGCCATCATCCTCGACAGCAACGGTGTGCGCGCAGGTGACGATGAGGCGGATGTTACCCTGAAAGCTGATGCCGATGTCTTCGAAGACATTCTGTCCGGGAACCTGAACCCGACCACCGCCTTCATGACCGGCAAGCTGAGCGTGGATGGCAATATGGGGCTGGCGATGCAGCTGGGCAGCGTCCTGAGCTGATCCCCTCTTCCAAGGGCGGCGGATCACGCGATCAATCTGCACAAGAGGCACCATGCTGAACGCACCGCTTTTTCATGATATTGCACAGGGTCCCGATGGCGGGCAGGCCTATTGGCTGACTGCGACGGATGCTGTGCGCCTGCGGGCCGGCCATTGGCCGGCCGCATCCAGCTCAAACCTGCGGGGCAGCGTCCTTCTGTTTCCCGGACGCACCGAATATATTGAAAAATATGGCATTATCGCCAAAGAACTGTCTGAACAGGGATATCATACCCTGACGGTGGATTGGCGTGGACAGGGGCTTGCGGATCGCCCAGAACAGGACCGCATCCTTGGACATGTTGGGGATTTTGCAGAATACCAGCTGGATGTGCAGGCTTTTGTGGATCTGGCCCGGCAACTTGACCTCCCACGCCCTTGGTACCTGATCGGTCATTCCATGGGGGGCTGCATCGGATTGCGGGCCCTATTGAACAATCTTCCTGTTGAGGGGGCCATTTTCTCTGCCCCGATGTGGGGGATTTCCATGGCGCCTGTATTGCGACCAGTGGCGTGGAGCCTGAGCTGGGCCCTGCATATGAGCCCGTTCAAACATATGCTGACCCCCGGCACCCAGCGCGAAACATACCTGTCTCTTGCCCCGTTTGCCGATAACCTGCTGACCACGGATCCAGCGATGTATCGCTATATGAAGGCCCAGGCCGAGGCGCATCCGGAGCTGACATTGGGGGGGCCGACGGCAGGCTGGTTATACGCCGCATTGTCAGAAACCCGCGCCCTGATGTTAACCCCGCCACCAAAGGTCAGAACCGTTACCTTTCTGGGCAGTTGCGAACGGATCGTCCAAGCGTCACCGATCCATGACCATATGCAACGGTGGCAAGACGGCAAACTGGTCATGATCGAGGGGGCGGAACACGAGGTCCTGATGGAAAGCGCGGAAATCCGGCAACGGGTCTATGACAGCTTGTCCTGCCTGTCCGCCCAACGGCCCTCCGTTCCGGAACCGGCACAATAAGATCGCCATGTTCAGCCCGATTTTGCCAGTGACCACTCGGAATCGCGGCCTTCCCACCGATCCCAAAGTGCATCTGTAAAAATTACATTACATCAGATCCGTGGGTCAGGTAGTTGACCATCCGGGCGGTTGAGGCATCCAGCCCATCGACACCCTGCGCACCCGTCACCACCGGCGCCAGCGCCGTGGCCAGTTCTTTGCCCAGCTCCACCCCCCATTGATCGAAGGAGTTGATCCCGAGGAGCACCCCTTCGACAAACACCCTGTGCTCATAAAGCGCCACGATCTGACCAAGCACGCGCGGTGTCAGTTTGGGGTAAAGCAATGTGGTTGAAGGGCGGTTGCCGGGGAATTCCCGGTGGGCAGCCTGACGGATCAGCTCCTCCCCCTCAAAACCTGCGGCGCGCATTCGGGCTTCGGCTTCTTCCCGGCCCCGGCCCATCATCAATGCCTGCGACTGAGCCAGGCAATTGGCGACCAGAAGTTTGTGCTGATCTGCAAGGTCAGGCTCATGCCCTTCCCGCGCCACCATGAATTCGCAGGGGATCACAGCAGTCCCCTGATGGATCAGCTGATAAAACGCGTGCTGCCCATTGGTTCCGGGTTCACCCCAGACCAGCGGGCCGGACACCACTTTCAGTGCTGTCCCATCCATCGCCACACGTTTGCCGTTCGATTCCATCTCCAATTGCTGCAAATAGGCAGGCAAACGTGCAAGTCGCTGCTCATACGGCAAAACAGCCCGCGTGGGATACCCACAGATCTGATGGTGCCAGATCCCTATAAGGGCCAACATCAGTGGCATATTTTCGCGCCCTTTGGCGGACCTGAAATGGGTGTCCATCGCCCGTGCCCCGGCCAACATCTCGGAAAACCGATCTGCTCCGATCGCGATCATGATCGACAGACCAATTGGTCCCCACATGGAATAGCGCCCACCAACCCAGTCTTCAAAACCGAACACGCGCTCAGCCGACAAGCCCCATTCGGCGGTCTTTTCTTCATTCGAGGACAGGGCCACAAAATGCAGTGCGGCGGCAGCGTCGCCAACCTGATTGGCGATCCATTTGCGGGCCACCTCAGCATTGGTCATGGTTTCGACAGTGGTAAATGTCTTTGACGCCACGATCACCAGGGTTTCCGCCGGGTCGAGGCGGCGCAGCGTGTCGTGAATATGCGCCCCGTCGAGGTTTGAGACGAAATGCACGTCAGGCCCGTCATGATAAGGCGCCAGCGCCCGGACAGCCATCACCGGGCCAAGGTCGGACCCGCCAATCCCAATGTTCAGAACATGCCTGAAACGCCCCCCCGATGGGGAGCGGATCTGTCCCGCCCGCAGCCGGGTCGAGAAATCGCGCATCCGTTCCAGCGTCGCCTGAACCTCGGGCACGACATCCTGCCCGTCCACCATGATCCGCCGCGCCGTGGTGGCGCGCAGCGCAGTGTGCAGCACCGCCCGGCCTTCGGTTTCGTTGATGGGGTCACCGGAAAACATGGCCTCACGCCGATCTTCCAACCCGGTCTCTGATGCGAGTTCCAGAAGAAGTGACACGGCGTTGTCATCCATCGCGGTTTTTGACCAGTCAAGCACCATATCAAGGGCTTCGGTCGAAAACATCTCTGCCCGGTCGGGCGCGTCGAAAAGGTCAATAATACGCTGAGCTTGATGCGCGGCCCGATGGGCTACAAGCTTTTCAAATGTCATACTGCACTCTGTTTGATAGGGTCGAAACCTGCACTGCACTGAACCGACTATACACATTCCCCACGGGCTGACCATATGCCCCGAACATCACGCGGCCCAATGCACGTTCAGCGCCCCAAGCAGCGCCTTGATGGGAGCATCCAGCGCATCCTCTGCCTCCATCGCCTGCGCAAGCGCATCACGCTTGGCCTGACCGGTGATAATCAGGTGCTTATTCACCGCCGAGTTCAATGCCCGCGCGGACAACGTGACGCGCGGCTCCTCTGCACCGGGAGCGTTCATGGTCAGTGCCGCGGGCGCTTCATGCGACAAAGCCTGTGCAAGCTGGTCACCGCCGGGAAACAAGCTGGCCGTATGCATATCGTCCCCCATCCCCAACACGGCGACAGAGAGCGGCAGGCAGTTCTCCACCTGATCGGAAATCTGCGCAATCACCTGATCGGGCGTGGCCCCGGCGTGATAGAGGGGCACAAGATTGGCGCGGGCCGCCCGGCTGGTCTGCAGCCGGTCCCGCAGCATGGCCGTGTTGGAACGCGGATGCGTTTCCGGCACCCAGCGTTCATCGGTCAGCATCACATCCACCCGCGCCCAGTCCAGATCCGCTGCACAAAGCGCGTCAAAAACCGGACCTGGTGTCGTGCCGCCCGGCACCGCCAGGCTGGCGCGTTCTTCATGTTCCAATGTCATCACAAGCTCAGATGCGATGCGGTCCGCCAGATCCAGCATCATCATGTCCTGGTCGGGGTAATCAATCAGCTTCATTCGCGCAGCTCCCTCCAACGACGTCCGTCTTTATGTAGTAACATCAATGCCTCATCCGGCCCAGACGTGAATGGGTCATAGGAATGCGGTTTGTCGCGACGCGCCTGCCAGCCTTCGATGATCGGATCTGTCCAGGCCCAGGCTGCCTCCACCTCATCGCCACGCATAAACAGGGTCTGATTGCCGCGGATCACGTCCATGATCAACCGCTCATAGGCATCCGGCACGTCAGCTACCTCTTCACCCAGGGCTTCTGCAAAGGTCATGTCGAGCGGCACATCGATCAGCCGCATCCCCCCCGGCCCCGGTTCCTTGATGGTCACTTTCAGATCCATGCCCTCATTTGGCTGCAACCGGATCGACAACTCATTGGCTGACTGGCCGGTATCTTCCTCAAAAATGGAATGGGGCGGCTCTTTGAAACGAACCACGATCTCAGACATGCGCGCGCGAAGACGCTTGCCCGTGCGCAGGTAAAACGGCGTGCCGTTCCAACGCCAGTTCGATACGTGCAGCTTCATTGCGATGAAGCTTTCCGTATCACTGGCATCGACTTCCGCATCCCCCGCATACGCAGGAACTTCGTCGTCGCCACGATACTGCCCTCGCACCAGATCTTCAGGCGCCACCGGATCGAGGGCCCGGATCACCTTCAGCTTTTCATCCCGCACCGCATCGGGATCGAATTTCGAGGGAGGCTCCATCGCCGTGAGGCACAAAAGCTGCATCAGGTGGTTTTGCACCATATCGCGCATCGCCCCCGAGCGGTCATAATAGGCCCCGCGCCCGGCGACCCCAACGGTTTCCGCAACAGTAATCTGGATATGGTCCACATATTGCGCATTCCACAGCGGCTCAAACAGCATGTTTCCAAACCGCAGCGCCATCAGGTTCTGCACCGTTTCCTTGCCCAGGTAATGATCAATCCGATAGATCTGGCTTTCTTCGAAATGCCGGGCCAGCGTGGCATTGAGCGCACGCGCGGTTTCCAGATCATGCCCGAAAGGTTTTTCAACCACGATCCGCGCCTGCGGGCCAGCAATTTCATGCCCCCGAAGGCGTTCGGCGATCGGCCCAAACAGGCGCGGGCCAACCGAAAAGTAAAAAGCCTGCACCACGTCCTTGCGCATTTCTTGGGCGAGATGCGCCCACCCCTCATCCCCAAGCGCGTCAATCGCCACGTAAGAAAAAAGATCAAGAAACCCCTTCAACACACTGGGATCACATTTCTTTTTCGACACAAACTCGCGCACGGAAGTTTCAACAAAGTCCCGATACCCCGCACAATCAAGCACTGACCGGGCCGCGCCGACAATACGCGCCTCCGCCGGGATCTGCCCATCACGATAGCGGCGATAAAGGCCCGGCAGGATCTTGCGACGGGCCAGATCACCGGTCCCTCCAAAGATGACCAGATCGAAAGGATCCACAGGGATAACGCGCGAAACCATGAAGCTCTCCGTAACTTATCTGTCGCAAACCACGTGCTGGTTCGTGATCATCCATCCTGCGTGGGCTTACAAGCGGCCATGACACACAGAAGTTCGAACATGATCGACGCTCCTAGATAGGCTGTTGCGCCAGCGGGGTCAAATGGCGGCGACACCTCAACCAGGTCGGCGCCGACAATCTTTACCCCCTGAAGGGCACGCACCACCTGAATCGCCTGATAGGAGGTCGGTCCCCCCACCTCTGGCGTGCCGGTGCCCGGCGCAAAGGCGGGGTCCACGAAATCGATATCATAGCTGACATAGGTATCCCCCTCACCGACGATTTCGCACGCCTCGTGCATCACATCGACAACGCCACGGGCATGGAACTCCTCAATCGGGATCACGCGAATGCCCACTGCATTGGCAAAATCCCGGTCCTCGCTATCATATGCTGTGCCACGGATCCCGATCATGACCACGCGATTTGGGTCCAGCAGCTCTTCTTCAACCGCGCGCCGGAACGGGGTGCCATGGGTATACATGGTGCCATCAAAATAGGAATGGAACAGGTCGGTGTGGCTGTCGAAATGCACCATGCCCAGCGGGGCATCCCCGCTCAGCGCCCGCAAAATGGGTAAGGTGCACAGGTGGTCCCCTCCGCCAGTCAGCGGCCGGATCCCTGCCCGCTTCACCCGGGTGTAAAAGATCTGCATCCGCTCAAGACTGTCCATGACATCGGCGGGGTTTGGCGCCACATCCCCCAGATCAGCACAGTTCATCATTTCAAACGGGCGTATACCGGTGGCGCCGTTTTGCGCCCGGATCATGGTGGACATGTCCCGCAACTGGCGGGGGCCGTGGCGCGGGCCTGGCCGGTTGGTGGTGCCGCCATCCCATGGCGCACCAATCAGCCCCACATCCACTTCTTTGATCCGCTCATGATCCAGATCGACATGCGGCAAGCGCATGAAAGTGGGGATGCCCGCAAAGCGTGGCAGGTCAAACCCCGAGACGGGTTTGAAAAAGTCATCGGTTTTCTGATTGGTCATCTGAGCCTCCCTTTGGGACAGGCTAACCCGATCCAGACATCCCGTCTTCACTTTTCAGATGGGACCGCCTGTCCATCAGGCATCCAACTCTGCATCCCAATAAAGGAAATCCATCCAGCTTTCATGCAAATGGTTCGGAGGAAACTTGCGCCCGACATTGCGCAGTTCTTCCGCAGTGGGTTGGCGAGCGGGTTTGCGCAAGCTCAGACCTGACCGATGCAGAGGTTTGCACCCCTTTTTCAGATTGCATTTCTGGCACGCCGCGACCACGTTTTCCCAACTGGTCACGCCACCTGATGCCCGCGGCACCACGTGATCGAAGGTCAGGTCGCCTTTGCCCCCGCAATACTGGCAGCAAAATTCATCCCTCAGAAATAAATTAAAGCGCGTGAAGGCCACGCGCTTTTGGGGTTTGACGTAATCTTTCAGAACCACAACCGAGGGGATCCGCATTTCCATACTCGGGGAATGAACCAGTTCATCATATTCCGCCAGAATATTGACCCGATCCAGAAACACCGCCTTGATCGCCTCCTGCCAGGGCCAAAGCGAGAGCGGATAATAGGACAAGGGCCTGAAATCCGCATTCAGGACCAAGGCCGGGTGTTGCTTTATCCGCCCCGGTTCCCTCGTAAACTCTGTTCTGAAATCGCCATCCATTTGGGACTCCCCCACCGCCCTGTGCTTAACCTCTTTGGTTCACGGGGCGGGAGCTCCCGCCCCTGCGCTTGGTTCAACTATATATAGGAACAGAAACCAAACAACCCCCAAGATAGAGGGTTGGGTGAGCTATAACCGCAAGAGGTGACAAAGATGTGACGGACCAAATGACCGTGACTGGCACTTATTGATCGCCTTCATTTCCCATCTGCATCTTCTGAATGCCGAGCTTATCAAGCATGAATTGCAACGCAACCGACAGCCCGTCCATGGCAATGCCATGGCCAGTGCCCTTCATAATGAACCCATAGGTTTCAAACCCGTTGGCCTCAAGAATGGTGCCACTTTCGCTGAAATGTTGCGGCGGGACCATATCGTCCTGATCGCCATGAACCAAAAGCACCGGCGGCTTGCTGACAATATGGGCTGCAAACTCGTCCGGCTCCAGCATCCGCCCCGAAAAGGCCACGATACCGGCCACCGGTTCGGCGCGTTTCGGCAACACGCGAAGGCTCATCATCGTGCCCTGAGAGAACCCGAAAACAATGAGTTTTGAGGGGGTTATCCCCTCCTCTTCAAGCACCCCATCCAGAAAAGCATTGATGTCGGCCTCGGCCATTTCCGCGCCACGCATTGCGTCTTCTTCCGACGATCCATCAAGCCACGGGATGGGAAACCACTGATAGCCAAACGGATTGCCCGCACATTTTTCGGGCGCGTCAGGGGCAATGAATGTGGTGTCCGGTAGATGTTCGGACAGGGGATCCGCCAGCCCCAGAAGGTCCGCCCCATCCGCACCATACCCATGCAGGAACACCACCACGGATTTGGTTGTGCCCGAAGCCGCAGGGCGGCGTTTTGCATCCAGAATGCGAGTCATCAGCGGATCCCTTCCCTTTGTTTGATCACCCGGTAATAGGCCCACAAGAGCCGCGCTGCAACGCCCCTCCATGGGGACCAGGCCTCTGCCATCACTTTCAGTTCACGATCTTTTGGGCGCGCAGGCAGATCAAACATCTCTTTCGCGGCTTCCTGAAGGGCCAGATCCTTAGCTGGAAAGATATCCGCACGCCCCAGCGAAAACAGGGCATAGATCTCGGCGGTCCACTCTCCGATGCCGGTGACCGCAGTGAGCGTCGAAATCACCTGATCAGAAGAGGCAGACTGCAACGCCGCGTAATCAATCCCCGCATTTGCAAGGGCCTGCGCATAGCGGATTTTTGGACGAGACAGGCCAAGTTGCGCCAGATCTTCGGTGCTTGCCTGCGCAACCCGCTCGGGCGTGACCAGCCCGGCCCCCTCGATCCGCTCCCAGATGGCCTGCGCCGATGCGGTCGACACCTGCTGAGAGACGATCGCGGACAAAAGCGCCGCAAACCCGTCCGATCTCAGCCGCAACGGGATTTCATCAATCTGCTCAAGGGCTTTCGCAAATCTTGGCTCACATTCGACCAGCCAATCGGCCCCTTCTTTCAAGCAGGCCTGCCCTGTGATCACACGCTCCATCATTGATGGGCCTCTGCCCAGGCCATGACCTCGTCCAATGTCGAAACCGTCTCTGCATCCGGCCCATACGGACGGGCGATCATGGCCACCTTCACCCCAAGCGCCCGCGCGGCGTCAAGTTTGGCGCGCGCAGCTCCCCCGGCGTTTTTGGCAACCAGCCAGTCCACGCCAAGCTGCTTCAGCAAAGCGGTTTCCGCCGCCAGGGTAAAAGGCGGACGTCCGGTGATCCATCCGCCGGACAAGGGAAAGGGTTCCGGCCCATCATCCACCTGCCTGCAAAACAGAACCCGGTCCGGCAAC
Organism: Aliiroseovarius sp. xm-d-517; assembly: GCF_013283135.1. Classification (NCBI taxonomy): domain Bacteria; kingdom Pseudomonadati; phylum Pseudomonadota; class Alphaproteobacteria; order Rhodobacterales; family Paracoccaceae; genus Aliiroseovarius; species Aliiroseovarius sp. xm-d-517. Next base: position 877,291 of record NZ_WBXT01000001.1, read on the forward strand.
GCCATGGCGATATCCTCGCTCTGCCCGCCAGTGGCGAGGAACACCCTCGACTGTTTATCAATCAAATCAGACAGTTGATGTATATCTTCAACAATGTCCCAAATTTCACCGGGGGTCGGTGTCCACGCGGGGCGAGAATATCTGAGATAGGGGATCGACAAGGCGGCGCAAATCTCGGCACTCCGCTGACTGATCCGGTCGGCAAAAGGGTGCGTGGCGTCGATGACAAGATCAAATGCCTGATCCGTCATATAGGCGGCTTGCGCCTCCCGACCACCAAACCCACCTATGCGTGTGGGCACCGCCATTGGCCTGGGCTGCCGCGTGGCACCGGCAAGGGACGCAATCACCTCAAACCCCGCCTTGGCAAGACGGTTTGCCAGCTCACGCGCTTCTGCAGTTCCCGCAAGCAGCAGGACACGCCGCCGGCTCATCCGCCCACCTGTGCGATGATGGTGCCCGGTCGGTCGATGATGACGATATCCGCGACACAATCCGTGTTGCGCAATATGTGTCGCACCTGCGCCAACGCCTTTTTCGCCACAATATCGACCATTATTTTTCCATGTTTTTCATATACCTGAAGCGCTGTATTCATCCCCCGGACATCATCATCGCCAAGCCAATCCGCCAGCAGATCAAAGTCCACCTGACTGCGGCGCGAATGCAGATCACGCGCGCCCTGTGCGAGTTTGGTGATCTTGCCGATCCCGCCCCCTACCGTCACCCGGCCCACCGGATGTTTGGCAAGGTATTTCAGCATGCCCCCGGCAAAATCCCCCATGTCGATCATGGCGCCTTCACTCAGGCCATAGAGGGATTGCACAGTGGCCTCTGAGGTGGCCCCGGTGCAGCCAGCCACATGGGGCAACCCGGTGGCCCGCGCCACATCGACACCACGGTGGATAGAGGCAATCCAAGCTGCACAGGAGAACGGCCGCACCACCCCCGTGGTGCCGAGGATCGACAGCCCGCCAACAATTCCCAGCCGCGGATTCCAGGTCTTTTGAGCGAGGTCCGCGCCTCCCCGCACAGAAATGGTCACATCAAGGTCAGGCGCGTGATCGTATTGGCGGGCGGCGGCCTCGATCACTTCGGTGATCATACGGCGCGGCACCGGGTTGATTGCGGGCTCTCCCGGGGGCACGGGCAGGCCCGGCTTGGTCACCATACCCACGCCTTCCCCCGCGAGAAAACGAATGCCCTGACCCGCAGTGCCAGTGCGCACATGGGAAAGAATCAGCGCACCGTGGGTGACATCCGGATCATCGCCCGCATCCTTGATCACCCCGACCTCGGCCCAGCCCTGACCATGATGCGCAACTTCAAGGTCAAACTCGGGCATCTCGCCTTTGGGCAAAGTGATCGACACCTTGTCCGGAAACGCCCCGCCCCACAGGTGATGCACCGCCGCACAGGTGGCAGCGGTGGCACAGGCTCCCGTGGTCCAGCCACGGCGCAATTGAACTGGATTTGTCTCGGTCATCGGCGTGACCTTACCAGTGTCTTTTCGCGCCGCCAATCGGCGTTTGCGCCATTTGAGAGCACAAGCGCGGCAGTGTAGCGGTGTGGCGGTGGCAGACAACTGAATGTCGCAAGACGGCTTTCGCCCGGTCGAACTCCCACCTATAAGGGCGCCATGCAAAACGAACTCTCTTTTCCTGCCTCTCTTGCCGGAGGCGCATGGCCCGAAATGAAACCCGGCTGGGTCTGGCTGGTAGGCGCAGGCCCCGGAGATCCCGGCCTGTTGACGCTGCACGCTGTAAATGCGCTGCGTCAGGCAGATGTGATTGTCTATGACGCGCTGGTTCAAAAGGTCATCCTGGACTGGGCGCGCCCGGATGCCGAGGTCATCTATGCCGGCAAACGCGGTGGCAAACCCTCTGCCAACCAGCGTGATATTTCGCTGCAACTGGTGGATCACGCCCGTGCAGGCAAGCGCGTGTTGCGCCTGAAAGGGGGGGATCCGTTTGTCTTCGGGCGTGGCGGCGAAGAAGGACAGACACTGGTTCAGCACCAGATCCCGATCCGCATCATCCCCGGCATCTCTGCAGGGATTGGCGGTCTGGCCTATGCTGGCATCCCGGTCACCCATCGGGACGTGAACCAGGCGGTTACCTTTGTGACCGGGCATGACCAGTCCGGCAATACGCCCGGTTCTCTGGACTGGAGTGCTATTTCCAAAGGGTCGCAGGTCATCGTGATCTACATGGGCATGAAACATCTGGGGCGGATCCGCTCCGCCCTGATTGCCGCCGGGCGCGAACCGGAAGAACCCGTTGCCATTGTCACCAATGCCACCACACCAGAGCAGCGCGTGCTGGAAACCACCCTGATCACCTGTGTCGAAGACGCCGAAGCTGGTGGCTTTGGTGCCCCGGCAATCATCTGCGTCGGGCGCGCGACATTGATGCGTCAGGCGCTTGACTGGCAGGCGATCGCAGAAGGCATGGCGCCGCGCAACACCGACCCGCTTGGGCGGGGACGCCCGGCTGAGGACCGCTGAGATGGCCGCCGCGCAATTGCCCCATCCGCAGGGTGTGATCATTGCCGCCCCCAATTCGGGGTCCGGCAAGACCACGCTTACCCTGGGAATTTTGCGCGCCCTGACCCGTCAGGGGCATCATGTCACCGGGGCGAAATCCGGGCCGGACTACATCGACCCGCGCTTTCACGCCGCTGCCTGCGGGCGGGACTGCCTGAATTTGGACGCATGGGCAATGCCTCCCGACCGGGTGCGGGCATTGGCAGGACAGAGTGGTGATCTGCTGATCATCGAAGGGGCCATGGGGCTGTTTGACGGCGCCCCGCCAGTAGGCAAAGGCGCCACCGCGGACCTTGCCCGCATTTTGAACCTTCCGGTCGTTCTGGTGGTGGATTGCGCACGTATGGCGCAATCACTTGCCCCGCTGATTGCCGGGTTTGCCGCCCATGATCCCGATGTGCGGGTCGCCGGAGTGATTCTCAATCAGGTTGGATCCGCCCGCCACGAGGCAATGCTGCGCGCTGCCATGGCACGGATCGAACTGCCGGTTCTGGGCGCAGTCTATCGTCAGGATCAGATGGCGCATCCCTCACGCCACCTTGGGCTGGTGCAAGCGGGCGAGCACCCGGACCTGCAGGCCTATCTGGACCGGGTTGGCGACGCGGTGAGCGACGCGATCGACCTCGAAGCCCTGACCTCTCTGGCAACCACCCTTCCCAACGCACCAACGGCTGCACGCCTAACCCCTCCGGGCAGCCGCATTGCTGTGGCACATGATCGCGCCTTTGCGTTTGCCTATCCGCATATTCTGGCCGATTGGCGGGCGGGTGGTGCGGCAATCCTGCCGTTTTCACCGCTGGCGGATGAGGCCCCGGCAAAAGATGCGGATTTCATTTTCCTGCCCGGGGGTTACCCGGAACTTCATGCGGCCCAACTGGCAGCTGCACAAAACTTCAAATCTGGTATGCACGCCGCAACCTGCCCCATCTATGGCGAGTGCGGAGGTTACATGACCCTCGGCCAAACCATTGAAGACAAAGATGGAAATACCCATGAGATGCTTGGCCTCCTGGGACTTGAGACCAGTTTCTCCAAGCGCAAGCTGCACCTCGGGTATCGGCAGGTCAGCACGGATCACGGGCCCTTTGCCGGGCGCTGGAACGCACATGAGTTCCACTATGCCACCACAATCCGCGCCGAAGGAACCGCCCTGTTCGAGGCCACGGATGCCGAGGGACAAACGCTTATTCCAATGGGTCTCATCCGCGCCAATGTCAGTGGCAGCTTTGCCCATCTGATCGACAAAGCGGATTGATTTTTTGGCGACAATTTGCTTGGTGCTTGGGGTTGACCCCTTCATGTCAGGCTTATTGACCCATGACCGATATTAATGCCCCTTCCATGGCGGATGACAGCCGCGCCAGGCGAAATGTAACCATTCTGGTGCTGGCCCAGGCCATTCTTGGCGCGCAGATGCCGATGATTTTCACCATGGCAGGTCTGGCGGGACAGTCGCTGGCGTCGAACCCCTGTTGGGCAACACTGCCGATTTCACTGATGGTGGCCGGGTCGATGGTCTGGGCCAATCCGATCAGCTGGGTGATGCAGACCTATGGTCGCCGGGTTGGATTTTGGGTCGGCACGGGTGGAGGGTCGCTCGGCGCAGCCATCAGCGCCTATGCATTGATGCAATATGACTTCTCGCTCTTCCTTCTGGGGTCTTTCCTGATGGGCCTGTATCAATCCGCACAGGGTTTTTACCGGTTTGCCGCGGCAGATACCGCCTCACCCGAATTCCGCCCAAAGGCCATTTCCTATGTGATGGCGGGGGGGCTGGCCTCTGCCATTATCGGCCCTCAACTGTTCAACCTGACCAATGACATGCTGGTGGTGCCCTTCCTTGGTGCCTACCTGGCGATCATTGCCATCAACCTTGCGGGCTCCTTTCTCTTCCTTGGCCTCGACATTCCCAAGCCGGAAAAACCACATGTGGACGCCCCCAGGGGCCGCACCAGGATCGAGCTGCTGCGGGATCCGGTGATTGCCGTGGCCATTATTTGCGGCATGGTTTCATATGCTTTGATGAATCTGGTCATGACCTCTACCCCGCTGGCCGTTGTCGGCTGCGGCTTTGAGACCGACATGGCGGGAAATATCGTCACCGCCCATGTGCTGGCCATGTTTGTGCCCAGCTTCTTCACCGGACATCTGATTGCCCGCTTCGGGGTGCGCGCCGTGATTGCCTCTGGGCTGGTCATCCTCGGGCTGGCGGGGATCGTCGCGCTTCAGGGGGTCGAACTGGAGAACTTCTTCCTTGCCCTGGTCCTGCTTGGGATTGGCTGGAACTTCGGCTTTGTCGGCGCAACCACCATGCTGGCCGGCGCACATAAACCCGAAGAACGCGGGCGGGTGCAGGGGATGAACGACATGATCGTCTTTGGCTGCGTGACCGTAGCCTCGCTCGCCTCTGGCGGGTTGATGAACTGTTCGGGGGGAACCGCCGTGGAAGGCTGGAGTGCTGTGAATATCGCGATGGTGCCGTTTCTGGCACTGGCAGGCGCATCTCTTATCTGGCTGATGCTGCGCCCGAAAGAGGCGTTCGATTAACCGGGCTGCGCCTTTTGGGTCGACTAGGGTGACGGGAGACAAAGGGGCTTTGCCCCCGCTTTCGCAAATTGCCTTTCACCTAAAACATCTCGGCACCTGCCCCGTTTCAGCCAATGGCACAGGCGGGGTTATGTGCCACCGGTCTCAGGTTTTCACCCGCGCGCTACGCCCGCCGCGGCGGCCGGTTGTTGCAGCAGGTTCCAGAGCAGCCCGCATGACCGACGTCATCGGATGGTCCGGGGCGTCCGCGCCGTAGGTCTCAAGCAACAACGCAATCCGTTCGGCCTGTGGCAGCTCATGTTCGTCAAACAGCGCCCAATCAAGGAAGATCGACCGGCACTCTTCGGACCGGATCCCGTCAATCCGGTAGCTTTCGCGGATCAGACCACGTTTATCGATGGCGGCAATCAACTCGCTCATGTCCTCTCCCTCCTCACGCATGGGCCCCTCTCCTCATGCCGAAACCGATCCCGCCATCACCGGCGGATGCGACAGCACCTCTTCGATTGCTTCCGCTGCACGGGCGGCACGGGTTTCAACCTCGCTCACCAGCTCGCCCTCATCCTCGACCCCGGTTTCGCGCAAGAGCAGGTCCTGTCCGCCCTGCCCCAACGCCTGCAGATCCAGCGGACCATCGCTGAGCAGTTTGGACGCGGCCTGCAACCGCCACATTAGGTCATGGCTGTCTGCCATGGCTTGCCCTTGGGCGTCAGTGAACCAGCCAATTGCGACCCCCTGCGCGATCTGTTCCCGGGGCGTGCGTGCCATATCCGGGGACAGGAGCGAGGCGGATTGCGCCACCAGTTCCACATCCTGCAGGTGCCCCACCCCCAGCTTGGCTTCAAGCGCCCCACCGCCTTCGCCTTTCGCAGCGGCAATGCGCGCCCGCATATCAATCACATCCTGCACAACCTTGACCGGATCGCGATCAAAGCTCAGCACGTCCTGGCGAACCGCCTCATAGGCGGCCGCAACATCGGCAGGCCCGGTGACCACCCGCGCACGGGTCAGCGCCAGATGCTCCCATGTCCAAGCCTCGTCGCGCTGGTAGGCGCGGAAACTGTCGATGGACGTGGCCACTGGCCCCTGTCGACCGGATGGGCGCAGGCGCATATCAATCTCGTAAAGCTTGCCTTCTGCCATCGGCGCGGAAACTGCGGTGACAAACGCCTGGGTCAGGCGGGCGTAATAGGGCTTGGTGGCCAGCGAACGTTTGCCATCCGACATGTCCTGCCCGTCTGCATCGTAAATCACAATCAGATCAAGATCCGACGTCGCCGAAAGCGAGCGCGCGCCAAGGCTGCCCATGCCGACAAGCACCGCCCCTTTCCCCGGCGGCGGGCCATGCTTCACGGCAAAATTCGCCACCACCTCGGGCCAGAGCGCCCGGATCACCGCATCGGCAAGGTCGGTATATTGCGCCCCGGCCTCGCGCGCGTGGATCAATCCGCGCAGGAAATGCACACCGATGCGGAAATGCCATTCCTTCATCCAGCGCCGGGTGGTGTCGAGCTTGACCTCGTAATCCGGCGCCTTTGAAAGTCGGTCCTTCAGCATCCCGGTCAGGGCCGCTTCTCCGGGCCAGGGTTCGAAAAACCCGCCTCCGATCACCGCATCCAGCACCTGGGCGTTGTGGCCAAGATAGGCGGCAAGGGCCGGCGCGGTGGCGGCGATATCGACGATCAGGTCCACCAGGGTCGGATTGGCTTCAAACAGCGAAAACAGCTGCACCCCAGCCGGCAATCGGCTGAGAAAGCCATCAAACTGGATCATCGCATCATGCGGACGGGGGGCCGCGGCCAAACGCGCCAAAAGATCAGGTTTCAACCGGTTGAAAATCTCGACCGCGCGCGAGGATCGCAGGCAGGAATAGGTTTCCCACCGCGACACAATCTCGGCTTCGCTTTCCTCCAGCTGGGGCACGGATGCGCCGGTGTCATCGGGGGCAAAGAAGCCTTCAGTTACCTCATGCACCTCGGTCAAAGCATCGTGGATACGGGATTTCAATGCCTCGGTATCCCCCTCGCCCATCATCCGCGCAAGGCGATCGAACTCCTCAGGGTTTGAGGGGAGTTTATGGGTCTGCGCATCGCGAAACATCTGAACCCGGTGTTCAACCTCGCGATGGAACCGGTAATGGCGGGTCAAAACCTCAGCCGTCTCATCCGGGAGCCAGTTGGCTGCGGCAAGGGCGGCCAGCCCCGGCACGGTCTGGCGAGAGCGCAGGGTTTCATCGCGCCCGCCCGCAATGATCTGGCGGGTCTGGGTGAAAAACTCGATTTCCCGAATGCCACCGCGCCCCAGCTTCATGTCATGGCCGGGAAGGGTGATATCACCATGCAGCCCTTTATGGGCCCGGATCCGCAACCGCATGTCATGGGCGTCCTGAATGGCGGCAAAATCCAGATGCTTGCGCCAGACAAAAGGGCTGAGCCGTTTGAGATAGGCCTCACCTGCGGCCAGATCGCCCCCACAAGGGCGCGCCTTGATATGCGCCGCCCGTTCCCAGGTCCGCCCCAGACTTTCGTAATAGCGCTCTGCCGCCTGCATCGCCACGCAGACCGGGGTGACCGAAGGATCCGGACGCAGACGCAGGTCGGTGCGGAACACATAGCCATCCGCCGTCAGTTCAGACAGCATCGCGCTCATCCGGCGGGTGGCCTTCACATGGCTTGCGCGCGCGTCGTGGAAATCGAGATTGTCGAACCGGCTGTCATCAAACAGCATGATCAGGTCAATGTCGGACGAATAATTGAGCTCATGCCCGCCCATTTTCCCCATGGCGAGCGCAACCATACCGCCTGCCGTGACAATGTCATCCTCGGTCATGCCTGGCAATTTGCCGCGCCGGATTTCCTGTCCCACCTGAAACTTCATGGCAAGATCGGTCGCGTGCCCGGCAAAATCCGTCAACGCCCCGGTGACCTGTTCCAGTGACCACACCCCCGCAAGATCTGCCAGACCAGTGAGCAGGGCCACACGTTGCTTGGCAATTCGCAGCGCGCTGCGCAACGCGCTGTCACTGTCGCCGTCGATCGCCTGCATCGCCTCTTCAAAAGCGTCCTCAGGGCTCTGAGACAAGGCCGCGCGCAGCCAATCCGCCTGTTTTTCCATCAAACCCCGCAAATAAGGCGAACAGCCGGCGGTGCCGGCCAGGACCTCACGCAGCTCGGGGGAGAGATCTTTGAAATGGTCGGCAATCTCTCCGGCGGGTTCGGTTTCATATGCGATTGGAGAACGCGTGATGCGGGCGGAGAAAGGTTCTATTGTCATGGGGCAAAATTGCCCCCGCGACACCGCCGGGTCAACAGCGCAAAGGGGGGCTGCGACATTTCTGTGTTTTCTTTTTGCATCCTCAGGTTAAAGGCGAAATACTTCGGGGCTGATGAACGAACGGAAGGGCAGACATGTCAAAAAGCCTGAAACGGGTGCGGGCCGCACTGGAAACACATGGGATCGCGGTTGAGATCAAGGAAATGGCCGAGAGCACCCGCACCGCCCAAGAGGCAGCCGCCGCAGCGGGCTGCGCGCTGGATCAGATCGTGAAATCCATTATGTTCCGGGGGGAAAACTCCGGGAACCTCTTCTTGTTTCTGACCGCGGGCGGCAATCAGGTCTGTGCGGACAAGGCCACCGCCCTGGCGGGAGAACCTCTGGGCAAAGCTGATGCGCGATTGATCCGGGATCAGAGTGGATTTGCAATCGGTGGCGTCTCCCCCGTTGGGCACCTGACCCCCATTCGCGCATTCTGCGATCCCCGATTGAATGAATTTGACCTTGTCTGGGCTGCCGCAGGCACACCGCGCCATATTTTTGCAGCCCCTCCGGCGGATGTGATCCGCGCGAGCGGGGCAAAACTGGCCTGTTTTACGGCTTAAGCGCGGTATTCGGGCCATTATTTCGCAACAGACAGAATGCAAAGCATCATTTTATATTTAATGTTTTCAATCGGGTAACTGAAAAATGTAAAAAACATTCACATTCACCCTTGCACCCCCTTCGTAAGCTCCCCACATGCAGTAATGTGAAAGGCATTCACATACACCGAAACAATCCTACGGAGAACCACCATGTCCACCGCCGCCCAATCGCATATCAGCCCCGCCCCGCAAGGCTGGTTTTCGCGCGCCGAGAGCTGGCTGGATCAACGTGGCAAAGGCGCCTGGATCGCTGCCATGGTTGTGTCCTTCATCCTGTTCTGGCCCGTCGGCCTCGCCCTTCTTGCCTATATGATCTGGAGCAAACGCATGTTTTCGAAATCCTGTTCCCATCACCGCCACCACATGTCAGGCGATCAGCATTTCGCCCGTCGACACGGGTTCCGCAGTTCTGGCAACACCGCCTTTGACGCCTATAAGGCAGAAACCCTGCGCCGGTTGATGGATGAGCAGGAAGCCTTTGAAAACTTCCTCGAACGCCTGCGGGCCGCCAAGGACAAATCGGAGTTCGACCAGTTTATGGACGAGCGCGCCGATGCCACCCGTGATGCGGCCGTAAAGGCAGGTGACGATTTGGCAGATGAGGCCGATACGCTTGATGAACCGGGCAAAAACGAGAAGTAACACCTTTCCTCCCTTCTCTCCTGCCCCACCCCGCGCGCCCCGCAACCTGACTTAATGGGGCGCGCTTTTCCTTTGCGTCACAACCCGGTAAAGAAAGAAAATGACCCATACAGATAATGCGCTTTGGGGGCTGCCTGATCCCGCCTACCAGCCTGAATATTATGAAAGTGTTGCCCTGAAGCGCCTGATGGCCTGGGGCGTGGACGTGGTTGTGATCTTCACCCTTTCGGTGCTGGCCAGCCTGCTGAGTTTCGGGATCGGCTTTTTCCTGTTTGGGCTGGTCTATTTCTCGGTTGGTTTTGTTTACCGGGTCCTCACGATCTCTGGTCGGTCGGCCACATTGGGCATGCGCCTGATGGCCATCGAACTGCGCACCCATCGCGGAGACCGGTTTGATCCGATGACGGCGATTTTCCACACGCTGGGCTATTATATCTCAATGGCGACATTTCTGTTGCAACTGATCTCTCTGGTGATGATGTTCACCACCCCGCGCGGTCAGGGTCTGATCGACATGGTGCTGGGCACAACCGCCCTAAACCGGCAAGCCCGCCAATAGCGCCAAAAACGGGGACAAAACGGCTGTGACAATCAGCCGTTTACCCTTTTCATGCTATGGGGTTGAAGGAACCCGCCTATTGGCGTTACCTTTTTGGAAACCATGATTTACACGGATGACCATGCGCCATTCCCTTCCCCTTGCGCCGCAGTTTTATGTGACTGCGCCCCAGACCTGCCCCTATCTTGAGGATCGGCAGGAGCGCAAACTGTTTACCGCGCTTCAGGGGGAACACGCATCCGAACTGAATGACAGCCTATCCAAGCAGGGGTTCCGCCGCTCGCAAAATGTGCTCTATCGCCCCTCTTGTGCGGAATGCAATGCCTGCCTGTCGGCCCGAATTCGGGTTGAGGATTTCATTCCGACCAAAAGCCAGAAACGCACGGTGCGGAAAAATGCAGCCCTGCAGCGACGGGCCCGCGCACCTTGGGCGACCGAAAACCAGTTTGACCTGTTTCGCACCTACCTTGACAGCCGCCATGCGGATGGGGGCATGGCGGATATGGATGTGTTCGAATTTGCGGCGATGATCGAAGAAACCCCGATCAAGACGCGGGTGATTGAATACCGTTCCCCCAGCGATCAGCGCAAAGGAGACCTGACCGCGGTCTGCCTGACCGATGTGCTCGATGATGGGTTGTCGATGGTGTATTCCTTCTATGACCCGGATCTGCAGGATCTGTCTCTGGGCACCTACATGATCCTTGATCACATTGAACTCGCCCGCGAAGTGGGTCTTCCCTATGTCTATCTGGGCTATTGGGTGCCCGGCAGCCCGAAAATGGATTACAAGGCCAAATTCTCCTCTCTCGAAGTGTATCGCCACGGAGAGTGGGAACCGTTGCAGGACCCGAAAGCCTATGAAGTGGACCAGCATCCGCTCTCTACTGATCCGATTTCAGAGCAGGTTGCAGGGATCCAGCTGCCCAGCCTGCCAAACACGGATCATTAAAGCGTATTGGGTTTCTCCTGAGAGGGGAGACGTCGAAACGCGCCATGAGATACCCATACTGTTGACGCATCGGGATATACGCCGCCCTGAACGCATTCCATGCCGCCCTGCGTGTCCGTCACAGAAAGTCTGCGCAGAATTTTGACCGCCCCCGACCAATTTCCGCCAGCCGATTTTCATTTATTACCAGACTGAGCAATAATATTCCCAAATAATTCAAAAAAACCGACCCTGCGACATTTTATTCGTCATTTTCGCTGTTGACGCCCCTGCCCCCCCCTCATAATGTCGCGCAAGAAGTCACTCCCCATCCGGGGATGCTAAGAAAACATGGAACATAGGGACCTTCCCCAATGAACATCCTTCTGGTCGTCGTAGGAACATGGCGCATGGGCCGGTAACGGAACCTGAAGGTAACCCCATGCGCCCCCGAAGATCGGGGGTTTTTTTTTAGCACTTCACAAAATTTGGACGCGTGTAGACGGAGAGTAAGATGACACGTCAAATGACCGGAGCGAAAATGGTGGTTCAAGCCCTTAAGGATCAGGGTGTGGACACGGTATTCGGCTATCCGGGGGGGGCCGTCCTACCTATTTATGACGAGATCTTCCAGCAAAACGACATTCGCCACATCCTTGTGCGCCACGAACAGGGGGCCGTTCATGCGGCCGAAGGCTACGCCCGTTCAACCGGAAAACCGGGTGTTGTGCTGGTGACCTCCGGCCCCGGTGCCACCAACGCGGTGACCGGCCTGACCGATGCGCTTTTGGACTCGATCCCGCTGGTGGTTCTGACAGGCCAGGTGCCGACCTTCATGATTGGCACCGATGGTTTCCAGGAAGCGGACACGGTGGGCATCACCCGCCCCTGCACCAAGCATAACTGGCTGGTGAAAGAAACTGACAAGCTGGCGGACACAATCCATCAGGCGTTCCACGTGGCCAAGTCCGGCCGCCCGGGCCCGACGCTGATCGACATCCCGAAAGACGTGCAGTTTGCCACCGGCACATATACCGCCCCGTCAAAAACCGATATTTCCCATTACGCCCCGCAACTGCGTGGCGATCTTGAGGCGATCACCGCACTGGTTGACCTGATGGAGAGCGCCAAGCGCCCCATTTTCTATACCGGCGGCGGCGTGATCAACTCGGGCACCGCGGCCTGTCAATTGCTGCGTGAACTGGTGGATGCCACCGGTTTCCCGATCACCTCAACCCTGATGGGGCTTGGGGCCTATCCCGCCTCGGGCGAGAAATGGGTTGGGATGCTGGGCATGCATGGTCTTTATGAGGCCAACATGGCCATGCATGACTGCGATCTGATGATCAATATCGGCGCCCGTTTCGACGACCGGATCACCGGGCGCGTCGATGCCTTTTCACCGAAATCGAAAAAGGCGCATGTGGATATCGACCCCAGCTCGATCAACAAGGTGATCCATGTGGATCTGCCGATCGTGGGGGACGTGGGGCATGTGCTTGAAGATATCCTCAAGGTCTGGAAGGCACGTGGTCGCAAGACGGACCGCGAGGCCATCGCCAAATGGTGGGGCCAGATTGACGAATGGAAAGCGCGTAAATGCCTGACCTACAAGCAAAATGACCAGATCATCCAACCGCAATATGCGCTGGAACGACTGGAAGCCCTGACCAAGGACAAGGACCGTTACGTGGCCACGGAAGTGGGACAGCACCAGATGTGGGCTGCTCAGTTCCTGGGCTTCGAAGATCCGAACCGCTGGCTGACATCCGGCGGGTTGGGCACGATGGGTTATGGCCTGCCGGCAACCGTGGGCGCACAGGTCGCCCACCCGGACAGCCTTGTCATCAACGTGGCGGGGGATGCCTCCTGGCTGATGAATATGCAGGAAATGGGCACGGCCGTGCAGTTCCGCCTGCCAATCAAGCAGTTCATTTTGAACAATGAACGCCTGGGCATGGTGCGCCAGTGGCAGGAGCTTTTGCATGGCGAACGCTATTCGCATAGCTGGTCCGAGAGCCTGCCAGATTTCGTGAAACTGGCCGAAGCCTTTGGCTGCAAGGGCCGTCAGGTGTCGGACCCGGCAGAGCTGGATGACGCCATTCAGGAAATGCTGGACTATGACGGGCCGTTCATTCTGGATGTTCTGGTCGAAAAACACGCCAACTGTTTCCCGATGATCCCGTCGGGGGCCCCGCATAACGACATGTTGATGGGTGAAGCGGAAACCCAGGGTGTTATTGGCGCTGCTGGCGCAACTTTGGTGTAAGGAGACGAAGAAAATGTCTGCACTGAAAATCAAAAAAGGCTCGTCGCGCAAATCGGCCTATGATCTGCGGGACCCGCATTCGGAAGTGATCGAGCGTCACACTCTGGCCTGTGTGGTCGACAACGAAGCAGGCGTTCTGGCGCGTGTGATCGGGCTTTTCGCCGGTCGCGGCTACAATATCGAAAGCCTGACCGTGGCAGAGGTGGATCATCAGGGGCACCGCTCGCGCATCACCATTGTCACCACCGGCACCCCCTCGATCATCGAACAGATCAAGGCCCAGCTGGGGCGGATTGTTCCGGTGCACGAGGTCCACGATCTGACCGTTGAAGGGCCGGCTGTGGAGCGTGAACTTGCCCTGTTCAAGGTGGAAGGCAGTGGGGACAAACGGGTTGAGGCTCTGCGTCTGGCAGATATTTTCCGCGCCAATGTGGTCGACAGCACGCTGAACAGCTTTGTGTTCGAAATCACCGGCACCACGGAAAAAATCGATGCCTTCGCTGAACTGATGCGTCCGCTCGGATTGCTGGAAGTGGCCCGGACCGGGGTTGCCGCGCTGTCTCGCGGAGACAGCTGACACCTGCCCCTTGAAGGATGCTCAATATTGGCCTGCACCGATTGGTGTGGGCCATTTTCTTTCAGGAGAGGTCTCTTAAGAGAGGCAAGATACGCAGCTAAACAGGGGCGGGCTGCTTTACGCAACAACCCTCAGATGGCCGCCGGATTGAGGGATCGGGCGCACACCGCCATCCTGTGGCTCCTGGTTTATTGCCGTGGGGGTGTCCGGTTCAGCCTGATCGCTTACCGGGGCGTCCCCTGCCCCGCCCACCTGCTCTGTTTTATCAGCTTCGGCCCGCAGCAAAACCTGCACATCCAAAGCGGAGGAGCACGGACGGTGGCTCAGAATCTGGCAAACTTCTCGCATGCCGCCAGCGTCACGAACGTCGCAAAGGATCTGATCTCCTGCCTCCAAGTGGTCAAACCCACTTCGAACCAGCGTGTCTGAGGTGATACAGGCCAGAGGGCCCTGATCATCACACCATACCAAACCGATCTTCTTGTCCCTCTTGTACCAGAGAACAATACCGTTCATGACCTGCTCCATTCTTTTAGGGTAACTCTATTCACCGGTTACGAGACCCGCCAGCGGAGTTTTGACTTCGGCGCACACAATTTCGGCGTCACAATCCACGAACTTGACGCGAAAGAGCGTCAACTCCACAACAGCCGAGGTGCTTTCCGACTGCCCCCTGCCACGCGATCTTGGGTCACGAAGGCCATTTACGCAAGGGAAAGTAGAGTTAAATTGTCCTTCCGAAAAAGAAAGGACGCCCGCAGGCGCCCAGTTTCGCTGATAAGGCTCGTCGTTCACTGCCCGTCGTATTTATTGCCTGCGGCCTTATCCGCGTCGAGGACGAGCGCACCCGCCCCGCGTGAGGATGGGGGGCAAAACCGCCCACCCTAACCCTTGCGCCCAGCCCAAAGAAGGGGAATTAAGGCGCAAATTCAATCAGCTACACCCAGACGTTCCCCCGCAAGTGTTGCATTTCATACAGGTGCCATTGCGCACCAGCGTGTAATTCCCGCATTCGCCACAGGGATCCCCCTCATAGCCCTGCATCTTTGCCTTGGTCCGTTGGTCCATCGACATGACCATACCCGACGCATCGGCTGCATCGCTTGTCGAAACAGTTGAAATGTCCGTTGAGGGCGCACGATCCAGCGCAGTTTCCGGGACCAGCGTTTCAAGTGCCACCACCGGATCGGTTCCGTTCAACGACACATCCTGTCCGCCCTGCAGAACCACCAGCTCTTGCGGCAGCCGTTTACGCAGATATCCGGTAGAGCTGATTTGTTTCAGCACTTCCAAGGACTTGGAGGCAGCACTCTCGGACATTTCCTGAACATTGGAGACACCCTCTTCCTGCCCACGACCCAAATCGTCGAAACTGGCGCCTGACGGTTTTACATGGGCCAGATCAGTGCGATCGAGATAGGACACAGCCAGTTCGCGGAAGATGTAATCGAGGATCGAAGTGGCATTCTTGATCGAGTCATTGCCCTGCACCATCCCCGCCGGTTCAAATTTGGTGAAGGTGAACGCGTCCACGAATTCTTCAAGCGGCACGCCATATTGCAGGCCAACAGACACCGCGATGGCAAAATTGTTCATCATCGCCCGGAAGCCTGCGCCTTCCTTATGCATGTCGATGAAAATCTCACCCAGATTGCCATCTTCATATTCACCCGTGCGCAGATAGACCTTGTGGCCGCCGACAATCGCCTTCTGGGTATAGCCCTTGCGCCGTTCCGGCAATTTCTCGCGGCCGCGCGCCACCTCTTTGATCACCACTTTCTCGATGATCTTTTCCGCCAGAACCACCGCTTTTTCCTGCGGGGTGCCCGAGGTCAGAACCTCTTCTGCCTCCTCGTCATCTTCGACCAGCGACGCGGCCAGAGGTTGGGACAGTTTCGATCCGTCGCGGTAAAGCGCATTGGCCTTGATACCAAGCGACCAGCTTAGCTCATACGCTTTCTGGCAATCCTCGATCGTGGCGTCATTGGGCATATTGATCGTTTTGGAAATGGCGCCGGAAATAAAGGACTGCGCCGCGGCCATCATGTGGATGTGGCTGTCAACGCTCAGGAAACGCTTGCCTTTTTTACCACAGGGATTGGCGCAATCGAAAATGGCATAATGCTCTTTCTTCAGGAATGGCGCCCCTTCAAGCGTCATCGTCCCGCAGACGTGATCATTCGCCGCCTCGATGTCCTGACGGGTAAAGCCCAGATGGGAAAGCAGGCTGAACCCCGGATCATTCAGCTTTTCTTCCGGGATGCCCAGCACATTGGTGCAGAACTCCTCACCAAGGGTCCATTGGTTGAACACAAAACGAATGTCGAAAGCAGAGGGCAGCGCCGCCTCGATCTTTTCAATCTCGTTTGCCCCGAACCCATGCCCGATCAGCGTGGTGTGGTTGATCGCCGGACCATTGCCCAGGGTGCCATGCCCCACCGCATAGGACACGATCTCTTCGATCTGTGCCGAAGAATAGCCCAGTTTTTCGAGGGCCGCGGGCACCGAGCGGTTGATGATCTTGAAATACCCGCCCCCGGCAAGCTTTTTGAACTTCACCAGCGCGAAATCCGGCTCAATCCCGGTGGTGTCGCAATCCATCACAAGGCCGATTGTGCCGGTCGGGGCAATGACCGAAACCTGCGCATTGCGGAACCCGTGTTTTTCGCCAAGAAGCAGTGCTTCGTCCCAAGATCCCATCGCCAGCTCAACCAGACGGGCATCGGGACAGTTGGCGTGATCCAGTGGCACGGGAAGAACCTCAAGCTGCTCATACCCATCCGACGCGCCATAGGACGCGGTGCGGTGGTTGCGGATCACCTTGAGCATATGTTCGCGATTGCGGACATAACCGTCAAACGCCCCCAGCTCTCCCGCCATTTCAGCCGAGGTGGCATAGGCGACGCCGGTCATGATCGCGGTCAGCGCCCCACACAGGGCACGCCCCTCAACCGAGTCGTAGCCAAGCCCCATATTCATCAGCAGGCCACCGATATTGGCATAGCCCAACCCGAGTGTGCGGAAATCATGGCTGAGCTGCGCAATCTCTTTCGACGGGAACTGCGCCATCATCACCGAGATTTCCAGCGTCACGGTCCAAAGCCGGGTCGCATGCATGTAATCCTCAGCCTGAAACACGCCGTCCTTCAGGAAGGTCAGCAGGTTCATCGACGCGAGGTTACAGGCGGTGTCATCAAGGAACATATATTCCGAACACGGGTTTGAGCCGCGAATCTCGCCATCTTCCGGGCAGGTGTGCCAGGCGTTGACCGTGTCGTGATATTGGATGCCGGGATCGGCACAGGCCCAGGCGGCGTGACCGATCTGATCCCAGAGATCGCGGGCGGAAATCGTCTTGGCAACGGCGCCATCGGTCCGGCGGATCAGTTCCCAGTCCGCATCATTTTCAACCGCTTTCAGAAAGGCATCGGTTACCCGGACCGAGTTGTTGGAGTTCTGCCCCGAGACGGTGGCATAGGCCTCGCTATCCCAATCGGTGTCATAGGTCGGGAACTCAATCGCGGCAAAGCCCTGCTTGGCGTAATCCAACACGCGCTTTACGTAAGCTTCTGGGATCGCAACCTTTTTCGCGGCCCGAACGGCGCCCTTCAGGCTTTCGTTGACCTTCGGATCATAGGCGTCTTCTTCCGCCCCGTCCCAGGCGCGGATCGCGGCGAAAATGTCGTTCAGATGCGCTTCGTGCATCTTCGAGCCCGCGACCAGAGAGGCCACTTTCTGCTCTTCCTTGACCTTCCAGTTGATATATTCCTCGATATCCGGGTGATCAGCATCAACAATCACCATCTTAGCGGCGCGCCGGGTGGTGCCCCCGGATTTGATCGCCCCCGCAGCCCGGTCCCCGATCTTGAGGAACCCCATCAGGCCAGAGCTTTTGCCGCCGCCTGACAGGGCTTCGTTTTCGGCCCGCAGGCTGGAGAAGTTCGTGCCGGTGCCTGAACCGTATTTGAACAGGCGCGCCTCGCGCACCCAAAGATCCATGATCCCGCCATTCCCCACCAGATCATCGCCAACGGATTGGATGAAACAGGCATGGGGTTGAGGATGCTCATATGCGCTGGTCGAACGGGTCAGTTTCTTTGTCGCATGATCGACATAGTGATGCCCCTGGCTTGGCCCATCAATCCCATAGGCCCAGTGCAGACCGGTGTTGAACCATTGGGGCGAGTTCGGGGCGGCCCGCTGGCTTGCAAGCATGTGGCGCATTTCGTCGAAATACGCGCGCGCATCCTCTTCCGACGTGAAATACCCGCCCTTCCAGCCCCAGTAAGCCCAAGCCCCGGCAAGCCGGTCGAAAACCTGTTTGGCTGAGGTTTCGCCACCAAACCGCGCCTCTTGCGGCAGTTCATCCATGGCTTTTTCGTCCGGAACCGAGCGCCAGAGGAAGGATGGAACCCCCTTTTCCTTCACCCGTTTCGACACTGCCGGAACGCCTGCTTTGCGGAAATATTTCTGCGCAATCACATCCGAGGCAACCTGGCTCCAGGAAGCGGGAACTTCGCAGTTTTCAAGCTGGAACACGATGGTGCCATCAGGGTTTCGGATCTCGGATGAAGTGGTGGTGAAATCCAGGTCAGCATAGGCATCCGCCCCGGCTTTGGTGAATTTGCGCTCAATCTTCATCTTGCCCTGTCATCCTTATGCATGCGGTATGGCCATTGGCCACTCTGTCCAAAAATATCTTCGATATCACCAGCCAATGGTAGAAACGGGATCTTTCCTGCGCATTGCCACAAGGTCAGGACCACAACAGCAGTCCTCATATGCAATGCCCTCTGTCCCACCGCCACCAAGCCACCATATATTGTGGCCATGTGATCGACCCCCACAACGTGGCGTAGGACCACCTCAGTCGTCAATGATATTTTAAGATATATCCACAGCTCTTTTTCATTGACCCAACACGGCAGTTTTGCCGTTGGGAATTAACCTTTTGATTCCCTTAAAACACAACCCTCGCGTGTAGCCTTATTTTTCTGATAACTGGGTTGGATGATCCGCTCTTCTCATGACGCCGCCTTCCATTATTGTGTCGCCCCCCCAACTCCGGAGCTGTGGAAACCCTGTGCATGGATACGCAAATCTGAAAACTGGAGCCTTCCCCCCCCAAACCGCCCGGGGAAAGCAGCCTCTTGATGAAAGCGCCCCCCCCTCGCGCGCGCCTCAGGGAGGGCACGGTTTCTTTTGCATTGTCGCGATTGCCATTCTATTTTCTGTTTGCCTGAAGGGAACGATCCATTCCTTTCAGCACATGCTGAAAGCGTTTTGGTTTCAAGCCTAGGGACGGAAAACCGAAACGAAGCATAGGTTGTGAGTGTTGTGAGTGTTTTTTGATAAATATGTGTCTCGGGGTTATCCCGAAACGCTTTAGATAACGGAACACCAAATGCAGAAGTTATTTATCCATATTGGTTTTGAGAAAACAGGCACGACTTATCTACAACGATGTTTTGAGCAGCATTCAGACTGGCTGGCGTCCAACAATTTCATTTATCCTTGGGGTGAAAACCAGCGCTATTACCTGCAGCAACATGTACCGCTCGCCTGCTATTGGATGGGGGTGACACGCAACTGGTTGCCGCGAGAAAAGCAACCTGACGAGGGCACTTGGCAGCAGTTTCTGGAAGATATTGCCCCTTTCCCCAACCACAATATCCTGGTTTCGTCCGAAGCTTTGGGATCAAAGGATACCAAACCCGAAAGTATCCTGCGCATGGCGGAGATCCTGCAAGATTTCGAGGTGAAAATCATTGTCTATTTACGGCCTCAATTTGACTATGCGATTTCGATGATCCAGCAAGTTAGGAAGCACGGCGGCGTCGAAGTCTCACCAGAGTTCTGGGCGTCGGGAACAGCCCCCATGCTCGACTATGCAGCGCGTCTCAAACCCTTTTTCGACGCGTTTGGAAAAGAGAATGTAACGATCAGGCAATACGACCAAAGGCAGTTTCAGAAGGGCGATCTGTTTCATGACTTCCTGTCGACCCTCTCACTGGAGTTCGAAGGAAGCCTCCCACCGCAACGGGTCAATAAATCCATCAGCCTGGAGGAGATGGAAGCGCTGAAATCAGTCAACCGATATCTGACCAGTGTCTATTCCAACAGCGACACACGATTTGAGGACCATCAGGTCAGAACTATCATCCGCAACTGGCTGGCCCAGATGCCCAAGAACGTAACGCCAATTTTTCATGGTATTGACCCCGCTTTGCAGGCGAAAACCATTGAGCATTATGCAGAGATGAACGCCGATCTCATGGGGGTGGATTTTGACCACATCCTTTATAACGATTACGAGTTTAAAACCGTAGATACCGAACAGGTGCTCGCCAAACTCACGGTTCTGATTGCCCGACAACTTGTGAAGGAGCGGCGGGAAAGGGCAAAGGGTTCGCCCCGATCTGAGTAAGGCCCGGGAACCATCTTCCGACAATTTTCCGTGACACCACAACCTATTCGCCAGAGAGAACAGAGAGGTGCTCGGCTCGCAAATGGGTAAATCAGGTTATGGACAAAAGCGACACACGCCTGACCCCGCGTGCGCCCCACGACACTTCTGGGCGGCCTAGAAGCAACAAAATGGAAGATAGAGAAGATGGTCGGGACGGCAAGATTCGAACTTGCGACCTACGGTACCCAAAACCGTCGCGCTACCAGGCTGCGCTACGCCCCGACAGGAGGACAGATAACGATCTCTTTTGTGTGAGAAAAGCCCTAAACGTCGGAAAAGTGAGAAATCTTGCCAGAAAATTTTCAGGTGACAGCCAGGAGCTTGCGTCACTCGGAACAGGGCCAGGCCGCAAGGCTTTGCACAACGAAAGGAGAGCGCAATTCGCTGCCTTCTGAAATGCCGATCTGCCGCGCCAGCCCCCCGTTGATTTCCAGAACATAGCGCACATCCTGCCCCCCGTTGACGGGGGTCAGGTCCCCGGGCTGCGCATTTTCATGCACATAAGTGACCCGCCCATCAGAAGAGAGAAAGATCATGTCCAGCGGGATCAGGGTGTTTTTCATCCAAAATGCCACCTGATGCGCAAAGGGATAGACAAACAGCATCCCCTGCCCTTTTGGCAGTTCTTCACGAAACATCAGCCCCTTGGCGCGCTCCCGGTTGCTCTGGGCCACTTCAACGGAAAACCCGGCCTGCCCCCAGACCCCGCGCAGATCTACGCGATCGGAACGACACTCGGCCTGCCCCGGCAAGGCCAGACAGATCAGCAAAACTGAAAGCAAAAACCGCATGAACCAGATCCCTTATCGCCCTGCCCGCATTCAAAACGCAAAGGCAGGACAAGATCAACTGGTTCAGTTCACGGCAGAATCCCAAGCCGATACGACAAGCGCAAGTTTTCCGCGTTTTCCCTGAACCGTGCGCAGGCAAATCGCCTCTCCGGGCTGCAGATCTGCCAAACCGGACCGGCGCAGAACCTCGATATGAATGAATACGTCTTCATCCGAGCCAAAGATATTGGCAAAACCAAACCCTTTACCCTTGTCAAACCACTTCACGCGGGCGGGCTCAATCGGGCCTGCATTTTCGAGATCAATCTCACCGGTCTGCTCTTCGCTCAGCCCCGTCAGATCAGGTGTTTCCGGCGGCGTTATCGACCGGACAAGAACAGCCTGACGACCACGCTGGGTGTCCTGCACTTCAATCTCAATCCCGGCCCCGTCCGCAACGGAGCTTTGCCCATAATTTCTCAGGACATTGGCGTGAAGCAGAATATCTGCGCCACCCTCATCGGCAATCACAAACCCAAATCCCTTGGTGGGATCAAACCACTTTACATGTCCATGCAGAACCACTGTGTTCTGCACCTCAGACTCGTGCGTCATCTGGTCACCCTAAAAGTTCACATCCCCACCTATAGTTTTGAAACAATTGGTGTGTGCCCGCAAGCCAAAACTACCTGTCCTTTTAGACAGGTTTTGACCGGTAACCCTGCATGAACAACGCAAAAATTTACTTTCTTTTAAGGATTCAAACGGGTCACAACCCAGTTCGGATTGCCCTTTTCGCGTGTCCATCGAAAGCGGTCATGCAACCGGAACGCGCCATCCGCCCAGAACTCTATCTCAACCGGGTGAATGCGATATCCGCCCCAGAAAGGCGGACGTTTCGGTGATGGCCCATGGGTGGCGGTGACTTTGGCAACCTCAGCCATCAGCGCGGCACGAGATGAAAGCGGCGCGCTTTGGTGCGAGGCCCATGCCCCGAGGCGGCTTTTCAGCGACCGGGAGCTGTAATAGGCATCGGCCTGCGGCCCCTCCTCTCGTGTCACCGTGCCGCGCACCCGGATCTGTCGGCGCAGCGATTTCCAGTGCATTACAAACGATGCCTTACCGGTGGCTTCGATCTCCTGCGCCTTGGCCGATCCATAATTGGTATAGAACACGAATGCGTCATCCTCGATCTCTTTCAACAGCACCATTCGGGAATTCGGCATCCCCTCCGGATCCACCGTGGAAAGCGCAATGGCATTGGGGTCATTCAGCTCGGACGCTTCCGCTTCGATCAGCCAGTGGCGCGCAATTTCAAATGGGTTGTCGCCCGCAAAGATCCCGTCCCGCTCAGACATGTCACTTCCTTTCCGAACCAATATAACAGATGCCATTAAGGCGCATTTGTCTCGCGATTGTCAGCCTAATGTATCTGGCCTTTCCAACCAGACTTGCAGTAAGATGGGCAATCGCCTAAATGGGCTTAAACCAGAAATGTGGAACGGGGAACAGAGAATGTCGACCGGTTTGATGAATGGCAAGCGCGGCCTGATTATGGGGCTCGCAAATGACAAATCCATTGCATGGGGGATTGCCAAAGCCTGTGCGGATCAGGGTGCAGAGCTTGCCTTTTCCTATCAGGGGGACGCTTTGAAAAAGCGGGTGGCCCCGCTGGCGCAACAGCTTGGGTCGGATATTGTCGAACCCTGCGACGTGTCGGATGCCGCTTCGATTGACGCGCTTTTTGCCACGCTGGAAGAGAAATGGGGAAAGCTGGATTTTATCGTCCATGCCATTGGTTTCTCGGACAAAACTGAACTTCGCGGGCGGTATATCGACACCAGCCCCGAGAACTTCCGCCTGACCATGGATATCTCTGTCTACAGCTTTACGGCCGTGGCCCGCCGTGCGGCGGCGATGATGCCTGATGGCGGTTCGATGCTGACACTGACCTATTACGGTGCCGAACAGGTGATGCCGCATTACAATGTGATGGGTGTTGCCAAAGCCGCGCTTGAGGCCTCGGTCCGCTACATGGCCGAAGACCTGGGCAAGGACAATATCCGTGTGAACTCGATCTCTGCCGGCCCGATCAAGACGCTCGCCGCCTCCGGGATCGGGGATTTCCGCTACATTCTGAAATGGAACGAGCTGAACTCGCCCCTGCGCCGCAATGTGACGATTGAAGATGTCGGCAAGTCCGCGCTGTATCTGCTGTCCGACCTCGGCAGCGGTGTCACCGGTGAAACCCATCACGTGGATGCCGGCTATCACGTTGTCGGCATGAAAGCGGTCGATGCGCCGGATATCGACGTGGCCACCGGCCGCAAGTGATTGAAAGGGACTGTTATGAATGATCGTCTGCCCCATGAAAAAGGGTTCCACATCAGCTGGGACCAGATCCATCGCGATTCCCGGGCGCTGGCATGGCGTCTGGATGGACAGGGCCCGGATGATGGCGCATGGCGCGCGGTTGTGGCCATTACCCGTGGCGGCATGGCCCCTGCGATGATTGTCAGCCGTGAGCTCGACATTCGCACCGTGGATACGATTTCCGTGCGCTCCTACCACCATCAGGCCCAGGGCGAAGCGGAAGTCCTGAAAGCGCCGGACGAAAAGATCATGGGCGACGGCGAAGGCATCCTGATCATCGACGATCTTGTCGACAGTGGCAAAACTCTGGAACTGGTGCGGCAAATGTATCCGAAAGCGCATTTCGCAACGGTTTATGCCAAGCCCAAGGGCCGCCCTCAGGTGGACACGTTCATCACTGAAGTCAGCCAGGACACGTGGATTTTCTTCCCCTGGGACATGGCCCTGCAATATGTCGAACCCTATCGGGGCAAAGACTGACCGCCACGGAAAAGCAAACTGGCAGGCAAACTGACAGACAAAAAACACCCCGGTCCCGCGACCGGGGTTTTCTTTTCCCCCCTGAACATCATGCAAAAAAGGTGCCCATGCAAAGCATTGGACACCTCAGAATTGTCAGTTCATCAAAAAAGACGACAGGCGTGTTATTCAGCAGCTTCCGGCGCATCAGGCGCTTCGGGCTGCGATTGCGCGCCCCCGCCCTGATCGTCGGATTTCACATCCGCTTTGGGCTTGGCCGGGCGGCGCGGTTTGCGCGGTTTGGCCGGGGCCTTTTTGGGCTTGCTCTCAGGGGTTTCGACCAGACCGCTATCTTCGGGCGCCTCGATCAGATCAGGTTGCTCAGCCCCTTCCAGAGTGGCATCAGCGGGCGCGTCAACGACGTCGGCGGATGTATCTGCCTTACGCTCCCGTTCGTCCTTTTCACGTTGCTGGCGCTCACGGTTTTGCTGTTCTGCCTGCTGGCGCCGGGCATCCACCTCGCGCTGCGCTTCTGCCAGAATGCGCGTATAATGCTCAGCATGCTGCTGAAAGTTTTCACCGGCCACCCGGTCATTCGACAAGAAAGCATCGCGTGCCAGCTGGCTGTATTTCTCGATGATCTGCTGCGGCGTGCCACGCACCTTGCCCTCTGGGCCCGAGCTGTCAAATACGCGGTTGATGATATTGCCCGGATTGTTCCGGTTGCGGTTCGACTTATTGCGCGAGCGGGACTTCGAAGATCTCATTAGCTTTTGCTTTCAGCCTTGTCACAGGCAAGTGGTCGCAAGGACCAGTGTTGTCTCGGACAGGGCGCGAAGGCGCATCCACAGGTCCGTTTTTGGGGCTTAAAGTCGACCGATGTCCCAAAGGACTACCGCCATCGACATCTCTTTCGTAACCATCACCGACAGGAGAGACAAGTGCAATCTGCCTGTTTCATACGGAAAACGCGTTTTTTCCACATTTTTGCGCATCATTTTGCGCAGCCAGAGACCAAAATGCGGGATGATCTATTGCAGTATAGCACAAACCACCCGATCCCGGCCATCCATGTCCTGTTTGATCTGAACATCGGACAGGCCAGCCCCCCCGAACATCGCGGCCACCGCTGCCCCCTGCGTGGGACCAATTTCAACCATCACCCGCCCGCCCGGTTGCAAAAAACGGATCGATTGAGCGGCAATTTCTCGATACGGTTCCAACCCGTCCCCGCCCGGCGTCAGCGCCATATGCGGCTCCCAATTCAGCACATCCGGTGCGAGAGCCGCCATCTCGTCCGCAGCAATATAGGGGGGATTGGAGACGATCAGGTCAAATCGACCGTCCACGGGGGCAAACCAGTTGCCTTTGAGAAAGGAAACACGCGGCAGAACGCCAAGGGCCCGGGCATTTTCGCAAGCCACCTCAAGCGCCGCTGGTGACAGGTCCACCCCCACCCCCTGCGCGCCCTCACGTTCCGCCAGAAGTGTCACAAGGATGCAGCCTGATCCCGTGCCCAGATCCAGAACCCGCCCGAACGGCTCCTGCAGGGCCAGTGAGACCAGTTCTTCGGTCTCAGGGCGCGGATCCAGCACATCCTGAGTGACGCGGAAATCACGCCCATAGAAATGGCGTTTGCCCACGATCTGAGCCACCGGCTGGCGGGCAATCCGGGCCTCGATGGCTTGGTCGAACCTTTGTTTCTGATCCGCGCTGAGTGGGTCAGGCAGCGCCAGCGTCAGACGTCCGCGATCAATCCCCAGCGCGTAAGCCAGCAGCGCGCGCGCATCCCCCGCGCCACCCTCAATACCCGCCTCAGAAAGCCGCCGCACACCCTGCACCAGCAGCATCTGCGCCGTCAGATCAGACGCAGTCATGTGTCCATCTCAGCCAGTTGTGCGGCCTGGGTTTCGGCAATCAGCGCGTCAATCACCTCATCCAGATCCCCGTTCATGATCTGGTCAAGCTTGTAAAGCGTGAGGTTGATCCGGTGATCCGTCATACGCCCTTGCGGAAAATTGTAAGTGCGAATCCGTTCCGATCGATCCCCTGAACCGACCTGTGATTTCCGGTCCGCCGAGCGTTCATCGTCAATCCGCTGCCGCTCCTGATCATATAGTCGGGTTTTCAGAACCTGCATTGCGATCTCGCGATTGCGATGCTGGGATTTTTCGGAACTGGTCACAACGATGCCGGTTGGCAAGTGGGTGATCCGCACCGCGGAATCGGTTGTGTTCACATGCTGTCCCCCCGCGCCCGAGGACCGCATCGTATCAATGCGGATATCATTTGCGTCGATCTGGATATCCACATCTTCGGCTTCCGGCAGAACCGCCACGGTTGCCGCAGAGGTATGGATCCGCCCGCCACTTTCGGTTTCCGGCACGCGTTGCACCCGATGCACGCCACTTTCAAACTTGAGACGTGCAAAGACCCCCTCGCCCTTCACATGCGCGGTGACGTCTTTCACTCCCCCCAGTTCCGACAGGGACTGCTGCATGATTTCGAACTTCCAGCCCTGAGTTTCGGCGTATCGCTGATACATCCGCAGCAGATCACCGGCAAAAAGCGCCGCCTCATCCCCCCCGGTACCGGGGCGGATCTCAATCATTGCCGGGCGACTGTCCGCCGCATCCCTGGGCAAAAGTGCAAGCCGCATCCCCTGCTCAGCCTCGGGCAGACGGGCGCTCAGCTGGGGCAGCTCTTCTTCCGCCAGTTCCCGCATCTCCGGATCGCCCATCATCCCCTCGGCCTCTTCGATATCGGCCAGGAGCTGTTTATAGGCTGCAATTTCCTCCACCACGGGTTTCAGCTCCGCATATTCACGGCCAACCGCGGCGATTTCATCGCCGGACAGACCTTGTGACATGCGCGCTTCGAGAAATTCGAACCGCTCGGTGATCGCGTTGAGTTTTTCCAAAGGAACCATGAAGATCGGTCTGTCTTATTGCCGGGTTTTGGTCAAGAGGCCGGACCGTGATATACTGACCTCATGCGCCATTTCCTTCTTATCGCCATGCTTGTCGGCCCGGCAGCCCAGGCAGATGTGACCGCCCCCAGTGGGAGGGTGATCGACTGTTATTGCACCGATAGTCAGGGCGGACGGGTGGAGCTGGGTCAGGAAATCTGCCTGTTTGTGGACGGGCGCGCCTTCATGGCCTTATGCGACATGAGCCTGAATGTCCCGATCTGGCGCGACACAGGCCGTGCCTGCCTCTCGTCCCGGTTGGGCATAGAGCAGCTTGAGCCAGTTGGTGAGCCGGGCAGCATTGACCCCAAGATCTGAGCGGCCGATCACCAGATGCGAATGGATATGCAGATGCCCGTCTGCAATCCAGATCCGGGTGATGTCAGGAAAGCCGAACAGGCGCGAGCGATGCACGAAACTGTATCCATCGGCAGCGGGACGTTCTTCCGTGCGCGGGGTCTCTCGAACCAGATCCAGCAAGCGCGCGACACCACCTTGCGGCAATTGCCCCAGTGGCAGCACGTATTTCACGCCACCTTCCAACATGTGCTGACCACGGGTTTGCGGCCCCGGATGGTCCGCCAGACGCCCGGTGGGAAGCGGTGCCCACCGACTATAGCCGGCCAGTGCCACCACCCCCAGCATCGCCAATGCGACAATCCCTGCCAGCAGCCAAATTCCAGTTTGCATTCCGATCACCTCTGCACATTTCGCGCGGCGCACTATCATGGCTTGGGGCAGGATGCGAGCCTTCCTCAACGGAAATCTCGAGGCAGGGAAGAAAACCGCCGAGTGTCAGTTTCCGCGCGGGTTTCCCTAATATGATCATATGTCGGACAAAAAGAGCGTCAGCGTCGTGTCCAGGCCCAGAGGTTCAGAATCTCCATCGCCACATGCGCCCCGGCAATCGCGGTGGCCCCGGTGGTATCAAAAGGCGGGGACACTTCAACCACATCCCCGCCAACCAGGTGGATGCCAGCAATGTCGCGCAGAATGATCGATGCCTGCGCGGAGGTCAGCCCCCCCCAGACCGGTGTTCCGGTCCCCGGTGCAAACGCCGGATCCAGACCGTCAATATCAAAGGTCAGATAGGTCTGATGTGTTCCCAGAATAGATTTGATCTTCTTCGCCACCGCCTGCGGACCGGTCTCATGCACTTCACGCGCATCAATGATGTTCACACCAAGCGTGTCCTCGTTTGTGGTGCGAATACCCACCTGGACCGAGCGCCGGGGGTCAACAATCCCCTCTTTCACCGCTTTGTAAAACATGGTGCCATGATCCACCCGCGTAAGGTCATCATCGGGCCAGGTGTCGGTGTGCGCATCGAATTGCAACAGGCTCAAAGGGCCATATTTCTTGGCATATGCGCGCAAGATCGGATAGGTGATGTAATGATCCCCGCCCAGCGTGAGCGTTGCACAATCCTGATCCAGAATACCGGCGATATGTTGTTCCAGCGTGGTCGGAAACTGGGCCGTATTCGCATAGTCAAACGCCAGGTCTCCATAATCGGCGATGGCAAACTCGCTGAGAACATCAAAGCCCCAACCATAGGCCGGATCAGGAGATTGCAATGCCGACGCTTCGCGGATCGCCCGTGGCCCCAGACGGGTGCCGGGGCGGTTGGTGACAGCCTGATCAAACGGCACCCCGGTCACGGCAATGTCCACGTTGCGCAGATCCTTGGTGAAGGTGCGTCGCAAAAAGGATGTGACCCCTCCAAAGGTGTTTTCAAAAGACAACCCCTTGAACCCATCACGGGTGATCGCGGTGTCCACCTCTTTGCTGGCGTCTTCCAATGCCATGGTCTTCTCCTGTTGGATGTGGCCCTTGTCTGACCAATGCTTTTGGCCTGCCTAACACATTGCGTGCAGACAATCCAGAAATTTGATCAAATAAAGATCACGTCACAGGCTGCCGCTTTTCAACCAGTCGCGCAAAGAAGCTGGCCCCATAAGGGGAAACGTCGTCGTTAAAATCATATTCCGGGTGGTGCACATACGGCCCCTCGCCCTGCCCCAGAAACAGGTAAGCCCCGGGCCGCTCTTCCAGCATATAGGCAAAGTCCTCGGCCCCCATGGAGACACCCCCCTTTCCATCAACCCGCGCCTCACCAGAAAGCTCACGGGCAATCCCAAGCGCAAATTCGGTCTGCTCGGCATGGTTCACAGTCGCGGGATAGCCGCGATCATAGACCACCTCTGCCGAAACATCGAACCCGGCAGCAAGCCCGGCCACAATCTCGCGCACCCGCCTTTCCGCCAGGTCCCGGACCTCTGGTGTGAAAGAACGGATCGTCGCCTCAAGCCAGGCGGTTTCCGGGATCACGTTATCCACTGTGCCGCCATGCACCTGCGTGACGGAAATCACCAGCTGCTCCATCGGCGGCAGGTTGCGACTGACAATGCTCTGCAGCGCCTGTGCAATCGAGACCAGCGCCATGATCGGATCACGGCATTCATCCGGATGCGCCCCGTGCCCCCCGACGCCTGTCACGTTGACCCGCAGCGTATCCACCGCTGCCATCAACGGCCCAGGGGAGGTGATGAAACTGCCCAGCTCTTCCCCGGGAAGATTATGAAGCGCATAAACCTCCTGAATGCCAAATCGGTCCATCAGGCCGTCATCGCACATGTATTTTGCGCCGCCGAAATTCTCCTCGGCTGGTTGGAAAATCAGCGCCACGCGCCCTGAAAAATTGCGGGTTTCCGCAAGATATCTGGCCGCGCCCAGCAGCATGGTTGTATGGCCGTCATGCCCACAGGCATGCATCATGCCGTCCGTTTGCGACGCATAATCCAACCCGGTCATTTCTTGCATGGGGAGGGCATCCATATCGGCGCGCAAACCAATGGTTGGGCCTTCTCCCTGTCCATTGATCACGGCCACCACCCCCGAGACACCAATTTTCTCGTGAATTTCATCCACGCCAAACTCTCTCAGCCGCTCCACCACATAGGCGGCAGTCTGGTGACATTCGAGCCCAAACTCCGGATGGGCATGCATCCAGCGCCGCCAGGTCTTCATATCCTCGCCAAAATCAGCGATACGGTTGATAACGGGCATGGGCACCTCCTTTAACTCACGCCTGGCAACTGAAGGCAGGCTTTCCCGAAACGAAGGGCAATTGCAATGACGAATACATCTGACCAGATCGTGCACAACCCCAATGGCGGGGTGGAGAGGCTGCGTGAAATCATGCGGCGCCTCAGGGATCCTAAGTCGGGATGCCCCTGGGATATCGAGCAGGACTTCTCAACCATCGCGCCCTATACGATCGAAGAGGCCTATGAGGTGGCAGATGCAATCGAACGCCAAGCCTGGGAGGAATTGAAAGGCGAGTTGGGGGATCTGTTGTTTCAGTCCGTTTTCCACGCGCAGATGGCCGAGGAAAAAGGGCTGTTCAGCTTTGATGATGTGGCCGATGGCATGTCAGACAAAATGGTTGCCCGCCATCCTCATGTTTTTGGCGACGAAAGCCGGGATAAATCCGCCGAACAGCAGACACGGGATTGGGAAACCATCAAGGCAGCGGAACGCGCGGCAAAGGCGCAAAAAGGCGTGCTGGACGGTGTCGCCATTGGCCTGCCCGCCCTGCTGCGCGCTGCCAAATTGCAAAAACGCGCAGCCCGCGTTGGGTTTGACTGGCCCGAAACCACGCAGGTCCTCGACAAACTTCAGGAAGAGGCACGCGAATTGGTCGAGGCAAAAAACCGGCTGACCCAGGATGAAATCCACGAGGAAATGGGGGATCTGCTGTTTGTCATCGCCAACCTTGCCCGCCATCTGGACGTGGAACCGGAAGAGGCGCTGCGCAAGGCCAACGCCAAATTTGAGCGGCGATTTTCCTATATTGAACAACGCCTTGCTGAACAGGGCCGGCAGCCGGAAGACAGTTCATTGGACGAAATGGATGCCCTTTGGAACGAGATCCGAGCGGCAGACAAACTGAAAAACGGGTAAAACCGGCAATCTTTTGCCTGATTTTTTTAATCAGGTATTGACCTAAGTGTTTTTGTCGGGTTTAAGACGCGCAACGAAATTGATGCTCCAAGGAGTCGCATGATGACCTTCGCCCGCACCCTCACTGCTGCACTTGCCCTGACCACCGCCCTGCCCGTCATGGCCTCGGCCGACGAGGTGAATGTTTATTCCTATCGCCAGCCCGAGCTGATCCAGCCGCTGATGGACGCGTTCACCAAGGAAACCGGCATCGACGTCAACGTGGCGTTTTTGCAAAAGGGCATGATTGAGCGCCTTCAATCCGAGGGAAAACGTTCGCCCGCCGACCTGGTGCTGACCACCGACATCTCGCGTCTGAATGGCGTTGTGGAAGCGGACCTGACCCAGCCTGTGCAATCCGACACACTGGAAGCAAATATCCCGGCTGAGTTCCGTGACCCTGCAGACCAGTGGTTCGGCCTGACCTCGCGCGCGCGCATCGTCTATGCCTCGAAAGACCGTGTGGCCGAAGGGGACGTGACCACTTATGAAGATCTGGCCGATCCGAAGTGGAAGGGGCGCATCTGCACCCGTTCCGGCACCCATTCCTACACTCTGGCGCTGGTTTCGGCCTATCTGAAACACCACGGTGAAGAGGCCACCAAGACCTGGCTGGAAGGGGTGAAATCCAACCTCGCCCGCAAACCGCAAGGCAATGACCGCGCACAGGTCAAGGCGATCTGGGCCGGCGAATGTGACATCTCGATTGGCAACACCTATTACATGGGCAAGATGCTTTCGGATGAGGAGCAGAAAGCCTGGGCCAACAGCGTGAACGTGGTCTTCCCGGTCTTCGAAGGGGACGGCACCCATGTGAACCTGTCGGGCATGGCATTGACCAAATACGCGCCGAACAAGGACAATGCTGTGAAGCTGATGGAATTCCTGTCCTCGCCGGAAGCGCAGGAAATCTATGCGGCGCAGAACTTTGAATACCCGATTGCACCGGGCACCGAGGCGGATGACCTGGTGAAAAGCTGGGGCAGCTTTACCGCTGACAGCCTGAACCTGATGGAAGTCGCCAAGGAACGCCCCGCCGCATTGAAACTGGTGCAAGAGGTTGATTTCGACGGCTAAGCTCCGCGCCACCCCTCTGACATAAAGAAAAAACCGCCCGGAGAAATTCGGGCGGTTTTCTTTTATTCCAAGGCGCGCTGCAGCATGTCAGCCACCTGATCACACAGCGGCAAGCGCGCTTTAAACACATCCTCATAAGGCACAAACCGAGCCTCCAAAGCGTCATCAGCCGCTGAGGGTTCCCCGCCGTCATAGCGGCACTTGATCCCCAGAAGAACGTAATGAAACGCCGGTTCACCCTGCCCCGGAAGCGGTGGTTTGATCACCTCCTGCAGGTCCAAAAACAGCTCAGCAGAGGCCCGCACCCCGGTTTCTTCGAAAAGCTCCCGACACGCCCCCTCTTCAAGCGTTTCACCATATTCCAACCGTCCACCGGGAAAACCCCAAAGACCTGCATCCGGCTCATTCTTTCGCTTCACCAAAAGCACGTCCTGACCACGCAGAACAATCGCCAGGACGGCCAGGACAGGTTTGGGCATCACAGCATATCCTTGAGATAACGCCCGGTGTGACTTTCCACGACCTTTGCAACCTGTTCCGGTGTGCCCTTGGCCACAATCGTGCCCCCGCCGTCGCCGCCCTCTGGCCCAATATCAATGATATGATCCGCCGTTTTCACCACGTCGAGATTGTGTTCAATCACCACGACGGAATTTCCCTGATCCACCAATTCATGCAAAACTTCCAATAGCTTACGCACATCTTCGAAATGCAACCCGGTGGTGGGTTCATCCAGAATATAAAGGGTGCGTCCGGTTGAGCGTTTTGACAGCTCCTTTGACAGTTTCACCCGCTGCGCTTCGCCACCGGACAGGGTGGTGGCCTGCTGCCCCACCTTGATATAGCCCAGACCAACCCGCATCAGCGCGTCCATCTTTTCCCGGATCGTGGGCACCGCCTGAAAGAACTCCTGCGCATCCTCGACGGTCATATCAAGCACATCTGCAATCGACTTGCCCTTGAAAGTGACCTCAAGCGTTTCCCGGTTGTAGCGCGCACCTTTGCAGGTTTCGCAGGTGACATAAACGTCGGGCAGGAAGTGCATTTCGATCTTGATGACCCCATCCCCCTGGCAGGCCTCACAACGCCCCCCTTTGACGTTGAAGCTGAACCGGCCCGGCTTGTATCCACGGGTTTTCGCCTCGGGCAGCCCGGCAAACCATTCGCGGATCGGGGTAAAGGCGCCGGTATAGGTGGCCGGGTTCGAACGCGGCGTACGCCCGATCGGACGCTGATCGATGTCGATCACCTTGTCCAGATGCTCCAGCCCCTTGATGGTCTCACAGGGCGCAGGTGTCTGCCGCGCCCCATTCAGGCGCATCGAGGCGGTCTTGAACAACGTCTCGATGGTCAGCGTGGATTTCCCCCCGCCCGACACCCCGGTCACACATACAAACTTGCCCAACGGGAAATCCGCCGTCACATTTTTCAGGTTGTTTCCCGTGGCCTTTTTCACGGTGATTTTCTTGCCATTCCCCTTGCGCCGTTCTGAAGGGACCGGGATTTCACGCACACCGGTAAGGTATTGACCCGTAATGGAATCAGCGGTTTCGGCAATTTGCTGCGGCGTGCCACGGGCGATGATCTCGCCCCCGTGCACCCCTGCCCCCGGCCCGATATCCAGAACGTAATCTGCCTCACGAATGGCCTCTTCATCATGTTCGACCACAATCACCGTATTGCCCTGATCACGCAGGTTCTTGAGCGTTTGCAGCAACCGCCCATTGTCGCGCTGATGCAGGCCAATCGACGGCTCATCCAACACGTAGAGCACCCCGGTCAGACCCGATCCGATCTGGCTTGCCAGCCGGATCCGCTGGCTTTCCCCACCCGAAAGTGTGCCGGAATTGCGCGCAAGGGTCAGATACTCAAGGCCGACATTGTTCAAGAAACCCAATCGTTCGCGGATCTCTTTTACAATCGCGCGGGCGATCTCTGCCTTCTGCGGCGAAAGCGACTTTGGCGCCTCTTCGATCCATGCCAGAGCCTCCCGGATCGAAAGCTGCACGACTTGCCCGATATGCATCAGGTTCTCTGCCGGACCGATTTTCACCGCCAGCGCCTCGTCCTTCAGACGATAGCCGCCACACGCCCCACAGGACCGGTTGTTCTGGTAGCGTTCAAACTCCTCCCGCACCCAGTTGCTGTCGGTTTCGCGATAGCGCCGTTCCATATTGGGAATAACGCCTTCGAATGGCCGCGTGACTTCATAAACCCGCCCCCCTTCATCAAATCGGAAGGGGATCTCTTCCCCACCAGATCCGTAAAGAAAGATCTGCTGCACATGTTTTGGCAGATCCTTCCAGGGGGTGTTCCGGTCAAATTCGTAGTGTTTCGCAATGCTCTCAATCGTTTGCAGAAAGTAGGGGGATTTGCCCTTGCGCCAGGGCGCCAGCGCCCCGTCATAAACTTTCAGGGTGACATCCGGCACCACAAGGCGTTCATCGAAAAACAGCTCTTTCCCCAGACCATCACATGCTGGACAGGCCCCGAACGGGGCGTTGAAGGAAAACAGGCGCGGCTCGATCTCGGGGATGGTAAAACCACTCTCCGGGCAGGCAAAATTCTCGGAGAACGTGAAACTTTCCGGCTCCCCCTCTCGCGGGGCTGTTTCCAGAACGGCAATGCCATCAGCCAGATCCAACGCGGTGCGGAAACTGTCAGCCAATCGCTGCGCCATTCCCTCGCGCACCACAATCCGGTCCACGACAACATCAATATTATGGCGAAACTTCTTATCAAGCGTGGGGGGCGCATCCAGCTCATACATCTCCCCATTCACCTTGACGCGCTGGAAGCCCTTCTTCTGAAGCTCTTGAAATTCCTTCCGATATTCACCCTTTCGATCCCGCACGATCGGGGCCAGCAAATAGGCACGCGTGCCCTCCTCCATCGCCATGACCCGATCCACCATATCCTGAACCTGCTGCGCCTCAATCGGCAGGCCGGTGGCAGGTGAATACGGCGTGCCCGCACGGGCAAAAAGCAGGCGCAGGTAGTCGTAAATTTCCGTGACTGTGCCGACGGTTGAACGCGGGTTTTTGGACGTGGTCTTTTGTTCGATGGAGATCGCGGGCGACAGGCCTGCAATATGATCCACGTCCGGTTTTTCCATCATATCAAGGAATTGGCGCGCATACGCGGACAGGCTTTCAACATAGCGTCGCTGCCCTTCCGCATAGATCGTATCAAAGGCAAGCGAGGATTTCCCCGACCCGGACAGGCCGGTGATCACCACCAACTCATCACGCGGAATATCCACATCAATCGACTTGAGGTTATGTTCGCGCGCCCCGCGCACCTGGATTTCCTTAAGCTCGGCCATTTTGCCCCCTTTGCCGCGCAGATCTCTCCTGCACGGCCATGTTCACTTAGCTTTAACCGATAGGGCAAACAGCCCATCGGGACAATCGAAAAGTGAGAACATAGACGGAACATCTAGACAAGCGGCAAGAATTCACCAACTCATATCTCTTTTTTTGAATATTTATAGGGAGGTCATATTGACCGCCCCCTGCACCGCTCTATATGCCTTGCACAAGTATCAAGAGAGGCAAAACATGTTCGGGTTCATGATGGGCGGCGCGAAAATGGCTCCGCAAGACGCGGTTCGTAAAGCCAAGGCAGGCGAAATCACCGTGATTGATGTTCGCGACGCCGGTGAAGTGCAGATGACCGGCAAAGCCAAGGGGGCACTGGTGGTTCCCCTGTCCGTGATGCCGTTTCAATGTGACCCCAAAGGGCCAGATTTCAACACGGCGATCGACCCTTCCAAACCCGTCGCCCTTTACTGCGCCTCAGGTGCACGCTCAGCGATGGGCATCCGTATCCTGAAGAAACTGGGATATGATGAGGTCTATAATATCGGTGGCCTCGGCCATTGGCATCAGGCAGGTGGCGAGGTCACCCGGTAAAATCCCGACAATGGAAAAACCCGCGCCAGATCAGCGCGGGTTTTCTTTAATATCAGACCCTTAGATCAGATATGTAATGCGCGACCATAGGCGTCAAGCACGGCCTCATGCATCGATTCACTGATCGTTGGGTGCGGGAAGACCGTGTGCATCAGCTCTTCTTCCGTGGTTTCGAGCGTCTTGCCAACCACATACCCCTGGATCATCTCAGTCACTTCGGGGCCCACCATATGGGCGCCCAGCAGTTCACCGGTTTTGGCGTCAAACACGGTTTTGATCATGCCTTCGGCATCCCCCATGGCAATCGCCTTGCCGTTGCCGATGAAGGGGAAGCGCCCAACCTTGACCTCATAGCCCTGCTCTTTCGCCTTAGCCTCCGACAGTCCGACCGACGCCACCTGAGGGTGACAATAGGTGCAGCCTGGAATGCTTTCTGGTTTGACCGGATGGGCATGCAGGCCATTGATCAGCTCGGCAACCATCACCCCTTCATGGCTGGCTTTATGCGCAAGCCACGGCGCACCGGCAATGTCGCCAATCGCATAAAGGCCGTCCACACCGGTGCGGCAATAGGCGTCGGTGACCACATGGGTGCGGTCGATTTTCACACCAAGCTCTTCCAGCCCCAGCCCTTCGACATTGCCGACAATGCCGACCGCCGAAATCACCGTGTCAAATTCCTGCTTTTCAACCTTACCACCCACTTCGATATGGGCGGTCACCTTGCCCTTGGCGCGGTCGAGCTGCTTGACCATGGCTTTTTCCATGATCTTCAGCCCCTGTTTCACGAAAGATTTCTTGGCAAAACCCGAAATCTCCGCATCTTCCACCGGAAGCACGCGATCCATCACCTCAACCACAGTGGTGTCCGCCCCCAATGTGTTGAAAAAGCTTGCAAATTCGATACCAATCGCCCCGGAGCCGATCACGAGGAGCTTCTTGGGCATACGCGGCGGGTTCAACGCGTGGCGATAGGTCCAGACCAGATCGCCATCGGCCTCGAGCCCCGGCAATTCCCGCGCACGCGCGCCCGTGGCAAGGATGATGTTCGGAGCCGACAGCTCTTCGACACCTTTGTCTGTTTTGACCGAAACCTTGCCCTTGGCAGGAAGGGACGCATCCCCCATCACCACGGTGATCTTGTTCTTCTTCATCAGATGACCGATCCCGGAAGACAGCTGCTTTGCCACACCGCGAGAGCGTTTCACAATGGCTGGCAAATCGTAATCAATCTTGTCCGCCGACAGGCCAAACTCCTTGGCGCGATGCATCAGATGAAACACTTCGGCCGAGCGCAGCAGCGCCTTTGTCGGGATGCATCCCCAGTTCAGGCAGATCCCGCCCAGGTTTTCACGCTCGATGATGGCCACGTTCTGACCCAGCTGGGCCGCGCGGATCGCAGCGACATAGCCCCCCGGTCCAGCACCAACAACAATTGTATCAAAGGATTTCGCGGCCATGGTTTCCTCCTGGTTTAGATACCGGTCTGCAAATATAGTTTGACATTAAACTATTTTGTTCAACGGATCAATGAATTTGACGGAAAAGTCCAAATCAAGGCATCTCCTTGAAAAAACGCCAAATTCCGTCGCTCCATGATCAGTGTGCTGCTTTTTTCACCTCAGGCCAATAAAAAAGGCTGCACCAAAAGTGCAGCCTTATCAGGTCTGGCCGGTTCGACAGCCCGTATTCAGGCGGTAAACTGGTTCAGGATCGCGGCATAGCCCCCTTCTGCCTGAAACGCCATTTCGGGCCCGGTCGAAGGTCGCGCCAAGACATCGTTACGATAGGGAAACCGACCGAAACGGCGGATCACTTCGCGATGCACCCGGGCATGCAGGACATTGCTGCCCGAAGCGCCCCCTTCCATCCTTGTCAGCATCAGGCGCACACAACGCTCCTGATCCGGGAGGTTTTCACTATGCATCAGGGGAAGATAAAAGAACTGACGCTGCGGTTCGGGAACGCGCTTGTCCCAACCTTTTGAGATCGCTCGCTTGGCCGCAGAGCGCGCCAGATGATCGGTCGCAAATGCCTTGCCACTGCCGCGGAACATATTTCGCGGCAACTGGTCCATAAGGATGATATAGGCCAGCGCGCACTCCGCATCCCTCATCCAATCGCTATACGCTCCGCCCTGCGCAGCCTCCCATTCTTTTTCAAACCGGTCCCGAATACGGGCATCAAGCTCTTCTGATCCCTGATACCACCCATCCGGTCCAACGTCGTTTACCCAGAAGTCAATAATTTCACTCGGCGCACACATTGTGCCCTCCTCTACGCCTGCTCGTTCATGGAATCGTTACAAATCCCACCACGCATGCGCAATATCTTTCCTTAACCAGGTAACATCTTGAAATATTCTTCCCGAAAAAATGTAACATTCCCGCCATTCTGGTGAACGGAGCGGATCGGGATGGCCGCTCCACCGACAAAACCATCAGTGGAGCGGGCTGGCAGGAGCAGTGGTCATGGGACAGTCAACCCTGCGCCATGTCTCCTTCATTTGCCTCTTCGGCCCATACTTCCTGTGCCATATCAACCGCCACGGGGGAGGCCGCAGGCGACATGGTCATATAGCTGCTGGTGTCATCCATGGCAGGCGCCGCGCGCCGGGTGGACCGCCACAGGCCATATCCCAAAAGCAGCAGGAGAAGGGTCCCCATATAGACAAAAAAGCCCAGCGGGCCCAGCACACTCATGATCCAGCCGGTCACAACCGGCCCCATGATTGCGCCGATACCGTTCACGAAAATCAAGCCCGCAGACGCGGCCGCCATGTCATCAACATCCAGATAATCGTTCACATAAGCCAGCAGCAGCGCATAAAGCGGGTTGGTCATACCGCCGACAAAAAATGCGGCCACCAGGAATGCGTAATAACTGGAGCCCGCAAACAGGGGGACAAACGACGCCACCCCCGCGATGCCGGCAACAACCAGGATCAGCCGCCGACGATCCGCCCGGTCAGAGATCCAGCCAATCGGGTATTGCAGCACCAGACCGCCGATATAGAACATCGACACGAAAAACGAGATTTCCCCCACCGACATGCCGATTTCACTGCCAAACACCGCCGACATGCCAAACATGGCCGCATAAACACCGCCGACCACCATGATGCCGACAAAGCCCAGGGGAGACAGTAAAAACAGCTCACGCAGGCTCATCCCCTTGGTGTTTTCAAATGCGGGGGTCGGACTGATTGACAGAAGGATCGGGGCAAAGGCGATCGACACAAGCACCGAAGGCAGGATGAACAGCATAAAGCCGCCGGGATCCCCCAGCACCAGAAGATATTGCGCAGTGATGATCCCCACCATCTGAACAATGAGATACAGCGACAATGCCTTGCCGCGGTTTTCGTTGTCAGCGGCATTGTTGAGCCAGCTTTCAGCCGTCACATACACGCCGGAAAAACAGAACCCGATGACCACGCGCAGGGCGGTCCAGGCGATGGGGTGGGTCATCGCGGG
Organism: Aliiroseovarius sp. xm-d-517; assembly: GCF_013283135.1. Classification (NCBI taxonomy): domain Bacteria; kingdom Pseudomonadati; phylum Pseudomonadota; class Alphaproteobacteria; order Rhodobacterales; family Paracoccaceae; genus Aliiroseovarius; species Aliiroseovarius sp. xm-d-517. The sequence continues at coordinate 916,792 of NZ_WBXT01000001.1, forward strand.
ATATAGGATCAACACAGCCGAGATGAACGATCCGAGGGCCGCAAAGACCCGCACATGACCAACGCGCCGGATCATCAGCGGCGTCAGACGTGACCCGAACAGAAAACCCGCAAAATAGCCCGACATGACAATGGACATGTGAAACGTGGAAAACCCTTCGATCCCCCCGCGAATCCCAAGCAGCGTGCCCTGGACGCCATTGCCAACCATCAACAGCATCATTCCCAAGAGCAGCGCCCATGAGCTTTTCAACACCTGAAACATATCCGCCTCCTAAAGCGTATCGGGATAAACTTGAGGCTCATGCTTACCCCAAAACGCCCACATTTCTGATATCTCTTACCACATCTCAGCTTTGCCCTGTGTCAGGTTCATCCTGAAATGCTTTGGTCCTCGGCAGAGACAAACCGATCTCTCAAAATAGAGAGGATCTGTATCAAATATCTGACAATCACGACCTGTTAAAGTCGCGTTTCGTCACCCGGCCCCTCCGGGAAGCAGCAAAGAGGAATCGCCATAAGAGAAGAAGCGGTAGCGATGCGTGATCGCATGCTGGTAAACCGCGCGCATCCGGTCCTGCCCCATCAGGGCCGACACCAGCATCATCAGGGTTGATTTCGGCAGGTGGAAATTGGTCATCAGCCCATCGGCGATTTTAAAACCATATCCGGGCATGATGAAAATATCCGTCTCTCCCGCCCAGGCGGCAATCTGCCCCTGCGAGGTGGCTGCGCTTTCAATCAGTCGCAATGCGGTGGTGCCCACCGGGATCACCCGACCGCCCGCCGCCTTGGTCGCATTGATCTCCTCCGCCGCGCTTTCGCAAACATGCCCCCATTCCGCATGCATCTTATGGTCCCGCACATCATCCACCTTGACCGGCAGAAACGTCCCCGCCCCGACATGAAGCGTCACCTCGGTGATCCCGACGCCCATCTCAGCCACACGGGCCAAAAGCGCCTCGTCGAAATGAAGTGAGGCCGTCGGGGCGGCGACCGCGCCGGTCTTCTTGGCAAAGACGGTCTGATAATCCACGGCATCCTGCGCGTCAGCCGCGCGCTTGGCCGCGATATAAGGGGGAAGCGGCATTTCCCCGGCCTCTTGCAAGGCAGCGTCAAAATCCGCCCCGGACATGTTGAAGGCCAATACCCCCTGCCCGTCTTCCTTGTTCAAGAGCGTTGCATTCAGCCCCGCGGCAAACGCGATCACCTCCCCCTCACGCACCTTGCGCAGGGGTTTGATCATCGCACGCCAATGCCCGTTAGCGGTGGGAGACAAAAGCGTCACTTCGATTTTTGCCTGTCCTTCCCCAGGCGCCTGCCCCGCGCGGCTGCGGGTCCCAAACAGGCGGCCGGGAATGACCTTGGTATTGTTCAGCACAAGCCGGTCACCGGGACGCAGCCAGTCACACAGGTCACGCACATGGGCATCCACCTGCCCCTCCGGGGTCGCCACAAGCATCCGGCTGGCCGGACGCGGGCGCACAGGACGGGTTGCGATCAGCTCTTCAGGCAGGTCGAAATCGAAATCACTCAGTTTCATCTGGTATTCTTGTCCGGGATCAGTTCGGTTGAGACGGTTTGGGCGGCGGTTTGCGACGGAAGATGTCTCTAAAGATCCCCGGCGTAAAAAGCGAGAGCAGATTTACGTTTACATTCGGCTGATCCGGCGTGCCCTCAAGGCTGTAATTGAACCCGACCAGCCCCTCGCCTTTGCGCGCCATGACCCGACCGACGGAGTTCACGAAATAGAAGGGGGACACCACCCCCTGCATCTCCATCCTGCTGCTGCCCAGATGATAATACCCGTCCATCGAAATCCCCATGGACGGCCCGACTGCCGAACTGCGATAGACCGAGACCTTTTCGGGATCGAGGCGGAAGCGGCCCTCGACCTCATTGAACTGAATGCCCTGCCCGCCCAACTGCTGCAACAGCCCGACAACAGAGATGGCCGAAAGGAGCTCTGCCATGGCCGGGGCCTCCCTGACCGAGATATCCGAAATCTTGACTTCACCATCATAAGTGCCCTTTGCACCACCAGGCGCCAGAACAAGGTTCATCTTGCCGCCTTCGGCGGATTTGAACACCCCCGCCGCTTTCATCACCCCCCCCGCATTGGCCGAGGTGATGCGAATGGCTGTTCCGTTGGCCTGTGGGGCCACCACCCCCGAAATCGCAGGGCCATTAGCAACGCGGGCCTTAAAGGTGCCGGTGGTGCCGTTATGCTGTGTGAAATCCCCGGCAAACCCGGTCAGGACAATTCCATTCGACACGATCAGGCGATCGAGCTGCAGATCAATCGGCACTGCCCCTTGAACGCTGCCCCCCCCTTTGCCACCGCCCAGGGTGGCCTTGCGCATATCCAACGTGCCCCCCCTGACCGAAATCGCAGGGGGCACGCCCTTGCCGCGACCAACCAACGTGACCGGAGCTTCGAGCCACCCTCCCAGACTGACCTCGGAAAACTCGGCGGCTTCCAGCTCTTTTTCGGCATTGAAACGCATCTGCCCAACTGCGGAAAACCCGGGTGCCTTGATTTCGAGGGACGGAATGGCCGCCGGTTTGCTCAACACCGCCTCCAGCCGCAAATCCCCTTTGGCGGCACTGGGTTTGGACCAACCAAGTGCGCTGATCGCGAGGCCCACGCCCCTCAGGTCAGATCGGGCCGTCAGGCGTGGCGGCGTATCTGGCGCAAGCGTGATCTCATAGGACAGCGTGCCGCGTCCGCTCAGCGTTCCCTTGGGCAGTTCGATCTGAAGTTCATCCAGCAGCCGCTGGTCCAGCGGCAGGTCACCGGTGACACGTGACGCCTGCCCGCGCCCGGTTTCCGGGTCCAGCGGCATGACCCATTTTGTGCTGAGCGGCGCCTTGCCCAAACGCCCCTGCCCGGTCAGGATGATGGCGTCATTGCGGGCCGAAAGCTCACCGCTTTTCAGTCGTAAAACCTCTTCAGGGATCAGGCGATCGCTGACCACATCGCGCAGGGTTGCATTCAGGTCATATTCCGCCTCTTGCGGGCGCAGTTTACGCTTCAACACCAGATGGATAGGCCCGGTAAGCGCGAACCTTCCGCCGGACACCATATCCGGTCCAAGTGTCTTGCTGTGCTTGAAGATCCGAAACGGCGGTTTGGACAGCACATCAAGCGCGGCCGGCACCGCACCACGCAGGTTCAGATCCACCCGCGCAGGCGCCGGTTTGGTCTTCATGTCAAGAACAACAAAACGCGTTCCGGCAATATCTATCGCCTCATGCCCCTCAGGGCGCACCACCCCTTTGTCAGCGGCCACAATCAATTGGTTGTTTTCAATATAGAGCCGACCCGACGCCTTTTCGACCGGCACCATGTCACGCACGACGGTTGCTTTGAGATCCTTGAAATCCGAACTGACCGCCACAACCGGCTTCTGCCCCGGCTTCACCCGAACCGAGGCGCTCACATCCTCAAGATAACCGGAATGGACATTTTCTTTGGTCCATGTGCGGGATTTGAGGCTTTTCTCGCGGATCGGCCAGAAGGTCACCACCTGCTCCGGCGTCACTTTCTTCGCAGTCAGATCCAGCGCCAGATCCCAGCTTTGATTGCGCACCGCAGCGCGCCCGCGACCGGTGGCTGTCACCGGGTTCACCCCATCGTCATAGCTGACCGATAACGCCCCCAGATCGAGTTCAAAAGGATCGAGCCGCAGACGAAAATCCGCCTGCCCACCAGCAAGATCAACCGGCCCCTCAAACAGGTCTGGCGGAGAAATCCGAGCCGATGACAGCGCCAGTTGGCCGATCAGTTCCGCAGGCCAGCCCCGATCCCAGCCACGCAGATAGGCATGACCGTCAATCTGTGCCTCCCCCCAATCGGAAAGGACAGAAATCTCAGCAAAATCAATACGCTCCCGTTCCGGGTCGTAATCCATATAGACCTTGCCACCGTCAAACCGGATCGGTGCAACCCCCTCACCCGGCGTGATGGCCCCTTCGCCAAACTCCAATGTGCCCGCCAGGTCTTCGATCCCGCCTGCATCATTGATGACCGTATGCAAAGCGCCGGAAATCGGGGCGTCCACCACAGACAGGAACGCCATCACCGGGGATTGGGCCGCGATGTCCTGAGCAAGTGCGTTCTTGAAGGTCGCGGTCATCGTGGCCCCGGTGCGCCCCTTGAACGCGCGGAACCCCAAGATGGTCTCGGCCAGTTCCTCGGTCTGGTTGAACACGTCAAAGGCGACGCTGATATCCACCGCTTCGTCGTTATGGGTAACCTTGAGCCGCCCATCGGTCACCTGCCACAACCGGCCCGAGCGGGCATCCTCAAGCGTAATTGTCAGGGCTTCGGTTGTGATATCCTCAAGCCCGGACAGCTTGCCGGACGAAAATTCGCTGTCGATCACGTCGAGAATGGTGGCAAGATCCCCGGTTGCCCCGCCACCGGCCCCGAAACTCAGATCAAACTCACCATTGGCGCGTCTGCGAAGGGTCACCTGCGCGCCATGCAGGCGCAGCCAGGCGGGTTTGATCTCACCGCGCACCACATCGCGAAAATGCATGCCCCCTTCAACCGCATTCAATCGCGCCACTTCCAGACCGGTCTGATCCTTGATGCCCACATCCACCATGCGCAGACGGGGGATCCCCTTGGGGCTGAAACCGAACTCCAGCCGGTGCAGGGACAGGTCCGCCTTGTCCGTCTGTTGATTGATCACCGTTTCGACCTGCCGCGTCAGCCAGTCCGGCAAGGTCACAACCCGACCCGTCAGGGACATGGACAGCATGATCGCGAAAAGCACAGCCCCCACGGCCAGAAGCACGGTCCAGATGCTCAGATGCCATTTCAAATGGCGGCGTCTGCGGGCTTTTCGCGCTGCAATTGGGCACATCGGGCCATCGGGGCCATCCACAACCGGGCCATGGCGGCCTGAAATCGGCGCGGTATTGTCGGGCAGGCCCTGGTCGTGCTCGATCTTCGGCACAATATCGACCGTCGCGCCACCATCCTTGCCGCCATCCTCGCTGCCCGTCACGGGCGCGTGGGGAATATGGTTGTCTGATGTGCCCATATGTGCCGAGCGTGCCTTTCACCAACTGCTCCGAAAACCGCCCCTCGGTTTGGTCTTTTTCACCAGACCTTGCCCCGATTGACCGCGCCCTTTCATATTGCGCTTTTTGGCCGTAAAACAAAAGCCTGTGAATAGCTAAACCGCATCGGGAAGGAAGCCAAGCAATGGACGCAACCCCTTTGGAAACAGGCGCAATTGCGCCAGATTTCACATTGCCCCAGGACGGGGGGGATCCGGTCACTTTGTCACGGGTCGCAACAGACGGCGCACGCGCGCCCGTTGTCTTGTTTTTCTATCCCAAGGACAGCACCCCCGGCTGCACCACCGAGGCGCAGGATTTCTCATCCCTTCTGCCCGATTTCCAGTCGCTGGGCGTGCAGGTCTTCGGGATCTCGAAGGACAGCCTGAAACGTCACGAGAACTTCCGGGCCAAGCAGGCACTAACCGTGCCTCTTCTGTCTGATGCGGACGCGCAGGTCTGCGAGGCTTATGGAACATGGGGCGAGAAAAAGAACTATGGCCGGGTTTATCTTGGCATCACCCGCACCACCTATCTAATTGATGCAGAAGGTAAAGTCGCCAAAGCCTGGACCAAGGTCAAGGTCAAGGATCACGCCCAGGCCGTGCTCGAAGCCGCGCGCGAACTGGTTCAACAATGACCCGGCCCCAGCTTTCCAAACCGCTGGCCCAGATGGCCGAAGAGGTGCTGCGCACCGCTGATGGTCGCGAAAAATGTGCCCTGTCACGCCGTTACGCCGCAGAATGGTTTGCCGCGCGCACCGGTGAAGATCTGCCGGAGATCGGAACCGCCTCTCCACCGGATTTTCCCGCCCGACCGGACCATCCCGAACTGAAAGATCCGCGTGACGTGCCCAAGCGCAAACCCGGCAGCCCGGAAGGCCGCATCGCGCTTCTGCATGCCGTGGCGCATATCGAACTGAACGCCGTGGACCTGCACTGGGACATCATAGCCCGGTTTTCCCATATCAAGATGCCCCCCGGTTTCTTTGACGACTGGGTCAAGGCCGCTGATGAAGAAAGCAATCATTTCAATCTTGTCTGCGACCGACTGGAAGCCCTTGGCAGCCATTATGGCGCGCTGGCGGCCCATGCGGGCATGTGGCGCGCCGCCGAAGACACAAAAGAGGACATCATGGGGCGCCTCGCGGTGGTGCCGATGGTTCTTGAGGCGCGCGGGCTGGATGTGACCCCCGGCATGATCAACATCTTCCGGTCCGCAGGCGATTTGGACACCGTGGCCGCGCTTGAGGTGATCTATGCCGAGGAGGTTGGCCATGTGGCCTATGGGTCCAAATGGTTTCATTTCCTCTGTGGCCGCCATGACCTTGATCCCAAAGACACGTTTCACGGGCTGGTCCGCCGCTACTTCCATGGCGCGCTCAAACCACCCTTCAACGAAGAGAAGCGGGCCGAAGCCGGGTTGCCCCCTGACTTCTACTGGCCGCTTGCCGAAGAGACACCGAAACGCGCAGGGGGCACGCCCCCATAACCACAGACCCACCCGGGATCGGATCGGCGGCATCCTGCCCGGATTGCGACATAACTGCCTTGAGGGGCAAATTTTCTTGCACCAACGCCGGTCGCACGGTAATCCCTTTCCGAACATTTAACGGGCCACGCGAAAAAGGTCCGAAAATGCCGGGGAATGGGAAGCCTCAACCGGGGCGAAAAGCGAGGTCTGTCTTGAAGACACGTCTGATCGACAAAATGAATCACGGGCTGGAGCGTTTCTTTCCGGAGCAGCGCCTATTCCTGCGATCGGATGATGGCACCCGGTTTATTCGCCTGACCCCCATGACACAGCTGATCGGCTGGACCGGTTCAACCCTGTTTGTCGCATGGTCCATTATCGCCACCGCCGTGTTTCTGATGGACAGTATCGGTTCGGGCAACCTGCGCGATCAGGCCGAACGCGATAAGCAGCTTTATGAAAAGCGCCTACAAAGCCTGTCGGCCGAACGTGACACCCGGGCGGAAGAGGCAGCGGCAGCCCAGGCACGTTTCAGCAAGGCGCTCACGGAAATCTCGGACATGCAAAGCGAGCTTCTGGCCTCGGAAGAACGCCTGCGCGAACTGGAAACCGGTATTGGCGTCATCCAGGGCACCCTGCGCCGCACGCTGAGCGAACGGGATGATGCGCGCGACAGTCTTGAGGCCATGATTGCCGAGAAAGCCGGTGAAGAACAAAAGGCCTCACCGCTTCAGAAACAGGCGCGTGACACCCTGACATTCCTGACAGCCGCCCTCGAAAACACCGCGGTCGAACGGGATCTGCTGGCAGAGCAATCCCTTGAAGCGCAGCAATACGCTCAGGAAATGTTCTATGAAAGCCGTCTGCGCGACGAGCGCAACGACCAGATTTTCCGCCAGCTTGAAGATGCGGTCTCGGTCTCGATGGAACCGATGGACAAGATGTTCCGCCAATCCGGCATGTCAGTGGATCACATCCTGAGCCAGATCAAACGCGGCTATTCCGGTCAGGGCGGGCCAATGACGCCGCTGATCCTCTCGACCCGTGGCGGCGAACCCGATGCCGATGCCACGCGCGCCAACGAGATCCTGAGCCGGCTGGATCAGATGAACCTTTACCGCATTGCGGCACAGAAAATGCCCTTCGACATGCCGGTGAAATCCGGTTTCCGCTTCACCTCCGGGTTTGGGCGGCGCTGGGGACGCATGCATAATGGCACCGATTTTGCAGCGCCGATCGGCACACCGATCTACGCACCGGCCGATGGGGTCGTTACCTTTGCCGGCTGGAGCTCGGGATATGGCCGTCTGGTCAAGATCCAGCATGAGTTCGGAATTGAAACCAGATATGCGCATCAATCTGCCATTCGGGTGAAAAAGGGCCAAAGGGTATCGCGCGGCGACAGAATCGGTGATATTGGAAACTCTGGGCGGTCCACCGGACCACATCTGCACTACGAAGTGCGAGTCGGCGGCAAGCCCATCAACCCGATGATCTACATCAAGGCAGGACGAGATGTTTTCTAAATCCAGGATCAATGAACCGGGCCCCAAGGCCGGCGACACCGACGCAAAAGCAGCCGCCCCCGAAAAGCCCGCCATTCCGACCCCTGCAGCCCCCCCGGCCGCAGCCCCCAAGGCAAAACCGCCTGCATCCACCCTGTCCTCGGACATCGTCATCAAGGGTGACGTTCGCTCGACCGGCGATATCATCGTCGAAGGCACCGTCGAAGGGGATATTCGCGCCCATCAGCTGACGGTTGGCGAAGGCGCCACGGTCAAGGGTGAAGTGGTTAGTGACGATGTGGTCATCAATGGCCGGATCATCGGCCGCCTGCGCGGGTTGAAAGTGCGCCTGACCTCGACCGCACGTGTCGAAGGCGACATTATTCACAAGACCATCGCCATTGAAAGCGGCGCGCATTTCGAAGGATCTGTGCAGCGTCAGGATGATCCGCTGTCCAAAGGTGCCAAGCCGATCCCATCGGCCCCTGTGGCCCCGGCAGCTCCCAAAGAATAAGCACTTTGACACATGCAAAAAGGCCGCCCCGGGGCGGCCTTTGGCGTTGCAGGCAGATGCCTTTTCTTAAAGCCTTGCCAGATATTGTTGGATCACAGCAATACCTGGAAACGCCCCCTCAGCCCTCAAAACTCATGGTGCGACGGTAAAGATGCCAGGTGGCATGGCCCAGCACCGGCAGCGCGATGAAGAGTCCGAAAAACAGCGGCAGCATCCCCAGTATGGTTATCACCGTCACGATCCCTCCCCAAAAAATCATCGGCACAAGGTTCTGCATGACCGCCTGAAAGGAGTGGATCATCGCCGAGATAAAATCCATTTCACGGTCCAGTAACATCGGCAGGCTGCACACGGTGATCGAAAACGCCACAAAGGCCATGGCGCCCCCCACCAGCGTTCCCACCGCCAGCATGGAAATCCCGTTTCGGTTCAGCAGCGCGTCCTGCCAGTTCGAGGTGATATTGGTCATGGGCTGCAACCCCATGAACAGCATGAACACAATATGCGCGACAAAGATCCAGAACAAGAACCCCATGATCAGCACCATGGCAATCGACGGAAATTGCCTGTCTTTCTGATTGACGACAGACCCGAGGATCTGGGCCCAATCCAGCTCGCCCCCCTGCTCCAACCGGCGGCTGACCTCGTAAAGCCCAACCGCGAGAAACGGCGCGAGGAAGGGAAATCCGAACGCGACCGGGATGATCCAGTAGCTTTGCCCCATCACCTCAAACTCAAGATAAAGAACAATTCCACCCAGCACATAAAACAGCGCAAAGAAAAGACCAAAGGCCGGGGCACGCCTGAAATCGGTCCACCCATTCCTGAGTGCTGCCATCACGTCAGAGATTGTAATCTGGTTAATCGTTGGAGGCGCAGAAGCCTCCAGTTCCGTTGCATCCGTCATTCTTTCTCCCTGCGTTTTTTCTTTATCTCGCGCGTGGTTACGAGTGTTACGAGGGAATGGCCTTCCGTCAAGTTCCTGAACATGTGAATTTGTTGCAATGGATATAAAAAAAGGGGCCGCGAGGGCCCCCTTTGCACAGATCCGCCAACCAGATCAGTCGGTGGCGTTTGCTTCGGCACGAGATTTGCCCGCAACGTCCTGGGCCAGAACAGCGGCCATGAAGGCATCCAGATCCCCATCCAGAACCCCTTTCGTGTCCGAGGTTTCGTGGCCGGTGCGCAGGTCTTTGACCATCTGATAGGGTTGCAGGACATAGGAACGGATCTGGTTGCCCCATCCCGCGTCCCCTTTGTTTTCATGCGCTTCGTTGATGGCAGCGTTGCGGCGGTCCAGCTCCATCTGATAAAGGCGCGATTTCAGGGCCTTCATCGCGATATCCCGGTTCTGGTGCTGCGATTTTTCCGAGCTGGTCGTGACGATCCCCGTCGGGATGTGGGTGATCCGCACCGCCGAATCCGTGGTGTTCACGTGCTGACCACCCGCACCGGATGACCGGTAGGTGTCGATGCGAATGTCAGAGGGGTTAACCTCAATCTCGATATTGTCATCCACCACGGGATAGACCCAGACCGAGCTGAAGGACGTGTGACGTTTCGCAGCTGAATCGTAGGGCGAAATCCGAACCAGGCGGTGCACACCGCTTTCCGATTTCAGCCAGCCATAGGCATTGTGGCCGGAAATCTTGTAGGCCGCAGACTTGATCCCGGCTTCATCGCCCGCACTTTCCGATTGCAGTTCAACCTTGTAACCATGCGCTTCGGCCCAGCGGACATACATACGTGCCAGCATCGACGCCCAGTCGCAGCTTTCCGTGCCGCCTGCACCTGCATTGATTTCAAGAAACGTATCGTTGCCGTCTGCTTCACCGTCCAGAAGCGCTTCAAGCTCAGCCGCGGCAGCCTTTTCGACCAGCGCCCTCAGACCGGCTTCTGCCTCTGAGACAACCTCGTCATCCTCTTCCATTTCGCCCAGTTCAATCAGGTCAATATTGTCCTGCATGTCCTGCGCCATGGATTTATAGCTGTTCACCGCATCCAGAAGCGTCTGACGATCCCGCATCAGTTTCTGCGCCCGCTCCGGATCGTTCCAGAGGTCGGGATCTTCGGTCATCGCATTGAACTCTTCCAGCCGGTGCTCAGCTGTTTCCCAGCCGATCCGCTCGCGCAGGAGGGCCAGAGATTTCTCGATGGCATCTACGTTTTTCTGAGCTTCTGCCCGCATGGGTTCATCCTCTGTTTCAATTCCGTTCCCCGCAATAGCAATCAGCGGGGCGTTGGGCAAGTTGTGATCCGGGGAAGGGTTGGGGGAAGGATGGAATATTTTAGCCGGTTGAGCGGCGGCGCGGGCACGACCGGGGCTCTGCCCCTCGCACTGCGTGCTCACCCTGGGATATTTCTGTCCAGAAAATGAGAAGGCCCAGGCAGCGCGCGGCCATTGTGAAAAAGATGCAGCTTTTGCGGCTGGATTGAGAGCGACACCCGCCGAGAGCGCAGCCCCGTGTGATCGCCGGGCAGCTTGGCGACGATCTCGGACCTATCGGCGTTTTCTATGGCAAGATGGACATGGCTGACATCCCCAAGAGCTTCGACCCGCTCCACAGAGGCGCTCAGAAGGTCGGGTTCGGGAGACAGGGCGATATGTTCAGGACGCACGCCAAGTGTGACGAAAGCGCCTTCCAGATCCGGGCTGGAGGGTATAGGGACGCGCACCACCCCGCCCCCGGCAAGTGTAACCTCGGTGTCTGCCCCGGTTCGGCTGATCTGTGCAGGCAGCATGTTCATCTCAGGACTGCCGATAAACCGCGCCACAAACTCGGTTTGCGGGTGGTCATAAAGCTCCATCGGTGTCCCGATCTGAACAATCCCCTGATCTGAGAGCACCGCCACCCGGTCCGCCAGTGTCATGGCTTCGATCTGGTCATGGGTCACATAAATCATCGTGCTCTCGGGCATCTCGGCCTTGAGCCGCGCAATTTCGCTCCGCATGGAGACCCGAAGCGATGCATCGAGATTAGAAAGTGGTTCGTCAAACAGGTAGAGTTTCGGATCACGCACCATTGCGCGACCAATTGCAACCCGCTGCTGCTGGCCGCCGGACAATGTTTTGGGCAGGCGATCCAGATATGGCGACAGGCGCAGGCGTTCTGCGACCCCGTGAACCTTGGCCTTGATTTCGGGCTTTGGGTGCCTGGCGATTTTGAGCGCATAGGCCATGTTGTCAAACACGCTCATATGCGGATAAAGCGCATAGTTCTGAAACACCATGGCCACGCTGCGGGCGTTGGGCGCAATGGGGCCCACCTCCTTGCCCGCGATATGGATGGCCCCATGTGTGGGCTTTTCCAGACCGGCAATCAGGCGCAAAAGCGTGGACTTACCGCAGCCCGATGGGCCGACCACCACAAGCAGTTCCCCCCGGTGCAGCTCAAGATCCAGATTGCGCAGCACGCTGACGGATCCGAAGGATTTTGAAAGGCTCGAGATTTTCAGCCCGATCTGTTCATGTTCCCTGCCCTGCATGTTGGTCATTCTCTTGCCGCCGCCCCGCTCAGAAGGCCGTGAATGAAACAACGTTGCAAGACGAAAAAGACCAAAAGCGGCACGATCATCGAGACGAAAGCGGAGGCGGCCAGCAATTCCCATTCGCCGCCATGTGTCCCCATCATTTCAACGATCCGGCCTGTCATCACTAGATGCTCCTCTCCCGCCCCCAAAAACACGCGGGCCACCAACAGATCGTTCCAGACCCAGAGGAATTGAAAGATCGACAGGCCTGCCAGCGCGGGGAATATCAGCGGCAGGACTATCGTGTGGAAAATCCGCAATTCCCCCGCCCCATCAAGGCGCGCGGCTTCGATCAGCTCAGCGGGCAGCCGCGCCATCGCAGCGCGCAGCAGAAAGATGGCGAAGGGCAGGCCAAACCCGGTATGGGCCAGCCAGATCCCCGGATAGGATTTCCCCAGACCCGATTGATTGTAAAGAGACAGGAGCGGGATGAACGCGATCTGAAGGGGCACCACCAGCAACCCGACAATGCTGGCCAGAAGCAATGGCCGACCGGGCAACTCCATCCAGGTCAGCGCATAGGCCGCAAATGCGGCAATCAGCACGGGCAAAATGGTGGATGGTAGCGTGACGGTGAGCGTATTGACAAAACTTTGCCCCATCCCTTCGGCGCGCAGCACCTTGAGATAGTTTTGCGCCGTGAATTGCGGCGGGGTGTCGACCACGACAAAGATCCGCTGCGGCGTCAGTCCCTCCGGCCGTTCCGGGTAGGTGATGACAAAATCACCACTCTCCTCAACCCGGACCTGATACCCGGAGCGATGGACAGCCACCTGCCCGGCGCGCATGGCCGACGGGGCCGCGGCGGTCAGGCCGAACCGCAGCACCCTGCCCTGCTTCCCATCGAGGAGATTGCCCGTCAGCACCCAATCCTCCCCCTGTCGGATCGCCCCTTGTGGCGCAGGCGCGCGCAGTTTCAGGACCTGCTCAGAGGGCTGCAGCGCCGTCCACCACCCGCTTGCCGATACCGCATCCCGATCCCGAAAGGAGCTGACCAGCAGCCCAAGTGTCGGCATGATCCACAATAGGACCAGCAGAACCGCGACAGAATTTGCGACCCAACGCAGGGGAGTATGATGCGACACACCTCTCATCAGCGCGACGCGCGGCCTGTGGATCGGATCATCCAGACCATCACAGGTGTCACCAGAAGCATGATCACCACGGCAACCGCAGACGCCCGCCCCGGATCGGCCGCCCGAAACATCCAGTCATACATGAGATTGGCCAGAACCTGTGTGCCCCATTGCCCATTGGTCATTGCAAAGACAATATCAAAGACCTTCAACACCGTCACCGTGATGGTGGTCCAGACCACTGCAATCATTCCCCGGATCTGTGGCAGCTGGATCTGCACAAAGATCCGAAACGTCCCTGCACCGTCAAGGCGGGCGGCCTCTTGCGTGTCCGTGGGAAGCGTTTTCAGCGCGGCAGACAGGACCACCATCGCAAATCCGGTCTGGATCCAGATCAGAATGGCCATCAGAAAAAACGTGTTCCAGATGGGCGTGGCAATCCAGGCCTGCGGCGCGCCACCGGCGCCCGTGACGATGGCATTCAACAGGCCGATCTGGTCGCCCTGCCCTGCCCCTCGATAGGCATAAACAAACTTCCAGATCACCGCCGCGCTGACGAAACTGATCACCATGGGCATGAAAATCAGACTCTGAACGGCACCTCCCCAACGGATCCGGTTTGTCACCCCTGCCAACACAAGGCCAAGCGCGGTCGAAACCGCGGGGACGACAATCAGCCACAGGATGTTGTTGCCAAGGCTTTCGCGAAACTTGTCGTCTTGCGCAAGCCAGACATAATTGTCAAACCCCACCCAATTGCCGCCTACATCCATCACGGACAGGCGCAATGTCTGGAATACGGGGTAGACAAGGTAGATCAACAGCAGCACCAGCGCGGGCAGCAGAAATAGCCAAGGCCGGATCAGACCGCCCCAGCGCAAGTTGCGGTGCGCGTTTTTACCCCTGCCGGGCAGGCAGCAGTCCAGAACAAAGTTCGACAGGAGGAAATACCCTGCGCAGACAGACAGGCCGATCACGATCAGACCAGTTGCGGCAAAGATCTGCGCCATATCTTCCTTTCCACATGCCGGTGCAGCCCGGGACGCCCCAGGGGGACGGGCGGATTACTTGAGTGTGTCCCAGGTCTTCTGAATGTCGCGCGCCACAAATGCGGCCTCCTTACCGCTGGCATAATCGATCATGCCGGTCCAGAACGCCCCCGCCCCGATCGCGGCGGGCATCAGGTCGGAACCGTCAAAGCGAAACGTATCCGCATGAAGCAGAATATCGTTCATCTTGGCCAGGGTGGGATCGGTGTAAACACTTGCATTCACACCTTTATGCGGGGTCAGAAAGCTTTTCTGCGCCATCCAGACCTCATGCGCGATTGGCGTTTTCAGAAACTCCATGAAAGCCTGCGCCGCGGGGCTGTCTTTCGTGATCACCCATAAAGAACCGGACCCAAGCACTGGCTTGCCCAGATCTTTGTCCGCAAAAGCCGGGAAGTAGAAGAAATCAGCGTCCAGCCCAACGTCGACACTGTCAGGGAAAAAACTCGGAATAAAGCTGGCCTGACGATGCAGGTAGCAATGGGGTGGCGAGGCAAACAAGCCTTGGGGACTGTCGCGAAAATCGGTGGTGGCCACCGCCTGCGCACCCCCGGCAACATAGGCATCATTGCGCGCGATACGGCCAAACGCCTCGATCGCACTTACCACTTTCGGATCATCAAAACGCATATCATTGCGCACCCAGGCGTCATAGTCCTCGGGTGAAAAACTGCGCAGCATGAAATCTTCGACCCAATCGGTTGCCGGCCATCCGGTGGCCCCGGCAGAGCCGAGACCGATACACCATGGGGTGCCCCCATCCGCCACAATCTGATCCGTGAGGGCGATCAACTCCTCCATCGACCCCGGCACGGAATAGCCTGCCTCCTCAAAGTTTTCCGGCACATACCAGACCAGCGATTTCACATCGACCTTATAGACAAACCCGTAAAGCGCCGGTGCTCCCTGCGGTCCCCGAAACGTGCCAAGATCCACCCAGCTTTGACCGGCCGCATAATTCTCAAGCGTCCAGGTGACCGTGTCCTCGGACAATGGGGTCAGCTTTCCCCGCGCGGCAAACTGCTCAACCAGCCCCGGCTGAAACAACATGGCGATGTTTGGGGGGCTCCCCGCTTCAATATCGATCACGATCTGCTGTTCGATACTGTCAGATCCCGCATAGCGCACATCTGCTCCGGTCGCCTGTTCGAAATAGGCAATCACATTTTCCAGCATCTCCTGATCTGGGCCAAGCCAGCCCCCTGAAATCGTCAGAACGTCTCCGGACAGATCCAGATCGCTCAAGGCGTGATAACTGCCCCAGGAAAAGGCTCCACTGCCTGGCGGAAAGATCAACGCCTCTTCAGCGTGGGCGGTTCCGCCCCCCAAACAGATCGACGCAACAGCCCCAGCAACAAGAACCTGCCTCATATACCCCTCCAAGCCCACCAAATGGCGCATATTTGCCCGAGATTGGCCCCGGATGAACCATGGCCCGCCAGTGCCGACCAGTGATTAAAAATTCGCGCGTCTCACTCTCCTTGTCAATGTATTGTGCGCAAGTTTTACAACCAATGCGAATATCCTGCCCGCTCTGAAATCCCGGCCCTACTCCCCCTCCGCAGGGCACGGCCACGTTGCGCAACAGGCCAATGGAACGGACCGCGATACGGCCTGGGGCAGCTCTTCGCGGGAAATTGCTGTCGTCGTAAGCCAATTTTTAACCCCCGCTGTTTTACACCTGTTTCAACTGGAACAGGAAAGGGCGAATTGTGACACAGATTTGCACCCATGCTGCGGGGGCGCCGACATGAGCGACACGACACTTCTCCTCGACCCAAAGCTCGACTTGCGCGCCGCCGCCCCGCTAAAGGACGCCATATTAGAGCTGCGCGGACAGGACCTGACCTTGGACGCAGCTGGGGTTACCCATCTGGGCGCACTTGGCCTGCAGGTCATTCGTGCCGCAGCCAAAACATGGGCTGCCGACGGAAAATCGCTGGACCTGATCAACGCATCAAACGAGTGCGAAGACCAGATGACCCTTCTGGGCTTTTCTTCAAAGACGATTTGCCAATGGGAGGCCGTGTAACATGCAGGTTCTGGCAGTGGATGACAGTCGCACAATGCGGGATATGGTCAGGCTGACCCTGAAAAGCCAGGGGATCGACGCCCATCTTGCGGAAGATGGAATGCATGGGCTTGAGGTGCTTGAGGATATTGCCCCGCCCGATGCGATCATCACCGATATCAACATGCCCCGCTTGGATGGGTTTGGTTTCATTGATGCCGTGCGTGCGCAGGACAGGTTCAAGGCAATCCCCATTCTTGTGCTGACCACTGAAAGCGCAGAAGACATGAAATCACGCGCACGCGCCGCCGGAGCCACCGGCTGGATCGTCAAACCCTTTGATCCTGACAAGCTTGTCAAAGCTCTCAAAATGGTAGCGGGGTAAGGCACATGTCGGATCCGATGGCTGAAATCAAGGCTTCCTTTTTCATCGAATGTGAAGAACTCTTGGAAGGTCTGCAGGATGGTTTGCAGGAAATGGATGACGGGCAGCCAGACAGCGAGACGGTCAACGTCGTTTTCCGTGCAGTTCATTCAATCAAAGGCGGCGCCGGCGCCTTTGGCTTGGACAACCTGGTAGACTTCGCCCACCATTTCGAAACAGCATTGGACGAGGTTCGCGCGGGCAAACTCATCGCCGACCAGGATGTGCTCAAGCTCTTTTTCCAATGCAGCGATATATTGGCTGACCTTGTCCGCGAAGCGCGCGATGGCGACCCTCATGAGGCAAGTCGAACCGACCCCGCAGTCGCCAACCTTTCCAAGCTGGTGGGGGACACAGCGTCGCAACAGGAAGAAGACGTTGATTTCCAGCCCATGGCGTTGTCCCTGGATCTGTCTTCGTTTGAAACAGCTGCCCCCGCAGCGTCTCCCCCACCCGGCTATCAAATAACTTTCAAACCAGAAAATGAGCTTTACGTTCTTGGAAATGAACCCCTTTTCCTGCTCCGGGCCCTACGCGACCTGGGCGACATTGAGGTGTCATGTGAGAGTGAGGGGCTCCCGAACCTTGAAGACCTCGATCCCGAAACAGGGTACATGACCTGGAAGATCAATCTTGAAACGTCAGAGGCCGAAACAGCCATCACCGAAGTTTTCGAGTTCGTCGAAGGCATCTGCATCCTGCAAGTCTCAACCTTGGATGCTCCCCTGTCGTCTCTCTACGATGACCTGCCGCCACTTGAAAACCTGACCCCTGGTGACAACGCGCCATTCCCTGACCTCCCTCCACTGCCCGCAGCACTTTCAACTGCCGAAAGTTTCTCAATGCCCCAGGAGCCCCCAGAGGAGCAAAAGTCCGCCAAAGACGGCGACCTGTCTTCACCGGTTTCTCCTCCAACAACTGAACCTGAGCGCCCCTCCCCGACTACCCTTCCGAAGGACATCACAAAGCCCGCGTCAGGCAGCACAACCCCGCGGGCAACGGTGCGGGTTGATCTCGAACGCATTGACCGGTTGGTCAATCTGGTTGGAGAAATTGTGATCAATCAGGCAATGCTGACACAAAGTGTCGAAGAAGCTGGGCTGCCCCCAAATTCAACCGTGCGCACTGGTCTCGAAGAGTTCCTGCAATTGACCCGCGACATCCAGGAAAGCGTGATGATGATTAGGGCGCAGCCCGTCAAATCTCTCTTTCAACGCATGGGGCGTATTGTCCGTGAAGCATCAGCCGCGATTGGAAAGGATGTCCGCCTCAACACGGATGGTGAGAATACAGAGGTTGATAAGACGGTCATCGAGCGGCTGGCTGATCCCTTGACACACATGATCCGAAATGCAGTCGATCATGGCCTGGAAGAGAACAGGGACCGCGAAGCCCGTGGGAAACCCTCTCAAGGACAAGTTTCACTGTCTGCGACCCATCGGTCTGGCCGTGTGGTCATAGAAGTCTCTGATGACGGGGCTGGCATCAACCGCGAAAAGGTTCATAAACTCGCGGTAGAGAAAGGCTTGGTTCCCGCAGATCTGCAGCTCACGGAAAGCGAAATTGACAACCTTCTGTTTTTACCAGGGTTTTCGACGGCCTCCGAGGTTTCCAACCTTTCGGGGCGCGGTGTCGGAATGG
This sequence comes from Aliiroseovarius sp. xm-d-517, assembly GCF_013283135.1. Taxonomy (NCBI): domain Bacteria; kingdom Pseudomonadati; phylum Pseudomonadota; class Alphaproteobacteria; order Rhodobacterales; family Paracoccaceae; genus Aliiroseovarius; species Aliiroseovarius sp. xm-d-517. The sequence goes on from NZ_WBXT01000001.1 coordinate 935,088, forward strand.
ACGTCGTCCGCAGTGCCATCCAGGCACTGGGAGGGAGGATCTCGATTTCCTCCGAACAAGGTAAAGGAACAACCTTCTCCATTTCGCTCCCCCTAACTCTTGCAGTTTTAGACGGCATGATCGTCACCGTGGCGAAGGAAACCCTGGTTGTTCCTCTTAATTCCATCTTGGAAACACTCACTCTTACGGGTCCTGATCTGAAAGAGTTTGGCCCGGAAACACAGGTGGTGAACATCCGAAACACATTCGTCCCGCTACTCGATCTGGGTGCAGAACTTGGTTATCGCGAACCATTGGACAGCTACACGGGCACCGTAGCATTGCTCATCACCCAAGAGGACGGCTCGCGTGCAGCCCTAGTGGTCGATGCAATTGATGACCAGCGTCAGGTAGTCATCAAGGGGTTGCAAGACAGCTATGGACGAGTTCCAGGAATTGCGGCCGCGACGATCCTCGGCGACGGCAAAATTGCTCTGATCCTCGACCCGGTCGACCTAGTTTCCAAAGCCAGTGGACGCACGCGCCCAGCCTCCCCCCATGCCACAATCGCAGGATAACCTCATGACTGAAGCTACAAAAAACCTCGACACCCATAGCGATGGCGATGAAATTGAACTCCTGTCATTTCTGGTGGGCGGACAAGACTATTCAGTCGATATCATGAGTGTTCGCGAAATTCGCGGCGGCGCACAGGCAACTTCCCTGCCCCATGCGCCGAGCTATGTGAAAGGGGTAATCAATCTTCGAGGGACTGTGCTGCCAATTGTAGATTTGGCAAAGCGGCTTGGCATGCATGAAGACAAAAACACCGAGCGTAATGTTATCATTGTCGTAGCAATCGGTGAACGCACCGTTGGCTTGGTGGTCGATGCCGTATCAGACATCCTAGCTATTTCCGAACAGGACATGCAGCCCCCCCCTGAGATGCGTGCAGACCAGAAGCGCAACTTTGTTTCCGCGCTTACAATTGTGGAAGATCGCATGATCCGCATCCTTGATCTCAATGCGGTGCTTCCAGAAACCAACGAGGAAGCCGCGTGACTGTTGAGCATCATCATAGCACACAGAGTCTCTCGGGGCCGGCACTGGACGAGCATTCCTTTCAACGCATCGTCAAATTTGCGTACGAAACTGCCGGGTTGTCAATTTCCTCAAGCAAGACAGCCATGGTCCGTACAAGATTGGCCCGACGCCTCAGGGATCTCAACTTCAATAGTTTTTGTGATTACTGCGACTACTTTTTAAGCTCTGGAGGAACACACGAAAGATCGGAACTGATCTCAGCTCTCACCACCAACGTGTCGCACTTTTTCCGCGAACAACATCACTTTGATATCCTTTCTCGTGAGGTGATCCCTTCCCTCATGCAATCAAACCGCTCGCAAAAACCTATTCGGTTTTGGTCAGCGGGCTGTTCGAACGGACAGGAGTCTCTTTCTTTAGCAATCACACTTCGAGAAAGTGGATTGGCCAGCCGGGCTCATGATCTCAAAATCTTGGCAACTGATATTGACCCCCGCGTCATCCGCTTTGCCCAGGCATCAGAGTATTCAGAAAGAATGCTGGATGGCGTCCCACATCATCTAGCCGAAAAATACTTTTCCCGGGTCAGTCAAAACTTGAATCACGATTTGGTTTGGAAAAGTAAAAGTACAATTTTGGACCTGATTTCTTATCGCCAACTAAACCTACTGGAACGCTGGCCCATGAAAGGAAAGTTTGACGTCATATTTTGCCGAAACGTCGTTATCTATTTCGACCAGAAAACTCAGGATATCCTGTGGGAGAAATTCGCCAACGCCCTTCGGCCGGGCGGGTGGCTATTTCTTGGGCACTCCGAACGGATTTCGGACAGCTACCAAAACAAATTCAGCACATTTGGCACCACGGCATATCGTTTGCAATACGAAATGCATCCTTTGAAAAGGCAGAATTGAATGGCACTTAGAGATCAACTGCGAATAATTGTTGTGGATGACATGTCCACAAGTCGCGGTATCATTACCCAAGCTCTGGAAGCATTTGGTGTGAGACAGATTGAGACTGCAAGCGATGGCCAAGATGCTTTGCAGAAAATTTCTACATGGCCGGTCCATCTGGTAATCTCAGACATGAACATGCCAGGGATGAACGGTTTGCAATTACTTCATGCTCTTCGCTCGACACCTCAGACAAGGGGGGTAGGTTTCTTGCTGATTACTGGCAAGGCAGATCGGGAAATAATTGAGTACGGCAAAAAGCTCGGCATGAACAATTTCGTAAAAAAGCCTTTCCAGCCAGATCAGCTTCGCATCGCAATTGAAGCCATTGTTGGCAGGCTGTGAGGGGCTGAGCTATGGGAATAGAAACACCACCTCATCACCCCAACAAGCTTGTAATACGAGAGACTTTGTCTGCAGCATCTGCAGAGCTCTGTACGCTGGCTGCATTGAGCAAAGAAATTCAGTGGGCCATCTCGTCACTTTTGGAAAAAGCTCAGCACCCCGATCTTTTCGTCGAACTCCAGATACTGCAAGACATTGATCGACTACAGCAAACTCTGGTTGATCTCGGGAACATGATGCGCGTTTTGAGCGCAAACTCCGCATTCAATTCAATAGACAGAGAAACGTTGATGCAAACTGTTCAACTCGAAAGTTTGAAGGCTAGGCTATTCGTTGGGAAAAACGCCGTTTTTGAGCAATCGGATGGCGAGGTAACCTGGTTATAAACCGGTCGCCTCATTGATTAACCGTGATGACCTGAGCCCCAAGTTTCCCCCAGTTCACGGAGCGTCCTTGGGTTTGGTTTGGTGGCGTTACACGGCCAGTTTGTCCATGTTCATTTTCTCTGCAAATTCCCTCGGCGTCAGGTTTCCGAGCCCCGAGTGCGGTCTGTGGGTGTTGTAATCCTCCTGCCATGCTTCCAACACTTCCCGCGCTTCGGCCAGTGAGCTGAAGAGCGTTTCGTTGAGGCATTCGTCGCGTAGCTTGCCGTTGAAGCTTTCGATGAATGCGTTCTGTGTCGGCTTTCCCGGCGGGATGTAATGCCAGTCGATCCCGGCTTCCTGAACCCACCGCAGGATGGCCATGCTGGTGAACTCAGTGCCAGTTTCTCACGGGTATACTTGGATTTGTATTTGTAGAACGTGCCCTGGCTAATCCCCCTCTCGGGATATTGCTGTGCAATACCCTGCCGGGCAATGCATAGCGCCTGCACACGTCAGCAGTTCGCTCGCCAGCTTCCTGCTCCTTGAGCATCTGCATGATCTGTTCGTCGGTGAAACTCGTCTTCATTTGTCCGTCCTTAGGTTGGGCGAAATCTACACAAAACTGGAGGAAATTTAGGGACTTAGGTCACAATTCAACCCACACCATTCAGATAGAGTTGGTCAAGTTAAGGATCAGCGATACCGCTCATCATGAATTTCAGAACAATTCAACGTCGTTGCGTTTTACCATACCGTGTTTGATCAGCGGGAGATCCCTTGCGACCATTTTTTGACGGACACAGCCAGTTCCTGGCCAAAAATCAAGACGACGCGCTTTGTTTCCCCCCAGATCCCCCCCCACGTACGGGATATTCTCTTTTTTGAGAAAACTTATGACAAATTCACCATTCCTCACGCCGGCATCTGAAAGGCCTGCAATCATTTGTGCGCCTCCAAAAACTTTTGCCTTCATGTTATTTCTGCGCGCGCCCATATGAATCATACCGTTTATCAGTAGTTCCATCCCATTCACACCGTGCCCGAAAACCTCTTCGGCATTCTGAGTGTCATCACAAAAAAGCACATGATTCATGCCGCCAATTTCTGATGATTCATCCCACAAACAGGCAGATACACATGACCCCAACAACGTGGAGATAACCGCATCTGGTCCCTTTTCTATCGCAAATTCACCTTGAGATATGTAGGTTCGCACAACTTTATTGTTTGGTAGAGAGAACTGCGTCATTTCAACTCGTCCTCTTCAAACCGGAACACATATCAAGAATGGCGTTTGGGAGTTGAGCGAGAGGTAAAACGACGTCGACACCTCCTTTTTCGATTGCAACCCTTGGCATTCCGAAAACTACAGAGCTTTCTTCATCCTGAGCGAGGCAAGTCGCCCCTTGGGCTTTTAGCCGAGCCATACCTTCCGCACCATCATTTCCCATGCCAGTCAAAATGACCCCGACGACCCGATTTGCTATAGCTTGGGCAGACAGCATCATTTCGTCTACAGACGGGCGGTGCCCCGTTCGTTTAGGCGCTTTAAGAAGGTGAATTTTCGGATCCAGAGGATTGACCAATACCAAATGCGTTTCGCCTCCTGGCGCTATCAAAATCTCTCCAGGAAGCGGTCGGTCTCCTTCTTTTGCCAACCGAACTTTTGGCTTTGCAATTCTGTTTAGCCGATCGGCAAATTTGGCTAAGAACTGTGCTGGCATATGTTGGGTAATCAGAATGGGAGGACAGTTTGCTGGCATTTTTTGAACCAGAAACTCCAACGCCTCCACTCCTCCCGTAGATGCCCCAATCAAAACGGTTTTTCCGTTCCAGTTACTAAACGCCTGTTGCGGTGTCAGGTTTTTACTTCTTGCACACCCAACTGGACCTATGTGTGCTTGCGCTGCGGCGTGGATCGTTTGCGGGAGGCACTCAAGTGAACTTTGCCCTGCACCGGGGCCTGGTTTCAATATGCATTCAAAAGCACCTAATGATAATGCTGTGATAGCAGATTCACTGCCCTCAGAAGTCAATGATGAGAACATCACAACCGGCATAGGCTTTGCGCGCATCAATCTACGCAAGAACTCCAACCCGCTCATCCCTGGCATTTCAACGTCAAGCGTCATTACATCCGGAGATTTGGATTTCACCAATTCCCGAGCTTCCAACGCCGACGCTGCCTCCCCCACAACTTCTAAGCGAGGGTCGTTTTGAAGACAAAAGCGTATCAGGCTTCGCATTGTCGGACTATCATCCACAATAAGAACGCGTGTAGGCTGTTTCTTTGCGGAAACGCTCCATGATCCTTTAAGATCAAAACTCATCCCAATCCTCATAGGCATGGTCCGTTTCGATCTGCTGTGCGATTGCTACGGAGCCTTGGGGGGCCGGGAGGGGATGGAGGGCGCTCTCTTCGGTTTGTGAAGCCGGTTCGACAAAAACATCACTTTCAATGATTTGTGCTGCAGGTCGTTCCGCCTGACCAGTTTTGAAACGGGACATGGTGCTGGTCAGCGTTTTGGCCTCACATGTCAAAGAATGGCTGGCTGCAGTTGTTTGTTCAAACATGGCCGCATTTTGCTGCGTCACCTGATCCAACTGGTTTACCGCCTCATTGATTTCCGCAAGACCAGCGCTCTGCTCTCGTGCAGATATGGCTATTTCACCGACATTCCGGCTGATTTCACTGACACTTTCCACAATCCCGACCAGGGCTTCTCCCGCTTGGTCCACCAGATGCACGCCACGTTTCACCTGGCTGCCAGAGGCCGAAATCAGCTCATTGATCTCTCGTGCGGCGTCAGAAGAACGTTGCGCCAGGGCCCGCACTTCCGAGGCGACCACTGCAAAGCCCCGCCCCGCCTCACCGGCTCGTGCCGCTTCAACCCCGGCATTCAACGCCAACAGGTTGGTCTGGAACGCAATATCGTCAATCACGCCGGTAATTTTCGAGATTTGCAGGGACGAGGTTTCAATCTCGCCCATGGCCTCTACGGCCTCCCGCACGACCTCGCCAGAAACTTCTGCATTTTTCCGCGCGCTTTCAACCACTTCATTGGCATGCGCTGCACCATCTGCGGCGGAACGCACCGATGATGTCAGCTCATCCAGCGCCGCGGCTGTCTCCTCCAGCGTGGCTGCCTGCCTTTCGGTTCGCTGTGACAGATCATCCGCTGCATTCGAAATCTCGGACGCTTCCCCCTGGATCATCTCAGCATTCTCAACCACCCCACGCATCGCTGTAAGAAGGTTGTCAACAGCCCGGTTGAAATCATGGCGAAGCTGCTCGTAATTCTCAGAGAACGCATCCGAGATCTCGGTGGTCAGATCCCCGTCCGACAAACGGCTCAACCCCTCGCGCAGCGCGTCAACTACACGGTTCTGGGCCGCCTCCATCTCAGCCCGACGAACCTCCGATGCCTCTATCTCCCGCCGCGTCTCCGTAACATCCGTCGCTATCAAAACGATACGCATCAACCGACCATCAAGGTCCCGAACCGGAACAAACCCGCCGTCAACAACCAATGGCGAACTATCACTTCCTGTCAAAACAAAGTGGTCATACAGAGATGCGCCTTGGGAAACATGTTGGATCACCTGTTGAAATTGCTCACTATTTCCATCAGAGCCGGAATAAAGCTCCTCGAAAGCCAACCCAGACAGGCTTTCAATCTCTCTTCCCAACAGATCAGAAAAGTGAGCATTGCAGCTCATGATCTCTCCATCCAAATTGAGATCAACCTTAATCTGGTTTTCGTCAATCGCCTTCATCAGCGCTTGGTTTACAAAACTGTCCGAAATATCCGACCACTCCGCCACATATCCGATGACATCTTCTTCCGCATCACGGACATCGTTGATCATCACGCGATAGCGACTTTCACCAACGACAAGATCAACCATGCAAGGGAGATTTTCAGCGGCTGCAATTCTGTCCAGAACCGTCGGATCTGTTGCCGCCTGCAGAAACGTTTCCAAGCTTTCCCCTTCGGCACCACCTTCCGGGAACCCCGTAATACAACTCAGAAATTCTTCTCTTTTTTCGACAAAAAGCGCCTCCATGGCTGGGTTGACCTCTTGAATGGTCAAGGTATCATCCGTCATCATGAGATTGGTAGAGACATCCCGGAATGCAGTACTTCGGAACTGGTTTTGCTTTTCAAGCTCGGCACCTGTAGCAAGTTCGCCCGCAAAGTCACATAACGCTCCGGCCAAATTCCCCATCTCATCACCATGGGCAGCAGCTTTGATTTCCACATCATAGTGCCCTTTGGAGATTTTTCGGACCGCTGTCCCAATTTGTTTGAGCGGCCCGACGACAACCTTTTGAACTCCGAACATGATCAGAACAAGCGCTACAAGAAAAACTGCCGCCGAAATCGCAGTCGTACGCACTTGTTCAACGCGCACGAGTTCTCGGGTTTTCTTTGCATTCCAAGCGAATGCCAGAACTCCATAGAACTTTTTCCCATCTGCAGAATGTATAGGATAAGCATAATAAAGACCGTCACTCGCCTCTTGCGAGCGTTGCGTTTGCACCGCCTCCGCAACCAGACCTTCCAAAAGCGGCATGTCAGTCAGCTCTGGTCCCATCTGGGCCAGAACGCGGCCATTCTTCGCGGCGGCAATGACTGTAGGGGAATAAGGATCTTCAGGATCAACAACTGTCATCAGCCGGTTCTGTATCCCGTTGGCACTCATCACCTGAAAAGACCCCAGCAAACTCTGTCCCAGCAAACGGGTAATTTCCTGATTTTTCGCCGAGGTAAGTTTATCAACGACCTCGTCACTCCCCTTCAAAGAAAGAAAAACCATAAAGAGAGCTGCAACGCCTATGGATGCAACGATCGTCGCTGTCAGTTTGACAAACACGGAGTTCAGTTTCTTGGGTGAAAATTTTCCATGAGCATCGGTGGTCATATTTGGTCCCATTCCTTTTGCCGTGCAACCTCGTGAATTGGTCTTTCGCCAGACTAAGGTGTGGAGTGTTGAAATGGGGTTAAAAGCAACCAGTAAGAAACGCGCGCCTAAAATCACGCTAAGTGTTTGCCTTCAAATATATTTTCAAGGCAAATTCATCACCTGCGCGCTGACTAATTCCACATTAGTGGATATTTGGAACTATCTCTCTCATGCCCTTGGCAGGACATGACTTCAATTCCGCATTTCGTTTCAGAGCCTGCTCCGCTACACAGCAAGGCGAGGATTGTTTTCAAAGGGGACGAGCAGATGCAGGACTGGAGCAATTTCTTACTTGGTATTCTCTTTTTCTTCCTCAGCCACTCGATCCCCACCCGGCCGAAGGTCAAACACCGCCTTGTAAGTATCCTCGGCAAACGGGACTTCACGCTGGCCTATAGCATCCTATCCATTGCAGCACTGACCATATTGATCCTGGTTGCCCGAACCGCCCCCCATATTCCAATCTGGCATTGGGAAAGCTGGCAGAACCATCTGGCCCTGACCTTAATGTTTTTCGCAATTATCCTTGTCGCGCTATCGGTCGGGCGCCCCAATCCCCTATCTTTCGGGGGCAGTGACAACGCACTTTTTGATCCGAATAATCCGGGCATTGTCGGTTGGTTCCATCATCCGCTACTTGTCGCACTTCTGCTTTGGTCAAGTGCACATCTGGTGGCAAATGGCGATCTTGCACATGTGATCATGTTCGGACTGTTTGGATTGTTTTCCCTGCTTGGCCGGACAATCATCAACAAGCGAACACGTCGAGAATTGGGAACTGAGACCTGGGAGGCATTGCGCAAAACTCGCCTTGGTTTCAAACCAAGTATAAACGGGAGTATCCGTTTCGCTCTGGGCATTGTGCTTTTTGCCGCAACAGTTTGGGCACATGAGTTCATCATCGGCATTTCTCCCCTACCCTGACAAAACAGCGGGGTGCCCCAATCATTGTTCCTAATGGCCGGCAACGGCACCGTCTCGGTTAAGGCTCGCCAATCCGCTTTTCCCAATTGTCTTTTCCCAATTGTAATGAGAACACGTGCTGCGCCCTGACACTAGGAAACCACCCAAATTGGGCAGCCTAGTAGCACTTACCTGCCGTTTCCCGCCAAGGCACATCTCTGTAATTTCTTTTCCCCCATGTCGACCTTCTGCCTAAATTGCAGAGCAGAGTATCCCCCCAAAAGGGGGGCACTAAATTGCGATCTTGAATAAGTTCTACCTAAACACACAGAAACTGGCCTTAATGCCGCATTACACGCAATATCATTACAAAGCGCCCTGTTACGTATTTCGAACTCGTCTCGGACTTCATACACTGAAAGCACCAGTTCTCCCATTGTTCAGACCGGGCTTTCTCCATCCCCAACCCACATAAGGCACATATCCAGCAAAGCAGATTTATTTATTGGTTTGGTCAAAAAATCATCCATACCCGCGGACAAGCATTTTGTTCGATCATCCTTTCTTGCATTGGCCGTCAAAGCAACAATGGGACACCGCGTTTGTTCGGTTTCTTGCTCCCAAAGACGTATTTCTTTGGTTGCCTCAATCCCGCTCAAGACTGGCATGGACATATCCATCAAAATTACGTCCGGGGGACACGCTTTGTAACTGTCAACTGCCTGCCTTCCATTTTCCACAAACTCAGTAGAAATCGGCGTCCCCTTCAACATACTCCGGACCACCAAGCGGTTTGTTTTATTGTCGTCCGCCACGAGAACACGGAAGGCCGGTATGCTTTCATCAAAGCCGCCCCCGGCCTGTTGATCCGGATCTTCAGCAGTCGCAGGATGTATCGCTGACCAAATTGTCTGATTCAATGCTGCCATACGCAGGGGTTTCTGAACCACCGCAGCAATACCCAGAGCATTTCGAACATCAGCCGAAATGCTTTGATCGGCCGAAGATAGAACAATCACGGGTGTGTCTTCATGCAAGCCACTCGTTCGCAACCGTTGAACCATTTCTATGCCTGTCATTTCTGGCATCTGATAATCTAGGACAATGACATCAAACCCCGCCCCTTGTTCGGCAGATTGTTGAAGTATTTCCAAGGCCTCTTGTCCCGATTGCGCCAAAGTCACATCAGCATGCCAGTTACCCAGTTGCTCCCGAAGAATGTGCAAATTGAGGGGAAGATCGTCGACGACCAGCAGCTTGTAATTTTTTAGATCTCGGCTCTCGACTTTCATATATTCAGTGGGACGCTGCACGGGCTGAAGCGGTAAGGTTACTGTAAAAGTAGTGCCTTTTCCGAATGTTGACCGCACTTCAATCTCTCCCCCCATCAGCTCGACGAGGTGGCTGGAAATTGCAAGTCCGAGACCGGTTCCTTCGTATTTTCGGGTATTAGAACCATCGACCTGCTCAAACGCGCGGAAGATTTTTTGGATCTGATCCTCTGGGATACCTATGCCAGTATCGGTGATGGCAAAAACCAGCTTCAAATCACCATTGTGGTCGGCCGTTGAAACATCCACGCAAACATGTCCCTCAGACGTGAACTTAACCGCGTTACCCGCAATGTTTGTTAAGATCTGTCGCAAGCGTACGCTGTCGGCAAAAATTCCGTCTGGGACATCTGTATGATATCTCAACACGACTTCGACACCTTTCATACCCGCGCTGACAGACAGCATGCTCATCACTTCTTCGCAGGTGCGCCGCAAGTTGAACGGGGTCGGATCAAGAGAAAACTTCCCGGCCTCCGCTTTTGAGAAGTCCAGGATGTCGTTGATAATGGACAGAAGCGACGCAGCGGAGCTGAGGATCGTGTCAGAGTAGAGCTTCTGATCCGTATCTAACTCGGTGTTTTGCAGCAAATCCGCCATTCCAATAATCCCGTTCATGGGAGTTCGGATTTCGTGGCTCATATTGGCGAGGAACTCTGATTTGCTTCTGTTGGCATCGTCAGCTGCATTCCGTGCCTTCTCCAGCTCTTTTTCACGTGCATCACGGCTTCGCAAGTTGGCCTGCAGAACTTCAACAGAGGCGTCCAGCGCTTTTAACTCCCTCCCCACAAACCATGGCATGGACTGTTTCTGGACGAACCGCCCGGACAGAACGCTGGACATCCTCGCATGGGTTTTGCGCAATGGGCGCAATGCAAACAAATGGGCCAGAAGCAGGAACAGGGCTGAAAGGGAGGACACGGTCAACAGCGTGTTCAAACGGGTGTGGCGCACTTGCTGTTCAATCAGCTGCGCCCCTTCGCGGGTGGACCACGCCACCTGCATCTGCCCAAAGCTCTCTCCTTCAAAGACAATATCACTATTGAAATCAACAAGTTCATGTTCAGCTCGTTCCTCGGTGGAACTCGCTGACGCAATCGGTCGTCCTTGGTCATTGATCAAGCGGATCGAAACCATCTGCGGGTAGCGATTGATGGCCTGTCGCATCGCCGTTTCCAGAACCGGAACATCTTCGACGATGATATCCTCGATCATGGCCCCGCTCAGCAGTGAGACCGCCAGTTCCGCCTGCTCACTCAACCGTTTGTTCAGCTCTACCACACGCGTGCTCCGCTCAAGCTCCCCCAGCAAAAGAGCAACCCCACCTGCAGCAAGCAGCATGGACAGAACAATCTGCGTATAGACACCGTTGAGCTTCATCTTCACACCAAACCCATCAATTAAAATGACGCGCTGTGTTGCATGGCATCGCGAACGAGTTGGTAATCCTCGTCAGTGCCCGCCAGGAAACCGTTTTTCGAGATTTCCCGAACCCGCTCATCGTTCTTTTCTGCCAGCATCACATCTTGCATTGCCTGCCTAACCCGATCTGGCACTTTCGGGTGGGCCAGCCAAGGCTTGGTAACATTGTCAAAGTCAAACAAGACACGCAAAGGCACCCCTTTTTGAACCAGCTTCTTATACGTGCTTTCCTTGAGCGCACCGGCATCGAATTTACCTGCGCCCACGGCCTCTCCAACCAGATCATGACGGCCAAGGAAGCTGAAACCAGACAGGTTCGCAGCTGAAACGCCCGCATTCAGCAGGTGGGACTGCGCCAAGTACCGACCAATAGTTGACAGCTCATCACCGAAGGCAAAGGAATGCCCTTTGAGATCTGCAAGGCTGTTGAATTCACTGTTTTCATGAACGGCGATCACCCCCTTGAAACGCTTTTTACCCTTCTTGGATTCCATCGCGACAATCTTGACCTCGGGGTTCATCTCGGTCACCGCGACGTAAGAGGCGGGACCGAAACGTGCAAAATCCACGTCGCCATTGGCAAGCTGTGCAATGCCGTCTTCATAGGTTTTGGAGATTTTCATCCTGATATCGACGGGCTCCCCCAGACGTTCCGACATCCGGGACGCGAGGAACGTCAAGAAAGGTTTGTATTTCTTAACCGTTGCCGTGGGTTTGTCCGCGGCATAGGTGCCAAAAACAAGTGTGATATCAGCCCGTGACTGACCGGGAACAAGGCTGAAAAGGAGCACAAGAGCAACGGCAGCAAGACCGTCAGCAGAGCGTTGAGCCCAGGTATTTAACAGGGTTCGAACCCGACCGGTGAGGTGGTTACAGTTGTCTTCTTGCATCACGCGACCCTCCAATAAGCCCCGGTGCCACGTGACCAAACAGGTCCTGCGGCAGGGCGATCAGGGTCAACCTTAAGGACAAAAGGAAAACAACTTCTTAAGCATAACCGGGAAGATTTCCTCACCCCACCCAGTCATAGATCTCCAGACTGTCGGTAACGTCACAACCGCCACAATCACGCGAGCTCGCGCAACTGCCGCAAGTGGCCCTCAAGTTCTGCCGGCGGATCACACCCTTCGCGACCCAATGTGCCAGCATTCCCCTGACCGCATCGGGCGGGCGCCTGAAATGGTTTGAAATCTCAATCAGGCTGACGGATTGTCGCGATTTCACATAAGATCTGAGATCTAAGAGCAAGGCACCTCTCCTTCATCAAACGGATCCGGGCGTTGGACCTCGGCCCGGCATCTCAAGCGCCCCAATGCGGCGCCCGGCCCGTTTCAAAAGCAAAAACAGGACCAGCAGTGCCCCCAAAATCCCGGCCATCCACATTCCTGTCGCCAGCGGATGGCGGGCAAAGGTCGCAATCTGGTAATACAGAACGGCCGATCCATAGGCCATCGCCATGGTCCACCCCCCGGCAAACATTGCCCATCCCGGGCTGGTCTCACGCCAGATTGCCCCAAGCGCCGCCACGCAAGGCATGTAGAGCAGGATCAGGAGAAGATAGGCAAATGCGCCGGCCTGACCATCAAACAGCGTGGCCATTGTGCCGAAAACAGTCCCGGACACCTCTTGTTCCGCCGCAGCAATTTCAGGAGAGCTGACATCGCCGATCTTCAAACCCAGCGGATCACTTGCCATGCCCAGCCCCGCTTTCAGGTTCGGCACGATGGTGGACACAGCGTCCCCCACCCCTTGCACAAGCGAGAAGGAAGCGGGCTCCCCTGCCCCATCCTCGGCCAGATCGGTATATAAGGTATTGAGCGTGCCAACCACGGCCTCCTTGGCCAGTATCCCGGTAAAGATCCCGACGGTGGCGGGCCAGTTCTCTTCGCTGATACCGATAGGGGCAAAAATCGGGGTCAGGTTGCGCCCCATAGCCGAGAGGACAGAGGCCTCGCTGTCTTCATTCCCAAAGGAACCGTCGGTGCCCCAGGAGTTCAGAAAGGCCAGCACGGTCACCATGACCACAATCACCTGTCCCGCTTCGGTCAGAAAATCACGCAAACGATGCCAGCTGCGTTGGAAAATGCCGCGCGCAGAGGGCCAGTGATAGGCGGGAAGCTCCATGATAAACGGGGTGGGTTTCCCCGGCAAAAGGGTGGCCTTTAGCATCAATCCGGTGCCAACAGCAGCCAGAAGCCCCAGAAAATACAACAAAAATACCAAGTTCTGTCCGCCGGTCGGAAAGAAGGCAGCCGCAAATAATGCATAAACCGGCAGGCGTGCCCCACAGGACATGAACGGTGCCATCATCACGGTCAGTGTCCGGTCGCGCTGGCTGTCCAGCGTACGGGTTGCCATGATTGCCGGCACGTTGCAGCCGAACCCGACGATCAACGGGACAAAGCTTTTGCCCGGCAGGCCGATCATCCGCATGAAACGATCCATCACGAAGGCGGCGCGCGCCATATATCCGCTGTCTTCCAGCACCGAGAGGAACAGAAACAGGCAGGCCACGATGGGAATGAAGGTTGCAACCGTCTGGATGCCGCCGCCCACCCCGGTGGCCAGCAAGGTTTCCAACCAGCCCGGCGCACCAAGCTGGTCCAGAAGCGCAGCCAGCCCATCAACAAAAAGGGTGCCTGCCAAAATGTCGAAGAAATCAATGAACGCACCACCGATATTGATGGTGAACATAAACATCAGATACATGATCAGCAGGAAAATCGGAATGCCCAGCACCCGGTTCAACACCAGCCCATCCAGTTTTTCAGACAGCGAACGGCCGAGTTCCGAACTGCGCTGCACCGTGGCGCTGGTGATCTCCGCGACAAAGTCATATCGCCCGCAGGCAATCAACGTATCCGCGTCAATCCCGCTTTCCGCCTCGATTTCTGCCCGCAAGGTTTTTGCGGCCTCCGCGGTGCCCGGATCAACCAAGGTGGGGCAAAGCTCATCCCCTTCCAGATGTTTGATCGCAAGCCACCGGCGGCTGCCCGCACCGACATGGAACCCGGTTTCCGCATCCAGCCTGTCGATCGCCTGTTCAATCTGGTCGGAAAACCGTGTGGTGGCACGAGGGGGCTCTGGATTGCGCGCGGCCGCCACCATCTGCTCCACCAGCCCCTCCAGCCCGGTCTTGCTGGCAGCACAGGTCGACACCACCGGACAGCCCAGCTTTCGCGACAACGCATCGAGATCAATATGGATGCGCCGTGTTCTGGCGATATCCATCATGTTCAGCGCCACCAGAAGCGGCGTGCCCATTTCCAGAAGTTGTACGGTCAGATAGAGATTGCGTTCAAGGTTCGATGCATCCACCACATTGACCACAAGATCGGGCTGTTCCGTCAGGATAAACTCACGGGCAATCCGCTCATCCAGCGACGCTTCCCCGCCGACGATGCTCAGTGAATAGACCCCTGGCAGGTCGACCAGATCTATCCGAGTGTCCTGATGGGAAAAGGTCCCGACCTTTTTCTCAACCGTCACGCCCGGCCAGTTGCCCACATGTTGATGGGTACCGGTCAATGCGTTGAAAAGTGTGGTTTTTCCGCAATTCGGGTTGCCGGCAATGGCAATGGTCAAACCGCTCATGACAAGACCTTTTTCACGATCAGCACCTCGGCTTCATCCTTGCGCAGGCTGAGTGCATATCCCCGGATCCTGATTTCCACCGGGTCCCCCAGCGGGGCAACGCGGGTTACGCTGAACTGGGTGCCAAGGGTCAGTCCCATTGACAGAAGCTTGCGGCGATACGGCAATCCGCCAGGGCAGAACCCCACCACGCTGGCACTGTCTCCGACCGCAAGATCTTTTAGTTTGATGTCCATTCCGGGCCTCGCCGCGCGCGATTAATCAGACAATTTTTGTAAGCTATTAGATAAACCACCCGTCAAGTCCTTGATTTAGGTCAATTTGGCCTCCTTCCCCTTGGTCAGCCCCCACAAAAAAGCGGCAGGGTTTGATCCCCAAGACAGGCACCGCTCCGCACGCGGGCAATCATGGCCTGTAGAACGCTCGCATTTGACGGCCAATGGAGATCCCTCCCCCCCTGCAAGATCCCTCGCAAATACGTGGCAAATAAGGGAGTTTTGTTGCCTGATCCGCTGTATTCCGCTACGCTTCTTACAGGGGAAAGGAATTGAATATGAAGGATTTTCAAACCAACACCGCGCCGAAAGAAATTTCCGAAACCGGCCTTGATACACATTTTCTGATTGGACTGATTGCCAAGATCATGAACGAAGGCGGCACAATGGTGGCCGCGCAGATTGCCGGCATTGTAAAGCTCTCGCCCATACTCGTGCGACAGATCCTGAACAAGATGCAGGAGCTGCACCTGATTGAAGCCCGCGGATTGGAAAGTCAGGATATCAAATCAGACATCCGCTACGCGCTCACCGATCGGGGCAAGAAAGAGGCCTATGAGGCGCTTCTCATGTCGAAATATGTCGGCCCTGCCCCCGTCACGCTTGAGGCGTTCTGGGCGCAAATCAAGGATCAGACCATCAAGCATGAGGTCATTCACCGGGAAGAGCTGGAACGCGGCCTTTCCCATCTTGTGTTGCCCGACGGGATGATCAACCAATTGGGCCCGGCGGTGAATTCAGGACGATCAGTTCTGCTTTATGGCGAAGCGGGGAACGGGAAAACCTCGATCGCGGAAGCATTGGGAAAGGTGTTTTCCCAACAGATCTTTGTTCCCCACGCCTTTATCGTCGGCAGTCAGGTTATCCGCTTCTTTGACGAAACACTGCACGACGAGGTAGACGAGGACGAGGCGGAAAAACGGGCCCGCGACCAGCGGTGGGTCAAGATCGAACGCCCGGTTGTCGTCACCGGGGGCGAGTTGACACTCGATATGCTGGATCTGCAATTTGACGAACATTCCCGCCTTTATGAAGCACCGATGCATCTCAAGGCATTGGGGGGCGTGTTTGTGATCGACGATTTCGGGCGACAGAGATCCTCGCCCACCGAGATCCTGAACCGCTGGATTGTCCCTTTGGAAAGTCATTTCGACATCATGTCCCTGCATACCGGGCAGAAATTCCGGGTGCCGTTTGACCAATTGGTGATGTTCTCGACCAACACCCTGCCCGAAGACCTCGCTGATGATGCTTCGCTGCGGCGGATCCATTTCAAGATCTTCGTGCCCAGCCCAACCCGCGAGGATTACCTGCATATTTTCAGCAATCTTGCCAAAGTGCGCGGACTGGATTTCGACGGGGCGGTTCTGGGGCGGTTCTTCGACAGCCACTATAAAAAGCGCAATGTGGTGCCTTCCGGGGCGCATCCGGGGTTCCTGATTGATCACGTCAAGGCGCTTGCAGCCTTCCTTGGGCAACCCGCAGAGCTTAGCGAGGATTTCCTCGACGTGGCCTGGAAAAACGTGGCCGTGGCGCGGCGCAAACGCAAGATTACGGATCTGTCCCTGTAAAGGCACTTACCGCTCCTAAAGTGTTTCGACGTTCACCTGAGACAGGGAAAAGTCGACACACTGTCAAAGATAACAATGTTGTGGGCGTTTCGGAATAAACTGTCCGTCGTCAGATAATTTGGGACAGCTGAGCGCGTTTCGTTTTGGAGGCTCTGGCTCATCCTTGATTGAGTTTATGCGTTTTCAGTTTGGTGGCGCAAGCGCCGGGTGAGCATGGTTTTTCGTTTGATCTCCTCTCGCTGTTTCAGGATCTGCTTATCGCGCCCGAAGTAGACATCGGCGGGGGTCAGGTTGCCCAGGCTCTCGTGATAGCGCTGGTTGTTGTAGAACTCGACGAATGCGTCGATCTGCCGTTCGAGGTCACCGGGCAAGAAGTAATGCTCCAGCAGAACGCGGTTCTTCATGGTCTGATGCCATCGCTCGATTTTGCCCTGAGTCTGGGGGTGGTAAGGTGCGCCGCGGACATGCGTCATGCCCTTGTGTTCGATATAGTCCGCCAGATCTCCTGCAATGTAAGATGAGCCGTTATCACTGAGCAGCCTGGGCTTGGCGACCACGGTTGCACTGTCACAGCCGGAGGCTGCAAGTGCCAGGTCGAGTGTGGCGGTCACGTCCTCAGCTTTCATCGTCGCACAAAGCTTCCAGGCGATGATGTAACGGCTGTAGTCGTCCAGGATCGTGCTGAGATAGAACCAGCCCCACCCCAGAACCTTGAGGTAGGTGAAGTCGGTCTGCCAGAGTTCGTTGGGACGCGTCGTCTTATCCTTGAACTCATTGGCGGCCTTCATCACGATGTGCGCCGGTGCCGTGATCAGATCCTCCGCCTTCAGGATACGGTAAACCGATGATTCAGAGACAAAATACTGCTTCTCATCGGTATATTTCACCGCCAGCTCCCGGGGCGTCAGATCCTCATGCTCGAGCGCGAACTCGATAATGTCCGCCCGGGTCTCATCCGGAAGGCGGTTCCACACAGACCCAGGATGGGGTGCCGTATCGTCAAGCGCGTCAAGCCCACCTTCGGTCCAGCGGTCATACCAACGATAATAGGTTGTGGTGGGTATGCCGAGCATCGCCAGCGTCTGACGGGCAGGCAGATGCGAAGCTTCGACAGTGCGGATGATCTCCAGCTTTTCCGTTGCGGGATACCTCATACCTCGTACTCCCCATCCCCGATCATGCTTTTTTTGAGCAGACGGTTTTCCAGGGTCAGTTCAGCAACGACCTCCTTGAGCGCCGCTGATTCTGAGCGCAGTTCATTGACCTCAGGCGAGGTCGCCTGGCGCGCGGTATCACCGGCCAGACGCTGCTTGCCCGCTTCTAGGAATTCCTTCGACCATGTGTAATACAGGCTCTCGCTGATGCCTTCCCGGCGACACAGCGCGGCAATGCTTTCCTCGCCGCGCAGACCCGCCAACACAATCCTGATCTTCTCTTCGGCTGAATACTGTTTGCGCGTCTTGCGGCGGATGCCTTTGACCAGCTTGTCAGCCGCGTCCTTCGATGTTCCGGATTTCTTGTTCATCTTCGCTCCATAATGGCTGCGATGAACCAGAAATCCTCCGTTACGAAAACCTCAAATCTGTCCCACAAGCGCTGACGTCAGACATGGATGGGTGGCAACATACCACTCGGGTATGATGTGCGCGACCGTAAGCTGGTAGTGAATGCCGAGGAAGCCGACACCGTCGTGGACATCTTTACCCGCTTTGTAGAGGTCGGATCTGCTACCGTTCTGGCGAGAGAACTACGCTCCGAAAGGTTGCGCAGCAAAAAGGGCACCTTGATTGACAAAGGTTACCTCTACCGCCTGCTCAACAACCGCGTGTACCGCGGCGAGGCCGTGCACAAAGGCACAGCATATCCAGGCGAGCATGATGCCATCATCGACGCGCGGCTTTGGGATCAGGTGCATGACATCTTGGGGGAAAGCCCCCGAAAGCGCGCCAATAACAGCCGCACGCAGACGCCGGCGCTGCTGAAGGGACTGCTGTTCACCGCCACCGGCGCGGCCATGACGCCCTCCAGCACGAAGAAAGGCACGCGCCGGTATAGGTACTACGTGTCGATGGACCTTCTGAAGAACCGTGAGACGCCCGACAACGGCATACCGCGGCGCTTGCCAGCCGACACGGCCGAGGGA
The DNA here is from genome assembly GCF_013283135.1 of Aliiroseovarius sp. xm-d-517. Lineage (NCBI taxonomy): Bacteria > Pseudomonadati > Pseudomonadota > Alphaproteobacteria > Rhodobacterales > Paracoccaceae > Aliiroseovarius > Aliiroseovarius sp. xm-d-517. The sequence goes on from NZ_WBXT01000001.1 coordinate 953,984, forward strand.
GCAGTCATTTCCGAAATCCGCCGCGTTCTGCGCACCCCTGAAACCACAGCACAGGTTATCGCCAAATTGGACAGAGATGACATTCCAGATGCTGACGCCATTGCAGCCCTGCAGAAGTTTCCAGAACTCTGGGCGCAGCTGTTTCCTGGCGAACAGGCGCGCATTATCCAGCTGCTGGTGCGCCGCGTCACGGTGACCGCTGAGGGCCTGGTCATTGACCTGCGCACCGATGGCATCGCCGGTGTTATGCGAGATCTGATGACGCCGCGCCAACTCGAGGCTGCAGAGTGATGGGCGAACCCGACACCATCCAGGTCTTCGTGCCCCTCAAGGTGCGCAAGAAAAACGGGCGGCCGAAGATCCTGCCGCCCGCAGATTACCTGCCCAGTGAGGACCAGACCCAAGACCCGCATATCCTGCGCGCCATTGGCCGCGCTTGGGCCTGGCGGCGGCGGATGGAGACAGGTGAGTTCGGCACGATCCAGGAATTGGCCGAGGCTGTGGGTTTGGCTGAGCGCCATGTCAGCCGCCAGTTGCGACTGGCATATCTCGCGCCGGAGGTGTTGAAGCGGCTGGTGTTTGGTCGCGAGGTTTCGGCCGTGACTGTGATGCAGTTGTCGGAGTGCGCGGGATTGCCGTGGGCGGATCAGGCCGGCGTGGTGTTTGGGGCACCGAATTAACGCAAACGGCCCAAAGACGCCAGCCAAGCAGGCCCGGCACTCACCTGCGACGTCCACCAGAGCGGCCATTCGCCCAAAGTGTGGAAATTTTGAGTGTTGGGGCTCCATAAGATCTTGTTGTTGCTTTCTTTTTCGGAAGAATACCAATGGGATCAGTGCTTTTCCGGGTCACTCGTGTTGGCCTGCTTCCTAGGCCTTATGTCCTCGAGCGCTGCGTAGAATGCAGGCAAAACCAGAAGGATCAGAACCGTCGAGGCCAAAAGTCCGAAAACGACCGAGATGACCAGCGGTTTAAGCGTCTGGGCCTGGGTCGAGGTTTCCAGCAGCAAGGGCGCCATTCCCATGATCGTGGTTGAAACCGACACGAAGATCGGTCGGAAGCGGGCGCGTACGGCCTCGCCGGCGGCCTTAGCGGCAGAAAGCCCGCCGGCGCGGCGATCATTTATCACACCGACCAGAAGGATCGCGTTGTTCACCACGATCCCCGCCAGTGACGCCGCCCCCACGAGTGATGGCATGGAAATGTTGTAACCCATCAGGACATGACCCCAGATCACGCCCAGAAACGCCAGTGGTATGGTGATCATCACAATCAGCGGTTCCACATAGCTGCGGAACTGAAAGCTGAGCACAAGGAAGATGCCCACCAGCCCGATAAGAAAACCGCGTAGGATCGAGGCGACGGTTTCCGCAGAATTCGCGGCCTGACCACCGATGTCAAAGCCAAGACCGTGGGTGGTGGCCGCCAGACCGGGCAAGAAGCCCTCCGCCAACCGGGCGGTGATCGCGTCTGCATTGCCGATACGGCCGTCCACATCGGCAGCGATGGTCAGCGTGCGCAATCCGTTGCGGCGGGTGATGGAGCCCCAGCCGCGTGCCTCTTCGATGGTGGCGATGCTGGACAGCGGCACGGTGCCGCCACCGAGTAGGGCGATTTCGAAAAGGCTCAGGTCAGCGCGAGTGGTGCGGTCCTCATCGGCCAGCCGCACCTCAAGATCCCAAGCCAGATCGCCGCGCCGGATTTCCGAAAGCTGGGTGCCAAGAAAGGCCGCCCGCAGTTGGCTTGCCACGTCCGTCGCGGTCAGCCCTAGGGCCTCGGCGCCCTGCGACAGGCTTAGCCGCAATTCAGGCGCACCGGGGTGCAGGTCAACAATCGCGTTGCGAACCCCGGCGTAGGTTTCAAGTTCCGCCAAAGTCGCGCGACCTGCGGCCTCTAGTGTCGCAAGGTCTGGGTTGGTCAGACGCAGTTCCACCGCAATCCCCTGCGGGCCGATCCCCGGCTCGGTCAGGATCAGCGAGTTGACACCGGGCAGCGGTCCGATTTCTGCGCGCCACAGCGACACGATTTCGTCCAGCGTGCTGTTGCGGGTCTCGGCGCTCAGCAGGTCTACCGCGACGGTGGCGACATGGGCGCCCGTCTCGCCCGCCGAAAGGTTGCGGCCCAGGCGGGTGATGCGGCGGATCACAAGGGGCCGTGCCTCGGTCTGTTCAGGGGTCAGGCGGGCGTTCACACGGTCAAGCGCGGCCTCGACCTGTGCGACGGCCTCGGTCGTGCGAACCAGCGAAGTGCCTGCAGGCAGCATCAGCCGCGCCTCGAGCACATCGCCGTCGATCTCGGGCATGGCTTCGCGCTTGACCATGCCGCCACCGAGCGCACCTATGGTCAGGATCAAGGCACCGATGGCCAGCCCTGCGACCAGCCAGCGCGCCTTGATCGCGGTATCGGCCAGACCGCCGACCACTTCGCGAAAAGCGTCAAAGCCCGCGTCGAAGCCTTTGCGGAAGCGGGAGGGGGCAGTGTCCTTCATCCCACCCTTCAGGTGATGGGGCAGGATGAAAAAAGCCTCGATCAGCGACGCGGCGAGCGCCGCCAGCAACACGACCGGCAGAACCTCGAGCACGGCACCCAACTCGCCCGCGAGGAAGGCCAGAGGCAGGAACACGGCAAGCGTCGTCAGGAAGGACGAGATCACGCCGGGTGCCACGGCGGCTACGCCTGCCGCCACGGTCTCGACCGTCGCGCCCTTGGCGGCCTGCACGGCGATGGAATCCGCAATCACGATAGTATCGTCCATAACGATCCCGATCGCCATCAAAAGTGCGACCAGTGTCATCATGTTAAGGCTAAGCCCGGTCAGCGCCATCCAGACAAAGGCCCCAGCAAAGGCTACGGGCAGGCCCATCGCGGCCCAGATCGCGAAACCGGGGCGGAAGAACAGGCTCATCACGACGACCACCAGAATAAGACCGACGACCCCATTCTGCACCAGCATCACAAGACGGTCGCGGATGATGGAGGTCACGTCCTGCACGACCTTGACCGTGATCGTATCGGGCAGGCGGGCGGTTTCGGCGTCCACCAGTTCTGTTACGCCATCCAGCACGCGCAGCGCGTCTGCATCCAGTGCCTTGGCCACGTCTAGGACGATGGCGGGAGTGCCATCGACAAAGGCGCGGTCCTGTGTTGGCTCAAAGCGTTCTTCGATCACCGCCGCGTCGCCCAACGTCAGGGTCGCGCCGTTCGGCAACACCATCACGGGAATCCTGGCAAGCGCCGCAGCCGTGTCGCGCTCGGCTGTAAAGCGCAAGGTGAGGTCCGCGCCCGGCCCCTCCAGCGTGCCTGCGGGCAGGTCGATGTTCTGCGCGGCGATGGCGGCGGCCAAGACGGCGGGTGTCAGCCCGTGGCTTTCCAACACGGCACGATTGGCGGTGATCAAAAGCGTCCGGGTGCCAAGGCCCCCGCGTGTCACGCGGGCGACACCCGGCAGGGCAGTCAATTGGTCCGACAGGCCGTCGGCATAGAGGTCCAACTCGCCCAGTGGCAGATCGCCCGAGATGGCAACCGACGTGACCGGATCATAACGGTGCAATTCGCGCACCACGGCAGGATCGGCGCGGTCCGGAAAGCTTTCGATGGCCGAAACCTCGGTCCGTAGCGAATTGACAAAACGCAGCGCGTCATTGCCGGGCGCCATGGTTGCCACGGCGCGCGCGCGGCCGGTCTGCGCGGTACAGTTGAATGTCTCCAGCCCCTCGACACCCTGCACCCCGTCCCAAAGCGGTGCGCAGATTGCGGTCTCTACATCCTCGGCTGCGGCCCCCCGGTAGGGAACGGTGATCTCGGCTTCGACAGCGCGGAAATCGGGGAAAGTCTCGCGCAACAGGCCGGGTGCCGCAAAGGCGCCGGCGGCGAGGAACAGCAAAAGCAGCAGATTGCCCGCCGTGGGGTGACCGGTGAACCAGCGGATCATTGTGAGGCCTCGACAGGCGTCAGCGCCATGCCCGGGATGGCCGGGGCGATGTCGTCGATCACCACTCGGTCGCCGGGGGCGAGGCCATCAGTGATGGCCACAAGGCCATCTTGTGCGAAAGAGGCAGTGACGGGACGCAGTTCCAGCAGATCGCCCTGACCTGCGATGCGCACCCTTCCGCCATGCAGCGCGCCCTCGGGGATCAAGACGGCACCCGTCATGCCAGCACCCAAGAAGGACATCTGCACTTGCATGTTCGGCACCAGCGGCAGCCGTCGAGGCGGGTCGGCGCCTTCATAGGGGGCATCAACCGTGACCACGACTGGCACGGTGCGGGCGCGGGCATCCAAGGCCCCCTCGATCCGGCTGATGCGGGCGGTCCAGACCTGCGTCGGGTCAGATAGCGGGCTGAGCGTCACGTCAATCAGCGTGGGCGGACCATCGCGCATCATGTTGGCAAGGGTAATGCCCTCGATCGCATTACCGATCAGGCGGCGAAAACTGTCGATCGGTAAATGCGCCACCACCTCGGCCGCCGCGATTCCGTCGCCCCGGATCACCACTTGGCCGGGGGCGACGGTCTGAAAGCGTTCGGCGGCGACTTCGGTCACGCGCAGATCAAAGGGGGCGGTCAGCACGGTGCGGTCAAGAGACCGGCGCGCACGGTCGATGGCGGCTTGCGTTCGCGCGATCTGGGCCACGATCCGCGCCTCGCGGGACGGGATCAGCGCCATCGCGTTTTCCAGTTCCGCGACCGTGCGGCGGGCCAAAAGGGTGGCGCGCTCCGCCTCGTCCGCGCGCGATTGCGGAACTGTGCCCTGCTGGGCAAGCGTCCGAATGCGCGTCAGGTCAGCCCCGGCCAATGTCAATCGTGCGCGTTCCAGATCAAGTATCCGGCCCGTATTGGCGGCCTCGGCGCTCAGCAGCGTGGCTTCGGCGGCAAGCGCGGCGAGGTCGGCCTGCGACTGTGCCAGCGCCAATTCATAGTCGGCAGGGTCAATCCGCAGCACTTCGGTCCCCTCTGGGATCAGGCGGCCGGGTTCAAGATCAGGATGGCGCCAGATCACTTCGCCCTGCACCTCAGCCACGGCGACCCAAGTGTCGGCGGCCCGCAGGTTGCCCCATGCCGTCGCCTTCGGGCGGATATCCTGTGCCACGGCCGTCATCACCCGGACGGGCAAAGCGGGCGCGTGCCCGTCGATCTGCGCCGGGCCCGGCGCGGACGAGATCATCCAGACCGCAGCAGCGATCCCGAGCGCGATGGGTGGCAAGGCAAGGAGGGGTGACAAACGCATCGGATCAGCCCTGCGCCTTGCGCATCCGCGCCAAGGTGCCGTCGTGCAGAACAAACTGGTGGTAAAGCGCGCCAACAACATGCAGCGCGACCAGCGCCAGCAGGATGATTTTCATCACATTATGCCCCTGCGCCGCAGCCTCGACCCCGCCAAACCATGCGACCGATCCGCTGACAGGCATCAGGATCATCAGCGCATAAAGCCCGACGTGGGTCAGTTTGGCGAGAATGCCCTGCACCTTGCTGGCCTCAATCGGCGGGGGCACCCCACGACGAGCGCGCAGGGTCAGCCGCCACAGCGCGAAGATCATCACCAGCGCGCCGCCCGCCACATGGGCCAGCACGAGCGGGTCGAACCCCGCCTCAACCCCATCCGTGACACGGTCCCATGCGGCTGACATGGAGTCCTTGAATAGGTATTGCTGTGCGATCAGCGCGAAGACAAGCCAGTGCAGACCGATCTGCAGACGAGAGTAGCCGGTGGGTGCGTTTGTAGCGGGCATGTGGGGTCCTTTCAGTCTGCACGTGCGACTCGGGATGATAGTTGCGCTTTCCTACACTATATGTTAGTTAGTGATAACTAACAATAGGTGATGTATGTCTGGTCGTCGAAGCGCGGAAGACCGCAAGGTGCAGATCGTGGCCGAAGTGCTTCGAATAGCCGATGAAATTGGGCCAGACCGGCTTAGCACCACCGATGTCGCGCGCGCCATTGGCATCAGCCAGCCTGCGATCTTCCGGCATTTCCCCACCAAAGGCGCGCTCTGGCTGGCCGTGGCCGAGGATATCGGAGCCCGCCTGCAGCGCGACTGGGCCGCAGCCGAAGCTGCCGCCGACGGGCCGCGTGCACGCCTGAAGGCACTGATCACGGCACAGCTGGTAGCTATTGCCGACACCCCCGCCCTGCCTTCGATCCTGTTTTCGCGTGAGTTACAGGTAGAAAACCACGGCCTGCGCGACGTGTTTCGGGGACTTTTGGCTGCGTTTCAGGGCCACCTTGTTGCCGCGATCCGCGACCTGCAGGCGGCCGGCGATTTGTGTCGTGATGTCTGCCCCGAGGACATTGCCATACTGCTGACCTCGCTTGTGCAGGGCGCTGCGATCCGCTGGACGCTTGGCGAGCGGGGCTTTTCGCTGGTTGATGAAGGGTTGCGTCTGTTTGACGTGCAGGTGGCAATGCTGCGCAGAATGGAGCGGGATTCCGATGCCTAAATCACGTCTGATGGCCCACATTGCGGGCGGTGTTGCGATTGCTTTTGGCGCGCTCACCATAGTCTCTGGTGGCAGAACGCTGCTGGGACTAGCCGACATGGGGGCAGTCGTGCCCTTCGTTTTGTGGTTCAACACGTTGGCCGGACCCGCCTATATACTGGCGGGCCTCGGCCTCTGGCAGGCGCGAAGATGGGCGTTCCTCCTGTCGCTTGCAATCTTCGCGGCAACGCTTTTGGCTTTTGCGGGTTTAGGTTTGCATATCATCAACGACGGCGCTTTCGAAATGCGCACCGTCTTCGCCATGGGCTTTCGCAGCGTCGTGTGGGGTGGGACAACGCTGGTGGCACGCCTGAAAGTTTGAAATCATTAGACTGAGGCCGCCTCGTGCATCTTGTAGACAGGCGATGCCAGTGTAGCGAGTGACCGCTTCCACTGAAGCTGCAAGTCCAGCGCCGTGCTGCCGAAAGGCGGCTCTCCGCCCAAAACGACCGCCCTAAGACCCGTCCCGCGGTTTGCATCGTATTTCGATACCACTTGAGACTTCGAAAAGGGCGCTTGCCCGAAAACGCCAAGACTCTGAAAATACTATACTTTTTGAATACGCCCTTCTGAAGGCCAGGGGCGGTCGGTTAGAGACAAAGCGGGTTCAGAGACCGATTTTGGGTATTTAGCCAGTCTCCGAAGGGCGGTCGCAACGGCTAAACCCCTTTGAAACCAAAAGAAAAAAGGGCCCCATAAGGGCCCATCATCGGTTTCGGCAAGTGTAGGTGGCGGAGGGAATGACACATGCAACGAACTCTCTCTCGTGCCAGCGTCGGACCCCGAGGGACCCACGCGAAACCCTGCGCAAATCTGACGCTCATTGGAAAATCAGCCGATCAGCCAAGCCCAAAAACATCCGGGCTGTGGAAGGGTTGCCACAATGGCGCCTCCCGGCAGGCCATCCCAGTAATCGCCCTTTTCTGCTCAAAACTGCACACTCCATGACAACCCCCCGAAATTACGCAAGATTTCGATTGAACACGAAACGACTCCCCGCTAGCGTGTGATCAGCACAAAAAATGGGCGCGCATATTAATCATACGCGCCGAGTCGGGAGTGCGAAGTGGATAACGACAAGTCGGAGCTTCGTTGGGGAGTCGCGCAGCGCCTCGAGTTCATCGAGTTCCGACTATTTTGGGAGGGGCATGTGAACCGCAGCGATTTGATGGAGCAGTTCGGGCTATCGGTAAACCAGGCGTCGGCCGACCTGAACCGCTATATCGGCTTCGTCCCGGACAACATGGTCTACGACAAGAGCGCACGGACCTATGTTCGTGGCCCGGAGTACGCACCGCACTTCCTGAAACCCGACGCGAGCCGCTACCTCGCGCAGCTTCGTTCTTTGGCCGACGGCATTATGGATGATGACGACACTTGGATCGCTGAACTGCCTTCCTATGATGCCGCACCGACACCGGCGCGTGGGGTGAACCCGATCACACTACGATCCGTCGTTGGTGCAATACGGCGCTCTCAGGCCATTGAGGTGAAGTATCAGTCCCTCTCGCGGCCTGAGCCAAGCTGGCGGTGGATCGCGCCTCACGCCATCGGGTTCGATGGCTTTAGATGGCACACACGGGCGTTCTGCAAGACCGACGAGGTCTTCAAGGACTTCCTGCTTTCGCGCATACTCCAAACGCGCGGAGTCGAAGCCAGCGAAGTCACGGATGCTGCCGATGCGGACTGGCAACAGCACGTCACGCTTGAGATTGGGCCCCACCCTGAACTCTCCGAGAACCAGAAAAAGGTGATCGCGCTGGATTATGGGATGCAAGGTGGCAGTGCGAAGATCAAGGTTCGGCGCGCTCTGCTTTATTACGCACTTAAGCGCCTTGGCCTCGATATCGATCCCGGCACCAGGAAGCCACAAGATCAACAGATCATTTTGTTAACACCTCACACGGACTTGAACCGTGCTGAGACCGAAGTTTGAGGGGGCCTCGATGCTAGGGCTTAAATTAAGAGATGAGTTCCTAGGGCGGCGCCTGAAGGGCACGGCAATCGAACTCTCCAACGAGTCGAATACGGGTGCTACTCAGGTACTTGCGGAAAGCTTTTTGGAAATAACGTACCCAACCCTCGATCTTCTCAAGGGCATTGAGGCCGTTGGTCCAAGTCAAGGCCGCCCTGTTGTTGTGATCGGGGAACGTGGGCTCGGTAAATCTCACTTGATGGCGGCTTTATACCACACTGTAAATGACCCTACATCAACCCACGCATGGTTGTCGGATTGGTCCGGCAAACTTGGTGATCCGCAAATAGGTGCCATACCGCTTCGTGAAAAAATGCTGGTGATCGGAGAGAGCCTACATCGCCAGCGTTATAAATTTCTATGGGACATCCTTTTTGATCGCCATCCTCATGGAACGTATATCAAGGGGAAATGGGAAGGAATGGGATCGGCCAAGCCGGACATCCCATCCGATCAACTGATACTTGAGCTCCTCCATCATACCCCGATGATGCTCCTTCTGGATGAATTCCAGACTTGGTTCGACGGGCTCACTAACACCAAGCAATATCCCTGGAAGAACTGGGCGTTCAATTTCATTCAGATCTTGTCCGAAATTGCGAAGGAACATCCCGACCTGCTTGTTCTTGTCGTCTCTGTTCGAAACGGCACCAGTGACGCCTATCAGCAGATACACCGTGTGAACCCCGTTCAGGTAGACTTTCGAGCGGGCGGTAGTCCTGACAAGATACAGAATGATCGCCGTAGAATGCTGCTGCACCGGCTGTTCGAAAACAGACTCCAAATTGGAGACGCGGCGGTTGATGGAATTTTAACAACCCATGTTTCTGAATTCTTCCGGCTGCTCAATATCCCTCCAGCTGAGCAGGACCGAAAGCGGCATGACTTCAAGGAATCTTGGCCTTTCGCCCCCCATCTTTTGCAGCTTCTTGAAGATCAGGTTCTGGTAGCGACTGACGCCCAAGAAACACGGGATTTGATCCGCATTTTGGCAAGTCTTTTCAAAAGCGGCGGAGAGAGCACGCCCATTCTGACATCTGCAGATTTCAAGCTGAACGATGATGCTACCGGGATTGGCGCTTTGCTCGACTCCGTCGCAAATCAGCAGCATCGCGCCCTGCGCGATAAAGCGCGCCGAAACCTGACGTCGGTTGTTGAAGCGGTTCCAGACCATATAGCCAAAGCGCCTCACCTTGAGGATATCGTTGGGGCTTTGTGGCTGCGTTCAATCGCAGTGGGCAACCTGGCGGGAGCGGAACCCGCTGTCCTTCAAGCGGATATCACGAAAGCCAAAAAAATCGATGATAACGCCTTTCAGGTAGAACTGGCGACGATCATCGAGAACAGTTTCAACATCCATCAGGATGGAACGCGTCTTGTCTTCAAGGAAGAGGAGAACCCTCAAGCCAAAGTTATGGCGTCCGCTCGGAACGACAAGCTCTTCACCGGCGGCGCCGACTTGGTACAGCTGGCGAAAGAAATCCGATACGTTATCGGTGGCACGGAGGAGGTTGCAAAGAATTTCCGCGTCATTGCCCTCCCGCGAAATTGGATGACCGATCCATGGACTGGTCTCGAGGAAGGCGAGCATCCTGACAAATGGGACGAAAGACTGCCCATCCTTGTTTTGCCCGAAGAGCCTGATCGTCTGAATGAACGTCTGGGTCAATGGCTGAAGGAACACCTTCAGAAGCGGCGCAACACAGTTCGTTTCTTGCTACCACGCTCAGGGTTCACAAACGCCTTTTATGACAGGGACCTGCTTATTCTCGCTCGCGCAGAAATGAAAGCTCAGGAGTGGGGTTCGCAAAACCCGGAGTATCGAAAGCTGCAGACGAAGTACCAAGGCGAGCTCCGCGACATCCTAAAAAAACGATTCGATCGCTTTGCCGTCCTGCACCGGTGGAACTTTTCCGATACGTCGCAATGTGTTTTCAGCATTGAATCGCTTAAAGAACAAGGCTCAAAGATCCCTGATGCTATTGAAGCTGCAATGACAAGCGATCTGTTCGTGCCCGAAGATTTCCAGGATTTGGTCTTGGAGGCAGCGAACAACAACAGCTCCGTTGGAAAGCTGCTGAAAGAACTACAAGAACCCCGCCCTTCTGGACAAGACTGCATTCCGTGGCTTGGTGAAACCGCTATGAAAGAGAGGATCATTCGGCTTTGCGCACGCGGGAAAGTCGCAATCAATCTTCGGAGCATGGAATATCTGCAAGCTCAAGCAGGAGAAGACGAAGATACCGCTTGGAAAAGACTAAGGTCCAAACTTGGATTAACGGGGCGCCAACTGGACGAAGTCTTCCTTCTGCAGCCATCCGCAGTTCCTTCGACAGGCGGATCCGCACCAGTAGCCCCGCCCGCTGGTGATCCACCGGCCGGGGGACTCTTTGGAGGACCCGGCGCAGGCGGCGAGCCGCCTTCGGATGGCCCTACTGGGACCGAACCAGCCGAACCTGGGGGAGCGCCGGTGCCAAGCCCGGGCGGGATTTTCGGCGGCGGGACCAGCGGTGGGCGCACACCGTTGTTCAGCCCACCCACTTCGCCGCTCAATCTAATCGGAAAAATGGAAGGCTGGGGCATTGGCCCGGCAACACCGGTGAAGGAAGTGACGCTGAAGGTATCCACTGCAACCGGCGCGCAGCTCAAAGAGCTCCTGAAGAAGCTACCTGACGGCATGACGTTCGAGATTTCGTTGGACAAGGAGGATAGCTAATGGCGCTTGACACCCAGCACCTCGGCGATCTGACGATTGCGACGGATGAAGAAGCTTGGCGAGCGGTGATTGATCGCGTGCTGGAGACTTGCTGCGCCCCCTTGAGCGTCAACAGTGCATCGGCCGAGGTCACACGTCGCGACCGCTCGATTGGAGAGCTGGACCATTTCCTGTCATCAGTCGCATGGGATCTTTGGGAAGCGTTCGGAGACGTAGTCCCCCGCAACGCCGATCAGGTCAGCGATTGGTGGGCCAAGCCGTACAGCAAAAAAGCAGTCTTGATCCTAGACGGGCTCAGCTTGCGGGAAATGCCGTGGCTCATTGAGGGAGCGAAGGAACGTGGCTTCACCCTGCACGGCTCTACAGCCTATGGGGCGGAGATCCCGAGTGAGACGAACGCTTTTGCCAAGGCGCTTGGTTTTAACAGTCGCAGCCAGCTACAGAACAACGGTGGCGGCATGCTGCATCGGCTCGCGCCTGCGCAAACCGAATGCATAGACCTTCCCTGGAAGGACTGCGGCGACCTGATCGATGCTTCACCCAACTGGGTTTTCTGGCATCAATGGCCCGATACAAAGCTGCACGCGACCGCCGGGGCTGGACAAGGCCTCAGCGTTCTCACGAACGATATCTCCGCGCAGCTTACCAGCGATGACTTTTGGGCGTTCTTGGAACGTTTGGCGACGGGCCGCCGCCTCCTTATCACGTCTGACCACGGCTACGCCGCAACGGGTGAATTTTTCGATGCCCCAGACGAACAGGCGGCTTTTTTGAAGAGCACCCTGAAAAGCGGTCGGCTTGTGCCTGGCGATCACGACCCGGGGCCTTTTGTTCCCCCGGTCGCGCTTCAGGCCAACAGCCCACATGGCCCGCACCTGCTGGCCCTCGGGCGTTGGAAATGGAAGAGCCAGGGCGGCTACCCGACGCTGGCGCATGGCGGCCTCTCCCTGCTCGAGATGCTCTGCCCATTTATTGAATTGACGAAGTAAGGATTTACCGCTCATGGCGACGAAGAAAGAACGCATTGCACAAGAAGTCGCCCGAGCCGTTGGAGCAGGAAAGCCTGTCGCGATGGAGACAGTGGATTTCAGCGATCCAAACCGCCCGAAAACCTGCCTCGAGGTCGATTTTCCAATTTTGAATGTAAATGCTTTGTCTGCTATCGAAGCCTCTTCGGGCGGTACAAAAAAACCGATTTACCAAATGTCTAAATGGTGGGCCCGCAGGCAGCCCAGCGTTTTCCGCTCAATGTTGATTTCCGCCGCGACCAGAGCTCCCGATGATCCGTCTCATGCCGCGAAACTAGTTTGGGATAATCACTACAGCAACCACCAGAAAAAGGGTGCCTTCAAGCATCTGAAGGTCGCCGACATCTTCATGGGCGGCGGCACCACACTGGTCGAGGGTTCGCGCCTCGGAATGCAAATGTCGGGTAACGACCTGAACCCTGTGGCATGGTTCGTAGTCAAACAAGAACTGGCAGATATAGATCCGGACGAAGTTCAGCGGTTGCTTGCCGAGGTTGAAGCCGATGTGAAGCCGCAGATCATGCCGTTTTACTATTGCGACGGTCCGAGCGGCGAAAAAGGGACATGGACGCATAAGTCAACCGGAGAAGTGATGGGGCAAGATTTTGACCCGTTGGCACTGAAGCCGGGGGAGAGGAAGGATTACGAATACGATGGCCCTGAAATAGTCTATACATTCTGGGCCAAACATGGACCTTGCCAGGTGACGGGATGTGGCCATCGGACACCAATTATGACCACACCTGTAATGGCCGTGAAAAAAATGTCGGTTAAATATTGGCCGCACACTTGCTCATCATGCAGTGCGGAGTTCGACATAGAAGAAACAGAGGCGCGGATGGCACCTGACGTGCCCCTTCAAACTGCACCTGAAGAAGGCTCTTACTCAATACTTGACTGCAAAGGTTGCGCGACTTGCCCAACCTGCGGTCACCTCGAAATGGTTAAGCTCGGCAAGGGCAAGAATAAAAGCGTCCAACTCTCTCTGCTAGTTCTCCCAGAATGGTTGGCTGGCAGCCCCTGTAAGGCGCCTGACGGCTCAGAATTCGGAGGCTCACCTCAAGACGAGGCTAAGTCCACCGCAGCTTGGAACAGTGAAAGATCCAAACATTCCGGGCTTATGGAAGTGCGAGGTCAGCTACCAGAAACAGTGACCTGTCCGAAAACTGGTTTGAACTTTTCCACAGGAAAGAAAGGAGGAACCGTTCCTAAGAAGTCAACCTTCACCTGTCAAAAGTGTGGAACGTCACAAGACGTTCTGAAATCGATTAGTGCAACGGAAAAAACAGGGCCGACCGGCTCTTACGCATTTCATGGACACTCGCCTAGCCGAAAATCTGTATATTCTGGTAGATTTTTCGCACCTTTTTCAGCCCTTCAAGCTCGTCAATATGCTGCAGTCATTGAAGAGTGGGCCAAATTGAAAGATACCTCTCTATCCCAGTATTGGCCACGATCAGAAGTTCCATACGGGTTCATGACCCATCTAAACAATGGAGGCATTCCGAACCACGGATATACACACTGGTTTACAATGTTTAATGAAAGACAATTGTTAACCAATGCCATTTTGCTGAAATCAATTTGCGAAGTTGGTGATTTTGATTGGTCAGTACGTGAGTATGTTCTGAGTATCTTTCAGCAGTATATCCGCAATCAGTGTATGTTCACAATTTGGAATACTCAAGCGGACCAACTTGAGCCGATGTTTTCCAATAATAACTTTCACCCGAAAGCAACGGTGGTCGAAAACAACGCTTTTGCGCCATTTGGCCGGGGGAACTGGCATGGCTGTAAGAAATCTTTGGGCGCCACATTGGAATGGCAGAAAAACCCTTGGGAGACTGCCTCTAAAGCTAATATTTCAATTACAAGCCCAATACTAGCTGAGGAAATCTCTGGTAAATCTGAGAAAGCTTACCCTCAAGACCCGGTAAATGGTGCTGAAATATTTCAGTCATCATCGACCGAACTTTCCCATTATGAGGACGGCTCATTGGATTTAGTTATAACAGACCCTCCATTCGGGGGTCTTTTACACTACTCAGAGCTATCTGATTTCTTTTATGTTTGGCTCCGCTTGCCTCTGAGAGAGAAGTACCCGGAAGTATTTTCTCCAGAGTATACTCCGAAATCGATGGAAGCTGTTTCCAACAGAGCCCGTGAGCCTGAAGACCCAGACGGTTTCTATCAGCGCTTGCTGACCGCTTGCTGGGCAGAGGCGAATCGGGTCCTCAAACCCGGTGGCATGTTGGCATTTACCTTTCATCACAGTGCTGATGCGCCTTGGATATCTGTACTGGAATCTTTGTTTGACGCCGGTTTCTATCTGGAAGCGACTTACCCGATCCGTAGTGACGAGACCAAAGGTGAAGGTAGCAAGCCGGGAACCTTCGGTTCTCAACAGATCGAATATGACATCATTCATGTTTGTCGAAAGCGCACTGAAGAGCCCAAGGAAGTCAGCTGGGGCCGTATGCGCCGTGAGGTCCTAGCCGATGTGCGCCAGCTTCAAGGCTTGCTCGAAAATCACGCCCGTGCTGGTCTGCCCGCCGCCGACCTTCAGGTGATCCGTCGCGGCAAGGCGCTTGAATACTTCTCGCGCCACTACGGCAAGGTTTACGTCGACGAAGGCCGCCCGATCTCGGTCAAGGACGCTTTGGTCGGCATCAACCAGCTGATTGACGAAGATGCCAACAAGGCCTCGGAACCACCTCCTGTCATCGCAGAACCCATCACCCGGCAGTTCCTGCGCATCTTCGATGGCAAGACCGAGCTCGCCCGCGACCAAATGCAGAAACTGCTGCGCGGTTCCGGTATCGCGCCGGACGAATTCGTCAACCGAGGCTGGTGCGGCGAGGTGAAGAAGGTGTTCCACCTCGCTGATCCGCTGGATTTCGCCCGCGATTGGCAGGGCAAGCACCGTCGTCGTCTGACCGCCGATCTTGATCAGGCGTTAGTGATCATTGGCGCATGCTATGACGGCAGCGGCATCAATGCATCGGACACGCTGAAGAACGAAAACTTCAAGCCACACCCCGCCCTGAAAAGCCTGCTCGAATGGCTGAGCAAGCGGGGTCAGACGCAATCGATGCGAAACGCTGCGTCACGGGCCCTGACCATCTACAACAACTGGGCCGCCAGCAACAAAGACCAGGTCCGGCAGCTGTCCCTGTTTCAGGAGGACTGACCATGAAGCAGCTGCATGACACGGTTTGGCAACGGCGCGGCGTAAGCTGGATCTGGGAGAACGACGCCTTCTCCGAGGTCACCAAGGCCGGAGAGGTTTTCAGCCTCCGTGAAATGATCCGCGCGTCGAACAACTGGCCTGACGAACTGCCCAGCAATGACGGGAACACGCTGGTTGTTGCGGGCCTCGATGCCTGCCTCGATCTGTTGTCACCGACGAATGCTGAAGAATGGCTCGCGGACACGCTCAAGCACGTCATCCTGTCCTTTCAGGACTTCTATCAAGGTGATGGAGCACTGGTGTTCTGGCTCCCCGGTAGTCAGCGGCGGCTGCAGATTCAAACGGCGAACGATGCTGTCACCTGGAAATGCTCAGCACCTTTCGGAGGGGAAACGCTGGATTTCGGCCGACTGCTGTGGGGCGAAGCACGGGAATACCCACAGGAAATCATCCTCGCGAATGGCAACAAGCCTGCCGGGCTCTTTCACCTGCGGATCACCTGAGCATGCAAGTTGAAGAGATCACATACTCCCCCGGCGAACGGATCAACCACTCGGATCATGGCGCAGGCGTCGTTCTGGAAGCGCCCAGGGACGGCTATCTGCGCGCATTCTTCAGCGGTGGTGAGCGCCGCGTACCCGTCGCCAGCATCCATCGCGAACTGTCGCGAACCGAGCGCATTCTGCGATCTGTCGAAGGAACTGCTGATCGGGCGAAGAAGGTTTGGCTGTCCTATGAGGCACATGCTTTGCCCGCGATGGAGAGCGCCTCAGCACTTACCTCAGCAAGGATTGATCTGCTGCCCCACCAGGTTGTTCTGACGCACCGGATCGCAACAGCCTCCCCCCGACGATTTCTAATTGCCGATGAGGTTGGCCTCGGTAAGACCATTGAAACTGCGCTAGTCCTTAGAGAGCTGGCCAGTAGAGGTGAATTGGATCGAGCCCTCATGGTGGTTCCTGCAGGACTGGTAAACAACTGGCATGAGGAATTGAATGACGTTTTCAATCTTGATTTCGAGGTGTTCGGCTCCGAGGGTGATATTACGGACCGAAAGACAAACGCATTCGCCAAACATGACCGGCTGATTGCCAGCATCGATACGTTAAAACGTCCCGCACGTATCAAGCGGCTTCTCGACGCGCCTCGATGGGACCTGGTTGTTTTTGATGAAGCCCACCATCTGACGGCGCATCGCACGGGTGGAAAGGTCAGAAAGACCGAGAACTATAAGCTTGGTGAAGCTCTAAAAGGCCATACCCGAGACCTTCTTTTGCTCTCTGCAACACCACACCAAGGCAACCACTTTCAGTTCTGGATGTTGGTCCAATTGTTAAATCCAACGCTTTTCAACAATCCCGAGGATATGCTTGAGAACCGTCATCGCTTGAATACCGTGATGTTCAGGAGAACAAAGGCAGACGCGTGCAAACCAGACGGAGATGCCTTGTTTGCGCGTCGCTGGGTGCACACCGAGTCTTTCCTGATGGGAGAAGAAGAACGCAGGTTTTACGAAAAGCTAAGAGAGTACTTAGAGGATGGTTTCGATTTAGCGAAGCGGCAAGGAAATCAAGGTCGTGCGCTTGGATTCCTGATGGCGATCTTCCAAAAGATTGCAGCATCAAGTTTTGCAGCCGTGCGAAGGACGCTAAAGCGCAGGATGCTGATGCTTACTTTGCACGAAGCACTGCTACGCGACCGAGAGCTGGACATTGAAGGTCGGGAACGTCTCTACGACGAAGCCCGAGAATTAATCCACGCAGAATGGGGATTAGAGCGGGATCCGATCAGCCGAAGTGAAGTTGACCGGGTGATGGCGGATTTGAAGTACCGATTGGCGAAGAAGCTGGACGAAGAAGCACTTGAAATGGCTTCCGACCCGTATGGCAGCGAATTTGCCTCGTCTCATATCGAAGACATAGCGTCCGCTGCGGTAGAACTTCATCTGCCTGAAGAGCGGTTACGCATCGCCGATCTGCTTTCTTGTTTCCCAAGCCAACGCGAGACCAAAGTTCAGAAACTGCTGGATGGCCTTGGTGTTCTTTGGAGGCAGAACTCCAACGAGAAAATCGTGATCTTCGCCACATACCTAGGCACCGTTGATCTCCTCGCCCGCGAAATCGAAGAAGTATACCCAGGGCAAGGCGTCGCGGTGCTACGAGGTGGCGATCATGGCGCAAAAGTCGCCGCCGAGCGTCGCTTCAAACAGAAGAATGGTCCTCGAGTGCTTGTCTGTACGGCGGCAGGCAGGGAGGGAATCAATCTTCAATTCGCGCGCATCTTGTTCAATTTTGATCTCCCTTGGAACCCGATGGACATGGAGCAGCGGATCGGACGAATTCACCGATACGGCCAAATGCACACCGCACAGGTCTACAATCTCGTCTTATCCGATACGATTGAAGGACGGATCTTTCTGCTGCTCGACGATAAGCTTCAAGAAATTGCCCGTACTCTCGGCAAGGTAGATGCCGAAGGGAATGTGGCGGAAGATCTTCGATCGCAAATACTTGGACAGCTCTCCGAGCGGTTGAATTACGACCGCTTGTATCAGGAGGCGTTGGGCGATCCGGAGCTGAAGAGGACGGCCGTGGAATTGGAGGCCGCTTTGGCCAATGCGCGCGAAGCGAGGGAGGTGGTATTTGATCTGTTCCAAGATCTCGATGGCTTCAGCTTGGATGACTACAAGCCCTTTTCCGATGTCACGTCTGGTTTGGGGCGCTTGGTCGATTTTCTCTCAACAGCATTCGCAGGACGCAACCTCAACGTAGTCATGGTTGATGAGCAAACGTTGGACCTTATTGGAGCAGACGGAGCCCGCCAGAAAAGGTTCACCCTCAACCGAGAAACAGCTACGACAAGCGATGACTTCGACCTTTTGGGATTGGATCATCCGGTCGTCCAAGAAGAATTGGGCCGCTGGCGCAGTGTCACTCCCGAAGAGTTAGGCGTCTCTTTAGATGGTGGAGATTTTGGTCAGGGGGTTCTCTCGGTTTGGATGGTTGAGGCTTCGAATAGCGCGGGAGAGCGGAAAACTACGATTCAACCTATTGCCGTGAATCTGGATGGGCAACGGATACCGGCCGCTGAACGCCAGGTAGAAGCTGTTCTTCGCGCAAAAACTTTGCCTCCCATCATGAGTATTGAACAACGTCTTGAACTTTTTCACCGGCATGTTGAGCCTACTCTGCAGAGGGAACTGAAGCACAAAGGCGCGGCCAGTGGTGATGGAAGCTATTCTGCAGAACTGATTGGCTATGTTGAGTTTTGTTAATAAATATATGCCTATTGCGGTAGGCAAATAAGGAGTTGCGCCCTCAAAACAGCGTAGTCCCCCATCATCTCGACGACAGCCGATCTTTCCGGCAGCAGAGCGAGTTCCTCCGTCGCTCGATTCCGAATTTCCCGAAGTATTCCACGACCGGCGGACATGCCGCCGAGCCGGTCGCTTCAAAACCCGCCGTCGCGCAGCCCGCCAACCAACTCGCCCCGATTACGAGAACGGCGAGCCGCCGCTTCCAGAATCCGGCGTTGAACTGCCATTCACGGCCACGACCCAAGCGCCAAACGCCCCACTCTCATCACTGACCCTGCGCTCAATCCGCGCCGCTTGCTCTGCGGCCTCAATCGCATCCAAGACCTTCGCCTGCTCGGCATCAAACTTGGCAGCCTCAACCGCACTTTCGGTCCGATGGTTCAACCCCGTGGTGCTGTCATGCCAGACGAATGCCTCAAAACCCGCAAGATCATCATGCGCTGGATCCACCACCTCCCAGGTCTCTGCGCCGCCCTCGCCGAACCGCACACCGTTGATCACGCGCGCCGCGGAATGGTCCAGCCGCAATTCAGCGTAGCGGCGCCGATCATAATCCTGGGCCGCGGCCAGGCTTTCATGCAACTGCCCATCGGCCGTGCGGAATACGTCCTCTTCTATATGATCCCCAAAATACATGATGGCCTCGGGGCGGCCGCGCAAGTCGTAGCACCACTGGAGCCAGCCCTGGGCGGTGTTATGGCCGGGTTCACCGCTTTGGGTCGCCTCAACTTCAAGCTGATCCATCATGCCGAGCATCAGCTGATAGCCTTGTGCGTAATCGAACTCGGTCACGCCGGCCTGCGCAAACACGCGTTCAAGCACGGCATAGGCGCCGTCACAGACGCCCATGTCTTTAAAGAATTGTAGGGACGTTTTCATCCAACTGCTCCATATGCCCGATCTGACCCGCCCAGCCAGGTCACCGCATGCCCGTTTGTTTTAATGGCCTTGCCGCCTGCGGCGCCGAGGTTGCCGCCTTTCTGGGTGGCAAAATCAATTGTTTGCGTTCCAGAACCACCCGCAGCACCCCATCCACCCCCACCACCAGACGTCGCTGTCACGGGGGACGTCGAGTTATCAGAGGTATTTAAGTTGACATAAACCACAAACGCATCGCCTTTGCCGGGCTGCCCCGGCCCGCCGCCAGGTGCTGCAAACACCGTATCGAACGCGGCCCCAAAAGGAGGGGTCGGTCGATAGTCCGGCTGACCAGCCACCACAGTTATACTCAGCCGGCTGGCATTCGCGATCAGTTCTCCAACACCACCACTGGTGCCCGGCAGAATGCGTCCACCACCCTGACCCGAGATGCCACCAATTTTGAGCGGACCTCCACCACTGCCACTGCCCATTTTTTATCCTCCTAAATACCGCCACCGGCTGTGGCGCCGGCGCCGGCCGCACCCCCGGCTCCGCCATGGCTCGGGATGGTTGCGCCAGCCCAGTTGTTGGAATTTGTTGCCACTGATCCAGGCTGGCCGATCGCACCACCGAGGCCAAGGGCGCCCATCACAAGACTTGATGTATTGCCATAAGGCATGGCCCCGCCGCGGCCACCACCAGCACCACCGCCACCGGGGCTGTGTACGGGCGTGGTGAAGAAAGCGAGGGGGCTGCCGGTTGCCGCAGCCCCTCCGCCACCGCCGCCGCCAATATACCCGGTGGCATTATCAATGGTGATCGGGCCGGTCAGACCAATCGCAGGACCACCTGACGTCGGCGCGACATAGCTGGTGCGGTCGGCAAGCTGATAGCCTCCGTCGCCACCTTTCCCCATGATAAATCCGCGGTTGACCAGCGTCAGCCCGCCGGGGAAGGCCCCGCCCATGTCGAGGGCCGGGATCGTGGTGTTATCCGACCAGATGTAAATGCCCGCGGCCACCGTTACTTCGACCTTACTCGTGCCATCCCAGCCCTGCGCTTGCAGATATGTGCGCAGGTGCAGCTCCTGCTGATGGCTAGTGATCGTGTGCGTGAACTGGGCAGATTTGCCGCGCAGCGTGCCGAGCCCGATGGCACCATTGGCCACACCTGCAAGCCCGCGCACTCCTGCGTCCCCGAGCGAGACCGTGGCGCCAGCGGTGCGGCCGAGCTCGGTGTTCACCTGGCTCAGCGAGATCGGTCCTGTCGATGGAAGCGCCATGGATCACAGGCTCCCAAAGGCGGTGACATCGCCCAGAACGGTCAAATTTCCAGAACCATCGAGCGTCATGACGTCGGTACCATTGTAGCGGAAGGTCAGGCTTGATCCCGCGGCATGGGCCGTAAATGCGCCCCAACGGGCGCCGACCTCAATGATCTCCTCGCTGCCGTCGACGCGTTTAAGAAACAGCTTACCGTCGCGGGTGTTGATCGCCAACTCGCCCAGATCCAGCTGCGCCGTGGTTGGCACCTTTGTGGCAATGGCGGATCGTTTCATACGGATTGTGCTGGCCATGGGACCTCCTGCGGTTCAGCCTCATGTGAGGGAAGGATCAAAGCGGATCAGAACGTGCCGCCATCAAGCGCGATGCCGGTAATGCTTCCGCCGGTGATGGCCACTGCGTTTGCTGCTTGCGTTGCAAGCGAGCCGAGCCCCAGATTGGACCGCGCGGTGCCCTTATTGGGCAGGTCTGCGAGGTTGGAACTTGCGGCCAGTTTGCCGGCCAGCCCATTGGTCACGGTGCTTGCGAAGTTTGGATCATCGCCCAAGGCAGCGGCCAACTCATTCAAGGTGTTCAGCGCGCCGGGGGCAGCATCAATCAGTGCGGCGATGGCCGCTTGGACAAAAGCGGTGCTCGCGATCTGGGTTGTATTGGTGCCGCTGGATGCCGTGGGTGCGCTTGGCGTGCCGGTAAAGGCAGGCGAGGCTAGTCCTGCTTTGCCATCAATCGCAGCCTGTAAGCCGCTGACTTGCGAGATGGCATGGCTATGCGCCGCTGGTGCAAAGGTTGACGGTTTGCCGGTCACACCAGCCCAAGGCACGCTGTCTGCCGCCTCAGCTGCGTCGACCTTGCCGTCATTGTCGCTGTCATAGGTAGATTTGAGCATATCCCCAGCGCCAAAGCCCGCCAGCGCGGTTTGCACGAAGGCTGTCGTTGCCAGCTGGGTCGTGTTGGTCCCGCCTGTTGCCGTGGGTGCTGTGGGTGTGCCAGTCAGTGCTGGTGATGTCAGAGGCGCTTTTACGTTCAACGCCGCCTGCAACCCGGTCACATCCGAGATGCCGTGACTGTGGCTATCGGGGGATTTCCCATCAAGAGCGGACTGCAACCCGCTCACCTCGGAGATCGCATGACCGTGGGTGGCCGCCGCTTTGCCCGCAAGCCCCGCATCGAACTGCGATTTGCGCACAAGATCGGTGCTGCTGCTGGCGTCCTGGCTCGACTTGGGCACCAGCGAGAATGTTTTCGCGCCACCGATCGTCTGGCTACCCGCCCGGGCCACAAACCCGCCAGCGCCTGCCAGCGGCACAATGGCTGTGGCATTGCCTGACCCGTCATCGCCCTTTCCGATATAGAGCGTGTCGTCGACCTCGTTATGGGCGACCTCGCCGGATTTGAGCGCGGCGGGCGCGCCGGCATTGCCGGCCTGGCGGCGTTTGAACTGGATCGTATTGGCCATCAGAAGAAGCCTCCGTTGATAGGTGTGTTGGTGGGCAGGATGGTGATGCCGGGATCGCCCTGATCGCCTTTGTCACCGGGTGGACCGACCTTGCCCTCCGGGCCAGGCTGGCCGCCAAGGCGGATGCGCAACGGCCCGGTGACCACCCTGACCTTGATGGGGGCGGTGATTGTGATGGGCCCTGTTTGCGAGATGGCGGCACTCATGAGGCAAGCCCGCGCGTCACCGGCAGGATGACCGGCAGCTCCAAGAGAAAGCCCAGATGCAGATCGAGCGCGAGATCGGTGCGTACCAGGTCCAGAACGACACGTCCGAGCGCGAGACCCGCTGTTTGCTCCGGGCGCAAAGCCAGTTCCAGCACGGTATCGCTGATACGCATGATCCCGTGATCGGCGCTGGTGAGCGTGGCCAAGACCTCCTCCGCGTTTGGGCGCTCACGGATTTGCCCTGCATAACTTGCGCCCTCGGCAAAGACTGGTGCTTCCGCCTCAATCTGCAGCCGCCATGCGTAGCCGATCAGCACGGCCGGGCCTTCCGTGACAGTGGTGGTTGTCATGGCCGCCACCCGCACAGCCGTGCGCCGACCTCGTTATGCGCCACGATCTGCGCAAGCGTCACGTCGCTCAAAACATCATGACGCGACGGGCGGATAGGCTCTGCCCAGTCGCAATCCTCATACATGCTAGCCGGATCAATCGCGCATCCAGCGGTCAGCACGGCGCTCAAGATCAGCGCGGTCAGCGTTTTGCACGTCATGGCGGATGTCCTTTGAGGTTTGCATGGATCTGACCCGCGCATCGGCACGGCGGATGGCAAAGTTCGCCGCTGCGGCTTGGCGGCCCTGGCGGACGGCGATCCAAAGGGCGGCGAGGAGCGCCAAAGCCAGCGCGCCGTAAAGAACAGCCCGCCTGCCGAGATCACTCAGGAGCGCATGGACGATGCTGATCATGGCGTGCGTCCTGTCCGGTGATCTTCAATGCGGGCGGAGCGCGCCTTCAACCCATAGAGAATGACACCGACGAACATCGCTATCCCGATCCATGGCAAGGCAACGGCCAGCCACGCCTCAAGACCTGCGAGTGCGAAGATCCGCGATGCTGTATCCCGGGCCTGTTCGGCCTCACGCAATGCTGGTGTGATCTGAGAGGTGATGGACCCTGCAGCCCCCAGAACTCCGAGGCCTATTTGCGCATTCGCCGCCGTCACGATCCGGCTGTCCTCGGGTGCACCCGCGGCCCGTTCCGGTGCGACCGCTCGTTGCGACGCCAGGGCCAAAGCCTCTTCCAGTGCCACATCAATGATTGGCACCAGCGGCAGTGCCGCGTCATCGCGGAACGCGAGGATTGCAGCACGGGTACGTGGCCCGATCACCCCGTCGATGGTGCCGACCTCGTGGTATCCGAGATCTTTCAAGCGGCGCTGCACGGCCTTGACGGACATCCTCGCTGAGGCCGCGACATGCCCCGCCCGCCGGACACCCAAGAGCTTCGAGACGGGATAGCGTTTCACATTCACCGCATCAGACTGATTGCCGCCAAGGCCCCAGACCCATGCCCCCTCAATGCGATCGATGAAGAACACATGCCCTTGCCAGCTCGAAGACCCCCGCGGGATCACACCGATATCACCGGGCTGCGCGTCCGCGATCTCAATTGGCACGCCCCAATCGAGATAAGACCGCGCGGTCAGCTTGCGCGTCGAGCGAATGCCGGCCTTCTCCAGACAATGCCCGACGAAAGCCGCACACCAGGCAACGCTGTCGTGCTCCACCCAATCATGACCGACCGAAGCGTACATCTCCATCACGGTGGGGTTGTTTGCGGGGCCCGGGCCCTCGGTGGTGCCGATATACCCGCGGGCAATTTCAAAAGGTGTCATGATGCTCTCCCATGCAAATGGAAAGCGCCGCCCCGAAGAGCAGCGCTGGATGTGTGTGTTCGTGGTTGTGTTCAGCAGCGTGCGGTGCGGCTCACTTCTTGCGGCAAAGCCAGGCTGTCATCAGGGCCTCCGCACCGCGCGGTCCCAGATACGCCAGCATGGCCACAAGCCCCGTGCGCACGGGCTGGCCAAGATCGAAGTGGCTTGCGATAGCCTCGCCAATGATAGCCATGCCGATGGCGACAGGGATTTCCCACAAGAGCTCCTTGCCAAAAAATCGCCGCCGACCCAGCTTGACCTCGCCGGAGTGATACATCAGTCGCCCCGTAAAGGCGCCGATTAGCGTGGTCACCGCCCCGCCAAACAGGCTGTTCAGTGTTTCTAGAAAGCCCGGCTCGGTCATGGGCGCCTCCCGTGGTCGTGTTTATTTCGTGGTCTTGATCAGTATTCGCCGCCGTCGAGCAGCGGCTCAAAGGCAGCATCAGCCACATTGCGCAGCTTGAGCGTCGGTGGCGTGGTGCTGGTATCCAGCCACAGCATGCCCGGCGCGGTGGCCGCAGGTTCCACCGCCCCACTGTTGGTGGAGCGCAACGCTGCAACGATCTGGTTGATCTGAGCACGCACGGCCGCCCCGTTGTCGTTGATGATCACAAAGCTGGGTGCTTGGGACACTAGGCCACCTCATCTGCTATCAGCCGCAATTCCGAGACGATCGGCGTAAATGCCGGATCACTGGTTCTCAGCCAGGCCCGTGCCTCAACCGCGTGCGCCTCGATTTCGCTGTTGTCGATCCGCCCCCAAGGGCCCCAGACGGGGTTTGCGCCTGCCGGATCGTCATCGGTTTCACGCACCTCGAGTACCACGTCGATATCAGCGCCCTCGGAGCCATCAAAATCCGCCCAGGCATCGATGGGCGTCATGCGGTCATCAATATAATCCGACAGGGCCGAGGCCCCGACCAGGATATCCGAGCGCAACCGCACGCGCTTCAGCGACCCAAAATCGAGGAGGCTATCGAACTGGTAGAGCCCTTCGTTTGAAAGAACGACCGGGCTGCCTGCTGTATCGATCCCGGTTTCCAGTTTCAGCGTCCCGGCGGTGGTCACCAGACCTGTTTTTAGGCCAGGGAAGCTTGGTTCCGCCGCCAGTGTATTCAGCTGCGCAAAGCTCAGGATCTGCACGCCCTTCGTGCTAACCGTACTGACAGGACCAATTCGGCCCTCACTGTCTTCAGCCCGCAGCAGGTAGGTCCCGGGTTTCAGGGGCACGACCGCAATCGCCTCGCCGCCCGAGACCCGGTCCATCAGCGTGGAGTTCGCCCATGTGGCCGCCATTTCCTTGCTGTGCCGGATAATGACATTGCCCCCTACGCGCACATCCACATCAACGGAACGCTGCCATTTCAACACGGCAAGACCGCCCGCGGACTGGATGGTCAGCCCGGTTAGTGCCGCCGGCGGCGCCGTGAGCCCCACGATCTCCAAAGCCCCCTCGCGCCAGATCGACGAGACCCCCAGCACCGAGATCGCTTTGATCCGCACGTCCCATTGGCCCGGCTGGATGTCGCGCAATTCCATCACCGTGCCAGAGGTGCGGCCACGGTCCAGCCAGTCGCCGCCATTGCGCCGCGTCTCCACCTGATAGGTATCGACAAAGCCCGAGGCCGCGGGCTCCCAGGCGATATGTGCCAGAACTTTCACCGCCGAGCCGTCCCGTGTGACGTAAAGCTTTTCACTGATCTGCGGCGCACCCGGTGGCGCGATGTCAAAAGCCGTTGGCAACGTCGTGCGTGGTGCTGCCGCATAAATCTGTTCTTCCGAGGCATCCCAGTCGTAAATGAGGGGAGAAGTTTCCCGCAGGAGGAGTCCCGGCGCCAGACGCGGGCCCGGTCCAACTTGTGTCAGATCCAGCCGCACCGCCTCAACCTCAAAGGGCTTGCCCTCTGGCAGGTCCGCGCCGCCAAAGCCCCATCGATCATAGTGCACATATGTGGCCTCGCCTGCGGCAACGCGCCAAGCCTTCAGCTTGCCAGCCACCTTCAGGCGCATTTGCCGCCGCGCGCGTTCCAGCTCGATCTTGGCCAGTCGCTGCGCCATAGAAGCGGAGATCGTAAAGGGCAGCGAGATATCCCGCCAGACCCGCTCGCCATTGTCTTCCAACCGGTAGGCCTCACTGGCATAGGCCGGAAAGTCATCAGGCTGCCAGCTGTTTTCAGGGCTCACGAACTGGCCGCGCACCGCATTAAAGTTTGACGCGCGGCTCTGCCGCGTGGTGAGCGTCATCCCGCCCTCGCGGACATCATCTGCCGTAATCGTGGTTTCTGGCACCCGGTAGGCCCCCGCTCGCATCCGCCATTGGCCCGCTTGCCAGATGCAGCGCCCGGCCATGGCCGTAAGCATCGCCTCAATAATAGTCTTGGGCGTCTCAGAGAGCGAGCGGAGGGAGCCGACCTAGCACCCAACTCTCTCTCGTTCCAAGCCATTGAAATCATTGATCTCAACTTGCGAACTTTTGAGATATGCCTCGGAAGGATCAGGCAACCAACCGACCTAAGCTTATACTGAAGATGACCTGTGCGCGGTGCCCCGCATCGTGATGCTTGCAGATCACCGTGAGGATAAAGGCCCTGTCATCCCCCCCTGCCCCGGCTAAGTGAATGCCATCCTCAAGAACCTGCGTTTTTCGCTTTCTTGAGAGGGGTGCCAAAATGTAAGCGGGCCACATCACGTTGACATAGCGGCATTTTTTTAAAGGCCACGGTGGAGCCCGGCAAGATGAATTCGACCATATCCCTCCTTCTGGTCTTCTTGAACCAGTTCTTCATGCCGCGGCACAACGCGCAACTGAGGCTGCTGAAGGCCCAGATCGCGATCTTGCGGGCACGCATCCCGACGCAACGGATTATCCTGTCGCCCTCCGAGAAGGCCGAACTGCTGCGCATCGGAGAAGAGTGCGGGCACGATATCGACGGGCTGATGGAAGTGGCAAAGCCCGCGACCTACAAGCGATGGCTCGCCCAGATGCGTGGTGGACGCCCATTTCAGGCCGTTGGACGGCCGCGCCTGACGCAGGAACTGCGCGACGTCGTCATCCGCATTGGCTCTGAAAATCTCCTATGGGGTTACAAGCGGATCGCGGGCGAGCTGAAAAAGCTGGGGCTCTACGCTGGTGCCAATTCCGTCAAGCGCATCCTGAACGAGGCGGGCATCCACCCGAGCCCTGAGCGGCGAAGGAAAAATCCTGCCCTGCCGTGGACAACCTTCATCCGGGCGCACATGGAAACCATGGTCGCCTGCGACTTCTTCTCGAAGACCGTGTTTACGCTACGCGGGCCGAGGACGGCCTATGTGCTGATGTTCATCCATCTCGGCAGCCGCCGCGTCTTCTGCAGCGCGCCGACCTATGCCCCCGACTCGGCATGGGTCACCCAGCAGGCCCGCAACACGTTGATGTGGTGCGAAGAACAAGGTATCACGCCGGAGTTCCTGATCCGCGATGCCGACACCAAATTCAGCGCCAGTTTCGATACCGTCTGGGAGTCGGAGGCCGCTCGTGTGATCCAGATCCCGCACAGGGCGCCCGACGCAAACGCCTTCGCGGAATCGTTCATCGGCACCATCAAGCGCGAATGCCTCGATTTCTTCATCTGCTTCAGCCGGTCCCAGCTCGATTACATCCTGCGGACCTGGGTGCGCCATTACAATGTCGAGCGCCCGCATCGCGGACGCGACATCGGGAACAACGTACTGCAAGTCGATTTCAGGCCTGTGCGGGACGGCCCGATCCAATGCAATCGCCAACTCGGCGGCATTGTCACATCCTACACCCGCGATGCGGCGTGATTATCATGGCAGAGCTAAAAATCCTAAAGAGAGCCCGCGCCGATTTCGTCTGGTCGGGTTTAACCACACCCTACATCGTTTCGCGATAACGACAGATTATGCCTTGCTTGGACTTTGGCCCCCTTTCTCAGCGAAAGCCACGGTGGGAAGCACAGTGCCAAGCTGGAGGGACTTCAGAGCAGAGGCGATCCGTTTGGGCCGCCTGATCGCGTCAATAAAGCTGAGCCGCTGCACGATACTCTCCCGAAATCATGGCGCGCGAACACCACGGTGTCACTGTTTTGTGCGGCGTTCCATGACGGTTTCGAGCAAGTAAATCAGAAAGCTCGGTTTGCTCCATCCGGTGATTTCCTTGCACAGAGCTTTGACCCGGTGCAGGCGCGGATGATAGGGCTGCGAACCGGCTGGCTGCATTACGGGCTTCTGGCTATCCTCTCGGCGACGATTGTGGCGATGCTATCCTCGGTGGGAATACTCCTCTCCGTAGCCGACCTGATCGCCCCGGGCGCCATCGCCTTTCTTCTTGCGCGCCGTTTCGCGGCACTGCTGGTGACTTCAATCATTGTGGCGTTGATCGCCGGAATCACCGGGATCTACGCGGCCTTCTGGCTCGATACTGGCCCCGCACCGAGCATCGTGCTGATCCTGACCGGAATGTTCCTTGTCGCTTTGTTTGCGCAGCAGCGGCGCGAACGCCGAGCAACCGCGCAACAATAGATATCGCCGATCCGCGTGACAGTCGCGACAAGGTGTTTCTGAGCGCCCTCGTGCATGCCCCGGCATTTTAACCTTTTCCACGGTCGGCTCCGACCTATTCCTTATCCGAATCAACGTCTTCCCTGGCTTCAAACCACTCACCCACCCTCTCTGGACACAACTTGGTAAGCCTTGAACTGCACCAATATAGAACATACCATGAACGCATGGTTAAGCGCACCCTCACCGACAAACTGGCGATTCTCGCAGATGCCGCGAAATATGATGCGTCCTGCGCCTCCTCCGGGGGGCAGCAGCGCAATTCCAAGGATGGCAAGGGGCTTGGCTCGGCGGGCGGTTCGGGGATCTGCCACGCCTATACGCCCGACGGGCGCTGTATTTCGCTGCTCAAGATCCTGATGACCAATTTCTGCATCTATGACTGCGCCTATTGCGTCAACCGCGCCTCCAGCCGCGTCGAGCGGGCGCGCTTTACCGTCGAAGAGGTCACCCGCCTCACCATCGAGTTTTACCGCCGCAACTATATCGAAGGGCTGTTCCTCTCCTCGGGCATCATCCGGTCGCCCGACGACACCATGGCCGATATGGTCCGCATCGCCCGCACCCTGCGCGAGCAAGAGAACTTCCGCGGCTATATCCACCTCAAGACGATCCCGGACGCCTCGCCCGAGCTGATCGCCGAGGCCGGGATCTGGGCCGACCGGCTTTCGATCAACGTCGAATTGCCGACCGAAACCGCGCTGAGCCAACTCGCCCCCGAGAAATCGGCCCGAACCATCCGCAGCGCCATGGCCGACGTCAAAACCCGGCGCGAGGCCAGCCGCGAGCGCAGCCACAAGGGCACCCGCCCCCGCGCCTTCGCGCCTGCCGGGCAATCGACCCAGATGATCGTCGGCGCGGATGCCGCGACGGATGGGCAGATCCTCGGCAATGCCGCCTCGCTTTACGGCGATTTCCGCCTGCGCAGGGTCTATTATTCGGCCTTCTCGCCGATCCCCGACGCCTCGCGCCTGCTTCCGCTCAAGCGCCCGCCCCTGATCCGCGAGCACCGGCTCTATCAGGCCGACTGGCTGATGCGCTTCTACGGGTTCAAGGCGCAGGAAATCGCACCGCAAAGCGGGATGCTCGATCTGGAGATCGACCCGAAACTGGCCTGGGCGCTCGGCCACCGCGAGATGTTCCCCGTCGACGTGAACCGCGCGCCCCGCGAATTGCTGCTGCGGGTTCCGGGCTTCGGGACACGCTCGGTGGACCGGATCATCGCCGCGCGCCGCCACCGCAGCCTGCGCTACGAGGACCTGCTGCGGATCGGCTGCGTCCTGCGGAATGCGCAACCCTTCATCACCCTGCCCGGCTGGTCGCCCCGCGCGCTCACCGACAGCGCCGATCTGCGCGCTCGCTTCGCCCCGCCACCCGAGCAACTGAGCCTCTTCTGATGCGCGTGATCTCCCTGCCCCGGATCGGCACCGTTCCCGCCTGGCGCAGCCATGCCCGCGCTCTGGCGGCCGGGGGCGTGCCCCCCGGCGCGGTGCTCTGGCAGCTCGACGCCCCCGAGGGCGCGCCCAGCGACCTCTTTGCCGGCGCTCCGGCACCCGAGCCCCCTGCCCCGCCCGTGACGCTCACGCTCCCCCGTGAGGCCGTGAGCGCCATTGAGACCGCGCTGCACCATTCCGACCCCGAGCGCTTCGCCCGCGCCTATGGGATCGTTCTGCGGCTTGCGCGGGGCGATCTGCGGTGGGGCGACCGCTCCGATCCGGCTCTGCACCGCCTGCTTGCGCAGGAAAAGGCCGTGCGCCGCGACATTCACAAGATGCACGCCTTCGTCCGTTTCCGCGAGATCTGCGCGCCCGAGGCTCCCCGCCGCACCTTCGCCGCGTGGTTCGAGCCCGATCACCCGATCGTCGAGCCCGCGAGTTCGTTCTTCGCCAAGCGCTTTGGCGACATGGACTGGATCATTGCGACGCCCACGCTCACCGCGCGTTTCGTGTCCGGCACCCTGAGCTTCGAGGAAACCCGCGACACCGCGCCCCCAGCCCCGGACGCGACCGAGGCGCTCTGGCGCACCTATTTCACCCATATTTTCAACCCGGCGCGGCTGATGGTGTCCGCGATGACCTCGGAAATGCCGCGCAAATACTGGAAGAACCTCCCCGAGGCCGACCTCATCCCCGAAATGATCCGCACCGCACCAGAGCGCGCGATGGGCATGATCGAGGCCGCGCCGACAGTGCCGCCAAAGCGCGCCGAAAAACTGCGACGCGGCAAGGTTTAGTATTTATTATCAATATATTACGGGATTTTGAGGGCGGCCACCCTACCCCGCCAAGGCTTGCGCTGCCTCTGGCATCCGGGCGAGGCTCGCCGCCAGCCGGTCACGCCATTTCGGCCCCCGCGACAGCGCATCCTCATAGGCTTCGCGCAGCTCCTGCGGACGGTCCTCGGCCAGCGCCGCGATGAGGTGCGCATTTCGCGGAAGTTGGGCAGTGATTTCGCGTGATCATGGGCACGCATTTCACGGCATCTCGGGCAGCCATTTCACGCCCTCGGGCAGGCTGGCCAACAGGTGTCATTGAGTCAGGGCGCGACGCCCTGGTCAAGGGTTTTCATCGTGCTCATTTTTCTGCGCATGCTGTCGCCGGTGAGCGTGAGCCGGTGTGCATTGTGGACAAGGCGATCAAGGATGGCATCTGCGAGGGTGGGATCTCCGATTACCTCGAACCATTGATCGACAGGCAACTGGCTGGTCACGATGGTCGAGCCACGACCTTGGCGGTCATCGAGGATTTCAAGCAGGTCACGACGCTCGGTTGGTGTCAGAACTGATAGCCCCCAGTCGTCGAGGATCAGCAGTTCAGTGCGTTCGATCGCCTTAAGCGCAAATAAACTCGATGGCAGGCTCAAAGCTAAAGACGCCAAGCCAAAAGCGAAGAGTAAGGCTGCTGCTCCTAAGGCACCAATGCCTATCCCAAAGTCCAAGGTTAAACCCGCTAAACCATCTCAATCTCCTGAGCCCGCTAGAAAGCCCGTGATCAACGCGATCTCCACCGGTATCTCGCAGGCAGACTTTGATCGTCTAAAACCGCAGTCCCCACAGGCTCCGATCAGCTCAATCGCGTCTTAATGGCGTCTAAGACACGCTGTGCGGGCCCTGTGTGGGGTGGACGATGGTGATGCTAGGCCAGTGTAGCGGCGCACTGGGTTGACGCTGTACGCCTAAATTTGAGCCTTCATCGTACGATTTGGGTGGTTTGGATGTGCTGCAGAAAATAGTTGTAAGAATGGGAGACAGACATAGTTCTGATAATTATGATGAATTATTAAATAATTTCAGTTACTTGAATCATTCCCGCCGCTCATATCAAAAGGCGACCGAAAGGCCGCCTTTTGATATGTCACTGTGGTCAGAACCTATGTTCAAGGTTAAGCGCGAAGCTTGATCGATTGCTGTTACCCACTCGATCCATGATCACGCGGAACTCCGCTGTGCTGAGGCCATCGTCAGATACACTGCTGAGCCCTATTTCTGCACCTCCCCCACAGTGTTCGGTACGTGCTGTGGACATGGTGCGTTCACAGATCGCACGTGGTGCAAAGCTCAGCTGACTGTTACTTTCCGCTACAGTGTCTGCCTCTAGGGCCCAAATTATTTCAGGCCTTAGGGTGAGGTTGGCAATGCTAACCGTACCTGCGTCCAGGCTCAGTGTTTCATCCACAAGCCCATATGCACGGCCCGTAAAGCCCACATTACCAATCCAGGTCTTGCCGTAGCTGAACGCCAGCTCAGGACGGAACTCGTAACGCTCGTATTCATAGACGCCTGACAGTGCTGCACCGGCTGTGGCTGTGCGTGTGGTGTAGTCGCTTTCAAGCGCGAGCACGTTGTTGGCCATCTCAAGGTTGTTGCGGCCAATGCCGTAGCTGAGGAACCCGTCGAGGAAGAGCTCGTCTGCCAGCTGGTGAACGGCATAGCCACCCGCTGTCACAGCAATTCGCTCTTGGTCACCTTCGAACGCACCTGAGATGTTGGAAGTGGCCAGTTCGCCGCCAACAAAATATCCCAGCATTGTAGTGTCAGTGGTCATCTGCTCCCACGCTACGCGAGCAGAGAGGGTCGCAGTGGTGCTGTTGGTGTCAGCGTCGTGCTGTACGTCAAAGTCACCGAAGAACAATCTACGTTGTGTGCCGTCGTAGTTGCCCGTCTGTTCGAAGAAGCTGCCACGTGTGCTGACTGTCGTACCGCTCAAATTAAATGAGCCGTCTATGTCGAACGGCACGGCGTTGCGCGAAACAACACCTGCTTCGCAGTCAGCAGAAGCTGAGCCATTTCCACATGAGCTACGCTCGCGAACATCGCTTACAAATCGGTCACGTGCTCCTCGAACCATTCGTTGATTTGCCGCAAGAGAGCTTTGAAGCGACCGCTGCGCCTCTTGCACAATTGTAGCGTTGATGGCTTCCAGCGCTTCTTCGAACGCCTGCTGAGGTGAAGGCATTGCAACAGAGACAAATGCTGATGATGGTCCGGCACCGACACTGTTTACGGCTCGAAGTCCCAACTGATATGTTTGACCGTTATCTACTGAGCTGATCGTAAAGGGACTTGTTGTAGTCGAAGCACTAACCCAGTTTTGACCACCATCAAGCGTGTATTGATAGTCTGAAATCGCAACGCCCCCATCTGATTGAGGTGGAGTGAACACCACTTCAATTTGCCCGTCGGCGCTAGTTGCGGTGACGTTTTGTGGCGCAGTGGGCACTGTACCTCCTGTCACTAGACCACCAACTGTTGCCCCTGTGAGCCCCCCAGTACTGCTGAATGCGAGTGTGTAGTTTTCTCCTGTCGTTCCTGCGAAGGTGAGATCTGTGAAGGTGATCACGCCGTTTGAAGCAGTCACGGTTTGGGTTCCGCCAAGTGTACCGCCTGCGCCCGAGCCAATTGACACAGTGACCTGTGTGGAGCTGTCGCCTGTTACGACGTTCCCTTGGGCGTCTTGAACCTGAAGCACAGGCTGTGTGGTCAGCAATTGGCCATTCGGGCCAAACACAGGTTGAGTAACCAAGACGACCTTGGATGCTGCACCCGGTCCTGTGAGCGTGAGGTTCAAAGACGCTACAGCCGTCAGTGACCCAGCATCGTCAAAGCTCAGCGTGTAGGTTTCAGAGGTCAAACCGGTCAAAGTAAGGTTGCTGAAGGTGACAACGCCGCTTGATGCGGTAACCGTTGTAGTGCCCCCAAGTGTCCCACTTGCGCCACTGCCAATCGTAGCTGTGATTTGAGTGCTGCTGTCAGAAGTGACAACGTTACCATCCGCATCACGGATTTCCAAAACCGGCTGTGTGCCCAAGGCCGCGCCATTCGCAGCCGCAACAGGCTGAGTGGTGATCGCAAGCTGTGATGCTGAGCCAGCGCCCGTCAAACTAACAGTCGAGGTCACTGCAGTGAACACGGGCGTCGCAGCCGTATCAACAAAACTTAGCGTATAGGTCGTGCCAACGGTGCCCGAAAGTGTCAGACCGCTGAAGGTCACGACGCCATTCACGGCTTGTACAGTCGTGGTGCCGCCAAGCGTTCCTCCAGAGCCGCCACTGATCGAGACAGCAACGGATGTTGTACTGTCAGAGGTCACAACGTTTCCAAACGCATCACGGATCTGAACGACAGGCTGTGTGCCCAAAGCCGCGCCGCTCGCAGCCGCAACAGGTGCTGTCGATACGGCTAGCTGAGTGGCAGGACCTGCATTTGCCGATGCTGAGGATGACGTCGCCCCTGTGAGCCCCCCAGTACTGCTGAATGCGAGTGTGTAGTTTTCTCCTGTCGTTCCTGCGAAGGTGAGATCTGTGAAGGTGATCACGCCGTTTGAAGCAGTCACGGTTTGGGTTCCGCCAAGTGTACCGCCTGCGCCCGAGCCAATTGACACAGTGACCTGTGTGGAGCTGTCGCCTGTTACGACGTTCCCTTGGGCGTCTTGAACCTGAAGCACAGGCTGTGTGGTCAGCAATTGGCCATTCGGGCCAAACACAGGTTGAGTAACCAAGACGACCTTGGATGCTGCACCCGGTCCTGTGAGCGTGAGGTTCAAAGACGCTACAGCCGTCAGTGACCCAGCATCGTCAAAGCTCAGCGTGTAGGTTTCAGAGGTCAAACCGGTCAAAGTAAGGTTGCTGAAGGTGACTGTCCGTCGTCAGATAATTTGGGACAGCTGAGCGCGTTTCGTTTTGGAGGCTCTGGCTCATCCTTGATTGAGTTTATGCGTTTTCAGTTTGGTGGCGCAAGCGCCGGGTGAGCATGGTTTTTCGTTTGATCTCCTCTCGCTGTTTCAGGATCTGCTTATCGCGCCCGAAGTAGACATCGGCGGGGGTCAGGTTGCCCAGGCTCTCGTGATAGCGCTGGTTGTTGTAGAACTCGACGAATGCGTCGATCTGCCGTTCGAGGTCACCGGGCAAGAAGTAATGCTCCAGCAGAACGCGGTTCTTCATGGTCTGATGCCATCGCTCGATTTTGCCCTGAGTCTGGGGGTGGTAAGGTGCGCCGCGGACATGCGTCATGCCCTTGTGTTCGATATAGTCCGCCAGATCTCCTGCAATGTAAGATGAGCCGTTATCACTGAGCAGCCTGGGCTTGGCGACCACGGTTGCACTGTCACAGCCGGAGGCTGCAAGTGCCAGGTCGAGTGTGGCGGTCACGTCCTCAGCTTTCATCGTCGCACAAAGCTTCCAGGCGATGATGTAACGGCTGTAGTCGTCCAGGATCGTGCTGAGATAGAACCAGCCCCACCCCAGAACCTTGAGGTAGGTGAAGTCGGTCTGCCAGAGTTCGTTGGGACGCGTCGTCTTATCCTTGAACTCATTGGCGGCCTTCATCACGATGTGCGCCGGTGCCGTGATCAGATCCTCCGCCTTCAGGATACGGTAAACCGATGATTCAGAGACAAAATACTGCTTCTCATCGGTATATTTCACCGCCAGCTCCCGGGGCGTCAGATCCTCATGCTCGAGCGCGAACTCGATAATGTCCGCCCGGGTCTCATCCGGAAGGCGGTTCCACACAGACCCAGGATGGGGTGCCGTATCGTCAAGCGCGTCAAGCCCACCTTCGGTCCAGCGGTCATACCAACGATAATAGGTTGTGGTGGGTATGCCGAGCATCGCCAGCGTCTGACGGGCAGGCAGATGCGAAGCTTCGACAGTGCGGATGATCTCCAGCTTTTCCGTTGCGGGATACCTCATACCTCGTACTCCCCATCCCCGATCATGCTTTTTTTGAGCAGACGGTTTTCCAGGGTCAGTTCAGCAACGACCTCCTTGAGCGCCGCTGATTCTGAGCGCAGTTCATTGACCTCAGGCGAGGTCGCCTGGCGCGCGGTATCACCGGCCAGACGCTGCTTGCCCGCTTCTAGGAATTCCTTCGACCATGTGTAATACAGGCTCTCGCTGATGCCTTCCCGGCGACACAGCGCGGCAATGCTTTCCTCGCCGCGCAGACCCGCCAACACAATCCTGATCTTCTCTTCGGCTGAATACTGTTTGCGCGTCTTGCGGCGGATGCCTTTGACCAGCTTGTCAGCCGCGTCCTTCGATGTTCCGGATTTCTTGTTCATCTTCGCTCCATAATGGCTGCGATGAACCAGAAATCCTCCGTTACGAAAACCTCAAATCTGTCCCACAAGCGCTGACGTCAGACACAGAGCCCATAATGACCGATGCTGCATCTTGCACAAAGAGCAGCGAAGCACCGAATACAGACATTGGTCCCGGAAAAGCCGACCCTAAGCTGCAGCTGACCGATGCTTGATTTCGCCGCGGCGTGGCTTACCAGACCGATTTTGGCTGCGATGCAGAAAGCACTCCGCAACCAGTTCGTCGAGCGACAGGTGCTTATACAATCTCACCCGTGTCCAACCGAGCCAGCCAATCCGTCGCGTCATCAACTATTTTTTTTCGTTGGCCTACGTCGCGCTTGTCCCAACTCCGATAAATAACGGCCATCCTCGGATTGTTTAGAAATCGGTCCCGATGGCGTTCGATGAAGTGCCAGTAGAGAAGATTGAAAGGGCAAGCCCGCGCGCCCGTCTTGGTCCTAACGTCATACTGGCAGCCCGTACAATAGTCGGACATCTTGGAAATGTAGTTACCCGATGAAACATACGGCTTGGATGCGACCAACCCGTCGTCTGCGTACTGGCTCATCCCAATAGTGTTGGGCGCTTCGACCCATTCGAACGCATCGACATATACGGAAAGATACCATTCGTGCACCTCCCCGGGATCAAGGCCGGCAAGCAGGGCAAAATTGCCAATAACCATCAGTCTTTGGATGTGGTGCGCGTAGCCGTGTTCCCGGGTCTGCCCCACAACCTCGTCAACACAGTGCATGTGTGTTTCGCCCCCCCAGAAGAAAGCAGGGAGCGGACGACTGTGGTCGAGCATATTTCGGGACGTGTAGTCCGGGCCTTCGAAAAAGTAGATGCCCCGCACATATTCGCGCCATCCAATTATCTGCCTGATGAATCCTTCGGCCGCATTCAGAGGTGCCTTACCTGCACGCCAGGCCGCCTCGGCCCGCAGGCAAACTTCCATTGGAAGCAAAAGACCAAGGTTGAGATATGGCGAGATGACCGCATGCCAAAGCCACGGGTCGCCCATGACCATGGCGTCCTGATAGTCACCAAATGACGGAAGAGTATGGGATATGAAGTGGTCCAGAACCTCAAGTGCCTGTTCCCGATCCGTCGCGAACTCGAAGGGGTGCAATTGCCCGAAATTCCCTGCGAAACGATCCTTGACGAGGTCAAGCACCTCGGCAACAACAGCATCGGGTGGAAAACCAGGCGGTTTAGGAGGGCGGGCGTCTTCTGGTGCAGGCTTGCGGTTCTGGTTGTCATAGTTCCATTTGCCACCGGCTGGTGCGTTTCCGTCCATCAGCAATCCTGTCTTGCGGCGGACATCCCGATAGAACCACTCCATTCGAAGGTGCTTGCGGCCTTTTGCCCAGTCGGCGAAATCCTTGGGCGAAGTGACAAAGCGGTCATCGGGTAGCTGGCGCATGACGAGTGGCAGATCGTTCAGCGCGGCGATCAGCCGCCATTCTCCGGGCGTCGTGGCGATAACTTCCTCGACAGCAAACTCCGAAGCACGGCGGACAAGCTCTCCGGGAATTGAGCCTGTGTTGGCCTCATCGTCGAGCCTGCTATAGGCGACTGTCCAGCCGTCTTCTCTCAGGGCCATCGCAAATCTGCGCATCGCGGCCAGAACCAGCGCGATTTTCTTGGGATGATGCGGGACGTACGTGGCCTCGGTCATGACTTCGGCCATGATAACCACGTCACGTTCTTTATCAGCCATTCGCAGCGAAGAGATGTCAGTGCTGAGTTGATCACCAAGCACCAGGATGAGACGCGGCTTCACCATGGGACGGGTTTCCCCGCCCAATCGAAAAAGCCACCGTTGTCGGCTGGAGTCAGCTGATCAAGAACCGCAACAAGGTTTGCGGCCGCCTCGTTTGGCGTCACTTTTGCATGCCCAGAGTAAGCCTTGGAGAAGGGCGTCTCTACGGTGCCCGGATGCAAAGACACTACAATGGCCTGTTTGCGCTTTCTCGAGATCTCGATAGCCGCCGTGCGCACGATCTGATTGGCTGCAGCCTTGGACGCGCGGTAGCTGTACCACCCCCCAAGGTGGTTATCACCGATCGACCCGACACGGGCAGTGAGAACTCCCACCACGCATTGTGCGTCTTGCGGCAAAAGCCGAGGCAGGTGTTTCAAAACCAACGCAGGGCCAATGGCATTCACCGCCAAGACGCGCGCTAAGTTTTCTGCCTCAATCTCTGCAAGCGACTTCTCGGGGCGTGCGCCCTCGGGGGCCAGAATTCCGCTGGCAATCAAGACCGTGTCGAAAGGTCCTCGCAACACGCTCATGGCCCTCTCGACGCTGGTGGGATCAGTTAGATCCAATCCGTCGCCTGCGCGCGACAGCCGCGTCACCTCGGAACCATATGTTGCGAGAGCCGCGGAAAGCGCCGTGCCAATCCCACCCGAGGCCCCTATGACAAGTGCGCGGCGCGTCATCCCGACCTCACCTTGCGCGACCTGCGACAGCGCTCAGAACAATACCGTACGTCGCTCCATGATCGAGGCCATTTCCCAATCCACGAAAACGGCCGACAACTCACCGGACAGGTTTTGAATGGCAACTCGCTTTTCCGCACGGACCTATACCCCTTATGGCTGAACCCCGAGTGACTTACGGGTTCGCTTAATTTCAATTGTTACGACCCAAACCCCGATCAAGATCAAAAACAAGCTCGAACAAGAGTGTTTTTGAACCATCTGCGGGCGGCCTTCGTATTTAAAGACAATCAAGAAAGCGCGTAGATATGACCGAACCAAAACCCATCATCATCTGGTTTCGAAAGGACTTCAGGCTTGCCGATCACAAGGCGCTTTGTGAAGCCAGCAGAAGCGGGCGCCCGATCATTCCAGTGGTTGTTCTGGATGAGGTTACAGAAACTTTCGGAGCGGCCCCCAAATGGCGCCTGGCCCAAGCGATTGAGCACTTTAACGATCGGCTAAAGGCGGTTGGATCAAGGCTGATCTTGCGTCGCGGAACCGTCGCAGACGAACTGCTTGCCCTGGCACAGGAAACCGGTGCGGGGGACATCTGGTGGACGCGGGCCTATGATCCTGACGCGATTATGCGTGACACCAAGGTCAAATCAAGCCTGAAAGAAGCGGGGATTGGAGCCGAAAGCTGGCCCGGCCACCTTTTGTTCGAACCCTGGGCCGTGACGACCAAGCAGGGCGGATTCTTCAAGGTCTACAGCCCGATGTGGCGTGCCGTAAAAGACCTGGATGTCGCGCCGCCTGACCCCGCGCCACTACGCCTTATGGCGCCCCAGAAGTGGCCGGACTCTGATCGACTTTCGGGCTGGGCGCTCGACAAGAGTATGGATCGGGGGGCAAAGGTCTTGGCCCGACATGCAAACGTTGGCGAATCCGCAGCCCATGCACGCCTTGCCAACTTCCTGAGCGGGTCAATCGGTGCCTACAAGGAGCGTCGCGACTACCCGGCGCAAAACGCAACCTCCCGCCTGTCTGAAAATTTGGCCTGGGGTGAGATCGGCCCGCGTACGGTCTGGCATGCTGGACTGCGTGCGCATCTGGAAGGTCAAAGAGGGGCAGAGCATTTCCTGAAAGAACTGGTATGGCGCGAATTTGCATATCATCTGGCCTTTCACACCCCCGAGATCACTCACAAGAACTGGAGATCGGAATGGGACGCCTTCCCCTGGTCGGACCATGAGGACGAAAAAGTTCTGCGATGGAAACAGGGGCGGACGGGTGTTCCCCTCGTCGATGCAGCCATGCGGGAGATGTACGTCACCGGCCACATGCACAATCGCGGCCGCATGATTGTTGGATCCTATCTCACCAAACACATGCTCAAGCATTGGCGTATTGGACAGAAGTGGTTCGAAGAATGCCTGATTGACTGGGACCCCGCGGCGAATGCGATGGGATGGCAATGGGTTGCGGGGAGCGGCCCAGATGCCGCGCCCTATTTCCGCATTTTCAACCCGGAAACACAGGCCCAGAAATTCGACGCCGAGCAGACGTACATTCAAAGATTTGTCGCCGAACGCGCGCCGGACCCCGGTCCAGAGGCTTTGGCGTTTTTCGACGCCTGCCCGCGTGCGTGGGGGCTGTCGCCGGATGATCCTCACCCGACCCCGATCGTTGGACTTGCCGAAGGGCGGCAGCGGGCTCTTGCAGCTTATGAAGCCCGTTGATCCTTGCAACAGGCCACGCGTTCAATTCAGTTTCTCGATGATGAAATGAGAGCAAAATGCAGAAAACAAAAGAACACGTCGTTGTGAGGCCTATAACAGCTCAGGGCAGCACGGGAGATGCTGTGCCCAGCATCTACTATGATGGCTCCTGCCCTCTTTGCACCGCCGAGATCAATCACTATGCGTCCAGGATTGGCAGGAGCAAACTGCAACTGGTCGATGTTTCGATGGAAGGTGCCGACCTGAAGTCCGACCTTGGGGTCGAAGACGCCATGAGCCGGTTTCATGTTCGCAAACCGGACGGGGAACTTCTTTCCGGGGCAAAAGCCTTTGTTGAAGTCTGGCGGTTGGCGCCGGGTTGGACATGGGCTGCCCGATTGGCAAGTATCCCAGGTGTGCTGCCCATAATGGAGGTGTCGTATAGGGGTTTTCTTGTGGTCCGCCCGGCAATCTCGGCGCTTGCCACGGTCCTTGGCGTTCAAGCCGCAAATCCACAACCGACAAGATGCAGGAAAACAGGCGATTTGGACGTTTAAAAAGACGCCAACAACCAGGTTGGCGCACCCATTCCGGTTTGAAACCGCATTAAGAGGACTGCTTTTATGTTGAAACTAGAAGCAAACTGGGAGTTTGTCGCTGATACCGTCATGGGCGGTGTTTCAAACGGGCAAATTGCCACGCAGGTTGTGGATGGACGCAGCGCGACACGACTGACTGGCATGGTTTCACTGGAAAACAACGGCGGCTTCATTCAGATGGCAACGGACCTGAAGCAGGACGGTTCAGCTCTGGTTGCAAGCAACTGGGACGGCATCGAGATTGATATCTGCGGTAACGACGAGATTTACGATCTTCGCATTCGAACAGATGACTTGAACCGGCCATGGCACTCGTTTCGCGCACCATTCCGTGCGACAGCACAATGGAAAATTGTGCAATTCCCTTTTGCGGTCTTTGAACCTCATAGGACAGACCAAGGTTTTGACCCCGCTAAATTGCGCCGAATTGGCATCGTTGCCGTGGGCCGCGTTTTTCAAGCCGACATCGCAGTTTCGGGTGTCAGGTTGTTTTAGCCGACGATCGGCCTTGGTCTTCGGCATATCCTTTTTCGACGTCTCGCTCGTGTGGACACCATCGCTTGGGAGGTCGCAGCAGCCGCGCCGCCTTGCATTCAACGCGTCCGTTTCGGGGCCGCTTGGATCAAGAAACGCGACACCCTTTTCGACGTTGGGCTGACAATCTGACCATTGCCCGCAATTCAGCGTTCATTTCTTCTCAAACATGATGATCGCTTCGCCGATGCGAACGCCAAATCGGGAAACATAGGCCCGGTTCAAAACCCGGCCGTCTGTCAACAACCACATCCAATCATCGAAATCGACCCGCATCGTTCCTTTTCGAACCGGCAGGTCGATGCGATAGGTCCAGTTGAACGTGTCACCGTTTTCTCGGCCTGTAGCGATCCCCAAGACACCGGGGGCTGTGCCTTTCCAGGTGTCCTCGCCGGTTTTTTCAAGCGTCCAGATGCGCTGTTCGGTGTCCCCATCGTCATAGGTGAAATCTTCGACCAACTGCAGGATACGACCGTCCCAGGTACCCAAGATTTGGACGTCAAACCGTCGTTGGACATTGCCGAACACATCCTGGAATTGACCATGGGCCACGGTTTGGCCCGCGAAGAAGTCTTCAAGGTTCAGGGTCCGGTCGGAAAGCGGCTTGTCGTCGAGGTCAGGTGTGCCGGAACAGGCCATCAACGTGAAAAAGGCGAACAGGGCGAGCATGTTTTTCATAGGGGCTTTTCCGAAAGACAAGGTTTGGCGGGGTTTGGCGCGCAAGGGATCGGACACAGTATCCAGAGTTACGTGGCGTGGTTCCAGGTCGAACGCGGCGGCCGACGCAGCACGTAGCCCAGGCACAGCGCCACGATTCCAACCGCTGCCAACAAGATGACAGGTCGGTTTTCCGATGATGCGTTGGCCGAAATCACACCGGACAAGGCCCATATCACCGCCAAGGGATAGGCCAATTCGGCCGGGCGCAAGGATTGCACGATCAAGGCCACCACCAAAACGGCAACCAGCATCGCCACCGCCGCGGCCTGTGCACTCAGCACACCGTAGCCGCCGAGAACAACGCCTGTGCCAACACCGGTCGCCGCCGTTAGCCACCCGGCGTAAAGCGCGACCGGGCGCACCTGCCATACTGGGGTTTCTTTCCCAGCGCGAAGCATGGCCAAAACGGCGGACACCGCCATGGCAAAGATCATCACAGTTGCCAGGATCGGCGCGGCGTTCGCGGCGGCAATCCAGAAAGTGCCTAGACAAAGGCTGATCAACAGCGGCGGACGCATTCGGTTCCAATGCACATCCCGCGGCGCGTTCAGCAGCCCCCAGATCGCCCCAAGGATCAGCCAGGCATAGATCACACCCCAGATTCCAAACGCCCACCCGGCAGGTTGAACCGGCCAGAATTCCAAGACGACAGGAAACTGCTCGGGCCGGTAGCCGGCAAAGCCGCTTGTCATAAACGGCGACAGCGCAAACGCAATTGTCAACACAACAACAGCAATCGCGAGAAAGGGGGTTTTACGGGGCATCT
Source organism: Aliiroseovarius sp. xm-d-517 (assembly GCF_013283135.1). Lineage (NCBI taxonomy): Bacteria > Pseudomonadati > Pseudomonadota > Alphaproteobacteria > Rhodobacterales > Paracoccaceae > Aliiroseovarius > Aliiroseovarius sp. xm-d-517. Next base: position 997,108 of record NZ_WBXT01000001.1, read on the forward strand.
GGGCGGGTCCTTCTGTTTCGGGGCCGACGCCGGTTCAGCGTTGCGCTTCAGGATCCGGGCGCATGGTTGCGACCAGTTCGGCCACCTTTATGCCAAACTTGCGCATTTCGGACTTGTTCATGATCACGCCGTTATCGGTCAGATAAAGCCAGTCGGTTGCTGTCAACGTATGACCACCTGTGTCTTCGGGTAGAATGATCTGGTATTCCATCTTGATGGTTGATCCCGACACGACGCCACGCGCTTCGCCAACGATGTCATCGGCCGTGGCGGTGAATGTGTTACGATGTGGAGACTTTGGTGGATCACGACCTCACAAATATGTGATGTAAGTAATTGAAAACAAAAAATAAGCCTCCAAAAACGGCGACTTCTTCAGGTTGCCGATGATCAGGCAAGTCTAAATTTGAAACAGTGGCTGCAATAGCCTTGGCACCAGTGAACGGAACCGCAGTCGCGCGTCTGTTGAAGCAAGACAAATACAAGGGTCTCCGTCGTCGGCAACCGGTGTGTGTTCAAGATGTTCATCAGCAATCTCAAGATCGCCAATACCAAAACGGCCGGTTTCGTCGCTAAAGCTGCCTTGCAAGACCAGCGTCAATTCCAGCCCGTTGTGACTGTGATCGGGTACAGCCTGCCCCGGCGGAATATAGAGCAGGCGAACCGAGCCATTTGAATCGGCAGACAAGATATCCTGCCGGACGCCCATCCCAAGAGTTTTCCACCGCGGCTCACGCCCCCTCAAGGCTTCCATTACCGGACTGGGAAAGATCCCTTTGCGTTCAAAAACCGGCTCTGGCGGAAACGGATCATCGAGCAGCGAAAAAATATTGTCTTTCAGAGTGGATGATACCGCGACTGAAGGCGTATCTTCCAGAATGGCACCTCCAACAGATTGATGCGCGCCAAGTGCTACGCGACATTGTTCACATAGTGACACATGGCTGGCCACGGCTACCGCGAATGCATGCGGAAGATTGCCGGCGGCATAGCCCGCCAACATGGCATCGGGGACATGATGGGTTATGACACTCATTGCTTGAGGTCCTTTAACTCGTGTCTGAGGCGCTCCAATCCCAGCCGGATGCGCGACTTAATTGTTCCAAGGGGAAGACCCGTTTGCGCACTAATCTCCTTATGAGTTAGTTCGCCAAGATAGGCCTGTTCTATGATCTCGCGTTGCTCGATTTTGAGCCCGGCAAGCGCTCTTCTCAGTTGTGTGGATTCCTGTTCCAGCCCGAGGATCTGGCTGGCGTCGGGCGCTGCACCCGGCTCTTCCTTCAATTCTTCCGGCATGGGGCGATTTTCCTTGCGCGCAAGGTCGATCTGACGATTTCGGGCGATTTGATAAATCCAGGCGGAAACCTGCGCGCGGTGCGGATCGAATTGTGCCGCTTTACGCCAAACTGTCAGCATCACATCCTGAACGATTTCTTCGGCTTGATGCGCTGACGCCCCCGAGCGGATGATGAACCCTTTGAGCCTAGGCGCAAAGTGATCGAACAAAGCAGAAAATGCGGAGCGATCCCGATTGTCCCGTACCGCAATCATCCATTGGGTCTGCTGCGAAATCTCGATCTTGCTTTGAGACACAGTTGTTCTTTCACGGCTTGGAGGCAGTCTAGGCCGTTGATCGGCGTAAGGAGTGTCACGAATTTGTGTCAGCATATTCTGTTTACGGCGAACTGTGAATCCCGGATCACTTTTTTCTGACAAATAGCCCCAGAAAGCCGAAATAGGTGATCGCCTTGGGCTCAAAAGATCTAAGTAGTGTTTCAGGCATGTCAAAAGAAGACTGATCGACGCCCAACCAACACATCTGCTGCGCGTTCGGCCTTGGTTGCAACCGAGTCGGGCTGACCATTCTGCTAAGTCAGCATTCAACGCCACGAAACCTTTGCTCATGAACGCAGCGAGTGTCCGGTTTCCGCCTATGGTGCTTGTTGCTTTGGCCGCGAACCACACCAAGCGGACCTTGATGACAATTTACTGAACGACAGCTTGGTCCGCATCTCTCTCCTTGATGCTTCCCGCAGCGAATGACCGCTCCGCCTATATCGGCCGACCTACGCCCGTCCCGCGGTTTGCATCGAATTTTGCTACCAGTTGAAACTTCGAAAAGGGCGCTTGCCCGAAAACTCCAACACACTGAAATTGCTTCACTTTTTTAATGCGCCCTTCTGAAGGCCTAGGGCGGTCGGTTAGAGACAAAGCGGGTTCAGAGACCGATTTTGGGTATTTAGCCAGTCTCCGAAGGGCGGTTGCAACGGCTAAACCCCTTTGAAACAAAAAGAAAAAAAGGCCCCATAAGGGCCCATCATCGGTTTCGGTAAGTGTAAGTGGCGGAGCGGAAGGGATTCGAACCCTCGAGACGGTTCCCCGCCTACACACTTTCCAGGCGTGCGCCTTCGACCACTCGGCCACCGCTCCGCCGGTGTTGCTATAGCGAAAGACCAAGGGTTTCAAGCACCTTTCGCAAAATTGCCGAAAAACTGTTCTTGCGCGAAAAACCCTCGCCCTGTGCGCCTGCCCAAAGTTGGATTTACGCCTCCAGATGCAGGGCCACGCGGCGATTGATCCGCCCTTTTTTCTCAATCTTACCAATGCGAACCCGGCCGATTTCCCCGGTGCGCCGCACATGGGTGCCCCCACAGGGCTGCAAATCCACCTGCGTGTCATCATCCGAACCGATCCGCACCAGACGCACCCGTCCTGCCCCTTTCGGGGGCTGAACCGACATGGTTTTCACCAGACCGGGATTGGCGGCAAGTTCCTCATCCGTAATCCACTGCTCGGACACGCACAGATCACGGGAAATCAGCGCGTTCAGCGCCTGTTCCAGCGCCAGCTTGTCTTCGGGCGGGGTTTCCATGGCGAAATCCAGACGCGATTTCTCTGCCCCGATCTGGCCGCCCGTCACCGGCAGGGGAATCACCACGGACAGCAGGTGCAGCGCGGTGTGCATCCGCATGTGACGCAATCTGAGATCCCAGTTGAGATATTGGGTGACCTCGCTGCCAATCGGCGGCAGCGCCTGCCCCGCCTCAGGCACCAGAACCGGTCCTTCGGGCGACTTCACCGCAGTGGCAATCGCCACCTGTTCCCCGCCCCATCTCAGATGCCCTGCATCACCGGGCTGACCACCGCCTGTCGGGTAAAAAAGGCAGCGGTCCAGAACTAGTCCACCCTGGTCGGTATGGGCCACAACCCGTGCCGTGGCCTCCCTCAGATAGGCATCCTGCATGTAAAGCGGTTCACTCATCACCCTCTCCCTCCACAGCTTCGCTTGCGCCGTCCTGCATATCGTCAATGGTAAACTCATCCGGAACGGGCCGGACCGGGGCGGGCGCCGTTTCCTCACGCGGGGGGACCGGGCGCAATGCCTCCGGATTGCGGATCCACAGGTCGCGCTGCGCGAACGGGATTTCGAATCCCTCTTCGGCAAAACGGCGGGCAATTTCATGATTCAATTCACTTTTCACCGAAAGCGAGAAGTTGACGTCACTCAGGATCGCCCGCACCTCGAACTCCAGCGCATCCGCCCCGAAATTGGTGAACAGCACTGAGGGAGGCGGGTTCACCGTCACCATCGGATGCGCCTCGGCAATCTCGCGCAGCACCTGTTCGACCCGTTTGGTATCGGTTCCATATCCAACCCCAACCGGCAGGATGATCCGCCCGATTGCGTTGCCACGGGTATAGTTCGTAACCACGCCGGAAATCAGGTCAGAGTTGGGCAGGATCACATCCGAGCGGTCAAAGGTCTCGATCCGGGTTGAGCGCACGGAGATATCGCGCACATAGCCCATCTGCCCGCCCACTTCGATCCAGTCCCCTTCGGAAATCGGACGCTCCACCAGCAAAATAATACCGGAAATGAAGTTCGAGACGATGTTCTGGAGGCCGAACCCGATCCCCACGGACAGCGCCCCGGCAACAATCGCCACCGAGCTGAGATCCAGCCCCGCAGAGGTGATTGCGATCAGCGCCGCGAGGAAAATGCCCAGATATCCCACCCCCGCCGAAATGGCATTCTGCCCACCGATATCCAGCTTGGTTTTGGGCAGGACCGACGACTTCAGCATGGATTGCAACAGGCGGGTCAGCATGTAACCAACAAGGAACACGGCCGCGAAGATCAGGAAACTGCGCGGTGTCAGGCGGGCATCCCCCAACTGGATACCGTTCATGACAACGGTCCACAGTTCGGTCAGGTCAGTGACACGCGCCCCCCAGATCAGCGCCAGAAGCGGCAAGGTGGCGATCACCAGCGCAAACGAGATGAGAACGGGCCAGAGCGCCTGCCCCGCCTCCTCTTCATCCTTGCGCAGGATCACCCCGTAAAGGCTGACAACAAACCGGTGCAGCACCTCAAGCAGGGCCAGCAGGCCAAGGGTCAGAACCCAGGGGATCAACACCTCGTCCGCCAGAGATTGATACCCGACCGCCGCAACCGTCGGACCGGAAAAGCCGACCAAAGTGGTGATGGTGCTGACAAGCCCCAGCACAGAGGAGCGGAAACTGGCACTCTCTTCATCGCGCGCGCGCAGCTTCGCATGAAGGCGCAGAAGACGGCCAAGCCGCACCAAAAGCACCCCAAGCCCAAGATAGATCGGGAAAATCAGAACCGCATAGGTCGCCTCTGAATACCCCTCGTGATCCGCAAGGGTCTGCAGCACCAGTTTCAGGGCCAGCAAGGCACCAAGCAAGGCCACATCGAACCGGGCTTCTGCCCGCGCCACCGTCGAGGGCATTTCCAGAACAGGCCAGTCCGCCCCTTCGACACCGAACACCCGGTTGCCCAGCCAGAGGCTTCCGAACACAAGCACGGCGACCGAGGGAAGCGTGTCGGCCAGAACCTGTCCCCGCAGCCCCAAAATACCCACAAGATTAAGCGCCTCGACCAGCAGGACCATGCCCAGCAGCGGGGCCAGAACCTGCCCGATCGAAACGACAAACCCAACAACCCCGCGCGAGCTTCCCCTGCGTCGGGCCCGCAGCGCGTCCCCCATGCGCATGACCCAGATACGCCCGCGCAAAAGCAACACCGCACCAATCACCAGCAACACGACGGTCAACGGCAGATCCTCAAGCAGATCCGCCCGCTGGGCATCGCTGCCGAAATTTGATTTCACCTCGCTGGCAACCAGATGCAGCGAGGCCCCCAGATCCTCAACCGCGGCGGGCCAGAGCACCGGATTGACCGGGGTCGGCCCCAACCTCAGCAACTGGTCGGCCTGCCGCGCCCTCAAGAGGCTGTCAATCTCACCGATCAGCACATTGGCGCGGGAACGGGCCTCTTCGGCCGCTTGCACCGGGGCCTGGGCTGCGCTGAGTTCCTGGGACAGCTCCTCACGTCGCTGGGTAAGGATCGCTGGTTCCGTCCCCTCACCTTCCGGCTTGGGGCCGAGCGTGGCAATTTGCGTCTTTAGCGTATTGATTCGAATGTCATTTTCGCTCTTGGCCGCAGAAAATAATCCACGCCAATCCACCAGTTCGGCCCGCAGGTCCCGCATCACCCCGTCAGAGGCCCGCCCCACCTGAAGCGCCTGTTCAACCCGGTCAGCGAGCTTGCCCCAGGCGGTGTAATCAGGGCTGCCATCGCTTCGCAACACATAAAGCTTCTGGCCTTCGTCGCCATTCGCCTCCGGTGTGGCAGGCACAGGAAAGGGCGCTGCCGAACTGGCCGCGCCCTGTTGTGCCACCCCTTCCGGCGTCCCCGCCAGAAGACCCAGCACAAGGACAAAGAGGAGAAGGAAAATGCGCATCATCAGATGTCCTCGAACACCTCGGGCAGCAGGGCAGGTTCGCGATCAAGCCACGCGGGCACCGGCAGCCCTTTTTCTTTCAGGAAAGAGGGATTGAACAATTTGGACTGATAGCGCGAGCCATAGTCGCAGAGCATGGTCACGATCGTGTGGCCCGGTCCCATCTCGCGGGCCATGCGCACGGCACCGGCGATATTGATCGCTGACGATCCGCCCAGGCACAGGCCTTCCTGCTCGACCAGATCAAACACGAAGGGCAGCGCCTCGGCATCCGGGATCTGGAAACACATGTCGGGGGTGAACCCTTCGAGGTTGGCGGTCACCCGCCCCTGCCCGATCCCTTCGGTGATCGACCCACCGGTCGCGGCAAATTCGCCTGTGGTGTAGAAACTGTAAAGGGCTGCCCCTTCCGGGTCAGCCAGGCCGATTTTCACGCCCTTGGGCTGCAGCACCTCGGCCACCCCTGCAAGCGTGCCACCTGACCCGACCGCACAAGTGAACCCGTCCACCTTGCCATCGGTCTGGGCCCAAATCTCAGGCCCGGTGGTTTCCACATGGGCCTGACGGTTGGCCACATTGTCAAACTGATTGGCCCAGATCGCACCATTGGGTTCCGTCTCGGCCAGTTTGGCGGCCAGGCGCCCGGAATAGCGCACATAGTTGTTGGGATTGCGATAAGGGGCGGCGGGCACCTGAACCAGTTCGGCCCCGGCCAGACGCAGCATATCCTTCTTTTCCTCGGACTGGGTTTCCGGGATCACGATCACGGTCTTGAACCCCATGGACGCCCCAACAAGCGCAAGGCCGATGCCGGTATTGCCCGCGGTGCCTTCGACGATCGTGCCGCCCGGTTTCAGGTCGCCGCGCGCAATCGCATCACGGATGATGTAAAGGGCTGCACGGTCCTTGACCGACTGGCCCGGGTTCATGAACTCGGCCTTGCCGTAAATGTCACAGCCGGTGGCCTCGCTTGCCGCTTTCAGACGGATCAAAGGGGTGTTGCCAACCGTTTGTGCCAGATCCTGTTTGATATCCATTATGCCCCCTGCCGGATGTATTTGGGTTGTCGCGCGCGGAACGGATCCGCAGAACTCTTCTCATGTGTAAGTGCGCACTGCGCGGGTTTCAAGCAGCCCTGCGCAACCGATCACGGTTTTGCGACAGCCACATGGCAGACAGGAGCAGCGGTGCATTGTCCACTTCGCCCGTCCCGACCAGTTCCATCAGCCGGTCAAACGGGATGACGTGGCTGCGAATATCCTCCGCCTCCCCCAGAACGCCGCCAATCCCGGCGGCACTGTCAGGCAGATCACACAGCGCCACGTAGGAATAGAGATATTCCGTAACCGCCCCGGGACTGGGATAGTAATTGCCCACATGTTCGAGCGCACCGATGGTCAGGCTGGCCTCTTCCAGAGCTTCGCGCCGCGCCGTGTGCTGAGGCGTTTCCCCCGGATCAATCCGCCCGGCAATGGGTTCGAGCAACCATGGATGCTGATCACCGCGCATGTAAGGCCCAACCCGAAACTGTTCGATCACCAGAACGGTATCGCGCACCGGATCATACGGCAAAACGGTGACCGCATCCCCACCAACAAAACCCGCGCGGTTCACCAGCGGGCTCATCGTGCCATCGAAACGCGGAAAGGAAAGATCCTGCTCTTCAATGGCGAAATAGTTGCTATAAGGCCTTGATTTTCTGCGCACATCCAGATCGGATGCGGTTCGCTTGCTGCGCAGGTCCGTTGGGGTGGAGAGGGAGGCGGCGCGCTGTTTCGACGCCGCCCGCAGGCGGATCATGGCAAAGCGCGCCGCAACCTCCTCCGGTGAGAGCTGCCCCATATAGGACATCACTTCTTCCGCGGCAAACAGCGTGATCTCTCCCCAGTCACGGGCCCAATCATCCAGCGACCAGACCGGGCCAGGGGTCCACTGACCCTCTTCGGGGAAATAAACCTCGGCAGTAGCAGTCCCCCCAGATGCCTGCACCGCCATCTCAACCAGCGTGTAGGCAAAGCCCCCTTCGTAGTGATCAAGCCGGGCGATGGCCTCGTCAGACAGGCCGCTGACCAGCATTCCCTCAGCACGCGCGCCCGGTTCGGCCTGGATCATCGGAAAGATCTGATCCTTTGCCCAGTAAACCGCATGATCCGGCAAAGACGCCTGTTCAGCGCGATAGGTCTCGCCCTCGAGCACAAGCTCCAACAACGGCCGAAAACAAAGTGTGCCGTAGAAAAACAGGGTTTTCATTGACTTTCCTCGATCAGGACCAGCGGCGGGCGACCACACCGGTCAGCCAGCCCCCGAAGACACTGCCCAGCACCAGCGTGGCAATCACGTCCATCTGGGCAATATCATAGCCGTAATCAACCGCGATTTTGACCGCAGCACGCAGGGCTTCGACCGGGCCATCATAGGCGTTTCGCAGGGTTTTGCGCAGCATCTCGTAGATCGAGAACACCAGAAATCCCCAAAAGACCAGCAACGCCCCCGAGGACAGGCCAATCCCGACCGGCTCACCCAGTCCGCGCCCGATCCGATAGCCGGTAAAGCGCCAGCCAATCACCAGCCCGAGACCCGCAAGCCCCACGGGAAACAGGGTATAATCCCGCCCTTCCGCCAGATAGGGAATGATCAGGTTGCCGACCATAAAGGCAAGGGCCGCGAAAAAACCGGCGGCCACGAGTTTTGCTGCGGTGGGCATACGCTCTCTCCTCTGATCTCCCTGCCCTCTTGCGGGGCATGGATCTATATCACCCGTTCAGCCCGGCTTTTGCAAGGTCACCTGCACCACATCGCAATTTCCCGAATGAAAAGATGCAGCACAGGAGGTCAGATAGAAATTCCACATGCGCCGGAACCGGTTGTCAAACCCCAGCTCGGCCACGCGGGTCCATTTTGCATTGAACACATCGTGCCAGCGGCGCAGCGTTTCAGAATAGCTTTCGCCAAATGTGATCTGGTCCCGAAAGGCAAGCCCTGCCCGGGCGACCTCTTCGCGCAGACGGGTTTTCGACGGGAGCATCCCCCCCGGAAAAATGTATTTCTGAATGAAATCGACGCCCTTGCGATATTGATCAAAGCGCCGCTCGGTGATGGTGATGATCTGCAACACGGCCTGCCCCCCCGGACGCAGGCAGTTGCGCACGGTTTCAAAATAGGTTGGCCAGTATTTCTCTCCCACCGCCTCGAACATCTCGATCGAGGCGATCCCGTCATATTTGCCGGTCTCGTCGCGGTAATCCTGAAGTCGGATCTCGACCAGGTCCGACAGGCCCGCCCGCGCGATCCTTTCCACGGCGAAATCATGCTGCTCTTGCGAAATGGTCAGCCCGGTGACACGCACGCCCCGCTTTGCGGCAAACTCGGCAAAGCCGCCCCAGCCGCATCCGATCTCCAGCACGTGATCACCAGGCCCCACCCCCATTTGTTCGAGGAGAGAGGCGTATTTCTGTTCCTGCGCACATTCCAGGCTTTCCTGCCCCGAGCGAAACAGGGCGGAGGAATAGGTCATCGTCTTGTCCAGCCACAACGCATAGAACGCATTGCCCAGATCATAGTGATAGCTGATATTTCTTTTCGCCTGACGTTTGGAATTGCCATTCATCAGGTGGCGCATCCGCTCGTAGGATCGCACAAAGATCATCCCGGGAAAACCGTCATAAATGATCTCGTTATCATCTTGTAACAAATCAAGAAAAGCCTGCAGATCCGGGGTCGACCAGCCGCCCTCGATATAGGCATCGCAAAAGCCCAGATGCCCTTCGCGGATCAACCGGGCAAAAACGTCCGCTTCGTGTATCCTCAGCTCCGCCACCTGCCCCGGCCGCGCGCCAAAAGCGCGAAACCGGCGCCCATCCGGCAAGACGAAATCAAGCTGTCCGGTATTCATCCGGCCCGCGCGGTCAAACACACGGGCAAAATAACGCGGCAGATCAGGCTGCCCCCTGGTCTCCGTCAGGATCATGGCTCCCCCCAAAATCCAATGTGAAATCCAATGTCTTGAACACCACAAGGCGAAAGCGTTTCGAGATTAACTTGAGTCACAAGGTGATTTCGAAACGCCCGCAACATCAGTAGGTTTCGAGCGTTTCGCCTCATTATTGTGTCTCAATAATAAGTCGAAACACTTTAGGCGGTTCAGGGGGGAACGGACAAGAGGGTGGTTTTGCGCATGCAGCAAGAGCTACAATGACTGGCCTTTTGCCAGATCTCGTTTGCACTGCTCTGGTCCGCTTTTCTGTGAGGAATAGGCCGTGACGCCGCAGGTGGAGCATCTGAATTGCATCAGGTTTGGCGTGGACTGCCCAACCTGCACCCAGCGACATGATCCGGACCGAAACGCGCGGCGGGCTCCCGTTCCAGCCCCCGCACGCCTGCCCTGCAGGTGGTGCAGGATCAAAAAGACCACGACGAAAGTCAGCGCGAATATCAATACCAGCAGCGACATGGGGCAATTCTATCAACGAACTGCCCCAATGCACCAGCCATCACAGCACCTGATCAAGCGCCTCGATCAGTTTGGTCACCTCTTCCTCGGAGGTGTAATGGGTGAAACTCACCCGCAGCACCCCGTGGGACGGGTCCACGCCCTGGGCTGCAAGCGCGCGCACCGCGTAGAAATCCCCTCCTCCGGCCATGATGCCAAGAGGGGCAAGCCGTGCCGCCAGGTCTTCCCCTGCGATTTGCGACGCCAGCGCCACGGTAGGTGCGCGCGCCTCTGCCTGATCTGGCCCCAGCAGCCGCACCGAGTTCTTGGCCTTGGCGTAATCCAGAAGCGGTTGCAGCAGTTTCACCTCATGCGCACGCATCAGGCCATGGGCGGCCCGGGCGGCCAATGCCCCGCCTTCGCGAACGCCATGCTCTGCGGCCAGCGCATCCATATAATCTGCCATGCCGGCCGAGGCGGCAACCTGCGCGTGGTCTGGCCCGGCGGGGGTCAGGCGTTTGTAAAGGCAATCGGCGTTGAAGTAATGCGCCTGATTGGGAAGCGCCTCCGCCAGGGCGCGGCGGATCACCATGATGCCCTGATGCGGACCATAGGTCTTGTAAGCCGAGAACAGGTAGATATCCGCGCCCAGATCCGCCACATCCACAAAGCCATGCGGCGCATAGCTGACCCCGTCGACACAGGTGTAAGACCCATTGGCACGCGCCTTTGCGCAGATCGCTTTCACGTCATTGATCTCTCCCACCACATTTGAGCAATGGGGAAAACAGACCAGTTTGACCTTCTCGTCCAGAAGATCATCCAGCTGGCCCGGATCGAGATGACCGGTTTCGGGATCAACCTGCCATTCGCGCAGCTCAAACCCTTCCTCTGCCAAGCGGCGCCATGGGCCGGTATTGGCCTCGTGATCCTGATTGGTGACGACAATTGCATCACCCGGCTTCAGGAACCTGCGAAACGCATTGGCCAGAACATAGGTGTTCTGCGTGGTTGATGGCCCGAATGACAGCTCATCGCTGTCCACCCCCATCATCGCCGCCAGACGCTCCCGCGCCTCATCCATTTCCGCCCCCGCCAGGGCTGAGGCCTCGTAAGGGGCGTAGGGTTGCACTTTTCGCTGGGTGTAATAGCGGGTTAGCCGGTTGATCACCTGTTGGCAGGTATAGGACCCGCCCGCATTTTCGAAAAACGCCTGCCCCTGCAGGCTGGGTTCCGAAAAGGCGGGGAATTGCGCCCGCACCCAGTCGATGTTCAGCCCATTGTTTTTCCTAGTGGTTTCAAGATCTTTCATCTCTCGCTCCCCTATCGCGGCACCATGCCACTGTTGACTTCAGGGAGCGTGGGACAGCGGTCCGGGGGCTCCCGTTCCGGCAGGTCCTCCAGCCAGCCACGCGGGATGTCTCTCCGCGGGCAGCCATGCACTGAGGGCACATGACAAATTCAGATGAAGTGCTAGCCAGAGCGGAGACACGGGTCAAGAGGTGAGATGAAAAAGGGCCCCCGGATGGGAGCCCTTTGACGTGACATGTCCTGAGTGGACAGGCCGCGTTATTTTGTACGCTCACCGCGCAGACCCAGGAAGATCGAAACGCACATCAGCACGAGAACGATGGCAAAGGGGAACCCCGTAGCAATCGCTGCCGCCTGCAGCGCTGCCAGCCCGCCGCCCAACAGCAGGGCAATGGCGATGGCACCTTCGAGGATACACCAGAACACACGCTGCGCGGTCGGCGCATCGGTTTTGCCACCGGCGGTAATCTGGTCGATCACCAGCGAACCGGAGTCGGACGAGGTGACGAAGAACACGATCACCAGGATGATGCCGATAAAGCTCAGCAGGCCGGTCATCGGGAACGCTTCGAACATGGTGAACATCTTCAGCTCAAGCCCGGCATTGGACAAAGCTTCGCCTGCACCCGACATGACCTGATCCAGAGCGGCGCCACCAAAGACGCTCATCCAGATCGCGCCCACAACGGTGGGAATGATCAACACGCAGGTGATGAATTCGCGCACGGTGCGGCCACGCGAGATGCGGGCGATGAACATGCCAACGAAAGGTGACCAGCTGATCCACCAGGCCCAGTAGAAGGCGGTCCAGCCCTGCATGAAGTTGGTGTCTTCGCGCCCGATGACCCCCGACAGGGACGGCAGGTTCACCGCATAGGCCCAGAGGTTGTCGAAGAACCCGGTCAGGATCGCCACGGTCGGCCCCACGATGATCACCAGCAGCAACAGGATGGCTGCCAGCACCATGTTCAACTCGGACAGGCGCTTCACCCCTTTGTCGAGCCCCGCCACAACCGAGACCAGCGCAAAGATGGTGATCGCAACAATCAGGAGCACTTTCATGCCATCAGAAACCGGCACGCCAAACAGATAGTTCAGACCGGCCAGCGCCTGTGTAGCGCCCAGACCCAGCGACGTGGCAAGGCCAAAGATGGTGGCAAACACGGCCAGAACGTCGATCACATTGCCTGCAAGACCCCAGGTGGCTTCTCCGAAGATCGGGTAGAAGACCGAGCGCATGGTCAGCGGCAAGCCTTTGTTAAAGCTGAAGAATGCAAGAGCCAAAGCCACAACCGCATAAACCGCCCAAGGGTGCAGACCCCAGTGGAAAATGGTGGCTGCCATGGCCAGATCACGCGCCGCTTCCGGGTTGTCGGCAGCGGCCCCCAGCGGAGCCCAGTCAGTGCGCGCCCCTGCTTCGGCAGCGGTGCCGCCAAGGGAGCTGCCGTAATGCGAAATCGGTTCAGCGACCCCCCAGAACACAAGGCCAATCCCCATGCCAGCGGCAAACAGCATCGAGAACCATCCCATATAGCTGTAATCCGGCTTGGCATCCGCACCACCCAGGCGCACTTTGCCATAGGGGCTTACGATCAGCACCAGCGAGAAAATTACAAAAATATTCCCGGCGAGCATGAACACCCAGTCAAACGAGCTGGTCAGCGCGGGGCGCAGCCAGCCAAAGAACCCTTCTGCACTGTCCTGAAACACCAGCGTGAAAAACACGAAAGCGAGAATGACAGCTGCGGAAATGGCAAAGACCGGGTTGTGAAAATCAAGACCAAAGATCTGGACGTTGTCCTGACCGACCTCATAGTCAGTTTCTGTTTCTTGGGACATATATCCCCTCCCTACTTGCTTGATGCTGCGAACCTGTCGGGTGGGGGGATTTAAATATGGGTTCAAGCGCCCTTTTTTCAACCGAAACCGACATCCATGTCGCATATGGCCAATGGTTTCGGCCGAGGTGCCGGTTTCACAAAACGGATCTGTGGTGATCTGGACCGGTTGTTGGGCAGGCCGTTGGGCAGGCAGGTGGACTGGCCGCTAATTGTCCGAACGGAGCGTTCGGTCCGGGGCCAGAAATCAGCCGCCCGCGCGCGTCTTCCGCGCGGCAATGTCCTGCAATTCCTGATCTTCCGGCCAGCGTTTCAAGGCGGCTTCCAGCAAATCACCGGGATAATAATCTCCCTCGGCCATCGGGTTGTCCCGCAAGGTCTCCAGCGCAATCGGTCTCAGGATCTCAGCCCCGATATCCTGTGCGATCATGATGCGCAGATTTTCCACCGTGAACTGGCCGATCGGTTTTTGCCGCAGCGCGGTTGTGGTGGCAACCAGATAGGAGGCGCAGCAGGGCACCGGCCAGCGCTGCCCGTCAATCTGTTCAAGGGACAGGTCGCGGGGGATCCTGTCGGGGGAGGTGCTTTTTGCCGCCATGAGCTTGTCCTCATTGTGTTTTTCAGGGTGACGTTCAGACGTGAAATTCCGGGCGCTCCCAACACATATAGGAACGGGCCACGGTTGGGCGGATGCGACATTTTCCCCTGCCCCATTTCCGCCCACACCAGACCGATTTGCAGATAATGTCACACCACCATCTGATAACGGGCCGCATCATCCGGCAGCGCCCTGAACCCGGCGGCTTCGTAGAAGGACTGCGCCGCCGCATTGCCCGCCTCTGCCGCCACGGTGAGAAAATCGGCTTCCATCTGGTGGGACAGATCCCGGGCCGCCGTGAGCAACGCCCGCCCCACGCCCTGCCCCCGCAACGGGCGATGCACAAACAGGTGATGAAGCTCCATCCCGCGCGCCCCGAATTGCAGCCGCGCCTGCGGACACAGGGCAGCATAGCCCACCAGTCCACCATGATGCTCAGCCACCAGAATGCGAAGCCATGGCGCCTGGCCAAGACAGTCACGCGCCAGCCCCGATTGCGTGACCCGCGCCGTATCCCCGTGATGACGCGCGAGGCTGCTGACCAGATCGCCCAGCGCGCGCAGATCCCGCGCCTCCACAGCCCGAATTATCAGATTATCCATGTCTCTTTTCCTTTCTGACCCCGAGGAGGGGTTGAAAAGAAAAAGACCGCCCTCGGGGCGGTCGATGTCGGTTTGATCGTTGTCACATTGATCGTTTTTCGCACATGCTTGCCACCCGTTCTATGAGAACAGGGGATAATAGGCAAAACTGTGCATGTGTCTGATCATGTGGCCCTCATGCCGCATATGTCGGGGCGGGTCAAGCCCGCCCCGCGCCGTGTCAGCCGTTCACATCCACAACAACACGCCCCTTGACCTGCCCTTTCAGGATATCTGCGCCCAGCGCAGGCAGATCGTCCAGTGTGGCCGGGTGGATCATCGCCTCAAGCTTCTCCATCGGCAGGTCTTTGGCGATCCGTTCCCAGGCACGCAGGCGATTGTCATAGGGCTGCATGACCGAGTCGATGCCCAACAGGTTCACACCGCGCAGAAGGAACGGGATCACCGTGGCAGGCAATCCGGCACCGCCGGCAAGCCCCACGGCAGAGACGGAGGCGCCGTATTTCATCTGCCCCAGCACACGGGCCAGCATGTCCCCGCCCACGGCATCCACGCACCCGGCCCAGGTTTCACGCTCCAGCGGACGTTTGGTGGTCTCATTCAGCTCTTCGCGCGGCACGATGGTGGTGGCCCCCAGAGATTTGAGGTAATCCGCCTGATCCGGGCGACCGGTCACGGCGGCAACTTCATATCCCAGATTTGCAAGGATCGCGGTAGCAACCGAGCCAACCCCTCCGGCAGCACCGGTGACCAGCACGGGGCCATTGCCCGGCTTCAACCCGTGATCTTCCAGCGCCATCACAGCCAGCATTGCGGTGAACCCGGCGGTCCCCACCGCCATCGCCTGACGGGTGGTCAGACCTTCGGGCAGCGGCACCAGCTTGTCCGCGTCAATGCGCGCCTTCTGGGCATAGCCGCCCCAGGTCACTTCGCCCACACGCCAGCCAGTCAGCACCACCTTGTCGCCGGGTTTATAGCGGTCATCGTCAGACGCCTCGACGGTGCCCGCATAGTCGATCCCCGGCACATGCGGATAGTTGCGCACAAGCCCACCGCCTTTTGCAGACAGGCACAGCCCGTCCTTGTAGTTCACGGTGGAATACTCAACGGCCACGGTCACATTGCCCTCGGGCAGGGCGTCCTCACCGATCTCCTTGATCTGTGCGGCTGCCAGCCCTTCGCCGTCCTGTTCCATTACCAGTGCTTTAAACATCCTCATCTCCTCTTCTCGGGACCTCATGTCAGAGGCGTCCCCTTTATATCCAGAAAGTATCGTAAACCGTGGCCGCGCGGGGGCCATCCGGGGTGATCACATCCAGCTCTGTCCCGCTGTTCCAATGGGTCATGCGCACCATACCGATGGCAACACCGGTGTTGAAATCAGGGGAGTTGGCGGCCGAGGTCACCTGCCCCACCTGCCTGTCCCCATCCATCAGCGGCCAGGCCCGGTCACAGGGCGGAATGGGTGTGCTGCCCCCGCCCCCGGTGTGGATCTCAATCGCGCGCACCTGTTGCACCGGGCCTTCCTTGGCCACACGCAACAGCGCATCACGCCCCACACAGCCCAGCGCGCTTTGGGTCGCGCAAAACCGCCCGAGACCGGCCTCATGCGGGGTATTTTCACGGGTCATGTCGTTGCCGTAAGACAAAAGCCCGCCTTCAACGCGCTCAATGCCATTGGGGCAGCCTGCATGCACGTCCATGCTCTTGCCCGCCTCCATCAGCGCATTCCACAGCGGCATTGCGATGTCAGAGCCGTCCACATAGATCTCAAACCCACCCTGCTTGGAATAGCCCGACCGGGCCACCACCAGTTCACGTCCCTGGAACGCCAGCCGTTTGTAGCGGAAGAACCGGATATCGCGCACCGCGTCGCCAAAGACCGCCGCCACCAGATCGTCCGATTTCGGCCCCTGAATGGCAAGCGGTGACACATCCGGTTCCTCCACCAGCACATCCAGCCGGAACCCATAGGCCAGCCCCTTGACCCAAAACAGCAGATCACTGTCGGCAATGGAAATCCAGAACCGGTCCTCGTCCAGCTTTACCGCCACCGGATCGTTCAGCATCCCGCCTGTCTCATCCACCATCGGCACATAGAAGCATTGTCCGTCCTGCATCTTGGACAGGTCGCGCGGGGTGAGCATCTGGATCAGGCGGGCAGCATCGGGGCCCCTCACCTCGACCTGACGCTCACAAGAGACATCCCAGACCTGAACGGCCTCTTTCAGGTGACGATAGTCTTCCTCCACCGACCGAAACACGGTCGGCAGCAGCATGTGGTTGTAAACCGTATAGCCTTTGACCCCGGCAGCTTCGACACCGGGGGAAAAAGGCGTGCGCCGCAAACGGCGGGACGGAGAGATCAGCGGGGCATTCTGTGCCATGGGTCGCGCTCCCTTGACGTGAACCCAGCCGCCTTAGCGACCGGGGCCTTTCCAATCAATCTGGCAAATCTCGGCGGATTTGCCGTCGAAGTCCCAGACCCGTCCAAAGGCACGCACACGGGCCTCGTCGGCTTTGGCCACGGTGATATCCGGCCCCATCCAGTAATTGGTATTGGTGATCACCTGATCGGCCCCGCCCTTGCCCGGAACCGGGGTCACGGACCCACGAATGGCTTTGCCAACGATCAGGCGACGGGTGTTGCCTTCGGTTTCAAACGATACCAGCGCGCGTTCTGCACCCAGAAACTCGCTGACCAGCATTTTAAAGAGACCCGTGGTGCCTTTGGCCGCCCCAGTGAAAATATGGCAGAGCGCTTCAAACGCATCATCATCCGCGCGCTCATCAATATAGGCGGCGGCTTTCCAGTTGCCACGCGCCATACGACCGGGGATCTCCAGCAAAAGCCCCACATTCAGCCCCGACAGGTCAACGCCGCCATAATTGCCGCTGTCGATGCGGATCCCGGCCCAGCCCATGCAATAGCCTTCTGTCGGCGGGTGATCCCCCAGGCTGACCACACAGGGGCAGAACACCGTGCAGTTACAGTTGAGGATCAGCTCTCCCTTGATGGCCCATTCAACCTGACCGATTTGCGTCCCGTCCATTTCTCTCTCCCTTCCTTGCGCGCCCTAGATCAGGGTCAATGCGCCATTGGTAATCACCGCAAGCCCCAGGATCGTCAGTCCCCAGCCCAGCGGTTTGGTGATATAGCGGCCCAGTTCCGGCAGCTTTTCGAAAATCATGATCAGGGTGGCGAGCCCCATGAAGGCGATGTTCATCACCCCGCCCACAAAGCCAAGCAGCATCAGGGCCCAGCAACAACCAAGGCAGACCGCCCCAAGGCGCAGGCCAAGCGAGACCGCGTTCCAGCGGCTTTCACGCCAATACTGCATGTAAAAACTCATCGGATGGCGACATTTGGACAGGCAGCTCTCTTTGAGGGATGAGAACTGGTAAAGCCCCGCCCCCACAAGCAACCCGCCGGACAGCCAGGCCGACAGGCTTCGCCCCAGCGGTGACAAAAGTCCCGCCTGAAACAGCAGCAGCTGCGCGCCTGCCGCCAGCAGCGAAAAGCCGAGCCATACCGCAAGATAGCCCGCGATCAGCTCACCAAACCCCTGCCGACTGGCCGCACCAGACGCAATCATGTCATCATAGGTGGCCAGCGCAGGCAGTGCGGTCGGCGCCATCATCGCCGCGGACATGATCATCCACATAAGCGCAAGCCCCCAGAACCCGGCCTGATCCGGCGACACGATACAAAGCGAGCGCCAGAACTCGGCCCCATAGATCTGCGCCATCTCCATCTGGTCAGACGGCACCGCCATCGCGTAAAGCACCATCCAGCCCAAGGCGACCAGCCCGAACAGCGCCAGCCAATGGGGGGCTGCCATCTGTCGTATCCTGTCGGCGATCTGCATCGGGACCTCTCCTGACTCGAATTGTCTTACATTTAAAACTATGCCCATCATGCAATTGTCTGACAAATGAATTTTACCGACCCCAAAAGTGACGTAGCGTCCAGTTGACCCGGACCGGCATTGCCCCCTAAACAGTTTACATGAGTGCGAGCAAACCCACCCCGCAAGACCTTTCGGCACAGATTGCCAGTGACATTCGCGATGCGATTATCGCGGGGGATCTGATTGTGGATCAGCGCCTGCCGTCCGAGGCAGAACTGTCTGAGCAGTTCTCCGTCTCGCGCCCGACCGTGCGCGAGGCGTTGAAACGGCTGGCGGCGCAGAACCTCATCCGCACCCAAAGGGGCGCCACCGGCGGTGCTTTCGTCAACCGCATGTCCTTTGAGGATGCCTACGGCCAGCAGATCACCACATCAACGCTGCTCTTGTCGATGAACGAGGTGAGTTTCGAGACCGCCTGTGAGGCACGCTTTGCGCTGGAACGCGCCTGTGCGCCACTTTCGGCAGAGCGTCGCACGGCCGATCACCTTGCCACCATGCGCGCCGAGATCATGCGCCAGTCCCAACCGGGCCTCACGGACGAAGCCTTCTGCGCCTCGGACGTGGCCTTTCACCGGGCGCTGGTGGATGGCGCGGGCAATCCGGTTCTGTCTTACCAACTGGCCGGTGCCGTCGAGGCGATGCAGCCGCTCATGAACATGATCACCTATACCCAGCGGGACCGGGATCGGATCATTGCCCTGCATACGCAGATCGCTGATGCCATTGAGGGAAGAGATCAAACCGAAGCCGATTCTGCTCTGGGCAAGCTTTCGCAATATACGGTCGAGTTGGGGCGTAATCGCCTTTCGGCCTGACGCGCTCCGAAAGAAGTCATCACTTTGCTCTCCTGTCGCTCTGCCTGCGGATGGCAAAAAGCAGCCAACACCTCCACTTTATGCCCAATCGATTGGCAAAGACCTGTTGCTATCGCCTAGCATATTGGAATGAAAAAGTTCTTGAGTCTGTTTGCTGTTGTCCTATTCGCGTGGATTGCTTGGAGCGTCACCCCGTTTCAAACCCGTCTCATCGTGAATGGATATCTTCGCAATATGCTGGGCATTTCCCTCCCAGCGCAAAGCTTTGACACAGTGACCCGGCAGACGGCCTCGGATACGGTCCCCCAACACACGCAATATGAGATCCCGGTCTGGACACAGCAATTGCTGCACTCCGCGAGGTCTCAGGTCGGTGTGACAAGATACTATGATGGCAGTTATGCCGCGATTGGCTATCCCGGTGGTGATATTGACCGCAAAACAGGGGTCTGCACGGATGTTGTCATACGCGCATTGCGCGATGCCCATAACATCGACCTTCAAGTTGCTATTCATGAGGACATGAAACAGGCTTTTTCCAGCTATCCGAAGAACTGGGGGCTGTCCCAGACCGACCGAAATATAGACCATCGGCGCGTCCCGAATATTCAGACCTATCTGGCGCGGCAAGGGTATTCATTGCCCATCTCCGACACAGCACAAAACTATCGGCCAGGTGACATCGTGACCTGGACGGTCAGCGGCTCCCTTCCACATATTGGCATCCTGTCAGATAAATTGGATCCTACAGGCCAGCACCCGCTGGTCATTCACAATATCGGAGCCGGCACACAGGAAGACAATATCCTGTTTTCCTTCCCAATCACCGGACATTATCGCCTTAATCCCGGCACCTGACCCCTTTTCAATTCCGTCTGCACCCCTTACATATGATCTGTCCCCTCGGGGACTATGGACATAAACGCGCTCGTAATAAGCGGATCGGACCCGGGGGCGGTACCCGGCGCCTCCACCATAACACACTCAGGGGCATCCTTCGTTTGGGGAAAACCTTGATATCGTGGGGGCGAAATAGGATCGACGGACGTCTAAAGGGGTTAGCTTTGTTTCGGTGAGATACCACCGTTATCGGTTCACTTAAGCTAGTTGCAAACGACAACAAAGCTCCGGCAATGGCTCTGGCTGCGTAAGCAGTTCGGGTCGCCGAAACTTAAGTCCTTATGCCTAGCCGCGTAAGGCGGGGTTCGCAGGTACCTGGCAACAGAAACCTGCACTTTCCCCCGCCTGTTGCCCAAACATAGTCTGGCCCTTCCCCTGGCGAGCGCCCCCTTACCCGAAGCGTTTCAACGGCAACCAAGGCAAAGGGGATCCAACCGCAGCAAGAGAGATCAACAAGCTGATTATAACGGTATAAAAATGCGCCTTAGCCCTACCCATAAACAGTTTATAATCAAAAGGATTATTGCGTTTCACCAAACCACCACAGGCCCGCATTTCCGCACAAAATCAACCGTTGTGACTTCACAAAGATTTTTCGTTCAACGCTTTATTTCACCGAAAATTCGCTTATGCTCGAACCACGAAACATCCCTGATACGATGGGCCAACCAAGGGTGAGACAAGGATGAGAAATGTCCGGTTCAATTGACTATGGAAACCTCATGCATAACGCCATGCGCAGTCTGATCCGGACCGTGCTGGAGGATGTGGCACGCAACGGCCTGCCCGGGCAGCACCATTTCTTTATCAATTTCAACACCCGCCACCCGGAAACCGAGCTGGCGGACTGGATGTATGACCGGTTTCCAGAAGATATGACCATCGTCCTGCAGCACTGGTTTGCGGATCTGGAAGTGGGCGAAGACGGGTTCAACGTGACCCTGAATTTCGGCGACTCACCCGAACCACTTTATGTGCCGTTTGATGCGATCAACACATTCGTGGATCCCTCGGTGGAATTCGGATTGCGGTTCGAAACACAGGACAGCGAGGAGCATCACGCCAATCTGCATCTGGCAGGTGAGGATGATGATGTATCCGGTGTGGATGAGGCCGATCTGTCACCTGCATGCGGCAAGGCCAATCCAACCGATGCGGAGGACGAGGCCGATGATGATGCGGCCCATAAGGACGCTGACGTGGTCAGTCTCGACAGTTTCCGCAAATAACATGGCGCCCGGCGTCAGGCCGCCCGCGCACCGTCACCCAACAGACATGGTCCGCAATTTGGACCCCCATTTCAGCTGATGAGTTGGGTCGTCAGTAGATAATTGTGCACAATTGCATGCAATGTTGGCGCTACCTCTCCCCTTTCCCACCTCTGCCCCATTGAATTTGGTGCGTATTCGGGTAGAAAAGCGTCGGTTTCTTTTGAAAAAAGGCGCAAGACATGACCGAGACCCGCACTGAATCCGACAGCTTTGGCCCGCTCGAAGTTCCCACAGACAAATATTGGGGGGCTCAGACCCAACGCTCTCTGATGAACTTCCCGATCGGCTGGGAAAAGCAGCCCGTCGCCATCGTGCGCGCTCTTGGCGTGATCAAACAGGCCTGCGCCGAAGCCAACAAGGCATCCGGCAACATGGACCCGGCCATTGCAGACGCCGTTATCCAGGCTGCAAGCGAAGTTGTGGCGGGCAAGTTTGACGACAACTTCCCGCTGGTCGTCTGGCAGACCGGGTCCGGCACCCAGTCGAACATGAACGCCAACGAAGTGATCGCCAACCGCGCCATCGAAATCATGGGCGGCGTGATCGGGTCGAAAGATCCGGTGCACCCGAACGATCACTGCAACATGGGTCAGTCCTCGAACGACACTTTCCCCACCGCGATGCATATCGCCACCGCCATGTCGGTGCGTGACGTGCTGCTGCCGGGGCTTGAGAAACTGCTGGCCGGGCTTGAGGCCAAGCAAGAAGAGTTCAAGGACATCATCAAGATCGGCCGCACCCACACCCAAGACGCGACCCCGCTGACCCTGGGCCAGGAGTTTTCGGGCTACGCCCATATGATCCGTCAGGGCATCGCGCGTGTGAAAGCTGCGCTTCCCGGCATTTACGAACTCGCTCAAGGCGGCACCGCTGTGGGCACCGGGCTCAACACCAAACAAGGCTGGGGCGAAGAAGTGGCCGCCAATATGGCGCGCATCACCGACCTGCCCTTCGTGACCGCACCGAACAAGTTCGAAGCACTGGCCGCCCATGACGCCATGGTGTTCATGTCGGGCGCCTTGGCCACCGTGGCCGGCTCCTGCTACAAGATCGCCAATGATATCCGCTTCCTGGGATCCGGCCCGCGCTCGGGTCTGGGTGAGCTGATCCTGCCGGAAAACGAGCCGGGCTCCTCGATCATGCCGGGCAAGGTGAACCCGACCCAGGCCGAGGCGCTGACCCAGGTCGCCGCCCATGTGATGGGCAACAACGCTGCGATGACCTTTGCCGGTTCGCAAGGGCATTTTGAGCTCAACGTCTACAACCCGATGATGAGCTACAACCTGCTTCAGTCGATCCAGCTTCTGGGCGACGCGACCGACAGCTTCACCGAGCGGATGTTGAATGGCATCAAAGCCAATGAGCCGCGCATCGACAAGCTGATGAAGGAAAGCCTGATGCTGGTCACCGCACTGGCCCCGACCATCGGCTATGACAATGCCACCAAAGTGGCCAAGACCGCGCATAAGAACGGCACCACCCTGAAGGAAGAGGCGATTGCGCTTGGCTTTGTTGATGAAGGAACCTTCGACGCCGTGGTCCGCCCGGAGCAGATGATCGGCCCGAAGGCCTGATCCATGAAACCGGTCAACCTGAACCGGTATCGAAAAGAAAAAGCGCGGGCCGAACAAAAGGCCCGCGCAGACGAAAACGCCGTGAAATTTGGCCGCACCAAGGCTCAAAAAGCGGTGGAGAAGGCCGACAAAGACCGGGTGATCCGCCTGTTTGACGGCCACAAACGGGAGGATGACACATGACCACCCGCCCGCAAAAACACTCCCTCACCTTACATGGCCACCGCACATCCGTGTCCCTGGAGCCAGAGTTTTGGAAAGCTTTTCAAGCCATTGCCAAAGAACGCGGCCTTGCGCTCAACGCTCTTGCGGCAGAGGTGGATGAAACCCGCGGTATGGATCGCGGGCTTGCCTCGGCGATCCGTGTCTATGTGCTGACCCATCTGCAGAATAAGGCCGCCCGTTAAAGGCCAGCCGGCTCTGCCCCGTCACCTGTCCTTCGGATAAAGTGCGTTTCTCAGCTTCGCAGCCCGCAGCCGTTGCAGACGCTCTTCTTCGCTGAGGGCTTTATCCTCCCCATCCGGTTTGAGAATATCTCCGAACATCTCTTCCAGCTCATCGCGGGACACAGAGCTGCCCGGTTCCCCATCAGAACAATTCTTCTTGCGCCGGTCTTTCATGGCTCCCCAAACCTCCCATCCGGATCCCCGTTCAGAGGATCCCGCTCCCGACATGTTTCTCCACATCCCAGACCCTCCTCATTGGATATTGGACCAAATACAGGTCAAATTTAAGAGGTGGATCCATGCAAATCTCGGGGAAATTCCGGCCACACTCCCCCTGCCGGGTCAGAAACAGCCAAGTGCATGGATTTTAACCTGACGACAGAAAACACCCGATACGCGTCAGGATACTGTGCGAGGGACCAATTTCAGCCAAATCCCATCTTTGCCCCGGACGGTCAGATGGGCCACCGGCATGGCCGGTTTTTCCTTCACGATTTCAAAATGATAAGCCCGCACCAACAACGAGAGGATCAGCGGCCCTTCAATCATCGCGAAAGCAGATCCCGGACAGACCCTCTGCCCCGCCGAGAAGGGATAATACGCCGCCCGCATGCTCTCTTTGCCGTCAGGGGTAGAGAACCGCGCGGGGTCAAACTCATCCGGCCGATCCCAGATCCGCTCGTGGCGATGGGCATGCCAGGGGCTGAGCACAATCTGGCTCCCACGGGGCACGTTGCGCCCCCTGAACTGCTCGGGACAGGCCGCCTCCCGCACCATCATCGGCACCGGAGGATACAGCCGCATCGCTTCCCGAAACACATCTCGGGACAGTTTCAGTTTCGACATGACCGAGAAATAGATCTTCTCCGGATCAATTGCTGTCAAGGCTTCCCGGGCCACCCGCTCCTGCCACTCAGGGTAAAGTGCCAGCAGATAAAGGGACCAGGCGAGCGCCGAGGCGCTGGTTTCATGCCCCGCGAGGAAGAAGATCGCCACCTGATCCACCATTTCCTCCGTGTCGAACCGCTGGCCCGTTTCCGGGTCCTGCGTGGTCATGATTTTTGTGGCAAGGTCGTCCGGCGCGGTCCCCGCCTCAATGCGCGTCATACGCTCTTCTGTCAGCCGGGTGATCAGAGCGCGAATGTCGCGCGCGGTTTCACGGGTCTGACGCGAATGAAAGCGTGGGAACCATTTGGGCAAGGGCAGAATGGCCCCGAGATTGACCACGGGCTGCGCGCGCTGGTGGTCCTTGAACCGGTCAAAAACAGCGCCAGCCACCTCATGTTCAATCGGGATCGAAAACAAGGTGCGAAAAATCACATCCGCCGCCGCATGGCTGGTTTGCAGTTCAATTTCAACAGGTTGCCCATTGGCAAGCGGGGCAAGCCGCGTCACCGCTGCAACGCCCGCATCCCACATGGCGGGAAACACTTCGCGCACCCGCCCGCCTTCAAACGCCGGATCAATGATGCGACGTTGCCGCTTCCACGTCTCACCATTGGTGATGAAAACCGAGTTGCCCAATAGCGGCGCAAGACCTTCACGGATTCGGTCAGATTTCGGGAAATCATCCGGCCGCCCCTTCAGGACCAGATCAATCAGCTCCGGGTCATTGCACATGAAACTGCGAAAAAACGGCGTGCGAAACTCAGCCATCCAAGCGCGATACAGCCGCGCTGGCTGGGCGGACAGAATGTCTTGCCGAAACAGCTTGGCATAACGGCGCAGCGATACGCGCCCGGATCGGGCGGGGGGTTTGGGGGGAAGATGCGGACAGCTCATCACGGTTCCATACTGGTATATTTCGATATGGAACGGTCGATACGGCTGCCCGATGGCTTTCGGTTTTTATAACGTTCAGAAAGGCTTATCGGGCCAGCCGTGATGCGAAAATAGTCGTAATCCCGTGGCCTGTCAAAGGCGCAGAGATATTGGAAATGCAGTCGGAAGAACCGCCATCTCAACGCCTTCCAGCGCGCCGGAGACAAGGTCTGCGTGAAAGCCGCAGAGAACACGATCGGCCAGCGTTTGCCCGTCTTGGGCGCCACGCCCGAAACCGACACCGGGTCGCATAAAGCAAAGGCACAGCCATCCCCCGGCGCCGTCACGTCGATCCAGGTGATCTGGTCTGATTGGCTCATCGCATGCAGATCGCGGCGCAACCGCCAGGCCTCAGGCAGAAACGACACCATCGGCACCACTTGCCCAAGCGTCAAAAATCCCAGCTTCGGCCCCCCTTCAGCCACGCGCCCATCGCGCAGCAGATCCGCCAGGATCGACACGCCCAGATGTGCGCCAGAAGAATGACCAACCACCAGAACCTCATCCACATCACTTTGCAACGCAGCACCGACCTGACCCGCAAACGCCGCAATCCGCGCCTCAAGATCCGGTGGATTGGCCCCTTTGGTCGCCGCCGAATAACTGTAATCATGCATCAGGTAATAGACGTATAACTTGCTGTCGATCCTGCGAAACCAGACAAGAACCGCAAGGACAGTTGCGATCCCCACGACCGCCCCCGCACTGATCGCTGCAGCACCGCCAATCACCCCGCGCAGACCCAGCGTGATCAGCCCCCCAAGCACCCAGGCGATCAGAAGCGCCAGGATCAATTGCAAAAGCAACATGCCCACCGGGTAAAGCGCTGCAATCACCGGCCCCTTGCGCAATCGCATCAACCGCCCAAGCGCGCCCGAGCTGATGTAAACCCAAGCCGTGCGGGCCATCATCAGATAGGTGCGGGGAATATTCAGATCCATGCTGGTGCGGACAATGTCGGACCAGACCAGAACATCAAACTCGGCCTCGGTTTCCACTCCGTCCATACGCGACGTGACCTGCCAGCCATAAGTGTCGCCGCCCTGACGGCCGATCAGATCCACCTCATAGCCGGACACCGCCCCCTGACGGGCACTTTCCTTACGATAGAGCTCGCGATACCGACGGGGATGAATAGGATCGTAGCCGGGAATATAAAACACCCGCCGCCTGCACACATCTTGAGTGTTTGAAAACTCTGCGACCATCTCCCGGACCCCTGCTTTGCCCAGAAGATAGCGGCGGATTTGGGCCAAAGTAAGCCCCGGACAGCGCTTTCCCCGCGGCCACACTGGCTTTTTCTTGCTATAAATACCTCGGGGTGAGCGCAAAGCGCGAGGGGCAGCGCCCCTTCCGGCCTATCCCAAACTTGCCAGCGCCGGGAAGGTTTCCAAAAGCCAATAGGAAAAGGCCGAGAACCCACCGGTGAGAATCAGCAGCCCGATGGTCCACAGCAACAGCCCCATCACCCGCTCAATCCGCTCCATATGCCGCTTCATAAAGGCAATCACCGGCCCCATGCGCGGGAAGAACGCTGCGACCAGCAGGAATGGAATGCCCAGCCCCGCCGCATACACCGCCAGCAGAAGCGTCCCATGAGAAACGGATCCTTCCGTCGCGGCCAAGGACAGGATCATTCCCAGTTGCGGGCCGATGCAGGGCGTCCAGCCAAAGGCAAAGGCCAGCCCAAGCAGGTAGGCCCCAAAGGCGCTGCCCCCCTGGTCCCCCGCATCCATCCGCGCCTCACGATTGAGGAAGGGAATGTTGATCACACCCAGGAAATGCGCCCCGAAGATCATTACCAAAACACCGGCAAAGGTGTTGAAATAGCTCTGATTTTGCAAAAAGAACGAGCCAAAGACCGATGTGGTGAACCCCAGAAACAGAAACACTGTCGACAGGCCCAGCACGAAAAACCCAGCCGTCAGCAAAACCTTGCCCTGCCCCGATTTGCCTTCGGTCATCTCCCCCATCGACACACCCGACATATAGGCCAGATAGGGCGGCACGATCGGCAGCACACAGGGGCTGAGAAACGACAGGACACCGGCCACGAGGGCCACGATCATTGCAGGCAGAAGGGCTGCATCTATGAGGTCAATTCCAAACATGATCCTCACATAGGCCAATGCGCAGGCGCTGTCACCTGCCAGATGGTCACATCCGCGCGAGAGAGATCCGCGACAGATACTGGACAGGCAGCGCCTGGCCTTTTATGTCTCCCCCATGACCTATGATGAAACCCTCGACGCCATTGGGCTGCTCTGCCCGCTTCCGGTTCTGAAAGCCCGCAAGCGGTTGAAATCCATGCAAAACGGCCAGGTGCTTCGTCTTGAGGCCACCGATCCCGCCGCAGTGATTGACGTGCCGCATTTCTGCGCGGAACAGGGGCATGAGTTTCTGGGAGAGGCCCCCGCAAAACTTGGGGATCAGGACGTCACCCATTATTTCATTCGCAAAGGCTGACGCGAAGCGGGCTACGGATCGCAACGCGCACAGGCGGCCCCCCGAAAAGAAAAAAGCCGGGCAGATGCCCGGCTTTTTCGTATCTTCGCCATGTACGACCTTACTGGCCCAGCGACCACCAGCCTTTGCGCTTGGGCTTGGGGGGCGTGTCCTCTTTTACAGCGGTCGTTGACGCCTCTTCCGTCACAGGGTCTGCCATGGGTTCTGAGGGGGCCACGCTTGCCGCTTCAGAGGGCGTTTCGGCGGCTGCCTCATCTGCAGGCGCAGGGGTGGGTTCCACGGTGACGCCCACCGGCTCTGCTGCAACCACGGCCTCTGCCGAGGTTTCTTGCTCAGCACTTTCAGGCGCAGGTTCCACGACCTCGGCCGCTTTCTTCTTACTGGTCGAAGTCGAACGTTTGCGCGTGGTCTTCTTCGGCTTCACCTCACCTTCGGCAGGTGCATCGCTCGCCGCCTCAGTGGCCTCGCCTGTCACCGCATCAGCACCCTGCTCAGAAGAGGCGACCTCAGCCTCTTTCTTTGCCTTGGAGCTGCTCGACTTTTTCCGGGTTGAGCTGCTTTTACGCGTGGTTTTCTTGGGCTTATCTTCCGCAGGCGACACAGCGTCAGAGGCGTTTTCCCCAGCCTCTTCCCCAGCCTCGGGCGCAGCAGCTTTCTTCTTGCTGGTCGAGCTTTTCTTGGTTGTTGAGCTTTTTCTGGTCGTCTTGCTGGTGGATTTGCCGCTGGTTTTCTCCGGCTTGGCAGCGTCTTTTTCTGCCTCGTCAGCCGCCTCGGCAGGGGATGCATCCCCGCCGGCATCCGCACCCTCACTGGCCGCGTCACCTGGCGCTTCGCCGTCCGATGCCTTTGCGTCTTCGGCCCCGTCAGCGTTCTCATCCGAACCGTCGGTGGTCTCTCCGTTTTCGCCGTTCTCACCGTTCTCGCCATTTTCGGAACTGGAGCTGCGACGGCGGCGGCGACGACGGCGGCGCTTCTTGGGCTTTTGCTCCTCGTCCCCTGAGGGGGTCGAAGCCTCTGCCGGCGCGTCCTCGGAAATCACCTCGGCCTCTTCCACCTCGTCAATCTCACTCATCAGTGAGGCATCCGCCGAGACCAGCGCAGCCGCTTCCGGCACCACCCGGGTGGCGGTCTTGAACTTCTCGATGGCGAAATCGGGTGAAATCAGGAACGGATCGGCTTCGATCCGCACCGCCATGCCATAGCGCGCTTCGATCTGGGCGATATGTTCACGCTTGTTGTTCATCAGGAAATTGACGATGCCAACCGGTGCTTTCACCAGAACCTCGCGTGAACGACGACGCACGCCTTCCTCTTCCAGCTGACGCAGGATATTGAGAGCCAGATTGTCGTCGGACCGGATCAGACCGGTGCCGTGGCAATGATTACACGGCTGGGTCGTGGCCTCGATCATGCCGGGGCGCAGACGCTGGCGCGACATTTCCATCAGACCAAAGCCCGAGATCCGGCCCACCTGAATGCGCGCGCGGTCGGTCTTGAGCTTGTCTTTCATCCGTTTTTCAACGGCGGAGTTGTTGCGGCGTTCATCCATGTCGATGAAGTCGATCACAATCAGCCCGGCAAGGTCGCGCAGACGCAGCTGGCGCGCCACCTCTTCGGCGGCTTCCAGGTTAGTCTTGAGCGCGGTTTCCTCGATCGAGCCTTCCTTGGTGGCCCGACCCGAGTTCACATCAATCGCCACCAGAGCTTCGGTCACGCCGATCACGATATAGCCACCGGATTTCAGCTGCACCGTCGGGTTGAACATGCCCGAGAGGTAGCTTTCCACCTGATACCGCGCAAAGAGCGGCATCTGATCCTGGTAGTGTTTCACGTTTTTCGCGTGGGACGGCATGATCATTTTCATGAAGTCCTTGGCGGTGCGATAGCCGGCGGCGCCTTCAACAAACACCTCGTCGATCTCACGCGAATAGAGGTCGCGGATCGTGCGTTTGATCAGGTTGCCTTCTTCATAGATCTTGGCCGGGGCAATGCTTTCCAGCGTGTGGGTGCGGATCTGCTCCCACAGGCGTTGCAGATATTCATAATCGCGCTTGATCTCGGTCTTGGTGCGCTTGGCGCCCGCGGTGCGGATGATCAGACCTGCGCCCTGCGGCACGTCGATCTCGGTGGCGATTTCCTTGAGTTTCTTGCGGTCGGTGGTGTTGGTGATCTTGCGCGAAATGCCCCCACCGCGCGCGGTATTGGGCATCAAGACGCAGTAACGACCTGCCAGAGACAGATAGGTGGTGAGCGCGGCCCCCTTGTTGCCACGTTCTTCTTTTACAACCTGCACCAGCATGATCTGGCGCACCTTGACCACTTCCTGGATCTTGTAACGTTTCTGGCGCGGTTTGCGGCGCGGACGGATGTCTTCTGAGCTGTCATCATCCGCAACGCGTTCGATCTGATCGTCTTTTTCGTCAGCTTCGAGCGGATCATCTTCGTCGCCGTCATCGTCGCCATTGCCATCATCAGCATGGTCGGCGTCTTGCGCATCATTGGCAAGGTCAGCGGCCTGATCTTCGGCAGCTTTTTCAGCCACATCACCAGCATCCGCGCCCTCTTGAGCAGATGTCTCCACCGGGGTCTCTGCTGCGGGCGTGTCCTGCGTGTCGCTCTTTTCGCCGTCGTCCGCCTGCTGTGCGTCCGTTGCATCCTCTGCCGGTTCCGCAACCGGGGTCTCATCAACCAGATCCATCGGCGAGTGGCCTTCAAGCGTGTCCGCGCCACCTTGGTCCAGGTCGATCACATCCATACCGGACGCCGAGCTCTCCACCGGTGCCTCAGAAGGTGTTTCCACCTCTTTGGTTGCCACCGCATCTGCCGATTTGGTCTCTTCCGCTTTGGATTTGGATTTCGAGCGGCGGCGGCGGCGCGATTTGGGCTTTTCGTCTTCCGCAGCCTGCGCCTCGGCATAGGCGCGTTCTTCTTCCAACAGCGCCTGACGATCCGCAACCGGGATCTGGTAATAATCCGGGTGAATTTCCGAAAACGCCAGGAAACCATGACGGTTCCCGCCATAATCCACAAAGGCCGCCTGCAGTGAGGGTTCAACCCGCGTCACCTTGGCCAGATAGATATTGCCAGCTAGCTGACGTTTGTTTTCCGATTCAAAGTCAAATTCCTCGACCTTGTTGCCGTCGACCACAACAACGCGGGTTTCCTCCGCGTGGGTGGCGTCGATAAGCATCTTTTTAGCCATATTGTCTTTCTGCACCCGTCATCAGGCGCACGTCCCGGCCGATCTGGCGGGCGCGTGTGTCTGGAAGGGTGGCTTGTCTGGGCGAAAAGTTGCGAGGGGGACAGCAATACCGTCAGGGGCGTCGGCCCCTGATCAAGTCTCTGCTCTGTCCTCACACGCATCATCGCGTTTCTTCTCCGGTGCCGGCGGCCATCCCGGTGCGGTTCCCCGCACCTCTCATAAAGGCGGTTTCCCGCGCTTTGTTCAAAGGCAGTTCCCTGCCCGGTGGCCCGCCCGGCCCCAATTATGTGCCGCCCCCAGTTGACCGGGGTGCGGCGATGTATCCGATCAGATCACGGTCGCTGTGCCGTGTAGGGTTCCGATCTTCAATTCCTGTCGTCCGAGGGGGTATTCAGCCACATATCTGGCGAACCTACCTAGCGCGACGCTCTCAGTCCGTTTCTCAGGCTTGGGCAATTTATCCCCGCGCCCCGGAGAAACCGGCAAAATTCTCGGGAAAAGCACACTCCTGGTGGCTCTCCGTAATATGCAACATAGGTGGCAAGGGGGGGGGATGACAATGGGCAAAATGCAGCGCAGCAATGCAAATCCCGATTTAACCCCGGTCACAGTCGCACGGCGCGTGGCCAACCCCTCTGGGAAACAGGCTCTCGCCAAAGGCGTGAGGGCACGATCAAAACACCGGAATGCGTGTAAAACCACCATGAAAGAGAGGGTATTCCCCCTCTCCCTCATGATTGACGGCCCTTATCCGGCAACCTTTGCACGGGCCCCCGTGGGGAGAGCCTCCTAAAAAGTGGCCGAGAGACTGAACGCCTCAATACTGACCACCGGAAGAGAGCGAGCCGAAATCGGCCTTGCCGGGCACCACCACCTTCTCACCGGTGGATGTGGTCACCACCGAGTTCCCATCACTTTCGCTCGGGGCAAACAGCGGCAGGTTTGACCCCATGGCAAAGCCACCGTCAAACATCACACCAAACAGCGGCTCTTCGCCATCACGGAAATATTCCGCCACCACATGCTCCCCCGACGCATCATTGGGAAGACGTGCACCGGTGAAGCGGTCGATCTTGATGAAATGCCCCCCTTCGGGCACTTTGAACGCCCCGCCGCCATATTCCTTGATCGCCTCTTTCATGAAGCTGTTGAAAACCGGGCCGCACATGCCCCCGCCCGACGCGCCGGGCATGGTGCGGGGACGGTCATAGCCGATATAACAGCCCGCCACGATATTCGAGGTAAAGCCCACGAACCACACGTCGCGCGCGTCATTGGTTGTGCCGGTCTTGCCGGCAGTCGGCACCGGCAGGTTCACCGTGCGCGAGGCCGTGCCGCGCTCGACCACTCCCCGCATCATCGAGGTCAGCTGATAAGCCGTGATCGAATCCATGACCCGCTCGCGGTTTGACACGATCCTGAGTTCCGCCCCATCGGCAAGTTGCGGATTGGCGCAATCCACACAGTCGCGCCGATCATGACGATAGATCGTCTTGCCCCAACGGTCCTGCACCCGGTCAACCAGCGTCGGCTCTACCCGCTCACCGCCATTGGCAAACATCGCATAGGCCGCCACCATCTTGAACAGCGTGGTCTCTTCCGACCCTAGTGAGTTCGCAAGAAAGGGGTTCATCTCCTCATAGACGCCAAACCGCTCGGCATAGGCCGCCACGGTATCCATCCCGATTTCCTGCGCAAGGCGCACGGTCATCAGGTTGCGCGACTGTTCGATCCCCGTGCGCAGCGGCGTGGGCCCGTAGAATTTGTTCGACGCATTCTTGGGGCGCCAGACCTTGCCGCCGCCCACCTGCACCTCAATCGGCGCGTCGATCACGATGGTTGCGGGCGAAAACCCACTGTCCAGCGCCGAGGCATAAACAAAGGGTTTGAAACTCGATCCCGGCTGACGGGTGGCCTGGGTGGCGCGGTTAAAGACGCTGTCCTGATAGGAAAAGCCCCCCTGCATCGCAATCACGCGCCCCGTGTTCACATCCATCGCCATGAACCCGCCCTGCACTTCGGGAACCTGGCGCAAACTCCAGCGCAGGAATGCGCCATTGTCGTCAACCAGGCGGCGCACCAGCACCACCTCACCCTGTTTCAGCAGGTCGCTGGCCACGCGGGCACTGCGCCCGAGCTTGCCGGTTTCCGGGTTACGGCGGCGCGCCCATTGCACGTCCTTGGCCGCAATCCAGTGACCATCCTCATCGTTCTCGACACCTTCGATGCCAATCCGCGCATCGTTTTTGCCCAGTTCCAGCACCACGGCGGGCAGCCAGCCCTCAATGTCACGTGGCATTTTTGCCTCGGCAAGCGCCGCGCGCCAGCTGGTTTGCGCCTGCAACTTATCAACCGGGATGGTCACACCGGTCGGGCGCCAGACACCTTGACGGCGATCATATTTCTCAAGCCCGTCCCGCAGGCTTTTGGCCGCCACATCCTGTAGATGAGGATCCACCGTGGCCCGCACGGTCATGCCGCCGGTGAAAAACTCTTCTTCACCGAAATCGCGTGACAGCTGACGGCGGATTTCATCCGTGAAATAGTCGCGCGGCGGCAGATCCTGGCGAAAGGCCGGGAAATCCCCCGCCTGCACCGAGCGCAGAGGCATTTCCAGCTCAGCCGCATAGGTGGCCTGATCCAGATAGCCGTTCTGATACATCTCGCGCAGCACATAATTGCGCCGCTCCAGCGCCTCCTTGCGATTGCGCACCGGGTGCAGCTTGGCAGGTTTTTTCGGCAAGGTCGCCAGATAGGCCGCCTCATGCGGGGCAAGCTGATCCAGCGTCTTGTTGAAATAGGTCTGCGCCGCTGCGGTCACCCCATAGGAATTCTGCCCAAGAAAGATCTCGTTCAGATAAAGCGCAAGGATCTGGTCCTTGTCGAGAGAGTTTTCCAGCCGCACCGACAGGATCAGCTCCTTGATCTTGCGCTCGGCAGACCGTTCCGACGACAGAAGGAAGTTCTTGACCACCTGCTGGGAAATCGTCGAAGCCCCCCGCAGGCGCCCCCCGCGTGCAGCTTCGATCGCCGCCGCCACAATCCCACGCAGGTCAAACCCCTTGTGGTTATAAAAATTCTTGTCTTCGGCCGAGATGAAGGCCTGCTTCACCATCTCCGGGATCTCATCCGCGGGGGTGTAAAGACGGCGTTCGCGGGCGAACTCATCCATCAGGTTGCCTTCACCCGAATAGACCCGGCTGATCGTCGCGGGCGTGTAATTCGCCAACTGCTCGTGACTGGGCAGGTCCTGCGAATACATCCAGAACACGCCACCAACCACCAAGGCGCCCATAAAGACCCCAATGGTAAGGAAGGTGAAAATCGAGCCAAAAATGCCAAGTATGAATCGGACCACGCGCGCCTCCGGGTTTTGTCCATCTTCCTATAAAGGGCGCGCAGGCGGGGGTCAAAACCCAAGCGCGGGGAAAAATCGGCCAAAACACGCCCGTTTGCGCCCCGGTTGCGATGCCCGCGCGCGCTTTCGCTCTTTTCCTTCTCCAAATACCTCGGGGTGAGCGCAAAGCGCGAGGGGCAGCGCCCCTAATTTGGGCCCCGATTTCTGCCCGGAATTCTCCCGGGATATTCTCAGCTTCCGCACCTTCACCGCATCGCCATTTGCATCCCCCTCTCCCCGCGCCTATGTCTTGGGGAACTGATTTACCGGAGGCCCCATGTTCCACCCCCTTCCCTTTCCCGTTCTTGAT
The DNA here is from genome assembly GCF_013283135.1 of Aliiroseovarius sp. xm-d-517. NCBI lineage: Bacteria > Pseudomonadati > Pseudomonadota > Alphaproteobacteria > Rhodobacterales > Paracoccaceae > Aliiroseovarius > Aliiroseovarius sp. xm-d-517. The sequence goes on from NZ_WBXT01000001.1 coordinate 1,031,767, forward strand.
GCCAATGCCGGGTCCGGCACCGACAGTTTTGGCGAGTTGCCAAGCTGGGATCTGACCGATCTTTATGCGTCAGAAGACGCCCCTGAACTTGCCCGCGATCTGGACTGGATCGACAGCGCCTGCGCCGAGTTTGCCGAGACATATCAGGGCAAACTGGCAGATCTCGATGCGGCGGGAATGCTGGAATGCATTCTGGCAGATGAAAAGATCACCATGATCGCCGGGCGCATCATGTCCTTCGCCGGCCTGCGGTATTATCAGGAAACCACGGATGCAGAACGCGCGCAGTTTTTCCAGAACTGTCAGGAACGCATCACTGTCGGCACCGCCCCCCTGGTGTTTTTCTCGTTGGAAATCAACCGTCTGGATGATGACCTTCTTGAGGCATGGTTTGCCGAAAACGCCAAGCTTGCCCGCTACAAGCCGATCTTTGACCGGATGCGTGCGCTGCGCCCGCACCAGCTCTCGGATGAGCTGGAGCAGTTCCTGCATGACAAATCATCGGTGGGCGCCGGGGCCTGGAACACGCTGTTTGATGAAACCGTCGCGGGGCTGATGTTCACCGTGAACGGGGAAGAGCGCAACCTTGAAGCCACCGCCAACCTGCTCACCGAACACGACCGCCCGACCCGAGAAGCCGCCGCGCGTGAAATCGCCCGCGTGCTGGGCGAAAACATCAAGATCTTTGCCCGCGTGCACAACACGCTGGCCAAGGAAAAGGAAATCGAAGATCGCTGGCGCAACATGCCCAGCCCGCAGATGGGTCGCCACCTGTCCAACCATGTGGAGCCGGAGGTGGTCGAGGCGCTGCGCAATGCCGTGGTCGCCGCCTATCCGCGCCTGTCGCACCGTTACTACGAGCTCAAGCGCAAATGGCTGGGTCTGGACGTGATGCAGGTCTGGGACCGCAACGCGCCCTTGCCGATGGAAGATGACAAGCTGGTCGATTGGCCCGCGGCAGAGAAAATCGTGATGGAGGCCTATGGTGATTTTGATCCCCGTATGGCCGAGATCGCCAAGCCGTTTTTCACCGATGGCTGGATTGATGCAGGCGTGAAACCGGGCAAGGCGCCGGGCGCTTTTGCCCACCCCACCGTGACCGACGCCCACCCTTACGTGATGCTGAACTATCTCGGAAAACCCCGTGATGTCATGACCTTGGCCCATGAACTTGGCCATGGTGTGCATCAGGTTCTGGCCGCTGATCAGGGGGAACTTCTGTCCTCCACCCCGCTGACACTGGCGGAAACGGCCTCCGTCTTTGGCGAAATGCTGACCTTCCGCAAACTGCTCTCAGAGGCGAAAACCAAGGAAGAGAAAAAGGTGCTTCTGGCCGGCAAGGTCGAGGACATGATCAACACCGTGGTGCGCCAGATCGCGTTTTACGATTTCGAATGCAAACTGCATGAGGCGCGCGCCGAGGGGGAACTCACCCCCGATGACATCAACGCCCTGTGGATGTCGGTGCAGGCGCAAAGCCTTGGCGACGCGTTTGACTTCATGGAAGGCTATGAGACCTTCTGGTCCTATATTCCCCACTTCGTGCATTCGCCCTTCTATGTCTACGCCTACGCGTTTGGTGATGGCCTCGTGAACGCGCTTTATGCGGTCTATGAAGAAGGCGATGCAGACTTCCAGGACAAGTATTTCGAGATGCTGAAAGCAGGTGGCGCCAAGCACCACAAAGAGCTGCTCGCCCCCTTCGGGCTGGATGCGTCCGACCCCAAATTCTGGGACAAGGGCCTTGCCATGATCGAAGGGTTCATTGACGAACTTGAAGCGATGGAGTGAGGCACCTTTTAAAAAACGTGCCAAATGTCCAACCTTTGCTAAGATACCCTCGAGGAGCGGCAAAGGTTGGACCCCATGACCCTATCACATAAGACGGCCCCGCCGAAATCCGCCACCAGCCAATGGACGGTGCTTTTGGGGCTGTGCGGCTATTTCAGCGCGCTTTACCTGCTGCGGGGATCTCAGCTGAGCCGGGTTGAACTCGGGGCTGCGGCCATGGTGGCCACGGCGCTGCCAATGCTGTTGCATGAGGTGTTTATTGAACGCAGTTACCGGCGCAGCTCATCCGGATTGACCGGCTTTGCCGCCCTCTCCCGGGCAGAGATCGTCTGGGCACGTGTTGGCGTCAAACTGATCGGCCTTGCGGGCACATTGGCGCTGATTGCGCTTTTTTACTGGTTGTTTCCCGAATACCACCGGGATTTTTACCAGCCCTTCTGGACCGCCTGCCGCAGCTATCTGCCGATCCTTCTGGCCTTGGCGCTGCCCTATTTCTCGGTGATTGATGCGCGTATGCAGTCGCCGAAAGACGGGTATTATCACGCGGGTCTGCTCTTTCTTTTCCGCCTGGACAGGGTGGATCGCGCGGCCTTGCGCGATCATGCGCTTGGGTGGCTGATCAAAGCGTTTTTCCTGCCGCTGATGTTTGTCTACTTCAGTGCCAACGCAACCTCGCTGATCACGATAGATCCTTTTTCCGCCACAGACAGCATCCGGGCGGGGGTCAATTACATCTCCCGGCTCAGCCTCGGGATTGACCTTGCTTTTGTCAGCATCGGCTATGTGCTGACCCTGCGCCTGACCGACAGCCATATCCGCTCGCCCAACCCGCTGTTTTGGGGCTGGGTGGTCACGCTGGCCATGTATGTGCCGTTCTTTTCGGTGATCGGGCGCAAATATCTGGAATATAATGACGGCATTGGCTGGCTTGACATGTTCGGTCCCGACCAACAGGGCTGGGTCCTGCTCTGGGGCTTTGCAATTGTGCTCAGCAAGCTGCTCTGGGCCTGGTCCAACATGTCCTTTGGGATCCGGTTTTCCAACCTGACCCATCGCGGCATCATCACCAACGGGCCGTTTCGCTGGTTCCGCCACCCCTCCTATTTCTTCAAGAACATCTCGTGGTGGTTGCTGGCGGTGCCGTTCTTTTCACTGGAAAGCCCGCAGGAGGCGCTGCGCAATTCCCTTCTGCTGATGGGGATCAACCTGATCTATTACCTGCGCGCCAAAGCGGAAGAGGCCCACCTGTCGCAAGATCCGGTCTATGTGGAATATGCGCTGTGGGTGGAACAGCACGGGGCGCTCAGCCTGCTGCGAAAGGCACTGCCCTTTCTGCGTTATCGCCCGCCTGCCACCCTGTCAGATCCGGCCCCGGCCACACAATCCGGGCAATGAGGGACGCGCACGCCCCTCATCCAACCAGGCATTTTCCGGCGCAAAACCTTAAAGATTTGGGAAATAATCCTCGCATTCCCCATCGCGATAGACATCCGCGGTGCAGCAGTGCAGGCCGCCTCCGAAGGCATAAGCGTCGCGCAGCTCGACCTCGACCACTTCCATGCCCAGCTTGTCCATCTGCTCCGCCTGATAAACCTCTGACTTCTCGACACAAACCGTTTTCGGGTCCAGCACCAGCACGTTCATGCTGAGCCATGTGGAGGAATAACAGAGCGGCGGCGGGGTGTTATGGGCAGGCTGGGCGGCATCCACGATCTCCCATCCGTTCTTCTCAAACATCCCGCGCTGCTCTTCCGGCAGGCGGCGTTGCGGGTTGTTCACGATCAGCCCCGGTCGCAGCGGCGTAAAGGTCGCGTCGATATGGATCGGATAGGGATCCCCGGGGAAGTTCACCGTGTGCACGCGATGATCGGGGAAGTGACGGCGCAGCCATTCGATGCCCTTCAGATTGGTGGTGAACCCGTGTTGCACCACCAGATCACGGCCAAAACGCAACACGTCCGCCGCGTCAAACAGTGGCTCTTCCTCGGTGGTGACAAAGAACTTTTCCGCCGCCCATTCCAGACGCTTTTCCACGCCGATCTTGTCCGACAGGTAATCCGGGTGGTAATCGGCATCGGTCAGGCGCGGCTTCGGCGCGGCTTCATGGCGGAAATTGGGGTCCTCTTCCCAGTATTTCTTGAGCAGCGGGCGATAGTTCAGATATTCAAACCAGCGGCAGCGATAGGACATGGTGGCCTCAAGCATCTCATGGCCCACGGTCAAGAGCACATCGCGCGGCGGCATACAGCCGAACTGGCTGTCGGTGTGGAAATCCGGGGTGGTCACGGGTTGCGCGTGGTCAATCGACACCGGGCGATCCACGCGAATGCCACGCGCGCGCAGTTGGTTGGCGAAATTGTCCAAAAGTTCATTGGCGCGATCAATGGTTTCCTGCGGGCGACGGCCCCACTGGCCACGCATGTCGCTATCCTCGGGCACTTTCGCGTCCAGCGCCGGCTCTTCCGGCGGAATATGGCAATCATCGGCGCGCCCCACAATCACATGGCGCAGCGTATCCCATTCATTCCAGCTTTTGACTTCAGTTTTTTCCGGCGACCAGGCCATGTATGCCTCCCTCAGACGACTATAGGCGGGGAGACACAGGCGGGGCCCTCAATCTCCCGATTGAAAGTCCCGGCGTACAGGAGCGTAGAAAAGGAACCGAGGATACCCTCGCGGCGACGCCATCGCCGTGTCCTGTCAGGGTTCTAGCACCCATTTGAAAAGCGAAAAAGAGGATTTCGCCCCTATTTCAACTGGCTGTCTTTTGACCCCCGCCGGTTGATACCCGGACGCTGCTTGAACGCCGCATCGCGGTCACGCACGCAGTCGATACAGAGCTTCACACCGGGGATGGCCTCACGTCGGGCCTGGGGGATTTCCTCTTCGCATTCCGCACAATGGGTAAAGCTCTCCCCCACCGGGGACGCCTTTGCCCGCATCCGGGCCAGTTCATCCGACACTGACGCTTCGATCTGTTCACTGACTGCGCCATCGCGCGCCCATCCACCAGCCATGAGGATCTCCTTTCCCTCTCAAATCTACCCCACAACCGCCGGCATTCAAGCCGGTTTCCGCCGGGTTATCATTGGCAAACGGCGCCCCTTTGCGGTTCAATCAAAAAAACAGGGAGTAAGCGGTATGAAATGGGTCAAGCGTGGGCTGGCGGTGGTTCTCGGATTGGGGGTTCTGGCGGGGGCCGGATTTCTGATCTTTGCGCCGCGGATGGCAGATCAGGCGATGAACCCGGTGAATGACCACGCCCCCTACCCCATCTCAGACGCAGCCCGGGCATTGCATCAAAGCCTTACCATCGGGGACTGGCACGCCGACAGCCTGCTGTGGAAACGTTCGCTGCTGGAGCGTCATGACTATGGCCATGTGGATCTGCCGCGCCTGCAGGAAGGCAATGTGGCGGTGCAGGTGTTCACGGCGGTGACCAAAAGCCCGTCTGGTCTGAATTACGACGAGAACGCAGCGGATGCCCGCGATGACATCACGCTCCTGGCCGTGGGGCAGCTCTGGCCGCTGCGGACCTGGAGTTCGATCCTTGAGCGCGCGATTTATCAGGCCGAGCGGCTGCATGGGTTTGCAGCACAGGCCCCGTCCGATCTGCGGGTGGTCCGAACGCTTGGCGATCTGGAGGCGGTGCTGGCGGCACGCGCCGAGGGCGCCGATATGGTGGCCGGCATTCTTGGCGTCGAAGGGGCGCATCCCCTTGAAGGCAAACTGGAAAACCTCGACCGGCTGGAACGCGCCGGATATCGCCTGATCGGTCTTCAGCATTTCTTTGACAATGAATTGGGTGGGTCGCTGCATGGGCAGGGCAATCACGGGTTGACCGATTTTGGCCGTCAGGTGGTGGCTGAGGTCGCCGCGCGCGGGATGGTGCTGGATCTGGCGCATTCCAGCACACAGGTGGTGCGCGATGTGCTGGCCATGACCGACATGCCGCTGGTGATCAGCCATACCGGCCTGCATTCCCATTGCCAGACCAAGCGCAATATTCCCGATGACCTGATGCGGCAGGTGGCGGCCACCGGTGGTGTAATCGGCATTGGATATTGGGCGGATGTGACCTGTGATGACAGCCCGGCAGGGGTGGCCGCAGCAATCAGGGCAGCAATCGCTGCGGTGGGCGAAGACGCGGTCTCATACGGGTCGGATTACGATGGCACCGTGCGCGTGGGGTTTGACACGTCGGACCTTGCGGCCTTGACGCAGGCCATGCTGGATGCCGGGCTGAACGAGCGTCAGATCCGCAAAGTGTCCGGGGAAAACATGCTCCGCGTTTTGCGGGCGCGCCTCCGCCCCTGACTCTGGCCCTGTCTCTGGCCCTGGCCCTTGCCACAAATGAAAAAACCCGCGCCTGAAAGCGCGGGTTCCGGGGTGTCCCATCCCGGCGCGGATCAACGGCGCGGATCAGTTGTGCTCCAACAGACCCTTTTCCATCGCCAGCTCCTGCATCCGTTTCTGCAGCTTCTCAAATGCCCGCACCTCGATCTGGCGGATCCGTTCACGGCTGACATCATAGACGCTCGACAGATCCTCCAACGTCACCGGTTTGTCTTTCAAGCGACGCTGGGTCAGGATATCCTTCTCGCGGTCATTCAGCACATCCATCGCCTGTGTCAGCAGCTCGCGCCGCACCTCAAGCTCGTTTGTTTCCGCATAATCGGCGGCCTGGTCGGCATCTTCATCCTCCAGCCATTCCTGCCATTCCATCGCCCCTTCGCCATCGGCAGACACCTGCGCGTTGAGCGAGGCATCCCCCCCTGACAGGCGGCGGTTCATCGAGATGACCTCTTCTTCCGTCACATTCAGATCATTGGCAATCCGGGCCACATTTTCCGGGCGCAGGTCGCCATCTTCCAGCGCGCCAATCCGCGCCTTGGCCTTGCGCAGGTTGAAGAAGAGTTTTTTCTGCGCGGAGGTCGTTCCCAGTTTCACCAGCGACCAGCTGCGCAGGATATATTCCTGAATACTGGCGCGGATCCACCACATGGCATAGGTCGCCAGACGGAACCCTTTTTCCGGGTCAAACCGTTTCACCGCCTGCATCAGGCCGACATTTGCCTCGGAAATCACCTCGGCCTGCGGCAATCCATAACCGCGATAGCCCATGGCAATCTTGGCCGCCAGTCGCAGGTGCGAGTTCACCATCTGGTGGGCCGCATCCCGATCCTGATGGTCCACCCAGCGTTTGGCCAGCATGTATTCCTCTTCCGGTTCCAGCATCGGAAACTTGCGGATGTCCTGTAGATAGCGGTTCAAGCCCCCTTCCGGGGTCGGCGCCGGCAGATTCTTGTAGTTGCTCATCGTCTCTCAGGCCCTCCCGGCCATAGTCTCAGGCCCGAAATCGGGCCAAACTTATTCTGTGTGCTTCTTGAATGTATCAAGGCTTAACATCCAGATAGGATCTCTCTTGCAGGTTTCAAGTCCTCATAATCGAGGCAAGATGAAAAACCGTTAAAATCAGTTTATCGCTATATGCCCTCAGGAGCAGCCCTTGTGAAGCGACCTCACGGCTTCGTGCTTGAGGTTACATTGCGGGGAACACCAACTGCAGTCTGACCACCTGATGCCGTATGCTCCGGATGTCGGCGCCTCACATTTCCCACAGGTTTCGAGCATGTCCCTCATGGCCAACATCCCGCCCCGTCTTTCGAAGCAGTTCTTGCAATGAATACCCTCGATAAGAGAAATGGTGGACTTGGAACCACCTGACATTGTAACAAGCAATTATGTTTCCGAAGCCGGGCTTTATGAGCCTCATCAGACCTGTGACCCGGCTAGGACATCAGTATGGCGCCCTGTTTTGGCCTGTCAGATTTGGCTGTCAGATCGGGCGTTCTTTGCAAGTGTGAATGATTAAGGAGTTTGTTCATGAATTTCAAAAAGCTATCTCTTATCTCGGCCCTGGTCCTGGGACTGGCAGGCTGTAACGCCGAAACGCAGCAAGCCATGAAGGATGGTCTGCGGTCAGGCACGGCGCTGGAACGGATCGCGGCGTCCGGGTCATTTGTCGTAAAATCCGAACAGCATCTTGTCGAAAGATCCAAGGCACAGATCATGTCGGCGCTCGAAGATTTCTCAAGCCGGTGTCTGTCTGTCAGTGTCAAATACGGGCGGTTCCCGGGGGATGCCGCGGCGCAGATTGATTACGTCCCGCTCTTTACCAATGAAGATGGCACCACCCGCCATGTCCTGTTCCGCAAAATCGGCGGGCATTCCACCCTCGTCTTGGGCAAAGGTGGCAAAGGGTTCAATGCGGCGGTGTCGACGCGGATTGAACCGGTGAATGCCTCCTCCACCAAATTGACGATCGCAGCAACCGTGGGGCTGTCCAGCTATGTGAAGACGCTGGTCGCTGCCGCCCGTGGAGAGAGCATCGTCTGCCCGAAACTGCCCTAAAGCAGATGCCCGGGAACAGGCGCCACGGCCCTGTTCCCGATCTGATCCCGGTCTGGCCCAATCTGGTCATGGACGCGCTCAAATGCGCCTGCCCATGGCCAGATCACCTCTGGTTCAGATCACTTCACGGATTGTTCGCGCCCGTAAGACGAGGTCGTATTCGTGAGACAGGGCCGCCGCAACGGCAGAACCCGCCCGTTTTCCAGAAGATGGACAATGTGCCCATCACGGTTGGACGTCATTCTCAACTCATAGCTCGCGCCCGGTTTCGGCTCAAACAGATGGTCGACAACAACAGTGCCATCGATCTGTCTGCCGACCGTTTCAAACACCGTTCGCAGGTTGTAGGTCTTGCCCGGCGCGACGGCAATCGAACGCGGCAGATCCGCATTTCGAACCACGCCCTGGGTCTCAAACCCGCAGGTTGTCACCTCTTCGGCGATATAGACATTGGCACGACGCACCGCGAGCAGCGCCCCGCCAAGTTGCGGTGTGAGCTGCAAATTAACACCTGTCGTGGGTGACTGATAATCCGAAACGGTCGAGACACAGGCGGTGAGCAAGCTTGCCAGACAAGCTGAAAGGACAAATTTTTTCAAAACAATATGGACCTTTTACGGGTTGAACAAAAAACGTGCGTTTCAACCATTTCCTGAACGCCGCCCGAAGACAACCAAAAACTGGTGATCAGAGCTGTTTTTTCTGCACATCGTGCCAGGCGCCATCCCCAGATAACTGGCGAACCCATCTGATCCCCCTACAGCAGCGGTGCCATGGTCCCCACCGCGTTCATGACCAGCCGGCGCAGGCGCGACCATTGCGCCACATCTTCTGCATCAATCTCGTAAGCGTCTTCCCGAAACGCCTCTTGCTGAAGGCGGATTTCGCGGGTGAGCGCGGGGTCGTAGAGCAGCATCGTGTTTTCAAAGTTCAAATCAATGCTGCGCCTGTCCAGATTGGCAGAGCCAACAAACGCCACTTCCCCATCCACGGTGATCAGCTTGGCGTGCAAAAGACCCGGCTTGAACTCGTTGATCTCGACCCCGGCACGCAGGAAACTGGCGTAATAGCTTTTCGAGGCAAGGTTCACCACCCAGCTGTCATTGCGGGCCGGCAGGGTGATCTGCACCCGCACCCCCCGTTTCGCTGCCGAACAGATCGCCTGATGCAGCGCCTCGGACGGCACGTAATATGGCGTGGTGATCATCACCTCATGCTGGGCAGAGGCCAGAAGGGTCTGGATCATGTCCGACACGCCTTCGCGCGTCTGCACCGCCCCGGTGCCCGCCATCACCCCGACAAATCCCGCCTCCTCCCCTTCGTGACGTGGATCAGGGGCGGGACGTTCCAGCAGGGCCGAGATATCCTCCCCCCCATGGGCCATCCAGTCGCCGATAAACAGCCGCTGTGCCTGCCACGCAACCGGTCCTTCGATCCGCAGCATCGTGTCGACCCAGGGGGCATATTTGGCCTTGATGCGAAATTCGGGATCGGCGCAGTTCTGGCTGCCCAGATAGGTCACACCATGATCAATCACCACAATCTTGCGGTGGTTGCGAATATCCAGCCGCTGGTAAAGCGCGGCAATCAGCGGATAGGAGATGTCAAAGGCCACAACCGTCTGAACGCCTGCCTGTTGCATCTCGCGCCATAGCGGGTGGGACAACAGCCTGCGCGCGCCAAGCCCGTCAACAATCACCCGCGCAGATACCCCCCGCCCGGCCGCCGCCATCATCGCGCGTGCCACCCTTGTGCCATTTTCATCCGGCAGCCAGATATAAAACAACAGATGGGCATGATCCTGCGCGGCTTCGATATCCGCCACCAGCCAGTCGATGCTCTCATTGCTGTCCGCGGTAAGTTCCGCCCGGTTGCCGCCAACCGGGGCAAATCCGTTCACCGCAGCCGCACGGGCAAAGCTTGGCCGATAAGGCGACGGGATATCCGGGGAAGGAACATCCCCCTGCGGATGACGGGCCAACGCCTTGCGCAGCGTGGTCAGCTTGCGATCCATGCGCCAGCTCGCACTCGGGTCACCAAAAAAGAAATAGGCGATGATGCCCAGCCCGGGCAGCGCCATGATCACAGCCACCCAAGCCAGCCGCGATGCGGGCGAGCGATGGTCGCGGGTCAGGGCCCGCCCCATCACCGACAGGTGCAACAGAAAGACGAACAACGTCCAGCCAGATGCCCAGTCGGACGGCCAGTCGGTCAGAAAATCCGTTGCCCAATCCATGAGCTTATCCGTTTCGAAGAGCCTCTATCAGGGCCAGCATATCGTCCGGCAACGGCGCTTCAAAGCTGAGTTTTTCACCACTCACAGGATGTTTGAACCCCAAAGTGGCCGCATGAAGCGCCTGACGGGGAAAGACACGCGCAGCCTCAATCGCCCCTTCCCCGATCGCCTTGGCATTCAGTTTGCGCCGGCCTCCATAGGTCGGATCGCCGATCAATCCGTGGCCCGCATGGGCCATATGCACCCGGATCTGGTGGGTGCGCCCGGTTTCCAGCCAGCAGTCCACCAGCGCAGCCTGGGCGGGCGTGCCGAAGGCCTCGATAATGCGCGCGCGTGTCACCGCATGGCGCCCGCCGGAAAACAGCACCGCCTGTTTCTGCCGGTCTGTCTTGTGGCGGGCAAGCTGCGTGGTGATCTTGAGGATATTGCCCGGCTCAAAGCTTGCCCCTTTCACGCCCCCCAAACGCGGGTCAGCCTGATCCGGCGCCCCATGCACCACGGCGCGGTAATGACGTTCGGCCGTGTGGGCGGCAAACTGTTCGGCCAGCCCGTGATGCGCCGCATCCGATTTTGCCACCACCAGAAGACCTGACGTGTCCTTGTCAATCCGGTGCACAATCCCCGGGCGCGCCACGCCGCCCACACCGGACAGTTCGCCTCCGAAATGATGCAGCAGCGCATTGACCAGCGTCCCCCCCGGCGAGCCCGGCGCGGGATGCACCACCATGCCCGCAGGTTTGTTGACCACAATCAGGTCATCATCCTCATGCACGATATTCAGCGCGATATCCTCAGGCCCGATATGGCTTTCCACAGCCTGCGGCACGGCAATCACCAGCACATCGCCCTCGGCCACCCTGGCGCGGGGATCGGTGATGACCTCACCGGCGCGGGTGATCGCCCCCTCGGCCAGCAGTTTTGCCAGACGCGAGCGCGACAACGCAGCTTCTTCTGGCACATCACGGGCAATCGCCTTATCAAGACGCTTGGGCGGGTTTTCCGCGATCACAACCTCAATCAGGTGCACAGGGGCCGACATGGACAACACTCCTCAGGACGAAATCACCACGGAGACCCCGATCGACGGCACCGTGCGCTTTCTGAAAATTCTTGTGACCACGCTGACCGCAACCACGATTATTGGTCTCATAGTGCTGATCACGGTGATTGTCATGCGCTTCCAGCAAGAAAGCATGGTGCCGTTGCCACAAGAGCTGGTTCTGCCGCAGGGGGCTGTGGCGGTTGCGGTGACACGCGGTCCGGGTTGGTTTGCGGTTGTAACGGAAGATGAGCGGATCTTGATTCTCGAACCGGACGGACGGACCATTCGCCGCGAGGTGGCGATTTCAAAGGCACCGTGAACCGCACCGTAAACCGCACCCTGAACCGACAACCTGCGGAGCACATTCAGAAAATCCGCATGGCAACAAAAAAGGCACCACCGGATCAAACCAGTTGGTGCCTCTCTGTCCTCTCTCACCTTCACCATTTTGGCGGCGGTGGGAGGGTGGTACCGACACCCCGGCTCGAACGGGGGACCTCTTGATCCACAATCAAGCGCTCTAACCTACTGAGCTATGTCGGCACGTGAGCTGCGTCTTAAACCGAGCCTTCATCTTGCGCAAGAGGTGATGCTTGAAAAATTTTGAAAAGATCCGTAACTCGGGGGAAGATTTTTACGAGGCCCCGATGGCGGGCCGGACAGGAGCACCTGATGGGTATCAACGACGAAAGAGATATCGAAGCCAATCTACAGATCGGGCCAACCACCGACGGGATGGTGCGGTTGTTCGTGGAGGGCGGCGGGATCGAGATCCCGATGGATTTCGACCCGGAAGAAGCCGATGAAATTGCCGAGGAATTGCAGGCAGCGGCGGCACAGGCGCGTGCGATCTTGCAATCCGCTGCGGATAAATCGGACAAGGGCGGCAAAAAGAAACGCTGATCCCATTGTTTTCATGGTGGCCAGAGTTTCCATGGGTGAACAGAGGGGCGCTGCCCCTCGCCTTTGCAAGGCTCACCCCGGGATATTTCTGGCAAGAGGAAGAGGCGCGGATTTCCGGGCCTTTTTTGCTCCGGGCGTCAATTCGAGACAAGCGCCGCCACGCCGGGATCCCGAAAAGCGTGCAGGCGGCGCGCGGCATGGGTGGCAAATTTCTGGACCAAAGCTTTGCGCCTTGCGCCAGCCAGCCGATCCTCGGGCCCCATGCGCAGGATGTCGGCATCATAGCCATCCGCAATGATCAGCCCGGTGTCCTCGGGCAAAAGCGCGGTCGGGAAATCCGCGTCAACCGCCCAGAAATAGCGATCACACCATTCGAGATAGCCTTGCCATTTCCGATCGGAGGTAAAGTCCTCTCGGCTTGATTTGCATTCGATCACCCAAATCTCACCTTTTGGTCCCAGCGCCATCACGTCAACCCGCAGGCCACGTGCGGGGACCAGTTCTTCCACCGTCACAAATCCATGAGAGATCATGTGGCGGCAGACGCCACGGGCGAGGATCTGTCCGGGTTTCCGGTCGGGCTGCATGTCATTTGGCTGGGTCATATGCCATGTGAACAATTCATGAACAAATTGTCAATGGAGAGAGGGGTAAGGGAGCGGGAGATCGGTGATCCTACTCAGGATGCCTCTTGCATCACGCCCCCCCTGCCCCTATCTAGGCGGAGGCGGTTTCTGCCCTTTTTGTCACATGCGGGTAATATTCCGGTGGCCTTAAGCAATTCTGAGGGAGCTGGCTCTGGCATAGCCGTGGCTTTGTTACCTGGCGCCCACCTGTACATACAGGTCCTCAGGAATTCAGACCCCGACGACTGCGTGCGGTTCCGCCACCTTTATTCCGACCTTTGCTTCGCTGTTCCTCAGACAAAGAAAGCCCGCCAAGTGGCGGGCCTGAAACTTACAACTTTGACCTCTGGCACGCGGAGAAGTTTAATCTTTGTCCTTTCGGGCCAGAAAGAAGTTTAAACTTTGCCCCGCGGGTCGGTGATCCGGGGCTGACGATCTGCCCGTGCTTCGACCGGCACCGGGATCTGGGTGGCGACGGGAATGCGCTTGCCTTTGCCCGGCCCCTTGTCTTCGTTCCCCATTCGCATGATCACGATGGCAAACTGCACGCCGGAAAACACGATCCCATTGAACATGACCAGCATGGCAAGCGCGACCCACCCCATGTCAGAGTTTGAAATCAGGTGCCAGAGGTTCGCCACATTCAGATAGAGCAGCGCGCCAACAAAGATCGCGGACAGTCCAAAGCCAATCAGAACATGGGTGATATAAAGGCGGACAAATTTGGGCATGAGATTCCCCGGAGTTGTTTCATCCAACAGTCTAGCAGCTTACCAAGGAACGGAAAGGGGCACAGGGTCGCATCCCGCCAGATCGGCGCATTTCATCCCTCCACCCGCTCCGGTTCGATTTGATTCAAGACAAGGTTCACGCCGCAACGATCCCCTAAACTGGCCCCAAGACACCAAAAGGATATCCTTATGTTTCATAAACTTACCGGATTTTTTGCCGCAACGGCCACCCTCGCCTTGATGACCGGGGCCGCCACGGCCGAAGACTGGAGCCGCATTCAGACCGAAGAGGCCTTCAAGGGCTTGGCAGTGGGGCCGGTCTGGCATTTCTCCTCAGGCACACAAGAGGCGTTCGAAGACGGGACATTGACCGGTCATGTGCCGGGCTACGGCAATTTTCGCGGCACCTGGGAATGGCGCGACGAGATGTATTGCCGCAAGATCGATTTTTATGAGATCGACAAGAAAGGCGATGATTGTCTGATCATCGAAGCGCAGGGCAACGAAATCCGGATCACCCGTGATTTTGGCAAGGGCAAATCCTATACGGCCCGGTTACAACCCAAAGAATAATACATCTATTTCAGATTGTTACACGGATCAGAACAGAAAAAGGCCAGACAGTGCGTCTGGCCTTTCCTTGTTTGTAAATGGGCAGCAAACCGGAGGTCAGAACGCTTCGGGCTTGGCCTCACGGGCCATGTGATCCAGAACCGCATTTGTGAATTTCGCCTCGTCCCCCTCCGGGAAAAACGCCTTCACCACATCCACGAATTCAGTGATCACGACCTTCGGCGGCGTGTTGCTTTCGACCAGTTCGGCGCCTGCGGCACGGAAGGTGGCCCGCAAGGTCGGGTCAATGCGCGCAATCGGCCATTTTGCCACCAGCGCACGATCCGTCATCTGGTCGATCTTCGCCTGATGGTTCACCGCATCTTCGATCAGTTTGCGAAAGAGCTTGGTATCGCCTTCCGCCATGGTGTAGCCATCGAATTCTTCGCCAAAGCGGAAATCTTCGAACTCCACCCGCACCTTGTCCACGGTCTGACCGGCCGCTTCCATCTGAAAGAGGGCCTGCACCGCAAACAGGCGGGCTGCGGATTTCATCTGACGTTTCTGGTTGCCGGAAAGGGTCATGCCGAGGGGGTATCCTGCGAGGTTTCTTGTGCATTCCCAGCCAGGCGATAGCTTTCCCCCATGGGCTTGAAGCCGATCCCCTTGCTGGTGTCGCCCCATTTGCGCGAAAGCGCGATCAGATGCAAGGCCGCAGCAGCAGCCCCGCCGCCTTTATTTTGCCCCTCAACCTCGGCCCGCACCTCTGCCTGGGGGCGGTTTTCCACGGTCAGGATGCCGTTTCCGATGCACAGACCGTTCAGGCCCATCAGCTGGATCGCCCGCGAACTGTCATTGCAGACCGTCTCGTAATGTGTTGTTTCGCCACGGATAACACAGCCAAGCGCCACATAGCCGTCGAAGTTGGACATCCGTTCGGCGATGGAAATCGCGGTGGGCACTTCCAATGCGCCCGGCACTTCCACCAGGTCCCAGCTGCCCCCCACGGCCTCAATTTCCGCCTTGGCCCCGGCCACAAGATTATCAGCAATGTCCTTGTAATACGGCGCCACCACGATCAGCAGCTTGACCGGTTTGTCAAATTCCGGGCGCGGCAGGATATAGTGTTGTTCAGCAGCGGCCATGATCAATCCTCCTGAATGGGGCGGGTGGCGGTGATGTTCAGCCCATAGGCGTCGACACCGATATAGCGGGTATCGGGGCTGTCGGTCAGCAGCACAAGGTCGCTGAGGCCCAGCGCCGACAGGATCTGCGAGCCAAGCCCGATATTGCGCACGGTGCCGGGTTCTTCTTCATCGCGGGCATAAAGCGTCTTGCGCGGTTCACGGAACAGGCAGACCACGCCACGCCCTTCCTTGGCAATGATCTGCATGGCGCGCGGCAGCTCATCGGCCGGTTTCGGTCCCATCCCCAGCACATCCTGCGCTTCATTCAGCGCATGGGTGCGCACCAGAACGGGATCAGCGGTGGAGATGTCGCCCTTGATCAGTACCACATGTTCGATCTCGTGGGTCAGGTCGGTGAAAATGCGCATTTCCCACTCCCCTCCATATTCGGAGGTGATCTTCTCGCAGCCGGTTTCGCGCACAAGGTTGTCGTGGCGGCGGCGATAGGCAATCAGGTCCGAGATCGTGCCGATCTTCATCCCGTGTTTCTTCGCAATTTCAACCAGTTCCGGAAGGCGGGCCATGGTGCCGTCCTCATTCATGATCTCACAGATCACACCAGAGGGGTTGCGACCAGCCAGCCGGGCAATGTCCACGGCGGCCTCTGTATGGCCGGCCCGCACCAGCACCCCGCCATTGCGAGCACGCAGCGGGAAAATATGGCCGGGGGTGGCAATTTCGGCCGGACCATTGGCCGGGTTGATCGCAGCGGCCACGGTCAGCGCACGGTCAGCGGCGGAAATGCCGGTCGACACGCCTTCGCGCGCTTCGATCGAGGTGGTGAAGGCTGTTTCATGACGGGACGAGTTGTGCATCGCCATCATCGGCAGTCCCAGCTCTTCGATCCGACGTGCTTCCATCGGCAGGCAGATCAACCCGCGCCCGTGGGTGGCCATGAAATTCACGACCTCCGCAGTACAGGCATCTGCCGGGATCACAAAATCCCCTTCGTTTTCGCGGTCTTCATGATCCACGAGAATGATCATCCGTCCCTTGCGGGCCTCTTCGATGATCTCCTCGGCCGGGGAAATGGCGTCGGCAAGGCTGGCCTCGACCGGGCCCGGCGTTTCATAGGTGGTGCTGTCGCTCATGTCAGGGGTCCCCAGATGGCAGTTCCAGTTCTTTGGCCCGCAATACCTTAGCCCAGAGGGCAAGGAAAGCCAAAAGGCGACAGTTTGACCCGCACACGCGCGCGTGGTCATGGCAATTGCGCGTGGCGGGTGCCTTTTTCAGGTTCTGAGCCTGATCCGCGTTTGCTGTCCACTGCCCTCGATCTGGTATTTCTCGGGACGGGCTTCGAAGTATTTTCGCCAGGTTTTCTCATCGAAATCCGCAAGCGTCACCCTGGCCTGAGACACCACATTCGGGTTGACCTGCGCAATCAACAACCCTGCGGGGCTTGCCGCGAACACCTCTTCGACCCGCCGGTCATTTTCCCCCGGCGGTGAGGCAATGGTCACCCAATCGCTACAGGATTTGCGGAAATGCTCGGGCGCTTTGCTCTCTCCGACCCCGACCACCCAAACGCCCCGCTCGCGCAACAGCGTTGCCGCGTGCGAGAAGTCGCCATCCGAGCTGGCAAGGACCACACAGGTCACACGACGATCCAGGCAAAGCTCCATCGCCTCCAGTGCCAAAAGGATATCGGCCGCGTTCTTACCAGTCCCGGAATGCACCAGCTTGATGCCCGGCGCCTCATCCCAACCGGGAATGCGTTTGGCATTGCCATAAACCCGGCGAATGGTCAGCTCCCCTGCTCGCCTTGCCTCGATAATGATTTTCCCAGCCAGCGCACTGGATATATTCTCTCCGTCAATCAACAGGGCCACCTGCCTGATCGCCGGAGAGAGATCGTCCTTCGCCATAAATTAACCTCCTCAATAAATTCAATCATTAAAGCGTTTCGAGATTAACTTGAGATATGTGTTTATTCCGAAACGCCCACGACATTGAAATCTCTTGCGGCGTTTCGGCTTTTCCCTGTCTCGGGTTAAAGTCGAAACGCATTAGAGGAAAGATAAGCGAGCGCCTCCCAATTGCGAGTAGATCAAAGGATTGGGCTCGGGGAGCTTGATGGCGTGTGGACGGCGGGATCATGGCATCTGACGCAGGATCGTCTGGGACTTTCAATCGGGCGGCCCCGCGTCCGACACCGCCCGGACACCGCCCGGTCACCGCCTGGTCTGTTCTACGAGATCAGAATTGCCACAAGGCCGGCACAAAGCGATAGGCGTCGCCATCGCGCGCCACATGGCCGACACCGGGGAACGGGAAGTGATAGCCCAGAACCGCAATCCGGTCGGTTGCGGCCATATCCAGAAGCCGCTTGCGGGTGGCGCCCGTTTGCGCCCCATCCGCATCGCGGCCACTGAACCATTCAGGATGGGCGAAATTCAGCACCGCATGGGTCATGCAATCGCCCAGCGCCAGAAGTTGCTGCCCCTCGCTTTCCACCATCACCGACATATGGCCCGGCGTGTGGCCAGGGCTGTCGATCATGCGAATGCCCGGCGCAATCTCCTGATCATGGCGCGCAAGCGTCCATTCCAGACCTTCGGCATTGATTGAGTTGACCGCCCCCAGCACGAATTGCTGATCCTCCGGGGCCACCCGGTTCACCAGCCCATCCTGCAACCAATGGGCCCGCTCGGCCTCTCCGATCACGTATTCGGCGTCGGGAAGGATCGGTTCGTCGAAATCATCGCGAATGCCCCAGATGTGATCCGGGTGGGCATGGGTGATCGCCACATGGGTGATGGCAAACGGGTCGATCCCGGCGGCTTCAAGGTTGCCCATCAGTCGCCCGGTGGTGTCAAACCATCGGTTGCCGGATCCCACATCCACCAGAACCTTAGCCTCCCCCAGTTCGATATACATGTGATTGGTGTGAGAATATCCCATTTCAGGATCAATCAGATGTTCAGCCAGAAAAGCACGTCGCTCCTCTTGCGGTGCATTCATCGCCTGCCCCCCGAATGGGAGGGTGAAAAACCCATCCGAAACAATGGTGATCCTTGCCTGCCCGAGCGTGAAGCTGAAATGTGCGGGATTGCCCTCTGCAGGGGCGCCAAGCATTGCTTTTGCCGTGGCGGGCATGGCAAAGGCAGGGGCCAGCGCGGCCATGCGCAACAGCTCACGTCTGTTGAAATTGGGGCGAGTGGGTTTGAACAGGCTCATCACGGGCTCCCTTGGATGGTTCACCCGTCAAGTCATATGCGAATTTATGAATTTAGCAACAGGAGTGTTGCCCCAATGAAACCAACCAGTGAGATCACCCCGGTGTAGCCAACAAAGTGTCCACACCGCTCAGACGGCACGGCAGATTGGGCTCAGCCCCCGTATTCCGCCAGCCGCGCCACGTAACGTGCCAGCGTATCGATTTCGAGGTTGATCCGGTCACCGACCCTGGCATTCCCCCAATTGGTCACCTCTTTCGTGTGTGAAATCAGGTTCACGCCAAACACGTCCCCTTCAACCTCATTCACCGTCAGCGAGGTGCCATTCAGCGCCACCGACCCTTTGGGAGCGATGAATTTGGCCAGCTCAGAGGGGGCGTGGAACTGCACACGGGTGCTGTCCCCCTCGGTCTTCATCGAAATGATGTCCGCCACACCATCCACATGGCCAGACACGATATGGCCGCCCAGCTCATCCCCGACCTTCAGCGCACGTTCAAGGTTGACCTGACGCCCGACCTGCCAGTCGCCCAGATTGGTTTTCGAAACGGTTTCCGCCGAGATATCCACGTCATACCAGTTGTCGCCCATCGCCACCACGGTCAGGCAGACCCCGTCCGATGCGATCGAGGCGCCAAGATCAATCGTCGCCGTGTCGTAGGCGGTCTCGATCCGCGCGCGCAGGTCGCCTTTCTGCTCCAGCGTCACAATGCGCCCCACATCGGTGATAATCCCGGTAAACATCCGCCTCTCCCTTTCAAGATGGCCCGTTTCAACTCAGCCAAACACCTAGCGCGCGGCATGGGATTTGCCAATCCCTGCTCACTCCGTCTTGCAAAAATACCCTGCAAGGCGCAGCGCCGCCCCCTCCTCTTCACCAAAAATGAACCAGATGAGACATATTTTGGCCGCACAGGGCCCTTAGGCTATTTGCGGGTTTGCGCCGCGATGCGCTGGCCCTATAGTCTGGCCAATGGGCTGAAATACCCGCAGAAATGAGTTTCGACGTGATCACCGGTGACAACCACAACTTCCTGTTCCTGCAAGGCCCGCACGGGCCTTTCTTCTGGCGTCTGGGGCAGATGCTGCGCCGGGCGGGGGCCACGGTCTGGCGGGTCGGGTTCAATTGCGGGGACGAGGCTTTCTGGCGTGATCATGACAGCTATATCGCCTTCACCGAACCGCAGGAGAACTGGGCCAGCTCTTTCACGGCCTTGCTGGATGAAAAATCCATCACCGACATCGTGCTTTACGGCGACACCCGCCCGATCCATGCCGAAGCCGTGCGGATCGCCAAGGCCCAGGGGATCACCGTGCATGTGTTCGAGGAAGGGTATCTGCGCCCCTATTGGGTGACCTATGAAAGGGGCGGATCCAACGGCAATTCCCGCCTGATGGAGATGTCGATCCCACAGATGCAGCAGGCCCTTGAAGGGGTGGATCTGGACCAGCCCGAAGCGCCCTCGGTCTGGGGGGATATGCGGCACCATATCTTTTACGGCGCGCTTTATCATTGGTTCGTGATGTTTCGAAATCGCCGCTATGCGAATTTCAAACCCCACCGCGCCCATTCGGTCACGCAGGAATTTCGCCTCTACCTGCGCCGCCTCCTTTTGATGCCTGCCCAGTCCATCGAACGCAGGCTGGCCACGATCCGGGTGAAATATGGGGGGTTTCCCTATCATCTCGTGCTGCTGCAACTGGAACATGATTCCAGTTTTCAAATGCATAGCCCGTTTGAAAACATGACCGCATTTCTGGAATTGGTGATGGAAGGGTTTGCCAAAGGGGCAGCGCCACACCATCACCTCGTCTTCAAGGCCCACCCGCTGGAAGATGGCCGAGCCCCCATTCGACGTGAAATCAAACGCCTGTCCCAAAAACACAACCTCGAAGATCGGGTGCATTACGTGCGCGGCGGCAAACTCGCCCAACTGCTCAATCACACCCGCTCGGTGATCACCGTCAATTCAACCGCCGCCCAGCAGGCCCTGTGGCGCGGCCTGCCGATCAAGGTCTTCGGGGCGGCGGTCTATGCCAAGCCCGAATTTGTCTCAACCCAGGGCCTGCCGGAGTTTCTGGAACAGCCAACCCGGCCGGATCGAAGCGCCTATCGCGATTATCGCCAGTATCTTCTGGAGACCAGCCAGGTGCCCGGCGGGTTTTATTCCGCGCGCGGCAGGCGGCAGCTTTTGCGGCTGGTGGTGGACATGATGCTTGCCCCGCGCGACCCTTACGATGCGCTCTCCACAGGCACAGCGGCGCCACGGCAACAGTTGCATATCGTCCATTGACCACAACAAGGAAGTGCTGGATTTTTCTGCATTTCCTGCATAATCTACCTTTTAATAACAACGAAAACCGAGGCCATCCTCCAACAAAGGAGCCCGAGCAGTGACGAAAATGGGCAAAGTAATTGCGCGCCGTGCGGCGCTTTTGGTGTTGGCAGGCACTGTTGCCGCCTGCGGTCTGCCCCGTGTTGGCCCAAATAAATCCGAGATTTACGCAGGCAGCGTGGAACGGCAGGGCGACGCCTTTATCGTCGCGGTCAATGACCGCGTGACCCGCGCGACGGCGGTTGTGCCCGCGCTTGGATTTGATGAGAAATTTCAAAACGCTTCAATTGTCGGCTCCGATACGATCAGCGCCGGTGACGTGCTGGGGATCGCGATTTGGGAAAACGTCGAGGACGGGATCCTGACCACCGCGGGCGCCCCTGCCACGCTGGATGAAATCCAGGTGGATGGCGCGGGCTATATCTTCATTCCCTATGCAGGACGTATCAAGGCGTCGGGCAACAGCCCTGAAACCATTCGCCGGATCGTGACCTAGAAACTGGCAAGCCAGACCCCCGACCCGCAGGTTGTCGTGCGTCGTCTGGCGGGTGACGGCTCCACCGTCACCATGACAGGGGCCGTATCCGGCCAGGGTGTCTATCCGATCGAACGCCCGACCCGCACCCTGTCTGCCATGCTGGCCAAGGCTGGCGGCGTGGCCGTGCCCCCTGAGATCGCCAAGGTCAAAGTCAGCCGAGGCGCCCAGACCGGCGAAATCTGGTTCCAGGACCTGTTCGACAATCCTCAGCTGGATATCGCCCTGCGCGGCGGTGACCGTATCCTGGTCGAGGCGGACACCCGCGCCTATACCGCACTGGGGGCGACCGGCGGTCAGGCCCGCGTGAAGTTTGAAACCAAGACCCTGTCTGCCATCGAAGCCCTCGCACAGGTCGGTGGCCTGCAAAGTGCCGTGGCCGATCCGACCGGCGTGTTTGTCTTCCGCAACGAACCCGCTGATATCGCCAATCAGGTGCTGGGCCGCGATGACCTGATCGGGCCGCAGCGTCTGGTCTATGTTCTGAACCTGACCGAACCCAATGGCATGTTCATGGCGCGTGATTTCGTGATCCGCGATGGCGACACGCTTTATGTCACCGAAGCACCCTATGTGCAGTGGACCAAACTGCTGTCGACCATCACAGGCACGCTGTCCAGCGCCGGGTCGATCACCTCGCTTGGCAACTCGCTGCAATAAGGCCGCTGCCGTGGCCCGACCACAGACAGATCAAAACGCCGCCGGGGAGAATTCTTCCCGGCGGCTTTGCGTTTACAATGGCGGCTTTCTCACCCAATCGCGCATCCGCCGGATCCTGTCGCTGGCGGGTTGGCGGGTGGAAATTGGCCTGCCGGGCGACGGGGACTGGGTTGGCACCTGGGGCAAAAGCCCCACCTCTGGCCGGGGTGAACGGATCTCGGACTGGAAAAACAGCCCGGTTCTGCGGGTCGAGGATGCCTTTCTCCGCTCTGTCCTGCCTGGACGCGAAGGTGAGCCCCCGATGGGGCTTCTGCTCGACGATATGGGGGTGCATTTTGACAGTTCAGCCCCATCCCGACTGGAGCAGATCCTGTCCGAACACCCGCTGGATGACACCCATCTGCTGAACCGCGCCCGTGATGCCATGGCCCGCCTGCAAGGCGCCCATCTGTCGAAATATAACGCATTCGACCCGGCCATCCCCGCACCTGATGCGCCTTATGTGCTGGTGATCGACCAGACGATGGGAGATGCGTCAATTGCCCATGCAGGCGCATCTGAAGGCACCTTTCGCGACATGCTGGTCGAGGCCCGTCTGGCCCATCCCCATGAGCGCATCCTGATCAAGACCCACCCGGAAACACAACGCGGCCACCGGCAAGGGCATTATGGGCAAGAAGATGAAAACGATCAGGTCCGCCTGATCACCGATCCCGTCAGCCCGTGGGAGCTGCTGTCCGGCGCCACCGCCGTTTACACTGTCAGTTCCGGCATGGGGTTCGAAGCCATTCTGGCCGGGCACAAGCCGCACGTGTTCGGACAGCCCTTTTACGCCGGATGGGGGCTTACCCAGGATGAGCGTCCACCAAACCGTCGAAGCCGCCCCCTCACCCGCGCACAGATCTTTGCCGGGGCAATGATCCTTTACCCCACCTGGTATGATCCGTTTCGTGACCAGCTTTGTGAGATCGAAACCGTTATCGACAATCTGGAAGCCCGCACGCGGGCCTGGCGTGAGGATCATCGCGGTTATGTCGCCTCCGGGATGCGGTTGTGGAAACGCGCGCCCCTGTCGCGGTTCTTCTCGGCGCAGGGCACGGCCCCGTCGATGATCTTCGACAACCGTGCGGCACGCGCGGCGGAAGGGGCCGCGCTTGTCCAGCGTCCGCTGATGGTCTGGGCTGGCAAGGAAGAGCCGGAACACAACGGCGACTCTCCTCTTTTGCGTATTGAAGATGGCTTTCTGCGCTCTCGCGGCCTAGGCGCGGAGCTGGTCCCACCGCTCTCCCTCGTGCGCGACGATCTGGGTATCTACTATGACCCCACCCGTGAAAGCCGGCTGGAGCGGATGATTACGGCAAGGGCATCCCTGCCGGAACACGCACGCAACCGGGTTGAACAGTTGCTGGGTGCCTTACGTCACGCACAGATCGACAAGTATAATCTCAGCCGTCCGGCCCCTGATCTGAGCGCCCTGCCGCCCGGGCCGCGCATTCTTGTCCCCGGTCAGGTCGAAGATGATGCCTCGATCCGTCTGGGCACAGGTGCGGTGGGCACCAATCTTGCGCTGCTGGAACATGTGCGACGCGAAAACCCGCAGGCTGTCATCCTCTACAAACCCCACCCGGATGTGGAGGCGGGGTTGCGCGACGGGATCATCCCGGAGGCAGAAATGGCGCGGCTGGCGGATTTCGTAGCGCGAGATGCCAGCCCGATGGCGCTTCTGGATCAGGTGGATGAGGTCTGGACCATGACCTCAACCCTGGGGTTCGAGGCGTTATTGCGGGGTGTGCCAGTCACCTGCCTTGGGGCGCCATTTTATGCGGGCTGGGGACTGACACGGGATCTTGGCGAGGTGCCCGACCGCCGTCAGGCCCGCCCGGATCTTTTCGCTCTGGCCCATGCCGCGCTGATTGATTACCCGCGCTATTTTGACCCGATCACCAGGTCGGCCTGTCCGGTGGAAGTGGTGGTTGAGCGTCTTGCCAGCGGGGATTTGCCTGCCAGAGGGCGGGCCAACCGTCTTTTGGCAAAACTGCAGGGCGTGTTTGCCAGCTACGCGTATCTGTGGCGATGACGCTCAGGGGCTCTGCCCCTCGGGCTGCGCCCTCACCCCGGGATATTTGAGACCAGAAAATAAGGGCGTTTCAGCCGCCCCCCAAGACCGGAAAACGAGGCGGCGGAAGGTGGAAACGTCGCAGGAAGCTTATGCGCGGGCGCGCGACCAGCGGTGGAGCACATCCCCGCCAAGGGCGCGGGTTTCAATGAGTGTGAACCTCGGAGCATCAGCCAGGTGCGTGATGCCCATTCCCGCCAGCGCGGGGCGGCCTTCGGCGCCCAGGGCGACGCCTGCGGTCATTCCAATGAGTTCATCCACCAGATCCGCGCGCAGGAGCGATGCAGCCAGCGCGCCCCCACCTTCGCAAAACACCCGTGTGAGCCCTTGCCCGGCCAGCGCATGGAGCACCGAACGCGGATCCAGAACGCCGTCAGCCTCTTCGACAGCAAGGCAGGTTGCCCCGCAGTCTTGCCAGAACTTGATGCGCTCGGGCGGTGCTTTGGCACCATGACAGAGGATCACAGGAACTTCCCTCGCGGTGCGCGACAACTGACTGTCCTCCGGCAGGCTCAGATGGCGCGACAGAACAATGCGGGTGGGCTGATGCGCGACGCCGAGGCCGCGGATGGTCAGGCCGGGATCGTCATCACGCGCTGTGCCGCCCCCCACCATGACCGCATCGTGCCGGGCGCGCAGGGCATGCACATAGCGGCGGGCATCAGGGCCGGTGATCCACTGGCTTTCGCCCGAGGCGGTTGCAATCCGGCCATCAAAGCTGTTTGCCAGTTTGAGCGTCACCCAGGGGCGGGTCTTGGTCACTTTGAGCAGGAACCCGGCAAGGTCACGGCGCGCCTCATCTGCACAAAGCCCGGTCTCCACCTCAATCCCAGCCGCGCGCAGCATGGCAAATCCGCCTCCGTCAACACGCGGATCCGGATCACCAAGTGCCACCACAACCCGCGCCACACCGGCGTCAATCAGGGCCTGCGCACAGGGCGGGGTTTTGCCATGATGGGCGCAGGGTTCAAGGGTGACATAAGCGGTTGCCCCTTTGGCATTTCCGGCCTGGGTCAGGGCGACCACTTCGGCATGAGGGCGACCGCCCTTCTGGGTCCAGCCACGGCCAATGATCCGCCCGCCATTTTGATCTGGTCGCACCAGCACACAGCCCACGGCCGGGTTTGGGGCGCACAGCCCCATGCCGCGCCGACCAAGGGCCAGCGCGAGTTTCATATATCTGAGGTCGTTCACTCTTCTTCGGCGGGATAGTTCGGGCGCAACTCACTGACAAATTTGTCAAAATCATCCGCCGCCTGGAAGTTTTTATAGACCGAGGCAAAGCGCACATAGGCCACGGTGTCGATCCGTGCGAGGCTTTCCATAACGATCTCGCCGATTGTCTTGGACGGGATATCCGTCTCTCCCATGCTTTCCAGACGCCGCACGATGCCGGAAATCATCTGGTCGATCCGTTCAGGTTCCACCGGGCGTTTCTGCATTGATATACGGATTGAGCGTTCCAGCTTCTCACGGTCGAAATCTTCACGTCGCCCGTTGGACTTGATCACCACGAGATCGCGCAGCTGCACCCGTTCATAGGTGGTGAAGCGTCCGCCGCAGGCTGGGCAAAACCGCCGACGACGGATGGCCACGTGATCTTCAGCCGGGCGGCTGTCTTTCACTTGAGTGTCGATATTACCGCAAAACGGGCAGCGCATGGAGGCGTCCCTTTCCTGTTTGTGACCGCAAAGAGCCGGGAAAACCGCCTCATAGCGTGGGTGGCAACCCAGTTATCCACAGTCACTATATGGGGCACACTAGGGTTTGTGTAGGGGGTAATTGCCTGCGCTAGATGAAGAATTGCTCCTGTCCAGTGGGAAAAACGCACAAAGCGTCCCCCTCACCCTGCCGGTATCAACATCCCGACCACCTGCCGGTGATGCGGGGCATCCCGATGTTCGAACAGGTAGATGCCCTGCCAGGTCCCAAGCGACAGACGGCCATCCAGGACCGGAATATTCAGACTGACCGGCAGCATCGCTGCCTTGATATGCGCAGGCATATCATCGGGGCCCTCATAGGTATGGGTCAGGTAAGACATGGACGGATCGGTGGTTGGCGGCACCAGCCGGTGGAAAAAATTGCGCAGATCCGTCTGCACCTCGGGGTCGGCGTTCTCCTGAATGAGCAGAGAGCAAGAGGTATGGCGCACAAAAAGGGTGAGCACTCCGTCCCGCACGCCCTGCCCGCCACATTCCTCCGTGACAAATCGCGTCACGTCGCGGGTGAACTCATAAAGCCCCTGACCATGGGTCGAAACTGTGAACCGCATCCGCATCAGACCGACCGGAACAGCCGGTCCCCCATCTGGTCGATGAAAATCTTCGCCTTGCGCAGACTTTCCTCTGTGGCGGCCTCCTTCGACCCAATCACATCCGCCCGGATCATCATGTGGGATTTCAATTCGCCCCCGATCTCTTTTTCAATCCGGGCCGCAATGCGAAAACCGCCAGGCTCTTTGACCGGTTCGGGAAAAATCGTGAAACCGTCATAGATCTGCGGATCTGGCCCGGCATCATTGGCCGCGGAACGGGCCCCGAAGAGTTTGGATAAGAGGGACATTGGGGGATCCTTAATTTGCGGCGGTAAGGTTGGGCGTCACCGCCATCCGCCGGGGGCATCTTGGGCTCGACACTACAGAAATGCCCAACCAGTTGTCATCACAAGATTGGCACCGCTTACTAGGCCGACCTGTGATATACTCCCCCTGTCACATCTGAAAAAAGGAGCGCCCCCATGACCCGGATGACCGCCAAGGACTTCGATCAGGACCTTCTGGAACTGTATGATTTCTATACCCACGGGATCATCACCAAACGGGAGTTTCTTGACCGAGCGGCGAAGTTCGCCGTTGGCAGTGTGACGGCGGCCATGCTTCTGGATCAACTCAGCCCGAACTATGCGCTGGCAGAACAGGTGTCGTTCAATGACCCGGATATTTCAGCCGAGTATATCACCTATCCCTCCCCGCAGGGGCATGGCGAGGTGCGCGGATATCTGGTGCGCCCAGCAGGGACAGAGGCCCCGTTGCCGGCCGTTCTGGTGGTGCATGAAAATCGCGGGTTGAACCCCTATATCGAAGACGTGGCCCGCCGGGTGGCCAAGGCGGGTTTCATGGCGCTGGCGCCGGATGGGCTAAGCTCGGTTGGCGGCTATCCCGGCAATGACGCTGATGGGCGCGAGTTGCAACGCAGCGTGGATGGCACCCTGTTGATGAATGATTTCTTCGCCGCAGCCGAACACCTCATGACCCGAGCCGACAGCACCGGCAAGGTTGGTTGCGTTGGGTTCTGTTATGGTGGCGGGGTCTGCAATGCTCTAGCGGTGGCCTATCCGGAACTGGCGGCCTCGGTGCCGTTTTATGGTCGACAGGCCAAGGCAGGGGATGTGCCGAAAATTCAGGCCCCGCTGCTTTTGCATTACGCTGAGCTGGACGAACGGATCAACGCAGGCTGGCCCGACTATGAGGCGGCGCTGATGGAACATGGCAAAACCTACACGGCCCATATCTACCCGGGCGTGAACCACGGTTTCCACAACGACAGCACCCCCCGCTATGACGAGGCCGCAGCCGAACTTGCCTGGTCGCGCACAGTGGCGTTTTTTGAGACATATCTGACCTGAAACCTGCGCCTCACTGGCACAAAATCGGAACCGCCAAACGCAGCGCCAAACTCCCTATTCAACGCCTTTACCCGACATTTTGACACCGGCCAGTATCGTCCTGGCGCCCAAGAAACATGCCGCCCCGATCACCAGCAAACCCGTTCGCGGAGTGGGTTACGGGTGCAAAATCCAACTCAGGAAACGAAGGGCATTCAGCATCACAAAAAGCCGGCCATATTCCGTAATAAGGATCGCAAAGATGAGCAGATTTATTCCCAGACGAACATTGAGCATCCTCGCAAAGGGCTGCTTTCGGGTTTTATGCCGCAAACGTTTCTGAGCGATCTTTCCTCCCAGAGCTCCACCAAAAAGAAACCACATCTGCAAAGTGGTTTCACTAATGCGCCAGTCCCCTCGTTCCGCCCTGCGTTTATCCAAGAACATCAGAAAGTAGCTGACGGAACTGGTGAAACAAAACCAACCAAAGATAAGTGAAGACGTATTCAATTGGGTCTCCAAAAATAAATTGATTTGAAAAAACAAAAACGCCCCCTTGCGGGGGCGCTTTGATCACTGGTCCAGGAAGCTGCGCAGCTTGCGCGAGCGGCTGGGGTGCTTCAGTTTCCTGAGTGCCTTGGCCTCGATCTGGCGGATCCGCTCGCGGGTCACGCTGAACTGTTGACCCACCTCTTCGAGTGTATGATCGGTGTTCATGCCGATGCCAAACCGCATCCGCAGCACCCGTTCTTCGCGGGGCGTGAGCGAGGCCAGAACGCGGGTCGTGGTTTCCTTGAGGTTCTCCTGAATGGCGCTGTCCAAGGGCAGCACGGCATTCTTATCCTCGATGAAATCACCCAGCTGGCTGTCTTCTTCGTCGCCAATCGGCGTCTCCAGAGAGATCGGCTCCTTGGCGATCTTCATCACCTTGCGGACCTTCTCAAGCGGCATCTGCAGCTTTTCGGCCAGTTCTTCCGGGGTCGGCTCGCGACCAATTTCGTGCAGCATCTGGCGACCGGTGCGCACCAGCTTGTTGATCGTCTCGATCATATGCACCGGGATACGGATGGTGCGCGCCTGATCCGCGATCGAGCGGGTAATCGCCTGACGAATCCACCAGGTCGCATAGGTCGAGAATTTGTAGCCGCGACGATATTCGAACTTGTCCACCGCCTTCATCAGGCCGATGTTACCTTCCTGAATAAGATCAAGGAATTGCAGCCCGCGGTTGGTGTATTTTTTCGCGATCGAGATCACCAGGCGAAGGTTGGCTTCGACCATTTCCTTCTTGGCCTGACGGGCCTCTTTTTCACCCTTCTGAACCTGCTGCACGATGCGGCGGAATTCCGGGATGTCGACGCCGACATATTGGCCGACCTGCGCCATGTCACCGCGCAGTTTTTCCACCTTGTCGGCGGATTTCTCGATGAACATCTGCCAGCCACGCCCGGATTTCTGGGTCATGTCGTCAAACCAGGTCGGGTCGAGTTCACGGCCGCGATAGGCATCGATGAATTCGCGGCGGTTGATCCGCGCCTGATCGGCCAGCTTCACCATGGAGCTATCAATCGACATGATCCGGCGGTTGATGCCGTAAAGCTGGTCGATCAGCGCCTCGATCCGGTTGTTATGCAGGTGCAGCTCATTCACCAGCAGAACAATTTCCGAGCGCAGCTTTTGATAGGCGCTCTCTTCCTTATCGGTGAAACTGTCATCTTCGTTCAGGGTTGCGCTCATGCGCAGGTCCTGCATTTCACTCAGCTCCGCGTAATCACGGGCGATCAGCTCAAGCGTTTCCAGAACGCGAGGTTTGAGAGCGGCCTCCATCGCCGCAAGCGACATGTTGGCGGCTTCGTCCTCATCATCGTCGTCGTCGTTATTCAGCGGGTTGCCATCCGCATCAAGCTCTTGTTCTTTTTCCTTTTTTTCAGCCTTCGGCGCTTCGGATCCCGTGCTCCCCAGCACGGTTTCCTCTTCATCGTCATCATCCAGCTGGTTGCCAAAGGTGGCATCAAGGTCGATCACATCGCGCAGAAGAATGTCTTCGGACAGAAGTTCATCGCGCCAGATGGTGATGGCCTGGAAGGTCAGCGGGCTTTCGCACAAGCCCGCGATCATCGTGTTGCGCCCCGCCTCGATCCGCTTGGCAATCGCGATCTCGCCTTCGCGCGACAACAGCTCAACCGAGCCCATTTCACGCAGATACATGCGCACAGGATCGTCGGTGCGGTCGAGCTTTTCGGTCTCGGCGGTGGCCACAGCCACTTCGCCGCCCGCGTTTTTCACGACCAGTTCGCCAGCGCTTTTCTCTTCTTCTTCCGCCTCTTCATCTTCGATGATGTTGATGCCCATCTCGGACAGCATCGACATCACGTCTTCAATCTGTTCCGAACTGACCTGATCGGGCGGCAGAACCTGGTTGAGCTGATCGTAGGTGATGTAGCCTTTTTCACGAGCTTCCGCGATCATCTTCTTGACGGCGGCTTGACTCATATCGCCGATCGGTTCGGCGTCCTGATCGTCCTTGCGGTCCGATGCGGTGTCTTTGGCGGCCATGGGCACTCCTTGCACTGCGGTCCGATCTGTTGGCCTCTGCCGGGTCCCATCCGGCACGGGGCGAATCGGAGGCGATTGATTCGGGTTGTCGAATCAAAACATTCGAATCGTTGATTCGCCAACCCATGTAATGTGTTTTTGCGTGTGATTCACGCGGAAACCTCCAAAGGGCTTCCCGATTTCCCTAGCTACCGCCGTCTTTCCCCTTGGTCAGGGACAGCCCGGCGAGCATCCGGTCAAATACATCCTTCTCCTCACGGCTGATCAGCAAACCATTTGCCGCCCGTTCAAACGTTGTCTTGTCTTCCGTCTGGTTGACCGTCGCCCGGTTGCGCGCCTCAGCGGCCTGCG
This sequence comes from Aliiroseovarius sp. xm-d-517, assembly GCF_013283135.1. Taxonomy (NCBI): domain Bacteria; kingdom Pseudomonadati; phylum Pseudomonadota; class Alphaproteobacteria; order Rhodobacterales; family Paracoccaceae; genus Aliiroseovarius; species Aliiroseovarius sp. xm-d-517. The sequence goes on from NZ_WBXT01000001.1 coordinate 1,062,585, forward strand.
CAAGACGCCAGGTCACCCCCTCATCCGCAACCCCGTCCAGATCCCGCGCAGCATCCCCCACCTCGCTTTGAACACTCGGCAGCGCCTCAAGACGTCGCAGAGCGGACATGACCGTTGCTTCGGCAATTTCCGTATCTTCCGGCTGACGAACGCCTGCCGATATTTTTACATGGTTGAGCGCAAACAGTTTTTCAAGGCAGGCCGCACCAAGACGGTTGCATATTTCATCCCGAAGGATCTGCTCGCCGTCCAAGGCATGGCTCAGAAGGATACGCTGGATCTCTGCATGTTCCCGATCCCGCATCTCAATGCGCTCAAGCCGGCTTTCCACACCTTCCAGCAGGTCCGGACGCAGCACCAAAACCGCAAGAACAACCGCCTCGCTCAACAAAAGCTCCGCCTCACCACTTCCCCCGGCCAGCAAAGAGCTTTTTGTCGTGGGCAGAACCGGGTTCTGGACCTTGCCCGAACCGCGACGGGCCTTCCAGTCGCCTTTGTTGTTCCAATCGGTTTTGTTGGATTTCGGGCGGGCCCGAAACAGATCCCACCGCATATCCTTGATGGCCTGCGCATAATGTGCGCGGATTGAAGGATCGGAAATGCGGGAGATCACCTCACGCAGATCCTTGTCCAGAGCGGCCTTGCGTTCCGGGCTGTCGAAAACCCGGCCTTCGGTCTCTCGCCGCCACAGAAGATCGACCATGGGCACGGCCACATTCAGCGCCGCCTGCATGGCCTGCGGCCCCTGCGCCTTGATCAGGTCATCGGGGTCCTGCCCCTCTGGCATGATGGCAAAACGCAGCCCCTTGCCCGCCTCCAGAAGCGGCAGGGCCAGATCAATCACCCGCATCGCAGCACGCAGCCCGGCCGTATCTCCGTCCAGCGCAATCACCGGTTCCGGGTGGATCCGCCACATCAGATGCAGCTGCTGTTCCGTGATCGCCGTGCCCAGCGGGGCGACCGTTGAGGCAAACCCGGCCTCGGACAGGGCAATCACATCCATATAGCCTTCGGCCACGATCAGCGGCTGGCCTTTGCCCGAGGCCGCGCGGGCGGGACCGACATTGTAAAGGGAGCGCCCCTTGTCAAAAAGCTCGGTTTCCGGGCTGTTCAGATATTTCGCATTGTCATTCGGGTCCATCGCGCGCCCACCAAAGGCAATGCAGCGCCCGCGCGCGTCGCGGATCGGGAACATGATCCGCCCCCGAAATGTGTCATAGGGGTTGCCCCCCTTCTGGCTGGGTTTGGCCAGCCCGGCACCAAGGATCAGGTCATCTGCAACCCCCTTGCCCTTCAGGTGATCCCACAGCCCTTGCCACAGATCCGGGGCAAAGCCGATCCCCCAACGCTCCTGCGCGGCGTCATCAAGTCCCCGCCCGACCAGATAATCACGCGCAGCCGCCCCGGCGGCTGTCTTCAGCATCAGGCGGAAATGGGCCACTGCCATCTCCATCACCTCGGCCAGCTGGGTGCGGCGGTCGGCCTTTTCCTGCGCGCGCGGATCACGGGCGGGCATCTGCAACCCGGCCTCTCCGGCCAGGATTTCCACCGCTTCCATGAAGCCGACATTTTCCGTGTCCTTCACGAAGGAAATCGCGTCCCCCTTGGCGTGACAGCCAAAGCAGTAATAAAAGCCTTTTCGGTCATCCACATGAAAAGACGCGGTTTTTTCGTGGTGGAACGGGCATGGCGCCCACATGTCGCCCTTGCCAGGCTGCGATTTTCGCTTGTCCCACATGACCTTGCGACCGACCACATCCGAGAGGGTCAGGCGCGTGCGCAATTCATCAAGGAAACCGGGTGGCAGAGACATGGTTCTTTATCCGCCGAATTGCGAACCGAGTCCAGCGGGTAGTCAGGCCCCAACGGCGCCGCGCACCATATCCCAATAGATATCGGCCACGGCTTCCTGGCTCAGACGCCCACCTTCACGATACCAGGTATTGACCCCTGTCAGCATCGCGATCACCGCCATGGTGGCAAGCCGTGTGTCAGGCACATTGATCACGCCAGCCTCATGCCCCGCATCCAAAATGCGCTCCAACGCGCGCTCATACTGACGGCGCAGGGCTTCGAGTGTGGCGAAGTTTTCCTCACTCAGATTGCGCAACTCCATATAGGCGATGAATACCGCATCGGGACGTTCCAGGTGGAAATGGATGTGAAAACGCGAGAAAACTTCCAGCTGCTCAAGCGGTGTATTCCCCTTTGGCTCCTCTTCCCAAGCGGCCAGCAATTCGTCCATATGGGCGCGCATCAGGTCAAACAACAGGCTTTGCTTGTCTTTGGTATAGAGATATAGCGCCCCGGCCTGCACCCCGACCTCACGCGCGATCTGGCGCATGGAGACAGCGGCGTATCCGTGGCGCGCAAAGAGGCGAAGCGCTGCCTCTCGCACCCTGGGGCCTGTGATATCACTGTGGGATCCGGTTTTACGTGCCATGAGGACATGATAACTGAACAATCGTTCAAATAAAAGCCCAACCTGCCACCTCTCCCACGCTACCTGACCCCTTCCGCTTGCCCCCTGATCAGGGCAGAGCTATGGTCTGCCCCATGCCCTTTCGCCACCTTCAGTTTGCGAGTCAGATGCCTTCCCTTTTCCAATTTCCTGCTGTGATCTTGATTGTGACAGCCCTGATCGGCTGCTCTGCTCCCTCAGGGATCGACATCCCCATGTCACCAGCGGCACTGCGCGCAGATTATCCGCGCATCCAACCTCTTGACCTGCTGCTGGCCCAGCGCACGGATGTCAGCACCGCCACCGACTTTGCCGCCCCTCTGGCCAGCCGGGCCAGTGCCCTGCGGGCCCGTGCGGCCCGGCTGCAGGGGCCAATTGTGGATCAGGCCACACGGGCGCGCATGATGGGCGCCTTGCGTCGGCACTGACGGGCACATTCCGCCTGCAGGCGTCCCCTAGAGGAATTCTTTCCGGTCTGACCGCATTCCGCCAACGATCGCATTGCGTCCTTGACCGCCATTCGCTAGACCTCGCGGGACGCAAAACATCACCGCATCTGATGGAGAACAACATGAGTGACAAATCCGCCTCCGGCGCGCCGCTTCGTCTAGGCATTGCAGGGCTTGGCACTGTTGGCATTGGTGTGGTGAAAATTATCCGTCGTCAGGCGCAGCTTTTGGAAGCGCGGGCCGGTCGCCCCGTGGTGATTACCGCTGTTTCCGCCCGGTCCAAGGACAAGGATCGCGGTATCGACCTGTCGGGGTATGCCTGGGAAGACGACGCCGTTGCTCTCGCAAAACGGGACGATGTGGACGTTTTTGTCGAACTGATGGGGGGCCATGATGGCCCCGCCAAAGCTTCGGTCGAGGCAGCGATTGCAGCGGGTAAGGACATTGTGACGGCCAACAAGGCGCTTTTGGCCCATCACGGACAGGAGCTCGCCCTGGCGGCAGAAGACGCTGGTGTCCGGCTGCGCTATGAGGCGGCGGTCGCAGGGGGTATTCCCGTGATCAAGGCCCTGACCGAAGGGCTTGCCGGGAATGACATCACCCGCGTCATGGGGGTGATGAACGGCACCTGCAACTATATCCTGACCCAGATGCAGGCCACCGGGCGCGGATATAATGCCCTGTTTGAGGAATGTGCCGAGCTGGGATATCTGGAAGCGGATCCGAACCTTGACGTGGGCGGCATTGATGCCGGTCACAAACTGGCGATCCTGTCGTCGATTGCTTTTGGCACCCAGGTCAACTTTGATGCGGTTGAACTGGAAGGCATCCAGCGCATTCAACTGGAAGATATTGAACACGCAGCGGAAATGGGTTTCCGCATCAAGCTTCTCGGGGTTGCGCAGATGACTGGTCGGGGGCTGGAACAGCGTATGTCACCCTGCCTCGTGCCCGAAGCTTCTCCGTTGGGGCAACTGGAAGGTGGCACCAATATGGTGGTGATCGAAGGGGACGCGATTGAGCAGGTTGTGCTGCGCGGCCCCGGTGCCGGTGAAGGCCCGACCGCCAGCGCGGTGATGGGCGATGTCATGGATATTGCCCGCGGATTTGCCCTGCCCACATTTGGCCAGCCCGCCCGCACCCTGCGCCCTGTGAATGGCGCCAAGGCCGCAAAGCCTGCCCCGTATTACATCCGGATGACGCTGCTCGACAAACCCGGCGCTTTGGCCAAGGTGGCGGCTGTGCTCGGCGATGCGGCGGTTTCAATCGACCGGATGCGGCAGATCAGCCATGAAAAAGAGCGCGCCCCGGTGTTGATCGTGACGCATAAATGCACCCGTGACGCGCTGGACACGGCCCTGTCGGGGCTTGCCAAAACCGGCGTGGTGGATGGAGAGCCGGTTGCGATCCGCATCGAAAAGGTGTGATGGCCGGGAGTGAATCACCTGATGACTTCAGAAAAAGGCGCCCTGACCGGGGCGCCTTTTGTCTTTGAACCCCCTGAGAGGGGCGCTGCCCCTCGGGCTTTGCCCTCACCCCGGGATATTTGAAACAAGGAAAACGGGGGGCTGGCGACTTATTCCGGGATTGATGGCGCGAAAAGGGGTCCATTCCCCTTGCCCCGATAGCGCCCCACCACTAAACCCGTGCCAACTGGATTATTCGAGGATTGCTCTCATGGCTGATAAAGTCGTTTTCGCTGACCGTATGTTGTCGCTGGGTCTGGCCCGTGTTTCCGAAGCTGCCGCGATGGCATCCGCCACGCTGGTGGGACGCGGCGACGAGAAGGCGGCCGACCAAGCCGCCGTGAACGCGATGCGGGATCAGCTGAACCTGCTGGAAATCGCCGGCACGGTTGTGATTGGCGAAGGCGAGCGCGACGAGGCCCCGATGCTTTACATCGGCGAGGAGGTCGGCACCGGCGAAGGCCCTGCCGTGGACATCGCGCTGGACCCGCTGGAAGGCACCACCCTGACTGCAAAAGACATGCCCAACGCGCTGACCGTGATTGCCATGGCCCCGCGCGGCACGCTTTTGCACGCGCCGGATGTATATATGGAAAAACTGGCGATTGGGCCGGGTTACCCAACCGATGTTGTCAGCCTTGAAATGAGCCCGGCTGAGCGCGTGAAAGCCCTGGCCGCAGCCAAAGGTTGCGCCACCTCGGACATCACCGTCTGTGTCCTGGAACGTCCGCGCCACGAAGAGATGATCGAGGGCATCCGTTCGACCGGCGCCGCGATCCGCCTGATCACCGATGGGGACGTGGCCGGTGTGATCCACTGCGCCGAGGCCGATATCACCGGCATCGACATGTATATGGGCCGTGGCGGCGCCCCCGAAGGGGTGCTGGCAGCCTCTGCGCTGAAATGTATGGGCGGGCAGATGTGGGGTCAGCTGACCTTCCGCAATGATGACGAACGTGGCCGCGCCGCCAAGGCAGGCATCACCGATCTTGATCGCATCTACACCCGCGACGAGATGGTCACCGCCGATGTGATCTTTGCCGCCACCGGTGTGACCGACGGGTCGATCGTGTCGGGCATCAAGCGTGAACCCGGCTTCCTGACCACCGAAACCCTGCTTATGCGGTCGAAAACCGGTTCGGTCCGTCGCATGATCTATCGCAACCCGATCAAGGCAGGCTGAACCGGATGGTGCGTGCGCTGATCCTTGTGGATATTCAGCAGGGGTTTGACGATCCCTATTGGGGCGCGCGCAACAATCCGGATGCGGAACAAAAAGCGGGTCAGCTTCTGGCGCATTGGCGCGCGCAGGGCTGGCCCGCTTTTCTGATCCAGCACCTGTCAACCAATCCTGACAGCCCGCTTTTCCCCGGAAAACCCGGCGTCGAGCTGCATCCGGCGATTGCCCCCAAGGGCGAGGCGGTCATTCAGAAATCCGCTAATTCCGCCTTTATCGGCACAGATCTGGAAGAACGCCTGCGCACCCTCGGCGCTACAGATCTGGTTGTCGCGGGGATCACCACACCGCATTGCGTATCCACCACCTGCCGCATGGCGGCCAATCTCGGCTTCAACGTAACGCTGGTGCATGACGCGACCGCAGCCTTTGCAGAAGGGGCCAATACGGCCTGGCGCGAAGGTGGCCCGGTGGATCCTGAACAGATCCATCAAAGTGCAATCGACCATATTTCAGGTGAATTTGTCACTGTTAAATCCGTGGCCGAGGTGCTGGTATGACAGCACCGGGAATGAGCTTTCTCGGGGTAGACAGCTCTGCCACGGGCCGACGCTGGGTCGGACCGGGGATTGAGGCAGAACGCCAGGGCGAACACCTGCACCAGCTGACCCAATTGCCCCTGCCCCTGTGCAAAATCCTTGCGCAGCGCGGCATAGGTGCTGAGGGGGCTGCGGAATTCCTCGACCCCACGCTCAAGGCGCTGCTGCCAGATCCACGTGGCTTGAAGGATATGGAGATCGCCGCATCCCGCACCTTGCAAGCCTTTGATCAGCGGGAAAAAGTCGCCGTATTTGCCGATTATGACGTGGATGGGGCAACCTCGGCCGCGCTGCTCATCAACTGGTTTCGTCAGATGGGGCGCGATGTCACGCTTTATATCCCCGACCGGATCGACGAAGGCTATGGCCCCAATGTCCCCGCGATGGAACTGCTGGCAGCGGATCATAGCCTGATCATCTGCGTTGACTGCGGCACGCTGAGCCATGAGCCGATTGCCGCCGCGAAAGCCAAAGGCGCGGATGTGGTGGTGCTCGATCACCACCTGGGGGGCGAAACCCTGCCGCCTGCCGTGGCGGTGGTGAACCCGAACCGCCAGGATGAACTGGACGCGCCGGGCTATCTCTGCGCGGCGGGAGTGGTGTTTTTGATGCTGGTCGAACTGGGCCGGATGTTGCGCGAGGCGGGGCGCACCGGACCTGACCTGATTTCCATGCTCGACCTCGTGGCCCTTGGAACGGTTGCGGATGTGGCGCCGCTGATTGAGGCGAACCGGGCATTGGTGCGTCAGGGCCTGAAGATCATGGCCCGCCGAGCGCGCCCCGGCATGGTGGCGCTGGCGGATGTATCCGGCATGAACGAAGCGCCCCGCGCCTATCACCTTGGCTATATGATGGGGCCACGGGTGAATGCCGGGGGGCGTGTTGGCCGGGCCGATCTCGGCGCGCGCCTGCTGTCGACCATGGATATGCACGAGGCGCAGGCCATTGCGGCACGGCTGAATGACCTGAATGCAGAGCGGCGCGAAATCGAAGCCAATGTGCAGGCCCTTGCGCTGGAACAGGCCGAAGCCCGCGGACTGGACGCCCCTCTGGTCTGGGCCGCCGGTGAGGGCTGGCATCCCGGTGTGGTTGGCATCGTGGCCTCCCGCCTGAAAGAGGCCACCAACCGCCCCGCTGTCGTGATCGGATTTGACGGCAATGACGGCAAAGGATCCGGGCGCTCAATTGCGGGGGTCGATCTTGGGGCATCCATTCAACGACTGGCCTCGGACGGAGACATTCAGAAAGGTGGCGGGCACAAGATGGCCGCAGGGCTGAGCCTGTCGCGTGACCAGCTGGAACCGGCCATGAACCGCCTGAGCGACCTTCTGGCAAAACAGGGGGCCGGATTGCAGGGGGCCGCTGACCTGCGCCTTGACGGTGTGCTGATGCCCTCAGCCGTTACCGTGGACCTGATCGAAGAACTGGAACAGGCCGGACCGTTTGGGGCCTCTGCCCCTGCCCCGCGCTTTGCCTTTCCGGATGTGCAGATCCTGTTCGCAAAACGGGTTGGGCAAAACCATCTGAAACTCAGCTTCGGCGACGGGATGGGCACGCGGATTGATGCCATTTCTTTTGGGGCTTTTGATGGGCCACTCGGTCCTCTTCTGGAAAACCATGCCGGTCGCCGCTTTCATCTGGCCGGCAAGCTGGAGGTGAATCACTGGCAGGGCAGATCAAGCCCGCAGCTGCGCCTTGACGACGCCTCAACCGCCTGATCCTAAACGGTTTTCAAGTTTTTTACAAAAAGCCGATTTTCCCCCTTGCGTGCCCAGTCCGCTTCCCCTAAAACCCGCCTCACACGACAGAGTGGCCCGTTCGTCTATCGGTTAGGACGCCAGGTTTTCAACCTGGAAAGAGGGGTTCGATTCCCCTACGGGCTGCCACTTCTCCCTTTTCAGCGACAATCAGCACAGACCCTCATGACTTTGGTCTTCCGATGACCACAGCGGCGATGTCATTTCCGCGCGATGCCCGTGTAATTTCCCCGATTTCCGCATTCACACACCACTGCTCTGTGCGTATTGTCAGTGTAAAGCGGCAGGCACAGCATCTGAAGTGACCCAGGGAGGAACGCGTGAAAATCGACCTGAATTCTGATCTGGGGGAAGGGTTTGGCCCCTGGCCCATGGGCGATGACGCCACCATGCTGTCGATTGTCACCAGCGCCAATATTGCCTGCGGTGGACATGCCAGCGACCCGGACACCATGTTCAAAACCCTCGCTCTGGCAGCAAAGCATGGTGTGACTGTGGGGGCGCATCCCGGTTATAATGATCGCGAAGGGTTTGGCCGCCGTGTGATCCCGATGACGCCTGAAGAAATCACCCATATGGTTGCAGCCCAGATTGGCGCGCTGATCGGGGTGGCTGCTTTGGTCCCTGTCAAAGTGTCCTATGTCAAACCGCATGGGGCGCTGGCCAATCTGGCCGCAGCGGACGATCGCGTCGCCACGGCCATCGCCAAAGCCATTCACAAAATCGACCCCGGTCTGGCCGTTCTGGCCATTTCAGGCACCGCGTTTGAAGACGCCGCAAAGGCAGCGGGATTGGACACATATTCCGAGATCTTTGCCGATCGCGGCTATCTTTCAACGGGTCATCTGGTGCCGCGCGGACACCCCGAGGCGATGATCGAAGATGCCAAAATCGCAGCAGACCGCCTGATTTCCATGCTTCAGACCGGTCTGATGCCGGTGATTGATGGCGACCCGATCAAACTGGATGCCCATTCCATCTGTGTGCACGGGGACGGCCCCGCAGCCGTATCCATGGCGCGCGAAATCCGTAGCCGCCTGGAAAGCGCTGGCATTACACTTGCGGGTTTTGCAACCAGATGACGCCCCGGTTTCCACATTTTGTACCGGTAGCAGACCACGCCTTGTTGGTGGAACTGGGGGAAGAGGTCTCGGAGCGCCTGTCCCAGCAGGTGCTGGCACTGGATCACGCCATTGCGGCCACCCCGCCCCTCGGGGTGCAGGAGGTGGTCCCGGCTCTTGTCAATCTTCTGGTGGAATTTGACCCGCTTGTCACCGATCATGACGCGCTGCAAGCGAGCCTCGTTGATTTGTTGCAGACCCTGGCCGACATTCGCGTTCCCGTGACCACGCATCAGGTCGATATCTGTTATGATAGCGACCTGTCACCAGACCTGAATGCGGTGGCGTCGGCCCTAGGCGTCAGTATCGACACGGTGATCAATGCCCATCTTGGGTCGAAATTTCGTGTTGGCATGTACGGGTTTGCGCCCGGATATGCCTATCTGACCGGACTGGATCCGATGCTCAACCTGCCGCGCAAATCAACCGCCCTGCGCGATGTTCCTGCCGGCAGCGTGATCATTGCAGGGCCTCAATGTCTGGTTACCACCCTGACCATGCCCACCGGCTGGTCAATCCTCGGCCGCTCCCCCACCCGGATTTTGCGCCACTCGGAAGATCACCCGTTTCTATTCAACGTTGGGGATCACGTGCGCTTCAATCGCATCGACCGCGCGACATATGACGCCCACCTTCGAGGAGAGGCCTCACATGGGTGACGCAAAACTGTCCGTCCGCTTTGCAGGCCCCTTTGTCAGCTTTCAAGACGGGGGACGCCCCGGACATATGCGGTTTGGGGTGCCCCGTTCGGGTCCGATGGATCGGCTGTCCTTCAACGCGGCCAATGCCGCATTGGGTAACAACCTGAATTCCACGGGCATCGAAGTGTCGATGGGGGGGCTGGTGCTTGAGTGCCTGGAAGGGGCGGTCACCCTCGCGGTGACCGGTGGTGAATTTCTCTGCGATCATCCGCGCGGGAAAAGCCTGGATTGGCAGGTTCTCTCCCTTTTTGCAGGCGAAACTCTGAGCTTGCGGGCAGGCCCTTCTGGCAGTTGGGCCTATCTGGCCTTTTCCGGCGACCTTCAGGTTTCAAACTGGCTTGGGGCCAGCACCACGCACTCCATTTCAAATTTGGGTGGCGGGGCCATTCACACGGGACACATCATCACGGTTCAGGCGGCGGAGCTGCGCGAAGACCGGCTCGGCCCCGTTCCCCGCCCTGATTATAAGGAAAATCAGGGGGTTGCCCGTGTCGTAATGGGACCGCAGGACCGATTTTTCCCTCAGGTCTCTCTTGATGCTTTTGCCACGGAAAGTTTTGCACTGACGACGAGCTTTGATCGAATGGGGGTGCGCCTTTCCGGCCCTCCCCTTTCGTTCAAGGATGCGTTGTCCATCCCGTCCGAACCGGTTGCACGCGGATCCATTCAGGTCGCCGGGGACGGCACGCCAACAATTCTGCTGGCAGATCACCAGACAACGGGCGGATATCCCAAAATTGCCACGATCATATCAGCCGATCTGGATCATGTGGCCCAGCTGCGCGCCGGTGACAGTCTGCGCTTTGAACAAGTTACGGCCCAGGAGGCAGTTGAAATCGTACGAGAAAAGGCCTCCACTGCCGCGAAGTATCTCGAAAAAATCAGCATCTCCAGAGGGACGCTGGCCCAGCGGTTGCATCGTGAAAACCTGATCAGCGGAGCGGTGGATGCGCGCCCGGATCAGGCCTGACCAAGCGGGCGCGGCAACGGTGTTTGAAATCTTCCAATATTGCAAAAAACAGGGGTTGCGTCCCCGCCGCGCTTCCCCTAAAAGCCTTCTCACGCCAAGCGCGGCCCGTTCGTCTATCGGTTAGGACGCCAGGTTTTCAACCTGGAAAGAGGGGTTCGATTCCCCTACGGGCTGCCATTTCTCCCATGAAATCTATCATGCAGCCAGATCGGCATATGCTGTTACATCGGCGGGCCCTTCTTTTTTTTGCACGGTTTTTTTGAAGCGCAATCCTGTCTGCACCTCTTTCTCAAAGATGCTGTTTCTACCGCGAAAAAAGGCAACTTGGGAATTTATCCGCCATTTTCAGAGGGCGTCAGCGCAGATGAAAGCGTGTCGCAGAGCCTGAAGACAAAAAGTCGACGGCAATGATCTCACCAGCTTCCCCAAAAACCGGAACCAGAGTGAGGCACGCCCGTGCGCTGTCCAGTCCCCGTTTGATTTCACGGCAGAATTTACCGTCCTCGAGGCTCCAGTCACCCGCGTAGGAAATACCGTTGTAAATCCCATCAAAGGTGCCGTCCGCGTAGATATGGGCATTCTTCACATGTTCGTTCTCAAGCTTTCGCCCAAGAATAGATTGAACCGTCTGCCCGCTGTCGGATGCAGCAAACTCGGCCCAGACCGCACTTCCCAACAATGGAACCAACACGCCTGCTGCAAGCACGTTTTTCATCATGAAAACACCAACGTAACCCTACCCTTTGTCACCAGAGCGAGCGGTAAGCAAACCCAGCAGATGTGTCAAGCACCGCGCATCGCCCCCCCGGCACTTACCCGGCAAAGAGCGCGTTTCTCTCATACATCATTCAGGCCGGGCAGCGAAACCACATCTGGTTCAATCCGACCTGAGCACCTTGGAGTAGATCGTATATTGCGCGCGCCCCGCCTTTTTCGACGCATATAGCGCCACATCCGCATCATCGACCATCTGGGCTGCATCTGGTTGTTCATAGTCGGTGCTTTTAACGATCCCGACACTAGCAGAAATCATGCAACTGTCTCCGCGAAAAGATATCGGTTCTTCAAGCTTTTGGATCATCCTCTGCGCGATGGAGGACAGCCCGCGATCATCTGTCAATTTGGGAAGCACAATGACAAATTCATCACCGCCCACCCGGGCGACAGTATCCCCTTCCCGCGTCTCTTCGGTCAAAACAGAGGCCACCTTTTGCAAAACACAGTCACCGGCTGCATGACCTTTGGTGTCGTTGACCGCTTTGAAAAAGTCGAGATCCAGATGCATCAATGCAAAATTTTCCTGACGTTCCAGCAACCTTTTCACAACCAATTCAAAGGAGCGGCGGTTGTGAAGGCCGGTTAGTTCGTCAGACAGGGCCTCAGCTTCGGCTTCGTTCTTTTCGCCATATAACCGGAGCGCCATCTTGTTCGAAAGCTCCATCGCCGCGGAATTTGCCTCAACCAGATAGAGGAGTTCAACGGTCAGATCCGTTGGAGCAAAGTCGGACCCGGCAAGATCGTAGACCCGGACAGCATCCACCACGCCAATTCCAAAAGACAGGTTCAGAAGGATTAGTTCCGATCCTGGCAGGCATGTAAGATTCCCAATCAACGGCAATCCGAACTGGTCGCGGATGCGCATGTAAAGCTTCACACCATCGAATTGACGGATCTGCTCCATATTGCTTATGCGTTTCGGGCGGCGCAGCTCAACCAGCCGAAAGATGCTCATGCCTTGAATTTTCTTGTCGGGAAACACTTTCTTCAGTGTCGGACCAGCGTGAACTACCCCGCCTTTTGAGTTGAGCACAACCCCCATCGGCATCATGTGGTCGATGGCTTCGAAACTAACCGTCAATGGCAGATGCACTGTCATTCCGCACCTGCCGCCAAGTCGAATTTGCGCCCCTCTGCATGGGCAACATCAAGCAAATATACCATCAACTCCTCCGTCTCGCCCGTGCGGCCATTGTGATCCAGCAAGGCCAAGGCCCCATAATCATCAGCAAGTGCGCGCAATGCCCCCAGAATGACATGTCCGAACCCAGGAACAGGATGGCGGATCATCACCTGATAAGATCCTTCCGAAAGCTCATCCACCTCGATTTCCGGCATATCAAGCTCGGCCACAGCAAGGCGTGCGCGCCCGGGCAGATCCTCAAGAGAATTGAGAAATTCGGTATAATTCACCCCACCAAAGCGCAGCAAACGGCGCACGCGGGAGGAGCGTGGATCGACAATCAGGAAGGTTCCGTAATCTTCAAGCAGGGTTTCATGTGACTTGCCCAGCTTTCGCGCCGCCGTTTCCACCATCTCCTGCGACATGTTTGTTTCGTAATGAAACATTGGCTCGAAGCTTTCAAATCCAAGCCCGAGTTCCCCCACAATTTCACGCCAGAACTCATTGCCGTAGGTTCCACGCAAAAATACTTCAAATGATCGGTTAATCAGACCATGCATTGCCTTCTGATCCTCATCAAACATGCAATAAACGTAGACGAGGGGAGTTAAAAAAAAGGAAATGCGACTTTGGAAAGGAGGGAAAGTTTCCCTCTTTCCCCATTGTTTTCAACGATTACACAAATATTTAATCAGATCTGTGCATCAAATATGTATCAAAGTCGTGCCAACCAACTGGGCAGGTGACCGATATCCGGCATCACCGCGTCAGCAAATGGGGCCAGTTCCTCTTCACTGGCAAGACCCGTCAGAACCCCAACGGTTTTCATCCCGGCAGCCCGCCCGGCATGAAGGTCATGCAGGCTGTCACCCACCATGACCACATCTTCCGGGGCCACCCCCAGTTGCTTGGCGAATGCAAGACATTGCCCCGGTGCAGGCTTTCCACCAAATCCACTGTCATAGCCAACCACGAAATCGAACAGGTCAGTGATCCCTGCCCCCTCCAGATGCGCCCGCGCAGGCATTTCTGCATCATTTGTGGCCACCCCCAGACCAAGCCCGAGGGACCGCAAATGCCCAAGCACATCCCGCAGGTTGACGGCCTGCGCCTGAGGGGCCGTTGCAGCTTCCTCGTTAAGGATGGTTTCCAATTCGTCAGGGGAATGATCAAAAAAACCAGACAATGCGTTAACCACTTCCTCCGGGGTGCCGGCGATCACAATACTGTCTCGGTCAAACTGCCCCGCATCATAGTCGAAACCGATGGCATTCCCGACCTCACGCGCTCGGTCAATATCCTCACCCGTCAGGCGTTTCAAAACGGCGCGCGCCCAACTTTCCCAGGTCGCCGCGAATTGAAACAGGGTCCCGTCCTTGTCAAACAGCAAGGCTTTCACAGTCATTTGGCTTCCTCCCTAACCGCATGCCCGCAATCAACAACTTGGAAATCGGTGCAGGTCAAGTCCAATTCATTTGCCCCCCACCAGGCAGTGCATGTCGGGCCCGCATTGGCGCATCATACGGCAGCGTATTTGCACGACAGAACTCGACAACCCAATCATCGTCCATCGTAAGGAAATCAAGGACTGCGGCCAGAAATTCTGGGTTGCCAGCCCCCTGTTTCAAGTCGTCAATTCCTGCCCCGCTTGCGCCCAGGAACACCGGCAGCAGCTCCTCATTGCCTACCAGCCAGGTCAAAGCCGTTAACCCAATGACCTCTGCATCTTCAGGTTTCATTCATCTTTCCTTCCTTTGGAAAGGTTTTCTTAACCAAATTCCCGCAAGCTGAACATACGCAAAACTCAGACATGCAAGGACCTCATATGTCAGGACGCATCCTCATCGCGGACGACGTGGCTACAAACCGTATTGTGCTGAAGGTGAAACTCACCTCAGCCTGCTACGATGTCGCCCAGGCCGCGAACGTGTCAGATGTCATTGCGATGGCTTCCCAGCAGCGCCCGGATCTGATCCTTCTTGGTCAGACCCTCGAAGGGGGCGGCGGGATTGAGGCCTGTCGTCGCCTGAAAGCCATCAAGGACCTGAGCGCCATTCCGGTGGTGATCATCTCTCCAACAACAGACCGGAACGCACGGCTTGAGGCCCTTCGTGCCGGGGCAGAAGATTTCCTGAGCAAACCGCTCGACGAAACCACCCTTCTGGCCATCGTGCGCAACCTCATGCGTGCCCATGCCGCGCGACAAGAGATGCAGCGGCGTCAGAAACTGGCCGAAGAAATGGGCTTTGCCGAACCGTCCTCCTCTTTCCAGCGCCTTGCCCGGATTGCCCTGCTGGCCCCGGCCGTGGAAACCGGCCTAATGTGGCGCAAAGCCCTGACGCAGGAGCTGGGCCAGAAGGTAGATGTCATCAGCAAAGGCAAGGCGCTTGAAGACAGTGCACAGGGGAATTCCGTCCCGGATGTGTTTGTTATTGCGTCTAATCTGACAGAACAGGGAGATGGGCTGCGGCTGGTGTCCGAACTGCGTTCGCGCCTGTCCACCCGCCACTCCGTCATCATTTTTATTGACGACATCCGCAACGGCCCTGCCGCGGCCATGGCTCTGGATCTTGGGGCAAATGCGGTGATGCCTGGGCATTTCGATGCAGAAGAGATCGCCGCGCGGCTGGAGCTTCTTATCCCGGCTAAGTTCATTTCTGACCGGCTACGCAACACTGTTGACCAGCGACTGTCCATGGCGGTCACGGACCCGTTGACCGGGCTTTATAACCGCCGCTATGCCAGCAGCTATCTTGAACGGCTGGAAATCCAGTCGCAACAAAGCGGCAAGGGTTTTGCGGTGATGCTGATGGATCTGGACAGGTTCAAATCCATCAATGATCGCCACGGTCACATTGTTGGTGACGACGTTCTGGTAGAGGTTTCGGCGCGCCTCCGGGACGGGATCAGGGATATGGATCTTCTGGCGCGTTACGGTGGCGAAGAGTTCCTGATCGCAATGCCGGATACCGAGTTTGAGGGGGCGATGGCGATGGCTGAGCGTTTGCGGGCGATCGTTGGCAATCAGCCCGTCCTGTCCCCCAGCTCCGGGGCTAATGTGCCGGTCACCATGTCAATCGGCGTTGCGGTGGCACATGCCGGGAAGGTTGCACCCGGTGAGGTTCAACGGCTGCTTCAAAGCGCTGATCGCGCTTTGTATGCCGCAAAATCCGAAGGTCGAAATCAGGTGACCTTTATCCAAAGCGCAGCCTAGACAGAAGAACAAAAAGAAAACAAATCTTCACTCGCGTTGCGAAAGTTTTCTTTTGATAAAAGGCACTTAGACAAGCAACCTACAGTTCCCCCTATCAATCACCCAACAGGCTGGAACACGCTGCTGCCCGCTTGACCCGGGCTGAACGGATCAGCGTTTTTCACAATCATAGTCATTTCTGATTGGATGTTTCCGGCGGTCAAAACGCACATTTTGCGACAGTGCCTCTGCAAGCTCCTGCCGTTCCTCATGGCTCATCTGCTCAATGCGATCCAGGACCAGCCCACGCGCCACATCCCCAAATTCCAGCACGCGATTTCGTTGCGCTGTCATGATGCTCTCAAGCTGACCACGGTCATAAGGATCGGCTCGCAAGAGCTCCAACATGCGATCAAAGTCGCGTTTGAGGGCCGTGCGTTTTTCACGAAAACTGCCTTGCTGCTCTCTGAGCGCCCGACCGATGGCCCGGCGATCTTCGCGCGACAACGACGACGCGATCGGTCCCAGCCCGAGATCGCGGATCAAACCCCGCTCGGGTCCCCGCGGATCAAATCCGTGTCCCCCCCTGTCGGAGATCTTGGCCCCGGCCACCAGACCAATCACCAAAAGATTGAGGGTCAGGGAGGCAACAAAAAGCGCCCGCACCCATTTGCGCCTCTTGCGCACAGGGATCTGTTCAGGCTGTGGGGGTGTTTGATGATCAGTCATACTCATCCTTCCTCTGCCAGCATCAGGTCTTCGGAGAAATAGCTCGGGCTAAGGTCTTCGGGGGCATACAGAATTTCGGCGGTCGTGTAATCCCCTGCCAGCACCAGCCCACCGGAAAGCACTTCAAGCTCATCAGGGGCCGCAAACCCGATCCAAAGCCCGGCCACCGTTGCGGTTGCCATACCGGCAAGGGCGGGCCAGCCCCCGATCTGTGAAAGCAGCTCTTGCCAGAAGGACTTCGGCCGCGATGCCGGGGTAAGAACGGGGGAGGAGGGCTGATGGGTCTGTGCATCCTGCAAGATCGCAGCCACCAACCTGTCAGACGGCGCGATTGTCGCCGCACGGCCAGCCTGAAAGAACGTCTCCAATTCGAGATCATCAACGGGGTCTTTATCCATCTTCGCCATATCCCAACTCCTCGCGTCGCCCGGCCAATGCGGCCGCCAACGCCCGTTTGCCCCGAGCGGTCAGACTTTCCACCGCTTCGACGCTGATTTCCAATATTTCGGCAATCTCGGGGTTGGACGCCCCTTCGAGATGCCGCAGGGACACCGCGATACGTTGCCGTTCCGGCAGGGCCATCAGGGCCGTCTGCAAAGCATTTGCCCGGTCCTGCTCCATCATGCTTTCGACCGCACTGGGCATGTCGTCAGCTGGTTCTTCGATGGCGTCAATATCAACCGAACGCCGCTTGCGCAGCCGGTCCGTGCAAAGATTGGACACCACCCTGTAAAGCCAGGTCGTGACTTTCGCTTCGCCTTGGCGCCAGTTTGGGGCCTGTTTCCACAGCCGGAGCATGGCCTCTTGCGTGACATCCTCTGCCTCGGCCCGGTCCCCCCCCAACAGGCGCGCGGCATAGCCCATCACCCGGGGGGCAAGGCGTGCGGTCAGGACCTGCGCAGCCGTCGGGTCGCCGTTGCCATAAAGGATCAACAGGACCTCATCCGAACCGTCAGTATATGCGTCAAGCGCCATATTCATATTGTGTGACTAACCCGGTCCCAGATCCAAAACAACGGTTTCACGGGGATCACGCCCCATACGGGGCGCGACCATTCCGGACCTTGTTAATTGCCACTACGTCCTTTGCCATGCTTTTCCCATTTTCCCCCGTGGTTTTTCCGACCTTTTGTCCGGGTCCAGATTTCTTTCTGCGCCTGGTCAAATTCGGCGGCGGAGAGGGCATTGTCATCATCGGTGTCAAACCGGTCGATCATCCGCTCCAGCCGGGCCTGATCGGGCATCATTTCTGCAGCAGAGAGAGTGCCGCTTTTATCGGCGTCCTGCCGGTCGATCATCTTTTCGGCAAACCAGGCCATGCGCTGCTCCGGGCTGGGCATCCACCCTCGCCCGTCCTGCCCGTTCCGGCCACCCTGACGCTTGGCATTGCCATCCGCCATCCGGTCAGCCATCCGGGCCTCAGCCTGCGCTTTGATTTCATCCAGATCCAACTGCCCGTCACCGTTTTTATCCGCCGCGGCAAAACGCGCCTCAGCCTGAGCTTTCAGGTCATCCACGGTGATCTGACCATTTTTGTCCAGGTCGAGATCGGCAAACTCCATCTGCAGAACCGAACGCATTCCCCCCATCTTGCCAGCAAAACCAGCTTTCCCGCCATGGGCGCTGGCCGCAAGCGAGGTCAGGGTCACGGCCGATCCGGCCAGAAGGGCAATTGCCGCGATTTTTGTTGCACGTTTCATGTCATACTCCAGTGGTCAATCTGTTCCGGGTCGCCTTGTCCGACCCATGCTGTTGGCCTGTCCCTGCCGGAGCCTTTTTGTCCGGCGTCATATGCATTGAACGTGTGGTCCCAAGGTTTCCGTCGCACTTTTCTACGCTCACCTGAATGTGCCTGCCCGAAATGGGGGCCACGCATGGGCAACCAACCAGAGAAGCTACGCAGGGTTACGCTTGACCCTCTGGCTGAATTGACCATGGGTTAGGGCAGTGACGATAAGGGGCCTGACATGGACAAATCCAAGATCATTCGCAACGCCGCAACGGTGATCCTGATCCGCGACGCGGAAACGGCCCCCCAGGTTCTGATGGGGCAGCGCGGGGCAAAAGCGGCCTTCATGCCAAACAAATTTGTTTTTCCCGGTGGCGCCGTGGATACCGCTGACGGCGCGGTGCCACTTGCTCAAGGGGGGGCGGAACCCTGTCTGACCCGGCTGGGAGAGGACGCGGACCCCAACCTGGCCCAGGCCCTGCTGGTGGCGGCCATTCGTGAGCTTTGGGAAGAGACCGGTCAAATCCTTGGCGCACCGGGGACATGGCCCGGCGATGTGCCCGCAGACTGGAAGAGCTTTTCCGAGGCCGGGTATGTTCCCTCTGCCGATGGGTTGGCCTTTGCGTTCCGGGCGATCACCCCCAAGGGGCGCCCGCGCCGATTTGATGCTAGATTTTTCGTGGCAGACGCGTCGAAACTGAAAACGGATCCGGATGATTTTTCCCGCGCTTCAGATGAGCTGAGCCATCTGCAATGGATCCCGATGGACAAGGTGCGTCGCTTTGACCTTCCTTTCATCACGGAGGTCGTTCTGGCTGAGATTGCCGGGAACCTTCCCAATCTCGGAGCGCCGGAACAGGTGCCTTTTTTCAACAACACTGATGAAGAAAGCCTGTTTGAGCGTCTGGGTGGAGTGGGGCCACTCTCCGCACAGGGATGAGGTGCAGTGGGCGCAATGCGTTTGTTGACCTCGCTACGCTCGGCAAGGGGGGCGCCGCCCCCGGCTGCGCCTCCCCCGAGGTATTTGCGGCAAGAAAAATCAGAGAAACAGCACCAACACCAGCACGGACAAAAGGATCAGCGCCGTGCCGGTGATCTCTCGTCTGGTGACAGTTTCACGAAAGACAAAAATCGCAGCGGCATAGCTGAACAGGAGTTCCACCTGCCCCAGCGCTTTCACAAGCGCGGCGTTTTGCAGGGTAAAGGCGGTGAACCAGCAGAAACTGCCGATCATTGAGCTGAGCCCCACCAGCACCCCAACGCGCCAGGCGTGCAGCACGCGCAAGATCTCTCCCGGTTCGGAAAAGCGCATCCAGATGGCCATGATGACGGATTGATATGCGGTCACGCAGGCGAGTGTGAAACCGGCCCGCACAATCACATTCTCGATCCCAAGCGAAAGCGACGCCCCCCGATAACCGGTTGCCGAGACGGCAAAAAGCAGACCAGAAAGCAGGCCCAGACCCGCGGCCCGATTAAAGAACCGCTTCCAACCCGCGCCACCTTCCGGTGGGTCGGATAAGGCGATCAGCCCTGCAAATCCGATCGCAATGGCAAACACGCCCCATAAACCGACCCCTTCGCCCAACACAACCAGACCGACCAGGGCGGTCAGCACCACTTCGGTTTTCTTGAAGGTAATCCCGACCGCGAAATTGCGTTCGGCAAATAACGCAACCACGCACATTGTGGCGAGGATCTGGGCAAGCCCCCCTGCGGCGGCAAAGGTGAAAAACCGGGCATTCGGCGGTGGGAGCGAAATATCCACAACGGAAAGATACGCCCAGAGCAGCCCCGCCACCAAAGGCGCCGAATAGACAAAGCGGGCAAAGGTGGCCCCTTTGGTGGAAAGCTTTGTGTCTTTCAGCCGTTTTTGCAGCATGAAGCGCAAATTCTGACTGAAAGCTGCGGCAATGGTGATGGGGATCCAGGCTTGCATGATCCCCATCTGCCATGGGTGCCTTTAAAAAGCTAGCCTACCTTGATGGACCGCCCCACCCCTTCCGGTGCGGGCAGTTTGGCATGGGCCATCGCGATTTCCACCAGCCTCGCTTCGATATGGTCTGCCGGGGGGGCAGGACGGCGGGTATCCAGGCTGACATGCAGGAGCACATGTTCCCCGGTCGCAAGCAGGCGCTCACCTTCATACATGCTGTGGAACAGGTGCATCTTTTTGCCTTTGCCATACAGGCACCGGGTTTCCACACGGATACGTTGCCCCAGATGGGCCTCTTCAAGATGTCGGATATGGGTTTCGGCGGTGAAATAGCTGCCACCGGTGGCGATATAATCCGCATCACAGCCGATAATTTCCATGAACCGGTCGGTGGCACGCGCAAAGGCATCCAGATAGCGGCTTTCGGTCATGTGGCCGTTATAGTCCAGCCAGTCCACGGGGATCGCGGTGGCCAATGTGGTGATCGGTCGGGATATGTCGACCTCTGCATGTCCCAGACGTTTGTCGACGTCATTCAGAAGGCGCCCTGCCCCCCAATCGCGCCCTTTGAGCGCCCGCATCATGGCCACCAGATTATCGTCACGGCTGCGTTCCAGCTCACGGATCGACATATGGCCGGATTGCGCGTCTGACTGGTCTGCAATCAGGTCCACCAGTTCGTCGGTGAATTCCGGCACATCCATCAGCTTGGTCCAAGGCCATTTCAGCGCCGGGCCGAACTGCGCCATGAAATGCTTCATACCCGCTTCGCCACCGGCAACACGGTAGGTTTCAAATAACCCCATCTGCGCCCAACGCAGCCCAAAGCCGAACCGCATGATATCGTCGATCTCTTCGGTGGTTGCGATGCCATCAGACACCAGCCAAAGTGCCTCTCGCCAGACCGCTTCCAGCAGGCGATCCGCAACATGCGCGTCGATTTCTTTCTTGATCTCAACCGGTTTCATGCCGATTTCGGTCAGGATACCCATTGCCCGTTCCCGGATGTCGGGAGGGTTCGCATCCGTCGGCACCAGTTCCACCACCGGCAAAAGATAAACCGGGTTGAACGGATGGGCGACCAGAACCTGCCCCGCGCGCGCAAGCCCCTCTTGCAGCTCCGACGGCTTGAAGCCCGATGTCGACGACCCTACGATGGTGTCCTCACCGATCGCATCCATCAACGCGCCATAAACCTTCTGTTTCAACTCAAGCCGCTCTGGCACACTTTCCTGCACCCAGACCGCGCCATCCACCGCATCTGCCAAATGCTCGTGAAAGCTGAGCGTCCCTTCGTCGGGCATCATCACATCAGACAGGCCCGGCAGCGCGCGACGGGCATTGTCCAACACCTCACCAATCTTGCGCTCGGCCTCGGGATCGGGGTCAAACACCCGCACATCCCATCCCATCAAAAGGAACCGGGCGGCCCATCCGCCACCTATCACGCCCCCGCCAATGATCGCTGCTGTTTTGGTCATGTTCTCTCCCTGCTGGCCGGATCAGTTCATTTTGAGCCGCGCCAGATTGTAGCCATTGAAATCAAATACTTCTCGGGCAGCCTTGATCCGATCCTCCCCCCCGGACCGGGCACGATCAAGGATCCAGCCAAAACTGCCCGACGGGGTGCCGATTGCGGCGGTGCGATACCCTTCGTCAACCCACAGCACCCAATACTCGGTCTGGTAAGGCTTTTCGCCCAGCGTGAACCGCCCCGCCTGGGGCTGGTCCACATCATAGATGTCGCTTACCCGGCCTCGTGCGTTGTAAAGCGCGATCTGGCGGACCTCCCCCGCATGAACGCGAAATTCGACCACACCGTTCTCCGGCATTTCTCCGGGGTGGACGAATTCCCCGCGGAACTGCCACTTCCCGGCAAAACGCTCTGCATCGAAACGGGTTGTCGAACTGATCCTGGTTTTGGTGTCGCGGTGGAATTCCACCCCACCTACGCCACTGTCCAGACAGGCGGACAGTCCAACCACCGCCAACACAGAAAAAAGAAGCCGTCCAACCGTTCCCGTCATTATACCCTCGTCATAGCCTATCCCCCCGGGCCACCCGGCGGTTCAGCTTCTTCATGCGGCAACCGGGGGACGTTTCACAAGCCCCAGCTTTTTGCGCACCTCTTCAGGGCCGATGATGCGGGCGCCCATGTTGGTGATGATGGTGGCGGCGCGGTCGACCAGTTGAGCATTGGTGGCCAGCACGCCTTTTTCCAGCCAGAGGTTGTCCTCGAGCCCGACCCGCACATTGCCGCCCGCCAGCGTGGCCGCCGCCGCATAGGCCATCTGATCGCGCCCCAGCGAGAAGGCCGACCAGGTCCAGTCAGAGGGAACATTGTTGACCATCGCGAGGAAAGTGTTCATGTCATTGGGCGCGCCCCACGGCACCCCCATGCACAGCTGCACCAGCGCAGGACTGTCCAGAACCCCTTGTTCTACAAGAGTTTTTGCATGCCACAGATGACCGGTGTCAAAGGCTTCGATCTCGGGTTTCACCCCCAGTTCGGTCATCATCCGCCCCATGGCTTCCAACATGCCGGGCGTGTTGGTCATCACGTAATCGGCCTCGGCAAAATTCATTGTGCCACAATCGAGCGTGCAGATCTCGGGCAGGCATTCGGCAACATGGGCCATGCGTTCGGTGGCGCCGATCATGTCGGTGGCCTCGGGATTGATCGGAAACGGGCTTTCGGGGTTGCCGAACACGATGTCGCCCCCCATCCCGGCGGTCAGGTTCAGAACCACATCCACCTCGGCGTCACGAATGCGGTCGGTCACTTCGCGGTAAAGCGCGAGGTCGCGCGACGGGGCGCCTGTGTCCGGGTCACGCACATGGCAATGCACAATCGCCGCCCCGGCCTTTGCCGCATCAATTGCAGACGCCGCAATCTGCGCAGGGCTGCGCGGAACATGCGGGCTGCGATCCTGCGTGCCGCCTGATCCGGTCACAGCAGCGGTGATGAAAACTTCACGGTTCATTTGAAGCGGCATTTGGGCCTCCCTGTTCATTTCCTTCATATTGCGATGCTTGACCGGAGCGAGTTTACATTTAACGATGGAAACATGATGAAAAGCGCAAAAATCTTCCAGCCTGCGACCGCCCCCCTTCGCATCGGCCTGCTCATTCTCAATGCCGCGAACACCTTATCCCTGGCCGCCGTGGTTGATCCCCTGCGTGCGGCGAACAGGCGTGCCGGACGGGAGCTTTTCCAATGGGATTGGTTTACGGTCGATGGACAGGCCGCCACACTGACATCCGGCCTCGCGGTCCCCGGTGTCCCGCTGTCGCAAGAGATCGAGATGGATGCGCTCTTTGTGATCGCCGGGTTTGAGCTTGAAGAGCAAGCCACCCCGCAGCTCAGCCGCACCCTGCGTGGGCTCGCCCGCAAAGGAATGACACTGGGGGGGGTGGACGGCGGGCCATGGATCCTGGCGCGCGCCGGTTTACTCGACAGCTATCGCGCCACAACTCATTGGGAAGACTTGGAAAAGTTCACGGTGCAGTTCCCCGAAATTGATGTTGCAAAAGACAGGTTTGTGGTGGACGGAGATCGCCTGACAACCGGCGGGGCCGGGGCAGCCCTTGACCTGATGCTTCACCTGATCCGCATCCGGCACGGGGATGCTCTGGCCATGCGGGTTGCAGGGGCATTGATCTACGAACCCGCCTCCTCAGATACCCGCCCGCAAAGCGTCACCTCCCCTGCCCGACTGAACGCCCGTGCCCCGAAAGTGGCGCAGGCGATCCGTTTGATGGAGGAACATCTGGAGGATCCGCTGCCGATACGGGCGCTTGCACGTCAACTTGGGCTCAGCCCCCGCAGTTTGGAAACCCGTTTCAAATCTGCCCTTGGCACCTCTCCCGGTGCTTATTTCCTGACCCTGCGCCTGGATGAAGCGCGCCGACTGGCCACCGACACGGCGCTGCCGGTAAGTGAGATCGCGTTGCGGACCGGGTTCGGATCACCTGCTAGTTTTGCGCGCGCCTTCAAATCGGCCCATGGCCAAAGCGTAAGTCACCTGCGAGACCGCAGATGACTTTTTCTTGTTAAAAATATCCCCGCCGGAGGCCTCGGACCCAGCCACATGCGAAGCGTGAATTAAAACGGGAACGGATGCGCCCGGTGGGCCAGATCAATATCTGCCATCACCTCCTCCGACAGCACCAGATCCTTGCCCGCCAGAATGCGCGACAACTGATCCGTGTTCGACGCGCCAAAGATGGTGGAGCCGATGAAGGGGCGTGACATGACAAAAGCCAGCGACATCTGTACCACGTCAAGCCCGTGCTTTTTGGCCACCGCCTGATAGGCCTCCACCGCTTCGAACGCGCGCGCGGTCTTGCGCCCGCCCAGTTCCGGATAGATCTGCATACGCGACCCTTCCGGGATGGCGCCATGCTGGTATTTCCCGGTCAACAGCCCGGTGGCGAGGGGGGAATAGGACAGGATCCGCACGTCTTCATTGTGGCACAGTTCCGCAAGATCCGTGTCGGCCTGACGATACATCAGGCTGTATTCGTTCTGGATCGACACCACCTCGGGCGCCCCCATCTCGCGCGCCAGTCGCAGCCATTGCATTGTGCCCCAGGCGCTTTCATTCGACAGGGCGAAATGGCGCACCTTGCCGGCCTTGACCGCCGCCGTCATCGCCACAAGCACCTCGCGCATATGCGCTTCCGTTGCCACCGGGTCCTGTCCGGTGGGATCATAGGTCCAGTTCTGGCGAAACGCATAGCTGCCCCGGTCCGGCCAGTGCAACTGATAGATGTCGATATAATCCGTACCCAGCTTGCGCAGGCTGTCATCAATTGCGCCGGGAATGATCGCGCCGTCAAATCCGCGCCCTTCGCGGATAAAGCCCCCGTTCACCCCGGACACTTTGGTGGCTATCACCACCTGCTCACGCCGCTTCGACCGCGCCAGCCAGGATCCGATCACCCTCTCGGATTTGCCGCAGTTTTCGGCCCGGATCGGGTTCACCGGATACATTTCGGCCGTATCAATGAAGTTGCCACCATGATCGAGGAACATGTCAATCTGGTCATGCCCCTCTGCTTCTGTATTGGTGCTGCCCCATGTCATTGACCCGAGGCAGAGTGTGCTGACCTCCAGCGCACCCCGTGCAAGGCTGTTCATCTTCATGACAATTCTCTCCTGTTGCGCTGTCTTTTCGGGTCAGATCGTGGCATTCACACCGCCGCCATCCAGCAGCACATTTTGCCCCACGATGAAACCAGCGTGCTGAGAACAGAGAAAGGCACAGGTCGCGCCAAATTCCTCAACTGTTCCATAGCGGTTGGCGGGGATCGTGGCCATACGCGCGGTGCGGGCTTCCTCCATCGTGATCCCCTGTTGGGCCACGACGCCACCGTCCAGCGCCACCGCCCGGTCGGTATCATGAATGCCGGGGAGCAGATTGTTGATCGTCACCCCGTTTGCCGCCACCTGCCTGGCGGTGCCCGCAACAAAACCGGTCAACCCGGTGCGCGCGGTATTGGACAGCCCCAGCACCGGGATCGGCGCCTTCACCGATTGCGACGTGATGTTCACCACCCGGCCCCAGCCCCGCTCCATCATGCCCGGAACCAGCGCCTGCATCAGGGCAACGGGGGTGAGCATATTGGCATCAATGGCGGCGATAAAATCCTCCCGCCCCCAATCCTGCCACATCCCCGGCGGCGGACCGCCTGCATTGGTGACAAGAATGTCGACCGCACCCGCGGCCTCCAGAACGGCCGCCCGCCCCTCTTCGGTGGTGACATCAGCAGCAACCGTTGTGATCGTCACGCCGGTCTCGGCACGCAGCGCCTCAGCGGCCGCTTCCAGCACCTCGGATGAGCGCGCATTCATCACGACATCAACGCCTTCGCGCGCCAGCGCCTGCGCGCACCCGAACCCCAATCCCTTGGAGGAGGCACATACGAGAGCTTTCTTGCCAGAAATTCCCAGATCCATATCAATTCTCCCTATTTGCCCCAGCCCTAACACTCCGGTTCGATCTGGGAAAGAGAGGACGCGGCCAGAGTGTTTACAGTTTGTTGACCAATTCGCCCCAATTCCGGGCCCGGACAGAATTGACCCACTCCTGCATTCATTCTAGAATTTCAGATCGACCCAACCGCAACAACGCAACTGCGACAGGGACTTACAGAATTCATTTCAGGTTGAAACATGTCCAGCTTTGCCGCCCCCGAACACGCAGACTTGCCGTCATTGACACTCCCCGTGCATGACGCAGGTGATTTTCGTGTCGTGCAGGGGGTGAATGAAGGGGACGCTCTGGGCGATGCGTCAGAGCTGCTTTTGGAAGATGATTATGCGCTGATCACCCCTCGCACCCCGCTTCTGTCCATGACCATTCCCGACCATGACGGGCCGCTATGTATCGCTGAAGGATCAGAAGTCGGCACGCCGGGGGCGCCCGTATTTCTGGACTGCGTGCTGACCTTCATGCCCCCCCATGGAGAGACATTGGAGGCGATTGTGCTGGTCGAAACCACGCCGGACAGGACCCGCATCGCCGCCATTTATCTCTACCCGCTGACACCAATGCGCTCCGGGGTTCAATATACGCTGGTGACGATCAACACCGAAAATCCCCGCGCCCGACTGGCACAGACCGCTTCGGTTTCGTTCACCCGTGGCACGCGGATCACGCTGACGGACGGGCGACAGGCACCGATCGAAACCCTCGCCCCCGGTGACCGGATCCTTACCCGTGACAGTGGCCCGCAACCCATTCGCTGGATCGGTCAGCAGACGGTGCGCGCCACCGGGGCCTTTGCGCCGATCACCATCGCGGCAGGGGCGCTGAACAACGAAGCAGAGCTGACCCTTAGCCCGAGCCACCGTTTGTTCATCTACCAACGCGTTGACGCCCTGAAAGCGGGACAGAAAGAGGTGCTGGTGCGCGCGCGCGATCTGGTGGGCGGCCCGGATGTGACCCGCAGCGAAGGCGGCTTTGTCGACTATTACCAACTGCTCTTCGACAAACACGAAATCATCTATGCCGAAGGTATCCCTGCCGAGAGCCTGTTTGTCGACCAGATCAACAGCCCGGCCCTGCCCGAGGGGCTTGCCCCTCACGCCCGGGGAACCCATGCCCGAGAGCTGGGTAAGGATGCGCTGGTGCAATGCGCAAAACCTGACAACGCGCTTGGAGCATTGCGCGCGGTCAAGGGCGCAGGTCCCCGCGGGTTTTGAAGGGCGGCGATTTCCGCTGTCCTTTGAACGGATCAGCCCTCCCCCGGCCATGATGGGTCGCGCGCCCCATTGCACCCGTGACCTTGCACGGCTATAGCGACATCATGTTGGATACGCACACAAACCGCCCCGAATTGCCGCCCGAAATTGCGCGCCGCCGGACCTTTGCGATCATTTCGCACCCGGATGCGGGCAAAACCACGCTGACGGAAAAGTTCCTCCTTTATGGTGGCGCCATTCAGATGGCTGGGCAGGTGCGCGCCAAGGGGGAAGCACGGCGCACGCGCTCGGACTTCATGCAGATGGAAAAAGACCGGGGCATTTCGGTCTCGGCCTCGGCAATGTCCTTTGATTTCAGAAACTTCCGCTTCAACCTGGTGGACACGCCCGGTCACTCCGATTTCTCGGAAGATACCTATCGCACGCTGACCGCGGTGGATGCGGCCGTCATGGTGATCGATGGCGCGAAAGGTGTGGAAAGCCAGACCCAGAAACTGTTTGAGGTCTGCCGCCTGCGGGACCTGCCGATCCTGACCTTCTGTAACAAGATGGACCGCGAAAGCCGCGACACGTTTGAGATCATCGACGAAATTCAGGAGATGCTGGCGATCGACGTCACCCCCGCCTCCTGGCCGATCGGCATGGGGCGTGACTTCATGGGCTGTTACGATCTGCTGAATGACCGGCTGGAACTGATGGACCGGGCCGACCGAAACGTGGTGGCGGAAACGATCCAGATCTCGGGTCTGGACGACCCGAAGCTTGCGGAGCATGTGCCTGCGCATCTTTTGGAACAGTTCCTTGAAGAGGTGGAAATGGCCAAGGAGCTTTTGCCAGCGCTGGATCCGCAATCGGTTCTGGAAGGGCATATGACGCCGATTTGGTTTGGCTCCGCGATCAACTCTTTCGGCGTTCAGGAGCTGATGAATGGCATTGCCGATTTTGGCCCTGAACCGCAGCCGCAACAGGCCGAACCGCGCCAGATTTGCCCCGATGAGAAAAAAGTCGCGGGCTTTGTTTTCAAGGTTCAGGCCAATATGGACCCGAAACACCGTGACCGTGTGGCCTTTGTGCGGCTCGCCTCGGGGCATTTCAAACGGGGTATGAAGCTCACTCATGTGAGGTCGAAAAAGCCAATGGCCATTTCGAACCCGGTGCTGTTTCTGGCCTCGGACCGTGAGCTTGCGGAAGAGGCCTGGGCGGGGGATATCATCGGCATTCCCAACCACGGACAGCTGCGCATTGGCGATACGCTGACCGAGGGGGAAATGCTGCGCGCCACCGGCATCCCAAGCTTTGCGCCGGAACTTTTGCAAGGCGTGCGCGCGGGTGATCCGATGAAGGCCAAGCACCTTGAAAAAGCCCTGATGCAATTTGCCGAAGAGGGCGCGGCTAAGGTGTTCAAACCGCATATCGGTTCAGGCTTTATCGTGGGTGTTGTGGGAGCGCTGCAATTCGAAGTGCTCGCCTCGCGGATCGAGATGGAATACGGGCTGCCGGTGCGCTTTGAACCATCGCAATTCACCTCGGCCCGCTGGGTGTCTGGGGCGAAAGATGTGGTCGAGCGACTGATCAACACCAATAAGCAACATATCGCGCATGATCATGACGGAGACCCCGTGTTTCTGACACGTCTTCAATGGGATATCGACCGTGTTGAACGTGATTTCGAAGGGGTGAAACTGACCGCGACCAAGGAAATGATGGTTTAAGCTTGACCCGTTCTTTCCGGCATTGAATTCTATCAATGATAGATTCTAATGTCGGAGATTTCCCGTGAAACAGGTTTTACTCGCCAGCGTGATGTTGCTTGTGTCTCATCCCGCGCTTGCAAAAAACTCTGCAGAAAGCGAGATCGCAGCTTGCGCAGCTCAGCGTGGGAGTTTGGAGCGACTGCAATGCTACGACGATCTTGCTGAAGCACTTAATCTTAATGGACCGCAGACCGCCGAAGTCACCGGTGTCGAAGGAAACACTGGTAAGTGGGATATACGAGAGAAAATCAATCCGATTGATGACAGCAAAACTGTTGTCCTGGCACTGGAGGCAGAAACCGGGCAAAACAGGTGGGGAAACAAAGTTGGGCTAGTCATCCGGTGTCAATCCAACAAAACTGAAATGTATATTGTTTGGAATGACTATCTAGGAAATGACGGGACTTATGATAACGAAGTGAAATACGTTCTCACGCGAATTGGCGATGCTAAAAGCGAGACTGAGAAATGGGGATTGTCGACCGATTCCAAAGCCACATTCACCCCCGGCTCCCCAATACCGAGATTGAAAAAAATGGTGAAAAGCGATTCATTTGTCGCGCAAACAACGCCATACAACGAAAGCCCGGTTACCGCAGTGTTTAACATTTCAGGACTTGAAGCGGCTCTTTCCCCCGTAATGAAGACCTGCGGTTGGTCACTTTGAATTAATTCATACCACACACTTCTCCCCGTTCCTTCAACACTGGCACTTACATCAATCCGCCACGACAAAAAGAGTATGTGACAAGCAAGCGACGCCGGGATAATCTGCGCGTAATTCTCGTGTCTGATAGGAGTACCCTATGAAAACCAGTCCCCTCGCCTTTGCCGCTGTTTTCGGCACCGTTGCACCGGGTTTTGTTCAGGCCGAGACATCGGTGGATCTGGATATCTGGCGCGTCTTGTCAGAAATCCAGATTGAGGAAATCGTCTCTGAAACCAGCTATGAAGTGCGCAAGACCTTCCCGAAGGACATGGACGCGGATCTGGAAGGGGTTGAGATCACAGGTTACGCTGTGGCCATGCTGCCGGGTGGAGAAATTCGTGATCTGATCCTGACCTCGGACACCGGCAATTGCCCGCTTTGCGGTGGGTTTGGCCACAATGCCACGCTGCAGGTAACGCTGGACACGCCGTTGATGGGGTTTGATGACGGGGCCCGGATCACCGTCTCAGGCACCCTGAGCCGCGTGGAAGACAGCGACACTTGGCAAGCCGCCAAATTGACCGGGGCGCGCATCGTCAAGCTTTGACCGCGGGGGCTGTGATGGTGCAAAACCTTCCGCCCCTTCCCCCATCCCCCTTGCAGAACCGTGTCCTGCCCACAGGAGAGATTGTCGCTCATCCAGCCCGTGGGATGTTTACCGGAAACCGGGGTATTTTGTCGTTTGACAAGGGGCGACTCGGCAGCTCGCGCTGGAAACACCCCCATTGGATCATCTGCACACTGACCCATCCCAGGGGGAAATATCACGGCCCCCAGCCTGACCACGCATGGACGCCACTGTTTTTCCTGGATGAAGCAGTCGCATTGTCTGCTGGGCATCGCCCCTGCGCCTATTGCCGCCCGGCCGCCTATCGCCGGTATAAATCCCTTTGGCAATCGGCATTTGGGACCGCATCGCACACAAAGATAGACAAGGCATTGCACGCAGCGCGTGTCACCCGCCAGCGGCAACAGATCCGGCATGAGGCCTCCCTTTCCCATCTGCCGGACGGCGCATTCGTCAGATTTGGAGATCAGCCCCACCTCCTGTCCGGGAAATGGCTGCTGCCCTTCTCTCCTTCGGGATACGGATCCCCTGTTCCACGGCCACACCACCAGGTTCAGGTGCTGACACCGCGCCCCAGCTTGCAGATCCTCGCCCTGGGCTATGCCCCAAAACGACATGAAAGCGGCCATCTGGCTTAGAAATGTAGCAACAATCGCAAGATATTGCGGGAATCGTCCATATTTCCGGGGAACGCGTTGACCATGGACGGATTTTTCTTTACCCCTTCCTCATCCGAGAGGGCGCGCTGAAAAATGCCAGGCGCGTCACGGCCATCCGGGCCTCCTTTCCTAGATGCACGGGCCAGAAGTGTCCGTGAAATATGGACATATATGACCAAATTTTCTGATCTGAAACTCAGCCCCAAGGTTTTGAAAGCCATTGATGAAGCTGGGTATGAAACCCCGACCCCTATTCAGGCTGGCGCGATTCCCCCTGCTCTTGAAGGGCGCGATGTGCTGGGCATTGCCCAGACAGGCACCGGCAAAACCGCCTCGTTCACCCTGCCCATGATCACCGCCCTTGCGCGTGGCCGGGCGCGGGCAAGAATGCCCCGTTCGCTGGTGCTTTGCCCCACGCGCGAACTGGCGGCGCAGGTGGCGGAGAACTTTGACATTTACGCCAAGAACGTGAAACTGACCAAGGCGCTTTTGATCGGCGGCGTCAGCTTTAAAGAGCAAGACCAACTGATCGACCGGGGCGTTGATGTGCTGATTGCCACGCCCGGCCGCCTTCTGGATCATTTTGAACGCGGCAAGCTGCTGCTCACGGGCGTGCAGATCATGGTGGTGGACGAAGCCGACCGAATGCTCGACATGGGGTTCATTCCCGATATCGAACGCATCTTCGGCCTCACCCCATTCACCCGCCAGACCCTGTTCTTCTCGGCCACGATGGCGCCTGAGATCGAGCGGATCACCAATACGTTCCTGTCAAATCCCGAGCGGATCGAAGTGGCCCGTCAGGCCACCACGTCGGAAACGATCACGCAGGAGCTTTGCATGTTCAAAGCGACCCGCAAGGATCGCGCAGCGTCGCAGAAACGCAAAGTGTTGCGCGCTCTGATCGACCGCGAGGGCGAGGCCTGCACCAACGCCATTATCTTCTGCAACCGCAAGACCGATGTGGATATCACCGCGAAATCGCTGAAGAAATACGGCTATAACGCCGCTGCGATCCACGGCGATCTGGATCAGTCGAAACGGATGGAAGTGCTGGACGGGTTCCGCGCGGGCACATTGAATTTCCTCTGCGCGTCTGATGTGGCGGCACGTGGTCTGGACATTCCCAATGTCAGCCATGTGTTCAATTACGACGTGCCGGGCCATGCTGAGGACTATGTCCACCGGATCGGGCGCACCGGACGCGCCGGGCGTAGCGGCAAGGCAATCATGATCTGCGAACCCCGTGACGAGAAGAACCTCGATGCGGTGGAACGTCTGATCGAAAAGGAAATTCCTCGGATCGAGAACCCGGTGCCGCCGGAAGAGCGCAAGTCGCACGCGCGCAAGGCCACGGATAAGAAAACGGACAGCCCGTCGAAAAGCGAAAGCAAATCATCAAAACCTTCCGCCAGCAGCTCCGCACGCAGCAGCAAAGACAGCCCGGCCTCGACCGCCCCATCGGCTCCTGCCCCCAAGCAAAGCGAGCGTTACCAGAGTGACAGCCGCAGCTCTTCGCGCGGGCGCAGCAATTCCGGCCGTCGTGACAATGGCAGGATCATGGGAATGGGGGATCACACCCCTGATTTCATCGCCAAGAGCTTTGATGAGCGGCGTGAAGGGTAAAACCCTCTGAACAAACAAAAAAGGCGAGCCTGGTGGCTCGCCCTTTTTTTCGTTCCGACGTCGCGCCTTATCCTTCGAGACGACTGACCACAACGGTGACCTCTGGCTTGCGGCCGATTTCATCATTGGTGGTTTTGCGGGCAATGCGTTTGAGCTCTTCACCCAGCTTGTCGTCATCGCGCAGGGTCTTGCCCCCGGCCCGCATCAGGAACTGGCCAAGGTCTTCTTCCAGAACATCCACCAGTGGCGCGCGGGAATGGCCCAGTTCGGGCAGGCCCATGATCTCAACCCAGGGTTCCCCCAGCGGTTCATCATTCTCGACAATCACATTCACGATCACATGGCCATTCAGCGCAAGCCGGATCCGATCACGCACGATCCCGTCCAGCGCACCGATCAGGATGTCTCCATCCAGATAGATCCGGTCTGCTTCGACATGTTCCACCACATGGGGCGCGTCGCCGGTCAGGTCACAAACGGCGCCATTCACGACAACCATGGCGCTACGCCCATGTTCCTGCGCCAGCTTGGCATGTTCACGCAGGTGACGGTGCTCGCCATGCATCGGGATCACCATCTGCGGGTCAAAAATCTCATGGGTGCGCAGCAGGTCCGGACGGTTGGCATGACCCGAGACGTGATAGAGATCACTTTCGGCGATCACGTCCACTGCCATTTCCGAAAAGGCGTTCATGATCCGACCCACGCCGCGTTCATTGCCCGGAATGGTCTTGGACGAGAACAGGAACATGTCCCCTTCCTTCAGCGACATGCCCAGATATTTGCCCCGTGAAAGCTGGGCCGAGGCCGCACGACGCTCGCCCTGACTGCCGGTGACAATCAACATCAGGTTTTCACGCGGGATGTCGCGGGCATCCTCGGCGGTCACGGTTTTCGGGAAATCGCCAAGCACACCGGTTTCGACCCCGGCCTGGATCATCCGGCGCATGGCACGACCAAGCAGGCAGACCGAGCGACCTGCCGCCGCGCCCGCTTCGGCCAGCTGTTTCACACGCGCGACATTTGAGGCGAAAGTCGTGGCCACAACCATATGCGGTGCGTCTTTGACAAGGTCACGCAACGGCGCGCCGACCGAGGCTTCGGTGCGGCCTTCGTGGTGCGAAAACACATTGGTGGAGTCACACACAAGCGCCTTGACGCCGGGCTTTGCAACTTCGCGCCACAGCTCTTCGTCAAACGGATCCCCCAGCACCGGGGTCGGATCCAGTTTGAAATCCCCCGTATGCACGACACGGCCAGCAGGCGTATCAATCACCAGGCCCGAGCTTTCCGGGATCGAGTGCGAAAGCGGCAGGAACGACACTTTGAACGGCCCGGCCTCGATCACCTGCGGATAGACACCCGCCGCGATCACCACCTCTGGCACCTGCCCCGCTTCTTCCAGCTTGCGCTGAGCGTGATGACGGGTGAAGGGGCGGGCATGGATGGGCGCCTTGAGTTTTGAGTAGAGCCGGCCAACCGCGCCCACGTGGTCCTCATGGGCATGGGTGATGAAAATCGCATCCAGCCGATCGGCATTGGCCTCAAGCCAGCTCACATCCGGCATGATCAGGTTCACCCCCGGCGTGCTGTCCATATCCGGGAAGGTCACCCCCAGATCGACGAGGATCAGACGTTCCTTACCGGGTTTGCCATAGCCGTAGACATAGGCATTCATGCCGATCTCGCCGGCGCCTCCGAGCGGGAGATAGATCAGGCGATCACTGGTCATATATTGCCCTGTTCCTTGTTGTAGTCATAGATTTTAACCAACCCGTGCAGGGTCAGGTCATGTTCGATAAAGTCGTAAAGTTCTGCCCCTTGGGCAAAGAGGGACGACAACCCGCCGGTGCCGATCACCTTCATCGGCTTGCCATATTCCACTTTCACCCGGCCGATCAGCCCCTGCACGAGCCCCACATAGCCCCAGAAGATCCCGGACTGAATGCAGCCAACCGTATTGGTGCCGATCACCTTGTCAGGTTGGGTTACATCCACATGGGGAAGAGCTGCCGCCCCCTGGTGCAGGGCCTCAAGTGACAGGTTCACCCCCGGCGCAATCACCCCGCCAATATAGGCCCCATCCTCGGCCACCACGTCAATATTGGTGGCGGTGCCAAAATCCACCACCATGCAGTTGCCACCATGACGGTCAAAGGCGGCCACGGCATTTGCGAGCCGATCCGGGCCGGGCACCGCGCCTTCATCCACCCGAGGTGGGATCGGAAGCAGGCAATCGGGTTTGCCCACCACAAGCGGGCGGCAACCGAAAAAACGGTCCGCAAAGACACGCAGGTTCCACACAACCCGCGGCACGGTTGAGCTGATCACCACCCCGGTAATATCCGGTTTGATGCCGTAATGGCTCATCAGTGTGGAGAACCAGGTGAAATAGGCATCCGCCGTGCGCGAATGATGGGTCGAGGTCCTGAGCGTGCACAGAAACTGTTCGCCGTCCCAAATCGAGAACACCGTATTCGTGTTGCCGGTATCAATGGCCAGAAGCATGTTCTGTCCCCCTCAAAAGAAAATCTCGGCTGCGGGGATCACCTCGCGCCCTGTCGCGGTAGATAGAACAAGGTTGCCCTCTCCGTCCACCGTGTCAAATCGCCCCTGGTATTCATGCTGCATGGTGCGCGCGATGATCACCTCACCCAGTTTGGCCGCCCGCGCCAGCCAGGCCTCGCGGATAGGTTCAAAACCGTAGGTGCTGAACTGGGTTTCGTAATGGGCATAGGAGGGTGCCAGAAGATCCAAGAACGCCTCTGGATCAAGTTGAACACCGGTTTCCCCCGCAAGGCTGACCGGTGCAACGGCACCGGGTTCGACCATCGCGCTGTCCGGCGCGTCGATCAGGTTGACACCGATCCCGATGGCCAGATGAGCCTGCCCGGTGCCATAGCCACCGCTTTCCAGCAGGATCCCGGCCACCTTGCCACCATTCAGCAGCACGTCATTTGGCCATTTGAGCGTCAGCCCGGAGGTGCGCCCAGTGGCCTGCGCAAACGCATCGTAAAGCGCAAGCGAGGCCACGAAGCTGCGCAGCGCCACCAGATTGGGGGGCTCTTTTGGGCACATCACCAGCGTAGCGGCAAAATGCCCCTTTGGCGCCACCCAGACCCGCCCACGGCGGCCCCGGCCTTTGGTCTGTTCAAGTGCAAGGATCCATGTCGGACCAAGAAGACCCGGCGCAATGCGCCGGGCCTCTTCATTTGTGCTGTCGACTGAGGTCAGAACCCGCCGACCAAAGCCGTCGGGCCACTTATTTGACAAGAGCCGCCGCGGCAGCCTGTGCCGCCCCTTCGATGCCGAAGAAGTTCACAAAACCCACCAGCACGATCACGGCCGAGGCCATCAGGGCCGTCCAGGCGGCGGGCGACATGTTCACTTCCACGCCTTCGTTTTCATCGCCAAAATACATGAAGTAGACGATCCGCAGGTAATAGAAGGCACCGATGACAGAGGCGATCACCGCAGCAACAGCAAGCCAGGTCATACCTGCATTCACCGCAGCAATCAGCACACCCAGCTTGGCAAAGAAGCCAAGCATCGGCGGCACACCTGCAAGGCTGAACATCAGGATCAGCATGGCCAGCGCCTTGGCTTTGTCGACCGATGCGAACTGGTGCAGCGCGGCAATGTCAGTGACCGGCTGACCGTCCCGCTCCATCGACATGATGAAGGCGAAGGTGCCGACATTCATGGCCACGTAAACGGCCATATATTGCAGCATCATCTGCACCCCATACTCGCTGCCCGCAGCCAGACCCAGCAGGGCAAACCCCATATGAGCGATCGACGAATAGGCCATCAGGCGCTTGATATTGCGCTGCCCGATTGCGGCAAAGGCGCCAAGGAACATGGAGAGCACGGCCAGAAGGGCAATGATCTGCTGCCAATCGCCAATTGCCGACCCGAACGCGTCGAACATCACGCGGGCAAACAGGCCCATGGCGGCGAATTTCGGTGCAGTTGCAAAGAAGGCGGTGACAGGCGTCGGCGCCCCTTCGTAAACATCCGGGGTCCACATATGGAACGGAACAGCGGAGACTTTGAACGCAAGGCCGGTTGCGATGAACACGAGGCCCACCAGCAGGCCAAGCCCCACATGACCATCATTTGCGGCGGTAATGATACCCGCAAAATCAGTGGTGCCAGCATAGCCATAAGCCAGCGAGGAACCGTAAAGGAGCAGGCCAGACGACAGGGCGCCCAGCACGAAATACTTCATACCGGCTTCAGTCGATTTGGCGCTGTCGCGGTTCAGCGAGGCCACCACATAGAGGGCAAGCGATTGCAGCTCCAGCCCCATGTAAAGCGACATGAGGTTGCCGGCTGACACCATCATCATCATGCCGACGGTCGAAAGGGCAACCAGAATGGGGTATTCGAATTTCAGCAATCCACGGCGCGACATGGTCGCTTCGCCCACCACCAAAACAGCTGCCGCAGCAAGCAGGATCGCAACTTTGCCAAACCGTGCATAGGCATCGTCAATGAACATGCCATTGAAGGCCGAACTGGCCCCCTCACCGCCTGCAATGATCACCGCGAGGGCAACCATGACACCAGCGGTGACCCAGGTCAGCAGCTTGGCCATCGTATCTTTGCCGGTATAGACCGCGCCCAGAAGGGCGGCCATGGCATAGACCGACAGCAGGATCTCGGGAAGAACCGTTTGAATGTCGACAGAGCTCATAATCCGCCCCCTTTAGTGCGAGGTTGCCGCTTGCATCACCTCGGCCGTGTCGGCCGGGAGTGCAGCGTGGTAGTTGTTGAGAAGTGCCTCAACCGACGGTCCGATGATATCGGTCACCAACGACGGATAGACACCCAGGATCAGGGTCATGGCAACCAGCGGGGCAAAGATCATCTTTTCCCGTTTGTCCATGTCGGTGATCGCCTTCAGGCTTTCCTTGATCAGGTCGCCAAAGACCACCCGACGGTAAAGGTAAAGCGCGTAAGCGGCCGAGAAGATCACACCGGAGGTTGCCACCAGGGCCACCCAGGTGTTGGCCTGGAACATACCCACCAGCGTCAGGAATTCACCCACAAAGCCCGAGGTGCCCGGAAGCCCGACATTGGCCATGGTGAAGAACATGAAGATCAACGCATAGGACGGCATCCGGTTCACCAGCCCGCCATAGGCGCTGATGTCACGGGTATGCATCCGGTCATAGATCACGCCGACACACAGGAAGAGTGCGCCCGAGATGAAGCCGTGGCTGATCATCTGGAAAATCGCCCCGTCCACACCTTGCTGGTTCGCAGCAAAGATACCGGCGGTCACATACCCCATATGGGCAACAGACGAATAGGCGATCAGCTTTTTCATATCCTCCTGCACCATCGCCACAAGCGAGGTGTAGACAATAGCGATGGCGGAGATCCACAGGATGAAACATGCCATCGTGTCTGCCCCGACCGGGAACATCGGCAATGAGAACCGCAGGAAGCCATAGCCGCCCATTTTCAGAAGGATCGCGGCCAGAACCACCGAACCGGCGGTCGGCGCCTGCACGTGTGCATCCGGCAACCAGGTATGCACCGGCCACATCGGCATTTTCACCGCGAAAGAGGCGAAGAAGGCCAGGAACAGCAGGGTCTGGATCCCGCCGACGATGTGAATCCCCATGAAGGTGATGGTCTCACTGTCAAACTTGTGACCGGCCAGCACCTCGAAATCCGTGCCCACTTCCAGCGCCATATAGACCATGGCAACCAGCATCAGGACCGAACCGATGAACGTGTAGAGGAAGAACTTGAACGCGGCATAGATCCGGTTCGCGCCCCCCCAGATCCCAATGATCAGGAACATCGGGATCAGGCCTGCTTCGAAGAACAGGTAGAACAGAACCAGGTCCAGCGCCATGAACACGCCCAGCATCAGGGTTTCCAAAAGCAGGAAGGCAATCATGTATTCCTTCACACGCTTTTCGACACCCCAGCTGGCCCAGATGGTCAGCGGCATCATGAACGTGGTCAGCATGACAAACAGGACCGAAATCCCGTCGACACCCATCTTGTATTTCAGGCCCATGATCCAGTTTGCCTCTTCGACAAACTGATACCCGGTGTTCTCGGCATCAAACCCGGTCAGGACCAGGAGCGAGAACAGGAAGGTGGCAATGGTTGCTGCCAGCGCCAGCCATTTGGCATTGCGTGCAGCCGCCTTGTCATCTCCGCGCAGGAAGAGCGCAAGGATGACCGCCGCAACCAGCGGCAGGAAGGTAATGATGGAAAGCAGGTTATTCATTAGTGCGACCCACCGTTGATAAGCATAAGCGAAACCAGAGCAACGATGCCGAGGATCATCGCAAAGGCATAGGTGAAGACATAACCGGACTGGGCCCGGCCGGCCTGTTTGGTGACCCAGGGCACAAAGCCCATGGCCACACCGTTCAGGAAGCCGTCAATGGTATTCCCGTCACCGCGTTTCCACAGGAAACGACCGATGGCAAAGGCGGGCTTGACGAAAATCGCATCGTAAAGCTCGTCGAAATACCATTTGTTCAGCAGGAACTGGTAAATCGCCGGGAAAGTGTTGGCCAGGCGTTTCGGCAAGGACGGGTTCACGATGTAGAACCAGAACGCAACCACAAACCCCAGAACCATGGCGATGAAAGGCGAAACCTTGACCCAGGTCGGGGCATGGTGCGCCTCATCCATCACATGATTGTCCGGCGCCATGAAGATGGCGCCCACAGGTGCTGCGTGGGCCATGTCCGTCGCTTCGTGATCGTCACCATGAGCCGCATCCACAGCCGGAGCATGATCATCCGTCGCCGCTGCGCCATGATCTCCCGCATCCGCGGTCTCATGGGCTTCGATGCCGAAGAAGTGGTTGACCTTGTGATGATCGCCAAAGAACGACCCGTACCAGATCATCCCCGAGAAGATCGCGCCAAGGGCCAGAACCCCAAGCGGAACCAGCATCACCATCGGGCTTTCATGGGCATGATCATGGGTGTGCTTGTCGCCACGCGCCTTGCCATAGAAGGTCAGGAACATCAGGCGCCATGAATAAAAGCTGGTGAAAAGCGCGGCAATGACTAGCATCCAGAAGGCATAGCCCCCCTGCGTGCCTGCATAGGCGCTTTCAATCACGGCATCTTTCGACAGGAAGCCCGCAAAGCCGATATGGGTCAGCGGAATGCCAACACCCGTGATGGCCAGCGTCCCGATCATCATCGCCCAGAACGTCACCGGCATCTTCTTACGAAGGTTGCCATAGTTGCGCATGTCCTGCTCGTGATGCATCCCGTGGATCACCGAGCCGGCCCCAAGGAACAGCATGGCCTTGAAGAAGGCGTGGGTGAACAGGTGGAACATGGCAACCGAGTAGACGCCAACACCCGCGGCCACGAACATGTAGCCCAGCTGGGAACAGGTCGAATAGGCAATCACGCGTTTGATGTCGTTTTGCACAAGCCCCACG
The DNA here is from genome assembly GCF_013283135.1 of Aliiroseovarius sp. xm-d-517. NCBI lineage: Bacteria > Pseudomonadati > Pseudomonadota > Alphaproteobacteria > Rhodobacterales > Paracoccaceae > Aliiroseovarius > Aliiroseovarius sp. xm-d-517. The sequence continues at coordinate 1,102,737 of NZ_WBXT01000001.1, forward strand.
GTCGCGGCGAAGAATGCGGTGGTGGCCCCCAGCACAACGATAAAGTCGGTGGCCGCCGGGGCGTATTCCATCAGCGGCGACATGCGGCAGACCAGGAATACACCCGCGGTCACCATGGTCGCGGCGTGGATCAGGGCCGACACCGGGGTCGGGCCTTCCATCGCATCCGGCAACCAGGTGTGCAGGATCAACTGGGCCGATTTACCCATTGCACCGACAAACAGCAGGAAGGCCAGCAGGTTGGCCGCGTTCCACTCGGTCCAGAGGAAATGGATCTGCGTTTCCGCCAGCTGGGGGGCAGCGGCAAACACGTCGTCAAAACGGATGCTGTCCGTCAGGTAGAACAGACCGAAGATCCCCAGAGCGAAGCCGAAATCCCCCACGCGGTTCACCACAAAAGCCTTGATGGCCGCAGCGTTTGCAGAGGGTTTTTTGTAATAGAACCCGATCAGCAGGTAAGACGCCACACCCACGCCTTCCCAGCCAAAGAACATCTGCAGCAGGTTGTCGGAAGTGACCAGCATCAGCATGGTGAAGGTAAAGAAGGACAGGTAGGCAAAGAAGCGCGGACGATAGCTGGCATCACCAAAGTGATCGTCATGCGCCATGTAGCCCATCGAATAGAGGTGCACCAGCGACGAGACCGAGGTGACGACAATCAGCATGATCGCGGTCAGACGATCCAGACGGATCGACCAGTCCACGCTCAGCGAACCCGACGACACCCAGTCCATCAGGTGAACGGTCTGGGTGTCCGACCCAAGCCCGAAAAAGATGCTCCAGGACAGAGCGGCGGAGAGGAACAGAAGCGCGGTGGTCAGAACCTGCGCGCCCTTGTCCCCGATCACGCGATGGCCGAAGCCCGCGATCAGCGCGCCGATGAGCGGCGCAAAAAGAACGATCGTAGCTGCCATTGCCTCAGCCTTTCATCACGTTGACATCTTCCACGGCAATCGAGCCGCGGTTACGGAAGAAGCTGACGAGGATGGCCAGGCCAATTGCGGCCTCGGCCGCGGCAACCGTCAGCACGAAGAGGGTAAAGACCTGACCGGTCAGATCCCCCAGATAGCTGGAAAAGGCCACAAGGTTGATGTTCACCGCCAGAAGCATCAATTCGATGCTCATCAGCAGGATGATCACGTTCTTGCGGTTCAGGAACAGCCCGAAAATGCCGATGACGAACAAAGCCGCCGCGACGCCCAAATAATGCTCAAGTCCTACCATTATGTCCTGTTCCCTTCTTGGACCACGCAGATCGCGGCCCGCTTCTTATCGTATGTTTCTGTCCGGATCATGATGTCAGCCCACTCACAACCCCTGGCCCGGTTTCACGTCGATGATTTCCATCGCCTTGGCCGGGTCGCGGTGCATCTGTGCCATCACGTTTTGGCGTTTCACATGGGTGCGGTGGCGCAGCGTCAGCACAATCGCTCCGATCATGGCGACCAGCAGGATCAGCCCCGCCAGTTGGAAGAGGAGGATGTAGTCGGTGTAAAGCACCAGACCCAGCGCCTCAGTGTTGTGGATCTCTGCAATCGCCGGGGTGATCGACTGGCGCGCAGCCTCGGCCCCGTCAGCGAAATGCCAGGTGCCGAAGATCGTGCCCAGTTCCATCAGCAGGATCACACCGATCAAAAGCGCCAGGGGCAGCGATTGGGCGATCTCGGCCTTCAACTCGGCGAAATCCACATCCAGCATCATCACCACGAAGAGGAACAGAACCGCGACGGCGCCCACATAGACGATCATCAGGAGCATCGCCACGAACTCGGCCCCCAGCAGAACAAACAGACCGGTTGCGCCCACAAAGGCGGTGATCAGCCAAAGGACCGAATGCACCGGGTTGCGTGCCATAACAGTGAAAAATCCACCCGTGACCGTGGTCAGGGCAAAGAGGTAAAAAGCGTAGTCGGCAACGCTCATGCGTCCCCCTCCTCGTTTTCGTCAAAGACAGCTTGCGCTTCTTCCAGCGCCCGGTTCATCGCCGGCAGGCCGCCCAACATGGACATTTGATAGATCACTTCCGCGATCTCTTTTTCGGATGCCCCCGCTTCAAGAGCGTGGCGCACGGTGATTTTGATCTGCGGGCCAGCTTGCGCCCCCGCGGCCACCAGACCGGCGAGTGCAACCAGCATCCGCGTCTTGGTGTCCAGACCATCTTTGTTGAAGGCATTGCCAAACATCAGGTCCATCATGTCTTTCGGCATGGTGGGCATCAGCTTATCAAGGCCTTCGGGCACGAACTTCTCCAACGCCGGATTGAAGGCGCGCAGCATATGCGTGCCCTGCTCCAGCATCTCGGCGTATTTCTTGGAAAAGTCGTTCATGTTCTTTCTCACCCTTTAGCGATACGGCGCGTCCAGCTCGATATTGCGCGCGATCTCGGCTTCCCAGCGTTCGCCGTTCTCCAGCAGTTTTTCCTTGTCGTAAAACAGCTCTTCGCGGGTTTCGGTGGCAAATTCGAAATTCGGCCCCTCAACAATTGCATCCACCGGGCAGGCTTCCTGGCAGAAACCGCAATAGATGCATTTGGTCATGTCGAGGTCGTAGCGCGTGGTGCGGCGCGAGCCATCTTCGCGCGGCTCCGCGTCGATGGTGATCGCCTGCGCCGGACAAATCGCTTCGCAGAGTTTACAGGCAATGCAACGCTCTTCCCCGTTGGGATAACGGCGCAGCGCGTGTTCACCGCGGAAACGGGGCGACAAGGGTCCCTTCTCATGCGGATAGTTCAGCGTTGCCTTCGGTGCGAAAAAGTATTTCAGGCCAAGCTGAAACCCTTTCACAAAGTCCGCCAGCAGGAAATATTTGGTTGCGCGAGCGTAATCAAAAGCCATCTATCAGCCCCCCACTGCCCAGCGGGCATACGTGCCCCAGAATGCCCCGTATTGGGCGAAGAATGCGACCAGAACAACCCAGGCCAGCGACAGCGGCAGGAATACTTTCCAACCAATGCGCATCAGCTGGTCATAGCGGTAGCGCGGCGTGATGGCCTTCACCATCGAGAAGACGAAGAAGAAGAAGAAGATCTTGATCGCCAGCCAGAAGAACCCATCCGGCAGTGCCTCAACCGGCGACAGCCAGCCACCGAAGAACAGGATCGAAATCAGCGTACACATCAGAACGATGGCCACATATTCACCGATCATGAACAGAAGGAACGGTGTCGAGGAATATTCCACCTGATAGCCCGCCACCAGTTCCGATTCCGCCTCTGGCAGGTCGAACGGCGGGCGGTTGGTTTCGGCCAGCGCCGAAATCAGGAACAGGAAGACCATCGGGAAGTGCGGCAGCCAGTACCAGCTGAAGAGGCCAGCCCCATCCTGCGCGCGCACGATGTCACCAAAGTTCATCGACCCGGTGGTGATGATCACACCGATGATGATCAGACCGATGGAGACTTCGTAAGAAATCATCTGTGCCGCAGAGCGCAGCGAGCCCAAGAACGGGTATTTCGAGTTCGACGCCCAGCCGCCCATGATCACGCCGTAAACCTCAAGCGAGGAGACCGCGAAGACAAACAGGATCGCCACATTCACATCCGCCAGCACCCAGCCGTCGTTGAACGGGATCACCGCCCAGGCCACCATGGCAAGCACGAAGCTCATCATCGGGGCAAGGAAGAAGACAAAACGGTCGGCCCCTGCGGGCACCACGATTTCCTTCAGCACATATTTCAGGAAGTCCGCAAAGGATTGCAGCACCCCGAAGGCACCCACCACGTTGGGACCTTTGCGCATTTGAACAGCTGCCCAGACCTTGCGGTCAAAATAGAGCAGAAAGGCCAGCGCCACCAGAAGTGGGACCACGATCAGCAAACACTGACCAATGATCAAAAGCGCGATGCCCAGGTTGGTTGTCGTGAAGAATTCATACATATCTCTTCATGCCCTCAGACCGTCGGTATTCCGTTTTCAAGACAATTCTGCACAGTCACTTCCGCGTCGATCGTTTTCAGACCCTTTGGAAGCGCGGCCGAAATCACGTAAGCCGCATTGCCTGTCCAGGTATTGCCCCTGTCATTCACTGTTGTGCGCACATGACGGGCAAATCCGTACCCGCGAATAAGCGCATATTGCGCGGCCGCGCATTCCGCATAGGCCGCCACATCTTCGTTGCCACGCGCACCAGTCATGGTGACGTGAAAATTGACCAGATCCCCATCCAGAAGCTGCGTCTTCACCCCAAGGTATTCTGGGCTAAAGGGTTGCGGTTCCTCGGTTTTCTGCGGCTCAGACGGCACACAGGCAGACAGGAGAGCCGCCAGAGCGCCCCCCGTCATCATTGCCTGTGTTCCGATCTTACGCATTGTCCGGATCCCGTCCTGTTCGTGTTACTCTGCTGCCAGCTTTTCAGACTGACGCGCCCGTGCCTGGGCAGACAGCTCTGCCATCACCTCAGAGGCGCGTGCAATCGGGTTGGTCAGGTAGAAATCGCCGATCACATAGCGGAAGCTCGCTTTGCCAAGTGACCCGGTGGTGAGCGGTTGCCAGCTGTTTTCAACAACCTGGTCAATGGCAGCCAGATGCGGCACCGCGTCAACCATGGCCTGACGCAGACCCGCGAGGCTGTCCCACGGAAGGGTCTGACCCAGCTCGGCCGACAGGGCGCGCAGAATGGCCCAGTTTTCCTTGGCCTCGCCCACCGGGAAGGCGGCGCGTTGCGCAAGCTGTGGACGCCCTTCGGTGTTGACGAAAAGACCTGCCTCTTCCGTATAAGCCGCCCCCGGCAGGATGATATCGGCGCGCATGGCACCGCGATCCCCGTGGCTGCCCATGTAAATCACGGTTGGGCCCGCATCGATGTCGATCTCGTCCGCGCCCATGTTGAAGATCACCTCTGCATCATGGGTGGCCGCCTCGATGCCGCCTTCGGTCACAGCACCCACATCCAGTGCGCCCACACGACCGGCCGCCGTGTGCAGAACCATCAGTTTGGAGCCGGTATCTTCGGCAAGCTTCATTGCAGCGGCGAGAACCGCGAGACCATCCGCCTCGCGCAGAGCGCCCATGCCAACGATCACAACAGACGGTGCGTCTTTCACGGCGCCGTAGTCTTTGTTCAAAAGGCTTTCCAGCGCAGCGCGGTCATTGCCAACATGTGCATATTCATAAGTCAGATCAGTGGCGTCCCCCACCAGACCGACATTGGCACCTTTCAGCCAGGCCTTGCGGATCCGCGCATTCAGAACCGGCGCTTCGACACGCGGGTTGGTGCCAATGAGCTGAATGAACTTTGCATTGTCGATGTCTTCGATCGACGCGGTGCCCACATAGCCCGAACGGTTGTCGGTGGGCAGGCGCGCGTTATCGACACGGCATTCCACCTTGCCGCCCAGCCCTTCGATCAGGGTCTTGAGCGAGAACGCCATTTCGACATTGGCCAGATCCCCAATGAGACCAGCAACCTTCTTGCCTTTCATCGCCTCGGCTGCTGCGGTCAGAGCTTCGCCCCAGCCCGCTTTGCGCAGCTTGCCATTTTCACGGATATAAGGCGTGTCCAGACGCTGACGGCGCAGACCGTCCCAGATGAAGCGGGTCTTGTCGGAAATCCATTCCTCGTTCACGCCATCATGGTTGCGCGGCAGGATCCGTTTCACTTCACGGCCCTTGGTGTCGACGCGAATGTTTGACCCAAGCGCATCCATCACATCAATGGTTTCGGTCTTGGTCAGTTCCCACGGACGGGCGGTGAACGCATAAGGTTTTGAGGTCAGCGCGCCAACCGGGCAGAGGTCAATGATATTGCCCTGCAGGTTGCTGTCCAAAGTCTGGTTCAGATAGCTGGTGATTTCCGCATCTTCGCCGCGACCGGTCTGACCCATCTGGGTGATGCCCGCGACCTCGGTCGTGAAGCGCACGCAGCGGGTGCAGGAAATGCAGCGGGTCATCGTGGTCGACACAAGCGGACCAAGATCCAGATCATCCACGGCACGTTTCTGTTCCTTGAACCGCGAACCGGACAGGCCATAGGCAACCGCCTGATCCTGCAGGTCACATTCGCCACCCTGATCGCAGATCGGGCAATCCAGCGGGTGGTTGATCAGCATGAATTCCATCACGCCTTCGCGGGCCTTCTTGACCATTGGCGAGTTGGTTTTCACCACCGGCGGCTGGCCTTCCGGCCCCGGGCGCAGATCGCGCACCTGCATCGCGCAGGAGGCTGCGGGTTTGGGCGGGCCGCCCACAACTTCGACAAGGCACATGCGGCAGTTGCCGGCAATCGACAGACGCTCGTGATAACAGAAACGCGGCACTTCCACGCCTGCTACCTCACAAGCCTGGATCAGCGTCATCGCGCCATCCACTTCGACTTCCATATCGTCAATGACGATCTTTTTCAGGTCGCTCATCACGGTCCCTTTTCATCCTGCAAGAGGCCCATGCCCCCTGCCCTTTCCTTGCCTTTACCCGCAGGCCCTGCCGTCACTTCGACAGAAGCTTGCCCGTAAAAGTTCCTTTATCCATTTCTGCGCGGCCCACCGCACAGTAACTTTCCTCGTCGCCCTTTCGGGCGCCCATATCCGCAAGCATCGGTTCGGCAATGGCCCGAAACCGTTCCTGCTCTTCCTCGCTGTCCACATAGGCCACGGTCTCGCGGATCGAGTAGCCCAGAGAATGCGCATAGGCCTGAAGGGCCATCGCCTTGTTGAACAGTCGAAACTTGCGCAGGCTCAGCGTGTCGCAGTTTTCGTCGATCAAATGGGCAAGTGCTGCCCAAAGCAGTTCGTTATGCACCCGCGTATCTTTGCGCATCACCGCGTAATCCACCGCAAATGCGGATGTGGCGATATTTGCGGCAAGAACACTGGCGAGAACGGTTTTGAACTTGGTCATGAAATCACTCCTTTTGCTGTGCAAAAGGTGGAAACCCGCCCCCATGACATGCAATAACAACGCCCGTCAGCAGGCGATTTAACGCCTGCTTCCAAGATGTTACGCATGGGGGGACACGTTTTCATGACGTTGTTTCTTCCTGCTCTTATTCAGCCGCGATGCTGGCTTTGCCCTGCTTGTTGACCCGGATGCGATCTTCGATCTCGTCGCGGAAATTGCGGATCAGACCCTGGATCGGCCAGGCGGCTGCATCACCAAGGGCGCAGATCGTGTGACCTTCCACCTGCTTGGTGACATCCCACAGCATGTCGATCTCTTCCACATCTGCTTCGCCCCGCATCAGGCGATCCATCACCCGCATCATCCAACCGGTGCCTTCGCGGCACGGTGTGCACTGGCCGCAGCTTTCGTGTTTATAGAATTTCGACAGGCGCCAGATGGCCTTGATGATGTCGGTCTGCTGATCCATCACGATCACGGCAGCGGTGCCGAGGCCCGAACCGAGATCATTGCGCAGATAGTCGAAATCCATGATCGCGTCGCGCATGTTTTCGCCACGCACACAGGGCACCGAAGACCCGCCGGGGATCACAGCCTTGAGGTTGTCCCAACCGCCGCGAATACCGCCGCAATGCTTTTCGATCAGCTCTTCGAACGAGATCGACATCGCTTCTTCGACCACACAGGGATTGTTCACATGTCCCGAAATGCCAAAAAGCTTGGTGCCCGCATTGTTCGGACGCCCAAACGAGGTAAACCATTCCGGGCCGCGCCGCAGGATGGTCGGCACCACGGCAATCGATTCCACGTTGTTCACCGTCGTCGGGCAGCCATACAGGCCAGCCCCCGCCGGGAAGGGCGGTTTCATGCGCGGCATGCCTTTTTTGCCTTCAAGGCTTTCGATCAGCGCAGTTTCCTCACCGCAGATATAGGCGCCGGCGCCGTGATGCAGGAACAGGTCGAAATCCCAGCCCGACCCTGCGGCGTTCTTGCCGAGCAGGCCCGCATCATAGGCTTCATCAATCGCAGCCTGCAGCGCCTCACGCTCGCGGATGAATTCACCGCGGATATAGATGTAGGCCGTGTTGGCATTCATCGCAAAAGACGCAATCAGTGCACCTTCGATCAGCGTGTGCGGATCGTGACGCATGATTTCGCGGTCTTTACAGGTGCCGGGTTCGGACTCATCCGCATTGATCACCAGATAGGCCGGGCGACCGTCGCTTTCCTTGGGCATGAACGACCATTTCAGACCGGTCGGGAAGCCCGCGCCCCCGCGCCCGCGCAGCCCCGAGGCCTTCATCTGTTCGATGATCCAGTCGCGACCCTTCTTGATGATCCCGGCTGTGCCGTCCCAGTGGCCACGTGCCTTGGCGCCCGCAAGGGTGCGCTCGTGCATGCCATAAAGGTTGGTAAAGATCCGGTCTTTATCCTGCAGCATTCGCTCTTATCCTTCATCATTCCGGCGGCTCTTGCGCCAGATCCGATACGTTAAGACCAGGCCAAACACAAACCCGGCCAGGGCCATCAGATCCACCAGCGCCATGGTCCGATTAGACCATTCGAGGCTTTTCCCGACCCAGGCAGCACCGACCCACAGCGCACCGGTCAAGGCAATGACGATCCCCGCCATGCGCCCGTCCCGGCCAATACTGTTCAATGGGTCCTGTGCCATCGTCATACTTTCATTCCGCCCTTAATAGACGTCGCCCTTTTTCACCTTGTTCGAAAACGCGGTCTCTCCGCCCTCGGCAAGGATCTTGGCCTGTTCGACCCAACCATCCCGTTCGATCCGGCCTTTGAATTTCAGATTGTCATCCACCCAGGCAATCTCGTCCGCGGTCCATTTTGCGATCTGGTCGAAATGCCAGAACCCCAGTTCGTTCAGGGTCTGCTCCAGCTTGGGACCAACACCTTTGAGCTGTTTGAGGTCATCGGCGCCAGCCTTGCGCGGCGCTTTCATGACGCGCGGCTTCTTGGCCTCACCGGTGGTGGCCGCAGGGGCCTCAGCCTTGTCAGCTTTCGCCTTCTGTGCGGGCTCAGCTTTCTCAGCCTTCGCTGCCGCAGGTTTGGCTGCTTTCTTCTGCTGGTTGGCAGGCTTGCCCGCCTCCGCCGCTTTCGGCGGGGCCGTCTTGGCACCGGTGGCATTCTTGCCCAGCCACGGGGTCGAGAGCGGCACTTCGGTGCCGTCGATCCGCTTGATGCTGTCGCCGATATCCGTGGCCAACTGCACCGAGGCGTTATACTGCGCCTTGCCGCTTTCAAATTCGGTGAGCGAGGTCAGACCGGCCAGCGGCTCTGCCCCGTAACGACCGTTTTGCGGGCCGGGCACCGGCACGGTGCCTGCGGCCATCTCGTCGATCATCTTGGCAAAACCTTCGGCGGTCAGATCCTCGAAGTAATCTTTGCCGATCTGCGCCATCGGCGCGTTGGTGCAGGAGCCAAGGCACTCAACCTCTTCCCAGCTGAACTTGCCATCCGCCGACAGGGTATGCGGCTTGTCGGCAATCTTCTCACGACAGACGGCAATCAGGTCTTCCGCGCCGCAAATCATGCAGGACGTGGTGCCGCAGATCTGGATATGCGCCACGGATCCAACCGGTTGCAGCTGGAACATGAAGTAGAAGGACGCCACTTCCAGCACACGGATATAGGCCATGCCAAGCATGTCAGCCACGGCTTCAATCGCGGGCTTCGAGAGCCAGCCTTCCTGCTCCTGGGCACGCCACAGAAGCGGGATCACCGCCGAGGCCTGACGCCCTTCGGGATATTTCGTAATCTGCCCTTCCGCCCAAGCAAGGTTGGCGGGTGTGAAAGCAAAGCTTTCGGGCTGTTCATGATGCAAACGGCGGAGCATTAGCGGTCGATCTCCCCAAACACGATATCCATGGTGCCGATAATGGCGGCGACGTCGGCGAGCTGGTGGCCACCGGCCACGTAATCCATCGACTGAAGATGCAGATAGCCCGGCGCGCGGATCTTGGCGCGGTAGGGTTTGTTGGACCCGTCAGAGACGAGGTAGACGCCGAACTCACCTTTCGGTGCCTCCACGGCAGCATACACTTCGCCTGCCGGAACCTTGAACCCTTCGGTGTAGAGCTTGAAGTGGTGGATCAGGCTTTCCATGTCACGCTTCATGTCGCCGCGTTTCGGCGGGGTCAGCTTGCCACGGGCCAGAACGTCGCCCTGCCCTTCGGGCGCGCGCAGTTTGGCAATCGCCTGATGCATGATTTTCAGCGACTGGCGCATCTCTTCCATGCGGACCAGGTAACGGTCATAGCAGTCGCCGTTCTTGCCCACCGGGATCTGGAAATCGAACTCATCATAGCATTCATAGGGCTGCGCACGACGCAGATCCCAGGCCAGGCCCGAGCCGCGCACCATCACGCCCGAATAACCCCAGTTCAGAATGTCCTCTTCATTCACGACGCCAATATCGGCGTTCCGCTGTTTGAAGATCCGGTTTTCGGTCAGCAGCCCGTCGATGTCGTCGATCTTTTCCGGGAACTCATTGGCCCAGGTTTCGATATCGTCAATCAGTTCCGGCGGCAGGTCCTGATGCACACCACCGGGACGGAAATAGTTGGCGTGCAGGCGGGCCCCGCAGGCGCGCTCGTAAAAGATCATCAGCTTTTCACGCTCTTCAAAGCCCCAGAGCGGCGGCGTCAGCGCGCCCACGTCCATAGCCTGCGTGGTGATGTTCAGCAGGTGGTTCAGGATCCGGCCGATTTCCGAATACAGCACCCGGATCAGCTGCCCGCGACGCGGCACCTCAACCCCGGCGAGCTTTTCGATCGCCAGACACCAGGCATGTTCCTGGTTCATCGGCGCCACATAGTCGAGCCGGTCGAAATAGGGGAGGTTCTGCAGATAGGTGCGGCTTTCCATCAGCTTTTCGGTGCCGCGGTGAAGCAGGCCGATATGCGGGTCAGCGCGTTCCACGATCTCGCCATCCAGCTCCAGCACCATCCGCAGCACGCCGTGCGCGGCCGGGTGCTGCGGGCCGAAGTTAATATTGAAATTGCGGATCTTCTGTTCGCCGGTTTCGGCGTCATTGAAGCCTTTGGTTCCGTCCATCATACGTTCACCATCTTCTGGGTCCATTCCGCCGGCAGTTCACCCATGAACTTTTCGACGAAATTGTATTGCGGGTTCAGGGCCTGTCGCAGTTTTTCGACGGGCGCCGCGAAATTCGGGTAACGCAGCCCTTTATGGACGCGTTTCTCAAAAAGGGCCTTGGCCGGTTCAAGACCTGCAAAAGCGCACAGGCGTTGAATGGCATCGTCCGAGAACAGGGTCTCGTAATATTCGAAATGCACACGTTCGCGCGGGACAACCTTCAGCAGGTTGTTGATCGTGCGGCGGTAGTTCGAACGCAGGATGTGCAGATCGCTGTCGTCTTCCGAGAGGAATTTTTCGACCTTGCGGTTGAGCTTGTCCAGGTCCCCATGGCTGTCCATGCGCAGATGCGACAGGATCCGCTCCACCGGGTCCCGCATCAAAAACAGGAAACGGGCATTTTCGGACAGATCCGCCATCTTTTGAAAGCTTTGTGCCGAAAGAGATCCGTAAGACGGGGTGAAATCCACCGCCAGCCCGGCTTTGCCATGATCCGAGATGAAATCCAGATATGCCGCGTCGTCACGGGTCTGGCCATCAAAGCAAGTGACCCAGTTGTCAATTGCCGCGATGGCCGCGTCCTGGAACGCCTTGGCTTCTGCCTTCTTCTCGCTTTTGTTGGCCTGGGCCAGATCCGCACGTCGGGCGCGGTGCTGGTCCAGCCAGAACCCGCCACGACCGCCTTCAAGACTGTCCCAGTAATGCACTTCCTTCAGCGCGCGCGTCTTTGCTGTGGGGTGGTAATAGAAATAGTCGAAAAGCCAGCTGGTGCCGGATTTCGGTGCCCCCACACAGTAAAGAATGTTTTGCGCGCTCATGCCCTGATCCTGCCCGATTACTTTCCGGCCTCGTCAGATTTCTCATCACCGGGCAGGACATAGTTGGCCCCTTCCCATGGCGACATGAAATCGAACTGGCGGTAATCCTGGGTCAGCGACACGGGTTCATAAACCACGCGTTTTTCAACCTCGTCATAGCGCACTTCGGTATAGCCGGTGGTCGGGAAATCCTTGCGCAGCGGATGGCCGCGGAAACCGTAATCCGTCAGCAGGCGGCGCAGGTCCGGGTGACCCGAGAACAGGATACCGAACATGTCGAACACTTCGCGTTCGAACCAGCCGGCCGAGGGGTGCACCTCGGTGATCGACGGCACCATTTCCTCTTCCCGCACGGCCACTTTCACGCGGATGCGCTGGTTGGTGTACATCGACAGGAAGTGGTAAACCACGTCGAAGCGTTCCTCACGCGACGGGTAATCCACCGCTGTCAGGTCCACGAGCGTCGAGAATTTGCAGGTCTTGTCGGACTTCAGGAACTCGATGAACGAGGGGATGGCCGACAGCGGAACCGTGACGTTCAGCTCGCCAAAGGCAACCTCCCAGCTCAGCACGCAATCCGGGCGCTTCGCTTCCAGCATTGCGCCAAGCTCTTTCAGGTTGGCGGTGTTCGGGGTTTCACTCATCGCTTACCTCACAATCGTGCCGGTGCGGCGGATTTTGCGTTGCAGCTGCAGGATACCGTACACCAGCGCCTCAGCGGTCGGCGGACAGCCGGGCACATAGACGTCGACCGGCACAATGCGGTCACAGCCGCGCACAACCGAATAGGAATAGTGGTAATACCCGCCACCATTTGCGCAGGACCCCATCGAGATCACGTAACGCGGATCGGGCATCTGGTCGTAAACCTTGCGCAGCGCGGGGGCCATTTTGTTGGTGAGCGTCCCTGCCACGATCATCACATCCGACTGACGCGGGGAGGCGCGCGGCGCGATGCCATAGCGTTCAAGGTCATAGCGCGGCATCGAGGCGTGCATCATTTCCACGGCGCAACAGGCCAGACCAAAGGTCATCCAGTGCAGCGACCCGGTGCGGGCCCAGTTGATGATGTCATCAGTGGTGGTCAGCAAAAAGCCCTTGTCTGCCAGCTGATCATTCAGCAGGCGGGTGGCGTGTTCACGGTCGCCCTGCGCCGTGTTTGCTCCGGTCATCACTCCCATTCGAGCGCCCCTTTCTTCCACTCATATGCAAAGCCGATGGTCAGCACGGCGAGGAACACCATCATCGACCAGAAGCCAACCAGCCCAACCCCTTTGAAGGCCACAGCCCAAGGGAACAGGAAAGCAATTTCCAGGTCGAAAATGATGAACAGGATCGACACCAGGTAGAACCGGACGTCGAACTTCATCCGTGCGTCATCAAATGCGTTGAAACCGCATTCATAGGCGCTGAGTTTTTCGGGATCAGGATTGCGAACAGCCAAGACGACGGCGGCGATGATCAGCACAAGACCGATGACAATGGCAAGTCCGAGGAAAATGATGATCGGGAGATATTCCCTGAGAAGGTCTTCCACGTGTGGCTCCTTTTATGCGGCCCTGTTCCGGGCAAATCCGCATTCTGCTAGCTATGTGCGGTTTACCGCCGCACCGGTGTCGGGTCAACCAAGCGGGGTAAATATTCGGGTCTGTGAATGTTACCGCAAGAGCTTGCCTCACTTGTGAAATATCTCGTTGTTTATAAGGGGTTTCCACTGAAAACCCTATAAAACAACAGGGCGAATTTCATCACCTGTTAACCAAAATTTTAGGAGATGTCTCACCCGAGACACCTCCTTTTTTCAACAACATGATATTTGGGGGCTTGAAAAGAGACTCACCAATCCTAGATTTCGATCCCCCCGAGCCCAAAACGGGGAAAAATACTCGGATTTACGACACTCCTCGTGCAGATTACGACTGCCAGCTGGGCTTTTCCTTGGCAAAGAAGGCAGCAATACCTTCCTGTGCTTCGGTGCTTTCCCAACGAGAGACAAGCCCCGCAATGGTCTCGTCAATGATCTCTTCGGTGATCGGCGGCCCCAGACGACGGGCCAGCGCCTTGGCATCTGCCACCGCGCCGGGGGCACAGTTGAGGTAAGGGGCGACCTCTGCCTCTACCGCCGCATCCAGATCTTCCGGGGCAACCGCTTTGGCCAACAGCCCCAGTGTCACCGCCTCATCCGCGTCGAAAATCCGTGCGGACATGAACACGCGCCGCGCCATTGCTTCCCCCAGACGGGCAAGCACATAGGGCCCGATCGTGGCCGGGATCAGACCCAGCCGGGTCTCGGTCAGACCGAACTTGGCGCCTTTGACTCCGATTGAAATATCGCTGACCGACGCCATGCCGACACCGCCCCCAAACGCCTGTCCCTGCACCTTTGCAATGAGGGGTTTTGGCATGATATTCAATGCGTTGAGCATCATGGCCAGTTTCTTGGCCTCAACCCCGCGCGTGACCGGATCAGCCGCCATCTGACCCTGCATCCAGCGCAGATCGCCCCCGGCACAGAAGCTTTTGCCGTCACCTGTCAGGATCACCACGCGCACATGATCATCCGCGCCAAGTTTCTGCGCCGCATCGGTCAGTTCCTCGATCATCTGCGCGGACATGGCATTGTGCTTGTCCGCGCGATCCAGCAACAGGGTGGCCACGCCACGCTCATCCGTCGAAATCGAAATTGTCTGATAGCTCATCTTTTACCCCTCGATGCGCATTTGCCGCGCCATATCTGCGGCCTTGTCCAGAATGTTGCGGTCCAGCCCGGTGGTCATGCCCAGCGAGACCACGCGATCATGCACCGCCTCGCTGGCGACATTGCCCTGGGCGCCCGGCGCATAAGGACAGCCGCCCAGCCCGCCCACAGCCGCGTCGAAGACCCGCAGCCCTTTGGCGATCGAGGCTTCGATATTGTCACAGGCCCGGCCGGACGTGTCGTGATAGTGACCGGCAAACATCTCTGGCCCGGCCACATCCAGCACCGCGTCCAGCATGGTCGAGATGCTTTCGGGTGTGGCCCGGCCAATCGTGTCGCCCAGGCTGATTTCGTAACAGCCCATCTCGATCAGCTTTTCAGCCACCCAGGCAACCTTGCTGGCGGGCGTCGGCCCGTCGAACGGACAGTCTGTCACGCAGGAAATATAGCCGCGCATTTTCACATTTGCCGCTTTTGCGGCCTCAGCGACCGGCAGAAATCGCTCAAGGCTTTCCTCAATCGAACAATTGATATTGGCCTTTGAAAACCCTTCGGAAGCAGAGCCGAAAATGGCAATTTCATCGGCTTTGGCCGCCATTGCCCCTTCGAATCCGCGCATATTCGGCGTCAGCGCCGCATAAGAGATCCCCGGAGCGCGGGTGATGCCCGCCAAAACATCCGCTGAATCCGCCATTTGCGGCACCCATTTCGGACTGACGAAACTGGCCACCTCGATGCGTTTGAACCCCGCCCCCGACAGCAGGTCGACCAGGGCAATTTTCTCCGCCGTTGGAATCTGGCGTTTCTCGTTCTGCAACCCGTCGCGCGGGCCCACTTCGAAGATTTCTACATAATCCGACATGGCTGTTCTCACATTTCCGGGACAGGATAGAAATCCTGCGCATAAAATCTTTGTTCCCCTTCGCGGGCGACCGTGCGCTGGTGCGAGGGCATTGCCTGCATGCGCGCATGATAGGCCTGAATATTGGGGAACGCGTCCAGTTTCACGTAATAAGGCGCGGCAAACAGGTTGAAGCCGAACATGATGTCCGCCGCTGAAAATCCACGGTCAAGCAGCCATTCCCGCCCCTCAAGCCGCGCGTCAAGCCCGGCAAGCGTGTGGCGCAACCGCGCCACGTTCAGCTTCAGCACAACCGGGCTGGCCTTGGCGGGCGGGCGCAGAAACACCATCTGCAGGTTCAACTGCTCAATCAGGCTGGCCATGGTTTCCGAATAGTGGATCCATTGCAGGTAATCCGGCCGCTCGGCCTCGCCCGGTGCCACCCCAAGTTCCGGCGCATAGCGTTCCACCAGGTATTCGGTGATCGCCCCGCTTTCACTCATCGTGATGCCATCAATTTCAAGCGCGGGAATGCGGGTGGCGGGGGACACGGCGTTGAGCCCCCCCTGGAACATTTCCTGTGAACCGATCTGATACTCCACCACCTCACATGGCTGCCCGATCCGATCCGCAAGCCCGATCTCTTCGATCAGCCACAGCACCCGGAACGAGCGGCCATATTGCACATGGTGCAGGCGGAAAGGATGATCACTCATCCTCGTCCTCCTCCAGTCGCACCAATGGCGCCCCCGCTTCGACCTGATCACCGGCGGCGCACAGCACCTCGGCCACCACGCCATCGCGCGCCGCTTCCAGCGAGTGTTCCATCTTCATCGCTTCGAGGATGGCAAGGCGATCCCCCTGCTTCACCTCTTGGCCCGCCTGAGCAAAGACCGCCTTCACGAGACCCGGCATCGGGGCTTCGATGACCCCTGCCCCGGCGCCCGCGCCAGCGTCGCGATCCAGCGGATCCGCCACGTGGAATTCCAGCCCGGACTGGGCAAAGACCGTCACCACATTGCCCGCTTTGGCCACACGCGGTCCATGATCACCACCCAGTTCCCACTGGCCGTTGATACGACGGGCCTCGACCTTCTCGTCGCCCACGGTGACCACGTGATGATCTGCCCCGTGAGAACACACCACAACTGCAACTTCCTCACCCGCATGGGTCAGGGTGACAAAGTGGTTGAGACCCCCCCAGAGGGTAAATCCGGTGCCTTTTGGCTTGAGCAGGTCCAGCGCCGAAAGCGCGGCGGCGGCGATATCGCTCGGGCGCGGGCCGGGTTCGGCAATCAGCGCCTCAAGATCCCGGTCAATCAGGCCGGTATCCACATCACCGACAGCAAAGCCGTCATGCCGCGTCAGTGCACCGAGGAATGCAAGGTTGGTCACCGACCCGGCCACTTCGGTCTGGGTCAGGGCCGCATTCATTTTTTGCAAGGCCGCGGCACGGGTCGCGGCATGCACCGTGATCTTGGCAATCATCGGGTCGTAGAACGGGCTGATCGTATCCCCCGCCCTGACGCCGGTATCTGATCGCGCCCCTGCGGGGAATTTCAGATGGGTCAGCGTGCCGGTAGCGGGCAGGAAGCCCTTGGGGACATCTTCCGCATAAAGGCGCGCCTCAAAGGCGTGACCGTTGATCGACAGCTCCTCCTGCTGCTTCGGCAATCCCTCACCTGACGCCACGCGAAGTTGCCATTCCACCAGGTCAACACCGGTGATTTCTTCGGTCACGGGATGTTCCACCTGCAGGCGGGTGTTCATTTCCATGAACCAGAACCCATCGGTGCGCAGACCGTTTGAGCCATCCACGATGAACTCGACCGTGCCCGCGCCTTTATAGCCGATCGCCTCGGCGGCCCGCACACCGGCCATCCCCATCGCCTCGCGGACCTCTTCGGTCATGCCCGGCGCAGGGGCTTCTTCGATCACCTTCTGGTGGCGGCGCTGCAGCGAGCAGTCGCGTTCAAACAGGTGCACCGCTGACGTGCCATCGCCAAAGACCTGCACTTCGATATGGCGCGGGGAGAGGATGTATTTCTCGACCAGCACATCAGGATTGCCAAAGGCGGTCTGCGCCTCGCCCTGGGCCGAGGCCAGCGCATCGGCGAAATCCTTGGGGTCATCCACACGGCGCATCCCTTTGCCGCCACCGCCAGCCACGGCTTTGATCAGCACCGGATAGCCCATTTTCTCAGCTTCGGAGGCCAGGAAAGCAGGATCCTGGTTTTCGCCATGATAGCCGGGCACCACGGGCACCCCCGCCTCGACCATCAGCTTTTTCGCAGCGTCCTTCAGCCCCATTTTGCGGATCGCATCCGCCGAGGGGCCGATAAAGGTCAGGCCTGCCTTCTCAACCGCATCCACGAAGTCGGGGTTTTCCGACAGGAAGCCATATCCCGGGTGGATCCCCTGGGCGCCGGTTTCAAGGGCCGCCTGGATGATACGATCACCGAGAAGATAGCTTTCCGCGGGTTGCGGCGGACCGATATGCACGGCCTCATCCGCCATCATCACATGGCGCGCCCCAGCATCTGCGTCCGAATAGACGGCCACGGTGGCAACCCCCAATTTACGGGCGGTTTCCATGACCCGACAGGCAATTTCGCCCCGGTTGGCAATCAGAATTTTCTTGAACATCTTATTGTTCCTTTTATCGGGCGGAGGCATTGGGGGCTGTCCGCCCCCAAACCCCTGAGAGTATTTTCGCCAAGAAGAAAGGCGAAACCGTTACATTCTGAAAACGCCGAACTTGGTGTCTTCGATCGGGGCATTGAGGGCGGCCAGGAGCGAGAGGTAGAGGACTTCGCGTGATTTACGCGGGTCAATCACCCCGTCATCCCAGAGCCGTGCCGAGGCATAAAGCGGGTGGGATTGTTCCTCGAACATGTCGATGGTGGGCTGTTTGAAGGCGGCTTCTTCTTCCGCCGACCAGGTCCCACCTTTGCGTTCAATCCCGTCGCGCTTCACGGTGGCGAGTACGCCTGCGGCCTGTTCGCCCCCCATCACCGAGATGCGCGAATTGGGCCAGGTCCACATGAAGCGCGGCTGATAGGCGCGGCCGGCCATGCCGTAGTTCCCCGCGCCATAAGAGCCGCCCACAACCATGGTCACTTTCGGCACGTTGGTGGTGGCCACAGCGGTCACCATTTTCGCGCCATGGCGGGCAATGCCTTCGTTTTCATATTTGCGACCGACCATGAAGCCGGTGATATTTTGCAAAAACACCAGCGGGATTTTCCGCTGCGAGCAAAGCTCGACAAAATGCGCGGCCTTTTGGGCGGCTTCCGAGAAGATCACGCCATTGTTGGCAATGATGCCAATCGGGCAGCCCATCAGATGGGCAAAGCCGGTCACGATGGTTTCGCCGAAACGGGGTTTGAACTCGTCAAAACGCGACCCGTCGACAATGCGCGCGATCACTTCGCGGATGTCATAGGGGGTCTTGAGGTCGGCGGGCACCACGCCCAGCAGTTCCTCGGCGTCATAAAGCGGCTCTTCCGGTTCCTGCCACTTCACCGTAAACGGCCTTTCGCGGTTCAGGCTTTCCACGGCGCGGCGCGCCAGAGCCAGCGCATGGGCGTCATCTTCGGCCAGGTAATCGGCCACGCCAGAGAGGCGGGTGTGCACGTCACCGCCGCCAAGGTCCTCGGCGGAAACCACCTCGCCCGTGGCAGCCTTTACCAGCGGGGGGCCTGCCAAGAAGATGGTGCCCTGTTCTTTCACGATGATGGTCACGTCCGACATGGCGGGCACGTAGGCGCCACCTGCGGTGCAGGACCCCATCACAACGGCGATCTGCGGGATACCTTTGGCGGACATGCGCGCCTGATTGTAGAAGATGCGGCCAAAATGGTCGCGATCCGGGAACACTTCGTCCTGGTTGGGCAGGTTGGCCCCGCCGCTGTCCACAAGGTAAATGCAGGGCAGGTTGCATTCCTCGGCAATCTCTTGCGCCCGCAGGTGTTTTTTCACCGTCATCGGGTAATAGGTGCCGCCTTTCACGGTGGCATCATTGCACACGATCATGCATTCCTGACCGTGCACCTGGCCGATCCCGGCGATCACACCCGCGCAGGGGGCGGCGTCATCATACATGCCATGGGCAGCTGTGGCACCGATTTCAAGGAAGGGGCTGCCCGGATCCAGAAGGTTCGACACCCGGTCACGCGGCAGCATCTTGCCACGCGACAGGTGACGGTCGCGCGAGCGTTCGCCCCCGCCCTGCATCGCCTTTTCAGCAGCCTCTGCCACCACATTCAGCGCGTTCAGATGGCCGTCACGATTGGCCTTATAGGCTTCTGATCCCGGCATTGCTTGTGAGTTCAGTTTCATTCTGTGCATCCTTCATGGTTGCAGTTCGCGGCCTGATCCGCCGCAAGGTTTTGTTCCAGAGACCAGGCTTGCCGCGCAGTCAAATCAAGGTAGCAGGACAGGCTGGCGGGTCCGCCGCCCGTGCCACCCCCCCAGGTCGAGCGTTCATATTCGCAAGACGCATCCCGAAAGGGGATCCAAGCACGTTGCATCGCACGCAGGGCCTCGGCCTGGCTGGGCACACTTGCCCCCAGCTCTGCCATCTCGGCATCCACGATTTTGCTTTGCTTCATCAGCAATCCATACGCCGCGTTCAACCGACGGTCCCAATCATGCGCTTCTGCATCAAGACATTGCACCATACTTGCGGTGCTCCATCCGTATTCACCCGCTTCCATGCAAGCATTGGCCGACGCCCCGAAACACTGATGCGCCTCGCCTTCCCCCCCTTTTTCCGCCAGACAATTCAGCGTGGCATCAAAAGAATAGGTGATGTCCTGCGCCAAGGCCGGAGCCCCCACGCAGGTCAAGGCGCATATGATCGCCCAGCGCTTCATTACTGGTTCGCCATCAGCTCACGGCCGATCAGCATCCGGCGGATTTCCGAGGTGCCGGCGCCGATTTCCATCAGCTTGGCGTCGCGGAACAGGCGCGAGACGGTGCTTTCGTTCATGAAGCCGGTGCCGCCCATTGCCTGCACGGCCTGGTGCGCCTGCACCATCGCCTGTTCAGAGGCGTACAGCACACAGGCGGCGGCGTCCTGACGGGTCACCTGACCCCGGTCACAGGCCTTGGCGACCTCGTAGATATAGGCGCGGGCCGAGTTCATCGCGGTGTACATATCCGCCACCTTGGCCTGCATCAGCTGGAACTCACCGATTGGCTTGCCGAACTGTTTGCGTTCTTTCAGATAGGGCATGATTTCATCCATGCAGGCGGCCATGATGCCGGTGCCAATCCCCGACAGAACCACACGTTCGTAATCCAGCCCGGACATGAGCACCTTTACGCCTTTGCCCTCTTCGCCCAGCACGTTTTCAAACGGCACTTCCACGTCTTCAAAGATCAGCTCAGCGGTGTTTGACCCACGCATCCCCAGCTTGTCGAAATGCGGCGAGGTCGAGAAACCTTTCATATCCTTTTCAATCAAGAAGGTGGTGATGCCTTTGGGGCCCGCATCGGGGTCGGTCTTGGCGTAAACTACCAAAGTGTCCGCATCCGGGCCATTGGTGATCCAGAACTTGGTGCCGTTCAGCACGTAATAACCATTGCGCTTTTCGGCGCGCAGCTTCATGCCCACCACGTCGGAACCGGCCCCGGCTTCGGACATGGCCAGCGCGCCGACATGTTCGCCCGAACACAGCTTCGGCAGGTATTTCGCCTTTTGCTCATCAGTCGCATTGCGGCGGATCTGGTTAACGCAGAGGTTCGAATGCGCCCCGTAGGACAGTGAGATCGAGGCCGAAGCACGGGCGATCTCTTCGACGATCACAACATGCGCCAGGTAAGACATGTCCGAGCCGCCAAATTCCTCAGGCGTCGTGACCCCCAAGAGGCCCAGCTCACCAAATTCGGTCCACAGCTCGTTCGGAAACTCGTTGGTCTTGTCCGCCTGCTCGGCCAGCGGTTTGATCCGCTCCTGCGCAAAGGCGTGCACCATTTCACGCACGGCGTTGACGTCTTCTCCGAGGTCGAAATTCATGGAATTTGTGAACATAATGTGGTCCTCCGGGATGGGCCGGTTGCGACGGCCGGAATTAAGTGTCGCCCATTATTGAACGCTTGTTCATTTCCTAGACCGGGAGGCAGATTCGGGTCAATGGGGACGCAGCGTCGCAAATCCCCATGCCAGGCAGATCAGAAGGTGAAACGACGCGTGCCCAGACGCTGGGCAGGTCTGCCGTCAATCGGGAACAGAGGAGGTTATGGCGCCCGGTTCTGAGACGCCACGGCCACTTCGTCGCGGATGATCCGCGCGATTTGGGCGCAATCATCAAGGCTGAAGGTCAGCGGCAGGCGCAGATCCAAGACCGCCCTCAGGATCCGGTCCGTCCTCGGCAGGCGGGGCGGGTCTGCATATCGCCAGCTGTCATATCGGCTGGTAAAACCCGTGGGCTCTGACGCGCCAAACCATTTCAACTCAACACCGCGCGCCGCACAACGCCTTACCACGTCCTCCACCTTTTCTGCCGCCCAGTCCAACAGCAGGAACTGGAAAGACGACATGACATAGTCTTCCGCCTCAGGGCGATCAATCAACGTCAGTCCGGACGTTTGCGCCAGCCCCGCCTCGACCGCGCGATACCGGGCATTCCACCCAGCACATTGGTCCCCTAACCTGGCCAGCTGAGGCCGCAGGATCGCCGCGCGCAGATTGTCCATACGACCAGAGATATTCGGGGTGAGGTATTTGATCTCAGCAAAGGCCTCGGGCGGCGGGGCGGCCAGATGACGTTCATAAAGCATGTAAGATCCCGACAGGATCGTGGCCCGTGCCATCAGGTCAGGATCATCCGAAATCAACAGCCCGCCTTCCCCGGAATTCAGGTGCTTGTAGGTCTGGGTCGAATAGGCGGCCATCGCCCCGTGCCGCCCGGACAAAACCCCGTTCCAGCGCGCGCCCATCGTGTGGGCGCAATCCTCGATCACCACCACCCCGGCCGCATTGCAAAGCGCCATCAGCCGGTCCATGTCGCAGATATGCCCGCGCATATGGCTGAGCAGCAGAACTTTGGCCTGGGGCAGCTTTGCCTCCAGATCCTCCAGATCAATCGTCAGCGCCTCGGTGACCTCGACAAAAACGGGCCGTGCCCCCAGTGACACGATGGCCCCAGGGACCGGAGCCAGGGTAAAGGCGTTGGTCAGCACCGCTTCCCCCGGTTGCACCCCCACGGCACGCAGAGCGGTTGCGATGGCATAGCCGCCCGACGACACGGCCAGCGCGTATTTCGCGCCCATTGCGGCGGCAAATTCCTGCTCCAGAAGCGCAGTTTGCGACAATTCTTCCTCGGCGACGTTATAGCGATGCAGGCGCCCATGGCGCAGCACCTCAAGCGCGGCGGCAACCGCATCGTCGGGGATCGGTTCCTGCTGGGTAAAATTTCCGGAAAAGATCTCTTGTTCAGTCATATGCGCGCCTTTCCCCAAACCACCCGCCCCCTACTGTCACGCCGTGACCGGCAGGCCAATCAACCGGGCGACAATGTCGTCCAGATGATCGAAATGGTCCAGCATCGCTTCGGGGGCAAGCCGCGACACGCCCTGCCCCTCCGGACCGAACCCCACCAGAATGCAGGGCACGCCGGCTGCGCGCGCCGTTTCCCGGTCGGTCATGGTATCCCCGATGATCAGCGACGCCTCGACACGACCGCCAGCCTGTTCGACCGATGCCAGATAGGGTGCGGGGTCCGGTTTGCGGGTGGGCAGAGTGTCTGCACCGATCAGCGACGTGAACAGGTCCCGGATCCCCAGTCGCGCCAGCAGAAGATCGGCCAGCCCCTCAGGCTTGTTGGTGCAGATCCCCACCGCATAGCCCTGCGCGCGCAACCGTTTCACCGCCGCCACTGCGCCGGGATAAAGCCTTGTATGCCGGTCGATCCCGATACGGTAATGGTCCAGCAGGTTGGGGAACTCACGCTCCACATGGGGGTCGCGCTGCGAAACATCCCCATGCCCCAACCGCTCGAACCCCAGATGCAGCATCGCGCGCCCTCCGTGAAAGGCGGTCAGGGCATCCGCCACCGGATCAAGCGGCTGCCCCTGTCCCAGCGCCTGAAAGCAGGCATTGGCAGCGGCGATCAGATCGCCGGATGTGTCCGCCAGCGTCCCATCAAGATCGAAGATAACAGTCTGCATCTGCCCCTCTTTTCTGCGGTGATCGGGTTTCGGCAAAAACACGCCAGTTGCGGCGTCGATATGGCCCGATGTGTAATCCATGGTAAAGTTAAGTGAACCTAGCCCTCTTGCGGGCGCTTACCCAAGAGGTAAAACGGGACCAACGGATTTAAAAGAGCAGATCACCATGACCACACCCTTGCCCACCGCCCTGATCCTGCTGGCCGCAGGACGCGGCACACGGATGAAATCGGACCTTCCCAAAGTGTTGCACGAGGTGGGCAATGCGCCGCTGTTTGCCCATGCGCTGGCCTCGGGCCGTGATCTGGCGGCAGAGCGCACGGTGATGGTGGTGGGCCATGGGGCGGATCTGGTCAGGAAAGCCGCCCATGAGATCGACCCCGACATCACGCTGGCCGTTCAGGAAGACCAGCTTGGCACCGGCCATGCCGTGTTGCAGGCCCGCGAGGCACTGGCTGGCTTTGAAGGTGACGCGATTGTCCTCTATGGTGATACGCCTTTCATTCGCCCGGAGACGCTTCAGGCCATGGCCGACGCACGCCAGAACGGCGCGGATGTGGTGGTGCTTGGCTTTGAGGCGGCTGATCCTGGCCGATATGGCCGCCTGGTTGTGGAAAACAAAACCTTGACCCGCATTGTCGAATTCAAAGATGCCAATGACGCGGAACGCGCCATAACGCTTTGCAACAGCGGTGTGGTTGCAGCGGACGCCCAGACCCTGTTTTCGCTGATTGACGGCGTGGGCAACGACAATGCGTCGGGCGAGTATTACCTGACGGATATTGTGGAAATCGCCAATAGTCGGGGATTGCGGGCCGTGGCCGTCACCTGCGACGAGGCGGAAACGCTCGGCATCAACTCCCGCGCGGAACTGGCTGCCGCAGAAGAGCTGTTTCAGACCCGCCGCCGCGCAGAGCTGCTGGAGGACGGGGTGACACTTCAGGCCCCAAAAACCGTGTTCTTCTCACTCGACACCGTGGTGGGGCGCGATGCCTTCATCGAACCGAATGTCTATTTCGGCCCAGAGGTGACGGTGGAAAGCGGTGCACGGCTGCGGGCCTTCAGCCATTTCGAAGGCTGCCACGTCTCCACCGGCGCCATCGTCGGGCCCTATGCGCGGCTGCGCCCGGGGGCCGAGCTTGCCAATGGCGCCAAGATCGGCAATTTCGTGGAAATCAAGAATGCGCAGATCGGCGAAGGGGCCAAGGTCAATCACCTGTCTTACGTGGGGGACGCGACTGTGGGAGACGAGGCAAACCTGGGTGCGGGCACCGTCACCTGCAACTATGATGGCGTGATGAAACACCACACCCATATCGGCAAACGCGCCTTTATCGGCTCTGACACGATGCTGGTGGCCCCGGTCCGTGTGGGGGATGAGGCGATGACAGCGTCAGGTTCGATCATCACCCGGGACGTGCCCGACGGGGCGCTGGCGATTGCGCGGGCGGATCAGCAGATCAAACCGGGCCTTGCGGTGAAACTGTTCAAAAAACTCAAGGCGCTCAAGGCGCGCAAACAGGAAGGCAAGTGACATGTGCGGAATTGTTGGCGTTCTAGGCAATCACGAAGCCGCCCCGATCCTGGTCGAAGCGCTGAAGCGGCTGGAATATCGCGGCTATGACAGTGCGGGTATTGCAACGGTAAACGACGAGGGGGCGCTGGCCCGTCGCCGCACCGTGGGCAAACTGGTGAACCTGTCGGACCATCTGGTGCATCATCCTCTGGCTGGCAAATCCGGCATTGGCCACACCCGCTGGGCCACTCATGGCGCCCCGACCACCGACAATGCCCACCCCCATCGCGCGGGCACCGTGGCGGTGGTCCATAACGGGATCATCGAGAACTTCCGAGAACTGCGCGCGGAACTCGCCGCTGAAGGGATCCATTTCTGCACGGAGACCGATACCGAAACTGTCGCCCTGATGACCCAAAGCCGGATCGACAAAGGGGCCAGCCCGGTTGACGCCGTGCGCGCCACGCTGGCCCGGCTGGAAGGTGCCTTTGCCCTCTGCTTCCTGTTTGATGGTCATGACAACCTGATGATCGCCGCACGCAAGGGCAGCCCGCTGGCCATTGGCCATGGGGATGGTGAGATGTTTGTCGGGTCAGATGCCATTGCGCTGGCCCCGATGACCGACCGGGTCACCTATCTGGAAGAAGGCGACTGGGCCGTGATCACCCGCGCAGGCGCCGAGATCTTCGACGCGGAAAATCGCCAGACCAACCGCCCGATGAAACAGGTCCGGATGGATGCAACCATGGCCGAAAAAGGCGGCTACAAACACTATATGGCCAAGGAAATCGCCCAGCAGCCCACCGTGGTTGGTGAGGTCATTTCGGCCTATGCGAAAAATGGCCAGATCACCATGGAGCTTGAGGGGGTGGATTTCGCCGCCATCGACCGGCTGTCAATTGTCGCCTGCGGCACGGCCTATTATGCTGGCCTGACCGCAAAATACTGGTTCGAGCACTATGCCCGCCTGCCCGTGGACATCGACGTGGCGTCCGAATTCCGTTACCGCGAAGCCCCGTTCAGCCCACGCACGGCGGCGCTGTTTGTCAGCCAGTCCGGTGAAACCGCCGATACGCTGGCGGCCCTGCGCTATGCCAAGGGCAAGGCCGATCATATCCTCAGCCTGATCAATATGCCCGAAAGCTCGATTGCGCGCGAAAGTGACGTGGCGGTGGAAATCCACGCCGGTGTCGAAGTCTCAGTCGCCTCGACAAAAGCCTTCACCGCACAGCTGACCTGCTTTGCCCTGATGGCCCTGAAAGCGGCCCATGCGCGTGGACATCTGAGCGCGGACGGGCTTGCCACCAAGCTGGCTGAGCTGCGCCAGCTGCCCGGCCTCATGTCCGCCGCCCTGTCAATTGATGAGGAGACCCGCAGGATCTCCTCCAAGCTGGCCGAAGCGCGGGACGTGCTGTTTCTGGGACGCGGCCAGATGTTCCCTCTGGCTCTGGAAGGCGCGCTGAAACTCAAGGAAATCAGCTATATCCATGCAGAAGGCTATGCCTCGGGCGAGCTGAAACACGGCCCGATTGCGCTTGTGGATCAGCACACGCCGATCGTGGTGATGGCCCCCCATGACGGCCTTTTCGACAAGACCGTGTCGAACATGCAAGAAGTGATGGCCCGTGGTGGTCGGGTGCTTCTGGTCTCAGACGCGCGCGCGGCCCAAAGCTCGGGCGATGGCGTCTGGAACGCAATTACCATGCCCGAAGCGCCCGAACTTCTGCAACCGATCCTCTATGCGATCCCCGCGCAGCTGCTGGCCTATCACACCGCAATTGCCAAAGGCACCGACGTGGATCAGCCACGCAATCTTGCCAAATCCGTAACGGTGGAGTAACGCCGCCGATCAATCCCGAAAGGATCCCCATGGCCAAGCAGTTTGACCGGATCGACGACAGCCACCGCAGCTTCATCGAAGCGCAACCGATGTTTTTCACAGGCACAGCCGCGCCGAACGGGCGGGTCAATGTCTCGCCCAAGGGGATGGACAGCCTGCGCGTTCTGGGACCAAACCGGATCCTTTGGCTGAATTACACCGGGTCGGGAAATGAAACCGCCGGACATCTGCGCGCCGCAAACCGGATGACCCTGATGTGGTGCAGTTTTGCAGCGCGCCCGCTGATCCTGCGCGCCTATGGCACGGCGCGGGCCATCCACCCGCGCGACACGGATTGGGCAGAGCAGGCGGCCCTGTTTGGGACCCCGTTTGGCGCACGCCAGATTTATGACATGCAGGTCGAACTGGTGCAGACCTCCTGCGGCTATGCGGTGCCCGAGATGGAGTTGACCCGCCAGCGCGACACGCTTATCACCGCGCTTCACGCCAAAGGGGAGGATCTGACCCCCTATTGGTCCGAGAAGAACACCACCACAATTGACGGAATGCCCACCGGTATTCTGGGAGATGACACATGATCCTTGAGGATGCCCTGAATGCCATGCGCGCCTATGCCGACCCGCAACGGGCGGTCGAAAGCGCAGCCTATCACAAACAGACGCGCGAGGTGCTGGGCGTTTCAAATCCCGTGCTGAACGATCTGACCAAAACCTGGCGTCAGGCGCTGAGCGTAGAGGAACGCGTGACGCTTGCAGACGCACTTTGGAATAGCAATATTTTCGAAGCCCGGATTGCTGCTGCCAAGCTGCTGACACAGGCGCGTATCCGCCCCGATCAGGCCGTATGGGACCTGATCCAGAGCTGGGTGCCACAGTTTGACAGCTGGGCCATTGCCGATCACGCCTGCATGGCGGGGCAAAAACGCCTGGTGGCGGACCCGTCCCGCCTGAACGAGGTCGAGGAGTGGGTGCGCGCGGCCCCCTGGCCCGATACGCTCTGGATCCGGCGTGCAGCCCTCGTGATCACCCTGCCCTGGACCAAACAGAACCACCCCAAACCCGAGGAAGAGGCCGCCCGTGAGCGCATCCTGGGATGGGTCGCAGAATGTGCCACGCTGAAACACGGGGCCATGCAAAAGGCGGTGGCCTGGTGGCTGCGCGACCTGTCGAAACATGACGCCGCCCGCGCGCGCACTTTTTTGATGGAGCACGGGCCGATCATGAAACCCTTTGCGGTGAAAGAAGCCGGGCGCCATATCGGCTTTACGGTCGCGGACCTGCCGGAACCTGCCCCGGAACCCGCCATTACGCCGGACCTTTCAGACGAAAGCCCCGCGCAGGAATAAAGCCCTGTGAAAAAATAGAAAAGCCGGGGAATGTTCCCCGGCCCTCATCTCAGTTCACGGCGCAGTTCTCGGGCAGTTCTCACCGCAGCTCTCGGCGCATGATCTTCCCGGTGGCGGTCATGGGCAGGTTTGTGACAAATTCCACCAGCCGCGGCGCCACATGCGGGCTGATCCGCGCCTTGACCAGTTCCACCAGTTCGTCATCCTTACCAGCCGGGTCCACCCCGTCACGCAATACAACCACCGCCTTGACCACCTCCGTGCGCAGCGGATCCGGCACCCCAACCACAGCCGCCATCACCACGTCAGGATGCGCCATCAGGCAGTTTTCAATCTCGGACGGGCCAATCCGATAGCCTGCCGAGGTGATCACGTCATCATCGCGCGAGGCAAAGGTGAAATAGCCCTCGCCATCCCGTGTCGCCAGATCCCCCGTGCGCATCCAGGGTCCGGTGAATTTCTGTTCCGTCTTCTCCGGCAGGTTCCAATAGCGCAGAAACATGACCGGGTCCGGTGCGCGCACGGCAATTTCGCCCATTTCCCCCGGCGCACATTCGCGCCCGCTGGCATCCAGAACCGTCACCTCATGCCCCGGAATGGCCTGCCCCATCGCCCCCGGCTTGACCTGCATCGCCCCCGCAACGGAGGAAATCACAAGGTTGCATTCGGTCTGGCCGTAAAACTCGTTCAGTTCGACCCCCAGCACATCACGCGCCCAGCCAAGCAGTTCCGCCCCGAGGCTCTCACCACCTGTTCCGATTGAGCGGATATGCACCCCGTCAGGCGGGGCCTCGGACTGGCGCATCAGTTTCAGCGCCGTTGGCGGCAGGAACAGGTTGCGGATCTTGTGATCAGCAATCATCCGATAGGCCACACCCGCATCGAATTTACGCATCCTGTGACTGACAATCGGCACGCCGAAATAAAGGAACGGAATGGCCAGATCCATCAGTCCACCGATCCAGGCCCAGTCGGCCGGGGTCCAGCCCTTGTCGCCCGGTTGCGGGAAATCGGGATTGAACGTCTCGACGCAGGGCAAATGCCCCAGCAAAAAGCGATGCGCATGCAGCACCCCTTTGGGAGGGCCGGTGGTGCCCGAAGTGTAGATCATCAGAGCAGGATCTTCCGCCAGCGTGTGCTCCCGCTCCGTCAAGGGGGACGCCTTGGTGATCTCAGCATGGAAATCCAGCACGTCACCGCCTGCGCCATCCACCAAGAACACCTGCTCCAACCCCGGCAACCCAGCACGGATTTCCGTGATTTTCGCAAGGTTTGCACGGTCCGTCACCACCACCTTTGCACCGCTATCCGACAGGCGATAAGCCAGCGCATCCGCACCGAACAGCGTAAAGAGTGGCAAGATCACCGCACCGATTTTGTAGGCGGCAAAATGGCTGATCAGCACATCAGGCCCCTGCCCCAACAGCACCGCAACCCGATCCCCTTTCTGCACGCCCGACGCCCTGAGTACAGTGGCGAAACGATCAGAAAGCGCGCTCAACTGGCCATAAGTCCAGTCCTGCACCTGCCCATCCTGTGCCACATGGGTCAGCGCCACGCGGGTGGGATCAATTGCGGCCCAACTGTCGCAACAGCGTTCGGCAATGTTGAAATAGTCGGGAATGTCCCAGCGAAACGCTGCGCGCATTTCGCCCCATTGGCCCCAACCGGTCACGGTTTTTCGCGCCCGCCCTTCGGCCTGCCAAGTCTGATCCATCACAGGTCTGACACCTCAACCTCATGTAGCCCCGCAAGAGGAAGGTCCAGCAGGCGCAGCGCCGACAGGGAAAGCCGGCTACCGCCTCCCGCGGGCCCGGGGATCGGGCGCAACTCCACCTTGACCGTGCGCCCGGTCTGCTTGGACGTCACCCGACCCTCCTGCACCGATTTCACCAGCGGCGTTTCCAGCCAGAACCCCGGCTGAGCAACATCCCCCAGCGTGGCGATTGTGCTGCCCAACCGGGCATTGGACACGGGGGTGGCGGCCACGGCTTCTTGCCGGGCCTCATTGTTGGCCGTATCAAATTGTTCAACAGTCACAGCCCCTTGAGGCGGAGGCGGCAACTCCGTGACAGCTCCAGCCTCAGATGAGTTTGCATCCGAAACCGGGGGCGCTGGCGGGTTTTGCTTCACCTCAAACTCAGCACAACCAGACAAAATCAACACAAAAGCGGGTATGGAAATCAACTGTTTCATACTGCGAAGCGTGACGCAAAATTGATCGTGGATCAATGGGGATTTACCTGTCCAACCCTTGCATCCCCCAAGGTCGAAGCATAGGGTCACGCCATGAAAACGCCGAACGACATGACCACCTCGCCTTCCTCCGATGCGCCGCGCCTGGTTGATCCCTTTCAGCGACCGGTCACCTATCTGCGCCTGTCCGTGACCGACCGTTGTGATTTCCGCTGCACCTACTGCATGTCTGAACACATGACGTTCCTGCCGAAAAAGGACCTGCTGACCCTGGAAGAGCTGGACCGGATCTGCACCGCTTTCATCGGGCTGGGGGTGACAAAGCTGCGCATCACTGGGGGCGAACCCCTGGTGCGCCGGGGCATCATGGAGTTTTTCCGCGCCATGTCACGCCACCTGGACAGCGGCGCCCTGAAGGAACTCACCCTCACCACCAACGGATCACAACTACATCGTTTCGCGGACGAGCTTTACGCCTGTGGTGTGCGCCGCGTGAATGTTTCCCTCGATACGCTGGACGAAGATAAATTTGCAAAAATCACCCGGTGGGGTCGGCTGCCACAGGTCTTGCGCGGCATTGAAGCGGCCCAGAAGGCCGGGCTGCGCGTGAAAATCAACGCCGTGGCGGTGAAAGATTTCAACCAGGAAGAACTGTTTGACCTGACCCGCTTCTGCGCCGAACGCGATATGGACCTGACCTTTATCGAAGTGATGCCGATGGGGGACATGGATGAGGTCGCCCGCTTGGGCCAGTTCTGGTCCCTCACCGATCTGCGCAACGAATTGGCCACCCGCTACACACTCACCGATCTGGGTGACAACACCGGCGGTCCGGCGCGCTATATGCGGGTCGAAGAAACCGGGCAGAAAATCGGCCTGATCCAACCGCTCAGCCATAATTTCTGCGAAAGCTGCAACCGGGTCAGGATGAGCTGCACCGGGCAGCTTTATACCTGCCTTGGCCATGACGGCATGACCGACCTGCGCGCGCCCCTTCGCGAAAACAATGATGACGCCCATCTGGTCGAGGCGATCCACGCCGCCATCGCCCGCAAACCCAAAGGCCATGATTTCGACTATTCACGCCAGAAAGTCAGCGGCCAGACCCAGCGACACATGAGCCATACCGGCGGCTAAAACGTCTTTACTTACAACCGGGGCGAGGAAAACCGAAACGCCGCAAAAGACCTCAATCTCGTGGGGCTGACAGAACAAACACACCCCTCAGATCTCTCCAGAAACACGTTCCTCCCCGGCCAGTTGCCTGATGCCCCGCCCCCTTCCCCTTGCTTCAAATATCCTGGGGGAGCCGAAGGCGGGGGCAACGCCCCAAACAGGCTCACAACGTGAGCCACCAACAGCGCGCCCAAAGCGCAAGCTTGGGCGCCCTTTGCCCTGACATCACTCAATCGGCATGCGCTGCTCAGCTATCTCCGCCCACCAGCTGCACCCGGCCGGGATCACCTCGTCATTGAAATTATAGGCGGGATGGTGCACGGCGGCCGTGTCTCCATTGCCCACAAGGATATAGGCGCCCGGACGCTCTTCCAGCATGAAGGCGAAATCTTCTCCTCCCATGACCAGCGGCGCCTCATCACAGCTCCCCGATACGCTGCGGGCCACGTCTGCAGCAAACTCAGTCTGCGCTTCATGGTTCACCATCACCGGGTAATTGCGATCGTATTCCACCCGGGCGCATCCCCCAAACGTGGTGGCTATTCCTTCGCAGATGGCTGTGATCCGGTCCTGCGCCAGATCCCGGACCTCCTCTGACAGGGTCCGGGTTGTGCCTTTTATTACAACCTGTTGCGGGATGACATTGAAGGCGGTCGACGACGTCTCGAACGAGGTGACAGAGACCACAAGCTGATCGACAGGATTGGCATTGCGCGCCGCAACGGTCTGAAGCGCCATCACAGCCTGCGCCGCCATCACAGTCGGATCCACCGTGGTATGCGGCTTGGCAGCATGCCCGCCCTTGCCCTCGAATGTCACTTTCCACACATCGGTTGCTGCAAAAAACGGCCCCGGGCGGATCGCGAAACTGCCCGTGGGCACACCGGGCCAGTTATGCATGCCATAGACTTCCTGAATGCCGAAACGCGCCATCATCCCGTCATCACACATTTCCTTGCCCCCACCGCCGCCTTCTTCGGCGGGCTGGAAGATCACCACCAGTGTTCCGTCAAAATTCCGGGTCTCCGCCAGGTATTTCGCCGCCCCCAGCAGCATCGCCGTATGGCCGTCATGGCCACAGGCATGCATTGCTCCGGGGGTTTTCGAGGCATAATCCAGCCCGGTCTCCTCATGAATGGGCAGCGCATCCATATCGGCGCGCAGACCAATCACCTTGCCGGAGGCAGTTTTGCGCCCCTTGATGACCCCAACCACACCGGTGCGCCCAATGCCCGTGACCACCTCATCACAGCCGAATTCCGCCAGCTTATCCGCCACGATCTGCGCTGTGCGATGGGTGTCGAACAGGATCTCGGGATGGGCGTGAAAATCACGTCGCCAGGCGGTGATTTCGCCCTGCAACTCGGCAAATCTATTCTTGATGGGCATATCGCCGTCCTTTCCGGCCCGCTCCGGGCGCAAACTGATTATAACGCGGGGCCAAGCTCTAACGGTGCCCCATCCGAGAACCGCGAAAAGCGGAAGCGTGAGATATCATGCCCCGGCGCGCGCCCCTGCACAAGATCCGCCACGATCCGACCAAAGCCGGGACCGATACCAAACCCGTGGCCACTCATGCCAGTGGCCAGGATCAGCCCCGGCAGGCCCGGCACCGCGTCCACGATTGGCACCACATCTGGCATCGCATCAATCATCCCGGCCCAAGCGCGTTCCAGCCCGACCTCTCCCAGATCCGGGAACAGGGTGGCAAATCCACGGGCCAATGCATCCACCTTACCGAGATGAGGACGGGGGTTCAGAACCCGCATCCGCTCAAAAGGGCTGACCTCATCGTCACGCCAGCGCCGCGGTGTGGTCCAGGCATCCGGGTATCCGTTTGGCGCTGCGGGCAGATAGCGGGTGCCAAAGGGATCCTGTTTTACCAGGGGCCAGAAGGCGCGACAGGCCCGGACCGCATCTGGACCAATCATGAATTCGTGAAACCCACCCGGCGCAAGCGTATAGCCCCCATCGGCACGCCTGCGAAACGACACCGGACCGCCCCCCGTGGCGGCAAAACTGGCAACCTCCGGCAAGGGTTTGGTCTGGGCCACGGTTGCGCGCACGGCCAGTTGC
The DNA here is from genome assembly GCF_013283135.1 of Aliiroseovarius sp. xm-d-517. NCBI lineage: Bacteria > Pseudomonadati > Pseudomonadota > Alphaproteobacteria > Rhodobacterales > Paracoccaceae > Aliiroseovarius > Aliiroseovarius sp. xm-d-517. Next base: position 1,136,370 of record NZ_WBXT01000001.1, read on the forward strand.
GGGATCGACACCCCATGGCGACGCAGAAACAACGAGGACCATGCCCCGGCCGCCAGCACCACCTGACGCGACTTTATGATGTGCCCCCTGTCGGTCAGAACCCCCGTGACCTCTCCGCCTGACCGATCAAGCCCGCGCACCGCGCAATTCTCAACGATACAGCCCCCTTCCCGCGCCGCCAGTCGCGCAAGAGCTGGCACCGCGAGAAAAGGTTCAGCGCGCATGTCGGTCTCGGTCCACAGGGCCGAATGAAACCGTGTCCTGGCCCCTCGCATCAGGTCAGCCGTGGCATCCCCATTCAAAAGGCGCGTGGACAGGCCATGTTCTTTTGCAACGGCCAGAAATGGCAGGAACTCCAGCTCCTCCTGCGGATTGGCTGCAAGATAGGCCACGCCGGACTGCCTGAGGCCAATATCTGTGTCCAGCTGAGCGGCCAGTTCCTGCCAGAGCTGCTGCGCATGGCAGGCAATCGGAACTTCGGCGTGATCACGGCCCTGAACCCGGATCCAGCCCCAGTTGCGCCCGCTTTGCTCCCCCGCGACACGGCCTTTCTCAAGCACAACAACCTTGAGCCCGTCACGGGCGGCAAAAAGCGCGGTTGTGATACCGATCACGCCGCCCCCGATGACCACCAGATCAGCGGTTTCGGGCAACGGGTTCTCATGCACGACAGGAGAGGTATCGGCGATCGGGAACGGCTTCATGTAACACCTCATCTCTGATCACTTTGGCCAAACGGAATTCCTATCTCGGCACGCTAAAGCGTTTCGGGATAAACTTGAAACACATGTTTGTTCTGAAACGCTCACAACATTGAGATTTCTTACCGCGAAATCCGGTCCTGAAAAGAACTGAACTACCGGGATGCCCCATCCTGCTTGATGCAGCACCCAAACCGGATGCAAAAAAGGGAGATCTGACCGACACATTGGCAGATGCCCAAACAGCGGCCCCTGCGACAGCGGCCACCATGAAAGGACGATCTTTCATTTAAACCCGGTTGTGGAATTTTTTCCCTCAAACCCCACCCATTCGCAAACAATCTTTTCTTGCATCAGGCCACCCAACCCGACATTGGAAACACATTCCAATAAGCGGAGATGTGAAGATGTTCGAAACCCTTGTCATTGAGGGGCTGGGTCTTGAAGAGCTGAGCCCGCGCACGGCCTCTGTCTGGTTTGGGCTGACCCTCGGGATCGGCTTTGGCATTCTGGCTTTTGCGACCGGGTTTTGCCTGCGTCGCGGGCTGGTGGGCGCCCGATCCGAGCGCCTCTCAGCGATGACCACATGGCTTTTGGTCCTGTCGGTCGCCCTTATTGGCACGCAGGCACTTGGCTGGATCGGCGTGATCGAGGTCACCGAACATCGGCTGCTCTCGGCCCAGCTGCCCCTGTTGCAAACCGGGCTGGGGGGCGCGCTGTTTGGCGCGGGGATGGCTTTGACACGGGGGTGCCTGTCACGACTGACGGTGCTGTCCGGCAGCGGCAATCTGCGGGCATTGACGGTGCTTGGCGTGGCGGCCCTTGTGGCGCTTGCGACCCAAAAAGGTGTGCTTGCCCCGCTGCGAACCGCCCTCGCCGGATATGAGATCGAGGTGACACGCCTGCCGCAACTTTTCACCTTTCTGCCCCTGCTGATCACGCTTTTCCTGCTTATCAGAACCCGGCTTTCGGCCCTGCAACTTATCCTTTCGTCCCTGCTTGGCGTTTTGGTTCCGCTCGGCTGGCTTGGCACGGGGCTTTTGCTTCAGGACGAGTTTGACCCGATTGCCGTCGATAGCCTGTCTTTCACCGGTCCCTGGGCCGACAGCCTGTTCTGGTCCGTCGCCTCATCGTCGATCGCTGCAGGGTTTGGCACCGGCCTGATTGGCGGTGTCATTCTTGGCGGGCTTGTCCTGTCGCTGATCACCCGCCGCTTTCAATGGCAGGGATTTGAAAACCCCGCCCAGATGGGGCGGTATCTGGTTGGCGGGGGTTTGATGGGGTTTGGCGGCGTGCTGGCAGGCGGCTGCACCGTGGGGGCAGGCCTGTCGGGCCTTGCGATCCTGTCGACCACGGCCCTGTTCGCTCTGGCGGCGATCATCACCGGCGCGCTGATCATGGACCGTGTGATCCTGCGCGCCGTCAATGCTCGATCGAGTGGCGGATCCGGCGCACCATCATCCAAACCAGCGCCACAACCGGCAGCGTAAGCCCCGCGGTCAGCATCCCCTTGGAAATCCCCAGCCAACTGGCAAGCGGATAAGCAAAATAGCTGGCCAGCGAAACCGCGTAATAGCTGATCGCCACCACCGACAGCCCCTCGACCGTTTCTTGCAGCCGCAGCTGCAACTGCGCCCGCTTGTCCATGCTTTCCAGCAACGCCTGGTTCTGTGCAGAGCGTTCGACATCAACCCGGGTACGCAACAGGTCCCCTGCCCGCTTGGCCCGCTGCGCCATGGCGGTCAGCTGGCGTTCCGCACTTTCCACCGTGCGCATCGCAGGATCATAGCGGCGCATCATGAATTCCTGCCAGGTCTGGCGCCCCTCGAACCGTTCTTCGCGCAACACTTCGATACGTTGATCAACAATGGCGCGATAGGCCTGCGTCGCGCCGAACCGGAACGACGTTCTGGCCATCAGATCTTCCAGCTCCGCCGAAATCGACAAAAGCTCATCCAGGGTCGAGGCCGCATCCCCCCCCTGACCCATTTTCTGCACCAGCCGGGACAGCTCTCCATCCAGTGCGCCGAGACGGGAATGCAGGTTGCGCGCGCGCGTCAGACCAAACATGGACATCGACTTATAGGTCTCGATCTCGCAAATCCGCTGCACGATACGACCGATGCGCCGACGTCCTGTTCCGGGGGCCGTAAACACGGAAAACCGCATATGACCCGCCGGATCGATGCGAAAATCCCCCATCAGGATCGCCGCCCGGTCGAGCACCCAGCTGACCGCCACGCTTTCCGCAACAAACCATTCAGAGATCGCCTTGCACATCTCTTCCTTCGGGGGTTGTTCCTGGATCTGGATCAGGGCAGACGTGACCCGGACACCCGGCGCACGCGCCACCCAATCATCTGGAAACACGTCAAATTTCGAAGGATCAAAGGGCCGATCTGCAAGCCCGTCCATGAAAACCGTGTAGGTCACGAACTCGGTATGGCTTTCCCATTTCAGGTGATGGCGACCAATCTGCCCGTAATAATGGCTGGCATTGGGCTGCGGATGCGGGGCGCCGTGGCGATCCAAAAGCTCGATCAGATGCGCCCGATCCGCATCCCGGTCGCGGCTGGCTGCATCCGAGCCAGGTTTCACCGCAAGATAGGCTGCAACGGCAGGGGTCTGAACCGGCGGGAAAGGCCGGGCATGTAGTTCATTGGCCAGACCATAGCGGTCCGGGTGATCTGCTAATGGAAACATCGCACGCTTCTCCTTCTACCCCGGCGATGTCGTTACATTCGCATCGGGGCAACCTCCTGAACCGAAGCGTTAACAGAGCCGACACACATTGCAAGTATTTATAAACACGTTATTTTTTCGGAGATTTGCATACTGCTGAATACCGTTATCGCAAACGTGGAAATCCTTCCCCCATCTCCACATCCAAACGGAATGTCAGAGCAGCGCCCGAACAAGACGGGTGAAATCTTCCCCCCGCTTCTCAAAATCCGGATACTGATCGAATGATGCCGCAGCCGGGGCAAGAAGCACGGTATCACCGTCCTGCGCATCCCGGGCCGCAGCCCTCACGGCGAGTTCCATCGTGTCGCAGATTTCATGGGGCAAATCCCCGATTTGCAAAGCAAATTCACGCCCCGAATGTCCGATCAGATAGGCTTTCGTCACATTGCCCAACTGATCTTTCAGACTTTCAATGCCGCCATCCTTGCCCAGCCCCCCCGCAATCCAACGGATATTTTTGAAGGCCGCAAGGGCCGCGCGGGCGCTGTCCACATTGGTGGCTTTCGAATCGTTCACAAACGCCACGCCATCTTTTTCGCCCACCAATTGGGAGCGATGCGGCAGGCCGGCAAAACTGGCAAACCCCGCTTCGATCTGTCGCGGTGCCAGCCCCAATGCACGCCCCACCGCATAAGCACAACAGGCATTCTGGTGGTTGTGACTGCCCGGCAGGCCCTTGATCGCCCGCAGGTCGATCGATGCCACCTGTCGGCCTTTGCGATACTCAGACAAGAACCCCTTGCGGGCAAAGACCTGCCACCCGGGACCAGACAGTTTACGCGCCACCGACACCCGGATCACCCTGTCATCCGCGGCCCCTTCGGACAATTGTCCAGCAAGGAACACACCTTCTTTCTCATCCACACCGATCACCGCACGATCTGGTCCCCCTTCGGCAAACAGGCGCCGTTTCGCGGCAAAATACCCGCCCATCCCGCCATGGCGATCCAGATGGTCGGGCGACAGATTGGTAAACACCGCCACATCCGGTGTCAGCGCCCGCGCAAGATCTGTCTGATAGCTCGACAGTTCCAGCACCACCACCTCACCATCATGAGCCGGGTCGATATCAAGAACCCCACGGCCAATATTTCCCGCCAGCTGCGCCGGCCGGCCTGCCGCTTCGATCATATGATGGATCAGCGCCGACGTGGTCGATTTGCCATTGGACCCGGTCACCGCCACCACCTTTGGCAGCTTTTCAAAATTGTCCCATTCCTGCGTGGCAAAACTGCGGAAGAAAAGCCCGATGTCATTGTCCACCGGCACGCCTTCCTCCATCGCCCGCGCGATCAGTTTGTTGGGATCGGGATAGAGATGCGGTATGCCGGGGCTGACGATCAGCGCAGAAACATCTTCCCACGCATTGCCCTTGTGAAGATCATGCAGGCTCAGCCCCTGCGCTTCGGCCCGGTCGCGCGCCTCCTGCCCATCATCCCAGCACAGCGCAACCGCACCACCTGCTTCCAACGCGTGGGCCGTCGCAAGACCTGAACGTCCCAGCCCCAGGACCGCAACCTTCTGACCTTCATAACCTTTGACCGGGATCATGCGCCTGCCTCCATCATTGTGTCTCTTCGCTAAAGCATTTCCAGACTGGGGTGGATCAGAACTGCATTTGGAAATGTTCACAACCCATTTCGTCCAGGCGGTTCGACTTTTGCCATATTCCGACTAAAAAGTCGAAGCGACTTAAACCGGCTACGGCCAAAACAAAAGCCCCGCCCTTTTCCTCTTGCAAAAAATATCCCCGCCGGAGGCATCCGACGGGGACAGGACCACAGCGCTTATGTTCTGCGATCACCGGATCTTCAACGTTGCAAGACCAATCAGCGCAAGGATCAGAGAGATGATCCAGAACCGGATCACAATCTGCGGCTCTTTCCAGCCTTTATGCTCAAAATGGTGATGGATCGGCGCCATCAGGAAAACGCGTTTTCCGGTGCGCTTATAGTAAAGCACCTGAATGATGACCGAGAGGGCCTCGACCACAAAAAGACCGCCGACAATGGCCAGAACCAGCTCGTGTTTGGTCGCAACCGCAATGGCACCCAAAGCTCCGCCAAGCGCCAGCGACCCGGTATCCCCCATGAACACCGCCGCAGGGGGGGCATTATACCACAAAAAGCCCAAACCGCCGCCGATCAGGGCCGAGGTGAAGATCAAAAGCTCGCCCGTGCCCGGCACATAATGCACCTCGAGATATTCGGTAAAGTCGACCCGCCCCACCGCATAGGCAATGATGCCCAGCGTGGCGGCCGCAATCATCACCGGCATCACCGCAAGCCCGTCCAGACCATCCGTCAGGTTCACCGCATTGGCGGACCCCACGATCACGATCATCACGAAGGGGATAAACAGAAAACTCATATTGAGCAGCGCATCCTTCAGGAACGGAAATGCCAGCTGATATTGCAAAGCCTCCGGGTGGTAAGCCGAGGCCCAGATGGCGGCAATGGCGGCAATGGCCAGCCCCAGGGCCAGCCGGATCTTGCCCGACACGCCAGCCGTGTTGTTTTTGGACACTTTCGCATAATCATCCGCAAATCCGATCAGCCCGAACCCGTAGGTGACAAACAGCGTGATCCAGATAAACGCATTGTCCAGCCGCGCCCAGAGCAACGTCGCCACCAGAAGCGCCGAGAGGATCAAAAGCCCCCCCATGGTCGGCGTCCCCTGTTTTTCCAGATGGCTCTGCGGCCCATCATCACGGATTGGCTGCCCCTTGCCCTGCTTGCGACGCAGGATATTGATCAGCGGCTTTCCGAACAGGAAACCAAACAGAAGTGCGGTGAAGAACGCCCCGCCCGAGCGAAAGGTGATGTAGCGAAACAGGTTGAACACGTCGCCACCATCCGAAAACTCGGTGAGCCAATAAAGCATCAGGACCATCCCTTCATTACGCGACCTCCGAACCGGGCCGCCTGTCGTCTTTTACCTGCCACCCGCCCCGCTTCACGGGGAAAAGCGCGTCATACTGATCAGCGTTTCGGATGGCCCAATTTGCGCAGTGCGTCAACTGCAAGGCTGACCTTGGACCCTTTGGACCCCTTGACCAGCACAATATCGCCGGCATCCACCAAACCGGAAAGCTGCGAAAGGATTTCAGGCGCGCTTTCCACCCAGATCCCCTGCCTTTCCGCAGGCAGGCGCGCCCAGAGCGCCTTCATACGGGGTCCGACACAGTGAACCACATCCAGATCCGCAAGATAGGGAAGATCCGCAATCGCCTCATGCAAGCTCTGCTCTTCAGGGCCCAGCTCCAGCATATCCCCCAGAATTGCAATCCGGCGGCCTTTCTGAAGCTCACCCACCCCGTCCACAGGCTGCATGATCGACAGCACCTCAAGCGCTGCCGCCATCGAGGTCGGGTTGGCGTTGAAGGCATCGTCGATCAGGGTGAGTGACAGCCCCTCTGGCGCATCCAGCACCACGTCCTCACGGGTGCCCCGCCCGGCTGGCGGCTGCCAAAGCGGCATATCCTGCGCCGCCAGCATGGCCTCTGCCCCAAGGGCGCGGGCCGCAACCAGCACGGCCAATGCATTGCTTGCAAAATGCCTTCCCGGAGTTGCGATTTTGAATAAATATTCCTGCCCCGCCACGATCCCTTTGCAAATCGTCGCCTCTTCCGTGAGCGACACATGGGTCAGGCGGTTGGCATTCCCGGCCTTTGCCCCAAAAGTCTCGGTCCGGGCGCCTTTCGCGGCTGCCAGCAAGATGTCCGTGGTCGGCAGATCGCCATTCACTACCGCCACGCCGCCCGGCTCCAACCCCTGAAAGATCGCCCCTTTTTCGCGCGCAATGCCCGAGATATCCTCAAACGCCTCAAGATGGGCCGCCGCCACGGTGGTGACCATCGCCACATGTGGGCGGGCCATTTTCGAAAGCGGTGCAATTTCACCGGGGTGGTTCATGCCGATCTCGATCACGGCATAGTCCGTATCAGCAGGCATCCGAGCGAGGGTCAGCGGCACACCCCAATGGTTGTTGTAGCTGGCCTCAGCCGCGTGGGTCCTGCCCTGAGGGCTCAGCACTGCGCGCAGCATCTCCTTGGTTGAAGTTTTGCCGACGGATCCCGTCACCGCCACCACACGCGCGCGCGTGCGCGCACGGGCCGCCCGGCCCAGATCCTCAAGGGCACCCAACACGTCCTCGACCAGAAGAAGCGGCGCCTCTTTGTCCACCCCCTCCGGCAGGCGGCTGACCAGCGCCGCACCGGCCCCGGCGGCAAGCGCCTGCGCCACGAAATCATGCCCGTCCCGCGCCGCTTTCAGCGCCACGAACAGATCGCCGGGCTGGATCGTTCGGGTATCAATCGACACCCCCTCGACGCTCCAGTCCCCGCCCAGAACCTTGCCCCCGGTGGCCTTTGCGGCCTCATGCGCTGTCCACAAGCTCATGTCAGTTTCCCATCCAGCGCCGCGACCGCAACCGAGGCCTGCTCCACATCATCAAACGGGAACACATCATTGCCGATGGTCTGCCCGGTCTCATGCCCCTTGCCCGCAATCAAAAGCGTATCCCCCGGCCCCAACGCATCGACACCGCGCAAAATCGCCTCGGCACGGTCGCCCACATTATTGGCATTCGGGCAGCCCTGCATCACCATGGCACGGATCAGATCGGGGTCTTCGGTGCGGGGATTGTCATCGGTGACAAAGACCACGTCGGCATTGGCCGCGGCGGCCTCGCCCATCAGTTTGCGTTTCGAGGTATCGCGGTCCCCGCCGGCACCGAACACCACCACAAGCCTGCCCAGCACATGTGGGCGGATGGCCCTGAGCGCGGTTTTCAGCGCATCCGGCGTATGGGCATAATCGACAAAAACGGACGCGCCATTGTCCCGGGTCGCTGCAAGCTGCATCCGGCCCCGCACGGTTTCAAGATGTTTGAACGTGGCGAACACTCCGGACGGTTCCGCCCCGCAGGCAATCGCCAGCCCGGCCGCCAGCAGCACGTTTTCCGCCTGAAACCCGCCGATCAGGTCGAGCCGCGCCATATGCGGCTCTCCCAGCCAGTCAAAGCGCAGATCCTGCCCGGTGGCATCAAACCGCCGCGCGGTGAGCCGCAGGTCACAATCGGCATGGCTGCCGACCCGGATCACGTTCTGTCCGCGCCCCAGCGCGATATCAAACATCTCCTGCCCTTTCGGGTCATCCATATTGATCACGGCGGTGGCGTCATCAGGAAGGACCCGACGAAACAGCCCGGACTTGGCGTGGAAATACTCCTCGAATGTTTCGTGATAATCGAGGTGGTCCTGGGTGAAATTGGTAAACCCTGCGGCGGTCAGGCGAACCCCGTCGAGGCGCCGCTGCGCAAGCCCGTGCGAAGACGCTTCCATCGAGGCATGGGTGATCCCCGCCCCGGCCATCTCTGCCAGCAGGGCATGAAGCGTGATCGGTTCCGGGGTGGTGTGGGTCATCGGGGCTGTATAGGCACCCTCAACCCCGGCAGTGCCAAGATTGGCCGCCTGAAGCCCCATATGTTCCCAGATCTGGCGGGTGAAACTGGCAACGGACGTCTTGCCATTGGTGCCGGTGACCGCAACCATGTTTTCGGGCTGGGCACCAGACCAGAGCGCCGCCGCATAGGCCAGCGTCATGCGCGGATCCTCGACCACAACAAGGGCTGCATCTGCCGATGCCAGCTCAGCGGCGGCAATGCGTGCCCCTTCCGGGTCGGTCAGGATGGCCCCTGCCTTCATACGCAGCGCATATTGAATAAACTCCCCCCCATGCACACGCGCACCGGGGAGGGCTGCAAACAGGTGGCCGGGCCTGACCTGACGGCTGTCCACCGACAGGCCGGTGATCTTTACATCGCCCCCGCCATTGCCATTGGCGGTCAACCCAAGATCCGCCAGCGTTTTTGTGAGTGTCTTGTCGGCCATGGGGCCCCCTCAGTCTTGGGGGACAGCCGATCGGGCCGCCCCTCGCACATTCAGTTTGAGGTGAGTGTTAGCCCAGTTGGGTCCAAAGGTTCAATCTTTGGCTTCATCCCCAAAAGCGGGGCAACCCGGCGCACGATCTCGGCCGCAACGGGAACCGCGGTCCAGCCAGCGGTGCGGCGCGGTTTCGGACCGGAGGTTTCCACCGGCTCATCCAGTGTCACGATCAGCACATATCGCGGATTGTCTGCCGGGAACATGCTGGCAAAAGTGTTGATCACCTTATCATCGTAATAACCGCCACCGGGTTTGGGCTTGTCTGCGGTGCCGGTCTTGCCCGCCACCTGATAGCCCTCAACCTCACCAAAAGAGGCGGTGCCCTCGGTCACCACTTTGCGCAACATCTGACGCGCGGCCACAGCCGAGGCTTCGCTCATCACCCGTGGGCCACGTTTGGCCTGAGTTTGCTTAAGCACCGTCGGCGTCACCGCATAGCCGCCATTGGCAATGGCCGCATAGGCAGAGGCCAGATGCATCGGGGTGGAAGACAGCCCGTGGCCATAGGAAATGGTCACGGTCGACAGCTTGCCCCATTTTGGCGGAAGCAGCGGGGTCGAGCCCTGCGCCTCAACAATCTCAAACGGGGTGCGTTCGAAAAAGCCCAGTGTTTTCAAGAACTCCTGCTGACGCTCCGGGCCGATTTCCAGCGCCATACGCCCGGTGCCCCGGTTCGAGGATTTGACAATGATGTCGCTGACGGACAGCTCACCATAATTCTTGTTTTTGAATTCCTTGATCCGGAATTTGCCAATTTTCATCGGCACACCCGTGTCGATCACGGTGTTCGGATTGACCAGACCAAGATCCATCGCCTGAATGGCGGTAAAGATCTTGAAGGTCGAGCCCAGTTCATAAACCCCCTGTACCGCACGGTTGAACAGCGGGCTGTCGGACTGATCCTTGCCACGATCCGCCACGGTCAACGGGCGCGGACGGTTGTTCGGGTCGAAATCCGGCAGCGATACCACCGAGATCACCTCGCCGGTATGCACATCCATCAGCACCGACGCCGCCCCTTTGGCGTTCATCAGCTTCATACCGCCATACAGAACCTGCTCAATGGCCGTCTGCACCGTCAAATCCAGCGACAGTTCCAGAGGAGCCCCACCATTTGCCGGGTCACGCAGAAACTCATCAAACTGCTTTTCAACCCCGGCAACACCGATCACCTCGGCCGCAGACACACCTTCCTTGCCGAAACTTGCCCCACCCAACACATGGGCGGCCAGTCGACCATTTGGGAAAAGACGCATTTCGCGGGGTCCAAACAGAAGGCCCGGCTCACCGATATCAAACACAGCCTGTTTCTGTTCGGGACTGATTTTTTTCTTGATCCACAGGAACTTACGCTTGCCGGTGAAATCCTCCAGCAGCTCTTTTTCATCAAGATCCGGGAAGATCTTGGCCAGCTCTGCCGCGGCGCGAGGCGGATCCACCATGTCGCGGGTCTGAGCGTAAAGCGCATGGGTCACAAGATTGGTGGCAAGGATCCGCCCATTGCGGTCCAGAATATCGGCCCGCGCCGTGGCAATCGCGGATCCGGCAACCTGCCCGCGTGGCTCCTGCGGCTCGGACGCGGACAGGATCGACATGCGCGCGCCCACAACCACAAACGCACTGAGGAACACACCCGCCAGCACCAAAAGCCTGCCTTCGGTGCGCAGGCGCACCCTGTCGCGGATCACCTCATGGCGGTCATTCAGGTTTTCGCGTTCGATCTGATCGGGGTTTTCCCCTTTCGCACGGGCGTCCAGAATACGGGCCAGTGGGCGCAGTGGGATCCGGCTCATGGGCGGGCCTCCTCATCGGAAATCTCGCCACTGACCTCAATGGTTTCCGTCACCGCAAGCGGCTCCTCTGACGGATAGGCGATCTGATCCACATGGCTGAACTGCTCCGGTGCGAGCGGCAACAGCCCCAGGCGGGCATAGTTGAGTTCCGCGAGATCCCGTAGCCGTTCCGGGCGATTGAGATAGGCCCATTCGGCACGCAACACCGCAAGCTCTTCCTGCATCCGGCCGATATCATGCTGCAATCCTTCGACCTTATCCAGCGCCGCCTGGGTCTTGTAGTTCTCCGAATAGGCCCAATAGGCCAATCCCATCACCACAAGTGCCGAGCAGAGGTAAAGAAAGGAACGCATTCTCAAGACCCTTTAAGAACAAGTTTCGGAAGACCGAGTTTCGAGCGGTCCACGGGGCCCGCGGGCGCATCGGTGCGGGTGGCCACCCGAAGGCGTGCAGACCGGGCGCGGGGGTTTTCCTCAAGCTCCTCGGCATCCGGCCCAATTGCCTTTTTCGGGGTAAGCTGAAAGGTCGGCACCTCTTTGGCCCGTTCGGGTGCATACCGCGACCCGCCACCACCGACCGAGGCGCGCGCCTGCAGATACCGCTTCACCACCCGATCTTCCATCGAATGGAAGGTCACCACCGCCAGCTTTCCACCGGGCTTAAGCGCGCGTTCTGCCGCCTCAAGCCCTTCGATCAACTGACCAAATTCATCATTCACCGCGATGCGGATCGCCTGGAAACTGCGCGTGGCCGGGTGGCTTTGACCGGGCTTGGCGCGCGGCAGGCATTTCTCGATCACGTCAACCAATTGCAAGGTGGTTTCAAACGGCTGATCCGTGCGCGCCTTTACAATTGCCTTGGCAATCCGACGCGAGGCCCGTTCTTCGCCGTATTGATAAAGCACATCAGCGATATCAGCCTCATCCGCCTCATTGACAAAATCCGCAGCCGACGGCCCGGACTGGCTCATCCGCATATCAAGCGGCCCATCGCGCATGAAGGAGAAGCCACGTTCCGCCATGTCCAGCTGCATCGAGCTGACGCCCAGATCCAGCACAACCCCATCAAGCGGCCGCCCGGCCAGCGTGTCGAGTTCGGAAAACGTGCCTTCGCACAGCGCAAGGCGATCACCATATTGGCCCACCCAGCCCTGCGCCATCTCAAACACCATCGGATCGCGGTCAATGCCCGCCACCCAATTGGCGCCCGCGTCCAGCAGGCCACGGGTATATCCCCCGGCCCCAAAGGTGCCATCAGCCCAATCCCCGGACAGGGTGCCAGAGTCAGAAGAGACCGCCTCAAGGAGCGGCCTCAGCAGAACGGGGATGTGGGGACGATCAGGGGTGGCAGCCGGTGTCATCTTACTCTCCTGCCCCGCCAAGCAATGTCAGCGGGTCGAAATCATCAGGTTGCTCATCCAGCCAGGCCTCGGTCCTGGCCATCTCAACCTCTTCAAAGGTCTCGGGCTTCCAGATCTGGAACGTGTCCCCCGTGGCAATGAAAAACGCTTCTTTGTCGAGGTCGATTTTCTGGCGCAGCTTGGCCGGCAGCACCAGGCGACCTGTTTCATCCACCGAGGTCGGGAAGGATTGCCCGTTGAACAGGCGCTCCAGCATCCGGCGCTCGATGGAGCCACGCGGAAGCTTGGCAATCTGCTCGTCCACCTCGTCAATGGCTTCGATGGTATAGCATTCCAGATAGTTGCGGCGGTGATCGCCGTAGACAATGACCAGATTGGGGTTGTCGCCCTCGCGATGGTCCGGGTCGCCCGCCTCAAGAACACGGCGAAACAGGGCTGGGATCGAGACCCTGCCCTTTGCATCCACCTTGTGGTGGCTTTCACCTCTGAACCTGCGTGCCACGCTACGGTCCCTTTCCTGTCCTCTCGCGGGGTCCACGTGATCTGCGTGGGGGCCCTTGAATGAAAAACGGCGAATTGATCTAGCTGCCACTGATCAATCCGCCGCCATGCCCGTTTCCGGGTGTCCAGTCGCGCGCGCCACCTGGGGGGATGTCTGCTCGCGTACGCGCCGGATCTCTTTACCTGATGAAGCGGGTGCCTGTATGAAACCTGACTTGGGAGTGTCACTGAGGTCTTAGCGCCTCGTTTGTCCCGTCCTCATCATGGATACAAGTATTAGCTTGGGAATTCATGGGATGCAATACCCCATGATGGGATTTTTGCGTCCCGAGTGCTGCAACCCCTCGCCAAGAAAGTGAAAAACTCAAGGAAATTCTAAGCTTTTTCCACAAACCTAGCGGAAGATACCAAAACGAACACAATATATAGCGCAAAATTTTGCGTGCATTTTTTCCCAATAATTCCCGTATTTTTTTCGAATGAGGCCAATTTCACCGCAAAATTCCCAAAAATACCGGAATTTTTTGCATATTCAGATGCGTTTCCCATGAGGTCCGGGCATTCTCAACCATATTTTCCCACGCCGCCCATGATTTCCCACGCGTCGCCTCAACCTGTGTCCCATCTTTTCCCAGCCCCTGGAAAACTGCCCTGACAGACCCATGCCCCACAGCAAAAGAAAACGCCCGCTCTGCGGCGGGCGTTTGGCTGGAGGGATATTTTGAGAGGGTCAGGCCAGACCACGCTCCACGAGGTTCTGCGCCACGCGGGCATAGGCCTCCGCCACCGAGCCACCTTCCAGAACCGCAGGGGATCCGGCATCCCCCGCCAGTCGCACATCCAGTGACAGGGGCAGCTCCCCCAGGAAAGGGGCCCCCAGTTCTTCGGCCTCGGCCTTCACCCCGCCATGGCCAAACAGATGCGCCTCATGCCCACAGTTCGGGCAGGTGTAAGACGACATGTTCTCAATCAGACCAAGGATCGGGATGTTCACCTTGCCGAACATGTCAATTGCCTTGCGGGCATCCAGAAGCGCCACATCCTGCGGCGTCGACACGATCACCGCGCCCGAAAGCTGTGACTTCTGCGCCAGTGTAAGCTGCACATCCCCGGTGCCCGGCGGCAGGTCGATGATCAGCACGTCAAGCGGTGCCCAGTCGACCTGAAACAGCATCTGCTGCAGCGCCCCCATCAGCATCGGCCCACGCCAGACCACCGATTCCCGGTCCGACTTCAGCATCAGCCCAATCGACATGAGCTTGACCCCATGCGCCTCGACCGGCACCAGTTTTTCACCATCGGGCGATGAGGGCCGTGCATTGGTGCCCATCATGCGAGGTTGCGACGGCCCCAGGATGTCCGCATCCAAAAGCCCCACTTTGCGCCCTTGCTTGGCCAGCGCCACGGCGAGGTTGGAACTGACGGTGGATTTGCCGACACCGCCCTTGCCAGACGCAATCGCGATGATGTTTTTCACCCCCGGCACGGCCATCGGTCCGGCCTGCGGCTTCGGATGCCCCCCGATCTTGAGGTTCGGCGCCTGCGCGGGTTTCGCGGGGGCGGCCCCATGGGCGGTCAGAATGGCGGTGACTTTCTCAACCCCATCAAGTGCTGCAATGGCCGCTTCGGCCGCGTGGCGCTGCGGCTCCATTCCGGCGGCCTGCTCAGGGGTGGCTGCCTCGATTACAAAGCTGACCGTGCCCCCGTCAACATTCAGCGCACGCACCATGTCGCGTGACGCCAGGTCCCCGCCATCGGGCAGGGCAATGGATGAGAGAACAGACATGATTTTATCGCGCGATTGGGCCACGGCCACCTCCTGCTAAAGCTGCGCCCCACATTTGGCCGCTTCACGGACGAGATACAAGGGGCCTCAGGCAATCAGCCCTCAATCCACCCTGCGGCACGCCGCCACGTGGGCGGGGGACGGCAGGTTTCGGTAACGGTTTCGTGAAATTAGGTCAGCGATACGTATGCATTTTCTGCATAGCGGCATTGTGACCGTCGGGGATTGTGCATTCGCAGCACAATCGCCAAATACCCCTCCAACGACGCCAGCACGGCGCCAACGACATTTCCGCGACTGCCCGGGCATCCCGAAGGCGCCGCACCCGAGATACGCAAAGCGAGACGCACCATGGCACATGCCACCGAAATTCTGAACGCCCACGCCGGCATCGTTGATCGTTTCTTTTCCATGCTGGAAGGCTGGAAAGAAGCCTATGCAAACCACGCGCTGTTTCGTGAAACCGTGCGTGAGCTGAGCAAGCTGACCAATGCCGAGCTGAACGATCTTGGCATCAGCCGTGGTGAGATCCACGCGATCGCCCACAAAGCCGCCTACGGCGCATGATGTTTCAATAGGTGCTGCTCCTCCTCCCTGCAGCACCTTGATTGACGGCGGGGGCTTCCTCCTCCCTGCCCCCGCCAGTCGATCCTTTTTCCGGGCCTGCGCCTCCTCCCTTATGCAGGCCCCGGGATGCGGCAGCCTCCCCTCCTCCTCCCTGGAGGCTGCCGCTCCAAAGTTTCGGATGCCTCTCCTCCCTTGGCATCCAAAATTGCAGACGGGTCGCTCCTCCTCCCTGACCCGGATGCAGCTGAGCCGGCTCTCTCCTCCTCCCTGAGAGCCGCGCCACAGAAAGAACGGCGATGCCCCTCCTCCCTGGCATCGCCGTTTTTTTTGGACTTGCGACCCAATCAAAACAAACCGGGCAAAACAAACCGGGCAAAACAAAAAAGGCGCCCCCTCGGACGCCTTTTGCATTTTTCAGACAGATCCCCCTCAGAACGGCACGTCGCCAGCCTGTTCCGCCGGAACCAGAAACTTGCCCAGCACCTTCTTGGCGCCCGCCCGGTCAAATTCGATATCGAGCTTGTCACCCTCAACCCCCATCACCGTGCCATAGCCGAATTTCTGATGAAAAACGCGGTTGCCCTGCGTGAAGGAGCTGACCGCCGCCAGATCGATCACCAGTCCTTTTGCCTCACTCGGGCTGGACTTGGCGCGCAAACGCCCGCCGGTATTGGCCTGCATCCGCTTCCATCCCGGCGAGTTATAGGCATCAGCATGCCTGGCGCGCTGTTCGATCTGCGACCCGACCCCCATATCAAAACCACCCGCCGCGGCCCCATACCCGCCCCCGTAAAGGCCGGGCGGGGTCAGCACATCGACATGTTCTTCGGGCAGTTCATCCACGAAACGCGACGGCAATTGCGATTGCCACTGGCCATAGACCCGACGATTCGAGGCAAAGGAAATCGTGCAGATCTCTTCTGCGCGGGTGATGCCCACATAGGCGAGGCGACGTTCCTCTTCGAGCCCCTTGAGGCCGCTTTCATCCATCGAACGCTGTGACGGGAACAACCCGTCCTCCCAGCCCGGCAAAAACACGGCCGGATATTCCAACCCCTTCGCCGCGTGCAGCGTCATGATCGTGACCTTTTCCTCGGCGTCGTCACTGTCATTGTCCATGATCAGGCTGACATGTTCGAGAAAGCCTTGCAGGTTTTCAAACGTTTCCAGCGCCTTCACCAGTTCCTTGAGGTTTTCAAGCCGCCCCGGTGCCTCAGGCGTTTTATCGTTCTGCCAATGGCCGGTATAGCCAGACTCATCAAGGATCATTTCGGCCAGCTCGATATGCGTCTTGGGCAGGTCCTTGGGCAGCGCGCTCAGATCCAGCGCCAGTTCCCCCGGCTGTTCGATCAGCGCATCGTCATCGGAACGAGGCAGCCCCTGCACCCGCAAAATGGCGTGCCAGCGATCCAGCCCGTCAACCAGCTCCCGGAGCCCCTTGGCCCCCTTGCCCTTGATCGCGCCCTGCTCCACCGCAAGCCGCGCCCCTTCGACCAGCGACACGCCATTTGTGCGCGCCATGATCTGGATCGTCTGCACCGCCTTGTCGCCCAATCCGCGCCGGGGCGTGTTCACAATCCGCTCAAACGCCAGATCATCCTCCTGACTGACCGCCAGCCGGAAATAGGCCATGGCATCGCGGATCTCCATCCGTTCGTAAAAGCGCGGGCCGCCAACGACGCGGTAGGGCAGACCGATGGTCAGGAACCGATCTTCAAAAGCGCGCATCTGGTGCGAGGCGCGCACGAGGATTGCGATATCGTCAAGCGAGCGCGGATCCTGGCCACGTGTGCCGGACTGCATCGCCTCAATCTCTTCACCGACCCAGCGCGCCTCTTCATCCCCGTCCCAATGGCCAATGAGGCGCACCTTGTCGCCGCCCTCAGCCTCGGTCCACAGCTCTTTGCCCAGCCGGTTTTCATTGCCACGAATGACCCCCGCCGCAGCCCCCAGAATATGTGCGGTAGAGCGGTAATTCTGTTCCAGTTTCACCACTTTTGCGCCGGGGAAATCAGCCTCGAACCGCAGGATATTGCCCACCTCGGCCCCGCGCCAGCCATAGATCGACTGGTCATCATCCCCCACACAGCAGATGTTCTTATGCCCCTGTGCGAGCAACCGCAGCCACAGGTATTGGGCGACGTTGGTGTCTTGGTATTCGTCGACGAGGATATATCTGAACCAGCGTTGATACTGCGCGAGGATATCCTCGTGGGTCTGAAAGATCGTGACCATGTGCAACAGCAGATCACCAAAATCGCAGGCATTGAGCGCCTTCAGCCGCTCCTGATACTGGTGATACAGATCCACGCCTTTGCCGTTAAAGGCCGAAGCATCCCCCGTCGGGACTTGCGCGGGGGTCCATGCCCGGTTCTTCCAATTGTCGATCACCCCGGACAAAAGTCGCGCGGGCCAGCGTTTTTCGTCGATATCCGCCGCGACAATCAACTGTTTCAGCAGGCGGTTCTGATCATCTGTATCGAGGATGGTGAAGTTCGATTTCAGCCCAACCAGCTCAGCGTGGCGGCGCAGAAGTTTCACGCAGATCGAGTGGAACGTGCCCATCCAGGGCATCCCTTCCACCGTCTGCCCCAACAGCGCGGCGACCCGATTTTTCATCTCACGCGCGGCCTTGTTGGTGAAGGTCACAGAGAGGATTTGATTGGGCTGGGCGGTGCGGGTGTAGAGCAGATGCGCAATCCGCGTGGTCAGGGCCTTGGTCTTGCCGGTGCCTGCGCCTGCCAGCATCAGAACCGGGCCGTCCAACGCCTCAACCGCTTCGCGCTGAGCCGGATTCAGACCGTCGAGATAGGGTGCAGGGCGCGACGCAGCCATGCCCAGCGCCCGCTGCGACAGCGGTATTTTCGGCGCAGCAGGCGCCATCGGGGCGGGTTCCCCGGCCTCGAACTCTTCGAACAGATCGTCGTCATCAATATCGCTCATACCGTCTCTTTAGCAATCTGGCCGCAGCAGGGAAAGGGGGCGTTCCACAAATGTTCCAGCCCTGCAGAACCGGTTTTGCTCCCCTGTCGAAATCCACGTATTTTTCCGCCCCCTTAAGGGGGCGCGACATCGCAGACCTTATTATAGAGAGAAGTGCCATTGACAACGCCCCCCTTCCGGCCACATCTAGCGTCCCCAGATACCAACCCGCTTGCATCCCGAAAGCGGTGTGATTTGTTTACATGAGGATTGCATGCCCGTCGTTGTTGTCGAAAGCCCGGCCAAGGCCAAAACCATCAATAAATATCTTGGCAAGGATTATACCGTGCTGGCCTCATACGGCCATGTGCGCGACCTGCCGGCCAAAAACGGTTCGGTCGACCCGGATCACGGGTTCGACATGGTGTGGGAGGTCGGAAACGACTCGAAAAAACATGTGCGCGCGATTGCCGAGGCGCTGAAAGAAGACAACGCCCTGATCCTCGCGACCGACCCTGATCGCGAAGGGGAAGCGATTTCGTGGCATCTGGAAGAGGCGCTGCGCAAGCGCCGCTCGATCAAGAAAGACACGCCGGTTTCGCGCGTGACCTTCAATGCGATCACCAAGGATGCGGTGCTGGATGCCATGGCCAATCCGCGTCAGGTGGACAGCGATCTGGTCGAGGCCTATCTGGCCCGCCGGGCACTGGATTACCTTGTGGGCTTCAACCTGTCGCCGGTTCTGTGGCGCAAACTGCCGGGCGCGCGGTCTGCGGGTCGTGTGCAATCGGTCTGCCTGCGCCTGATCGTCGAACGCGAACAGGAGATTGAGGCGTTCAACGCCCGCGAATACTGGTCGGTCAAGGCGGCCCTCGCCACTCCGCGCGGGCAGGAATTTGAAGCCAAGCTGACGGTGCTGGGCGGCGACAAGCTCGACAAACACAGTCTTGCGAATGAAACCGCAGCTGAAATGGCCGTTCAGGCAATTTCCTCACGCGATCTGACCGTGCGCTCGGTGGAAGCCAAACCCGCCAATCGCAACCCGTCACCGCCCTTCATGACCTCAACCCTGCAACAGGAAGCCAGCCGCAAGTTCGGCTTTGGTGCGCGCCAGACCATGTCGACCGCGCAGCGGCTTTATGAAGCGGGTTACATCACCTATATGCGGACCGACGGGATCGACATGGCGCCCGAAGCGGTCACGGCCGCACGTGACGCAATTGCCGCGCGGTTTGGTAAGGAATTCACCCCGGAAAAACCCCGCGTTTACAAGAACAAGGCCAAGAATGCGCAGGAAGCGCACGAATGTATCCGCCCGACCGATATGAACGTCTCGGCCGAGGATCTGGGCCGGCTGGAACCCGATCAGCGCAAGCTTTACGACCTGATCTGGAAACGCACGCTCGCCAGCCAGATGGAAAGCGCACGGTTTGAACGCACCACGGTTGAGATCGGATCAGACGATGGGCAGGTTGGCCTGCGCGCCACCGGGCAAGTGGTTGTCTTTGAAGGTTTCCTGAAGGTCTACGAAGAAGGCCGCGACGACGCGGTGGTCGATGAGGATGACAAGCGCCTGCCGCAGATCATGCAGGGCGAACCGGCTGACAAACGCACGATCACGCCTGAACAGCACTTCACCCAGCCCCCGCCCCGCTATACCGAGGCGACGCTGGTCAAACGGATGGAAGAGCTGGGTATCGGCCGCCCGTCCACCTATGCCTCTGTGATCACCACGATCCAGGACCGCGAATATGTGCGCAAGGACAAAAACCGCCTGTTCCCCGAGGACAAGGGCCGGATCGTGACCATCTTCCTGGTCAATTTCTTCCGCAAATATGTGGGCTATGAATTCACAGCGAACTTGGAAGAAGAACTGGATGAAATCTCGGCGGGTGAGGCCAATTACAAGGATGTGCTGACCCGGTTCTGGCGTGATTTCTCAGCCGCGATCGGGGAAACATCCGAGCTGCGCATTTCCGAAGTGCTCGACAAGCTGGACGCGGCCCTTGCCCCGCAGCTTTACCCGCCGCGCGAAGACGGCACCGATCCGCGCAGCTGCCCCAAATGCGGCACTGGTCAACTGCATCTGAAAACCTCACGCACTGGCGGGTTTGTCGGCTGCGGAAACTACCCGGACTGCAACTATACCCGCCCGATTTCCGGTGAAGGGGCAGAAGGGTATGAGCGGGTTCTGGGCGAAGATAATGGCGATGAGATCCACCTGAAATCCGGTCGTTTCGGCCCCTATGTTCAGCGCGGGGAACCGGCGCCTGAGAACAAGAAACCGCCGCGTTCGTCCCTGCCGAAACAAGGCAAGGAGTTCCTGCCCGGCTGGGGTCCGAATGAGCTGACGCTGGAACAGGCCGTGACCCTTCTGACCCTGCCGCGCACCATTGGCCAGCACCCGGACGGGGGCGCGATCCAATCGAACCTTGGCCGGTTCGGGCCTTACATTGCGCACCAATTGCCCGACGAGGAGAAACCGGTTTACGTGAACCTCAAGGAAACACTGGATGTCTTTGAGATCGGCATGAACCGCGCGGTCGAAATGCTCGCGGAAAAACGCGCCAATCCGGGCCGTGGTCGCGGACGTGCCGCCGCCAAGCCGCTCAAGGAGCTGGGAGACCACCCGGAGGACGGGGGGGCTGTGAACATCCTTGATGGGCGCTATGGCCCTTACGTGAAGTGGGAAAAGGTCAATGCGACCATTCCAAAGGATGTGAAACCCGAAGACGTGACGATGGAGATGGCCGTGGCGCTGATTGCTGAGAAATCGGCGAAAAAGAAGCCTGCCAAGAAAAAAGCCGTCGCAAAAAAGGCTGCACCAAAGAAAAAGGCCGCGGCCAAGAAGTGACGCCAATCCTGTGAACGAAAAAAGCCCCGCCGATCTTTCGGCGGGGCTTTTGCTTTTGTCTTGACCCTCTGGTCCCTCTGGCTGTTCAGAACACGACGTTCAACATGATCAGGGAAATCACCAAGAACAGCACCGTCATGATCCCCCCGGCCTTGACGAAGTCTTTCACCTTGTAGCCGGCCGGCCCCATGATCAGCGCATTGACCTGATGGGTTGGGATGATGAAGGAGTTCGAGGTTGAGATTGCCACGGTCAGTGCAAAAAGCGCGGGGCTGGCCCCGGCCGCCACCGCAATCGACACCGCCAGGGGCACCAGCAAAACCGTGGCCCCCACATTGGACATCACCAGCGAAAATCCGGTGGCCAGCACCGCAATCCCGGCCTGAAGCGACCAGATCGGCCACCCGTCCAGCGCGGTCAGGATCTGTTGCGCAATCCATTCCGCCGTGCCCGTGTTCTGCACCGCCTGCCCCAGCGGGATCAGGCACGCAAGCAGGAACACCGTATTCCAGCCCACCGCATTATACGCCTCGTCAATCGACAGGACGCGCGACAGCAGCATCCCCACCGCCCCGGTCAGCAGGCACAGCGACAGGCGCACATCGGTAAACAGGATCAGCGACAGCGAGAGGGCAAAGAACAGCATCGCCCAGCCCACCTTATGCGGGCGCAGCTCTTCTTGCGGGAAATCCGAGGTCATGATGACAAAGTTCTGATTGCCCTGCAGGCGGGTCAGGTTGTCCCAGCGGGTATGCGTCACCAGCATGTCGCCCAGCTCAAACTTCTCAAGGCCGATCTGGGTCGGCACATGATCATCGGTTTCCACATGGCTCAGCGTTTCTTCGCGCCGGTGGATCGCCAGCAGCGACAGACCATAGGTTTTGCGCAGCAGCAACTCACGCGGGGATTTGCCGATCAGGTCACTTTCCGGCGGGATCACCAGTTCGGCGATACCTGCATTGGTGGCGGCAAATTCTTCGGTGAACACATCCAGCTGGGGACACACGGTCAGCCCGTATTTCTCGGCAAAGCAGTCCACCTCCTCCTTTTTCCCGATAATGGCCAGCCGACAGGGCGCCGCAATCTCTGCGGTCAGAACCTGCACCATCGAGGTCTTGCCGCGATAGAAGGTCGAGATGATGTAAAGGTGGTTTTCCATATTCACATCCGCCAGGATCTGCCCCACCAGCGGGCTGTCACCCGGCACTTCCACCTCATAGACCGACGCGGTCAGGCCATAGACACGTTTGAGGTAATCCGAGGTGCCCTGCCCGACCGAGCTGTCACTGACCGCACCGCTTTCCGGCAGCACCCAGCGCCCCAGCAGCAGGAAATAAAAGATCCCGCTGAGCACCAGCACCACCCCCACCGGGGCCACGGAAAACAGGCCGAAAAGCTCCATCTTCTGGCCCTCGGGCAGGCTTTCATTTGCGGTTTGCAGCAAATCATTGAGCAAGATCAGCGGGGACGACCCGACCATGGTCATGGTGCCGCCAAGGATCGCGCAAAATCCCATCGGCATCGCCAGCCGATTGATCGGTATCCCCGACCGGGTCGAAATCCGGCTGATCACCGGCAAAAACAGCGCCGCCGCCCCCACGTTCTGCATGAAGCTGGAAATCACCCCAACGGTGCCCGCGACAATCGGCTGGATCCGTGTCTCAGACGCCCCGCCGCGTTGCATGATCGTGGCCGCCACCTTGTTCATGATCCCGGTCTTGTCCAGCCCCGCCCCCACGATCATCACCGCAATGATCGAGATCACGGCGTTTGAGGCAAACCCGTTGAACAGCTGATTGACGTCAGCCAGATCGGCAAGAGACGGGTGATAGCTGAGGATGCCCAGGATGACGAGAACGAGGATGGCCGCCAGATCAATCCGGACAACCTCTGAGACAAACAAAAACACGGTGAAGCCCAACATCGCGCAGACCACGCCCATCTCGAATGTGAATACCAGCTGCTCCATTGCCCCTCCGTCAATTGTGGTTTTCTAATTGTGAGCAGAAAACGGCCAGACGCAATAAAATTGCGTAAAACACTGCGAATTCGACAGGGTAGAAATACGCGAAACCATCATTTTCGCCCCAGCTTCGTTGACAGTGCCCCCTCGTCGCGCCAGAACATTTCTCAGAACTGACGAGAGGACACTTTCATGAAAAAGGTATACGGCTCGGCGTCCGAAGCTCTTGATGGGCTTCTGTCTGACGGAATGCTGATTGCCGCTGGCGGCTTTGGCCTGTGCGGCATCCCGGAACTGCTGCTGGAAGCAATCAAAGAGAGCGGCGTCAAGGATCTGTCCTTTGCGTCCAACAACGCTGGCGTCGATGATTTCGGCATTGGCATCCTGTTGCAGACCAAACAGGTGAAAAAGATGATCTCGTCCTATGTGGGCGAAAACGCGGAATTCATGCGCCAATACCTGTCGGGTGAGCTGGAGCTGGAATTCAACCCGCAGGGCACCCTGGCCGAACGGATGCGCGCCGCCGGTCACGGCATTCCCGGCTTCTACACCAAAACCGGTGTGGGCACCGTGATTGCCGAGGGCAAGGAACACAAGGATTTCCCCACTGGCCCCAATGGCGAGATGGAGACCTATATCATGGAAGAAGGCATTTTTGCCGACCTCTCCATCGTGAAAGCCTGGAAAGCGGATGAAACCGGCAACCTCGTGTTCCGCAAAACCGCCCGCAACTTCAACCCGCCCGCCGCCATGTGCGGCAAGATCTGCGTGGTCGAAGTCGAAGAGATCGTGCCGACCGGATCGCTGGATCCCGACGCGATCCACCTGCCCGGCATCTACGTGCATCGCATCATTCAGGGCGCGCATGAAAAGCGCATCGAACAGCGCACCACGCGCGCGGCCTAACGGCAATTGTCGTAACCGGAGGATCCCATGGCCGACACCCCCCAAAACTCTCCTTACCAAGGACGCCCATCGCGCAGCTTCTGGCGCGGTGGGGTGGTGAAGGCCGGGGCCTATCCTCCTTCTGACCTGTTTGAGCCGAAATTCCCGGTGGATCGCGAGATGAAAATTTTCACCGCCGGGAGTTGCTTTGCCCAGCATGTGGGCCGGGTTCTGCGCGAAAACGGCTTCAACGTGCTCGATGGGGAGCCCGCCCCCGAAGGGATGCCGCTGGAGCTTGCGCAAAAACATGGCTACCGGATCTATTCGGGCCGCTATGGCAATGTCTATACCGTGCGCCAGATGCGACAGCTTCTGGCCGAAGCGCAGGGCGAATTCATCCCGGCGACCCCGGTTTGGGAAAAAGCCGGACGCTTTTATGATGCCCAGCGCCCGAATGTTGATCCACGCGGGCTGGCCTCGCCAGAGCTAGTGGAAAAGGCGCGCGACCAGCATCTTCATATCGTTCTGAACATGCTCGCGTCAGCGGATCTCATGGTCTTCACCCTGGGCCTGACCGAAGCTTGGGAACATATCGAAACCGGCACGATCTATCCCACGGCCCCCGGCACGATCGCGGGTGATTTCGACCCTGAAGTCTACCGGTTCAAAAACTTCCGCGCCCATGAGGTGCGGGCGGATTTTGAGGCCCTGCGCGATGCGTTGAAAGCCATCAATCCGGGGCTGAAATTCCTGCTGACCGTTTCCCCGGTGCCGCTGACCGCCACGGCCAGCGACCAGCATGTGCTGCCCGCAACCGTCTATTCCAAGTCGGTTCTGCGCAGCGTGGCAGGGGAACTTGCAATGGATTTCGACGATGTGGACTATTTCCCGTCATTTGAAATCATTTCCTCCCACCCTGCCCCCAAAAGTTTCTTTGAAGACAACCTGCGTTCGGTCACCCCCGAAGGCGTGGGGCGTGTGATGAAACTGTTTTTAGCGAGCCACGGCGTCGCCTCGGCCGAGGGTGATGAGGACGGTGGCGATGACGCCCAGAAACGCGACCGCCTCCGTGCCCTGCGCAAGGCCCGCCGCGCCCGCCGCAAAGGGGATCAGGAAAAATCGCAGGCCGACGTGGTATGTGAGGATGAATTGCTGGAGGCGTTCAACAAATGACCTCTGACCTGCCACAAGAGACCGCGCAGCACAGGGTGCTGATCATCGGAAACTCCCATGCCGGTGCGCTTCGCAGCGCGAAAGAGGCGTTCGAAACGCTCTACCCTGAGGTCTCGCTGAGTTTCTTCGCCTCCCCCGGCACCAGTTTCAAACGCGGTCGGCCGGACAAGGAGAACAATTTCGTTCCCAAGCTGTTTGGCGACGACGACGCCGCAACGGTTGTGGCCATCAACGGGTGCGACAAGATCAGCCTGAACGGGTATGACCACATCCTTGCGGTCGGACACCGCCCGGATCTGTTCGGCCTTTGTGGCCTGGCCGGCCAAGAGGGTGGTTTCGGCATGTTGGATCTCGATACCGAGGCGCCGCATTTCCTGTCGCGCGAGTTGGTCGAGGACTGGCTGGATCACATCCTTGATCCTTGGGTGAAACGGATGGCACGGCTGTTTGGCACGCAGACAGGGTTCTCTTTCACCGACGCGCCTTACCGCTCTCTGTCCATGCTGGACGAGGGGGAAACGCGCCGCGAAGCACAGCAATTTGCCCAGTTTCAGGCAATCCCCTTCCTGGAAGAGTTGATGACAATTTACGACCAGAAACTGGCGGCAAAACTCTCAGATCACGGCTTTGGCCTCGTGCAGCAGCCACTGCAGACCCGGGCCGCCCCTTTTGCCACCGATGCCCGCTTCTGCCGCGGGGCTGCGGATGCGGCAGGGGACGAGATCTCGGTGGATCACCGGCATATGAACGCAGCCTTCGGGCTGGAGATACTGACAGAATTTGCAAACAAACAGCTCGGCCTGCCGGTCAGGACGAGCAACGGATAACGAAGGAAGGAAACAACATGGCTTGGGACCGCAATCAAATGGCCGCACGTGCCGCGCAGGAACTGCAGGACGGGTGGTATGTGAACCTCGGCATCGGCATCCCGACGCTGGTGTCCAACTATATTCCCGAAGGTGTCACGGTGACGCTGCAGTCGGAAAACGGCATGCTGGGCATGGGCCCCTTCCCGACCGAAGACGAGATTGACGCCGACCTGATCAACGCGGGCAAGCAGACCATCACCGAACTGCCGCAAACCACCTATTTCGACAGCTCGATGTCGTTTGGCATGATCCGCGGCGGCAAGATCGCCATGGCCATTCTGGGTGCGATGGAAGTGGCGGAAAACGGCGATCTGGCCAACTGGATGATCCCAGGCAAGCTGGTCAAAGGCATGGGCGGCGCGATGGATCTTGTGGCCGGTGTTGGCCGTGTGGTGGTGGTGATGGATCACACCAACAAACACGGCGACAGCAAAGTTCTCAAGGAATGCACCCTGCCCCTGACCGGTCAGAAAGTTGTCGACCGCATCATCACCAATCTGGGTGTGCTGGATGTGGTTGAGGGCGGGCTGAAAATCGTCGAGACCGCCGACGGCGTGTCTGAAGACGAGCTACGCGCCGCCACGCAGGCGACCATCGTCAACTGAGCATTGCCCCAGATGGATCACGAAAGGCCTCCCATTCGGGGGGCCTTTTGCGTTGCCCCTGCCCCTGTTCTCTCATAGATAGAACGCATGACCGGACAAAACGATAATGGCTGGGGCAGTTCCGCCAAAGCCTGGATTGCTGATATGGGCAATCAGGGCGATCACGGACGTGGGCATGTGCTGGATGAGCCAATGCTGGCTCGGGTGAAACAGGCCGCCCCGCGGGACATGGTGGATATTGGCTGCGGCGAAGGCCGGTTTTGCCGGATGATGCCCGCGTTGGGCGTGACCCCCACAGGCATCGACCCAACGCCCGAACTCATCTCGCATGCCCGCACCTGTGAGCCGGAGGGGCGGTATGTTGAGGCCAGGGCCGAAGACCTGCCCTTTGCCGACGCCAGCTTTGACCTCGCCGTTTTCTACCTGAGCCTGATCGACATTCCCGATATCCGCGCAGCCATCCGTGAGGCCACCCGCATTCTGAAGCCCGGCGGGCGCATTCTGGTCGCCAATCTCGCAGCTTTCCTCACCGCCGCCCGGCATGATGGCTGGGCCCGTGCCGAAACGGGGGCGCAGGTCCATATCACCGGCTATCTGAAAGAAAAGGTCTACTGGACCCAGTGGCGTGGCATTCGCATCCGGAACTGGCACCGCCCGCCGCGCGACTATATGCAGGCCTTTCTCGACGAGGGGCTGCGCCTGACACATTACGACGAGCCTGCCTCCTCCCACCCGGATCCCGAGATCAAGGCGCGGTATGATGAAGCCGCTTATTTTGTCATTATGGAATGGCAAAAACCGGACCCGGAGTATTGACGCAGATTTCGGGAAAATCCCTCGCCTTTCCCTTTATTGTTTCATAATCTCGCCGCATTCTCCTGCCAGATAAGCGGCAATGACCATGAGCAGCACCCATACCGTTTCTGCGGGGCGCACGCCCCCTTCGCGCCGGCTGCGCGACACCCTGATTTTGGCGGGGCTGTTTGGCCTTGTGCTGCTGGGGCTGTTCGGCCTGGCCGCGGCAACCGGATGGGAGGAAACCAGGGCGCAGATTGCCAAGCTGTCTGCCTGGCAGATTGGGGTCCTTCTGCTGCTGTCTCTCGTGAACTACCTCTTTCGCGGTTTGCGCTGGCATGTGTTTGCGCGGCGCCTTGGCCTGCCCACCGGGCTGGTGCAGGATCTGCGCCATTTCCTGGGCGGCTTTGCCATGTCGGTCACTCCGGGCCGGGTCGGTGAACTGGTCCGTATGCGCTGGCTCAAACGTGAAACGGGGTGGAGTTTTGAACGCACCGCCCCCCTTGTGCTGGTGGATCGCGCCTCGGACCTGACTGCCATGGCGCTGATCCTTGCGCTGGCCCTCTCATTTTCGATGCATGGCATCGCGGGCGGCACCCCGGTGGTGATCCTTGCGCTGATTGCGGGGTTTGTCGCCACCCGCCCCAGGCTGCTTGGCTGGCTGGCCACCACGGGCCATCGCATCACCGGGCGATTTGCCCGGGTCTGGGTGCGGGTCCGCAGGGCCGCCACATCGCTTGCGGCATTCACATCCCCGCTGCTGATGACCACCGCCGCGCTGATTGGCATGATCGGCTGGATTGCCGAAGGCTATGCCTTTCACCTGCTTCTGGTCTGGCTTGGCTCTGATATCGGCCTTGCAGCCGCAGTTGCCATCTTTGTGTTCTCGACCCTGGCCGGTGGGCTGACCGGCGCGCCCGGTGGCGTGGGCGGGGCAGAAGCCGCGATGATTGCTCTCCTGGCGCTGGAGGGCGTCCCGCTGGAGGTCTCGGTGCCTGCCACCGCCATCATCCGCGTCACCACGCTGTGGTTTGCAATTGGCATCGGCCTGCTGATCTTTCCCTTCGCAGAACGCCACTCGCTGAAACATACCCGTCACGAAAGACCCGCCCAATGAGCTGGAAAACAACTGAATATAGCGGCTGGGGCCGTGTGCTGAAAGCAGCGGGCGAACTGGCCCGACCGGAACGCGCCAATGCGCTGGAGGCCGCCAGCCGTGAAGGAGGCCCCGCGATTGGCAATTGCCGTTCCTACGGGGATGCGCCCCTGAACTCGGACGGCCGCGCCATCGACATGACCCGCATGAACCGGATCATCGCCTTTGATGCCGAAACCGGACAGGTGACGGTTGAGGCCGGGATGACCATTGGCGATCTGGCCCATGTGTTTGCCCCACAGGGCTGGATCCCGGCCGTTCTGCCCGGCACCGGCTTTGCCACGATTGGCGGGTGCATCGCGCAGGATGTGCATGGCAAGAACCATCATAACAGCGGCAGCTTTGGTCAGCATGTGCTGTCGGTGACACTGGTTCAGAACGGAACGCGGGTGGTCGCCACCCCCGAGATCAATCCTGACCTGTTCCGCGCCACCATGGGCGGCATCGGCCAGACCGGGGTGATCGCCGAGGCGACGCTGCAACTGAAACCCTGCCCCGGTGACCTGATGATGGTGACCGAACAGCGCGCATCCGGGTGGGATCAGCATATTGCCCTGCTCGATGCCTCCACCGCCAGCTACTGCGTCGGCTGGATCGACGCCACCGCAACAGGGGCGGCGCTGGGTCGGGGGATCGTAGAAGAGGCGGAGCTGGCCAAGGGGCTGCTGCCCCGGGCAAAATCCCCAAAATCCGTTCCGCGCGACGCCCCGTATTGGGCCCTGTCTGCCCCGGTTGTGCGCAGCTTCAACGCGGCCTATTTCCGCAGGGTGCCCAAATCCGGCAAAAGCTCGGTCAAGCGGATCGACGATTTCTTCTTCCCGCTCGACAAGATCCATGACTGGAACCGGCTTTACGGAAAACGGGGCTTTTACCAGTTTCAGAACGTGGTCCCGCTGGATCAGGTCGGCATCCTGAAAGAGATGCTGGCGCGCATTGCCGATGCCGGGCTGGCCTCTCCGCTCGCAGTGCTCAAACGCATGGGCACGGGGCGCGCGGGGCATATGTCCTTCCCGATGGAAGGCTATACACTGGCGGTGGATTTTCCGGCCCGTGACGGCGCGCGAGAGCTGATTGCCCAGCTTGAGCACATGACCGTTCAGGCCAAGGGGCGGCTCTACCTTGCCAAGGACGCCCTGGCCACGGGGGCCGCAATCAAGGCGATGTATCCCGAGCATGGTGACTGGGCCCAGATTGCCGATGCCGCCGACCCGGAGCGCCAGCTGGAAACCGACATGACCCGCCGACTGGATTTGAGGAACGCATGATGAGCGACGCAAACGACACCTGGATCATCCTCGGCGCAACCTCCTCCATGGCACGTGCCTTTGCCCGAAAGGTTGCAGATCAGGGCGCGTTCGTGCTGCTGGCTGGGCGGGACATGAATGATCTGGAGCGCAGCGCAACAGATCTGCGCACCCGTGGCCTGCATGCCGATGCCATTCATTTCGATGCCCGCGACCCCGAGAGTTTTGCGGCCATCATCTCTCGCGTGAGCCATGTCTCTGGCGTGATCAACGCGGCGGTTTTCGTGGGGTCGATGCCTCCGCAGGCGCAGATCGACGAAGACCCCTCTTTGATTGACGGAACGGTCACAGACAGTTTCACCGGCCCCGCCCGTTTTCTTCAAATGCTGGCCCCGCTGATTGAAACGCGGGGCGCTGGCACTGTGGTTGGTGTGGGATCAGTTGCCGGGGATCGGGGGCGGATTGGCAATTATGTCTACGGCGCGGCCAAGGCGGGGTTTGCCACATACCTCTCGGGCCTCAGAAACCGCCTGACCCGCGTGGGCGGGCACGTGGTTACGGTCAAGCCTGGTTTCGTCGACACGGCCATGACCTGGGATGTGGAGGGCATGTTTCTGGTGGCATCCCCTGACAAGGTTGCCGGGGATATCCTGAAAGCCGTCGAAAAGAAACGCAATGTGATCTACACACCGTTTTTCTGGCGCTACATCATGCTGATCATTCGCCATATCCCGGAAGCGATCTTCAAGAAGATGTCGATCTGACCCCGCTTCTGGAGCGAGGAGGGTAAGGGGCTCTGCCCCTCGCCTCTTTGAGGCTCACCCCGAGGTATTTTCAGCAAGAAAAAGGGCGCGCGGCTGAGGCGAGTGGAATTTCGGCCGTGGAAAAGCTGCCATTTTCTGGTTCTCAATATCCTCGCCGAAGGCAAGAAAACCATCAAGAAGCCGCAAGGACATCGGTGCAGACAGGCAGGCCCCGCAGGGAGCGGGCCTAGAGGGCTGCGGATACGGTCCGGGTTAGCCCAGCCCCATCCACCTGTGCCACAGCCCGGCTGCATAAAACATGATCGAGATTGAGATCAGCATCAGGCCCACGCCACGTTTGTCGCGCATTGCAAAGACAATCGGATCGTAATCCATCTTGCCCAGCCACCCGAGCCGCACCATGCGGATCATCCACCACGCCATTGGCACCTCGGCCACCCAGATCAACCATTGGGTTTTGTAAAGCCCAAGCGCCTGATCGGTGAAGGAGTAAAGGAAGAAAGCCAGCAGCGCGGCGACCACCCCCAACCCTGCCACATTCAGCAGGTCGGAACGATCCGGACGGCCATAGCCCCGGCCCGGCAACCGTTCATCATTGGTGGCAAGTGTCAGTTCGGTCAGGCGCTTGACGCACCCCAATGCCAGGAAGACCGGGAAGATGAAGACAAGCAGATAGCCTGACACATAGATCCCGGTGGCTGCGGCACCTGCCACGACACGCAAGGTGTAAAGGCTTGCCAGCACGGCAATATCCACCCACCGCATCTGCTTGAGCTTCAGCGAATAAGCCAGGGAGAGCATCATGTAGAAGGCCACCACGCCCAGAAAGGCCGTCGACAACAACGCGGCCAGCACCAGTGCGAACAGGGCAAGCGCCGCAAATGCCACCATGCCCACCTGGATCGGCACGGTGCCGGCGGCAAAGGGGCGTTTGCATTTTTTCACATGCAGGCGATCCGCTTCCAGATCCAACAGGTCATTGACCAGGTAGATCGACGAGGCCGCCGCGGAAAAGCTGAGGATCCCAAGAAGGGCGAGAATGATCGTATGGGCAGAGAAATCATGGGCCGCAATCAAGGGCAGGAACAGCAACACATTCTTGACCCATTGATGTGGGCGAAAACTTTTAATAAGCGCGCTCGCAGTCCAGCCACCGGGCAATTCGCGCACCTCTTTTCCCAACGCGCGCATCACTTCGGCGGATCCGGCATCGCCCACCACATAGGCCACATCGCCCCGTTTCCAGATCGCACAGTCCACGGAGGCATTGCCTGCATAGTCAAACCCTCCCTCGCCAAAAAGCTCCACCAGGGCGTCGGCTTTGGCACGTCCTTTCAGGTTGTTGTGCCCCTGCGTGGCCAGCACCCTTTCCGACAACCCATGCTGTTCGGCCAGCGGTTTGACCAAAGAGATATGCGAGGCGGAGGCAAGCACCACTTCGCGCCCCTCGTCCAGGGCCCGTCTGGCCAGCTCCAGCACCGGTTCGGAAACCGGCATCAGGTCCATCCGCAGCGGCGCGATCTCAGCTAGCGCCTGCTTCAACGCAGCTGGGTTGGTAAAATTGGCAAAACTTGCGCGCAGCGTGGCAAGCGGATCACGCCCCAGCCCGGCCCAGAACCCTTCAAACAACAGATCGGTGCGCAGGAAAGTTCCGTCCACGTCCAGAACAAGGGGCTTCACGGTCATCTCAGGATCCTTTCACGGCAAAAACACAGCCATCGGTCAGAAGGTCCGGCGGGGTCATGCAAAGCCCCCGCGCCACGCGCCACGCGCTCAGCACTTTGGGAATATAGGCGCGGGTTTCGGCAAATGGGGGCACACCGCCATTCGCCGTCACCGCATTTTCGCCTGCGTTATACCCGGCCATCGCCAGGATGGGGTCCCCGTCGAAATGTTCCATCAGCCAGTTCAGATAGGCCACCCCGCCCTTGATATTCTCCTCCGGGTTGCCCGGCTCTTCAACACCAAAGCGGGCGGCGGTCGCCGGGATCAGCTGCATGATCCCCTGCGCGCCGACAGAACTGACGGCATCCGCGCGCCCGGCACTTTCCACCGAGATCAAGGCCAGCACCCAGGCCGGAGAGACATGGGTGCCGATCGTGGCCTTCAGAATATCAACGCCATGGGCGGTCGCAATCTTCTGTAAATCCTCAAGGCGCGGCCCGGTCAGGGCACCCTGCCCCGCTTGTCGCTCCAACACCGCAAGCGCCTGCTGCAGATTGGCAGCTCCCCCCTTATCGCGTTTTGGCGACACCTCTGCCCAGAACCACTCATACCCATGCGCTGAAAGCGCGCCATCCGTCGACACGTCGGCGTCAGAGGTCGCGGCCTGTGGCTGTTTGTTGGCTGGGGCAAGACGGCGAGCCTGTTCAGCGGGATCAATCTGCACCCGGATCCGTTTACCGGAACCGGTTGGGACGGTTTCTCGTTTGAACGTAAATTCCGGGAAAGGCGGCGGCGTGTCCTCTGCCTGAACAGCCCCCCCATGAAAGGACAGGGGCAATACGGACAAGGTCACCGCCAACAGGGTGACCCTGATCCCGCGTCGCGGAATATCATGGGGAGGATGCAACACTGCTCTTGCCGCCTTATGTGACCGCCCGTGGCCCGGACGAGGTTTGGTCAGGGTTTTCCCTGATTTCTTGTCTTGTTTTGTGCCAAATCCTAAAGAAATTATCCAGAATTTCCTTTCTATTTGATGCAAAATTCAAGCAATTCGCGCGGCAAAAATCAGAAATGTTAATTTTTCTCATTTTTATTTCGTTCATTTTCAGTGACTTACAACATTTCCGCCGGAAAAAATTAAGATCCTCAAAAACGAACGAAACCTGCCCAACTCTTGCCCCAATCCGAAGGCTTATTACTAGCCATGCCGAGCGGCGCAAAGGGTCACCCACCAAGGATCACACAAGATCAGGGGATCACAGGGCCGGTTCGAAAGTAACACTGAACAACCTACCTTTCGGAGGGACAACCTATGAAACTCTTCAACCTGATCAACCGCTTCAAAGCTGACGAAGATGGCGCCGTGACCGTGGACTGGGTCGTTCTGACCGCTGCTATCGTGGGCCTCGGCGTGGCTGTGCTGACTTCGGTCTCCACCAGCACCGACGCACTGGCCACCAAAGTGTCGAGCAAAATCAACACCATGAGCGTCAAGCTCCTGACCAAGTAATGGTCGCTCTGGCACAGCCAGATGTGAAATTTGGATCAGCCGCGCCCTTTCTTTGGTGCGGCTTTTCCCGTTTTAAGTAAACTGTGCCTCTTTAAGTAAACTGTGCCTCGCTTTACGGGGATTGTTGAAATATTAACGGTTAATCCGGCTATTATTCACGATCTGTCCACAATATTGCCCTAATCATCCGGCAGGTTGTTGGCGTATTCGTTCCCAGCCGCTCAGATCGGCCGGTCAAACCGTTCCAAAGTTGTGAAAGGAAATTACATGCGAGCCGTATTCGGATTGGTATTGGTCCTCGGCGTGGCCCTGGCCGGCTTCGCGGTTTACCTTGCCCGCGACTATATCAGCGCCTATCAAGCCCAGCTTGAAGCGGAACGCGCGGCTGCTGCGGCCATTGTGCCCACGCTTGAGGTTTTCGTCTCCGACAAACCCCTGACCTATGGTCAGCGGATCACCCAGGAAGACGTGCGCGCCGTCAGATGGCCGGAAGATGCGATCCCGGAAGGCACTTTCACCAGCCTGGAAGAATTGTTCCCAACCGAACAAGCCCCCTATCGGACCGTCACACGCGCGATGGAAAAAGATGAAGCCCTGATGATGGTGAAGCTGACAGACCCGGGGCAGGATGCCGGGGTGCGGTCGCGCCTTGCATCGGGAATGCGCGCCTTTGCCATTCGGGTGGATGTATCATCCGGTGTGTCGGGTTTCCTGCGTCCGGGCGACCGCGTGGACGTGTATTGGAGCGGCCAGATGCCAAGCTCTGAAGGTGGATCGCGCAATGTCACCAAGCTGATCGAAGCCTCGATCCAGTTGATTGCAATCGACCAGATGGCCGACAGCGATCGCGCCTCTCCGACGATTGCCCGCACCGTCACGGTTCAGGCCACCCCCCGCCAGGTTGCGGCCCTCGCCCAGGCACAATCGACAGGCAAACTTTCTCTTTCTCTTGTCGGCCTGCAGGACAAAACCGTCTCGGGCACCGTCGAGATCGGCCAGCGAGAGCTTTTGGGGCTGACCGAGGAAGAAGCACCGCAGCCGGTTGCTGAAAAATCCTGCTCGATCCGCACGAGACGTGGCAGCGAGTTTGTCGAAGTGCCGATCCCCTGCCCGACGCAATAAGCGGCACCGATGACAAACTGTCCCCTGCGACCATGATGAGCAGAAGGTCGAAAGCGTTACGAAACAAGATCAGACGGGGCCAGACTGGCCCCGTTTTGTTGCGGTGAAACAACATGCATTCTTGCGGCCAAACGAAAGCGTTTCGGGATAAACTTGACATACATGTTTGTTCCGAAACGCCCACGACTTTGATATCTCATGCCGCGTTTCGCCGTTTCCCTGACTCAGGTTAAAGTCGAAACGCTTTAATGATTCTTGCAAAAAAACAAAAACTGTCGCATGCTCGCGGACAAGTGGGCGAAATACACCGGACCAACCGGACCTTCAGCCGCGAACGGAACCGTGTAACAGCATGAGATTTCGTTCTGACAGGCAACGCGGATTGAAGATAACCAAAGCCCGAAACCGAGGCGTGATCGAAAAGGCAGGATCACATGAAAATTGATAGATGGATGAAAGCGGCCCTTTTGGGAGTCGCAATCGGATTTACAAGCGTTCCCACAGGTGCTTCTGCGGAAACTCTGAGGGTCATGAAAGGGGCTGCCTCTTCGGCACTGAACGTCCCGATGAACCGTGCGGTGGTTGTGGAAAGCGAGGTGCCCTTCGCTGAGCTCTCGATCGCAAACCCCGGCATCGCTGATTTTTCGACCCTGTCGGATCGCACCATTTACGTGCTTGGCAAGGCGCCTGGCCGCACCACGCTGACCCTTCTGGGCGGCGACGGTCGGTTGATCACCAATGTCGAGATCCACGTGGCCCCCGACATCGCCGAGTTCAAGGAGCGCCTGCGTCAGATCCTGCCCGGCGAGCCGATTGAAGTGCGAACAGCCAATGACGGGATTGTCCTGTCCGGCACGGTCAGCTCGATCGGGCGCATGGACCGCGCCCTGGATCTTGCCAGCCGTTATGCACCGGACCGGGTCTCCAACCTGATGACCGTTGGCGGCACCCAGCAGGTGATGCTGAAAGTCCGCTTTGCCGAAATGCAGCGTTCCGTGCGCAAGGCCCTGTCCGGGTCGCTTGCCATCAAAGGCGGCACCAACCTGGGTGTTGTCAGCGAAACCGGCACCTGGCTGGATGGGGCCAATGATCTGGGCAATTCCACGATCACCCCCAGCAGCGGCACCGAGGGCGCCTTTGCCCTTGGCTTCAACGCAGGTGCCTTTGAAATTGGCATCCTTCTGGAAGCCCTTGAAAGCAAAGGGGTTGTCCGCACCCTGTCCGAACCGAACCTGACCGCACTCTCCGGGCAGGAAGCCAGTTTCCTGGCGGGTGGGGAATATCCGGTGCCTGTGGCCAACGGCGACAATGGCATCTCGATCGACTATAAACCGTTCGGCATTGAGATGACCTTTACCCCGCGCGTTCTGGCCGATGACGTGATCAATCTGGATCTCAAGGCCGCAGTGTCCGGTCTGGACAGCACGGTGAGCTTCAACAATGGCGGCTTCAACGTGAACGCCTTCCGCCGCCGCGAAACCTCCACCGTGGTTGAACTGCGCGATGGTGAAAGCTTTGCCATTGCCGGCCTGATCGAAGATGATTTCCGCGACCTGTCGGGACAGGTGCCCTGGCTGGGCGATATTCCGGTGCTTGGATCGCTGTTCCGCTCGGCCGAATATGAACGCCGCCAGTCTGAACTTGTGGTCATCGTCACCGCCCATTTGGTCACCCCCACACGGGGCGACGCGCTGGCGCTGCCAACCGACCGGATCAAACCCCCGTCCGAGCAAGAGCTGTTCCTCTTTGGCAAAACCGCCTCCCCGAACCGTCCCACCAAAGGGGCTGCGGGAGAAGTGGCGAAACAGGATTTCTCCGGCTCCTACGGCTATGTGATGGAGGACAATTGATCCATGAAAACCGTGATGATCAAACCCCTTCTGGCCACAACCGCCCTGCTGACCCTGCTTGGGGCCTGCGGGGACGGACAGCGTGGCGTGTTTTTCGGTGAAGCCGGGTCTTTCCTGAATGAAGGCTATTTCGGCTCCGCGACCGTGCACAATACCGGCGTTCAGAACGGCGATATCCAGTATGTGATGGGCATGGCCAACCGCTTTGCTCAGGAAGTGCCCGATACCGTGAACTTTGCCTTCAACAGCGCCCAGCTTGATCAGCAGGCCCTGGCAATCATTGCCCGTCAGGCCGACTGGATCAAACAATTCCCCGAGGTCCGGTTCCGCGTCTTCGGATATACCGACAAGGTCGGATCCGAAGCCTATAACAAACGTCTTGGAATGCGCCGCGCCAATACCGTGGTCAACGCCCTTGTTGCCCATGGCATCAGCCGCTCGCGTCTGGAAGCGGTGGTCAGCTATGGCGAAACCAAACCGCTGATCGACGTGCCTGGCCGCGAACGGGCCAACCGCCGTGCCCTGACCGAAGTGTCGGGCTTTGTCGGCCGCCACCCGACGGTGATGAACGGAAAATACGCCGAAATCATCTTCCGCGAATATGTTCAGAGCGCCTATAGCGAACCGGCCCTGACACGCGCGGGTCTGGATGGCAGCGCCACACAATAAACGCATCACTTTTGTGATCAGGAAAGGGCGCGGTGCAAACCGCG
The DNA here is from genome assembly GCF_013283135.1 of Aliiroseovarius sp. xm-d-517. NCBI lineage: Bacteria > Pseudomonadati > Pseudomonadota > Alphaproteobacteria > Rhodobacterales > Paracoccaceae > Aliiroseovarius > Aliiroseovarius sp. xm-d-517. Next base: position 1,173,860 of record NZ_WBXT01000001.1, read on the forward strand.
CCCTTTTTGGTTGGAACCGTCCGGGTAAACCCCGAGACAAACCCTGCCCCCGCCCCCCTGCAACAGGGACATTTCCTATCCCGTTTCGGGGTCCTCCTGTCTCCGCTTGAAATCAAACCCGGTCCAAAGGGTTAAAAACAGTTGACGGGTTCTAAAGACCCAAAAGACACCAGATAAATCCCTAAGATCTAAAGATCTTTTCAGGAAATCACCCAATTTTCTCTTGTTACTGAATTCGAAACAGCCCGACACAAGCGCGCTGATCGTCCTGAAATGACGAATAATTACGATCTTTTGGCCCCAATCTTGCCCCTTTTGCCTGCCACAACTTCTGAGAATTGGAGCAGTGCGCACTTAATACGAGTCGCGCGTGATCCGGATGATTATCCGACAGGCCCGTAAGAGGCCGTGCATCCGGGGTGAATGAGAAGGAATGAACGCATGAGTGGGAACGTAGCGATACAAGCGGACGCCGCGCCGATCGTCGCCTGCACGATTTCGAGGGATGTGCAGAATTTCGACCTGCTGATTGAAGATATGGAAACCGAGCTGGGCGAAGCCTGGGGAGATCTTTCCATTGACGACGCCGTGGCCTTTTTCGGCCAGCCCGAAGCGGACACGCTGGAGTTTGTAGCCCTCGCCATTGATGATGGCGACGAGGAAAACCTGGCAAAGGTGGCCCACACGGTGAAATCGGCCGTGGAAAAAGGCATCAAGGTTGTAGTGATCGCAGAGGAGGTCAGCCCGATCGCCCTGCACCAGCTCCTGAAGCTTGGGGCAGCCGAATTTGTCCCCTACCCGCTTCCCGAAGGATCATTGCATGACGTGATCGAACGGCTGCGCCGTCCGCCCCCCGCAATGCCTGCCCCCGGTGATGCAACCGCAGCGGTGAAGCCCAAGGGCGACCGGGATGGTGTGCTGTTTGCCGTGCATGGCCTGGCCGGCGGCACCGGGGCCACGACGCTTGCCACCAATCTGGCATGGGAACTGACACAGGTGGACAAGGACCGCGCGCCCCAGGTCTGCCTGCTGGATCTGGACCTGCAATTCGGATCGGTCTCAACCTTTCTGGATCTGCCCCGCCGCGACGCCGTATACGAGCTTTTGTCCGACACCGAGGCCATGGACCGCGACAGTTTCATGCAGGCGCTTTTGAGCTATCAGGACAATCTCAAGGTTCTGACCGCCCCAAATGACATTCTGCCGCTGGACCTGATCTCGAACGAAGATGTGGAACGACTGATTGAAATGGCGCGCTGCAATTTCGATTACGTGGTGATCGACATGCCGTCGACGGTGGTGCAATGGACCGAAACCGTGCTGCAGGAGGCGGAAGTCTATTTCACCACGCTCGAACTGGACATGCGCTCGGCGCAGAATGCGCTGCGTATGATCAAAGCGCTGAAATCCGAAGACCTGCCGGTTGCCAAACTGCGCCATGTGCTGAACAGGGCACCGAAATTCACCGATCTTTCCGGCAAATCCCGGGTCAAGCGGCTGGCGGAAAGCCTTGATATTTCGATCGAGCTTCAAATGCCTGACGGGTTGAAACCGGTGGCACAGGCCGGGGATCACGGCGTGCCTCTGGCTGATGCCGCCCCGAAAAACGCGTTGCGCAGGGAAATCCAGAAACTGGCCAAATCGCTGCATGAAATCAACCTCAGCGAAGCCGTCGCACAATAATCGGAGGTCAGGATGTTTTCCCGTTACAAGAAACAGAGCCCGCGCCCATCCCAGCCGCAGGGGACGCCCAATCTTCAGGCACTGGCCGGGGGGAAAAGTGACGTCCCTGCTGCGGCGACACCGGAACAGCCCCGCGTGCAGCGCCGCCCGACCGAACAGAAAGTCGCCGCCCGCGCAGCCCCGCTGGACAAGGAACGCAAGCGCAAGGAACGCCTGTCCGAGCTCAAGGTCGAGCTGCACAAAGAGCTTCTGGACAGCCTGAACCTTTCGGCTCTGGAAACCGCCTCCGAAAAAGAACTGCGGGAAGAAATCACCGCGATCACCTCGGAATTCCTGCAAGACAAGGCCGTGGTTCTGAACCGTGACGAACGGATGAGCCTGAACCAGGAACTTTATGACGAGGTGACCGGGCTTGGCCCGCTGGAAACCCTGCTGAAAGATGACAGCGTCAACGATATCCTGGTCAACGGACCGCAGCAGATTTTCGTGGAACGTGCTGGCAAGCTGGAACTGACCGACATCACGTTCAAAGATGAGCGGCACCTGATGCGGATCATCGACAAGATCGTTTCGGCGGTGGGGCGTCGTGTGGACGAGTCAAACCCCCATGTGGACGCCCGTCTGGCGGACGGGTCGCGTTTCAACGCCATGGTGCCGCCGATTGCGGTGGATGGCTCGCTCGTGTCGATCCGGAAATTCAAAAAAGACAAGCTGGGCATTGACGAGCTGGTGAATTTCGGGGCGTTTTCGGAAGAGATGGCCGCCTATCTTCAGGCCGCCGTGGCCTGCCGCCTGAACATCATCGTCTCGGGCGGGACCGGCTCTGGTAAGACCACAACCCTCAACGCGCTCTCTTCGTTCATCGACAACTCGGAACGGATCCTGACGATTGAGGATACGGCGGAACTTCAGCTGCAACAGACCCATGTGGGCCGGATGGAAAGCCGCCCGGCCAATGTCGAGGGCAAAGGCGCGGTCAGCCAGCGCGACTGTCTGAAAAACGCCCTGCGGATGCGCCCGGATCGGATCATCGTGGGGGAGACCCGCGGTGAAGAGGTGATCGACATGTTGCAGGCCATGAACACCGGCCACGACGGATCCATGACCACAATCCACGCCAACTCGGCCCGGGACGGGATTTCGCGCCTTGAAAACATGGTGGCGATGGCCGGGATCGAAATGCCGCTGAAAGCGGTGCGCTCACAGATCGCATCCGCTGTGCATCTGATTGTGCAGGCCTCACGCCTGCAGGACGGGTCGCGCCGCATGGTTTCGATCACCGAAATCACCGGCATGGAAGGGGAAGTGATCTCGATGCAGGAGGTGTTCCGTTATGAGCGCCTCGGCCTTGAACCCGATGGCAAGATCATCGGCCGCTTCAATGCCACCGGCGTGCGGTCACATTTCTCGGACCGTTTCCGCCAGTGGGGCTATGACCTGCCCTCAACCATTTTCGAACCGATCATCTAACGGAGGATCCCATGTCCATTTCACCAGAGCTTCTGATATATGGCCTGATCTTCGGCGCGGTGATCTTGCTGGTCGAAAGTATCTATCTGGCGGTTTTTGGCAAATCCATCAGCCTGAACAGCCGGGTAAACCGCCGTCTGGACCTGCTCGACAAGGGCGCACGACGCGAAGAGGTGCTGGAACAGCTGCGCAAGGAAATGACCCAGCACATGAAAGCCAAGGGTTTTCCGCTGTTTTCAATCCTCGCGCTGAAGGCCCAGAAAGCGGCCATTGCCTTTTCGCCGTCACAACTGATCATGGTGATGGGCGCCCTGTCCGCGATGGCCTTTGTCGGTCTGACCGTGGGCACCGAGGCCGCCCCGGCCGTGCGTCTGGTCGTGTCGATTGCGATGGGGGTTGGGGGCGTCTATCTCTGGGTCGACCAGAAAGCCAAGAAACGCATGGCGGTGCTGGAAGAACAGCTGCCCGATGCGGTGGAGCTGATGGTGCGGTCCTTGCGCGTCGGCCACCCGTTCACATCGGCCATCCAGATCGTCGCCAAAGAAGTGCCCGATCCGCTGGGCACCGAGATCGGGATGATCGCGGATGAAAGCTCTTATGGGCGCGATGTGGGCGAAAGCCTCAAGGCCATGGCCGAACGCCTCGACATGCAGGATTTGCGCTTCCTCGCGGTGGCGGTGTCGATCCAGCAGCAATCAGGCGGCAACCTGGCCGAGATCCTGGACGGTCTGGCCAAGGTGATCCGCTCGCGGTTCAAACTGTTTCGCCGGGTCAAAGCCATCACCGCAGAAAGCAAATGGTCAGGTATGTTCCTGTCCGGTTTCCCGATCGTGGCCCTGGTCATGCTGCAGGTGATCCAGCCGAATTATTATGACGAGGTGAAAGAGACCGTCTATTTCATCCCAGCCTGCCTGATCGTGGCTGCGTTCCTCGTCGCCAATATCTTCGTGATGAAGATGCTTGTGAACATCAAGGTGTAAGCCCATGGACCTTCTGAACCAAATCCTGATCGACAAGCTTGGCCCGATGGGACCGCTGATGGCGGTGGGCGGACTGGGCTTTGTGCTGATGCTGGTCACCGTGCCGATCCTGTTTCAAAAAAAGGAAGACCCGCTCGACAAGCTGCGCAAAGGTCAGCGCAACCTCCCGCAAAATGACCGAAAGGCCCTTCGGGTGCAGGGCGGCAATGACAAGCTCGAGAAATATTCGGCCTTCCTCGAACCGCAGAACGAAGAGGAATATTCGGCCATCCAGCTGCGCCTGTTGCAGGCTGGCTATTCCGGGAAAGACGCAGTGCGCACCTATCACTTTGCCCAGTTTGCCCTGGGGATTGGCCTGCTGCTGTTCGGCGTCCTGATCGTGTTCCTGAAATCCCAAAACCCGACGATCCAGCTCAGTTCAACCGCCAAGGTCCTGTGGATCCTAGGCCCCGGCATCGCGGGCTATATGCTGCCCAAATACTGGATCACCCGCCGGGTGGATTCTCGCAAGGAAGAGATCACCAATGGCTTTCCCGACGCCCTGGACATGATGCTTGTCTGCGTCGAGGCCGGCCAGTCCCTTGATCAGTCCATCATCCGCGTGTCACAGGAAATTCGCGCAGGCTACCCCTCATTGGCGGACGAGTTCGAGATTGTCAGCTATGAGGTCAAGGCCGGTAAGGATCGCGTGCAGGTTCTGCGCGACATGTCGGAACGATGCGGCGTGCAGGATGTGGGAAGCTTTGTGACCGTGCTGATCCAGTCTGCCACGTTCGGCACCTCGATCGCCGAAGCGCTGCGTGTCTTTTCTGCCGAAATGCGGGACAAACGCGTGATGCGGGCCGAAGAAAAGGCAAATACCTTGCCCACCAAGATGACACTTGCCACAATGATGCTGACCGTGCCGCCCCTGCTGATCATTCTGCTCGGGCCGTCGATTTACAGTATCGCCCAGACCCTTCAGAACACCGGGTTCTGATCCCCGCGGTCTGGTCCCCGCAAGGAGTTCAGGGTGACCCGTTTCCACCCCTTCATCGTGATCCTGCCCCTGATGGCCGCACTTGCCGGCTGTCAGGGGTCTTCGCTTGGCGCCGCCCGCACCGATGGCAATCCCTATGCCCCCAGCGGCCTGAAACGCGGGGAGACAAGCGTGGATGGCCTGTTGGTGGGGCACCGGTTGATGGCTGCGGAAGAATATGAACTCGCCCTCAAGGCCTATCTGCGGTCGGCGGCGGATCATGGGCTGACCGTCGATGTGCTCTCTGCGGTCGGCTCAGCCAACCTCAAGCTTGGTCGCCTGGGGCAGGCAGAAACCCTGCTGCGCCAGGCCGTCAAAAAGGACGAAAATTTTGTCCCGGCCTGGAACAACCTGGGCGTGGTGCTGATGGAAAAAGGCGAAATCCCCGAAGCCGCCCGTATTTTCCGCATCGCTTTCGGGCTGGATAGTGGCCAATCTGCCGATATTCGCGAGAATTTGCGTCTGGCCCTCGCCAGATTGAAAAACCCGGATTATGATCCGGTTAATGAAAACAACTTCGCGCTGATGCGCCGGGGGCAAGGGAACTATCTTCTGCTGTCGACGCTCTAGAGCTCATAAGGGCCTTGCGCGAGTGAAATTGAGCAGCAGAGGACGCAGACATGCGCCATTCTATCCTTATGACCTTGTGTCTGGGCAGCGCCCTTGCGCTGACCGCCTGTCAGAAACCCGGCACCTCGGAAGATGTGGAACGGGCGCTGGCCGATGTGAATGTCATCGACGAAAGCAACCTCAATGACATCATGCTGACCGTGGGTGACCCCGAAGAGGCCGTGGCCTACTTCCTGCGCGCCACCAAAGGCCAGCCCAAACGGGTTGACCTGCAGCGCGGGCTGGCCAAATCACTGATCCGTGCCAAACAGCCCGCCCGTGCGGTTGCAGCATGGGAAACCGTGATGTCCCTGCCCGGGGCCACCGATGAGGACCGTGTCGGGCTGGCCGATGCGCTGATCCGCTCTGGCAATTGGGGACGCGCCGAGATTGAGCTCGACAAGGTGCCCCCCACCTTCGAGACCTATAAACGCTATCGGCTTGAGGCCATGGTCGCCGACAGCAAGAAGGAATGGAAAAAGGCCGACAGTTTCTATGAAACCGCCGTGGGCCTGTCGACCAAACCGTCCTCGGTCCTGAACAACTGGGGCTATTCGAAACTGACCCGCGCCGATTACAAAGGCGCCGAGAAACTGTTTGCCGAAGCCCTGAGTTTTGACCCCACCCTGTTCACGGCCAAGAACAATCTTGTTCTGGCCCGGGGCGCGCAGCGCAAATACGACCTGCCGATCCTGAAAACCACCCAGGCCGAGCGGGCGCAGCTGTTGCACACGCTGGCGCTGTCGGCGATCAAACAGGGGGATATCACCATCGGCAAGGGGCTTTTGGAAGACGCAATCAACACCCACCCGCAGCATTTCGAGGCTGCCGTGCGGGCGTTGGAAGCACTGGAAAACAACGTCTCCAATGGCTGACCTGACCATGGCGCAAGGCGCCAGCGCCGCCATGCGGTTCCTGCCCTTCGCGGCACCGATCTGCGTCTGGGCAGCGGTCAGCGACCTGAAGCGGATGAAAATCCCCAACAAGGCTGTCATCGCCTTGTTGGCGGTCTATGCGGTGGTTGGCCTGATCGCCCTGCCGTTTGAGGACTATGCCTGGCGCTACCTGCATCTGCTGGTGGTTCTGGTTCTGGGCTTTGTGTTCAATCTTGCCGGCGCATTTGGTGCTGGGGATGCCAAATTTGCCGCCGCAATGGCGCCGTTCATCGCCCTGCCGGACATTGCCGATTTCCTGTTCCTGTTCTGCGCCACGCTGCTGGTCGGGTTTGCCCTGCACCGTCTGGCCCGAGCGATCCCGGCGGTGCGTCGCACAACGCCCGATTGGGAAAGCTGGAAACGCAAGGATTTTCCGATGGGATTATGCCTGGGGGCCAGCCTGACCCTTTACCTCGCCCTCAGCGCCTCAACCGGGATGTGACCCCAATCTGGACCATGAAAATATGGACCCAGAAAACCCGCCGTGATCCGGCGGGTTTTTTATTCATTTCAATTCCTTAAACCTGGAAGCTGATAAAGAACATAGTCCCCCGTGCGGCGAAGTTCCGTCACATCCTGCACCCATTCCGTCTCGCTGATTTCTTCCAGAACCAGCTTGCGCAATTCCCCTGACTGGGGGCAGCTTGGCACAAGCAGCAGATCCGCATTTTCAATCCCCGTCAGCCCGCCATAATACCACGGCGCCCCGCGCTGCAGCGGCTCTCCGGCCCCGAACAACCAATAGCTGGCAAGGATATCCGCGACGAAAATGGACTTGCCCTCCACCAGGCCCACCACGTTCAGATCATCCGCCACCCCCCGGAACCACGCCATCATGCCGCTTTCCAGCACGCAGGAGGGGAACTCTTCGCCCTTGAACTCCAGCTTTTCATCCTCCCGGTCCTCGGCCAGATAGGACGCTGCAAAAATGGTATCCGGCCCGTCAAATGGCCGGGAGACATTGATCAGGTTGGCCCGCACCCGTCTGGCCTGCAGGTCCTCGCTTTGGGCCACATCCGGCAGGAACGGAACGAAATCCTCCACATCCGTCATCAGGTGGCGAAACGGGCTTTGCGCGATATTGAGAAATGACGGCGTGGCCAGCACAAAGGCGCAGCTTGCCGCAATCACCATTCCCCGGCCAAGATCCCAGCCAAGCCCGTTTGTCACAGGTTGCGCCGGCAGAAGAGAGATCAGCAAAAGCCCGACAAGCCCGATCCATTGCGGGTCATTTCCATAGTTCTGATAGGTCACATAGACAAAGCCCGGCAGGAGCAAAAGAAGCACCAGCCCTTCCCGCATCCGCCCGGCCTGACGCAGCAAGATCACCGCCACCAGCGCAAGCGCCGTGCCGGGCAGGTAGGCAGGGGCGCTGATCACCTTGCCCAAAGGCAGGCCCGGGGAGGAACGGAACTCACTGCCCGCAACATTCAGAAGGTCGGCAAGGTAAAGCAGCCAGTAAACCGGCGTGCCCGCGTAAAGCGTGATCAGCCCAACACCAACAAGCCCCATAACCAGCGCCCATAGGACGGTCCGCCCCGCCCCACGGGTCAATAGCGCCACCAGAACCGGCGGAAAAAAGGCCGCGAAATAGGTGACCTTGATCATCGCCATGATCACAAAAGCCGCGCCAATCAAGATGCCGTCCAGCACCGGGTTGTCGGCAAAACGACTGGGCAGAAGCGCGGTCAGGATCGCCACAAAAGCCGCCACCCAGGCCCACCGGTTGTAATGCATCGACACGGAGAGAAGCTGGTCAGCCTCGCCATGGATCAACCCAAGGCACAGCACGATCATCGCAATGGCAAAGACATGGCGCCAGATCCCCGCCAGTCGCGTCATCGACACCCACCAGATGGCCGGCAGGAACGCCGCCCCGACCAGCACCTGACCATAAAGAAAGCTGTGACCAAAGCCGATGCCCATCTTGGAAAACAGCACAATCGGCAGAAATGCCATTGCCCCGATCGGGGTCACGAAATCCAGATGCGGCACCTGCCCTGCACTCATCCGTGTCAGGATCTGCAACAGATGCAGCGTATCCCCCTCATGCTGCCCGACAAAAAGCCCCCCCTTTGCCAGCAACACCCCGGAAAAAAGGGCAAAAAGTGCGATTTGCACCGCTGCCAAAATGATGCCTTTTTCTTTGCTCATGCCTGCCCTCTTTCCCCTGTACCAAGTGATGAAGCGCCCTTTATCGGGCGTATGTTCATTGTGATTTTGGCCATGTTTCTGGCGGAAAAGAGCAAGAATCGCAAGATTTGGGTGAGGACGACAGGCATGAATATTCACGCAAACGAAATGATTGCACCCCCTCCTCTGCGCAGGCTGGAGGAGACCGGGCTGACCATGGTGATGATGCGGGACGTCCTGCTCAAGACCATGTTCCGCACCAACCTGGAACGCGTCAGCGATCTGGAACGCACCCTCGCCCTGCCCGGCCGCGTGGTGCAGGAACTGATTGATATCTGCCGCGAGCAATCGCTGATCCAGGCCATGGGCACGATGCATGCCGGTGCGCAAAGCTCGGAAATGGGGTATCGCCTGTCCGATGCCGGCAAGGCGCGGGCGCTGGATGCGCTGGCCCAGTCGGAATATTACGGCGCCATGCCGGTGCCGATGGAGGTCTATGCCCAGCAGGTGAAACGCCAGTCGATCCGCAACATCCAGATGACCCGCGAACAGCTGACCTCAGCCATGGGGCACCTGATCCTGCCGCCCAACCTGCTGGACCAGCTTGGCCCCGCAGTGGGCTCAGGCCGTTCGATCCTGATGTATGGCCCGCCGGGCAACGGGAAATCCTCGATTTCCAACGGGATCCGCGACGCCCTTGGCGACAAGATCTATGTGCCACGCGCGATTGTCTATTCGGGGCAGATCATTACCGTCTACGACCCGATTGTGCATACCGCGGCCGAAGATCACCTGGATGATCCCAACAGCCTGCGGCGCTCCTCCTCGAAATTTGATCGCCGCTATGTGCTGTGCGACCGGCCGACCGTGATCACCGGGGGGGAACTCACCCTCGACATGCTGGATCTGAAATACAACCCCACCGCGCGCACCTATACCGCGCCTTTGCAATTGAAGTCTTCCGGCGGCGTGTTCATCGTCGACGACCTTGGTCGCCAGTCCGAACCACCGCAGGCGCTGATCAACCGCTGGATTGTGCCGCTTGAGGAGAACAAGGATATTCTGGCCCTGCAATCGGGTGAGAAGTTCGAGGTGCCGTTCGACACGCTGGTCATTTTCTCGACCAACTTCCACCCGAACGAAATCTTCGACAAGGCGGCCCTGCGGCGGATCTTTTACAAGATCATCATCGACGGGCCGGACCAGGAAGGGTTCCTGAAAATCTTTGCGCTTGTGGCGCGCAAGAAAAAGATGCCGCTGAACGAAGAGGCGCTGGTCTATCTGCTGCGGGAAAAATACCCGACCATCGACAATGTCTATGCCAATTACCAGCCGGTTTTCCTGATCGACCAGATGATTTCGATCTGTGAGTTCGAGGGCATCCCCTACCAGATGTCCCCGGAACTGATCGACCGCGCCTGGGAAAACATGTTCGTCAGCGACCGCGAGATCATTCACTGATCCCGGCATTCGAAACAACAAAGGTCAGGGGGGCTCCCCCTCTGGCCTAACCCCGTTCCCGCGTCTATCGTGACCGGATGACCCAACTGCCCCCCCTGTTTTGTGACTGGTTTGCCGCGCGTGGCTGGGCGCCACATGCGCATCAGCGGGCCATGCTTGAGCACGCCAGCCAGATGGAGCCGGATTGATCACGTTGCGCGCCCCGCGCTCGCTGTTTTGCTCGGCCACCCCCCCGTGCAATCCCGATGCCGCGTTGAGCCTCCCTTGTCGGGGCGGATCGCAATCCGTATGACGCCACGTTTTGGTTGGGAGCACCCGGCGGCGTGTTAGCCTTGCCGGATCAGGAGAGCCCGACATGACCCCCGAACGCACCACCCTAATCCAGCAAAGCTTCGCCACCCAGAACATGATGAAAAGTTTCGGGGCCAGTCTGGATCACCTCGACGACGGGAGCTGCCACCTGTCCGCCCCGATCCTGGAGGCCAACCGCCAGCAGCACGGGTTTGGCCACGCAGCCCTGACGTTCGGCCTTGGCGACACCGCCGCGGGCTATGCGGCGATGACGCTGATGCCACCGGATCATGATGTGCTGACCGCTGAAATCAAGATCAACCTCCTGTCCCCTGCCAAGGCGGATCGGCTGGTCGCCCAAGGGCAGGTGCTGCGGGCCGGGCGCCGGCTGATCACCGTCGAAGCCAAGGTCTGGGGCATCACCGGCACGCAGCGCAAGCTGGTCGCGGCCCTGTTGGGCACAATGGTGCCGGTCCCGATTTCCATCGCCCCTGCCGCGACGTGATCCCTTGCTCCGTCTTTCTCATTGTCCATGATGCCCCAAAGGGAGCCCAATATGTCAGACCGCGTTACCATCACCGAAGCCAATCAAATTGCCACCGTCACCCTGACCCGCGCGGACAAGCGCAATGCGCTGGATCTGGACATGATCCGCGCCATTGTGGATGCAGGCGAGAGTTTGGCCGCGCGCAAGGACATCCGCGCAGTGGTGCTGACCGGCGACGGGCCCGCGTTTTCCGCAGGTCTCGACCTGAACGCCATGCCACAAATTGCGCAATACGCGATGCAGGGCGGCGTGTTTCTGGAGCGCACCCATGGGAACTCCAACCTGTTCCAAGCCGCCAGCATGGTCTGGGCAGAAATGCCCCAACCGGTGATCGCCGCGGTGCATGGCTATGCGTTCGGCGGCGCGTTCCAGATCATGCTGGGCGCGGACATGCGCATTGCTGCGCCTGATGCGCGGTTTTCGATTATGGAGGGCCGCTGGGGCATCATCCCCGACATGGGCGGCATGGTTCTTATGCGCCGCTTGGCACGCGGTGACGTCATCCGTAAACTGACCTATTCCGCCGAGCAATTCGAGGCCCCCGCAGCACTCGACTGGGGTTTTGTGACCGAAATCTCAGACACGCCGCTGGAGCGCGCCCACGCCATTGCTGCCGAGATCGCCTCAAAATCCCCCGACGCCATCCGCGCCGCCAAAGCCCTGATCCGCGACACCGAGCTGATGGACACCCGCGAGACGCTGATTGCGGAAAGCAAAGCGCAAGAGGGGCTGATGGGCACGCCCAATCAGATGGAGGCGGTGATGGCAGGGATGCAGAAGCGGAAGGCTGAGTTTAAGGATTGAGGGGGCTCGTTACCAATCGAATGCCCACTAAGAGCTTGAAGCGGACACCAAAGCCCACCCTGCTTGGCGGCAGCACACTGCAAACGTATAGCGTGGATTTACTTCCTAAGTGCGTTACTTGGCTAAATAGCCATTTAAGGATCAGGCAGTGGTGGGATCGTCCGCAGGTACATCACAATGGCCTCAAGGTCGTTAGGCGACAACATAGCGTAGTAGCCGTATCCCATAGGTGGCGACATTTGTTTTCCGTCGGGGCGTTTACCTGACACGATCATGGTTTTCAGCTCGTCGTCGGAATACCCGGCCAGACCGTCTTCATGGCTGGTTATGTTCGGTGCGATAGATACCCCCCAAGGCCCATGAAACTTGAACCCTCCAGCGCCTAAGTGAGTGTCAAACATTGGACCTTGAGGTCCGAAAGTCGTGTGGCATTCAGTGCAATGCGCAACCGGTCCAGCAAGGTAGGCACCGTATTCCACAGTTGCACCACTGGGTGGCGGGGAAACAGTTTCAACCGGTGGGCCATAGGCCGGAGGAAGTGGGAAATTGTACGTGGAAGCAGGCGTTTGATTGTCGCTGGCAGGTACGGTTCGAAGGAATGCCACAATAGACATCAGATCGTCGTCACCTAATCCACGATAGAGGCCAATCGGCATAGGAGGACCGATCACAGAGCCATCCGGACGTATACCTTCGCGTATTGCGCGGGCGAGCTCTTCGTCACTCCAATCCGCGACGCGGCTGCCGGGTGTGATGTTCACCGCCCAAGCTTCCATCATATCGTTTTTCTCGACCATCATTCCGCCAAGTTCGTTCGCCATATCAGGTCCGTTTGGACCTTGAGGAGTATGGCAATTGCCACACGCAGCTGGCCCGCGAACGAGATATTCACCGCGTTCCAAACTTGGTTCGGCAATGGCGCAAAGTGGAAATGTCACAAGTAAAAAAGCGAATAGAAATCCATTCATAGTCGTTTCTCCCCAACTCTGAGTGCTAAAATTCCTTTTCGTGAAAGCGAGCTTATCAGCACATCTCTCGGACGTTCTGATCTGAGACGATACTATATTTCGCGGAAATCTCAAAATTGGGTGCGAACCAAACACATCTGAACACAAGCGTTATCTGCCTTGTCACGCGTTTACCGTTCAAAACAAAACGGCGCCAGGTTCCCCTGACGCCGCCTCAATTCTCTCAAACCTCAGGCTTACGCCGTCAGCCCCTCGGGTTCGGCCAGGCTGTTGGCGCGGCAGCAGGCGGTCAGGGTGTTGGCCAGCAGGCAGGCGATGGTCATCGGGCCGACGCCGCCGGGGACCGGGGTGATGGCACCTGCCACTTTGGACGCGCTCTCAAAATCCACGTCGCCGACCAGCTTGTTCTTGCCGTCACGTTCGATCCGGTTGATGCCCACGTCGATCACGGTGGCGCCTTCGCGGATCCAGTCGCCGGGCACCATTTCCGGGCGGCCCACGGCGGCAACCACGATGTCGGCGCGACGGACAACCTCGGGCAGGTCTTTGGTGCGCGAATGCGCGATGGTGACGGTGCAGCTGTCGCCCAGCAGCAGTTGCGCCATCGGTTTGCCAACGATGTTCGAGCGGCCGATCACAACGGCGTTCAGACCGGACAGCGATCCGTGGTGGTCGCGCAGCATCATCAGGCAGCCCAGCGGCGTGCAGGGCACCATCGACTTCTGACCGGTGCCCAGCAGGCCCACATTCGAGATATGGAACCCGTCCACATCCTTGGCCGGGTCGATCGAGTTGATCACAAGGTCCTCGTTCAGGTGACCGGGCAGCGGCAGCTGAACCAGAATGCCATGCACGGCAGGGTCGTTGTTCAGCTTGTCGATCAGCGCCAGCAGATCCTCTTCCGAAGTGTCGGCGTCAAGCTTGTGCTCATACGAATTCATACCCACTTCGACAGTCTGCTTGCCCTTCGAGCGGACATAGACCTGCGACGCGGGATCTTCGCCCACCAGCACAACGGCCAGACCCGGGGTGATGCCGTTCTCTTCTTTCAGACGCGCCACATGGGCGGCCACTTTTTCACGCACACCAGCCGCAAAGGCTTTGCCGTCGATGATCTGAGCACTCATTCCCGCTCTCCCTTAATAGTCCGTCCGGGCATAGGCATCCCGGTAGTGATTCATTTGCATTTCGGTGGCATGTACCGCGTTGGACATCAGCATCGCAACCGTCACCGGGCCAACACCGCCCGGCACAGGGGTGATCCAGCCGGCCACCTCTTTGCAGCTTTCCATATCCGCATCCCCCACGGTTTTGCCATCCACGCGGTTGATGCCGATATCAATCACCGCGCAGCCCGGTTTCAGCATCTCCCCCGTCACCAGACCGGGTTTGCCCACGGCCACGAACACCGCATCTGCGGCGCGCGAATGCATGGCCACGGAACGGGTCATGTGGTGACAGACGGTCACGGTTGCCCCCAGCCCCATCAAGAGGAAGGCAATCGGTTTGCCAACGATTTCCGAGTGACCAATCACGGTCACGTTCAGACCCTCGATATCAATCGGCAGGGTTTTCAGGATTTCCACCGCCGCCACAGCGGTACAGGGCCCAAGGGCCAGGTCATTATAAACGATATTGCCGATCGAGGCCGGGTGCATCCCTTCCACGTCTTTCAGCGGGTGGACCAGTTTTTGAAAGGTCTTCACCGGGATGTGATCCGGCAGCGGGCGCTGGATAATAATGCCGTTCACGCGCGGATCCGCATTCAGACCCTGAATGATGCCGGTCAGCTGTTCGAGCGAGGTTTCCGCCGGGTAGTTGCGTGCCTCAAACTCAACCCCCGCACTTTCCGCCGTGCGTTGCTGGTTGCGCACATAAAGCTCTGCCGCGGCCACGTCCCCCACGGAGAGCGATACGAGTTTCGGCTGCCAGCCTTTTGCAGCCAGCTCTGCAGCCTTCGTGGCCACCTCATCACGGATGTTTGCGGCAATGGACTTGCCGTCAATGATTGTTGCGCTCATGTATCTTGGTCCTTTGTCTGGATGTGACAGAATCACTCAGACAGGTTTTTGATAAGGAAAGGGGGGCGTGTCGCCCCCCTTGGTCAAGTGTCTTAGAAAAGACCCTCGATTTCGCCTTCCGCGTTGAGGCCGATGCTCATCGCGGCAGGGGTGCGGGGCAGCCCCGGCATGGTCATGATCTCACCGCAGACAACCACGATGAACCCAGCCCCTGCCGACAGGCGCACTTCGCGCACCGGAACCGAGTGGCCGGTGGGCGCACCGCGCAGGTTCGGATCGGTCGAGAAGCTGTACTGGGTTTTCGCCATGCAGACCGGCAGATTGCCATAACCGGCATCTTCCCAGGCTTTCAACTGATCACGGATCTTCTTGTCGGCCAGCACCTCGTCCGCGCGGTAGATGCGCTTGGCGATGGTGTCGATCTTGTCGAAGAGCGACATGTCATCGGGGTAGATCGGGGCAAAGCTGGCAACATCAGCGTCGGCAATTTCAGCCACGCGGCGCGCCAGATCTTCCGAGCCTTCCGAACCCAGTTCCCAGTGACGCGACAGGATCGCCTCGGAACCGTGGCCTTCAACGTAATCCTTCACGGCCTGCACTTCGGCCTCGGTGTCGGTGACGAAGTGGTTGATGGCAACCACAACCGGCACGCCGAACGACTTCAGGTTCTCGATGTGACGGCCCAGGTTGGCGCAACCGTTTTCCACGGCTTCGACGTTTTCTGCACCCAGATCAGCCTTGGCCACGCCGCCGTTCATTTTCATCGCACGCACGGTGGCAACCAGAACCACAACCGACGGGGCAATCCCGGCCTTGCGGCATTTGATGTTCATGAATTTCTCGGCGCCAAGGTCAGCACCGAAGCCAGCTTCGGTCACAACATAGTCGGTCAGTTTCAGCGCGGTCTTGGTGGCAATCACCGAGTTACAGCCATGCGCGATGTTGGCGAACGGGCCGCCATGCACGAAGGCCGGGTTGTTTTCCAGCGTCTGCACCAGGTTCGGCTGCATCGCGTCTTTCAGAAGAACGGTCATTGCACCATCGGCACCGATGTCACGGCAGTAAATCGGGGTGCGTTCGCGGGTATAGGCCACGATGATGTCGCCCAGACGCTTTTGCAGGTCCTGCAGGTCGCTGGCGAGACACAGGATCGCCATCACTTCCGACGCCACGGTGATGTCAAAGCCGCCCTGACGCGGGAAACCATTCGACACGCCACCCAGCGACACAACAATGTCACGCAGCGCGCGGTCGTTCATGTCAACCACACGGCGCCATGCCACACGGCGTTCGTCGATGGCCAGCTCATTGCCCCAGTAGATGTGGTTGTCGATCATGGCCGACAGAAGCGAGTGGGCCGAGGTGATCGCGTGGAAGTCACCGGTGAAATGCAGGTTCATCTCTTCCATCGGCACAACTTGCGCATAACCGCCACCAGCAGCCCCACCCTTCATGCCGAAGTTCGGCCCAAGGGATGCTTCGCGGATACAGATCATCGCGTTTTTGCCGATGCGGTTCAGGCCGTCACCCAGACCAACGGTGGTGGTGGTTTTGCCTTCACCGGCCGGGGTCGGGTTGATCGCGGTCACCAGGATCAGCTTGCCGTCTTCGCGGTCCTGAACCGAGTTGATGAACTCCTGCGAAACTTTGGCCTTGTCGTGGCCATAGGGCATCAGGTGCTCATAAGCGATGCCGATCTTTTCGCCGATCTCCTTGATCGGACGTTTCTTTGCCTCGCGGGCGATTTCGATGTCGGTTTTGTAAGCCATCTGCTGGTTCCCTTGGTAAATGGGGTGCGAATTTTGTCTGCACCTTGCATATCGGGGGAATGGAAAGCGCATAGGATGGATTGCGACATAATGCCCGCCAAATTCGTCGAAATGGGATGCGATGGTATTCAACATTGCCCATGGGTCACCCTCGCAATCGCAGCAAATTCTCCGCTGCATCGCCGCATTTCACGCGCACCTCTCAGGAAAGCTACGCCTTTCATGCGAAGACCTGTCTTGCAGGGTTTCAACCCACCCTGATCTGCCCCAAGATGGCAAACTCTCCGCGTGGGCGGCGCTTTTCATCCCCATGGAGGGCCGATATCGGCTTTTCGACCGCATTTGCTTTGCAAGAGGCTGTGAATAGTCTATCCGAACCGGGCACAGACAGGACATGACAGGCAGATGGCAGCAAACAGTTCCCCCCGAACACAGGCAAAAACACAGGCAAAAACAGAAACGCACCCCGCCACACGCTCGGCGCGGGAATGGGTTTCGACCCTGGCGGAATACCGCGATCCGAACACCCTGCGCAGCAGCATCGAGCTTGCCATCAGCCTTCTGCCGTTCCTCGCCCTCTGGGCGCTGGCCTGGTGGGCCTTGTCCGTCAGCTATGTGCTGGCATTTGCGCTGTCCATTTTGAATGCGGCCTTCCTGCTGCGGCTTTTTGCGATCCAGCATGATTGTGGCCACGGGGCCTATTACAAGAACCGACAGCTCAGCGACTGGATCGGCCGCGGGCTGGGGGTTCTGACCCTCACCCCTTATGACGTCTGGCGGCGCACCCATTCCGTGCACCATTCAACCGCCGGCAATCTGGATAAGCGCGGGATGGGGGATGTCCATACTCTGACCGTGGCGGAATATAACGCGCTGTCGCGCTGGGGGCGGCTGCATTACCGCCTTTACCGCCACCCGGTGACCCTGTTCGGCCTTGGACCCAGCTATCTCTTTTATCTGCAGAACCGCCTGCCGATCGGGCTGATGAACAGCGCCCGCTATTGGATCAGCGCAATGCTGACCAACCTGGCGATCATCGCAGCACTTGGCGCGATCTACTGGTTTGGCGGGCTGATGCCGCTTCTGTTGATCTTTGTTCCCACCACGCTGGTTGCGGCCACCGCTGGCGTGTGGCTGTTTTACGTGCAGCACCAGTTCGAAACCACCCAATGGGACATGAACGAGAACTGGAACCTGCACGAAGCCGCCCTGCATGGCTCGTCCTATTACCGCCTGCCGAAACTGCTGCAATGGTTCAGCGCCAATATCGGCATCCACCATGTGCATCACCTTTACAGCCGCATCCCGTTCTACCGCCTGCCCGACGTGCTGCGCGATCATGCCGAGCTTGCCGAAGAAGCCTATACGATGACGATCCGCGAAAGCTTTGCCAATGCGCGGTTGCACCTTTGGGATGAGAACAGCAAGCGCCTTCTTTCATTTGCCCAGGCGCGGGCGCTGTAAGGTCAAGATATCCTCCAGCCCGTCAGGCGGGCTGGGTGGGACAGGCACAGGGAGGGCGGGGAGCTGAGGCCCTGCCCGGCCAAACACAGCGGCCCACCCCGTTTGCCAAGCGCATCCCTCAGGGATGAAGAACCTCTGTAACAGGACCAAGCGTGCCTGTGTCGGGATCATATTGGGCCGAGAAACGCGCGCCGTCCTTTTCGTAAAACAGCACCACCGCGCCCCCTTCCAATCCCCAGATCTGAGGGGCCGTCGTCAGGTCAGACAAGATCACCGTGCCGCCCTGCCCATCCGGGCCAAGCGCCATCACCGATTTCCGGTCGGAATGCGACAGGCGCCTGTCACCGGAGCTGTCCTGATCCACAAATGTCAGCAGATATCCCCGCACGGGCCGATCCTTCTCACGCGCCCCACCCGGCGTTTCACCATAGAGCCCTTCGACATCGGTGATCAGCTGTTCATTTCCGGAAAAGACCCAACGGGTCACGCCCGTCGACGGATCATAGAACCCCGCGTTCAAAACCGAATCATAGGTATCTTTTGAGGCATAACCGCTGTCATATCCCTGTTCAGCCACCAGGCTCACCCGAAACAGCCGCTGCCCGGCCACCGGCCCGTTCACGCGGATCACACGGGTTTCAACAAGGGTCGTATCCTCCGGATCAATATTGATCACCTCCCGCGCGCTGCGATCACGCAGCACATCCCTGAGCACAGTTTCCCAGGCAAAAACCCCGGCCACCAGAACCAAGATGCCGGCAAGCGCCAGCGCATTGAACCGCCAGATGAATTTGAAAAACCCGTGATCGTCCATCTTTCACTCCTAACCCATCTTCCCCAAGGCAGGCCTTCTCTCAAGGGCTGCCCGGCGCCCCCTCATTGCTACAGGCAACACCCTGTATTGAAATCTCTTTTCCCCGGATCGGCGGCATGTCGCTTTCGTGAGAGGACCGGACAAATGAAAACCGCCCCAAGGTTTCCCTCGGGGCGGTGTCTTCTATCTTTAATTGTGGCTTACGCGGTGGGTTCCGGTTCCGCATCCCCGCCGGCACTGGGCTTTGCCCGCGGCTTGGTTTTCGGAATGGCCGTGACCGAGGCGGCGCCATCATCCGGGGTGTCGGCCTCATCATCGCCGGCCTGCGGCGGCTGACCATCCATCACGCGCTGAATTTCCGCACCCGTCAGGGTTTCGTATTCAAGCAGGCCCTGCGCCAGACGCTCCCACTCCTCTTTATGTTCCGTGAGGATCCTGAACGCGGTGTCATAGCCGTTCTGGATAAAGCGTTTCACCTCATCCTCGATCAGCTCTTTGGTGTGGGCCGAAACCGAGAAACCAGCGGTATTGCCCGAATAGCCCTCAGCCGCTTCGGCATAGTCGATATTGCCGACCTTGTCGGACATGCCCCAGCGCATCACCATGGCGCGCGCCAGACCCGATGCCTGCTGGATGTCGCCCGCGGGACCGTTCGAGACGTTCTCTTCACCATATTTGATGATTTCGGCCGCCTTGCCCGCCATGGTCATGGCCAGCTTTTCTTCGCATTCCGACTTGTGCCAGTTCAGGCGGTCGATCTCGGGCAGGGACACAACCATGCCCAGCGCACCGCCGCGCGGGATAATGGTCGCCTTATAGACCGGATCACATTGCGGCAGCTTGAGGCCAACCACGGCGTGCCCCGCTTCGTGATAAGCGGTCTTTTCCTTCTGATCATCCGTCAGCACCATCGAACGGCGCTCGGCCCCCATCATCACCTTGTCTTTCGCGTTCTCGAAATCTTCCATTGTCACGAAACGGCGACCCACCCGGGCGGCCATCAGAGCGGCCTCATTCACAAGGTTTGCCAGATCCGCGCCCGAAAAACCGGGGGTGCCGCGTGCAATAATGCGCATATCCGCATCCGGGCCCAGCGGCACTTTGCGGGCATGCACGCCCAGGATCTTTTCACGGCCCTTGATGTCCGGGTTCGGCACGGTGACCTGACGGTCGAACCGACCGGGACGCAAGAGCGCCGGGTCCAGAACGTCACGACGGTTGGTTGCCGCCAGAATGATCACACCTTCATTGGCTTCAAACCCGTCCATCTCGACCAGCAGCTGGTTGAGCGTCTGTTCACGTTCATCATTGCCGCCGCCATAGCCGGCGCCACGATGACGGCCCACGGCGTCGATCTCGTCGATGAACACGATGCAAGGCGCGTTTTTCTTGGCCTGTTCGAACATGTCACGGACGCGGCTTGCGCCCACACCCACGAACATTTCCACGAAATCCGACCCGGAAATGGTGAAGAAGGGCACGCCTGCTTCACCCGCAATGGCGCGGGCCAGCAGCGTTTTACCGGTGCCCGGAGGGCCCACCAGCAGCGCGCCTTTGGGGATCGTGCCGCCAAGGCGTGAAAACTTCTGCGGGTTGCGCAGGAACTCAACGATCTCTTCCAGCTCTTCCTTGGCTTCGTCAATGCCGGCCACATCGTCAAAGGTCACACGGCCTTCGCGTTCGGTCAGCATCTTGGCCTTGGATTTGCCAAAGCCCATCGCGCCGCCTTTGCCACCGCCCTGCATCCGGTTCATCATGAAGAACCAGAACCCGATCAGCAGCAGCACCGGCAGGAGCAGGGTCAGAAGGCTCATGAACCCCGATTGCCGCTGCGGCTCAACCTTGATGTCCACGTTTTTCGCCAGCAGCTTGTCCGATACATCGGAATCGCTGGGCAGAACAGTGGAAAACATTTTCCCATCCGAGGCCTGATAAGTCAGCTCCTCGCCATCAATCGTGGCGGACTGCACCTGTCCCCCCTCCAGTGCGGCAACAAACTCTGTATAGCTGACCTTCGATGACGACATCGAGGTCTGCCCGTTTGAAAACAGGTTGAACAGGGTCAGGATCAGCAGGAACAGCACAATCCAGAAGGCGAAATTTCTCGCATTGCCCAAGAGGGATCTCCTTTGATTTCCGTGACACGATGGTCAGAGAGCGTCTTACCTTAAAATAGGGCGGAAGTCGCCATGTTCAATGCGATAAAACGGATGCAAGGAAATCCGTCAAGCTTGGGGCGGTCAGAATGCGGCAATTCGCGCCCGCCACACCGGGTTTATCCAGCAATGGCACGGCAATCACACGGGAATTTGACCACAGCGCCGGGCTTGCCATCACGGTGGGGCGCGGCAGGCCCGCTTCCCGCCAGTGTTTGACCTGTGAAATCCCCTCCCCCAAGGCACGAATCTCTCCGCCCTGATCCGAGGCCAGCCGCCAGCGCCCATCCCAGAGCTGCCCCGGCGCCACGGCCTGATCCGCGATTGCCGCCAGTTCGCGCGTGATCCGCAGACCAGAGCGGTGCGGATGGATCAGGCAGCCCTGAAGCGTGGTTTTCTGTCGCTCCCATGCGGCCGCCTGGCAGCGCAACAGCGCCTCCAGCCGTGGCCGGTAAGGGGTTGAAGACACAAACCGGATGGCCTCCGCCAACAACCGCAGGCGGATCTCTTCCGGCAATTCGCGAAACGGCGCGGTGTCAAACACCACATCCCCTGCCTCAACCCGGCAGAGGGCACGGGCCGCATCATGCGCCATCCGGGTCAGGGCGGAGCGCGCCCGTGTCATCCCCTGCGCGGTGGCCACAAGCCGGTCCACATCCAGACCCAGCGCTGCAAGGTCCCGCATCGCATGGCGCATTTTCACCCGGTCAAACCGCGGATTGTCATTGGAGGGGTCATCGCTCCACGACACCCCGCGCGCTTCAAGCATGTCCCGCAACGCGGCCCGCCGATCGGACAGGAGGGGCCGCAGCCAACGCATTCCATCCGCGCTCCAGTCGTCGCGCATCGCCGCCAGCCCATCCACGCCGGACCCGCGCGCCAGACGCATCAGGAAGGTTTCCGCCTGATCCTCTTTGGTGTGTCCCAGGGCCACGGCCGCACAGCCCGCCTTGCGGGCAGCTTTGGACAGAAGGTGATAGCGTGCCCGCCGGGCCGCGTCCTGCAGGTTCCCCTGTCCATCCCAGCCCTGTCCATCCGTCTCCTGCCCATCCAAGCCCCGCCAAGTCAGGATCTCATGATCAACGCCGAGCCGCTGACACAGCCTTGCCACCGCCGCCGCTTCATCGGCAGAGCCATCACGCAACGCATGGTCCACGGTAAAGGCGGTGATCTTTGCCCCGGTCTGAGCCGCCCAGTCATAACACAACAGAAGAAGGGCCGTGCTGTCACTGCCACCGGAAACCGCCACGCCAAGATGCAAAAACGGGCCATCCGGCCCGTTTCGAGAAGTGAGAAAATCTGCGACCCGCCTGTTCATCCCTGACATCATCACTGGCAACCCAAATCACTGGCAGCCCAAGGCCGCCCGTTCTGCCTCGGCATCTGACACGGTCGGATTTCCGGGGAAGCGGTTGCCCACTTCCGAAAGCGTCACGCAGGCCTCGGTCACCTGCCCCAACTGGCCCAGAGATTGGCCAAGTCGAAACAGCGCATCCGGTGCGTGGGCCCCGTTGGGAGCCCCGGAAAAGGCATTCAGATAGGCGCGGGCCGCGTTTTTCACATCCCCCGCCCCGGTCAGCGCCTCGCCCCGTTGGAACTGGGCCTGTGCGGCCAGCGGTCCGGCGGGATAGGTATCAAGGAAAGTGGCAAACAGGGCGGCGGCCTCATCAAACTGTTCCGCCTCAAGCGCCGCAGAGGCCGCATCGAAATCGGCCTGCTCTCCGACCGCAAGCTGTTCACCGCCCGCAGGCGGCGGCGGGGCCACCGCAACCGGCGCAGGCAGATCGCCACCCAGCGTGGTGGTCTCGCCCAATTGGCTGATATCGCCCCCTTCGAGTTCCACCAGGCGAAACTCAAGATTGGCAATCCGGTTGGTGCCGTCTTTCACGATCTGGTTGATCCTGAATTCCAGCTGTTCGATCTTATCGGTGAGCCGGGCCATTTCACCTTCGATGGTGGACAGGCGTTGCGAGGGGGATCCAAAAGCGGGGGCCACATTCGGGGCACCGGTGGTGGAAAGCTCGGTCTTGAGCGACTGAACCTCGACATACAGAAGCGACAGTTCCTGACGCACATCAGCGAGGGACTGCGCCCTGTCCTGCGCCACGGCAGGCAACACCGAGAGACCGCCCAGCACGGCAAGCGTCGCTGCCATCAATTGTGCTCGCATCCGAACCACCTTTCCTCTTTGCAAAACCAGAAAACTAGTTTTCTAGTTTTCTAGTTTTCTAGTTTTCTAGTTTTCTAGTTTTCTAGTTTTCTAGTTTTCTAGTTTTCTAGTTTTCTAGTTTTCTAGAAAAACCAAAGCTCTCCCCCGGCCAATGTCAAGATGCTGACACCAACCGGGGCTGATCTCAGCTGGTCAGGCCACCTGCCGCCAGCACCGTCACCGCGCGGCGGTTCTTGGCATAACAGGTCTCGTCTGAACAGATCTCGATCGGACGCTCCTTGCCATAGCTTACCGTGCGCAGGCGGTTCGGGGCCACACCGCGATCAATCAGGAAATTCTGAACGGCAGACGCGCGGCGGGCGCCCAGCGCGAGGTTGTATTCCCGCGTGCCCTGTTCATCCGCATGCCCCTCGATCACTGCGGTAAAGGCCGGGTTTTCCGACAGCCACGCCGCCTGCTTCATCAGCACATCCACCCCTTCCGGGCTGATCGAGGACTGATCCACCGCAAACAACACCCGATCCCCGATGGTCTGCTGGAAATAGGCCGCAGAACGCGGGTCCGAGGCGCTGCCCGGCACAATCTGGTTTGCCCCAGCCCCATAGCCATCCACGGCAGCCGGGCTTTTCGAACAGCCCGCCAAGGCCAGCGCGCCAATCACAATTGCGGTCAGTGTCATAGTTTTCATGATGTGTTCCTGTATCCTGTCCGACGTGTCCACGTCCGGTGATAAATTTTTTTGCTCGCGTTTAGCGATAAGCCTAGCAGATCCGGGGCAAAAGGGGAAACCTGCCCCAACGTCACCGGCCAAGCCCTGCCCATCTCCACCTCTATTTCAAAAGCGGCGACCAGGCCGGATCCGACGCGGGGCCATCCGTGACCACCCGACGCAGGTTCCGCCCGGAAATATCCACCGAGTAAAGCGCCGGGGCCCCGCCTGCCCCCTGGCTTTCGCGGGTAAACATGATCACCCGCCCATTGGGGGCCCAGCTCGGCCCCTCATCCAGGAAGGATGCGGTCAGCAGGCGCTCTTCGCTGCCATCTGTGCGCATCACGCCAATGTGGAACCGGCCGGAGTTTTGCTTGGTAAAGGCGATCATATCGCCACGCGGCGACCAGACCGGGGTCCCGTAACGGCCAGGACCAAAGGAAATCCGCTTCGCCTCCCCCCCTGCGGCGGGCATGATATACAGCTGCTGGGTCCCCGACCGGTCGCTTTCAAACACGATATACTGGCCGTCCGGCGAATAGCTGGGCGCAGTTTCGATTGAGGGCGCCGAGGTCAGACGCCGCTCGCCCCCCCCGTTCACATTCATCACGTAAAGATCGGTATTGCCCCCGGCAGACAGCGAATAGACCACACGCGTCCCATCGGGTGAGAAACGCGGTGCAAAGGTCATCGTCCCCTCTTTCGAGGACAGAACCCGCCGCGAGACCGAGTTCACATCCAGCACATTCACCTGCGGAAAACCGGTCTCATAGCTGGTATAAAGCACCTTGTCGCCGGTGGGCGAAAAGCGTGGGGCCAGCACCAGAGACGAACTGTCGGTCAGGTATTGCACATTTGCGCCGTCATAATCCATCACGCCCAGCCGCTTGCGCCGGGCATTCTTTGGCCCGCTTTCAGCCACGAACACCACGCGACTGTCGAAATAGCCGCTTTCACCGGTGATGCGCGAATAGACCGTATCCGCCACCTTATGGGCAATACGGCGCCACGAGCTGACCGGGCCGCCAAGTTGCAACCCTTCCCCCAGCGGCTGGCCCGAAAACACGTCGAAGACCCGGAACTTGACGGTCAGGTTGCCACCGCTTTCGCTGACGGCCCCGGTGATCAGCGCCTGCGCATTGATCGCGCGCCAGTCCTCATAGGCCACCGGG
This sequence comes from Aliiroseovarius sp. xm-d-517, assembly GCF_013283135.1. NCBI lineage: Bacteria > Pseudomonadati > Pseudomonadota > Alphaproteobacteria > Rhodobacterales > Paracoccaceae > Aliiroseovarius > Aliiroseovarius sp. xm-d-517. The sequence goes on from NZ_WBXT01000001.1 coordinate 1,199,034, forward strand.
CTTGCGAAACTGGTGATGCGCGAAATATGCGCCGAGGCGGGAATTTCCCGAAACAGCCCGGTTCCCGAAAGATCCGCCGCCACCAGACGCGAGATATTGGCTGCATACTCCCCAGCCCCCGCATTTTCGGCCTGAAAACTAGGAGCCGCGAAAGGCAGGGGTTCGATGATCCCGTCATCAATAACAATGCGCAGAGGTTCCGCCTGGGCCGCCCCGATGCCCACGGGCCCGCCCAGTGCGCTCAACCCGGCCAGAATGGCCGCAGACATCAGCTTTGCAATACGATGTTTCTGTCTCATTTGATCCTCATCTTGTCCGGGTTGAAGGTCATCTCGATCTGGCGCCATTGGCCATATTTTTCCTGCGGCAGGTCAAACCCGGACCGGCCACAGATCAGAACTGCCCTGCGGGCCGCCTGATATGCGATATCAGCGGCGGATTGGCTGGGTCCGTCCCAACTGGCAAGACGCACAGCCTTCGGTTTCCCATCGCGGTCCATATCCACCATCACCACCACCGTGGTGCGCAGGGCATCCGACGTAAATGATCCAACACTCCAGCACTGCCGAATCTGGGCATCCAAACCCGCGTCAAGAAGGATGGCTGAATCCCCGCTCTTCTTTCCAAACTTAGCTTTGTTTTCAGTCGCGGTGGACAAGAGCTGCTGTGCATCCGCTTTGAACCAGCCCGAATAGCTCCAGCTCATACCCACGAGTAGAGAAATTGAGAGTAACAATCTTCGGCCCAGCATCACTACCTTAACCTCATTTTGTTCGGATCAAAGGTCAGCTCGATTTGTCGCCACTGACCGTATTTCTCGGCGGGCAAATCATAGCCATTTCTACCGCAAATCAACACTGCCCGACGGGCTGCTTGAAATGCTATATCCGCAGCAGCCTGACTAGGACCTTCCCACCCCACCATACGTAGCGACTGGGCAATGGGTTTTCCGCTCCGGTCCATATCCACCAGAATCATTACCGTGGTACGCAATGCATCTGATGAGATTGTACCGACGTCCCAGCATTGTTGGACCGCCACGCGCAGCCCCTCTTTTTCGCCACGGGTGAGTGGCGGGCCTTCGGGGGCGTCCTGTTGGGGCACGTCACGCTCTCCGCCGGCAATGGCGTCACTCACGGCGCTGGCCACCGCGTTGGCGGCGGAGCTGGCGGGCGCTGGCGGTTCAGGCTGGGGTGGTTTTGGCGGAGTTGGTTTGTCCAGGTTCTGCGGACGCACGCGCGGGCGGGCCGAGCTGGTGGGCGCGGCGGTCTTCGCCTCGGTCACAATCTCGGTTGTCGCCTCCTGCGGGGCGGTTGGAACAACCTCCGGCGTGGGCGTCGCATCTGCGTCTTCCCGCGGGCTGGGCGCGTCAACCCGCTCGGGGGCCACCTCGGCCTCGGGCGCGGGTTTGGGCGCCGGTGTCGGGGCCACGCGCGGCGCATCCTGCAAGGCAGGTTCCGGTGCAGGCGGTTCCGGCACGGGGTCAGGGATCGGCTCCGGTTCCGGGGCTGGCTCCGGAGTTGGCTCTGGCTCCGGTTCTGGGGTTGGTCCTGGGGTTGGTTCTGGACGAGGCTGAGGCGCCGGTTCCGGCGCAGGAGCGGGCTCAGGTTCGGGCTCAGGTTCGGGTTCTGGGGTCGGTTCAGGTTCCGGCGCAGGTGCAGGCGGCGTCTCCGCCACAGCCGCTTCGGGCCTTGGCGCCGTCATCGCCGCAAACTCGTCCTCGGAAATGAACGACACATCAGACACGCGCAGCTTCACCTCGTCGTCCCGCCAGCCAATCAGCGATCCGAACAAGAGCCACAGGATCAGGAGCACATGGCCTGCCCCCGAAATATAAAGCCCAATGCGCATGAGGGATCAGCCTCCCTGCCCATCCAGGGTCGGTCCACCCCCATCGGTCACCATGCCGATGCTGGTAAAGCCTGCGGCGTTCAAAGCGCCCATCACGGTGGCAATCTCGGACCAGTTCACCGCGCCATCTGCGCGCAGGAACACCTTGTCATCAGACCGTTCGGCGGCCACGGCACGCAGCTTGCCAATCAGGTCCTCCCGGGCAATCTCGGTCTTTTGCAGCATCACCCGGCCATCGGCGTCAATGGTCACGGTCAGCGGCTCTTCCTCCACCGCGGGCAAGGCCGTGGCGGCGGTTTTCGGCAATTCCACCGGCACCCCCACCACCATCAGCGGTGCAGCCACCATGAAGATGATCAAAAGCACCAGCATCACATCCACGAAGGGCGTGATGTTGATCTCGGCCATCATCCGGCGATGTTTGCCCCGGCGGCGGCCCCGGCGGGCGCGGCGATCAGCGCCGCCCTGGTTTACAGCGGCCCCCATATCAACTGTCCAACTGACGGCTGAGGATGGTGGCGAACTCGTCTGCAAACGCCTCGTAACCTGCGAGGATATTGTCACTGTCCACCGACAGTTTGTTATAGAAGACCGCAGCCGGGATCGCAGCCAGAAGGCCCAGCCCCGTGGCCAGCAGCGCCTCGGCGATGCCCGGCGCCACAACGGCCAGGTTGGTGTTCTGTTGCTGGGCGATCTCGATAAAGGCGTTCATGATACCCCAGACCGTGCCAAACAGCCCGATAAACGGCGCGGTCGATGCGGTGGTGGCGAGGAAACTCAGTCCTTGATTCAGCTTTTCGCCTTCCTTGGCAATCGCCACATCCATCGAGCGGTCGATGCGGGACTGCGCCCCGGCAATCAGCCCGCCATCAGAACGATGCGAACGGCGCCATTCGATCATGCCGGCGGCAAACACCTTTTCCGGTGCGGCGTTGGGCGCAGCGCCCACCTGCTCAAACAGCTCGTCCAGCGGCTCGCCCGACCAGAACATGCGGTCAAATTCCGCCGCCTCGGCCCGTGATTTCCGGTAAGCAATCAGTTTGGTCACGATGATGGCCCAGGACCAGAAGGAGGCGACAATCAGCAGGATCATCACCAGTTTCACGGTCAGGGTTGCACGAAGGAATAGGGCCAGAAAGGAGAAATCAATCTCCGCAGCCGCTGCAAGCGTTTCGGTTTCCATAGCTCTGTCTCTGCCTCACATCGCCCTCTTTGGGGCTGTTTTGCCGCCAAATTAGCGCAAAGGCACGGGGAAAGCTATCAAAACCGCGTCATCTGGCAGGATTTCGCAGCCTCAGTTGACCCTCTGGCGAAAATTTGCCGGTAGGCGGGTCGGGTGCCCATCCGCAAGACAGACAATGGTGACCTGCGCCTCGAACAGCACCTCTTCCCCCCGCTTGACCTTCTGATCCAGCACCAGCCGTGCGCCGGTCACGGCGCTGATCGCGGTTTCCACCGACAGTTCATCGTCAAACCGCGCCGATCCAAGGTAATCCGCCTCAACCCGGCGCACCGCAAAGACCACACCTTCGTCACGCATCGCGTTCTGATCCACGCCAATATCACGCACCCAGTCCGAGCGCGCCCGCTCGATATAGCGCAGGTAATTGGCGTAGTAGACAATACCCGCCATGTCGGTGTCTTCGTAATAAACGCGGATCGGAAACTGGTGCATCGGGGCCTCTTACTGCTTTGCGCTGCAACTTAGACCGCAAGCTTGTATTCCGCCAGCATTTCGTGACGCGCCCCATCCGGGTGCAGGTCGGAGCGAAACAACGCAAATCGGTCAAGTGTCAGCGGGGGCAGTTCCAGATCGCCAAAGGCCTCCAGCGCCCGCCCCAGCGCCACCTGATCTTCCGGCAGGGGCCTGCGCGGCAGACGGGCGATGGTGATATGCCCACGATACCGGCGATGTGGCAGCGTGATCCCCGCTGCCCGCGTGGCCGACATCACCTGCGCACGCAATGCCTCTGCCCCGTCGGCACGAATGGCCAGAACGCTTGGGGTCTTGCCCCCCATCGGCTCCAACCCGTGCAGGACAAGATGGATCGGAGGGGACAGGATGGCCTCCAGCTCGCCATGCAGGGCTTCAAGCCGCTCCACCGGCTGCTCATCCAGAAACGCCAGTGTCAGGTGCAGATTGTCCTCAGGCACCGCCCGCCCGGCTTTCACCCGCCCCGCCAGTTCCACAAGGACCGCGCGCACCGTTTCGGGCAAAGGACAGGCGATAAAGCTGCGCATCAGTGTCTGGTATCATCCCCGGCGGCGGCAGGTGCTGCGGGGGTGGCCTGCAATCTTGCATAAAGGCGCAGCGCATGGCTGGCATCCGTCTGGGCCACCGGCATCACCGGGTCATAGCTTGCGGCAATGATCCCCGCCACGTCCGGGCGCAGGATCACCTGACCGGTTTCGGGCATCACGGCCAGCGGGCTGCGAGTGGCAAACGCGTTCTCTCCCCACAAGATCACCGCCTGCACGGCCTGGGTCAGGGCAATCGTCTCGGCAGGCTGCTGGCCCATTTCACCGGCCATGCAGACAAAGACAAAACAGGCTTGAATGGCGCCCTGATCGTCAAACCGAAACGCGCGATACTGGCTGGCCCCGGCCCCTTTCAGGCGCGCCACAAGCGGCTCAAGGTCCGGCACCATCTTTTCCAGATTGGGCACGCCCAGCAGCTCATCCCAGTCACGAAAGAAAAACAGCATCAGATTTGCGCCCAGCTCGGGGTCGGTCTCGGCCATCTTGTGACCGGCCAGCGCCACCACCGCCTCAACCGCACCTTTCACAACCTGAAGCGTCTCGTCCTCGACCCCGAACACCACGGGCACAATCGGCCGCCCCCAGCGGGCAAAAGCATAGGCCCCGTTCTTGTTGGTGAAATAGCTCTGAATCTCATCGGGTGTCATGGCGCGGCCCTCTCCTCTTCTCCCCCAAAGCCATAATTTCTCGCGCCGAAGGGGGCAATCGCAATTGTCTTTTTTTCTTGCTCCAAATACCTCCGCCGGAGGCAAGAAAATCAAATCACACGAACGTCACTTCCCAAAGAGGTCGGTCTGCGTCTTCTCCACCACCTCGGGCACATCCAACCCAAGGTGACGCCACGCTTTTTGACCCAGCATCCGCCCGCGCGGGGTGCGCTGAATGAGGCCCTGCTGCAAAAGATAGGGTTCAATCACCTCTTCCAGCGCGTCACGGCTTTCAGACAGCGCCGCAGCAAGGGTTTCGATCCCCACCGGGCCGCCGCCGTAATGCTCTGCCATCAGGCCAAGATACCGCCGGTCGGCGCCATCCAGCCCCAGATGGTCAACCCCGAGCCGCGTAAGGGCCCCATCGGCAATCTCACGCGTGATGCGCCCATCGCCTTCGACCACGGCAAAATCCACCACGCGGCGCAAAAGCCGCCCGGCAATCCGCGGCGTGCCACGGGCGCGTTTGGCAATCTCGCGCGCGCCGTCATCATCTGCGGGCGTGCCCAGTTTGATGGCATTGCGGGTCACGATCTCATGCAACTCATCCACGGAGTAGAACTGCAGTCGCGTCGGGATGCCAAACCGGTCGCGCAAAGGGGTGGTCAGCAGGCCCAGCCGCGTGGTTGCCCCCACCAGCGTGAAGGGCTGCAATTCAATGCGCACCGTGCGGGCCGCGGGGCCTTCCCCGATCACCAGATCCAGCTCGAAATCCTCCATCGCCGGGTAAAGCACCTCTTCGACAACCGGGTTCAGCCGATGGATTTCGTCAATGAACAACACGTCATTGGTTTCGAGATTGGTCAGGATGGCTGCCAGATCCCCCGCTTTTGCCAGCACCGGGCCGCTTGTCATGCGAAAATTCACCCCAAGCTCTCGCGCCATGATCTGCGCCAGAGTGGTTTTGCCCAGACCGGGGGGGCCGTGAAACAGGACATGGTCCATGGCCTCGCCACGACGCCGGGCACTCTCGATGAAAATGCGCAGATTGGCGCGCGCCTCGGCCTGACCGATGAAATCGGTCAGCCGCTCGGGCCTGAGCGCCCGGTCCTGTTCCATCGGTTTGTCTTCAGGGCGAGGTGTGCCGCGCAATGTGGGGTCAGGATTGGTCATATGTCTGTTCTACCTGATCAGCCCTTCGGCGCCAGCAGTTTCAGCGCCGCGCGGATAAGCGTTGCGGTATCTGCCTGCGGGGCCTCCCCCATCGCCTGCGCCACGGCGGAGGCCGCTTCACCAGGGCCGTAGCCCAGATTGCCCAGCGCCGAGAGCGCCTCGCTTTGCGCGGCTGCATTGGCAGGCGGGGCTTTCGGTGTGGTTTTGCGGGGTTTGGGCGCGGCGGCCTCAATCACTTCATCTTCTACCGCGTCCATAACCTCAGAGAGCGATCCGCCCTGCCCGGCCATTGCCATGACCGACGCGGCCTTGTCTTTGAGTTCATTCACCACGCGCTGAGCGGTTTTCGGGCCAACACCCTTTGCCGCTTTCACCGCGTTCCAGTCGCCCAGCGCAATTGCGCGGCTGACCCCGTCCGGGCCCAAGGCCGAAAGGATCGCCATCGACGCCTTGGCGCCAATCCCCTGCACCGAGATCAACAGCCTGTGCCATTCCTTTTCAAGAAGCGAGGTAAAGCCGAACAGCTGCAAGATATCCTCACGCACCAGCAACTCGGTATACAGCGCCACCGCCTCCCCCGGGCCGGGCAAGGCGGACATGGTGCGATCCGAGACATAGACCAGATAGCCCACGCCGCGCACATCAATCAGAACATGATCTTCGGCGCGATATTCCAGCACCCCGGAAATTTTACCAATCATGCACTTGCCCTTTTCAATACGTCCGAAAGCCTGCCCGCGCTTTGTGCGTGAAAGGCATGGCAGATGGCAATGGCCAGCGCGTCAGAGGCATCCGCCCCTGCCAGCTTCACCCCCGGAAGCTGCATCCTGACCATATGTTCCACCTGCTGTTTGTCGGCATGCCCCACCCCAACCACGGCCTTTTTCACCGCGTTCGGCGCGTATTCCCCGATCTGCAACCCGAACCGGGCCGGCACCAGCATGGCAATCCCACGCGCCTGCCCGAGTTTCAGCGTGCCCACCGCGTCTTTGTTCACAAAGGTATGCTCCACCGCCGCTGTTTCGGGCTGATAGGTGGCAAACACATCCGAGAGCTGCTCAAACAGCGACAGGAGCCGTGGGCCAAGATCGGTGCCGCTCGAATGGCAGATCCCGTTTGCCACATGGCGCATCTTCACGCCTTCGGTGTCAATCACCCCCCAGCCAAGGTTGCGAAGCCCCGGGTCAATTCCTATGACGCGCATCCTGCGATCCTGCTCTTTGTTGTCGTTGCGGTTGTTGTCATTGCCGTCGCGTTGCGGTTTTTCCGCTGCTTCCGAATTAGCACGAAACGAGAACATGCGCCAGAACAATCCGCCTCTCCCGGCAGGTCCGCGGCGCGCGTGCCAAAACGACCTGCGAAAAACGACCCGCCTGTCGCCCCTGCGGTTTACATCGCCGCCACAGAGCCGTTTTATCAGGCAGGCAAGGTGCAAAGGGGGCGACAGATGCGCAGCGACACACAGGTGGATGTTCTGGTTATCGGTGGTGGCACGGCCGGGTTCGGCGCCGCCCTTGCCGCCGCAAGGCAAGGGCAGAGCACCCTCCTGCTCGAAGCCAGCCATAAAATTGGCGGCGTCATGGCATTTTGCCCCGGGATGCCCTGGGGGGCGGCCTATCCCTGCGATATCTCAATCGGCGGGATCATGGAGGAACTGGCCGGAAATCTGATGGCAATGGACCCGCCAGCCGCAGAAAAACGCCCCTGCACATTGGAGAATTTCGGCGCAGAGATCCAATATGACCACGACATTGCCATCACCACCATGTTCGACATGCTCGAAGAGGCGGGCGTCGCGCTTCACCTCGGGGCGACAGCCTTCAGACCTGTGATGCAGGGCAAGCGGATCCGCACGGTTGAATGTTTCGATCGTCATGGCCCCTACAAGATCCATCCCCGCATGGTGATCGACTGTTCCGGGGATGGCGATATTTCGGCAAAAGCGGGGGTGCCATATGAGCTCGGTGACACGCAGGGCAACATGATGGGGGTCACGCTCACCTTCATGATGGTGGGGGCGGATCTGGACCGGGTGTTTGCCGACCCGGACCCCTATTTCACCCGGCAGGCGGCAAAGGGCATCGCCGAGGGGCGGCTGCATCCGGACCTCGGCAAGCTTTACCTGATGCGGGGATTTCACCCCGACAGCGTGTTCTGCAACTCGGTGGTGATCCGGGGCGTCGATGGCACCGACCCGACCGCCGTAAGCCGCGCCACGCAGGAAGGGCGGCGACGCTGTCTGCAGATGGCTGCCTTCCTGCGCCGGGATATCCCGGGCTTTGAACAAGCGCGGATGATGTCGCTTGGCCCAACCGTGGGGGTGCGCGAGACCCGCAAGCTGGAAGGCCAATACAGGCTAACCGGGGCCAACCTTGCGGCGGGAACCAAATTTGCAGACGGTATCGTGGCCTGTGACAACCCGATTGATGACGTGATGCGGGCGGACGACAGCATGACCCATGATGCGATTGTCGGGGCGGGAGAGTATTATACCATCCCGTTCCGCACCCTTGTGCCAAAAGAGATCGAAAACCTGATGTTTGCCGGTCGGATCCTGTCCGCAGATCCAACCGCCTTTGCCTCGGTGCGGGGGATGCCGCAATGCATGGCCATGGGGCAGGCCTGTGGCACGGCAGCGGCGCTGGCGGGGGGTGATCCGGTGCAGGCGGTGGATCACGCGGCGCTGGTCGCAGAACTGACGGCACAGGGCGTGCGGGGGCTGGGCCGACAAGAGCTGGGAGGCAAGGATCTGACCGGCAGGTGAGTCGCAAAAGCGGCATTTGCGACAGAATCCTTTGGCGCTCGTTTGGGAGGGCGCGCCGCAACAGCCAAAGTTTTTTTGCTAAAAATCAGTTAATTCCGCCACGGCCACCCTCACTTCCAGACCATTTTCGACCTCGTGAAATACGAATGCGACCCGTTGCAAAAAATGCATAGGGGACATGCAAATTGCGGCCTTGCTCGGACCGGACAACGCCCCTAAGTGGCGCTGAGTGAGCAATGGTGCTCCCCCTTCGTTTTCTTGATCTAAGGACATGAACAATGGCTGTCTTCGAACCCACCCTGTTGAACCACGCTGGTTCTTCCTTCGGGGGCCGTCTGTCCATCGCAGTTCAGCGCGCCGTTGCCGCTGTAACCGCTTGGAATGACGCGCGCTCGACCCGTATTGCGCTGTCGAAACTGACCGACCGCGAACTGGCAGATATCGGTCTGACCCGAGCGGATATCGACGCGATCTGAGCGTAGCGATCCCGATCATAAAACGTTTCGAGATCAGGTTGCGAAACAGCATGATCTCGAAACGCACGAAACGCCGAAACATTTAGTGGTTTCCAGGCGGCATCCTCTCTCTCCCGGAGATGCCCCACCACTCAAGAAAGCCCGCAGCCTGCCTGCGGGTTTTTCTTTTCTCCGCTCCCCCCGTTGAAATGCGCCGCCAGGCGGTCCATCTCAGGTTGAGAAAAAGGAGCGCCGTCATGTCTGCCATTCAAACCGCGAGCCTGCTGGTGCTCGCCCTTTATCTGCTGGCCTTTTTTGCAGGCTCGGCGCTGGCCGCCAGATCCGCAGGGCGATCGATCTGGCTGTTTGGCAAGGCGCGCGGGCTGGATCGCCTTGCCGCAATCGGGTTTCGGGCAAGTTTTGGGCTCGCGCTGGTCGCACCTCCCCTTTATCTGATCGCGCCTGACGTCGCCAATATCGACCCGCTCTGGTGGCCCGGTCTTGGCGCAGCGGCCGTGCCCGGGCATCTGATCGCGGTGGGTGGGACCATGCTGGCCTTTGCCGCTCAGATGGCGATGGGCGCCTCCTGGCGGGTCGGGGTGCTGGCCGAGGCGACCGGCGCGCTGGTCTCGGACGGGCTTTACACCTTTTCGCGCAACCCCACCTTTCTTGGTCAGGCGATGCTGTTGGCCGGGGTCGCCCTGGCGCTTCCATCCCTTCCGGGGCTCCTCGCCGTGCTGCTGTTTGTCGGGTCCGCGCAGATCCAGATCCGCTCGGAAGAGGCCGCACTTCTGGCCCATCATGGCGATGCGTTCAACGCCTTCCGCACCCGCACCCCGCGCTGGGTTGGACGGGCCCGGAAGGGGGCTGGAACAGGTAAGACAGCGGGGTAAGCCGAGCACAATAGAAAAACCCCGCCGAGAACCCGGCGGGGCTTTGTGTTTTTGATCGGATTGTCCGAAGCGCGTCCGGAATATGCCGCGCTTACTCCTCCAGCGACAGTGCCAGGAAACGCGGCTCGCCATTGCGGCGGATCAGCAGCAGCATGGATTTGCGTCCTGCGTCACGACCTTCCTCGATCATGGCTTCGAACCCGCTCAGGCTGGTAACCTCGGTCTGTCCGGCCTCGGCGATCACATCGCCCCGACGCAGACCTTTTTCAAAGGCTTCCGAGCTTTCATCCACATCAACCACGACAAGACCGGAGGCTCCGGGATTGAGGCCCAGCTCTTCACGAAGCGTGTCATTCAGTTCCGCCAGCGTCATGCCAAGCAGCGACTTTTCGGCGGGGCTGGTCTGGTCCGGTGTCTGGCTGCCGTCATTTGAGGCCACGGCCTCTTCCCGACGGCCAAGCGTCACTTTCAGCGTTTCGGTCTGGCCACCGCGTTTCACAACAACGCGCACAGCCTTGCCCACCGGCGCATCGCCCACGATCTTGACCAGTTCACGGGTGTTGGCCACATCAATCCCGTCAAACGACAAGATCACGTCGCCCGGCTGAATGCCTGCCTCTTTCGAGGGACCATCCGGCACGTCATTGACCAGCACGCCGTTGGTTGAACTCAGGTCCAGCCCTTCCAGCATGTCCTCGGTGATGTCCTGAATGCGCACACCAAGCCAGCCACGACGGGTCTCGCCAAACTCCTGCAGCTGGCCAACCACTTTCTCAACCACATTGGAGGACATCGAGAAGCCAATCCCGATCGAGCCGCCATTGGGGCTGAGGATCGCAGTATTCACGCCGATCACTTCCCCATCCATGCTAAAGAGCGGTCCGCCCGAGTTGCCCCGGTTGATCGCCGCGTCAGTCTGGATGTAATCGTCATAGACGCCGCCAAGGCCACGGTTGCGCGCCGAGATGATGCCGGCGGAGACAGAAAAGCCCTGCCCCAGCGGGTTGCCCACGGCCATCACCCAGTCGCCCACACGCATCACGTCACTGTCGCCGAATTTCACGAAATCCAGCGGTTCATCACTTTCGACCTTGAGCAGCGCAATGTCGGTGTTCGGATCGGTGCCGATCACCTTGGCGGGGAGCTCTTTTTCACCACCAAAGAACTCGATCATGATCTCGTCCGCACCTTCGATGACATGGTTGTTGGTCACGATGAAACCGTCTTCGGAAATCACGAAGCCCGACCCCAGCGCCTGGCTGCGCCGCGGATGCGGGGCACCATTGCCCCCCGGTCCGCCTCGATCACGGTCTCGGTCGAGGAAATCACGGAAGAAATCCTCAAACGGGCTGCCTTCGGGCACCATTGGCTGCTGGCCGGCACGGCTTTCGATGATCGTGGAGGTGGTGATATTCACCACCGCCGGGCTGACCTGCTCGGCCAGATCCGCAAAGCTATCGGGCGCACCGCGCGCCTCGGCCCGAAGACCGGACACCAGCACAATCGCCGCGCTCATCACCAGTGCCACGAACATCATCATGCCCTGTGCGGGACGATGGCGTGTAATTGGAATTGCCTGCGCTCTCAAATCATCTCTCCTCGTTTTCAATCTCTGATTGGGACCCTGCTTGCGCGCGATCCCTTTGGGGACAGTCTCTAGATAGGAACAAAAATGTGCAACGCAAACTTGCACAAGGAAATGACGGGCACGTTCACCTGCTTGTGATCCCCATGCACATTCACGCGATAGGCCGGAATTGGCCGACATTCCGCCGAAGTCTCAACCTGACATTAAGGTTTGCCCGCCATAATTGCCCTGACAAACCGGTTGAGGCAATGATTTGAAGGTAGCGAACACAGCTTATCTTTCCTGCAACGGTACCTGCATACGCCTGTGCCGCCAGCTTCTGTTTGCCTTGATCCTCAGCATTTTCCCACCGGCGGCATTACTGGCAGCCGACGACCGGTGCGGTGTCCCCGATGAAGTCAATGAACTGATCGACACGGTCAGCAGATATGCAGCAAAAGATGCGGTGCTGTCCTCATTGGAACAACGCCAGTTGCGCCGCGAACTCAGCCGTGCGCAATCCGTCATCTCCGCCCGAGAGGACGATCTGGGCCTTGGCGGCTGGAAACCCGCATTCGACTGGATGGTCATCGCCACACAGGAAGCGTCCACTACAGGCCGGTTTTCGGACCCGGCAACGCTGCGCAGCCGTGTGGGTGTCCTGATCGCGGGGATGCGATTTTCCTGCAATGCCGGCGTGAGCGGTGGCAAGGGGGCTGCATTGGCCGGACAGGCGGACGGCACGATGAAAAACCGCCTGAAACGCTTTCTGGAACCGGGCGCCGCTGACTTAACGGTTTTAGAACAATCACTTGCGGGCCTTTTCCTTGTGACTTTCCTGGTGCCGATCATCATCGGAGCGATCTGGTTTGCCCATTGGATTATCCGCACCTATCACACGGAGGATGAGCCCCTGCACCCCGTATCAGAACCAATATCCACGCCGCCCCCGCCCCCCCAACCGGCCTATTCAACCAGCATGAATGTCGCATTCACGCCGCTGTGGAATTCGGTCTGGATGTTGTGGATGTCTCCATCGTCGCCCTGGATGAAATCGGTGCCCAGATTGAGCCTGTCAACTCAGGCGCATATGACCGGATCGTCGCCTTGCTTGAGGAAAGGCGTGGCAATGGCCATTGTCAGATCATGGTCGGGCCACATCGTCTCGCCTTTCTGATACTGAACCATCACCACGGGCTGGCCGCCGGTTTTTTCTCTGATCCGCTGTCGCCAGAGCTGCTCGAAACTCTGTTGAACGCCTCTGTCACGCCGCCGGTTTTCACACCAATGCCGACGGCATCATCCCCTGCGCCCAAATTGCCGGACGACCAACCGGACGACTAATACGAGTTACTGCTTTTGAGATGGCGCTGAAACGGGACATGCGGCTGACCGCAGGCTGTGGCCGCCTCTCTTGTTCCGATGTTCCGTAGGTGAAGAGCCTGCCTGAAACTGTGGCGGTGTCATGAGCTCATCGCGGCATTAAGGAAGACAACCGCAGACACAGCGCCGCACAACCGGTGCACAGGGACGTGGTTTGCTAAGGATCCCGCCCCAAACTCATCCCCCCTGAGACAACCACACCATCACCGCCCCGAGACCAACCGCACCCAGCCCGATGGCCCGGCGCTGGTCACGGGTCAATGCATTGATTGCCTGGACCAACTCATCAAGACGCGAAGGGGCCAGTGCGAACACCAGCCCCTCAATCACGAGCACAAGCCCGAAGCCTAAGAGCACAAAGCTCACTTCCGGCCCTCATCCGATTTCAGATAGTCGAAAAATTCGCTATCCGGCGAAATGACAAGCGAGGAGTTTTCACCGCTCAGCGAGGCTTCATAGGCCTGAAGCGAGCGCAGGAACGCATAGAATTCCTCATCGCGCCCAAGGGCTTCTGCCAGAATGGCATTGCGTCGGGCATCCGCCTCACCGCGAATGATCTCGGCATTTTTGCGCGCCTCTGAGGTGGTCTCCACCACGGTCCGATCTGCCGTTGCGCGCAGACGTTGGGCGGCCTCGTTACCACGGGCAATTTCGTCCGCGGCAAGACGCTGACGTTCGGCCCGCATCCGTTCAAACGTTGCCTCAAGGTTCTGCTTTGGCAGGTCGGCGCTTTTGATCCGCACGTCGATCACTTCGATACCAAGATCCTGCGCCTGGCTTCTGGCCCGGTCGCGGATCTGGTTCATCAGGAGGATCCGGTCAGCCGACAGAACCACCCCCGAATTGACCTTACCCAGAACGGCACGCAGTTCGGCGTTCAGAATGCGTTCCAGACGGGAGGCCGCACCAGCAATCCCACCGGCTCCAACGGAACGGCGAAACTCCTTGGCGTCCGTAATGCGCCAGCGGGCAAAGGCGTCCACTTCCAGACGGCGCCCATCAGCCGGCGTCACCTCAAGCTTGCGGGTATCAAGCGGCAGGATCCGGTCATCATATTTCACGATTTCGTCGATCAGCGGCACTTTGAAATAAAGGCCGGGATCACGCACCTCTTCCTTCACTTCACCAAAGCGCAGTTTCAGAGCGGTTTCGCGTTCATCCACGATATAGACGGCCTGCAGCACGGCCACGACAGCGACGACAGCAACACCAATCAACATTTGTGTCTTGCGCATCAGTTCGACCCTCCGCTGGATTTGTTCAGCTCATTGAGCGGCAGATAGGGCACAACGCCCCCTTCCCCGCCAACCGGGCCATCAATGATCACCTTATTCACCGACGCCATGACCTTTTCGAGGGTTTCGAGGTAAAGGCGTTTGCGCGTCACATCCTGTGCCTTGGCATATTCCTCATACACGGCGATGAAACGGGCGGCTTCCCCTTCGGCCTCGTTCACGACCTTGGCGCGATACCCTTCGGCCTCTTCCAAAAGCTGCGCGGCCTCACCACGGGCGGCAGCCACCACACGGTTGGCATAGGCGTCAGCCTGTTTTTGCAACGTGTCACGGGTTTGCTCAGCGGCCTGAACTTCACGGAAGCTGTCGATCACTTCGCGCGGCGGGTCAGCACGGTCAAAGTTCACGCGCACGATGTTCACCCCGGCCTCATAGCCATCCAGGGTCTGCTGGATCAGATCCTGCAGTTCCTGCTGAATGACCCCACGGTCCGAGGTCAGGATCGGCGCCAGCTGGGAGCGGGCGATGATCTCGCGCATGGCCGATTCCGACACGGCGCGAATGGTGTCTTCGGGGGCTGCGAGGTTGTAGACGAACGCCTCGATATCCGAAATGTTCCAGACCACCTGGAAATCAATATCGACGATATTTTCATCCCCGGTCAGCATCAGGCCGGAATTGCCCTCGCCAATATTGATGATGTTTTCACGGGTCACCGGATAGATTTCCTTGGTTACCACCGGCCAGGGGGCAAAGTTCAGACCTTCCTGACCCACCCCGTAACGAGCCCCAAACAGCTGTTCGACCGATTGTTCCGAGGTATCAACGCGATAGAAGCTGGCAAACACCCAGACACCGGCAGCGGCCAAAGCCCCCAGCATCAGCGTGCCGCGACCGATCCCCGGCCCACCTGTGCCAGATCCCGAACCACCACGGCGTCCATCAGAACGGCCGCCCATCAGAACACGCAGCTGCTCTTGCCCCTTCTTCATCAACTCGTCGATTTCGGGGATCGGTTGGTCCCCGGGGCGCTGGGGACGATTGCCCCCCCGATTGCCGCCCTGTTTGTCGCCACCCGAACCGCCGCGGTTTCCACCGCCGCCCCAGGGGCCGCCATTATCGCTGGCCATGTGGTTATTGTCCTTATCTGGTCAAAGCATCAGAGCAATAACTGGCCTTTCGGGAGTGATTTTTCAAGGGAAAGCCCCTCTCATGCGTGGGATTTTCAGGCCTTCGGGGAGGATTTGCAGAAAAACCAGAAAACTAGTTTTCTAGTTTTCTAGTTTTCTAGTTTTCTAGTTTTCTAGTTTTCTAGTTTTCTAGTTTTCTAGTTTTCTGTGAAAACGGTGCTCCTGTCCCGGAGCACAAGCCCTAAAGCGTTTCGACGTTCACCTGAGGCAGGAAAAAGTCGAAACGCTGTAAATGAAACGCGCGCCCCAAAAAGCGCGCGTCCTCTTCTGCTTTCAACGGTGTAACTCAGTCGCGCCGTGTGGGTGTTTTCATCAACACAATCTCTTCCGACATGGTCGGGTGCACCGCCACGGTGCGATCAAAATCTGCTTTGGTGGCCCCCATTTTCACCGCCACCGCTGCCAGCTGGATCATCTCACCCGCGCCCGGTCCAACGATATGAACCCCCAGCACTTTCTGGCTTGCCTGGCTCACCACCAGTTTGAACAGAACACGTTCGTCGGAGCCGATAAAGCTGGACTGCATCGGGCGGAACGCAGCTGTGTAGACGTCGATTTTTTCGGCGGCACGGGCCTCTTCCTCGCTCATGCCCACCGTGCCATATTCCGGCTGGGTAAACACGGCAGAGGCGACATTCTCGTGATCCGGGCTGGTCGGGTTGCCGTTGAACACGGTTTCCACAAAAGCCATCGCCTCGCGGATGGCCACCGGCGTCAGGGTGATCCGGTTGGTCACATCCCCCACGGCATAGATCGACGGGACCGAGGTCTGGCTGTATTGATCAACAACCACTTCCCCGCCACGACCCAGCTCAACCCCGGCCTCGGCCAGGCCCAGCCCGTCGGTATTGGGCACACGGCCGGTTGCGAACATCACCTGATCGAACATTTCTTCACGCCCATCGGTGCCCTTGACCCAGATGGCCCCGTCACGGCGCTCCATCCGTTCCACTTCCAGCCCCACATGCAGGTCCACCCCGCGCGCAGAGATATGCTCCGCCAGAAATCCGCGCACCTCGTCATCAAAGCCACGCAGGATCTGTGCCCCCCGATACCATTGCGCCACATGCGCACCGAGACCGTTGAAAATACACGCAAATTCCGTAGCGATATAACCCCCGCCAACAATCAGGATGCGCTTGGGGAAGGTGTCGAGGTTGAAGACCTCGTTTGAGGTAATGCCAAGATCCTGCGCGCCGGGCGTATCAGGCAGGAAGGGGCGCCCGCCCGTGGCCACCAGGATATGCTTTGCGGTGAAGGTTTCCCCCGTGGACAGCGCCACCGTATGGGCATCCTTCACCACCGCGCGTGCATTGAAAATATCCGCGCCGGAATTGCCCAGGTTGCGCTGATAGATCCCCTCAAGCCGATCCAGTTCCGCATGCAGCATCGGCTGAAACTGCCCCCAGTCGAACACACCTGCCGCATTGCCGCGCCAGCCATATTTCGCAGCCTCATCTGCCGCCGGGCCATAGTGGGACGCAAACACCATCAGCTTTTTCGGCACGCAGCCGCGGATGACGCAGGTGCCGCCCATGCGGAACTCTTCTGCCAGCGCCACTTTCGCCCCGCCCTCTGCCGCCACCCGGCCCGCGCGCACGCCGCCGGACCCGCCACCGATGACAAACAGGTCATAGTCAAATTCGCTCGCAGTGGTGTTCATGGTCGTCCCTTCCGAAATCAAGTTGACGAGAACCTAGGGGCAAGGGGGAAAGGTTTCCAGAGTGGGAACGTGCGATTTTTCAACAAGCGGTCACAAAGCCGCGATCAGCGCGCGGGTCCGACAGTCCGGCGGGCGGGACATAACGGGACATAAAGAGAGCCACCGCAGGCTGGAAAAGTTTAAACTTCGGCGTTTTTGATGTTCGAAAGTTTAAACTTTCCCCTCGGGAGGGTCACAAATCTTTAAAGATATTGTCGGTTTCGACAAACTCGATCCGGTCTTCCTCAAACGTGCCTTCATTGATGTCGATCACCTCAACCCGGCCATCGCCATGCCCCACGACAACCACGTCACAGATGTCGATGAACAGGCCGTTCTCCACCACGCCGGGGATCTGGTTCAGCACCATCGACAATTTGCGCGGATCACCGATGCGTTTCAGATGCAGGTCAAGAATGTAATTGCCCTCATCCGAAAGAAAGGGCTGGTCCCCGTTCATGCGCAGCGTGGTGGTCTGGCCCAGCACATCCATGGAGATCAGCATTTCTTCGACCAGGTTTTTCGACGTCTGCCAGCCGAACGGAACCACTTCCAAAGGCAGGGGAAAGGCGCCAAGTTGCTCAACCGATTTTGACGGGTCGGCAATCACCACCATGCGGTCTGACGCGGTTGCAACAATCTTTTCAAGCAGATGCGCCCCGCCGCCCCCTTTGATCAGGCAAAGGTCCGCGTCAAATTCATCGGTGCCGTCAATGGTCAGGTCCAGCCATTTGACCTCATCCAGGCCGGCCACCGGAATGCCCTGCGCCCGTGCAAGCTCTGCGGTGCGCACCGAGGTGGGAACACCGGTGACGCGCAAACCTTCTTCGCGCACAAGCTCGCCAAGGCAGCGCACCATCCAGGCGGCGGTTGACCCCGTTCCAAGGCCTACGCGCATCCCGTCCTCGACAAATTCCACTGCACGTTTGGCGGCGACGAACTTGGCGGTATCGATGGGTGACAATTCGCCGGACATGGCGCCCCCTCCTCTTAAGACACTGTTTTGGCGGTTATAAATCAGTTGTCGCCCCATGGCGAGAGGGTCTGATCCGACCGCTGCGAAAGGGGCGCTGCCCCTCGGCTCTTCGAGCCTCACCCCGGGATATTTTCAGCAAGGAAAAGAGAGGCTTAGCGCGCCCATGCTGATCGCTGGACATTCTGAAAAGATTGCACCAGCATGGGGGCGGATACGGTCGTTCTGGAGTGCGGCAAACGGCATGGGCAGGTTTTTCTTTATCGCGTTGGGCTGGGGCGCCGTGGGCCTTGGCCTGTTGGGTATCGTGCTGCCGGTGGTGCCGACCACCCCCTTTCTGCTGGTGGCCGCGTTTGCCTTTGGGAAATCCAGCCCCCGGGCGCGCAAATGGCTGATTGAGCACGCCCATTTTGGTCCGACCATTCGGGATTGGGAAGAACGAGGCGCGATTTCCCGGCGCGCGAAACTTCTGGCAACCAGCATGATGGCATTGGTGATTGCGTTTTCGGTGTGGAAGGGATTGCCGCTTTGGGTTCTGACCCTGCAGGGGATTTTGATCGCGGC
Organism: Aliiroseovarius sp. xm-d-517; assembly: GCF_013283135.1. Lineage (NCBI taxonomy): Bacteria > Pseudomonadati > Pseudomonadota > Alphaproteobacteria > Rhodobacterales > Paracoccaceae > Aliiroseovarius > Aliiroseovarius sp. xm-d-517. The sequence goes on from NZ_WBXT01000001.1 coordinate 1,217,690, forward strand.
GGGCGCAGCTTTTGTGCTCACACGTCCTGACTAAGCACGAATATGTCGCTTTCCGCCCGTCATATGTTCTAAAATTTGCCATGCTGGGGTCTATTGCTTGTTGACCAAATGCGCGAGGGTCTCATGTTCCTGTCTGTCTTTGACATGTTCAAGGTTGGGGTTGGCCCCAGTTCGTCCCACACGATGGGACCGATGGTGGCCGGCGGTCGGTTTCTGGATCTGCTGCGTGAGCAGCCGTTTCAGGTGGCTGGGTTGCGGGCGTCCCTACACGGGTCTTTGGCCTTTACCGGCGTGGGTCATGCCACGGACCGGGCAACCATTCTGGGCCTCGCTGGGTTTCTGCCCGACAGCTATGAACATGCGGCGGCAGAGGCCTGCCTGGATGCCATCAACGCCAGCAAGACGGTCAACCCGGAGGGGTTGGGGGCGCTGAAATTCGATCCTGCCGCGGACCTGATCTTTGACTATGACCACCCGCTGCCCGGCCACGCCAATGGCATGGTGCTGATGGCCACGGATGCGCAGGGTGATGTTGTGGTTCGCGAGACCTATTACTCGATCGGTGGGGGGTTCGTGGTGACCGAGGCCGAACAGGCCGAAGAGCCGGTTCGCGACAAGGAAGATGCAAAAACCCATCCTTACCCCTTTGAAACCGCAGCACAAATGCTTGAGATGGCAGCCACGTCCGGCAAGTCGATTGCCGAGATGAAACGCGCCAATGAGCTGGAACATATGGGGCCGGCCTCGCTGGATGCGGGCATCACGCGCCTGTGGCAGGTGATGGAGGATTGCATCACCCGCGGGCTGGATCGCGAGGGCATCCTGCCCGGTGGCCTGTCGGTGAAACGACGCGCGCGCGGCATTTACGAAGCGTTGCAGGCGGAGAAGGGGCTGAACCTGACCGCCCCTCATACGATCAATGACTGGATGAGCGTCTATGCGATGGCGGTGAACGAAGAAAACGCCGCAGGTGGACAGGTGGTCACCGCCCCGACCAACGGGGCGGCGGGGGTATTGCCTGCAACCATCATGTACTGGCTCAACCATGTGCCGGGGGCAAGCCGCGACAAGATCGGTGAGTTCCTTTTGACCGCGTCGGCGATTGGCGGGATCGTCAAGCACAATGCCTCGATTTCAGGGGCCGAGGCAGGCTGTCAGGCGGAGGTCGGATCGGCCAGTGCCATGGCGGCGGCCGGGCTGTGCGCCGTGATGGGCGGCACGCCGATGCAGGTGGAAAACGCCGCTGAGATCGCGCTGGAACACCACCTCGGCCTGACCTGCGACCCGATCAAGGGGCTGGTTCAGGTGCCGTGTATCGAACGCAATGGCGTGGGGGCGATCAAGGCGGTCTCGGCGGCGTCGCTTTCGCTGCGCGGGGATGGCACCCATCTTGTGCCGCTGGATGCCTGTGTGAAAACCATGTTCGAAACCGGGCAGGACATGATGGAGAAGTATAAAGAGACCTCTCTGGGCGGGCTTGCCGTGAATGTGCCAAACTGCTGATCCGTCATAGGGTGAATTGACTTCTGACCGGGGCGGCGTAGGGTCGCCTCATGTCCGGTTCCGTCACCTCCCCCACCACTCATGACCGCCCCTTCCTTGGCATCCTGTTGATGTTGGGATTTTGCATGTTGGTGCCGTTGTCAGATGCCCAGGCCAAGGCGTTGGGAGGAGAGGTGGCGCTTTTGGCCCTGATCACCCTGCGATTTCTGTTTCCCCTTTTGCTTTACCCTTGGCTGAAGGCGCGCAATATCCCATGCCTGCCGCCCAAGGGCACCCGGATCTGGATGCTGGCGCGCGCACTGGTTTTGCTGATCTCGATGGGGTTGATGTATCAGTCGCTGCGGTTTCTGCCACTGGCGGATGCGGTGGCGATTGCCTTTGTGGCTCCGTTCATCATGCTGGCCCTTGGGGCGCTGGTGCTGGGCGAACAGGTTGGGCCACACCGGATTGGCGCCGCCCTGGTTGGTTTCATCGGCACGCTTCTGGTGATCCAGCCCAATTTTGTGGCGGTGGGGCTGGTGGCGCTCATGCCGCTGGGGGTCGCGCTTGGCTTTGCTATCTTTGCGATGATCACGCGCAAAATGTCACGCGCGATGGATCCGCTGGCGATCCAGGTGGCCAATGGATCTCTCGGTGCTGTCATTTTACTGCCGCTCTGGGGCATTGCCGGGACAGGCGCCCTGCCGCCGCTGCATCTTGTGCCGGATCTGGTGGTGTTCGGCGTGATCGGAACCGCGTCGGCAATTTTGATGACCGCCAGCCTGAAATATGCCCCTTCTGCCACGCTGGCACCGATGCAATATCTGGAAATTCCCTTCGCCACGCTGATTGGCTGGCTTGCCTTTCACGACCTGCCCAACGGGCTTGCCGCGCTGGGGATCGCCATTACCGTGGCAGCCGGGCTTTACGTGATTGCGCGCGAGCACAGGCAGGCGCGGCGGCAGGCACAGTCTCAGGCACGGCGCCCAGCCTGACAGTCTGGCTTACACACGCAGGGCCTTGATGACCGCACCAAGATGGGCGCGCGGCAGGATCACCAGCATGCCTGGCCGATCAAAGGACAGGGTCACGTGGCCCTCGGCCACCTCATTTGAGGTCCCGACCCGCCCCCAGGGAGACAGGGTCAGCCCGTCGACCGGCCAACGCAATCCGGTGCAGTTCCCGGTCACTTCCGCCATCGGGAAAAGTGACAAACGCGTCCCCAATGGCAGCGCCAGCTTGATATTGTCCGCAAGGTGGAAACAAAGATCCTCCTCCCCCAGCAAGACACAGGGCGCGGTGCTGCGCACCAAGGCGTTGTAACAGGCAAGTTCGTGATCCAGCCGTCCGCCCATGAACCCAACCCCCAGCACCAAAGGCGCCTGTCCCTGCTCAACCGCCCATTGCAGCGCCTTGTCGAAATCCGTTCGGTTCTGGTCGGGGGTTTCCACAACACAGGCAGGGTCGAACGCGGCGCGAACCTCGGGGGTCAGACTGTCCAGATCCCCGACCACCGCCTCTGGCATCAGATCCAGCGACGCAGCGGTCCCGGCCGCCCCATCCACCGCCACGAGGCGGGGGGCAAATTCAAGGCTCTCAAGCAGAATCGAGTGGTTAACCCGCCCCCCTCCAAGCAGTGTTATTGACGCCAATTGTTGCAAAATATCCCCTTTCATGCGGTTATTGTTTCCAAATCGGCAAAAAAACACATTCCTGCCCAGAAAAAATACCGCGATTTTCCCGGTTTTGTTCATTTTCCCGAACCAGTGCATGGTAAACAGGTTCCTGCTGGATCGGGGGAGAAAGCGAGTTATTTATGGTGAGCAATAGCAAGATTCTCACTGTATCTTACGGCACATTTTCGTGCACGTTGGAGGGTTTTGACGAACCTTTCAACACGATGAAGTCAATTGCGGAGTATTTCCGTGATCTGGCGGCAGACGATCGCTACTTCGGCGCGGAACCACCCACGCCGGACGCAGAGATGCTGCATCGCATCGCTGAACGTGAGATTCAGAAACGGGTTGAAGCCCGTGTGGAAAAGGACGGTGTCGTCCTGCGTCAGGCTGATGCCGACGTGACCACCCAAACCGCCATTGGCGCAACCGCCGTGGAGGCGGGTCACCTGTTGACCGACGCGTCCACCGCCGCCGCTGAAAGCTCCGCTTCCGAACACACCCCCACATCGCAGCCCGACATTGCTCAGGACGCGCCGACCCCGTCAGTGACTGAGGATGAGGACATCGCCCAACCGGAGGCTCTGATTGCAGAGGCTCCGGTTGCAGAAGCCCCGCAGACCGATGACGCACCGCTGAACACACCTGTTTCCGGCTCGATTGCTGACAAGCTCAGCCGCATTCGCGCGGTGGTCGATGAAAAGCGCGCCGAAGGGGCCGCAGCCTTTGTCGCCACCGATCAATATGCCGAAGATCAGGACCTGGATCGGACTGACGTTTCCAATCTCTTTGTTGATGCCGACGAGATTGAAGACCTTCCGGATGCCGTCGAGGCCGAGGTCGAAATGGACATTGCTGCGCAGGATGCGGAGGACGAGGACGCCCAGCCCCCTCAGGACCTGCATTCTGAGGATGACGAAGACACCCAACCTGACGCTCTGACCGCGGAAGAAGAAGAGAATCTGTCTCCGGCAGAGATCCGCAAACTGCGTCGCTCTCGCCGCGCCCAGCGCGCCCAACGTCTGCGTGAACTTGCACGCGCAGAACTGGCCGCACAGGATTTGGCGCAAGACGAGGATGAGGACGACGCGCAACCGGTTTCTGAACTGCAGGAGCAGGGGCTTGAAGAGGACGCTCAGTCCCGTGAGGACGCGCAGGAAGAAAGCCTGCAGGACGAAGATCTGGAAGACGAGAACGACATTGCAGAGGGCTCCTCGTCCATTTCGTCCGTTCTTGCCACGGTCGCGAAACATGGGCGCAGCAATGTGACCCTCGACGACGAGGCAGCCGATCAGGACAACCAACCTTCCGCATCTGTTGCAGAAACTGCTGAGCCTGAAGCTCTCGATCAGGACCGCGGACAGGGTGAGGATACGATTTCCGGGATCCTGTCGCGACTGAACAACGAGCCCAAGGCGGAAGAGGCAAGCGCAGAAATCACTGAGCCTGAAATCTCCGAGAGTGCCGAAACCGACGCTGATCTTGCCGAACAGGATGACATCGCCCCGGAAGATACCGATCTGGACATGACCGAAGAAGCGGCCACGGAGCGCGATGACCTGCACGCCGAGGAGACTGCCGAAGAGGACGCTGCCCAGGAAGAGGACACCTCCCCTCGCCCGGTCGCTCTGCGCAAACCCCGTGTGATTCGTGTGCGCCACGTGAAAGGCGGACAGCTTTCGCCCCCCAAGGACGATGCATCGCAGGACAATGAAAATGCAATGCTGACCCCGGAGGCTGAGGCTGAGCTGATGGCAGAGCTGGCTGAGGCGGAAGCCGAGGCCGTTGCCGCGCAGACAGACGAAATCTCTGATCAGGCCCCTCAGATTGAAGACGCACCCGCCATCGAGGAGGCCCCCGCCGAAGTCGCCACAGAAGAGCGCGCTGAAACACGTGATCTGCCGAAGCTCACCGCATTTGATGATGGTGGCGTCAGCGACAGCGAAGACGCGCTGGACCGGCTGCTGGCTGAGGCCGACACGCATATGGCCAGCACCGAGGTAAGCCGCCGCCGGTCTGCCATCGCACATCTCAAGGCCGCTGTTCAGGCCAAACGCGCAGATGACACACATGAGGATGCATCGGGTAAAAATGGTGACGACAGCGTCGGCGCCTATCGCGATGACCTTGCCCGTGTTGTGCGTCCGCGTCGCCCCGGCATTTCCGGAGGGTCGTCGCGCCGGATGCCTCCCCTGGTTCTGGTGTCAGAACAACGCGTTGACGAAATGGAAACAATCGAGGAAGCCCCAGCGGTTCCGGCCTCCAGTGACATCGTGCGCCCGCGCCGCGTTCTGCGTAACCCGCAGGCCGACCTCGCACAGGATGAAATCTCTGAAGACACGGCAACCGAACAGCTGGATGCCGGGTTTATCGACTATGTCGAACAAACCGGTGCCCATGAGCTGGGAGAGCTGCTGGAAGCTGCGGCCTGCCACACCGTGCTGCTGAACGGGTATGAAAGCTTTACCCGTCCCCGCGTGATGGGCATGGTGCGCCGCTATGTAGGCGAAGAGGAGTTTTCGCGTGAAGAAGGTCTGCGCGCCTTTGGAAAACTGCTGCGCGAAGGGCGGATCAAACGCCTGAAACGCGGCCAGTTTGCCCTGACCGAAAGCACCCGCTTCCGTCCCGGCAGCGGGTCAGACGGAGAGACCGACGGGCGCCAATCTGCGTGACCCGGCATCAAACAGAAAAAGGCCCCTGCGCTGCGGGGGCCTTTTTTGTGGTGAGACTTTTTAGAGCGATACCGGCATCAACCATTCCGCCATCAACCGTTCCGTTTGTCTTCGTCTTTCAGTGCATATTTCCCTGCCGGGTCGTGTGGGTAGTTGGCAGGATCCTCGTCCGGATCAGCCTTTCCCACCCCAAGGAACACTTTCTTGAACGGCAGCATCCAGAGGAAACCAAGACCAACATAGATGATCAGCTCCAGCCAGATCGGCGGGCGATTGAACAGCGACACAACCCAGATCGCCATGATGATATAGGCGGGCAAACCCAGCACAAGGATGAGCAGGGACAGGCGCTTGCGGGTTTTGTAACTCAGGGCCATCGGCGTTTCCTTCGTTTGAAAAAGGCGGGCAACGGTTTCCCGCACCCGCCTTCAATTCATGGCTTCGACCGGCGGATCAATCCGCGAACGGATCGGTCACCAGAATCGTATCATCCCGTTCCGGGCTGGTCGACAACAGCGCCACCGGGCAGTCGATCAGCTCTTCCACGCGTTTAACGTATTTGATCGCGTTGGCGGGCAGGTCATTCCAGCTGCGCGCCCCTTCGGTCGATTCGCTCCAACCCGGCATCTCTTCATAGATCGGGGTGCAGCGGGCCTGTTGGTCGGCGGCGGTGGGCAGGTAATCCAGACGCTCGCCGTCCAGCTCATAGCCCACGCAGATCTTCAGCGTTTCGAACCCGTCCAGAACGTCAAGCTTGGTCAACGAGATGCCGGACACACCGGAGGTGGCGCAGGTCTGGCGCACCAGGGCCGCATCAAACCAGCCGCAACGGCGCTTGCGACCGGTGGTGGTGCCAAACTCGTGGCCACGCTCGCCCAGGCGCTGTCCGTCTGCATCATCCAGCTCGGTCGGGAACGGGCCTTCACCCACACGAGTGGTATAGGCTTTTACGATCCCCAGCACATAGTCAATCGAACCGGGACCAATGCCCACACCGGTTGCGGCCTGACCGGCAATCACGTTGGACGAGGTCACGAACGGATAGGTGCCGAAGTCGATGTCCAGAAGCGCGCCTTGTGCGCCTTCGAACAGGATCCGTTTGCCGGATTTGCGCTTTTCATTAAGCACCTTCCAGACGGGAGCTGCGAATTTCAGAATTTTCGGTGCAACTTCCTTGAGTTGCGCGATCAGGGCGTCCCGGTCGATCGGTTCAACGCCCAGACCTTTGCGCAGCGGATCATGGTGCTGCAGGGCGCGGTCCACACGGGCCTCTAGCGTGGCGTCATCGGCCAGGTCGGCCACACGGATCGCACGACGCCCCACCTTGTCTTCATAACACGGACCGATGCCACGACCGGTGGTGCCGATCTTGGTGCCTTTGGACGCGGCCTCTTCGCGGGCGCGATCCAATTCACCGTGGAAGGGCAGGATCAGCGGGGTGTTTTCCGCGATCATCAGCGTCTCAGGCGAGATATCCACGCCCTGTGCCGTTACCGTTTCAATTTCTTTCAGAAGGTTCCAGGGATCCAGCACAACACCGTTGCCGATCACGCTGAGCTTACCCCCGCGCACAACACCAGAGGGCAGCGCATGCAGCTTGTAAACCTTGCCGTCGATCACAAGAGTGTGGCCCGCATTGTGCCCGCCCTGAAACCGGCAGATCACATCTGCGCGTTCGCTGAGCCAGTCAACGATTTTGCCTTTACCTTCGTCACCCCACTGGGCGCCTACGACGACAACATTTGCCATGGTCTGTTCCTATCTCAAAGAAAACCCGGCCCGTCATAGCGGCTGGCGCGCGCTGGGGAAACACCTAATTCGCCGCAGATGCAAAAAGGCGGGAGTAAGGCGCGATACCAGAATACTAGTTTTCTAGTTTTCTAGTTTTCTAGTTTTCTAGTTTTCGTCGAACGCCCCAGCTGCCCGCCCTGCAAGAAAATTTCATATTCAGACGAAAACAGGGCTTTTTCCTTACGAAAACAGAACGCCCCGAAACGCGGGTTGCGCTGCAGCGCCCTTTCGCCTAAATACCCGCGAAGACCGTCGTAACCGAATATTGGACCCCCTTATGGAAAATGTCGTCCTCGTCATTCATCTGATTCTGGCACTGTCACTGATCGGTGTTGTGCTTCTTCAGCGTTCTGAGGGCGGTGGTCTCGGGATCGGTGGCGGTGGGGGCGGCCTGATGTCCGCCCGCGGAGCGGCAACAGCCCTTGCAAAAGTGACCTGGGGTCTGGCAATTGCCTTCCTGATCACCTCGATCTCCCTGACGGTCATCGCTGCGAAAAACGCAGCAGACAGCTCGGTCACAGATGCGCTTGGCCTGCCGGCGGCAACGGAAGAGGCCCCGGCAACTCCGGCGCTTCCAGATGTGGAAAGCCTGCTGCCGCCGGTATCGACCGACGAAAGCCTGACGCCGCCACGCGCCGAGTAATTCACTACAGATTGTGAAAGGGCGGTTTTTCCGCCCTTTATCTTGCGGTTCGGTTGCGCGGGTGGCCGGAATCGTGTAAGTCTTAAATCCCGTGGAACGCGGATTCGCAGGGGCCCGTCATCGACAGGTTTTTGCGTATTCCAAAAGAATTGACCGGGCCCCTCAGCAAAGCGCCAGAGGCCCATTTTCACGGGGGCAGCCAAGCTTATGGCACGTTACATCTTCATCACCGGTGGTGTTGTTTCCTCTCTTGGCAAAGGGCTGACCTCGGCCGCTTTGGGGGCACTGTTGCAGGCCCGTGGCTATTCGGTTCGCCTGCGCAAACTGGACCCTTACCTGAATGTCGACCCTGGCACGATGAGCCCGTTTGAACATGGCGAGGTGTTTGTGACCGACGATGGGGCCGAGACCGATCTTGATCTGGGCCATTACGAACGCTTCACCGGCGTGGCCGCGCGCAACACCGATTCTGTCTCATCCGGCCGGATCTACACCAATGTGCTGGAGAAAGAGCGGCGCGGAGATTATCTGGGCAAAACCATCCAGGTGATCCCGCATGTGACCAATGAAATCAAAGACTTCATTGCCATTGGCGATGATGAGGTCGATTTCATGCTGTGCGAAATCGGCGGCACCGTGGGCGATATCGAAGCCCTGCCCTTCTTTGAAGCCATCCGTCAGTTCAGCCAGGAACGCCCGCGCGGGCAATGTATCTTCATGCACCTGACCCTGCTGCCCTATCTGGCCGCCTCGGGGGAATTGAAAACCAAACCGACCCAGCACAGCGTGAAAGAGCTGCGCTCGATCGGTATCGCCCCTGACGTGCTGGTCTGCCGCTCGGAACACCCGATCCCGGACAAGGAACGCGCCAAGATCGGCCTGTTCTGTAACGTGCGCCAGGAAGCCGTGATCCCCGCCTATGACCTGAAATCGATCTACGAAGCGCCGATGGCCTATCACAAGGTTGGCCTCGATCAAGCCGTTCTGGACGCCTTCCAGATCGCGCCTGCCCCGAAACCGGACCTGCGCCGCTGGGAAGATGTGGAAGACCGCATTCACAATGCCGAGGGTGAGGTGAAAGTGGCCGTTGTGGGCAAATATACCCAGCTCGAAGATGCCTATAAGTCGATCAAAGAGGCGCTGACCCACGGCGGCATGGCCAACCGCACCAAGGTAAAACTGGAATGGGTCGATGCCGAGCTTTTCGACAAGGGCGACCCTGCCCCGCATCTGGAAGGGTTCCACGCAATCCTCGTGCCCGGCGGGTTTGGCGAACGCGGCACCGAAGGCAAGATCAAGGCAGCGCAGTTCGCCCGGGAACGCAAGATCCCCTATCTGGGCATCTGCCTGGGCATGCAAATGGCCGTGGTCGAGGCCGCGCGCAACGTGGCCGGCATCGCTGATGCGGGATCGGAAGAATTTGACCACGAGGCGGGACAAACCCGTTTCACCCCCGTCATCTACCACCTGAAGGAATGGGTGCAGGGCAATTACAAGGTCAAGCGCAAACTAGGCGACGACAAGGGCGGCACCATGCGTCTTGGGGCCTATTCCGCCACGCTGAGCGAAGGATCAAACGTCGCGCGCATCTACGGCGCAACCGAACTGGAAGAGCGCCACCGCCATCGCTACGAGGTGGATGCGCAATACCGGGATCAGCTTGAAGCCTGCGGGCTGCAATTTTCGGGCATGTCACCCGATGGCCGCCTGCCCGAAATCGTTGAGTGGAAAGATCATCCCTGGTTTATCGGTGTGCAGTTCCACCCGGAACTGAAATCGAAACCCTTCGACCCGGCCCCCTTGTTCGCCGATTTCATCCGCGCGGCAAAAGAGGTGGAACGTCTGGTCTGATCCTGTCCCCCCTGACATCAAAGGCGCGTCGCACAGCTGCGGCGCGCCTTTTTTGTTGCCCAGTTATCGACGCGCCCCTCCTTCACGAAAACGCTCTGGAGGAATACTGGGGGGCACATGTAGATCCTGAAGCGCCACAGCTTAGATGTCTCTTGCCGCGTTTCGGTTTTCCCTACTTTAGATTAAAATCGAAACGCTTTAGGCTCGCCGCAACACAGGAGAGGATCCCATGCTGTCCGAATTCTTTCAGAAGTTCCGAAAAACCCCGCAGGAGGCCCCCCCTCTGCCCGAACTGGATGGGCGGATTGCCATGGGGGTTCTTTTGGTGCGGCTTGCCAAGGCCGATCAGAACTACGCTGTGGAAGAAATCGCCATGATCGACAGGCTGTTTTCCCGATATGGAAACCTCAACCCCGTCGAGGCGGCCAAAGCCCGCGCCACCTGCGAAAAGCTCGAAGCCGAAGCCCCGGACACCTCTGAACTGACCGCGCTGGTGCGCGAAGGCGTTTCCTCTGAAACCCGCCTTCAGATGCTTTCCGCCCTCTGGGGGGTCTCTCGTGCCGACGGGATCGTGCGCGATGAGGAAAGTTGTTTTGTCACCCGTGTCGCCCGCGAGCTTGGGCTGACCCGCGATGACATCACCAATGCAAACGGGGCGCCCTGACACATCGCAGCAGCTGGCCACGCTTGGTGGGCCGCGAGCACCAAAATCCCGGTGCCTTGCCGTCCCCCCTTTCCCAAATTGACAACAGATGGATATGAATATGCCCAAAGGATATTGGATTGGCCGGATCGACGTCTCGAACCTCGATGAATACAAGAAATACGTTGCGGCCAACGGCCCCGCCTTCGCCGCGTTCGACGCGCGCTTTCTGGTGCGCGGCGGCACGTTTGAAACCGTCGAAGGATCGGCCCGTTCCCGAAATGTCGTGATCGAGTTTCCGAGCTACCAAGCCGCAAAAGACTGCTATGCCAGCGCCGCCTACCAACAGGCCAAATCCCTGCGCGACCCCGTCAGCAGCGGCGATCTGATCATCATCGAGGGATATGAGGGCTGAGCCACCGCGCTCTTCCTCTTGCCACAAATATCCCGGGGTGAGCGCGCAGCGCGAGGGGCAGCGCCCCTTTCCCACCACATGGGAGCACAGGGGATGCACCCGATCCCCTGCCCACCCCAAAACCCTTTGTGATCCACCTTTTCAGCGCGCCATTGCCCCCCTATATCTGATCCCATGATTGCTTCCTTGTTCGACCGGCTGTTTGCCCCCGCCCCCTCGCCCCTCAATCAGGACGACGCCCGGCTTGCCCTGTCCGCGCTGCTGGTGCGGCTGGCGCGGTCTGACGGGGATTATGCGGCGACGGAAATCGCCGCGATAGATGCGGCTCTTACCGATCGCTACGGTCTGTCTCCGGACGCAGCCGCAGCCCTGAGGCACCAGGCCGAAACCTTCGAAACCCAGGCCCCTGACACGGTCCGCTTCACCCGGGCAATCAAGGATGCGGTGGGGCTTGAAGACCGTGTCGCGGTGATCGAAGCCGCCTGGTCGGTGGTCCTTGCGGATGGGACCCGCGCCGAGGAAGAGGACGCCCTGATGCGGATGGTGGCGCATCTTCTGGGGATCAATGACCGCGATTCGAACCTGGCTCGGATCCGGGCCCAGAAGGGATAGTCCAGCCGGGCGCGGCACCCGCCAGACGTGTGTCTTACCGGCCCCCGGCGCATCTCGTTGACAAATCGTCGGAATTGCCGCCCTTTAGCCAAAGCTTACCCAACGCCACCGGCTTTTCGCCGTTGCATTTGTGCAAGATTTGCGCCCTACTCACGGGTCAATGAACAAGGCAACTCCGGATCCATTCTGTGACCCCAGACACGATATCTGACCCTGCACACACTGCTGACACGCCCGTGATCGAAATCCGCGACCTGCATAAAAGCTATGGCGCATTGGAAGTTCTCAAAGGGGTCGATCTTGTCGCCCCGCGTGGCCATGTGGTGTCGCTGATCGGCTCTTCCGGCTCCGGCAAATCCACTCTTCTGCGTTGCGCCAACCTGCTTGAGGAAAGCCAGCAGGGAGAGATCAGGTTCGAAGGCGAGCCGATTGCCTGGCGCGGGCACGGGCTGGATCGCCACCCGGCGGACCGCAAACAGGTCACCCGGATCCGCACCAACCTGTCGATGGTGTTCCAGCAATTCAACCTCTGGTCCCACATGACCATTCTGCAAAACGTGATGGAAGCGCCAATCACGGTGATGGGGCGTGACAAGGCAGAGGTGGAGGAAAAAGCGCGTTACTATCTCGACAAGGTTGGCATTGGCGACAAATGCGACATGTGGCCCTCGCAGCTGTCGGGCGGCCAGCAGCAACGCGCGGCGATTGCGCGCGGGCTGTGCATGGAACCGCGCGCCCTGCTGTTTGACGAACCGACCTCGGCGCTTGATCCCGAGCTGGAACAAGAGGTGATCAAGGTGATCAAGGATCTGGCCGCCGAAGGGCGCACCATGGTCATCGTGACCCACGACATGCGCATGGCCGCCGACATCTCGGACCACGTCGTGTTCCTGCATCAGGGTCTGATCGAAGAGGAAGGCGCGCCTGCAGAACTCTTTGGCAATCCGAAAAGCGACCGCCTGAAGCAATTCCTGTCCCATTCGCAACCGGCCTGAAACCAAGGCTGCGACATTCGACATTGATTTTCAGCGGGTTATCCGCAGACTAACAACAGAATAACCAAGGGAGAACAACATGAAGAAACTGATCCTGACCACGGCCGCCCTGGCTGTGAGCGCAGGGTTCGCTATGGCGGACACTGTGCGCATGGGCACCGAAGGCGCCTATGCTCCGTGGAACTTCGTCAATGACAATGGCGAGATTGACGGGTTCGAGCGTGAGCTGGGCGACGAGCTGTGCAAACGCGCCGAGCTGGAATGCACCTGGGTGAAAAACGACTGGGACAGCATTATTCCGAACCTCGTGTCGGGCAACTATGACACCATCATCGCGGGCATGTCGATCACGGACGAACGCGACGAGGTGATCGACTTCACCCAAGCCTATACGCCGCCCGATCCCTCGGCCTATGCCGCCATGTCGGCAGATGTGGACCCGGCCAACGCCGTGGTTGCCGCACAGGCCACCACCATTCAGGCCGGCTTCGTGGCCGCTCAGGGCTGGACCCTGATCGAGTTTGCCACCCCGGAAGAAACCGTGGCTGCTGTGAAAAACGGCGAAGCTGACGCGGTGCTGGCAGACAAATCGTTCCTTGACACCATGGTCGGCCAAGAGGGTCTGGTGATGCTGGAGCGCATGGAAGCCATCGGTGGTGGCGTGGGCATGGGTATCCGTGAATCGGATCCGGAACTGCGCGCCAAATTCGACGCCGCCATCCAGTCGATGAAGGACGATGGCACGCTGAACACCTTGATCGCAAAATGGGAAGTCTCGTCACAGTGGTGATCTGACTTTCTGATGTTCGGGGCCTGCCGGATTGGCGGGCCCCCTTTCAAACCTGGCCGCCTGACGGGCTTGCACTCCCACCCGATGCAGACCGCTCACGGCCCCCGCCCTTCGGATTCTGCGATGTTTTCCTACTGCACCGACCCCTTGACGCTTGAAGGCTTTCAGTGGCTTTCGTGCTACCTGACCACGGGCAAGCACATGTCTTTCTACCTGTCTTTCGGGACGGTTCTGGTGTTGTTGGCAATCACCGCGCCGGTGGCCCTTGGGTTTGGCTTTCTGGGCGCCATGGCCTCTCGGGCACGCTTTGCGCCGTTTCGTTGGATCGGCAAAGCCTACACTTCAATCGTGCGTGGCGTGCCGGATATCGCGTTTTTCCTGTTCTTCGTGATCGCACTGGATCAGGCGTTTGAATGGATGCGCCATAAGGTGAAATGCCCCGACTGGACCGATCCGATCCGGCAGGGCAATGATTTCGTGGTCTGCGCCGAGGCAAAACTGCCGCTGTCGACCAGTGCGCAATGGGTGCATGAGACCTATGGGTTTTTCCTGGCCGTGCTGACCTTCTCCATCGTGTTCGGCGCCTTTGCGGCCAATGTGATCTTTGGTGCGATGAAGGCGGTGCCGCGGGCGCAGATGGAAACCGCCGAGGCCTATGGCATGTCCCAACGGCAGGCCTTCTGGCGGATCATGGTGCCGCAGATGTGGGTTTACGCCCTGCCCGGCCTGTCGAACCTGTGGATGATCCTGATCAAGGCCACGCCCCTTCTGTTCCTTCTGGGGGTCGAAGACGCGGTTTACTGGGCCAAGGAACTGGGCGCGACCAAAACGGCCAAGTTCTCAGACTACCCGCATTCCAACTGGCATATGTATTATTATTTCGGACTGCTGGTGTTTTACCTGGCCTTTACCAGCCTGTCGGAGCGCGTCTTCAAAAAGATCTCGGCCCGCCTGTCCAAGGGGCAGGCCACCGCAGCCGGTGAAGCACAAAGAAAGGCCGCGGCATGAGCTGTCTTCAAACCATTCAGGACTATGCGCTCCGCTCGATAGGGTATGGAGAACGACTGCTGCCGCGCACGGATTTCACCCTGTGTGACCAGTTTACCCTGATTGGCTCGGGGATGATCTGGAATATCTATTACGGCATCGTGGCAATCTTCTTTGGCTTTTTCTTTGCCGTGGCCCTGGCGATGGGAAAAAACAGCCGCCATGCGCTCGCCCGCAAACCGGCAGAGTTTTTCATCTATGTGTTCCGCGGCTCTCCGCTGTTCATCCAGTTTTTCTTTGCCTATGCGGTGTTTTTGTCGCTGAAACAGGCCTATCCGGTGTTTCAGCCGCTGACCGCCGCATGGCTTGGGGCGACGGTTGTGCTTTTTTGCAATACCTCCGCCTATTCTGCCGAGATCTTTTATGGCGCGCTTCGGTCCATCCCCAAAGGGGATCTGGAAGCGGCGGATGCCTACGGGATCATGGGGCTCACCCGGTTCCGGCGGATCACCTTTCCAACCATGCTACGGCTGGCCTGGCCATCCTATACAAACGAGGCGATCTTTCTGTTTCATGCCACGGCTCTGGTGTCGTTTTCCAGTTTTCCGGTGCGCGGCCAGCAGGGCGATGCGCTCTATTACGCCAGCTATTTCGCCGACAAGACCTTCAACCCGTTTGTCCCATACCCGATCCTTGCGATGTATTTCATCCTGCTCACGCTGGTGGTGATTACGGTTTTTGGTCTGGCCAACCGGCATCTGAACCGGCACCTGCCACAGGAACGGCGCAAACCTGCCAGGGTCCGTTTGAACCTGTTTCGGTAGGAAAATCTGGCTGCAAAGGACCTTCCGCGTCCGACTCGGCCCGCTTTCACAAGGTTCGCTTGACGGGGAAAGGGGCGCTGCCCCTCGCCTCTTCGAGGCTCACCCCGGGATATTTGTGACAAGAAAATAAGCCGTGAAAACAGGCGTTCCTGCCTGTAATATCCTGTGTGAGCGCCGATCCTGACATCCTTTCTTCAAAGTGGCTTGTCGGGCCGCATCTGCTCGTCTAGGTTAGGAGCTGAAATTTGATCAAATTTGGTGTCACATGAAGATCGGTATCCTGCAAGCGGGCCATTCACCCGACGAAGTTCGAGACAGCGTCGGCAATTACGGCGTAATGTTTACCCGGCTCCTCGATGGGCATGGGTTTGAGTTCGAGATTTTTTCGGTGGTGGATGGGGAGTTCCCTCCGGGCATCGACGCTGCGGATGGCTGGTTGATCACCGGATCCAAACATGGCGCTTATGAGGACCATGACTGGATCGGGCCGCTGGAAGAGCTGATCCGCGACATTCGTGCGGCGGGCCAGCCCCTGGTCGGTGTCTGCTTTGGGCATCAGATCATCGCGCAGGCCCTGGGCGGCAAGGTTGAGAAGTTTGCTGGTGGCTGGTCCGTTGGCCGGACGGAATATGATTTCGGCGATGAGGTGCTTGCGCTCAATGCCTGGCATCAGGATCAGGTGACCGAATTGCCCGAAGGCGCCGAGGTGATCGCATCAACTGATTTTTGTGCCAATGCCGCGGTGATCTACGGAGACAGGATCCTGACAATCCAACCACATCCGGAATTCACCGCGGATCTAATTGCCGGGCTGATTGAACATCGGGGGCGCGGCAAGGTGCCAGACGCGCTGCTGGATGAGGCAGAGCAGCAGCTTTCGACAGCCACCGACAATGCCCGTTTTGCGGAACGCATGGCGCAGGTTCTGAAAAAAGGGGCAAAGTGATGGGACAGTCCAGCAAAACGACAACCGCCTGGATCGACACCCTGCCGGAAGCAGCGCAGGATTATCTGCACGGGAAACGTCTGGACGAAGTGGAATGTGTGATCTCTGATCTGCCGGGCATTGCCCGTGGCAAAGCGGTTCCGGCGGCAAAGTTTGGCCGGCAGGAGCATTTTCACCTGCCGGACAGCATCTTTTTCCAAACCATCACCGGAGATTGGGGGGAAGCTGCGGGGGACGAGGGGTTTATCGAACGCGACATGATCCTGAAGCCCGACATGTCCACCGCCACGGCCGCCCCCTGGACCGGAGACTGGACCCTGCAGGTGATCCATGACGCTTATGACCGCAATGGCGAGCCGGTGCCCTTCTCTCCTCGCAACGTCCTGAAACGGGTGGTTGATCTCTATCGCGCCAGAGGGTGGGAACCGGTTGTGGCCCCGGAAATGGAATTCTATCTGGTTGCCCGCAATCTGGACCCGGCCGAGGCGATCAAACCCATGATGGGCCGATCCGGACGTCCCGCAGCCGCACGGCAGGCCTATTCGATGACGGCCGTTGATGAGTTTGGCCCGGTGATCGACGATATTTACGACTTTGCCGAAGCGCAGGGTTTCGAGATTGACGGGATCACGCAGGAAGGCGGCGCCGGTCAGTTGGAAATCAACCTGATCCACGGCGACCCAATCAAGCTGGCCGACGAGGTGTTCTACTTCAAACGGCTGATCCGTGAAGCCGCGCTGCGCCACGATTGCTTTGCCACCTTCATGGCGAAACCAATTGAGGAAGAGCCGGGGTCGGCCATGCATATCCATCATTCGGTTCTGGATCGTGAAACGGGCGAAAATATCTTTACCGGCCCGCAAGGCGGGGAAACGGATGCGTTTTTCCATTTTATCGCGGGTCTGCAGAACCACCTGCCCAGCGCCGTTGCCGTTCTTGCCCCTTACGTGAACTCCTATCGCCGTTATGTGAAGGACAACGCCGCCCCGATCAATCTGGAATGGGGACGTGACAATCGCACCACGGGCATTCGTGTGCCGATCGCGTCACCCAAGGCCCGACGGGTTGAAAACCGGATTGGCGGAATGGATTGCAACCCCTATCTCGGGATCGCCGCCTCACTTGCGGCCGGGTATCTTGGACTGGTCGAACAAAAACGCCCCAATGCCCAATACCGGGGGGACGCGTATGAAGGCGAAGGGGACATCCCCAACGGGCTAGGAAGCGCCCTGGATCTGTTTGATAACGCCACGGAAATGCAAAACATCCTTGGACCGGATTTTGCCCGTGTCTATTCCATCATCAAACGGACGGAATATGAAGAATTCCTGCAGGTTATCAGCCCGTGGGAGCGTGAACACCTTCTGCTGAACGTCTGATCTGAGCAGATGATCACGCACAGAAAGCCCGCTTTCCCTGGACGGAAGGCGGGTTTTTTATGGCCAGCCTCCGCAACCTGTTTTAGTATTTTGAAAGAGTAGTTTTGGGAAAGCTGAAAAACAAACCCGCCTTCAGCCCCAATCGCCTTTGACAAAGCAGGAGCTCCCATGTCGCTTGCCCCAAATGTCTATGACGCCGAACCCATCCCGGCTGCAGCGCGCGCTGAAATTGATCGCCTGCTGCAATCGGGGGATCTGTTTCGCTATACCGCTGCCCAGGATGCGCCGGTTGCGCTTCTTGAAGAGGAATTCGCCGCAGAGATGGGGGCGAAATATGCGTTGGCGGTGGCAAGCTGCTCTGCCGCGCTGTTTCTTTCGCTTAAGGCGCTCGACCTACCGCGTGACACCAAGGTGATCATCCCCGCCTTCACCTTCGCCGCCGTCCCCAGCTCCGTCATTCATGCGGATTGCGTGCCGGTGCTGGTCGAAGTTGGCGACAATTATCGCGTGGACCTGACGGATTTTGAGGCAAAGCTGCAAGACAATATCGGTGCGGTGATCATTAGCCACATGCGTGGGCATACCTCGGACATGGACGCCATCATGGCACTGTGTGACGCGCGCGGTATCCCGGTGATTGAGGATGCGGCCCATTCGCTTGGCACGCTTTGGCATGACCGGAAAATTGGCACCATCGGCAAAATTGGCTGTTTTTCCTTCCAGAGCTATAAAATGCTGAATGCTGGTGAAGGGGGCATCCTGATTACGGACGATGCCAATCTCGCTGCCCGTGCCATCATCATGTCCGGCGCTTACGAGCATAACTGGAAAAAGCACAAAACACCCCACGGCGACAACTCGCCTGAGCTTACAGATGCATTTGCCCGCTGGCAAAACAGGCTGCCTCTCTACAATACCCGCCTGTCAAACCTGTCCGCGGCAGTCATCCGCCCCCAGATCCCCGAGCTTTCCAGACGCGTCACGGACGGGTTGGCCAATCATGATTATGTCGCCGAACGTCTGAACCAGAGCCCCTGGCTGACTGTCCCACCACCACTTGAACCGGAAACCCGCGCCCCGGATTCGATCCAGTTTAACCTTGTTGGGTTTTCCGATCAGGAAACGCTGAAATTCCAGGATGCCGCCAAGGCGCGCGGTGTGTCCGTTCAGGTGTTTGGGGCCAGCGAAGACAACGCGCGGGCGTTCTGGAACTGGCAGTTCATTCCGGATCCGGGCCCCTTGCCGCAAACCCGCAAAATGCTGATGCGTGCCTGTGACACACGCCTGCCTGTTCGCCTGAAACAAGATGAGTTGGAATTCATCGCCCAGGCGCTGATCAAGGCCGCGGATGAGGTTGTTCAACACCGGCAACACTCCGCCGCCTGAGATGAGCATGAAACAGCCCCCACGCTGACCGCACAGAAAACTAGTTTTCTAGTTTTCTAGTTTTCTAGTTTTCTAGTTTTCTAGTTTTCTAGTTTTCTAGTTTTCTAGTTTTCTAGTTTTCTTTGAAATACCCCCCGGTCGGCCCCCGCCAAGCAGAAATCTTGCCCTCAAAGCAGCCGCAAGTCCTTTTGCAACCACGGCATTTCTGCCAGCCCAGGCTCCAGCACGGTTTGCGACAAAATGCTTTGTAGCGATTGCGCAATATCCAGCGGGAGCCCTCCCAACACATCGCGCCGCGCCACTAAAGAGATCTGCCGCTTCAGCGCGCCAAAAGGCAGGGGCACCAACTCGACATCCTCACGAAATTGCTGCGCATGAAGATAGGCCAGCGGCGTGAGCACGCTCCACGCCCCTCCCTTTGCCACCATCGCCATGATCGCGTGATAGCTGTCCAGCTCAAACCGGCATTCCATGCGCAAATGGTGCCGTGCGATATAGTCGGAAATCTGCCGCCCCATGTAATGGCGCGCGCTATATCGCACCAGAGGCAGACCAGAAAGCAGCTCTGCACTGTCCTTGCCTCGCAGATACCCCCTTGGCACAACAGCCACAAAGGGATCCTGCAACACGGGGTGGATCTCCATCCAATGGGCTGCTGCACCAATGTCAGCGGCGACAATCACATCCAGTGCCCGTGCCTCCAATTGTTCATACAACCGATGCGACGCCCCGGTTTCCAGCAAAAACTGAGTTGTTCCAAGCTGTTGGGACAGCTGCGTCAGCAATAGCGGGGTCACTTCCGCGTCAAGGTCCTCGATCACGCCAAGCCGCAGGCGCATCAAACTGGCCAATTCACTCTGGGCCAGTTCAGCACGAGCCTGCTCAGCTTCGTTCAAAATGGCCTGGGCCCGTTTCAGAAACAGCTCACCCGCCGGGGTCAGGGTCAGCGGCCGGGCAGACCGGTTGAAAAGCTCCGCCCCCAGCGACAGTTCCAGGTTGCTCAGTTGCTGGCTGACGGCAGAGGGGCTTGCCCCAAGGCGCCGCGCCGCCGCCGAAATGGCGCGCTCATCGGCAATGGCCACAAAGACTTCCACACCCCAGAAGGTAATTTTGCCCACGGTTTCGACCATTTCCGCGCTCCTTGCCACATCGCCACAGGCTAGGGTCTTTGGGGCGGGCAATCAATATCAGCCGCTACCAGCGGGTCCACAACCGCTCCCCCTGCTGATCGCGCGCCGAAATCATGCGCCAGCCCGTCCCCTGGGGCCATAGCGCAAGAGAGCCAGTTCGGCGCAAGTCGGTGGGGCTGATGATCCAGCAATCAGGCGACATCTTCGCCTCAGCGGTCTGGTTCATGACCACAATCCCCCCGGTGGCACAGGCCTCAACCAGTCGTCCCGCCCCGCGTTTTCCACTGAGATGCACCATCGGGCGCCCGGCAAGAACCAGTTCGGCATAGCCGTTGTCCCCCGTAAAAGCCCCAAGCGCATAGGCCTCAATCTGCTCTGCGGGCGCACCATCGTTTTCCAGCCAGATCCGGGCTGCAAACCCCTCTCCCTTGGGTTTGGACAAAGCACGCCCCTGCTCGGTCATGACACCAACCAATCCACCTGTCTGGCTGATCAGGACCGGGGGTCTGTCAACACTACTCCATAATAACAGCCCAACCCCAAACACCAACGCCCCCAGCAGCTTTTCCCACCGGGTCAGCAAAACCAGCAAAAGCCCTCCGAACGCCACCAAGGGCAAGACCGAAGACATCGGCTGCGGCACATAGCCAACCGCCCCATCCAGCGTGGAAACATAACCTGCAACCCCAATGATCCAGTTGATCGGTGGGCCCATCACCTTGATCGCCACCCAACCCAGCCCAAACGGGCTGAGCAATGCCGCAAGCACCGCCGCGGGCATGACAATACTGCCCATCAGTGGCACGGACAGAAGATTGGCCAACAGACCGAAATGGCTGACCTGATTGAAATGCGCCGCCGCAAACGGGGCGGTCGCGGCCGCCGCCACGGCAGAGGACAGCACCACCGCCATCACCGGCTGCAGCCAGCGTGGCCCGAAATACCGCCGATAAGGACCAAGCCAGCCGAACACCGCCACCAGTGCCGTGGTCGCGGCAAACGACATCTGGAAACCGGGTTCGGTCAGGGCCTCGGGATGCAGCAAAAGGACAATCACCGCCGCCATAGCCACGGCCCTCAGGCTCAGCGCACGGCGGTCAAACAGGACACCGACAAACATGGTGCTTACCATGATAAAGGCCCGTTCGGTCGACACGTTTCCCCCGGACAGAAGCAAATAGAACGCACCTGCCCCAATCGCCAAAACCGCCGCGATTTTCTTGGTCGGGCGTCGCAGAGCCAGTCCGGGCAACAAAGCCATCAGATAGCGCGCAGCCTGATAGACAAATCCGGTGAGCAGCCCCATATGCAACCCGGAAATAGCCAGCAGATGCGCAAGGTTCGATCCGCGCAACGCCTCCAATGTGGGAGGGCTGATCGCAGAACGATCCCCCGTGGTGATGGCGGCGGCAAATGCGCCCGCTTCACCGGGCAGGATCCCCTGCACCCAGGCCGAAAGCGCCATGCGCAAGCGATTGATCTGCACGACACCCCAGCCGCCATCCGGCGGTTCAAGTTCCAGCAACGGGTTGCGGGTATAGCCAATTGCCCCGATCCCCCTGAACCACGCCATGCGCTGAAAATCGAACCCTCCGGGTTCAACCGGACCGTTCGGTCCGGACAGATGGGCGGTCGCGGCCACGCGCATCCCGACCTGCGGCGTGGTGAAACTGTCATCCCCATAAAGGGATATCCGCGCCTTTCGTGGCACCCGATCCGGGGACGTATCCGCCAGCCGAAGCTGATCCAACGTCAGCCGCACCGCATCTTTTTGCGAGCGGTCCATGGCAATGATCCGCCCCTCAACCGGGCCGTAATAGCGAAAATCAAGGACCGGCGCTGCCACGTAATGCGCCCTTGCCCCGGCCAGGCAAATCCCGGCGGCAATCAATGCCACGCCCCGAGACACAGGGCCAAGCCCCCAGGGCCAGAAACGGGTGATCAGGACAGAGAGGAGGGTCACGCCAACAAGCCCACCGTAGACGAGAGGCCCCGGCTCTACCGGCAACAGAAAATAGATCCCGATCCCTGTTCCGAGGAAAATCGGCACCCAGTGCAGGAACCGTCCCCGTTCCCGTTCGACCCGGGTGAGGCCCGCCTGCATGACAGATAAGGGGCTGATCCTGGCCAGCACGCTTGTTCTTGGCCTCCCTTTTGCTTTAACACGCCCTTAACGCATCTACAGGCATACGCCTCACATGGTTTCCAAAAGGTTAACATCTCATGAACGCTGATCAGGTCGTCACCCGCTTCGCCCCCTCGCCCACCGGTTATCTGCATATCGGCGGTGCCCGCACGGCGCTGTTTAACTGGCTTTACGCCCGCGGCCGCGGCGGCAAGTTTCTGCTGCGCATCGAAGACACCGACCGGGCGCGCTCAACACCTGAAGCCACGGATGCGATCCTGAGGGGCATGGAGTGGCTGGGGCTCGATCACGATGGGGAGGTGATCTCTCAATTCGACCGCGCGGACCGTCATGCAGAAGTGGCGCATGAAATGCTGGCCAAGGGCCATGCCTATAAATGCTTCGCCACCCAGAACGAGATCCAGGCCTTCCGCGATCAGGCCAAGGCCGAGGGGAAATCCACCCTCTATCAATCGCCCTGGCGCGATGCGGATCCGGCCACCCACCCGGATGCCCCCTTCGTGGTGCGCCTGAAAGCCCCGCGCGAAGGCGTCACGGTGATCGAGGACGCGGTGCAGGGCAATGTCACGATCCGCAATGATCAGCTCGATGACATGATTTGTTTACGTTCCGATGGCACACCCACCTATATGCTGGCCGTTGTTGTGGACGATCATGATATGGGGGTGACCCATGCCATTCGGGGGGATGACCACCTGAACAACGCAGCCCGTCAGCAACTTGTCTATCAGGCCATGGGCTGGGACATTCCGGTCTGGGCCCATATTCCACTGATCCACGGCCCCGACGGCAAGAAGCTGTCGAAGCGCCATGGCGCGTTGGGGGTCGAGGAATATCAGGCGATGGGATACCCGGCTGAGGCGATGCGCAATTACCTGGCCCGACTGGGCTGGTCGCATGGGGATGACGAGTTCTTCTCGGATGCGCAGGCACTGGAATGGTTCGACCTGAAGGGAATCGGCAAATCTCCTGCCCGGTTCGATTTCAAGAAGCTCGACAACCTGTCCGGTCAGCATATGGCCGTAATGGAAGACGAGGCGATTTTAGCCGCATATGCAGCATTCCGTAGCGTCACGGGGGAGGTTGACCTGACAGCACTGCAAAGTGAACTTTTGTCAAAAGCGATGTATGTGCTGAAAACCAGCGCCAAAACCTTCCCTCAACTCACTGAAAAAGCTCATTTTATCTTGGCATCTCGCCCCTTGGATCGCGATGAGAAGGCGCAAAAGGCGCTGGACGATGTATCCCGTAGTATACTGAGAGAATTGACGCCGCAGCTGCAAAATGCTAGCTGGGATCGCAACACGCTTGAGGGGATCCTCAATGGCCTTGCCGAAGCCCACGGGCTGAAGTTCGGAAAGCTGGCCGCCCCACTGCGCGCTGCCCTCGCGGGACGCGCCGTAACCCCCAGCGTTTTTGACATGATGCTGGTGCTTGGGCCGGACGAAACCATTGCCCGACTAAACGACGCGAGCACATAATATACCAATACGACACCACCCGCCTGAACGGGCCGGGTCTTGCACGAAGGGAACTAGAATGGCTGAACAAACCGGAACCGCGAAACTCACCTTTGGGGATAAGGAACTGGAATTGCCGATGTACTCGCCGACGGCAGGCCCGGATGTGATCGACATTCGCAAGCTCTACGCCCAGGGCGATGTCTTCACCTATGACCCGGGCTTCACCTCGACGGCAAGCTGCGATTCGACCATCACCTTCATTGATGGCGACAAGGGCGAGCTTCTGTATCGCGGCTATCCGATCGACCAGCTGGCGGAAAAATCGCATTACCTCGAAGTGTGCTACCTGCTGCTTTACGGTGAACTGCCTTCGGCCACCGAGCTTGAGGATTTCGAAAGCCGCGTGACCAACCACACGATGGTGCATGAGCAGATGATCAAGTTCTTCTCGGGCTTCCGTCGCGACGCACACCCGATGGCGATTATCACCGGCGTGATGGGGGCCATGTCAGCCTTCTATCATGACTCGCTTGACATCAATGACCCGTGGCAGCGCGAAGTTGCAGCGGTTCGCATGATCGCCAAGATCCCGACCATCACCGCGATGGCCTACAAATACTCGATCGGCCAGCCGTTTGTGTATCCGCGCAACGATCTGGACTATGCTTCGAACTTCCTGCGCATGTGTTTCGCCGTGCCTGCCGAAGAATATGTGGTGAACCCGATTCTGAGCCGCGCCATGGACCGGATCTTTACCCTGCACGCAGATCACGAACAGAACGCCTCGACCTCGACCGTGCGTCTGGCCGGGTCGTCGGGTGCCAACCCGTTCGCCTGTATCGCCGCCGGGATCGCCTGTCTGTGGGGCCCTGCCCATGGTGGCGCCAACCAGGCCTGCCTCGAAATGCTGCGTGAAATCGGGTCGGTGGACAACATCCCGGAATATGTGGCCCGCGCCAAGGACAAGAACGATCCGTTCCGCCTGATGGGCTTTGGTCACCGCGTCTACAAGAACTTCGACCCGCGCGCCAAGGTGATGAAAGAAAGCGCCGACGAAGTGCTGGGCCTTCTGGGCATCGAAGACAACGAAACGCTGAAAGTGGCCAAGGAACTGGAGCGCATCGCGCTGGAAGATCCGTATTTCGTTGACAAGAAACTCTACCCGAACGTGGATTTCTATTCTGGCATCATTCTGGAGGCCATGGGCTTCCCGACCTCGATGTTCACCCCGATCTTTGCGCTGTCGCGCACCGTGGGCTGGATTTCGCAGTGGAAAGAGATGCTGGGTGATCCGGGCCAGAAAATCGGTCGTCCGCGTCAGCTCTATCTCGGTGCCACCGCCCGCGATTACACGGATGTGGAAAACCGCTGATCCCAGGACATACTCAAATTCCGAGGGGCTGCCGCTGGCGGCCCCTTTTCTTTTGCCGCGCTATTTCCCAGCCGCCCTATTTCCCACAGGGGTCGTCACACCCCCAGCACATCGAGACCCGGCGCATAAAAAAGGGGGCCAAAGCCCCCCCTGATTGAAAACGCCTAGCCTGACCGGGATCAACGCCCTTCATATTTCGGCGTGCGCTTTTCGAGGAAGGCCAGAACGCCTTCTTTGAAATCACGCGAGCGGCCACATTCGCCTTGCAGATGGGCCTCCAGCGCCAGTTGTTCGTCCAGAGAGTTGGTCAGCGACGCACGCATCGCCTTTTTGATATTGGCAAAACTCATGGTCGGACCATTGGCAAGATAGGCACCGCGCGCTTTCCAGGCCGCTTCGAAATCGTCATCCGCCACGCATTCCCAGATCAGCCCCAGCTCGGCCGCCTCTTTCGCAGGCAGCTTCTCAGCAAAAAGGGCCGCGCCCATTGCCTTGGCAAAGCCCATGGTGCGTGGCATCCAATAGGTGCCGCCCGCATCCGGGATCAGGCCGATGCGCGAAAACGCCTGCATGAAATAGGCGCTTTCCTTCGCAATCACCACGTCAGCGGCCAGCGCGATATTCGCCCCTGCCCCGGCAGCCGCGCCGTTGACCGCACAGATCACCGGGATCGGCGCATTATAAATCGCCTGCAACAGCGGTTCATATTCATCCTTCAGGGTGCGTTCCAGATCCACTGCATCGGCATTGGCGCGATCCCCCAGATCCTGCCCCGAGCAAAAGGCGCGCCCTTCTCCCACGATCACCAGGGCGCGGGCGTTGTTCCCGGCATCCGTCACCGCATGGGCAATCTCGGCGCGCATCTGGGTATTGAGCGCATTCATCTTATCCGGCCGGTTCAGGGTCAGAACCGCCAGCCCGTCAGTGATTTCATAGGTGATCGTGTCGTATTTCATCGCATTCTCCCTGAGCTTGGCGCGTTTATAGCTGACCAAGCGGACGGTAAAAAGGGGAACGTGACGGCACGCTCCCCTTTCTGCATTCAAACGGTCATTTGAACGAGGCTGATCGCCCGCCTAAAGCGTTTCAGGTCACCCCTGAAACACATGTTTGCTCCGAAACGCTTAGTCTTTCATCAACTCTTCAAGGCGTTTGGCTTCATCCTTAGACAAGCCGTCATCCTTTTCGCGCCCCTGTGCGCGGCGGCGCAGATAGATCACACCTGTGATCGCCGCAATCAGGAACAACACCGGCCCGGCCAGCCACAGCACTATATTTGCCCCGGTGGCGGTGGGTTTCATCAGCACATACTCACCGTAGCGTTCGACGATGAAGTCGACCACTTCGCTGTTGCTGTCCCCTTCCACCAGACGCTCGCGCACCAGCAGACGAAGATCCTTGGCGATTTCGGCATTGCTTTCGTCGATATTCTCGCCACGGCAGACCACGCAGCGCAGATCCGCCGAGATATCACGGGCCCGTTGTTCCAGCACCGGATCATCCAGTACTTCATCCGGGTTCACCGCCAGTGTTGGGGTCGCCAGACTGGCAAGAACCACGGCCGCGGCAATCAGACGTTTGATAGGGGTCATCATTCTGCGGGCACTCCTTTCGGGGCACGGGATCGGGCAGCACCTGCCGCGACACGGAAACGGCGGTCGGACAAGCTGATCAGCCCCCCCAGCGCCATCAGAGTGCAACCGATCCAGATCCAGTTCACAAAGGGTTTGATAAAGGTGCGCACCGCCCAGCCTCCATCATCCTGTGGGTCCCCGATCACCACATAGATGTCCCCCCAGAACCCGTTGGAAATCGCCGCTTCGGTGGTTGGCATCGCCTGCACCGGGTAGACGCGTTTCTCAGGGTGGAGCAACGCCACGGTCTGGCCGTCCTGCTCAATCCGCATGGTGGCCTTTGTGGAGATGTAGTTTGGCCCCTGCTCGCGGTTCACCTCTTCCAGCGTCACGGTATAGCCCGACACCTCAAACGGCTCTCCGATCATCGTGGTCCGGATATCTTCATGTTGCCACGCTTCCAGCCCCGAGATCCCCATCATGGTCACCCCAAGCCCCACATGGGCGGCAAACTTACCCCAATCTGCGCGAGGCAGACGGGTGAGGCGCGACAGGCGCCCGACAAGGGCCCCTCGTCCGGTGCGCCCCATGATATCGACAATAGACCCCGCCACCAGCCAGGTTCCAAGGAACATGCCAATCGGCCCCAGCGCCGACTTGCCGGTCTGCATCGCCCAGACCAGGGCCAGCACCGACAGCGCAGCGATCATCGCCGGGACAAGCTGCTTTACCACCCGGCCCAGCTTGGCGCGTTTCCACGACAGCATGGCCCCTATTGGCAAGATCAGCGCAAGCACGACCATGAAGGGGGTAAAGGCGGCCTCGAAAAACGGTGCGCCAACCGACACCTTGCGATCAAATATCTCGCCAATCAGCGGCCAGATCGTCCCGATGAAGACCACGATCGAGCTCACCGCGAGGAGCACATTGTTGAACACAAGCGCGCTTTCCCGGCTGACGATCGAAAAGACACCTTTCGCTTCCATCGCATTGGCGCGGGCGGCAAAGAGCGTCAGCGCACCACCGGTAAAGACGGCAAGAATCAGCAAGATGAACACGCCACGCTCCGGGTCTGACGCAAAGGCGTGGACCGAGGTGATCACACCCGAACGCACAAGGAACGTACCGATAAGCGAGAAGCCAAAGGCAAGGATTGCCAGCAGGATCGTCCAGCTTTTCAGGCTTTCGCGCTTTTCAACCACAATGGCGGAATGCAACAGGGCTGCAGCAAAAAGCCATGGCATGAAGGACGCGTTTTCAACCGGATCCCAGAACCAGAAACCGCCCCAGCCCAGCTCGTAATAGGCCCACCACGATCCCAATGCGATCCCGATGGTCAGGAACACCCAGGCCGCCAGTGTCCACGGCCGCACCCAGCGCCCCCAGGCCGCGTCAATGCGCCCTTCGATCAGGGCTGCCACGGCAAAAGAGAACGCCATCGACAGGCCCACATAGCCCAGATAGAGGAAAGGCGGGTGCAGGGCGAGGCCGATATCCTGCAACAGCGGGTTCAGGTCGCGCCCATCAAAGGGCGGGCTTTCAAACCGCAGGAACGGGTTCGAGGTAAAGAGGATGAAGGCCAGAAAGGCCACCGCAATGGCACTTTGCACTGACAGAACACGCGCCCGCAAGGTCAGCGGCAGGTTGCCCCCGAACCAGGCGGCCATCGCGCCGAAAAGCGACACGCTCATCACCCACAAAAGCATCGAACCTTCATGGTTGCCCCACACGCCCGAGATCTTGTAGATCATCGGTTTCGCGCTGTGCGAGTTGAAATAAACCAACTGCACCGAAAAATCTGAGGTCACAAACGCGTAGGTCAGCGCGGCGAACGCAACTGCCACAAACGCAACCTGCAGCGTGGCAGCAGGCACTGCCAGCTCCATCCAGCTGCGCCAGCCCTTATGTGCCCCAATCAGCGGCACCACCATCTGGATGGTTGCCACGCCCAGCGCCATGATCAGCGCAAAATGTCCAAGCTCGGTAATCATGGGGCGAATTCTAATCCTTCTCGCGGGGGCCGACCAGCCCCGTTAAGGATCTTGCCCTGTGGCAGCTGGTCACGCCGTTAACCGTTGTGCCCGGCCCTTAAACCCGAAGAAACCCCTTCAGGTTATGATGTAAATCAAGCCCGACAGACACACCGCGCCAAGCACGGGCCATAAAAACATGGCCCCATGCAGCCCAAAGGACCGATTGATCACGGAAAAGTGTAGAAGGGCACCCACAAGATACAGGGACAGGAACACGAAATGCGCCGGGCTTTCGGCCGCCCAGGCAGGCTCCCCCAATACCGAGAAAATCCACCACCAGCCCAGAACCAGGCTGGCCCCGGACCAGCTATAGGCCATTCCCAGCGCAAGCGGCGTGGCACGCACCACGTAAAGCCACAGAAAGGTCAATGAGATCATCAACCCCATCAGCGTGATCGCCCCATATCCGATCTGGTAAATCGCCTCGTATCCCGCCCAAAGATACCCCAGCTGCAACACCACGGCGATCACCATCATCAACGCAAAGGCCTGTTTCATTTCTGCAAAACCTCTCGCACCACCACATCCAGTTCAGCGGCGGCATGTTTGTTTCTTTCGATCGACTGGCGCAGCTTGGCGCCAAAAATCAGCTCTTTGAGAAGGGAAATCAGCCGGGTCATCGCTCGCGCCCTCCTGCCGGAAGCCGTTCGCGAATAATTGTGGTGATCTCGATCAGGATGGATGAGTTCTTGTCCAGCACAGCCCGCGTGGCCTGATCTTTCTGAAGATCCCGGTAAAGAAGGTAAAAAACCAAGAGCACCCAGGGGCCATGCTCTGAAACAAGTTTCAGGATCAGGTCACTGCCCATCGCGCCCTCCCCCAGCTTTCACCCAATCCTGCAAAGCCGCATTGCCGGACACATCCACTGAACCGGATGACAAGGGCGGCACAGGGGTCAAAAGCGAGGCTGGTGGGGCATCCGTGTGCGTAGCATTTTGGCGCCGCAACCCATCAAGAGCCCTCAGATTGGCCACAACCTGAGGCGTGCGCGCAAGCGATATGGCGATTTCCTGCTGGAACGCCTGCCCCTTCGCCTGGTGGCGCGCTCCGAAATAGAAACTCACAATTGCGCCCAGCAGCCACCAGAGCGGTTCCGGCACCAAGGCCACCCCCTGCATTCGAGAAGAAAACCAGACCGGATCCACCATTGCCGCCAGAAAAAGAGCCAGCGTTCCCAGCGCAAGGGCCGGACGTGGAAGCCGGTTCAGCCCATCCATAAACCGGTCAAACCCACCTTTGCGGGCCACCAGAAACTCCGCCGCATAAGCCTCTAACGTGGCCTGATGCAGATCTGCATCGCGCGCGGCCCCGGCTTCGCGGTTTTCAACAAATACCTCTGCGGTGTCCCGGATCACATTCCGATTGGCACCAAACAGAATGTTCAAAATGCCACCAATCAGCCCCATTTTTCGACCCTTTCCCGATGTTCCAGGTTAGAAAGATGATATTTTTCCGAGATGAATTCCTCGGCCCGCGTGATCCATCCGCCTTTGCCCCCATCGCGGCGGTGCGCGTATTTGCGCGACTTCGGTCGCTGATCGGCAAGGCGGTAATAATAGTTGCGCCGCTCGATCCCATACGCATCTGCCAGATGGTCCGGGGCTGCGGCCATGGCCAGACGCACAGCGCGCAGGGAGCGCGGGCCAAGCACGCCGTCCACGGCAACGGCATAGCCCATCTTGCCCACCAGCCGTTGCAGGATGCGTACCGCGTTCCCGCCTGCATTCACATACATGTCAAACACGCTGGGCTGCAGCGGTTGCGGTAAATCTGCAATTCTCGGTCGGTGGAAATAATGACGCACAAAGATCTCACGCGCCTGATCGCGGGTCAGGGCCTTGACGTCCTGAGAGGTGATCTTTCCATCCCCGGTCAGATCAATCCCCAGCCCGCGCATGGTGTTGAGGGTGACCCCGTATTTCGTCGCCCCGCCCGGGTCATCGGGGTCATTCACATACCCGCCTTCGCGGGAAATGATCTCATCTGCAATCTCTTCAACGCTTTTCATCGGGCCTCGCCCCCGTTACCTGAAACGGGGACAAGGCTCGTTAAATTACGTTAAGATTGTTGAAATCAGGAGTTCGGATCCACGTAGACGCCGGTTTCCTTGAGGCTGTCGACCACCTCTTTCGGCATGTAATTCTCGTCATGTTTGGCAAGGATTTCCGACGCTTCGAACACGCCGTCCACATAGGTTCCGGTGCCGATCATGCCCTGGTTCTCTGCAAAAAGATCCGGCAGCACCCCGGTGAAGCGCACCGGCACAATCTCGCCCCCATCGGTGACCGAGAAGCTGACCGTCTCGCCCTGCCCGCGCACAATCGAGCCTTCGGTGACGAGACCACCCATGCGGAACACCTCGTTAGAAGCGGGCGGTTCGGCAATCACTTCACTCGGGGACCGGTAATAGTTGATCCCGTCTTGCAGCGCGTAGCCGATCAGGCCGGTTGCAATACCAAGTGCCACAAAAGCCAGAACGATGATCTGGATCCGGCGGGTTTTCTTCAGGTTCTTCATCCCAGCCATGGCGGGACACTCCTTTTTCTGTTCGCGCGCGGGCGGCGGCGGGCCTTATGGAAAGACCGGCACCAGCTCAAGTCCCGTGGTTTCTTTTTCACCCAGCATCAGGTTGGCATTCTGCAGGGCCTGTCCTGACGATCCCTTGCACAGGTTGTCCAGGGCCGAGACGACCAAGGCGCGACCGGGAACGCGGTCGCCCACCACCCCAAGATGGCATTGGTTCGAGCCCATCACCTGCCCCATGCCGGGCAATTGGCCCATCGGTAACACGGTCACAAACGGCTCGTCTTGATATTGCTCAACAAGTGCTGCGTGTATCGCTTCCGGGTCGCCCTGCACATAGCAATCGGCCAGAATGCCCCGGTTCACGGGCACCAGATGAGGGGTGAACATGATCCGCACCTCACGCCCTGCGAGCAGGGAAAACTCCTGATCAAACTCGCCCAGATGGCGGTGTTTTCCGCCCTGCGCATAGCCCAGAACATCGGTGGACCGTTCGGCAAACAACATGTTTTCCTTCAGCGCCCGCCCAGCACCCGAGATACCGTTTTTCAGGTCACAGATGATTGTGTCCAGATCCACCAACCCCTTGGAAATCAAGGGGCGCAGCGCAAATTGCACTGTTGCGGCATTGCAGCCGGTTCCCGCCACCAAACGCGCCTCTTTGATCTCATCGCGGTAAAACTCGGTCAGGCCGTAGACCGCGGTTTTCTGCAGTTCGATGGCCACATGTTCGGCCCCATACCATTTTTCGTATTCCGCCGGATCACGCAGCCGGAAATCAGCGCCCAGATCAACAATCTTCACATTTTCGGGAAGATCACGCACCAGCGCCTGCGACAGGCCGTGCGGAAGGGCTGCGAAGGCCAGATCCACCTTGGAAAAATCGATTTCATCCATCTTGACCAGTTTCGGCAGATCCAGATGACGCAGATGAGGATAGACCTCGGCCATCTCCATCCCCGCCTTACGGTCTGCGGAGAGGGCGACAATTTCCATCGTCGGATGGGTGGCAATCAGCCGGACCAGTTCAGCGCCAGTATAGCCGGACGCGCCAAGAATAGCGATTTTATGGGTCATCACGACCTCCTTGCGAGTTGGGAATGATCTAATCGTTTTTACGGCAGCCTTCAATCAGGCCACTTCAAACGTGATCTTTCGTCGCAAGAACTGGGTGGCGCGTGAGGAGACCTGCGCGGCATTGCCGGTGGTCAGGAACTTGCTTTCCGTGCCCGCGCCCTTCATTTCCGGATGCCGGTCCAGATAATCTGCCAGGCTTTCCGCCACCAGACCGGCCTGGCTGAACACTTTCACATCCGGGCCAAGTGCCGCCTGAAATTCCTTTTCCATCAACGGGTAATGGGTGCAGCCCAGAATGGCGGCCTCGGGATTTGGCATTTTCCGTTTCAGCGCATCCACATGCGAGTTCACCAGCGCCTCTGCCAGGATCATGTCACCTTCTTCAATGGCATCGACCACACCGCCACAGCTCTGCGCCTCGACATCCACACCGATGGCGCGGAACGCGAGTTCGCGCTGAAACGCGCGGCTGGCCACGGTGGCAGGGGTGGCAAACAGCGCCACATGTTTGGTTTCCACTTCACGCGGCGGCGTGTTGTCGCCCCAGGAACGTTCCGTCAGCGCCTCGATCAGCGGCACAAACACGCCCAACACCCGCTTGTTGGGCGGGATCCAGCTTTCCTGCATCCGGCGCAGGGCAGCGGCAGAGGCGGTGTTACAGGCGAGAATCACCAGATCACAGCCCTCGTCCCACAGTCGCGCCACCGCCTTTGTGGTCAGGTCATAGACGTCATCTGCATCGCGCACCCCGTAAGGCGCATGGGCATTGTCCCCGAAATAGACAAAATCGACATCTGGCAAGCGTTTGGTCACCGCATCCAACACTGTCAGACCACCTAGTCCCGAATCGAACACCCCTACTGCCATCTGTCTTATCCTTGTGCTTGTTTTTCTAGCCCCAGCCCCCGCAACGCAAAGGCCATGGTTCAAGGATTATGTCCGTTTGCACAGGAAATCCATCGCGGATTTACCTCAACGCGGGTGAGAGCGCCAACAGGCCGGGATTTCAGCCCGCAGATCACTCCGCGGCCTGAACCTGCCCCCCTGCACCGAACAGCCGCTGCAGCAGATTTTCCCGTTTCTTACCGGCTTTTGCGACATTTTCCGCCTTCACCGGGCCAAAGCCGCGAATATCCATCGGAAGCTCTGCCAGCGCTTTGACAAGCGGCAGGTTGTCGTCGTTCAAAATCGCAAAGGCCCGCCCCATGTCCTCTTCGAACTGGGCAATCAACCCGCGTTCCATCTGGCGCTCTTCGGACCAGGCAAACACATCCCAGGCCGTGCCACGCAGGAATTTCAGTCGGGCCAGCATCGGGGCAAGTCGCTCAAACCACGCGCCAAAGGCGCGTTTGCGCGGACGACCATTCGGGTCGGTGCCGCCCAGGATCGGCGGGGCCAGATGGTAGGTCAGTTTCAGATCGCCATCAAACTCGGCATGCGCCTTGGCCTTGGTGTCACACAGCAGCCGCGCCACTTCATATTCGTCCTTATACGCCAGAAGCTTGTGATAGCTCAGCGCCACCGCCTCGCGCAGTTCCACTGGGGCGCGCTCAACAAAGGCACGGTAACGGGCGGCGTAGCTTTCATTTTGGTACGACGTCAGATGCTCCACCCGGAAACTGATCTTTTCTTCCAGCGTCTGAGGCAGTTTGACGACGTCGTCCTGCAGATAACCGGAGGCCTGTTCGGGATAAAGCACTGCCCAGCGCCCGATTTCAAAGGCGCGCTTGTTGCGCTCCGGCGCCTGACCATTGAGGTCAATGGCCTGCATCAGTGCCTCATGGGTCAGCGGCACATTGCCCGCCTGCCAGCTCGCCCCCAGCACCATCATGTTGGAGAAGATGCTGTCCCCCATCAGAACCCGGGCCAGCTCGCTCGCGTCAAACATGTGCAACTGGTCACGAAGGCGCGCCTCAAGGGACAGGCGCAGCTGATCCCCCGGCAAGGTGAAATCCTTGTTGCGCGTGAACTCACCGGTCACGGTTTCATGGCTGTCCACCACCGCCCCGGTGCGACCGGTTTTGGTCAGGCCAAGCGTGGTGGCGGCGGCGGACACGACAAGTTCGCACCCGATCAGCGCATCCAGCTCCCCCGTTGCCACGCGGATGGCCGAGATATCTTCAGGCCGTTCCGCCAGTCGCAGATGCACTGTGACAGCGCCGCCTTTCTGGGCAAGGCCGGCCATTTCCATCATGCCCGCCCCTTTGCCGTCGATATGTGCGGCCTGCGCTAAAATGGCCCCGATGGTGACAACCCCCGTGCCGCCCACACCGGTGATCACCGTGTTGAAGGTGCCGTTGATCGCCGGCAAGACCGGGCTGGGCAGATCCGGCAGGTCCAGCGCGGCGGTTGCGGCCTTTTTGATCTTTGCCCCCTCGATGGTGACAAAGCTGGGGCAGAACCCATTCACACAGGAGAAATCCTTGTTGCAGGACGACTGGTCGATGGCACGTTTGCGCCCCAGCTCAGTGTCAACCGGCACAATCGACACGCAGTTCGACTGCACCCCGCAATCGCCACAGCCTTCGCAGATATCGGTATTGATGAAGACCCGCTTGTCGGGATCGGGAAAGAGACCACGCTTGCGACGGCGACGCTTTTCAGCAGCACATGTCTGAATATAGAGGATGACCGACACCCCCTTGATATCCCGGCATTTCTTTTCGATCGCCAGAAGCTCATCGCGGGTATGAAAACTCATCCCTGCAGGGAACTGACCGACTTCCACATCTTCCTTGTCGTCATAGACCACAAAGATGTTCTGCACGCCCATCGCCTGCACTTCACGCGCAATGCGCACCGCGTCCAAACCGCCTTCATTGGTCTGGCCACCGGTCATGGCCACCGCGTCATTGAACAGGATCTTGTAGGTGATCGTGGTCCCGGCCGCGAGCGCCGCCCGGATCGCCAGAACACCCGAGTGGTTATAGGTGCCATCGCCAAGGTTCTGGAACACATGCCCGGTCTTGGAAAACGGTGCCTCGCCAATCCAGTTGGCCCCTTCGCCCCCCATCTGCGTAAAGCCAACGGTAGAGCGATCCATCCACTGCACCATGTAGTGGCAGCCAATCCCCGCATAGGCGCGCGACCCATCCGGGACGCGGGTCGAGCTGTTATGCGGGCAACCGGAACAGAAATAGGGCAGTCGCGCCGCCAGTTGCGGTGCGTTATCCGCCTGTTTTGCCCTGCCAATTTCCGCAAGACCCGCCTTGACAGCATCGGTGCCACGCCCCTCGTCGATCAGGATCTGGCCAAGCTTTTCGGCAATCATGATCGGGTCCAGCGCATACCGGGTCGGGAACAGTTCGATCGGCTTGCCGCCCTCGGTCAGCTCGCCTTTATGCCAGCCGTAAACGCGACGCCCCTGGCGCTTGTCAAAGATGGCCTCCTTGATCTGGACCTCAATCAGTTTCCGCTTTTCTTCAACAACAACAATAAGATCGAGGCCCTCGGCCCATTCCTCAAAACTGGTCATGTCCAGTGGGAAGGTCTGACCGATCTTGTAGGTGGTGATCCCAAGGCGTTCTGCCTCATCCCCGTCAACGCCCAGCAGGTTCATGGCATGCACCAGATCAAGCCAGTTCTTGCCCGCCGCGACAAAACCGATCTTGGCGCCGGGTTTGCCCCAGACGCGGCGGTCAATCTTATTGGCGCGCGCATAGGCCTCTGCGGCAAACCGCTTGTAGTCGATCATCCGCGCTTCCTGCGCAACCGGCGCGTCGCCCAGGCGGATATTCAGCCCCCCTTCGGGCATATCAAAGGACGGGATGACCAGCTGCATACGATCCGGACGCCCATCCACGACAGAGGTGGCCTCAACCGTATCTTTCATCACTTTCAGACCGGCCCAGACCCCGGCAAACCGGCTCAGACCATAGCCATAGATGCCGTAATCAAGGATTTCCTGCACACCTGCGGGGGACAGAACCGGAATATAGGCATCCACCATCGCCCAGTCCGACTGGTGCAGCACGGTCGAGCTTTCCCCCGTGTGGTCATCCCCCATTGCCATCAGCACGCCACCATGCGGCGATGATCCCGCCATGTTGGCATGGCGCATGACATCCCCGGTGCGATCCACCCCCGGCCCCTTGCCATACCACAACCCAAAGACGCCATCATAGGCGCCTTCGCCTCGCAACTCAGCCTGCTGACTGCCCCAAAGCGCGGTCGCGGCAAGGTCCTCATTCAGCCCAGGCTGAAACAGGATATCGTTTTCTTTCAAAAGCTTGTCAGACCGACCCATCCACAGGTCAACACCCCCTACCGGAGAGCCGCGATAGCCGGAAACCAGACCAGCCGTTTCCAGCCCCGCCCGGCGGTCGCGCTCCTTCTGCATCAACATCAAGCGCACCAACGCCTGTGTGCCATTGAGCAGCACATGCTCTTTGAACAGATCAAACCGGTCATTCAGCGTCACTTCTGGCTTGCCCATGGCACCCTCCTCTGGAGTCTTGGTCTTGTGGAGTTGTGGTCTTGCTGATCCTCATTTTAGGTCATAATTTCTGACCTTTCAATTGTTTTATTTCCGCCACGCTTGCGCTTTTCACAGAAAAATTGTCGGATTAAACATTGGTTTCTTGGGCATTTCCCGCGATAACTTCTGACAAGCTGAATACGCGAACAACATACGGATCCTTACGTGATGGATTGGGACAAGCTCAGAATATTTCATGCAGTGGCCGATGCGGGGTCCCTGACCCATGCCGGCGATGCGCTGCACCTGTCTCAATCTGCGGTGTCGCGCCAAATACGCGCGCTGGAAGAAAGCCTGAACGCCACCCTGTTTCATCGCCATGCGCGCGGACTGATTCTCACCGAACAGGGCGAGCTTCTGTTCGAGGCGACCAATGCCATGAATCACCGGCTGGAAGCCGCGGTGGCACGCATTCGTGACAGCAAGGAAGAGGTCTATGGCGAGCTGCGCGTGACCACCACAACCGCTTTCGGGTCGCTGTGGCTCGCGCCGCGCCTGCCGAAATTCTATGAGAAATACCCGGACCTGACCATTGACCTGATGCTTGAGGAGCGGGTGCTTGACCTGCCAATGCGCGAGGCTGACGTGGCCATTCGCATGAAAGAACCCAGCCAGGCTGACCTCATTCGCAAGCGCCTGATGGATGTCCACATGCGCCTCTATGCCTCCCCCGGGTACCTGGAAAGCCATGGCACACCAGAGAGTTATGATGACCTGACCAAACACAAGATCATCTGCCAAAGCACCTCTGCCCATCAGGTCTCTGCCGGTGCAGCCCTGGTCAAGCAACTGATCGCCCACGGCGTCAGCTCCAGCCTGACCGTGAACAATTATTTCGGCGTGCTGCAAGCCACGCTGAACGGTTTGGGCATTGGCGTCTTGCCAGATTACATCATCGAGGATTTCCCCGAACTGCAGCGGGTTTTGCCGCAGGCCGAAAGCAAGGACATCCCGGTTTACCTCGCCTATCCCGAGGAATTGCGCCAATCCCAGCGTATTGCGGCCTTCCGGGATTTTGTCACTGAGGAAATCATCGCACAGCGCAAACGCGAAAAATCCTGACCTTTCAGCGGATTGAAATCCACCCGTGTCAGATGTTTGCGATAGCTATGCATGAGGCGCATAGCCGCAATGCAGCATTTACCCTTGTCACCTAGGTATTCAAGGCCTAAATCAGGCTCAAAGCCGAGCACGGGCACATGTCCTTCGGCTTTTACCTCCCTGTTGGACTTGGCCGGGCTATGCCCGGCCTTTTTTTTGCCTTTCACCTCCCACAGCAACAATTTGCAGTGTTATCGCCGCAACTCGACAAATCCCCTGTTGAGCAGGCTTCCCACGCGCCCTCTTTTCCCATATGAGATGCCGAAACTGCCATTGCGCCCGCCCCATGACCCAGGCGGGACGCGTCAAAAGGGGACATGCGCCAGATGCAAGAGCCAGCGATCACCACAGATCTCATCGAAGCCCACGGGCTCAAGCCGGATGAATATGAGCTCATTCTGGAAATCATCGGACGCGAGCCGAGCTTCACCGAACTTGGTATTTTCTCGGCCATGTGGAACGAGCACTGTTCCTACAAGTCCTCGAAGAAATGGCTGCGCACCCTGCCCACCGAAGGCCCGCAGGTGATCTGCGGTCCCGGCGAAAACGCGGGCGTGGTGGATATTGGCGACGGTCAGGCGGTCATCTTCAAGATGGAAAGCCACAACCACCCGTCTTACATCGAACCCTATCAGGGCGCGGCCACTGGTGTGGGCGGCATCCTGCGCGACGTGTTCACCATGGGCGCCCGTCCGATTGCGGCGATGAACGCGCTGTCGTTTGGTGAGGTGGATCACCCGAAGACCAAAACGCTGGTCAATGGCGTGGTCGAAGGCATCGGCGGCTATGGCAACTGTTTCGGCGTGCCCAATGTGGGCGGTGAAGTGCGCTTCCACCCGGCCTATAACGGCAACTGTCTTGTGAACGCCTTTGCGGCGGGTCTGGCGGATGCGGACAAGATCTTCTACTCGGCCGCCTCGGGCGTCGGGATGCCCGTTGTGTATCTGGGCGCAAAAACCGGCCGTGACGGCGTGGGCGGCGCCACGATGGCGTCAGCCGAATTTGACGACACGATCGAAGAAAAGCGCCCCACCGTGCAGGTGGGCGACCCGTTCACCGAAAAACGCCTGATGGAAGCCACGCTGGAGCTGATGCAGACCGGCGCGGTGATTTCGATCCAGGATATGGGGGCCGCTGGCCTGACCTGTTCCGCCGTGGAAATGGGTGACAAAGGCGGGCTGGGCGTCAAGCTCAACCTCGAAGACGTGCCGCAGCGCGAAGAGAACATGACCGCCTACGAGATGATGCTCTCGGAAAGCCAGGAACGCATGTTGATGGTGCTGAACCCCGACTTGGAAGACGCAGCCCGCGCGGTCTTTGAAAAATGGGATCTGGACTTTGCCATCGTGGGCGAAACCCTGCCGGAAGACCGCTTCCTGATCATGCATAATGGCGAGGTGAAAGCCGACCTGCCGCTGTCGCCGCTGTCTGGCCGTGCACCTGAATATGACCGCCCCTGGGTGGAAACTCCGCAGGCCGAGGAACTGGCCGATGTGCCGGAGATCGACGGGATCGACGGGCTGAAGGCGCTGCTGGGCTCGCCCAACTACGCCGCCAAGAACTGGGTTTATGAACAATATGACCACATGGTGATGGCCGACACGGTGCGCGCACCGGGTCTGGGCGCAGGCATTGTGCGGGTGCATGGCACCAACAAGGCACTGGCGTTCACCTCGGATGTGACGCCGCGCTATGTGCGCGCCAACCCGCTTGAAGGTGGGCGTCAGGCGGTGGCAGAGGCCTATCGCAACCTGACCGCCGTGGGGGCCAAGCCGCTGGCCACCACCGACAACCTGAACTTCGGCAACCCGGAAAAGCCCGAAATCATGGGTCAGTTCGTGGGCGCAATCAAAGGTATCGGCGAAGCCGTGGCAGCCCTGGATGTGCCAATCGTGTCCGGCAACGTCTCGCTTTACAACGAAACGGACGGTCAGGCGATCCTGCCCACCCCGACCATTGGTGCCGTGGGGCTGATCGAAGATCTCGATCACCTGATCTGCGGCGATGCCCGCGACGGTCACGTGGCGATGATGGTGGGTGACATGGTTGGCCATCTTGGCCAATCCGCCCTGCTGGCGGAAGTGTTCAACCGCGAAGACGGCGATGCGCCCCATGTGGATCTTGAGGCCGAGAAGAGAAACGGTGAGTTCATCCGTGCAAACCGTGACCTGATCAAGGCCTGCACCGACATTTCCGATGGCGGTCTGGCCATGGCGGCGTTTGAAATGGCAGAGGCCGGGAATGTTGGTGTTCAGCTGGACATGGCAGACACGCCGACCCTCTTTGGCGAGGATCAGGGCCGCTATCTCGTTGCGCTGAACTTTGATCAGGCGGAAGCCCTGATGATTGCCGCAGGTCAGGCCGGGGTCAAACTCACCTCGGTGGGCCGCTTCACCGGCGACACTGTAAAACTGGGCAGCTCGGAAGCGTCTTTGGAAGACATGCGCGAGATTTACCGCACAGGTTTCGACAAGGCCCATCGTTGATGTCATCTGCAAACACGGGGGGGGCCATTCCGGCCCTCACCGCCGACTGTCAGGCCTGCATGGGCATCTGCTGTGTGGCCCCCAGTTTTGAAAAAAGCGCGGAGTTTGCCCTGTCAAAACCCGCGCTGACCCCCTGCCCGCATCTGACCGACCGGGACCGTTGCAAGATCTATCGCAATCTTGAATGGCACGGGTTTTCGGCCTGTGAAAAATTCGACTGCAAAGGGGCGGGGCAATATCTGACCCAGGTGGTTTACCCGGGCAAGTCCTGGCGCGACACCCCGGAGCAAAAGGCCGCCATGGCCGAAAGCTATCGCCGCCTGCGCCGGGTGCATGACCTGCTTGAGATCTTCACCCTTGCGAAATCCCTGCCACTTGACGCGGATCAAGAGGCGGCCCGGCAGGCCGCCCTATCGTCGCTGATACCGGAGGAAGGATGGAGTGAGGAAAGCCTGAAAAGATCTGAAGCAGATGGATTGTTTGGTCGCTTGCAGACTGTGCTTGCCACATTCCGATCCGCTTACGCACGCAAACCGTGAAGATGGCAAAACCAGTTTTCTAGCGAAGTCCATCCTCCACCGGTCGCGGGCAAGCGCAAATCTCGCTTCTTGCTTGAAGCCCCTGCCCCGCATGCCTAAATTCATCCCAACAACTGCTTAAACAAGGATCCCGCCACATGGCCATGGAAGCGCAACAAATCGAAGACCTGATCCGCGCAGGTTTTCCTGACGCCAAGATCACCATCACCGACCTGGCTGGCGACGGCAATCACTGGGCGGCAGAAGTGGTGGACGAGAGCTTTCGTGGCATGAACCGTGTGCAACAGCAACGCGCGGTGAACGCAACGGTGAAAGCGCAGATCGACAGCGGTGAGTTGCACGCGCTGGCGCTGACCACCAAGGCACCGGAGTAACAGGTGTTCTCCTTCGACATCATTGCCCCGCTTCTGCTGTTACTTGAGGAGGTGTC
Organism: Aliiroseovarius sp. xm-d-517; assembly: GCF_013283135.1. NCBI lineage: Bacteria > Pseudomonadati > Pseudomonadota > Alphaproteobacteria > Rhodobacterales > Paracoccaceae > Aliiroseovarius > Aliiroseovarius sp. xm-d-517. Next base: position 1,259,133 of record NZ_WBXT01000001.1, read on the forward strand.
ACGGTGATCGCAGTGGTGGAATACCGAAGAAAGCACAGAAACCGCTCCCATCGAAAAGGCGCCACCCCCTCGCAAAACAGCTCACTTGTTGGCGGCGGAGTGATTTCAAACAATGGTGGGCATACCCATCATATCGCGGTGCCCCGCGACCCACAGGACTACACAAGGGCGATGAGCCCGAAGAAGTAAGGACAACGACATATGACCGACGCAAAAACCCAAATCGATGAACTCGTCAAATCCAACGACGTTGTGCTCTACATGAAAGGCACCAAGGACATGCCGCAATGCGGGTTTTCCTCCCGCGTGGCTGGCGTGCTGAACTTCATGGGGGTGGACTATACCGATGTGAACGTGCTGGCGGATGAGGAAATCCGCGCTGGCATCAAGGAATATTCCGACTGGCCGACCATTCCGCAGCTTTACGTGAAAGGCGAATTTGTCGGCGGCTGTGACATCATCACCGAGATGACCCTGTCAGGCGAGCTGGACACCCTCTTTGACGACAATGGCGTGACCTATTCGAAAGAAGCGGCCGACAAGATCCGCGAAGCCAACGCATAATCTTGGCCTCACCAAATAAGAAAAGGCGCTCAGATCTGAGCGCCTTTTTTTGCGACTGTCAGGGGGGTTAACCCGCTGTTTTTTCTTCCACGGCTGCGGCCATAGCCTCGGCGCGCGCGGCGATTTCGGCCAATGTATCGGTCACGCTCGACGGCACCACGGGCACCTCAACCTTGACCGGTTCCGCATTTTTCAAAGATGAAATTTCTGCCTGAAGATCAGCGATCTTCTTTTCCGCGTCTTTCAGCTTGTCATCCATGCCTGCCGTTTTGTCCGCCAGCATCAAGCCGGACATCAGCAACATCCGGCTTTCGGTCAGATGATTGATTTGCGACACCAACACCGAGGCTTCGGCATCCAGCATGGCCGCAGCCGATTTCAGGAAATGCTCTTCCCCCTCCTGGCAGGCGACTTCAAATCCACGACCACCGATTTTGATCACGACATCAGGCATCCATATTCTCCTGAGTTTGGGCCGCTTCCGCCTGCTGGGTTTCCGCTTTTGATATCAGGCTGTTCAGCTCCCCCAGAACCGCATTCAGCTCGGTCCGGTCCGCCGTCTGCGCCGCACGCAGCCCTTCCAGCTCTGCCATCATCGACTTGTTGATCAGATGGGGTTCCACCACACCCTGATTGGCCGCCTCACGCAACGCGTCATTATTGTGGCGCAGATCCGCATTGACCTGGCGCAGCTTGGCAAGCGCCTTTTCCTCGCTCGCCAGCAGTGCCGTCAAACGTTCCACCTCAGCAGACAGCGCCTGAACGGTGCTGTCCTGTTTTTCCTTGATTGCCTTCACGCGCTCTTCCAGCTGCGCATTCACGATGCGCTCATCTTCCAGTGCGGCGCTCAGCCGGGCAACCTCGTCACTTTGATCCGGCTTGGCGGGAGTAAGCGTGTCAATCCCTGCACCAATCCGTTCCAACGCGGTGGTGATGCGGGTCTCCAGTTCGGAAATATCGCTCATGCTCGTCCTTGTTCACTCTGCCCTGTTCAAATCACTTTCCTCTGCACGCGGAATTGCAAAAGGCGAATCGTTGCGCGCCGAGGGCTTAGTCATTCCATGATGACTTCCGTTTTAGCCGATGAGAAGAAATTATAAAACGCCTGTTCCAATGCGGCCCCACCTGATCAGCGAAAATCACCGGAAAACCGGGGGAAAACCTGTTTCCAATTGACGATAAAGCACTTTCCTCCCCCGGTTTTCGCGCAAACTGTGGCCCGGACACCCACCAGCCCGTGTTCCGTCCCTCCTTGCGTCCGGTTTGCCACAGCTTGGCTTGACCCGCACAAAATGGCTGTTAAACCCGTCGCAACTCTACTTAGCCAAAGGATCTGGGCCTTGGATATCGCAACCCTTCGCAAAAACCATCCCGACCACTGGAACAAGGCTGCGGCCATCCGTGCGCTGACGCTTGACGCGGTGGCGGCGGCCAATTCCGGTCACTCCGGCATGCCGATGGGCATGGCTGACGTGGCGACAGTCCTGTTCGAAAATCACCTGAAATTCGACGCCTCACAGCCGCGTTGGGCGGACCGTGACCGGTTCATCCTGTCGGCGGGCCACGGCTCGATGCTGATCTATTCGCTGCTTTATCTTACCGGTTACGAAGACGTGACGCTGGAGCAGATCAAGAACTTCCGCCAATGGGGCGCGATCACGGCGGGTCACCCGGAATATGGCCATGTGTCGGGTGTGGAAACCACCACTGGCCCGCTGGGTCAGGGCATTTCCAACGCCGTGGGCTTTGCCATGGCCGAAGAAATCCAGCGCGCCCGCTACGGCAAAAAAGTCGTGGATCACTATACTTACGTGATCGCCGGCGACGGTTGCCTGATGGAAGGCGTGAGCCAGGAAGCCATCGGCCTGGCTGGCCGTCACGAGCTGAGCAAGCTGATTGTGCTTTGGGACAACAACGACATCACCATCGACGGTAAGGTGTCCCTGTCGGATCGCACCGACCAGGTGCAGCGGTTCAAAGCCTCGGGCTGGCATGTGATCGAAATCGATGGCCATGATCCGGAGCAGATTGACGCCGCGATCACCAAGGCCAAGACGACCAAGAAGCCGTCAATGATCGCCTGCAAAACCCATATCGCCCTGGGCCACGCCGCCCAGGACACCTCCAAAGGCCATGGTGCGCTGACCGATGCAGAGCAGCTCAAAGCTGCGAAAGAAGCTTACGGCTGCCCGCTTGAGCCCTTCGCGGTTCCCGCCAATGTGAAAGCAGCCTGGGAAGCCATCGGCGCACGTGGCGTGGCCGATCGCGAAGCCTGGGAAGCCCGATTTGCCGAGATTTCCGAGCGCAAACAGGGCGAGTTCAATCGCGCCTATGCCCTTGAAGCTCCTAAGAAATTGTCGGCTGTCATCCGCCAGCTGAAAAAGCAGGTCGCCGAGGAGCAGCCCAAGGTCGCAACCCGCAAATCGTCCGAAATGGCGCTGGCTGTGATCAACCCGGTGATGCCGGAAACCGTGGGTGGCTCGGCTGACCTGACCGGGTCGAACAACACCAAGACCGGCGATCTGGGCGTGTTTGACACCGACAACCGCAAAGGCCGTTACGTCTATTGGGGCATCCGTGAACACGGCATGGCGGCGGCGATGAACGGCATGGCGCTGCATGGTGGCATGCGCCCCTATGGCGGCACGTTCTTCTGCTTCACCGACTATGCGCGTCCCTCGATGCGTCTGGCGGCGCTGATGGGCATTCCGACCGTGTTTGTGATGACCCATGACAGCATTGGCGTGGGCGAAGATGGCCCGACCCACCAGCCGGTGGAACACCTGTCGATCTGCCGCGCAACCCCGAACAGCTTCACCTTCCGCCCGGCCGACACCGCCGAAACCGCAGAGGCGTGGGAGATTGCCCTGAGCGAAAAAACCACCCCGTCCACCATGGTTCTGACCCGTCAGAACCTGCCGACGCTGCGCACCGAATACAAGCAGAAAAACCTTGTTTCTCAAGGGGCTTACGTGCTGGCCGATGCGGAATGCGGCAAGCGTCAGGTGATCCTGATCGCCACCGGGTCCGAAGTGTCCCTGGCGATGGAAGCGCGGGCCGCACTCGAAGCCCAGGGCATCGGCACCCGCGTGGTCTCCATGCCCTGTATGGAACTGTTTGCCCAGCAGGACGAAGCCTATCGCAAACGCGTTCTGCCCGCAGGCCCCGTGCGGGTCGGTATCGAAGCGGCTGTGCGCGATGGCGGCTGGGATCGCTGGCTTCTGGGCGAGCGTGGACGCGAGGCAAAGCAGGCCTTTGTCGGCATGGAAGGCTTCGGTGCATCGGCCCCGGCAGACGTGCTGTATGAGAAGTTTGGCATCACGTCTGACAACGTGGTCGAGACGGCAAAAACCCTGCTCGGCTAAGGCTGCAAATCCTTGCTGAAAGACCCGGACGCCCCGCCGACAGGTTGGGGCGTCTTTTCTTGGAAAGTTTAAACTTTGTCGGGCCCTGAAACCGGAAAGTTTAAACTTTCCCGCCGCCAAAATTCGAAAAATTAAAGTTTTCAGGCAGCCTCACGGGGGTTTTCGCTTCCCCAGCCCGCCCCGATCAGACAGGTTGGATTTTGTCTGGCAGCAGGACCTCAAGATGCGACCCTCTCTTTCCGATAATCTGCGCGGCGCGCTGTTCATGGTGTTCTCCATGGGCGCTTTTGCGCTGGAGGACATGGCGCTGAAGGCCGCCGCCCGCGACATTCCGATCGGTCAGGCGGTGGCCATGTTCGGCGCCGCAGGATGGGTGGTTTTTTCAATAACGGCGCGGGCGCGGGGGGAACGGATCTTTCACCCTTCCCTGCTCTCACCCTTGCTGATCTGGCGATCTGTGTTCGAGATTTCCGGGCGGCTGTTCTATGCGCTGGCGATTGCGCTGACCCCGCTGTCGAGCGCCTCGGCCATCCTGCAGGCCACGCCCCTGGTGGTGGCGCTGGGGGCCGTTGTGGTTTTTGGTGAGCGGGTCGGTCTGCGCCGCTGGATGGCGATTGCCGTGGGCTTTATCGGCGTCCTGATGATCCTGCGACCGGGGTTCGATGCGTTTGACCCGCTGTCGGGGTTTGCCGTTCTGGGCATGCTGGGCTTTGCCGGGCGCGATCTGGCAACGCGGGCCAGCCCCGTGTCGATGTCTTCCGCGCAACTGGGCGTGGCCGGGTTTGCGGTGCTGACGCTGGCGGGAATGGTTTTGATCGGCTTTGGCGGTGTCGCACGCCCGACACCGGCCAGCCTTGGTTTTGTGGCGATGGCCAGTGTGATCGGGGTTCTGGCTTATGCGGCGCTTACCCGTGCGATGCGGGTCGGGGAGGTGTCGGTTGTGACGCCGTTTCGCTATTCCCGGCTGCTTTTTGCGCTGATCCTGGGCATCACGGTGTTTGGCGAGCAGCCGGATCTGATGACGCTGCTGGGGTCTTTGGTGATTGTCTCAAGCGGGGTGGTTTTGTTGCGACGCCCCGCGCGGGATCGCAAGTAAGCCCGGGGGCGGGGAAACAGGCGGGATGTTTCAGGTGCGGATCAGAATGCTGGCGGTAAGGGGCTTTGCCCCTCGGGCTGCGCCCTCACCCCAGGATATTTGCGGCAAGAGGAAAAGGCGACGAGTTACGCCTTTCCCTTGAAGATCGCCTGCCAGATCGGGGCGATGATCCGGGTGGCGAGCGGAATAAGGAGGACCCCCAGGATCAGCCCCACCACGCCATCAAGGGCCGCGGTCACCATCCATGCGACAAAGCCCTGCGCCTGTGTGACGGAATGCGCGGCGGCCTCGGCGATGTGGTGGATCGAGTTGTAGGGTTCATGCAGACCGAGCTCATGCGCGCCGTGGATCACGATGGATCCGCCCACCCAGATCATCGCAGCCGTGCCGATAATTGTGAGCAATTTCATTAAGATGGGCATGAATTTCACCAACCCGAGACCGAAGTTTCGGGTCAGGCCGAGGCGCCCAGTCCGGGCCAGGAACAGCCCCACATCATCCATTTTCACGATGATCGCCACGGAGCCGTAGACGGCGATGGTGATGCCGATCCCGGCGATGGCAAGCCCGCCCGCCTTGGCGTAGATCGAGCCCTCCGGCAGGGCGGCGAGGATGATTGTCATGATTTCGGCCGACAGGATGAAATCGGTTTTGATGGCGCCTGCGACCTTGCTTTCTTCCAGGTGGGTCGGATCGCCTTCTTCGTGGTCTGCGTGATCCCATTTATGTTCATGTGGAAAGAGCACATGCCAGACTTTTTCGGCCCCTTCAAAGCACAGGTAGGCCCCGCCCAGCATCAGGAGGGGGGCCACTAGCCAGGGGGCGAAGGTGGACAGGAGGAGGGCTGCGGGCAGCAGGATCAGGAGCTTGTTCTTGATCGACCCCCAGGCGATGCGCCCGATGATCGGCAACTCGCGTGCGGGGGCAAAGCCCTGCACATATTTTGGTGTCACAGCCGCATCATCAATCACCGCGCCTGCGGCCTTGACCCCGGCTTTTGCGGCCTGGGCGGCCACGTCATCAACCGACGCAGCCGCCACTTTGGCGATCCCCGCCACATCATCCAGCAATGCAATCAGACCACTCATCACCCCTGCCCCGTATCAACTGCGCGTTCCGGCGAATCCTACGGGTTGGCCACGGGAGGGGCAAGGGGCAGCCGGTTGGTGTGGGGAGATTGTTTGGGCCATGGCGTTCTGCGGTTGGCCCCTCTGCGGCGATTGGGGCGGCAGATTTCACCGGGATTGCGCTGGGGATTGCGCCGGGGATTGCGCTAACATGGCATGTTTTCGCTAACATGCGGAGAGGAAAGGCGAATTCGACATTGGACCATGCCCGCCCCCCGTCTATACCCGGCGCAAATGCCAATGGCCGCCTGGGGGGTGGCCGGAATTCAAGAGGTACTTCGATGACTGTGAAAGTCGGGATCAACGGATTTGGCCGCATTGGCCGCTGCACGCTCGCTCAGATCGCCGCATCTGGCCGCAAGGACATCCAGGTTGTGAAACTGAACGCCACGGGCCCGGCCGAAAGCGCCGCGCATCTGCTGAAATATGACAGCGTGCACGGGCGGTTCCCCAATGAGGTGGTGCTGGGTGACGGCACCATGGATGTGGGTCAGGGCCCGATGCAGCTGATGTCGACCTATGACATGAACGAGCTGGACTGGTCCGGCTGTGACGTGGTTCTGGAATGCACCGGCAAGTTCAATGACGGCGAAAAGGCCAAGGCGCATATTGAGCGTGGCGCCAAGAAGGTGCTGCTGTCCGCCCCCGGCAAGAACGTGGACAAGACCATCGTCTTCGGCGTGAATGACGAGATGCTGGAAGCCTCGGATGTAATGGTGTCGAACGGCTCCTGCACCACCAACTGTCTGGCCCCGGTGGCCAAGGTGCTGAACAACGCCTTTGGCATCGAAAGCGGCATCATGACCACGATCCACGCCTATACTGGCGACCAGCCGACGCTGGACCGTCGCCACAAGGATCTGTATCGCGCCCGCGCCGCTGCCATGTCGATGATCCCGACCTCAACCGGTGCCGCGAAAGCCCTGGGCGAGGTTCTGCCCGCGCTGAAAGGCAAGCTGGATGGCTCTGCCGTGCGCGTGCCGACCCCGAATGTCTCGGCCGTGGACCTGACCGTGGTGCTGAACAAAGACGTGTCGGAAGCCGACGTGAACGCGGTGATGAAAGAGATGTCGGAAGGCCCAATGAAGGGCGTTCTGGGGTACACCGAAGAAAAACTGGTCTCGACCGATTTCAACCACACCGAGGAAAGCTCGATCTTCGCAGCCGACCAGACCAAGGTGATCGGCGGCCGCCTGCTGCGCGTGCTGGCTTGGTATGACAATGAATGGGGCTTCTCGACCCGTATGGGCGACGTGGCCGTCAAGATGGGCTCGATCTGATCTGAACCTTTGATCCGATGGAAATTCTGACCCCCGGTTGGCCCTGCCTGCCGGGGGTTTTTCGTGGGGATCCACTAAGATCCTTCGCCCCCTGCCCCCTTGCGCCCCCTTGCCCTGTCGCCGCATCCCGGTGATAAAGCGTTTCGGGATAAACTTGCGACACATGTTTGTTCCGAAACGCCGATAACTTTGATATCTCTGACAGAGTTTCAACTTTTCCCTGTCTCAGGTGAACGTCGAAACGCTTTCGTGGCCTCAACGACAGGAGCAGCCTGTGACCAATCAGATCGCCTTTTCCATTGCCTTTGTGATCCTGGTCGCTCTGGGGCTGGACTATGCCCTGTCGGACCTTTCCAACAGCTTGTTTCTGGGGCGAAAATTCCTGGAGCTGACCGAATGGATGGCCTTCTGGCGCTGAGCGCCTCCGGATAAAACTGACATTTTGGCAACGGGTTGCACTTCTGCGTGACCCTCTCTTGACCTTTCCGTCAAAAAAGTCATGTTAGCGCCAACATGACATGCGGCAGCGTCTTGTGCGCGCCCCCGGAAGGAACGACGACATGAGTGTGAAACTGGCCATCAATGGGTTTGGGCGCATCGGCAGACTGGTGCTGCGGGCGCTTGCGGAACAGGGACGTGACGATCTTGAGGTGGTGGCGATCAACGATCTCGGCTCGGTTGAGATGAACGCACATCTGCTGGAGTTTGACAGCGTGCATGGGCGGTTTCCCGGCACTGTCACCTATGGCGAAGACTGGATGGATGTGGGGCGCGGCAAGATTGCCGTCACCGCCATGCGCAACCCCGATGACCTGCCCTGGGCGCATGTGGATATTGTCCTGGAATGCACCGGGATTTTCAAAGGCGACAAGGCGCTGGTGCATCTTGGCAATGGCTCCAGCCGGGTGCTGGTTTCGGCCCCGTCTTCGGGGGCACATAACACCGTGGTCTATGGCGTGAACCATAACAGCCTGACCTCGGATCATGTGCATGTCTCCAACGCGTCCTGCACCACCAATTGCTTGGCGCCGGTGGCCAAGGTGCTGCATGAAACGGTCGGGATCGTGAAGGGGTTCATGACCACCGTGCATTCCTATACCGGCGACCAGCCGACGCTGGACCGGTTGCACAAGAAAGATTTCTACCGTGCCCGCGCCGCCGCGATGAGCATGATCCCCACCACCACCGGCGCGGCCAAGGCGGTTGGGCTGGTCCTGCCAGAGCTGGCCGGCAGGCTGGATGGGGTGGCGATCCGGGTGCCGACACCGAATGTCTCCTGCGTGGATCTGACGATTGAGGCGGCGCGCGCCACGGATGCGGACGAGATCAATGCCGCGATACATGCCGCCGCCCATGGGCCGCTTCGCGGGGTGCTCGGCGTGACCGACAAACCGCTTGTCTCGGTTGATTTCAACCACGCCCCCGAAAGCTCGACCTTCGCCACCGATCAGACCCGGGTGATGGACGGCAATATGGTGCGCATTCTGAGCTGGTATGACAATGAATGGGGATTTTCGAACCGGATGCTGGATACGGCGGCGGAAATGGGAAAACACCTGTGAGCGGATGGGGCGCATAAACAGGACCGACAAAAGGCCCCAGAGGGGGCCTTTTTTGTGAACCAACCCTCAACAGGCGGGTTTTTCACGAAGGGAGGATCGCATTCATGTGCCCCCGCACACGCCCCCCGCAAAGGGGCAAAAAGCCGCCTTACCCGATTTTCGCGAGCAGCTTCTCTTTCACCTCAGGTGTCACGAATTTCGACACGTCGCCGTTCAGCTTGGCGATCTCTTTCACCAGTTTCGAGGCAATTGCCTGATATTTTGCCTCAGCCATCAAAAACACGGTCTCAACCGATGAATCCATTGCGCGGTTCATACCAACCATCTGATATTCATACTCAAAATCCGTCACCGCCCGCAATCCGCGCACGATGATCTGCGCGCCGACATCATGGGCGCAGTCGATCAGAAGGTTTTCAAACGGATGGGCAATGATCTCGGTCCCGGTTTCCTGGGCCAGCTTGGCGCATTCCTCTTCAACCATGGCCACCCGCTCCTCGAGCGAGAACATCGGCCCCTTGCCGGTGTTGATCGCCACCCCAATCACCAGCCGATCCACCAGCGCACAGGCACGGCGGATGATGTCGGTATGTCCGAGCGTGATCGGATCGAAAGTTCCGGGATAAAGACCAACGCGCATATTCGTGCCTCCTAAAGCGTTTCGGGATAAACTTGAGACACATGTTTATTCCGAAGCGCCCACAACATTTCTATCACTTAACAGCGTGTCGGTTTTTCCCTGTCTCAGGTGAACGTCGAAACGCTTTAAAGCTGGGGCGCACGCAACAATATTGCGCGTGGTTTTTCAAGACTTTTGGTGCCGCCACGTAGTTCTACGTAACGGCACAATGCGCTAAAATGCGCTCAGTAGCCCATGATCATATTGGTCAGCGCTTCGGCCTGGCTCGACAGCTCATCCAGTCGCGCCTTGACCACGTCACCGATCGACACCAGCCCGACCATCTCGTCACCTTCCATCACCGGCATATGGCGAAACCGCCCTTCGGTCATGGTCTGCAACACCTGAATGGCCCGGTCGCCGGGGGCGCAGCTGACCAGTTTGGCGGTCATGATACTGTCAACAGTGTCGGTCAGGCACCCCGTGCCCGACGCCCCAAGGGCACTGACGACATCGCGTTCCGACACGATCCCCGCCGGGCGCACGCCATCCTCGGACACAATCACCGCGCCAATCTTTTTCTCCGACAAAAGCGCCACCGCCTCGGTGATCGAACTGCCCGGTTTAATCGTGGCAACACCGCTGATCGGTTTGTCTTTGAGAATTTGGCTGACGAGCATCTGAACCTCCTGGGGAATTATAATTTATGTCTCCAGCGTCGCCCCTCACGCAACAATATGTCAAGAACATTCGGCACCTTAGAGTGTTTCTACCATGTTTTCCAACCGCGCCACCTCTGCCCGGATTCCCTGCGCCAACGCCTCTGCCACACGCGCAAAACGCTCCACCCGCGCATCCCCTTCGTGGCGCACCAGATAAAAGGACCGCGTGATCGACAGCTGGTCGGTCAGCACCCGCCGCAGTTCCGGCGCAAAAGGCAGGATGAAATCATGGGTGATGCCAACCCCACCCCCCTGACGCACCATGCCCAGCTGCACCGCCACCAGGTTCGAGGCCAGCTGCACCCGCTCAATCCCCAGCTTGGTCAGGAAATCAAGCTCGGGATAAAAGATCATGTCCTGAATATACCCCACAATCGGATGATCCCGCAGATCCGCCAGCCGCTCCAGCCGGGGGGCGTGGCGCAGATAGGTCTCACTTGCCGCCAGATGCAGGTGATAATCGGTGATCCGCTGCACGGTGACCCGGCCTGCCTGCGGGGGGCTGACCGTAATCGCCATATCCGCTTCCCGTTTTGACAGGTTGATCACGCGGGGCAGCGCCACGACCTGCAATTCCAGCTCCGGGTGCTGGCGCTGAATCTGCGCACAGACCTGCGGCAGGATATAACTGGCGCAGCCATCCGTGGCGCCAATCCGCACCTGACCGGACAATTGCCCGGACTGTCCACGCAGCTCATCCACCCCGGATAGAACCGCCTGCTCTGCCCGCTCCGCATGGGACAACAGACGCGATCCCGCCTCGGTCAGCGCATAGCCCTGCGGTGATTTGGTGAACAGAACCTGCCCCAGGTCGCCCTCGAGCTTGGCCACCCGCCGCCCCACCGTGGCCGCATCGCGCCGCAACGACTTACCTGCCCGCGACAGGCTTTCCGCCCGCGCCACCGCCAGAAACACTTTCAGATCATCCCAATCCATCACCCGCTCCGTAGACCAAGCTCCCAAACATGCCCCTCTTTTCCTGTCAGAAATATCCCGGGGTGAGCGCGGAAGCGCGAGGGGCAGCGCCCCTTCCGAGCGAAGCGAGGCCACCGACAGCGCGCTGAGGCGCAAGCCGAAGCGCCCCAGCCCCTACTCTGCCCCTGCTACCACCAGTCTTGCATTTTTGCAAAACCCTTTTGGGAAATACCCTCTTTCCAACCGCACAAACGCAAGACTAACCTGCGCGCAGAAATTTGGGAGAACCACCATGAAAAATCTTGGTCACTGGATCAACGGTCAGCTGGTCGACGGCACATCCGGCCGCACCGCAGATGTCTACAACCCCGCCACCGGCGAAGTGCAGGCACAGGTTGCCCTGGCCACCAAGGCCGAGCTGGACGCCGCTGTTGCAAGCGCGGCCGAAGCCCAGAAAATCTGGGGCGCCACCAACCCGCAGAAACGTGCCCGCGTGATGATGGCCCTGGTTGGCCTGATCAACCGCGATATGGACAAGCTGGCCGAGGCCCTGTCGGCTGAACACGGCAAGACCATCCCCGACGCCAAGGGCGACGTGCAGCGCGGTCTGGAAGTGATCGAATACTGCATCGGTGCGCCGCAGATGCTGAAAGGTGAGTTCACCGACAGCGCCGGCCCCGGCATCGACATGTATTCCATGCGCCAGCCGCTGGGTGTTGTCGCCTCGATCACGCCCTTCAACTTCCCCGCCATGATCCCGCTCTGGGGCATGGGTCCGGCGCTGGCTGCGGGCAACGCGATGATCCTGAAGCCGTCCGAGCGCGACCCCTCGGTGCCGCTGATGCTGGCTGCGCTGTGCAAAGAAGCAGGTCTGCCCGACGGCGTTCTGCAGGTTGTGAACGGCGACAAGGATGCGGTCGACGCGATCCTTGACAATGACACGGTTCAGGCCGTGGCTTTCGTCGGCTCGACCCCGATTGCGCATTACATCTATTCGCGTGCCACCGCCAACGGCAAACGCGCGCAGTGTTTCGGTGGTGCAAAGAACCACATGATCATCATGCCCGACGCGGATATGGAGCAAGCTGCCGACGCCCTGGTGGGTGCTGGCTTTGGCGCCGCTGGCGAACGCTGCATGGCGATCTCGGTGGCTGTGCCGGTCGGGGCTGAGACCGCAGACAAACTGCGTGACGCCCTGGTGCCGCGCATCGAAAAGCTGAAAGTGGCGCCTTACACTGCTGGCGACGACGTGGATTACGGCCCGGTTGTGACCTCGGCCGCCAAGGAAAACATCCTGCGTCTGATCCAGACCGGTGTTGATCAGGGCGCGGATCTGGTTGTGGACAACCGCGACTTCAGCCTGCAGGGCTATGAAGAGGGCTTCTTTGTTGGCCCGCATCTGTTCGACAACGTCACCACCGACATGGATATCTACAAGCAAGAGATCTTTGGCCCGGTCCTGTCGATGGTGCGTGCCGAAACCTACGAGGAAGCCATCGGCCACGCCATGGATCACGAGTACGGCAACGGCACCGCGATCTTCACCCGTGACGGTGACACCGCCCGTGATTTCGCCAACCGGATCAATATCGGCATGGTCGGCATCAACGTTCCGATCCCGGTTCCGCTGGCCTATCACACCTTTGGCGGCTGGAAGAAATCGGGCTTTGGCGATCTGAACCAGCACGGCCCGGACGCGTTTAAATTCTACACCCGCACCAAAACCGTGACCTCGCGCTGGCCGTCGGGCATCAAGGAAGGTGGCGAGTTCAACTTCAAGGCCATGGACTGATCCACGACGTCAGATCCGCACGATCTGCGGACTGACGAGCCGTTAAGACCCAGAGCGCCCCGAGAGAAATCTCGGGGCGTTTTTTGTGCAGCTCACCCCCGCAAACTACCGCTTGGGTTGTTTATCGGAAAAGCGATAAAAATTGATTTTTCCTTTTATTTTCATAAATTATGGAATATTTCAGTGAATTGAATCGACTTCCCTCGCGCAATAACTTAGCATTTTCAACAACCACTGATTGTTTTTTCGGATACTGAAATGGTGAAGAGTGAGTATTTTCCCACCAGCGCATTGCTGTGTCAGTCCCTGTCCGGGGAAATCGGGCTGTCTCAGCTGGGCCACCTGCTACCTGACCTGCAGGACCATCCTGTCCCGCCCGGAGGGTATGATGCGCTGATTGACCTGTCCGGGGCCACCGATATTGACTGCAGCTTCACCGGCATGGCCACGCTGGTGCGCGCACGCAAAGCGCGACAGAAAACCCATCGCCCGCCCAACCGCATCGCGATCTGGGCCCCCGGTGATCTGGCCTTTGGCACCTGTCGTATGCTGGAACAACTGGCGCAGGGGGAGCTGGTGCTGGACCTGGCGGTGATGCGGGAGGAGGAGGAAGCCCTGGCTTTTCTGCTCCGTTCGGAGCGACGGCTTGAGACCCTGCGCGATCATCTGGAACGTGCTGAGCGCAACGCCTCGGCGGCGTCGGCCTAACACATTTTCATATCGCGCTACTTCGACTGAATGTCGAAACCCATGAGGGCGTGTTCAGTTCAATTGGACACGCTTTCATCCCTGTGCGGCTTAATCCATGTGCTGCACATTTTGCTGATCCCTCAGCAGCGCCTCCAGATCCGAGCTTTCAAAGCCCAGGAACCGCAGCGCGTCCTGTTCGGCGCGAAACAGGCTGACCTGCTCCTCCAGCACCCCTTCGGCCATCTGCTCAAACAATCGTGAGAGCACAAAACCCACCGGGCTGTCGACAAGGATGGCGGATTTCTCGGGGCACGGCAGGTCTTCGTAGACCTTCGATTGCAGATTGACCAACTCTTTCATCCCGGTCTCGGAACTGTCCACCGCAAGCAGGGCACGTGAATCGGTCAGGCAGACATAGCCCTTTGGCACATGGAACCCATACATCCATTCCGCCATCCGCCCCGCCAGAGAGGTCATGCTGATCGCCCCCCAAAGCCGGACATGGACCAGTTTCAGGTCCGGATAATACCGCGCTGACTGAGGCATCCCCTCCTCCTTCGTGACCTGCGCAAACCCATTACCGCATCAGCGGCCCAAGCGGCGCTGATTGCGTCACATGTTAACCAACTCCGCCCCGCGGGCAATCCCTTACTGGCAAAACACATGTGTTGCGCTTGCCCACCGGGCGAATTCCTGCATGATGATCAGGCAGGGTGGCCAATTCGCCCCGCAAAAGGGGGGCATATGGCACGTCAGGAACCGGCTTTTTCCATCGGCATCGAAGAAGAATACCTTCTGGTCGATCGCAACAGTTATGAACTGGCCCGCGCCCCGGACCAGATGATGCAGGATTGCCTGGCGGAACTGGAGGGGCAGGTCAGCCCGGAATTCCTGCAATGCCAGATCGAGATCGGCACCAAGGTCTGCGCCAATGTGGCGCAGGCGCGTGAGGATCTCAAACATCTGCGCGCCGCGGTCTCCAGACATGCCGCGCGCTATGATCTTGCGCCGATCGCGGCCTCCTGCCATCCCTTTGCCGACTGGAAAGACCAGCATCACGTGGACAAGGACCGTTACAACGATCTGCGCCGCGATCTGGCGGGCGTGGTGCGGCGAATGCTGATCTGCGGCATGCATGTGCATGTGGGCATTCCCACCCCCGATACCCGCATCGACCTGATGAACCAGCTGAGCTATTTCCTGCCCCACCTGCTGGCGTTGTCAGCCTCGTCCCCGTTCTGGCAGGGCGAAGATACCGGGCTGGCGAGTTACCGCCTGACGGTTTTTGACAACCTGCCCCGCACCGGCCTGCCGCCCCACCTGTCCAGCTGGTCCGAATATGAGCGGTCCGTGCAGGCGCTGGTGGATATCGGCGTGATCGAGGACAGTTCAAAAATCTGGTGGGACCTGCGCCCCTCTTCGCGCTTTCCGACCATCGAGGCGCGGATCTGTGATGTGCAGCCCCGGTTGGAAAACACCCTCAGCCTTGCCGCCCTGATCCAGGCCCTGACCCGGATGCTGTGGCGCCTGAAACAGCAAAACCAGCGCTGGCGCACCTATGACAATTTCCTCATCGCCGAGAACCGCTGGCGGGCCCAGCGATACGGCGTGTCCGGTGGGTTGATTGATTTTGGCTGCGGTGAAATTATCCCGTTTGATCAGTTACTTGAGGACATGCTTGCCCTGGTGGAAGAGGATGCGGCGGCGCTGGGATCCACCGCCGAGGTGGAAGCCGCCCGCGCCATCCTGACCCAAGGCGTGCCCGCCGATCGCCAACGCGCGGTGTTTCTGGATTCGGTTGAGGCGGAAAAACCTGTCCCCGAGGCGCTGAAGGACGTGGTGCGCCATTTGATCGACGAATACCACGCAGATTTATAAGCCACACGGCGGCGGCGCGCAGCGGGAAGGGGCTCTGCCCCTCGGACTTTGTCTGGGCGCCGCCCGTTCTTCGGGCGAATTGATCCCCCAGATCAATTCCGAGGAGTCCTCGAACCCCGGGATATTGTGACCAGAAAATGAGGGAGATCCCGGCGGGCGGGCCCTTGCCTGAGGCGCGATTTTTTCCGGGGACGGGTGCGGGCTGAAAAACTCCTGAAAGAATTGGCCGATAGCGTTCACGCAAGCCAATCACGCGGACGGAGGAGACCGGCATGGATTTTGCGCTTTCCGAGGAGCAGACCCTTATTTTCGACATGGCCAAGGGCTTTGGCGAGGAGCATATCGCCCCTCATGCCGAGGCGTGGGAGATCGACGGCACCATTCCGCGTGACATTTGGAAAGGGCTGGCTGAGCTGGGGCTTGGCGGGGTGTATGTGTCAGAGGAATATGGTGGATCGGGCCTGTCGCGTCTGGATGCAACGCTGGTGTTCGAGGCGCTGGCGATGTCCTGCCCATCGGTCGGTTCGCTTCTGTCGATCCACAATATGTGCGGTGGCATGATTGATAAATTCGGCACGCCCGAGGACAAGGCCAAGTGGTTGCCGGACCTGTGTTCGATGGAGAAGATCTTTTCCTATTGCCTGACCGAACCCGGATCGGGGTCGGACGCGGCCGCGTTGAAAACCCGTGCCGAGAAGGTTGATGGCGGGTATCGGATGAATGGCAACAAGGCCTTCATTTCGGGCGGTAATTATTCGGATGTCTATGTGACCATGTGCCGGACCGGCGCGGATGGCCCCAAGGGGATTTCGACCCTGGTGGTGGAAAACGGCACACCGGGTCTGAGTTTCGGCGCCAATGAACGCAAGATGGGCTGGAAGGCGCAGCCGACCTCTCAGGTGCAGTTTGACGATTGCCTTGTGCCTGAGGAAAACCTGCTGGGGGAAGAGGGCAAGGGCTTTGCCTATGCGATGGCGGGGCTGGACGGGGGCCGTCTGAACATTTCGGCCGGGGCGCTTGGGGGCGCGCAGAAGGCGCTGGATCTGACGCTTCAGTATATGGGTGAGCGCAAGGCCTTCGGGAAGACACTCGACCAGTTTCAGGCGCTGCAATTTCGGTTGGCGGAATATGAGACCCGGCTGCAGGCGGCGCGCATTTTCCTGCGTCAGGCGGCGTGGAAGCTCGACAATGGGGCGCATGATGCGTCGAAATTCTGTGCCATGGCCAAGCTGATGGTGACGGATGCCGCCTTTGACGTGGCCAATGGCTGTTTGCAGCTTCATGGGGGCTATGGCTATCTTGCGGATTATGGGATCGAGAAGATCGTGCGCGACCTGCGGGTGCATCAAATTCTTGAAGGGACCAATGAAATCATGCGGTTGATTGTCTCACGCCAGTTGCTCATCGAACGGGATCGGGGGTAAAACCTGTGCTTGACGGGGGCGTAAGGCCCGGACAACAAGGCAACAGGACAGACGGGCACATGACCGATATCACCACGCGACGGATAGGCAAGGCCGGGCGCATCACCCTTAACCGCCCCAAGGCGCTGAATGCCGTCACCCATGACATGTGCCGCGAAGTCGAGGACGCGCTGGAGCTCTGGCGCGACGACGACGCGGTGGGCGTGATCATCATGGATGCGGCCGGTGAAAAGGCCTTTTCGGCCGGGGGCGATATTGCCGCACTTTATGACAGCGGCATCCGGGGCGACTTTGCCTTTGGGCAGGCCTTCTGGCGTGACGAATACCGGCTGAACGCCAAGCTGCGGGAATATCCCAAACCGATCATCAGCTTTCTGCACGGTCTGGTGCTGGGGGGCGGGGTTGGCCTTGGCTGCCACGGATCGCATCGGATTGTGGGCGAGACAAGCAAGATCTCAATGCCCGAATGCCTGATTGGCCTGGTGCCGGATGTGGGCGGTTCAATGATGCTGGCCAATGCACCGGGCTGGACCGGGCTTTATGCAGGCCTGACCGGGACACGCCTGAAAGCGGGGGACGCAATTGCCCTTGGCTTTGCGGATCTTTTCATTCCCGAGGCGGACTGGCCTGCCCTGATTGCGACACTTGAGACAACCGGTGACGTGACCTGCCTGACCGCAGCAGCCCAGCCTGCCCCCGAAGGCCCTGTAATGGCCGCAAGGGCCGACATTGACGCGCTGTTTGATGCCCCCACCCTGCCCCTGCTGCTTGCGCGACTGCGCAGGGCAGAGGGGGACTTGGAGCGCTCGGCGCTGCAGGTCATCGAGGGGGCCTCTCCGCTGGCGCTGGCCTATACGATCTGGATGCTGCATCAGCTCAGAGGCAACCGCAATCTGCGCGACGCGTTGCAGCTGGAATACCGCTTTACCGCTCGGGCCATGGAACATGGGGATTTCATCGAGGGCATTCGCGCCGCGATCATCGACAAGGACCGCAGCCCGCACTGGAAACATGACATCGACGCCCTGCCAGAGCAGGATCTTGCCATCATGCAGGCCGATCTGGGCGCGTTGGAACTGACATTCTGAGGAGGAAAAACATGAAAATCGGATTTATCGGATTAGGCAATATGGGTGGCCCGATGGCGGCCAACCTGGCGGGTGCCGGCCACGAGGTTGTCGGGTTCGACATGGCACCGGTCGACATCGAAGGCGTGGCCATGGCGGCCTCGGGCGCAGAGGCCGCGACCGGTGCCGACGTGGTGGTCACCATGCTGCCCAATGGCCAGATCCTGCGGGCCGTTGCCAATGAGATCATCCCTGCGATGAGCGCAGGTGCGGCTTTTGTCGATTGCTCAACCGTGGATGTGGAAAGTGCCCGCGCGGTGGCGGAACAGGCGGTGGCGGCGGGGCTGCTCGCGGTGGATGCACCGGTTTCAGGCGGTGTTGGTGGGGCTGCGGGCGGCACGCTCACCTTCATGGCAGGCGGCTCGGATGATGCTTTTGCCAAGGCAGAGCCGCTGTTTGACATCATGGGGCAGAAAGCGGTGCATTGCGGGGCCTCCGGCGCCGGTCAGGCTGCGAAAATCTGCAACAACATGATCCTCGGCATCACCATGGTTGGCACCTGCGAAGCCTTTGCCCTGGCCGACAAGCTGGGTCTGGATCGCCAGAAAATGTTTGACGTGGTGTCGACCTCCTCTGGCTATAGCTGGACCATGAACGCCTATTGCCCCGCCCCGGGTGTCGGGCCGCAATCCCCTGCGGACAATGATTACAAGCCGGGCTTTGCGGCAGAATTGATGCTGAAGGATTTACGTCTGAGCCAGCAGGCAGCGGAAGCTGCGGATGCGGACACGCCGATGGGGCTGCGCGCCACCGAGCTTTACACCAGCTTTGTCGAGGACGAGGATGGGCAGGGCATGGATTTCTCGGCCATGCTGCCGCGGTTTGAAAAGCGCGGGCGCAACTGATATCGGCGACGAGGGGGCTCTGCCCCCTTCGAACCCCCGAGGTATTTGGGGCAAGAAAAAAGGGCGCGATTTGGGGCTCTGTCTTTTACGGGGGCGGAGTTTTTAACAAGGTGTGACAGAGTGCGCCATGTCGTTGCAGCTGCAACATGGTAAAAGAGATTACGAACTGTGGGAGGTTCGCATGAGCTGGACGCAGGACAGCGATGAAATGGCCGGGTTGGACGCCCCGGCCCGTGCTCTTTTGAACACGCTGGCCCCTTTGGATGTGCCCAAAGGGGCCGTTTTATTTGCACCGGGCGAAGCGGTGAAGGGCTATGTCATCATGCTTTCGGGGCGGGTGGAAGTGAACCTGATCGGCCCCAACGGGCGTGACATTCTGCTCTATCGTGTGGCCCCCGGCCAGAGCTGTATCCAATCCACCCTCGGCCTTTTGGGCGGGGAGGAATACACTGCGGAGGCCATGGCCCAGAGCCCGTCCCGCCTTGTTCTCATTCCGAAAGATGTGTTTTTCGCGCTGATCGACAGCTCTCCAGGATTTCGCCGCCTCGTTTTCGGGGCGTTCGCGGAACGAATGCAGGCGATGATGCAACTGATCGAAAATGTCAGTTTTATGTCGGTGGAGGCGCGGCTTGCGACGTTGATCCTTGACCGGGCGGGGCCTGACAATTGCCTGAAAATGACGCAGGCCGAAATCGGACGCGCCATCGGCACGGCGCGCGAGGTGATCTCGCGCCGGCTTGACAGGCTGGCACAATCCGGGCTGGTGGCCCATGAACGCGGGGTTGTGACGGTTCTGGACCGAAAGGGGCTGGAAGAGATTTGCCGCGCCCCGGCATTCTGAGCAGGTTTTTTCCTCTCTGTGTGACAGGGTCACATGCCATGCCCGCCCCCCTCCTCTATCCTGATGCCAGATAGAACAGGAGACATCTCATGACCAAGAATATCGGCGGCATCGACCGCATTATCCGAATCGCAATCGGCGCGGCCCTGATTGTCTGGGCCATCATGGGCGGCCCGATCTGGGCCTGGATCGGCATCGTGCCGATGGCCACCGCCATTCTGGGCTGGTGCCCGCCCTACGCTATTCTGGGCATTAAAACCTGCAAGATGAAACAATAAAGCTTTTTGCAACTTTTACACTGTATCCCTAGGGAAGTGTTGAGTTGTACCGCTGTGTTCACATTCCCAGACCACAGCTGAGTTTCAGTCTGTAAGTAGTCAGTCCGCAGGGGCCGCAAATCGCGGCTCCTGTTTTTTTGCGCGGCCCCTCCTGGGGAAATCGACTAGAAAGGGAAAAGGCGCAGGTCCGAAAACCCGCGCCTTTCTTCTTGGCTCAAATACTCCGGGGTGAGCGAGCTTGCCTCGCGAGGGGCAGAGCCCCTTCCCCGGGACATATCTACTTCGTTATGATCTCTGGCCCCATCAGCGTGGTCGGCAACCAGGTCGACAGGAACGGAATGTACGTCACCATGATCAGGAAGACGAAGAGCACAGCGAGGAAGGGTGCAGCCGCCTTCACCACCTTCATCATCGGCATCCCGGCAACACCCGAGGTCACGAAGAGGTTCAGACCAACTGGCGGGGTGATCATGCCGATTTCCATGTTCACCACCATGATGATGCCCAGGTGGATCGGGTCCACACCCAGTTCGATGGCAATCGGGAACACCAGCGGTGCCACGATCACGATCAGGCCCGAGGGTTCCATGAACTGCCCGCCGATCAGCAAGATCACGTTGACGATGATCAGGAACATGATCTTGCCGAAACCAGCCGACAGCATCGCACCGGCGATTTGCTGCGGGATCTGCTCGTCGGTCAGCACATGTTTCAGGATCAGCGCGTTGGCGATGATGAACATCAGGGTGATGGTCAGCTTGCCCGCGTCAAACAGCGTCTTGCGGGTGTCTTCGTGGAAAAACGCGGTGATCAGCGCCTGTGGGCGTTGGAACAGCGTTTTCTTGCCCTCGCCCTTGTCCGCCAGTGGCCCCATATCGCGATAGATGAAGGTCGCCACGAGGAACGCATACACGGAGGCAACAGCCGCCGCTTCGGTGGGGGTGAACAGCGCACCGGTGATGCCGGGGATGCCATAGATACCCACCATGATGATCACGATCAGCAAAAGACCCCAGACCGCATCGCCAAAGCTCTCAAGCACTTCCTTGACGCCCGCGAACTCACCTTTCGGCATGTTCTTGATCGTGGCGATCACATAGATCGCGATCATCAGCATGACACCGGCCATGATGCCCGGAATAACGCCGGCCAGGAACATGCGGCCCACGGACACCTCAACGGCGGAGGCGTAAACCACCATCACGATCGAGGGCGGAATGAGGATGCCCAGCGTGCCCGCGTTACAGATCACACCTGCGGCGAAATCCTTGGTGTAGCCCACCTGGCGCATCGCCGCGATCACAATGGTCCCGATTGCCACCACGGTGGCGGGCGACGAGCCGGACAGGGCTGCAAAGAGCATACAGGCAAACACACCCGCAATTGCCAGACCGCCGCGCATATGGCCCACACAGGCAATCGAGAAGCGGATGATCCGCTGCGCCACGCCACCAGTGGACATGAAGCTGGAGGCAAGGATGAAGAACGGAATGGCAAGAAGCGTATAATGCCCCGCTTCCGCTTGATAAAAGCTCTGCGCCACCGACGCGAGCGAGGTGTCGGAGAAGAGCAGCAGGAAGAGGATCGAGCTCATGCCCAGCGCCACCGCAATGGGCACGCCGATCATCAGAAACCCGATCACCATCAGGAAAAGAAAGACTACATCCATGGATCAGGTCCCCGGTTTTTGTGCGACGTCGTCGCCGTCATCATCATGTTGAAGCTGGTCGATTTCATCTTCGACCTCGTGGCTCACGATCAGGCTGTCCTGACGCCCTGACCAGATCCGCAGGGTAGCCTGCAGAAACCGGAACAAAAGCAGCGCCATGCCAATCGGCAGGATGGCATAGGGGATCACCCGTGGCAGCTTGTCATAGGTCTCACCCTGGTTGATCCAGCCTTCCAAAAAGCGCAGGAAATCGGGCATCGGCACCTGATCGGTGATATACCAGGCCTGGTCGCGGGTCTTTTCGAACCCGGTCGGGAACCAGCGCCCCGAGGTCCGGTCAAGTGCGGCATAAGGCGCCCAGTAATCCCACGCCCCCTTGAGCAGCAGGAAGGCATAGGCAATGCAGATCACAGCTGCGATCAGCGCAACCGTCTTGCGGGCCCCTTCCGGCAATACATTGGTCAGCGCGTCCACGCCCAGATGGGCCGTGATCTTGACCCCGTAGCTCACACCGAACAGCACAAGCCAGGCAAAGAGGATCAGAACCACCTCAAGCCCCCAGATGATTGAGCTGTTGAACAGGTAACGCAGCACCACGTTGATGAAAGTGATCATGGTCATCAGGCCGAGCAGCACGGCAATCGCCGTCTCTTCGAAACCTGTTTTATGTGTGGATGAATGGCTCATTTCGCCCCCTTCTCGTCCCCGCTCACGGCCTGACAACCCGGTAGAAACCCTCATTCCGGTCGAATTGATTGCAGGCGGCTATGTCAGGATTTTGGGAAAACCCGGGGCCCATTTTCTGGACAGGCCCCGGATGTCACGCAGAAACTCGTTACGCGTGAGTGGCTTAGTACATTGCGTTGGTTTTCTGTGCTTCGGCGATGTTCTCGGCGCCTACGTCACCTTCAAACTGTGCCCAAACCGGTTTCATGGCTTCGACCCAGGCCGCGCGCTGTTCGTCGGTCAGCTGGCGCACCACGCCACCGGCGTCGATGATCGACTGCTTGGCGGCCTCGTTCACGGCAAAGGCTTCTCCATTGCGCTGCTGGGACACTTCTTTCAGGATCTGTGCCAGTTGGTCACGCACATCCCCCGGCAGACCCTCCCACCAGTCCACATTGGTCACGACCAGATAGTCGATAATGCCGTGGTTGGTCTCAGTCACGCCGTCCTGCACCTCAAAGAATTTCTTGCCATAGATGTTCGACCAGGTGTTTTCCTGACCATCCACAACGCCGGTCTGCAGCGCGCCGTATACTTCCGAGAAGGCCATCGGCTGCGGGCTTGCGCCAATGGCTTCCATCTGTGCCACCAGCACGTCCGAGGTCTGAACGCGGAATTTCAGGCCAGCTGCATCCGTGGGCAGTTCCAGCGGTTTGTTGGCCGAGAATTGTTTCAGACCATTGTGCCAGAACGCGAGGCCCAGAAGACCGCGGCGCGTCATCGACTCTTTCATCGCCTGCCCGGTTTCCGACTGTTGGAACGCGTCCACCGCATCCATGTTCTTGAACATGAAGGGCAGGTCAAAGATGCGGAATTTCTTGGTGAAGGCTTCGAACTTCGACAGCGAGGGGGCGGCCATCTGCACGTCACCCTGCAGCATCGCTTCCAGCACCTGGTTGTCGTTATAAAGGGTCGAGTTCGGGAACACCTCCATACAGGCTTTGCCGTTCATCTCGTCGTTCACGCGCTGCTCCAAGAGCGACGCGGCGATCCCCTTGGGGTGCTTGTCGGCATTGGTCACATGGCTGAACTTGATCACGATCTCACCGTCATCACAGGCCGCCTGCGCGGTGCCCATGGAAACGGTCAGAGCGAGGGCCGATGCGGCCAGAGTAAGGAATTTCATAAGATGTCCTCCCAGACAGAATTGCTTCCTACATCCTGAAAACGGATGTTGCAGCCATTGGGGCATGGGGGGACGGACCTGCCAAGGGGAGAGGCAGAGGTTGCGCTAACGCTGAATTTTTACGTTATTTTTCATGAGATTGCCTGAGTTACTGGCAGATTGGAATTTGCGTGGACTGGCCAAGTGGGCGAATTTCCACACAGGGCATTTTCGGTGTGTGCGATTTTTCGCACATCAATCCTGCCCCAAAGGAACGAATCACTCCTGACAAGACAAACCGAGTCACAGCATCATGCGCGACATCGGCATGCACAAAGTCATCATGCGTGATTGGCAGCACATTCCCTGTGGCCACAAAGTGCCCTGAATGAACCCACTAAAACCTCAAGACTTCTTGAATAGATTGCCGCGTTGGTTAATGGTCTGAATAGCGTTCCGCACAGCCAGAGTACCGCCTCCTAGGACAATCCATGAAAGCCTATCTGCTTGCCCATCTGTTTCTTGCGCCCTTCTTGGTATTCACCATCTTGGCCGCATTTGGCTACCCACTTCTCGGAGCGGCAATTGGTTTCACAATTGGAGTGATCGCGTGCGTTCGACGTTACGGGATGAAACTTCCGCCAGTTTTCATGGGTGCTCAAGTATTGGGTGTCGCGGTCGCTCTTATCTTACTGCTGGTCACGCCATCACTGAAGGAAACCACCGCCTTTGCAGTGGTTTTTGCCTTTCTGGCAGTTGGGGCCCTCGTGAGCGTAATTAACAACAAACCATGGACGGCAGAGCTTTCTGCAGCGGACGTAGGAGACTTTTCTGAAAACCCTGCTTTCATAAAGGCGAACATATTTTTTTCGGCTATGTGGGCGCTGACATTTGCTTGGTTTGCATTCGCGAATGGGCAGGAGCTTGCGCCAGTTTTCCGGTGGATGCCGATGGTCATGGCAGGTCTGATAACGATATTCGGCCCCAAATTTCTGATGAAGATTGCGGCAAAGCGCGGCCTGATGGACGGTCACTCCCCTAAATAGTCAAATACGCTTCTAAGCCAAAAGATATCAGCCAAGCCCCGCAAAGCCGCCCCTCACCCCCGATAATCCTCCGCCCGGATCCCATGGCGGGTGAGCTTATCGTAAAAGGTTTTACGCGGGAGTTTCAGGTCTTTCGCCGCCGCCGTGGCGCCGCCGCCGTGACGCCGCAGCGCTTCGATCAGCAGGGTCCGTTCCACTTGGGCCAATTGCTGGGCAAGGCCGGGGCGTTCGCCTTCGCCATCCTCTACGTCGCCCAGCCCAAGCCCCATGGCAAAGCGCATCGCCGTGTTCATCAGCGCCCGCGCATTGCCCGGCCAGTCCTGCGCCATCAGTTGCGAGATCACCTCCTGGCTGATTTCCGGCGGGGTCAGCGCCGCCTGTTCGCTGGCGATCGACACATAATGGCGAAACAGCACCGGTATATCGTCCTTGCGTTCGCGAATGGCCGGGATGCGCACGCGCAGCACGTCGAGCTTGTAGAAAAGATCCGGGTTGAACCGGCCTTCCGCGACCTCCGTGGCCAGATCGCGATAAGTGCCCACCACCACACGGGTCTGCCCCTGTTTTTCCAACAGGTCCAAAAGCGCAAACTGCGTCGATGGGTCCAGGGCGGCAATCTCATCAAGGAACAATGTCCCCCCCTCAGCCCGCTCATACGCCTCCGCCAGCCCCTCCGGCGTCAGCCCCGCCGCCGGGCGTTTCACCAAGGGCCGCATCGCCCCTGCGGAAAGAAGATGCACCACCTCGCCCACCTTGGCAGTGCCCGATCCCGGCTCGCCGCAGATCAACACTTCGGCCTGCATCTTGGCCACCGCCCGCACCCGCGCCCGAAGCTCCTCGGCCAGCACGCTTTCACCAAACAAAAGACGTGACGCGGCATCGCCCTTTTCCAGCGAATGTTTCAGCGCGCGGTTTTCAAGGATCAGCGATCGCGTCGCCAGGGCGCGCTCCACCACCGAAAGGAACACATTGGTATCACAGGGTTTTTCCAGAAAATCAAAGGCGCCCGCGGTCATGCCCCGCACCGCCATCGGGATGTCCCCTTCGCCGGTCAGCAAGATCACCGGCAGGTCGCCATCCACCCCCTGCACCCAATCCAGAAGCTGGAACCCATCCTTTCCCGGCATCCGAATGTCACTGACCACCACGCCCGCAAAATCGCGCGCCACATGGTCTTTCGCCTCGATATAGCTGCCCGCCAGCACCGCGTCATACCCCGCCAGTTCCAGCGTCTGGCCCAGTGCCTCGCGCACCATGGCATCATCATCTACAAGCAGCACCTGCGTGGTCATGCACCCTCCTCCCATCGGTCGAGTTCCACGGTAAACACCGCGCCCTGATCGCTGTTGCGGCCCCGAATGTCGCCGCCGAAACTTTGCACCAGACCATAAGAGATCGACAGGCCGAGGCCCATCCCTTCCTCGCCCACTTCCTTGGTCGTGTAAAAGGGTTCGAAAATCTTGTCCGGGTCCGCAATGCCAGGGCCGGTGTCGCAGACACTGACGCTGATACGGTCCGCGCGGGTCAGCTCAAGGGTGATTTCCCGGCGCTCCTGTCCGATCATGGCATCCGCAGCGTTGTTGATCAGATTGACAAAAACCTGCCCAAGCCGCACCTCTCCGCCGCGCACGAACACCGGGTCCGACGGGCGGGCCCAGCGCAGCACCACCCCTTCTGCGCGTAACCGCGCACCGGTCAGATCCACAGCGGTATCAAGGACATGCACAATGTCGATCCGCCCCAGAGGTTCGCTTTCGTTGCGGGCAAAGGCGCGCAGGTTCTTGATGATCCGGTCCATCCGCCCCGCCAGTTCCGAAATCCGCCCCAGATTGGCGCCCGCCTGTTCCGGCGCGCCCCGGTTAAGGAATTCCGTGCCATTGTCGGCAAAGCTGCGAATGGCCATCAGCGGCTGGTTAAGCTCATGGCTGATCCCGGCTGACATCTGGCCCAAGGCCGACAGCTTGCCCGCCTGAACCAGATCCGCCTGGGCCTGGCGCAGGTGGTCATTGGCCTCGCGCAAGGCACGCGTGCGCGCAGCAACCCGCGCCTCAAGCCGCGCATTCACCGCCGCTTCCACCGACAGGCGATCAGACAGGGCGCGGCGCCGTTCCGCCAGCACCAAAAGCACCGCACCGAAGACGAGAAAGACCGCCACCGCCACCGCCGCCTGCTGGCTTGCGGTGCGAATGGTCGGAGAGGTGTCGAGCAGGATCTCTCCGGTCATGTCAATCACCGGCAAATCGGCCGCCAGATGCAACGCATGTCCGGGTAGGTAGGGGCCACCGCTCAGCGACCAGACATCATGACCAAACCAGCGGGTCTTGCTGTGATCCGGAAACCCCTCATCGCCGAACCGGTTCGTCAGCGTCAGTTCAGAGCGGTTGGTGACAAAAACCTGTCCCTGATCATTGACGAAATAGACCGCGGCAGCGCTGGTCGGCCAGTTCTGTTCAAAAAGCCAGATATCAACCTCGGCCACAACGGCGCCACGCGCAGGCCCCGGCCCCGCAAAAACCGGCGCCGCAAAGGAGAACATGCGCCGGGTCATACCGTTTGTCGCCAAACGCGTCCCATTTGCCCGGCCCAGCGCCCCGTTCAAAGCACGCGCCAGGGGGGCTGTTTTTGGGTCAAGCGCAGAGGCCCCCGGTTTAGTGGTGGCCAGAACCTGCCCGTCACGATCCACAAGAGTGATCGCCGCGGCACCGGTCTTGTCCACCATCTCACGCAGCAGGTCCGATGCATCCCTGGCCCCCCCCTGCCCCTTCAGCCGCGCCACCATTTCCGGGTGATCGGCCAGCAGAACCGCCAGTTCACGATAGCGCAGCAGGTGGCGGGTCAGGCGGTCTGAGGCCAGCGTCAGGTCAATCCGCCCCCGCTCTTCCAATGCCGTCAACGCAGATTGCCACGACACAAGCCAGACCCCTGCTGAAAACAGCAAAGCCGTCACAAGAAAGGCAAGAACCCATATGGATCGCAAAGACTTGACCATGAGCGGAGCATAGAAACGCAGGTGCCACTTGACCACCCGGTTTCATTTTTTTGCTGGTCATTTGCGCGGCCCGACCGGCGTCCACCTACCCATCTGCCTGACCGGCATGGCCTCGCGTCGCTCGGCAGTTTTCTTGCCTTCGGCGAAGGTATTTGCAGCAAGAAAAAAGAGAGGGGGGCGCCCTCTCTTTCAAAGCTGCTGCTTTTTCCTTGCGCGGTCATCGGCGCCTCCGCCTGTACCGCGCGCCCACTTTGTCAGCTGAAGGTTAACAATTCATTGCGCCTTTTTCTTGCCAAAAATACCTCGGGGTGAGGGCCCTCTTGCAAAGAGGGGCCGAGGGGCAGCGCCCCTTCCAGGCTTCAGACCGGCAATTCAGTGGAGAACTTGATCTCTTCCATCGACAAGAGCGCGGTCACATTGAAAATCTTCACCTCGGAAATCAGCGCCTGATAAAATTCGTCATAGGCGCGGGCATTTTTCACGCGCACTTTGAGAATATAGTCGATCTCACCGGCAAGCCGGTGCGCTTCCATCACCTCGGGGCGTTCCCTGAGGGCTTTCAGGAATTTGTTCTGCCAGTCCGCTTCATGCTCTGCCGTGCGGATCAGCACAAAAAAACAGGCCTCGAACCCGAGGCTCTCCGCGTCCAGGATCACGGTGTTCTGGCCGATCATGCCAGCTTCGCGCATCTTGCGGATCCGATTCCAAACGGGTGTC
This sequence comes from Aliiroseovarius sp. xm-d-517, assembly GCF_013283135.1. Taxonomy (NCBI): domain Bacteria; kingdom Pseudomonadati; phylum Pseudomonadota; class Alphaproteobacteria; order Rhodobacterales; family Paracoccaceae; genus Aliiroseovarius; species Aliiroseovarius sp. xm-d-517. The sequence goes on from NZ_WBXT01000001.1 coordinate 1,287,510, forward strand.
TTTGACGACCCCACTTTGCGAGCAATCACGTCGAGGGACTGACCTGCATCGCTTTGCAGCTCGCGCAGGATTTTCTTGTCGATTTCATCGAGCCGAACGGACATTCCGGTTTTTCCTCTTTTTCAGGTCCGGCGTTCCATGCGGCGCCTAAAGGGGAACAATTTTCCTTATCTGCCGCAGGTGAGTGCCATTTATTGGGAAAATGTCCTATATAACCCGAGAATGCAACAGGAAAGGACTGGCCATGCCGCGCCCGTTTACACCCAAAATTGTGACCGCAAATGATCTTGTGACCGGCGATGTGATCTATCTCGCCGAAGATGGCAGCTGGGTGCGTGACATGTGTATGGCCGTTTTGCTGGACGAAGAAGACGGGGCAAATGCCCGTCTGGCGGAGGCCGTGGCCCAGCCGCATATCACCGTTGGGGCCTATCTGGCCGATGCCAAACGGGGCGAGAAGGGCCCTGAACCCACCCATTTCCGCGAAGCGTTCCGGGCGCGTGGCCCGTCGAACCGGCTTCATGGCAAACAGGAACGCGCAGAAGAGGTGCACGCCCATGTATGATTACGCTGATTTCGACAACGCCTTTGTCCGCAACCGCACCGCGCAGTTCCGCAAACAGGTGGAACGCCGTATTTCGGGCGCGCTGACCGAAGACGAGTTCCGCCCCCTGCGCCTGATGAATGGCGTTTATCTGCAGCTGCACGCCTATATGCTGCGGGTGGCCATTCCCTATGGCACGCTGGTCTCTGCCCAGATGCGCCAGCTCGCCTATTTGGCAGAGAGGTTCGACAAGGGGTATGGCCATTTCACCACCCGTCAGAACATCCAGTATAACTGGCCGCAGCTGACAGATATTCCCGACATGCTGGACGCTCTGGCAGACGTGCGCATGCACGCGATCCAGACCTCGGGCAACACCATTCGTAACGTGACCGCGGATCATTTCGCGGGCGCAGCGGCGGATGAGATCGCAGATCCGCGTCCCACGGCCGAACTCATCCGCCAATGGTCCACCGACCACCCGGAATTCCAGTTCCTGCCACGCAAGTTCAAGCTGGCCGTGACCGGGTCAACGGCGGATCGCGCCGTGACCAAGGCGCATGACATTGGTATCCGGATTGTCGAACGCGATGGCGAAATCGGCTATCAGATCATCGTCGGCGGCGGTCTGGGCCGCACCCCGATCATTGGTCAGGTGCTGAATGAGTTCCTGCCGCAGGCGGACCTGCTGCCCTATCTCGAGGCCATCGTCAGCGTCTACAACGTGCTGGGCCGTCGCGACAACAAATACAAGGCGCGCATCAAGATCACCACGATGGAAAACGGGATCGAGAAGATCCGCGCCCTTGTGGATGAGAAATTCGCCCAGATCCGCCCGCAATTCACCGGTGTGGATCAGGAGCATTTCGCACGCATTCAGGCCAGCTTTCCGCAGCCTGAGCTGACATCCGGCGACACTGGCGCCTTTGACGCTGCCTATGCAACCGATCCCGGCTTTCGCAGCTTTGCCGACACCAACCTTTCCGCGCATCGCCACCCGGAACATGCGATCGTGACCATCTCGCTCAAGGCGCATGGGGCCACCCCCGGTGACGCCACCGCCGAGCAGATGCGCGTGATCGCCGATCTGGGTGAGCAATTCAGCCACGATGATATCCGCATCAGCCATGAGCAGAACGTGATCCTGCCGCATGTGCACAAGTCGGACCTGCCGGCGCTTTATGCCACGCTGCGCGCCCATGGTCTGGCGACGGCCAATGCCGGGCTGATTTCGGACATTATCGCCTGCCCTGGCATGGATTACTGTGCGCTGGCCACGGCCCGCGCCATCCCGGTGGCACAGAACATTGCCGAACGGTTTGACGAATTGAAGCTGGAACACGAGATTGGCGAACTCAAGATCAAGATCTCGGGCTGCATCAATGCCTGCGGGCACCACCATTTGGGCCATATCGGCATTCTGGGGCTGGATCGCGCCGGTGTTGAAAACTACCAGATCACCCTTGGCGGTGACGGCGGGGCCGACACGGTGATCGGCAAGCGTGCCGGGCCGGGCTTCTCTTATGATGAGATTGTTCCGGCGATCGAACGGATCCTGCTGGCCTATCTGGACCTGCGCGAAAGTGACGAGGAAACCTTCCTCGAGGCCTTCCGCCGTCTGGGAGAGGCCCCGTTCAAGGCCGCGCTCTATCCGGAAGGGAAAAGCCATGCCGCTTGAAGCCCCCCTCGCCCCTCTTGAAGAGCGCGTGGCCGATCTGAACGCGCGCTACAAGCACCATTCCGCCACGCAGGTGGTGCGCGATGCACTGGCTGCCCCGGAAATCGGCCCCTTGGCCATGGTCTCGAGCTTCGGCGCGGAAAGCGTTGTGCTTTTGCACATGGTGGCACTGGCTGACCGCACCACCCCGGTGATTTTTCTGGACACGCAGATGCTGTTTCAGGAGACGCTCGACTATCAGGTTGAGGTCAGCGAAAAGCTGGGCCTGACCGATGTGCGCGTCATTCACCCGGATGCCGATCAGGTGTTCAGCCGTGACCCGGACAACATCCTGCATCTGGCCGATACCGACGCCTGCTGCAACCTGCGCAAGGTGGAGCCGCTGGCCAATGCCATCGCACCCTTTGACGGCTGGATCACCGGGCGCAAGCGCTTTCAGGGTGGCAAACGGGTCGATCTGCAGTTTTTCGAGATCGAAAACGGTCGGGTCAAGGTCAACCCCCTGGCCCATTGGGCGCCGGAAGACGTGCAGGAATACATGATCAACAACCGCCTGCCCCGCCATCCGCTGGTCAGCCGCGGCTTCCCCTCGATCGGCTGTGCGCCGTGCACATCCGAGGTGAAACCGGGTGAGGACCCGCGGGCGGGCCGCTGGCGCGGTGCGGAGAAAACAGAATGCGGCATCCATTTCGTGGATGGCAAGATGGTTCGGATTGGAGCTGAACAATGACTGTGATTGTACGTGATGAGGGCTTTACCCCGGAAACCTGGGACTACGGCTTTGCCCCGGCCGGGGAGCGCGCCGCCAATGACGCGCGCGGGCTGGACCTGGCATCGGACACCGATCCGGCGGAACTTGGCCACCTGATGCTTGGGGTCGAAGCAATCCGCATCGACTTTCCGTCCTTTGCCGATGGGCGCGGCTTCACCCTTGCCCGCCAGCTGCGCAACCTGGGGTTCCAGGGGCGCCTGCGCGCGGCAGGTCACGTGATCAGCGACCAATATGCCATGGCCCGCCGCTCCGGTTTCGACGAGGTGGAAATCTCGGACGAGCTGGCCGCCCGCCAGCCGGAACAGGAATGGGTCTATCGCGCGGACTGGCGCGCCTATGACTATAGGTCGCGGCTGATGGGGGCGGCTTCGGCCTAGACCCCTCCTCGCACAGAACATATATAGCAACATGAAAGGCCGGGGTGTTTTGCCCCGGTAAAGCTCATGAATGAAGTGACCGCCGTTATGGATGCCGAAACCAAAGCAAGACCCGTGCCCACCCTGCCAGATGCGCAGACCGTGACCGAGGTGAAACATTACACCGACCGCCTGTTCAGCTTCCGCTGCACGCGCCCTGCAAGCCTGCGCTTCCGCTCGGGCGAGTTTGTGATGATCGGGCTGATGGGCGACCCGGACCCCAAGACCGGCAAGCAAAAGCCGCTTCTGCGCGCCTATTCGATTGCCTCCCCCAGCTGGGACGAGGAGATGGAGTTCTACTCGATCAAGGTGCTGGACGGTCCGCTGACCTCCAAACTGCAGCACATCCAGCCCGGCGACGAGGTGATCCTGCGCCCGAAACCGGTGGGCACGCTGGTGCATGATGCGCTCATTCCCGGCAAACGGATCTGGTTCTTTGCCACCGGCACCGGCTTTGCGCCCTTCGCATCGCTTCTGCGCGAACCGCAGACCTATGAGGATTATGACGAGGTCATCATCACCCATACCTGCCGCGAAGTGGGGGAGCTGACCTATGGCCGCGACCTGATCGAGGCGCTGAAAGACGATGAGCTTCTGAACGAGGTGATCGGCGAAGGCTTCTGGAAGAAGATCAAATACTACCCGACCACCACCCGTGAAGAGAGCCCCAAGATGGGCCGCATCACCGACCTGATGCGCTCGGGCGAGGCGTTCAAGGATCTGGGTGTGGAGCCGATCTGCCCGAAAAACGATCGTGCGATGATCTGTGGCAACCTGGCCTTCAACCTCGAACTGAAAGAGATGCTGGAGGAATACGGGCTGACCGAGGGGGCCAATTCCAAACCCGCAGAATACGTGGTGGAAAAAGCGTTCCTTGATTAAGGGGAATTCGAAGAATTCACCGATAAGGCGCAGAGGATTGGCACAATCCCCGAGAGCCGCCAAGTTCGAAAGCACAGCTTTCGCACAACAGGTGACAGGCGAATGCGCTGCAATCGCCGAGAACCGCACAGGCGCAGAATAACAAAGGGACAGCCGGGCGCTGTCCCTTTTCCGTTGGACCGACCCGCGTTCCGGCTGACCCTGCCGAAACGCCCCCGGCATAAAGAACACCGGCCAGGGCACACGCCACTTGCTCCGCCAACAAAAAACGCCCCGCAAAAGCGAGGCGTTTTCAATCTAACCTGATCTGGTGGGCGCTTATTTCGGTGCCGGTCCGATCATCATCACCATCTGGCGACCTTCCATCTTCGGCATGTTTTCAACCTTGCCGATTTCCTTGATGTCTTCTGCCACACGCTCCAAAAGCTCACGCCCAAGGTTCTGGTGTGCCATTTCACGACCGCGGAAGCGCAGGGTCACTTTGACCTTGTCGCCTTTTTCCAGGAATTTCACCACGTTGCGCATCTTGACGTCATAGTCATGAGTGTCGGTGTTCGGACGGAACTTGACCTCTTTGACTTCGATCGTCTTTTGCTTCTTGCGCGCCTCGGCCTCGCGTTTCTGGGTTTCGTATTTGAACTTGCCGAAATCCATGATCTTGCACACGGGCGGCACGGCGTTGGGCGAAATCTCGACGAGGTCCAGCCCCGCCTGCTCTGCCAGTTCCATGCCTCGTGACGGGGGCACAACGCCCACGTTTTCGCCGTCGGCTCCGATCAGGCGAATTTCAGGGGCACGGATACGTTCGTTGATCCGTGGGCCAGTGTCGCGCTGCGGGGGCGCATTATGAGGTCTGCGGGCTATTGTGCCATTCCTTCTGAAGTTTCAAATCTCTCTGGTTGCGAAAGGTAAAGGCGGGAACCCGCGCTTTCAAGCTGAAAACGCGCGGGTTTTCGCGTTTTGACGTCGCATTCGCGAAACTCCCCTTGAGCGCGAGACCCAAATGGCCCATTTCACCCCTGTCGCCGGACAAACCGGCCAAGTACCGTTCCAAATCCAGGATTTCGAGGAAGATTTAAATGAACAAGTCCCTGATCGCCATCGTCATCGCCGCCGTTGCCGCCTTTGGCGGGTATAAGTGGTATCAGAACTCACAGGCCGAAACCGCCGCGCAGGCAGAAGCCGCCGCACAGGCAGAAGCCGCCGCACAGGCAGAAGCTGCCGAGAAGGCAGCCGCCGAAGCCAAAGCACAGGAAGAGGCCGCCGCCGCAGAAGCCGCCAAGGCTGCTGAAGAAGCTGCCGCTGCTGCTGCCAAAGCCGCCGAAGAAGCTGCCGCCGAGGCCGCATCTGCTGCCGCCGCAGTCACCGAGGCCGCAACCGAAGCCGCAAGCAATGCCGTCGAAGGCGCCATGGAAGCTGTGGGCGACGCAGTGACCGAGGTTGTCGGGGAAAGCGAAGCCGTGACCGGCGCGCTTGGCGCAGCTACCGAGGCCGCAACCGACGCCGTGACCGGTGCGGTTGAAGGCGCCATCGAAAACGTCACCGGCGCTGCCACCGAAACCGCTGCGGAGACCGCAAATGCCGCAAGCGGCGCAACCGAAGCAGCAACTGAGGCTGCAACTGAAGCAGCAACCGAAGCCGCCGCAGAAAGCGCCCCCAACGCCGTACTGACCCCGCAAGGCTTTGACGCTGGCAAAGTGGCTGAGATGATCGACGGGTCCTCGCTGAACGACGTGCAGAAACTGGCGCTGAAAACCGCCGTTCAGCAGGCCGCCAACAACCCGGAACTGCTGAGCGCCACGCTTGATCAGGTGAAAGCCGCTCTGGGCATGTAAGCCCGGGCCGATGGGGTCCCCCCTTCCGAGCCGCACAAAACGCCGCGCCTTTCGCGCGGCGTTTTTCTTTGCACCTTGTCCTGCCGCCGCAAAACGCATTAGCTGACACCATGGAAACCCTGTCTTTTCTCTTTGTTCCCCTATCCCTTCTGGCCACGGCCGTGATGGCCGCCTCTGCCGCAATTCAGGCCCATCGCGCCCATATGGACCCGTTCGGGGCCATTGTTCTGGCCATTGCCACGGCGATGGGGGGCGGCACCCTGCGCGACCTGTTTCTTGGATTGACCCCGGTCTTCTGGCTGCGGGATGAACGGTTTTTAGCGGTGGTGGTTCCGGTTGCCCTGATCAGCTTTTTCATCGCCACCCGCATGTCGGCCGGCAATGGGCGGCGGTTTCAGGTGCTGATGCATCTGGATGCAATCGGGCTGGCGCTGTTTACGCTGACCGGTGTTCAGGTGGCGCTGGATGCGGGGATTTCACCGCTTCTGGCCATTGTTATCGGATGCATCACCGGCACGGCGGGCGGGATGATCCGCGACCTGCTGTGCAACATGACCCCCAGCCTGTTGAAAGAGGATCTTTACGCCACGCTTTCCCTGGCCGGGGGCGGGATCTACCTTCTGCTTTTGGGGCGGATGGAGGAAAGCATGGCCGCGGCAATCAGCTTTGCCCTGATCCTGCTGGCACGCATTGTGGTGCTGCGCCGCATCCCGCCGTCACCTGCGTGACAATCGACGGCGGGCCACCAGCTCTGCCAGGATCGACACGGCAATTTCCGCAGGTCCCACCGCGCCGATATCCAGCCCGACCGGGCCGTGGATACGAGACAGGTTTTCAGCAGAAACCCCGCGCGCGGCCAGCCGCTCCAACCGCTGCGCCTGGGTGCGTTTCGACCCCAGGCTACCGATATAAAACGCCTCGGACCCGAGGGCTGCGTCAAGCGCGGGATCGTCAATCTTGGGATCATGGGCCAGCGTGACCAGGGCCGTCTGCGCATCAAGCCCAATCGCGGGCAGCACATCCTCCGGGAAATCCACGTGCAGCGCCACGCCGGGAAACCGATCTGCCGTGGCAAAGGCGCTGCGCGGGTCGATCAGGGCAATGTCATACCCCACCGCCTGCGCCATCGGGATCAGCGCCTGGGCCACATGCACGGCCCCGACAATCACCAGCCGCAAGGGCGGATGATGGAGATGCGTGAACCACGCCCCCTCAAGTCCCGTCACATCCTCCGGGTCCGCCACGGCAATCTGGCGGGACCAGTCCCGGACCCCAACCCGATAGGCCAGCGGCTGGCGCGTGGACCGTGCCGTGACGATCTGTTCCAGCATCGCGGGCGATAGCCCCTGCCCCGCCCCCTGCGCACCAACCGGTTCGACCATCACCGTGATCTCCCCCCCGCAGGCCAGCCCGGCGGCAAACGCATCCTCACTGGAGACGCCGAAGGTGAGCAGCCGGGGACGGCCCTGCCCGATCGCCTCCTGCGCGGCAACCACCACCGCGGCTTCCACACAGCCCCCGGAAACCGAGCCTTCGATGGCGCCGTCCAGCGCCACCACCATCTGGCTGCCGACAGGACGTGGCGCACTGCCCCAGGTGGCGACAACGGTGGCAATCGCCACGGCGCGATCCGCGCGGTGCCATTCGAGGGCGATTTCAGGGATGCGATCAAATCGGCTGGGGGTCATGTGGGCCTCTTCAGGTAGACTTGCTGACAAAATATATGCAAAATGTCACATCTTCAAGCTCGCAAAGAAAAAGGCCGCGGCAGAACCGCGACCTTTCTGACCCGTCCGAAGGGACGCCTCGGGACAGGATCATTCAGCCGGTTGCACACAGGCTTCCTGCCCTCGCGGTGCCTCGGGCACCACAAAGGCGATCACGATAAACAAAAGCCCCAGCGCGATGCCAAGAACGTCGCCGGGCAGCGCGGTCAGCCCGTCATATTTGGCGCCCGGCACCGTGCCCAGGGTCACTTTCCCCCCGGCAATCGCGTCAAGCAGCCCGGTGGCTTTCACCGATGGGTAGGTGATCATGTAGGCCGCCGCGCCCAAGAGCCCACCCAGAATGAAAAACAGCGCATCTTTCCGGCCCGTGGCCGCCGCGCACACACCGGTGCCGGGGCAAAACCCGGACATTGCCCAGCCCGCACCAAGCAACAGCCCACCGACAAACACGCCCAGATAGGCGGTTTTCACCGACATGTGCCCGACATCAATCAGCCCCACCATCTGCCCACCAAACATCAGGATCGACCCGACGCCGATGGCCAGCAGGATGGCTTTCATCAAGCCCAGCGCGCGCAGGCTCAGCATACGGATCAGCACGGTCGGGTTGGTGGCCCCGATGCGGTCCAGCACAAAGCCAAACAACGCACCGATCACAAGAGCAAGTATGATCTGCATGGCTTATCCTTTCTTATACATCAGCATGGCCACGGGCACCGCGGCGGCAAAGGCCCCGGCAGCAAAGATATAGCCCGACAGCGCCGTCTGCATCATGCCGGACATCATGTGGCCCGAGGTGCAGCCGCCTGCCAGCCGCGCCCCGTAAAGCACGACAAACCCGCCCACCAGGGCGATGGCATACCGCTTCACCGGCGTATCGCCAAAATTGTCATAATGGATCGCAGGCAGCGTGTTCTCATCCTTGCCATTGCCGCCCCGCAGAAGCATCGACAGGGCCGCCCCGGCCATCATCGCGACCACGAAAACAAAGCTGTAATTCAGCGGGTTCGCCACGGATTTGGCATATTTCCCACCGGATTTCGCAAGATAAGCGTTGGTCGAGCTGTATCCATCTTCGGTTTGCGTCACCAACTCACTGTTCACCGCGTCACCGACAATGCCGTTCAGGATCACGAATTGCGTCGATACGCCAATGGGTTTGACCAGAGCGACGGCGAGGAAGAACACAAGGCCCAGCGCCACCCCTCCGAGTTTCCAGTTCATGCGCATGGCATCCTCACTTTCATATATTCATATGTTTTTATTATTTTGATTTTACCCGTGCGTCAATGCACCCTTCCGGGCAAACTCTCCCCATCCCGCCTGCCCGCACAGCTCAGGGCGGGCGGCGGCAGGAGGAGCACAGGAACTGTTTATCTATTTGCATAAGTTGACGAATTTTCGCGGCTCTGACAGAAATACGGAAACAATATTAAGGATTTTGCGCGATAAGCATGAAATCCCCGGAAAACGGCCCAAAAGTTGCCACAACAGGCCGTCAACAGGCAGTGTAATGACCAAGTATTCTCTTTTCCCGGCCGAGGGCATCCCATGCGCATAACAGCCGTGACCTGTGTGAAGAACGAGGGCCCGTTCCTGATCGAATGGATCGCCTTCAACCGTGTGCTGGGCGTCACGGATTTCCTCTTTTATTCAAATGACTGCACCGATGCGACTGACCGGCTTCTTGATGCGCTGGCGGCGCGGGGTATCGTCACCCATCTGCCCAACCCGGCCGAAGGGCGCAATTACCAGATGGAGGCGCTGAAGGCGGCGAAATCCCATGACCTCGTGCTGTCCTCGGACTGGGTCTGGATTGCCGATGTGGATGAGTTTCTGAACATTCATGTCGGTCAGGGCACGATCCCCGAACTGATCGAGGCCTGCGACAACCCGCATGCGATTTCGGTCACGTTTCAGTTCTTTGCCAATGGCGACATCGACGCGTTCGAAGACCGTCCGGTCATTGCGCAATTCACCCGGTCCCATAACCCGGACATCTGGTGCGACCAGACTGCGCAAGAGGTCAAGACCCTGATCCGCCATGATTTTCCCGTGAAATATTACGGCGCGCACCGCCCCTTCATGAAAGAAGGACTGCCCAAGGATCGCCGCCCTGTCTGGAAAGATGGGGGGGGACGCGATGTGCCATGGAAATTCCGCACCGCCGCCAACAAACGCCGGATCCGCAAATTTCCGGCCGATGGTGCCCGCAGCCTGGCCACACTCAACCACTACGCGCTGCGCTCGCTTGACAGCTATCTGGTCAAGAATGACCGCGGTGACGTGAACCGGGAAAACCGCAATTTCGACGACACCTACTGGCGCGAACGCAATGATGACGCTTATGAGGACCTGTCGATCCAGCGTTATCTGCCACGACTTGAGAAAGAGATGGCGCATCTTTTGGACGATGCTGAGATCCGCGCCCTGCATGAGGAGGCCGTGGCGGCCCATCGCGCCACGCTTGCGCGGCTGATGGCAGATGCGGATTACCGCGCCCTGCGCGACCAGCTGAAAGCCTGCCCGAAACAAAGCCCGGCGGAACTCGCCCTGAAGGAGCTGATCAAGCCATGAGCACACCGCCGTTTCCAATAGGGCTGAAAGTCATCAATCTGGGCCTGCCGAAATCCGGAACCACCACATTGGGTCAGGCGCTGAAACAGGCCGGGATGAATGTTGCGGACTGGCGCATCCGGCGCGGGCAGAGCAAGGAGGATCGCCTGGCCCGCACCTTTGTCGGCAAGCTGATGTATGATGGCTATTTCCAGGACGGGGATCCTCTGTCGAAAATGGCCGAGTTTGATGCATTCACCGAAATCGACGTGGTGCGCGAAGGGCTGAACCTCTGGCCGCAATGCGACTGGGGGCTGCTGGCGGCCATTCGTGCCCACCATCCGGGGGCCAAGTTTGTTTTGACCCATCGTGACCCGGTCAAACTGTCCGACAGTATGGGACGGTGGTCCAATCTGGGCCGCACCCGCCTTCCCTCCAACGCCATTCCCGGCCTGCCGGAAGGCTATGGCAAGACGGATGCGGAGCGGATCCGCTGGATCGAGGGGCATTTCGCCTTTTGCCGACAGGTTTTCGCCGGGGCGGGTGATTTTCTGGAATATGATATCGAGGACGACACCGCCCGCGACCGGCTGTCGGATTTCCTCGGGCTCGACCTGCCCTGGTGGGGGGTGGCAAATGCCAATGAGAACCGCCCCGCCGAAGCAGCACAGGACGGGCCGTCCGCCTCTGAGAGTAGTGACATGCGTAAGAGTAAGGAAAACAGCTGATGCGGATTGTGCTCCATATCGGTCTGGAACAATGCGGCGCGGAGCGTCTGCAGGAGGTGCTGGACGCCAAGCGTGATCAGCTGACCGACAAGGGTGTGCTTTACGCCCGCAGTCCCGGCCGCAAGAACCACACACGGCTTTACATGGCGGTCACCGACCCTGACCGGGTGGACATCCTGCGCCACAATCGTGGCTATGCCCCTGCCGACAAGCAGGACATGCTGCGCCGGCAGGTCGGAGAAGATCTGCTCAAGGAAGTTGAAAAGCACCGGCCCGAGACACTGATCCTGTCCGCAAGCCAGCTCTGCACCCTGCCCTATGACAGCGAGATTGCCCGGCTGAAATCCCTGCTGCAACCGCTGTCGGATGATATTCAGGTCATTGCCCATGTGGATGAACAGGGCCGGGTGATGACACGTCATTATGCCGCCGCGATCCTGAGCGGGCGCACCGCCCCCCTGTCACGCGAAATCACGCTGGCACAGAGCGTGGCCAAAAAAGGTGAGGAAAGCTGGGCCGAGGCCGCCCTGGCAAGCTGGGGGGTGCCTGCGCCGGAACATCAGCAATTCGACGAATTGCAATCCCCCCCCCATTGGCTGGATTACCTGTCGCTGGTTGAGCGGTGGGAAAAGGTGTTTGGCACGGGTGCGGTCACGCTGCGCCCTTATGATGCCGATCTGTTTGCCTCTGCCGCCCTGACGGAAGAGATCCGCAGCATGGCCGGGATCCGCGCCAATATCGGCAAGGCCCCGGAAGGGTCGGACTATCCCCGCCCCCCCGCCGCCAGCCTGACCCGCGCACGCATGATGAACGAGGTGCTTGTGGCCCTTCTTGCCAAGGGGCGCCTGATCCCCCCGGTGCTCTGGCGCAGGCTTCTGGGGCAGGTTCTGGTGCCCGGCGCGCCTATCGCTCCGGGGGAACTGGTGGAGTTTTCCCGTGAGTTTGAAAAAAGCAACAAAGAGCTTTTAAAAAACCATAAAGCCCTGTTGCCTGAGACCCTGAAACGCGATCGGGCCGTGCCCGGCGGCTGGCAGGAGGCCGACCCGACCATGGGATTTCGCGCCACGCAATATGTGGCCGCCCTGCTGCCGCGCATTGATCAGGCCACCCGTGAACAGCGCAAGGCGGGCAAGGCCCCGGCCCCGGTTGTGGCGGCAGATACCCAGATCACCAGGCAGATCAACGGGACCCCTATGCCCGCACGGGAGACCTCCTCCGACACGCTCAGCCCGGTGGCCGAGAAGCTGATGAGCGCGCGGGCCAAGGAAAACTTCCTCCACCTGCGCGGCGGACGGTTTGCACCGCATAACAATATCGGCCGGGTCAATGAGACAGAGCTGGCAGCGGAGTATGACGAAATTTCCCCGCGCGCCTTGCCGGATGCCCTGAAAAAAGGCGGCAATTCCGGGCGGGTGATTGTGGGCTGCATGAAGAACGAGGCCCCCTATATCCTTGAATGGGTCGCCTATCACCGCGCCATGGGGATCGACAATTTCCTGATCTATACCAATGACTGTTCCGACGGCACGTCAGAGATCCTCGACCGGTTGCAGGATCTGGGCATTTTGCAGCATCGCAACAATGACAACTGGAAGGGCAATTCCCCCCAGCAATACGCGCTGAACCAGTCGCTGAAGGAAAACGTGATCCTGAACGCGGAATGGGTCATTCATATTGACGTGGATGAGTTCATCAATGTGCGCTGTGGCAATGGCACGATGCAGGACTTCCTTGACCGCGTGCCGAATGCCACCAATGTGGCAATGACCTGGCGCCTGTTCGGCCATAATGGCGTGACCGAATTTGCAGACGATCTGGTGATTGACCAGTTCGACACCGCCGCGCCGAAATATGCGCCCAAGCCGCATACGGTCTGGGGGTTCAAGACCATGACCAAGAATGTCGGCGCCTATGAAAAGCTTTCCTGCCACCGCCCGAACAAGCTGCGTGACAGCCACCGCGATCAGGTGGTCTGGGTCAACGGATCCGGTCAGGTGATGACCGACGGGTATAAGGACAAGGGCTGGCGCTCGGACCTCAAGACCGTTGGGTATGACCTCCTGCAACTCAATCACTACGCGCTGCGTTCGGCGGAAAGCTATCTGATCAAGCGCCAGCGGGGGCGTGCGCTGCATGTGGACCGCTCCATCGGCATCAATTATTGGGTGCGGATGGACTGGGGCGGCAACACGGATGTGACCATCAAGCGCAACATCCCGCGCACGGTGGCCGAGCTTGGCCGGCTGATGACCGATAAAAAGCTGGCAGCATTGCATCAATCCGGCGTCGACTGGCACCGGGCCAAGGCGGCAGAGCTTCGGCAGAACCCCGAGTTTTCCGACCTTTACGATCAGGCCCTGGACACCAAGCTGACTGAGTTGGAACGTGTGGCCTATGCGCTGGCCCTGGATATGGAAAGCTAGGACCCTTAGACGCAAAGCAGAAGGGAGTGATAAAAATGAGCAGTGAAAAAATGACAGAACACAACCCGCAGATATCTGACCCCAAGCCGGTCATCCAATATCCCGATGACGGGCCGCGCTATGTGAAATCCCGCGGCATGCGCTTTCCCAATGATCCCCGTTACCTGACACCGGCCCGCCGCCGCGCCCTGCGGTCCAACGCCTATGAAGAGCGCGAGGCGGACGCCGTCAAGGCCACGGTCACCCGCGATGACGTGGTGCTGGAGCTGGGCGCCGGCATGGGGTTCATGTCCACCTTCATGGCCCGTAAAATGAAGGTGAAAGAGGTGCATGCCTATGAGGCCAACCCGCATATGATCCCTTATATCGAAGAGGTGTATCGCGAGAACGGCGTCGAAACCGCGCATGTCCACAATGCCATTTTGGGCAAGCGCAAAGGGGCAACCAAATTCTATGTGCGCTCCAACTTCCTTGCCAGTTCGCTTGAGGAAAACCCCAAAGGGGAAAAGGCGGAAGTGACCGATGTGGTCGACGTGGAAGTGCGCAATTTCAACACGGTCCTGAAAGAGCTCAAACCAACCGTGCTGGTCTGCGACATCGAAGGGGCCGAGGCAGAGCTTCTGCCCGGCGCGGATCTCAGCAGCCTCAGGGCCGCCGTGATTGAGCTGCATCCGCAATGGATTGGGCAAACCGGGGTGCAGGCCGTGTTTGACACCATGCACAAGGCCGGGCTGACCTATTTCCCGCGCCACTCAAACGCCAAGGTCGTGACCTTCAAGAAGGACTGGTAGATGCGCGCCACCGCCATCCTGTGCGTGCGCAATGAAGGCGCGTTTTTGCTGGAATGGCTGGCCCATCACCGGGGCATTGGCTTTACCGATTTTCTGGTGCTGTCCAATGATTGCGATGATGGCACGGATACGATGCTGGACCGGCTGCAGGATATGGGCGAACTGATCCATATCCGCAATGACGGACCTTATGGGAATGGCGGCATCCAGTGGACCGGCTACAAGCTGGCGGACAAACACCCGCTGGTGCAGCAATCCGATTGGCTGATGACGCTGGATATTGATGAGTTTGTGAACATCCATGTGGGGGATCACAGCCTGTCATCGCTCTGGGCCGCCCTGCCCGAGGCCGACGCCATCCCGCTCACATGGCGGCTTTTCGGCAATGCAGGGGTGCTGCGCTATCAGGACCGGCCGGTGAGCGAACAATTCACCCGCGCCGCGCCTGAAGTGATGTATTGGCCCTGGCGCGCCTTCATGTTCAAAACACTCTATCGCAACACCGGGGCCTATCGCAAACTGGGGGTGCATCGCCCGCGCGACCCGGTTGATGGCAAGGTAGAGCACACCCGCTGGTTCGACGGCCAGGGCCGCGAGATGGACCGGAGGTTCCAGAAAGGTCAGATCTTCTCCCCGTTTGGACAGGCCAATTACGGGCTTGCGCAGATCAATCACTATGCGCTTGGGGCGATGGAAAGCTATGTGCTGAAACGGGCCCGGGGGCGCGCGGTGCATGACGGTGACCTGCTGGGGCTGGATTACTGGACCGAACGCAACTGGAGCGATGTCGAGGACCATTCGATCCGGGCCTGCGACGGGCTGCGCGACCCGCATCTTGGGCGCTATCGCAGCGACCCCACCCTCGCAACGCTGCATGCCCAGGCGGTTGACTGGCGCAAAACCCGCTTTCAGGCCCTGATGGCAGAGGAACCCAATCGCGCCCTGATGGGACGGTTGATGATGTCCCCCCCGCCGCGCCCGCTGCCGCTGAAACTGGCGCGAGAGCTGTTTCAGCATGCACAAAATGCCCGCGGCGGATGGGATTGAACACCAGACCGGGACAGTCACGAAATCGCACCCGGCATTTCACCTTTTTGCCCCATTGCATACCCAATCCCGCCCGCATTACCTTTTAGCTCACCTATTAAGCGTTTCGGTTTTCACCTGACAAAGGGCAAAACCGAAACGCCGCAAGAGTGACCGATGTTGTGGGCGTTTCGGGATAAACATGTATCTTAAGTTTATCCCGTAACGCTTTAAGGATGGCCGAGCCAAAGGTATCAGTATGATGGACGACACCCCGACCCAGGCAGATGAGCGCGACCAGCGCGAGTGTGATCTCGCCGGGGCGGATTTTGACAAGTGGCTGAGTATGATTGACGAAATGGGCGAAGAGCGCGGCTATTTCGAACCTGTCGGACAGCGCCACTCGGCCATCCTTACCGATGACGGCCCAACCCTGGTGGTCACATTCGAAACCGCCAAATCCGTGCGCCAGAGCAAGGAGGCCCGCCCGCTGGGCTGGGAACTTGCCGAAGAAAACGGGTGGTCCAATCTCTGCATCCTTGCCCATGAGGAAAGCTGGTTTCGCGACCCGGACCTTTATGGCTATTTCGACCGGCTTGTGGATGACGGGTTTTTCGAAGATTTCGATCAGGTCGTATTTTACGGGGCTGGCCCCAGTGGCTACGCCGCCTGCGCCTATAGCGTGGCCGCGCCGGGGGCGACGGTGATCGCCATTTCCCCGCAGGCGACACTCGACATGACCCGGGTCGCCTGGGACCGACGGTTTCCCAAGATGCGCCGCACCGATTTCACCACCCGTTACGGCTATGCCCCCGACATGGTCGAAGGCGCCGAGGCCGTCTATCTTTTACATGATCCGGCCATTGCCGAGGATGCAATGCATGCCAGCCTGTTTCAGGCCGACCACATTCACCACCTGACCTGCCGCCACATGGGCGACACGCTGGTGGAAGAGCTGTGGTCGATGGCTGCCCTGCCGCAGATGATCGAAGCCGCCACCGAGGGTCAGCTCTCCCCGCATGTGGCGCGAAACATCCTGCGCAACCGCCGCACCCACCTGCCCTATCTGCGCCGGCTGCTGGACCGGCTGCAACAGACAGACCGCCCCCGTCTGGTGGCCGCCCTGTCACGTCATGTGACCGAACGGCGCGGCGCCCCCAGGTTCCGCAAGGCATTGACCGAGGCCGAGCGCACCCTCGAAGATGCCTGATCGTCTGATACGGACTTTTACCAGACTTTAAAGCGTTTCGAGATTAACTTGAGTCACAAGTTGATTTCGAAACGCCCGCAACGTCAGTAGGTTGCGAGCGTTTCGCCTTATTATTGTGTCCCAATAATAAGGCGAAACACTTTAATCAAATCTCGTGCAATCTGGCCGCATGGAACAGACACGTCACCCGTTCAGCGGCACACCGATCAACGCGGAAACTCCCCGGGATCGGCCGCTTTTACCCCTGCACCCGGCCGAAGAACTGGCCGATATTCGCCGCCAGATCTCTCGCCTCAGAAAACGAGAGGCGGAGCTGCGCCACCACCTTTTGTGCTGCACCGATCCGGATGCGCGCGAGGCCCCCTGCACCGCGTGGTGATAAAAACCACCCGCAGCAAGGTGTTTGATACCACGTTGCTGCCCCCGGCCATCCAATCAAATCCCAGGTTCTTTGCGACACGAGAACAGACCCGCGTCTGCGTGTTGCCAACAGAGCGTCCGGCACGACGGCTGGGGCTCTTTTCCGGCAAAGGGCTGCGGTATCGTCCGGACGGGGAAGAGTTCGGGGCGCCAGACCTGTTTTCTGAGGCTCTGCACGGGGATTGAGGCAATAAAGCCCTTCCCAGCGTGACAGGCTTGGTCTAATCACGGGACCGATGACCCAGACTCTGACAATCCGCCGCCCTGATGACTGGCACCTGCACCTGCGCGATGGCGAGGTGCTGAACGCCGTCCTGCCCGAAACCGCACGCCATTTTGGCCGTGGTATCATCATGCCCAACCTTGTCCCCCCCGTGGTGACCTTTGACGACGCCCAGGCCTATCACGGTCGGATCATGGCGGCGCTGCCCGAGGGCATGACATTTGACCCGTTGATGGTGCTTTACCTGACCGAAGACACCGACCCCGAGGATGTGGCCCGCGCCCATGCGTCCGGTCTGGTGAAAGCGGTCAAGCTCTACCCCGCCGGGGCCACCACCAACTCGGCCTCGGGGGTGCAGGATTTCACCAAGGTGGCAAAGGTGTTTGAGAAGATGGCCGAGATTGGCCTGCCACTTTGCGTTCATGGCGAAGTGACCGACCACGACATCGACATCTTCGACCGCGAAGCTGTGTTCATCGACCGGGTGCTGGATCCGATCCGCCGCGCCCATCCCGATCTGCGCGTGGTGATGGAACATATCACCACCAAAAACGGTGTCGATTACGCGCGCGCCGGCGGCGACAATCTGGGGGCGACGATCACCACGCACCACCTGATCATCAACCGCAACCACATCCTCGTGGGCGGGATCAAACCGCATTACTACTGCCTTCCGGTGGCCAAACGCGAAGAGCATCGCCTGGCGCTGCGAGAGGCGGCCACCTCTGGCGAGGCCACCTTCTTTCTTGGCACCGACAGCGCCCCGCACACGGACCCGAACAAGGAAAGCGCCTGTGGCTGTGCGGGCTGTTTCACCGCGACAAATACCATGTCCTGCCTTGCGGAAGTGTTCGAGGAAGAGGGCGCGCTGGATCAGCTCGAAGCCTTTGCCTCGCTCAATGGTCCGGCCTTTTACGGCCTGCCCGCCAACGCAGCCACAATCACGTTGCGCAAGGGGGCACCTGTCACCTACCCAACCAGGATCGACAGTGCCGCCGGCCCGATCACCGTGTTTGATCCGGGCTTCCCGCTGCATTGGTCGGTAGAGACCTGAACAGAGCGGATCCCTGATCCGCGTCGCACCGGCCCCTCCCCCGGGCGGGTGCGACACCGCCCCCGGCTTCAGGCCGGGAGCACCCCCCGGGGGAGTTTGAGACACACGAACAGGACGCTGCCACATGATCCCTTCCGCCTTCCCCGCCAAAGACGAAATTGCCCGCCTGACAGCCCGTATGCTGCTGGAGATCGGCGCGGTGAATTTCAACACGGATGAGCCGTTCACACTGGCCTCGGGCCTGCCCTCCCCCAGCTATATCGACTGCCGCAAGCTGATCTCTTTCCCGCGCATCCGCTCAACGCTCATGGATTTCATGGCGGTGACGATCATGCGCGAGGCGGGGTTTGAGGCGTTTGACAATATCGCGGGTGGCGAAACTGCGGGCATTCCCTTTTCGGCCTGGGTCGCCGAACGTCTGGCCCTGCCGATGACCTATGTGCGCAAGAAGCCCAAGGGATACGGCAAGAACGCACGGATTGAAGGGGCCATGTCCGAAGGGCAGCGCGTGCTGCTGGTCGAGGATCTGACCACCGATGGCGGATCGAAACTGTCATTTGTCGATGCGATTCGCGACACCGGCGCCACCTGCGGCGCCACCGCCGTTGTGTTCTATTACGACATTTTCCCCGAGACCGAGAAAACCCTGTCCGATCATGGCGTTCAGCTTATCCACCTGTGCACCTGGTGGGATGTTCTGGCCGAGGCAAAGGCGCAGCAAGCGTTTTCAACCGAGACGCTGGACGAGGTGGAGCGGTTCCTGAAAGACCCGCGCGCCTGGCAGGCCGCGCGGATGGAAGGCTAACCCGAACACACCAAGTTTAGGCACCCTTTTGCGGGATCCCACCAAATATGGTAGGGTCCTACCTGTGCTTTGACTTATCCACAGATTGTTCACAGAAACATACATTTTGCGTTGAGGCAGGGATCGGGGGTAATACTCCCCCCGACGGGAGCTGCCACCGCTCCGCCGAGGGACAGAGGCATGAACGAGATCAGCACGATACCGGGCAACCTGCCCGCTGCAACAGATGCGCGCCCGGACGAGGTGCAGGGCATCCTGCCGCACCATATCGAGGCGGAACAGCAGCTTCTGGGTGCCATCCTGACCAATAACGACGTCTATGACCGGGTTGCCTCGATCATCAATTCCAGCCATTTCTACGAGCCGGTACACCAGCGCATCTATGAAATCGCCGCAAGCCGCATTGCCAAGAACGCGCTGGCCTCTCCGGTCACGCTGAAGGCGTTCATGGAAGATGACGAGGGTCTGAAGGAACTGGGCGGGCCTGCCTATCTGGCGCGTCTGGCCGGGGCTGCGATTTCCTCTTTCGCGGCGCGCGATTATGCGCAGATGATTTACGATCTGGCGATCCGGCGTGAACTGATCCGGCTGGGGGAAGATATTTCCGCCAAGGCCGCGAAGGTTGATATTTCCTCGGAACCCAAGGAACAGATCGTTGAGGCCGAACAGCAGCTTTACAAGCTGGGCGAGGCCGGACAGGTCGACAGCGGATTTCAATCCTTTCTCAAGGCCGTCACCGGGGCGGTGCAGAACGCAAATGCCGCGTATGAGCGCGGCGGCGGCATGGCCGGGATTTCCACCGGGCTGATTGACCTCGACAAGAAGATGGGGGGCCTGCACCCGTCTGACCTGATCATTCTGGCCGGGCGTCCGTCGATGGGGAAAACCTCATTGGCCACCAACATCGCCTTCAACGTTGCCAAAGCCTATAAAAAGGGGCTGAAACCGGACGGGTCAGAAGGGGCGATTGATGGCGGCGTGGTCGGGTTCTTCTCGCTTGAGATGTCGGCCGAACAGCTGGCGGGCCGGATCCTGGCAGAAGCGGCCGAGATTTCGTCCCACACCATTCGTCAGGGGGATTTCCAGGAGGATGAGTTCCGCCGCTTGGTGCAGGCGGCCAAGGATCTGGAAAGCTGCCCGCTGTTCATTGACGACACCCCGGCCCTGCCCATTTCGCAACTGGCGGCACGGGCGCGGCGTCTGAAACGGACCCACGGGCTGGACCTGCTGATCGTCGACTATCTGCAGCTCTGCCGCGGCATGGCCGACAACCGGGTGAACGAGATTGCCGAGATTTCCATGGGGATGAAGGCGATTGCGAAAGAGCTGAACATCCCGGTGATTGCGCTTTCACAGCTGTCTCGTCAGGTGGAAAGCCGGGATGACAAACGCCCGCAACTTTCGGATCTGCGGGAATCGGGCTCGATCGAGCAGGATGCCGACGTGGTGATGTTTGTCTATCGCGGCGAGTATTACAAAGAGCGTGAGAAACCCGGGGATCACGAGCTGGACCGGATTGCCGAATGGCAGGAAGAGATGGAGCGCCTGCATGGCAAGGCCGAGGTGATCCTGGGCAAGCAGCGTCACGGTCCGATTGGCACGGTGGAGCTGAGCTTCGAGGCGCGCTTTACCCGATTTGGCAATCTGGTCAAGGAATGGCAGCAGGGGGCGGATCAGCAGTTCTGACGCTCCAACACAGGTGAGGGCTCCCACTCACGGACCCTCTATCGAGCAGATGGCCACGGCAAACGATCCGGCGGCCAGAGAGCAGTAGGGCAAGACAGCCCACGAGGAGGAGGCAGGACAGCGGATGGTGGTGACAGGATTGAACCACATCACGTTGGCCACCTCCGACCTCGCCCGGTCCGTCGGGTTTTATCGTGACCTGCTTGGCGCCACCCTGCGCGCCCATTGGGCGGGCGGCGCCTATCTGGAGCTGGGGGACATCTGGCTATGCCTGATGCAAACGGCGGGTGATATCCCTGTCCGGACGGATTACACCCACCTCGCCTTTTCCTGCGAAGCGGCTGAGTTTGCGGCCCTGTCCGATCGCATCCAGACCCAGGCCGCGCTGTGGCAGGAGAACAGCTCGCACGGCGCGTCGCTTTATTTCCTTGATCCGGACGGGCATCAGCTGGAGCTGCATCTGGGGGATCTCGAAACCCGTCTGGCCCATTACCGGGCACATCCGGAAAAGGGCGTGACGGTGATCAATTGACCGTCCAATCCGCCACCTTCCCATTCCCCCCCTGCGCCAAGGCGTAATGGGCGGTGCCTCCGGCGGGGATATTTAAGACAAGAAAAAAGCGGTAGCCGCGTCCCGGCGACTGGCCGTGGCTCAGCCCCCGGCGGCGCGGGGCCGGACCGCAGCAAGCCGGGTCAGCGGCGAAAATCTGTGATCATCATGTAATCCTTGCGCGGACCGGTGACGCGCCAGGTGGCGCGCCAGTCTGGCCAGCGCGAGAAATTATAACTCACTTCGTAATCATCAGGGGGGCAGTGGTGAAACCCCGTGGCGGTATCCCCCGACAGGCCAATACGGTGGAAATCCCGCCCATCTTCAAACAGCACCAGCACCCCATCCGCATCCGGCCGCCAGAGGTAGCGGCGGGTTGCCTGCATGGCCGTCGGGCCGTTTGGGCCGGTGGGAAGACGCAGCTCTCCCGCTTCGTCATAGCGCAGCCCCTCCGCATCCGGCGTGAACGTGGCGACCCCTTCGAAACATCCGGTGCTGCCTGCCTTGGCATCTTCGATCCGCCGGGTCAGGTGCCAGCGGCCTTCGAAATCGGAAAGTTGCAGCGTCACTTGATCCCTCCTTCATAAATCGCCCCACGCGCGCCGACAAAGCGCACCTGATCCCCGGCGCGCAGCATGTCATAGCAGTCCACATGGGATGCAGGCGGCCAGGAAGAGCAATACTGATCCTCTTTGACAAACCACCGGCCCCAGCTCTCTCCGCCGGCCACGTAAAGCGTGCGCCCATCGGCGTGGAACAGTTGCCAGCGCCCCTGATCCTTGCCGGAATACACCACCCGTGCATCCGTAAGGGCGGCGCGAATCTCCTCCCCGCGCATGGGCAGAAAAGCGTCCCCGGCCTGCGCATTCTGGACATTTCCCAGCATGATTGTCGCTAACAGCACCGCAATCCGCCCCATCTGCCTCCCCTTCTCTTGATCTGCCGCACCGCAGCAGTCTATGACACCGCCAACCGGAGCCACAACGCAAAAAAGGCCGTGACATGATCCCACGCTATTCCCGCCCCGAAATGGTCGCCATCTGGTCGCCCGAAACCAAGTTCAAGATCTGGTACGAGATCGAGGCCCATGCCTGCGACGCCATGGCCGATCTGGGCGTG
The DNA here is from genome assembly GCF_013283135.1 of Aliiroseovarius sp. xm-d-517. Taxonomy (NCBI): domain Bacteria; kingdom Pseudomonadati; phylum Pseudomonadota; class Alphaproteobacteria; order Rhodobacterales; family Paracoccaceae; genus Aliiroseovarius; species Aliiroseovarius sp. xm-d-517. Next base: position 1,309,955 of record NZ_WBXT01000001.1, read on the forward strand.
ATCCCGCGCGAAAACGCCGATGCCGTCTGGAAAGCCAAAGATGTCGAGTTTGACGTCGCCCGCATTGATGAGATCGAAGCGGTGACCAAACATGACGTGATCGCCTTCCTCACCCACCTCGCTGAACATGTGGGCTCGGAAGAGGCGCGCTTTGTGCACCAGGGCATGACCTCATCCGACGTGCTGGACACCTGCCTGAACGTGCAGCTGGTGCGCGCCGCCGACATCTTGCTTGATGGGATGGACAAGGTGCTAGCCGCGCTGAAGAAACGCGCGCTGGAGCACAAGGACACGGTCCGCGTGGGCCGCTCGCACGGTATCCACGCCGAACCCACCACCATGGGGCTGACCTTCGCACGGTTCTACGCCGAGATGGACCGCAACAAGAACCGTCTGGAAAAGGCCCGCTGGGAAGTGGCCACCGGCGCGATTTCCGGCGCGGTTGGCACCTTTGCCAATATTGACCCCGCCGTTGAAGAGCATGTCTGTGAGAAGCTGGGCCTGCGCCCCGAGCCGATCTCGACCCAGGTGATCCCGCGTGACCGCCACGCCATGTTCTTCGCCACGCTGGGCGTGATTGCTTCGTCGATTGAAAACATCGCCGTGGAAATCCGCCACATGCAGCGCACTGAAGTTCTGGAAGGCGCCGAGTTCTTCTCAATGGGCCAGAAGGGCTCATCCGCCATGCCGCACAAGAAAAACCCGGTCCTGACCGAAAACCTGACCGGTCTGGCCCGTCTGGTGCGCATGGCCGTGGTGCCGGCGATGGAAAACGTGGCGCTGTGGCACGAGCGCGACATCTCGCACTCATCCGTTGAGCGCGCGATTGGCCCGGACGCCACCGTGACCCTGGACTTTGCCCTGCATCGTCTCGCGGGTGTGGTCGAGAAAATGCTGATCTTCCCCGACAACATGCTGGACAACATGAACAAATTCCCCGGACTGGTCATGTCGCAGCGCGTGTTGCTGGCCCTGACCCAAGCGGGTGTGTCGCGTGAAGATGCCTATTCCATGGTGCAGCGCAACGCGCTTAAGGTCTGGGAAGAACGTCTGGACTTCCGCGAATTGCTGCTGGCCGATGAAGCCGTGGTTGAAGCCCTCGGCGTTGACGCGATCAACGAGAAATTCGACATGGGCTATCACACCAAACATGTCGACACGATCTTCAAACGGGTGTTCGGCGAATAACCACCGCCCGATTTCGCAAAAATCGTGTTCCGTGCTATCATGGGGTCCTTCACCAAGGAGGGCCCCATGTTTTTTAGGAAATGTCTGGTCGGGTGCATCCTGACCTTCACCGCGTTTCTCACCCCTGCTTATGCCTGCGAACAGCATGAAAAACAGGCGCAAAGCTGCCTGGCGGGGCATGAGTGGAATGAGGATGCCAAGACCTGCGTGCCGGTGGTGTCAAGCTGACAACCCAGCGCGCCGAATTGCAGTTTCTTCTCAGGGGGTAAGCGGCTGTTAACATCGCTCTGCCACAATGCCCGCAAGACGGGATTGAGGAGCAGGCCTTGAACAACGCGCTTACACCGATGGACAATGATGTGGTTTTGCCCGGTGAGCTGCCGGAATTTGGCGTGATGCCAACCGGTGCCCCCATGGGGCAGCCCCCTTTCATGTCCCCGCCCCGACACTTGTCCAAGAAACAAAAGGCGGCGATCATCATCCGCCTTTTGCTCGCAGAAGGGGCGCAGCTTCCCCTCTCTGGTCTGCCCGAGGCCATGCAAAGCGATCTGATTGAAAACATGTCGGAAATGCGCCTTATCGACAAAGGCACCGTGGCGGCCGTGGTCGATGAGTTCATCAGCGAAATGCAGGAGGTGGGTCTTACGTTTCCCGGCGGGCTGGAAGGGGCGTTGGACATTCTCGATGGCACGTTGGACCCGACAATGATTGCGCGCGTGCGCAAAAATGCTGGCGTCAAGATCACGGGCAATCCGTGGGAAACCATCGCAGGGATCGACCCCAAGAAGCTGTTGCCCATCTTGGAAGAGGAAAGCACCGAAGTGGCGGCGGTTCTGCTGTCGAAGCTCAAAGTCTCTGTGGCGGCTGAGCTGTTGGGGCAATTGCCCGGCCCGCGCGCGCGAAAAGTGGCTTATGCGGTCTCACTGACCGGAAATATCTCGCCGGAAGTGGTGCATAAAATTGGCCGGTCTCTGGCCGAGCAGCTTGATGCCCAACCTGTCAGCGCCTTCACGGACGGGCCGGTGGAACGCGTCGGCGCGATCCTCAACTTCTCCCCCGCGGCCACCCGCGACGATGTACTGAACGGGCTGGACGAAGAAGATCAGGTCTTTGCCGAGGAAGTGCGCAAGGCGATCTTTACCTTCGCCAATATCCCCGCCCGCATCGACCCGCGTGATGTGCCGAAGATCACCAAGGATATTGATCAGGCGGTGCTGATCACGGCATTGACGGCTGCAACCGGCGAATTGGAAGCCTCGGCCGAGTTCATCCTCGGGGCCATGTCGAAACGCATGGCGGAGCAGATCCGCGAAGAAATGCAAAGCCTTGGCAAGGTCAAAGCCGCAGATGGCGAGGCTGCCATGAATGCCGTTATCTCGCGTATCCGAGAGATGGAAGGCGCGGGAGAAATTCTTCTGATCGCGGAGGATGAAGAGTAGAGCCTTTCGGGATCCCCCTGTGTCGGTTCCCCATCCTGAACCGCCAGCTGGTTTGAGACCTCCCCGTGTTTCAGTTTCCCCCGCCTCGGGCCCAAACCAAAACACCTTGCCCCAGTCAAAACGCGTTTCCTTCGCCGGACACCCCACCCGGCAGCTTGCCCTTTGCCAGAGCCGCTTTTATACCATGGAAAGACTGCGGCAATCTGCCCGTCAGATTGGATAAAGCGTTTCTACGTATTGTTAGATCACAATAATAAGTAGAAACGCCCATGCCATGTCGATGTTTCGTGCGTTTCGAGAGTATGCTGCTATGCAACCTGATCTCGAAACGTTTAGTGCAATAAAGGGATCCCATGGCCGAAACGAAATTTGAACCCAAGGCCTATCTTGCCTATCTGGGCCTTCGCGCGGTTCTTGGTCTCCCCCGGCTTTTGCCCTATACCACCCGCATCGCCACCATTGGCTGGCTGACATCCGCTGTCGTGGCCCCCATAGCCGGGTATCGCAAGCGGGTGCGCAACAACCTGTTGAAAGTATTTCCGGACATGCCCCCAGCGGAAGTGGCCCGTCTGGAACGCGAGGTGCCCAACAACGCGGGGCGGGTGCTGGCGGAGCTGTTTTCCTCGGATGATTTCGTGCGCCATCTTGGCAAGCTGGAGTTGAAAGGTCCGGGGGTTGAGGCCCTTCTCAAGGCACGTGACGCAGGACGCCCGATCATTGGCGTGTCCGGGCATTTCGGGAATTATGACGTGATGCGCCTTGCCATGGTTCAGAACGGGTTCTCGATCGGGGGGCTATATCGTCCCTTTACCAACAAATATTTCGACATGTTCTATCGCCGCGCGCTGGAAACCGTGGCCAAGCCGGTCTTTCCTCAGGGGCGCAGAGGTCTGGCCGACATGTTGCGACATCTCAGATCCGGCAACATGATCGCCATCCTTGCCGACCAGCGCGCCAATGATGGCGAGCGGTTGAAGTTTTTCGGACAGGACGCGCTGACACCGATTTCAGCGGCGGAGATGGCCCTGAAATATGACGCGCATCTGTTCTGCGCCTATGGGGTGCGGCGCGCCAACGGGGTTGATTTCGACATGGTGATCGAAGAACCGATCCCGCATGGCGATCCCAACGAGATGATGCAGGCCATCAATGACAGTCTGGAAGCACAGGTTCGTCAGAATATGGGGCAGTTCCTTTGGGTTCATAACCGCTGGCACATTCCGGCCCGCCGCCAGGACGGCAGTTAAAGCGCTTCAGGCAAAACTGAACCACGTGTTTATGGCGAGCCCCCACGACAGTGGTATCTCTTACGGCGCGCGCAGGTCACTTCAGCCGAATGGCCGCCTGTATCGGTCCCGGATAGCCTTTGGGGGTTAGCGACTGAAGCACCAGGGCTGCGGCCTGATCCTCCAGAACCGGCAAGGTCAGTTCCAGCTCCCCCGCCCCGTCCCACGTTGTCAGGGGGGTCAGTTCGGTCACGATATTGGTGTATTCAATCTGGTGGCCGGCATTTTCCCCACGGGTGATTGTCACCATTTCCGAGGGGGTGAAATGCACCAAAAGCGCAACCATCTCGGCCTCAAGTGCCGCATGGGTCACCGTTTTGGCCAGAACAACCATGCCCTGATCCGTCATGCGAGAGGACAACATCACCTGCCCCATTCGATCCCGGTGATCGTCAAGTGCTGCAAAAACATCCATCGGACGGTTGCCCACCACCTGCGTCACACCGCCAATCACCATTTGCGGCGTGTATTTGTAACGGGCTTCCGCAACCCGGCGATACCCTTCCTGCCGTTGGGTGAATTGCGGCTGGGCAAAGGTGTCTTTCCAGCCGATATAGTCCCAGTAATCCACGTGGAACGCCAGCGGCAGCAGGTCGGGATGGTCGGACATATCAGCCAGCAGCCGGTCCGCCGGCGGGCAGGAGGAACAGCCCTGTGAGGTAAACAGCTCAACCACCATCAACGACCGATCTTGCGCAGTGGCCACCCCAACCGCCATTACCATGGCCATAGCAGCCCCAAAAATCACCCGCATTCGGACACCTCTTTTTTCGTCTTACCCCGTAATAGCGCAGGCCACCCTCCGGGACCAATCAAGGTTTTGCGAGCGTTTTGTTACAGTTTGCAGCATGGCGAAATGGCCACGCTTGCGGGGCGTCACCCTTGCCTGCCAGCGGTGCAAATCGGATTTGCGTTTTCCTGAAATGCACAAGCTGTTATCCACGACAGGCGAACAGGAGGAAAACATGCGTAAAACCGTTCTCGTCACCGGCGGGGGGCGCGGCATCGGGCGCGCAATCGCCGATGATCTGGCCCGCGACCATCATGTCGTCATCACCTATTTTTCTGACAAACCTGCGGGCAAGATGTTTGCAGTCAAACATCCCGGCAGCCTCGCCATCCGCGCCGATTTCACCAATGCGGGAGAGCCTGCAGAGGTGGTCAAACTGGCCATTTCCGCCTTTGGAAAGATCGACGCGATCGTGAACAATGCAGGCCGGGTCACTGAGACAGCCTGCGACAGCGTGGACCCGGCAGAGCATGCGGCGCTTTATCAGGTCAATGTCACCGCCCCCGCCGCCATTCTGGCCGCGGCCCTGCCACATATGCCAAACGGTTCTGCCGTGGTGAACATTGCATCCGTCAATGCCGCGTCGCCCCCCCCAACCGCAGGCGCCTATGCGGCGAGCAAAGCGGCGCTCGTGGCCATGACCAAGGCGCAGGCCAAGGCGCTTGGGCCACGCGGGATCCGGGTCAATGCTCTCGCCCCGGGCCCGGTCGAAAGCGCCCATGCGCCACGCCCGGATGCGCTGCAGGCTGAGATTCGCACAGACACCGCCCTGGCACGAAATGGCCTCCCTTCTGATATGGTGGGACCCACCCGATTTTTGCTGAGCGACGCTGCCAGTTTCGTCACCGGGGAGGTTTTGACGGTTTCTGGCGGATACCGTCTCTGACGCTCACCTTATCTTAAGCTTCGGATGCAAAAAGGGGATATGCGGCGTCTTCTGCGACATATCCCCTTTCCCGTCATCGAAGCCCTCGGTTTTACCGGGTTTCTGATCCTGCTGCACCTCGCGGCCTAACTGCCAGCGTCAGAGCTCTGCACCTCTCCTGCCTTGGCAATTGCCGGGCGGATGATACTGTCGAGCACCTCTTCGGTGATTGGACCGGCAAAGCGTTTCAGGATCACCCCGTCCTTGTTGATCACAAAAGTCTCCGGCACGCCGTAAAGCCCCCAGTCCAGACCGGTGCGCCCCTTCTTGTCAGCCATCAACGCGGCATAGGGGTTGCCCAGCTCTTCAAGGAAACGCAGCGCCTTGGTGTCTTCGTCCTTGTAGTTGATGCCATAGATGGTCACGCCTTCGCGGGCGAGTGTTTCCAGCTGCGGATGTTCCGCGCGGCAGGGCGCGCACCAGCTGGCCCAGAAATTGACCAGTTTCACACCACCCTCTTTCAGGTCCTGTTCGGTGAACTCAACCCCCGTTCCCAGCGGGGTCACACTCAGCGCAGGCACCGTGCCCCCTTCGCGGGTTGAGGGCAGTGCGCGCGGGTCCTTGCCGTTTGACATGCCCCACAGGAACATGCCCGCAAGGGCCGCGAACAACAGTGGCGGCAGGATCATCAGAGGAGAGATCTTCTTTTTCTCAGCCATTTTTACGACGCTCCTCAGCGGCATTCAGGTCAGCCTTCACCTTGCGGCCCGACCGGATCGTGACAAAAATCAACGCGCCCACCAGGGCCAGGGTCAGTCCCCAGGACCACAGAATCGCGTCCGCATATTTTCCAAGCTCAAGCATCCATCATCCTTTCACGGGCCATCAGGGCATGCAGGCGGCGGCGGCGGATCTCGGTGCGGGTGCGCATCAGCAAAAGCACCACGAAAAGAAATCCGAACCCGATGATCGCCAGGACAAGCGGCTGCCAATAGACATTGGCCACGTGCTCTTCCTTATCAAGCGACAGGGACGCGCCCTGATGCAGGCCCTGGTTCCAGAAATTCACCGCATAGCGCGACAAAAGCGCAAAGACCGACCCCACAACGCAGAGGACAGAGGTCAGGTCAGCCGCTGTATCCGGGTTCTCGATCGCGGCCCAAAGCGCCATGTAGCCCAGGTAAAACAGGAACAGAATCAGAAACGAGGTCAGGCGCGGATCCCAGGCCCAATAGGTGCCCCACATCGGCTGACCCCAAACGGCCCCGGTGATCAGCGAAATCACCGTCATGGTCACCCCGATCAGCGCAGCCGCCTTTGCCGCAAGTGCGGATACATGATGGCGGCGCACCAGCCAGACCAGCGAGGTCACCAGCATCATCACCCAGATGTTGATCGCCATGGTTGACGACGGCACATGCACATAGATGATCTTGACGGAATTGCCGAAATTCGCGGCCTCCGGGGTGAAGAAGAAGCCCCAGATCAGGCCCGGCACAAGGGTGAGGACGCACAGGGCAATGGCCCAGGGCAGCACCTTGCCCGACAGGGCCATGAATTTCACCGGGTTTGCATATTCCCACAACGCATTCATGCGCTGGCCCAGCGACCTTTTTTCGGAACGGTTGGTCGTTGTTTGTGTCATCGGGTTTCCTCTACGGCTCCCATAATCGGTGGCAGGTCTGGGCGCAACATTAACCCAGGTCACAAGTGGGTGACTTGATTTATCTCAGGCTTATCTAAGATTAACACGCAAAGCAGCCGAGGCGGCAAATGGCAGCAGGGCGATGGATCCCGCCGTGATGCCCGCCATCATCAAAAGCGGCGTGGTGGCGGAAAACCCGGCCATGCCACGGGTGGCGGCCTCGGCCCCGAAAATCAGCGTCGGGATGTAAAGCGGCAGCACCAGAAGCGACATCAAAAGCCCGCCGCGTTTCAGCCCGACGGTCAGCGCAGCCCCAAAGGCACCGATCATGGAAAGGGCGGGTGTGCCCAGCAAAAGCGTGACGAAGATCCATGAAAACCCCGGGCTTTCCAACTGCATCAGCGCCCCGAAAAACGGCGCGGCCAGCGTCAGCGGCAACCCGGTGACCAGCCAATGCGCCAAGGCCTTCACCGCCACAATCCCTTCCAGAGGGATCGGTGACGTGGCCAGCAGATCGAGCGAGCCGTCTTCAAAGTCGAGCTGAAAGATCCGGTCAAGCGACAAAAGGCAGGCAAGCAGCGCCCCCACCCACAGAATACCGGGGGCAATGCGCGACAGGATATCGCCCTCTGGCCCGACGCCAAATGGCACCAATGTGGACACGATCAGGAAAAACGCCAGCCCAAGGCCAAAGCCCCCGCCTGCGCGCATCGCAAGGCGCAGATCTCGGATCAGAAGTGCAATCATAGGAAGGCCCCCTCACCTGCATCGTCAAAACCGTCGGAATGGGCAAGATCAGCAGCAGAGGTGGGATCCGCTTTGTAAGGGCCGATATCAAAGCTTGCCGCGTCCAGCCCCAGATCAATATGGGTGGCGATCAGCGCCGCCCCGCCCCGCGCCTGATGGGCGCGCACCGCATCGGCAAACAGCCCGACCGAAGGCACGTCAAGCGATACGGTCGGTTCATCCAGAAGCCAGATCGGACGACCGGTCACCAGCAGCCGTGCCAGCCCCAGGCGCCGCTTCTGTCCGGCGGAAAGATTTGCGGACGGGCGGCTCAAGAGCCCGGCCAGGTTAAACCCCTCCACCGCGCCGGAAATGTCTTCCTGCCCATGCACCGACGCCCAGAACCGCAGGTTTTCCTCGACCGTCAGCGTGGCTTTCAACCCATCGGCATGGGCGCCATAGGTCAAGGTCTCCGGCTCGGACAGAACCTCTCCGTGCAACGGGGGCTGCAACCCGGCAAGGGTGCGCAGAAGCGTGGTTTTGCCCGATCCGTTCGGCCCGCGCAGGATCAGCACCTCGCCGGGATCAAGCGAAAAGCCCACCCCTTGCAGGATCGGCACGCCACCACGGGTGACGGTCAGGTTCTCGGCCGCGAGTCGGGCGGTATGTCGGGGCAAATCAGTCATGCCAGAGGCTTAGACCGGAAGGGCCGCCAAGGCAATGCGCCGCCCCTCGGCCAGCAGCACATTATAGGTGCGGCAGGCGGCGGCGGTGGCCATGGGTTCAATACCGATCCCCGCTGCCTCAAGCGCCTAGCGCAGGGGGGTGGGGGCATGGGCAATCTCGGCACCGGTTCCATAAAACAGCACGTCGATCCCGCCGGCCAAGGCCGCAAGCGGGGTCACGTCGTCGCCATCCCAGCTGATCACCTTTTCTGCCGTCAGCAGGATCGGGCCGCGGATCACCTCACCGCCCACACGAAAGAAACCGGGGCCATAGCCATCCACCGGGGTGGCGCCTTCAAACGTGACTTCATGGAATTGCATCGGGTGACACTCCTCAGCTGTTCAGGACCGAAACCAGCCCGGACAGGGCGGATCCCGCGATGATGATATAGGCAACCCGGCGGTAAAGCCCGCTCAGGCGGGGACGAAACAGCCAGTTGCCCAGAAGGTTTCCGGCAAGGTTGGGCAACAGCGCAACCAGCCCCAGCACCAGCGGCAGGCCGACAAGCCGGCCCAGCAGCAAGAACACCGCCAGCAAGATCACGTCATAGGCCAGCAGGAAAGCCGTATTGTTGGCGCGGATCACCCTGGCCGGAAGGGGGGAGGCCATATAGAGCAGGATCACCGGCGGGCCGGGAATGCCAGCCGCCCCGCCCAGCAATCCCGCCATCCCCCCGGTGCCCCAGACCAGTCGTGGGGTCAGCTCGCCGTGATAGCGAAACCCCAAAACCAGCGCCAGGACCATTGCAAGGCTGACCAGTGAAACCGCCAGTTTGAACACGGACGGGTCCACCGCAAACAACACCGCAAGCCCCAGCGGCAAAGCGAGGATCAGACCACCGATCAGGCGCATCAGGTCCCGCGGATGCCCATCCCGCAACGCGCCGGGCAAGGCAGGCAGCGGGCCGGCAATGTCCATGACAATCAGCACCGCCACGGCGGCCACCGGGTCAATCACCTGTGATGCGATGGGAAGAAAGATAAGCGCGGTGCCAAAGCCTGCGAACCCGCGCACAAGCCCCGCCAGAAAGGCCGCAGCCAAAAGTCCTCCAAGCCCCGGCAGGGCCAGGGCTTGGAGCAGGATATCAGGCATCAATATTGGCAAACTCGTTGCCCAGATCCTTCGTCTCGGTCTTGTCCCAATTGCGTTTCACACCGAGGCGCAACAGGATGGCCGAGGCCACGAAGATCGACGAGTAGGTCCCGACAACAACACCCCAGATCATCGCAAACACAAACCCGCGGATCACGTCACCGCCCAGCACGTAAAGCGCAATCAGCGCGATCAGCGTGGTGAGCGAGGTCATCAGGGTGCGCGACAGGGTTTCATTGATCGACAGGTTCAACACTTCCCTGAGCTCTAGCGTCTTGTAGCGGCGCAGGTTCTCACGCACCCGGTCAAACACAACCACGGTATCATTGAGCGAGTAGCCAACAATGGTCAGAAGGGCTGCGATAATCGCAAGGTCGAACTTGATCCCGAGAAGCGCAAACACGCCGATGGTCAGCACAACGTCATGCACAAGAGCGGCCACCGCCCCCAGCGAGAACTGCCATTCAAACCGCAGCCAGATATAGACCAGCACCGCGCCGATCGCTGCCAGAACGGCATAGATCGCCGTCAGGATCAGCTCTCCCGAGACTTTCGGGCCAACCGATTCCACGCTTGGGAAGGTGATTGCAGGATCCACCGTGGCCAGCGCGTTTTCGATGGTCGCCATGGTCTCGGGCGTCATCGCCTCCTGACCTTCCTGCGCCTCGATACGGATCTGGCTGACATGCTGGTCGTCGCGGAAATTCACGTCATTCACTTCCACAATCGTGATGTCCCCCAACGCAAGCGGCGCCAGTGCATCCCGATAGGCCCCAACATCCACGGCCTGCGTGCTTTCCGTGCGGATCGTGGTGCCGCCGCGGAAGTCGATGCCGAAATTCAGGCCGATCACGAAGAACAGCACAACCGAGGCCACCATCGCCAGCCCCGACGCCCCAAGCGTCGCAAGCGTGGTTTTGAAAAAGTCGAACACGCGGTTTTGCGGCGCCAAACGAATGCCCTTGATCTCCAGATCACGCGGTTCTTTTCGCTCATGCCACATGACAATCATCAGCCGGGTCAGGAAAATCGCGGTGAAGACCGAGGTGATGATCCCCAGCCCCAGCGTGACCGCAAAGCCACGCACCGGACCCGAGCCCATGACAAACAGGATCACGGCGGTGATGAAGGTGGTGATATTGGCGTCCAGAATGGCCGACAGCGCCTTTTCATACCCCAGCTCGATCGCCCGCGCAGGCCCTTTGCCCGCCTTGAGCTCCTCCCGGATCCGTTCGAACACCAGCACATTGGCGTCGACCGCCATCCCGATGGTCAGAACGATCCCGGCAATACCGGGCAGCGTCAGGGTTGCCCCGATCATCGACAGAAGGCCAAAGATCATGCCGACATTCAGGATCAGCGCCACATTGGCAATCATGCCAAACCAGCCATAGGCCAGCCCCATGAAGATCAGCACACCGGCAAACGCCACCAGCGAGGCAATCTTGCCCGCATCAATGCTGTCCTGCCCCAGTTCCGGGCCGATGGTGCGCTCTTCCACATAGGTCAATTCCGCCGGCAAGGCGCCCGCCCGCAGCAGGATCGCCAGATTGGTCGATTCCTCGATTGAGAAATTGCCGGTGATAATGCCCGATCCGCCACAGATCTGTTCATTGATGCGCGGGGCCGAGATCACCTCTTCATCCAGCACAATTGCAAAAGGCGAACCAACATTTTCGCCGGTATAGTCGCAGAATTTGCGCGCACCGGATACGTTGAAGCGGAAATTCACCGCAGGCCGGCCGTTCTGATCAAAGGCAGGCTGCGCATCATTCAGCTCTTCCCCGGTCACAACCGCGGTTTTTTCCAGCGCATAATAGGTGTTTTCCTCATCCAGCGACGGGTAGAGAACACCGCGAGGACCGGGATCTGCATTGGCATTCGACGTGCGCGAGGTGACCGGGTGGAAGGTCAGCTTGGCGGTCTTGCCGATGATTTCTTTCAACTCCGAGGCTGATCCGATGCCCGGCACCTGGATCAGGATCCGATCCCGCCCCTGCCGTTGGATGGTCGGTTCTCGCGTCCCCACCTCATCCACACGGCGACGAATGATCTCAAGGGTTTGCAGGATGGTGCGGTCGTCGGTTGCGATGCGTTCCGCCTCCGACAGCGTCACCACAAACTCACCTTCACGGCCCGCGCTCACCTCGATATCGGTAGACCCGACACCCTGCAGGCTGACCACCGGCTGGGCCAGCGTCTGCACTTTTGCAATGGCCTCAGGCAGCGCCTCGGGGCGTGAGACCTTCACCCGCAACTCATCAGGCTTGCTGTCCTGACGGCGAATGGTGCCAATCGTGTCGCGCTCATCGCGCAGCAGGTTGCGCACCTCGGGCCAAAGCGCATCCATACGCGCGCCATAGACATCCTCGACCTGCACTTCGGCCAGCAAATGTGCGCCGCCCCGCAGGTCCAGCCCGAGATTGACAAGGCCGCTCGGTGCCCAGTCCGGCCAGGCGGAACGATCCGCCTCAAGCTCGGCCGTGGTGCCCGTGGTTTCAATCGCCTTCACCGCGTCATTGTGAACTTCCACACGGGTGTAAAACCCGTTGGGGGACGCAAAATACAGACCCAGGATCACCAGACCCCAGATCACCAGTCGTTTCCAAAGCGGAATTTGCAGCATGTGCCTGCCCGAATTTGCCCGTGTAACAAAGAAAACGCGGCCTCGGGGGGCTTGCCCGGGCCGCGCGATGAGGGGCTTACCCCTCGACCGGTTCGGTTTTCGACACCACCTTGGCGATGGTGGAGCGCATCACGCGCACTTTCACACCGTCGGCAATCTCGACCTCAACTTCGGCCTCGTCCTTGACGTTGGTAACCTTGCCGATGATGCCGCCCTGGGTCACCACCTTGTCATTGCGGCGCAGCGCCCCCAGCATCGCCTGATGCTCTTTCATCTTCTTTTGCTGCGGACGGATCATGAAGAAATACATGATCGCGAAAATGAGCAGCATCGGGATCAGCATCGAGTTGAGGATACCGCCCGCAGGCGCACCCGCTGCCTGGGCAAAAGCCGGAGTTACAAACATCTTATTTCCTTTTCTTCCCGGGGCGACAAAGAACCCGCCCCACCTGTCTGGCGCGCACCCTATATGGGGGCCCATTGCTTGTCCAGCAAGGGAGCGCGGGAAGGTTTGCGCAAGCGACCAAGAAGGCGGGTGACAGGCGGCGGGCAATGGTGTTTTGTGGGGGCGCATTCAATCTGGGGTTATTTATGCTCGACTTCTGGCAGGCACTCACCACCCACCCGATGACACCTTGGTTTGGGTGGCTTGGGCTGGGAACCATTCTGATCTTTGCTGCACTTGGACAAGTTCGCCCTTACATCCCCGAAGATCCCATTGAAAAACTTCAAAAAACACTTGGGGCGGCAAACCTTCCCTACAGCTTATATTTGATCCTGCTGTTATTCTGGGCAACCATTGCCCTGCTCCTGTTCACCGGCCTGCTTTCCGTGATCTGGCAAGTCATCGCGGCAATGCTGCCGGCCGCCCCCGACACAGCTGAAGGCAAAGCCGCCCAATGGGAATACCGCCTGCTGCTGACCAAACTTGCCGCGCTGACCACCGTTTTGGGCGCAACAGTTGCCCTTCCCTTCACCATCATCCGCCTGCGCCTGACCAATGAACAAAACCGCCACGCAGAAAATGTCTTGCTCAACACCAAACTGAACGAAGCAATTGAAAGCCTTCATGCCCGCTATCAAGTCACGGAAAGGCAAGGCGATGACGGCTATGTGGACATCTGGAAAGACGACATTATCAAACGCAACGGGGCCATTGATCGGCTGGAAAATCTGGCGATCAAGCACCCAGAGGAAGCCCCCCGCATCGCCCGCACCCTATGTGTCTATCTGCGCGAACTGACCCGCGATCACCGACCGGAGACACCGCCAGAGGGCGCAACCCCAGATGGGATCCGGCACTGGGCGCAAAATCTACAGGTAAAACGCTCTGATATGGAAACCGCCGCACAGGTATTGGGGCGCCTGTCTGAGAAAGCTGGCATTCCCCCCAAGGATCTCGCCATTGACCTATCCGGGGTCAATCTACAGGCCATGCGGCTGGACCGCCTCAACTTTGAACATGCGATATTGAACGCCTGCCATCTGGATGGGGCAAGGCTCAATTGGACAGAGCTCAATGGGGCAAGGCTCAATGGGGCAAAGCTCAATGGGGCAATGCTCAATGGGGCAGAGCTCAATGGGGCAAGGCTCAATTGGGCAGAGCTCAATGGGGCAAAGCTCAATGGGGCAGAGCTCAATGGGGCAATGCTCAATGGGGCAGAGCTCAATGGGGCAGAGCTCAATGGGGCAATGCTCAATAAATTCACGGACCTGAGAGATGCTGAATATGTCACAGAGTTTGTCAAATCAGCTTTCGGTGATCGCTCTGTGATCCTGCCAGATGATGTGCCCTTCCCGATAGATCGCTGGCCGGATGCGGAACTGGACAATGAGACCTATCAGGATGAATACGCGCGTTTTCGCGAAAACCCCGACGCCTACATCCCACCCCAACACCGCAACGACTAACTCCCCCCTTCCCCTACCGCGCCCAAACTGGCATATGGGCGATAGCGCCCGTTAGGGGTCGCCCACCTGTGTTTAAGGAACAATGACATGCATGATATTCGCCTGATCCGTGACAACCCTGATGCGTTCGACGCCGCGATGGCCCGTCGGGGCCTCTCTGGTGTCTCAGGTGAATTGCTGTCGCTGGATGAGACCCGCCGCGCCGCCATCTTGGCCGCCGAAACCGCCCAGGCCGAGGCCAACAAAGCCGCCAAGGAAGTGGGCGCCGCCAAGGGCCGTGGCGATGAGGCAGAGTTTGAACGTCTGCGCGCGCTGGTGGGGGAAAAGAAATCCGAAATCGCCCGCCTGAATGACGAAGCCAAGGCGCTTGATGCCAAGCTCACCGAGATCCTGATGGGCCTGCCCAACACGATCTATGATGATGTGCCGGCTGGCGAAGACGAAGACGACAACGTGGAAATCAACCGCTGGGGCACCCCGCGCGAGATGGATTTCAAACCGGTTGAACATTACGAATTGCCCGCCGTGCAGTCGGGGCTGGATTTCGAAACCGCCGCCAAACTGTCCGGTTCGCGCTTCATGGTGCTGTCCGGCGCCGTGGCCCGCACCCACCGGGCGCTGGCGCAATTCATGCTCGACGTGCACACCGAAGAAAACGGTCTGACCGAAACCTGGACGCCGGTCCTCGTCAAGGAAGAGATGATGTATGGCACCGGGCAATTGCCGAAATTCGGCGAAGACAGCTACAAGACCGAAGATGGCTGGTGGCTGGTGCCGACGGCTGAGGTGAGCCTGACCAACATCGTCAATGGCGAAACCGTGAGCGAAGGCTACCTGCCGCGCCGCTATGTGGCCCACACCCAATGCTTCCGCTCAGAAGCAGGCAGTGCCGGGCGCGATACCGCCGGCATGCTGCGCCAGCACCAGTTTGAAAAAGTCGAAATGGTGTCGGTCACGAAACCCGAGGAAAGCGAGGCAGAACACGCCCGTATGACCCGCTGCGCCGAGGATATCCTTGAACGTCTGGAACTGCCCTACCGCACCGTGAAACTCTGCACGGGCGACATCGGGTTCGGCGCCAAACGCACCCATGATATCGAGGTCTGGCTGCCGGGGCAAAACACCTATCGCGAAATCAGCTCCGTCTCGACCTGCGGGGATTTCCAGGCCCGCCGCATGAACGCCCGCTTCAAGCCGGCCGAAGGTGGCAAGCCGCAGTTCGTGCACACGCTGAACGGATCAGGGCTCGCCGTGGGCCGCGCGCTGATCGCGGTGCTGGAAAACGGTCAGCAGGCCGACGGATCCGTTGACCTGCCCGCAGCCCTGCACCCCTACCTGCGTTGCAAAACGCGGATCACCGCCGAGGGTGAGCTGGTTTAAGAGGCTGATTTCTTTAAAAAACAAAAGCCCGGCCAAATGCGCCGGGCTTTTTCTTAGGCCTTTTTCTTGCGTCAAATACCTCGGGGTGAGGCTGAAAGCCGAGGGGCAGAGCCCCTTCCCCGATCAGCCCAGCGCAACCCCTTTGCGCCCCGCCAGATCCACAAAATACTGCCACGCCACCCGGCCCGACCGGGCACCGCGCGTGGCCTGCCATTCAATCGCTTCCGCGCGCAGGGTATCCGGGTCAACCTTGACCCCGTAAGCCTCACAATAGCCTGAAATCATGGACAGATATTCATCCTGCGAGCAGGGATGAAAGCCCAGCCACAGGCCAAACCGATCCGACAGCGAGACCTTCTCCTCCACCGCTTCAGACGGGTTGATCGCAGATTGGCGTTCGTTCTCGATCATGTCTCGCGGCATCAGATGGCGACGGTTCGAGGTGGCGTAAAACACCACATTCTCCGGCCGCCCCTCAATGCCCCCATCCAGCACCGCCTTCAGGCTTTTGTAATGCTGGTCGTCATGGCTGAAACTGAGGTCGTCACAAAAGAGCAGAAAACGGTGTTCAGAGCCGCGCAGAAGGTTCAGGAGCCGCGCCACGCTGGGCAGGTCTTCCCTTTGTAATTCCACGATTTTCAACGCCTCTCCCCGCGCCATAACCTCGGCATGAACCGCCTTGACCAGCGAGGATTTCCCCATCCCCCGCGCGCCCCACAAAAGCGCGTTATTCGCGGGCAGGCCACGGGCGAATTGCAGCGTGTTCTCAAGCAGCGTATCGCGGGAGCGATCCACCCCCACCAGCAAGTCCAGCGCCACACGGTTCACGCGGGGCACGGGCTCCAGCCGATCCGGGTGTGTGTGCCAGACAAAGGCATCCGCCAGACCGAAATCAGGAGCGGCCAGAGGGGCGGGCGACATGCGCTCCAGCGCCTCGGCGATGCGGGTCATTACGTTGGGGTCCAAGCTGGTGCTCGCCATAATCGCGTTCCTTTGCGGGGAATGAAAACTTTAAACTCTTTAAAGGCTGAAACAACAAAACTTTAAAGTCTTTAAAGGGCGAGAAGGCGGAACTTTAAAGTTTTTGAAGACGGGCCACCGGGAGCTATGCGGGTCCGAATCCTGTTTGAACCGATGACCCACAAAAAGAAAAAGCGCGCCTTAATCGGGCGCGCTTTTTGTTTTGGGTCTTTCAAAGGTTACTTGCCTTTGTCAGTGTCACCCTCGTCGATGTCGGCGTCGGTCTCATCTTCGCCTTCGGGGTCTTCGTCAAACTCGGCGAGAAGCTCATCGTCTTCATCTGCGTCTTTGTCGCCCTCTTCGCTTTCGTCGTCATCCTCGAACCAGAGACCTTGGGCGCGCAGCTCTTCTTCGCGCTTTTTCTCAACCCGGCCCACAAGGAAGATCGAAATCTCGTAAAGCCCATAGACCACCACGAACAGGATCACCTGGGTGATCACGTCCGGCGGGGTGACAAGGGCGGCCAGCACAAGGATGCCAACCACGGCGTATTTGCGCACCTCGCCCAGCCCTTTGGCGGACACCAGCCCGGCCTTGCCCATCAGTGTAAGCAGCACCGGCAGCTGGAAGCACAGCCCGAAGGCCACCACGAATTTGATCGTCAGGCGCAGATATTCCTGCACCGAGCCCTGAAAATCGATCGAGGCCTGCACGTCGGTGTCACCCACGCCGCCGGATTGCTGGAAGCCCAGGAAGAAGTCGAAGGCCAGCGGCATCACCACGTAAAAGGCAAAGCTTGCGCCGAGGAAAAACATCACCGGGCTGGCGATCATGAATGGCAGGAAGGCGGCCTTTTCATTCTTGTATAGCCCCGGCGCCACGAAGCGCCACATCTGGTAGGAGATATAGGGGAAGGACAGCACCAGCCCGCCAAACAGCGAGATCGACACCGCGACAAAGAAGCCCTCCTGCAGCTTGATCAGGATCAGCCCGCAATCCGCCTGCCCGCGTTCGGCCATGGTCTGGCACAGCGGGTCGGTGAGGAAGTTGAAGATCGGGTTCCAGACGGTAAAGCAGATCACCATGCCGATGATAAAGGCGATGGCGGAATGGATCAGGCGGGTGCGCAGCTCGGTCAGGTGCTCGATCAGCGGCGCGGCACTGTCCTGGATTTCGTCGGTCTTGGTCATGCGTCAGATGCGTCCGATGGTTTGGGAGCTGTCTTTTTGGTCAGGTTTTTTTTAGCAGGAGCTTTTTTGACAGGAGCTTTTTGGGCCGGTGCTTTTTTAGCAGGAGCCTTTGCCGTGGCGGCTTTTTTTGCAGTCGCAGCTTTGGCGGCGGGCTTCTTGGCCGCGGGAGCCTTGGCCGGGGCCTTCTTCGCCGCCAGTTTGGTCGCGCCCTCCTCAGAGGTCTTACGCTCCACCGGTTTACCTGTCGCCCGTTTCACCGGCGCTTTCTTAGCGGCCGGTTTGGACGTTTCCATGGCCGGGTCAGGATCTGCGGATACCGTTTTCTCTGCCGATTTCTCAGCCGCCGCCTGCGCATTGGCCTTGGCACCAGCCTTTGCGGTGGCCTCGTGGATCTTGCGGGCCACTTCGGCGCGTTCTTCCGACAATTCGGGCGTCTTGGTGGCCGCATCCGCAGCCTTCTGGTCGCGCAGCGCCTTGCCGGGGTCCCATTTCTCGAACCCTTCAGCGGCCTTGTTCAGCGCATCCAGCCCCATGGATTTGGGGTTGCTCACGCCTTTGAGCGTGCTGGCGATGTCCTTGGCGCCGCTTTCATCCGCGGCTTCATTCATGGCCTGGCTGAATTCGCGCGCCATCTGGCGGGCCCGTGCGGTGAACCGCCCAAGCGTGCGAAACATGCCCGGCAGGTCCTTGGGACCCACCACAATCAGGGCGACCACCCCGATCACCAAAAGCTCGGTAAACCCGATATCAAACATGGAGAGCGTCCCCAGCACGTTGTCCGGGCAAGGCGCGGGTCAACCCCGTCACCCCGGACCGGACCGGTTGCGGCTTACGCCTTTTCCTTGTCTTCTTCGGGGGTGACGTCCTTGGCCACGTCCGCCGCCTGTTCTTCGATCTCTTTCTTGCCGTCATCAACACCTTTCTTGAAGGCGGTGATGCCCTTGCCAACCTCGCCCATCAGCGACGAGATTTTGCCCCGGCCGAACAGGACCAGAACCACAACGGCAATCAGAAGAAGGCCGGGCAGGCCGATATTGTTGAGCATAAGTGTCTCCCTCACCAGGCGGGTCCCCCCGCCATCCAATCTATTCAGAACAGATATGTATTCCCTTGTCGGCAAATATCAAAGCCCGAAAGCACATTTTCCGGCAATTAGCCCCTTTGGCACGGCTTTGGTCCCGTTCCCCGCCCTGTACGCCCCCGCGCCGGACCCTGTGCCCGACCCATTGCCCGCACCTCTTCCAGTGTCGAGGGTCGCCCCGCGATCTGGCGAGCGGTTTCAAAATAGGAGCGGGGGTGCGGATTTTCATTGGTTCACCGGTGAAATTCATGTCTGATCAGGGCAGATCCGGGTCTCCCGGACCGTGACCCTTCAGACAGGTGGAACAGGCCGATGCTGCGCGACCCTGCCATTTCTGCGCTTGCCCTTGGTCAGACCCTGATCTGGGCGTCGATTTACTACGTGTTTCCCGCGTTGTTGCTGCGGTGGGAACAGGATCTGGGCTGGTCCAAGACCGAATTGACCGGCGCCATCGCGCTTGCCGTGCTCGTCTCGGCCCTCGCCTCCCCACTGAGCGGGCGGGTGATCGACATGGGCCGGGGGGCTGCGCTGCTGAGCCTGTCTGCCACATTGGGGGCGGGGGGGCTCTTTGCCCTCTCCTATATCAGTGCCCTGTGGCAGTTTTACCTGATCTGGGCCTTGATTGGCGGCGCGATGGCAGGCTGTCTTTATGAGCCATGTTTTGCCATTGTCACCCGTGCCCGCGGCGTGGAGGCGCGGCGAGGCATCATCCTGATCACATTGGTTGCGGGCTTTGCCGGCACGCTGAGTTTTCCCACCACCCACGCCCTGGCCGAAGCCTTTGGCTGGCGCCACGCGGTGCAGGTCCTGGCCGGGCTGGTGGCCCTTGTGGTGGTGCCGCTGCTGTGGTTTGGCGCACGCCAGCTGGAGCGCGGCAGGCCACAGACCCCGGTGCTGCACGAAACCCCGGAAGCCCCCCGCGCCTTTCTGCGCCGCCCCGCCTTTTGGTGTCTTGCCCTTGCCTTCAGCTGTTTTGCCGTGGCCCATGGCAGCACGCTGCACCATCTTCTGCCGCTTCTGGACGAACGGGGACTGCCACCGGATATGGCGGTGCTGGTGGCCTCGTTCATCGGCCCGATGCAGGTGGCGGGGCGCATGGCGATGATGCTGTCGGAACGCTATATCTCAACCCATGGCGTGGCGATTGCCGCCTTCCTGTCGATGACCGTCTCTGTCCTGCTCCTGCTGCTGGGGGCGCACAGCCCGGCCAGCCTGACCGGGTTTGTCCTTCTGTTCGGCAGCGCGGTTGGGGTGGTCAGCATCCTGCGCCCGCTTCTGGCACGAGAGATCCTTGGGGCGCACAATTTCGGGGCCAAGACCGGCGCGCTTGCCCTGCCCTTTCTGGCCGGTTCCGCCCTGTCGCCCTTTCTGGGGGCGCTGCTTTGGAAAACAGGAGGGTATGCGCTGATGCTTGCGGCGCTGATCCTTGTACTGGGGCTCGGCTGCCTGCTTTATCTGGGCGCGCACCGGCTGGGCCGCGCGCGCTGATCGGCGTTGGCTGAAGCTGGTTGGAGCCGCCCGCACTGACCGCGCTTGTCCGGCCAGACCCTCAGCCGGCCAGACCCTCAACAGCAGCCCCCCTCAGCAGACCAGACCCTCAGCAGGCAAGTCCCCTCAGAGGATCACACCTCGGCCGGGAACACGAAACAGCGGTCGCGGCGAATGGCAATCCACAAGGGCGTGCCCGGTTTGGGCAGAAAGACCGACGGCACGGTTGCGGTCAGGCAGGACCCGTCCTGCATCGAAAACTCAACCAGGCTTTCCTTGCCGATAAACCGTGCCCGGGTCACCTCGCCCCGCGCCCAGACCCCATGGGCCACGGTCGGGTTCGGCCCCTTGCCCTGCCGGTCAAAGTCGATCTTCAGATGCTGCGGGCGGATCACGATATCCACCTTGGTGCCATCCGGCATGCCGGGGGCCAGGAACTGGCCAAAGGCGGTATCGGTCAGCGCGCCCTGCACCAGCCCGGAAATCACGTTGATGTCGGAAAAGAACCCGGCGGCCTTTTTGTCCACGGGAGCGTTATACACATTATAGGGGGCGCCACGCTGCACGATCTCACCGTCGCGCATCAAGGCGATCTGATCGGCCATGCGCATCGCCTCTTCCGGCTCATGGGTGACCAGCACCACCGCAGTGCCCTCTTCTTTCAAAAGCGTCAGCGTCTCATCACGAATCCCGTCGCGCAGCCGGTTATCCAGCCCCGAGAACGGTTCGTCCATCAGCATGATCGACGGGCGCGGCGCAAGCGCACGGGCCAGCGCCACGCGCTGCTGCTCCCCGCCGGAGAGTTCATGCGGGAACTTGTCGATGAAACGCGCAAGCCCGACCTTTTCCAAAAGCTCCTGCACGCGCAGGCGTTTTTCCGTGCGCGACCCGGTCAACCCAAAGGCCACATTGTCGGCCACCGACAGGTGGGGAAACAGGGCGAAATCCTGAAACATCAGGCCGATATGACGTTTTTCCGGCGGCACGAACACGCCGGGACCGGCCATCATCTGCCCATCCATCCACACCTCGCCCGCATCCTGTTCATCCACCCCCGCAATGATACGCAAGGTGGTGGATTTGCCGCAGCCAGAGGGGCCAAGCAGACAGGTCACCTGCCCCGCATTCACGGTCAGTGAGATCCCCCGCACCACCTTTTGCCCGCCGAAATGGCGTTCGAGGTTGCGGATTTCCAGCCGCGCGGCAGGGCGGGCAGCAGGAGAAGGGCTGGCGTCCAGCATGGGCGGACCTTTCTTCAGACGGCAATTCCGATTGTTTAGATCAGACTTAGCCCGGATAGCAGCCCTGAGACGCGCCCGCAAGCCACCTGCCCCGCCTGAAGCGGGAAAGCATTGGCAAACGACACCGGTTTTGTCGCAAATGGGCTGGCCTTCTGCGCCCCGCTCTCCGATGCTGGCGCAAACATTCCCCGCAAGGAGGGCCCGATGCGCCTGCTGATTTCCTTTGCTGCCCTGCTTCTGTCCGTGATCCTGCTTCAGCTCAGCACGGGCGGGGTGGGGCCTCTGGATGCGCTGTCCGGGCTGACGCTGGGGTTTACAAAATCGCAGATTGGTCTGCTCGGTTCCGCCCATTTCGTCGGGTTTTTCATCGGCTGCTGGTGGTCGCCGCGCCTGATGGGCAGCGTCGGGCATTCGCGCGCCTTTGCGGTGTTCACGGCGCTGGGGGCCATTGGCCTTCTGGCCCATATGCTGGTGATCGACCCCTATGCCTGGGCGCTGATGCGTGTGGCTTCGGGCCTGTGTGTCGCCGGGGCCTATACGGTGATCGAAGCCTGGATGAATGCCAAGATCACCAATGAAACCCGCGGGCGGGCCATGGGGGGCTATCGCGCGGTGGATATGGGGGGATCGCTGGCGGCCCAGCTCTTGATCGGCGTTCTGACCCCGGCCCATTATGTAAGTTACAACCTTCTGGCGCTGATCTGCTGTGCGGCGATCCTGCCGCTGACGCTGACCCGGGCCAGCCAGCCGGAAACCCCGGACACCCCGCGGCTGCGCCCCGGTCTTGCCTGGCACCGCTCCCCGCTGGCGGCTGCGGGCTGTGTGGTCGCCGGCATCACCTCAGCCGCCTTTCGCATGGTCGGGCCGATCTATGGTCAGGAAGTGGGACTGGCGACCGGGCAGCTGGCCTGGTTCCTCGCGGCCTTCGTGCTTGGCGGCGCGCTGGCGCAGCTTCCGACCGGGTGGATTGCGGACAAATATGACCGGCGCTGGGTGCTGATCTGGCTCTCGGTTGCGGCGATTCTGAGTTGCTCCTTGACCGTGGCCTCCAGCGGGATGGGCACTCAGGTGGCCTTCCTGACGGCCGGGCTTTTTGGCTTCACCACCTTCCCGATCTTTTCGGTTTCCGCCGCCCATGCCAATGATTTCGCCAGTTCCACCGAGCGGGTGGAGCTGTCTGCCGCGCTGATGTTCTTTTACGCAATCGGGGCCATCGCCTCGCCTTATGTCTCATCAAACCTGATTGATGCCTTTGGGCCCCCCGCCCTGTTTGCCTTTGTCGCCATCGGCCATCTGGGGCTGATCCTGTTTGGCCTGAGCCGGATGCGGGTGCGCCCCACGGTTGAGGACAAGACCCCCTATACCTATACGCCGCGCACCTCGTTTTCGATGGGGCGGCTGTTTGGGCGGATGCGCGAGCGCAAGAGATCGGCCCCGGCAGCCAAGCTTGACAGAACCGGCGGGACACCGTAGCACCGCGCGTTCACCCCTGCCTGCCACAGCCCGACGCCTGAAAGGACCGTGCACATGTCCGCTTGCATGCCGATGTCCGATGCCACCCCGGAACAGCCCTGCATTCTGGCCGTGGATTTCGGCACCTCCAATACCGCGCTCGCCCTGATCGACGGCAACCGGATCCGCCGGATCCCCGTTGAAGGCGCATATGACACATTGCCCACGGCGGTGTTCTTCCCTTCTGACGGCGGCCCGATGCGGATTGGCCGGGCCGCAGCCGACGCTTTGATCGACGGTGAAGAGGGGCGCTATATGCGCGCGCTGAAATCCATCCTCGGCCAGCCGCTTCTGCATGAAAGCCGCCTGCTTGGTGGGAAACGCCAGACACTTGCCGATGTGATCACCGCCTTCCTGATCGAGGTCAGAACCCGGGCTGAAGCCGCAACAGGCAAGAACTTTACCCACGCTGTTTCCGGCCGCCCGGTCCGGTTTCACTCGGACAACGACGCTCAGGACCAACAGGCCGAGGCCGACCTGCGCGCCTGCTACCTTGCCGCCGGATTTGAAAAGGTGGAATTCCTATACGAACCCGAAGCCGCCGCCCTTGCCTGTCACCAACTTGCCTGTCACAAACTTGATGAGAACGCGACCGCACAGACCGGGATGATCGTCGATATCGGCGGCGGCACGTCGGATTTCACCCTCTACCGCGACAATGGCGGCACGGTTGAGATCCTCGCCAGTCACGGCATCCGGCTGGGGGGAACCGATTTTGACCAGCGCATTTCCCTGACCCATGTGATGGGACTTCTGGGCCATGGCGGCACCCTGAAACGCAGCTTTGGCGAGGGCGTTTTGCCAATGCCCAAAGCGATCTTCCAGGACCTCTCAACCTGGCCCATGATCCCCTTCCTTTATACACGAGAGACCGAACGCAAGGTCGACGACCTGCTGGCCCATGCGATCGACCCGGAAAAACTCACCCGCCTCAAAGAGGTGATCACGACCCAGCTGGGCCATGAGCTGGCCTTCGCCGTCGAAGCCGGAAAAATCGCCGCCAATGCCGCCACCCCCCGCGCGGTGATCGACATGGCCTTCATCGAGCGCAACCTGTCCGCACCGATCACTCCGGGCAGCATGACCGCCGCCCTGACCGGCCCCGAGGCCCGGTTCGACGAGGCCTTGAAGGGGGCAATCTATCAGACCTTGATGCGGGCGAATTGCCTGCCCGCACAGATTGACAGGGTGATCCTGGTCGGCGGCTCCAGCCTGATGCATCTTGTGTCGGATGTGATCTCGGCAACCTGTCCGCAGGCAAAACTCACCCAGTCCGAAGCGTTCACCGCCGTGGTGGACGGGTTGGCAATCGCAACGGCGCCCGCGCCCTTGCCCCAGCCGCCCGCCTAAACAGCCGGGGAAAGGGGCGCTGCCCCTCGCGAGACAAGCTCGCTCACCCCGGGATATTTACGGCAAGAGGAAAAGAGCACCTGCCCCCTTCCTCTTGCCCCCAATATCCTGGGGTGAGGACGAAGTCCGAGGGGCAAAGCCCCATTCTGCGCACTCAACTCCTCGAGGTCACTGCCCTCTGGCCCTTTCACCAAATTCCGCGTAGACAGGCGCAAACCTGAATTCGCCCTCATTACGGCCAATAAACGGAAATCTGCACATGAACCGCGTTCTCATCACCTCGGCGATCCCATATATCAACGGGATCAAGCACCTCGGCAATCTTGTGGGCAGCCAATTGCCCGCCGATCTTTACGCCCGTTACAACCGCGGGCGCGGGCGCGAGGTCATGTTCATCTGTGCCACCGACGAGCACGGCACGCCCGCTGAGCTGGCCGCGGCCAAAGCCGGCAAGCCGGTGGCGGAGTTTTGCGCCGAGATGCATGAGGTGCAGGCGGGAATTGCCGATCAGTTCCGCCTGTCTTTCGACAATTTCGGCCGCTCCTCCAGTGCGCAGAACCACAAGCTGACCCAGCATTTCGCGGGCAAGCTCGCCGACAACGGCTATATCGAAGAAGTGAGCGAGAAGCAGGTCTATTCCAACGCCGACGGGCGGTTCCTGCCGGATCGTTACATCGAGGGCGAATGCCCGAACTGCGGTTATGACGGTGCGCGCGGGGATCAATGTGAAAACTGCACCAAGCAGCTTGATCCCACCGATCTGATCAACCCGCGCTCGGCCATTTCCGGCTCCACCGACCTGGAAGTGCGCGAGACCAAGCATCTTTACCTGCGCCAGTCGAAGTTGAAAGACGCGCTGGATCAGTGGATCGACACCAAGACCGACTGGCCGGTGCTGACCACCTCGATTGCCAAGAAATGGCTGCATGATGGCGATGGGCTGCAGGACCGGGGCATCACCCGCGATCTGGACTGGGGGGTGCCGGTCAGGAAGGGCGATCAGGATTGGCCGGGCATGGAAGGCAAGGTCTTTTACGTCTGGTTCGACGCGCCGATCGAATATATTGCCGCCACTGCCGAGCTGGCCGATGAAAAAGGCGAAGGTCCGGAGTTTTGGGAGCGCTGGTGGCGCACCGACAAGGGCGCGGATGACGTGCGGTATGTGCAGTTCATGGGCAAGGACAATGTGCCCTTCCATACGCTCAGCTTCCCCGCCACGATCATGGGCTCGGAGGAGCCGTGGAAACTGGTGGATTACATCAAGAGCTTCAACTACCTGAACTATGATGGCGGGCAGTTCTCGACCTCAAAGGGGCGCGGCGTCTTTATGGATCAGGCGCTGGAGATCCTGCCGGCGGATTACTGGCGCTGGTGGCTTTTGTCCCACGCGCCGGAAAATTCGGACAGCGAGTTCACCTGGGAAAACTTCCAGGCCTCGGTGAACAAGGATCTGGCGGACGTGCTGGGGAATTTCGTTTCCCGCGTGACCAAGTTCTGCCGCTCCAAATTCTCGGAAGCGGTGCCGGCGGGCGGGGCATATGGTGAGGCAGAGGCCGCTCTAATCGCGGATCTGGGCGCCAAAATCCGCGCCTATGAGGGCCATATGGAAGCGATGGATGTGCGCAAGGCGGCACAGGAATTGCGCGGCATCTGGGTGGCGGGCAATGAATATCTGCAATCCGCCGCGCCTTGGGCCACCTTCAAGACCGACCCCGATCAGGCGGCCGCGCAGATCCGTCTGGCCCTGAACCTGATCCCGCTTTACGCAGTGCTGTCGGCCCCGTTCATCCCTGATGCGGCAGACACGCTTTCCGAGGCCATGAAGGTGGATATGCAATGGCCCGGTGATGTGGGTGAGGCGCTGTCGCGTCTTGAGGCCGGACATGAGTTTACCGTGCCGGACAACCTTTTTGCCAAGATCTCGGACGAAGAGCGTGAAGGCTGGCAGGAGCGGTTTGCAGGCACCCGCGACTGATCGCAGGCCGCGCGACGCCCACATGAAAACCGACAAAAGCCGCGCCCCCAAGCGCGGCTTTTGCAGTTTGGGACAGCCTGCAATTGATGCATATCATGGCCGCAGCGTCCATCTGTGGTCAGCGTGAACCGAGACCGCGATGCAACGGAGGGCGAAATGCGTGCCCGCGACCCCCAGTCAATGCGCGACGTCCCCACGATCGCATTTGTCCCCTTTCTGGGGCTGACCTTTGCCCTGTCCTGGACCATTGTCGGCAGCTACATCTTTTTCCCGGAAGTGATGTCCGCGCGGTTTGGAATGCTCAGCGGCGGGCATCCGCTTTACTTCCTTGCGACCTGGTCGCCTGCCCTCTCTGCCGTATTGCTGGTGATCGCCTTCAGCGGCCTTTCCGGTCTGCGCCGGTTCCTTTCCCGACTTTTGCTCTGGCGCATGCCGCTCTTTTGGTGGCTGTTCATCCTGATTGCCGTGCCTCTTGTCTATATGGCGGGATCGCTGCTCAAGGGGGGTGGGCTGCTGTCCCCGTTGCCACCGGATGGGCTGGGCATCGCTTTTGCCTTTCTGTTCATGATGCTGTTTCTGGGGCCAGTCGAAGAGTTCGGCTGGCGGGGGCTGGCCCAGCCAATATTGCAACGCCATCTGGCGCCCCTCTGGGCCGGGGTGCTGATCGGCTGTATCTGGGGGATCTGGCATCTGCCCGCCTTTTACCTGGCCAGCACGGTCTATGCGGACTGGAATTTCCTGCCGTTTTTCATCGGCAATGTCACGCTGGCGGTTCTGGTGACCCCGATGTTCAATGCCGCCCGCGGCAGCCTTTTGGTGCCGATGATGTTCCACTGGCAGCTGATCAACCCGTTCTGGCCGGATGCCCAACCCTATGACACCTGGATCCTGCTGGGCATCGCCCTGTGCGTGATCGTGTTCATGCGCCACGATCTGCTGCACCCCAATGGCGCCGTGACCGGGGTGGTGGTGCCAAAAGACCCGGAGGCGAGCTGAGGCACCGCGTCCGCATGTTGTGCCCCGACCTCACCAAACCGCAATATCCTGCCACGCGCCGCCCGTTTTATTTGGCGTTTGGGAAAAGTCGCGCTATCTTAAAAGTGTTTCAACTTATTATTGAGACACAATAATGAGGCGAAACGCTCGAAACCTACTGATGTTGCGGGCATTTCGAAATCAACTTGAGACACAAGTTGATTTCGAAACGCTTTAAAGAAAAGATAAGACAATCCCCGAAAAATATGGGGGAGCTAAACCATGGGCGACAGCAAAGGCGGCAGTAAATTGACCATCGCCAAGGGAAAACAGAAACCAATCCGGCTTTCGCTTTCCGACAAGCGATCCGTGCGCACCCAGTTTGGCGCGCTGCCTTACCGGATCAAGGATGGCAAGGTCGAGATCTTGCTGATCACCTCGCGCGGCAGTGGTCGATGGATTTTGCCCAAGGGCTGGCCGATGGATGGGGAAACCCCCGCAGGCGCGGCTGCGACCGAAGCGTATGAAGAGGCGGGTGCTGAGGGCAAGCTGAGCCATCAGGTGCTGGGATTTTATGCCTATGACAAGGGGCACGCGGGGGAGAAACTTCCTTGCGTCGTTGCGATTTTCCCGCTTAAGGTCAAGAAACTGTTGAAAAACTTTCCTGAAGCCGGGCAGAGGCGGCGCAAATGGGTGAGCCAAAAAAAGGCGGCTCAGATGATCAGCGAACCGGAGCTGCGCCAGATCATCAAAGCGTTTGATCCGAAGGCGTTGCACAGGTAACCCCCCCGATTTTCCACCTGCCTTGTCACCTGCCTCGCCACCAGCGACGTGTCAGGTTCCTACAGCCGTGGCTCAAAAAGAAGCGAACCCATGATAGCTTATATTACCCTAAAGCGTTTCGGTTTTAACCTGACACAGGGCAAAACCGAAACGCGGCAAGAGATATCAATGTCGTGGGCGTTTCGGAATAAACATGTGTCTCAAGTTTATCCCGAAATCTGAATCACTGGTTTTGGGCGGAACGCGCGAAACGCTCATATGTTGCACCGCGCCTCGCCTTATCCCCTTGCCATGCCCCGCCTGCCCTTCCATATTAAAGGACGCCGGGAAGATGGGGCCAAAATGATCAGATACGCCTTGAAATGTGACCAGAACCACGGGTTTGAAAGCTGGTTTCAGAACGCTCAGGCCTTTGACAGCCTGAAGGCGGCGGGCATGGTGACGTGCCCCGACTGTGGTTCCACCAAGGTCGAAAAATCCCTGATGGCGCCAAAGGTGCGCCCGTCGCGCAATGCGGTGGCGACCGCGTCTGAGCCTCTACCCGCCCCCGCTGCGCCCCCTGCCCCAGACACTCCTGCCCCCGTGGCCACCGCGCCGGACCCGGAGATCGCCCGCCCGATTGCCGAGCTGAAAGCGAAGGTTGAGGCGGAAAGCGATTATGTGGGGGACAAGTTCGTGTCCGAGGCCCGTGCCATGCACCTGGGCGAACGCCCAGACCGGCCGATTTATGGCGAAGCCCGGCTGGAAGATGCCAAAGAATTGCTGGAGGAAGGCGTGCCGGTCATGCCACTGCCCTTCACCCCTACCCGCAAGACCAACTGATCCCTGCCCCACAAAGGCCCCGTGACCCGGTGTGCGCGCTCTGATACCGTGGCGGCATATCGACAGGATCGGGAGGGTGCCATGCGCGTAGTGATCACAGGGGCCAATCGGGGCATCGGGCGGACGTTGTATGACAGCTATCTGGCGCGGGGCGAGACGGTGATCGGCACCGCGCGGGGCGGCAAGGGCGGTATGGTGGCGCTGGATGTGACCGTGGCGGAAAGCTTTGCCACGCTCCATGAAGCCGTAGGGGATCAGCCGGTGGATCTTTTGGTCTGCAACGCGGGTGTGTATCTCGATAAATTTGAACGGCTGGATGATGGATACCCGGCTGAACAATGGGCGGACACATTCGCCGCCAATGTCACTGGCGTTTTTCAATCTGTGCAGACCCTTTTGCCCAACCTTTTGTCAGCGAAGGGGAAAATCGCAATCATTTCATCCTGCATGGCCAGCCATGAGCGGGCTCCGGGAGGGAGTTACATCTACCGGGCCTCGAAGGCGGCTGTCCTGAATCTGGGGCGCAATCTGGCCGCGGATCTGGCTGCGCAAGGGGTTGCGGTGGGGATCTATCATCCCGGTTGGGTCAAGACCGACATGGGGGGAGATGAGGCGGATATTACGGTAGAAGAGGCCTGTGCGGGGCTAACCCAGCGATTTGACGCGCTGTCGATGGACACGACCGGCGCATTTGAAACCTGGGACGGGCAGCCGCACCCGTTTTAAACACTGCTCTGAGCGTGACGTTGGGATTGGAGGAAAGGGGCTCTGCCCCTCGGGCTGCGCCCTCACCCCGGGATATTTGTGGCAAGAGGAAGGGGGCGGCGGGAGAAGGCGCGCATTGGATGAGGCGGGATGGGGCCACTGTGCGCGGGCGGTGCACAGCCGGGTCGCATTACATCGCAAACACGGGCCATTTCCACGGTTTTATTGCGTCCAGAGGGGCGTGCGGGTTCGATCCTGTCTTGCCCTTTGCGCCGACCCTGCGTAAGACGGGCCGGACGAAAATTCAGGGATGGGGGAACCATGCCAACTCTGGTGATGAAATTCGGCGGCACCTCGGTCGCCAACCTGGACCGGATTGCGCGCGCCTCGAAGCGGGTGGCGCGCGAAGTGGCCAATGGCTATGACGTGATTGTCATTGTCTCGGCCATGTCCGGCAAAACCAATGAGCTTGTGGGCTGGGTCAGTGACACCTCGCATCTTTATGATGCCCGTGAATATGACGCGGTGGTGAGTTCAGGCGAGAATGTGACCGCGGGTCTGATGGCGCTGCGCCTGCAGGAGATGGGCATTCCGGCGCGCAGTTGGCAGGGCTGGCAGGTGCCGGTGAAAACCACCAGCGCGCATAGTTCCGCCCGGATCGAAGAGATCCCCAGCGACAATATCAACGAGAAATTTGCCGAGGGCATGAAAGTGGCCGTTGTGGCCGGTTTCCAGGGGATCAGCCCCGAGGGTCGGATCACCACGCTTGGGCGTGGCGGATCGGACACCACCGCCGTGGCTTTTGCGGCCGCCTTTGAGGCCGAGCGGTGTGACATCTACACCGATGTGGACGGGGTTTACACGACCGATCCGCGCATTTCCGACAAGGCGCGCAAGCTGGACAAGATCGCCTTTGAAGAGATGCTGGAGCTGGCATCATTGGGCGCCAAGGTGCTGCAGACCCGCTCGGTCGAACTGGCGATGCGCTATAAGGTCAAGCTGCGCGTCCTTTCAAGCTTTGAAGAATATGACCCGGAAGCAGGCACACTGGTCTGCGACGAGGAGGAAATCATGGAACAAAACGCCGTATCCGGTGTCGCCTATCAGCGCGACGAAGCCAAAATGACCCTGATTTCGGTGGCGGACCGCCCCGGGATTGCCACCGCGATCTTCACACCGCTGGCGGAGGCCGGGATCAACGTGGACATGATCGTGCAGAACATTTCGGAAGAAGGTCGCACCGACATGACCTTCTCCTGCCCCGTCGATCAGGTGGCGCGCGCTGAAAAAGCGATGCAGGATGCCAAGGAGCAGGGCAACATCAACTTCCACGACATCGTGGCGGATACGGATGTGGCCAAGGTGTCGATTGTCGGCATTGGCATGCGCAGCCAGACCGGTGTGGCGGCCAAGATGTTTGACGTGCTGTCGCGCGAGGGCATCAACATCAAGGTGATCACCACGTCGGAAATCAAGATCTCGGTGCTGATTGACCGCAAATACATGGAGCTGGCGGTTCAGGCACTGCATGACGCGTTTGAGCTGGAGAAAGCGTAAACGCGCCTCCTGCCTCAGCTGGTGAATTGAGAGCCCCCGGTGTGATGCCGGGGGTTTTGTTTTGGGGGGAGCTTAAAGGCAGCTCTGCGGGACAAATCCGACCTTGGATTTTTGGGCTTCTCTGACGCCGCATCTTATTGCTTTTGCGGCATGCTGTTCGCTGCGTTGCGGCCGATGTCGTCAAACCGGTCCCTGAGAGCCGGTCTGCGGGACGCTATTCATACGGTCATTTTGCTGTAATCGGGACCAATCATCGAGGGGTCAGACGAAGCGCCCTTTTGATGTGAGGTGTCAAACGTCCGCTACCCAAGCCCCGGGCGCATCGCGCAAAATTACATGTGTCTACGGTCCGAAACCCAAAAAGGCTTTGGCCGCGAAGCATACCACCGAGCACCTAAAGCGTCCGACCTTTTACCTAAAACATCATGTGGCGCGAATGTCCCGAGAATGCGAAGCATGACAGGGTATTCGTGCCTCAGGTTTAAGGTCGGGCGCTCTAACTGGCAGGTCTGATTTCACCGGTGTCAAGCACTGGCGACGCATCCATATCTTCGGCGTCCAACATAGTGGCCACGCGTTCAAGACTGGCAACCAACATGGCCTGTTCCCAATCCTCCATCGCGGCGAACTTACGCACAAAGCGTTGCTGAAGTGGGTCCGGAGCCTCTTGCAGGACGGTGCGGCCCTCGTCGGTAAGCAGGATATTTGTCTGGCGGCGGTCCAGGGTGGATTTCTCGCGCACTGCCAGCCCATCACGCACCAGCTTGTCGACCAGGGACGTGACCGTTCCCTGCGAAACGCGCATGCGCAGCGAGATGGCTTTGGCGGTGGCGTATCCCTGTTCCGCGACAATTTGCAGAACGCGAAACTGGGTGGGGGTGACGCCCGTAGACTGGCGAATCTCGCGCCCGAACAGTTCTGTCGCGCGTACTATTCGTCTTAGGGCAATCAAGCTGCTGTCGATCCGGTCCAATTCGCCTCCATTAGTTTGATCATCAAAACATACCCACTCCGGTGCCTTCGCGCAAATTCAAAATTAATTCGAGAAGCGAAGCGATCATTGCGGCATTACGGCGGAAAATGGGGGTATTTGTTGCAATACCACTACAAATCGGGACGTGTCGTCACGTTAATACTTTGACTGTTGAAACTTAGACCTCTCCCTGATACTTCAGCCATCGAAGCGAAAGGAGCCCACAATGCAACACCCCGCTCACCCCATGCGCGTCGACTTACCGTCCTTACGCAAGCCCACCGCCGAAGATGGCGCCGATATCTGGAAGCTGGTCCGGGCCTGTCGCCCGCTCGATGAAAACTCCATGTATTGCAACCTGCTACAATGCGATCACTTTGCCGACACGTGTGTTCTGGCCGACCTATCGGGCGAGGTTGCAGGCTGGGTGTCCGCCTATGTTATGCCGAACGAACCCGACACCTTGTTCGTCTGGCAGGTTGCGGTGTCGGAAACCGCGCGTGGGCGGGGATTGAGCGGCCTGATGCTGCAAAGCATCCTGAACCGTCCGCAGTGCAAAGACGTGACACGACTGCAGACCACCATTACCGCCGATAACGAGGCCTCTTGGGCCCTGTTCCGTAAATTCGCCAGCCTTCAGGGAAGCGAACTGGATATCGTACCCTATTACACGCAAGCGCTGCATTTCCGGGAACGTCACAAGACCGAGCATATGGTCACGATCCCGCTGGCTGATCGGGCACAGCTGGCCGCCTGAGCCATGCGCGCCCCTTTGCTGAGCAGCCCGTTCTTTTTCCATCCGCCAAAACCCGAGAGAGGTCGTATGTCTACGAACCCGCCTGAAGTCGCCATTTTCAAACGCCGCGAATCCGACGCGCGCAGCTATTGCCGGGGATTTGACACTGTGTTCACCTCGGCAAAAGGATCCGAGATGCTCGCCCGCAACGGCACACGATACATCGACTTCCTGGCGGGGTGTTCGTCGTTGAACTACGGACACAATGATCCGGACATGAAAGAGGCGCTGATCAACCATTTGCAGTCGGATGGTCTGGCCCACGGACTGGATCTGCACACGGATGCCAAGGCCGCATTTCTGGACGCGTTTGACCGTTTCATCCTTCAGCCGCGCAAGATGGATCACAAGGTGATGTTCACCGGCCCCACCGGGGCCAATGCGGTAGAAGCGGCGCTGAAACTGGCCCGCAAGGTCACAGGGCGCACCAATGTGATCGCCTTCACCAACGGATTTCACGGCGTCACCTTGGGGGCGCTGTCTGCGACCGGCAACAGCTATCATCGCGGCGGTGCGGGCATCACGCTGAACGGCGTGACGCGCATGCCCTATGACGGCTATTTCCCCGGCACCACGGACACGGCCGATTTCCTTGAAGCCATGCTGAAAGACCGCTCGTCCGGGCTTGACGCGCCTGCGGCAATCCTACTGGAAACGGTGCAGGGTGAAGGCGGGCTGAACGCTGCGCGCCCCGAATGGATCCGACGTGTGGCCGCGCTGGCCAAGGAATATGGCGCGCTTCTCATCGTCGATGACATTCAGGCGGGCTGTGGCCGGACCGGCGGCTTCTTCTCGTTCGAGGACATGGGCATCACCCCTGACATCATAACGCTGGCGAAATCCGTCTCAGGCTTTGGCCTGCCTATGGCGCTGTTGCTGGTGCGTCCGGAACACGACGTCTTTGGCCCCGCCGAACATAATGGCACCTTCCGGGGCAACACCCATGCCTTTGTCACTGCCCGCGTCGCAATCACCAAGTTCTGGGCTGATGATCAGTTCCAGAAAGAGGTCGCCGCCAAGGCGCGCTTGTTGACCGCGGCGCTGGAAGAAATGGCCGAGTTTCTGCCGGGCGCCAAGCTCAAGGGGCGTGGCATGATGCAGGGGCTGGATGTGGGGTCGGGCGATCTGGCTGCCGACATCTGTGCGCGCGCTTTCCGGGACGGGCTGATCATTGAAACCTCAGGAAGCGAGGATCAGGTGATCAAAATTCTGGCCCCGCTGACCACGGATCAGGACACTTTCCTGAAGGGTCTGAGGATCCTGCGAAACGCCATGCGCATTGCCACCGATTCAAGCAAATTTGCAGCGGAGTAAGACATGATTATACGCGATTTCAACGAGATCATCACAAAAGAACGCGACCGGGTCGTATCGGATGCGCAATGGAGCAGCGTTCGCATGTTGCTGGCGGATGACGGGATGGGCTTTTCCTTCCACATCACCTTTCTTGAGCCGGGTTCTGAACACACGTTCGAGTACAAGAACCATTTCGAAAGCGTCTATTGCATGCAAGGCACCGGGTCGATCACGGACCTGGCCACTGGGGAAACCCACTATATCAAGCCCGGCGTGATGTATGCGCTGGACAAACACGACCGCCACATCCTGCGCGCTGAAGAAGAGCTGGTCATGGCCTGTTGCTTTAATCCGCCGGTCACCGGCACCGAAGTGCACCGCGAAGATGGCTCTTATGCGGCGGCAGACGACCTCGAAACAGCCTAGGAGGCTCCGGCACAAGCCGGATGATATATCGTGACCTTCCCTTCACATACCGTCGAGAAAATCGGCGGCACCTCAATGTCGCGCATCCACGAGCTGCGCGACAGCTTGATCATTGGCGACCGGAAATCGGACGCCCTGTTCCACCGTGTTTTCGTGGTTTCTGCCTTTGGCGGGATCACCAATCTGCTTCTGGAGCACAAGAAAACCGGCGCGCCCGGCGTCTATGCTCTGTTTGCCAATGACGACAATGACCACAGCTGGCTGGATGCACTGACCCGCGTGGCCGAGGCGATGGGCGCATGTCACAGCAAGGTTCTGGAAAATGCCGCCGACCGCACCTTGGCCGAGGATTTCGTCCGCGACCGGATCGAGGGTGCGCGCAATTGTCTTTATGACCTGCGGCGTCTGTGCTCCTATGGGCATTTCCGCCTGTCGAGCCAGATGATGATCGTGCGCGAGCTTCTGTCCGGTCTGGGCGAGGCGCATTCCGCCTATGTCACGACGCTCATGTTGCAGCGTACCGGGGTCAATGCCCGTTTCGTTGATCTCAGCGGCTGGCGCGATGAAACCGAATGCAATTTGCAAGAACGTATCGCAGGCGCTTTTCAGGACGTAGACCTGGCAAACGAACTGCCCATCGTGACAGGCTATGCGCAATGCCGTGAAGGGCTGATGCGCGAGTATGATCGTGGCTATTCGGAAGTTACCTTTTCGAACATCGCCGCCTTCACCGGGGCAAAGGAGGCGATCATTCACAAGGAATTTCATCTGTCCTCTGCCGATCCGGCTCTGGTTGGCGCAGAACAGGTGCGCAAGTTGGGACATACGAATTACGATGTCGCAGATCAGCTTTCCAACATGGGGATGGAGGCCATTCACCCCAACGCCGCCAAAATCCTGCGTCAATCGAAGGTGGCGTTGCGGGTCACCAATGCATTTGAGCCCTCTGACCCAGGGACGCTCATTGATGAGCAGCCAGCGGACAGCCCAGCCGTGGAAATCATCACTGGGCTGAACGTCGTTGCGCTGGAACTGTTCGAGCAGGACATGGTGGGCGTAAAAGGCTACGACGCTGCCGCTCTGGATGCGCTCAAGCGCCACAATGTGCGTATTGCCTCGAAGACGTCGAACGCCAATTCGATCACCCACTATGTCGAGGCTCCGCTGAAAATCGTGCGGCGCGTGGTGTCTGATCTGGAAGATACATACCCCTCAGCCAAGGTCAGTGCGCGCAATGTGTCGATTGTCTCGGCGATTGGGCGCGACCTGAGTGGTCTAAAAGCCTTCAGTCGAGGTCTGATTTCTCTTGAAATGGCAGAGATCGAGTTGATTGCCGCCCACCAGACGCCGCGCAATGTGGACATTCAATTTGTCGTCCCGCGCGAAGCGGCCGATGCAGCTGTGGTGGCTTTGCACGCGGCTCTGATCGGGGCGTCAGGCGAAGCGCATCTCCAGCAGGTGGCGTGACTGGGTTTGCACCGAAACCGCGGAGGGCAGTGGTGAAAGGCTAAGACCTGCGCCGCAGAGTTGGTTTGATTGCGCCAAGAGAAACAGAAACGCTGTTTGTGCTAACCTGTGCTCACAGCCACACCCGAGGCAAGGAGAAAACCATGGACGTCAAGACACCGGAAGAGAAAACCACACCGGACCCGCGCACAGTTCGAGAAGGCGCGAACCTCTCAGCGGAAGAGATGGCCGACCTGATCGGTATGAGTGTGAATGGCTACCGGCTCTGGGAGAGCGGTCATCGACAGCCGGGCGGGCCGACCTTCAAGCTACTGGGGCTCATGGCTCAGGATTCAGAGACCACCATACGCCTCCTCCGAAGTCTTCAATCCTGACACCGAAAAGCGATTAACTGTCGGTGGCAGTATTACCGAAACACGCAGCGGTCCGGTTGAGCAGCTTAGTCGGACACCCAATCGTTGAGATTAACCAAGCAAATCGTCCTCAAACGGAAAGCGGGATAACAACTCGATCCCGGTTTCAGTGACCAGTACCTGTTGTTCCAGTTTGACGCCTTCACCCCCCGTTGCCTTCCCGATGTAGCTTTCGACACAAAGTGTCATGCCCGGCAGGATCTCCCCATCATACCCCGCGTCAGGGAAGTCCCCGCGGTGGTAAAGATAAGGGTACTCCCCGGTCATTCCGCAGCCATGCGCGGACAGATAATAGCGGTTCTCGTAATATGCGTCAGGGATATCCCACGCGCGGTCGGCATAGTCGCGAAAGCTCATGCCCGGTTGAAAGCGTGGTGTCCGACGACCCGGTCAGCCTGCTGGCTGCGGAACACGACCTTGTGATCACCTATGGCAGCGCGCCCCCGGATGGGTGGACCGGGGTCAGGTTGATGGATGAAGAACTTGTTCCCGCGATTGCGCCTGACCGATTGAGTGCTTTTCAAAACGCGCCGCACGACATGCTTCTGCTCGATTATGACAGAAATGCTCCGGACTGGATCAACTGGGATATCTGGATCAAGCAGAACCCTAATTCGGCATTGTCTGCGCTGCCAAGGCAGCGATGCGAAACCTACTCGCACTCTATCGGGCGCGCGATTTCCGGCGAGGGCATCGCGCTGGCAAGCTGTGCCTTATTGCGCGACGAACTGAACACCGGTGCGCTGATTGCTCTGGATAAAGAACCTAATAAAACAGGCAAAAGCTACTTCCTGGTACATCGTGCCGGGGTGAGCTACTCCCCGAAGTTTGGACAGTGTCGGGCGTAAGTTAAGCTACTCTCTGCTCCTGCTGATCGGGTTTGGTTTTGTTTTTTCTCAGCCAATAGACCACGGCTGGGGGTTTGCCGCCAAGGGCGGAATGGGGGCGCTTGCGGTTGTAGAACTCGATCCACTTACCGACGCCGGCTTTCGCCTCTGATCCGGTTTCCCAGGCGTGCAGATAGACGCACTCGTATTTCATGCTCCGCCAGAGGCGTTCCACGAAGATGTTGTCGAGGAAGCGCCCTTTGCCGTCCATCGATATGCGGACACCTGATCGCCGCAAGCTGTCGGTCCAGGCGCAGGACGTGAACTGGCTGCCCTGGTCGGTGTTCATGATCTCGGGTGGGCCAAACCTGGCGATGGCCTCGTTCAACGCTTCGACGCAGAAGTCCGCCTCCAGTGTGTTCGATATGCGCCAGGCCAACACCTTGCGGGTGTGCCAGTCGATGATCGCCACCAGATACAGGAACCCGCGCCGCATCGGCAGGTAGGTGATGTCTGCTGCCCAGACCTGATTGGGCCGACCCACTCGCAAAGCTCGCAGCAGATAAGGATATGTCTTGTGCCCCTTCGCTGCCTTGCTGGTGTTGGGTTTCTGGTAGATCGGCATCAGGCCCATCAGCCGCATGAGCCGCCGGATGCGCTTCTCGTTCACCAGATGGCCCTCATTGCGCAGGTGCCAGGTCATCTGCCGGACACCAAAGAACGGCGTTTCCAGGAACTGCTCGTCGATCTGACGCATCAGCATCAGATTCAGCGCCGTCTCGCCCTTGGGCTGGTAGTAGAACGACGAGCGCGAGATCGACAGCAGCTTGCACTGCCTGCCGATGGACAGGTCGGGATTGGCAGGCTCAACCATCTTCCGTCTCACTTGCCGATCCACGGCTTGAGCTTTCGTGACAAAAAATCGTTGGCCACGGCCAGCTCCCCGATCTTCGCGTGCAGTTCCTTGACCTGCTCCTCGTCAATCTCAGGGGCTTTCTTGCCGCCGCGCTCAAAGACGCCGGACGCACCTTCCAAGAGCGCCCGCTTCCAACTGTGGATCATCGTCGGGTGGACGCCAAACCGGCTCGCCAACTCAGCGACCGTCTGTTCACCCTTCAGCGCCTCAAGCGCCACCTTCGCCTTGAATTCCGGCGAATGGTTCTTCCGTTTCGACATCTCTGATCTCCTTCTCATCGAAGACCAGCAGACAACAAATCGTAGCTTACGTCAGTGTCCGAATGTCAGGGGGTAGCTCAGGGTATCACTGCATGACGGTGCGGCGGGTTTTGCACATTTTCTACAGGCCTTTGGCACCTCACTTTAAATTCAAAACAACGGTTGACCTGCGCGCTTTGAAGGCGCACTGCGCCCGCTGCGTTCGCGGATAGCGAGCGTTGATGTTGATAGCATCGCCAGAGTGTTGCTGATGAAGCGTGCCAATCCGAAACCATGTGCCTAACGCCCAGCACGCCAGAGAAGTGTAGGCTGATAACCTGCTGTTCGGGACTTGCGCACGCTGACATATCGCCCGCCGACAAAAGGGTGTGTGTCGCAAATAGACTTCCTGCTTCGCCGCGCTCCCAGAAAAATTCGTTCTGACCATTGTATTTCATAGGTTTTTCTGGTCTGACTTGTCTCGGAGGGATTGGCCAAAATGTCGTTTTTGGGCAATTCTTTGGAAGTTCGCGGGGCGTTGGGTAGGGAGCCTGGTCCCTCAACGGCTAAGGTAAAACAGGGAGTTACCATGACTAAAAAGACCAACAGCTTATAAATCGTTTGGCCGATGCGGCCCGCACGGGCGGGATCTCGCGCCGGAGCTTTATGCACTATTCGCTTGCCGCAGGGATGTCAGCGACGGCGGCAACCGGCCTTTGGACGACCAAAGCATATGCGGCGCCACAGAAAGGTGGCACCTTCCGCTGGGGTATTCACGATGGCAACACGGGGGACACCCACGATCCGGGTACTTATCTGACCCGCACGATGATCTTCCTTGCTCACACGCACCGTTCCTATCTGACCATGATCAACGGGGACGGATCTCTGGGCGGCGACGTTGCCGACAGCTGGGAAGGCAGCGCGGATGCATCGCAATGGACCTTCAAGCTTACGCAGAATGCCAGCTTCCACAGCGGCAAGAAACTGACCGCAACCGATGTTATCGCATCGCTGAACCACCACCGTGGCGACGATTCTACATCGGCAGCGAAAGCGCTTCTAGCGGATGTCACCGACATCACCGCTGATGGCGATTATACTGTTGTGGTGAAATTGTCCGGCGGTAACGCTGACTTCCCGTGGCTGATGACTGACTATCACCTTGCCATCTGCCCAGCCAATGACGATGGCTCGATTGACTGGAAATCCGGCGACGGCTCTGGCCCGTACAAGATCGACTCGGGTGAGTTCGGCGTTCAGTTCAGCCTCAGCCGCCACGACGACTGGCACGGCGAAGGCGCCCATTTTGATGCGGTGGAGATCATCACGTTGAACGACCCGAACGCCCGCCAGACTGCTCTGGTGACCGGCGACGTGGACGCAGTATCGTTGATCGAACTGAAAACCATGGCGCTGATGAGCCGGAACCCGAACGTCAAGGTTCACAACATTCCGTCTGCCGGTGCGATCACTATGCCGATGCTGACCGACATTGCGCCGTTCGACAATGTGGATGTGCGGAACGCGCTGAAGCTGGCCATCGACCGGGATGAGATCATCGAGAAGATTGCGTTCGGTGCAGCCACCAAAGGCAATGACTTCCATCACTCGCCTGCACAGCCATATTGGCCAGAAGACATTCCGCAGCGCGAGTATGATCCGGATCAGGCGAGATCCCTGCTGAAAAAGGCTGGGCATGAAGGTCTGGAGCTCAACATCAGCGTGGCTGACAGCGTTTACGCCGGTGCGGTGGACATGTGCGTTCTTTATGCAGAGCAAGCCAAAAAGGCTGGCATCAACATGAAAGTCGTGCGTGAACCGAATGACGGCTACTATTCCGACGTGTGGCTGAAGAAGCCGTTCTGTGCCGTATCTTGGGGCGCGCGCCCGACGCCGGACGTGATGTACACGCTGGCATATAAAGACGACGCCGCCTGGAACGAAAGCCGCTGGCAGAACGAAGAGTTTAACAAGCTTCTGCTGCAAGCAAAGGCCGAGCTGGACGACACCCGCCGTGCAGAAATGTATCGCGACATGGCGATGCTGGCACGCGATGATGGTGGCACCGTCATCCCGTTCTTCAACAACTTCGTCTACGCCAGCCGCTCCAACGTGGGCACACCGGACAACCTGGCAGCCAGCTGGGAATGCGACGGCGCCCGCGCCGCCAGCCGCTGGTGGTTCACCGGCTAATAGAGCGCACAAGAAACGTGGAGCCCGGATGTGCCGGGCTTCACACCCTCAAGCCGTCAGATATCGAATAAGACGGCCTAAGGCCGACAAGGCCATCTCCGGCCCTGCAAAAACGCCGGAAAACCAACAGGAGGAAGTCCATGGGGGACATTTCCAGACTCATCGCCAAGCGACTTGGGCTTGGCCTGATCACACTCCTCGTGATCTCTGCCATCATCTTTTTCATGGTTTTGCTGTTGCCAGGTGACCCCGCTCAGGCGGTCCTTGGGCAAGGTGCAACCGAAGAAAACCTAGCTGCACTACGTGAACAAATGGGGCTGAATACGCACCCGGTTGTTCGTTACTTCCAATGGCTTGGTGGCGCATTGACTGGCAACTTTGGCACCTCCATCGTCTCGGGCGATCCGGTGTTTGGCCTGATCTCGGATCGTTTTGTGAACACGATGTTCCTGGCGGCTTACGCTGCGGTCATCGCGGTCCCATTCGCAATCACGCTTGGGATCATCGTCGCCCTGCTGCGCAACACGCTGTTTGACCGTGTAGCCAACGTGCTGACATTGACCTCCATTTCCAGCCCGGAATTCTTTCTTGGCTATATCCTGATCCTGTATCTCTCGGTGAAGACCAGCATGTTCCCCGCCATTGCAAGCCTGACGGATGGAATGACCTTTGGCGAGTTGCTGCACCGGACGTTCCTGCCCGCGCTGACGCTGGTCTTGGTGGTCACCGCGCACATGATGCGCATGACCCGGGCGGCGATCATCAGCCTACTGGCCTCACCCTATATCGAGATGGCCCGCCTGAAAGGCGCCCCCCCGTGGAAGGTCATCGTGCGGCACGCCCTGCCAAACGCATGGGCCCCGATCATCAACGTTGTGGCACTGAACCTCGCCTATCTAATCACCGGCGTGGTGCTGGTCGAGGTGGTGTTCGTGTACCCCGGTATTGGCCAAGCGCTGGTTGATGCCGTGTCCAAACGCGACTTCCCCGTGGTTCAGGCCATCTGTCTGATTTTCGCGGCCACCTTCATCCTGCTGAACCTTGCGGCAGATGTCGGCGCCATTCTGACGAACCCGCGTCTGCGGCATCCGAAGTAAGGACAGACAACATGAACGTTTTTGTAATCTCTTACTTCGCAATCCTGATCATCGCGTCCTGTCTGGCAGCGTTTTATGAAAAACGTAGCATATTCCTGACGCTGTTT
Organism: Aliiroseovarius sp. xm-d-517; assembly: GCF_013283135.1. Taxonomy (NCBI): domain Bacteria; kingdom Pseudomonadati; phylum Pseudomonadota; class Alphaproteobacteria; order Rhodobacterales; family Paracoccaceae; genus Aliiroseovarius; species Aliiroseovarius sp. xm-d-517. The sequence continues at coordinate 1,352,021 of NZ_WBXT01000001.1, forward strand.
TCGCTTACCCTTGTCAACTTTGTCGTTGGTATCGTCGGCGGAACGGGTGCTCTTCAGACGATCTCGGTTGGGGCCGTTCTTTTGGCTTTTGCGGCCGGTGTATCTTACTGCTTCCGAGAGTTCTTGGTGATCATCTCGCCAACCAATGTCGCGAAAGAGCTGAAAACCGCGCCCATGACAGCCGCGTTTGGCATGTTCATCATCTTCACCTACGCCATCGCGGGCATCTTTGCGCCGTGGATCGCGCCCTATGGTGAATCCGAGGTGATCTCGTCGGCCTTTGCACCTGCAGATGAAAACATGCTGCTTGGGGCGGACCAACTCGGCCGCGACATGTTCAGCCGTATCATCTTTGGTGCACGCAACACGGTCGGCTTGGCGCTTATGGCCACGGCATCGGCCTTCTTCATGGGGGCATTCGCGGGTCTTCTTGCTGCCACCCGTGGCGGCTGGCTTGACCAGTTCCTGGGCCGGTTTGCCGATGTGATCATGGCAATCCCGTCGCTGATCTTTGCGCTTCTGATGCTGTCGATTTTCGGCCCGCATGTTTTCGTGATCATCATTGCCGTGGCCATCATCTATGCGCCACGCGTCTTCCGTTTGACCCGAGCGGTCGCAGGCAACGTTGTGGTGATGGACTATATCGAAGCCGCTAACCTGCGGGGCGAGAAGAACAGCTATCTGATCCGCAAAGAAATCCTGCCTAATGTCACGGCACCGCTTGTGGCCGAGTTCGGTCTCGAATTCTGCTTCGTGTTCCTGCTTGTGGCCGGTCTGAGCTTCTTGGGCCTGGGTATTCAGCCACCGACAGCCGACTGGGGCTCGATGGTGCGTGAAAACGCGACACTGATTTCGTTCGGAGACATCACGCCACTGATCCCGGCGGGCGCAATTGCCCTGCTGACGGTCGCCGTGAACTTCGTTGTCGACTGGATGCTGTTCCGGTCCTCGGGTTTGAAGGAGTGATAGAAATGTCCTCAGATAAAAAACAAGTCCTTCTGGACATCAAAGATCTGAAAATCGAAGGCTACACCGGCGAGGAATGGGTTCCCATTATCAAAGGCGTGGACCTGAAACTTCACCGCGGCGAGGTGATGGGACTTATCGGGGAATCCGGCGCGGGCAAATCCACCATCGGCGCTGCTGCCATGGGATTTTCCCGTGACGGCACCCGCATCTCTGGTGGTTCGATCGAGTTTGACGGGATGGAGCTGACGACCGCCACAGAAAGTGAAAAGCGCGCCCTGCGCGGGGCCCGGATCGCTTATGTGGCGCAATCAGCCGCAGCCAGCTTTAACCCGGCGCATAAGATCATCGATCAACACACCGAGGCCCCGCTGCACTACCGCATCCAAAAGCGCCTGGAAGCGCAGGAAGATGCAACCGAGCTCTATCGGCGTCTGCGTCTGCCCAATCCGGAAGAGATCGGGTTCCGCTATCCGCACCAGGTTTCGGGTGGCCAGCTGCAACGCGCCATGACGGCGATGGCAATGGCCTGTCGGCCAGATCTGATCATCTTCGACGAGCCAACCACCGCACTGGACGTGACCACACAGATCGAAGTCTTGGCTGCGATCCGGGATATTGTGGATCAGTTCAACACGGCGGCGATTTACATCACCCATGACCTTGCCGTGGTCGCGCAGATGGCCGACACGATCAAGGTGCTGCTCAAAGGGGAAGAAGTTGAGCAGGCGCCAACTGAAGAGATGTTGGACAATCCGCAAGAGGATTATACCAAGTCGCTTTGGGCTGTGCGCAGCTTCCAGCGCCCTCAGAAACAACGACCCAAAGACGCCACCCCGGTTGTGTCTGTGCGCGGCGTGGATGCGGCCTATTCCGGTGGTCCGAAGATCCTCGACGATGTGTCGTTCGACATCCACAAGGGGATGACCGTGGCCGTGGTGGGGGAATCCGGATCCGGCAAATCGACGACCGCCCGGGTAATCACGGGCCTTCTGCCGCCCTCAAAAGGTGAGGTGCTGTTTAACGGCGAGGTCCTGCCACCTAACTTCCGAAGCCGGTCCAAGGATCAGCTGCGACAGGCGCAGATGATTTACCAGATGGCAGACACGGCGCTTAATCCCAAGGTCCGGATCAGTGAGATCATTGGCCGTCCAGCGCAATTCTACTCCGGTCTCTCCGGAGCTGCGCTTAAGTCGCGTGTGGATGAATTGCTGGATCTGATCGAGCTTGAGCCATCGCAATTCTACAACCGCTATCCGCCGGAGCTTTCTGGGGGCCAGAAGCAACGGGTCGGTATTGCGCGCGCACTTGCAGCTGAGCCAAGCTTTATCATCTGTGACGAGGTGACCTCGGCGCTCGACCAGCTGGTCGCCGAAGGCATTCTGCGCCTGTTGGATCGTCTCCAGAAAGAGCTTGATCTGGCCTATATGTTCATCACCCATGACCTCGCAACCGTGCGTTCTATCGCGGACGAAGTGGTGGTGATGCAAAGAGGCCGCGTGGTGGAGCAAGGCCCCAAGGATGCTATGTTCACGCCGCCGCACCATCCCTATACCGATCTGCTGCTCAGCTCGGTGCCGGAAATGGATCCGAACTGGCTGACCACCCTTCTGGAAGAGCGTGGTGTCGATAATGTGGGTGAATCCGCCGATGTTTGATCCAATAGATCTCTGAAACTCACTAAACCTTCCGGAAAAAATCCGGGCGGTTTTTTGTGCGTAGCGCGCTTCCAATGAACTTGATAAAGCGCGCATTACGCTCCATGGACGGCGCAGCGAAAACCCGCGCCCAAATAAATGCGCCGTGACCGGAAAGCGTGCCAGAAAGTGTCGGCTGGACCTTCCGCACACAGCCGCGGATCAAGAATCAGATAACAGCCATTCCCGTCAGAACCAGCGTGCCCACCAGAATGCCATACAGAAACAGTACAGCCGGAAGCGTGCCTGCACGATTACGGTCGTCGCGGATCATTTCGTCACGTGTCAACATGGTCCACTCCTTGTATTGATCTAGCTTGACGGGGGGCGGTTCTTGATAACCGCATGATCTTGAATCGCAGTTAGGCGAAGCTTGTGAGTCGTGCAAGCTCCTTAATTCAGTTTTTCTATAGAATTTTAGCGACCCAGATATGCAAGAATTGCAACCCTGGTTTCTGCATCTGGGTCAGATGGCCCGCGCCTCAGGCCCGTTGGATCTGCAAGAGGGAACTCCGCGCAGCAATGGCATGTAAAAGAGGGCTTCTTCTGGCTGACTGAGGCGAGCGAACAACACCGAAGACCCCGCGTGTGTCGAAGGCAGGACAGGCCGACAATTATCGGCCCGTCCGGAATTTCTATACGCGTCAGCCCAGAACGGCCTTCACGGCGTCGACCGTCCCAGCAACGACCTGATCAGCCTCTTCACGGGTCAGGCAGAAAGGTGGGGCAAAGCCGAGGATGTCACCTTGCGGCATGGCGCGGGCGATGATCTTGGATTGCTCCAGCAGCTTGGCCGAGATCTGCGGGCCGATCTTGTCGGCGGCGTCAAAGAAGGTACGGCTGTCGCGGTCCTTCACAAACTCAACCGCGCAGAGCATCCCTTCGCCGCGCACATCGCCGACATGGGCGTGATCGGCCAGAGCAGCGCGCATGGTGTCGTTCAGGTAGGTGCCGACCGCGCCTGCGTTCTGCACGAGGTTCAGTTCGTCGATCAGCTTCAAGTTGGCCACACCGGCAGCCGCCCCGATCGGGTGCGCCGAATAGGTCCAACCATGGCCGATGGGGCCGTTCTCGTCGGTGCCCTGCTCCAGCACCTTCCAGACCTTGTCCGAAACAATGGAGCCAGAAAGCGGTGCATAGGCCGAGGTCAGGCCCTTGGCGATGGTGATGATGTCGGGTTCCATACCGTAGTGATCCGAACCGAACATGGTGCCAAGGCGCCCAAATCCTGTGACGACCTCATCCGCCACCAACAGGATATCGTGTTTTTTCAGAACGGCCTGAATGGCTTCCCAATAGCCGGCGGGCGGGGGCACGATGCCGCCCGTGCCCAGAACCGGCTCGCCGATAAAGGCCGCGATGGTGTCAGCCCCTTCGCGTTCGATCAACGCCTCCAGCTCGGCCGCGCAATGGGCGACGAACTGCTCCTCCGTTTGATCCAGATTGTCCCGGCGATAGTAATAGGGCGCCTCGGTGTGGATGACCTGCTCGACCGGCAGGTCGAATTTCTTGTGAAAGAGCTCTAACCCCGTCAATGAGCCAGTCACCAGACCGGACCCGTGATAGCCGCGCCAGCGCGAGATGATCTTCTTCTTCTCGGGGCGGCCCAGAATGTTGTTGTAGTACCAGATCAGTTTGACGTTGGTCTCGTTCGCGTCCGATCCGCCAAGTCCGAAATAGACCTTGGACATGTTCTTCGGTGCGCGATCCAGGATCATTTTCGACAGCGTGATCGACGCCTCGGTCCCATGACCGACATACGAGTGGTAATAGGCCAGCTCCTTGGCCTGATCCCCAATCGCCTCGGCGATCTCTTGTCGACCGTAGCCGACATTCACGCAGTAAAGCCCGGCAAAGGCATCCAGCAGCTTGGTGCCGTCACGATCCTCGATAAAGACGCCCGAGGCAGTCTTGATCACCCGGTTCGGGCTTTCACCACGGGCGTGTTGCGCCAGATGGGTCGAGGGGTGGAAAAAGTTTTCGCGATCCCATTGATCGAGTTGGTCGTTCTTCAGCATGTTTTTCCTTTCTCAGCCCTTTGGGATCACGCCCAGTCACGGCAGACATATTTGATTTCAGTGAATTCTTCCATGCCCAGTCGCGCTCCTTCGCGACCCAGCCCGGATTGTTTCGTGCCGCCGAACGGGATCGGCGCGCCAGTGACCTTCGTGCGGTTCACCGCGACCATGCCATATTGCAGAGCACGAGAAAGTCGGTAGATACGGCGCGGATCATGGCTGTGCAGATAAGCGACCAGTCCGTATTCGCTGTCATTGGCGCGGGCGACCACCTCATCCTCGGAGTCAAAGGGGGTGATAGGCGCGACCGGGCCGAAGGTTTCCTCATGCATGATCCGCGCGTCTGCGGGCACATCGGTCAGCACGGTTGGTTCAAAAAACAGCGGGCCCAAAGAATGCCGTTTGCCGCCGCAGGCCAGCTTAGCCCCTTTCCTCAACGCATCAGCCACGTGCTCTTCCTGTTTCTCTACGGCCTTTTCGTTCATGAGCGGACCGATATCCGGGTCATCCATGCCGATGCCTAGGGTCAGGGCCTTGGTGGCGTCGATGAATTTGGCGCAGAACGCATCATAGATAGCACGTTCCACGAAGATGCGGTTGGCCCCCAGACAATCCTGCCCGGAGGTGGCGAATTTCGCTTTGATCGTCTCGGCCACGGCCACGTCCAGATCCGCGCCTTTGAAGACGATGACCGGCGCATGGCCACCCAGTTCCATCACCAGCCGCTTCACCGTGTCCGCGGATTGCCGGTAGAGCAGCTTGCCCACATTGGTCGACCCGGTGAACGAGAGCGCCCGCACCCGCGCATCGCGCGTCCAGGGTTCGACCACGGTCGGGGCAACACCCGTCACCACGTTGAACACACCCGCCGGAATGCCCGCACGCTCCGCCAGTTCGGCCAATGCCAGCGCGCTAAAGGGTGTTTCACCCGACGGATGAGCCACCACGGTACACCCCGCCGCCAATGCAGCCGCTGCCTTGCGCGTCAGCATGGCAGAGGGAAAGTTCCACGGTGTGATCAGCGCGGCCACCCCCACGGGTTCGCGCCACAGCTCAACCTCGGCGTCCGGCAGATGGCTGGTGACACCTTCGATATTGGGGCGCTTGGCCTCTTCTGAATAGAACTCGACAAAGGCCGCGCCATAGTCGATCTCACCGCGCGCCTCCGTGATGGGCTTGCCCTGTTCCAGCACCATGATGCGCGCCAGATCTTCCTTGTGCTCCAGCTGCAGTTCGAACCAGCGGCGCAAGATGGCGGCGCGCTGTTGCGGCAAAAGCGCAGCCCATGCCGGGAAGGCGGCCTGAGCCGCATCAACCGCGGCAGAGGATTCCTCTGCCGACATGGCCGCCACATCACCAAGATGATCACCATTGGCAGGGTCCGTTACGGGAAAGCTTTCACCCGAATGTGCCGCCACCCATTTTCCATTTATATAAGAAAAAGAACGCACAAGCGCCTTATCTTCGATATCTATACGTGCCGAAAGAGCCGTCTCTGACATCGCGCAACCTCCTCTTGCTGCAGAGGATACTGCCTGCTTTGACAAGAAGAAGTGACCAAATTGGGCCGGTGCACCAGACGATTCAACTGTCGCCCATATCCCCAAGCAATATATCAAAGGGTACTCCAGCCGACCCTTTGACGGGTTTGGTCACGATATAGGTGAAATAGCGGGACAGGCCGATGCGGGCGTCCAGCATCTCGTCGATCAGGCGTTGATAAGCGTCAATGTCGCGGGTCACGATCTGTAGCAGATAGTCGAACCCGCCGCCAAGCGCCCAGCAGGCCACGACCTCGTCATAGCGGTTCATCGCGGTCTCGAAGGCGCGGAAGCTGGCGGCGGTGTGATCCGCGATTTCGGCTGCGACAAAGACCGTCACATGCGGCGCGAGTTTCTTGAGGTTGATGCGGGCGCCGTAGCCTTCGATCAGGCCCGCTTTTTCCAGTTTTTTCAGGCGCTCCCAACAAGGTGTGGGGGACAGGCCGATCCTGTCAGCGAGCGCCGCCTTGGTGATCCGCCCCTCTTGCGTGAGTACGGACAGTATCTGGATATCGCGCGTGTCCAACACCATCCGATCAGGCCTGAATGACAGTTCCGGCGCTGCCGAAATGTTTGCGGACATGGGTAGCAATGGCGGTGTCCTGGGCACCGGTGCCAGTAAGGTCGCAGATCGTGATCGCGTCAGGTGATATGCGGCCGGGTTTTGCCCCGGTGATCACTTCGCCCAATTCGGCTGGCGTGCCTTTGTTCCAAAGCCCGGCAGCGTTGGCCGCTTCCAGTTCCCCGGACACTTCGCACTGGCTGACGCTGTCGCAGATATACGTATCCGCGGCGACGAGAGCGGCGGGATCAATTTCGTTCTTACCTGTCTGGTCCGATCCCATGGCCGTGATGTGCAGCCCCGGATGAAGCCACTCAGCCCGCAGCACCGGTTCGCGCGCGGGGGTGGTGGTGACGACCAGTTGCGACCGGGCCACCAGCTCTGCCGGATCGGTCATCACCTCGGCCTTGATCCCCAGCGTCGCGGCCAGATCGGCAGCGCAGGCGGCGGCTTTCTCTGGGTCGCGGCCATGCACCAACACCCGTTTGAACGGGCGCACCAGATGGGCTGCGATCATTTGCAGGCGGGCCTGCACGCCGGTGCCGATCACACCGGCGGTTTCGACCGTCTTTGGCGCCAGATGACGTGCGGCCACGGCGCCCGCGGCGGCAGTGCGCACGTCTGTCAGGTATCCATTGTCCAGAAACAGGCTTTCGACCAATCCGGTTTTAGCCGAGAAAAGGATCATCAGCCCATTTAGGCTGGGTAAGCCCAGTTTCGGATTGTCAAAGAAGCCGGGGCTGACCTTGATCGCAAATCCGTCAAAGCCGGGAATATAGGCGGTTTTTACGTCCACCTCGCCATTGGCTTCGTGCAGGTCCATCGACAGGATCGGCGGCATCACCACCTTGCCCGAGGCCAGGGCGACAAAGGCTTGCTCCACCACGTTAATGACGGTCAGGTCAAGCTTCACCGCCTCTTTCAACTCGGCTTCGGTGACGATTTGAATGTCATGCGCCATAAGTTTGGCCTTTCACTTTCAGGTCGCCGATCATCACGTCCTGACCGGTCATGAGTTTCGCAAATGTTGGCATATCCAGATTGCGCCCCGTAACCACCGTGCCGATGGGACCGCCCGGCTTGGGCAACTTGCCCGCCAGCATCGCGGCCTGACCAACGACCGAGGCGCCCTCGGCGACGATGCGATCCTCGTAGAACATCACCTGCATGGCGTGCAGGATTTCGCGTTCAGTCACGAGAATGGTATCATCCAGAAGGTCCCGGCAGATGGGATAAGACAGCTGGTTTTGCAACCCAATTCCCCCGCCAAGACTGTCCGCAAGCGAGGCAAATTCCGGCACCTCGACCGGTTCGCCCGCACGGATCGACGCGTGCATGGCCGCGCCGCGATCCATGGTGATGCCGATCACCTTGATGCTGGGTTTGATCGCTTTGGCGGCTGTGGCAATGCCGGCTGCCAAACCGCCACCCGAGAGCGGCACGAGAAGCATATCCAGATCTGGTCGTGCCTCGAGCATTTCGACCCCAATCGTGCCCTGGCCGCTGATGACGTGAAGATCGTCGAAGGGCGAGATCTCGACCAGCCCCTCAGCCGCGCACAGGCGCTGGCTTTCCTGCATCGCCTCGTCCTGCGTTGTGCCGATGATGCGCACGTCTGCGCCAAGCGCTTTGATTCCGTCGACCTTGGCCTGCAGCACAAGTTCGGACATGCAGATCACCGCTTTCATCCCGCGCCGGTTGGCCGCAAAACTCACGCCACGCCCGTGATTTCCCGTTGAGCAACAGGTCACGCCCTGCACACTGTCAGGCAGAGCCATCACCGCCGACATCGCCCCACGCAGCTTGAACGCACCTACGGGCTGCATGGTTTCCATCTTCATCAGAAAGTCCTGGCCCGCCACCTTCGACATGAACGGGGACGGGATCAGGGGCGTATTATCTGCCACACCGCAAATGCGATGTCGTGCATCGAGTATGTGGTGCAGCTCAAGGGGCATTCCAGTCATCCAAGGTTGTCGCGTTTCATGTCTGTCGGGCGGACAGGCGGCAGTCCGACCACATGCGAAACGCAATGATCGCCGCCATTTGTGCACAACACCACAGCGTGTTTGTTTTGGTCAATCAGGAAAAACGACATCCGAGTGCCGTTTTTAAACAATTATCAGCCTGCCACTCGCAGTTAGCTTGGGTGGGAAGGCACTGGCCAATCGGTGGATTGGTCTAGGTTGTGCACAACTATCCAATTTTAGTCATGAGGTTGCGATGCCCATCGAACATGCTCCGTTCAGTCAGGTCGAATATGATCGCCGCATTGCCAAGACCCGTAAGGCGATGGGAAAAGCAGGGCTGGACCTGCTGTTTGTCACCGACCCGTCGAACCAGGCGTGGTTGACCGGCTATGATGGCTGGTCCTTCTATGTTCATCAGGGCGTCCTTTTGGGCCTTGAGGGCGAACCCATCTGGTGGGGGCGTTCGATGGATGCCCTTGGCGGGCGGCGGACGTGCTGGATGTCTGACGACAATATCCACGGATATGCGGACAACTTTGTGCAATCCACCGTGCGCCACCCGATGCAGGATCTGGCCGGACATATCCGCGCACTTGGGCTGGAAAACGCCCGGATCGGTGTCGAGATGGAGAACTACTACTACTCGGCCAAAGCCCACGCGGTGCTGGTCGAAGAACTGCCAAATGCCAGCCTGCAGGATGCAACTGCCTTGGTGAATTGGCAGCGGTTGATCAAGTCCGACGAAGAGATCGGGTTCATCCGCAAAGCCGCGCGTATTTCTGAGAAAGTCATCCAGACGGCCATCGACCGCGCAGCACCCGGTGTGCGCAAGAACGATCTAGTGGCGGACATCATGCATGCGGGCATCACTGGGGTTGGAGACGATTGGGGCGACTATCCGGCCATCGTGCCGCTAACGCCCTCGGGGCTGGACGCAACTGCCGCTCACCTGACATGGAACGGCGCCCCCATGCGTGAGGGTGAAGCGACATTCTTTGAGCTGTCGGGCTGTTACCGGCGCTATCACGCGCCGCTGTGCCGGACGGTCTATCTTGGCACCCCTCCGCAAGAAATGCGGGCGGCCGAACGGGCCCAGATCGAAGGGATCACCGCCGGGTTGGACGCTGCCCGCGCTGGCAATCGGACCTGCGACATCGCCAATGCATTCATGGATGTACTGGCAAAACATGGCATCAAACGGGAAGGGCGCATGGGCTATCCCATCGGGCTCAGCTATCCGCCGGACTGGGGCGAGCGCACCGCCTCGATCCGGACCGAGGATGAAACCGTACTGGAACCCGGCATGGTGTTCCACTTCATGCCCGCGCTTTGGATGGACAGCTGGGGGCTTGAGACGACCGAGACCATCCTGATCACAGAAAACGGACCGGCCGAGGCCCTGTGCAATATGGACCGAAAACTCTTCGTGAAGGACTGACCGTGAGCGCGCTTGCAGACACAAAGACCCTTTTGGAAGAGCTGATCGGCTTTCCTACGGTATCCGCGGACAGCAATCTGGACATGATCCTACATCTTGCCCAGCGATTGTCGGACTGTGGGGCCGAGGTCGAGATTTGGCATGACGGCACCGGAACCAAAGCCAATCTGTTCGCCACGTTGGGCCCGAAACGCGATGGGGGTATCGTGCTGTCGGGGCATTCGGACGTGGTGCCGGTGACCGATCAGGACTGGACCTCGGACCCATTCGTGATGGACACGCGGGATGGCAAATGGTTCGGGCGTGGCACGTGTGACATGAAAGGGTTCATCGCTGCGGCCGTTGCCATGGCCCCGCACTATGCGGCGCTGGACTTGCAACGCCCGGTGCATTTCGCCTTCACCTATGACGAGGAAGTCGGTTGTTTCGGCGCGCGTGCCCTGGCGGATACTCTGCGCGAGAAGGGCATCAAACCCGCTGTTGCGATCATAGGCGAACCCACCTCGATGCGGATCATCGAGGGGCACAAGGGGTGCTATGAATACACCACCCACTTCACGGGGCTTGAGGGGCATGGGGCCGGCCCCGATCGCGGTGTGAATGCGGTGGAATATGCGGTGCGCTTTGTCTCGAAGCTGTTGGAGTTGAAGGCGGATCTTCGCCCCCGCGCGCCAGAGGGCAGCCGGTTCGAGCCACCCTGGACCACCATCAACACCGGTGCGTTGGTGGGCGGTGTGGCTCATAACGTGATCCCCGGCAAAGCCCGGGTGGAATGGGAGATGCGCCCAGTTCAGCAGTCGGACGCCGACTTCGTGAAGGGCGAGCTGCACCAGTTTTGCGCCCATACGCTTATCCCCGCGATGCAGGCCGTGCATCCCGACGCCGGGATCAAGACCGAAGTGATCGGCGAGGTCGATGGGCTTGAGCCCATGGCAGAGAATGAGGCGCGGGATCTGGTGATGGAGCTGACCGGGGCCAATGGGGCCGACGTGGTGCCCTTTGGGACCGAAGCTGGCATATTTCAGGGGCTCGGCATGTCGGTTGTCGTCTGCGGCCCCGGGTCCATTGATCAGGCGCATAAACCGGATGAATATGTCTCGGTCGATCAGATGGAGCAATGTCTGGACATGCTCACCCGCCTTTCGGCCAAGCTGGTCTGATATGGTCGCGGCGCAGACGGATTGCGCCGGTCTGGACCTTTGCGGGCTGGGGCGTGCCGCGTTACGTCTGAGCATCGCGCGTTTATCAATCGAAGGATCATCACCGTGACCTCTGCCTTTTTCGAAAACAGTGACGTCAAAGCACGCGATCGGTTCGAAATCCTGCATCTCGAGCTTCGCAATCGCATCTGTATGCTGGACTACGCCCCCGGCACACGGCTTTCGGAAACGGAATTGGCGGAAGAGTTCGGTGTATCCCGCACCCCGCTAAGACGCGTTCTGGCGCGGCTCGAGGATGAGGGGCTGGTGCATTCCGTTCATGGTGTCGGGACCTTCGTGACCGATGTGAATATCGAGGAGCTGGCCCAGACCTATCAATTGCGCATGGAGCTGGCGGAACTGGTGGGGAAGCTGTCGCCGAAGCAACCGGATGCCGCGCTGTCGGCCCGTCTTTCCGACCTGTCACATCGCGCCAAAGCGCTTATGCAAACTCCCGAGCCGCGCGTCTTTGCGCAGCTCAACATGGAGTTCTTCCTTGCGCGGCTGCAACTGACCGATAACGCGCCACTGCGCGAGATTTCCGAGCGGCTCTATATTCAAACCACCCGGATCTGGCTGAAATCCTTTTTCGCCTCGATCATCGACCTGAACGAAGAAATTGGCGTGTTTGCGCGCGAAGTCGACGAAGTGACCGCCGCGATTGAACTGGGAGACCTTCAGGCCGCCGCGCTGATACAGCGGGCCCATATTTCGATGAGCTATAGCCGTATGAAGCGCTGAAGACCGGGCAGGACGGATTGACCGATGGCGACCCAATTGTTGATCCAGGGCGTCGCGAAAAAGCAGTTTGGTTATTGGGAATCGTCGTGGCCATGGATGTCGGGTTGGGAGCCGAGCGTGCATCCCAAAATACGGGGCAATGCTACTGCGAAAGTATGCTGCGATAGAGCGCCCGACCTTAAACCTGAGGCACAAATACCCTGTCATGCTTCGCATTCTCGGGACATGCGCGCCACATGATGTTTCAGGTAAAAGGTCGGACGCTTCAGCAACATCTGCACAAGCAATCGCTTTGTCATCCCGCAACCGGTAGATCCTGCCAACAATCTCGCGGCATTCCGAAGGAACGGCAGTTTTCGCGCCGCCAGCGACGCTGACAACGATGCGGGTGCTGCAATTTGCGTTCTGCGAGCACGCGCAGCGTAAAAGTAGAATTCGCAGGTCGGGCTCAAAACGGTCATCGGACCACGTTTCCTCTCCCCAAAGGCCGGGGGAGTGCTCTTAAGACGATGCGTTTCCCCCCTCTGCCCGTAAGGCGTGGAGTGCGAAATCGCCACGCGTCCTCAGTCATCCCTCCCACAATCCCATCAAGCAGAGGGGGCGAGAGGGAGCATGTGCGGTGTCGAGCCGCATGAGGAGTTAAGGCCGAAACGCGTTATTCCGTGGGGGTTAGCAAGGTCAGTCTGCTCACCCGCTTGTCCTGCCCGAACTCGATCAGCGCAAACCATTTGCCGAAGGGAACCTCCTCCTCCGCCCCCTGATTTTGCGGGCAGGTCTGGATCGCGAAACTCTCTGACCGGGCGGTATAGCTGGCGGGCACCCGTCCGAGGATGCGGATCACCTCGCCACGGGTCAGGCCAACCCTGAGACCCGAGGGCAATTGCCAATTCGGTGATCTGGCGGAGATCGTGACAACCACATCCTGGAAGAAATCAACATTTGCCCCGACAAGCGCCATCCGGTCAATCGGTTCATCACTGAAAGAGGTCTCCTCGGTGGCCTCGGCGGTTCCGAGCTTGCCAAGGGCCGCGAGCGGATCCCCCATGCGGACGCCATTCATGCCAAATTCCGAGGCGGGCAGGCAATCGAAGTCGGCGCCATATTGGCGGGTTTCTCTCAGGAGGGGCATGGCCACGGTCACATACTGTTCGGATATCCAGGTCTTGCTGTCCCAGTCCCAGCTCTGCCCGGCCGCCACTTTGGCATCATAAAGCCCGCCTCCGAACCCATAGGTGACCGTTTCGGGGTTGCATTCAAGGCTGGTGGCCCGCACGCCGCTTTCTGTCACCTCAACCCACCCAAACCGCCTTTGCGGCAGCTGCATTTCTTCCTCGGAAAACGGTCGTTCAAAACCGCCGCCGACATTATAGGCATATTCGTGGTTGTAAAACGTGACGGATTCGCTGATTGCGGTCCCGACCCCCGACCAGGGCTCAAAATCAACCCGTTCAATGGTTTCGGACAGGAACAGATCAGGGGGACCGCCGATCGGCCCATAGCTGTAGGTTGCGACCTGGTCATCGAAACACACAAAAACCTCGGTGCCGCGGTCATCAAACCGGCAGGAGGTAAACGCTTCCTGTCCCTGCGGACATCCGGCCATCACATCCGTGGCCAGCAAAACTCCCAAACAAAACGGACTGACCCCGAACGCGTGTCTCACTCACCCTACCCTTTTGAAATGCCTTTACGATATCCTAAAGTGTTTCGACTTATTATTGAGACACAATAATGAGGTGAAACGCTCGAAACCTACTGATGTTGCAGGCGTTTCGTGATCTACTTGTGTCTCAAGTTGATCTCGAAACGCTTTAAAGATGATGATCAGGTTTCCCATCAAAGTCTAGCGCCGTATCGCCGACACTTTGCGCATGCCAAGATCGGGTCTTATCGGGTCACGGGCCTATGGGTCAGGCCAAGATTTCTTGCCGCCTGCAGTATGGCCGCACCGGCATCCATCGCGGGATCCGAGGCGCAGAGGGCGGATATTTCAGCATAGAAATCGGAATGCAGCCTTGGGGGCGCCTCCGAGGGGGAATGGAAAAAGGGCTGGGTCAGATCCAACCCCGCGATCTCCCTCTCCCGGATGACCTTCTTCATCACGATGAGGAGGGGCAGCACATCCTCCACAGGCAGGCCGGGATCCTCAAAACTGCCGGTTTTGCGCTGCCGGGCAATCGATGCGTCGTGATAGGCAAAGATCACCTCTTCATGTTTTTCAGAAAGCTCCGCACAGGTTGATCCCAGCAGCTCTGCTTCGGTGTAGTGTCTGATATCATTGGGGAAACGCCACAGATAGGCCGCCAACAGCCCCCCCAGAACACCCACACACAGACCAATGACAACCGTTCTACTCATTGGCGAATGATCCTCGCCTGCGGTCGTTTTGTCAAAGGTCAAAAGCGCAAAGCGCACCCATCCGATGGCGGGGTTCTGGCAGGCGGGCATTCGGGGCGCCGCTGACATTTCCGTCTTGCGCTGCATCCCGAAAAACCCCTGCACTCCCCCGCGCCCCGAAGGCCGGGGGAGCGTATTCCAGGTGAGGCGCTTAGCCCATCTGCCCGTAAGGGGTGGATTGCGAAATCGCCACTTCGTCTTCGGACATCCCTTCCGCGATGCCTTCAAACAGCGGGGTGGACAGGTAGCGTTCGCCGGTGTCGGGCAGCATCACAAGGATATTTGCGCCCTCCGGGGCATCCTTGGCGACCTCAAGGGCGGCGGCCAGTGTGGCGCCTGCCGAGATGCCGACGAAGATGCCCTCTTCTGCGGCCAGACGCTGTGAGAGCGCAATGCCATCCGGCCCCGGCACCTTGATCAACTGATCATAACCGCCCTTGTCCAGCGCCTCTTGCAGCACATGGGGGATGAAATCCGGGGTCCAGCCCTGTATAGGGTGCGGGTTGAAATCCGGGTGGCCTTCGGTGGGCTGGTTTTCCTCGTTGCGGGTGTTCACATAGCCCGAGCTGATCAGCGCCGCATTGGCGGGTTCTGCCAGGATGATCTTGGTGTCCGGGCTTTCCTTCCGCAGCACCCGCGACACACCAGAGACCGTGCCGCCGGTGCCATAGCCGGTCACCCAGTAATCCAGTTTTTCCCCCTCGAAATCGGCAAGGATCTCTCGCCCGGTGGTGTTTTCATGGATGTCGGCATTGGCGTCGGTTTCAAACTGGCTGGCAAGGAACCACCCGTTTTTCTCGGCCAGTTCCTTGGCCTTGGAATACATGCCAAACCCTTTGAGCTCCTTGGGGGTGAGCACCACCTTTGCCCCCAGGAACCGCATCAGGCGGCGACGCTCAACCGAGAAGCTTTCGGCCATAGTCACCACCAGCGGATAGCCCTTGGCGGCACAGACCATGGCCAGACCAATACCGGTGTTGCCCGAAGTGGCCTCAATCACCGTTTGTCCCGGCTTGAGCGCACCGGAGCGTTCCGCCGCTTCGATAATATTCAAAGCCAGCCGGTCCTTGACCGACCCCGCCGGGTTGGCCGCCTCAAGCTTGACGAACAGATTGACGTGATCCGGACCGATCCGGTTCAGCCGGATCACCGGCGTGTCCCCCACGGTTTCCAGCACGGATGCGTAACGCCGCCCACGGCCATTGGTTTGTCGCACAGTCATATCAAAGTCCTTTTGTCTGGAAATCCCGATGTTCGGGAGGAATTTGCAACAAAACTAGGTCAGCTTCCCGCCCAGCGCCAGATTGCAGTGGGGAAAAAGAACATTTTCCCACGCCCCGCCCCAGCTTGAAGGGCAATGTCCCGGTGTTTAACGCGTTACAAATGGCCTGTTCCTTGGGCCCTTCCCCGGCAGGATTGACCATTTGACAGGCAATGCAGAAAGATTTGAGATTTCACGCTATAGTTGTTGCAGCCCCGCCGCCTCACCACCAAAAAGCAAGCCTTTGTTGTCAAAAGGAAAGTTTCCCCCGGCCCGATCCTCAGCGCCCCATTCCCCCTTGCCTGCACATATTGCCACGCTGGACAATTCGCCTGCCATCGGGCACTCAGGTTCTCAAGGAACACCGCCCAATTGGGCGAAGCCGTGCAAGGGAGAGGCACGACAATGGCAGAACGCCCGCAATCCGACAGTCGCAAGCTTCTGGTCAGCCTGCGCGAAACCCTGGCCGCCGCGTCCGAGGGGCAGGAACGGCTGGACCGGATCACCACGCTGATTGCCGAAAGCCTGGGGGTGGAGGTCTGCTCCATCTACCTGTTTCGTGACGCGGAAACGCTGGAACTCTGCGCCACCGAAGGGCTGAACCCCGAAGCGGTGCACAAGACCCGGCTGCGCATGGGCGAAGGGCTGGTTGGCCGCGTGGCAAAAACCGCAAGCCCGATCAACTCCAAGGACGCCCCTTCGGAAAAAGGGTTTCGCTACATGGCGGAAACCGGCGAGGAGATTTATTCCAGCTTCCTTGGTGTGCCCGTGCAACGGCTGGGCGAAACGCTGGGCGTTCTGGTGATCCAGTCGAAAGAGGCGCGCGAATACAGTTCCGACGAGCTTTACGGGCTGGAAGTGGTCGCCATGGTGCTGGCCGAAATGACCGAACTGGGCGCCTTTATCGGCGAAGGCGCCGCCATGGCCGCCCTGCACCAGCGCCCCGCAACCTTCCAGGGTCAGATCGGCCAGGAAGGTGCTGCCGAGGGCCATGTCTGGCTGCATGAACCGCGCGTGGTGGTCACAAACCCGGTGGCGGATGACCCCGCCGTTGAACTGTGCCGTCTGCAAGAGGCGGTCGAGGAACTGCGCCTGAAGGTCGACGAGCTTCTGGAAACCGCCCAGCGCGGGGCCGGAACCAAGGACAAAGAGCATATGCAGGTGCTCGAAGCCTACCGGATGTTTGCCAATTCCAAGGGCTGGATGCGCCGGATGGAAGACGACATCTCGCGTGGCCTGTCGGCCGAAGCAGCGGTCGAAAAGGAACAATCCGCGGCCCGCGCCCGGATGAGTCAGGTGCCCGACCCCTATCTGCGCGAACGTCTGCATGATCTGGATGACCTGTCAAACCGCCTGCTGCGTATCCTCACCGGTCAGGGGCGCGAAACCGGCGCGGAAATGCCGGAAAACCCGATCCTGATCGCCACCAATATCGGACCGGGCGAGCTGTTGGAATATGGCCGTGGGCTGCGGGGGATCGTCCTTGAGGAAGGGTCCGTCGCCAGCCACGCCGCCATCGTGGCCCGATCCTGGGCCATCCCGCTTGTGGTGCAGGCCGGGCGCATCGCCACCGAGGCGCTGAACGGGGATCACATCCTGGTGGATGGTGAACATGCGACCGTGCATCTGCGCCCCGAAGAAAGCATCATTGGCGCGTTTCGTGACAAGATGCTGATGGAAGCGCAGCAACAGGAACGCTACCGCTCCCTGCGCGACAAGCCCGCAAAGGGACTTTGCGGCACCGAGGTGAAGCTGCATATGAATGCAGGGCTGATGGCCGACCTGCCCAGCCTGGAAAATTCCGGCGCCGAGGGTGTGGGCCTGTTTCGCACCGAGCTGCAGTTCCTGACCGTATCCAAAGTGCCGCGCCGGGGGGAACTGGTCGACACCTATGCCCGTGTGATGGACGCGGCCCATGGCAAGCGGCTGGTGTTTCGCACGCTGGATATCGGCTCGGACAAGGTGCTGCCTTACATGAACCCGCTGGACGAACCGAACCCGGCCCTGGGCTGGCGCGCAATCCGCGTGGGGCTGGATAAGCCCGGCGTGATGCGGATGCAGCTGCAGGCCCTGATCCGGGCGGCGCAAGGGCGCACGCTCACCGTCATGTTCCCCTTCATCGCCCAGCTGGACGAGTTTCGCGACGCCCGAGAAATGCTACTGTCCGAGGTCGAGCGCGAACGCAAGCTGGGCCATGTGCTGCCCGAAAAGCTTGAAATCGGCGCCATGCTGGAAACCCCCTCGATGGTATTTGCCCCCCGGCTGTTTTTTGAAATGGCGGATTTCATCTCGATCGGCGGCAATGACCTCAAACAGTTCTTTTACGCGGCAGATCGTGAAAACGAACGGGTGCGGCGGCGCTATGACACGCTGAATGTCAGCTTTCTGAACGTGATTGAAGAGATCGTGGATCGCTGCGCCGAGGTGGGCACGCCGCTCAGCTTCTGTGGCGAAGATGCGGGCCGCCCGATTGAGGCCGCCTGTTTTGCGGCCCTCGGCATGAAACATCTCTCGATGCGGCCCGCGTCCATCGGCCCGGTGAAAAGCCTGATCCGGCGGATCAACCTGCAAGAGCTGCGCGCCTGTATTGACGATGCCCGCCTGTCGGGGGATCAGTCGGTGCGCGGGGCGGTGGTTGATTGGATTGCCCGCAACCGCCATTCCTTTCAATCCGAATAAGGTGTTTCGACCTGTCCCTGTCTCAGGGTGAGGTCGAAACGCTTTCGCGGCACGGATTAACCACTTTTTCATGCACCGGTGGCAGGGTCACTCCAGAAAGGAGATGACGTGATGGTTGCCATGATGTTTGTGACGCTCTGCGGGGCGGGACTGCTGTTGTTATGGACGGCAAGACGTCAGCTCACACAGGGGAGAGGACTGGGGAGCAAACTGCGGGGCAAACGGGGTTTCAAATCGGGTCACACCGGGGGCGCTCGCTATGAGGTGCCCGTCAGCGCCTGCGCACGCGATCCGCGCCCTCAGCCATCTTACGTCCAAGCGCCGAAGGCGCAGAGCGGGCAAAAGACCTCATTCAGGGCCAAACTTCCGAACCGCTCCCTGAACCCCACGCCAGGCCCCGGGCTGCAATTCCAGCCCCAGAACCCGGTCGGGGTTGGTGGGCGGCGGCATCGTCACATGATCGAGCCGGGCAAAGCCAAACCGACGATAATAGGGCGCATCCCCAACCAGTAGAACCCGCGGCCAGCCTTCCTTGCGGGCCTGATCCAGACTGCCGCGCATCAACAACCCGCCCAGCCCTTCGCCCTGCCGGGTCGGGTGCACCGCAATCGGGCCCAGCAACAGGATCCGGTGCCCGTCGATCAGTGCCGGCCAGTAGCGGATCGCCCCGGCCAGAATGCCATCACCGTCGCGCGCAACCATCGACAGGCTGCGCACCGGAGCCACCCCGTGACGCAGACGGTAGGACGACAACGCCTCACGCCCCGGCGCAAAGCAGGTGTCATAGAGGGCTTCCACCTCCCACCAATCCTCATCCTGTTCTACGCTGAGCGTATACACTGCGGCCCCCTCTCCTCTGTCCCTTTCCTCTTTCCCTGCGATGCTGCTAACAAGATCGCAGCCTCGAGAAAAGAGAGAAGCGCATGTTTTACGAACCAAAAAACGGGCATGGCCTGCGCCATAACCCGTTCAATGCAGTAATCACCCCCCGCCCGATTGCCTGGATTGCCACCCGCGACGCGCAGGGCCGCGACAACCTTGCCCCCTATTCGTTTTTCAACGGGGTCGCCTATGATCCCCCGCAGGTGATGTTTGCGTCAACCGCGGGAAAGCCTGACCGCGATCTGGGCAAGGACAGCTTGGACAATATCAACAAAACCGGCGTGTTTTGCGTGCATCTTGTCCAGGAAGATATGACAAATGCGATGAATGTCAGCTCGGGCAGCTATGGCCGCGAGGTGGATGAATTTTCCCGCGCGGGGCTTGCGAAAACCGACTGCGAGGTGATCAGCTGCGCCCGGATTGCGGCCGCCCCTGCGGCGCTGGAATGCAAGCTGACCCAGATCACCCGCCTGCCCGGCGCCGAGAATTACGTCTGTTTCGGTGAGGTGGTCGGCGTGCACTTGAATGACGAGTGCATGGTCGATGGGATCTTTGACCCAACCGCAAAGGGGCTGCTCGCACGGATGGGATACCGCAATTACACATTGGTGCGGGATCAGTTTGAACTGAAGCGCCCGGATGATTGATCCAGCACCTGACCTGACAACCTGCCTGATCATGCAAAAGGGCGCCCAAAGGCGCCCTTTCCTGTTCCGCTCCGCGCTTTCGAAACGGCGTTAGTGCCCGCCGAGGATGCCGGTTTTGACCGAGTAATCCACGGCAATTTCGTAATCCGGGTCGTCATCGCTATCGACCATCAGGTGCCCCGCCTTGTTCAGCAATTTGTGACAGTCACGCGACAGGTGACGCAGCTGGATCGATTTTCCAGCGGCTTCATATTTCGCGGCAATCGCTTCGATCGCCTGCAGGGCGGACTGGTCCACGACGCGGCTTTCGGCAAATTCCAGCACCACGATCTCAGGGTCATTTTCCACGTCAAACAGCTCCAGGAACCCATCCACGGATCCGAAGAACAGCGGGCCTTCGATTTCATAGACCTTGCGATGGCCGTCTTCGTCCACACGGGTGCGGGCATGGATATGCGAGGCGTTCTGCCAGGCGAAGGCCAGCGCCGAAACGATCACCCCCACCACCACGGCCACCGCGAGGTCTTCGTAGACGGTCACGCCGGTCACCAGGATGATCACAAAGGCATCCAGACGCGGCACTTTGGTAAGGATCCGGACCGAGTTCCAGGCGAAGGTGCCGATCACCACCATGAACATCACACCCACGAGGGCTGCGAGCGGGATCATCTCGATCCAGCTGGAGGCGGCGACGATGAACAGCAGCAGGAACAGGGCTGCGGCGATGCCGGCAATGCGCGTGCGCCCGCCCGATTTCACGTTGATCATCGACTGGCCGATCATCGCACAGCCGCCCATGCCGCCGAAAAATCCGGTCACCACATTCGACGTGCCCTGCGCGATACATTCCTGCGACGCGCCCCCACGCTGGCCAGTCATCTCGCCCACAAGGTTCAGGGTCAGAAGGCTTTCAATCAGGCCGATGGCCGCGAGGATCACGGCGTAAGGCAGGATGATCCAGAGCGTTTCCAGCGTGAAAGGCGCAAGCATCGTGCCGTAAAGCCCCTCCCCCTCGCCAAACATCCAGTGAAAGCTGGGCAGCCCGCCTTTGATCGAGGCCATATCCCCGACAGTGGGCACGTTGATGCCAAAGGCAATCACCACCCCGGCGACAATACCAATCCCGGCCAGCGGCGCGGGGATGATGCTGGTGATTTTGGGCAGGCCCCAGATGATCAACATGGTCAGGCCAACAAGGCCCAGCATCATGTAAAGCTGGGTGCCGGCAAGCCACGCGTCGGGATTGCCCGGCTGTTTGAACTGCGTCAGCTGGGCCAGGAAAATCACGATGGCCAGCCCGTTCACAAAGCCCAGCATCACCGGATGCGGCACCAGCCGGATGAACTTGCCCCAATGCATCACACCGGCAAAGATCTGCAAAAGCCCCATCAGCACCACGGTGGCAAACAGGTATTCCACCCCATGATCCGCGACCAGAGCCACCATCACCACCGCGAGCGCGCCGGTCGCACCCGAGATCATCCCCGGACGGCCGCCGATCAGAGCGGTGATCAGCCCCACCATGAAAGCTGCATACAGACCCACAAGCGGGTGCACACCCGCCACAAAGGCAAAGGCCACCGCCTCGGGCACCAGCGCCAGCGCCACGGTCAGGCCCGACAGGATTTCGGTTTTCAGCCGCGACGGTGTCAGCGCGACGCTGGGCGACAGGCGCAGGTCGGGGCGTTCTATACGGGCGGCATAACGGGCCAGAAGAGCTCGGGGCATGGGGTCACCTGATTGGGGCGTTTCGAGGCAAACCTGACACACAGATTTCTCTTGAAACGTCGACATTATGATATTTCTTGCCGCGGTTCGATGTCTTGCCTGTGTCAGGTTGAAATCGAAACGCGTTAAGGGGTTGTTCGCGTTTGGGCGTTCCTAACGGGGATTGGCGCAAATTGAAACCCCGACGCGCGCCCCTGTCCCCCTGGATTTACGCAAAAAGTGGTGCGGGAGTTGCTGCATCTGCGCTGATTCTCTCTTGCACCGCGACACCCCTCGGCCCAGAGTCGCGCCAGACGGATATGAGGAGGGCAGAATGGACAGGATGATCGGCGTGATCGGCGGCTCAGGCGTCTATGAGATCGACGGGCTGCAAGACGCGACATGGCAGGCGGTGGACACCCCATGGGGGCCGCCTTCGGACGAGATTCTGACCGGGCAGCTTGACGGTGTTTCGATGGCCTTTCTGCCCCGCCATGGGCGCGGCCATGTGCATGCCCCCACCGAAGTGCCCTATCGCGCCAATATCGACGCGCTGAAGCGGTTGGGGGTCACGGATGTGGTTGCGATCTCGGCCTGCGGGTCGTTCCGCGAAGACATGCCGCCGGGGGATTTTGTCATTGTGGATCAGTTCATTGACCGGACCTTCGCGCGGGAAAAAAGCTTTTTCGGCACCGGCTGCGTGGCCCATGTTCCGCTGGCCCACCCGACCTGCGACCCGCTGGGGCAGGCCTGTTTCGAAGCGGCGCGGGCGGCGGGGATCTCCGTGCATCGGGGGGGCACCTATCTGGCGATGGAGGGGCCACAGTTTTCGACGCTTGCGGAAAGCCGGATGTATCGTGAGCAATGGCGCTGTGACGTCATTGGCATGACCAATATGCCCGAGGCGAAACTCGCCCGTGAGGCCGAGCTGTGCTACGCCTCGATTGCGATGGTCACCGATTTCGATTGCTGGCATCCCGACCATGAGAATGTGGATGTGGCGCAGGTGATTGCCACGGTGGGCGACAATGCGGCCAAGGCGCGGGACCTCGTGGCGCGCCTGCCGAAATTGCTGGGGGCCACCCATGCGCCCTGCCCGCAGGGCTGCGATCACGCGTTGGATTTCGCCATCATGACCGCACCGGACAAACGCGACCCCACGCTGCTGGCCAAACTGGATGCGGTGGCGGGTCGCGTGCTTTGATGCGCAATCAGGGCATTGATATCGCACGGTTTCTGGCCTTTGCCGGCATGGTTCTGGTCAATTTCCGCATCGCGGCCGAGCTGGCCACGGGTGGCGGCTGGGGCGGGGCGGATATCGCGCTTGGCTGGGCCGAGGACTGGCCCGCCACGATCACCATGTTGATCGAAGGGCGCGCCGCCGCGCTGTTCGTGATCCTTGCGGGGGTGAGCCTCGCTCTGGGATCGGCGCGCTGGCATCTGGTTTTGCGTCGAGCCCTGTTCCTGTTTGCGATCGGCATGGGCAATATGCTGATTTTCGATGCGGATATTCTGCATTTCTATGGGCTGTATTTCGCGGGGGCCGCCCTGTTTCTGGGCGCAACCAACCGCAGCCTTCTGTTCGGGGCCGCCCTGTTGGTGGGGCTTGGGACGCTGGCGCAGATCACGCTGGATTACAATGCCGGATGGGACTGGGACCGGCTGGCTTATGCGGATTTCTGGACCCTCACGGGCTTTCTGCGCCATTCCCTTTTCAACGGCTGGCATCCGCTGTTCCCGTGGCTGGCTTTCTTGCTGTTTGGCCTGTGGCTTGGCCGGCTGAAGCTTGATCACCTGCCGGTCCAGCTGTCCCTTCTGATCGGTGGCACCCTTGTGGCCTATCTGGGTGAGCGCCTGTCGCAACGCCTGATTGAACTGCCTGAATTGGGGGAGGTTCTGGGCACCGCCCCCCTGCCCCCCGGTCCGCTTTACATGCTGGTCGCGGGGGCTGCGGCCACCGCGCTGCTGGGTGCAACCCTGCTGATCACCCCGCTGATCCGACTGCTTCGTGTTGAGCTTCTGTTTGTGGCCCCCGGTCGCATGACGCTGACACTTTACGTCGCCCATATCGTGATCGGCATGGGCCTGTTGGAGGCGATGGGACTGCTGGACGGGCAGATGTCGTCCCCCGGAATATTTGCCTATTCCATTGGATTTGTGACGATAAGCGCATTGTTTGCGCTTTTCTGGTTGCGTAAGTTCCGCCGGGGACCGCTTGAGGCCCTGATGCGCATCACCACCGAGGGAAAGCTATGAAAACCGTCAAAGATTACATCCGCACCATTGTCGATTTCCCGCATGAAGGGATCCTGTTTCGCGATGTGACCACGCTGTTTGCCGATCCGCGCGGGATGCGCATGGCGATCGACCAGATGCTGCACCCCTATGCGGGGCAGCCGATTGACAAGGTGGTCGGGCTTGAGGCGCGCGGTTTCATCATTGGCGGCGCGATTGCGCATCAGCTGGGCACCGGGTTTGTGCCGATCCGCAAGAAGGGCAAACTGCCCGGTGAGACCCATTCCCAGGCCTATACGCTGGAATATGGCGAAGCGGTGGTCGAGATGCACACCGATGCAATCCAGCCCGGCGAGCGGGTCTTGCTGGTGGATGACCTTCTCGCCACCGGGGGCACGGCGGGGGCGGGGATCAAGCTGCTCGAACGTGTCGGTGCCGACATCGTGGGCTGCGCCTTCATCGTGGACCTGCCGGAACTGGGCGGGCGCAAGATTTTGCAGGATATGGGAATGGATGTGCATATCCTGTGCGAGTTTGAGGGGCTGTAATCCGAAAAACCCAAACATCGTGAACGGGTTGTTAAGGTTTGATCATTAGAGAAGGACCTGTCTGTTGGAGCAACAGACGCTGCTTGTGCACGACGATATTCATCGACCCCGTGCGATGCCCTGCCTTCACCCAAAGGCAGGGCATCACTGTTTTGACCGATTGGTTCGGGCGGACAGTGCCCGAAGTCAGGTTTCTGCCGCCTGTGTCTGACCGATGGAGGAGAAACAGGTGTCTGAGGGGTCCTCCGAGAGGCTTTGCACGGGTTGGGAAAAGGGGCGCTGCCCCTTGGCCTAAAGCGTTTCGACTTATCATTGTGTCTCAAGCTCATCTCGAAACGCTTTAACGGCCTCACCCCGGGATATTTGACACCAGAAAAAAAAGCCTATCCCGGTGGTGTTAGATCACAGCAATACCTGAAAACGCCCATCACCCTTGCAAGGCGCGCGGCACAGACCGCGCCCGGCCGTCAGCCAAGGGGAAACATCACGCCTGGGTTCATGATCCCTTTGGGGTCGAGCGCCTGTTTGATCGCATGCAAGGTGGCGAGCCGCGTCGGATCCGCGTAGCGGGCGAGCTCTTCCGGTTTAAGCCGGCCAACCCCATGTTCGGCGGAGAAGGATCCGCCCATTTGCTGGACAAGATCGTAGACTGCGGCGCGAATGTCGGCGGCCTGTGCGGCGTGGTCGTGCTTCTGCTGCCCCTTTGGCGGAAAGACATTGTAGTGCAGGTTGCCATCCCCCAGATGGCCAAATGCGTTGATGCGAAACGGGCCGAGCTGGGTGATGGCGGCGTCCGCGCGCCGCAGAAAGGCGGGGATTTCCGAAAGTGGCAGCGAGATGTCGTGAGAAGACACGGCCCCCACATGGCGGTTTGCCAGGGGGATTTCTTCACGCAGTTTCCACAGGGCCGCGCGCTGCGCTTCAGACTGAGAGATGACCCCGTCACTCACCAAGCCTTTTTCCTGTGCCAGCTCAAACAGGTGCAACAGCGCCGATCCGGCCTCCTGCCCGCCGCCCAGACCAAGATCTATCAGCACCGACCAGGCCGGTGCCTGTGCAAAGGGGGGCGGGCCGCCAAGGCCGGCCTCGGTCAGAAACGCAAACCCGGTGCCGGAGATCAGTTCAAATGCCGAAATCCCCTCACCGATCAGGTCCTGTGCAAGGGACAGGAGGGACAGCGCCTGCACCGGCCCCGGCACCACCAGAAGCGCCGTTGCCTGCGCGCGGGGGCGCGGCGCAAGGCGCAGGCTGGCGGCGGTAATCACCCCCAATGTGCCCTCGGCCCCACACAGCAGATTGGTCAGGTCATAGCCGGTATTGTCCTTGCGCAGCCGTTTCAGCCCATACCAGATCCGCCCGTCCGGCAACACCGCTTCCAGCCCGAGGCAGAGCGCGCGCGCAGTGCCATAGCGCAGCACGTTCACCCCGCCGGCATTGGTCGAGAGGCAGCCGCCGATCCGGCAGGACCCTTCCGAGGCAAGCGACAGCGGGAACAGCCGTCCTTCCCCTTCGGCCGCAGCTTGCACATCAGCAAGGATCGCACCCGCCTCGGCCACCAACACGTTTTCCTCGGGGTAAATGGCACGGATCCGGGTCATGCGTTCGAGCGACAAGATCACCGGGCGCGCGCAGTGCCCGGCAGGCATCACCTGCCCCCCAACCAGCCCGGTGCCACCGCCATAGGGCACCACCGGCACCGATGCGTCATGGCACGCCCGGATGATGAGCGAGACCTCTTCCACGCAACCGGGCGCAAGCACCAGCCCGCCGCCACCGTGAAACAGCCCGCGCGGCTCTTCCAGGTAATGGGGGGCCAGCGGGCGAAACACCGCCTCAGGGAGCTGCGCACGCAACCGCGCCTCAAACACCTTATCCGCGTCTCGCATCACACCCTCTTTCTTCTTGGTCCCAATACTCCCGCCGGAGGCACCGAGCGCAGCGAGGCCCCCAAAAGCGCGCCTGAGCGTGAGCGAAAGCGCCCCCAGCCCGGCGGGTCTTATCCCACCTGGGTGCGCCCGCGCCGATCCGACCTCAGATTGGCATAAAGGACGTGATTGCGCCAACGCCCGTTGATCTGCAGATAACTCTGCGCCACACCTTCATATTTGAAGCCGGTTTTTTCCAGCACCCCGCGCGAGGCGAGGTTTTCCGGCAGGCAGCCTGCCTCGAGCCGGCTGAGGTCAAGATCGTTGAACGCGTAATGCACCACCGCATTCAGCGCCTCACGCATATACCCTTCGCGCGCATAACATTCGCCCACCCAATAGCCCGCAGTGGCGGCCTGTGCCGGGCCTCGGCGGATATTGTCCAGGGTGATGGCACCCACCAGCACCTGATCAGCGCGCCGGATCAGGAACAACGGAAGCGCGGTGCCGCTGGCAATCGAGCGACCCGCCCAATAGACCCGGTTGGTAAAGCTTTTGCGTGACAGGTGATCCGCCGCCCAGCTTGGCTCCCACGGGGTCAGGAAATCCTGGCTTGAGGCACGCAAAGCCGCCCAGGCGCGGTAATCGCCATGGGTCGGCAGGCGCAGCGTCAGGCGCTCGGTTTCGATCCGAACTTTCTTTCGAGAGCGGGTCGAAAGCGCGCCAAACATCATGCGGCCTTCCTGCGTTCGCTCAACGCG
This sequence comes from Aliiroseovarius sp. xm-d-517, assembly GCF_013283135.1. Lineage (NCBI taxonomy): Bacteria > Pseudomonadati > Pseudomonadota > Alphaproteobacteria > Rhodobacterales > Paracoccaceae > Aliiroseovarius > Aliiroseovarius sp. xm-d-517. The sequence goes on from NZ_WBXT01000001.1 coordinate 1,379,135, forward strand.
GACAGAGGCAGCGCCTTGGCCGCCGGGCCGTAGACCGCCATGGCCATCGGGGCGTCAAACGCCATCTTGCGCCCGACCCGCTGGATATCCGCCAGCGTGACCGCGTCGATCTTGGCCACGGTTTCCTCCAGCCCCGGCACCCGGTCCCAGATCCCCAGCAGCCGCGCCATGCGTTCCACCCGCGCCGAGGGGCTTTCCAGCCCCATCAACAGCCCGGCCTTGAGCTGGGTGCGGGCGCGCTCCATCTCGCGCTCGGACATATCCTGCGCCGCCCGTGTCAGTTCCTGCACCGTCAGACCAGCAAGATCGGCGATATCGTCAGACGAGGTGCCGGCATAGATGGTCATCATGCCGGTATCATCATAGCTGCCCGCCTGCGCATAGATCGAATAGCACAGGCCGCGTTTTTCACGCACCTCCTGAAACAGGCGCGAGGACATGCCGCCGCCAAGGGCCGAGCTGAACAGCTGGGCGGCGTAAAACGCCTCATCCCGATAGCTCGGCGCCTCCAGCCCGAGGGTAAAATGGACCTGCTCCAGCCCGTCACGAATTTCGTGCCGTTCGCCCGCAGCCCAGCCTGCCGCAACCTGCGCAGGCGGGGTGCCACGGGTCAGCCCGCCAAAGGTGGCCTCGGCCAGGCGCATGATCTCGTCATGGTCCACCGCGCCCGCTGCGGACAGGATCAGCTGTTCGGGGCCGTAATGCTGGGCCACGAACCCGGCCAGATCGTCGCGGGTAAAGCTCTGCACCCGTTCAACCGGTCCCAGGATGGTGCGGCCCAGCGGCTGATCGGGGAAGGCAACCTCCTGCAGCCAGTCAAAGACCACGTCATCCGGCGTATCCAGCGCCTGACCGATTTCCTGCAAGATCACGCCGCGTTCGGTTTCGATCTCATTCGCGTCGAACACCGGGTTCAGCACGATGTCGGAAATCACGTCAAAGGCCAGCGCCACATCCTGTTTCAGAACGCGCGCGTAATAGGCGGTCACCTCGCGCGAGGTATAGGCGTTCAGATAGCCGCCCACATCCTCGATCGCCTCGGCAATCTCCAGCGCCGAGCGGCGCTTGGTGCCCTTGAAGGCCATATGTTCCAGAAAATGCGCAATGCCATTCTGGGCCTCGGTTTCATGGCGCCCACCGGCCATGACCCAGATCCCGAGCGAAGCACTTTCCAGCCCCGGCATGTTTTCTGTCACAACGCGAAAGCCGTTTGCCAGCCGTCCGATTTCAATTGCCATCTAGGTCAGTGTCCAATCTTTTCGCGGATCACGGTTTTCAGCGCGTCCAGGTCGCCCGCGACGCGGGTGACGCGTTCGTCACGCTCAAACAGGTCGCTCATACGGGGGGGAAGCGGGGCATCCTGCCCGCAGGCCTCTTTCACAGCCGCCGGGAATTTCGCCGGGTGGGCGGTGGCCAGCGTGATCATCACCGTATCAGACATATGTTCACGCGCCACTTTCACGCCCACGGCGGAATGCGGGCAAAGAACCTCACCGGTGGCAGCAAAGCTGCGCATGATCTCAGCCGAAGTTTCCGGTTCCGAGGCGCGCCCCGAGGTGAAATGGTCCTTCAAATATTCCATCGCGCCCTGCGAGATGGTGAAGCCGCCGGTGGCAAGATCCGCCATCTGGCTTTGCACCGCTTTTCCATCGCGCCCATAAGCGTCAAACAGCGCACGTTCAAAGTTGGAGCTGACCTGAATATCCATCGAGGGCGAAATCGACGGGGTCACCTCGCCTTTCGTATAGGCGCCGGTTTCCATCGTGCGGTGCAGAATGTCGTTCTGGTTGGTGGCAATCACCAGCTGGTCAATCGGCAGGCCCATCTGCTTGGCAATGTAGCCTGCAAAGATGTCGCCGAAATTGCCGGTCGGCACGGTAAAGCTGACGCGGCGATGCGGCGCGCCCACGGCCACGGCGGCGGTGAAATAGTACACCACCTGCGCCAGCACCCGGCCCCAGTTGATCGAGTTCACACCGGCGAGTTTCACCTCGTCGCGGAAATCGAAATCATTGAACATGTCCTTGAGCCGCGCCTGACAGTCGTCGAAATCCCCGTCCACGGCAAGCGCGTGGACATTGGCCTCAACCGGGGTGGTCATCTGGCGGCGCTGCACCTCCGAGACGCGCCCATGCGGGTAGAGGATGCAGACATTGACATTCTCAAGCCCGCGGAACGCTTCGATCGCGGCGGAGCCGGTGTCCCCCGACGTGGCCCCGACGATGGTGATCGTCTCACCTCGTTTGGCCAGCGCCACCTGAAACAGCTGGCCGATCAGCTGCATGGCAAAATCTTTGAACGCCAGCGTCGGGCCGTGGAACAGTTCGAGCAGGAAATGACCCGACTCCAGCTGCACCAGCGGCGCGCGGGCCTCATGACCGAAACCGGCATAGGCCTTGGCGATAATCTCGCGGAACTCCTCGTCCGAGAAGCTGCCCTCGACAAAGGGGCGCATCACGCGAAAGGCGGCCTCTTCGTAAGAGACACCGGCAAGTGCTGCAATTTCATCCGTGGTCATGGTCGGGACAGTTTCGGGCACATAAAGGCCACCGTCGCGGGCAAGCCCGGTCAGCATGGCGTCTTCGAAACTCAGAACCGGGGCCTCTCCTCGGGTCGAAACATAGCGCATCTTGATCTTCCTTTAAGCGTGACGCATCAGGCGTTCCGGCGCTTCATACGCCAAAGCGCAAAGCCTGTCATCACCGACCATGTGATTGCCAGCAAAAACCATGTGCCGACATATTCCAGATGGCGGTTGGGGATACCTGCGGCGGTGACGGGCATGGGGATGATCGCCGGATTGGTCTGCTCCCGTGCAATGATCAGGATCGGATCGGTGCCCAGATGGGCGGCGAGCTTGTCCACGTCGCGGGCAAACCATATGTTGCCAGCGATGTCATCCTCGGGCGTATAGGCGTCGCGCTCCTCGGGCCAGTGCAGGTTGCCGGTGAGGGTCATGGGGGCGCTGGCTTCAAGATCAGGCCGCCCGACACGCACCGGCACAAACCCACGATCCACAAGAAGGCGCCGCCCGTCCGGCAGTGCAAAGGCTGAGATCACCCGATGCCCGGCCCCGAAATCGCGGTTGGAGCCAAGGACAAACACCCCGCCCGCATCAAACGCGCCACTGACCAGAACCGGCAGGTATTTGTCCTGGTCCGGGTCAACGGTTTTCGGCAGGTCGGTGGGGGCTGCACCGATCTTCGCCTCAATCTCGGCAATCAACGCCTCTTTCCATTGCAGACGTTGTAACTGCCATGTGCCCAAGGAGAGGAATATCCCAAGGACAACAAGGCTGAGCACAGCCGCCAATATGAATTTCCAACGCATGGTCAGACCTTTGACTGGGAACGGAAAAGGGCGCGGGATTGCTCCCACGCCCAATTAGGACCGAATTGGGGTCAGGTTCAACCGCCCCAGATGTAGACGGCGGCGAAGAGGAACAGCCAGACAACGTCGACGAAGTGCCAGTACCAGGCGGCAGCCTCGAACCCAACGTGGCTTTCGGGGGTGAAGTGGCCCTTCATTGCGCGCAGACAGCAGATCGCGAGGAAGATGGTGCCGACAATCACGTGGAAGCCGTGGAAGCCGGTCGCCATGAAGAAGTTCACGCCGTAGATATTGCCCGAGAAGCCAAAGGCCGCATGGCTGTATTCATAGGCCTGGAACATGGTGAAGATCGCGCCCAAGAGCACCGCAATGGCCAGACCGTTGACCAGGTCTTTGCGGTTGTTTTCATGGGCAATCGCGTGGTGTGCCCAGGTCACGGCGGCGCCTGACAGAAGCAAGATCAGCGTGTTGATCAGCGGCAGGTGCCACGGGTCAAAGGTCTCGATGCCTGCGGGCGGCCAGACGCCATCGACCTTGGGGGACCCTTCGGTCATCGGGTAAAGCGCATGTTTGAAGAAGGACCAGAACCAGGCCGAGAAGAACATCACCTCTGACATGATGAAAAGGATCACGCCGTAACGAAGCCCGATTTTCACCACCGGGGTGTGGTCGCCGGTCTGCCCTTCATGCACCACGTCCGACCACCAGGCGAACATGACATAAAGCACGCCGAGGAACCCCACGGCAAACAGCATCCAACTGCCCTCTGCCATCCATTTCACCGCGCCAAACAGCATGACAAACGCTGCCACCGCACCGAGGAACGGATTCACCGAGGGCGGCAGAATGTGATAATCGTGGTTCTTTGCATGTGCCATTTTTCGTTCAGGTCCCTATTGCTCCGGGCATGTATCAGCCCCGTTTTGTCCGGTCTGTTGTCCAGACCCTAATTGCCTGCGCCCGCGTCGGTTGCCAGTCTCGCAACCTCTTCCGGCAGGTCGGTTTCGTGAAAGGTGTAGGAAAGCGTGATCGCCTTGACGAACTTGCCCTCGCGGTCCTTGGTGAGTTCGGGGTCGACATAGAAGGTGACCGGCATGGTCACGCGTTCGCCCGGTTGCAGCACCTGCTGCTCAAAGCAGAAACAGTCGATCTTGGTGAAAAAGCCCCCGGCCGCATATGGCGCGACATTATAGCTGGCGGTGCCGGCGATGGGGCGGTCGGTCGGGTTATAGGCCTCGTAAAAGGCCAGTCCCGTCTCGCCGATCCTGATCCGCATGTCATGCTGGACCGGCTTGAATTCCCACGGCATCCCGCGTTCCAGAGAGGCATCAAAGCGCACCAGGATCTCCTGATCCAGCACCACGTCCGATCCCTGTTCTGCCACGCTGGTGGCGCCGCCAAACCCCGTGACCCGGCAGAACCAGTCGTAAAACGGCACCGATGCCCAGGCGAGTGATCCCATCACGATCACCACACCGACCATCTTGGCTGCTGTTTTCTGGGGCGCGGTCAGGCTCATTCAGATGCCTCCGCGGTGGAAGATTTTGCGGCAGCGTTTGCGGGCGCAGGTTTGTAAAGCTCCGAGGTTTTCACCACGGTGATCCCATAGACCAGCACGACAAAACCGATCAGCACGGCGCCCAGCCCCATATTGCGGCCAAAGCGGCGTTTGTGCAGATCGTGGTCAGGTTTGAACGTCATCAGCCCCAGCCTCCCAATCCGTAAGGTTTCAGCCCAGCTTCGATCAGAAGGGCGCCGTAATGGGCAAAAAGGTAAAGCAGCGACAGTTTGAACAGGCCACGCTCGGCTTTGTGTTTATCCGCATCCGATGCGGTGTCGTCGCGGCGGAACACCTCCCAGGCGCCCTTGATGAACATGGCGTTCAGCACCACGGCCACCGCCATGTAAACCGGCCCGCCGATTGAGGTCAGGCCCAGCGCGATGGCGACGATCGCCAGCACCAGCGTGTAGCCAAGGATATGGGCGCGGGTGGTCTTGCGCCCGTGGGTCACGGTCAGCATCGGCACGCCCGCATTGGCGTAATCACCTTTGGTAAACAGCGCCAGCGCCCAGAAATGCGGCGGGGTCCAGGCAAAGGTCAGGGCAAACATCAGCACGCTTTCAACCGACACGCCCCCGGTGGCCACTGCCCAGCCGATCATCGGAGGGAAGGCACCCGCCGCGCCGCCGATCACGATGTTCTGCGGCGTCCAGCGCTTGAGCCACATCGTATAGATCGCCACGTAGAAAAAGATCGTGAAGGCCAGCAGGAACCCGGCCATGAAATTGGCCGTGAGCGCCAGAAAGACGCAGGCAAAGACCGACAGCGTCATGCCCAGCGCAAAAGCCTCGCCTTCGCTCACACGCCCTGCAGGGATCGGGCGCGACTGGGTCCGGCGCATTTTGCGGTCGATATCGGCATCCCACCACATGTTCAGCGCACCCGACGCGCCGCCGCCGACGGCAATGAACAGGATCGAGGCAAAGGCAATCAGCGGATGCACCCCGTTCGGGGCCACCACAAGACCTACGAAGGCGGTGAACACCACCAGCGACATGACCCGCGGCTTCAAAAGCGCAAAATAGTCGCCGAACCCCGCATCACCGATCTGGGAAGGGGCCTGAAGGTTGCTGTTGATACTTGCGTCGCTCATCTGTCCTCACTCTTGGCGGGCCGTCCCTCTGCGCTTGCCTTTGGTCACGGGTGGTCCCGGAGGGTCAGGCGGGCGGGGCGGCGGGCGGATCGGGTAAAAGGGGGCAAGCGGCATCCATTGCCGCCCGCCCGCGCAATGTCTTACTCGGCTGACGCCACCTGCACACCGGATTGGGCGGCGGGCAGGCTGTCGGGATTGCCCGCATATTCCGCCACGGCGCCTTTCAGCCAGGCGTCATATTCCTCGGCGGTGACGGCTTTCACGGTGATCGGCATATAGGCGTGATCCTTGCCGCAAAGTTCCGAACACTGGCCGAAATAGATGCCTTCATTGCCCGGTTCCACTTCGAACCACAGTTCAGCCAGACGGCCCGGAACCGCATCCTGTTTCACGCCAAAGGCGGGGATGGTCCAGCTGTGGATCACATCAGCCCCGGTCACCTGCATCACAACCTTCTTGCCGGTCGGCACCACGACGGCGGTGTCGGTGGCCAGCAGGTAATCGCTTTGCTTGTAGCCATGTTCCTCAAGCGCGGATTTATCGAGCAGGAAGCTGTCAAAGCCAAACTCATGCTCGGGATATTCATACCCCCAATACCACTGATACCCGGTCACCTTGATCACCACGTCACCTTCGGGAATCACCTGCTGCTTGAACAGCACCGGCAGCGAAAAGGCCCCGATGAAGACCAGGATGATCACCGGAATGATGGTCCAGGCGATTTCGATCGGGGTGTTATGGGTAAAGGTTGCGGGCTCCGGGTTGGCGCGGCGGTTGAAGCGCAGGATGCACCAGATCAGCAGGGCCGTGACGAAAAGGGCAATGGCAACAATGATGTAAAGCAGCATCGCGTCCAGACCCTGAGTGGCCTGAGCGATATTGGTGGCGGCGGGCTGGAACCCCGTGGCGCCATCCACCGGCTTGCCGATCACTTCCAGATTGTCCGGCAGAACGTCCTGGGCCGATGCCCCGGTTGCGGTCAAGGTGGCGGCCAGAACGGCAGTTGCAGTGGCCTTCATGCTGCTGAAACGCTTCATATGTCTTTTCATCCCTGTTCGGGGGTTTGCCGCACGTCACCTCGGCCCCACCCGGATCGTTTTCTGGACAATGGCTCTCCCTCGGTGCTCTCGCTGACAGGTCGCCCGTTCACAGGCGAAAATGACAAGCAGAGGAATTTCGCGGGATTCCATTGTTTCTCTTTGGTTTGAAACCATATTACAACGGATGGGACAAGGAAAACCTTCGCAGGTTAAGCATTGATCCATGTCAAATCGCCGTTTTTTGAGGACCCGATGACCAAAGCCACCGATTTTCGCCCTTTCGACACCCATATCGACCGATCCCGCGCCACATCCCAGCTGGCCGCGGCCACCGATGGGGCCGATGATGGCGAATTGTTTTTCGAGCGCCGCCGCTCCGAATCCCTGATCTTCGATGACGGGCGCCTGAAGAACGCCAGCTATGATGCCTCGGAAGGGTTCGGGCTGCGCGCCGTGAAGGGTGAAACCACCGGATATGCCCATTCGACCGAGCTGTCAGAGGCCGCCATTGCCCGCGCCGCGCGTACCGCACGGCTGGCGGTGGGCGACGGGGGCGGCCACTGGGCTGACGCCCCAACCCCCACCAACCGCAGGCTTTATACCGATGCAAACCCGATGGAAGATGCGGAATTTGCAGTGAAAGTGGACACACTGCGCGAAATCGATGCTTTCACCCGCGATCTGGACGCCCGCGTGGTGCAGGTCTCTGCCTCGATGGGGGCCTCATTGCAGGAGGTGCAGATCCTGCGCCCGGACGGGCAGCTTGTGACCGACACGCGCCCGATGACCCGGCTGAATGTCTCGGTGATCGTGGAACAGGACGGGCGGCGCGAAAGTGGGAGTTCCGGCGGCGGCGGGCGGATTGGCCTGTCCGGCCTGTTGGAGCCTGCCAGCTGGCAGGCCCACGCCCGCGAGGCGCTGCGCATCGCGCTGGTCAACCTCGACGCGATCCCTGCCCCCGCCGGGATGATGGATGTGGTGCTGGGCAATGGCTGGCCCGGTATCCTGCTGCACGAGGCGGTGGGCCATGGGCTTGAAGGGGATTTCAACCGCAAGGGCACCTCTGCGTTTTCCGGCCTCGTGGGTCAGCAGGTCGCCGCAAAAGGCGTGACGGTGGTCGATGACGGCACCCTGCCCGACCGGCGCGGATCGCTGTCGGTGGATGACGAGGGCACCCCGACGGGCCGCGCGGTGCTGATCGAAGACGGGATCTTGCTGGGCTATATGCAGGACCGCCAGAACGCGCGGCTGATGGGGGTGGCCCCCACCGGCAACGGGCGGCGTGAAAGCTATGCCCATGCGCCCATGCCACGCATGACCAACACGATCATGGAAGGCGGCAACGCCACCCCGGACGAGGTGCTGAGCGAACTGAAAGACGGCATCCATGCGGTTGGGTTCGGCGGCGGTCAGGTGGACATCACCAATGGCAAATTCGTCTTCTCCTGCACCGAGGCCTATCTGGTGAAAGACGGCAAACGCGTGGCCCCGGTGAAAGGTGCGACGCTGATCGGTGACGGACCGCAGGCGATGAAGCAGATCCGGGCCATCGGCAATGACATGTCGCTTGATCCCGGCGTCGGCACCTGCGGCAAGGCCGGCCAGTCCGTGCCCGTGGGCGTGGGCCAGCCCACCCTGCTGATCGGCGGGCTGACGGTGGGGGGCGCTGCCGCGTGACAAAGGCTCTGATCCGACATGTTCTGCCGGAGGATATCCTCCCGCTTGCCCATCTCTGGCGCGCACAATGGATCAGAGCGCACAGCCATTACGTCCCGAAGGCGCTGACGCTTCTGCGCACGGACGAGGATTTTCAACGCCGACTGACGGCATTTGGGCAAAACGCCAGAACCGCGGGACCAATAGGCGCCCCACTTGGCTTTTGCGCGATCCTGGGCGCGGAGATCGACCAGATCTATGTTGATGAAACCGCCCAGGGCACGGGGCTTGCCGATCTGCTCCTGACAGATGGAGAGCGCCGCATCGCCGCAGCCGGGCACAGGCGGGCTCGCCTTGCCTGTGTGAAAGAAAACCTGAGGGCGCAGCGGTTTTACATACGCAATGGCTGGGCGCGCCGCGAGGTTGCCATTGCCCAGCTGGACACATCAGACGGGCCGTTCCCTTTGGAAGTGATGTATTTTGACAAAGACCTCGCTAGGGGTTAGGGTCACCCCCCCGTTTTGCCCCGATTTTGCAGCCGCCGCGTAGGTAGAACCGCAACGCGCAGACATAAGCCGCGCACGCCCGGCCATGCGGCAATCCCTTGCGTCTGTGTCGCCCCGATGATCAAAAGACAGTATGACCGATACACCCACAGCTTTCCGGATTTACCTCATCTCCACCCTCTGGACGCTCGCCGCGCTCTTTGCCATTGGCGTGGCTTGCTGGGCTGCGTTTTTCCTGATCGAAGGCATGGTCGCCTTTGGTGGCGGCAGCCTGCTTGAATACGAGTTGGTGGCCCTGCCATTCACCTTTCTGCTGTTCATCGCTGCAAGCTTCACCTTTGGCCTGATCTATGTGGCCCCGCTCACGGTATTGGCGGTGGCGCTGTTTTGGGGGATCGGACGCCGCACCGGTGCTCCGCGTTCCGTTGCCCTCACCCTTGGAGTTCTGAGCGCCTGGGGGGCGGGTCTCTTTATTTATGTCACCGACATTCAGGGCACACCGGGGCAGAGCCCGCTGCCCGCCCTGTTCCTGTTCACCGGGATGGGCCTGCTGGCCGGGGCGGTCTTCTGGGCGGTATTTTCAGCCCAGCGCGAGAAATCGGCCCTTCCCCCGGAATGATCCCCCTGAGTAAACCGCCTGCGTGAGGCGATTTCTCGCAATTTTCCCAAATTTTCTGCAATCTGTTAGGGTCGCGTTAACCATTTGCCCGCCATCCTGATCCCGCAAGAGACGGAACAACAGGTTGAGGCCCGTGGATTTATTCCCTTCCCCCCACCCCACCCCCTCACCCCACAGTGCGGAAGATGAGCTCGCCTGGCTCCGCCTCTTGCGCTCCCACCGCGTAGGCATCTCCACCTTTTACAAATTGATCGACGCGCATGGGTCGGCGCAAAACGCGCTGGAAGCCCTGCCAGAGATCGCGCGCAGCGCCGGTGTGAAAACCTATCACCCCTGCCCGATGGCCAAAGCTGAAGAGGAGATCCGCCAAGGTGCCGCGGCGGGGGCACAGCTTATTTTCCGCGGACAGGCGGACTACCCCGATACCCTCTCGCAGATCCCCGATGCACCGCCGTTTTTCTGGGCGATGGGCGACCGCGCGGCCCTGTCACGGCCGATGGTGGCGCTGGCGGGCGCGCGCAATGCCTCATCCCTGGGGCTGCGCATGGCACGCAAACTGGCCGCAGACCTGACCAAAGCGGGGTATGTTGTGGTATCGGGACTGGCCCGGGGCATTGACAGCGCCGCCCATATGGCCGCGTTGGAGCACGGCGCCACGATTGCGGTGATGCCGGGCGGGGTCGACCTGATCTACCCGTCCGAGAACACTGATCTGGCCCACAGGATTGCCCACCACGGCCTGCGGATCTCTGAACAACCGATCGGGCGCAGCCCTCAGGCCCGGCATTTTCCGCTGCGCAACCGGATCATCTCTGGCCTGTCCCAGGCCGTTATCGTGGTCGAGGCCGCCGCCAAGTCCGGCACGCTGATCACCGCACGCAATGCGCTGGATCAGGGGCGAGAGGTTCTGGCCGTTCCGGGGCACCCGTTTGATGCGCGCGTGGCGGGGTGCAACATGCTGATCCGGGATGGGGCTGTTCTGGTGCGGCACAGTGATGACGTATTCGACGCGCTGCGCGGCGTATTTGCGCAGCCACCCCGCCCTGATTCCCGCCAAGATGCAGCCAGCGAGCAGGGGGATCCCCCTGCCCCGAAACCGGCGCGCAGCCTGGCGGACACCACCAAGCTGCACGACCAAATCTTGGCGCGTCTGGGCCCGTGCCCCCTGGCAGAAGACCAACTGATCCGGGAGCTGGGCCATCCGGCGCAAGAGCTTTCAGCGGAGATCCTGACGCTGGAAGTGGAGGGACGAATCACCCGTGCGGCTGGCGGATTGCTGGCGCGCAGCTGACCGGTCTGGGCCACCACGGGGAAACCTCCGGGCTATCGCTGGTAAATAAAATTGACCAATTTCGGCAAAAATCTTGCCAGATTGTAACAAAACAGTTGCGCTGCAGTGCAGCATTCCCTACCAATCCGCGCATATCTTGGCTCTGCCCCCCTTTGTCACCCGGGGGATCCAGCAGCGCCTCAGACACCACTCATCGACACCGGGGAGAGATGCCGATGCGCGAGTTTCAAAAAATTCTGATTGCCAACCGAGGCGAAATTGCGATCCGCGTGATGCGGGCTGCCAACGAGATGGGCAAGAAAACCGTTGCCGTCTATGCCGAGGAAGACAAGCTGGGCCTGCACCGTTTCAAGGCGGATGAAGCCTATAAGATCGGCGAAGGGATGGGGCCTGTGGCCGCTTACCTCTCGATCAACGAGATCATTCGCGTCGCGCGCGAAAGCGGCGCCGATGCGATCCACCCCGGCTATGGCCTTTTGTCGGAAAACCCGGATTTCGTGGATGCCTGCGAAGCCAACGGCATCACCTTCATCGGGCCGAAAGCCGCGACCATGCGTGCCTTGGGCGACAAGGCGTCAGCCCGCAAAGTGGCGATCGAGGCCGGTGTTCCGGTCATTCCCGCCACCGAGGTTCTGGGCGATGACATGGTGGCGATTGCCAAGGAAGCTGAAGAGATCGGCTATCCGCTGATGCTCAAGGCGTCCTGGGGCGGCGGCGGGCGTGGCATGCGCCCGATCCACGGGCCGGATGAGCTGGAAGAAAAGGTTCTGGAAGGGCGCCGCGAAGCGGAAGCCGCCTTTGGCAATGGCGAAGGGTATCTTGAAAAGATGATCACCCGCGCGCGTCACGTCGAGGTGCAGATCCTTGGTGACAGCCACGGCGAGATCTATCACCTGTGGGAACGCGACTGTTCGGTGCAGCGCCGCAACCAGAAAGTGGTCGAACGCGCCCCTGCCCCCTATTTGACCGAAGAACAGCGTAACGAGATTTGCGAGCTGGGCCGCAAGATCTGTGCCCATGTGAATTACGAATGCGCTGGCACCGTTGAATTCCTGATGGATATGAACAGCGGCAAGTTCTACTTCATCGAAGTGAACCCGCGCGTTCAGGTGGAACACACCGTGACCGAGGAAGTGACCGGCATCGACATCGTGCAGGCGCAGATCCGCATCGCCGAGGGCAAAACGCTGGCAGAGGCCACCGGGAAAGCCTCGCAGGATGAGATCCGCCTGAACGGGCACGCGCTGCAGACCCGGATCACAACGGAAGACCCGCAAAACAACTTTATCCCGGATTATGGCCGCATCACCGCCTATCGCTCGGCGACCGGGATGGGCATTCGTCTGGATGGTGGCACCGCCTATGCGGGCGGGGTGATCACGCGCTATTACGACAGTCTGCTGGTGAAAATCACCGCCCATGCGCAGACGCCGCAGGCGGCGATTGCGCGGATGGACCGCGCGCTGCGCGAGTTTCGTATTCGCGGCGTGTCGACCAACATTGCCTTTGTCGAAAACCTGCTGAAGCACCCGACCTTCCTGTCGAATGAATACACCACCAAGTTCATCGACGAGACGCCGGACCTGTTTAACTTCAAGAAACGGCGTGACCGCGGCACCAAGGTCCTGACCTATATCGCGGATATCACCGTGAACGGACACCCGGAAACCGAAGGCCGCGCGGCCCCGGCGGATGGGTTGAAGGCACCCAAAGCCCCGGCCCATGGCACCGAGATCCCGGCGGGCACGCGCAACCTTCTGGAAGAGAAAGGTGCCAAAGCCGTTGCCGACTGGATGCTGGATCAGAAGAAACTGCTTCTGACCGACACCACGATGCGCGACGGGCACCAGTCGCTTCTGGCGACCCGGATGCGCTCAATCGACATGATCAAGGCGGCGCCCGCTTATGCATCGAACCTGTCCGACCTCTTCTCGGTCGAATGCTGGGGCGGCGCGACCTTTGACGTGGCCTACCGCTTCTTGCAGGAATGCCCGTGGCAACGGCTGCGCGACCTGCGCGCGGCGATGCCGAACGTGCTGACCCAGATGCTGCTGCGCGCCTCCAACGGCGTGGGCTACACCAACTACCCGGACAATGTGGTGCGCGAATTTGTGCGACAGGCGGCCGAAACCGGCGTCGACGTGTTCCGCGTGTTCGACAGCCTCAACTGGGTTGAAAACATGCGCGTCGCGATGGATGCGGTGAATGAAAGCGGCAAGATTGTCGAAGGCACCGTCTGTTATACCGGCGACATCCTGAACCCGGACCGCGCCAAATACGACCTGAAATATTACGTCGGCATGGCGAAAGAGCTGGAAGCGGCGGGCGCGCATATCCTTGGCCTCAAGGACATGGCGGGCCTGTTGAAACCGGCTTCGGCCACCGCGCTGGTGAAGGCGCTGAAGGACGAGATTTCGATCCCGGTGCATTTCCACACCCATGACACGTCGGGCATTGCGGGGGCCACCATCCTGGCGGCCTCGGCGGCGGGCGTCGATGCGGTGGATGCGGCGATGGACAGCTTCTCGGGCGGCACCTCTCAGCCTTGTCTTGGCTCGATTGTCGAAGCTCTGCGCCACACGGATCGCGACACCGGCTTGTCGATCGAAGCGATCCGCGAGATCAATGATTACTGGGAGCATGTGCGCGGGCAATATGTGGCGTTTGAAAGCGGCCTCGCCTCGCCCGCTTCCGAGGTTTACCTGCATGAGATGCCTGGCGGCCAGTTCACCAACCTCAAGGCGCAGGCGCGCTCGCTTGGGCTGGAAGAACGCTGGCCCGAAGTGGCGCAGTCCTATGCGGATGTGAACCAGATGTTTGGCGATATCGTGAAGGTGACACCCTCGTCGAAAGTGGTCGGGGACATGGCGCTGATGATGGTCAGCCAGGGGCTGAGCCGGGCCGAGGTCGAAGACCCGGATCATGACATGGCCTTCCCGGATTCTGTCGTTGACATGATGCGCGGTAATCTGGGCCAGCCGCCCGGCGGTTTCCCGGATGGGATCGTGAAAAAGGTGCTGAAAGACGAAGCGCCGAACCTTGAGCGCCCCGGCGCGCATCTGGAACCAATTGATCTGGAAGCAACCCGTGCGGAGCTGTCGAAAGAACTTGAAGGCTTCAAGGTCGATGACGAGGATCTGAACGGATATCTGATGTATCCCAAGGTGTTCCTGGACTATATGGGGCGTCACCGCACCTATGGCCCGGTGCGCACCCTGCCCACCAAGACCTTCTTCTACGGCATGGAACCGGGCGAGGAGATCGAGGCGGAAATCGATCCGGGCAAGACGCTGGAAATCCTGTTGCAGGCGGTTGGTGAGACCGACGAGAACGGCGAAGTGAAGGTGTTCTTTGAACTGAACGGCCAGCCGCGGGTCATTCGCGTGCCGAACCGTCTGGTCAAGGCCACCACCGCCAGCCGTCCGAAGGCCGAAGAGGGCAACGCCAACCATGTGGGCGCGCCGATGCCCGGTGTGGTCGCATCGGTGGCCGTGTCCGCGGGCCAGGAGGTGCATGAGGGCGACCTGCTGCTGACCATCGAAGCGATGAAGATGGAAACCGGCATCCACGCCGAACGCGACGCCACGGTCAAAGCGGTGCATGTCAGCGCCGGTGGCCAGATCGACGCCAAGGACCTGCTGGTGGAACTGGAGTAATTCCCCCAACGTAACCCTATGCAAACGCCCGGTCAGCCCACATGCTGGCCGGGCGTTTCTTTTCAGGAGAGCCTTATGAGCGTCACCGTCACCCCGATCTATCTGGGCCTGCTGGCCCTTCTGTTCCTATTTCTGAGCGCACGTGTGATCCGCACCCGCCAGAGCGAGCGTATCTCGGTTGGGGATGCGGATAACAAGCGGATGATCAAGGCGATGCGCACCCAGGCCAATTGCATGGAATATGTGCCGATTGGCGGTCTGCTTCTGCTTACAAGCGAATTGCAGGGGGCGCCGCTCTGGGCTGTGCATCTTCTGGGGGGAATGCTGGTGGCAGGCCGGGTGATGCACGCGGTGGGCTTTGGCCGCACGCCACAGATCATCCCGCTGCGCAAGACCGGCATGGTGCTGACGCTCGCGATGATTGGCATCACCGCGCTTGCCAATATCCTGCACGCACTGATCTGACGGGATTTTCGCAGCAATCGGAGTTTTCTTGAAAAAAGACCGGGGAAAGTGCATTTTCCTCTTGCAGCCTTCGGCGGGATTTCATACATCACGCCTCACCGAAGGACGCGGGTGTAGCTCAGGGGTAGAGCGTTACCTTGCCAAGGTAAATGTCGTGAGTTCGAATCTCATCACCCGCTCCAATCGGCCATAACATCGGACCCCACCCCGGGTCCTTCCGGGCGAACCCAGCCACAGGAAATTCGATGTGTTCAGGATGCGGGTGTAGCTCAGGGGTAGAGCGTTACCTTGCCAAGGTAAATGTCGTGAGTTCGAATCTCATCACCCGCTCCAATCAAAAGCGCCTCCGATTTTCGGGGGCGTTTTTGTTTGCGCGCGCCATGTTTCCCGACACAGGCCCCGACTTGCGGGCTCAATGACAGGCTCACGGACTGGACACCAATCACAGCCCCCCACTCACACGACAATAAAAAACGGACGGGTCGCCCCATCCGTTCTTCAACAAGCATCTGATAACACCGCACGGTCTGGACCGGACGGAAGGGCCTCAGGATCCCTCTTTCTCGCGTTCAGCCAGTTCCATGATCATGGTCTGGATCTGTGCGCGCACCGCGTCATCCGTGATGGATGACAGCGCCTTTGCGGCCCGCGCTGTGCGTTCGTCCAGCTGGTTGGGTTTGACCGCCGCGTTTTCTTCATACCCCTCGAAGAAATACGCGGGCTCGACCCCCAGCAATTTGGCAATTTCATACATACGGCTTGCGGACACGCGATTATGTCCGGTTTCATATTTCTGCAACTGCTGAAACGACAGGCCCAGCTGCTCGGCCACATTGGCCTGGGTCAACCCGCGCAGCAGGCGGATTTCCCGCACCTTTCGTCCAACATGGGCGTCCACTGGATGCACCATAGCCTCACTCTCCTCTTTCTACCCGCTTAGCGAGAGTGGCAGAAATCCCCGCAGAAGCAATTGCAAAGAGACGGGCAAACTTGTGGAGTAGATAGATATGTGATGGATGATTTATTGACCATCAAGAGCATTCTGCCTATAAAAATCAAGGTGTTCCTTTTGCCGATTTAGCAAACCTGCGTTGTTCCAAACCCCAACAAACACAACCCTAGGGTTAGTAATCCATGCAAACTGATCCCCCACCCGGCCTGCTTTATGAAATGATGCGCTCATTTGTGACACTGGCACGCACCCTGAACCTGTCGCAGGCTGTTCGGGAACTGAACTGCACGCGACAGACCCTGCGCCGCCATATTGGCCTGCTGGAAGAGTATAAAGGTGGGCCGTTATTCGAGTTGACCGAGCGGCAATACCAGCTGACGCCCCTGGGGAAAAACAGCCTTGGCGAAGCAAGGCGCCTGCTCAGCCGCACCGAGGCCTGGCTGAACAGCCTGACCTCCGAGCAGGACGGGCTTTACCGCATGACCCTGCAAAGCGGGCCGGAAACCTTCATGTTGCAACAACACCAGATGTCAGAGGTCTGGAAAAGCGGTGCTGCGCTGATCCAGTCCGGGGTCAGGATCTGGGCCGGGGCGAAGGGGCAGCTGGAATGCCCCCATTTCGCCCCCCTGCGCCCCTATCTGCGCATTTTTCGCCCGTCGCAGGACGGGTGGATCTGCACCGATGTCGGCGCCAAATCCTCCTTCGCGACGTTTTTCGGCTGGACCTGGGAACGGTCCTCCATCGGGCGGGATCTGTGCGAATTGCCCGGCGGTGAGGCCATGGCGCGCCTGATGGATGAGGCCTATGGCGATATTCGCGACACCCACGGGCTGCGCTTTGATCACGTCTTCACCCGGATCTGCCGCAGCGCAGGCGCGCCCCCCACCGCCATGTCTTATCATCAGCTTCTGATGGGATGCCGTTTCCCGGATGACAGTTTTGCGCTGGCCTGCCTGGAAAGTCGCACCCATGACGTGAAGATCGACAGCCTTCCTGCGGATATGGGGCAGGAAATGACGGAGGATCTGGTCATGCGGGTCAACCTGCCCCAGCCGCAGCCCTGATCACCACACCGGAAAGACACAAACTGCGGGGAAGTTGGATTTGCCCGCTTTTCCCGCCGCCCGACCCCGCTTATAACACTGGCAAACCGGAATAAAGGATACGGCGATGCGCACCGCAAAGGTCAGCCGCAGCACAGCGGAAACCGAGATCAGCGTCGAGATCAACCTCGACGGCACAGGCAAATATGACAACCAGACCGGCGTGGGTTTTTTCGACCACATGCTGGATCAACTGTCACGCCATTCGCTGATCGACATGACAATCCGCGCCAAGGGCGATTATCACATTGATGATCACCATACGGTTGAGGATACCGGCATCGCATTGGGACAGGCCCTGGCCCAGGCACTTGGCGACAAGAAGGGGATCCGGCGCTATGGCGAATGCCACCTGCCGATGGATGACGCACAGGTGCGCGCCGCGCTTGATCTTTCGGCCCGCCCTTTCCTGATCTGGAATGTCGAGTTCACCGCCCCCAAGATCGGCAATTTCGACACCGAACTGGTGCGCGAGTTTTTCCAGGCCCTGTCGACCCATGGTGGGATCACCCTGCATGTGGACCAACTGCACGGCTTCAACGCCCACCACGTTGCCGAAGCGGCCTTCAAGGCCGTGGCCCGCGCGCTGCGCATGGCGGTGGAAAGTGATCCGCGCATGGCAGATGCCCTGCCCTCGACCAAAGGCGCGCTGTAACGCCCAGCGCCACTGAGAACAGACAAGCAAACCGCGCCCCTTCGGCGCGGTTTTTTGCATAAAGGCCGAGATATCCCTGTGGAAAGGTCGTCCCGAAATCTGGGGCTCAGGCGCAAAACGGGGCGCGCAAAACGGGGCGGGCAGGACGAGGTGGGCAGAACGGGGCCCAACGCATCGACACGATCCCCGCAGCGGAGTTTTCCCCATTTCAGTTTCAAGGTGGGAGGGGTCAGGAGAGCGTCCGGCTGGCCCGTCTACTCATTAATCTTGGGGATATGACCGGTCGTGACCGGAAAGAGCCTCACAGGCCAGCCAAACTCCCTCGACACAACTACCTGACTTAAAAATGCAAAACCAGATAACACTCGCTGGCTTACCGTCAGGCGTGTCGAGGGTCATAAAGATCAGGAATTGATCATTAACTCATTACCAGCCTGACGCCAATTCACGCGCCAACTGTGAAACAGAAACCATAGCCAGCCTGACAGTGTCAAGTTGCGAGTTGACTTCGCCCCGCTGCGCAATATCGTTAACCTATGCAAGCAACTGGAACGGATAAGGCACCGCTCAGACGGGGGGATGTGCGCGAGGCGCTGATTGCGGCCGGGCTGGCCTTGATGAGCGA
The DNA here is from genome assembly GCF_013283135.1 of Aliiroseovarius sp. xm-d-517. Classification (NCBI taxonomy): domain Bacteria; kingdom Pseudomonadati; phylum Pseudomonadota; class Alphaproteobacteria; order Rhodobacterales; family Paracoccaceae; genus Aliiroseovarius; species Aliiroseovarius sp. xm-d-517. The sequence continues at coordinate 1,397,687 of NZ_WBXT01000001.1, forward strand.
ACAGGGATCCTCTGGGCTGACCTTGCGAAAATGTGCCGCCCGTGCAGGGGTTTCCCATGCCGCCCCCGCCCACCATTTTGCCGGGCTCGCCGGGTTGAAACACGCGGTTGTTCTTGAGGGATTTCGCCAGTTCACCGCCGAATTGCACAAGGATCTGCAGGATGTGGACGAGGATCCGCTCCACCGCCTCAAGACCATATGCCGCACCTATGTCTCGTTCTGCCTCGCCCGCCCGGCGCTGTTCAAAGAAATGTTTGCCCTTTACGTCCCGGACGTGATGGAGGGCAAGATGGACAGGGTCGTGCGCGACGCCTGGGACATCTTTCGCACCCAGTGCCAGCCTTTTGTGCGCGAAGACCTGCCGCTTGAAATTGTCGAGCTGCGGGTGCGTTCGTTCCTGCATGGCTATACCCGCGTGGCCCTGACCGGACAATTCGGCAAAGCGGGAGAAAGCGGCTTTCCCATCGGGCCGCTGGAAGAGGTGATGGCGATGCTGGATCATCTGACCCAGCCCAACGAGCCGTTCTCCCCTCCAACACAGGCTTGACCTTGCCCCGGTTCTGCGCGAGATCAGGGGCACCAACCGGAGGATCCCCATGCGCACCGTGATCATCGACTACGACAGCGGAAACCTGCATTCGGCCGAAAAGGCGTTTCAGCGCATGGCCCGGGAACATGAGGCCGGTGAGGTGATTGTCACCTCGTCCCCCGAAGATGTGGCCCGCGCCGACCGGATTGTCCTGCCGGGCGACGGGGCCTTTCCCGCCTGCAAGCAGCAGCTTGACGATCATCGCGGCATTTTCGAAGCCATTGATGAGGCAGTGATGCGCCAGGGGCGCCCGTTCATGGGGATCTGCGTCGGCATGCAGATGCTGGCCAGTGTCAGTCGCGAATATCAAGATACCGACGGGTTTGGATGGATCCCCGGTGAAGTGGTGAAAATCACCCCGTCTGAGCCCAGCTACAAGGTGCCGCATATGGGCTGGAATGATCTGGTGATCGACACTCCGCACCCGCTGCTGGACGGGATCGAAACCGGCGCCCATGTCTATTTCGTGCATTCCTATCACATGAAAGTGGACAATCCGGCCCAGCGCCTGGCCCATTGCGATTATGCCGGGGACATCACCGCCATTGTCGGGCGCGACAATATTGTCGGCACCCAGTTTCACCCGGAGAAAAGCCAGGCCACCGGCCTGCGCATGATTGCCAATTTCCTGACCTGGAAACCCTAAGGGCGCAGCCTCTCTTTTCCCATGAAAAAGCGCCGGAGCAATTGCCCCGGCGCCCGTTCTCGTGAGTGTTGTCCCTGAGTGGCAGCTTTGCCTGCGTGTGTTACTTCACACGCGTCCAGGTCTGCGCCTTGCAAATGATCAAGACACAGCCCTCGACCTCCAGCTTGCTCCCCGCAAGCGTCATCTTGGATTTGTATTCCTTGCCGGTGGACGGTTGCCAGATCGTGCCGTTCTTATACGCGCCACCGCCCTGGGCCTGCATGCCCCAGACAAGGCGTTTGCCGATATTTGGCGTGGTGATTTCACCCGTGGCATCAAAGGCCTTGTCGATCACACCACAGATCTTGCCACCATCACATTTCGACATCTTGATATGCGCGTAATGGCCATCATCCACCTGCGTTTTCCAGGTGCCCAGCACAGGATCCGCCAGCGCGGGTGCGCCCAGCGCAAGCCCCATCGCCGCTGCCACCAGAAGTTTCTTCATTTCTCTCTCCCTGAAACACATCTGCATTGGTTAACACGTGTTGTTTTTTCACCATCCTGACCGCGCATTTTCGCTGTGGCAACCGTGACGTGACGGGAAGCCGCGCTTGGCAAAACCGCGCGCACATGGCAAAAGCGCGGGGACATCAACCGCCAGACTGTGAATCTCAGGAGCCCGCCATGATCCTCTACCCCGCCATCGACCTGAAAGACGGCCAATGCGTGCGCCTGCTGCGCGGCGAGATGGAGGCGGCCACCGTTTTCAACGACGACCCGGCAGCCCAGGCCAAGGCCTTTGCCGACGCGGGGTGTGACTGGATCCATCTGGTGGACCTGAACGGTGCTTTTGCAGGGGAACCGGTGAACGCGAGCGCCGTGGAAAGCATTCTGGCCGCCATCGACGTCCCCGCCCAGCTGGGCGGCGGTATCCGCGATATGGCAACGATCTCGACCTGGATCGAGAAGGGGCTGTCGCGCGTGATCCTTGGCACCGTTGCCGTCGAAAACCCCGATCTGGTGCGCGAAGCCGCACGCGAATTCCCCGGCAAGGTTGCCGTGGGCATTGACGCGCGCAATGGCCGCGTGGCGACCAAAGGCTGGGCGGAAGAGACCGACGTGATGGTCACCGACCTTGCCAAATCCTTTGAAGACGCAGGCGTGGCCGCCATCATCTATACCGACATCAACCGCGACGGCGCGATGCAGGGCCCGAATGTTGAGGCCACCGCCGATCTCGCCCGCGCCGTGCAGATCCCGGTGATCGCGTCAGGTGGGGTCAGCTCACTCGACGACCTGCGCGCCTTGAAAAACTGCGGCGCGCCGTTGAACGGGGCCATCTCGGGCCGCGCGCTCTATGACGGCGCAATTGACTTGAAAGAGGCCCTGGGCGTCTTGAGAAGCGCATAATTTGGAACAGGTTCGCCTCACCCCCCTGCCCCGGACCTCAAAGCTCTGGGAGAAATTCGCGAAGGGCGACTTCATCGACGGCTATGCCGTAACCAGCCCCCTTTCCGCGCAAGAGGCGCTGCAAGTTGGGCTGGCCCTGCCCGCATGGGCCATGACACTTCTGAACATCCGCAATCTCATCCTGTCCCCCTTCGGGTTCAAGACACGGATCGACGACGGCTATGTGGACAGCATCTTCCCGCTCGAATTTCAGGATGAAAACGAGGTGATCGTGGGCACGGATGACTGGCATCAGGATTTCCGCATCTCGGTCTATAAGTCCAAAGGCACAATCCACATGTCGACCTGGGTGCATCGCCATAACCTGGCCGGCTATATCTACCTGGCTGCGGTCATGCCATTTCACATCCTGATCGTTCGCGATGCCATGCGCCGCATCGCGCGCACGACAATTGCACCTGCGGCACAAGCACAGTAGACACGAACCCGTCAAACAACCGAGGGCACCATGCTCAAGACCCGTATCATCCCCTGTCTCGACGTGGCCGAGGGCCGCACAGTGAAAGGTGTCAACTTCGTCGACCTGATCGACGCGGGCGACCCGGTGGAACAGGCGCGCGCCTATGATGCCGCCGGCGCAGACGAGCTCTGCTTTCTCGACATCAAGGCCACCCATGAAAATCGCGGCACCATGTATGACCTGGCCACCCGCACGGCCGAGCAGTGCTTCATGCCGCTGACCATCGGCGGCGGTGTGCGCAGCCCGGGGGATGTGCGTGACCTGCTTCTGGCCGGCGCAGACAAGGTGTCGTTCAACTCCGCCGCCGTGGCCGACCCGGATGTGGTGGCCCGCTCGGCCGACCGTTTCGGGTCGCAATGTATCGTGGTGGCGATCGACGCCAAGACCATCGGTCATGATGCGAACGGCGTGCCGAACAAATGGGGCATCTTCACCCATGGCGGGCGTAAACCCGCATTGGATTCCGACGGCAACCCGATTGACGCGGTGGAATTTGCCCTGCTGATGGAGGCCAAGGGCGCGGGGGAAATCCTGCTCACCTCGATGGATCGCGATGGCACCAAAGCGGGCTTCAACCTGCCGCTCACCCGCGCCGTGTCAGACGCGGTGCATGTGCCGGTGATTGCATCCGGTGGCGTGGGCAATCTCGACCACCTGGTCGAAGGCGTAACCGAAGGCGGGGCCTCGGCCGTGCTTGCCGCCTCCATCTTCCATTTCGGCGAATACACCATCCGCGAGGCCAAAGAACACATGCAGGCCGCCGGCATCGACATGAGGCTTGACTGACATGGACATTCTCAAAACACTCGAAGCCACGATCGCAGCCCGCAAATCCGCCGACCCGGACAGCTCCTGGACCGCCCGCCTCCTGTCCAAAGGCCCGGAAAAATGCGCTGAGAAGTTTGGCGAAGAAGCCATCGAGGCCATCATCGCCGCCGCCAGGAACGACCGCGAAAACCTCACCTATGAGGCCGCCGACGTCCTTTATCACCTGCTGGTCATGCTCGCCGCCCGTGATGTGTCTCTGGACGACGTGCTCCAAGAACTCGCCCGTCGTCAGGGCCTCTCCGGGATCGAGGAAAAAGCGTCGCGATCCTAACCCGCGCCCCCTTCTTCTTGGCCCAAATACTCCGGGGTGAGCGAGATTGCCTCGCGAGGGGCAGCGCCCCTTACACGCTCACCTTTTGCACCTCTGCCAAGGACCGGTCGCCAAACAGGCGTGGATATTCGATCTTCGGACAGCGATCCTCGATCACCGCAATGCCCTTTGCCTCACCGGCTGCCCGCGCCCCGGCATTGAAAATCTCCAGCTGCATCCAGACCGTGCGCAGGCCGGGCAGCGCCTCCAGCGCCGCGTCGACAATCGGCCCCACCGCCTCAGACGCACGGAAAAGATCAATCATGTCGGTCTCGGGCGGCAGGCTGCGCACATCTGCAACCACCTCTTCGCCAAACATTTCCTGTCCGGCCAGCCCGGGATTGACCCCGATCACGCGATAACCCTTCCCGGCCAGAAACGCCGCCACCCGATGGCTGGCACGGTCCGGCTTGTTGGACAGGCCAACCAGCCCGATCACGCGGGTCGTTGCAAGAATCTGTCGAAGGCGGGCATCGGTGTCTGTCTGTGTCATGAGGCAGAGATAACATCCGCCCCCTCATATTCAACAAGCAAGATGAAAGAACGTGGCGTCGTGCGGCTCCAACCACGCGCGCCTTCCAATTCCGCCCCCGCCCAGACAGGAAACGGACAAAAAAAGCGCCCACAGCTCACGGTGCGGGCGCAGTTCTCGGAACGAGGGACAGTGTGATCGAAAGCAGGGTTCCGTCCCGCTTTCTGTTCAAGACATAAGGTCTGTCGCGGCGGGTTAAAGCCTTTCACACGCGGCTGTGATCCGATGCGAGCGCGGGCTTTCCGAAAACAAGGCCTCAGCCATCCAGAATGCCCGGCCAGTTGGCATTGCCCTTGGCCACATTCCCCGGCACATCCTGGAGCCACAGCTCCCGCGCGCGCAGGCTGAAATTCAGGTAAAGCTTGTCTTCAAACACGGTCCAGGCTTCGGGCACGGTCGGGGCAAGATACCCCTTGCTGGCCGCATAGGCGCAGTAGCCCCCGAATTGCGGGGCGTATGTCTCGGGGCTGGTGACAAACATATCGCGGGTTTCAGCCGACGAAAACAGCACCCTGGCCCCTTTATACTCGGCCGAAAACGCCTCGTTGCCCGGTGTGGGGGCGCCTTTGGTAAAATAGGCAACGGGGTCGTGCCCATCCCAGGCAATGCCCGCTTCGTTATAAACAGGATCGCTTGCGGCCAGCGCAGGGCGGGTGAGGACAAGACCGGCAAAGGGGGCGGTTGCAAAACCTGCCAGAACAGCGCGGCGCGAGAGGGCGCGAGAGAGGGGGAATGTGGACATGAGGGTCTCCTTTCGCCTCATAACCTGCCCTCTCGCGATCCGTTTTGCACCCCACCTCACCGGAATGTCAGGACAAGTTGATCCGCAGACTGTCACCCGCCTGCGGCGACGCCGCCCTCAGGCAACCGCCTGTCTCAGCGCGAGCTGCGGGTGGCGTAAAGCGCCACCGCTGCGGCGTTGGAAACATTGAGCGAGCCAAACTCGCGCGCAAAGGGGATCTTGACCAGCTGGTCACAGGTCGCCTTGGTTTTCTCGCGCAGACCCGGCCCTTCGGCCCCTAGCACCAACGCCACGGGACGGTTGGGGAAATTGCCCAGCGCGGTCTCGATCGTGTCCTCGGCCTCACCATCCAGGCCCAGCACCACATAACCCATCGCCCTGAGCTCCTCCATCGCCTCGGCAAGGTTGCGAATGCGCAGGTAGGGCTGACGCTCCAGCGCGCCTGAGGCGGTTTTCGCCAGCGCCCCGGTTTCCGGCGCAGAGCCGCGGGCCGTGCCCACAACCGCATTGGCCCCGAATACTTCGGCAGAGCGCAAGATAGCCCCCACATTATGCGGATCTGTCACCCGGTCGAGCAGCACCATGATCGGCTGCCCCTCGCCCGCATCCACGGCACGATCCGCGAGGCTGCCCCATTTCAGGGGTTTCACCTCAAGCGCTGCCCCTTGGTGCACCGATTGCGGGTCAAGCACATTGGGAAACTTGCGCGGATCCACCATTTCCGGTGTGATTCCACTTTCCCCAATCGCCTCGGCCAGCTTGTCATGGGCGTTTTTGGTCACGATCAGGCGCAGTTTCTCACGCTTCGGGTTCACCAGAGCATCACGCACCGCATGCAGGCCAAACAGCCAGACGGTTTCCGCCTCGGCCACGCGCTTGGCTTTCTCTTTCTGAACCACCCATTTTGGTTTTTTCATGACCTGTTTGTCCCTGATCGCCCTTAAAAACAACGAGACCCGGACAATGCGTCCAATGGCGCGCAGAGACAAGTCAATTTCCTTTGTTTTTCCGCTTGACCCCCGCAGTGTGGCGGTTTAATCAGCCCCCATTCCAGCGCTCTGGCGCAAAGGAAGTGGGCGACAGGCCGCAAGGTGTGGCAGGGGACTGTAACTCCCTCGCGGAGACGCACGCTTGGTTCGATTCCAAGGTCGCCCACCATTTTCCAACGTTTTCAAGGGTTTGCTCTCTCCAATGTAAGGGAGAATTGAGCTATGACCCGCACACTTCCCAAGGGCATCTTCAAGCGTGGCAGCGTTTACTCGTTGCGGTACTCTGTACCCACCGAAATCCAATCTGTTGTCGGCAAGAAAGAGATCATTCGATCACTCGGAACGACCGACTTAGCAGAAGCCTTAGCAAACCGATCAGAAGTGCTTGCAGAAATCAAAGCGAACCTCTTTGGGGAACATCAAGTTCGCCCAGCGCCAACTAAAAGACAACAGACAGGAACAACTGTAAGAGAGACAGCCCAACGCTGGTTGTCCGAAAGCGATGGCATCAAGAATGCAACGCGTCACAGATACCGCCGCATCCTAGAGCGATTTGAAGAATTCTCGGGCAACACCGATGTAACCAAGATCAACCGCGCGATGGCGCTGCAGTACATTGATCACCTCAAGGTCACTCCCTCAGAACGCACCGGGAAACCTCTATCTCACCGAAGCTTGTCTACACATCAAATCTGTCTCGCCTCATATTGGCGCGTCTTGGAACATTGGGGACTTGTCGATCAGGATATGAAGAACCCGTTTTCTTCCCTGCTGCGTCGATTGGCAGGTCAAAGTAAAAAAGTGGATCCCCGGCGAAAGAACCTTAGGCCAGTTACCAGAGACGAAGCGGAAGCCCTGCTTAGCTACATCGCCAGCAACAACCGCCTCAAATACCAATTCGAAATGTATGTCACTGTCAGGTTGCTTTGGGTGACCGGATGCAGACTTGGGGAAATCGCGGGGCTTCACCTCCATGACATAGACGATCACGGTGATCATATTCGCTTGTCGATCCGTGAGGCAAAGACTGAGGCCGGAAACCGTCTAGTGATGATCGTTGGTGAAGACGACTGCGAGTTGCTTAGAGGAGCTATAGGACGAGCTAAGATCACTGAGCCTTCATGCCCCGAGAACAAAGGTATCCTTTTCCCTCGCCTACTACGCGGCGGTTATGACAGGTATCTCAGTCACTATCTCGGCAAAGCACTAGAGAAGGCCCGTAAGACCCTCCCTGATAATGATCAGTGGGATATGCACTCATTCCGCCGATCTGCTGTTTCAGCTTTGGTAAATGCAGGTGTTGCCAAAGAGGCCAGAAACTTAGCTGTAGGGCATTCTAACAGCGACGACATTGGCTTGTCTGTCTACGCCAAGCGAGGCGACCTCAGTGAGATCGTCAAGATCACCTTCGAGGCGCTTAATGTTGAGCTTGGTGGAGGTCTGAATGCGTCCTTCTGACTCGCAATCTGAGTTGTTTTGAGTTGGGCGTAGAACAGTTCCTGAGAGGGCTAGCCGAACCGCTGGCCCTCCCTTCCCAACCATCAAGAATGTCGAAGTTCCGGTTTAGCTCGCAACTGTATACTCCCGAGCTACTTCCTCATCCATCTGGTAGAGCCAAATACCTGCTGTTCGAAGCTTTTCATAGAATTCAGAATCGTACATTGCCGCATCTAAAAGGTTGTCGGGTGTTGAGTTTTTGACTGCATTCCAAATCAGACGCATCACAAAGAAACCTAGGATGAACCACCACCACCTATCGGTAAAGCTGTAATAGATAGATACGACGAATACTCCCAATGCCAGCCAAGTGAAGAAGTTTGTCGCTGCATTCGCGCCTCCTTTCTTTGGCCCGTGACCCGCAGCTACGAGCTTCATTGCCATTTCATTATTCATGCCAAGCTGTAGTTTGCCCTGCTCTCTTAATACCAGCAAATTGGCGTGGTCGATGGACACCTCATCGGTCGAATATGTTTTAGTCACAGTATCTTGCCCTTATTATTTATACTCGAACAGTATTTACCGCTTTTGTTGTATCGCTCAACCGAAAAGGGACGAGTTCTTGGGAGAAAGTCTGCAACTGTATATCGGTGTGTCGCCTCGGCATCTTCCCCCGGCACCCCCATGGGCAAACCTAGGACAAACAACCCATCTTCCTGCCCTGAATACCGCTTTCGAACAGAGTCATACGCAGGTGGTTCGATGAGAAATACTCGCAGTCATTCCTTATAAAACAGATAGTTAAATAGGTGCTTGTCAGGGTTTTGTGCGATTCAGTGAGAAAAGTTACCCTATGGAGACACGCACCAACACTGCCTTAGCCAATAAACCAGCACTATGGAGATGTAGATTCAACGAACCTTCAATTGGTCGCTACTAATTAAGACGTCATATTGAACACAGCACACTCATTGATCGGCTCTGCCTATCCGGCTGAAGTGAATTAACACCTACTACAGAGATGCCGCTTTGACGCCTCTTCAATCAGGCGCGGCAATAAACACCTCATATGAAGAGCGCAAAACTCGCCATTGCCGATCCACTCAGCGAGATCTGAATTTACCCGCCATATGGAGAGACAGCGCATTGCAGCTCCGCTTTCCCATGCGGAATCGCTCTTTTCCTGACCGCTACCCAACGGTCTCTATCCCCTTTTTCAACACCAACTACTTGGAGGCAAGACAACCATGTCCTTATACGAAGCCAGTTTGAAAACCACCGACCCCAAAACAGGGTCCACCCATCTAAACCGACTATTGACCATGCGAGCATCAAATCCTGCTCAGGTCGCACTGAAGGTAGCTGGGTTGGGTCTAACCAAAGACTCCCAAGGTGAACTGATCATCTACCAGTTCTGATCTCACCCAAACCAAACAACGACACGAAGCACATTGAATGCACTGATAGAAACTCTGACGGGGGAGAATGCTTCTCCGCCCTCCCACTCCCTTTGTCCATCTTGCGGAAACCTGTTTCCTTACAGGTCCAATAAGACATACTGCTCTCCCCGTTGTCGCGACCGAGAAAAGAAGCGCAAAGCTAGAGAAATCCAGCCCGTCAACGCTGCTAACAGCATTTCTAAGGCGCAAGATCAGGCAAGAAAGTTTGAGCTAGCGATGAGGATGGCTGAGCGCCTTTACACCATGCCCCCCGGAGAACGGCTGGGTTACCTTGAGACGATCATTCGATTGGCACGAGACGGACACTCGCCTCTCGTTCGAGATATTCTGACAACGCCAAAGCTCATCAAACCAAATCCCAACGATCGATGGCTTTTCTTTAGAAGTTCACCCGGCGTCTACTGCACCATTTCGCAAGCGGCAAATCGCTATACCCTCTGGTCACCTTGGGCTGCACCTATTGCCCTTGTCGTCCGTGGTGAAGTCCCTGAGCCACCCACTGGCGTGATTGAGGAGGATGGGACTACAGATAATGGCCGAGGCTTCCTAAAAAGAAAAAGCGGGGACACCCTAAATAAAGGGGACTTCTCGGACAGGCCCAATGTTCACCCTTGGTATAATTCTGGTGACGAATACCCAAACAAGATCCGCCCCACCACGCCTACACAAGAACTCGCAGTCTGACCCTCTGCGTCACGAGGAAAAGCGGGGACACCCTATATAAAGGGAACCTCACTACCTCCTAAATCCAACTTGAAAAATCCTATCAACTCACCGAGCAAATCGGTGGGACGCTTATCGCTTTGAACGAAAAGGAAATTATTTTGACAAAAACCCAACAACTTCTTCAGTCAGGAAACCTAGCCTTCCTCCATGATTGCTTCGACACATCGCACATAGAGCAAGGCTATCTGACGTGGAAAGAACGTCCCCGACACCACTTCCAGAGTGAAGGAAGATGGAATGCATGGAACGATCAACACGCGGGACGAAAGGTCGGTAAAAACCCGTGCCCTAAGATGCCTCATATCATCGCCGGGATCACTCATCCAGAACTAGGGCGGGTCAGGTTTCTCGTGCACCGCTTGATTTGGCTCTTGGTACATCATGAAGAACCACCAAGGGTCATTGATCACATCAACCGCATTCCATTTGACAATCGCCCATCTAATCTCCGCTCCGTCTCTCACGCTGAAAACATGGCGAACCGCCTCGTTAGCAAAGACTCAAGAAACTCAGGATCAGTTACCAAAACGGAAAAAGGTGATTTCCTTGTCACTTTTGAAGATCCCTCCTCGCCCCCATGGAAACTCAGGTTTCCTGAACGTCTGCTAGCTACATCCGCTCTGAACTACCTGTCATGGCTTCATGATGGACGCGAGGTTTCCTGAGGTGGACCTGATGATGCTGAACGCAGCCATGATCAATTGGATTTTGGTTCGCTCAAAACTTCTTTCGATCCATGCCATTTGTGGGTCCAAGCACAAACAACAAAAGTAACCATGCACCATAAATATACGACAGCAGCACTCTGCTCTTATTTCGCTGAAAAGCCTGACGGTGATTATCTTCCTTCAAATGTCCGACACGAACTTGGTATGAACAACTGCGATTGGCGAACCTATGCCAAACAAGCGTTATACCCCGAGAATTCATACGCCAGACACCAACTTGAGAGGGTTGGAGTTACGATTAGAAGCGGTGGACCCAATCGAAAGACACCAAGTGATGGTGTTCTTCGTCTTTCTGTTTTCACGAAATGTGATGACAAAAAAGCCTAATCTTCCTGTCACCTTTGGTGGTCGCAGTGCAGCCTCTAGGGAGTACCGAAATCAAAAACGGGAAGCCTATGCAGCAGAGAACAAACGTAAGGTTTGCTCGATTTCAAATTGCGACCGTCAACGCTATAACCTTTCAACCTATTGCCTTGATCACAACAAGCGATATCGACGCTATGGTCGGGCAATTGGGAATTTGCCCACCCAAAGTCAACTTCAAGCAATTGAGGGTGCCATTCGAGATTGGTTCGAGGGTGATTATCTAACAACTGATTTTGATCGAAAAAAATTCAAAGCGTCTTGGGGGTCGGCTCAGAGAACCATCCGAAACCACCCTTCCTTTGCTCTCCCTTTCTATCGGCTTGAAGGCCACGAAGGTTTTACACAACAGGCCAAAGGCTGGGTCATTCTGAGCCACTACTACCATCGTCAGAACAATTCCCTCTCTGACGCCATGGTTCGCTACATGGCTTGCCGCCTTTGGTCCGAGTTCCTCTGGGAGATGCCTGAGGGGAAACGAAAGTTCAAACGCGAGAAAGACCATTTCGTGAATACCTGGGCGGGGTATTTCGTCCTGAGGAACTCAGGTTTCTCGAAGACGAAAACCGAGGAAACTATCATTGGCTGGAAGAAGCCGTGGTATATCTCTGACGATCCCCGCCAAAACCTACCAATCCCAATTACCAAGAAAACCGAGAAGAAGGTTTACATCTCGGATTTCAAAGCCGGACCAATTGTCCGAGCCATAGGAAAAGAACTCAATCAAGCCGTTGAACATGCAATCGGCAAGAACTGGGTATCTGATCACCGTCTTCTTTCACGGACGGTAGAGGCGCTGGGCCTCACCCACCTAACCCCCAGCAATCAAAAAAAATGAAAGAAATGAAAATGACACAAGAAATTAATGCAATTCAGAACCCTAACACCTCCCCTGAATCCAACTTCGCCACCGATAACGAACTGGTTTCTTCCGCAAGGAACATCACTGGTGAAAAGATTGCCAAAGGCCATTTCCACAAGCACGACAACTGGATCAGTGACGAGGAGATGGGTAACGATCTCGACGTAGTCGTGCGCGGCGGTTCTCGCCAGTATGTCAACGGCGAACACCGTCCCAACGATATCATCATGATTGAAGGCATCGAAGTCGAATACGAGACAGCAGTTTCTTTGGGATTGGTGACCAACCTAGAAGGGCAAAGAGTAACTCCTCAGGAGGTCTTTGAGGCAGCCGCAGAGAACGCTGAGCGGCCCTCAGACGCCCCTCTAGAGGGTACTGATCTTCTTGCCGCCCAAATCGACATGGCCACTGATGGCAACGCGGAGAACGTCCTGAACACCTTTGCAAGCGATATCGTCGAAAACGGTGAAATCGGTGAAGCTGGATTAGACTATGCAGCGCGGCATTTGGGAATGAATGAACAGGTTGTCCACGAGCAATATGAAGCCATGCGGGAAGTTGGGGGCGACAACATCCTAGAAGCCTTAGAAGTTGGGGATGGCCTTGGTCATGATCGGGTCGATTTCCTTGTAGATCGCTTTGAAAATGGCAATCCCGCTGAACAAAAGTTGGTGCGTCAGATGTGGACCGCTGCCGCCCTCGGGAAGATGGATGCCAGCGAACTACAACAGCACTTTGATCAGCTTTACAGTCCGTATGCGTGACAAGGGGCAAGCATGACAGAAACGAAAACTGACCAAGTGGAACCCAACGCATCTCGTGAGGAACTCGAGCAACTCAATGGCCTTCTCGTTCGTGCGTTGATCGACAAACTTGAAAGTGGTTCTGCGACAGCAACAGACATTGGAAACGCCGTGAAAGTCGTGGTTCATAATCGGGTGTCACCTAAGGAACCTGAGGGTTACGTGGACTACAGTGGGAATATTCCAGAAAGCGCTCTGGATTTCCCTGTAAAAATTTAACTGGCACCACCAACCATCCCCCTCTCGGGTTTAGGCTCGAGCGGGGTTTCCGAAGGACTTAAATCGCAGGTTAGCTTCTGCTTGATGCCGCTTCCTGCTTTCAAACATCAATTCTTTTTAACTTAAATTTTGGATACTTGTCCCCAAACCTCTCACTTGCCACCTGATTGAACTCACTAAGTACTCTCCAAGATTCAGGAATATCTTGCTCCAAATTCTCCATTATTTGACCAAGTAAGTTATTCATTGCCGAAATGCGCATCTCTGCTCGCGTTGCATCCGCACCTTCAAGAGAAGTCGACATACGAGTCCCAGCACTCAAGTCAGCATTCTTAAAGCTTTCTTCGAGGAATTTTTGGAACTCTAATCTCAATTCATTGTAGGTGCTGATTACAGCATAGGTGTTAGCTATACGCCGCTGGATTAGGTGCACATCATTTAAAAGCTCAGCATTTTTTTCACCAATCAGAAACGCCACTTCTGATGCATGAATTTGCTCAGGAGGCATCTCTGCTCCCACAATTGCCATTACCTTGGCACTAGGTTCCATGTCTTCATCACCATCTTCAGAGGCGTTGTCAAACATCTGATCAATTTCTCTATTGAGGTGGCCAATGAAATTATAACCATCCAAAAGCTTAAAGAATGCCTCATAGGCCTTCCCCGCTAGAAGTTCCTCTCGCTCATTTTCACGTTCGATCCGAGCATGTCGATTAGTCCTCCACACAGCTACAACGGAACCGGCCATAGAAAGAGATCCACCAAACAAGGCTGCCAAGAGAGGCACAACGATGTTTTGGTCCTGTAGATAGTCTAGTATTTCTGTATGCAAATCCGGTTCCCTGCAATCGGTCCACTCAAATCATGAGTTACAAATGTTCCCCCTTATGAAGAAGTTGGGGGTAACCCTACGCAGAAACAACCCCGACTGACGAAAGACTTCAAGAGAGATCCGGGCGTCTAAAGCTAGAGAAAACGCACCACCAAAAGCTGTAAGGGTTGACACACGATTCACCCGTACATTACCAACTGTAATCGAAGCAACCGAGAGTAAGCCTTCTCGGAAACTTGGACAGACGCGGTTTTACCTTGTCCTTTCAAGGAAGTGGGCGACAGGCCGCAAGGTGTGGCAGGGGACTGTAACTCCCTCGCGGAGACGCACGCTTGGTTCGATTCCAAGGTCGCCCACCACTTCCACCATTCACCCAATCAAATTAGCGCCTAGGTTTCCCGCAGCAGCGGAAAATCCTCCGATACATATCAATAGGTTAGCGGTAGGGTGTCCCGCAGTTTTGTGAGCTGTTGTAGTTGCCAAAACACAAAAAAGCCCTCCGATTGACTTTTGATCAGCCACAGGTCTGAATTTTCCCATAAGGAGATTTGACATGCCTGTTTTGAGACTGATTGCTTATTTGCTGTGGACATTTAGCGCTCTGGTGTTTGCGGACGCCGCTCTTGAATGGAACACTCTGATGATGTGGGCTGCGGTTTCCAGCGCCCTTTTCGGTGTCCTGCTGTTTGCATTGGAGAGGATTATTGCACTCTTATCCTCAGTGAAAGCATTGCTGGAACAGGGCTAGGCGAGCCCTATGAGCAAGGGACGTCACACGCCCACAACTTTCGCAAAAGATAACCTGCCATATGCGCGCGCCAAGGGGACTCGCCCCTCTACGCCCCTTTGGTGGCCTGGTTGAGCCAATTCATGATCACATCGGCCTCTGCGGTCAGTTCCTGCGCCTCGCGTCCGCAAAAGGCCTCAAAGGCGTCACGGTTGAGCTTGTTGACCCCGACCAGCACCGGGATGTCCTGGGCAAGCGCCGTGGCGATGGCGGAGCGAAAACCGCGCCCTTCCGCCTCATGTTTGCCGAATTTGTTGACCAGCAACAGATCCGCCCCCTGCGCCAGCGCGGCCTCGGTATCGGCAACTGCCCCCTCAAGCGCATCCGTGTCCAGTCGGCAGCCGCGCGCGCCCACACCGCGATCTTCCGAAATGCGGATCAGCGGTCCGTTGGGCAGCACTTTCACATCCATGTCGCATTTGCGATCTTCGCCCCGGTCCGTATCAATTTGCACGGTGCCGATCACCCGCAGCCTGCGGGCAATCAGCGCCTCGGCGATCTCGGCAAGCAGGGCGTTTGTTTCGCCGCGTCCCGGTGCGATGGTGAAGGCAAGTTTCATCTCGGTCTCCTGATCCGGTCCTGATCTGGTTCTGGCATGTTTCTGGCCGCTTGTAGGCGAGGCAGCGACCCACGGCCTTGAGCGGTGTCAAGAGCGCGTGGTTTTTCCACCCCGGCCTTCCCCCCCTCATCTGAAAGCGTTTCCACATCGCGCTGTTTCAACAGAATATGGAAACACTTTCACGAAAAAGGGCCAGGCAAAAGCCCGGCCCAGTGTCTGCTCGTTTTAGCGAAACCGCAGGTGAAATGCTCAGTTCCCTGAGGTCAGGTAGCCCTCGATCTCACCTTTTGCGTCGGCCACGGTGCGCCCGGAAGGCAGCGGCAATTCACCAGCAGCGGCCATCTGATCGACCACTTGCTCATAGCGTTCCTGCCAGCCTTCGGGCAGCTCATGCGCGATGCCCTGGTGACAGTCGATGCAGGTCTTGCCTTCGTCCAGCGCAACCTGGTGGTTGTCGGCGGCGCGGTTTTCCTGAACCGTGAAGTCCATGTAGTCGAAATTGTGACAGTTGCGGCATTCCTGCGAGTCGGTGGATTTCATCCGGCGCCATTCATTGGCGGCCAGTTCAATCCGGTGATCCTCGAATTTCTCGCGGGTCCAGATCGATTTCGAGATGAAGTGACCGTAGAGCTCTTTGGTGGCCTTGATCTTGCGGATGATCTTCGGACCCCAATCCTTGGGCACGTGACAATCCGGGCAGGTGGCCCGAACGCCCGAGCGGTTGGACTGGTGGATCGAGCCCTGATATTCGGCGAAGGCGTTGTTTTCCATCTCGTGACACGAGATACAGAACTCTTCCTTGTTGGTCATCTCAAGCGCCCAGTGGAAGCCCCCCCAGAACACCACCCCGGCGATAAAGCCAGAGACCAGAAGCGCCCCCAGAGAGATCGCGCCGGTCGGCGTCCAGAACCAGTTCCAAAGGCGGCGGATGAAGCCGGGATTTGCATCAGACATATCTGTTATCCTTTCCCTTGCACATCTCCGCCTCAGTTAGAGGCTTCAAAGGTGTTTTCCACCAGCGCAGGCGCATCCACCTGCGGCACGTGGCACTGGTTGCAGAACCAGCGGGTACCGGCCACGACATCCAGCTGGTTGCCAGCGCGGTCCTGATAGTGGGTCATCGACAGGGTTGGTGCGTTGCGCTCGCCTGCATTGGTCCAGTCATGGCAGGACAGGCAGCGGTTCGCCTTCAGGTCGATCTGGTATTTCTCGATCGAATGCGGAATGAGCGGCGGCTGCTGGCGATAGTTCCGGGTGAACCGGTCCTTGTCCTGGTGGAAGACGTCTTCAACGGCCACAGGCTCGTCGACGCCGGCACCACGCAGGGTCTGAACGCCACCCGCGTTCTGTGCCCAGACGGCACTGGCCAAAAGCGTCGGGACGACGATGGCGCTGATCAAAAGTTGCTTTCTCATTGGGCTACTCCCGTGTTTAGTCAGGCCGCGCGACTGGCCTCGGGTTGACGTTTGGTATTCCGGCGTACCGCGCGGGCTGGCGCGGGGGTTTCATCGAACCGGGTGGTGAACTTGAAGACATCCGGTGCGCAGACGTCGATGCAACGTCCACAATTGGTGCAGTCGGATGACAGGATGATCGGGGTGTCCTCCTCGGCGCCGCGCAGCGCCGGGGTGATAACATGCATTTCCGGGCAGACGGCAAAACAATCCATGCAATCGTCGCATTCGGCCCGTTTGGTGGCGCTGACCCGCAGCACGGATCCCTTGCCCAGAAGCCCGTAAAAGGCCCCCACCGGGCACAGATGCCCACACCAGCCCCGCCGTGACACGGCGAAGTCGAAGATGAAGACCGCAAGAACAAAGGTCCAGGCAAAGCCCATGCCGAAGATCAGGCCGCGATGCAGCATCGAGATCGGGTTGACGAATTCCCACGCAATGGTGCCGGTCAGGGCGGACACGGCCAAAACCATGCCCAGAACCCAGTAACGGGTGTTGCGCTTGGGCTGCCAGCCTTTGGCAAAGCCCAGTTTGTCGTGCAGCCAATGGGCGCCATCGGTCACCGGGTTGATCGGGCAGACCCAGCTGCAATAGACCCGCCCGCCGATCAGCGCATAGGCCACGGCGACAATCACCGCGCCGATGATGGCGGTCATCTCTGGCCAGTGCAGCGCCACCAGGCCCTGCAACAGCACAAAGGGGTCGGTCAGCGGCAGGATATCAAAGGTCAGCGATCCGGCCAGATTGCCTTTCACCCACCAGATGCCAGCCCAGGGGCCAAGCAGGAAAATCCCAAGGAAAAACAACTGGCTGAGGCGGCGCAGGATCAGGAACTGATGTGCTTTCCACCAGCCCTTTTCGTCGATGGCTTCGCGGCCGACAGGAAGTGCGGTCTTGTCGCTCATTGCCCTGCCCCCCCAGTTCCGGGAAGCGAGAAGGACGGGGTAAAGCCCCCATCCATATTCGGGTCCGGCATGCCTTCAAACAGGCTGGCCTCGGGCAGGTATCCCCCCGGCGCCACAAGGTTGTCCGTGCCCGGTCCGGGCAGGCGGTCCGGCAGGTCGATCAACTCGTCCACCAGCGGGTTGCGATCTTCCCAACCCAGCTTGTAATGGTCTGCGGCCTCGGCGGTGGCAACCCGGATCGGCAGCACCTTGATCGCGCTTTCCCCCGGCAGCACACAGGATTTTTCGCATTTGCCACAGCCGGTGCAATGATCGGAATGCACCACGGGCATGAAGATCGCATGGTGGCCGGAGCGTTCATTGTGGCGGCGTTCCAGCGTGATCGCTTCGTCAATCACCGGGCAGACGCGGTAGCAGACGTCGCAACGCAGGCCGAGCGCATTGAGGCACCGCTCTTCGTCGATCAGGACGGCCAGGCCCATACGGGCGTCGTCAATATTGGTCAGGGAGTGGTCCAGCGCGCCGGTTGGGCAGGCGACCACACAGGGAATATCATCACACATTTCGCAGGGCACATCCCGCGCGGTGAAAAACGGTGTGCCGGTCGCCGGGCCATCAATACCCAGTTCGGCAAGCACCAGCGTGTCATAGGGGCAATCGCGCACGCAAAGCCCACAGCGGATGCAGGCCGCCAGAAAATCCTCTTCAGGCAGCGCCCCCGGCGGGCGAATGGCCTGTGCAGGCAAAGCCCGCGCATCCGTGGCCAGTTTGGTGATGGCCATGCCCGCCACAGCGCACGCCCCCGCCGCCCGTGCCGCATCCTGAAGGAAGCGGCGCCGGTTCGGCGATTTGGGGTTGCGGTTGGAGGCGGCGGACATGGGTTTGGTTTCCGTAGTATCGTTACAGGTTAAGCGCGTTCGACTTTACAGGCGCATTTCTTGAAGTCGGTTTCTTTCGAAATCGGGCAAGTTGCGTCCAGGGTCAGCTTGTTGATCAGCTGGCTTTCATCGAACCACGGCACGAAGACCGAGCCGCGCGGCGGTTTGTTCCGACCACGGGTTTCGACCCGCGAGGTCATCTCGCCGCGTTTCGAAGAGATCACGATCTCCTGTCCGCGCCGCAGACCACGTTCCTTGGCGTCTTCCGGGTGCATGAACACCACGGCGGACGGGAAGGAGCGGTGCAGCTCGGGCACGCGACGGGTCATCGAACCGGAGTGCCAGTGTTCCAGCACACGGCCGGTGATCAGCCACAGGTCGAACTCTTCATTCGGGCTTTCCGCAGGCGCTTCATAGGGGGCGAAGATGATGTTCGCCTTGCCATCGGGCTTGCCGTAGAATTCCACGCCGGCGCCTTCTTTCACGTAAGGGTCATAGCCTTCGCGGAAGCGGTAGAGCGTTTCCTTGCCGTCAACCACCGGCCAGCGCAGGCCACGGGCCTGGTGGTAGGTGTCGAAATCAGCCAGGTCATGCGCCTTGCCGCGCCCGAAATCGGCATATTCCTCGAACAGACCTTTCTGGACGTAGAAGCCGAATTCCTTCGATTCCTGGTTGTTGAACCCATCAGCGGTTTGCGACACGGGGTATTTGTTGACCTTGCCGTTTTCATAAAGGATCTCAAACAGGGTCTTGCCACGATATTCCGGCATCTGGGCGAGCAGCTCTTCCGGCCAGACTTCTTCGGCCTTGAAGCGTTTCGAGAATTCCATCACCTGCCAGACATCCGAGCGGGCTTCGCCCGGCGCATCCACCTGCTGACGCCAGAATTGGGTGCGGCGTTCGGCGTTGCCATAGGCGCCTTCCTTCTCAACCCACATGGCGGTGGGCAGAATGAGGTCGGCGGCCAGCGCGGTCACGGTCGGGTACGGGTCGGACACGGTGATGAAGTTTTCCGGGTTGCGATAGCCCGGATAGCCTTCTTCATTCATGTTCGGGGCCGCTTGCAGGTTGTTCGTGCACTGCACCCAGTGACAGTTCAGATCGCCATCTTTCAGTTTGCGGTGCTGCAGCACGGCGTGAAAGCCCGGTTTGGCGGGAATGGTGCCTTTCGGCAGTTTCCATTTCTCTTCGGCCAGATCGCGGTGCTTTTCGTTCATGACCACCATGTCGGCGGGCAGACGGTGGGCAAAGGTGCCAACCTCACGCGCGGTGCCACAGGCAGAGGGCTGACCGGTCAGCGAGAAGGGCGAGTTGCCCGGCTCTGCGATTTTGCCCACCAGAAGGTGCACGTTATACATCAGCGAGTTCACCCAGGAACCGCGGGTATGCTGGTTGAAGCCCATGGTCCAGAGCGACATCACCTTGCGGTTCGGATCGGCATATTGCTTGGCCAGCTGTTCCAGCTTGGCGGCCGGCACACCGGACAGTTTCGACGTATATTCAAGGGTATAAGGGGCAACGGCCTCTTTATACTCTTCAAAGGTCATATCCGACAGTTTGCCGTGCTTACCGTCATGGGCCGGGTTGGCAGCCGCCTGTTCCAGTTCGTGGGTCGGGCGCAGGCCATAACCGATATCCGTGGCGGTGCGTTTGAAATGGGTGTGCTTTTCAACAAAGTCCCAGTTCACCGCATCATTCTGGATGATGTAGTTGGCGATGTAGTTCAGGATCGCCAGATCGGTTTGCGGCTCGAAGACCATGCCATTGTCGGCCAGCTCGAACGAGCGGTGCTCAAACGTCGACAGAACATGCACCTCAGCGCCCGGCTTGGTCAGGCGGGTGTCGGTCAGACGCGACCACAGGATCGGGTGCATCTCGGCCATGTTCGAGCCCCAGAGCACGAAGGTATCGGCGTGTTCAAGGTCGTCATAGCAACCCATCGGCTCGTCGATGCCGAAGGTGCGCATGAAGGCAGCCACGGCCGAAGCCATACAGTGACGGGCGTTCGGGTCGATGTTGTTCGAGCGCAGGCCAGCCTTCATGAACTTGGCGGCGGCATAACCTTCCCAGACGGTCCATTGGCCCGAGCCGAACATGGACACAGCGGTCGGGCCTTTCTTGGCCAGCGCGTCTTTCCATTTCTCGGCCATCACGTCAAAGGCTTCGTCCCAGCTGACCGGTTCGAACTCACCTTCCTTGTCGAAAACGCCGTTCGACTTGCGCAGAAGCGGCGTGGTCAGGCGGTCTTTGCCGTACATGATCTTGGACAGGAAGTAGCCTTTGATGCAGTTCAACCCGCGGTTCACCGGGGCTTCCGGGTCACCTTGGGTGGCGACAACTTTGCCGTCTTTCACACCGACCAGAACCGAGCAGCCCGTGCCGCAGAAGCGGCAGGCAGCTTTGTCCCAACGGATGTCGGGCTTGCGCACCTGGGCGGCGGCCGTTTCCGGCAGGGTGATACCAGCGGCCGACGCGGTTGCGGCAGCGGCACTGGCTTTAAGGAATGTGCGGCGGGACGTGGTCATGATGGGTCTCCCGTTTCAGTGTTTGGTCGGCGAAGAACCCTCGACATCCTCGTCGAGCTCTTCGAAGTGATGATAGGTGAGCGTGACAGTGATCACGCCCGGGATCTGGTGCATCTCCATGATCTGGTCTGATGCGCGCATCTCGGATGTATCTTCGACGGTCACAACAATGCGTCCGTCTTCATGGGCATGAACTTCGCCGCCCTCTGTGGCATCAATGGCCGCCATGACCTCTTGGGTCTTGTCGGGCATCGTATGCACCAGGCAGCCGCAGATATTCAGCATGGGCGGGCCTCCGGTTGGGGTTGGATTTGGATGAATTCAATGGCGCCTACCGGGCATGGGGCGACACAGCCGCCACAGCCGTTGCAGGCATCAAGATCAAACTGTGGCTGGGCGGATCCACCCAGTTGCAGTTGGAAACGAATGGCGCCCTGATCGCAATGATCCTGACAGGCGCGACACATCACGCCATTCATCGACATGCAGGACTGAGACGCGCTGACCCGCCAGGGAAATGCGCGATCCGCGCTCAGTGCAGCCGGTTCACAGGCATCGATACAGGCATTGCAGAAGGTGCAGGCCCCGCGCGAGAAATCCAGGGCAGGCAGCCCCTGCTTGTCGCGCAGGATGATCCCCTCGGGGCAGGCGCGCGCGCAATCACCGCACTGGGTGCAGCTGTCATGAAAGGCGATTTCACCCGCAGCCCCCGGCGGGCGCTGGTGTTGGATCTCGTGGATCTTGCCTCTCAAAAGGGCGCGTCTTGAAGGGGTTGCGTTCAACGGAGTGCTCGCTGTTTCTGGCTGGCTGTTCAACTGATAACGCGGTCGTGAGCACGACCAATTGACCTAAATCAAAGTTTTTTGACGTCGCCTTTGAACTGAGGGCTCTCCAGATAAAGCTAAAGTTTTGAATGTGTTACGCATCTATTTGTAACATCATGCAAAGAAACGATAAAAACTGTCATGACCTGTCACATATTGTCGCGCCCCCTTGCCAGAGGGGGTGTTAAATATTTTTTCCAAGGCGACGTTTTCTTGGGGATATCCGGGTGAGGCAACCGGTTTTTCCGGCATGCAAAAGCATGCATTTGCACAAATCTACTTTGAGCGGCCTCGAATCCCGTTTGCCACCCCATGGCACAGATTTTCCAAAGCACTGCAGGCCGTTACAGCACCAAGCCGAACAGGCGGGGCGAAAGGTCTCAATTTCGCCCCCCCAGATGCGATTGCAGCTTTGGGCCCAGGAACCGATGTCGACGCCACCCCCCGATCGTTCAGGTGATGCATTGAACACGCAGTCCGCATGATGTCATCCGCCATCACTTTCGGGCGCCGCTCACACAGCTGGCGACGGGCACTCTCTCCCCTGCCCCAGTCTATTTCCTTGATTATGTCGGCCGATGCCCTGCGCCCGGCAATCCCGTCACTTTTACGCGTCAACGCCGACACCGATCAACCATCCGCACCGATCCCGTTCTCATTCACAGCACTCCCCCAGACCGTTTACGTTACGAGGCGGCGGCGCGGTTTTTTGACAGGCCGCATCTGGTGGAGTTTGCCAGGGAGCGGGTGGAGATTGTGGTTGGCGTGGTGGAGGAGAGCGCGAGTGGGCAGCCGGTAGGAGTTCTAGCACGATTCAACGAACACTTCTCTCGTCCAACTTCAGCAATAACTGCCTCGGGGACTGCGCCTACGCTCTTCCCATATATATTTTGTATTTTTTGTGTTTTAGACATCAAAACGCCCCTCGCTTTTGTGCGAAGGGCGTTTTTTGATTTATGTGATCGTATTGAGAGGATAGGTTGGATTTTTACTAGGTTTGGCGGTGACCTACTCTCCCACGTCTTAAGACGCAGTACCATTGGCGCGACAGTGCTTAACGGCCGGGTTCGGGATGGGACCGGGTGTTTCACTTGTGCTATGACCACCAAACCGAGTAAAAATCCAATTTTATTTGGGCTACCGCCTTCGGCTACTTGAGCCCGAATTTGGTTTTCCAAATATCCAAGTTGGTACACTTTTGTGTATGCTTTTGATTTATCAGTAGATTTGTCTTCTACTGGATCAAATCAAGCCTATCGGACCATTAGTACCGGTCAACTGAGCATGTTACCATGCTTACATCTCCGGCCTATCGACGTGGTAGTCTTCCACGGTCCTCAGGGATACCTTGTTTTGAGGGGGGCTTCCCGCTTAGATGCCTTCAGCGGTTATCCTTTCCGATCATAGCTACCCAGCACTGCCGTTGGCACGACAACTGGTCCACCAGTGGATCGTTCACCCCGGTCCTCTCGTACTAGGGGCAACTCCTCTCAAGTATCCTACACCCACGGCAGATAGGGACCGAACTGTCTCACGACGTTCTAAACCCAGCTCACGTACCTCTTTAAATGGCGAACAGCCATACCCTTGGGACCTGCTCCAGCCCCAGGATGAGATGAGCCGACATCGAGGTGCCAAACACTGCCGTCGATATGGACTCTTGGGCAGTATCAGCCTGTTATCCCCGGCGTACCTTTTATCCGTTGAGCGATGGCCCTTCCACTCGGGACCACCGGATCACTATGGCCGTCTTTCGACTCTGCTCGACTTGTCAGTCTCGCAGTCAGGCTGGCTTCTGCCATTGCACTCAACGAGCGATTTCCGACCGCTCTGAGCCAACCTTCGCGCGCCTCCGTTACGCTTTAGGAGGCGACCGCCCCAGTCAAACTACCCACCACGCAGGGTCCCGGATCCGGATAACGGACCGCGGTTAGACATCAAGCAGAACAAGGGTGGTATCTCAAAGGAGGCTCCACAGGAACTGGCGTCCCTGCTTCGAAGCCCACCACCTATTCTGCACATGTTGTGCCTGATGCCAGTGCGAAGCTGTAGTAAAGGTGCACGGGGTCTTTCCGTCTAACCGCGGGAAGCCTGCATCTTGACAGGCAATTCAATTTCGCTGAGTCGATGTTGGAGACAGCGGGGAAGTCGTTACGCCATTCGTGCAGGTCGGAACTTACCCGACAAGGAATTTCGCTACCTTAGGACCGTTATAGTTACGGCCGCCGTTTACCGGGGCTTCAATTCGGTGCTTGCACACCTCCTTTTAACCTTCCGGCACCGGGCAGGCGTCAGACCCTATACGTCGTCTTGCGACTTCGCAGAGCCCTGTGTTTTTAGTAAACAGTCGCCACCCCCTGGTTTGTGCCCCCAGTCAATACTTGCGTAGAAACTGGGCCTCCTTCTCGCGAACTTACGGAGGTATTTTGCCGAGTTCCTTCAACATCGTTCTCTCAAGCGCCTTGGTATACTCTACCTATCCACCTGTGTCGGTTTAGGGTACGGTCTCATGAAGGGCTATTTCCAGGAACCTCTAAGCTGCCCATTCAATCCGATAAGGATGAACAACCTTCGAGATCCGTCACTTCCTTCTGGCCCAGGAATATTAACCTGGTTCCCATCGGCTACGCCTTTCGGCCTCGCCTTAGGGGCCGGCTTACCCTGCTCAGATTAGCTTTAAGCAGGAACCCTTGGATTTTCGGCGAGGGGGTCTCTCACCCCCTTTGTCGCTACTCATGTCATCATTCTCACTAGTGATCTCTCCACCGGATCCCTCACAGGCCGGCTTCACAGAAAGCTCCGATCCTCCAATGACCCCGAAGGATCTAAGGAGGAATGGAACTATGTCACACTACGCTCTGCTACCGCGTGCATAAATGCACACCCTAAGCTTCGGCTCATGGC
>NZ_WBXT01000001.1:1427500-2325000 GCF_013283135.1 Aliiroseovarius sp. xm-d-517
TCATCCGCATCCTCCGGTGTGTCCGCCGGAACAGCGTAGGAGCCGTTCAGCCAGCGCCCCAGGTCCACATCTGCGCAGCGCCGCGAACAGAACGGGCGGTATTTCGGATCGGTATCCTTGGCACAGATCGGGCAGCTCATGACAGGCTTTCCTTGAGCGCGATACGCTCTCTTTTACGCTGCAATTCGAAATTTCCCAGCACGGTCCACCCCGCCAGAGAGGTCTCAACCCCATCCGCCCTGAAGGCGTTGCGCAAAGCCGTTTCGATCTGGTGGCGTTCTTTCTTGGGGCTGGGGGCGAAATCGACAACAATCTGCCCGCCGAGCCCCCGCACCCGCAACGCACGCGGCAAAACCTTTGCCAGGGCGATATTGGCCTTAAGACCCGCCGCAGGGCTGGCATCCGGGCCGGTATTCACATCCACCGCAACCAATGCCCGCGTGGCTTCAACAAAGGCATACGCCCCGCCCGGAAGACGCACCCGCGCCCCGAGGGCCTCATCAATCAGCTCCTCGACACCGTGACGTTCAAACGCCCCCTCGGCATCATCAAGCTGGTCGGGCAGGTCCCATTCACGCCAGGCAAGCGCATGGGCATCCGCCCCTTCCACCAAAAGCTCCGGATCGCTCCCCTCGGCATCGGCCATGACCGCGCGGGACAGATCCAGCATCGACACAATATCATCCGCCACTTCCGCATCGGATCCGCTGACCGAGACCGACCGCAGAATCAGCCCCTCCTCGGCCTCCCCCATCACGTCATGGGCAATTTCCAGCAGGCGCTCGCGTTCCTCTTCATCCCGAATGGCGCGGCTGACATTCAGACCGGGCGCGCCGGGGGTGACAATGGCATAGCGGCTTTTAAAGAGCACTTTCTGCGTGACCGGCACCGCCTTGCCCGCCTCGGCAAATCCGATCACCTGCACCAGGATCGCCTGACCGGGCGAAAGCCCTTTGCCCTGACGCAGAAACGCCGTTTCCCCATCCGGCAGGCGCAGCATCATGCCCCCCTGCCCCTTCAACGGACGGTCACAGATCGCCCGGTAAATGGCACCGGGCAGTGCGTATTGCGCGGGTGGTTCGATCAGAAGGTCATCCAGTTGCCCATCGACAATGCGCGCCGCCGCAAGGCGGCCCCGATAGGTGTCAAGCGCGACAATGCTGCCCTTCATGATCTTCGTTCCTTATATATCGTAAAGCGGAAAGCCGGCGGCGATCAGCAGGTTGGCGGTCTCATGCACCGGCAATCCCACCACCGAGGTATAGCTCCCCTCGATCCAGCTGACAAAAGCGCCCGCCGGACCCTGAATGGCATATCCGCCCGCCTTTCCCTGCCAGTCCCCCGAGGCCAGATAGGCTGCAAGCTCCTGATCTGACAGGCGTTTCATCTTGACCGCGGTCACGACATCCCGCGCCCAGCGGCCTGTCGCGTTGCGCACCACAACCGAGGTGATCACTTTGTGACGCCGCCCTGCAAGCGCGCGCAGGAACGCGGCGGCCTCGGCCTCATTACGGGGTTTTCCCATGATCCGACGCCCCAGCGCCACGGTGGTATCGGCGCACAGCACAACCTCATCGGTGGCCACGTCCATCGCATCGGCCTTGGCACCGGCAATGCGGCGGCAGTAATTCAACGGAAGCTCGCCCTTCAGCGGAGTTTCATCCACATCCGGTGGGCGCACCGCATCAGCACGAAGGCCGAGCTGACCCAACAGCTCGGCCCTTCGGGGGCTTCCAGACCCGAGAATCAACTTGGGACGCGTCATGCGCCTGTGATCCCGATTACTTGAAGCGGTAATTGATCCGACCCTTGGTCAGATCATAGGGGGTCATTTCGACCTGCACCTTGTCGCCAGCCAGAACACGGATGCGGTTTTTCCGCATCTTGCCTGCCGTATGCGCGATGATCGTATGGCCGTTTTCCAGCTCGACCAGAAATGTCGCGTTCGGCAGGAGTTCCTTCACGACACCGGGGAATTCGAGCAGTTCTTCCTTGGCCATGTTCACTCCTGTTAAAACACCCGTCCATCACGGGCGCCCTTTAAATGGTCCCAAACGGGAGGGTTTTCAAGGGAAATTCGGCCGTTTCAGCACAAAGTGACATTTGTGACGGGGAAAACGCGGTTTTCCTGTTCATCCCAATGGGTTTTGGTCAGCACATTGCCGTCGCGCCGCACCTCTCGGATCGCCTGCAAATCGACCTCGGCCAGGGTCCATCCCGGCGTGTCGAAACTGCCCTGTGCAAGGATGCCATTGGCGGGGAACCCCTTGTCGGGCGGGCCATAAATGGCCGCAGCCCCCGTGTTGACATCCACCACCTCATTCCAATCCGCCCGTCCCTGCGTCGGGGCATGAACGGTGATGCATTGCCCTTCCAATGCCCGCGCCATGGCCCCCACCCGCACACGGGTATAGCCCTCCAGCCCTTCCGTGGCAGAGGGCACCAGAATGATCTCGGCCCCCGCGTCGATCAGCGCCCGCCCCAACAGGGGAAACTCGCTGTCATAACAGATCAAGACACCGATCTTGCCCAGCGCAGTGTCCATCACGACAAGCGGCCGCCCGCCCTGCACCTGCATCGGGTCCCGCTCCCACCGGGTCATGATCTGCTTGTCATGAATGACCTGCGCCCCGTCCGGGGTGAAAAATGTGGCGCGGTTCACAGGGCGTGAAAAATCCGGGTCAAAACACGGGCCGGAGGGACCAAGGATGTGGACACCCTGCGCCGCTGCAAGCCCCGCGAGAACCGCGTTCATCTCGTCCATCCGGTCCGCAACCGCCTGCATCGAGCCCTGCACGTCAGCGGCAATATCGCGCCCCGCCAGCGACGCGAGCTCCATTGCACCATATTCGGGGAAAACCAAAAGCTCTGCCTTCTGCTCCGCCGCCGCCCGGACCCAGCGCGTGAGCTTGTCTTCAACGCTGGCCCAGTCGTCATGCCAGTCGATCGGATAGGCCGCCGCCGCAATATGCAGTTTGCTCATGATCTTCCTCTTATCGTTCAGGGGCGCTGCCCCTGCCTCCCTCACAGGGCGCGGATCCAGAACTGAAGTTGCTTTACATCTTCTTTCACTTTTCCAACATCTTTCCAGGAAAAAGACGCCAGAACCCCATCAATCTTTTCATATCCCCGCTTTCGCCAAAAATCATCCAACGGGCGATAGTTGGCGGGTCTGGCCGGGTGGTCCAATGGGCGGATCACGCTGCAAAACGCGGCGTATCGGCGCCCGAGGGTGCGGGCATGCGCTTCGCGGATGTCAAAAAAGCGATGCCCGATACCGCGCCCGCGAAAGCTCGGCAACAGCACGCTTTCCGCATGATAAAAGATGTCGCCAAGCTCATATCCGCTCTTTGCAAAAGCCGCGGCGAAATCATCAGCATGATCTTCCATCGGCGTGCCAGTTGCCGCACCGACCAGCTGGTCATCCTCAAAGGCCCCAACCAGCACCGCCCCTTCGGATTTGCGATAGCTCTGCAGGTAGCGGTGTTCATATTCGAAGGTCCCATCATAAAGATAAGGCCAGTCGCGAAACACCTGCATGCGCAGCCGGGCCACGTCTGCCAGATGATCCTCCAGATCCGCACCTGTCAGGGGGCGAACATCAATCCCCGCGGACGTCATGAGACCTGCCGGATCCAGTCGTTGAGGTTGTAATAGGTGGTCACCCGCGTGATCAGCCCGTCCTTGAGCGAGAAGAATGCCCCGGCGGGCAGTACATAGGTCTGGCCATGCGCCTCTGGCAGTCCCGGATCGGTTTTCAGATAGGTGCCATTCACGGTAAATTCGGCCGCGCCACGGGTGCCGTCCGCGCTGACCATCACCACCATATCGGTGAGCTGCTCGCGATAGGTTTCATTCATATGGGCACAAAACTCACCAAACGCGTCTTTGCCCACGCGCCGCGCCCCTTCATTCACGTCATGCACGAACTCATCCGACAGGCAGGCCACCATGCCCGCGATGTCCCCCGCATTGAATGCGGCATAGTAGCGTTGAATAGTGTCGCGGCTCATCCGGTTTCCTCAGCTGATCTCATGGACTTTTTGCCAAACTGCCGCCATGGCACCAGCAGCACAAGCCGGAATGCGACGCTTCACGCCGTATTCCCACCGCAAGTGTCCCGTTTCCACCCGGCAACAGCGCCCGGATGATTAAAGCGGTGACACCCCTTCGGGCAGACCGAAATGCGCCTGCAGCTTTGCGCGGATCTGGTCGCGGGCCTGACGGTAAGCGTCAAGCTTTTCCTCGCGCCGCGTTCCAATCGCGGTGGGATCAATAATGGGCCAGTAGATCACCTCAAGATGACAGCGCCGGGTCAGTTCCTCAGCGCGGGCCTGACTGGCGGGCGACAGCGCAATCACCAGATCGAAACTGGACAGGTCATCCCCCCATTCCTCCATCTGGTCAAAACTGCGCACCTTATGCGCCGACAGTTCGACCCCAAGTTCGGAACAGACCGCCACGGCAAAGCCGTCGATTTCCAGCTCGGAATGCACCCCCGCTGACTGGACATATATGTCCTGCCCGTAAAGTGCCTTCATCAGCCCTTCGGCCATCGGTGAGCGCACCGAATTATGATCACAACAAAAAAGAACCGACTGCGGTCGATCAACCATGTATTATCCCCAGTGCAATACACAGATCAGAGTGAACAGGCGGCGCGCGGTGTCAAGATCAATTTCCGCTTTGCCCTCAAGCCGCTCCTGCAGCACCCGCGCCCCTTCGTTATGAATCCCACGCCGCGCCATGTCGATGGCTTCGATCTGGCTCGGTGGCAGGGTCTTGACCGCATCGAAATAGCTTTCACAGATCGCAAAGTAATCCTTCACCACCTGACGAAATGGCCCAAGCGACAGAAGAACCAGACCCGCAGGCGTGCCCTCTTCGGTCTTGGCCTCCATCACCAGACGTTTTTCCTGAATGGCCAGACGCAGATGATAGGGGCCTTCCGGCACGACCTGATCGCCCCGTGCCTCCAGGGCAAAGCTGTTGTCTTCCAGCAGGTCGAACACCGCCACCTTCCGCTCCTGCTCAATCGCAGGGGTGGGGGCGGCCAGTCCGGTCTCGTCAATGTCGATATGGGTGATACGGTTTGTGCTCATGGTCTCAGGTCTACTCGTTCAGGGCGTCAAGCCGCGCACGCACGGACAGGCCATGCGCCTCAAGGCTTTCGGAAATGGCAAGGGTTTCAGCCGCTGGTCCGATCGCGGCCAATGCGGCCGGGGTCATCCGCGCCAGGGTGGTGCGCTTGATGAAATCCATCACCGACAGACCCGACGAAAAACGTGCCGAGCGCGCGGTGGGCAGCACATGGTTCGGCCCCCCAACGTAGTCGCCAATGGCTTCCGGCGTGAACTGACCAAGGAAAATCGCCCCGGCATGGGTGCATTTCTGACCCAGCGCATCCGGGTCCGCGACGCAAAGCTCCAGATGTTCCGGCGCAATGCGGTTCGACAACGCCGCCGCCTCATCCAGATCGCGCACGGTGATCACCGCGCCAAAATCACGCCAGCTTGCCCCGGCAATCGCGCGCCGTTCCAGCGTCTGCAACCGGGCATCAACGGCATCCGCCACTGCGCGCCCAAACTCCTCATCGGTGGTGATCAGGAGAGATTGCGCGCTCTCATCATGCTCGGCCTGGCTCATCAGATCGAGCGCCAGCCAGTCCGGGTTGTTATCCGCATCCGCAATCACAAGGATTTCCGACGGGCCCGCAATCATGTCGATGCCCACCTTGCCAAACACCCGGCGCTTGGCAGCCGCCACAAATGCGTTGCCCGGCCCGGTGATCTTGTCGACCGGCGCGATGCTCTCTGTTCCATAAGCCAGCGCCGCAATCGCCTGCGCCCCGCCAACCCGGTAAATCTCATCCACACCTGCAATTTTCGCAGCCAGCAGCACAAGCGGATTGACCTGTCCATCCGGCGTGGGCACGGTGATCGCCAGACGCTCAACCCCCGCCACCTTGGCCGGAATTGCGTTCATCAAAACCGAGGACGGATAGGTCGCCAGCCCGCCGGGCACATAAAGCCCCGCCGCCGAGACCGGCGTCCAGCGCCACCCCAGATCAGCACCGCTGTCATCGGTCCACATGGCGTCCGCAGGCAGTTGTTTCTCGTGATAGGCCCGGATCCGCGCGGCCGCCAGCTCCAGCGCCTCCCGGTCGGCCTCTGCCACCTTCGCACATTCCGCCGCAATTTCGCTTTCGCTAAAACGCAGACGATCTGCCGTCAGCTCCAGACGGTCAAACTTCGCCGTCAGCTCCAGAACCGCCGCATCCCCACGCGCACGCACATCCGCAATGATGCCCGCCACGATATCATCCACCTCCGGGCTGTCCTCACGCTTCATCGACAAAAGTCCGGCAAAGCGCGCTTCGAAATCGGCGTCCTGACTGTTCAGAAACTGGGGCATGGTGATCTCCTTTGACCAACCTCTAACGGCCCGCCCCCCTGCCCTCAAGCCCGCACCCGCCACTTGGGCGCATTTTTCCGCCCTTACAGCGTTTCGACTTCAACCTGAGACAAGGAAAAATCGAAACGCCGCAAGAGATATCAATGTCGTGGGCGTTTCGGAATAATCATGTGTCTCAAGCTTATCCCGAAACGCTTTATTTTCTGGTTTGAAATATCCTGGGGTGAATTGGCGCAGCCAAGAGGGGCAAAGCCCCTGTTTACTGAGGGTGCCCCGGCGTATGTTTCGAGGGCGCAATATAGGGTCGGGTCACATCCTGAAGCGTGACATCCAGGGCCTCAACCTCCAGCTGGATCGCGCCATCGCCCGCCAGTGTCAGTTCGACCACGCCGGTGCCATCCTCACCGGCGGCAAATGACAGCGACAACAGGGACAGGATCGTGTCCGCATCTCGTGACACTCCCTGACTTTTCACCTTCATCACATCTGATACCGACAGCACCGCCTGCACCCGCTCCACCTCGCGTCCCCGCAGCTTTGCCGCCTCCAGGTCTTCCCAGCGGAACCGGTTCAGGAGCAGGGAAAACCGGCGTTTCCCTGCCTGCCACGACATCTCGGACGCCGGAAACACCGCATCTTGCGTCAGCGTCGACAGAACCTGCAGATCTTCCGTGTCATAGGCCAGAAGGCGCAGCGCCTCTTCGCCGCCATCTTCGAACCGGGCATCCGCGATCTCGTGTGTCATGTGGGCTTACTCCTTGATCCGTTCGATCTTCGCCCCGATCGACGACAGTTTGCGCACCACTTTCTCATACCCCCGATCAAGGTGATAGACCCGGCTGACAATGGTTTCCCCCTCGGCCGCCATGGCCGCCAGGATCAACGAGACCGAGGCGCGCAGATCGGTGGCCATCACCGGAGCGCCCTTCAGCTTCTCAACCCCATGCACAGTGGCCGTGCCCCCATGCACCTCGATATTGGCCCCCATCCGCATCAGTTCCGGCGCATGCATGAACCGGTTTTCAAAGATCGTTTCATGCAGGGTCGACGTGCCTTCCGCGGTGCAGAGCATCGCCATCATCTGCGCCTGAAGGTCGGTCGGGAAGCCGGGGAACGGTTCGGTGGTCACATCCACCGCCGAGACACGCCCGTTGCGGCGGGCCACTTTCAGCCCCTTTTCGGTCTCTTCCACATGGATGCCTGCCGCGTCGAGCTTTTCACAAAAGCTCTCAACCAGCGAAATGCGCCCGCCGAGGCATTCCACCTCACCCCCGGCAATCGCAGGCGCCAGCATGTAGGTGCCCAGTTCGATCCGGTCGGTGACAACCGGATGGGTGGCGCCATGCAGGCGATCAACCCCCTGAATGACGATCTCGGACGTGCCATCCCCCTCGATCTGCGCCCCCATCTTGCGCAGGCAATCCGCAAGGTCGACGATCTCGGGCTCGCGGGCGGCATTTTTCAGCACCGTTGTGCCCTTTGCCAGTGTGGCGGCCATCATGATGTTCTCGGTCGCCCCTACCGAGGCAAAGCTGAGCTCGATCTCGGCCCCTTTCAGACCGCGCGGCGCCTTGGCGTGCAGATACCCTTCCTTGAGCTCGATCTCGGCACCCAGTTTTTCGAGGCCAAAGATATGCAGGTCCATCGGGCGGGCGCCAATCGCGCAGCCGCCGGGAAGCGACACAACCGCATGGCCAAGCCGCGCCAGCATCGGCCCCAGCACGAGGTTCGACGCGCGCATTTTGCGCACGATGTCATATTCGGCCACGTGGTTGTCGATGTCATGGCTGGACATGGTCAGGACCTGCCCCTCCTGCATTGACGCAGCTTCAGCCCCAAGGCTTTCCAGAAGCTCGGTCATGGTCTTGATATCAGACAGGCGCGGCGCGTTGGTCAGGGTCAGCGGCTCTTCGCTTAAAAGCGTCGCGGGCATCAGGGTCAGGCAGGCGTTTTTGGCCCCTGCAATCGGGATTTGCCCGTTCAGAGCACCACCGCCTGTTACAATAATCGAATCCATCTGAACCGCCTCTCTTTACTCTTTCTGCTCTGGTCCGGGCTGTTCACCCGCCTGATATGCCTGATTTTCAGCCTGATCCGCCCGCGCACGGGCCTGGGCCTTGCGCCGCCCCATATTGGCCTTCAGCGCAGCCTTCAATCGGTCTTCACGGGATAGCCCTTTTTTTGCGGGCTTTGCAGGGGAGTTTTTCTGTTCCATGGAAAATTATTTACCCCAGACCAAAAAAAGGGTCCAGAAGGGGCTTGCACCCCTGAGCGAATATGAGTATTCCCCGCCTCACACAACGATGCTGTGGTAGCTCAGTGGTAGAGCGCACCCTTGGTAAGGGTGAGGTCGGGAGTTCAATCCTCCCTCACAGCACCATCCCCTCCCCCAGAAAATCAGAATGCACAGCAAGCTAAAACCTGTGAGCCATGACCTGTGGAATTCAATCCTCGCGGGTCTTCTGTGACATCCTACCGCATGGGAAGAGCTGGATTTTTCGGCGTTTTTTCCACGGACCCCCAAAGAAAAAAGAACTTTGCGCAGCCGGCGTGGCACAAAGGAGTGTGGCGCAGCGCGCGCTATGGCGGATTACCTTAAGGTAATGCGCAATTTTGGGTTGTAAAGCCCCGTTAAGGTAAACAGAATTTGCCCATGGGACGTAACCAGAGTATCGATTCTTTGTTGTCAGAACTGACCCCCTTGGCGGAAGCGGGGTATTTCATCGGTTTGCACATCCGGTTTGTCTCGCCGCTGATGACATTTCAGACCTTCCCGCAGGCCTGGACCGATCACTACACCCAAAATGCCTACGCCCTGCGCGATCCGCTGATCGCAACCGGGATTTCCCATACCGGCGCCATCCGCTGGAGTGCAATCACCCTGCCGGATCCGTTTGGCATTATGGACGAAGCCAAGACCTTCGGACTGGCCTACGGGGTCTGCGTCTCTTGTGGGCCTGTGACCTCGCGCACGGTTGCAAGCGTGGCGCGCAGTGATCGCGAATTCACCGACGAAGAGATTGCCACGATTACGGGCATCGTCCTGAGATTGCATCATGAAACCCAGCCCCCTGACAGCCTGACCAATGCCGAAATCGAAGCCCTGCGCATTCTGGCCGCAGGGGAAAGATATGCCAATGGCGCTGCCCTGCTTGGCATTTCGGAAAGCGCGCTGAAGGCCCGACTGAGCTCGGCGCGCAAGAAACTGTTTGCGCGCACCTCGGCCGAGGCCATCCAGCGCGCCAAAGATTACCGCCTGATCTAGGCGGCGACCCCGGGACATCGACCACTGCCACTGGCGGTGTCCTCTACATTTGCTCAATCTTACCTGGAGGGAAGTCATGCAAACCACCACTCTTTCGTTCGAAAATCTGCACAACCATGGCGAGCTTTTCGCAAATCTGCTTCGCGCAAGACGGCAGAGTTTCATCGTTCAAAACAACTGGGACCTGCCCGAGGCGCTGGGGATGGAATATGACCAGTATGACACCCCGGCCAGCCGTTGGGTTGCGGTGCATGAATTTGGACAGATCCTTGCCGGGATCCGGCTGACCCCGACCACCACGCGCTGCGGCATCTACAGCTACATGATCCGTGACGCTCAGCTGGGCCTGCTGGAGTCGATCCCGCAGGATCTGCTTTATGACGAGGCCCCGGTGGCCGACAATATCTGGGAATCGAGCCGCGTTTTCGTGGCCCATGACACGCCGCAGCGCATTCGCAACGTGGTGCATGGGATGCTGATCAGCCAGATGACCAAAACTGCCCGCGATCTGGGGGCAACCCAGGTTCTGGGCCTCATTCCCGCTGCCTGGCCCCGCTTTGCCAAACGGCTGAAACTGGATATCGAAGCCGCCGGGCGCATCATGCATCTCGACGGTGTCGACAATCAGGTCGTGAAGATCAACCTGACCAAGAAACTGCACTGACCCTGCCGAAGGCAGGGCAAGAAGGGCGCAACCCTGCGCCCTTTCTTGCCGGTTTTGACCGATTTTCTCCCCGCTCTGGCGGAACAATATTATTTTAGCTAGTCTTTCAGGGCATTTTCGCACCACGAATGCGCCTTAAGACGTCCCCGCCCACGCAATGATTATCCGTGTTCAGTGGGTGTTTCGGCTGCCATGAACACCCACTCATATGCAGCGGATCCGGGGGCTGGCATTCTGATCAGGCCCTTGGGGGTCTGGCAAAATAAACGTTTCGGGACATCTGGGTGTCCTATCTTTCCAGTGACGTTTCCTGTGACCATTATTTTCCCGAAGCGCCCAAAACATTGACATCTCTTGCCGCGTTTCGGCTGTTCAAACCCTCTGGGAAAGGCCGATCCGCATTAGGAAAGGATCAGACCATGTTCAAAACGATTTCCTGTTTTTCAATTGTTGCACTTATGGCTGGCGGCAGCGCCCATGCGGGCAACCCCAGCCCCGCCCCTGCGCCCCAGCCGGTTTACGTGGCCCCGGCCCCACCCCCCTCGGTCGACTGGACCGGCGCGTATATCGGCGCGGAGATTGGCTATGGCGATGTTGGCACAAATGTTCCCGGCGCAAATGGGGACGGGCTGATCGGCGGGATCATCGCCGGGTATGACTATGATTTTGGCACCTGGGTGGCCGGGCTTGGCATTGATTATGACGTCACCGATATCGATATCGGCGGCGAGGCCAATCTGGAGCACGTCCTGCGCCTCAAGGCCCGTGGCGGACCCAAGCTGGGACGAGGGCTGGCCTATCTCACCGGCGGCTATGCCCACACATCCGTTGAGGATCGGGACGACAGCGGATATTTCATCGGCCTTGGATATGAACACCGCATGACCGACAATTTCAGCGTCGGGGCTGAGCTTCTGTATCACGAGTTCTCGGATTTTGACGGATCCGGCGTGGATGTGGATGCCACCACCATCCAGCTGCGCGCCAGCTATCGGTTCTGATCCGATCAAGGCGTTTCGGGGACACGCGACTGACACCTGATGTCACGGCGCTTCAAACGCCAAACGCCCGGGATCGGTCCCGGGCGTTTGCGGTGATTTTCTTTGTGGACTGCGTGTCATTCCATCCATTCATAAGGCCGGGTGAACTCCCCCAGCACATGGGAAATCGCTTCGTAATCCACCTCACCGCGGGCCTTGAGGCGCGCCACAAGACCGCGTTTCTTGTCGTCGATCACCTCAGCCACAAACGCCTCATGCCCAGCCTCAGAAAGGGCCTGATCATAGATCCGGGCAATTGCCTTTTTACGCAGATCCGGTTTGAACACCTTGCCCACGGCAGTTTTCGGCAGCTCGTCCAGGATCTCGATATATTTCGGCAGGGCGGCCTTTTCATGGATATGGGTCTTGGCATAGGCGCGCAGTTCTTCCGGGGTGGTCGAGCCCCCCGCAACCAGTTCCACATAAGCGCAGGGCAGCTCACCCGCATAGCTGTCAGGCTGGCCAATGGCGCCCACCATGGCAATGGCGTCATGCCCGGCCAGGCATTCCTCGATCTCGGCCGGGTCGATATTGTGACCACCGCGAATGATCAGATCCTTGGCGCGGCCGGTGATCCACAGATAGCCATCTTCATCCAGACGCCCGAGGTCACCGGTGCGCATATAGGTGCCGCCCGCGAACATGCCAGCATTCTTTTCGACCTCGGTATAGGTATTGCCGGTGAACACACCGGGGTTGGTCAGGCAGATCTCACCCACCTCATCCACACCATGTTCCTTCAGGATCGTGCCGCTTTCATCGCAGCTGAGGATCTTGATTTCGGTATAGGGGAACGGCACCCCGACCGACCCCACCTTCTTGGCCCCGGTCGGTGGGTTGCACGACACCAGACAGGTGGCCTCGGTCAGACCATACCCTTCGACGATGTTCACACCAGTCGCGTCAACAAAGCGGTTGTAAAGCTCGATCGGCAAGGGGGCGGATCCCGAAAACGCCGTCTTCAGCGTTGACACATCCGCATCCACCGGGCGCTGCATCAGGGCGGAAATGGCGGTGGGCACGGTGATCATGAAACTGACCTTGTAACGCTCGATCAGCTTCCAGAAATTGTCAAACACGCCATCCCCGCGATAACCCGCCGGGGTCGGATGCACAAAATGCGCCCCCGACATCAGGCAGGACATCCAGATCACATGCACCGCAAAAACATGAAACAGCGGCAGCGGGCACATGATCACATCTTCTTCGTTGAACAGAAGATTGGCCCCCAGCCAGCCATTATAGACCATGCCCGAGTTTTTATGCTGCGCCACTTTCGGCGTGCCGGTGGTGCCGCCGGTATGGAAATAGGCCGCCACGCGATCCTCGCCGCTATCGGAAAAGTCCAGAACCTTGTTCTGCTTGGCCATCTCGGCATTGAAATTCAGCACGCGCGCATTGTGTTTCACCGGCACTTTCGGGCGGATGAGTGGCACGATCCAGCTTTTCGGCGGCTTGAGATAGCGGTTGAGGTCAATCTCCAGCACCGTTTTCACATTGGGCGCCATCGCCACGGCTTCATTGGCAAGCTGGGCAACCTCGGCCTTGGGAAAGGCCCGCAGCGTGACCAGCACCTTGGCGTTGGTTTCCCGCAGGATGCCCGCCACCTGTTCGGCATCCAAAAGCGGGTTGATCGGGTTCACGATCCCAGCGATCCCGCCCCCCATCAGCGTATACATCGTCTCGTTCGAGTTCGGCAGCAGATAGGCGATCACATCGTTTTCACCAATCCCCAGCGACCGAAACAGGTTTGCCGCCTGACAGGACCGCTCCAGCATCTCACGCCAGGTCACGGTCTCCTTCGGATCCGCCGCCCCGGAAGTCAGCTGAAACGACACGGCCGGACGGTTCGGGAATTTCTTCGCCGTGCGTTCCAGCATCTGGTAAAGCGACTTTGGCGTGCCGCGCTCCTCCCATGTCATTTCGGCCTCAACCGCGTTCCGGTCAATCATCGAGCCAAAATCATACATTCTTCTTCCTCCCGCGCCCTTTTATGTGGGTCGTCTGATCCGAAAAGAATGGTCGCAAAAGCGAGGCCGGGCAAGGGGAACCTGACGCGCGAGTAAAGTGCAGTTGCGTCACTTCATAAAAACAACGGAAAAAACGAAAAAACGGACCGATCCCAAAGGGTCGATCCGTTTCTTAACGTGTTTGCAATAGTTTACCTTAGGTTAGACCCTCAGGCCCCGCCTTCGGTGAATTGCAGCTTGGCCAGGCGCGCGTAAAGCCCGCCCCCCTCGACCAGCTCATCATGGGTGCCCTGGGCCACAATCCGCCCCTCTTCGAACACCACAATCCGGTCCGCCTTTTTCACCGTTGCCAGGCGGTGGGCCACGATCAGCGTGGTGCGCCCCTGCGCCAGCTCATCCACCGCAGCCTGGACCAGACGTTCACTTTCGGCATCCAGCGCCGAGGTCGCCTCATCCAGCAGCAAAACCGGCGCGTCGCGCAGGATTGCACGGGCAATGGCGATGCGCTGCTTCTGTCCGCCTGACAGCATCACGCCGCGTTCACCCACATAGGTGTCATACCCGTCCGGCAGGCTGGTCAGGAACTCATGCGCCGCCGCCGCCCGGGCCGCGGCCTCCACCTCGGCATCACTTGCATCGGGGCGACCAAAACGAATGTTTTCCCGCGCCGACGTGGCAAACACCACCGCATCCTGCGGCACCATGGCGATATATTTGCGGAAATCATCCCGGCGCATGTCGCGCAGATCCACGCCATCCAGTTCCACCGAGCCGGAGGCCGGATCGTAAAACCGTTCCAACAGCTGGATAATGGTTGACTTCCCGGCCCCGGACGGCCCCACAAGGGCCACGGTCTCACCGGGTTTCACCTCCAGCGTGATCCCCTCAAGGGCTGCGAAATGCGGCCGCGACGGATAGTGGAAGGTCACATCCTTGAACGAAATCGCCCCTTCCGGACGGGCTGAGATCAGCTTGGGCTCAGCCGGGTCCTGCACCTTGTCCTCGGCATTCAAGAGCTCCACCAGCCGCTCAGTGGCCCCCGCTGCCCGCTGCAGCTCCGACCAGATCTCGGACAGGGCGCCCACCGCGCCCGCCACCATGATCGAATAGATCACAAACTGCACCAGCGCGCCGATCGACATGCCGCCAGCGGTCACATCATGCATCCCGATCCACAGGATCCCCACCACGCCTGAGAAGATCAGCGTGATCACGATCACCGTCATGATGGCCCGCGTCGTGATACGGATCCGCGCGCTGTCAAAACTTTCCTCGGTCAGGTCGGCAAATTCACGGCGGCTCAGATCCTCATGGGTAAAGGCCTGCACGGTCTGCACCGACAAAAGCGATTCCGACGCATTGCCTGAACTTTTGGCGATCCATTCCTGGTTCTCACGCCCCAGATTGCGCAGGCGCCGCCCAAGGATGATGATCGGCACCACCACAATCGGCACCAAAAGCAGCACAAGCCCGGTCAGCTTGGCCGAGGTGAACAGCATCAGGATCAGGCCACCCAGGAAAATGAACATATTGCGCAGGGCCACCGAAACCGACGACCCGATCACCGACAGGATCAGCGTGGTGTCGGTGGTGATCCGGCTCAGAACCTCCCCGGTCATGATGCGTTCGTAAAAGGCCGGGCTCATGCCCACCACGCGGTCAAACACCGCCTTGCGAATATCCGCAACAACCCGTTCACCCAGACGCGTCACCAGATAATAGCGCAGCCCGGTGCCCAGCGCGAGCAACCCCGCCACCGCAAGCGCGGCTACAAAATACTTGTCCAGCAGATGTGCCGTGGCCCCGTCAGCGCCAAAGCCATCCACCACCCGGCGCACCGCAATCGGCAGGATCAGCGAAATCCCCGCCGTGAACACCAGCGCGGCAAACGCCCCGAGGATCCACAGCTTATACGGCGCCATGAAGGGCCACAGCCCACTCAACGCGCCAATCCGCTTGGATTTCTCCCGCTCGTCGATATCCATCCCAGCGTTCTGTCGTCTTGCCATGCGGCTCTCCCTCATCGGGGCGGAAATGCCCCCGGCTCTGGCGAGGAATAACGGCCCTGCCGCGCGGGAACAAGAGGCCGGGCCGGAATTGACGCCGGAAACACCGTTCGCCGGCTCCCCTGCCCCCTTTCCCCAGATCCCGCGACTGCCATGCGTCGGAACCGGATCCATCGGTTGCACCGCGGGGTTTGCCACAGGACATGACTGCTTTACATGACCGCTTTCCCTTTGTGGCCCCGCGGGCTACACCAGCGCCATGACACAGCATCACCCCGCAAAAAACACCCGCCTCGACATCTTCCTTGTCGCCCCCCCCGGCCTTGAACAGGCCCTGCGGGGTGAGGCACTTTCTGCCGGGTTTTCCGCGCCCAAATGCGTGCCCGGCGGGGTGCAGTTTCAGGGGCGCTGGCAAGAGGTCTGGCGCGCGAACCTGACCTTGCGCGGCGCAACTCGTGTGCTGGTGCGCATCGACCAGTTTCCCGTGACCCACCTGTCGCAGCTCGACAAACGCGCCCATCAGGTGGATTGGGCCGCCGTTTTGCCGCGAGGGATCCCGGTTCGGGTCGAAACCACCTGCCGGAAGTCGAAAATCTATCACGACCGCGCGGCCAGTGAACGCATTGAAAAGGCACTGGTTGATGTGATCGGGGCGCAGCTGCCTGACCGCGCCGAAGAGGCCGAGATCACGGTGAAGGTGCGGATTGAAAAGGACCTCTGCACCATCAGCCTCGACAGCTCAGGCGAAAGCCTGCACAAGCGCGGCCACAAAACCGCCACCGGCAAGGCGCCGATGCGCGAAACCCTCGCCTCTCTGTTCCTGCGGGAGATGGGATTTGACGGCAATCAGCCCGTGCTGGACCCGATGTGCGGCTCCGGCACATTTGTGATCGAGGCCGCAGAGTGGGCGGCGGGGCTGCTGCCCGGCCGCAGCCGCAGCTTTGCCTTCGAAAAACTTACAACTTTCGACTTTGAGACCTACCAAAAGTTGAAAGAACGCCCGTCGCGCCCCCTTATAAACTTTAAAGTTTCCCCGCCGCAGTTCTTTGGCTCGGACCGCAACGCCGGCGCGGTTGAGAACAGTCGCAAGAACGCAGACAGCGCGGGGGTGGCGGCGCTCACCCAGTTCACCCACGCCGCGATCAGCGACCTTACCCGCCCCGACTGTGATCCCGGCATCGTGATTGTGAACCCGCCCTATGGCGAACGAATTGGCGATAAAAAACAACTCTTTGCGCTGCATGGTCGACTGGGGCAGGTGCTGCAAGAGCGGTTTTCCGGCTGGCGTGTGGGCCTCATCACCTCGGATGGGGGGCTGGCAAAAGCCACCAAACTGCCGCTCCTGCCCCC
Organism: Aliiroseovarius sp. xm-d-517; assembly: GCF_013283135.1. Lineage (NCBI taxonomy): Bacteria > Pseudomonadati > Pseudomonadota > Alphaproteobacteria > Rhodobacterales > Paracoccaceae > Aliiroseovarius > Aliiroseovarius sp. xm-d-517. Next base: position 1,444,210 of record NZ_WBXT01000001.1, read on the forward strand.
CGGCCCGCCCGTGGATCACGGCGGTCTGCGGGTCAAGCTTTACCAGACGGATCCGCTGCCCTGACCTGATCGGGACTCACGCGCCCTTCGGCAAAAGATCTCGCTCTTCCAACACCTTACGGGCAATGCGAAAACACTCCACCCCCTGTGGCACGCCGCAATAGATCGCAATCACATGGATCGCAGCGCGGATTTCTTCGAAGCTGACACCATTGTTGATCGCGCCATTCAGATGCAGTTCCCATTCGTGCATCTTGCCCAGCGCGCCAATCATCGACAGGTTCATGAGCGAGCGCGTTTTCGCGTCAATCGCCTCATCCCCCCAGCCAAAGCCCCAGCACCAGGCGGTCATCGCCTCCTGGAACGGACGAGAGAACTCATCCGCCGCTGCCAGATTTTTCTCAACATATTCAGCACCTAAGGTGGCTTTTCGCTTGGCCATACCGGCCTTGAACAGATCATCCATTATTGGTCCTTTCAGGAAATTTGGAAACCGCAGCGGCGCTCACTCCAGCCCTGCCTCAGCCCCCTGTTCCGTTTCCGCCAAGAGCCGTTCGGCAATTTCGGTGGTGTCATCCAGATGTTGGTTGACAGCCCTGCGCGCCGCCTGCGGATCCCCCGAGGTGATGGCATCACAAATCGCCTGCATATGCTCCGCGCCCGATCGCACCCGGTCAGTTGAGGACAATGTCATCATCCGCAACCGGGAGATCCGCCCATTCAGCCGCTGCACGATTTCCCATGCGATATGATGTCCGGCCCCTTGGAAAATCTCGGAGTAGAAATCGGCAGAGGCCCGAAACAGATCGCCCGGCTCGCCCCCCCGCTCACGCTGCAACCGCACCAAAGCAGCACAGAGGGTCTTGGCCCGCTCCGGTGTGATCCGACGCGCGCAACTCTCGGCGGCAGCGGTTTCCAGCATTCGGCGGATGTCATAGATCTGGCGCGCATCTTCCCGGCTGATCCTGGCCACGATCGGGCCGCGTCCGGGCAGGATCTCCACCAGACCTTCCGCCTCAAGATACCGAATTGTTTCACGAATGACGGTTCGGCTGACCCCTAGCTGATCACATAAGGGGCGCTCGACCAGGCGGTCTCCCGGCTTGAAATGCCCCTCGATGATCGCATCCCGCACCCGCTCCTGCACCATGTCACGCAGGGTTTGGGGGGGCTGTTCAATCGGTGAAAGTGTCGGTTTGGTCATGGGTCTCCCTTAGCAGTGACACGCATTTCAGGCAAGAGTATATTGACTGACTGCATTATGGTATACCATGATACTGGCATCGAATCGAGAAAGGCACCCCATGCCCGCAGAAATCCGCAAAACACTGCTCCATATCGAAGATACGCTGATCGAAGGGGGCAAACCCGCCGAGACCCCTCTCAGGATGATTGCCGCCATCGCCGTGATCAAAAACCCCTGGGCCGGGCAAGGGTTCACCGAGGATTTGCGCCCCGCAATCCATGACTGTGCGCCGGGGCTGGGCAAGCTCCTGACAGATATGGTGCTGGACGCGGCAGGGGGTGGCGACAAGGTCGAGGGCTATGGCAAGGCCGCCATTGTCGGCATGAATGGAGAGGTCGAACATGCCTCTGCGCTGATCCACACCCTTCGTTTCGGCAACCACTATCGCGAAGCCGTCGGGGCAAAATCCTATCTGGCCTTCACCAACACCCGCGGCCCGGCCAACGCTCCGTTGCAAATTCCACTGATGGACAAAAACGATGGCGGTCGGCGCAGCCATTACCTGACCATCGCCCTGCAGGTGGCGGATGCGCCCGGAGCGGATGAGATTGTTGTGGCGCTTGGGGCCTCGATCGGCGGGCGCCCGCACCATCGTATCGGTGATCGCTATCAGGATCTGAAGGAATTGGGGCATGACCTCGACAATCCTGCCGCCGTATAAATCCTGCCCGCTTTCGGGGGGCACGCTGGCCTATCGCGAGACGGGGCTTGGCCAGACCGTGGTTCTGATCCACGGGGTTGGCATGCAATCTGCCACCTGGGCACCGCAAATTGCCACTCTGGCCCGCTCACATCGGGTGATCGCGCTGGACATGCCCGGTCATGGCGGCAGTTCCCCCCTTTCCGCACAGGCACAACTGGCAGATTTTGTAACGTGGCTGGGCGCGGCTTTGGATGTCTTGGAGTTGGGCGCGGTCAGTCTGATCGGTCATTCCATGGGCGCGCTGATCGCCGCAGGATACGCCGTCACCCACCCCGAGCGGGTTGAGCGGGTTGCGCTTTTGAACGGTGTCTTTCGCCGCAGCCCAACCGCCCGCGCGGCGGTCCTGTCCCGCGCAGAAACGATCCGGTCCGGCGCGTTTGATCTGGAGACACCGCTGGAGCGCTGGTTCGGATCGACCCCGGCAGAAATTCAAGCCCGCAGTCAGGTGTCAGGCTGGTTAACCGAAGTTAATATCGACGGCTACGCAACGGCCTACACTGCTTTTGCACGCGGAGATCAGACCTATGCGGATCAGTTCAAACAGATCCAATGCCCGCTCCTTGCCCTTACCGGAGACGGTGACCTGAACTCAACACCTGCCATGGCGCAGGCCATGGCAGCCGAGGCCCCAAACGGTCATGCTGTCATTATCGAAGGCCACCGTCACATGGTAAACCTGACGGCCCCGGAAGCGGTCAACGCCGCCCTGGCAACCTGGCTCACATCCTCAACAAAGGAGCAATATCATGCGTGAGATTGATCCCCGTGCCCTTCGCAACGCCTTTGGGGCCTTCCTGACCGGGGTCTGCGTGGTGACCACCCATGACGCGGAGGGGCACCCGGTGGGGTTCACCGCAAACTCTTTCTCCTCGGTGTCCCTCGACCCGCCGCTGGTGTTGGTCTGCCTTGCCAATACATCAAGCAATTACAACACCTTTGCGCAGGCCGATGGATTTGCGGTGAACATCCTCTCCGAAGGGCAGATCGATGTGTCAAACACCTTTGCCCGCCCGGTTTCCGATCGCTTTGCAGCGGTCGACTGGCAGGCGGGGCCGAAGGGCAGCCCGATTTTTTCCGGCACCTCCGCCTGGTTTGATTGTTCCATGTTCAACACGATCGAAGCAGGGGACCACCTGATTTTGATCGGCCGGGTCGAGGCGTTCGAGAACGGCACCGCCCCCGGTCTGGGCTATGCCCGTGGCGCCTATGTCACCCCCGCGGCCGAAGTCGAAGCCCTGTCCAATCAAGCTGACCTGATCATCTCGGCCCTGATTGAGCACAACGGCAAGGTCCTGCTGGTCGACACGCAAGAGGGAAAACTTACCCTGCCGGAAACCAAGGTTAAGAAAGACGGGGCATCTGCGGCCCTGACCCGACTGATCGACGGTCTTGGCATATCCGCCGATCCGGGCTTCATTTACTCGGTCTACGAAGATGAAAACCGCGGGCATCAGCATATCTCATTCCTCTGTCAGGCGGCGGAGGGCACCCCCGCGCAGGGCCGTTTTTCCGACCTGTCCCCCGCTGCCCTGAAAGACATCGCCGACCCGGCCATGTGCACCATGCTGGAACGGTTCGCGTCCGAAAGCCGGATGGGGAATTTTGGGGTGTATTATGGCAATCGAAACAGCGGCCATGTGCGCCCGCTGTCGCAAGGGAGTTCGTCCAAATGAAGTTTTCACTTTTTGCCCATATGGAGCGCATCTCACCCGATCAGGACCAAAAACAGCTTTATGACGAGTTCATCACCCTGTGCAAAATCGCCGATCAGGGTGGGATGCACGCGATCTGGACCGGCGAGCATCACGGGATGAACTTCACCATCGCGCCGAACCCGATGTTGAACCTGATCGACGTGGCGCGCCACACCAAAAATGTGCGCCTTGGCACGGGCACGGTGATTGCGCCGTTCTGGCATCCGATCCGGCTGGCCGGTGAAGCGGCGATGACCGACATCATCACCGAAGGGCGTCTGGAGCTGGGCATTGCGCGCGGCGCTTATGAGTTTGAATATGAACGGCTTATGCCCGGTATGGACGCCTGGGAAGCGGGCCAGCGGTTGCGCGAGCTGGTGCCAGCGGTCAAGGCGCTGTGGAAGGGCGATTACGCCCATGACGGCGAATTCCACCAGTTCCCCAAAACCACCTCGGCCCCGCAGCCGGTGCAGGCAGGCGGCCCGCCCATCTGGATCGCTGCACGCGACCCGAACAGCCATGAATTTGCCGTGGCCAATGGCTGCAACGTGCAGGTCACGCCCCTGTGGAAAGGCGACGAAGAGGTTGCCGATCTGATGGGCAAGTTTAACGCCGCCTGCGAGAAGCATTCGGACCAGCCGCGCCCGAAGGTCATGCTCCTGCAGCACACCTATGTGGCGGAAGATGCTGCCGACACCAAGCTTGGCGCCCAGGAACTGAACCGGTTCTACTGCTATTTCGGCGCCTGGTTCATGAACAAGCGCGAGATCACCCAGGGGCTGATCGAGCCGCTCACCGATGAGGACATCGCAAACCATCCGTTCTATTCTCCCGACGCGATGGAGCGCGATCTGGTGATTGGCACGGCGGATGAGGTGATCAAGCGCCTGAAGGGATATGAGGCGCTGGGATATGATGAATATTCCTTCTGGATCGACAGTTCGATGAGTTTTGAGCGCAAGAAAGCGTCGCTGGAACGGTTTATCAAGGACGTGATGCCCGCATTCCAATAGCGGTTAAGGGACAGAGAAATGCAGAGATTTCAGCAGTATATTGGCGGCACCTTCGAAGATGGAACCGCACAGTTAGACAGTCTCGACCCCGCCTGCGGGCAGGTCTGGGCAAAGATGCCCAATGCCTCGCCCGAGGATGTGAACCGCGCGGTGGAGGCGGCTGAAACGGCGTTTTTCTCATCTGAATGGTCGGGGATGACCGCAACCTCCCGCGGCAAGCTGCTGATGCGACTGGCGGATCTGATCGCGGAAAATGCACCGCGGCTGGCAGAGCTGGAAACCCGCGACACTGGCAAGATCATCCGCGAAACCTCGGCGCAGATCGCCTATGTGGCGGAGTATTTCCGCTATTACGCCGGGTTGGCCGACAAAATCCAGGGCGCGCACCTGCCGATCGACAAACCGGATATGGAGGTCTGGCTGCGGCGTGAACCCCTGGGGGTTGTGGCCGCAATCGTGCCGTGGAATTCGCAGCTGTTCCTGTCTGCGGTCAAGATCGGCCCCGCGCTGGCGGCGGGCTGCACCATGGTGCTGAAAGCCTCAGAAGACGGGCCGGCACCGATGCTGGAATTTGCCCGGATCTTTGATCAGGCCGGCTTTCCCAAAGGCGTATTGAATGTGATCACGGGCGGGCCAGAGGTGGGCGCGGCCCTCACCCGCCACGAAAAAATTGCCCATGTGGCCTTTACCGGCGGACCGGAGACCGCGCGCCATATCGTGCGAAACTCGGCAGAGAACCTTGCCTCGACCTCATTGGAACTGGGCGGCAAATCCCCCTTCATCGTGTTTGACGACGCGGATCTGGAAAGTGCCGTCAATGCCCAGGTTTCCGGGATTTTTGCGGCGACCGGGCAAAGCTGTGTCGCCGGGTCGCGCCTTGTTGTGCATGAAGACATCAAGGAAGCCTTTCTTGCCCGGCTCAAGGAAAAGGCCGAAGCTGTGGTGATCGGCGCACCGGATGACATGGCGACCGAGGTCGGGCCCCTTTGCACAAAGCGCCAGCGCGATCTGGCACTGGACCTGATCGAACGGTCGGTGGCCCAGGGGGCAAAGCTCGTCACTGGCGGGCAACCCATTGACCGCGAAGGGTTCTATTTCCCGCCAACCATTCTGGATTGCGACGCGGCGCCCGATGCGGACAGCCTGACCCACGAGTTTTTTGGTCCGGTGCTGTCTGTCGTGTCCTTTCGCAACGAAGAAGACGCCATACGCATCGCCAATGAGACAAAGTTCGGCTTGGCCTCTGGCCTGTTCACCCGGGACCTGACCCGCGCGCATCGGATGATCCGCGCCATCCGGTCAGGCATTGTCTGGGTCAACACCTATCGGGCGGTTAGTCCAATTGCCCCGTTCGGGGGGCACGGGCTGTCTGGTCATGGGCGCGAAGGGGGGATCGAGGCGGCGATGGAGTATACCAAGGTGAAATCGGTCTGGCTGCGGACCTCAGATGACCCGATCCCGGATCCATTTGTAATGCGGTAAAGGCGTGACGTGGTGGTGGCCACGTTGGTGGTCAGAAACGTTTTGGGATCGGTTTTGCGCACCAGACCGGCCAGTAATGCGCGGTGAAAAGCGCAAAACCTGCAAGCCAAAGCAGGGCTGAGAGGTGGTTTGCCCAGCCATCCGCCCCCGGATAGGCCCCACCAAAACGCAACAGAACCGATCCGATGATCAGGTGATAGACAAGCGTCAGCCGCCCACCGGCATGGAGCGGCAACCCGGCATGAGCGAGGCTCGCCCGCGACATGATGGCCAGGGTCATCACACCAATCCCCCCCGCCATCCAAAGGTGAAGCGCCCCTGCATAAGGCAGCGCCACCGGGTCCAGAATGGACAGGCCCATGGCAATAAAGCCAAGCGGCACAAAGAGATAGCCCATATGGAGCACCCAAAGCAGGGCTTCTCCACGTGTCAGCCAACCTTTCCAGCGCAGCAACCGCAGCAAATGCCCGCCCCCCACCAGCAGCATCACGGGGGCAAGTGCAGTTTGGGTGGGCGATACGCTCCAGCCAAGCAACACCAGCACGGATGCGACAAAAACGATAAGGTCAAATGGACCAAGAGCAGCCGGGCGCCCCTCCTGCCCCTGTTTGACCAGCCAGTTGCGGGTAAAGCTGGGGATCACCCGTCCGCCAACAAGGGTGATCAGCAACAGGGCCGCCGACAGGCCAAGGCGCAGGCCGGGACCACGGGCAGGAAAGCCCCCGTTCAACCCCTCGATGTGAAACAGCGCATTGCCGAGAATGTAGAGCGAAAACAGCGCGAGCAGCGGCAGGTTTTTCCAGTTCCGACCGGCGAGGACTTCGCGCAGGGACATTGCCAGAAGCGAAAGCGGGAAGGCCAGATCCAGCGCCATGACAAGCGGGCCGGGAACAAGCGCAGAGACCAGCATCACCGCGCGCCCCACCGCCCAAAGCCCGGTCAGGATCGCCAGCGGCCAGCCCAGAATTGGCAGGCGCCCGGTCCAGTTCGGCACGGCAGTCAGCATGAAGCCGGCAAGCGCCGCACCGAGATAGCCAAACAGCATTTCATGGGCATGCCAGCCGATTGGATCAAGGTGGGTGGCCAGCACCCGCGTCCCGGTCAGCTCGACCAGCCACAGCACCATGGCCAGCACCGCCCAAAGGCCAGCCCCCAAAAACAGCGGTCGGTAGCCAAAGCTCAGAAGCGCGGGACCGGTCCAGCGGCGCACCCGCGCCGAGCTGTTTCGGGTGTTGGAGGGATGCGGGTCGGCCATGGGTTTGCCTCTGAATGCGAAGAGAAAAGCGTTTCGGGTTCAACCCGTGACGGGCCCCGGAACTGGGAAAGGCCAAACCGCCACAGGAGATGTCAAAATTCTGGGTGCCTCAGGTTTGGGGAACGTCACCGAGGACAGAGCGACACCAGTTCAGGATCGCCTCTTTCTCCGGCGCAAGCTCAACCGCTTCGCCCCCGGCAAACGCGTCGAACTCAGCGCGGCTGTTCACCCCCACGCCAACCAGAACCGGCACGTCCCGCGTGACCGCCTTGCCGATGGCCGAAACAAAACCACGCCCATTCAGCTCTTCCGGGCCGAACTTGTTCAGCACAAACAGGTCCGCGCCGGACAAATCCCCGCCTTCCACCGCGGATACCGCGTTGGCAATTGCGCCGGGATCTAGGCGGCAGGCATCTGATCCCGCCCCCAGGTTCTGGGTGATCTGGATCACCGGTCCACCGGGCAACACGCGCACTTTCATATCACATCCATTGTCGAACTGGCTGTCATGGCTATGATCCTTGACGATGCCGGCCAGCTGTCGTCCCTGCGACTGCAACAATTCAGCCACCTCGCTGAGCAGTTGATCCACCTTGCCACGTTCCGTGGAACTGATCCGTGCAATTCTCATGTCACATTTCCCTTTTACGCCAGAGCACCATCCCCGGACCAATCCACCCCACGCGCACCGGTCAGAAAGCCATCCGACAGGCGGGTATTGGCGTCCAGTTCAGAAATTTCCTGTGCCGCCATGTCCGGCATCATCTCACCTGCCAGGACCTGCGCATAGATCGCACATAGTCGCAGGAAGCCATTGGATTGCGGCGACAGGCGCAGCGCAGTGACGCCCGCATCCCGCAATATGTCAATCTGGTGCACCGTGCAGGCATAGCTGTCAGACAGGGTCTGAACCCCGTTCATGGTCAGGAAGGGTTTGTCTTCCATCGTTCGCACGTCCAGCCCATCCAGATCCTCTTCGCAGGCAAACTGGCAATTGTCCTTGGTGCGCCCATGACGACGGGCGTGATAACAGCGCCCGGAAATGGCCAGCGGCAGGCGCCCGTGGCCCCAGGCCTCGATCACCAGTCCCAGCTCTGCCCCTTTGGCGCCCAGCGCCTGCACCGATGCAAGCGGCAATTCAGGTGGCAGGCAGATCCGGGTTGCCCCCCGGCGGGCCAGCCAGTCGAGCGTTCCTTCATTATAGACATTCACCAGCGGCCCCACGGAAAACGCCGTTCCTTCGGGCAGATAGCTGATCGCAGTCAGGTCATTGATTTCGACCTCAACCCCCATCTCTGCCAGCTCTGCGGTCAGTTTGCGTTCACGTTTCAGGGTCACCAGCGCAAGCGATGTCAGGGCCACAGCCTTGCCCGCCTCCTGCAAGGTGGCGACGGCCTCGGGAATGCGGTCGTGATAGAATGGCAGGCGTTTTGAGCACACAAGCTCGCCCAGCGACACCCGGTCCACCGGCGCTTTGGCAAGGTCCGAATAAAGCTCGGACCAGCGATCGGCAGTCCAGAAAAACTGGTTCGGTCCAACGGTCAGTTCCATGGTCATCTTTCCTTCACCGCCATGTTTTCTTGTAAGCACCCGTGGTCATCGCGCCCCCTTCGGACAGGCGGGCAAGCATGCCTTCCGGCATCGGCAACCCGGCCTCAAGCGCGTCCACCGCCGCCCGGAAATTGCGCACCACCTGCGCCACATAAGACCGCGACCGCTGCCGCCCCTCGATCTTGAGGGCAGTCACGCCGGCCTTTTGCAATTGCGGGATCAGCTTCTCGGCGTTCAGGCTTACCGGGTCCTCAAACAGGTGCCCGTCCTTGCCGCCAGCGGTAAAACACCCCTTGCACAATGTGGGGTAAGGGGCGTTTTCATCTTTGCCGACACGGTGGATCGTGTATCCGCCCAGCTTTGCATCCAGCACCCCACCTTCGTCGTGATATTCCACATGGCTTGCAGGCGAACAGACCCCGTTCATATTGGGCGAGCGCCCGGTGGCATAAGAGGAAAGCGAACAGCGCCCCTCCGCCATCACGCACAGGCCACCAAACACGAACACTTCGGTCTCGACCTCGGTTTCCGCATTGATCGCGGCGATTTCCGGCACCGACAGCACCCGCGGCAGCACCACGCGTTTCACGCCGAACTCCCGGGCATAAAAGTTGATCACATCCGCATTCGCTGCCGCCGCCTGCACCGAAAGGTGACGGCGCAGGTTCGGGTGGTTGCGTGCGGCATAATCCAAGAGACCAACATCCGCGAGGATCACCGCATCCGCGCCGCATGTCTCGGCATCCGCCACCGCCCGATGCCAGATTTCCTCTCGCCCGGCACAGGGGAACGTATTGATTGCAATCAGCACTTTCGAGCCGTGCTGGTGGGCAAAACGGATGCCTTCGCGCATCTCCTCCCGGTCAAAATTCAACCCCGGAAAATTGCGGGCATTGGTTTCGTCGGCAAAGCCGCAATAGATCGTGTGGGCACCCGCCTTGACGGCTGCGCGCAGGGCGGCAGGGGTGCCGGCGGGACAGACAATTTCCATCACCATGCGCCCAGCTCCTCTTGCCGGCTGAGCACAACTCCGGTGCGCGCTTCGGCAAAGGCCAGCGCCTTTTGCACATACGCCCCAAGCGGGCCAGAGATCCGCGCCACCTCCTCGCTCAGGTCCAGTTCCGCATCATCCACCGCATTACGCAGGGCCAGCGCGGCAGAGGTGTCCCCCTCGATCACCAGATCGCGTGAGAAAAACAGCGCATCCCCATCATAAGCCCCGTGCACAAGCCCTAAAAGGGCGGCCAGCGGCCCGGCGATCCGCGCCTCGCCGCGTCCCGTGCCCCGCACCACGCGAATCTTCGGCTTGCCCCCTCCCGGCTGCAGCTCAATCACAAAAGGCAGGTCGGTCGGGTCGAGCACAAACGGCGTGTGATCATGCTCTCCCAACCGGCGAAACAACCCCGGATGCTGCACCGCAATCTTGCGGGCATATGCAGTGAGCGAAAAGGATAGTGGCATCAAGGGCAAGCCCCGCAGGGCCCGCGCGGCAAGCTGCGGGACATGCGGGATCGTCAATGTTGGCTGGGTCAAATGGAGCTCCTTTCCCACCCGAGTTGAACCTGGTTCTGGTCAATTGCTACGCCCCTGCCCCCTGCGACAAATTGATCATTGTCAATTCAGGGGCAGATTTTTGCTGCTAGGACCCGAAGGACCTGATGCAGGAGATCCCAGCCGTGCGTGCCCACCCGTCCTTTCCCAGCCTGCGCCATTACCTCGACTGGTGCCGCGAGAGCGGCCAGTTTCAGAGCATTTCCGATCCGGTTTCGATCCGCCACCAACTGACTGCCGTGCATCGTCAGGTGCTGGAACACGGCGGGCCGGTTTTGCAGTTTGATCATCCGGTGGCGGAGGGGGCTGGGCCACTCATGCCTGTGGTGACAAACCTGTTCGGCACAACATCCCGCGTGGCCGCCGGGCTGGGCATCGGGCTGGAGCAAGTGCCCGAGCTTGGCGCGTTTCTGGCGGCACTGCGCGCCCCCACCCCACCCGAAGGCATGCGGGATGCGCTGTCACGCTGGCCGATGCTGAAAGCGGCCCTGGCAACCCGCCCCAAAACGGTGCGCAAAGCCGCCGTGCAGGAGGTTGTCTGCGAAGGTGACGCGGTCGATCTGGCCTCGATCCCGGTCTGCACCCACTGGCCCGGCGATGCGGGCCCGCTGATCACATGGCCCATTGTTCTGACCCGCCCCCAAGACAGCTCTGCCGAGGATGTGGCGCGCTACAACGCCGGCGTCTATCGGGCGCAGGTGATCGGCCGCGACAAGATCATCATGCGCTGGCTGGCCCATCGGGGCGGCGCGCATCATCATGCAAGCTGGGTCCGGGCGGGCGAGAAAACCCCCGTTGCAATTGTGCTTGGTGCAGACCCCGCGATGCTTTTGTCAGCGGCCCTCCCCCTGCCCGAAAACGTGTCCGAGCTGACATTTTCCGGCGCATTGAACGGCCAGCGTCCCCGGCTGGTGCCGGCCCGGACCATTCCGATGATGGTGCCCGCCGAAGCCGAGATCGTGATCGAGGGGTATGTCTCCCCCACGGAGATGGCCCCGGAGGGACCGTTTGGCGACCACACTGGCTATTACAACAATGCCGAGGATTTCCCGGTCCTGACCGTGACCGCAATCACCCACCGCAAGGACCCGCTGTATCTCTCCACCTATACCGGTCGTCCCCCCGATGAACCGGCCATCATTGGTGAGGTTTTCAACCAGCTGGCATTGCCCACCATTCAGGCACAGATCCCCGAGATCCACGACCTCTGGCTGCCACCAGCGGCCTGTTCCTACCGGATGGCGGTGATTTCAATCCGCAAACGTTATCCCGGGCAGGCGCGCCGGGTGATGATGGCGCTTTGGGGGATGCTGGCACAGTTCAGCTACACCAAGATGATCATCGTCGTGGACGAGGATATCGACCCGCGCAACTGGGATGACATCTCCTGGGCGCTGGCCACGCGGATGGATCCGTCCCGCGATGTGATGATGGTGGAAAACACACCGATGGATTATCTGGATTTTGCCTCTCCCGAGCCGGGGCTTGCGGGAAAAATGGGGATAGATGCCACCAATAAGCTGGGGGCAGAAACCCGTCGCGAATGGGGCAGTGTCATGCAGACCGCCCCCGAAGACGCCGCCTTTGCCACCGATCTTCTGGCACGAGTGATGCCGGAGATGACATCATGAAACAGCGGGTGATATTGGGTTTATCGGGCGCCTCGGGCGCCGCCCTCGGCCTGTCGGTTGCACGACAGCTTGCACAAATGGAGACGATGATCGACCTCGTGGTCAGCCCGGCGGCAGAGCGCACCCTGGCTGAGGAATGCGGCGCAGGGGCTCTTGACGAGCTGCGCGCGCTTGCCGCGGTCCATTACGATGTGCGCAATATTGGCGCCAGCATCGCCTCGGGTTCCGTGCCCGTGGCCGGGATGATCGTCGCCCCCTGCTCCATGCGCAGCCTCGCGGCAATTGCCAATGGTCTGGACGATAACCTGCTGACCCGTGCGGCCGGGGTGCAGCTCAAGGAACGGCGCAAACTGGTGCTTCTGGCGCGCGAGGCCCCGCTGACACTGGCCCATCTGCGCAATATGACCGCAGCCACCGAGATGGGGGCCATTGTCCTGCCGCCCGTTCCCGCCTTTTACCTCAAACCAAGCAGCGTGGATGACATCGTGACGCAGATTGCCGCCCGTGCGATTGACCTGCTCCGGCTGGGGTCTGCGCAGGCACAGGCCTGGTCGGAAACGTAACTTCGAGCAGGCACCGGGGCGCGTGGCCGCAGCCCCCCTGCACGTTACTCTTTTGGAAACTGGTCGCGGAACTCGGCCAGGGTCAGGTCGCGCAGGGTTACATAGCCCACCACCAGATCCATCTCGGTCACCAGCGCGTGGGTCGCCTCAAGCCGTGTCAACAGGCGGATCGCATAACGCGCCTGCATCGCGGCGGATACGGTCAGGGTGGGTTTTTCCATGATCTCGTAAATGCTGACGCGATTTGGATTGCGATTGTGCGAGATCACATCCCGGCCAATCATGCCGATGGTGATCAACCCATATTCATCCGCTTCATCTCGCTTGCCGATCACCAATGCGTCCACACCGGTTTCTTCCATGATTTCCAGCGCCTTGCGGGTCGAAGACAGCCCGTCCACCACACGCGGATCCGGCTGCATGGCATTGCGCACGCGGGTCACTTCCGGTTGGCTCATAGCTCATCCTCCTTCAGCGCATCACGCAGGGCCGCCACCTGGGTTTCCAGCCCGATCGCATCTTCGATATCAATCTGGAACACCACGCCGCTGCCCGGCTCCTCACAAAAAGCACCGGCGCCGGCGACCGCCTCCATGATTGAGGCCGCCTTGTGCTCTTCGACCAAAAACAGGGTCATATCGCGCTGACCGGCGACGGTCAGACCCAGAAAGGTCTTTTTCTGTTTCAGCCCTTCACCACGCACAGAGGTGATCACACTGGCCCCGGTGGCCCCGGCGGCGCGGGCTGCATCCAGCACCGTGTCGGTCTTGGAATCCTCAACCAGGGCAATGATCAGTTTGAATTTCATGGCGCATCCTCTCTGTCGCCTTCGATGACTTGTTTCATACCATTCCGTCGCGCGTTCCATTCCACAAGCTGCGCATAGCCCATCACCGTGATCATCGGGAAGAGGCTGGCCAGCGCCACCAGCCCGAACCCGTCCAGCACCGGGCTGCGCCCCGGCACGGTCGAGGCCAGCCCCAGCCCAAGCGCCGCCACCAGCGGCACGGTCACGGTAGAGGTGGTCACCCCCCCGCTGTCATAGGCCAGCGGCACGATCATCCGCGGCGCCGTCATGGTCTGGGCAATAACAATCACGTAGCCGACGATCATGTAAAGATAGAGTGGCGTCCCTGTGACAATTCGGTAGGTGCCGACCGCCAGGCTCAGCGCCACACCAATCGCCACAGCGATCCGCAGCCCCCAGGCGCTGACCGCCCCGCCCGAGACATCCCGTGCTTTCAAGGCAACGGCGATCAGCGAGGGTTCGGCAATGGTGGTGGAAAACCCGATGGCAAAAGCAAAAAGATAGGTCCAGCCATGGGCGCTCCAATCGGCCGGATTGCCGATAAAAGACGGATCTGTCAGCTGCCGCGCCATGCTTTCGCCAATCGGGAACAGCGCATGTTCAAGGCCAAACAGGAACAATCCAAGGCCCAGCACCACGTAAACCGATCCAAGCAGGACCTGCCGCAGATGCGGCACTGGTTTACGCAGCACGACCACCTGGAAAAACGCCAAAATCACCGCGATCGGCAGAATATCCAGCACCGTGGACAGGATGGTTCGAATGAGGTCGGCAATCATCCCGTCTCTCCTCCGGCGACGGCCACGATGCCAAAGCCCAACACGAAAATGATCGGCAGAAGAGAGGCAAAGGCCACCAGCCCGAACCCGTCAATCATCGGGTTGCGCCCCTTGATCACAGAGGCCAGCCCCACCCCCAGCGCGGTGGTCAGCGGCACGGTCACGGTTGAGGTGGTCACCCCCCCGCTGTCATAGGCAATGCCGATGATTTCGGGCGGTGCAAACCAGGTCATGATCACCACAATCACATAGCCGCCAATGATCAGATACTGAATGGGCCAGCCCAACAGGATACGCAGCACGCCGATCACCAGCGACGCCCCCACCGCCACGGCAACGGTATAGCGCAACGCATCTGCATAGGCGTTCTGCGCGGCCGGCGCATCCGCCACGGCGCCGATCATGCTCATGGTGCGTGCGGCTTCTCCGGTGACGGCAATCAGTGCGGGTTCCGCCACGGTGGTGCCGAACCCCAGCGCAAAGGAAAAAAGCAACAGCCAGAATAGGTTACCCTTGTTAGCAAAGGCATCTGCAAGGCTTTCCCCCAGTGGAAACAGGGCAAGCTCCAACCCGCGGATAAACACGGCCAGTCCGATCATCACGAATAAAAGCCCGATCAGCTTGGTCGAAATGTCATCAATCGGCTGCTTCAGCACCAGAAACTGAAACACCGCCACCACGCCGACAATGGGCGCAAGGTCGCGCGCCGTGTCCAGCGTCAGGCGGGAAAGAGCCTTGAATTCAGCGATCATGGGCGGGTGCTCAGCCTCGGTGTCTTTTTAAACAATCTAACGGACAGGGCCGCTTATGAACATGTATCAGATCAAGGTAAAAGATTTGTGCCGGGGGGGAAAGAAAACTGTGCGCGAAAACTGCGCCGAGGTTGCGGATTTGATACGCCTGCTGCGCCCGCCTTGCCGGAAGAAAAACTTGCCGGAAGAAAAAGGGCTGCCCGCAAAATGCGCACAGCCCTTGTTGTCTTTTTCGTCCCGTCCAATGCGGTGCGGTCCGGTTGGACGTGTCAGCCGCCGAAATCATCCAGCATGATGTCTTCGCGATCCACACCCAGCTCCAGCAGCATATTGATCACCGACGAGTTCATGATGGGCGGGCCACACATGTAGAATTCACAATCCTCCGGCGCCGGGTGGTCCTTGAGGTATTCATCATGCAGCACATTGTGGATGAAGCCGGTATAGCCAGTCCACTCATCCTCGGGCAGTGCATCCGACAGGGCCACATGCCAGGTGAAGTTCGGGAACTCCTTGGCCAGCTCGTCGAAATCTTCGACAAAGAACATCTCGCGCTTGGAGCGTGCCCCATACCAGAAGGTGATCTTGCGATCCTTGTTCTTGAGGCGCTTCAATTGGTCAAAGATATGCGAACGCATCGGCGCCATACCGGCCCCGCCACCGATGAACACCATTTCCTTGTCGGTCTCACGGGCGAAGAACTCACCATAGGGGCCGGAAATGGTGACCTTGTCACCGGGTTTGAGGTTGAAGATGTAAGACGACATCTTGCCCGGCGGGATACCCTCGGCCCCCGGGGGCGGCGAGGCAACACGGACATTGAGCATGATCATGCCCTTTTCATCCGGGTAGTTGGCCATCGAATAGGCGCGCTCGACCGGCTCATCCACGACACTTTCATATTGCCACAGATTGAACTTGTCCCAATCTTCGCGATACTCGTCTTCGATGTCGAACTCAGTATAGCTCAGCTTATGCGCGGGGGCTTCGATCTGGATGTAACCACCGGCGCGGAAATTCACATCCTCACCTTCGGGCAGATCCAACACCAGCGCCTTGATGAAAGTGGCGACGTTTTCGTTGGAACGCACGGTGCATTCCCACTTTTTCACGCCGAACACTTCTTCGGGGACTTCGATCTCCATATCCTGCTTCACGGCCACCTGGCACGACAGGCGATCACCACAGGACGCTTCGCGCTTGGTGATGTGGCTTTCCTCGGTCGGCAGGATCGAGCCGCCGCCGGAATGCACCTTCACCCGGCATTGGGCACAGGTGCCACCGCCGCCGCAGGCGGAAGGGACAAACATCTTCTCGCCCGCGAGGGTCTGCAACAGCTTGCCCCCCGCCGGGACCGAGATGGTCTTTTCGCCATTGATGGTGATGTTCACATTACCGGTCGAGACCAGTTTCGACCGCGCGGCGAGGATGATTGCCACCAGCGCCAGAACGATCAGGGTGAAGAGGATGATACCTAGGCTGAAAGTTTCCATGTCTTCCCCCTCAGAGTTTCACGCCAGAGAAGGACATGAAGGCCATTGCCATCAGCCCTGCGGTGATGAAGGTGATCCCCAGACCTTGCAGGCCATCCGGGATATCCGAGTATTTCAGCTTTTCGCGCACCCCGGCCATTGCCGTGATCGCCAGCGCCCAGCCAAAGCCCGAGGAAATCCCATAGGTCGCAGCCTCGGCAAAGTCATAGCCACGCTCGACCATGAACAGCGAGCCACCAAGGATGGCGCAGTTCACGGTGATCAGCGGCAGGAACACACCCAACGCGTTGTAAAGCGGCGGGAAATACTTATCGAGCACCATTTCCAGGATCTGCACCAGTGCTGCAATCACGCCGATATAGGAAATCAGTCCGAGGAAGGTCAGATCCACATCCGGGAACCCCGCCCAGGCCAGCGCGCCGGGGGCGAGAAGATAGGTCAGGATCAGATTGTTGGCCGGCACGGTGATCGCCTGCACGATCATCACCGACACCCCCAGACCGATTGCGGTTGAGATCTTTTTCGACACGGCGATGAAGGTACACATGCCAAGGAAAAAGCTGAGCGCAAGGTTTTCAACAAAGATCGCCTTGACGGCAAGTGAGATGAGCCCTTCCATCAGTGCCCCCCAACGTTCTGAATTTTATATTCACGTTCCTCGACCTGCGCAGGCTTCCAGGTGCGGAAGGCCCAGATGATCAGACCGATGATGAAGAATGCCGATGGCGGCAGCAGCAACAGGCCGTTCGGCACATACCAGCCACCGTTGTTCACGGTTTCCAGAATGGTCACACCAAACAGGCTGCCCGAGCCAAACAGCTCACGCACAACGCCGACCAGCATCAGGATCAGCCCATAGCCCAGACCGTTACCGATCCCGTCGATGAAACTGTCGATCGGCGGGTTCTTCATGGCAAATGCCTCGGCCCGGCCCATCACGATACAGTTGGTGATGATCAGGCCAACAAAGACCGACAGGGTTTTTGAAATCTCAAACGCATAGGCCTTGAGAAGCTGGTCCACCAGGATCACGAGGGACGCGATGATCACCATCTGCACGATAATGCGGATCGAGCCGGGAATGTGGTTGCGGATCATCGAGATGAACATCGAGGAGAACGCCGTCACAAAGGTCACGGCAATCGCCATCACGAAAGCCACCTGCAGCGACGAGGTCACCGCGAGCGCCGAACAGATCCCCAGAACCTGAAGCGTGATCGGGTTATTGTCGACCAAGGGGTCGGTCAACATGTCTTTGCGTTTATGCGCCATCAGATGTTCCCCGCTTTCAGATTTTCCAGAAACGGCTTGTAGCCCGCTTCACCCATCCAGAAATTGACAAGGTTATGCACCCCTGCCGTGGTCAGAGTGGCCCCGGCCAGCGCATCCACATGATACTCCGCCCCGGCGGCTGGCATCGCTTTGGTCACGCTGATCTTCAGGTCTCCGCTCGCATCCGCCAGCTTCTTGCCCTTCCACAGTGCTTTCCAGCGCGGGTTGTCCACCTCGGCGCCCAGACCGGGGGTCTCGGCGTGCTCATAGAATTGCAGACCAAAGATGTCGTTGCCGTTCTCTTCGAGGGCGATAAAGCCGTAAAGCGTCGACCACAGGCCATAGCCGTGCAGCGGCAAAATCACCTTGTCGATGGCGCCAGCCTCATCGCGCAGCAGATAAACGGTCACGAACTGCCCCTGACGGCCAATGCCTGCGGGGTCGTCCTCCAGCGCAACCGAGGTCGCGGGATCATCGGCAGCCTTGCGGTCATCAAAGCTGGCCGGATCAAAGGCGTCGGTGAACGCCCCGGTTTTCAGCTCCAGCACCTGCGGTTCAAACGCGGCAAAGCTTTCCAGCACATCGGCGTTCGGGTCATAAATCCCGGCAACCTGCAAAATGTTGATCTGCTTGTCTTTCAGCGCATTCACCGCCTGCAACGGGCGCAGGGCCACGGCCGCGGCGGACACGACCATCGAGGCCACAAGGCAGAGGGTCACGGCGACGAAAACGGTTTTGGCAACGGAATCTGCGGGCAGATCCAGGAACCGGCGGATCGCGCCCTTTGGCGCGGTGTCGTTTTGAAGATCGTTAGGCATTTCGCTTCGCCCTACGTTTGATATTGGCCTGAACAACGAAGTAGTCAATCAACGGCGCAAAGACATTGCCGAACAGGATGGCAAGCATCATGCCTTCCGGGAAGGCCGGGTTCACAACGCGGATCATCACCACCATGAAACCGATCAGGGCGCCATAGAAATAACGGCCCATATTGGTTTGTGAGGCCGACACAGGCTCGGTGACCATGAACACCAGACCAAAGGCGTACCCGCCGACAACCAGATGCCAATACCACGGCATGGCAAACATCGGGTTGGTGTCCGACCCGATCCAGTTCAAGAGCGTCGAAAACCCGATCATCCCAATCAGGCAACCCAGCACCAGACGGTAGTTGGCAATCCGGGTGGCCAGAAGGAAGACAAGACCAATCAGCGCCGCCAGGGTCGACGTTTCCCCCATCGAGCCAGGAATGAACCCCATGAAGCTGTCCCACCAGGTCACGCCCCGCGCGGCGAGTTCCTGAAAACCATCAGCGGCAGAAACGGCCAGAGCGGTTGCCCCGGTGAACCCATCCACCGGCACCCAGACACTGTCGCCTGACAGTTGGGCGGGATAGGCAAAGTAAAGGAACGCCCGGCCGGTCAGCGCAGGGTTGAGGAAGTTCTTGCCGGTGCCGCCAAAGACCTCTTTGCCGATCACCACGCCAAAGATGATCCCCAGGGCCACCTGCCACAGCGGCGTGGTGGCGGGCAGGATCAGTGCATACAGCATCGAGGAGACAAGGAACCCCTCGTTCACCTCATGTTTGCGCACGGTGGCAAAGATCACTTCGAAAATGCCGCCCGCCACGAGGGTCACGATATAGATCGGCAGGAAGTAAAGCAGCCCATGCAGCATATTGGCCACCGGGTTGGCGGCATTAAAGCCAATACCCAGCGCCTCAATGATGCCCGCACGCCAGCCCGAGGGGCCAAATTCGGCAATCGCAAGGTTGCTTTGCAGCCCAGTGTTGTAAAGCGCCATCAGGATACAGGGGATCGTCGCGATGACCACATAGGTCATGATCCGCTTCATATCCACGTAGGACCGCGCATGAGGGGCGACCGTGGTCACGGTCTTCGGCGTATACACCAGAGATTCCACCATCTCGTAGATGGAGTAATACTTGTGGTATTTGCCGCCCTTCTCAAAATGCGGCTCGATCCGATCGAAAAAGTTTCGCAAGCCCAAGGTTTACCCCTCCTTCTCGATCTTCGTCAGCACATCGCGCAACGCCAGACCGTATTCATATTTGGCCGGGCAGGCAAAACCCATCAGGCCAAGATCTTCTTCGTCCAGCTCCAGCGCGCCCAGCGCCTGAGCCTGATCGGTGTCCATCACCAACAGCGCCCGGAGCAGCTGGGTTGGCAGGAAATCCTGCGGCATCAGCGTCTCGAACGTGCCGGTCGGCACCATTGCACGGCGGCCACCATTGAGGTTCGAGGTCAGCGGGAAGGTGCGGTTCGACAGGCGCGACAGCGCCGAACCGAGCACCGGCTGCACCGCGTATTTCGCAAACATCGGACGGATCCAGCCCAGCGGGATCTGCGTGTGATCCTCTTCGATCAGGGTGATCTGGCGCGCATAGCGACCCAGATAGGCGCTTTCGCCCGCGCCCGCGCGGCCGCTTAGGACAGACCCGGAAATCATCCGCACCGGCAGATCCGCAGGCAGGTCGCCCGCCACCAGATCCGCCATCGACGCACCAGCCACCGTGCGCAGAAGGCGGGGATCCTTGCAGACCGGACCCGCCAGCGAAATCACCCGCCGGGCGTCATATTTACCGGTCAGGAGCAGGCGACCAATCATGATCACGTCCTGATAGGAGATGGTCCAGACGGTCTTATCCGCGCGGGGCGGTTCCAGGAAATGCATATGGGTGCCGGAAAGCCCCGCCGGATGCGGCCCGGCAAAAGCTGCGGCCTCCACCCCGGCCAGATCCTGCCCCGGCAGAGAGGTTCCATCGCTGTGACACAGATAGGTCTTTCCGTCCGAGAGCGAGGCCACTGCCTCAAGCCCGCTGGTGAAGGCGTCGCCCTCTTCGGCAATGATCAGGGCCGGGTCCGCAGCCAGCGGTTCGCTGTCCATCGCATTGACATAGATCGCGGCAGGACGCGTGTCCGGGGCCGGAGTTTTGGAATAGGGACGGGTGCGGAACGATGTCCACAGACCGGCGGCGCACAGACGCTCCACCACACCCTCGGGTGAGGACACATCCCCTACCCCGGAAAAATCAACAGGCTCGGCTGCGCTCTCATCCACCTCGATCTCGATGCTGATCAACTTGCGCCGCGCGCCCCGATTGATCGCAGAGATCCTGCCGGTCACAGGGGAAACCACCTGCACATCTGGCATGTCCTTGTTGACGAGCACAGGGGCACCGGCCCCAACCACATCACCCACCTCCACGGGGATGCGTGGCTTCCACCCAAGATAGTCATCTCCAAGGATACCGACACGACGCAGCTCAGCCCCGTTTTCGATGTCAGCCCTTGGCGCTCCGGATATAGGGATGTTCAATCCCTTGCGTAGCAAGAAACGCTGCACAGTGTTCACCTCTTCAGATTGGCTGGGTAGCTTATGCAATGAGATTGCCCTGGGTGAAAGTGGTCATTTCCCCTCTTACCCAAACTTTTTTGGTTGAATTGAACCGCAATGTCGCAGAAAAGCGCCTTGTTGTAGTGCAAAACGACCGATCCGTGACCAAAAGGGGTTTCCACGTGCCTGACCTGACCAAATTCTCACGCCGCAGTTTCCTTCTGATGCCTCTGGCTTTTGCAGCCTGCAAACCATCGCAGGCCTTCTACAAGCTGACCGGCCTCACCATGGGCACGGTCTACAACGTGATTGCCCGTGATCCGGGGAACGGGGTGAGCGAAGCTGACATTCAGATTGCCATCGACACTGCCCTGGTCAAAGTGAACCAGCAGATGTCGAACTGGGATCCGAAATCCGAAATCTCGCGCTTCAATGCACAGACCGGCACCGCCCCGGTCCAGGTCTCTGCCGATCTGTCCAATGTGATGCAGGCCGCGGAACAGGTGCATGTGGCCAGCGATGGTCGCTTCGACACCACAATCGGGCCGCTGATCGAGCTTTGGGGCTTTGGCGCGCCCGGAGCACAGGCCACGCCCGACATGACGCAGATTGCCGAGGCTCAGGCGCGTTCAGGTCACGCGAACACGCTGCAGGTTGGCACCAATGCGCTGCAGAAAACCCGCACTGACGCACAGGTTTATCTGGCGGCCATCGGCAAAGGCTATGGCGCTGACATGGTTGGCAAGTCGCTGGAAAAAATCGGCATTTCGGACTACATGGTGGAAATCGGCGGTGATCTTTACGCCTCGGGCCGCAATGAGGCCGGTCTGCCCTGGCAGATCGGGATCGAGAAACCCGCAGCCCTTTCCGGTGGGATGCAGGACGTGATCGGCGTCTCGGGTCTGGGCCTCGCATCCTCCGGCGATTACCGCAACTACTACGAAAAAGACGGTGTGCGCTACTCGCATGTGATCGACCCGAAAACCGGCCACCCGATCACCCACAAGACCGCCTCGGCCACGGTGCTGGCAGAAAACTCGATGCTGGCAGATGCCTGGGCCACGGCGATGCTGATCCTGGGCCGCGAGCGTGGTCTGGAAATCGCAGAAGCCCATAACCTCGCCGTGCTGTTCATCGACCGCGACGAAGCGGCAAGTGATCTGCGGTTCAAAACCTCGGCCAGCTCGCGTTTCACCGCGCTGACCGCCTGACAGTTTCGAGATCAAGCCGCGACCCGGCTTGATCTCCGCCTTGCCGGTCCCGATATGATATAGGGACACGCAGCAAGACCTGCCCGACAAAAAGAGGCGCACCGAGATGACCACCTTCTTCATGACTTTCGCCATTTTGCTGATTGTGATGCTGGGCATGGCGCTTGGGGTGATTCTCATGGGGCGCACGATCAAGGGAAGCTGTGGCGGGCTGAACGCGATCAGCGGCGCGGATCATTGTCTGGTCTGCAACAAGGAAATTGACCCGGACAGCCCCCTGCGGGACCGGCTGGAATGCCCGCGCAAGCGTGAGGCCCGCGAAAAGGCCGAACGGCTGGCCGCCGGCAAGGGCTGATACCCCTCCTGCCCTTCACGGCATTCACGACCAGCGACTGAGTTATCCCGCCGACAGCGGCACAAACGCCAGCACGGCCAGCGCACTTGCGGCCAGCCCCCCAAATACCCAAAGCTGCCAGCGCGGCCCTTCTGCCTTCCACACACGGCGATACTGATAGCCGCACAGGCAAGCCAGAACAAAGATGATCGTCGCCCAGAACGAGCTCAGCATCAGGCTATCTGTCGCAACTTCCATGTTTTTTCTCCGCTTTCCAATATTTGGGTTATGCTGAAACCATACGAGAATGACAATCCGTTCGGGAAGGAGAGGCCGCCATGCCGACATCTTACCAATCACCGATGCGCGGAGATGACAAAACTCCGCACACCCACAGTCAGGACACGCGCAGCATTCAGCGGGTCGAAAAATCCCACATCCACACGATTCTGGATCACAAAGGGCATGAGGTGATCACCACATCACCAACGACCAGCGTCCGTGACGTGGTCGCAATCCTACGTGACAAACGCATTGGCGCCATCGTGGTGATCGATCCGGAAGGAGAGCTGGTTGGCATCCTGTCGGAACGTGACATCGTGCGGGCCCTTGCGGATCGCCCAGATCACACCCTGCCGGGACAGGTTCAGGAGCTGATGACAACAGATGTTCAGACCTGCAGCCCGGATGACAGCAGCGAATCCGTTCTGACGCGCATGACCGAGGGTCGGTTCCGGCATATGCCGGTGATCGAGGGGGGGCAGCTGGTCGGATTGATCTCCATCGGCGACCTCATTCATCAAAAGCTGCTGGAACTCGAACACGAAGCCCTGCAACTGAAACAGCTGATTGTCGGGTAAGGCCCTGATCCCCTGCCCTGCGACAGCGGTATCGGATCGCTGCGATCCAGAACAAGGTCGCAAGGACCGGGGCAGGGTTGCATAGTCGAAGCCATTGGGATCAACACCATTGGGCAAATTCGCTTGCCCAATGGACATACACGCCAAGTCCTGCGGCGCCCCTGCCTGAAAACTTGGCATGCAAAAGTGAAGCCTCAAATCATATAGATTTCAGGATCTTACCTGCTCTTCCCAAAAGCAATTTTTCTGGGTGTATTTTCTGGGGAAGTAAATGGTGCGGTCGAGAAGACTCGAACTTCCACTCCTGTTAAGGAACAGCGACCTCAACGCTGCGCGTCTACCAATTCCGCCACGACCGCACATCTAGGCTTGGTGAGGGGCGATATAGCGAAGGCTGAGGGGGATGTGAAGAGGAAAAGCGCCAGATCTGCAAAAAGATTTTCGCAATCCTCGCCCTGCCTGCGGGCACCCTGTCGGGTCCGACATGCTGGCCTTTGACATTTCGCCTGTTCACTGCCAAATGAAACCCTATGAAAGCACCTGAAAACATGCCGTCCGTCACCTGGGAAACCGCCGAAACACTCGTAGATTATGAACAGGCCGTTGCCCGGATGGAGGCCCATGCCGACGCGATGGCCCGTGATGAGGCCGGTGAGATGATCTGGCTGTTGGAGCATCCCCCTCTTTATACAGCGGGCACCTCGGCCGATCCGAAAGATCTGGTCGCGCCAGACCGGTTCCCGGTCTACCCGTCAAAGCGCGGGGGGCAGTATACCTATCATGGGCCGGGGCAGCGCGTGGCTTATGTGATGCTGGATGTGGGGGCACGGGGCCGCGATGTGCGGGCTTTTGTGGCCGCCCTTGAGGATTGGGTGATCAAGACACTGGCCGAATTCAACGTGACCGGAGAGAAACGCGATGGGCGCGTCGGCGTCTGGGTTGTGCGCGATGACAAACCGCTGACCGCTCTGGGGCAGAAACCCGAAGACAAGATTGCCGCGATCGGTGTGCGCCTTCGAAAATGGATCAGCTTTCACGGCATTTCGATCAATGTGGAGCCGGATCTGGAGCATTTCTCGGGCATCGTGCCCTGCGGAATCTCTGAACATGGGGTGACCAGCCTGGTGGATCTGGGCCTGCCGGTCACGATGGAGGATGTGGATGTGGCGCTGCGACGCTGCTTTGACGAGGTGTTCGGCTGACCCCGACCGCCGTTCCCCACAAGAGATTCGCCTGATCGCACGCTGGTGTCACGAAACGAGCTGGTGTCACGACGCCGGGCGGCGGTTTTTTGCGTATACACAACCGCCCCGGACACGCCATCTGATCACAATCCGATGATCGACAGGAGCGTAAATCGCCTCTGGAAAGAGTCGCTTTATGTGCCCTCATATTCCGGTCAGGAGGTGATATTCCGGTATTTTTCCCCAAAACAGCGGTTTTCTCCGGCATTTTCAAGGGCATCCCGCCGGCCCTCACGCCCCCCCGCATCCTTCCCCGCGCAAAATCGGAGAATTTCTTTCCATGTTAAGCACTTCTCTTTTGCAATCCGTTACAATCCGTCACAGCTCTGCCCCTTTCATTTCACCCGATTTTGCGGCAAGGTCTGCGCGGAAATAATGTCACGTGCAGTAGCGTGGTTCTGTCAAACACGAGGACAAACATGAAAAAAGCTCTTACATCCGCCGCCCTTCTCTTCGCTCTGGCCGGTGCTGCCCAAGCCGAAGGTGATGCGGCCGCAGGCGAAAAAGACTTCAAGAAATGCAAAGCCTGTCACACCGTGGTCAGCCCGGAAGGCGACGTGATCTTCAAAGGTGGTAAAACCGGCCCGAACCTTTACGGCATCGTTGGCCGTCAGGTTGCTTCGGTTGAAGGGTTCAAATACGGCGCATCGATTGCCGCCCTCGGCGAAACCGGCGCTGTCTGGACCGAGGAACTGCTGGCCGCCTATATCATGGATCCGAAAGGCTTCCTGCAAGAGCAGCTGGGTGACGGCAAAGCCAAGTCGAAAATGACCTTCAAGTGGAAAAAGCCGGAAAACATCATTGCTTACCTGGCAAGCGTGGCCCCGGCAATGGAAGCCCCCGCTGAAGAAGCTGCTGAAGAAGCGGCCGAGGGCGAATCGACCACCAGCAACTAAGGCTGGCCCCTCAGGCGGGCGCTGTTTGGCGCCGCCAACCGCACAGAATATGCGTCCCGGCAGGCTAATCCCCTGTCGGGACGTTTTTTTTACCCTGCCGCCTGCATCACATTGTTGCGCGCAGCCCCCTTCCTATACTAAACACGTTAAAAAACAGACGGGATGACTCCCCCGTCAAAATCTAACCCGTAGGGAGGGTATCTATGGCGGACGCAGCCATTTCGAGCCATGACCACCACGATGATCGTGGGTTCTTTACCCGGTGGTTCATGTCCACCAACCACAAGGATATCGGCATCCTTTACCTGTTTCTGGCAGGTCTCACCGGCCTGATTTCGGTCAGCTTCACCGTTTACATGCGGATGGAACTGATGGAGCCGGGCGTTCAATACATGTGTATGGAAGGCGCACGCTTCTTTGCCGACGCGTCCGCCGAATGTACCCCGAACGGGCACCTTTGGAACGTGATGATCACCTATCACGGCGTTCTGATGATGTTCTTTGTGGTGATCCCTGCCCTTTTCGGCGGATTTGGCAACTATTTCATGCCGTTGCAGATCGGCGCGCCGGATATGGCGTTCCCGCGGATGAACAACCTGTCGTTCTGGCTTTACGCGACCGGTGTGGCACTTGGTGTGGCCTCGCTCCTCGCGCCTGGTGGCAATGATCAGCTGGGGTCAGGCGTGGGCTGGGTGCTTTACCCGCCGCTGTCGACCACCGAAGGCGGGTATTCGATGGATCTGGCCATTTTCGCGGTGCACGTTTCAGGTGCCTCCTCGATCCTTGGCGCGATCAACATCATCACCACTTTCCTCAATATGCGCGCACCGGGCATGACGCTTTTCAAAGTGCCGCTGTTTGCCTGGTCGGTATTTGTCACCGCATGGCTGATCCTTCTGTCGCTGCCGGTTCTGGCGGGCGCCATCACCATGCTTCTGGTCGACCGTAACTTTGGCGGCACCTTCTTTGACCCATCGGGTGGCGGTGACCCGATCCTTTACCAGCACATCCTGTGGTTCTTCGGACACCCGGAAGTGTATATCGTGATCCTGCCCGGGTTCGGCCTGATCAGCCACGTCTTCGGCACCTTCGCCCGCAAACCGATCTTCGGCTATCTGCCGATGGTCTGGGCGCTGATTGCCATTGGCGTGATCGGGTTCGTGGTGTGGGCGCACCACATGTACACCGTCGGCATGTCACTGACACAGCAGAGCTACTTCATGCTGGCCACGATGGTGATCGCAGTGCCGACCGGCGTTAAGATCTTCTCGTGGATTGCGACCATGTGGGGTGGTTCGATCGAGTTCAAGACACCGATGCTGTTTGCCTTCGGCTTCCTGTTCCTGTTCACCATTGGCGGCGTGACCGGCGTGGTGCTGTCGCAGGCAGGTGTGGATCGTCTGTATCACGACACCTATTACGTGGTTGCCCACTTCCACTACACCATGTCGATGGGTGCGGCCTTCTGTATCTTTGCCGGTATCTATTACTGGATGGCAAAGATGTCGGGCCGTCAGTACCCGGAATGGGCTGGCAAGCTGCATTTCTGGCTGTTCTTCATCGGGGTGAACCTGACCTTCTTCCCGCAGCACTTCCTGGGTCGTCAGGGCATGCCGCGCCGCTATATCGACTATCCGGAGGCCTTCGCCTACTGGAACAAGATCAGCTCGATCGGCGCCATGATCTCATTCCTGTCCTTCCTGTTCTTCATCGGCATCGTGTTCTACACCCTGCTGGCGGGCCGTCGCGAAACGCGCCCGAACTACTGGAACGAATATGCGGATACGCTGGAATTCACCCTGCCCAGCCCGCCGCCGGAGCACACCTTTGAAATCCTGCCGAAGCAGGAAGAGTGGGATAAGGGCCACTCGCACTAAGGTGAGAGAATTAGGCGAGGCCCGGGCTCAGTCCCGGGCCTTTTCTTTTGAGGACATGCCGGGGGCGCTGCCCCCAGACCCCCGAGGTATTTTGCGCAAGAAAAAGGGGCACCTATGTGGGAGAGGTGGAATGCCGTATGAATGGGTAGAGCCAACGGGCGAGGCACCACCGCGTGCCGAGCTGCATCTCTGGCCTTACCGGTCACTGTCGCGGCGCGGGTTCGTCTGGGTGATCTCAGCAGTTTGCTTCGGGTTTGCGCTGCCGTTATTGGGGCTGCTGGGTCATCCCAGCCTTTGGTTATTCCTGCCCATTTTGCTGGGCACGGTTGGTGGCCTTTGGTTTTTCATTGATCGCTCTTACCGGGACGGTGAGATTTTGGAGGAGCTGAAGATCTGGCCCGACCGGATCACCCTGACCCGCGACGGGCCACGTGGCGCCCATGCCGAATGGGAGGCCAACCCCTATTGGGTGACGGTAGAGATGCACCCCGAGGCGGGACCGGTGAAGCATTACATCACCTTGAAGGGCAATGAACGCGAGGTGGAGATTGGCGCGTTTTTGTCGGAGGGCGAACGGCCACAGCTTTACAAAGAACTGGTTCAGACCCTGAGGGATGTGAAGTCTGCGCAATAAAAAACCCCGCAGGACATGCGGGGTTTTCAAACGGTGCCGAACAGGTGTTCAGCCCAGCTTGTCTTTGACCATGGGGCCGACCCGACCGAAATCCATCTGGCCGGTGTATTTGGCCTTGAGTTCGCCCATCACCTTGCCCATGTCGCGGATGCTCTCGGCCCCCACGGCGGCAATGGCCGCGGCAACGGCAGCTTCGGTTTCCGCTGCATCCAATTGTTTTGGCAGGAAATCCTCGATGATTTCGATCTCGCCACGTTCTTTTTCAGCAAGTTCCAGCCGGCCGCCTTCTTCATAGGCGCGCGCGCTTTCCTGTCGCTGTTTTACCATCTTGCCGAGAATCGCCAGCACGTCAGCGTCCGAGGTCTGACCCTCCTCGCCACCCCCACGCAGGGCAATATCACGATCTTTGATCGCAGCATTGATCAAACGCAGGGTCGACAGCCGCACGGCGTCTTTGTCTTTCATCGCCGTTTTCAGGGCGTCATTGATACGGGCACGCATGTCCATGTCCTTTGGTCCGTTGTTGGTCCGAAGTCTGAATGTATCGAAAACCGCATTTTCAGGCAACACCCAACATATTGCGTCAGGCCTTTGAAATAAGGGAAAATATGTTTTTCAAGACTCGGCATCTCCCCCTTGACCCATCCGGCTCCTCCCCTTAGGTTCGCGCCAATTTGGCCTGCCGGAGTCGAGAAAATGTCAGCTGCCCCCCAACCAGAAACCGCCACCCCCACCGCCTGTCTTGCCCTTGCCGATGGCACCATCTTTTACGGGATGGGCTTCGGGGCCACCGGCATGACGACCGCAGAGCTGTGCTTCAACACCGCTATGACCGGGTATCAGGAAATCATGACCGACCCGTCATATGCAGGTCAGGTTGTCACCTTTACCTTCCCGCATATCGGCAACACAGGCACCAATGTCGAAGATGACGAAACGGGCGATCCGGTTGCCGCAGGCATGGTTGTGAAGTGGGATCCCACCGATCCTTCGAACTGGCGCAACACCGAAGAGCTGACCCTGTGGCTGGAGAAACGTGGCCGCATCGGCATTGGAGGGGTGGATACCCGCCGCCTGACCCGCGCCATTCGTCAGCAGGGCGCACCGCATGTGGCCATCGCCCATGACCCCAACGGCACGTTTGACGTCGAAGCCCTTGTGGCTGAGGCGCGGGCTTTTTCGGGCCTCGAAGGGCTCGATCTGGCCAAGGATGTGACCTGTGCACAAAGCTACAAATGGGACGAAATGCGTTGGGCCTGGCCGGACGGTTTTCCCAAGCAGGAAAACCCGCGCCACAAGGTTGTGGCCCTCGACTTTGGCGCCAAACGCAACATTCTGCGCTGCCTTGCCTCGGCGGGCTGCGATGTGACCGTGTTGCCGGCCACCGCCACCGCTGAAGAGGTGCTGGCCCACAATCCCGACGGGGTCTTCCTGTCGAACGGTCCCGGCGACCCCGCTGCCACCGGCGAATACGCGGTGCCCATGATCCGCGAAATCCTGGAAACCGACTTGCCGGTTTTCGGAATTTGCCTTGGTCACCAGATGCTTGCACTGGCACTGGGCGCACAGACCATCAAGATGAACCACGGCCACCACGGTGCCAACCACCCGGTCAAGGAACATGAGACTGGCAAGGTAGAGATCACCTCGATGAACCACGGTTTTGCGGTAAACGCTGACACCCTGCCCGAAGGGGTTGTGGAAACCCATGTCTCCCTGTTTGACGGGTCAAACTGCGGCATCAAGATCGAAGGCCGCCCGGTCTTTTCGGTGCAGCACCACCCCGAGGCCAGCCCCGGCCCAATGGACAGCTATTATCTGTTTGAACGGTTCGCATCGGCGATGGATGCCCGCAAATAAGCCAGCGGTTAAGTAAACGGCCGCGTTATAAATCCTAAAGCCCGCTCAGAAATGCGCGGGCTTTTTTGGTTAACACCCGATCAACTCGCCAATTATGGGTAAGGTTAACCGGGCGTTAATCATTTTCCACGCATGGTGACCGGATATAACTCCAAATCCGGTCACCATGTCTGCAACACCGCTTCGCCTAATTCAGAACCATGACACATCGCCGCCCGCCCCGGCGATGACGGATGCGCAGCACCCGCAGCGCAAGCCATTGGGACAGGTTCTGCTGGATATGGGCGCGCTTTCGAAAGAAAACCTTGAGATCGCAACCGCCTTACAGCGCACGCAGGATGTGCGGCTGGGCGATATTCTGTTGGCTCACGGCTTCGTGCGCCGGGTTGACCTCTATGCGGCACTTGCGCGCCAGTATGGGTGCAGTATCGCCGATCTGCACAGGCATCCCCCGGATGTGCGGCTTATCGATGATCTCAGCGCAGATTTCTGCATTCGAAACCGCGTCGTGCCGTGGAAAAATGTTGGTGGTGGAACCGTCGTCATTTGTTCACGACCCGATGAATTTGAGGCCCTGCAAAAGGAATTTCCCGCGCATTGGGGACGCAGCTTTCTGGCCATTGCCCCGGAGGAGGACATCCTCGACAGCCTTGTGGCCATGCGCCATCGCGCCCTGACCCAGCGCGCCGAGACCCGCGTGGCCGGGCATGAAAGCTGCCGGGGCTGGAACCCCCACACCGTTATCCGCTATGCAGCCCTCCTTCTGGCCATCCTGTGTGGCCTTTTCTTTTATTCCACCCTTGTTGGATTTTCGGTTCTGGTGGGCTGGGCCGTGTTCACCCTGCTGATGAATTCGGCGCTGAAACTGACCGCCAGCATTCTGTATTGGCGACGACAGAAAACCCCGGTGGATGATTTTGCCAGATCGGCAGATCTGCCCAGGCCTCATCGCCTGCCGATGATTTCGATCATGGTGCCGCTTTACAAGGAACGCGAAATCGCCGGACGGTTGGTGAAACGCCTGGAACGGATCATCTATCCCCGCGAATTGCTAGAAATCTGCCTGGTTGTCGAAGAAGATGACACCCTGACACAGAACACGCTGGCACAGGCAGATCTGCCGCGTTGGATGCGTCAGGTCATCGTGCCGCGCGGCGTGGTGAAAACCAAACCACGCGCCCTGAACTTTGCGCTCGATTTCTGTCGCGGGTCCGTCATTGGCGTCTATGACGCCGAGGATGCCCCCGCCGCAGATCAATTGCTGAAAGTGGCCCAGCGGTTTTCAGATCGCGGTCCGGAAGTGGCCTGCCTGCAGGGAAAGCTGGATTTCTACAATGCCCGCACAAACTGGCTAAGCCGTTGTTTTACTGTGGAGTATGCAAGCTGGTGGCGACTGGTTCTGCCGGGGGTCGAACAAATCGGCTTTGCCATTCCCCTGGGCGGGACAACGTTGTTTTTCCGCAGACGCGCCCTGGAAGAACTGGGCGGGTGGGATGCCCATAACGTCACCGAAGACGCGGATCTGGGCGTGCGCCTCGCGCGTCATGGATATCGCACGGAACTGATTGATACCGTTACCGAAGAAGAGGCGAATTGCCGGGCCTGGCCCTGGATCAAACAACGCTCGCGCTGGATCAAGGGATATGCGATGACCTATGGGGTGCATATGCGCCATCCCGCGCGGCTCCTGTCTGATCTCGGGCTTTGGAAATTCATCGGGTTTCAATTGATTTTTCTCGGATCGCTGTCCGGGGTGTTGCTGGCCCCCCTGCTCTGGACCTTCTGGGCCTTCCCGCTGGGCCTGCCCCACCCCTTGCGCGACGTGATGCCCGATACCCTTCTGGCTTTGCTGGGGATCAGTTTTGCGGCTGCGGAACTCTTGACCATAGCCATCGGCATTCAGGCCGTGAGCGGCCCCAAACACAAATGGTTGCGAGGTTGGGTGCCCACCCTGCACTTCTACTATCCGCTTGCATCCATTGCCGCATTGAAAGGTTTTATCGAGATCGTCACCCACCCGTTTTACTGGGACAAGACCCAGCACGGGAAGTTTGACACGCCGGCCACAGCCACCATTTCAGAAAGCTCTGCAAAACCGGTTCGGGTTTGACCCGCGGCGGGACATTTCCAGCGTCTCAACCAGGTTCAAAGCGGTGCTGCGCTTCAGGTTAGCCCTGCCACCGTCATGCGCCG
Source organism: Aliiroseovarius sp. xm-d-517 (assembly GCF_013283135.1). Taxonomy (NCBI): domain Bacteria; kingdom Pseudomonadati; phylum Pseudomonadota; class Alphaproteobacteria; order Rhodobacterales; family Paracoccaceae; genus Aliiroseovarius; species Aliiroseovarius sp. xm-d-517. The sequence continues at coordinate 1,476,469 of NZ_WBXT01000001.1, forward strand.
TCTTGCGCGGAATCCAATTTAAGCCGGGTTTCAAACGCCTTGGAAATATGGGTTTTTAACGCCGCCCGGGCAGCCTCCCGGTCGCGGGCCTCTATTGCGGTCACAATCGCATCATGCTCAGCAATTGCCACCTCGCTGCGCCCCTCTGCCGCCAGAGACGTGGTGGCCAGCAGCGCCATGGTGCGATGCACGAGATCAAGCTGTTGCACGAGATAGCGATTATGGGACGCGAGGTGCAGGCGCTTGTGGAACCGGCGATTGGAGCGTGCCAAGGCCGCCGGATCATCCAGACGCGCCCGATCGTCCTCAACCATTTCGCGCAACACGCGGATTTCTTCCGGTGCAGCGTGCTGGGCGGCAAGTGATGCGGCCAGGCCCTCAAGCTCGGCCCGCACAACATAGAGTTCGGCAAGTTGGTTATGCGTGAGGGACGCGACAATCAGGCTGCGCCCATCACGGGTCAGAAGCGATTGTGTTTCAAGCCGTTGCAAGGCTTCGCGAATGGGGGTGCGGGACACGCCGAACCGATCGGCCAGTTCACTTTCAACCAGCCGATCGCCGGGTTTGTAAACCCCGACGTCAATTGCCTCAAGGATCAGCTCGTAGGCATCTTTGTGCCCTGATTTCACGTCTGCCACCTGTTCCTCCCGGATCCATCTTCGCGCAAGTTATGCACAGCGACGCGGCACAAAGCAAACCCCAAGCCGTCACATCTCGTCGCAGATGCGTCCTGATCGCGTTTCTCACCTTTCCCCCATCGGGCCGAGAGGATAGATTTGCGCCATGGTAGCTGATCAGTTCTCGCATATCTCGGAGTGGGTGTTCGACCTCGACAACACGCTCTACCCCCCTTCGGTCCGGCTGTTTGACCAGATCGAGCAGCGGATGACGGATTGGGTCATGCGAGAGCTTGGCGTGTCCCGGGACAAGGCCAACCACCTGCGGCAGACCTATTGGCGCGATCACGGAACAACCCTTGCGGGCCTGATGAGAGAGCATGATGTGGATCCGGCCCCCTATCTGACTGATGTGCATGATATCTCCTTCGACGCGCTGGAGCCGGACCCGGCGCTTGCGGCCCGGATCAGGTCACTGCCCGGGCGGCGAATTGTCTATACCAACGGTTCAGCCCCCTACGCAGAACGCGTGCTTGAGGCGCGCGGGCTGTCCGGGCTGTTTGACGCAATCTATGGGGTGGAGCATGCGGATTTCCACCCAAAGCCGGACCGTGCCGCATTCGAGGCGGTGTTTGCGCGGGATGGGATCACACCTCGACAGGCGGCTATGTTCGAGGATGATCCCCGCAATCTGGCAGTGCCACATGACCTGGGAATGCGCACCGTGCATGTGGCGCCCGACGCAGTCCCCGCCCAGCACATCCACCATCACACCGACGATCTTGCGGGATTTCTATCCCACCTGACAAGTTGAGGCCCTTATGACCGATTACAACGTGGATCTTTTCATTTCCGGCGGGGGGATCGCCGGGCAGGTCACGGCCTGCGCCTTTGCCGCAGCCGGATTTTCAGTGCTGCTTGCGGATCCTTTTGTGCCGGTCACCACGGCAGATGAAGAAAAATCCGACCTGCGCTCCACTGCGTTTTTACAGCCGGCACGTGGGCTGTTTGACCGGATCGGCCTGTGGGACGTGCTTGCGCCGCATGCCAAACCGCTGGAGCAACTCGCTGTAATCGACACCGTGGGCTGGCCTCCGGAAATTCGGGACCGCCGTGTATTTCAGTCCGCAGATATGAGCAACGACCCTTTCGGATGGAACCTGATGAACTGGGTCGTGCGGCGCGAAATCTGGGGATATCTGCAGGATCAGCCTGATATCACCGCGCTTTATGGCCACGGGTTCAAATCAATCGTGAACCGTTCGGAGGAGGCGATTGTCACGCTGGACAATGGCGCGCGGGTGCGTGCCCGGATGGCGGTGGCGGCCGATGGCAAATTCTCTCCCCTACGAGAGGCGGCCGGGATCACCGTCAGCACCACACGTTATGGTCAGAAATCCCTTGCCTTCACGGTTACGCATGAGCTGCCACATGACAATATTTCAACCGAAATCTACAACGAGGGCGGTCCTTTCACGATTGTGCCATTGCCTGACATAGACGGGCGCAATGCCTCGGCCATTGTCTGGATGAACAAGGGGCCGCGTGCGGTCGAACTGATGCAGATGCCGGTGCGGGAGTTTGAAGAGGTGATGTTTCATCGCTCCACCGGGCTGCTGGGGCGCATGCGGCTAGAGGGGAACCGCTCTGTCTGGCCAATCATTACACAAACCGCTGATCAACTGACGGCAGGGCGGGTTGCGGTGATTGCCGAAGCGGCACATGCATTGCCACCGATCGGAGCTCAGGGGCTGAATACTTCGCTGAATGATGTCATCGCCCTGCTGGATCTGGCACAAGCCCGCCCGACGGGGCTGGGTGATTCCGCAATGATGGCGGCCTATGCCAAGGCGCGGAGCGCTGACATTGCCAGACGCGCCCGCGCCATTGACCTGTTCAACCGTGTCACCCGTTCTGGCGACGGGACCATGCAGGCGGTTCGCCTGATGGGCCTCAAGGCAGTGCACGATGTCGCTCCGATGCGAAAAACCGTTATGAGAGCGGGGCTTGGCCCGAGATAGAAGCCCTCTCTCAACATCCCCCAGTCGAACCTTCACCGGGGAAGCACCGAAGGGCTGGCCACCAGCCATGCGACCATATGGCACAATTTGAAAATACAGCATTCCCTTTCGTGAACAGCTGCAGCATAAGGCGGCAAGCAAAATTCTAGGAGAAACGCACATGGCTGCCGAACTGACCCCCGAACAAAAAGCTGCCGATGCCAAGGCAGAAAAAATGGCCTGGGGTATCTGCGCCCTGATCGTTGTTGCGCTTGCAGGGGGTTTCCTGACCCTTGGCCTGCCCGGTGTGGGTCTGGTTGCGCTGGGGTTGGTTGCCGTGATCTATGTCCTGCTGATCCTGATGGCTGGTGGCAAAGGCTGACCGACCGGAAATGGCATTACGAAAGGCGCGCTCACCCGGCGCGTCTTTTTTTATTGCCCGAGGGCACTTCAGGCCGGCATCACGTTGTCTGCCCGCCTAACAACTAGAAAACTAGTTTTCTAGTTTTCTAGTTTTCTAGTTTTCTAGTTTTCTAGTTTTCTAGTTTTCTAGTTTTCTTCGAAATGCGCTTCCCTTCAGTCCAGTCAAGCAGTGTGGGCATGCTTCACCACACATTAACCATTCGCCCCCATAATGAAAGAACATTTCAAGAACACACTCTGAACGACAAAGGTCTACCATGATCGACAGCACAAATGAGGATATTTCCGCCAGCCTGACCGCTCTCTCGCACCCGCGGCGCATGGCCATTTTCCGCCTGCTCGCCGCCCAGCCCAAAGCAGAAATGTCCTTTCAGACCCTTCAGGCCGCCACCAAAATCCGAACCACACCTCTGGTGCACCACCTGCGAGAGATGGAAAAAGCCTGGCTGCTTTCACGCCAACGCAAGGGGCAGGAAACCTACTACACCCTCACCCCGGAAAGCCTCATGAGTTCGATGGACTGCCTGTTCGAAATTCTCAACATGCGGTATCGGCGGGCCATAGATCTTGGCGCTGCGGCCTAAAGAGGACCCGGTCTGCGCTCCTCAGACAAAAGCACATTGGCCTCAACATCCCCAACCCCGGGCAAGGTCATGATACGGCGACGCAATACCCGTTCAAAATCGGCAAGGTCACGCGCCACGACGCGCAGGCGATAGTCATAAAGCCCAAGCACATGCTCAACCGTCTGCACTTCAGGAATGGCAGAAACGGCGCGTTCGAAATCTTCAAGGCTGACACGGCCTTTGGTCGCAAGTTTCACGCCGAGAAACACCGCCACCCCAAATCCAAGCGCCTCTCGGTCAAGATCCAGCCGCCGGCCAGCCAGCACTCCCTCTTCAGTCAGGCGCCTGATCCGCCGCCACGTGGCGGGTTGCGACAGCCCCACCTCGCGCCCCAGAGCCCCCGCGGATTTCGTTGCGTCTTCCTCCAAGGCCCGAAGAAGCGTACGGTCGATGTCATCAAGCTCCATCATAGCGGCAAACCGTCATCATTCTTGATCCGTGCAACATGCATCAGGGCTTCAATATCGGCAATATGTGGAAGGGCGAGGATCTGGTTGCGATATATCGACTGATAATGCGGCATATCACGCGCAATCACAGAAAGGCGCACATCCACCCGGCCAAGGAATGTCTGGATCTCGATCACTTCGGAAATCGTGCGCGCCGCTTCGATGAAATCATCAAATGCGCGCGGTTGAGTTTTGTCCAGCGTCACCCGTAGACTGACTTCTACCGCATACCCCAAAGCTTGCCAGTTGATCACCGCGCGCGGTCCACGTAGCACTTTGCGGTCACGCAGACGCTCGATCCGCCGCGTGAGCCGAGCTGATGAAAGCCCCAGCCGGTCCGCAAGGTCCGGCGTTGACATCATCGGATCCGCCTGCATCTGTCGCAGAATGCGCCGATCAAGATCATCGAGCATGATTTTTCCATATTTTTCTAATTTTGCGCATGAACTATATCAATTATTCCAAAACTTCCAACCATTCTCATCTCGCATCCCGGATTGCACTGCCTATGATGCCCTCAAACACACACCGCAACACGAACCGCGAGGGAAAATCATGCGCGTTTATTACGATCGCGATTGCGACATCAACCTGATCAAAGACAAGAAAGTGGCCATTCTGGGCTACGGTTCGCAAGGCCACGCCCACGCGCTGAACCTGCGTGACTCGGGTGCCAAGAACCTTGTGGTTGCCCTGCGCGAAGGCTCGGCCTCGGCCAAGAAAGCACAGGCCGAAGGTCTGGAAGTCATGGGCATCGCCGAAGCCGCTGCCTGGTGCGACCTGATCATGTTCACCATGCCCGATGAACTGCAGGCTGAAACCTACAAGAAATATGTGCATGACAACATCAAACCGGGCGCAGCCATCGCATTTGCCCACGGTCTGAACGTGCACTTCGGCCTGATTGAGCCGAAAGAAGGCGTTGACGTGATCATGATGGCCCCCAAAGGCCCGGGTCACACCGTGCGCGGCGAATACGTCAAAGGCGGCGGCGTGCCCTGCCTCGTGGCCGTTGACACCGACGCCACCGGCAAAGCGCTGGAAATCGGCCTGTCTTACTGCTCGGCCATCGGTGGCGGTCGCTCGGGCATCATCGAGACCAACTTCCGCGAAGAGTGCGAAACCGACCTCTTTGGCGAGCAGGCTGTTCTGTGCGGCGGCATCGTTGAGCTGATCCGTTGCGGCTTTGAGACCCTGGTTGAAGCTGGCTACGCACCGGAAATGGCTTACTTCGAGTGTCTGCACGAAACCAAGCTGATCGTGGACCTGATCTATGAAGGCGGCATCGCGAACATGGATTACTCGATCTCGAACACTGCAGAATACGGCCAGTATGTGACCGGCCCGCGCATCCTGCCCTATGAGGCCACCAAGAAAGCCATGAAAGAATCGCTGGAAGACATCCAGACCGGTAAATTCGTGCGCGACTTCATGCTGGAAAACGCTGTTGGTCAGCCGACCATCAAAGCCGCCCGTCGCCACAATGACGAGCATCAGATCGAAGTTGTCGGCAAGAAGCTGCGCGACATGATGCCGTGGATCTCGGCTGGCAAGCTGGTTGACCAGGAAAAGAACTAAGACAGAGCGCGGGCTTTCCCCGCTTCTGTTGAAAGGCGTCCCAATTGGGGCGCCTTTTTTCATTCCCCACCGTTAGACCAGCTTCTCCGTAAAACACTGGCCAAACACGTAATCCCAGCCGGGATCATACCCGGCATGTTGTGTTGACGCCTCTTCGCCGAGGGCCTCCCATCCATCATGGATCAGCTCAATCTCGGTCTGGGTGGTCAGTTGGACAAACCGCAGCTGAACCCGAGTGGCCTGCCCCGGATCGCGGCCGGGATGCCAGGAAAACACGGCCCTGGATGGCGCATCCCAATGCAGCACCCGCCCCCAAAGTGCCTCATCCCCCTTTGGCAGGACCTCATATATCCGGCCCCCTTCCCGGGTTTCGAAATGCACCTCTTGCGGTAGGTCCCCCATATTCGCCGAGACGGAATGGGTCGCAACCGGCCACCAATTGCCAAGCCCGAGCGTAAAGAATTCAAACAATTCTTCACGCGGCAGGGGGGAGCGGACAGTTTTGATGATCGGCGGCAACATGGCAGTCTCCTGCCCCATCTTACGCCATTTTCGTCCATTGGTCACTTGCACCCCGGCGGACGAATTCGCTTTTACAAGAAATACCAATATGTCAGATGTCGGGGCATGACACATCCTACCCGCCTCGACTGGTTCATCCTTGCCATACTTGGCCTGTTTTTTGGGGCAAGCTTCATGGGGGTTTCCGTCGCCCTTCAAGGGTTTGGCCCGCTCAGCATCGCAGCCTATCGCATCGCTCTTGGGGCGCTTTTGCTGGTTGCGTTCGCAAAAGCAAGTGGACGACGCATGCCGGCCCTCTCTGCTCCAAATGGTGTTGCTGTCTGGGCGGCGGCGATCGCGATGGGGGCCTTTTCCAATGCCATTCCGTTTTTCCTGCTGGGCTGGGCGCAGGCCTATGTCGCGTCAGGATTTGCCGGGGTGTCGATGGCAGCTATGCCGCTGATCACCCTTATTCTGGCCCATTTTCTTGTGTCAGGAGAACGCATCACGCTGCGCCGCCTGATTGGCATCCTGATCGGGCTTGCCGGGGTTTTGGTGCTGATCGGCCCGTCTGCCTTTGAAAGCACGGGGCTGGCGCTGGAAAATACTGCCCGTCTTGTCTGCCTGGCAGCCGGGGCCTGTTACGCGATTGGCTCTATCGTTGCGCGCCTCTGCCCGGATGTGGATCGCCGCGCATTTGCGGCCACGGCCCTTGTGGCTGCGACCGTAATGATTGTGCCCGTGGCCCTGTGGCAAGAGGGGATACCGCGCGAATTGCCATCCGCCCTACCGGTAATTTCCGTGATCCTTCTGGGGATCTTTCCAACGGCACTTGCCCAGATTTTGCTGGTGATCCTTGTGCGGCGGGCAGGCCCTACCTTTCTCAGCCTGGTCAACTACCAGGTGCCGCTCTGGGCCCTGTTCCTGGGGGCGGTCCTGTTGGGGGAGGCGCTGCCCTCCAGCCTGATCTGGGCAATGCTCCTGATCCTGATTGGTGTGGCGATCAGCCAACTCGGCGCCCTGACCCGATTGTTTGCGCGCGGCTGACACTTAAACATTTTCGATCTTTGCAAAGAAAAAAGGCGACGCATTGGGCGCCGCCTTTACATTTTCGAACATATGCAAAGATCACTCCAAGATTAGGACACCGCGGCCTCAACCTCGGCAACAATCCCTTCGACCACCTCAGACAACAGCCGTTCATCCTCGCATTCCGCCATCACGCGGATCAGGGGTTCGGTCCCAGACTTGCGGATTAACAGCCGTCCCTTGCCCTCAAGCACCCCTTCCGCGTCCGAAATCGCGGCCTGAACGCTGGAGATTTCAAGGGGGGTCTGCCCGGCACCGTATCGCACGTTTTTCAACAGTTGCGGCACGGTTTCAAACATCTGGCACAGCTCAGACGCAGGGCGCCCGGTCTCAACCATCGCGGCCAGAAACTGGATCCCGGCCAGCAGACCGTCGCCGGTGGTGGCATAATCGCTCATCACGATGTGACCGGATTGTTCACCGCCCAGATTATACCCGCCCGCGCGCATCGCCTCGACCACGTGCCGGTCGCCCACCTTGGTGCGCAGAAGATCCAACCCTTGCCCCTGCAAAAACCGCTCCAGCCCAAGATTGGACATGACCGTCGCCACCAAAGTGCCCCCTTTGAGCATTCCCTGGCGCGCCCAATGACTGGCAAACATGGCCATGATCTGATCGCCATCTGCCACCCGGCCCGTCTCGTCGATGATCATGATCCGATCGGCATCTCCGTCCAGGCAGATCCCCAGATCCGCACCCGTCTCGACTACGGTTTTCGCCGCGAGCGCCGTGTCGGTCGATCCACAGCCCTTGTTGATGTTGGTCCCGTCAGGGGATACACCAACCGTCACGATATCGGCCCCCAGCTCCCATAGTGCATCGGGAGCGGTGCGATAGGCTGCCCCGTTGGCGCAATCCACCACGACCTTGATCCCGCTCAGGCGTTTCTGCGCGGGGAAGGTGGTTTTCAGATATTCGGTATAACGCTGGCGCGCTTCTTCGATCCGCTTGGCCCGCCCAATATTCTGCGGCTGCACCGGGTCAACACCTGCCTGCACCAGGCGCTCAATCTCAGCCTCATCCTCATCAGACAGTTTGAAGCCGTCGGGGCCAAAAAACTTGATCCCATTGTCGTGAAACGGGTTATGCGAGGCCGAGATCATGATCCCCAGATCCGCCCGCATCGAATGCGTCATGCGTCCAACCGCCGGTGTCGGCACCGGCCCCAGCAGCAGCACGTTCATGCCGGTTGAAGTCAGCCCGGCGGTCAGGGCGTTTTCAATCATATACCCCGACAGGCGCGTGTCCTTACCGATAACAACCCGATGCCCATTGGATCCGTCCCGGCGAAAATGTCGCCCGGCCGCAGCCCCCAGTTTCAGCGCCATTTCCGCCGTCATCGGCCAGCTATTGGCCAATCCACGCACCCCATCCGTGCCAAACAGTTTTTCCGTCACAACGCGTCCCTCGTCATCAATACGTTTTGCAATCGCAATGCCTGAGCCGTTTCCCGGACATCATGCACGCGAAGAATATGTGCACCCTGCCGGACCCCATCCAGGGCCACGGCGATAGAACCGGGCGCGCGGTCTTTTGCCTCATCCGCCTGACCCAGCGCCCCGATGAAGCGCTTGCGCGACACACCCAGCAGGATCGGCAGTCCCAGATCATGTAGCAAGGCCAGCGCGCGCAGCAAAATCACATTGTGCTGCAGTGTTTTACCAAACCCAATTCCCGGATCGGTGATAATGCGATCCCGGCGGATCCCCGCCGCTTCCGCCAGGGCAATCCGCGCTTCGAGATGATCCAGCACCTCAAACGTCACATCCTCATAACGCGGGTCATCCTGCATGTTTTCAGGCAGCCCCTTGGCATGCATCAGGCACACGGGCACATCCCGTTCCGCAACGAGATGGGCAAGCTCCGGGTCAAATTCGAACGCAGAGACATCGTTCACAATATCCGCCCCCGCCTCCAGCGCCGCCTCGGCCACTGCGGATTTGCGGGTATCGATTGAGATCGGCGTCGTGATGCCAGCATCCCGCAGGGCACGGATCACAGGCGCGGTGCGGCGGATTTCTTCCGCCACATCAACTTCCTGAGCACCGGGTCGGGTGCTTTCCCCTCCGATATCGAGGATATCCACATCCCCCTCCATCGCCCGCGCCCGTGCCACGGCGGCACTGACCGTGGCCAGATCCCCCCCGTCGGAAAAGCTGTCTGGGGTGACGTTCAGGATCCCCATCACACGCGGTCGATCCAGCGACAGACCAGCAATTGCGGCACGCGGCGACGAGAGCCGGGCAAGCACCTCTTGCGGGCAATCGTCAAGCACCGTCACTCCTGATGCCCCCGTGCGGTCCCGCCACATCACCTGATCAAACCAGAGATCCGCAGACCCAGCGAGCGCGCGCCCGGAATACGGCGCGCCCATGCGCGGGATCGGTTGGTAGCGCCGGATCACAGCGCGCGCTCCAGCCCGTCTGCGTCTGAAATCTGGCAAGCGGATGCCGCTCCCAGCTCCTGCCCGAGCCACTCAAGCAGGGTCACAGGCCTCAGGTCCGCCGGGCCATCAACCGCATCCATCACCATCTTGGTTGGCGCCCAGACAGAGATCTGTCCGTTTTTCATCCCCCAATCCAGTTCAGTGCGCGTCCCCACCGCCTTCATGCGCGGATCTCGGGCCGCAAGCACGCAGGCGTTTTGCTCAATGGCCAGCAGGTTGATGCGGCGCTGGCTGGACGGGTCCTGAACCTGCGGGACCGGTCCCTCACCGGGGCCAACCAGCAGCACAACCGGGGCTGCGTCTTGTTCCCAGCGATCAAGGGCATTGGTCAGCCCGGGGGCGGAGATGGCCTCTGCCCCCAGATGGATCAGGCGCGGGCGGGGTGCCTCAGTCGGAGACACGGCCTGTTGCCCGCTCTGGCCACGCACAATCTCAACCCCAAGATTACCTGGCCCCCGGTCGAGCTTTTCGATCCGCACAAAGACGCGCAGCGGTTGCGGTTCGCACAAAATCCGCTCAGCAATACGTTCCGCAAGGGTTTCCAGCAGGTTCAGCCGCTCTGCAGCAAGCTCTGCCGTGATGGCTTCGGTCACCGCGTCATAGGACAGGATGTCATCCACATCATCGGTTTGTGCGCCCGTGCTGGGGGCCACCTCGACCACAACCGAAAATCGAAGCCTCTGGGTGACGTCACGCTCCGCCTGAAAGGCACCAATTTCAACCTCAACCGTATGATCCCGCACCGAGATCCGGTCTGGCGGGTTGGGGCCACCCATCTCGATGGCGCGCGCTTCAAGCGGCTGAAAGGCTGTGCTGTTTTCCATAGCGGTGCTGATCCCATACTGCGCAAATGATTTGCGCAATAATGCCTGAAAACGCCAGTAAAAGACCAGCCGGTTCCGACAGGCCAAGGCGGGAAAGCGTAACCAGAAAGGGGGTCAGTTGGACGATACGCGCACCGGCATCTTGTAAAAACGGTGCACGCCGATATTTGCGGTGCGCTCAAACCGTTTGGCCCATTTCGGGTTCACCGCCGTGGTGTGGTAATGGGTGGCGCCTTTGGTCAGGCTGCGCGATGCGCCGTCAATCATGGCCTTGGCCACTTTGCCGACATTTTCATAGGCTTTGGGTTCGTGGATCACCTCGGCCCGCCCGTCGCAGGTATAGGTGAACTGGCACTGATATTTCCGACCGGTCCCCTGGTTGACCACACCGCAGATCGAGTTCGGGAAACGGGCATGATCCACACGGTTCAGGATCACCTCAGCCACCGCGAACTGACCTTTCAGGCTTTCCCCGCGCGCTTCGAAGTAAAGCGCCTCGGTCAGGCATTGCCATTGATCCCCCCCGCGCGCCTTGGGCTGGGCGGCCAGCCATTTGCGACTATAGCGATTGGCCGCGCCGCTCGCGGATGGATCTGCGTCCAGACTGGCCAGTTTCTCAATCTGGTCTTCCGGCATGGCTTCCAGACCTGCGCGCTCTTTCTGAAACAGCTTGGTGAACAGCAGGACCATCGGGTTGTCATCCCCACTCGCAGCTCCAGTTTCGCGTCCGGCACCATCGGCATCGGCCATAAGGGACATAGGCGCGGCGGCCAGAACCGATCCGAGTGCGATCGCACGCAACAAGGTCGTTACATTGGTTTTCAGCATTTCGCCCACTCCAGTTCCACTAAGATCCATCCAGGATGGCCAGTTGACGAGGCGATTTACGCGAAAAACCCCTTCACGTCCAGTGCGACGAAATACCCCGCCCCACTGGTCGCTGTTTCATGCCGAGAAATTTATGCTGCACCGCAACATATTGTGGGTGATCAGACCCCTCCCCCCAGTTTGGCGGCAACCGCCAAATGCGCGGCTGCCAGCCGGGCGACGGGCACGCGGAAGGGGGAGCAGGACACATAAGAGAAGCCTTTGTCGCGACAAAAGCGGATTGATTCGGGGTTACCGCCATGTTCACCACAAATCGAAAGGGTCAGATCCGGATCTTCTTCACGCCCCCTCTGCGCCCCGATTTCCAGAAGTTCACCCACCCCGTCCGTGTCGAGAACATGGAACGGATCCTCTTCAAAAACGCCTTGCCTGACATATTCCCCCATGAACCGCCCCGCATCATCGCGCGACAGGCCATAGGTCATCTGGGTCAGGTCGTTGGTCCCGAACGAGAGGAAATGCACATGCTTGGCGATTTCCCCCGCCTGCAGCGCAGCACGGGGCGTTTCAACCATCACCCCGAGCCGATAGGTGAATTCTTCGCCGCGCTCGATCCGAACCGCCGCTGCAACCGCATCAATGCGCGCCTTGACGATTTCCACCTCACGTTTGGCGGACACCAGCGGGATCATGATTTCCGGCACCACCGGCTTTCCAGATTTGGAGGCATCCAGCGTGGCTTCGAAGATGGCGCGGGCCTGCATATCGTAGATTTCCGGCACCGTGACCCCGAGGCGCACACCACGCATCCCCAGCATCGGGTTGAACTCCCGCAGGCCAGCCACACGACGTTCCACCGCTGACATGCCAAGGTCCAAAGCCTCCGCCAGCTCACGGATCCCTTCACGACCATGCGGCAGGAACTCGTGCAACGGCGGGTCAAACAGGCGGATGCAGACCGGCAGCCCCTGCATGATCTCAAACAGTTCGGTGAAATCCGCCCGCTGCATCGGCAGCAGACGGGCAAGGGCCGCGCGCCGGTCTTCGGGTTGGTCCGCAAAAATCATCTCGCGCATGGCCAGCAGACGATCATCGTCAAAAAACATGTGTTCCGTCCGGCAAAGACCGATGCCCTCTGCCGCAAACATCCGTGCATTGCGCGCATCTGGCGGCGTATCCGCATTGGTGCGCACGCCAATGTCCCGAAACTCATCTGCCCAGGACATCAGGGTCTGAAAACTCTCTCCCAATTCGGGTGGCAACATGCCAACCGCCCCGAACAAGACCTCGCCCTTGGCGCCGTCAATGGTGATCACATCCCCTTCGCGCAGCTCGCGCCCCTGGGTGGAAATGATCTTTTTATTCTTCTTTTCCAACGTCATACCGTTGGCCCCCACCACACAGGGCAGACCAAGACCGCGGGCAATCACTGCGGCATGGCTGGTGATGCCGCCACGGATGGTCAGGATCCCCCGGGCGGCGTGCATACCGCGAATATCTTCGGGGCTGGTTTCCCGACGCACCAGGATACAATCCTCGCCCTGCGCGGCCATGGCCTGGGCATCGCGGGCGGAAAAGACGATCTTACCGGTGGCAGCTCCCGGGCTTGCGGCAATGCCCGATACAAACACGTCGCGCGCACCTTCGGGATCGACCTGACTGTGCAGGAGTTCGGTCAGGGCGCGGGGGGGAATGCGCATCACCGCCTCTTCACGGGTGATGATCCCCTCTTTTGCCAACTGCACCGCGATACGCACATTGGCGCGTTCACTGCGGGCAACGCGCACCGCGTCGAGGATAAACAATTCCTCATTGTCGATGGTAAACTCGACCTCCATCTCCTCACGCAGCCGGGTCCGGCACAGGTCGCCGCAGTCCAGAAGCGCCTGGAACATGTCCGGCAAGACCTCTTCGATCGAGCGCCCGCGCGGGTCACGGGTCAGATACATCACGTCGCGGTCATCCGCATCGGTCAGCGCATCGCGCCCCTGGCTTTTGCACAGGTAGCGCCCGCGCAGCTCTCGGTGGCCGGTCTGACCGTTCACGAACTGGATCACGCCGGAGCCACAGATATCGCGCCCAACCCCAAGCGCCATCTGCTGCACAACAAGGCCAAGCCCCGCATCCGCAGGCGCGCCTTTGGCTTCGCGCAAAAGCCGCGCCGTGGTGCCCTGCCAGGCCCGCGACATGGAGCGCAGCACCTCGGTCAGTTGCACTTTGGGGTCTTGCGGAAAATAGCTGTCCGTTTCTTCTTCATAAAGGTCGAGTGCAGCCTGAACCGTGTCAGCCGTGGGCTGCGAAAACTCATCAAATTCGTCCGGGTCCAGCCGCCAGACATGCACCGCATAGGCCTGGATAAAGCGCAGGTAAAGCGCGTGCGCTGCCATTTCCCCGTGTGTTTCCATAAGCTTGGCATGAACCACGTCATTCATCCCGATATTCAGGATCGCACCGGGCCCGCCCCAGTCGGAATCTTCTGATGACGGCCGCACCGAGACCAGAGGGTCGGGTCCAAAGCGCGCCAGCATCGCATCCAGATCCGGCATTTCCCCGGCAGACACCGCCCGCACCGCGTCGAAAGACAGCGCCATGGTGCGCGGCACCGGCATATCGAGCCGGATCAGCCGTTGCAGGCATTTCGCCCGGCCACCATGTTGTGACACATGGATATCCGCCGTTGGGGTAATTTCCGTAAATCCGAGATCGCTCATAATTCTGCACCGCAGCAAGGGGTTTTGCTCAGCATAGCAAGGGCTGTGCATCACACAAGGGGCGTGGGTGTGGAAAAGGAGGAAAGGGGCGCTGCCCCTCGCGCTACGCGCTCACCCCGAGGTATTTGGGGCAAGAAAAAGGGCGCCGGAATTTGCGGCGCCCCTTGTGGTTTTACCCTTCGACCTTGGTGAGGTCGGCCACCGAAAGGCAGATTTGCCGGATGCGTGAAAGCAGATTCAGGCGGTTTCGGCGGATAATTTCATTCTCGGTGTTGATCTGCACCGCCTCGAAGAAAGCATCAATGGGCGCGCGCAGGGCGGCCATCGAGGTCATGGCAGCGGCGAAATCTTCGGCCTGCATGGCCGGTTGGATCGCAGCCTCGGCGGTGTCCAGCGCGGCAAAGAGTGCCTTTTCACTGTTGTCTTCTGCGAATTTCACATCCGCACCGTAGGAATATTCCACCCCGTCCTTTTCCTCGGCCTGGGTCAGGATGTTATTGGCGCGTTTGAAGCCTTGCAGCAGGTTCTCGCCATCGTCGGTCTTGAGCAGACCCGACAGGGCCTCGGCCCGTTTGACCAGCAAAGTAAGGTCATCATTTCCGGGCATAGCAAGGCAGGCGTCGATCACGTCGTGGCGGATGCCTTGGTCTTTCAAGTAGACCTTGAGGCGGTCGTGGAAGAAGGAGAGGAGATTGTCGGAGGTATCCGGCAGCGCTGCCTTCACCTCTTCCAGATGTTTGGTCAGATCGCCATCAAAGTGGTCAAGCACAGTGCGCAACGCAGCCCCGAAAACCCCATGGTCCGCAATCTCGCGATCAAGATCCGCCAGCAGGGCGTTTCGCTGTGCGGCATCATCTTCCAGGGAAATTTCGTGACGCAGCAACTGCGCATCGAAAAGCTGATCGAGATTGACCCGCAACCCGTTTTCCAGCACCAGACGGATCACCCCAAGGGCGGCGCGGCGGAGCGCAAACGGGTCTTTCGATCCGGTGGGTTTTTCATCGATGGCCCAGAACCCGGTCAGCGTGTCGAGCTTGTCTGCCAGTGCGACAGCCACCGAAGTGGGGGCCGAGGGCACATCATCGGACGGGCCCAGCGGCGAATAATGCTCGGTGGCGGCGTTGGCGACTTCCAGCGGGTGCCCCGCGGGACCAGCGTAATATTTGCCCATCAAACCTTGCAGTTCGGGGAATTCATAGACCATTTCCGTGCTGAGATCGGCCTTGGCCCAGCGCGCGGCACGTTCTGCCAGATCGGCGTCAGCGCCGATGGTGGGTGCAATGGCACGGGCGAGAGTTGCGATCCGGTCGATCCGCGCGGCCTGTGTGCCCAGCTTGTTGTGGAAGGTCACGTTGGTCAGGCTCTCAAGCCATTTCTGCCCACCAGCCTCGGCTTCGCGAATGTCGTTTTCCCAGAAGAATTTCGCGTCTGCCAGACGGGCAAACAGCACTTTTTGATTGCCTGCCAGAATGGTTGCGCCATTGTCGGCGGTCTCCACATTGGCGACGGTGATGAACTTCTCGATCCGGTCGGTTTTCGGGTTCTTGACCGAGAAGAATTTCTGGTGCTCACGCATCGAGGTTTGCAGCACTTCGGGCGGCAGGGGGATGAAATCATCGGCAATATCGCCCATCAGCACGACGGGCCATTCCACCAGACCGGCCACTTCACGCAAAAGAGCGGTGTCTTCCACGATCTCCAACCCCTGTGCGAAAGCGGCGTTCTTGGCGTCTTCCCAGATATGATCTGCACGCTCCTGCGGGTCGAGAACCACCTTGGCGGATTTCAGCTTGGCGGCGTAATCTTCAAACCCGGTGACGGTGATTGCGCCCGGTGCCATGAAGCGATGCCCCTGGGTCGTGTCCCCCGAGCGGATCCCGTCAACCTCCATCGGCACCACGTCTGCACCGGCTTCATCGCTGAGGATACAGAGGATCGAATGCAGCGGGCGCACCCATTTCAAGCTGCCACTGCCCCAGCGCATCGACTTGGGCCAGGGGAAGTTGCGGATGGTTTTTTCCAGCACCTCGGCAATGATCTCAGCCGCCGGGCGGCCCTTGTTTTCGATCATTGCAAAATAGACCGGCCCTTTCGGCGTGTCGCGTTCCACCAGCTGATCACGGGTCAGGCCCGCGCCCCGCAGGAAGCCCTCAATCGCCTTGTCCGGTGCGCCCACCTTGGGGCCCTTGCGTTCTTCGCGCGTGTCCGGCGAGGCGGCAAGCAGACCGTCAATCGCCAGCGTCAGGCGACGCGGCGTGGACAGCGCATGGGCCCCAGCATAGGTCAGACCGGCCTCGACCAGACCGTCAGTCACGAGTTTCTTCAGATCCTGGGCCGCGCGGGTTTGCATCCGGGCGGGGATTTCTTCGGAGAAGAGTTCAATCAGCAGGTCAGGCATTGGGTCTCGCCCTTTTAGTCGTCATATTTTTCATTCAGTTGATGCCAGGCATAGCCCCGGCCATCGGGAAAGATGGCAATCACGCGATCAACGCCATCCTTGATATTTTTCTCACCCAGAAAAGCGATCGCATCGCCCTGCTCCAAGGCATAACCAATGGCCTGGGCGTCGAAACAGTCAAACCAGCCGGGAGCCACAAGCGGCGTGGCACGGTCGTAAACTTCGAAGGTTTCGGTCAGCATGGCCAGCGACATGGTGGTGGTGAAACAGCCCCGAAAGCGCAGCGGAGAGCTGTCGCTGTCAATCCCGTCAAACTGGTCATAAATCACCGTCTCAGGCTGGCCGGTGACCACATTGGTCATCCGCAATTCCGTATCCGCCGCGGCAGGTTCATAGAACGCGTAAAGCTGGGTGTAATAGACCACAGCCCCAAAGATGAGGGAGGATGCGATAATCATGATACCAAGAAGTTTTCCGCTCATTTGCCTTTTGCCGCCTGTCCCGCAGGGTTACGCCTGATCCGCCACGAACCCACCGGCGCCGGTCTGCACAAAGGCATCAGCGCAAAGCTTTGCCAGCGCACGGACGCGGCCAATGTAAGCCTGACGTTCGGTGACCGAGATCACCCCGCGCGCGTCGAGCAGGTTAAAGAGGTGCGAGGCCTTGATGCATTGGTCATAGGCCGGGTGGGCCATGATGATGCGCTTACCTGTCTTGGGGTCGATATGCTCCTGATCGAGGATCTTCTGGCACTCGACCTCGGCCTCTTCGAATTGCTTGAGCAGCACATCCGTATTGGCAATATCAAAGTTCCAGCGTGCGTATTCTTCTTCGGTCTGCTTGAACACGTCGCCATAGCTGAGCGGGATCAGCGCATCGGGGGCGTTGAACGGCATGTCCATCACGTGATCGACGCCCAGAATATACATTGCCAGACGCTCCAGACCATAGGTCAGCTCCCCCGAGACGGGTTTGCAATCATGACCACCAACCTGCTGGAAATAGGTGAACTGGCTGACTTCCATCCCGTCGCACCAGACTTCCCAGCCCAGCCCCCAGGCGCCCAGCGTCGGGCTTTCCCAGTCATCCTCGACAAAGCGGATGTCATGCATCGCCATATCAACGCCGATTGCCTCAAGGCTGCCCAGATAAAGCTCTTGCAGATTGGGCGGGCTGGGTTTGATCAGCACCTGATACTGATAGTAATGCTGCAACCGGTTCGGGTTTTCACCATACCGCCCATCGGTCGGACGGCGGGAGGGCTGCACATAGGCGGCCGCCCAGGGTTTTGATCCCAACGAACGCAGCGTGGTCGCCGGGTGAAACGTGCCCGCGCCAACTTCCATGTCATAAGGCTGCATCACCGCACAGCCCTTTTGCGCCCAGTAATTCTGAAGCCGCAGGATGATTTCCTGAAAGCTCTGCGGTTTCGTGTCAGCTTGGCCCATATCCGTCGCCCATCAGATCAATTCAACTTGGCCCCTCAATAGGCATTGGGCCACACAGGGTCAATCTTGCATCGGACATTGCATCCCGGTTATTGACCTATCCCCGCCGGGTTGTGTTACTTGCCACAAGCAAATTCAATAAAGCCGTTTGCGTCCGCCCCAAACATAGCGGCGCCCCAAGGCCAACGAGGACCCATGAAAACTCTTTTCACTTCAGTCATGATTGCCGGCAGTACAGCCCTGACGACCCTTCCCCTTGCCCCGACCATTGCCCAGGCCCAGGCCCTTTCCCAGGCCACGCAGACCCAAAACGCGATATGGATCCAGATCGAAGCCCATCCCAGCCTGCGCGAAGCCAAAGAGCGGGTGCGCGGTTATGCCGGTCAGATTGACGGGGTGAACGGATTTCGTGTGGGCGGCAACTGGTACGCAATTGTTCTGGGACCCTACACACAGGCAGCGGCCGATCTTCAGCTGCGCAACCTGCGGCGCCAGGGGGTCATCCCCAGCGACAGTTTCCTTGTGCGGTCGCGTGATCTGCGCCAGCAATTCTGGCCGGTCGGCCTGAGCGCCACCTCGCAGACCCCTCCCGCCAGCCTGCCCACACCGGACACCGCCCCCGCAACCGAGGCCACCGCCCCGGCAACCCCGGCCCTACCCTCCACCCTTCCCGATGAAACAAAGCGCGAAGCACAGGTGAGCGAACGACGTCTGACCCGGGACGAGCGGATGGATCTGCAACGAGCGTTGCAATTTGCGGGGTTCTATTCCTCGGGCATTGATGGCGCTTTTGGACGCGGGACCCGTCGCTCGATGGCCGCATGGCAGGAGGCGCGCGGGTATGAACCCACTGGCATCCTGACCACCCGGCAACGCGCCGCCGTGATGGCCGAACGCCAGACCGTGCTCGACAGCATCGGCCTTGCCGACCACGAAGACACGGAAGCCGGCATCAGCATCTCACTGCCAAAGGCGGTGGTGGATTTTGACCGCTATGAAGCCCCTTTTGCCCATTTCAAAACCCGCGACGGAAGTGCCGCAAAAGTGGTTCTGATCAGCCAATCCGGCAATCAGGACACGCTATTTGGCCTATACGACATCCTGCAAACCCTTGAAATCGTGCCCGAAGATGGGCCACGAAACCGCAAGGACGGTGAATTCACCCTGCAAGGGGAGAACGCCGAGATCATCTCGCACACCTATGCGAAACTGGTTGATGGAAGTGTAAAGGGCTTTACGCTGGTCTGGCCCAAAGGGGATGAGAAACGCCGTCAGCTGGTGCTGAACGAAATGCTGCAGAGCTTCCGTTCGCTCGGGGAAACGGCGCTTGCTGACAATGCCGGTCTGGAGGCCGCGGTGCAGGATATCGACCTGCTGTCCGGGCTGGAAATCCGACGTGCCGACACATCCCGGTCGGGATTTTTCGTGGATCAAACCGGCATGATCGTGACCACTGCCGACGCGGTTGCAGGGTGCCGCCGGATCTCGGTCGATGACGCCTATGATGCCACTGTTCTGGCACAGGATGCGGCCACCGGACTGGCCCTTCTGAAACCCGAAAGTGCACAGGCCCCGCAGGCCGTGGCCGCGTTTCTGACCTCACAACCGCGTCTGGGCAGCGATATTGCCGTGGCGGGTTACTCCTATGAGGGGCGGCTGGGCAGCCCAAGCACAAGCTTTGGCACCCTGTCGGATCTCGCGGGGCTGAACGGGCAGCCCCACCTGAACCGTCTGGCCGTCCGCACCCTTCCCGGAGACACCGGAGGACCCGTCCTTGACGCGGGAGGTGCGGTGATGGGAATGCTGCTTCCGCGCGATGACAGCACGGGGCGCAACCTTCCAGAGGATGTTCAGTTTGCGCTGGATGCCGGTTCCGTGGCCGAGTTCCTGGCTGCCAACGGCGTGACCCCGCAGGCCACCGACGCGCTGGCCTCTATGGATCCGGTCGACATCTCCGCACTTGCGTCAGATATGACGGTTCTGGTCAGCTGTTGGAAATAACACCTGACACCTGACTAACATGAAAACCCCCGGCCAATTGGTGCGGGGGTTTTTGGTGGCGCGCTGCGCGCCCCTGAAAGGGCACGGCCCCTCGCCTTTTCAAAGCTGGGCGACACCCGGCCTTCCTCGACCCCCGCAATATCTGTGACCAGAAAATCCGACGGATCAGCCCCGGAGCACCTCGGGGGTCACATGGATCAGGGTCGGACCATCCGCAGTGAAGGCGGCATTTACGGTTTCAATCAAGGCAGCCAGAGAGCCGGGCTTTTCAGCAAACGCACCATAGGCCCGGGCAAGAGCACAGAAATCGGGGTTGCGGACGCTCGCCGAACCGGGGGCGATTTGGCGCCCGACCATGCAATCCTCGATTTCCTTCAGCTTGTCATTGTCCCAAAGCAGAATTGGCAATGCGAGCCCCAGCTCAACCGCAACCCCAAGTTCCTGCAGGGTGAACTGGAACCCGTAATCCCCAGCTATCGCCAGCACAGGCAGATCCGGTCGCCCGATTTTACCCCCGATCGCGGCGGGCAGCGCATAGCCCAGCGCCCCAAAGCCCGACGGGTGGTGCCAGTGGCCGGGGCGGTCCAACGGCCAAACCTCATTGGCGACATAGGCAAACTGGGTCATATCCGAAAAGATCATGGTCTCGTCGGGAATGGCGGGACCAAGCCGTTCACAGATGGGCAGGATATCCGGTCGTTCCTGATCCGCTTCGAGGTGAAACCGCGCCCGGGCCTGAATCACTTCAGCCTGGCTCCAACCTGTCGAGCGTTTGGACTGACCATCCAGAAGCGCCCGCAGATCTTCGAGGAACGGTCCCGCATCCCCCAGGACCGGCAGGTCGGCGCGGTGGTCATCCGCCAGCACCATCGGATCCAGATCCACCCGGATCATCGGAGCCTCATGGCCCAGCCTGTCCCGCCACAGATCCGTTTCGCTAAGTTCCGTGCCCACCGCGACAATCAGATCGGCCTTGGCGATCTCCTGCACACTATCCGGGCGCGGCAGGATCGGACCATAGGCAAGAGGGGCATTGTCCGCAATCACCCCATGTCCCGCAACGGTGCAGATGCTGGCGGCCCCGGTCAGCTCTACCAACGCGCGCGCCGCATCGGCGCCTTCAATGGCCCCGCCACCAAAGATGAAAAGCGGGCGTTCCGCCCCCAGCAGCCATTCTGCCACGGCGGCAACCTGTTCAGGAGGGGCCAGCGGCCGGGCGGGCAAAACCCCGGTTTCCGGGGCCTGGGCGGATCTTTGGGCCAAGGCGTTCACCGGGATCTGAATATGTTTCGGTCTGGGTCGGCGGGTGGCAAACTCCATCATCGCGCGATCAATCAGGCGATAGGCAGAGGGGGCATCCATCGCCGTATGTGACCAGTCGCAGACGGTGGCGGCGGCGGCCTCCTGATCCTTCATTTCATGCAGACGCCCGCGCCCCATACCCAGATCTTCAGGGTTCAGGCAGGACGAGATTGCCAGCACCGGCACACTGTCGGAGTAGGACTGTCCCAAAGCCGTCATCGCGTTGCACAGCCCCGGCCCGGTGATCAGGTAACAGACCCCCGGCTGGCCCGTTGCACGCGCATAGCCGTCTGCCATGAAGCCCGCCCCCTGTTCGTGGCGGGCCAGAACAGGGGTAATGCCAGCCTCATCAAGCCCCCGATACATCTCGATATTATGCACGCCTGGGATGGCAAAGATCACCTCGACCCCACGTGATTTCAACATGTGGGAGATCTGCGCGCCCAGCGGTTTCTCAAGGGTTGAGTTGTGACTCATGCGGTATCCTCCGGCCGGTCCACGCGTGGGACCTCAGCCTCTCCAGAATTGCGGTGTGAACAAGACAAAAACGGCCAGCAGTTCCAGCCGGCCAATCAGCATCGTGATTGCCAGCACCCATTTTGCAACATCATTCAGGCCCGAGAAATTGCCCGACGGCCCGATCTGGTCGCCCAGCCCCGGTCCGATATTGGCCACGGCGGTTGCTGCCCCGGAAACCGATGTGATGAAATCCAGCCCGGTCAGGCCCAGCAGGATCGACACGATCCCCAAGGTCACGACGAAAAAGACAAAAAAGCTCATCACTGACGAAAGCACCTCTTCATCCACCCGCTTGCCCGCGTAACGCGGGGAAAACAGCCCGTGGGGGGAGTGGATGGACCGGATCTGGGCCTTGATCGAGGAAATCAGCAACTGGTAGCGGAAGATCTTGACCGAACAGGCGGTGGACCCCGCACATCCCCCGATCAGCCCCAGAAAGAAAAACGCCACCACGGGGAAGGTGCCCCAGAGCTGGTAATCCACCGAGGCATAGCCCGTACCGCTGATGATCGAGGTCACATTGAAGATCCCTTCACGAAAGCCGTGCTCCATATGGTCGCCATTGGCAAACAGGCGGTAAAGCGTCATCACGATGGTGATCAGAAAAATCGTGGTAAGATAGGCGCGGACCTGCGTGTCGCGCAGGATCGGTTTTGCGGTGCCGGACACCAGCTGGATGTAGCGCACGAACGGAAGGCTGGCGAGGATCATGAAAACCGAGGCCACATATTCCGCCACCCCCTGAAACGCCCCGAAAGACGCATCGCGGGTCGAAAACCCACCGGTTGAAATCGTGGTCATTGCGTGGACAACCGCATCAAAGGTGTCCATCCCCACCGCCAGGTAACTTAATACGCAGGCAATGGTCAGGCTGATATAGATCCATGAGATCCGGCCGGAAATTTCCGCCGCGCGGGGCAGAACTTTTCCCATTGTATCAAAGGCTTCAGAGCGGAAGATCTGCATGCCCCCCACGCGCAGCTCGGGCAGGAACACCATGGCCACAACAATGATGCCGATGCCGCCGAACCATTGCAGCAGCCCCCGCCAGAACAGGATCCCGCGCGGCATGTCATCAAGACCGGAAAACACCGTCGCCCCGGTTGTGGTCAGGCCCGACATTGCCTCAAAAAACGCATCCACGGGCCGTGCGTCCAGTTCGGACAACATGAAGGGAAGCGCCCCGAACATGGGCAGGGCCAGCCAGACACCGGTGGTCAGCAGAAAGGTCTGCTGGATCGACAGCCCGCGCCCCACCCCATTGGCCGAGGCCAGCGCCATAGAGCCGCCCACAAGCATGGTCAGAAGGGCACTTTCCAGAAACACCAGCCAGTCAGCACTGCCATAATGCAGGTCAATCCCCATCGGGATCAGCATGGAAAAGCCAAGCGCCAGAAGCAAAAGGCCGGTCACATAGGCCACGGGACGAAGGTCAAACATGGGCGCAGGGTTGGCCTTGCGACGCCCGGGTGTCAAGCGAGAAGCACGGGGCGGGACCCGACAAACGGCACCAAACCCTTGCTGCAGTCCGGAGGGACCGCAGGATCTGGGTTCAGATATGACTATAGGTTCTGAGCACCGCCTGAGGGATGCCAGCACGGGTCAGACCCATCTGCGCCAGTTCCGCATCCGATTTCGCCTCAAGAGCACGGATCTTGCGGGCAAAGGGCATCTGGCTGGCGTGCTGTTCCATCGCCTGGAAAAAACCGTCCAGCCAACGGGAAACCGCTGCGCGCAGGGTCGGTTTTGCGCCGGTGAAGTGAAAACTGTTCGAATGTGCCGTCTGCATTGCCATTTGGAAACCTCACCTTCATTGGTTCCTCCCCTAAGGCGCTTTGGGGTAACCTTGAACCACATGCCTATGCCGAAACGCCCACGACATTGATATCGCTCGCTGCGCGGCGCCTTTCCCTGTCTCAGGTGCGAGGCGAGCCGCTTTGAGCGGGGACATAGGTCAGTTCGCCCGACACGGCCACCCCACAGCACCGCAACCCCGCCATGCAGCGGGCGCAACCTTGTGCAAATACGGGATAATTCAGCCGACGTGGAACAGGGTGGAGAAGAGTTTCGGGTCCAGCGATTGCGCCTCGAACGTCTCTCCTTCCGTCAGGATCGAGACAGCATCGTGGCTATGCAGGCTTTCCTGATGACTGGCCACAACGCGGAAATCACCGATCCGGGGATCAAGCTGTAGTTGCTCACAAAACAGCCGGGTCGCATCCTCGACAAAAATCGGGTTGGCCGCGTTCAGCTCGGCAAAGGCCTGTTCATCTTCGCGTTTCACCATCACCTGTGTCTCGGTCGGCACCGCAATGCGGCACATGTCGATCAGATCCTCAAACCAGAGCGTATTGCCCGGCTGATGGATTTTCTCGACCGAAATCCGCGCCACGGAGCGCTGCGAATGCGGCGTGGCAAGCTGACCGCGCGACTGGCGCGCATGTTCGGACAGTTCCAGCGAACAGGGGCAGGTCGAGGAATAGACATAATCGAGATGCAGGAACTTGCGACGTTTGCCGTGATGCTCAAACAGCTCCAGCGCAATGTCGTAATATTGATACCCCATCAGGCCAGAGCGCAGGCTTTCCACCTTGGCAGGATAGGAAAAGCGCATCTCGATCCGCGCATCCAGGCTTTCCAGATCCGCCTTGTAGTCATCAAGCGCATGTTCGATCACGTCAAAGCTGAACGTTTTCTCCGCGTGGGCATAGAAGCTGCGCATGATGCGCGACATGTTGATGCCCTTCTTGCCGGCCTCAAGGCTGACCGTGCCGGTCACCGAGGTTTCCAGCGTCAGGTCAGAACCGTCGCGGGTGTGATAGCGGATTGGCAGGCGGAAATTGGAAATGCCCACGTGCTGAATATGCCGTTTGGCCCCCTGAATCAGGCTGGCCGGTCCGTTCTGCAGGTCAGGCATGGAGGCCTTGTAATCCGCATCAGGGGTGAATGCGTCCGGGTATGTGCGGCTGAGCGCCGGATAGTTTGACACCTCGCCCCCCGGCAGAAGACGGGCAATCGAGGGGTCAAGTGCGGCAACCTCAACCGGATCCGCAGCCTCGGCCCACGCGCGTAAAGTGGCCAGCGCCTCTTCGGCGCTCGCCCGATCAACATTGTTTTTCGATCCGCGTTTCATCTGATTCATCGCGGCCCCCGCATCTATCGCACGCCTAAGTCTAACCGTTCTGCCACTAAAATGCCAAACCGGCAGGGCAGGATGCGACAAATCAGACCGCGTTTAAGCCACGTTCAAGGTCGGCAATCAGGTCGTCCACGTCTTCCAGACCGATGGACAGGCGAACCAGCCCGTCGGAAATGCCCAGCATATCCTTTTGTTCCTGCGGCAGACGCTGGTGGGTTGTTGTGGCCGGATGGGTGGCGATGGATTTTGCGTCCGCAAAGTTGTTCGAGATGATGAAGATCTCCAACGCGTTGAGGAAGCGGAAACACGCCTCTTTGCCGCCTTTCACCTCAATCGCCAGCACGGTACCGCCCGAAGGGGATTGTTCCATCGCAATTGCGTGTTGCGGGTGCGAGGGGTGCTGCGGATAGCTCATCCGGCTGAGTTTCGGGTGATCCGCAAGCGCCTCGGCCACCTGCATGGCGGCAGCGGCCTGAGCGCGCACGCGCAGGTCCAGCGTCTCAAGCGCCTTCAGATGGGTCCAGGCGGCAAACGGGTTGATCGCGCCCCCGGTGTGTTTCACGTAGGTCTCAATCGGGCCACGGATCAGTTCGCGCGAACCGCAAATGGCCCCGCCGAGCATCCGCCCCTGCCCGTCCACATGTTTCGTGGTGGAATAAACCACCAGATCCGCCCCCAGTCTGGCGGCGTAGGAGAAGACCGGGGTGGGCATGGCATTGTCCACCACAACCAGCGCGCCATTCGCGTGGGCCAGCTTGATCACATGGGCGAGATCAATCACTTCCAGGGTTGGGTTGGAAATGGCTTCAAGAAACACCACCTTGGTGTCGGGACGAATGGCGGCCTCCCATTCGGCATTGTCAGTGCCGTCAACCAGCGTGATCTCGACCCCAAAGCGGCCCAGCACATCTTCGAGCACATAAAGGCAGGACCCAAACAGCGCGCGCGAGGACACCACGTGGTCGCCCGCCTTGGTCAGCGCCATCAGCGCACCATTGACGGCGGCCATGCCGGACGCACAGGCGAAGGCGTCTTCCGTGCCTTCGATCGCCGCGATCCGGTCTTCGAACATGCGGTTGGTGGGGTTGCCGTAGCGGGCATAGATGAACTCGTCCGGGCCACTTTCGATAAAGCGCGCCTCAGCGGCCTCGGCCGTGTCATAGACAAAGGCCTGGGTCATGAACATCGCCTCGGAGAGCTCGTTATACTGGCTGCGACGGCTGCCGCCATGCACGGCTTCGGTGCGTTTTCCCCATTTTGTCATCGCGTGTTCCTTTCACACAATAAAGCCCCCACCGCTGATAAGCGTCGGGGGCTGACACGGCATCCGCCTTCATTCCCTGACCTCTTTAGCAGAATTATTTTACGTGGCCCGCAATCCGGTGAACAAATCGCCACGCAGGTTCCCTAACGGCTGGGGCATTTTTCGTCAAGGGGCTCTGCCCCTCGCGCGTTGCGCTCACCCCGGGATATTTGCGGCAAGAGGAAGAGGGCGGCAGGTTATGTGCCGCTGTTTTCCTCATCCGTGCCATAGCGTTTGAACAACCCGCTTTGGGTGGCGAAAAAGGCGATGGTGCCCAGGGGCAGGCCGAAGGTTTTGAAATTGACCCAGGCATCGGTGGACATCATGCGCCAGATCACCTCATTGGCGACGGCAAGCCCGAGGAAAAACAGGGCCAGACGCTTGGTAAGGATCATCCACCCTTCGCGCTCCAGTGGCAGGGCGGCATCAAGCACGCTTTCCAGATAGCTTTGCCCGCGCATCAGCCCAAATCCGAGGATACCGGCAAAGAGCAGGTAGATGATGGTGGGTTTCATCTTGAAGAACCGCTCATCGTTGAACCAGATCGACAGCCCGCCGAAGACAACCACCAGCACCAGCGTCACGATCTGCATCTTTGACAGGTGGCCGGTGAGTTTCCACATGGCGAGCGTGGCGGCGATCAGAACCGGAATGAACAGGGCCGTTACGGCGACAAAGCCGGAATACTCGGTGCCCGCGACCAGAAAGCTTTGGTCCTTGAGGAAGGTATAGGCCACGAAGAACAGAACAATCGGCCCATATTCCAACGCGGTTTTCAGGGTTGGGTTCACGGGGGGCGTCGGGTCGGTCATGGGGCCTGGTCCTGTTTGTGGTCTTTGGGGGAATGTGAGGGGCGGTGGCGCGGATGGCAAGTGGTGGGAGGGGAATTTCCCGTGATCCGGGGGGAGGCTTTTATCCGCCCATTTCCACCAACACGGCGCCTGCGGCAATCAACGCCATCATGAACACGCGACGCGGACCGACCTTTTCCTTCAACACCACCCAGCCGATCAGCGCGGCAAAGACGGTGGAGGTTTCGCGCAGCACTGCCGCCTCGCCAACCTTGTCCAGTCGCGTGGCCAGCATGATTGATCCGAAGCTGGCATAGGCAATGAAGGCGCCCAGCACACCTCTCCCCATAAGCGGGGTCAGCGCGGGGCGATTTGGCATGTTCCACCAGCGGATCCCGGCAATCACCGGCATGAAGAACCCGTCGATAAAGAAGAACCACGCGAGGAAGGTGAACGGATCGGCGGTGGCGCGGATCCCGTAGGCGTCGATTGTGGTATAGCCCGCCACGAACAACCCGGTCACCACGGCCATCGCAAGTGCCGGTTTGAGCTGCGCGCGGCCCAATTGCCAATGTCTGAGATTATACCAGCCCAGCGCATAGATCCCGGCCAGAAGGACAAACACGCCGAGCCATTGCACCGCCGAGTAGCTTTCCCCGAACACAATCCCCGCCCCCAGCACGGTGAAGAGCGGCCCGGTGCCGCGCACAACCGGATAGACAACGGTATAGGAGCCCAGCACATAGGTGTAGCTCTGCGCGAGCTTATAGCCCACATGGACAAGCCAGATCACAGCAAAGAGCGGCCACATATGCGGCTCGGGCCAGGGCACGACAAAAAGAGCAAAGGGGGCGGCGATCAGGCCATAAGACAGGTCAATTGCGCCGCGCGAAAGCCAGGGGTCATGGCGCCCTTTTTGCAATGCGCCAAAAAGCGCGTGCAGGAACGCAGCCATCAGCGCAAGCCCCAAGGCAAGATTGTGCCCGGCCTGCGTTCCTTCGAGAGAGATCAGCCAGTTGCTCATGTTCTGCACTGGGGGCGCTGCCCCCAAACCCCCGGGATATTTAAGGCAAAGAGGAAGATCAGTTGCGAATACCGATCAGGGCGTTGGCGAACTCTTCGGGGTCAAACGGGGCGAGGTCGTCGATCTGTTCCCCGACGCCAATCGCGTGAATTGGCAGGGCAAACTTATCTGCCAACGCCACCAGAACGCCCCCTTTTGCGGTGCCGTCCAGCTTGGTCATGACAAGGCCTGAGACATCGGCGAGCTTTTGGAACGTTTCGACCTGGCTGAGTGCGTTTTGCCCGGTAGTCGCGTCGAGCACAAGCAGGGTGTTATGCGGTGCGGTGTCGTCTTTTTTCTTGATCACCCGCACGATCTTGGCCAGTTCCTCCATCAGGTCAGTGCGGTTTTGCAGACGCCCCGCCGTGTCGATCATCAGAAGGTCGGCGCCGTCGGCTTCGGCTTTGGTCATCGCGTCAAATGCCAAGGAGGCGGGATCGGAGCCTTCGGGCGCGGTCAGCACGGGAACGCCAGCGCGATCGCCCCAGACCTGGAGCTGTTCGACCGCGGCTGCGCGGAACGTGTCACCTGCGGCAATCACCACCTTTTTGCCGGCTGCGGTAAACTGGCTGGCAAGTTTGCCAATCGTGGTGGTTTTGCCGGCGCCATTCACCCCCACCACCAGCACCACCTGCGGGCGCTTGGGGTAAATCGGCAGCGGCACGGCGACCGGATCCATGATCCGGGCGACTTCACCAGCCAGCACGGATTTGATCTCGTCCACCGACAGTTTCTTGCCAAAATGAGAGGCGGAAATATTGGCGGTTACACGCATGGCGGTGTCGACGCCCATATCGGAGGTGATCATCAGGTCTTCGAGCTCTTCCAGCATGTCATCATCCACCATGCGGCGGGTGACGGTGCCCGCGGCAGAGGAAGAGCGGCCCAGCATCCGACCGATGAGGCCGGGTTTATTGACGGGTTCGTTGGCGGGCTTCGCTTCACTCACCGGCTGGGCTGTCGAGGCGGTCCCGGCGGGGTCCGGTTCCGCGTCAACCACCGGGTCCGGCGTTGCTTCCGGGGTTTGCTGGTCCGGGGGGAGCTGATCTGGTTCGGGGGCGGGGTCTGGGGTGGCGTCTGTTTGAACCGGCAGTTCTGCGGCAACATCCGCAACCACATCTTCCTCGCCGCCCTCATCAACAATGGCTTCCAACCCCTGTTCCAGTTTGGACGAGGATTTGAACAACCGATCCTTGAGCTTTGAGAAAAACGCCATGACTGCCTCCGCTTGCTTTCCCTCACCTAAGCCAGAATGCACCGATTTGAAAGGGGTATGGCGCGGCGCGGTTCGGGGTGATTTGCTTTTCGTCAGAGAATTGCTACACGAGGCGCATGAAAACCCATGTGCACCCTTTCTCCAATCCCCTTCTGAACGAAGATCTGGACGCCTTTCTTGCGGATGAGAACGCCCGTGTGCAGCGGTTGCAGCGCGGAGATGAGGTATTCTGGGCCAAGAAATGCGAGACCCTGTCGCTGAAATGGCGCCTGCAAAAGGGTGACCCGGCGGCGGCTTTCAAAGCGGATCTGATGGGGCTTCGGGCCTTGCGGGACGCGGGGATTTCCGTGCCGGACGTGATTGCAGAGGGCGGGGATTTTCTGGTGATGAGAGACAGCGGTCCGGCCCTGTCAGGGTTGCTGCGCCACCAAAAAAGCACATTGGAGGACCGCACCCGCGCAATGAAAGCTGCCGGGCGCGAACTTGCCCTGCTGCATGGCAAGGGATTGTCGCATGGCCGGCCGGCCATCAAGGATATGTGCTGGGATGGGCACCGGCTGACGCTGCTGGATTTTGAACGGTTCTCGCCCCGGCGCAACACACCCAAGGGGCATATGCAGGACCTGATCATCTGGACCCATAGCTGCTTTGCCTTCACCCAAAAAAACCTGCCGGAAATCGACGCTGGCCTGGCCGCCTATCGTGACGGCGATCAGGCCGGGATCTGGGACATGGCCGCCAAATGGGCTCGTCGTCATCGTTGGGTCGATCTGGCAACAAAGCCGCTGCAATGGGGCTCACGCCGCGGCACAAGAGAGTTCAAGGCCATCCCCCTGACCCTGCAGGCGTTCGGCGTCTCGCGCTGAACCGGGCCGCACTGAAGCTGGGCTGAACCCGCACCGCGAGTTTCAAAGCGCGGCAGGGTTTTATGCGGGCAGCCCGCCCATGAGGATCAAAGCCTGCCCGGCAATATAGAACCCCCAGATCAGGATACCGGCCAGCCTGCGACGGGGATCTGTGTCGGTCATGCGAAACAGTTCCACTGCCAGGATCAGATCCGACAGGATAAAAAACGCAGCCCCCAGGGTGCTGGCCCCAAGCGGCACCAGCAGCACCGACAGGCCCATGACACCGATCACCAAGACATAAAGGCGCACAGGCCAGGTCAGCGGGCCGGTATGCGGGGTCAGCCACAGCTCGGTCGAGAGGACCAGAGCGATGAGAGCGATGGCGGGAATGGGGGCCACCGAGAAAACCTCCCACAAAGGGGCATTGGCCAGCGCGAGGAAATGCAGGATGTAAAGCACATGGGCCAGTGCAAACGCGGACAGCCCGTAAAGGAAGGCGCTATCCCCGTCACGCGACAGGCCGAAATCCCCCAGCGCGGACAGGAACAACCCCGCCACCAGAAAGGCTGGCACCCCGGTCAGAAACCCGGCCAGGGCAAACAGCAACAGCGGCAGTGTCTTGTGGATCGAACGGCGCCAACTCGTCGCGCCATTGGTGTAGGGCAGATAGGCCAGCGCGATGGCCAGGCCAAGATAAAGCGGTGCAAGTGTCATGGCACCAGCGATGCGCAACCGACGGGTGTGGGTCAAGTGGGACGTGAGGGAAAGATGCGGGCTTTGCCCACCAGTCCGAAGGTTTGCCCCCCGGAATGTTTGGAACAAGAAAAAAGGGGCGCCGGACACGGCACCCCTTCAATGGCGTTTGACTGCATTGGGCCCGTGGGATCAGACCTCGTCCGGGAAATGCTTCATCGTCAGACGGATCGGGTTCGGTGCGGCCTGACCCAGACCACAGATGGAGGCATCCACCATGGTCGCGCTCAGCTCTTCCAGCAGGGCCTGATCCCATTTCTCCGCCTGCATCAGCTTCACGGCTTTTTCGCACCCCACACGACAGGGGGTGCATTGACCGCAGCTTTCATCCTCGAAAAAGCGCAGCATGTTGAGCGCGGCATCCCGGGCGCTGTCCTGATCAGACAGAACCACCACGGCCGCAGACCCGATAAAACTGCCATGCGGCTGCAGCATATCAAAATCGAGCGGGATATCCGCCATCGACGCAGGCAGCAGACCAGAGGACGGGCCGCCTGGCTGATACGCCTTGAAACTATGCCCATCAAGCATGCCACCGGCAGCCTCGATGATATCAGTGATGGTGGAGCCTGCCGGCAGAAGATGCACACCCGGGGCCTTGACCCGACCGGACACGGAGTAGGACCGCAATCCTTTGCGGCCGTTCTTTTCCACCGATGTCAGGATCTCTGGCCCTTCGCGCAGGATGCGGGCAACCCAAAGCAGGGTTTCGACGTTATGCACAAGGGTCGGACGGTTGAAGATCCCCACCTGCGCCACAAAAGGCGGACGGTGGCGCGGCTCGCCGCGTTTGCCTTCAATCGATTCGATCATCGCGCTTTCTTCGCCGCAGATATAGGCCCCTGCCCCGCGGCGCAGCTCGATATAACCGGGCTCAACCAGCCCGGCATCTTCCAACGCCTTGATTTCATTTGCGATAATTTTCAGCACCGCCGGATATTCGTCGCGCATATAGATGAAACAGGTCTCAGCCTCGACCGCCCATGCGGCGATCAGCATCCCCTCAAGCATCAGATGCGGGGTACGTTCGAGATAGTACCGATCCTTGAAGGTGCCGGGTTCCCCCTCATCGCCGTTGACAGCAAGATAGCGCGGCCCTTCATTGGCGCGCACAAAACCCCATTTGGTGCCGGACGGGAAACCCGCCCCACCAAGGCCGCGCAGCCCGGCAGACAGCACCTTGTCCTGCACGTCTTTCCAGTCACCGCCAGTGCGCAGCTTGGCAAGCTCGGCATATCCACCTTCGGCCTGATAGGCGCTAAGTGTTTGATAATTCGGGATATGAGCGTGGATATCCCCGGATTCAATCGCCGCCAGCACCTTTTCCGGTGTCGCGTGATCAATATGGTTGTGGCCCAGTTCCAGAACCGGAGCGGTGTCGCAACGCCCCATGCAGGGCGCGCGCAGAACCCGCACGTCCTCAGCCTTCAGGCCATCCTCAAGCGCCTTTTGCAACTGTTCGGCCCCGGCCAGTTCACAGGCCAGTGAATCACAGACGCGGATGGTCAGCGCGGGCGGAGGGGTCTCGCCTTCTTTCACGACATCGAAATGGGCATAGAAGCTGGCCACTTCGTAAATCTCGGCCTGACCGGTGCCAATCTCCTGCGCAAGCGCGCGGATATGAGCGGCGGAAAGATGGCCATATTGATCCTGGATGAGGTGCAGAAACTCGATCAACAGGTCGCGGCGACGCGGCCTATCCCCAAGTAATTCCTGAATTTCTTCCCATGCGACCGGGTCGATCTGGCGCCCCTTGGGCATCTTGCGCCCCTTGCCGCGCGCATTCTTCCAGATCCCTTTTTTCTCATCCAAGGCCATTGCCCACTCCTAAAACCGTTCCGGGCAATCCTACCCTGCACGGTTCAGTGGACACATGTCAAAAACGACATAGACATAACGGATTGCGCACCGATCGCCGCAAGTCGGTTTGCGTCTTAAGCTCGTGGGATGGATTGCCTCGGCCGTGAAATTTCCCGATAGTCCCCCCGATTAGTCCCCCCGATTATCTCACTGGGTGGGTCGAACGCACATAGTCCGAGGACATGATGATGGGTTACAAGCTACGTTATTTTGCCATGGCGGCGCTGGCGCCGGTGGCGCTGTTGCTCTTGGGGGTTTTCCTTGGCGGGTGGTTCGCGCTCTCAGCCCTTATCTATATGACTTTATTGTCTTTTGCCTTGGATGAGTGGATCAGCAAACTGGCCGGAACCGCCGACCCGGAGGCGGATTTCACCGCCGCAAACCAGCTTTCGATCCTGCTTGCAACCGCGCATTTCATCCTGCTGCTGCTGGTGGTTTTCGCCCTGTCCGGCGGCACCGGGATCGGGATCTTTCCCGGCATTGCCCTGGCGCTTGCGGCGGGACTTTTCTTTGGACAAGTGTCCAATTCCAACGCGCATGAGCTGATCCATAGATCAGATAAGCGCCTGTTTACCCTCGGAAAACTCGTCTACATCTCTCTCCTTTTTGGTCATCACACCTCAGCCCATAACAAGGTGCACCACCGGTTTGTCGCCACAGAAGATGATCCAAATTCCGCCCGTGAGGGGGAAAGCTTCTATGCCTTTGCACCACGCGCCTGGATCGGGTCTTTCACCGCGGGATATGCGATGGAAAAAGCCGATATCGCCCGCGCCAGACAGGCCGGAAAATGGCGGGTTAACCCCTATGCGGGCTATCTGGTCGGGGCGGCAATCATGCTTGTTCTGGTCGGGACAAGCTTTGGGGCAAAAGGCATGGTCGCCTACCTATTCCTTTGTTTTTACGCACAAATTCAGCTACTCCTGTCGGATTACGTGCAGCATTACGGGTTGATGCGGGCCCGTGTAGAAAATGGCGGCTATGAACCTGTGGGGGACCATCACAGTTGGAACTCTCCTCATTGGTTCACCTCGCATCTGATGATGAATGCGCCACGTCATTCCGATCACCACGCCCATCCGATGCGCCCCTACCCTGCGCTGCGCCTGCCGGATGCGACCCGGGCACCGATGCTGCCCTAACCCCTGCCGACAATGGCGACACTTGCGCTGTTTCCACCGGTCTGGAAACGCGTGATGCGGCGGTCGTTGGCGAAGTGGGAGATGATCCGCAAAGTTTAATCTTTTGCCCATCCCGGAAGGCCGAAGTTTAAACTTTCCACGGCGCAGATCCGCGAAGTTTAAACTTTTTTGCTCCGGAATGACGCGGGAAGGCCGGGCGCGAAGGCGGGTTTCGGTAAGGCTTTATCGGCTCCTCAGAATCTGACCCTGCGTCACCCACAAACCCGCCCCTCAACCTGAGCACATTCCTGAGCACAAACCTGAGCTCGATCCTGAGCACGGCGCCCCGGTTTTCCCCCTTGTTCCCGACCGGAACATGCGGGCAATTAGGGAGGGAGAGGCACCGCAGGTTTCCGGCATCCGCTGCACCGCCCGGGTGCGATCACGGATGCCCCAAGCGGCAGCTTGCCCAAACCCGGCGACACCGTGGTAATGCAGCGGATCCGCGCCTATATTGAAATGCAAGTGACAGGAGGGAAGGCATGAGTGGCAATGGCTTACAGAAAACCGCCTATTTCGCATTGGTGGCGCTGATCCTCTATGTCTCGCTGACAGGGGGGGCGTGATGGCGCAACGATACGGGGGCAGCTACAGTCCGAACGGATCCAAACGCCCTGAAAGCGACGGGCAGACCGCGCCACGCCGGCAGCGCTCTCCGTTTGAAGGGACCCAGCCCGCACGGGCCGGCGCGCGGGTAAACCTGCTGTTCCTGGCGCCCCTTCCGCTGGTGGGGCTGGCCTTTTTCCGCGACCCCGCGCCGATGGCGCTGTCGCTGGTCGGCGCCGGGCTTTTGCTGGCGGCGGCCTGGCTAACCCGCGAAGGGGTGGCCGCACATGAGGCCTATGACGCGCGCAAGGTGGCGCGCCGCCCGGCCTTTCCGCGCAAGATCTTTGCCGCGATCCTGACCGGTGCGGGCCTTGCGGCGGCGGGGCTGGTGCAGGGCAGCATGATCGAGGCGGCGCTTTACGCCATTCTGGGGGCTGGGTTGCACCTGTTTTCCTTTGGCTTGGATCCGTTGAAAAACAAGACCACCGAAGGGGTGGACACCTTCCAGACCGACCGGGTGGCCCGGGTGGTGGAAGAGGCCGAAGCGCAGCTGGGCGCCATGAGCCGCGCGGTTGATGCGCTGCGTGATCGCCATCTGACGGCCCGGGTCGAGACCTTTCAGCTGACCGCGCGCGACATGTTCCGGGTGGTCGAGGACGACCCGCGCGACCTGACCGCCGCCCGCAAGTTCCTGTCGGTCTATCTGCGCGGGGCGCGTGACGCGACGGTGAAATTCACCGAGCTTTACACCCGCAGTCACGATGCCACCGCGCGCCGTGACTATGAGGCGCTGCTGGATGATCTGGAACAGAATTTCGCCGCCAAGACCCAGGCGCTTTTAAGTGACAACCGCACCGATCTCGAGGTCGAGATCGAGGTGCTTCGCGACCGTCTCGCACGTGAAGGCGTGCGGATGGACAAAGATTGATAGACAGAAATTAAAGAGGAACTGGTCATGTCGACATTGCCTACCGAAACCCAGCTGAAGGAATTGCAGGACGTCACCGCCGTGACCCTGCCCGAACCGGCCGGTGCCCTTGTGCCGCTGTCTGAGGCCAAGGGGGAAAACCGCGCCGAGATCGAGAAGCGCATGGATGAAATCGACATGGGCGACAGCCAGTCGATCATCGAGTTTGGCTCTGCCGCGCAGGCGGAATTGCAGGTGATCAGCCAGGACATGCTGCAAGGGGTGCGCAACAAGGATCTGGGGCCTGCGGGGGACGGGCTGCGCGACATGGTCACCACCATTCGCGGGTTTTCGGTCTCGGAACTGGATATGCGGCGCAAGCAATCCTGGTGGGAAAAGCTGCTTGGCCGGGCCGCGCCTGCAGCGAAATTCCTGGCGCGTTTTGAAGATGTACAGGGCCAGATCGACAAGATCACCGACAATCTGCTGACCCATGAGCACACGCTGCTCAAGGACATCAAATCGCTCGACAAGCTTTATGAAAAGACGCTGGAGTTTTACGACGAGCTGGCGCTTTACATCGCGGCGGGGGAAGCGAAGATTGACCAGCTGGATGCCGATGTGATCCCGGCGAAAGAGGCGGAACTGGCGGATGCCACCGAGGAACAGGGTGTGCTGAAAGCGCAGGAGTTGCGCGACCTGCGGGCGGCGCGTGATGATCTGGAACGCCGGGTGCATGACCTGAAACTCACCCGTCAGGTGACGATGCAATCGCTGCCGTCAATCCGTCTGGTGCAGGAAAACGACAAGTCGCTGGTGACAAAGATCAACTCGACCCTGGTGAACACCGTGCCGCTGTGGGAAACCCAGCTGGCGCAGGCGGTGACCATCCAGCGCTCGACCGAGGCGGCAGCCGCCGTCAAGGACGCCACCGATCTGACCAATGAACTGCTCAAAGCCAACGCCTCCAACCTGCGCGAAGCCAATGAACTGGTGCGTGAACAGATGGAACGCGGCGTGTTCGACATCGAGGCGATCAAGGCGGCAAATGCCGATCTGATCGGCACGATCGAAGACAGCCTGCGCATTGCCGATGAAGGCAAGGCCAAACGCGCCGAGGCCGAGGAAGAGCTGATCAAGATGGAAGCGGAGCTGAAGGCAACCCTGGCAGCCGCGCGGGCCAGCGCCCCCGCCAAAGCAGGGTAAGATGACGCGGCGCGCGACCTTTTCTCGCGTGGTCGGACGGGCCGGATGGCAAGGGGTGCTCCTTGCCAGCAGCCTGTTGTTGTCCGGGTGCCTGGCGTTTCAGGGCGGGGTCCGGACCTCGCCCGTGCCGCAGCCCCGCCCCGCCCCCGCAATCTACACCCCCTCGGCCGAAAGCGTCGAACTGGCGGGTTATTACGAACGGGTTCAGCGCGGGCTGCTGGTGCAGGGCCTTTTGCGCGGTGATGGCGGCGGCGTCGACACGCCTTTTACCGATGAGATGCTTGCGCGCAACTTCATGCGCCTGGCCTTTTCCAGTGAATATGCCCTGCCCGGCCGGGCCGGCCAATCCGGCCAGTCGCCTGCGCAATTCCTCAACCGATGGGACGGGCCGGTGCGCCTGTCGCTGTCTTTCGGCGCGTCGGTGGATCCCGACACCCGGACGCAAGTCACCGCGATCACGCGCCGCTATGCCACGCGGCTGGCGCGGATCACCGGCCTGTCGATCTCGGTTCTGAAACCGGACCATCCCCGCGCCAATATGCGCATCTTCATCGTTGATGAACGTGAACGCCGCGCGCTGGAGGCCCGCCTGTCGCGGGGGGATGGCACGCTTTCTGCCGCCGCCATCCGGGCGCTGATCAGCCTTGACCGCCGCAATTATTGCCATGTTCTGGCCCGCGCGCCACAGGGCACGGCCACCCTGACCAAGGCCGATGTAGTGATCCGCACCGAAATCCCGCCGCGCATGATGGGCGCCTGCCTGCATGAAGAGATTGCGCAGGGGCTGGGCATCGGCAATGACAGCCCGCAGGCCCGCCCGTCGATTTTCAATGATGATGAGGAGTTTGGCCGCCTCACCACCCATGACGAGATGCTGTTGCGGATCCTTTATGACGCGCGGCTGCACCCCGGCATGAGCGCAGATGAGGCCCGCCCGATTGTGACCGAGATTGCCCGCGAGCTGGTGGCCCCCACACATCGCAGCGCGCGCCCGGATCAAACACCCCACACATCCCCAACAGATGACGAGGTCTGAGCAGACATGCTATCCCCTGCACGGCCCCATATCCCACCACATTCCCCCCAACACTCCGAAGGAGGACATCATGGGTATTTTTGATTTTCTGACCGGCGAATTCATCGACGTGATCCATTGGGTGGATGACACGCGCGACACGATGGTCTGGCGGTTTGAACGCGAAGGGCATGAGATCAAATATGGCGCCAAGCTGACCGTGCGCGAGGGGCAGTCGGCGGTGTTCATCCACGAAGGCCAGCTGGCCGATGTGTTCACCCCCGGGCTTTACATGTTGGAAACCAACAACATGCCGGTGCTGACCACGCTGAACCACTGGGATCACGGGTTCAAATCCCCCTTCAAATCCGAGATCTATTTCGTCAACACGACGCGCTTTGCTGACCTGAAATGGGGCACCAAGAACCCGATCATGATCCGCGATCCCGAGTTTGGCCCCACCCGCATTCGCGCCTTTGGCACCTATGCGGTACGCGTCACGGATCCGGCACGGTTCCTTGTGGAAATCGTCGGAACCGATGGCGAGTTCACCATGGACGAGATCTCCTTCCAGATCCGCAATATCATCGTGCAGGCCTTTTCGCGCGTGATCGCCAGCGCCGGCATCCCGGTGCTGGATATGGCGGCCAACACCCATGATCTGGGCCAGATCGTGGCGCGTGAAATCACTGCCATCGTGGGGGAATACGGCCTCTCCATCCCCGAATTCTACATCGAAAACATCTCGCTGCCGCCCGCGGTGGAAGCGGTGCTGGACAAGCGCACGTCGATGGGGATTGCGGGCAATCTCGACAATTACATGAAATTCAACGCAGCCGAAGCCATGGGGGCGGAAAACAGCGCCATGGCCAGCTCGATGGGGGCGGGCATGGGCGTCGGCATGGGCATGGCAATGGCCCAGGGTATGGCGCAAAATGGGGATCGTGCACAGACCGCAGCGCAGAACAGCCAGCAGGCCGGACCATGGGGCGCGCCCCTCCCTCGGACTGTCTCGGCCACCCGCACCATGCCCCCACCCCCGCCTCCGGTCGAAAAACTCTGGCACCTGGCTGAAAACGGCAAAACCACCGGCCCGTTTTCCAAGGCAAAACTGGGTCGGATGGCCGCCGAAGGAAGCCTCTCGCGCCAGACCCATGTCTGGACACCGGGGCAGGATGGCTGGCTTTTCGCCGAAGACGTGCCGGAACTGGCCCAGCTCTTCACCGTAGCCCCGCCGCCGCCGCCCGGCGCATGATCGACACCTGATCTGATCGGGGCGGACGGGACCGCCGCCCCTTTTTTCTTGTCTTAAAGCGTTTCGACTTTTTATTGAGACACAATCACAATAATGAGGCGAAACGCTCGAAACCTACTGATGTTGCGGGCGTTTCGAAATCAGCTTGTGTCTCAAGTTCATCTCGAAACGCTTAAAATATCCTCGCCGAAGGCATAAAACCCATGTCCACCCCTCCCCAAAGGCCCCCGGCAGCGCCCCCATCCCCTGCCGCCGCGCCGCAAGAGGCCGAACACCGTTTCCCCTGCGACCAATGCGGGGCGGATCTGCGGTTTGATCCCGAAACGGAGGATCTGAGCTGCGATCACTGCGGGTTTCATGCCCCCTTGACCCAGACCCGCGAGCCGGGGGTGAAAGCGATTGTCGAGCTGGATTACCGCGCCGCCCTCACCCATGCCCTGCCCGAGGCGGACAGTGTCGAAGCCCGCGCCACGACCTGCCCCAACTGCGCCGCGATCTTCGAGTTCGACCCCAATCGCCATGCCGCCGAATGCCCGTTCTGCGCCACCCCGGTGGTGGCCGACAGCGGCACCTACCGGCAGATCAAACCCAGGGGGGTGGTGCCTTTTGCCCTTGGCGAAACCGCCGCACGCGACGCCATGACCCGCTGGCTCGGCAGGCTGTGGTTTGCGCCAAACGGCCTTCAGGACTATGCCCGCAAGGGGCGGAAACTGAACGGGATTTATGTGCCCTACTGGACATATGACGCCCAGACCGACACGCGGTATCTGGGGCAGCGCGGTGACGATTATTATGTCGACCGCGTGGTGATGGTGGATGGAAAACGCCAGACACGGCGTGAGCGCAAAACCCGCTGGTCGTCGCGGTCCGGCCGGGTTGCACGGTTTTTCGACGATGTGCTGGTGCTGGCCTCACGGGGGTTGCCGAAACGCTATACCGATGCGCTGGCGCCTTGGGATCTGTCCCGTCTGACCCCCTACAGCCCGGATTACCTCGCCGGGTTTCAGGCCGAAGGATACACGGTAGAACTGGCTGAGGGGTTTGCCGAGGCGCGCGCGCATATGGACCGGGTGATCCTGCGCGATGTGAAATTTGACATTGGCGGGGACCGGCAGCGGGTGACATCCCTCGACACCGATGTGTCCGATGTGCGGTTCAAGCACATCCTGCTCCCGGTCTGGCTGGCGGCCTATAAATATCGCGGCAAGACCTATCGCTTTGTGGTCAATGGTCAGACCAGCCGGGTGCAGGGCGAACGTCCGTGGTCTGCGGTCAAGATCACGGTTGCGGTTCTGTTCGGGCTGATCCTCGCCGCAGGGATCGGCTACCTGATCGCCATCAATCAATGAGGCCCAGATGGATTACGACGCGTTCAACGCCCTGCTCAGCACCCGCCATTCCTGCCGCGCCTTCCTGCCGGACCCATTGTCCGACCGCGAGATTACCCAGATCCTGACCGCCGCCCAGAAAGTGCCAAGCTGGTGCAACGCCCAGCCCTGGCAGGTGGAGATCACCCGCGCGGAGGAAACCCATCGCCTGCGTACAGCCCTTTACGACCATGCCTTGCACAACAGCCACGCCCCGGATCTCGACTGGCCTTCCGCCTATAGTGGCGCGCATCAGGACCGGCGCCGTGCCTGTGGCCTCCAGCTTTATGAAAGCGTCGGGATCGCGCGCGGGGAACGGGTGGCCTCGGGGCAGCAGATGCTGGAAAACTTCCGGTTTTTCGGCGCGCCGCACATGGCCCTGATCTCGGCCCCGCGCGAACTTGGCCCATATGCCTATCTTGATTGCGGCGGGTTTGTCACCGGTTTTGCGCTGGCGGCACAATCGCTGGGGCTGGGCAGCATTCCGCAGGCCGCCGTCGCCGCATTTGCCCCTTTTCTGCGTGACTGGTTTGGCATCAGCGAGGAGCGGGTGATCCTGTGCGGCATCGCTTTTGGCCGCCCTGACCCGCAGGCCCCGGTGAACCAGTTCCGCACCACCCGCGCGCCTTTGGACGAATGGGTGCGCTGGCACGGCTGAGCCGGGTCTGGAAGATTTGGGCGAGCCGGTCTCTGTGATAGACAGGCACGGCAATGGACAGGCACGGGGCTGACCGTTAAAGCAACCCAGAAAACCAAACCCGCAGAGAGGACCCCCATGCGCGCTCTTATCCAACGTGTCTCAGAAGCTGCCGTCCGGGTGGATGGCGACGTGATCGGCGAAATCGGCCCCGGGCTGTTGATCCTTATCTGCGCGATGGAAGGCGACAGCGACGCCAACGCGGATCAACTTGCGGCCAAGATTTCCAAGCTACGGATTTTCAAGGACGAAAACGACAAGATGAACAGGTCGGTCCGCGATATTGGCGGCGCCGCACTTGTGGTCAGCCAGTTCACCCTGGCCGCTGACACGTCGCGCGGAAACCGACCGGGGTTTTCCACAGCCGCCAAACCGGAGGAAGGCAACCGCCTGTATGAATATTTCGCCGATCAGCTACGCGCCCTGGGCATGGAGGTCGCACAGGGGCAGTTTGGCGCAGATATGAAAGTGTCGCTGGTGAATGACGGCCCCGTCACAATCTGGATGGAGATCTGAGACCGGGATCTGCGGGAGAAAACTAGAAAACTAGAAAACTAGAAAACTAGAAAACTAGAAAACGGGGCCAGAGCGGCCCCTTGTTGGCAAGAGACATTCCGCCTCAGCGGCAATAAGATCCGCCCCGATGGCGCGCCGTGTCCAGATGCAGGTGATCCTTGTGATAGCGATCCGCATCCGGGCCCAGCACCGTGCCAAACGGGCCGCAGGCCGAGGCGTGCATGGCGCGCAGCACCTTGCCCTGCACCGGGTCTTTCCACCCTTTCAGGACCGAAATCCGGGCACCGTTTTTCAAGGTCAGGCCCGCAATGTCCACCGCCTTGCCCTTGCCATGTTCCGACACTTTCCCCCCCGGTTTGTTGTTGCGGGTGCGGCAGGCATAATGGGCGATGACCTTAAGTTCTGCCGGGCCGCCGCCCAGGCGCCCCACTGCGGGCACCACCCCTTTGCGCACCCAGCTGTCCAGCGCCTTGGCGGTATCGCAATCCATCACCGCAGGGGTGGACAGGCGGATACCGGACACTTCGCTGACCTTCACGCCCCCGCGCAGCCCGCAGCCCGGCAGGGTGCCGGAAATGGTGGAAACTTTCTCTCCCCGGATCCGGCGAGAGCCGCAAATCGCCCCGAATGTCCCGGTAGATTGCGGGACGGCTACCGGTGTTTTCTGCGGCGTGGCGACCCGTGCCTGCCCCACAAGGCTGCGGGGGCGCAGCTGCGGGCGGGAAGAGCGGGCAACCGCATAGGGGCTGGTCGGAGAGGCCATGATCGCGGCCGGCTGGCCTGTGCTGACCGGAGCGGTTGCGGGGATCGCTGTGCCCAAGATCGCTGTGCCCAGGATCGGTGTACCAGGACGCAGGCGCGGACGGATATCCGCGTGATAGCGCACAACCACGTTATACTGCGGCTTTGCGGGGGGTGCCGAAACCGGGGTGCCCGGTCGCAACAGGGGGCGCTCAGATCGTTCGGGCGCGTAGGCAAGAGCCGCCTGCCCGCACATTGCGGTCACCAGCAAGAGCGCCCCGAGCCCCCGCCCGATCATTTCCGCTTGGCCTCGTGCTGGCCAACGCGACCGAAATCCGGGGCGTCCGTATCCTGCCCGGCTTCGATAATACCACGACGGATCGCACGGGTATGGGTGAAATAGTCAAAAAGCTGTTCCCCATCCCCGGTGCGAATGGCCCGTTGCAGGGCAAACAGCTCTTCGGTGAACCGGCCGAGGATTTCCAGTGTCGCGTCCTTGTTGGTCAGGAACACGTCCCGCCACATGGTCGGGTCTGAGGCCGCGATCCGGGTGAAATCACGAAACCCC
Organism: Aliiroseovarius sp. xm-d-517; assembly: GCF_013283135.1. Lineage (NCBI taxonomy): Bacteria > Pseudomonadati > Pseudomonadota > Alphaproteobacteria > Rhodobacterales > Paracoccaceae > Aliiroseovarius > Aliiroseovarius sp. xm-d-517. The sequence goes on from NZ_WBXT01000001.1 coordinate 1,519,201, forward strand.
GCGGCAGAGTATTTGATCACCTCGCTATCGGTCACCCGGCGCAAATCATCCGCCACCCCGACCATTGTATAGGCGATCAGGTGCGGGGTGTGGCTGGTCACCGCCAGCACGAGGTCGTGATGGTCGGGCTCCATTTCTTCCACATTGGACCCCATCCCTTCCCAAAGCGCCCGCAGCCGGGCCACTGCCGCCGGATCAGAGCCGTTGGGCACAAGGATGCACCAGCGGTTGTCAAACAGCTCGGCAAATCCGGCGCGCGGGCCGGAATGTTCGGTGCCCGCCAGCGGGTGGCCGGGGATGAAGTGGATGCCCGTGGGCAGGTGCGGCCCGACCGCCTCGATCACGGCCTGTTTCACAGACCCGACATCGGTCACGGTGGCGCCCTGCATCAGATGCGGCGCGATCTCTTCGGCCACACGGCCCATCGCCCCCACCGGCACGGCCAGCACAACCAGATCGGCCTCTTTCACCGCCTCGGCGGCGCTGTCCACCACCCGATCGCAAAACCCGATCTCTCGGGTGATATCGCGGGTTTCAGCAGAGCGCGCGGTGCCGACAATCTCAGCCGCCAGACCGGCGCGGCGCATGGCATGGGCCATGGAGGAGGCGATCAGGCCGAGCCCGATCAGGGCGACGCGGTTGTAAACTTGTGTGCCCGGAGTGCTCATGCCTGCCCCTCCGTCGTCGCAGCGTTTGCTTTGTCAGCCTGTTTCGGATCCGGGATCACCCCTTTGAACCGCCCCACCAGATGGGCGATGCGACGACAGGAGGGTTCGTCCCCCACGGTGATCCGCAGGCAATTGGGCAGGCCATAGCCCGCCACCCGGCGCACGATGATCCCTTCGGATTGCAGATACTCATCCACCGCGTTGGCTTCGTCTTCCGAGGCAAACCGCGCGAGGATGAAATTGGCGCAGGACGTGTCGGAGGGCACACCGATTTCCGCCAGCGCCTCAGCCATCCAGCCGCGCAACCGGGTGTTTTCCGACAGGCATTTCGCCACATGGTCCCGGTCGCGCAAGGCGGCCTCGGCGGCGGCGAGTTGCGGCATCGACAGGTTGAACGGCCCGCGGATACGGTTCAGCACATCAATCACCTCAGCCGTGCCATAGCCCCAGCCGATGCGCAGACCGCCAAGCCCATACATCTTGGAAAAGGTCCGGGTCATGAACACGTTTGAGCGCATACTGACCAGCGACGCACCGCCATCGAACCCTTCGACATATTCGGCATAGGCCCCATCCAGCACCAAAAGCACCTGTGGCGGCAGTTTTTCCGCCAGACGGGCCAGTTCGCCCATCCCCACCATGGTGCCGGTCGGGTTGCCGGGATTGGCAATGAACACAAGTCGCGTATTTTTGGTCACGCCTGCGAGGATTGCGTCCACATCCACCATGCGTTCGCGCTCCGGCACCTCAACCGGGGTTGCCCCGGCGGCCAGGGTGGAAATCTTATACATCGAGAAACCATGTTCGGTGTGGATCACCTCATCCCCCGGCCCGGCATAGGCCTGGCAGAGGAAGGTGATGATCTCATCCGAGCCGACACCACAGATGATACGCTCGGGGTCCAGCCCGTGCAGATCTCCGATGGCCTTACGCAGGGCCGCATGGTCGGTATTGGGGTAACGATGCAGGTCATGGCCCGCGCGCTTGAACGCTTCAACCGCGTCCGGGCTGGGGCCAAACGGGTTTTCGTTTGAGCTGAGCTTCACCACATTCTGGACGCCTGCCACTTTCGCGGCACCGCCCACATAAGGTTTGATTGTCATGATCCCGGGTTGCGGTTCAATCTTCGCCATCACCGATACTCCTTCTGGGGGCGGTTGTAGTGGCGGGCGCGGGGCGGTGGAAGAGGGAAAGCGCTAACGGGTGTGATCCGGGACAAGGTGAGGCTTTCGCGCACGTAGCGCAGCAAAAACATATGCCTTGAGGGATGCGGATCTGCGTCGGTCTAATAATTCAGATGATAAAGCGTCACCACATCACGCTGTTTCAGCGGGGTCTGGTGACGCTTTCGCTGAACCGGGCATGGGCGCCTTATAGGAAAGTAGCGGCAAACAGGCATTTTTCGCATGGCGCTGCATCAGCTTTTTCTGCCGTTTTCCATCCGGAATATGGCGGGCTGGTTTGGGGGCATAGGTTGTCGCCCGAAAATGCGGGAACAGCGCCGAAAGCTCTGCGATCACATCCGAGGGCAGGCAGGACATGGTATCGCGGTCGACAAAAAGGCTCTCCGTTGGCGCATCTTCTGCGAAAATGATGCAATGCCGGTCAAACAGCAGGTGGTAATAGGTCACGTCCATAACGCTGTCATCTACCGAAATGCCCGGCAGGTCGGTCAGCCTGATTGCCGCGACCAGAACGTTTTCCTCACCAAACATCCGTTTTACAATCGGCGACGAGACAAGCATGCGGTGCTGCCGCGACACCAGCAGGTCGCGGGACGGCAGGTTGTTCCCCAGCACGCCTTGCCTGATTCGCACCGGGGCCAGCCTGATATCGCGCCTGATCTCTTGATCGCAAACCTTGCGACTTAGCAGTTTGCGCAAGGTGATATGGCCCCCGTCCACAGTCGCAACCCGCATTCCCGGCTCAAGATCCTCAACCTTCACATCCCCCCGGTCGGTGCGCACACGAACACCTTTGGTCAGGCATGGAATGGTCCCTTTGCTGGGGCTGGTTTGCGTGACGTAGGTTGCCCCCCCATCGGTGGTTTCAAGGGACGCCCCGGACCCTGCCACCCCGATATCGGTTGAGGTCTGCCCGCTTGCCGGTCCTTCCGTGGCCGTGATGGTTGAAGCATTGTCAGAAAAAGAGATGAAATTGTAGAGCGTGCTGCTATCGCTCAGCGATACCCCGCCAAACTTGTGCAGGCCACTGAAGGTCGAGGGGGAGCCGCTCTCGACCACATAAACATCTTTGCCATTTACAGTGGTGTAACTGAGACCATCCAGCGAATTGGTCGACCGCACAGTTCCATCCGCGTTGTAAATCGTCACCACCAGATCGGACACATCAGTCCCCGACTCCACGGCAATCTCGACAAAGTCGAGGGTAGCGGCGCCCAGATACTTCACCTCTGAGATGTATGGATCTGACATGACTCTACTCATAACTGTAATCAATTCTTGATTACCTGATTAACTACCTGCAAACTTAGGTTAAAATTTGACCGCGGGGCTCATCGGCAGAAATCCGCGCCTTGAAACAAACAATCAAACGGGCGGCGGAGCCGGGTTTCTTGTGAAAACTCAGGCATATAAAGACGATTTTGACCCTGAGGGCATCTTTTCTCACCCGCAAGAATCCGCAGGGATATCGCTGAAAAAACTCCCCCGGAGGTTAACACCTCACCGCCTCATTGAAGCGTTTCGAGAAGGCATTAAGCCGCGCCCAAGCTGTCGCGCCCCCTGAACTGGGGCCACGCCAACAAAAAAGGGCCGCGCGATGGCGCAGCCCTTTCAGAAATCTTAGGGGTTCGGCGAAGACAGCCGTTTCCGGGTCCGGAGGGATCGGGTTTCTCTGCCTCTCGCCTCTGTCTTCGCCAGAAGCTCGAACGTGAAACCCGATACGCCTTGCAGTGTGACCCGCGAAACGCCTTAGTTCTTCGCGTAGAATTCAACCACCAGGTTGGGTTCCATCACCACCGGGTACGGCACGTCCGACAGGCCGGGGGTGCGGGTGAAGGTGGCAGTCATTTTCGAGTGGTCAGCTTCGACATAGTCCGGAACATCACGCTCGGCCAGGGCCACAGCTTCCAGCACGATGGCCAGTTGCTTCGACTTCTCGCGCACTTCGATCACGTCACCCTCTTTCACACGGTAGGAGGGGATGTTCACTTTTTTGCCGTTCACGGTCACGTGGCCGTGGTTCACGAACTGACGGGCAGCGAAGACGGTCGGCACAAACTTGGCGCGGTAGACAACGGCGTCCAGGCGGCGCTCCAGCAGACCGATCAGGTTTTCACCGGTGTCGCCCTTCACACGCTCGGCTTCGCCGTAGATGCGACGGAACTGTTTCTCGGTCAGGTCGCCGTAGTAGCCTTTCAGCTTCTGCTTGGCGCGCAGCTGCAGACCGAAGTCCGACAGTTTGCCTTTGCGGCGCTGGCCGTGCTGGCCGGGGCCATATTCACGACGGTTCACCGGGGATTTCGGACGGCCCCAGATGTTTTCGCCCATGCGGCGGTCAATTTTATACTTGGCAGCGGTACGTTTCGTCACAGCTGTTCTCCTTCATAGTTTCGAAGGGCGTTGTCCTCTCGCCTTTGAACCGGGTCCGGTTTTTCATGAACTGAAACCCCGGGGCTCTCGGGCGTGACAGGCATCCTCTTGCGAGGGCCACCAACACCAAATGAATGCGGCCCCCAAAAGGGACCAACTGGGCGCTTATAGCGGGGTTCAGGGGGGAGTCAACGGGCGGGCACCGGTTTTCGCCCCGTTTTTTCCACTTTTAAAGTGTTTCGGGATGGGCTTGAAACACATGTTTGCTCCGCCGCCCACTTTATTCTGCCCCCCTACTGCCCTCCGCGGCATTGAGATCTCTTGCGGCGTTTCGACCGCTCCCAGTCTCAGATGAAAGCCCAACCGCGTCGAGGCCTGTTTTGTGGCGTCGTGAAGAACTTTTCTGCCCAAGCGCAAAATATGCTACAGCTCAGATAACAAAACCCCTTTTTACGAAAGCCCCTATGGCGCGATCCGCACTCTCAGCAAAGCCCCCGGCCCATGCCATCCCGGCCTCTTCCGGTTGGGTCGCCGCTGCCGCCATTCCGCTTTTGTTTTTCCTCTGGCCCGACATTCTCACACCCGACACGCTCCTGCCTGACAGGCCAGCCCTGTCTGCGCGCGACAGCTGCAATCTTTACATCCTTGCGCTGTTTCTCAGCCTCGCCCTGCACGAGCTGCTGTTTCTCAGGATCCATAACAGCCCGGGCACAGGGTTGCGCTTTGACAGGCGCAACTTCACTGACCCGGTCTGCTGGCAGAGCTATGTGGTCAAACTGGTGGGGCTGGCGGCGAGCCTTGGCGGGCTGGCGGTGATCTACTGGGCGGTAGAGCTTTACCGGGGGGAGTGGTATGCCCCGTTTTTCGCCACGCTGTCTGACCATGGGGGGCTGATCCTTGCGGTCATTGTCACCAATGTCACGCTGGCCCATTTCGCGATGCTGCGCCCGCGGGACGGGCTTTGGCATATCGGGGCCTTCCTGCTCACCCTCGGCCGCGGGGATACGGACCGGGACCAGATCACCGGGCATCTTCTGGCCCTTACCATCAAGGGCTTCTTCATCCCGCTGATGTATTGCTACCTCGTTTATGACTGGGAGTATCTGCGCGGTGTCGACCTGACCACCCTGACCGATTTCCCCGCGATCTATGCGTTTCTGTACCGGTTTCTTTTCTTTGCGGATCTGAGCCTGGTGGTGGTGGGATATGTCTTTGCCGCGCGGGTGCTGAATTCGCATATCCGCTGGAGCGAAACCACCATGCTGGGCTGGGTGGTCTGCATCCTGTGCTATGCCCCGTTCTGGCAACTGTTCTCACGCAGTTATTTCGACTATTTCTCGCCCAGCTACACCTGGGGCAACTGGTTGTGGGATTACCCCGTGGCCTATGGGATCTGGGGCACAACCATCCTTGTCCTGATGGCCATCTACACGATGGGAACAATGCGGATGGGGTTGCGCTTTTCCAACCTCACCTATCGCGGCGTGGCCTATGGGTTTCCCTTCAACCTGTCCCGGCACCCGCAATATATCTCCAAAAACATCACCTGGTGGCTGATCGACATCCCCTTTGTGGCCACCGACCTGGCCACCGGGTTTTCCAATTGCGCGTCGCTGCTGGGGGTCAACCTGATCTACCTGCTACGCGCCAGATGCGAGGAGCGTTGCCTGCGGCGCTCGCCCTCATATCGCCATTACGAACGACAGATTGCGAGACACGGCCTTCTGGCCCGGCTGCGCAGAGGACAGCACAAGGGACAGGTCAAGGGACAAGGCGGTGCACCGATGCAGGAGGCACCCCGCAGAAGACCAGACCCGCGGGCAAAATAACCCATCCCTACCTGACCATAGCCCCTGCAATCCTGCGGCTGGGAGACCCCGAGACCCAACCTGAAAATGCACGGGCCGGAACTTCTCGCGACAGACACCTGCCCCGACCTGCCCCAAAGTTTTCCCGAAACACATTCCTAGTCCCTAGGCCACCCCCTGCAGGATCGCCGCCTCGGCCTTTGTCAATCTGCGGCGGGCGTAATCCCCATAGCTCATCGGGTTCAGGTCGAGCGCCGGGAACATCTCGAACAGGCGCGCACGCTGCGCGTCTTCCACGGTTTCAAGCGCCGTGCCCGCAGGGTGGAAACTCTCCGCGGCAACCCCGTTGGCCCAGACCACCTGATGGCGCTCCAGAAGCAGGTGATAATAGGTCACCTCCCGCACGGATCCATCCACGATCACCCGGCGTTCATCCACCAGATCCTGCGCACGCACCAGCACTTCGTCACTGTTGAACAGATCACGGGCCCGGTCCCCGCGCAAAAGAAGCTGGTGTTGCGGGCTGACCAGCAGGTCCTCATCCGGTTGTCCGCTGGACAGGGCACCGGCCCGCACCCGGATCGGTCGCAGCTCGGGCATCGCAAACAGCCGTGCCCCGGAAATCCGGCGCTGGCCGATCCACAAAAGCGTCTGCGCGCCATTGTCACGGGTCTGGATCTGGTCCCCTTCGCGCAGATCTTCGACCGGGACCTCACCCTCGGGGGTGCGAATGCGTGTGCCGGGGGTGAAACAGATCACCCCGGTGGGCTGATCGGTCAGGCGGTTCACCGTGCAGGGTTCCAGACGGGCCTCAACCACCCAAAGGTCGGTATCCGCCGGCGGCACATCATCCACAAACATCAGAAGCGGCGTCTTGCCGGGTCCGATCTCGATCAGGGTAATGGTGAAACTTTGGTGCCCGTCCGTGACCTTGAACCCCATATTGAGCAGGGGATCCTCAACCGGTGCAGCCTCAATCGAGAGGCCCGGAACCAGCGCGGCCCCCACCAGTTTATGCACCATTTTTGCGGCCCGCCTGCGCAGATCCGCCTCGCCCGAGGCTTCGGTCAGCCTCAGCACATCCTGTGGTCCGTCCACCCGCAACGGCGCGCCGGTCCAGCGCCAGATGGCGCCCATACCCAATACGGATTTGGCAGCATTCGCCAAACCGTCAATTTCCGTCTGCGCCCAAGAGATGACAAACGTGCCACGATAGCCCGTCTTCATGCCTGTACCTGCCATTTTCTTTTTTTATTACAGGCACGTTAGCAGAGGTGATTCGGCCTGTGAAGCGGCTTGTTAACCTTTCTACACCTTTTGGATAGGTCCTCTTGCGAAAAGGACACAGGGCGCAAGGCAGGTTCAGGGCTGGCGCCTACAGAAAGGGGCCTGTCGAAACAGCGATCAGCGGGCCTTTTCGCTCCCGCCCTCAGAAGGCCATCCGCAGGCTGACCGAGCCGACCAGCTGCCCCTCGGGCTGGCTGTCAAATTCGCGTCCCAGCCAGGTCAGGCCGTAAAACATCCCCCATCGCCGCCCCTGCCGCTGCACCCCGGCGCGGGCACGGGCGCGCAGGTCCGTCAGGTCCAGCCCCCGGTCCTGCGGCAACAACGCGCTGTCAAACACATGGGCCAGATCACCACCGATCAGGAAGGACCAACCGGGGTCAGAGGCCTGTTGCAGACCGGGATAAAGCTGCCCCGTGGTCACATCCCGCAACAGCACCGGGTTGCGATAGGCCGGGCCGAACAACAGATCTCCGCCAATCCGCGCATAGGTTTCAACCCCGGCCTGTGCCGACAGGAACGGGCGCAGCGTGGCCGCACCGAAGCGCATCGGACGGGCAATTTCAAACGAGGCTGTGGGGAAAATCCTGTTGCCGATCTGCGCCTGTTGCACGCTGTCCGAGGGGGGCACCATGTCGAAACGCTCATGAAACCACTGGTGGAAATTGCCCACCCCTGTCGACGGGCCGGTGGCGACCAGATCCAGACCGGCGCGCAGCTCGGCCCGGCCCCGTTGGAAATAACTGTGCAGGCCCGCAGAAATCACCCCCGCATAAGGCCGGTCCCCCGCCCCACCCTCAGTCAGATTGGCCGGAGAGATCATCTGCACCCCAAAGCGCAGCTCATACAGCACGCCAATCCGATCCGGCAGGGACAGGGTGCCCCTGGGGCCACGCAGATTTGACAGAACATAGGCACCGGTGCGCCAGCGGTCATCGCCATCCCCGAGAATATCATTGGTAAACACGCGCCCGTAGCCAAGGCTGGCAAAGCCCGACCCATCCCTGTCAGCCTGTGCCGGGACAGTGCCGAGCAGGACCGTCAGCAGCAAAAGAAACCAGACGGACATGCCCCGTACCGCGCACAGGAAAGGGCTGCCCAGACGTCGCCCTGAGGCAAAGACCGCACGGATCGGGATCGCTTTGGGGAGGAGGTTTGAAATCAAATTGCGCATGTCAAATCCAGGTTCAGGGCCCCCACCCTTGAGGGCCAATATTAACCTTAACTGGATGATTCGAACAATCTTCCAAAATTTCCCGTTATTTTCCGGGCGAAAACTATGACTTTTCCTGCACCTGCCGCGCAAAGCCGGAAGGTGTCATCGGATGCCCATACAACTGATTTTTTCGCGGCTGGCACGCAACCCGGATCGGTCCCGGACCGTTTAAAGCACTTCCTGTCAGTGCCGGATCACCGCGCGCAGCGCATCGCCCAGCGCCACCAGGGCAAACAGGGTCGCCGCCACGCAGACAATGGTCGGCCCGGTGGGGGTGTTGATCCAGAACGAGAGTTGCAATCCGGCTAGCGCAGACAGCCCCCCCAGCCCCACCGCCCCAAGCGCCATGCGCTCGGGCGTGGCGGCAAAGGGACGGGCTGCCGCCGCCGGGATCACCAGCATGGCGCCGATCAGCAAGACCCCAACCACCTTGATCGCCACCGCCACCACAAGGGCCAGCGCCAGGGTCAGGACCAACTGTTCGCGCCGGGGATCAATCCCCGAGGCCGCCGCCAGATCCGGGTTCAGCGTTGCCATCAAAAGCGCAGACCAGCGCCACCAGAGCAGGCCAAGCACCGCAAGCGCGCCGCCCCAGATCACCAGAAGATCCATCCGGCTGACCGCCAGAATATCGCCAAACAGATAGGCCATCAAATCGACCCGCACACCGGACAGGAAGGACACCGCCACAAGGCCAAAGGCGATGGCGGAATGGGACAGCACCCCCAGCAGCGTATCCATCGCATGTCCGCGCACACTCAGGGTCGAGACCGCATAGCCCATCCCCAGCGCGGCGATCAGCACCCCGACAAAAACCGGCGCTTCGAAACTGAGCGACAATGCCACGCCAAGGATCGCCGCATGGGCGGTGGCATCGCCAAAAAACGCCATTCGTCGCCACACGACAAAACACCCCAAGGGGGCAGCGGCCAGCGCCACGCCCAGCCCGGCCAGGGCGGCGCGCACCATGAACGCATCCAGAAAACTCATACCGCACCTTTCTGATCTGCACGGGTCTGATTTGCACGGGTCTGATCTTCACTGGTCTGATCCGCATGCGCGTGTGAGGGCGCAGGATCATGATCATGATCGTGGTTGCACCCGTCATGGCTGGGCCCGTCATGACTATGATTATGTTCATGCCGGTAAAGGGCCAGCGCCCCATGGGTGCCGGATCCAAACAGCGCACGGTATTCCGGGGCCGACGCCACCTGTTCCGGCGCGCCCTGACAGCAGACATGCCCATTGAGGCACAGCACCCGGTCCGAGGTCGCCATCACCACATGCAGCTCATGGCTGACCATCAGCACCGCGCAGCCCAGCTCCTGACGCAGCTCTTCAATCAGCTGGTAAAAGGCCGCAGAACCGGGTTGATCCAGCCCCTGTGTGGCCTCATCCAGCACCAGGAGGTCTGGCTCCATCAGCAGCGCACGGGCAAGCAGGACACGCTGAAACTGGCCCCCGGACAGATCGGTCATCTGGCGCGGTTCAAGCCCTGACGCGCCCACCCGTTCCAGCGCCGCCTGCGCCTGCCCCCTGTCAACCGGCTGTGGCAGGTTGAGAAACCGGGCGACGGTCAGCGGCAGGGTCGGGTCGATATGCAGCTTTTGCGGCACATAGCCGATCCGCAGCCCCTTTTGCCGGAGGACTTTGCCGGCGCTGGGGCGTTCTGCCCCGATCAGCAGTTTCAGCAGGGTGGATTTGCCCGACCCGTTGGGGCCGACAATGGTGACAATCTCGCCTTTGCTCAGCGAAAAATCCACACCGGTCAGGATTGGTTTTCCGCCCCGGCGCGCGGACAGGGCTTCGGTCTGGATCAGGGTCATGCGGCCGCGTCCTGACAATTGGGGCAGAGCCCCTCGACCTCAACCACCATGCGTTCAATGGCAAACCCCACCGCCCCGGCCGCCTGCCCCAGCCGCCCCACGGTCAGGTCGGTATGGGTTTCGGCCACGGCCTGACAGGCGCGGCAGATCAGAAAGACGGGGGCATGTTCGGTGTCGGGATGGGCACAGGCGATAAAGGCGTTCAGGCGCTCGATCTTATGGGCGAACCCGTGGGTGACAAGGAAATCCAGCGCGCGATAGGCCACCGGGGGCTGCGAGCCGAGCTTCTCTGCGCGCAGCATATCGAGGATTTCATAGGCGCCCAGCGCGGTATGGCGATCGAGCAGGATTTCCAGAACCCGTTTGCGCACCGGCGTCAGCTGCAACCCTTCACGGGCGCAATGGGCCTGAGCGGCCTCAAGGGCGGTATGAATGCAGGAATGGTGATCATGCTTGGCAAAGCCCAGCGTGGCCATGTCATCCCGGCTGTGGGGGTCTGCAACGGATTGGGTCATTGGACATCCATCGAATAGGGGCGCTCTGGGGCGCCGGATTTTTCACTTGATATGATATAGTATTACATATAGCAAGCGGGCAGAGATGTTATAAAGTAACAGGAACCCGATGCGACTCTCCCCCCTTCTTGCGTTCACCTCAATTCTGTCCAGCCCCGTCCTGCTTGCCCTGCCCGCCTTGGCAGAGGTTCCGAAAGTGGCCGCCGATATCGCCCCGGTGCATTCCCTGGTGGCGCAGGTGATGCAGGGGGTGGGCACGCCCGAGCTGATCCTGCCGCCCGGCGCCTCTCCGCATGGCTATGCGATGCGCCCCTCGGAGGCGGCCAGTCTTGCAGAGGCGGATCTGGTGGTCTGGATGGGCCATGACCTTGTGCCCTGGCTGGAGAAACCGCTGGAGACCATAGCGTCACAGGCGGTGCAGCTTGAGCTTCTGACCCTGCCCGGCACCCGGCGTCTGGCCCTGCGCGACACGCCGGTCTTTGACGGAAAGACGGACCATGAGGACCATGAGGACCATGAGGACCATGAGGACCATGAGGACCATGAGGACCATGAGGACCATGAGGACCATGAGGACCATGAGGACCATGAGGACCATGAGGACCATGAGGACCATGAGGACCATGAGGACCATGGCGGGCATGACCACGATGCGCAAGAGCATGACGACCATGATCATGAAGAGGAGGCCCATGATGATCACGACGATCACGGGCATGACCACCGCCCCGGCGGCTCGGATCCACATGCCTGGCTTGACCCGGAAAATGCGGATCTCTGGCTAACGCGGATTGCCGAAACCCTGGCCCATCTCGACCCCGAGCACGCGGCCACCTATCAACGCAACGCGGATCAGGCCCGCGCAGAGCTGACCGCGCTGGAAGGTGAGCTTCGCGCCCAGCTGGCCCCGGTTCAGTCCACCCCTTTCGTGGTGTTCCATGACGCCTATCAGTATTTTGAAAGCCATTTCGGCCTTGCCGCTGCGGGGGCAATTTCTCTGGGTGATGCCAGTCGGCCCAGCCCGGCCCGGCTGATCGCGCTGCAAGAGGCGGTGCGCGAAAACGGCATCCGCTGCGCACTTGCGGAACCGCAGTTTGATCCGGGCCTGTTTGCCACCGTGTTTGACAGCTCCGGCGTTGAGGTCCGGGTGATTGATCCGCTGGGCACCAGCCTGACACCGGGGCCCGCGCTCTATGGAGATCTTTTGCGCGACATGGGCAAAAGCCTTGCCGGGTGTCTTCCCTAAGTGTTGAAGGGGCCTAAGTGTTGACCGGGCCTAAGTCATGGCGGGGCCTGAGCGGTATCGGGGGCATGGCCCCCACCCAACCTCGCCCGACCTTGGTCTGAAAAAGTGCCGGACATAGGTGCGTTCCGTCCCCTGTCCCACAATGCCATGATGGGGGCAGACGCCAAACCGGCACTGAACCAAACACTGAGCCAAACCGGCGCTGAAATGCCAAACCGGCACTGGACCAAGGAGATCCAAGATGAAACTCAAACACCTGCTGCTGACAACATCCCTTTGCGCCATGGTTGCCGCACCCGGATGGGCAAAATCGCGTAATTTCAGCGAGATCGACCAGAACAATGACGGCGCCCTGTCCATGGAAGAGCTGGAAGCCGCGTTCGGTGCCCGCGGGGCCCGTGGGATCATGAAGCGCAGCGATCTGGACGGCGACGGGCTGATCACCCCATCCGAAATTCAGGTCTCGCAGGATGACGAGCATGATGATGACGAAAATGACGATGAGGATGACGACGAAAACGACGACGAAAATGATGATGACGAGAACGATGACGAGCGCGATGATCATGAAGATGACGAACATGATGAACGCGACGATGACGAGCGTGACGATGATCGTGATGACGATGAACGGGATGATGACGAACGGGATCGGGATGATGAAAGCTCGGATCGCGATGATCGTGACGACCGCGATGATGGCGAAGGTGGCGGCGACGAAAGCGACGATTGATTGATCGTCGCGGCCAGCACAGTCTGACCCTTCCAAACCGGGTGCGCGCGATCAAAGCAAAGCTGCGCACCCGCTCTCCTGTTCTTACACCGCGGAAACCCCCGAATGATCGAAGCGCAGAAATACGAAAAACTGTTCTCCAGCCCCTTCTTTTCATTTCAGGTCGACGGGCATGAGGCCCTCAACACGGAGCTTCTGGCCTTCGGACAGGCACTGGAGCGGCAAAACAAAGGATCCGCAAAGTCGAACCGGGGGGGCTGGCATTCAAAAGGCAACCTGTTTGACGAAGAGGCCCCCTGTATCTCGTTGCTGTCTGTCTTGTGGGAAACGGCCGTCAAACAGGCGACCCGCCGCATTGGCGGCACGGATCCCGACCAGCTTGACCTGAAGCTGTTTGCCTGGATGAACCGCAACCCCACCGGTGCGTTCAACGCCCCGCACACCCATCCGGGCGCCCATTGGAGCGGCGTCTACTACGTGGCCCAGCCAAAGGCGGATGACCCAGATAGTGGCCGGATCGAATTTCTGGATCCCCGCAGCGACCTGCCGAACTGGCGCATCCTGAACGCCAAGGCTTTCAAGGTGAAAAAAAGCCTGAAACCAAAACCGGGTGAGATGATCCTGTTCCCCTCCTACCTGATGCATTGGGTGTTTCCCAACAGCTCAGCCGAAGATCGGGTCAGCATCGCCTTCAACGCCACCTTCTCGGCCCGCGAAAAAGCTGACCAGCCCCCACTGACCAGCCTGCCCTAACCAGCCTGTCGCGGCGTTCTGCGCGGGGCAGAGGGGCAGGCGGGTCCCCAGTCAGCTGCGCCAGGCCTCATGGGCGATGATCGCGGCTTCGACCCGGTTGCGGGCATGAAGTTTTTCCATGATGGCCGTCATGTAATGTTTGACCGTCTTTTCCTGAAGCCCAAGCGCCTCTGCCACCTCGCGGTTGCTCTGACCGCGGGCCACCAGCCGCAGGATTTCCTCTTCCCGCGCGCTCAGGTCACGCAGCGGAGAGGGTTCCGGCCTGCCCTGCCCCTGTGACATCAGCGACAGCACCTTTTGCGCCAATGCGGGCGAGACATGGGTCTCTCCCTCTGCGACCTTTTTGAGGATCTGCCGCAGTTCGCGGGCGGACACCCCCTTGAGCACATAGCCATTTGCCCCCAGCTGAAGCGCCTCGGTGACATGTTCCCCCTCTTCCGACACGGTCAGCATGACAATCCTGCCAGACAGGTTATCGGCCGAAATGCGGGCAATGGCCTGCATCCCGCCCCCCGGCATGGACAGATCCACAAGGGCAAGATCCGGCCGGTGCTGTCGCGCCAGTTCAACCGCCTCATCCGCGGTCGAGGCAAGCGCCACCACCTGAAACTCGCCGGTTTCCTCAAGGCTGGTGACCAGCCCGTCGCGAAAAATCGGGTGGTCATCCGCGACCAGAATGCGCAGTGTCATCTGTCTTCCCTACCTCTTTTCCTTCAAGCGGCAAATGGAACCGGGCGCGGGTTCCCGCCCCAACCCGCGATTGAACCGTGAGCGCGCCGCCAAGCGGGGCCAGCCGGTCTTCAAGCCCGATCAACCCCTGCCCGCCATCTTCGCGCAGCCGGGTTGCCTGCTCCACGTCAAACCCGATCCCATCATCAGCCACCTCGACCTCGATCCCGGCCGGACCTTGCGACAGGTGCACGGTGATATTCTGCGCCTTGGCGTGTTTTTCCGCATTGGCCAGCAGTTCCTGAATGACGCGGTAGAGGCAAAGTTTGGTGGCATCCTCCGCGCGCAGCTCCTCTTTCACCTCATCCACCAACCGGACCTCGGCTGCAAAGGCGTTGTTGTGATCCTGCACGGCCCGCGCGGCAATCTCGCTCAGGGTCAGCTTTTCGATATCCGGCAGCGCAAGCCCGCGCGAAATCGCCCGCAACTCCGCCATGGCATTCGACAGCGAGCGGCGCACCGTTTCGCCATCCGCCGTGTCCGCCAGCCCGGCCCCCTCCAGCCTGAGCGCCAGCAGCGACAGGTGCTGCGCCACCCCGTCATGCAGATCAAGACCAATCCGCTGCATGATGCGATCGGCCTGAGAGGAGGACCGCCGCGCCGCCAGCGCCATGCGCTCTCTGAGCTCGGTATTGAGCCGAAGCAGCTCGCTTGTCGCATCGAGCTGCGCGGCAAGATCGGCGCGCTGCCGTTCGATCAGGCGACTGGCCGACAGCACGATGCCGTAAAGCGCAAGCCCGCTGGCACAGAAAATCGCGGCCACCACATACCATGTGTCGCGCCGGGCTTTCTGCAGATCCTCCACGAGCCTCTCCGCCCGCTCATAGAACTCGACCACCAGCACCACCTCGCCACTGGCCGGGTCACGAATTGGCACATAGACCTCAAGCAGCGGCAGGCCGACAATGGCCTGTTCGGTCTCTGCATGCACCTCCAGCGGGCTGAAACTTGCGGCCACGTCCCCGTTCAGGGCGACCAAAAGCTCTTCGGACGGTGCAAAGCTCCTCCCCTCCAGGGCTTTGTTATTGCTTTCCAAAATCGTGGCGCTGCGGTCCCAGATCTTATAGGTCACCACCCGCTCGCTCAGATTGCCGGCCGTGAAGACCGTGTGAAGCGCCCCATGGGGATCTGCTGCGTCCTCTTGGTGAAAGATACGCTCCAACGCCCGCGAGGACACCAGGCTTTCAATGTAAAGCGCGGCAGTCGAGCCGTAATTTTGCACCACCCCGGTTTCAATCTTGCGCACCACCCATGTCCCCAGCACATAGGCGGCAAAAGACATCACAATACAGGCGGCAAACAGGAACCGCACCGAAATGGACGCGCGGGACAGGATGTTTCGGGCCGGGGTCAACATGATGCGGCGATCTTATGGGATTTCGGGCAATACACTATCGACTTTGGTCCTATCAATTGACGGAAAAAGGGCGGGAATCGCTTGCGTGTTGGCCCCTTGGGTCGGGATCAGCATAGCAGGGCTGGCCCAAGCTGACATCTGGCCGAAAGGCGCCCTTCCCCGGCGGTGCCATGGGGAGAAGATCCATCCTCATGCCAGAAAGGCGCGCGGGTTTCGGGGCAGGTCTCATCGAGGCAAATCCCCAGTCTGTTTCCCCCCGCAGATCTCAGCCCACCACGTCCCTCAGATCAGAGTGCCGGGGCGTCCCGGACCAGCGTGTCGGCATAGGCCCGCGACAGGGGGTGGCGCGCGCAGCTGGCAAATCCGGCCATCGGGATATCCTCGACAATGCGTGCCTCATCCAGCACCAGAACCCGGTTTGCCAACTGGCGCAACGGGGCCAGATCATGGCTGACAATCAGCATCGACAGGGCGTTTTGCCCCTGCAGTTGGCGCAACAGGCGGATCGTGTTCACCTGTGTCACCAGATCCAGAGAGGACAGCGGTTCATCAAGGATCAGGATCTCGGGTCTGGCGGCAATTGCCCGCGCCAGCGCCACGCGCTGACATTGCCCGCCCGACAGCGCATGTGGGCGGCGCTGCTGCATCTCGCCCCGCACTCCCAGCTCTTCAAGCAGGGCGGCGGCGCGCGATCGGCGCTGCCGCCTGTCCCCGATGCCAAACCCGTCCAGCGTTTCAAGCACAGCCCCTTGGGCGGTCAGAAACGGGCTCAGGGACTGGGTCGGGTCCTGCCACAGATATTGTATCTTCTGTCGCGCCGCACCTGAGCCGGGTGCCACCTTGTGGCCGCCCAGCGAAATCGAGCCCGCATCCGGCTGTTCCAACCCGACCAGGCACCGGGCAAGGGTGGATTTCCCCGCACCGGACCGGCCAATCAGGCCAACCACTTCACGCGGGGCCAGATCCAGGTGAATGTCCCGCAACACCTCCTGCCCGTGAAAGCGTTTCGACAGGCCGCGCACCCTCAGCATTGGCCCTGCAGCGCCGCCGCTGCCCCCGCCAGATCCCGTGCCGCGGCAACGTCGGACACCGCGAGCTGGTCAATCCGTGCGTCTTCCACCAAACGCCCCTGCTGCATGATCAATGTGCGCTCGGCAACCGCCTGCACCGCGCGCAGGTCGTGACTGATGAACAGCAAGGTGGCGCCGGTTTCATCCGCCATGGTGTTGAGCGCGCCCAGGACCTCGCGTTCGGTCAGCACATCAAGCCCCGTTGTCGGTTCATCCGCAATCAGGATGCGCGGGCGCAGGATCAGCGCCATGGCGATCAGCACGCGCTGCTTCATGCCGCCGGACAGCTGATAGGGAAAGCAATCGGTGACTCGCTGCGGCAGGGCAACGGCGTCCAGCGCCCTGTTGACGCTGGCCTGCTCATTGTCACCGGCCAGATGGGCAGCTTCTGCCAGCTGGGATCGGATCCGGCGCCCCGGCGTAAGGGCCGTGCCGGGGCTTTGAAAAATCTGGAAGATCCGGCGCCCACGCATGCGGCGCCAGGCGCTGGGGGAGAGGCCCAGAACATCTTGCCCGTCTATCCGCACTTCCCCTGCTGCGACCGAAAGCGGGGGGCGCAACAGGCCGCACAGCACGGCGGCAGTCAGGGATTTGCCGCAGCCACTGGCGCCGACCAGCCCCATGCGCTGACCGCGGTTCAGGGTAAAACCGACATTGTCGAGCAGGACCTGCCCGGCCCGGTTCACGACGCTCAGCTCCTTGACGGACAGGATCTCTACCATTGATATGGCTCCCTTTTGTCCAGCAGATCCCGCAGCCCTTCCCCCACCAGATTGAAGGCGAGCACAGCCCCGGTGACCGCAAGCCCCGGCACCAGCAACATATGCGGGGCCTGGGAAAAGAACGGACGTGCCTCGTTCAGCATCGCCCCCCATTCCGGCGTGGGGGGCTGCGCCCCAACCCCGAGAAAGCTGAGCGCAGACAGCGCCAGCAGGACCGAGGCAGTTTCAAGCGAGACGATCACCGCAAGCGGCGGCAGGATCTGTGGCAGGATGTGGCGCAGCACCACACGCAGGCGCGACGCCCCGGCAAGCCCGGCCGCGCGGACAAAATCCCGCTGGCTTGCGGTCAGGACCAGGGCGCGCACAAGCCGGGCATTGGATGGCCACCAGGCGACGGCGACCCCGATGATGGACGCCTCAAGCGACGCCCCCATGAACCCGATCACCGCCAGCGCAAGCACCAGCATCGGGAACGCCATGATGATATCGGCAAAGCGCATCAGCACCATATCCACCCGCCCCCCAGCGAGCGCCGCAACTACACCCCATGGCAGCGACACCAGAAGGATGACGCTCATTGCGGCCATCGCCGCCCCCAGCGACACCGGCACCGCGGCAATCAGGCGCGACAGCATGTCCCGGCCAAGATGATCTGCCCCCAGCAGATGGTCGGCGGACGGTGGCGAAAGGCGGGACATGAGGTCAATCTTCTCGGGCGCAGGCAGGTCAAACAGCAAAGGAGACAGGCCAAGGACCCCATATCCCACCAACAGGATCAAACCCAAAATCAGACCGGGATTGCCCAGTTGCAGCCCCAGCCTCAACCTCGGCCTCAACCTCAGCCGTAACCCCGGTCGCAGGGCAGAAAGCCGCACAGGATGCTCAGTCACGATAGACCCTCCGACGCAGTTGCGGATCCGCGAGGATCACCACAAGATCAGCCACGAGACTGGTGGCAAAAAAGATCAGCCCCATGAACACAAGATAGGCCTGGATCACCGGGAAATCCCGCTGCGCAATGGCTTGCAGGATCAACTGCCCCAGACCGGGCCAGCCAAAAACACTTTCAACAAGGACCGCGCCCCCCAGCAGCCCGCCAAACGTATTGGCCCAGGCGGTGGCAAGCGGGCCGATAATGCGCGGTGCAATATGTCCAAGCAGGATCCGCACCGGGCCAAGCCCCTTGGCAATGGCCAGTCGCACATGGTCTTCGCTCTGCTCGGCCCGGACCCTTTCGAACACAACCCGGCCCAGCGCCGCCCCCGCGCCCAGGCTCAAGGTCAGGGCGGGCAGCACCAGATCAGGCAGCGATCCATCCCCCACAAGGCGGGTCCAGCCCAATTTCAGCACAAAGGCATGGATCAGCAGCAGCGCCAGCCAGAAAGAGGGCACCGAGACGAGAAGGATGGTCACCGCGCGAAGCCCGGCCCCGCTCATCCGGCCTGCCATCACCGCCGCCACGCCAAACCCCAGCGACAGGATCACCGCCCCCACAAGGGCGCTGCAGGCCAGGGCAAGGGTCGCGGGCAGGTGAATTGCGATTTCAGACAGCGCAGGGCGGCCGGTTGCAACCGAGGTGCCAAATTCGAACCGCACGGCCCGCGCAAGCCAGTCGACATAACGTGTCAGCAAGGGTTTATCGAGCCCGAACTGGGCGCGCAGGGCGGCAATATCATCGGCATTGGGCACAATCCCCATGGCACGCAGCTCCATCATCACCGGATCACCGGGGGCAAGTGCGACAATGGCAAAAGCGACAAAGCTCATGCCCAGAAGGGTCGGCACGCCGGCCGCCAGTCGGAAAAGGATGAAACGCAACATGGTTGATGTCCCGAATTGCGCGCGCCCCCACCGGGGCGCGCAGCGTTTGCGCAAGCTCAGTCCGTGAAACTCACGCGGCCAAAGTCGATCCAGTCGGCATATTCCGACATCGGCACCTTGAGGCCCGGGCGCGACAGGGTGAAGTTCGGCACCATCAGGATCGGGATCGCCGCGAGGTCCTCCTGCACGATGGCGCGGTGGGCCTGACGCACGAGGTCGATCACCTCATCGCGGGATTGCGCGCTCCGGGCGGTCAGCAGCATGTCATCCACATGCGGTCCGGGGGCAGTGAACTTGTAACCACCCCAGGCGGTGACCGAGGTGAAGAGATTGTAGAGCAGATAGGTCGGGTCGGTATTGTTGTTCGACGCAAACTCCATGTAGAGATCGGCCTCTCCGGTATCGAGATAGGTCGAGCCGTAGACACCGCTGTCATCCACTTCGATCAGGTCGATATCCACCCCCACCGCAGCAAACATCTGTTCCAGCATCTCGGGCATCGGTTTGACGGTCGACACATTCGGATAGGCCGCAACCAGGCGCAGCGACAGCCGGCGTCCCTGTTTCTCGCGCACCCCGTCTGCCCCCATTTTCCAACCCGCGGCATCAAGCATCTCTCCTGCCTTGACCGGGTCATAGCCAAAGCCGTCAGTGTGGTCCTCGCCCAGATTGAACATCCAGCCCGGCAGGATGCCCTTGGCAGGCACCCCCCGCCCGGCAAACAGAACCGAGGCCAGCGTTTCGCGGTCAATCGCCCAGGCCAGCGCCTCGCGCACCTTATAGTCCTGAATGATGTCAAACGGGGCGGCGCCATTGAGGTTGGCCAAGAGGGCGATGTAGCGGATCGGACGGCTTTCATGCAGCACCACCGACCCGTCCTGCGGCATCGAGAGCATCATCTGCGGGGTGACTTCGCCGATCACGTCGATCTCGCCATTCTGCAACGCCAGCAGGCGCGCATTGTCGTCACCGATAAAGCGAAAGGTCAGCTTGTCGACACTGGGGGCCTCTCCCCAATAATCGGGATTGCGCCGCACGGTGATCTGCTGCTTGGGATCATAGCTTTCAAACAGGTAGGGACCTGTGCCCACCGGGTTCTCGGCACGGTTGGCGGACGGGCCGAACAGTGACGTGGCGCGGTGGGTCATATTCTCGATCACAAGGGCCGAGCCCTTTTCCGAGGCAAAGCTGATCTGATGGGATCCCAGTTTGCGGAAACTGTCCTGATCAATCTGCAGAAAGTCGGATTTACCCTGATCATAGAGCCGCAGCGCGGCAATCGCCGTGTCCGCATTGAACGCGGTCCCGTCCGAGAAGCTTACCCCCTCACGCAGGGTCACGGTATAGGTGCCATCCGCATAGTCCCAGCTTTCAAACAGCAGCGGGCTGGGCAGGAAGTTTTCATCCGGCTTGACGGCGGTTTCGACAATCTGCGCGGCCGGACGGCGGGTGGTAAAGGTGAACTTTTCTTCCGAAACCGAATACCGGTCCCGCTTTACGGCAACGGTCAGGGAGGTTTCAGCCTGTGCCATGGCTGAACTCAGCGGCAGGGCAACACAGGCAGCCGCGGCAAGATGCGCGGCCAAACGGAATTTGGACATGGGGTATTCCTCGTGAATTCAGTGAAATCAGGTTTGGATTTTGAAATCAGCTGACGAGGGGGGTGCACGGGCCGCATTAGGACGCCACAGGCGAAGCGGGGTGGGCAGCAGGCTCTGCGCCACCTGCTCAGCCGGTGCGTTGGTATGGTCAAACGGAACGACAGCGGGGGCCTGGTCAATCAGGCTGGCAATCTGGGCCGCAAAAAAGTCGCAGCTCAGATCACGTTCCTCGCGCTCCTCGCCCCCAAGCGCCACATGCACTGTTTGAGGTTCACCGGCGGAACACAGGACATAGGAAATCGTGTCGCCTTCGGTCACCAGCATGGTGCCGGGCGGACGGATGAACACGCTGGCAAGAATGGTCAGGGCCAGCAACAGCCGCATGACATTTCCCAGCTTCAGGCGCATCTGAATTCCCCCGCCAAACGGCACTCCATGATGGACAGTAGCAACGTCGGCCTGTCCTCCCTACTGCCAATATGTCGCAATTGCAATGAAATGGATGCGGGCTGGTCCGCCCCCTATCCCCTGTCTGTCCCCTGCCTGACCCGCCCTGAGGAGCATCGAGTTTTCCAGCCGGGCCAGCTTCTCTTGAAAGGACTCAGTTCAGCTCTGATTTGAACTCGGTCGGGGTCATGCCGAACTTGGTTTTGAACAGGCGCGAAAACTGGGCCTGATCAGAAAAACCGAAGCGATAGGCCACCTCGGCGATGGACAGGCCCGGCGAGACGGCCAGCCGGTCCTTGGCGGCGACAAGGCGCTGGTCGCGGATCTGCTGGCTGACGGTGCCGTTCACATCCTTGAAGAGATCATGCAGATAGCGTTTCGAAATCCCGCAGCTCTCTGCGATCAGGTCCGGCGACAGGTTGGGGTTTTTCAGATTGTTCCGGATGAATTTCTCGACCCGGGTAATATGCGCGGTGCGCACGGCGGACAATGTGCTGGAGCGGGCATCCGGCGTGTCATCCAGCGCCAGCCCCAGCAGCTCCAGCAACTGGCGGCCAATGGTCTCGGCGGCGGAAGGGCCCAGATCTGCGGCCTGCGCCTGGGCCTGGTTGACCATGGCAGAGAACAGGCTGGCCGTGCCAGAGGTGGCATCAAGGACACGGGCACAGAACCGATCCGGCTGGCGCACCCGTTCGGCAAGCGCCTTGCGGCCGACTTTCAGCACAAACAGGTCGTTGGGGTTTTCATACATGAACCGGTAAGGTTCATCGCCACGTTCGATTATGACCCCCCCCGGATCGCAGCGCACGTCGCGGCCCATCTGCCGGAACTCGACCGACGTAGCCCGCGGCAGGGTGATCAGGTATTCTTCCTCCCGCGCCTCGCGGATATGGGCGCGCCTGCGTTCGAATTTCACCGGGTCAGATGTCAGCCGGGACAGGCCGACATGCCCCAGCGACTGACGGCTGAGCTGCCCGTTGAAATGGATCGGATCGCGGAATTGCAATTCCAGCGGAAAATAGGCTTCAGCGATCACAGCGGTCCAGCGGCTGGAACGGTGCTGTGGCGCGGTTGAGGCCGTCGAGAAAGTGAACCCGGCGCTCATATGATGTCCTCCCTTCGGTAACGTTAGCCGGATCGGTCAATAAAACAAAGGGAATCTGGGCTTGTGCGCTGTCGCGCAAATATTTCTGCACAGATTAACAAATTCTTCTGCGCCCCGCGTCAAACCCTTCTGCACGGATCGTCAAGACGCCCCCCTGCCCCGCCGCGCAAGCTGATTTGCGAGATCGACGTGCAGGAGGAGCGCGCCTGATCGGGAGGAACAAGCCCCGTTGGGCGGCCCTTTTGCACCCAAGCAAAGGACCGGATTATGACAGACAGACAAGTAGACCCCATCACGTTGTCAGTGGTGCGTGGCGTGTTGGAAACAACTCAGCGCGAAATGACGCTGGCGCTGGAAAAGACCGCGCGCAGCTCGGTGTTCAACCTGGCCCATGACTATTCCACCGCGCTGTTCAACCACACGCCCGAGATGATTTTGCAAGGCCAGGACATCCCGATCCACCTGGGGTCACTGATCCCCGCCATGAAGGCGGTCGACGGGTTCTTTGAGGGTGACATTCACGAAGGTGACCTGATCTTGCACAACGATCCGGATTACGCGGGCAGCCATATCATCGACACCTGCATGTATTACCCGGTGTTCTATCAGGGTGAGCTGGTGTTCTGGACCGTCTGCAAGGGTCACCTGACCGATATCGGCGGCCCGGTTCCCGCAGGCTACAACCCCGAAGCCAAGGAAATCTTTGCCGAAGGTCTGCGCATCCCGCCGATCAAGATCTGGGACAAGGGCGTGCCGCGCCACGACATCATGAACATGCTGCTGACCAATATGCGCGCACGCCGCGATCAGGAAGGGGACTTCAACGCCCTGATCGGCGCCTGCCAGGTCGGCGCCCGCAACCTGATCGCCCTGATGGACAAATACGGCAAGGACACGGTGCAGGCCTGTATCGAAGAGCTGCTGACCATGGCCAACAAGCATATGAACAGCCTGATCGCCCAAGTCCCGGACGGCACATATTCCGGCACGGCCGTGCTTGAGGATGCCGGTCACGGGTTTGGGGATTTCGACATCACCGCCACGGTCACCATCACGGGTGACAGCTGTCACATCGAAATCGCCAGCCCACCGCAGATCCCCTATTTCATCAACTCTTACGAAGGAAACAGCTATTCCGGTGTCTATCTGGGCCTGATGATGTTTGCCCAACTGCCGCCGCCTTATAACGAGGGGCTTTATCGCAATGTAACGGTGGATATGGGCCCCAAAGGCACGCTGTGTAACGCCAAGCCCCCCGCACCGCATATGAACTGCACCACCACCCCGATGGAGACCCTGACCGACGCGGTGCGTCTGGCCTTTGAACAGGCTGCCCCTGACAAGGTGTCGGCCAGCTGGGGCCACGCAAATGGCTGCAATATCGCCGGCTGGGACAGCCGCCATGACGAGGAATACGTGACCATGGTTCTGGCCTCGATCATCTCGGGCGCGGGCGCCACCGCGTCGCAGGATGGCTGGCATGCCTGCGGGCCGGAATGCTGTTTCGGCGCGCTCACATCCGGTGACATCGAGATGCTGGAACATTCCTATCCGATCATCATCCACGAATACGGGCTGATGGAAGACAGCGGCGGCGCGGGCAAGTTCCGTGGCGGATCTGGAACTCGCTGGGCGGTGGAGCCGCTCGACACCGACATGACCCTGATCACCTTTGGCGAAGGCCGCCGCATCCCGGCCATGGGCGCTGCTGGCGCAAAATCCGAAATGGTTCACAAGAAAGTGGGCCGCCTGGAAGTGACCCGCAATGGCGAGACCCAGATCATCACCGACAACGTGATCGAAACCATCAAACCCGGCGAGATTGCCGCCAACCTCAACCCCGGCGGCGGGGGCTTTGGCAACCCGTTCGAACGCGACCCGCTGAAAGTGGTTGAAGATGTGCGCAACGGGTTGGTCTCGATCGAAGGTGCGCGCCTCGATTACGGCGTGATCATCTCGGATGCCGACACCCTGACCATTGACGAAGCTGCCACGGCTGCCGCCCGTTCGGCCGCCTGATCCCCCTGATTTGAAAGGAAACACCATGCGTACCCAATATCGTCTGGGCATTGATGCCGGCGGCACCTTCACCGATTTCATCCTTGCCGACAAGGAAGGCAGCACACAGATTTTCAAGGTGCTGTCCACGCCCACCGAACCGACCAAGGCCATCAAGAACGGCCTTGCCCTGATCACCGAGGAAACTGGGCTGACGGCACAAGAGATCGTCTCGAATTCGGACCTGTGCATCAACGGCACCACGGTCGGCCTGAATGCGCTGATCACCCATACCGGGGCCAAGACCGGGCTGATTGCCACCCGCGGGCACGAGGATTCGATTGAAATTCGTCTGGGCCACAAGGAAGACGGCTATCGCTATGATCCCGACTATCCGCCCGCCACCATGCTGGTGCCGCGCCACCTGCGCAAAGGGGTCAGCGAACGGGTGATCTCAAACGGGGCGGTCAAGACGCCGATCCATGAAGAGGACGTGCGCGAGGCCTGCCGTTACTTCATCGCCGAAGGGGTGGAGTCGGTTGCGATCAGCTTTGTCTGGTCGGTGCTGCACCCCGAACATGAATTGCGTGCCGCCGAAATCGTGCGGGAAATGATGCCGGATGTGCGCCTGACCATCGGCTCGCAGCTTTACCCGCAGGTGCGCGAATATACCCGCACGTCGACGGCGATCGTGAACGCCTATCTGGCGCCGATCCTGCAGCGCTATGTCGAAGCGATTGATGCCTATTTCCGCGAATTGGGCAGCCAGCATCCGGTGCGGTATTTCCAGTCGAATGGCGGCCTGGCCCTGGGCAAGGTGGTCAGCGACCAGTCGGTCTACGCGATCAATTCCGGCCCTGCCTCCGCACCGCAGGCCGCGCTGGATGTGGCGGAGCCCTGGGGCGACAAGAACATCATCACCTGTGACATGGGCGGCACCTCGTTCGACATTACGCTGACCAAGGACGGTCAGGCCAATGTGAACAAGAACATCGACTTCCTGCGCTACCGCATCGGGATCCCGATGATCCAGGTGGAAACGCTGGGTGCGGGCGGTGGGTCGATCGGGTGGATCGACAGTATGGGCCTGATGCAGATGGGGCCGCAATCGGCAGGGTCCGAACCCGGTCCGGCCTGTTACGGGCAGGGCGGTGAAAACCCCACCACCACCGATGCCAACCTGACGCTGGGCTATCTCAATGCGGACGGTCTGGTCGGTGGGCGGCTTCCGTTGGATGTTGAAAAGGCGCGTGGCGCGATCCAGTCCAAACTGGCTGATCCGCTGGGCATCTCGGTCGAGAAAGCTGCCTATGGCATGTTCACCATCGTCAACAACAACATGGTCAACGCGATCCGCCGGGTGTCGGTCGAACGGGGCTATGACCCGCGTGATTTCGTGCTGATGGGGGCCGGTGGGGCGACGGGCGCGCATATCACCGCACTGGCACGCGAAATGGGTATTTCCAAGGTGCTGATCTCAAAACTCGCCTCCGGGCTTTGCGCCTATGGGCAGATCATTTCCGACGTCAAATACAACTACATGGCCCCTGCCCCGATCCGGCTGGAAGGCGCGGAGGCGGCGGAGAAGCTCGACACTTTGTTCAAGTCGCTTGAGGAACGTGGACAGGCAGATCTGGCAGGGGACGGGTTCTCGCAAGAGCGCATCTCGATCCGCCGGTCGCTGGATATGCGTTACGTGGGACAGGTGCATGAATGCACGGTCGAGATCGACCCGTTTGATGTCACCGAAGCCACGCTTGAGGATATCAAGGCCGCCTTCCACGCCCGTCACAAGGAACTTTACACCTATGACGAGCCAATGAGCGCGGTTGAGGTGGTGAATGTCGAAAGCACCATCGCCGGCCATGTGGACAAACCGAAACGCATGACCATTGCCGCAGGCAAAGGCGCGCATGAAACCCTCAAGGGCACCCGCCCAATGGTGTTCAACGCCGATGGCATCGCCCAGGACACCCCGGTTTATGACGGGGCCGCGATGGGGGCCGGGGATAGCCTGCACGGACCTGCGGTAATCGAAGAGGTCACCACAACCATCGTCGTCGAACCGGGCTGGACTGTCAGCCTGCATGAGACCGGCGTCTACGTGATGACCGCAGATGCGCAAGCCGAAGATCAGCAGGTCAACCGCCTCAAAGAGCTGGCAGAGGTCTGATCGATGGGGCGCAGACGGGATAAGGCTCCCTCCCTGACGGCGTCGGGGGTGACGGTGGCATTCAGCGGCTTCAAGGCGCTGACGGATGTCTCCATGACCATCACCCCCGGTGCCGTCCATGGGCTGATCGGGCCAAACGGGGCGGGCAAAACCACGCTGGTCAACACGCTGACCGGGTTTCAGGCCCCAAGTTCGGGTCAGGTTGGCCTTGCCGGGCGGAATGTGGGGACGCTCTCCCCACACGAGCTGCGCCGCGCAGGCGTGGCCCGGACCTTTCAGGCCGGTCGCCTGTTCACCGGGCTGGATGTGCTCGACAATCTGGCGGTAACCGGTGTTGGCCTGGGGCATTCCCGAAGCCGTTCGGAAGCCGAGGCGCTGAAACTGCTCGACTGGATGGGGGCCCCCCATCTGGCCGAGCTGCCCGCCGCAGGTTTGCCCTATACGGATGAACGCCGGGTCGGGATTGCCCGCGCGCTGATGTTTTCACCACAATTCCTGCTGCTGGATGAACCCGCCGCGGGCATGTCCGAGGCGGAGGCGACGGAACTGGCTGACCTCATTCGCCGGGTGGCCGGGGAACTGGGCACCGGGGTCTTGCTGATCGAGCATAATGTCGGGCTGGTCCTGTCCGTGTCCCACCACGTCTACGTGCTGGATGCCGGCCAGATCATCGAAGAAGGCGACGTGGATGTGATCCTCGCCAGCCAGGCGGTGCGCGACGCCTATCTGGGCGCAGATCAGGAGGCCGCGTGATGTCCAAGCTTGGCGTTTTTGACCTATCGGTGCGCTACGGCAAAGTGCCGGCGCTGACCGATGTAACCCTGCATCTTGAGGAGGGCGAACGCGTCTTCATCTCGGGGCCAAACGGGGCAGGCAAATCCTCGCTCCTCGGTGCGATCAGCGGCGCGGTGACCACCAGCCATGGCCGGATCGAAATGGATGGCGACCTGCTCACCGGTCGCCCGCCCGAAGCCATTGCCCGGCTGGGCCTGTCGATGGTGCCGGAAGGGCGCGAGATTTTCGCCAGTCTGACCGTGGATGAAAACCTGCGGGTTGGCACCGGCCTGCGCCGGGACCGCAACGCGATTGAGGGCGATATCGAAGAGATCTATGGCGCTTTCCCGATCCTCGGTGACCGTCGCAATGCCAGTGCCGGGGCCCTGTCGGGCGGGCAGCAGCAGATGCTGGCCATCGGCCGGGCGCTGATGACCAATCCCAAACTGATGATGGTCGATGAACCCTCGCTGGGGCTGGCACCGAAGATCGTGGACCAGGTCTATGACACGCTGGTCCAGTTGCAGGAGGATCGCGGCCTGACGCTCCTCATCGTTGAACAGAGTTCGACCCGCGCCGCGCGCGTGGGCGGGCGCATGATCCTTCTGCGCGGCGGGGCGATTGTTGGCGATGGCAATGCTGCTGATTTCGCCGAGACCGATCTGCTCAGCGAAGCCTATTTCGGAAAATCCAAACGGGAGGCCGCCCAATGAGCTCCGCCGTCCAACTCTTTTTCGACGCCGCCTCCCTTGGCGGCATCTACGCCATGGCCGCCCTTGGCATCGCGCTGATCTTCGGGGTGATGAACCTGGTGAATTTTGCCCATGGTGAATATATCGCCTTTTGCGTCTTTGCCCTGATCGTGCCCTCAACCGAGGCGGTGGCCGTCATGTTCCTTGGCAAAGCGCCGGCCCTTCTGCTGATCCCCACCCTGCTGGCCATCGGCGCCACGGTGGCCGTGGCCAGCGAATACGCGGTGTTTCGGCACATGCGCAAGGCCACCCCGGTGGCGATGATGATCTCCTCTTTTGCGCTGGGGTTCATCGTGCAAAACGCCCTGCTGGCCATTTACGGTGGGCGCCCCAAGGCAATCAGCCTCTGGCCGGAGCTGAACACCCCCATCGCCCTGGCCGGGGCGGAGCTGCCGCTTTTGCAACTGATCGTGATCCTGACCACGCTGGTGGTGGTCTGCGCGCTGGCCCTGCTTTTGAAAAAGACCCGGCTGGGGCTGGAAATGCGGGCGGCTGCGGAAAATTTCACCATGGCACGCCTGCTGGGGGTGCGGGCCAATGTGGTGATCACCGGGGCCTTCGCCCTGTCCGGCGCCCTGGCCGCAGCCGTCGCGCTGATCATGGCAACCCAGACCGGCGTGGCGGATGTGCGCATGGGCGGACAGATCATGCTGGTGGCCTTCATCGCCACAGTGATCGGCGGGCTGGGATCCCTGCCCGGAGCGGTTGCCGCCGGGTTCCTGATCGGCGCCGTTTCGGTGCTTTTGCAGGGGTTTTTGCCCTTTGAAGTCCGCCCGTTCCGCGACGCCTTTCTCTACACGCTGGTGATCGTCTGCCTGCTGGCCCGTCCGCAGGGGTTGTTTGTTCCCAGCTCAGCCAAACCAAGGATCTGACCGATGCAAGGACAACACGCACAAAACAAGGCATTGGCCTATTCCACACCGGTCATCCTGATCGGCCTGCTCACCCTTTTTGCCGTGCTGGTCATGCTGACCGGGGACAAGGCGCTGGGACGCATGGCCAGCGAGACCCTGATCCGCGTCGTGCTTGTGGTCGGGCTTTGGATCTTTGTCGGCAATTCCGGCATCGTCAGTTTCGGCCATGCAGGCTACATGGCCATCGGGGCCTATTGCTCGGCCTGGCTGACCCTGAAGCCGCAGATGAAATCCCTGTTCCTGCCCGATCTGCCCCCCTGGCTTGCGCAGGCCGAGTGGCCGGTGCTGCCCGCCGCCATCGCCTCGGGTGTGCTGGCGGCCCTGGTTGCGCTCATTTCAGGAGCGGCCATTCTCCGGCTCTCGGGGATTGCCGCCTCGATCGCCACCTTCGCCTTTCTGGCCATTATCAATACGGTCTATTCCAACTGGGAAGGGGTGACCGGCGCAACCTCGTCGGTGGTCGGGCTTGCACGCTATGTCGATCAATGGGTGGCGCTCGGCTGGGCCGCCGCCGCCATCCTTGCGGCAAATCTCTATGCAAATTCCGCCAGCGGGCTTGCCTTGCGGGCCACGCGCGAGGACGAGGTTGCCGCCGCCGCGTCGGGCATCAACATGTATCGCCACCGGCTGCTTTCGCTTG
Source organism: Aliiroseovarius sp. xm-d-517 (assembly GCF_013283135.1). Taxonomy (NCBI): domain Bacteria; kingdom Pseudomonadati; phylum Pseudomonadota; class Alphaproteobacteria; order Rhodobacterales; family Paracoccaceae; genus Aliiroseovarius; species Aliiroseovarius sp. xm-d-517. The sequence continues at coordinate 1,548,907 of NZ_WBXT01000001.1, forward strand.
TGATCAGCGGGTTTTTCACCGGCGTGTCCGGGGCGCTTCTGGGCCATTCGATCGGGGTTCTCAACCCGGACAGCTTCTATCTGGGGATCACCTTCATCTCGCTCGCCATGCTGGTGGTCGGTGGGATCGGCAGCCTGTCCGGCGCGGTGGTCGGTGTGCTCAGCCTGTCATTGATCATCGAGATGCTGGTGCGGCTGGAACAGGGGGTGAGCCTTGGGGCGGCCCGGTTCACGCTGCCCGGCGGCGCACAGGAGATCCTGATCGGCATCGTGATGATCCTCGTGCTGATCCTGCGCCCGACCGGCCTGATGGCCAACAGGGACCTCAGGTTCCCCCGCCTCGGGGCAACAGTTCAACAAAACCAAAATGCGACCAACTAGGAGATCAGATCACATGAAACATGCAACACTTGCATCCGCACTCATGCTCGCGCTTGCGCCCCCCGCCCTGGCCGAGGACATCACGGTGGGGTTTGCCATCGCCAAATCCGGCTGGATGGAGGCCTATGACAGCCCCGCCGCCACTGCCGCAAAGATCCGCATCGACGAGATCAACGCCGCAGGCGGGCTTCTGGGCCAGCAGATCAAATGGGTTGAGGTCGACACCAAGACCGACCGCGCCCAATCCGCCAAGGCCGGGCTACAGGTTCTGGACGACGGGGCGGACATGATGGTGGTCAGCTGCGATTATGATTTCGGCGCGCCCGCAGCACTGGCGGCCGAAGCCGCCGGCATCAACTCGTTTTTCCTCTGCGCCGAAGATGTGAAAGCAGGCATTCAGGGGGTGGGGCCGAACAGCTTCTCCGGCTCTGTTCTGGCGGCTGTGCAGGGCGCAACCATGGCGGAATGGTCCCAGGCCACACGCGACGCCAAGACCGGCTATGTGCTGCTGGACACCACCATCGAATACAACAAGGGGATCTGCACCGGGTTTGACTGGATGTTCCCGAAGGCGGGGGGCGAGGTTGTCGGGCGCGATACGTTCAAGAACAATGATGCCTCAATTGCCAGCCAGATCAGCCGGATCAAGGCGCTGCCCGAAGAACCGGATGTGATCATGCTGTGTTCCTACATCCCCGGTGCGGCCGCCGCGGTGCGTCAGCTCCGTGCCGCCGGGATCAACTCATTGATCCTGAACGGGTCCGCCGTAGATGGGTCTTATTGGCTGGACGCGGTGCCGGACCTGTCGGGGTTCGTGCTGCCGGTGCAGGGGTCGATCTATGGCGATGACCCGCGCGCGGCGGTGGAAAGCTTCAACCAGGCATATGAGGCCGCCACCGGCGCCCGCCCTGCCAGCCAATATGCCTATCCGGGCTATATCCTGATCGACCTTTGGGCCAAGGCCGTGGAACGGGCCGGACGCGTGGAGGGGGCCGCCGTCACGGCGGAGCTTGAAAAGATGCAGGGGGAAACAACCGCCTTCGGACCGCGCAGCTTCAGCGACATGCTGCATCACCAAAACAGCGCGGAAATGCAGATTATCGAGATTTCCGCAGCCAAGCCTGGCGTGGTGGGCAACTGGACCATCAGCGAACCGGTGCCGCTGGATGTGTTGCTGAAATAAGCACCTGCGCTTTCCCCCTCTGTCGAAAAAGCGGCCGGAGACATCTCCGGCCGCTTTCCCGTCTCCCTCACACATGCCCAAAATAGAAAAAGCCACCGCCCCAACAGGAGCGGTGGCAAACTTTTCGTGGTCAAACTGCAACCTGATGTAAGCTTTCACATCAAAAACAGCGCCCCACCCATCAGGTCAGCCGCATTTCGAATGGCCGCAACTGCCGCAGGTCATGCAGCCTTCAACCATGCGCATGTCATATTGGCCACAGCTTGGGCAGGCGGGGCCACGCGGGGCTTCGCCGATGGCCATGACCTCGGCCTGCGGATCCGATTTCGGGGCCATGCCCTCCGCTTCGAGGAAGCCGGTATTGACCATGTGGCGTTCGATTACGCCACCGATTGCGGCCAGGATCGACGGGATGTATTTCCCTTCCATCCAGGCACCACCACGCGGGTCGAACACGGCTTTCAGCTCTTCGACCACAAAGCTCACCTCACCGCCACGACGGAACACCGCCGAAATCATCCGGGTCAGCGCCACGGTCCAGGCGAAATGTTCCATGTTCTTCGAGTTGATGAACACTTCGAACGGGCGGCGATGGCCGTTGATCAGAAGGTCATTGATGGTGATGTAAAGCGCGTGTTCGCTGTCGGGCCATTTCACCTTGTAGGTATGCCCTTCGAGCGATTGCGGACGGCCCAGCGGCTCGGACAGGTAGACCACATCGGCGCCGGTTTCGATCTCGGGCGTCTTTTCGCTTTCCTCGCTCACCGACAGAACCGATCCGGTTACATCGTTCGGGCGATAGGTGGTGCAGCCTTTGCAACCCAGCTCCCACGCCTGCATGTAAACCGACTGGAACGCGTCAAAGCTGATGTCTTCCGGGCAGTTGATGGTTTTGGAAATCGAGCTGTCGATCCATTTCTGCGCGGCGGCCTGCATTTTCACGTGATCCGCTGGCGCAAGCGTCTGGGCGTTCACGAAATAATCCGGCAGCGGCTTGTCGCCGAATTTGTCACGCCACATCTGCACCGCGTAATCGACCACTTCTTCCTCGGTGCGGGTGCCATCAGGTTGCAGCACCTTGCGGGTGTAAGCATAGGCAAAGACCGGCTCGATGCCCGAGCTGACATTGCCGGCGTAAAGCGAAATGGTGCCGGTGGGGGCGATCGAAGTCAGCAGCGCGTTGCGGATGCCATGTTCGCGGATCGCGTCACGCACGTCATCATCCATCTGCAGCATATTGCCGGAATTCAGGTAGGCCTCAGCGTCAAACAGCGGGAACGGGCCTTTCTCTTTCGCCAGATCCACCGATGCCAGGTAAGACGCGCGGGCGATGAGCTTCATCCAGGCCTCGGTCTGGGCCGCGGCCTCATCCGAGCCATAACGCAGGCCGAGCATCAGCAGCGCATCGGCCAGACCGGTCACACCAAGCCCCACACGGCGCTTGGCCTGGGCTTCCTGACGCTGTGCTTCGAGCGGGAAGCGCGACACGTCGACCACATTGTCCATCATGCGGATCGCGGTGCGCACCAGCTTGTCGAGCGCCTTCGGGTCCAGCTTGGCGTTTTTCTCAAACGGGTTTTTCACAAGGCGGGCAAGGTTGACCGAACCGAGCAGGCAGGCGCCATAAGGCGGCAGGGGCTGTTCGCCACAGGGGTTGGTCGCGGCAATCTGCTCGCAGTAATTCAGGTTGTTCATCTGGTTGATGCGGTCGATGAAAATCACACCCGGTTCGGCGTAATCATAGGTGGCGCGCATGATCTTGTTCCACAGATCGCGGGCCTCAACGGTGTGATAGATCTTGTCGCCAAACTTCAGATCCCAGCTGCCATCGTCCTTGACCGCTTTCATGAAATCATCGGTCACCAGCACCGACATGTTGAACATGCGCAGACGGGCCGCATCCGATTTGGCGGTGATGAAATCTTCGATATCCGGGTGATCGCAACGCATGGTCGCCATCATCGCCCCCCGGCGCGAGCCGGCCGACATGATGGTGCGGCACATCGCGTCCCACACATCCATGAACGAGAGCGGCCCGGAAGCATCCGCCGCCACACCTTTCACATCGGCGCCACGCGGACGGATGGTCGAGAAATCATAGCCGATCCCCCCACCCTGCTGCATGGTCAGCGCGGCCTCTTTCAACATGTCGAAAATGCCCGACATGCTGTCCGGGATCGTGCCCATCACAAAGCAGTTGAAAAGCGTGACCGACCGGCCGGTGCCGGCGCCTGCGGTGATGCGCCCGGCAGGCAGGTATTTGAAATCTTCCAGAGCTTCGAAAAACTCGCCCTCACGCTCCGGCTCATTTTCCGCAAGCGAACGGGCAATGCGCCGCCAGGTATCTTCGACCGTCTTGTCTTCAGCCTCCCCACCCGACTTTTTCAGTCGGTATTTCATGTCCCAGATCTGTTCGGCAATAGGGGCGTCAAAACGAGTCATTGAAGCTTTCTCTCGGCTATCTTGTTGAAATCTTTCGGGGCGCACGCACGCAGCATCCGCTTGCCCCATCCTGTCAGGGATGACATTTATACCAGAGAGGGGCAGGCTGTCACCAGCTATGTTCAAAAAATACCAACATTTAGTGTGGCGCGGCAGAAGGGTCACATAGATATAGTGATCTATCAGATCTTAGTCCGGTGGAATAAATGGGCCATGTAAACCTGCTAAAGCTCTGCGTCGGCGCAGAAAAAGTCGAAGACCTCGAGGCCTGGCAGGCAATGCGCCGGGGGGAAAGCGGCCGTCCCAATCCGATGCATGTGACCCGGATGTGGCCCAAACGCGAATCTGAACTGGTCAACGGCGGGTCACTCTACTGGGTCTTTAAGGGGCAGGTGCTGGCCCGGCAAGAGGTGATCCGACTGGAAGAGGTGATCGGCCAGGATGGGATCCGCCGCTGCGGGATCGTCCTGTCAAACGACGTCATCCGAACCGAAGCCCAGCCACGGCGGGCCTTTCAGGGCTGGCGCTATCTGAAACCCGAAGACGCCCCACGTGACCTGCCCGAAACACGTGCTGGCGATGATGAATTGCCTGCCGAACTTGCCTCAGCACTGGCAGATATCGGCATTCGCTGACGCTTTGCGCGCGCCCTGCGGCAATTTCCGAACTGGACAGAAAACGTGTCGCTGCTAGACCGTTTCGAAATAAACATGTGTTTCAAGTTCATTCCGAAACGCTTTAGAATCACGCAACCAACAGACTGCTAGGACCTCCCATGACACTCGGCACCCATATCCGCACCTATTTCAACGGAAGCTGGCATGAGGGAGATCTGCCGGTGATGAAAGCCGCGGACCATGGCAGCTGGCTGGGCAGCACCGTGTTTGACGGCGCCCGATTTGCCCATGGGCTCGCCCCGGATCTGCGCGCCCATTGCGACCGGGTGAACCGCTCGGCCAAGGCCCTGATGATCACCCCAACCGTGCCAACGGATGAGATGGTTGCCATCGTGCGCGAAGGCCTGTCCGCCTTCACCCCGGAACAGGCTGTCTATATCCGTCCGATGTATTGGGGCCTGGATTGCGGACCGCTGGGGATCATGCCGAAAGAGAACTCGACCGGGTTTGCGATCAGCCTCGAACAGGTGCCGCTGGCCCCCGAGGACGCCACGACCACCCTCACCACCACCCGGTTCCGCCGCCCGGTGCTGGAAAGCGCGGTGGTGAATGCCAAGGCCGGCTGCCTTTACCCCAACAATGCGCGCATGATTGCGGAAGCACAGGCAAAAGGCTACGGCAATGCGCTTGTCGCCGATGCGCTGGGCAACGTGGCCGAAACCGCCTCTTCGAACGTGTTCATGGTGCGCGATGGCGTGGTGTTCACCCCGGTCCCCAATGGCACTTTCCTGGCGGGCATCACCCGCGCCCGACACATCAAGAACCTGCGCGCCAATGGGGTCACGGTGCATGAATGCACGCTGACCTTCGACGATTTCCGCGCCGCCGATGAGGTGTTTTTGACCGGGAACATGCACAAGATCACCCCCGTGACCGAATTCGACGGCACCCATTATCAGCTTGGCCCAATCACCCAACGCGCCCGCAAGCTGTACTGGGACTGGGCACATTCTGAGGATGGTCGCGCCAGTTAAGCGTCAAGGGGGCCGCACCGCTCTCACACCCAGACCCGGCAAAAGCAATGGACAGAGCCGCGCCCCTCGGGCAGACTGGCCCCGGTTGAAGGCCCGCCCGCCGAGGGTGCGCCGCAAAAGGGACAAAAATGCGCAAGTTTCTCGTGATCCTCGACGACAGCCGTGAATGCCTGAACGCCATGCGCTTTGCCGCCATGCGCGCCGCAAAAACCGGTGGCGGGGTCGAAGTTCTGTCGATCATCCCACCGGATGAATTCAACCATTGGATCGGTGTGGGCAATATCATGCGCGAAGAAAGCCGCGAACGGATCACCGTGCATTTTGAGGTCTTCGCCAAATGGATGCGCGACCGGCAAGGCGTTGATCCCGAACTGGTGATCCGCGAAGGCGAAATTGTGCCTGAGATCATGGCGCAGATTCGCGAAGACCCTGAAATCGGCGTCCTTGTGCTGGGCGCTGGGTCGGGCAAATCCGGCCCCGGACCGATCATCACCCAGATGATGCGCGCCTCGGCAGAGCTGCCCGTGCCCATGACCATCGTTCCGGGCGAAATGTCCAAAGACCGGTTGGAAGAAATCACCTGACCAACCCCTCCCGCACCCTTTCGCCCTAACGGGCGACAGGCTTGGGCGTGGCCTCGCTGCGCTCGGTTCATTCCTACCTGCGCCGCTGCGCGCCGCGCCGGGGGCTTTGCCCCCGAGCCTGCGGCTCTCCCCCAGAATACTTGGGGCAAGAGGAAGATGGCAGGTGCTCTTTTCCTCTTGCTGCAAATATCCCGGGGTGAGCGAGCTTGTCTCGCGAGGGGCAGCGCCCCTGCCCAGGTCTATTCCAATCCGCAGAGCCCCGCAGGCAAGGGGTGACGGGTCAACCACTCCTGTGCCACATCCGCCAGCTGCTCTTTCCAATTGCCCAGGGTCAGCCCCGGCACATGGCCCTGCTGGCCGGTTGTTTCCACCTCCCGGATCGCATGTTTCAGCCGATAGAACGGCGCGAGGTCTGGGGTCTCATGATCGAACCAGAGGCGCGACACTTTCTTGAGCGCAGCGAAGTCATCTCCGTTTGCCAGCGCGATATCGCTCAGATGCCCGTGGGCGAGCCAACGGGTGGCATCCTGATCATTCCCTGGCTGTGGGAGTTCCAGATCCCGCGCAATCTGATCGATCAGCCTGTTGAGCTCCCCCCAGTGCAGCGGCGGGGTCAGCGCGGTCAGCGCATACAGGGCATCACTTTCCACCCCCGCATCTATCATTGCCCAGCCCCAATCCAGCGCCTCTGTGCTCATTTCGAAATTGAGCTGCCGCTTGGCGAGGACCTCAGCTGTCCTGCGGACAAGGGGCGATGCGACCCCGCTTGCTGCCATCATAGCGGCCAGATCAGCGGGATGATGGCCGAGGCCAGCACCCCAATCGACAGGTTCAGCGGGATGCCAACCTTTAGGAAATCGGCAAACTTATATCCACCGGGGCCATAGACCAGCGTATTCGTCTGGTAGCCAATCGGGGTGGCAAAACTGGCCGAAGCCGCGACCATCACCGCCACCACAAGCGGGCGCGCATCCAGGCCCAGCGCATCTGCCAGACCAATTGCAATGGGTGTCACCACCACGGCCACCGCATTGTTTGACACCAGTTCGGTCAGCACCGAGGTCAGAAGATAAATGGCCCAGACAATCAAGAAAGGCGGCAGCTTGCCCAGTGCTGGGGCCACTGCATTGGCGATCAGGGCCACCGCGCCGGAGTGTTCAAGCGCGGCCCCGATCCCAAGCATTGCAAAGATCAGCACCAGCAGGCGCCCATCCACCGCTCCGAACGCCTCGTCCGCATCAATGCAGCGGGTCACCAGAACCAGCGCCACGGCCAGAACCGCCAAGAGGAAAATCGGCGCCACGCCAAGCCCTGCCAGCACCACAAGCCCCAGCAGAGCCGCAATCGCCAGTGGCGCCTGGCCGCGCCGGTATTCGCGTTCGGACGGGTGCGAGACATCCGCCAGATCCATATCCTGTGCCAGACGCGTCAGGTCTTCGGGGGCCCCTTCCAAAAGCAGCGTATCCCCCACTTTCACCACCAGACTGTCCAGCTGGCGGCCGATATTCTGGTTCTTGCGGTGCACGGCCAGCGGATAAACCCCGTAGCGGCGGCGCAGGCGCATCTTGCCCAGCATTTTGCCAACCATCTTGCAGCCCGGCGTGATCAGCACCTCAACCGTGGTGGTTTCCACCGCCGACACCTGGTCCACCCGTTTCAGGCTCTTATCTCGTTGCAGGCTCAGCAGTTCCGTCATCGCTGTGCGCAACACCACCCGATCCCCGAGCTGCAATGTAACGCCGGTCAGGTCACGGCGCAGCGAGGCATCGCCGCGGATCACGTCCACCAGCCGCACCCCTTCGCGCTTGAACAGCTGCACACCGGTCACTTCACGCCCGATCAGGTTCGATTCCGGTGGGATCACCGCTTCGGTAAAGAACTTCTTGCGCGACTTGTCCCCGCCCAGCATGGTTGCCATCGAGGTCCGGTCCGGCAGGATATTGGGTGCCACGAAATAAAGATACACCATCCCCCAGACGACCAGTATCAGGCCCAGCGGGGTCACCTCGAAAATCGAAAACGGTGCAAGCCCATGGGCGCGCGCAACCCCGTCCACCAGCAGGTTCGTCGACGTGCCGATCAGCGTCAGCGTGCCACCCAGGATGGCCCCATAGCTGAGTGGGATCAGCAGTTTCGATGCCGACAAACCAATCTTTTTCGACAATTGCACAAAGACCGGGATCATCACCACCACCACCGGGGTGTTCGACACGAAAGCCGACGCCACGACCACAAAGGCCATCAGCGCACCCAACGCCTTCATCGGGCTGCCTTCGGCCTGCTTTTCCGCAATATGGGTAAACCATTGCAACGCGCCGGTGCGCACCAGCGCCCCCATCACGATGAACATGCCCGCAATGGTCCAGGGGGCCGGGTTGGACAGGACTTTCAGCGCAGTTTCATAGGGCAGGATCCCGGTGATCAGCATCACCGCCACCCCGGCAATCGCCACCACTTCGGTGGGGAAAGTCTCGCGGACGAACAAGACAAACATGCCCAGCACCACAACGAGAGACAACACGGCCTGCGTGGTCTGGCTCAACTCGAAAAACCCCATACCCTGTCCTTATCTTGGTTCTTATCAGGCGTCTGCCCACCAGTTTTGCCAATTGCGCCCCTGTGGGCAAGCTTCAGTTTTCAAATTCCAGTTGTTTCGCCTTCGCTGGGCGATGCACGCTCTGCACGGGGCTGGACCAGAAACAGCCCCAGGAACATCACCGCCAGCGCGCCCCAGACCGCGGGACCATAGCGTTCATCCAGCAAAAGCATCGCCCAGAGCACCCCAAATCCGGTGACAAGGTAACTCACCTGCGCGGCAAAAGATGGCCCGGCACGCCCCACCAGCCAGACATAACCGGAATAGACAAAGGCGTGGATGATCGAGTTTGTGACGATCAGTATCTTGGTGTGGTCCCAGCCGGAAAACGGGCTGACCCACCCGCCGGTGACCAGGCACATCGCGGCGGCAAACGGAATGCCGATGATCGACGCCCCCGCCAGCACCTGCACGAGATCAAGCCCACCCGTGCCGTATTTCGCAACCACATTGCCTTCGACACCGTAAAGCGCGGGCGCAATCAAGGCGATGGCAATCCAGAACGTCGCCCCTTCGGGCAAAGAGGCCTGTGGCCCGGCCAGGATCGCAACCCCGACCAGCCCGGCCAGCAGGCCAAACAGCCGCTTCAGATCAAAACTTTCGCTTTTCAGGACCAGCGCAATCGGAAAGGCGAACATCGGCACGGCGGCGATGATGATCGCCATAATGCCTGCAGGCAGGTGATCCAGTGCAAGGTAACTGGCGGCATTGGGCAGGATCGTTCCGCAAAGTGCGACAAAGGCGTAAAGTGGCAGGTGGCGGCGCGCGGATAGGCCAAACGACGGGCCAAACGACCGATCAAACATCGGCACCCGCCGCCCGCGCAGCACCGTCAGCAAGGAGAGGATCACAGCCCCGACAACCATCTGCCACAGGATAATGCCATAAATCCCGTGACCTGCCTGAACAATCGGCTTTGACAGCACTCCGACCAGCCCCCAGCCCGCGCCAAGCAGCACCAGCACACCGATCAGCCGAAACGGCATCTCAGTCATCCAGCGGGGTGGATTGGGCAAGACGCCCCCCCTCACGCACCATCCTGACCTTGACGGCAAGCCCGGTGCGGTCGTCCGTTTCGACATAAAGCCCCGACAGGGTCGCCTCGCCGCCCGCAGGTTCAAACCGCCCTTTCACCATACCGGTGATGAACCGGTTCATCGGCTCGTCTTTCTTCATGCCAATGACGGAATTGTAATCCCCGCACATGCCTGCGTCCGACTGGAAGGCCGTGCCTTTGGGAAGGATCTGCGCATCCCCGGTGGGCACATGGGTATGGGTGCCAACCACCACGCTGGCCCGGCCGTCACACCAATGCCCCATCCCCATTTTCTCAGACGTTGCCTCGCAATGGATATCCACCAGCGCGGCCTGCACCGCGCCCCCCAACGGGTATTTGCGCAACACCTGGTCAATGGCCGAAAAGGGATCATCAAAGGCACGTTTCATGAACACCTGCCCCAGAACCTGCGCCACGAGAATCTTGCGACCCCTCCTGTCACTGAACACCCGTGCGCCCGCACCCGGTGCGCCCTTGGCAAAGTTGAGCGGACGGATGATACGTTTTTCCTGCTCGCAGAAGGTCAGCATGTCGCGCTGGTCAAAAGCGTGGTCCCCAAGGGTGAGCACGTCAACACCCGCCTCAAACATCGCTTTTGCATGTGTCCCGGACAGCCCGTGGCCCGATGTGGCATTTTCGCCATTCACCACAACAAAATCCAGCTTCCACGCCTCGCGCAGCTTCGCCAATCGCTCCGTAACCGCCCGACGTCCCGCGCGGCCCATAATATCACCAAGAAAGAGTATTTTCATGACGAATAGCCCTAGGCCTGTTGGCGGCAAAGGGCAAGGGTGAAGAGGCAGATGATGCGCTCCCGCGCCCTTACGCCCTTGCGGGCGACAGGCTTGGGCGTGGCCTCGCTGCGCTCGGTTCATTCTTACCTGCGCCGCTGCGCGCCGCGCCGGGGGCTTTGCCCCCCGAGCCTGCGGCTCTCCCCCAGGATATTTTCGGCAAGAGGAAGATGGCAGGTGCTCTTTTCCTCTTGCTGCAAATATCCCGGGGTGAGCGAGCTTGTCTCGCGAGGGGGGCAGCGCCCCTGGCAGGCTCACAACGTGAGCCACCGGTCGCGCGGCGGAGCGACGCACAGGCGCCCTTGCCCTGCCTCTCAGTTCAAAAGCGGATCACGCCTTCATCGGTGACGATCATATCGAGCGGCTGGTCCGTCGGTTCGAGCGGCAGGTTTTCAGCCTCTTGTGCTGCATAGGCATAGCCGATCGCGAGCGTCGGGCGTTTGGCGCGCAGCCCTTCCAGGGTGCGGTCATAAAATCCGCCGCCATAGCCAAGGCGCCCACCGTTTCGATCAAAGGCCACAAGGGGGACAATCACCACTTCCGGCTCAAAGAACTCAAGCGTGGCGGGCACCTGTGCCCCGAAGGGGCCTTCGACCAGATCACTGTCCGGGCGCCACTTGGCAAATTTCAGAGGCTGGCCCGCAGCCTCGATATAGGGCACGCCAAGGGTGGACCAGGCCGCGAGGGCGGCCATGGCGGGCAGCGGGTTGATCTCGGTCCGGATCGGCATATAGCCGGAGATGGGTTTGCCTTTATGGGCGGTCAGCTCGCCAATCAGATGCGCCACCCCCAGGGCCGAGCGCGCCTCGCTATGGGCGGTTTTACGGCGGGCAAAGGCCGCTTTGCGGGCTGTGGCTTTCAATTCGGTCAAATCGGTCATGGCAGTCTCAGAATCAGGGTCGGGTTACAGAAGCACCACGGCTGCGAGGCCAAGGAAAGCGAAGAAGCCAACCACATCGGTGACGGTTGTCACGAACGCACCCGAGGCCAGCGCCGGGTCGATATCGAGCCGTTCCAGCGTCACCGGGATCATAACGCCCGCCAGCCCGGCCACCACAAGGTTCACGACCATCGCAACGCCGATGACGACACCAAGCATTGGTGTGCCAAACCAGAGCACCCCGACGACCCCCATCACGACCGCAAATATCACCCCGTTGACCAGCCCCACAATCGCCTCGCGCCGGATCACCCGCCAGACGTTGCTGGTGGTCAGGTCCTTGGTGGCCAGCGCACGCACCGCAACCGTCAACGATTGCGTCCCCGCATTGCCCCCCATCGAGGCCACAATCGGCATCAGGACGGCAAGCGCCACAAATTGCGCAATCACCTTGTCGAACTGGGCAATCACCAGCGATGCCAGGATCGAGGTCACCAGGTTCACCGCCAGCCAGGGAAAGCGCCGTTTGGTGGTGTCAATCACCCGGTCGGAAAGCGAGCTTTCTTCGCCCACACCGGCCAGACGCAGGATGTCTTCTTCGTGCTCTTCATCCAGGATTGCCATGGCGTCGTCGATGGTGATCACACCGACCAGACGGTCATCTTCATCCACGACAGGCGCGGAAATCAGGTGGTATTGGTTGAACGCATAGGCCACGTCCCCTTCGTCCTGCAGCACGGGAATGGTGCGGAAACTCTCTTCTGTGATCTCGGTCATCGCAGTGGCGCGCGGGCTGCCCATCAGGCGGCCAAGGGTCACGTAGCCGGTGGGGCGCATGCGCGGATCCACCAGAATCACGTGATAAAACTGTTCCGGCAGGTCATCCTGATTGCGCAGAAAATCAATGGTTTGCCCGACATTCCAATGTTCGGGCGCCACCACCAGCTCGCGCTGCATCAGACGACCAGCGGATTCCTCGGGATAGGAGAGAGACTGTTCCACCACCACCCGGTCGTCATCATCCAGCGCCTTGAGCGCGGCTTCGGTATGTGGCTCATCAAGGTCTTCGATCAGGTCGACGACATCATCGGTTTCCAGTTCGCGCACCGCCTCAGCAAAGACCTCGGGCGCCATGTAGGAGATAATGTCTTCGCGCAGCCCCTCATCCAATTCGGACAGAACCTCGCCATCAAATTCGCTGCCATACAGGCGCACGAAATCCTCACGGTCATCCGAGGAAAGCTGCTCCATGAGGTCGGCGATGTCAGCAGGGTGCAGGGGCGCCAGCGCCATGGCAAGCGCGGCCGCGTTGTCCGCCTGCAGCGCGTCCTTGACCGAACCAAACACGCCGCGATTGATCTCATAATCCCCGTCTTCGGGCTGCACATCATCTGTGATCTGATCGTCCAGCATCTGCGGCCCTCCTGCTTGCGCGTTCGGCCCGACCATAGGGCAAGGGGCCGGGCAAGTGAACCGGACAAAGACGTTGCGATGTTAAATTTCCATGCGTAGGCTGGCGGGTGCAAATTGTTAACAATAGGCGCCGCCATGCAACTTCTTCTGGGGCAGACCCTGACTTTTACCGAGAACCCGTTCACCACCCGCCCGGACGAGGCCACGCGCCATCACGCCCGGGGCGGCGTGGTTATTGATGCAGGGAGGATCATCGCCGTGGGTCCGGCGGATGACATGCCCGCACACTATCCGCAGGCCCAGGTGACAGACTATGGCAACGCCTTGATTTCCCCGGGGTTTATCGACGCCCATGCGCATTACCCGCAAACCGCCATTATCGCCTCATGGGGCAAGCGCCTGATTGACTGGCTGAACAGCTATACCTTTCCCGAAGAAAGCCGTTTTGCCGACCGGATCCATGCGCAGGGCATTGCCGAAAGCTATTTTGACCTTGTCACCGCCGCCGGCACCACCACGACGGTCAGCTATTGCACCATCCATCCCGAAAGCGTGGACGCCTATTTCACCGCCGCTCAACACCGCGGGTTGCGGGTGTTTGGCGGCAAGACCTGCATGGACCGCAACGCCCCCGACACGCTGACCGACACCGCCCAATCCGCCTATGAGGACAGCAAGGCGTTGCTGGAGAAATGGCACGGGGTGGATCGCCTCTCCTACGTGATCACACCGCGTTTCGCCCCCACCTCAACGCCCGAACAGCTCGACGCGCTTGGCACATTGTGGCGCGAACATCCCGACCTGCTGATGCAGACCCATATCTCGGAACAGCACGAGGAAATCGCCTGGGTACAGGATCTGTTTCCCGACAGCCGCGACTATCTGGATGTGTACGAAAAATTCGGACTGGCGCGCGAAGGGGCGCTGTTTGGCCATGCCATCCACCTGACCGAACGCGAACGCGACCGGCTGCACGAGATGAAGGCCAGCCTCATTCATTGCCCCACATCAAACATGTTCATCGGGTCCGGCCTGTTCGACATGGCGGGCCTGATGGCCACCGGACAGCGGATCGGGCTGGCCACCGACACCGGCGGCGGATCAAGCTTTTCGATGCTGCGCACCATGGCGGCGGCCTATGAAGTCGGTCAACTGTCAGGCACGGCCCTGCACCCGGCGCAACTTTGGTGGCTGGCAACCGCGGGTTCAGCCCAGTCGCTACTGATGGGGGATGTGATTGGCACCCTGGCACCGGGGTACGAGGCGGACCTCGCGGTGATCGACCTGTCCTCAACCCCCGCCATTGCCCAGCGGGCGGCCCGCGCCGAGGATCTGTGGCAAGCCCTGTTTCCCACCATCATGATGGGGGATGACCGGGCCGTCACCTCGGTCTGGGCCGGGGGGCGCAAACTATACTGACGGTGGAAACCGCGCTTTCAGGGGCGCTGCCCCTCGCCTCTTCGAGGCTCACCCCGAGGTATTTCAGGCAAGAAAAAAGGGCGCGCGCCTGCCCTAGAGCGTGTCGATGTTACGCCCAAACAGCGTGATGTGGAAACGCCGCACCCCCTGTAAGGATAGTGGGCGTTTCCAGTTGTTTCTGTGATCCAGCAACATCTGGAAGCGCTTTATTTTCTGGTCAGAAATATCCTGGGGGAGAGCCGCAGGCTCGGGGGCAAAGCCCCCTGTCTTGCTCACCCCATCAGCGCGCGGGCCAGACGGTTTTGCGCCACAATCAGCCGGGGCAGGTCAATTGTGCAAAGCTGGCCATCCCGCACCACCTGCCGCCCTTCGACAAAAAGGTCACGCACGTTTCGCGGGCCGGCCAGCAGCAGGGCGGCGGGATCCCAACTGCCGGCGCTTTCCAGGGTGGTGAGGTCCCAGATTGCGATATCTGCCCGTTTGCCGATGGCGATCTGGCCGCAATCATGCCGCCCCAGCACCTCGGCGCCACCGCGGGTGGCAAGGCGCAGCACCTCCCGCGCGGACATCTGGTCGGCCCCGCGCACCGCGCGCTGCATCAGCATCGCCTGGCGCGCCTCATCCAGCAGGTTGCCCCGGTCATTGGAGGCCGATCCATCCACGCCGAGGCCAAGTTTCGCCCCCGCATCCAGCATCTGGCGCACCGGGGCGATGCCTGACCCAAGCCTGCAATTGGAACAGGGGCAATGGGCGATCCCGGTTCGGGTCCGGGCAAAGAGGTCAATCTCCTGCCCGTCCAGTTTCACGCAATGGGCGTGCCACACATCCTCTCCCACCCAGCCGAGCTCTTCTGCATATTGGCCCGGGCGGCAGCCGAACCGGGCCTTGGAATAGGCGATATCTTCGTCATTTTCCGCCAGGTGGGTATGCATCATGACCTGCTTGTCACGGGCCAGCACGGCCGCGTCCCGCATCAGTTCCCGGCTGACCGAAAAGGGCGAGCACGGCGCCACGCCAACCCGGATCATCGCACCGTCGGACGGGTCATGGAACCGGTCGATCACGCGGATACAGTCCTTCAGGATCACGTCTTCTGGTTCCACCAGCTGATCTGGGGGCAGCCCCCCGTCACTTTCACCGATCGACATTGCGCCACGGGTGGGGTGGAACCGCAGCCCCACCTCCTGCGCTGCTTCAATTGTATCGTCCAGCCGGGACCCATTGGGATAGAGGTAGAGGTGATCGGAAGAGAGCGAACAGCCCGAGAGGGCCAGCTCCGCCAGCCCGGCCATGGCGCTGATCCGCATCTCCTCGGGACCGAATCGCGCCCAGATCGGGTAAAGTGTTTGCAGCCACCCGAACAGTAACGCATCCTGCCCGCCCGGAACCGCCCGGGTCAGGGTTTGGTAGAGGTGGTGATGTGTGTTCACGAGGCCGGGCGTCGCGAGGGCGTTCTCTGCCAGAACCACCTCTCCGCCGTGGTCCAGATCCTTGCCGATGTCGGTGATCACCCCCTGGCATATGCGGATATCGACCCCGGACAGCTCCCGCCCGCAGGGGCCGTTCCCATTATCCATGGTCAGGACAAGATGTGCGTTTTTGATGAGATAGTCCATGTTGCCTCCTTTTGACCCGTTTCGGTGAGACAACATGGCAGACCGCCAGAAAGGGCAAAGGACACGATCCACCAAGGGATCATGCCCGGACAACACCCACTGATCAAGGGAACAGACCCGGAGAGGACCCGGGCGGGAATGGGAGGGAGGTTCCCATTGGTGGATGGGCCGGGTGCCCGGCAGGCGGGGCCGCCCCAGACAGGTGGCGGCGTGGGCACGAAAACCCGGTGATCAGGCTTTGATCGGGTCAGCTCCGGGCGAGGATCGCAAGCGCGGCGGCGTGGATGTCGGCATTGGCGGCGGCAATGACCTGCCCCCCCTGATGGGCCGGACCGCCCTGCCAGTTGCTGACGACGCCCCCGGCCGCCTCGACCACCGCCAATGGCGCCTGGATGTCATAGGCCTGCAGCCCGGCCTCGACCACAAGATCCACCTGTCCGGCGGCCACCAGCGCGTAGCCATAGCAATCCATACCGTATCGGGTCAGACGACATTGGCGGGCAAGGCTGTGAAACGCGGCCTCTTCGGCCTTGTCGCCCACTTCCGGAAAGGTGGTGAGGATGGTGGCCTCATTCAGAGGGCGGGCCGCGCGGGTGTGCAGGGGGCGGCGCCCCATGGGGCCATCCACCCAAGCGGTGTTCCCACAGCCAAAAAACCGTTCTTTGATATAGGGTTGGTCGATCACACCCAGTTTCGGACCGCTGTCATCGCCCACGGCGATCAGCACACCCCAGGTGGGTGTGCCGGACAGGAAACCACGTGTGCCGTCAATGGGATCCAGCACCCAGGTCAATCCGCTGGTGCCGGTCTCGAGGCCAAATTCCTCGCCCAGAATGGCATCCTGCGGACGCCGCTCTGCCAGCAATGCGCGCATTGCCTGCTCGGCCGCCCGGTCACCTTCTGTTACCGGGTCAAAGCCTTCCTCCAACTTGTTGTCAGCGTTCAGCCCATCCGTCCGAAAATAGGGCAGGATAGCGTCACGTGCCGCATCGGCCAGCGCCTCGGCGACACATGTCAGTTCTTGTTGCGTCTTGTCGGTCAGCATCAGGTCCGGCCTTCTGGCGATTGTCTTTGACAGTCGCGTAACGTGGCGGGACAGTCCGCGTCAAGTTCCGAGCAAGGATCAGGCAGCGTCAGACAGGACGCGGGCCAGTTCGAACAGGCGGCGGCGCTGGTTTTCCGGGATGGAGTAATAGCTGCGCACCAGTTCCAGCGCTTCTTTATCCGCAAGGATATCGCTGGGCAGGTTCTGTTCGCCTTCACTTGCTGCAGTGCCTTCCAGACCTTCGAAATAGAAGCTGATCGGCACCGAAAGCGCATTGGAAATATCCCAAAGGCGCGATGCAGAAACACGGTTCATACCTGTTTCATATTTCTGGATCTGTTGAAACTTGATACCAACTTTTTCGGCCAGTTGTTGCTGTGTCATTCCGACCATCCAGCGGCGGTGCCGAATACGCTTACCAACATGTACATCCACAGGATGTTTCATCAGCGTGCTCCTCGTTACTTTGATTGTGTATTGATCAAAAACCACACCGGGGGACACAACCACAACCTGTCTTTTTGGGTAGACAACACAACTCACGGCGCTGTTACCGAAAGGGATATGCGTCAATCGCCTTTAAAAACAGGGAAAATATGCTGATAGTTTCCATTATTGGAATGCAACCTATACATGTTTTGCAAAATGCAAAGATTTATTTATTTTTTCGTCCCACGCAGACCTGCACAAAGGAACAATCCCGCATTCCCGCAACAATCCGCCGTTCCCCCCTTGCCGCCGATCCGTTAGGTTGCGCCAAACAGGATAAGAGGACTCCCATGCGCGCCGTTCAGATCACCGACCATTCCGGCCACCCCCAGCTGATCGAAGCCCAGCCCCTCTCTGCGCCGGCAGACGGGCAGGTTCAGGTCGAAATCCGCGCCTGCGGGCTGAATTTTGCGGATCTGCTGATGTCGCATGGCAAATATCAGGAAAAACCTGACCTGCCCACCATTCTGGGAATGGAGCCTGCCGGGGTCATCACCAAGGTGGGGCCGGGCGTGACCGACCTGAAAACCGGCGACCGGGTGGCTGTTTTTTCCGGCCATGGCGGCCTGGCCGAGGTGGGAAATTTTGACGCAGGGCGCTGCGCCCCCCTGTCGGAAGGGATGAGTTTCACCGACGCCGCGGCGTTTCAAATTGCATATGGCACCAGCCACCTCGCGCTGGACTACAAGGCCCGGTTGCAACCGGGAGAGACCCTGCTGGTGCTGGGGGCCGCCGGGGGCGTTGGCCTGACCGCGGTTGAAATTGGCAAGCTGATGGGCGCCACCGTGATTGCCTGTGCGCGCGGGGCCGATAAGCTTGAGATCTGCAAACAGGCCGGGGCTGACCATGTGATCGACAGCGACAGCGAAGACATCCGCGAGGTGGTGAAGTCACTGGGCGGGGCAGATGTGGTGTACGACGCGGTGGGCGGCACGCAGGGCGAAGCCGCCTTTCGCGCGATGAACCCGGACGGGCGGTTCCTGTTCATCGGCTTTGCCTCGGGCGACATCCCCAACCTGAAACCCAACCACATGCTGGTGAAAAACATCACCGCGATTGGGCTTTACTGGGGGGGGTACCTGAAATTTGCGCCTGAAGTGGTGGTGGACAGCCTGAAGCAGCTCTTTCAGTGGCACGCGGAGGGCAAGCTGACACCCCATGTGGGCCAGACCTTCCCGCTGGATCAGGCGCTCGACGCGCTGGAACTTTTGCGGGCGCGCAAATCAACCGGCAAGGTTGTGGTGACGATGGGGGATGCGTGAGGCGGGTTTGTGTCCAGATTGATTGATGCCACATCGCACACCAATGGCGGCTCTCTCTAGAAGTTTCTGGACTGAAACATGAAATCAGTCGGTGTCAGCGATCAACATAGTATCGTCAAATTTCATTGCGAGAAGGTCTGCCTTTGAGATCAGAACTGCGAAATTCATATCTGGCAAATCCAGTAGTGGAAGCTCACCAAAGTTCATAAGACACGTGTCGTATTTCCGGTATTCCTCAAAAAACCGGCGTTGATCCAATTGCAGCGGACAAGCGTAGCCACCCAGATAAAACGCTGTCGATAATTGCTCATCCCAAACCTCAGTTCTAAGAATTTCATCCAATTCCACAAGTGCATTTTCAGCCTCGGGCAATTGCTCGAAGCGTTCGTAAACCTCTGCACCTTGCCAATGCGACATCGGTGGTAGCTGGTCTTTGTTTTCGCGGAAAGTGATTGCCAGGGGTCTGTCCAATATCTCCGGCTGGTAGATGGGGTAATCCGACTGCGGCAACTGATACTGTGTTTCGACCAACCCTTTGGTTTCGCCATGGAATACCAACTTGAAGCCAGAGCCGTTTCGAAGAGGATAGTCTCCGTCTGTCCGATACTCGCGGAAAAAAGATATGCCCCTTTCATTGATGTCGTTCGCCAAAAATAGTTGCAACAAACCCTTCTTTGGAAAGTGCGGAAGTGCGTGTTCTTCGTTGAAATTGATCTGGGCCACGAAAATCATTGGCGCGCCTGAAGAGTCGGTTGGGATAGGCTCGCCGGCGGGCCACGCAATAGGCCCACCCAACCGACTGGCATCAAAGGAAGGCGAGCGCTGGACTGGTTCGAGAAACTGAAGTTTTCTCGACAATGCCTCTAATTGATCGGTTGCAGCAGCAAACTCCTGAGCGTACCTCTTCTTTAAAGCGTCCTTGTCCATCTCGTCTCCTGCATATTTCTGCAACCGCGCTGTGCCTGTGGGGTGTGATTGCAAGAGCAAGCTAGTTCAAGCAGATGCGTGTGTGAACAAGTTGCTTTTGGATTTTGCCAACTCCAGATATTCAGGCTCCGACTCTGTGCGACAGCATCGTCCCGCAAAACGGGCTTTGCACCCGCGCCAAGCAGCCAGAGGTTTGATCTGTTGGCGTGGGCACTTGATACGCCCCGGAACGCGGTGCTCCGAGGCCGCCCCCTTACAAATCCAAAAACGCGGTGCGAATCAGCGCCAGGAGGTCCGTTGACGCCTGATCCTTGGTGCTTTCGGCGGTATACATGTTCACATTGGTGGTCTTGAGTTCCGGCAACGCGCCGCCGTGGTCGATCACCTCCAGTTGGGCCGAGGTTGTGCCCTCGATCACCGCGTGAACCGCGAGGTCGGCAGACAGGGACGCCTCGATCGTGCGGGTCGAATCGCTCTCGACGGCCATTTCCCAGGCGATCCCCACATCATCCAGCGCCTTCTGCGCGCTGGTGCGAAAGATGCAGCCATGCTGAAACGCCAACCGCAGCGGGCGCATTTTCCACGCCCCCCCACCGGGCGCCCCCACCCAGACCAGCGGCAGCGTGATCAGGGTCTCACCGCCGCCATCCACCGTATCTTCGGTGGTCAGGATGATGTCGCATTCACCGCGCGCGAACATGGCTTTCAACCGGCTGGTGTAAGAGGAAATCAGCTGCACCTTCATGCGCGGATATTCCGCATGAAAGGCTTTCAGCACCTTGGGAATGGCCGGGTAAACCACGTCTGACGGCACCCCCAGAACAATCTCGCCCTCATAGGCGTGGTCGGTGAGGCGCAAAAACACCTCGTCATTCAGGTTGAGCATCCTACGGGCATAGCCCAAAAGCTGTTCGCCATCCGCGGTCAGCGCCACCCCACGCCCGGATCGATCCAGCAACCCGCGCCCCAGGCTTTCCTCAAGCCGCTTCAACTGCATCGACACGGCGGATTGTGTCAGGTTCAAAAGCCCGGCCGCCCGCGTCACCCCGCCTGCATCCGCCACGGTGGCGAAGCTGCGCAATGCGGTCATGTCCAAATTTCTCGGCACATCACTCTCCTTGATATCTCACACCACAAACATTCGTTTTTATTATCGAACAGAATAAGTCATAACAATCACGAAATGTGATGCTAGCGGGTCGAATGATCCGTTTCAAGAAAGGAGTAGAAAAGATGACCGCTTTTGTTCAAACCCACACCTGCCCTTCAACCTCCGACCGTAAAGGGTTCTTTTCGGCTCTGCGCTGGATGACCCACGCCCTGCAGATCCGCCGTGAACGCCAGCTGCTGTCGGAAATGAGCGCAAACCGGCTGGAAGATATCGGTGTAACCCGCGATCAGGCGCTGAATGAGGCGCAAAAGCCGATCTGGGACGTTCCCGCACATTGGGTGTGCTAAAGCGTTTCGACCTTCACCTGACGCAGGGAAAAGTCGAAACGCGGTAAGTGCCATCAATGTTGTGGGCGCTTCAGAACAACCATGTGTTCCAGGTTACTCTCGAAACGCTTGAAACCTGTGACATGTTGCAGGGGCGGATGGGTCCCTGAAATTAACACAGTAAAGACCAACCAATCCCCTTGAAAACCCAGCCGCCCTTGCCGATATTAAAGCCAAGGGCGGTTTTCATTTGGGGACCGCCAACACGTGTTTTGTGGAGGCAAATATGGCTGAATTTGAAACGATCCGCACGGGCGTAGGCTCGCGTGCCGAGATCGACGCGGGGCTGCGCGCCCATATGAACAAGGTGTATGGCACCATGTCGGTAGGTCTGTTGCTGACCGCCGGTGTGGCGTGGGCTGTCGGGTCAAACGACGCTCTGCTGTCGATTTTCCGCGATCCAATGACCCTGTCGCCGAACATCCTGGGCTGGATCGTGATGTTCGCACCGCTGATCATGGTCTTTGCTTTTGGTGCGGCCATCAACCGCCTGTCAGCGGCCGGGGCCCAGACCTTCTTCTACCTGTTTTCGGCCGTGATGGGCCTGTCGATGGCATGGATCTTTGCCGCCTTCACCGGCATCTCTATCGCCCAGACCTTCCTGGTTACCGCGATCGCGTTCGCGGGTCTGAGCCTGTATGGCTACACCACCAAGCGTGACCTTGGACCGATGGGCACGTTCCTGATGATGGGTCTGATCGGCATCATCATCGCCTCGATTGTGAATATCTTCATCGGCTCGCCAATGATCCATTTCGCCGTGTCGGTGATCGGTGTTCTGATCTTTGCAGGCCTCACCGCCTATGACACCCAGAAGATCAAGACCGACTATCTGGCCCACGCCCATGCGATGGACAGCGAGTGGCTGGCGAAATCCGCCATCATGGGCGCGCTGAGCCTCTATCTCGACTTCATCAACCTGTTCATGTTCCTGCTGCAATTCCTTGGCAATCGCGAGTGATATTGCAGCGGTCCGAACGGGCCGGATGACAGAATGAAGAAAGGGGCCGGTCACCGAGATCGGCCCCTTTTTTTCGCCCCTATGCGCGGCCCAGACCAGTCACGACATGCGGCAATGAGGTATAGACGCGTGCACAGTTTCATCGAAAACACCGCCAAACTCCTGCTCAGCCCGCTGCTGACCTGGCAGGCGCTGAAAGTGCGCAAATCCGCCCGGGTGCTACCTGAACCGCCCGGCCATCGATCCGGCGTGTTCGGTCAGGGACCGGCCCTGAACCTGCTTCTGACCGGCGATTCCTCTGCAGCAGGTGTGGGCGCCCCAACCCAGCATCAGGCCCTGTCCGGGCAATTGGCCCAGGCGCTTGGCGCGTCCTACACCGTGCATTGGCACCTGATCGCCAGAACCGGGAACACCACCCGCAGCACCCTGCCGCTGTTGAAATCGCAGACACCCGAATATGTGGATGTGGCGCTGGTGGTGCTGGGGGTCAACGACATTACAACCCAGACCCCGCTGAGAAACCTGCTCAGGTGTCGCGCCGAACTATACCGCCACCTGCGCGAGGATTGGGGGGCGAAACGGGTGATTGTCGCAGGCATCCCCCCTCTGGGGGCCTTCCCCCTCCTGCCGCAACCGCTGCGGTGGTTTCTTGGGCTTCAGGCACGGAGATTTGATCGGGCACTGGCGCAGCAAGCGGCAGAACTCAGGGTCGATTACATGCCGTTTGATGTGCCGATGACGCCGGAAATGTGGGCCGAAGACGGGTTTCACCCCGGTCCCAACACCTATCAATTGATGGGGGAACGCGTGGCCGCGCAGATCATGCATCAGTGACGAGGGGCCATTTCACCCGGATTCGCCCAGATGGCACAGGCCCCCTTCAGACCCTTTTCATGATGTTTTGGCCTTTTCCGGGGTGAGCTAAAGCCGACACGGTCAGCGCCCAAGCCCGCGCGCAATCCCCCAGAACAGAAAAGCCCAGAACGCCACCGTCAGCAGGAACGCAAACGCCAATGCCCCCCGCCCCATCTCGATCATGGGAACGCCGGTCAGAAACCCTATGAACAAAGCAGGCGCCAGAAGAAACGCGCCAAGCACCGGCACGGATTGCACCCCGGCCAGCCCCCCGAAAATCCAGAGCACCGCCCCAAATACTGCACCGGCAAACGCCCAGATGCCTGCCATGAACCACCTCCGCCTTCCCAAACGGAAAGGGATCACCAAAACAAAAAAGCCGCCCCGGGGGACGGCCTCTTGCGTAGAAAGGGAAGATCTTACTTGATCTTGCCTTCCTTGTATTCCACGTGCTTGCGAGCAACGGGGTCATACTTACGCACAACCATTTTCTCGGTCATGGTGCGTGCGTTTTTCTTGGTCACGTAAAAGTGGCCGGTATCCGCAGTCGAGTTCAGGCGGATCTTGATCGTGGTCGGCTTCGCCATATCAATAGCTCCTCATCGGGCACGGGCGGGTGCCCGGGTGTATCTCTGGAACCCGCCTTTTAGCGGCCCCAGCGGGTGAGTCAACCGCAAAGCCCGGCAAAAGCGGTGAAAACACTTCTCCCTCCCATTTTCTGGTCAAAAATATCCCGGGGAAGGCTGAAAGCCGGGGGCAGAGCCCCCTTGCGCGGCGCGCAGCGGCGCAAATCCTCACAGGCTCACATCGTGAGCCAGGCCCAAGCCTGTCGACCGAAGGGAGAAAAGGCGCGGGAGATCACGTGGTCCAAAAAGAATCGGGCAAATATACGCGGACGGCCTGTAAGCCGGATTTTGTCCGGGTGTTTCCACCCTGGATGACCATTCCTCTAGGCGACCTGTTGCCAGGGCGCTCAAGCTGCCAACCCGAATCTGCGAAGGGCCAAGGCAGCCCCGGGGTTGCCCCCTAGCGATTCCTATTTGGCATTGCTCCCGGTGGGGCTTGCCGTGCCGCTTCTGTTGCCAGTCGCGCGGTGGGCTCTTACCCCACCGTTTCACCCTGACCCCGACATGCAGGGCCGTCTTTTCTCTGTGGCGCTGTCCCTGGGGTTGCCCCCGCCGGGCGTTACCCGGCACCGTTGCCTTATGGAGTCCGGACTTTCCTCGCGTCACGCCTGGGCACGCCCTGACAGTCACCCGCGGTCATCCGGCCATCCGCGTGGGGGATGGGATAGGAACAGCGGGCGGGAGCGTCAAGCATAAAGAGGATAAGGGGCGCTGCCCCTCGCCTCTTTGAGGCTCACCCCGAGGTATTTGGAGCAAGAAAAAAGGAAAAGGTTCAAACCGGAAGCGCGGCGAAATCTTCCGCGGAGAGCGGCCCGTTTGCCCAGGGCCGGTGGCGCAGGCGCACGGCAGCCAGAAGCGTGGCGTCATCTATATTGGCCGGATATCCCGCGCGGTGGGCGCAGGCGCGAAACCTGTCAGGGGTGATGTCCTGCGCCGCGGGTGAGGCCCCGGACCGGGCAGCCAGCCCCCGATGGGCAAGGCGCGCCCAGTCAAAGCGCCGCCCCGGATCCATCTTGCGCCCCGGTGCCATGTCGCTATGGCCGATCACCGCCTGGGGGGAAATGTCCCAACGTGCCATGATCCCGCGCAGGAGCGCCTCCAGCGCACTCATCTGCGGCTCGGAAAAGGGCGAGGCACCGTCATTGTCAAGTTCGATGCCAATCGAGCGGGAGTTGATATCCTGCACCCCGGCCCATTCCCCTGTCCCGGCATGCCAGGCGCGCATCTCTTCGGCGACCATCTGATAGATCTGCCCTTTGCGGCAGATCAGATAGTGGGCGGAGACTTCATATTCTGGCGAACACAGCCGATCCAGCGCGGATTTTGCGCTGTCCATGGCCGTGTAGTGCAGCACGATCAGCGACGGGTGCAGCCCATCGCGTCTTGGGCCAAAATTGGGGGAAGGATGCGGAATGATCCGGAGTGCGGGCCCGTCGCGACCAGACATCTGGCCGCGCTCACTCAGTCGAAATGTTCAGCGTCTCACCCGGCACAAGTGTGGGCAGGGCCGGAGCCCCCGAAGGCTCCCCGGTGATCCCGGCTGCGGCCAGATCCGCGGCGCTGACCGCAGTCTGGGGGGCAGGTGCGGTGCCTTGAGCTGCGCGCACTTTGCGGAACGGTGCCGGATCCCAGCCACAGGCAAAGCCATCTCCATCCGGGTCGATACCATAGCGATCCTTTTCGGGACCGCCGGAGTTCAGGAACGCCTGCTGGGCGGCATCGGTGGACCCATAGCTTGCGCAATTGCGCTCATAGCGGCTCTGCCCACCGAGGCTGAACCGTTTATAGAGTGACTGCCCCACCTGGTTTTTGGTCGACAGCGCAAACTCGACAATGGAGACCCCCAGGCCGCGCGGGCGTGATGGCAGGGCGGTCGGTTCGATCTGCTGATATTGTGCCTGATTGGCCGCACGGCGCGCCGCGTCGCTTTCGATGGTTTCCCGGGACGAAACGGCCTGGAAGTCCTGTTCATCCGAAATCCCGACATTGCCGGTTGCGGCTGAGGTGGGCGCATCGGGCGCAGCAGCCGGGGCCGGCGCTGATGCGTCCAGCGGCTGGCTCGACACTGCGCTGCCTTCGATCATTGCCGAAAGCGGCGCCCCTCCGTCAAACGGGCTTTTCGGCAGATGAGCCGCGCTGTCGGGCATACGCGTATCAACACAGGCGGTCAGCACCACCATGGAAACCGCGACCGAAACTGGTTTCGTGAAAATACGCATCTTGGCCGTCCTTTGCTTAGCTCATCCGTAAAACCCGTGGTGGTTTACCACCATTTCCCCGGCTTTGCCACAAAACCGGCGCGGGCTTCGACCTCATGGGCGATATTCAGCAGATCGCCCTCTTCCCACGGACGACCGATCAGCTGCAGGCCAAGCGGCAGGCCCTGAGCGTCCAGCCCGGCAGGGATCGAGATGCCCGGCAGCCCGGCCAGGTTCACGGTCACGGTGAAGACATCGTTGAGATACATCTTGACCGGATCCGCGTCCTTCATCTCACCCAGACCAAAGGCCGCAGAGGGCGTGGCCGGGGTCAGGATGGCGTCGACACCAGCGGCGAACACATCATCGAAGTCTTTCTTGATCAGCGCACGCACCCGGCGGGCGCGGTTGTAATAGGCGTCATAGAAACCAGCCGACAGCACATAGGTGCCAACCATCACACGGCGCTGCACCTCGGGGCCGAACCCTTCGGCGCGGGTCTTTTCATACATGTCATTGATGCCTTCGCCGCTTTCCAGCGTGGCGCGGTGACCGTATTTCACCCCATCATAGCGCGCGAGGTTTGACGAGGCTTCAGCCGGCGCAATCACGTAATAGGCGGGCAGCGCATATTTGGTGTGCGGCAGCGAGATATCGACGATCTCGGCCCCTGCGTCACGCAGCATGTCGGCACCTTTGGCCCAGAGCGCCTCGATCTCGTCAGGCATCCCGTCCATGCGGTATTCTTTCGGGATACCGATTTTCTTGCCCTTGATGTCGCCGGTCAGCATCGCTTCGAAATTCGGCACGGGCAGATCGGCGCTGGTCGAATCTTTCGCGTCATGACCACACATGGCTTCCAGCATGATCGCGGCGTCGCGCACCGATTTGGTCATCGGGCCAGCCTGATCGAGCGACGATGCAAAGGCCACCACACCCCAGCGCGAGCAGCGGCCATAGGTGGGCTTGATGCCGGTGATGCCGGTGAAGGCGGCGGGCTGGCGGATCGACCCGCCAGTGTCGGTGCCGGTGGCCGCCAGACAGAGATCCGCAGCCACGGCAGAGGCCGACCCACCGGAGGAGCCCCCCGGCGTGAGCGGCGTATCTTCGTTGCCGCGACGCCACGGGTTCACCGCGTTGCCGTAACACGACGTTTCATTGGAGGAGCCCATGGCGAACTCGTCCATATTGAGCTTGCCCAGCATCACGGTGCCATTGTCCAGAAGGTTCTGGCTGACGGTCGATTCGTATTCCGGCGTGAACCCTTTGAGGATGTTTGACGCCGCCTGCGACGGCACGCCTTTGGTGCAGAAAAGGTCCTTGATCCCCAACGGGATACCGCACATGTCCGGCGCGTCCCCGGCCTGCAGGCGTGCATCCGCAGCCTTGGCCTGCGCGCGTGCCAGGTCCGGTGTGTTATGCACAAAAGCGCCCAGCGCATCCGCGCCTTCGATTGCGGTCAGGCAGGCTTCGGTCAGCTCCACCGAGGTCAGATCGCCCTTGCGCAGGGCATCCCGGGCGTCGGCAATGGTCAGTTTGTTCAGCTCAGTCATTATTCAACCACCTTCGGCACGGCAAAGAAGCCTTCACGGGCATCTGGGGCATTGGACAGGATTTTTTCGGGCATATCGCCATCGGTCACCACATCTTCGCGGCGTTTCAGGCGCTGCGGCGTGACCGAGGTCATCGGTTCAACCCCGTCCACGTCCACTTCGTTCAGCTGTTCGATAAAGCCCAAGATGGCGTTGAAGTTTTCTGCCAGCTCCGGCAGGCGGTCTTCTTCCACCCGGATCCGGGCCAGATGCGCAACCTTGCGCGCGGTTTCGATGTCGATCGACATGGGGTGCCCCCGATGATTTCGCATGTAATGTTGTCGCCCCGTTTAGCCCGTGCAGCCCCAAGGGGCAAGCGCCAGTGAAAGACGGGGGGCGGGCGGGGGTGCGGCAGGTTAAACAGGTGACAGGGCGAGATCAGGCGCTACTCTATGGGCAACGGCCCGAACCGGGCCCTTATGGGAGGACGCGACCGATGAAAATCACCTGGCTGGGACATTCCGGATTTCGGATAGAAATTGAAAAAGCCGTGCTGCTGGTGGATCCATGGCTAACCGGCAACCCGATGTTTCCCGAGGACCGTCGCGCCGAGGCCCTTGCGGGCGCCACCCATGTGCTTTTGACCCATGGGCACGGGGACCACACCGGGGACACGCTGGATATCTGCCGCGAGCTGGGCATTCCCTGCGTGGGCATCTATGACCTGATGAACTGGTGGGAAGGCAAGCACGAGATGTCCGTGGTTGGGTTCAACAAGGGCGGCACGGTGGATCTGGGCGGCGCGAAGGTAACCATGGTGAACGCGGCGCACAGCTCGTCCATGGCAGGGGCCAACGGACCGATTTATACCGGGGCGGAAGCAGGCTATATGATCCAGGGCGAAGGCCGCGTGATCTATCTGTCCGGCGACACGGATATCATGGCGGATATGGAATGGATGGGGGAGCTGCACAGGCCCGATATCGGCATCCTCTGCGCCGGGGGGCATTTTACCATGGACATGACCCGCGCCGCCTATGCCGCCAGACGGTATTTCAACTTCCAAACCGTGATCCCGTGCCACTACCGCACCTTTCCCCTGCTGGAACAATCCGCAGACGCCCTGCGTGATGGCCTGCCCGGGGTTGATGTGATCGAACCCGAGGTTCTGGTGCCCATCACGCTATGATCTTCCGGCTTCTGAGAAAACTGGGCTGGAACAGATCGCCGCCAGACACTTCGGCGCCATATGAAGGGTATTTCCAGCTATGGATCACCGACCCCGGGCCGGATCTTACCCCTGTTGCCCGGGTGGTGGCCGAAAACTGGGACAGCGAGCTGGAT
Source organism: Aliiroseovarius sp. xm-d-517 (assembly GCF_013283135.1). Taxonomy (NCBI): domain Bacteria; kingdom Pseudomonadati; phylum Pseudomonadota; class Alphaproteobacteria; order Rhodobacterales; family Paracoccaceae; genus Aliiroseovarius; species Aliiroseovarius sp. xm-d-517. The sequence continues at coordinate 1,577,655 of NZ_WBXT01000001.1, forward strand.
CAGGACTTCCTCGGGATATTTGCGCAGTTTCCGTGGCATTATCAGAGCCTTGAGGCGGGGAGCGACACCTATAGCATCCTGCACATCCTTGCGGCAGAGGTGGAAGACGCGGGCGGACGCACGGAAATCATCGCAGCCCCCGACGCGGACACACCCTATCCGACAAAGGCTGGAGCAGGCAGGTAAGGCATTGCGTCTGGTGTCAAACTGAAGCGTTTGGCGCAGGGTTCACATCATGCAGGGGGCACGTCAGGGACGCATATCATAAATTACTGCATAAATTGCTGTGTTCTCACCCACCAAACCTCTCGGAAAGGGGCTTTGCCCCTCGCGGCTTTGCCGCTCACCCCAGGATATTTGGGCCAAGGGGAAAAGTGGATAGGGTCTTTTTCTTGCGCAAAATACCTCGGGGTGAGACCGAAGGTCGAGGGGCAGAGCCCCTGAGCATTGGGCGCGGCAATCACCACGGGCAAGACCCACTTCAGGGCAGAAGCCAGATCGCCATTCCCGGAAGCACCAGCATCGACAGCAGCGTCTGCCAGGTCATCACATCCGCATACAGATCGGCGTCCCCTCCCATCTGGCGGGCGACGACATAGCCGTTGGTGGCACAGGACACCCCAAAGACAAAGATCCCCGCCAAGGTCTGTTCTGCGGTCAGGCTGAACAGGGGGGCCAGCAACAACAGCAGCCCCACGGTCAGGCCGGGGCGCAGCAGCACCCCGATAATGATGCGCAATTGGGGTACAAGCAGGCGCCGGAAGGAAATCCCCGCCCCGATGGCCAGAATACCAACCCCCAGCCCGGCCCGGCCAATCAGCTCAAGCGTATCGTCAATCGGTTTCGGGATCGCTATGCCACCAAGGTTCAACGCAAGCCCCAGCGCGCCCCCCTGCACCAGTGGGTTTTTCACAATCCCAAGTGCAATCTTTTTCACCGAGGCCTTGCCCGGACCGAACCCGGCGAGGATCGCCACATTCACCACGTTCAACGGGGCCACCAGCACCGCCATGGCCAAGGCGATTAGGCCCACCCCTTCCGCTCCGAGAAACAACTCAGCCGCCGCCAGCCCGACAAAGCCGTTCCAGCGGGTGGTTGTCTGAAACAACGTGGTGAAGGCAGGGTTGGGCAGCAGGGTCTGCGGCAACAGGCGCAACCCCAACACCCCCGCCCCCGCGAGACTGACCACGCTGATCAGCAACAGCGCAAAAGGGCCCATGCTGGCGGCCGAGAAATCCACGTTTGAAATGATCAGCAACAGGATCACCGGGATCAGCAGGCGAAAGGAAAGCGTCTCAATTGCGGGCCAGTGTTCGCGCGGGATCATCCCAAACCGAACCAGCGCATAACCGGTCAGGAGCGTGAGCAGAATGGGCAAAATTGCCAGAGCCAGATCCATCTCAATCCCGCATCTTTTGGAAAAAGGCCGTCAGCAGTGCGGCACATTCTGCTTCGGCAATCCCGTCATAGACCTCTGGCACATGATGGCACTGCGGGTGCAAAAAGATCCGCGGACCCTGCGCCACCCCCCCGGATTTCGGATCCGCCGCACCGTAATAGACACGCCTGATCCGGGCGGCGGAAATCACCGCAGCACACATCGGGCAAGGCTCCAGCGTGACAAAAAGGTCGTGTCCAGGCAGGCGTTCGGATCCCACCGTGGCGCAGGCAGAGCGGATGGCCAGCATCTCGGCATGGGCGGAAGGGTCGTTGAGTTCACGGGTCCGATTGCCAGCCCGCGCAATCACGTCACCCGTTGGGGCAACAATAACGGCCCCAACAGGCACCTCACCGCGCAGTTCTGCGGCGCGCGCCTCTTCAAGGGCGGTGTGCATATGGGATGTGAACGGGCTCATAGGGCCTTGATGCCCGTCATTTGCCCCATTGCCAAGCCCCCACGCCCTTCCAACGGCACCTGCCGTCATTTCCATCTGGCCCTTTGTGGCCGCGCAGGCTATGGCAAGGTATGAGCAAAGAGCCGCAAAATACCCCCGCCACCCCCAAATCGGGGGATCGTATCGCCAAAGTCCTGGCCCGTGCCGGCGTGGCCAGCCGCCGTGAAGCGGAGCGCATGATCGAAGCCGGTCGGGTCAGCGTGAACGGCAAGGTCATCACCAGCCCCGCCCTGAACGTCACCGGCAAGGATCGCATCATTGTCGATGGCAAGGCACTGGCAGACCCTGAACCCGCGCGCCTCTGGCTGTATCACAAACCCACCGGCCTCGTCACAACCGCACGGGATGAAAAGGGCCGCGAAACCGTCTTCGACGCCCTGCCCGAGGACATGCCCCGGGTCATGAGCGTGGGACGCCTCGACCTCAATTCCGAAGGGTTGCTGCTCCTGACAAATGACGGTGAGATCAAGCGCAAGCTGGAACTGCCGTCAACCGGCTGGGTGCGCAAATACCGCGTGCGCGTCAAAGGGGAACCCACCGACGACATGATCGCGCCGCTTCGAAAAGGCATCACCCTTGATGGGGAGCGCTTTCAGCCCATGACCGTCTCGATCGACCGGCAACAAGGCTCAAATGCATGGCTGACCGTGGCCCTGCGCGAAGGCAAGAACCGCGAAATTCGCCGAGCCATGGAAGCGGTCGGACTGACCGTGAACCGGCTCCTGCGTGTCAGCTATGGCCCCTTTCAACTGGGCACGCTGAAACAAGGCGAGGTCGAAGAAGTGCGCCGCCGCGTCCTGCGCGATCAGCTGGGCCTGGACGGAGAAAGCGAAACACGCACCCCGGTGCGCCGCCGCAAAGGCAAAGCCGCAGCCCTGACCCAAAAGACCGACCGTGCAAAAGAACGCGCCGATGCCCGCAGCGGGCAATCCGCGACCAAACCTGCCTTCAAAGGCAAAGGCAGCGCAAAAGCCGGAGCCAGACCGGGGACCCGCCCCAAAGGCGCCCCCAGCGGCAGACCATCCGGAAAGCCTTCCGCGAAATCCACAGCAAAACCCTCGGCACCGCGTGGCTCAAAACGCTGATCCCATCGCCCTTAGCTTAAAGGGGCTCTGCCCCTCGCCTCTTTGAGGCTCACCCCGAGGTATTTTCAGCAAGAAAAAAGGGGTTCCACCCCGCTTTTCCTCTTGCCCCAAATATCCCGGGGGAGGCGAAGCCGGGGGCAGCGCCCCCTCCCCTTTCGCGTTAAAACAGTGAGCCCTGTTCCGGGTCCACCTTACGCGGCTTGGCCGGGGCGCTCGTTTTTTGAGACACGGGTTTGGGCGTGGATTTGGATGGGAGTTTGGACGGCGGCTTGGCTGGTGGTTGGTCCGAGGGGGCGGCATCGAGAGGGAAGCGCCCGTCGGCAAACTCGATCTCCAAAGACTTTCCCGACCGAGCAGCAGCGACACTTGTTACCAGCGCGCCCTCGGCGCGGACCACGGCATAGCCGCGCCGGAGTGTTTCGGTATAGCCGAGTGTCTGGCGCATCCGGTCCAACGTCCCCAGCCGGTCCCGCTGGCGCGAGATGCTCATCACGAAAGCACGGGTCAGGCGGGTGGACAGTTCACTCAGCTCCCCCTGCTTACGGGTGGTTTCCAGTTGAATGCGCCCTGCGCTCAAGCGACCGGCAACGCGTTGAAAATCGCGGCGTTTCTCAGCATTGGCCCGTGACAGGGCGGGGGTCAGGCGGGCGCCAATCTTGCGCAGGTCCTCCCCCTTGGTGGCAACCATCCCCGACAGGGATTGCGGGCGCAGCCCCGCCGCCACCTGGGTCAGTTGCACCTTGCGGTGTTGTGTGACGGATCGGAGCGCCGCGGGCAGGTCCTTCTCTGCCCGGTCCAACCGTTGACGCGGCGCGTCCAACAGCGTCTCGGGGCGCGGCAGCGCGCGGGACAGATCGCGCAGGCGCTGGCAGCGTTGCGTCACCCCCTGTCCGATGGCGCGGGACAGGCGGGCCCCCGCCTCTTCGACCCAGGCCAAAAGCTCCAGCCGCACCGGCACCGCATGTTCAGCCGCAGCCGTGGGTGTAGGCGCACGCAGGTCGGACACGTAGTCGATCAGTGTTGTATCCGTTTCATGCCCCACAGCTGAGATCAGCGGGATCTGTGAGGCACTTGCCGCCCGGGCCACCTCTTCTTCATTGAACCCCCAGAGGTCCTCGATCGAGCCACCGCCACGCGCGACGATCAGCAGATCGGGGCGGGGCAATGCGCCGCCCGGTGTCAACCGGTTGAACCCTTCGATCGCGCGGGTCACTTCGGGGGCACAGGCCGCGCCCTGCACGGCCACCGGCCAGATCAGCACCTTGCGGGGAAACCGGTCGCGCAGCCGGTGCAGGATGTCCCGGATGACAGCCCCGGACGGTGAAGTCACCACCCCGATCACTTCGGGCAGGAACGGGATTTTCTGTTTGCGCGCCTCATCAAACAACCCTTCGGCGGCCAGTTTCTTTTTGCGCTTTTCCAGCATGGCCATCAGCGCGCCTTCGCCCGCCACGACCACCTCGTCCACATTCATGTTGTATTTGGACTGGGCACCAAAGGCGGTGAGTTTGCCAGTGACAATCACCTCCATCCCTTCCTCTGGCTGTACGGACAGCCGTGCGGCCTGCCCTTTCCAGGTGGTGCAGGACAGGACATTGCCGTCATCCTTGATGTCGTAATAAAGGTGCCCGGAGCGGGCTTTGAACACACGGCCCACCTCTCCTCGCACGCGAACGCGCCCAAACGCCCCTTCGATGGTCTTTTTCACCGCGCCCGAGATTTCGGCGACGGTATATTCAGGCGTGTTCTGACCCGGCATGGGGTCGTCGATCAGGTCGGACATGAGGGGATCCCGAGTGCGCGTAACGATGTTGTCCCGACCTTAAAGCGTTTCGGGATAAACTTGAAACAGATGTTTCTTCCGACAGGCGCATGACAGCGATATCTCTTGCGGCGTTTCGGCGTTTCCCGGCCTCAGGCTGACGTCGAAGTGCTTTGGGGCCAGATGAGAGGAAAGGAAAGCGCCGCCCTGCCTGGGCGATCCCGGTCGCGCCCAGGACAGGAACAGGCACGGGCAGAGGCACAGACAGAGGCACTGGCAAAACTTTCCTCAGATGGTAGCGCCGCAACAGGCTTGTTTCCATGGACGCGGCCCGCTATGCCCCAGACCATATCAGACGCGACACCAGGGGGCACAGATGAACATCCTTATTCTTGGCAGCGGCGGGCGTGAACACGCGCTGGCATGGGCGGTCAAACAGAACCCGAAATGTGACCGGCTGATCGCGGCCCCCGGCAATGCTGGCATGGCGGCGATTGCGGAATGCGCCTCGATCAATATCGAAGATGGTGGCGTGGTGGTTGAATTCGCCCAGGAAAACAGCATCGATTTCGTGATTGTCGGCCCCGAAGCGCCGCTGGCCGCCGGGGTGGCGGATCGCCTGCGCGAGGCGGGCATCAAGGTGTTTGGCCCTTCGGCGGAAGCGGCGAAGCTGGAAGCCTCAAAAAGCTTTACCAAGGAAATCTGTGACGCGGCAGGCGCCCCCACCGCAGCCTATGGCCATTTCACCGATCCGGGCTCTGCCAAGGCCTATATCCGCAAGCAGGGCGCCCCGATTGTGGTCAAGGCCGACGGGTTGGCGGCCGGCAAGGGCGTGATCGTGGCAATGACCGAACAGGAAGCGCTGGACGCCATCGACGACATGTTCGGCGGTGCCTTTGGCGGCGCGGGCGCCGAAGTGGTGATCGAGGAGTTCATGGAAGGCGAGGAGGCCTCGTATTTCATCCTGTGCGACGGCAAAACCGCCCTGGCCGTGGGCACCGCGCAGGACCACAAACGGGTTGGCGAGGGCGACAGCGGGCCGAATACCGGCGGCATGGGCGCCTATTCACCTGCCCCGGTGCTGACCGATGAGATTGCCAACCGGGCGATGGACGAAATTGTGATCCCCACCGTGGCCGAGATGGCCAAGCGCGGCACGCCTTATCAGGGCGTTCTGTATGCCGGGCTGATGATCAAGGACGGCCAGCCGCGCCTGGTGGAATACAACGTCCGCTTTGGGGACCCGGAATGTCAGGTTTTGATGATGCGGCTTGGCGCGCAGGCGCTGGATCTGCTGCTGGCCTGCGCCGAGGAACGGCTGGAGGACGCTCAGGTCAACTGGGCGCATGATCACGCGATCACCGTTGTTTATGCGGCCAATGGCTATCCCGGATCTTACGAAAAAGGCACCGTGATCAAAGGCTTGGACAGCCTGCCCGAAGACAGCAAGAACATGGTATTTCACGCAGGCACCACCGAGAAGGACGGCAGGATCACCGCCACGGGTGGACGTGTCCTGAACGTGACGGCCCGGGGCGACAGCCTGCAGGAGGCGCGCGACCGCGCCTATGCGATGATCGACGGGATCGACTGGCCAGAGGGCTTCTATCGGTCCGATATCGGCTGGCGTGCGCTCTGACGACCACAAGACCGTCTGGTCGTTATCGCCGTGATATTGCCGCCGCGGCATCCCATGGTGGAACTCGCCCCGCGCCATCTGGTTGCGGGGCGTTTCTTTTGAGGGGGCCTCGCGGGGGCTCGGTGCTTTTGGTGGCTCACTGCGTGAGCCTGAAAAGGGGCGCTGCCCCTCGCGAGGCGTGCTCGCTCACCCCGGGATATTTGGAACAAGGGAAAGAGAAGGGGGAGGCGGCCGCCCTGCTGGGCAACCTGGAGCCTTTAAAGCGTTTCGGTTTTAACCTGACACAGGGCAAAAACACTGGGCAAAACTGAAACGCTGCAAGAGATATCAATGTCGTGGGCGTTTCGGAAGAAACATGTGTGTCAAGTTTATCCCGAAACGCTTTAGCCCGGCGCATTTCCCGGCACCCTTGCGCCGAGCTGTTTCAGGGTGTCAAACCCATGCGCCAATTCTGCAATGCTGCGCACGGATGTGAGGGAGCAGCGGATGTAATTGCGCTCTGTCCGCGAAGTGGCAAAATGGTCTGAGGCGACCACTTCGATGCCCGCATCCCGCGCCTTCTGTATGAACTGCCCCTCATCCTCGACCTCGAGCCAGAGATGGGTCGCCGGGTGCGCCGGACTGTCCGGGAAAATCCGTCGAAGAGCCGCCCAGCGTGCGCGGACAATTTGGGCCTGGCGGTCGGCGATCCGCATCGCGTCTTTGTTGCGGATCATCTGTGTGGTCATGATCAGGGGAAGCGGAGAGGTGAGCCAGCTTGTCAGGGCCGGGTTTGCCTGCAGGCTGCTGACAGCCGGGTGCTGCCCGACCACGAAGCCAAAGCGCAGGGCCGGGGACAGGCATTTGGACAGGCTCGAGATCAGGATATGGCCACGGGGGAGCGCGCTGACAAAAGGCGGCATGCCGGAGTAGCTGCCATACACATCATCTTCCACAACGGTCAGGCCAAATTCCGCAACCAGTTCTGCGATCCGGGCGCGGCGGGACGCCCCCATGATGGTGCCTGTCGGGTTCTGGATATTTGGCGTGATCACCAGCGTCTTGGCCTTCACCCGTTTGCACACCGCCGCCAGATCATCTGGCCTGAGCCCCTGCTGGTCACAGGCCACCCCTTGCAATCGCAACCCCATGGATTGGGCAATGGTCCTGAGCCCGGGGAAGGTGAATTCCTCGGTCAGCAGCGTCTGACCCGGCCCCATCACGTTTCCCAGCACCGCCTGCAACGCGGCCTGGGCCCCGGCGGTCAGCGCAATCTCTCCGTCGGCAAGGTCATAGCCCCTCCAGGCCAGCCAGTCCCGGGCGGCATTGCAGGCCAGCCGGATCTGCTCTGGCATGGCATATCCGAACAGGTCTTTGCCCGTTTCGGCGCAGTCCAGCAAAAGGCGGCGCAAACTGTCATGATCAATCTCAGGTGGTGAGATCTTGCTGAGGTCAAGCATATCCCGACAGCTTGCATTGCGCGCAAACAGCTGGGCGGATTTGCTGGATGGGCTGATGAAGGTCCCTCTGCCCGTTTCGCCCTGAAGGAGACCCTGCTGGGTGGCCTCTGTAAAAGCCCGCGTCACCGTTGACAGGTTCACACCAAGCGCATAGGCCAGTTGGCGCTGAGCGGGAAGCCTGTCCCCTGCAAGCAATTCCCCGTTTTCAATGGATTTTTTCAGCGCCCTGACAATGGCATCATGCTTTGTCAGGTCCTTTTCCAGCTTTGGCACCCACATGATCGCCGCACCCTCCCGTTCTACCTATTATTGTCTTGAAGACATTTATTCGGTTGACGCATACATTTCCACAGGCAAATGAGTGGCCATTAATTCTGGTTCCATCTGTGAGGAAACCCATGAACGTTGACCATTTGTTAGAGAAAACCATTCATGAGCTATTTCCAGTGGGGGACAGGGCGCCAAACAACTCACGGCTGCAGAAATCTACCTGTGAACATGCGCTGTCCGTCCTCGCTGATGTATTGCCTATTCTGGCGGAAGACCTGTGTGCCTATGTGCAAAAAGATCCCTCTCTTGAGGGGCAGCCCGCATTTGCCCTGGTGCCCCATTCGCCGTTTATCGCAACCCTGTGCTACCGGATCGCCCATGCGCTCTGGTCGGACGCCAAATCGGGTGAACATACCCGTGACGCCATGGCGATCAGCCATTTTGCCCGCAGCCTGACCGGCGTGGAGATCCACCCCGCCGCCACGATCGGCAAACGGTTTGTGCTGGATCATGGGACCAATACGGTGATCGGCGCCACCTGTGAGATCGGATCGGATTGCTATATCCTCAATGGTGTCGTGCTGGGTGCACGGGGCATTGCCGGGAACGATGCGCGCAAACGCCACCCGACCATCGGCAACCGTGTCCAGATCGGCGCTTTTGCCCGGGTTTTAGGGGATGTTCACATCGGCGATGATTGCTTCATTTGCCCCTGGTCCCTGATCACCCGCGACGTTGTCCCCGATACGATCGTGAAGCCGCAGATCCCAACGGGCAGCTTTTCCACACATCTGAACGAGGCACCCTCTCATGTGGCCTAAGACCCCGGTTCGACAGTTTGAAAACATCATCGTCAAGATGGAAGCCCTTCAGCCTGGGGGGTCACACAAGGCGCGGGCCGCGCGGCACATCCTGCAAGAGGCCCTCACATCGGGCCAACTCACCCCTGGTGGGCCAAAGCGGATCTTGGAGAAATCGGGGGGAAATCTGGGGGTGAGCCTCGCGTTTGAGGCGGCGCGCTATGATATCGGTGTGGATCTGGTCATCGGGCTCTCGTTCTCGCCGGTCAAACGCCTGCTCTGCCAACGGTATGGCGCCCGCCTTGTGGGGGAAGATGCGCTGCGTCTTGGCAAGAGCCCCAAAGAGGTCATCGCGCAGATGAGAGCGGAGGAACCAGACAAATGGGTCTTCACGGATCAATTCGCCAACCGGGCCAACCTGAAGGCACATCTGGAGGAAACCGGCCCGGATTTCAGCGACCAGATTGCGCGGGTTTTGACGCCGGGACAACGGCTTATCCTTGTGAAAGGCGCCGGAACCGGGGCAAGCTTTACCGGCATTGCAACCAGCCTGCGCGCCAATTTCAGCACGCTGTCCACCCATCTGGTGATGCCCGAGGGTTGCGACCTTGCGGCAGACAGGTTTGTCGATCATCCGCTGGAAGGGTTTGCCGTGGGGGTGGTGCCGCCTTTCCTCGACCTTTCGCTGGTTGAACAGACCCAGACCGTATCCCCTTCCGAGGCGCATTTCGGCCAGAGCGAAATGGCAAAGGATATCGGGTTCTTTCCGGGCATGACCAGCGGTGCCAACTACGCCGCCGCCAAACGCATCGCCCGGGCAAACCCAGACGCTCTGGTCGCAACACTTGCCTATGACAGCGGGGAATCCTACCTCGCCTCGGCGCTTCTGGCCTCAACAGAGGCGAAAAATCAGGGGGAGCGGCAAATTGCATAAAGCGGCTTTCAAAAACATCACCTCCTTCTTCCCGGTCATCAGCCTTGCTCTTGGCAACGGGCTTGGCCTCAGTTCCGCCGTGATCTCGGTCACGGTGTCGGCATTGATTGCGCAAGAGATCGGGTGGACGGGTGGCCTGTCAACTGTGCCCTACGGGATCCAGTTTCTGGCCCTCTTGCTGGCCACCTACCCTTCGGCAGCCTTGATGGAGCGTTTCGGGCGCAAGCCGGTCTTTGTCCTCGCCGCGTTTTCCGGTGTCATTGGCGGCGCTCTGGGCTATCTGGCTGTGATCTGGTCGGATCCCGTGCTGCTGTGCCTGTCCCATGCGTTTCTGGGGATCAACCTGGCAAATGTGAATTTCTATCGTTTTGCCGCACTTGAGGTGGCCCCGGCGGCGCGCAAGGCGCAGGCCATGTCGCTGGTGGTCTTTGGCGGAACGGCGGCCGCCCTTATCGGCCCACTCCTGTCGCGCCAGGCTCTGTTTTCGACAAACCTCTTTGCCTCCTCTTACCTGGGCATCGCGGTGCTGTCGGTTGTGATCATTGCCCTGGTGGTGCTGCCCCCCCTGCCCTGGCCAGAAACATCCCCCCGGAAATTCCGGCTGGCAGACCTGCGCGCAGCACTGCGCACCCCCAAACTGGCCTTTGGCATGGCCTGCGCCGCGACAGGATATGGCGCGATGAACCTTCTGATGATTTCCGCGTCGCTGATCTTGGATGATCTGGGCTGTTTCTTTCAGGAGATCTCCGTTTCCATCCAGTGGCATGTTCTGGCCATGTTTGTCCCGTCGCTTTTCATGGGCAGGATCATTTCAGGCATGGGCGCGATGGCGGTCTGCCTGATTGGCACCGCGTTGCTTGTGGGGTCTTCGGCAGCCGCTGCCCTCTATCCATTGTCCATCCCAACCATCAAGACCACACTGGTTCTGCTGGGGATCGGCTGGAACATGACCTATGTCGGGGGCTCGTATCTGGTGGCCCAGAACGCCCCGCAAGATCATGCGTTGTCGGTTCAGGCCGTAAATGACGTCTCGATCGGGGTCTTTGCCATGCTGGGGGCATTCCTGCCGGGGGCCGTTATGGCCTGGATCGGCTGGAGTGGTGCAAATCTGCTGGTTATCGCCAGCCTTGTGCCGATTGGAGTGGCCGCTTCTGCCCTGATCCTTTCGCAGCGGCGGACAGGACACGCGGCGACGCCATAGTTCCAGATCTCAGGGATCATCCGGTAAAAGGGCACCCGGCCGACGGCACATCATGCCAGGGTCCGGGGCCAAGATCCGGGGGAAAACCCGGGGCTAAAATCCGGGACAGTTCGGAAGAAACAGGTGCTTTTGCACGGCCCAGACGCGTTTAGCCCTGACAGGAAAGCGCCGCGTGAACCGCTCCACGGCCTGAAAACGGCCCTAGCCGGCGGCTCTTGATCTGCCCCGCCTCAAACCGCGTCGCCATGACGTTCTGCCAGCCCGCATCCACGGTGATGATCTCCGGCCCCGCTCCGCATTCCCGAATGCCACCGGTGATAAAATCCTGCCCGATCCGATGATTGGTCAGCCCGGGTTTTGATGCAATTTCAGTAAGGGCAGCCCTCTGCGCCCCCTGTTCAAACCGAAAGATGCGCAGGGTTTTGGCCAGATGCGGTCGGTCAATATAGGCAATCTCAACCTTGCCGTCACCGTCCAGATCCGCTGCACCGATAACGGCCAGCCAGCGGTGGCGTCGGCCAATTGGATTGGTTTCTGCCAGAAGTTTCATGTTTGAACCAAGCGGGTGATCCGGGTCATCCACCTCGCCCCAGATGCGAAGCGCCGAGCCCTTGTCGAAATAGGACACCACGGTAATCACTTCGGGCTTGCCATCCCCCGTGACATCAATCAGCCGCGGGGACGTGTCTTCATAAACGCCCCCCAGAACCGCATTCCCGATCTTTCGGGTGCCATCAAGCGTGAACTCGATGCCTTGATACTCGCCCCCCGGCACCACCCCGTGGCCATAGGCCGTGGTCGGGGCGCCATAGGCCGCGCCGGTGATCTCTGCCACGGCAACATCCGGGGAAAGCCCCCCTGCCACCAGCGCAAAGGCCAGCACAGCGCCGCGCGCGCAACCGCGCCACAGGCGGGTAGGCAGGCGCGGCGCGTGCCCTACCCCGCCGGTCATCAGATCTGTTTTTCCGGCAGATGCACCACCAGCCCGTCCAGCGCATCGGTGACTTTCAGCTGGCAGGTCAGGCGCGAACGATTGGGATCGGGCTCATAGGCGAAGTCGAGCATATCCTCTTCCATCGCGTCCTTGGCCGGCACCTTCTCGACCCAGGCTTCATCCACATAAACATGGCAGGTGGAGCAGGCACAGGCGCCGCCGCAATCCGCTTCGATACCGGGCACGTTATTGTCGCGCGCGCCTTCCATCACGGTCAGGCCAGCGGCCACATCCACGACATGCTCAGTGCCGTTATGCTCGATATAGGTGATCTTTGCCATATGGCTCTCTCCAGTTGCTGTAGCGGGTCTTTCCCAAAGCGCGCGGATGTCATCCAGAAACAGGCAAAACCCTGCGCGCGATAAAAGATTTCAGTTTCACGGGCGGATCGGGGGGCGCCTGTTGCGCAGGCTGTCCCGAACCGCTTCAATTTGCCGATATAAGCGGTGTGAGGCGCAATTTCGACCCATCAATGACAAAACCAGTGGGAAAAGTGACATCGAGGCGGCAGCATCCTTCTGCCGAGCCTACGCCCGGACAAAGAGCGGGCTACCGGCGGCGGGAAAATACCGCTAGGCTGCCCGGAAAATGGCCGCAATCAGAGCCGCAATCAGATAAGAGCAGACCCCATGCGCCTTCTTTCCTTACCCTTCCCCATGGCCTTTCTGGGACTAGTCCTGACGGGCTGCACCTCTGTCGCGCCCGAGGCAACCAAACTGCCCGAGGGCGCCATCCTGCTTGCCCCGGGTGAACGGCCGAAAGGTGGGCGGGTCGGGGCCTGCTACGGCAAGGATACAACACCCGCCGCAATCGAAACGATCACAGAAAGCAAACAGGTCGCACCCGCCGTCTTTGCCCCGGATGGCAACACGATCATCACCCCGCCACGTTATGAAACCGTCACCCGCCAGGTGATTACCGCAGGGGGGCAGACCTATTATTTCGAAGTGCCCTGCCCGCCGAGTTTCACACCCGAGTTCATTGCCTCGCTTCAGCGGGCCCTGCAGGCACGCGGCTTTTATGACGGCCCTGTCACCAGCACGCTGGATGCCCCGACACGGGCCGCGATCCGGGCCTTTCAAAGCCCACAGTTCAACAGTGATATTCTGACCATGGACACCGCCCGCAAGCTTGGGCTGGTGGCCTATGCCTCTCCGCCGATTTATGAATGATCTGTAAGGGCCGGAGCGACCAAAGCTGCCCGCGCCCCTAATGCGTTTCAGTGTCACCCTGATATGGGCGAAGAGCGAAACGCCAAAATAGCAAAAGCCCCCCGACCGAATGGCCGCGAGGGCTTGCCGATTTTGGCAACCGCACACTGCATTGGCGCAGGCGTCAGAACAGGGTGCGCATCCGGCCAGCGATCCACTGCGAAATCGGATCGGTCGCCATCACCCAGGCCCCGGCCTGCTCTATCCCGGTGCCCGCGGCCAGTTTTGCCACGCGGGTCTCGTAGGTTGTTGCGCCAAGCTGGACCATAAGAAAGGCCTTGAACACCAGAAACAGGGCCAAGGCGACCGCCAGCCCACGCAGCGGAAAACCACGGCGCAAGCCACCACTGCGCGACGCTGGCACCAAAAGCCCGTCGCGTTCAACCAATTGCACATATCCGCGCGACATCTTGCGATGGCGCGTTTCAATATCACGCATGCGCTTGCTGAATTTCGCGTAATTTGCGTCAGCCATGTCAATATCCTCAGGTTGGCCCCCACCAACGAGATACTTCACAACCATAGCAAATTTGACCGATATTCACGAGGAAACAGACTGTTTCCGCCACAATCTCACCGCATTTTCGTTAAGGTTAGCGTGGTCCAGTCAACAATCTCATCCCGAGAGACAAGATTGAACCCGTTTTCTTGATAAACAGAGATCACCTCATCGGCTTGAGGGTTCAGGATTCCAGAGAGAATCGCATAACCACCAGGGCGAATCGCGCCTGCCATATCAGGTGCCAGACCAATCAGCGGGCCCTTTAGAATATTGGCAAAGACCAGATCAAAAGGGGCCGCATCCCGCAGTTCGGGCGCGTCAAAACCAGCCGCCTCCACACAAATGACCTTCCCGTCAAGGTCATTGGCCGTGACATTGGCCCGCGCCACGTCCACCGCAACTTCGTCGATATCCGAGGCCAGCACCGGGTTGGGCCAGATCTTGGCCGCAGCCATCCCAAGCACGGCGGTGCCACAGCCGATATCCGCCACGCTCTCGCCCACGAACCCCTTGTCTGCCAACCCGTCAAGCGCACGCAAACAGCCCAAAGTGGTGCCGTGATGCCCGGTCCCGAACGCCATGGCCGCCTCGATCAGCAGCCCGATCTTATCCGCGGGCAACTGGTCGGCATCATGGGCGCCGTATACAAAGAACCGCCCTGCCTCGACCGGGGCCAGCTCGCGCTTCACATGTGCCACCCAATCGGTTTCCGGCAGCTCTGAAACAGTGAAATCTTTCGCCCCATGCATGGATGCCAAAAGCGCCAGCCCGGCCGCGTCAGGCGCTTCGGTGAAATAGCCACCCACTTCCCACAAACCGCTGTCATCTTCCACCTCGAACACACCAATCCCGGTCGGTTCAGGGGTCAGGGCCTCCATCGCAGCGCCCAGCGCTTCAGCGGCCTCTTGGCCAGAGAGGGTGGTAAGAGCAGTCCAGGTGGGCATGATCAGGTCTTTCGATAAGTTCGCAGGCAACAGATGCCATGGGCCTAGCCCCGGAAAGGCAGAGGGTCAAGCTTCCCCATCATCATTACCCCTTACATGATACCGCAGACAGAGACCTGCCTCGCGCCGCTCGGCCCCTTTCTGGCCTTCGGCGAGGATATTTATGGCAAGAAGAAGAGCACATCCCGTCTTTTCCTCTTGCGACAAATATCCTGGGGTGAATGCGCCAGCAGAGGGGCAAAGCCCCTGCCGAGCGAAGCGAGGCCATTGCCGAACAATGCCTTCACTCTGCACAGGTCGGCTAAGGCGCGCTTATCCGCTCAGGCTCCGGTCCCAATCGGGCAGGTCACACCGGTGCCGCCAATCCCGCAATAGCCCCCGGGGTTCTTTGACAGGTATTGCTGGTGATAGGCTTCAGCCGGGTAAAAGCCCCCTGCCCGGGCGATTTCCGTGGTGATCGCACCAAATCCCTGCGCGGCGAGGCGCGGGGCAAATTCCGCGGCCGATAGGCGCGCTGCATCCAGTTGGGCATCTGTTGTGGCATAGATGGCCGAGCGGTATTGCGTCCCCATATCATTGCCCTGCCGCATCCCCTGGGTTGGGTCGTGGTTTTCCCAAAACACTTTCAACAGCGCCTCATAGCTCGTCTTGGCTGGGTCATAGACAACACGCACCACTTCGGTGTGTCCGGTCTGGCCGGTGCAGAGTTCGTCATAGGTGGGATTGGGTGTAAATCCCCCGGCATTGCCGACCATGGTCAGCCAGACGCCGGGTTGCTGCCAGAAGATCCGCTCGACGCCCCAGTAACACCCCATGCCAAACAGGGCGACCTCGTGCCCCTCGGGCACATCCAATGTCAAAGGACGGCCAAAAACATGATGGGTCTCCCCAAAGGATAGCGCCGTGTCGCGCCCCGGAAGAGCCGTTGTTTCGTCCACCATGGTCAGTTTCTTCTGTTTGCCAAAAAGCATCGCGCATCCTCCTGTTCTGCCCCAAAGGTGGGGCTACTCTGCCGCCTTGGCAAGAGGGCCGGCGAACACGGTCTCGTGACCTTTTTCCGGGTGGCGCGGGATCAGGAGTGCAAGGGTCAGCGACACCATGGCCATGCCCGCCGCCAACGCGAACACCGCACCGGGCGAGATCACCCAGAGATATCCCAGAAGCGCCGGCAGGAACACGGCGGCAATATGGTTGATGGTGAAGGCCACGGCTGCGGTCGGCGCAATATCCTGCGGATCCGCGATTTTCTGGAAATAGGTCTTCAGCGCAAAAGCAAGGGCAAAGAACAGATGATCCAGAACATACAGCCCCATGGCCAGCATCACCCCCCAGCCGAAATAATAGATCCCGCCATAGGCCAGAAACACGCCCACCAGCCCGACATATTCAAACACCAAGGCGCGGCGCTCTCCCCAGACCGAGACTGCTTTTCCCATCAAGGGGGCAAAGACCATATTGGCCACATAGTTGATCAGAAAGAGCGCCGTCACCTCGTGCACTTCAAAGCCGAACCGCTCCACCATCATGAAGGCCGCAAACACGACAAAGATCTGACGTCGCGCCCCCGCCATGAATTGCAGCGCGTAATAGAGCCAATAGCGACGGCGCAGCACAAAGGTCTTGAGCTGCGGCTCGGGGCTTTCGAACCTCGGATAGGCAAACCAGCAGAAGACCGCGATGGCCAGGGTCAGGCCGCCGGACAGCATGTAAACGAAATTGTAGCTCAGCCCGAGTGTCTTCCAGGTCAGCACCAGAAACCCATAGGCCAGAAGCGATGCCCCCGACCCCACGGCGGTGATCCAGCCCAGCATCTGCGGCGCGCGTTTCTTGTCGATCCACTGCAACTGCAATGATTGCGCAATGGTCTCGTAATAATGGAACCCGACCGAGCTGAGCATGGTCACGATCAGCAGGCCCGAGAAGCTCGGGAACCACGCGGTGATCGCCGTCGCCGCCCCCAAAAGCGCAAGCGCGCCCACCGCCAGGGTCTGCTCACGCATGATCCATAAAAGTGCAATCACCCCAATTGCCAGAAATCCCGGGATCTCGCGCACCGTGTGCAGCCAGCCGATCTCCACCCCGGTGAACCCCGCCTCGCCAATCACGAAATTATTCAAGAGCGCAAGCCAGGTTGAAAAGGCCAGCGGCATGGCCGCCGTCATCAGCAGCAGCAAAAAGACGGGGCGGCGCCAGAACGGCAGCGCACGCGCCGCATCGAGGGTCAGGGTGGTGTGTCTCATGATCCCGCCATACGCGCGTTTTCGGTTAGCGCCAACAGAAAAACACATTCACCAAACGCAATCTTTCTATGATATAAGTCAAAGTATCACACACGCCCGTCCCGTAAACTCGCCCAAACCCGCGCAACAGAGGTCTCACTGCCACCATGATCAACATTGTTCCCCTGATGGACCGTATCGGAGAAAGCCCCACCGCCGCGCTGTTCGGCCTGATCACCGGGATCGTGTTTGGCGTGGCAGCGCAGCGGTCGCGGTTTTGCCTGCGGGCGGCCACGGTGGAATTTGCCCGGCGGACCATGTCCTCCAGCGTGGCGATCTGGCTTCTGACCTTCTCAACCGCCGTGGTCTGGGTGCAAGGCGCCGCGATGCTTGGGCTCTTGCGCACGGAAGACGCGCGGATGATGGCGGTGACCGGCAGCTGGTCGGGCGCGATCATTGGCGGGCTGATGTTCGGGGTCGGCATGGTGCTCGCGCGGGGATGTTCCGGTCGGCTTCTGGTGCTGGCCTCCACCGGGAACCTGCGATCGGTCATGTCGGGGATGCTGATGGCGATTGTGGCGCAGATGTCGCTGCACGGCTATCTGGCGGATACCCGCACCTGGCTGGCGTCACTCTGGATGACCAAGGGCGGCACCAATGTGAACCTGTTGACCCTCATCGGCCTGCCCGAGTGGTTTGGCCTTTTGCTGGGGCTGTGCACCGCGGTGCTGGCGCTGGTGCTGGCGCGACGCTCAAACCTTGGCGCACGGCGGCTGATCTTCGGCTCCGGCGTGGGCTTTGCGGTGGCACTGGGCTGGGTCCTGACCTTCCAGCTGTCACAGGCCGCCTTTGACCCGGTCACCGTGACCTCCGCCACCTTCACCGGCCCATCGGCCAATACGCTGATGTTTTTCCTCACCTCGGACCCGGTTTTGGAATTTGACGTGGGTCTTGTGCCCGGCGTGGTGACCGGCGCCTTTGCCGCGAGTTACCTCTCGGGCGAGTTCAAGTTCCAGGGTTATGAGGGCGAAGCCGTGATGCGCCGGTCGATGACGGGCGCGGTGATGATGGGGTTTGGCGGGATGCTCGCCGGGGGCTGCGCGATTGGCGCAGGCGTGACCGGCGGGTCGATCTTCGTCGCCACCGCCTGGCTTGCACTTCTGTGCATGTGGATCGGGGCAATCATCACCGATTATCTGGTCGATCAACCCAAAGGCGGCAACGTGGCGCAACCGGCGGAATAAGCGCGTCCCTTCGTCTTATTTTCTGGTCAAAAATATCCTGGGGTGAGCCTCGAAGAGGCGAGGGGCAAAGCCCCTTTCCCCGGCAACAGTTCTGCGGCCTGCGGTTGCTCTCAATAAAAACTCTGCGGATCGATATCGACCTGAATACGCAGATCGCCTTTGACCGGAAACTGAGTGAGCCATTTGCGGATCGCGTTCTGGATCGGCGCGGTTTTCTCCGCCTTGATCAGCAGCCGCACCCGATGCCGTCCCCGCACGCGGGCGATGGGCGCGGGCGCGGGGCCATAAAGCTGCGCGCCGATCTCTTGCAGGGGCACGGAGCGGCGCGCCATATCAGCGCCGAGGTCAAACACTGCCTGCACGTCCGTGCCCGACAGGACAATCCCGGCCATGCGCCCGTAAGGCGGCACGCCCGCGTGGCGGCGCTCGCCTGCTTCGGCGCTCCAGAATTTCTCTTCATCGCCTGACAGGATTGCGCGGATCACCGGGTGTTCGGGCTGAAACGTCTGCAAAAGCGCGGTGCCGCGTGCTTCTGATCGGCCGGCGCGGCCGGCCACTTGGCGGATCAGCTGGAACGAGCGTTCGGCGGCGCGCAGGTCCGACCCTTGCAGGCCGAGGTCGGCGTCAATCACGCCCACGAGGGTGAGCTTGGGAAAGTTATGCCCCTTGGCCACAAGTTGCGTGCCGATGATGATATCGGCCTCGCCCGCCGCAATCCGTTCAATCTCGGCCTTCAGCGCCCGGGCAGAGCCAAACAGGTCCGACGACAGCACCGCGATCCGCGCCTCCGGGAAGGTCGCGGTGACTTCTTCAGCGAGCCGCTCCACCCCCGGCCCCACGGGGGCAAGCTTGCCCTCAACCTCACAGTCCGGGCAGACCTCGGGCATCGGCTTTGTCTCGCCACATTGATGGCAGACCAGCCGTTTCTGGAACCGATGTTCCACCATGCGCGCATCACAATGATCACAGCCGATCTGGTGCCCACAGGCCCGGCAGATCGTGACCGGCGCATAGCCGCGGCGGTTGATGAACAGAAGCGATTGCTCACCTTTTGCCAGCCGCCGTGTCACCGCCCCCCTGAGCGCAGGCGAGATCCAGGAGTTTGACGCAAGCTCTTCGCTGCGCATGTCGATCGCCCGCATCTCGGGCAGGACGGCAGGGCCATAGCGGCTGGTCAGGTCAATGCGGTTGTACTTGCCCGCTTGCGCATTGGCCCAGGTTTCCAACGACGGCGTGGCCGAGGCCAGCACCACCTGCGCCTCCACGACCGAGGCGCGCAGCACCGCCATGTCGCGGGCCGAGTAAAGCACCCCGTCTTCCTGTTTGTAGGAATTGTCATGTTCTTCATCGACGATGATCAGGCCAAGGTCACGAAATGGCAGGAACAGGGCGGACCGGGCGCCCACCACCAGCTGCGCCTCCCCTTCGCCCACCATGCGCCAGCAGCGCCTGCGTTCGGTCATGGTCACGCCGGAATGCCATTCCGCAGGGCGCGCGCCAAAGCGTTCCTCGACCCGTTTGAGAAACTCGGATGTCAGCGCGATTTCCGGCAAGAGCACCAGCGCCTGACGGCCCTTTTTCAGGCACGCCACCACCGCCTCCATGTAAACTTCGGTCTTGCCCGCCCCGGTCACGCCCCGCAAAAGCGTGGTGCCATAGCGGCCAGACGTCACCCCGTCGCACAGCTGGCGGGCCGCCGCCGCCTGATCCTCGGTCAGGGTCTTGCCGGGTTTGAGCGGGTCCAGAAAGGGATAAGGCAAATCGCGCGGCGCATCCTCTTCACGCAGCGCCCCCAGTTTCACCATGCCTTTCACCACCGAAGCCGACACATCCGCAAGCCCTGCCAGTTCCGCCTGCGTGAACGCCGCCCCCGGATTGTCATCCATCGCGGCCAACACCTTGGCGCGGGCATCGGTCAGCCGGTTGGGGCGAAACCCGGTGGCGCGCAACACCTTGCGCATGGAGGGCGGATCCATCAACCCCGGCGCGCGGGTGGCCAGCCGCAACATATGGTTCATCGGCGTAATCGTGTAATCCCCCACACGGGTCAGGAACTGCACCATCTCGAGCCGCATCGGCGCCACATCAATCACCTTGGTGACCTTGCGTAGCTTGGCCGCATCAAAGCCCCCCTCGCCTGCCCCCCAGATCACACCCAGCACCTTGCGCAGACCCAGAGGCACCTCGACATAGGCGCCCTGGACACATCCCCCTTCCGGCGCACGATAGGTCAGGAGACGGTCAAGTGGCTGGGTGGTCAGCACGCCAACCCGTTCACCTTCCCTGAAATGCCGCACATCCATGCTCATGGGGATCACCTGCCCTTGTCCCGGTTGCCGTGAGGGGTTTCTGCCCGTCCCTTTCTGCGCTATGAGAGCGGCAAGAACAAGCCACCCGGCCCAGAGCTCCGCAGAGATCCGGGCCAAACCATCTTAAGGAAACGTGCATGAAATTCTTTGCCGATACCGCCGACATCGACGCCATCAAGGAACTTGCCGCCACCGGCATGCTGGACGGCGTGACCACCAACCCCTCGATCATCAAGAAATCGGGCCGTGACATTATCGAAGTCACCAAGGAAATCTGCACCATCACCGATGGCCCGGTATCAGCGGAAGTTACCGCCACCGACGCAGAGACCATGATCGCCGAGGGCCGCAAACTGGCGCAGATCGCTGACAATATCGCGGTGAAAGTGCCGTTGACATGGGACGGGCTGAAAGCCTGTAAAACCCTGTCGGACGAAGGCACCATGGTGAATGTCACCCTGTGCTTCTCGCCCAATCAGGCGCTGCTGGCGGCCAAAGCCGGCGCCACCTTCATCTCGCCCTTCATTGGCCGTCTGGATGACATCGCGCTGGACGGGATGGAGCTGATTGCAGATATTCGCACCATCTATGACAATTACGGGTTCGAAACCCAGATCCTCGCGGCTTCGATCCGCAATGTGAACCACATGAAGGATTGCGCAATTGTGGGCGCAGACGTGGCCACCGCGCCCCCGTCGGTCATTCAGGCGATGGCAAAACACGTGCTGACCGACAAGGGTCTGGACGCGTTCCTGGCCGATATCGCAGCGGCGGAGATCAAGATCCTCTGAGACCGGGATCGAAAAACATGTCGCGGTGGGGCCACGGCCCTGCCGCTTTTACGGTATTTTAACCAAAAACATGCGGTAATGGCCGTGCGTTTCGTGTATACACACGAGAAAAGATAAACAAAAATACCTGAGGCAGTGATGGCGACTTCTCTTTCCATTGCGGATGATTTGCGGGAGGCATTGATCTCTCGACCCGAAGTTATTCTGGATGATCAGGATCTTATGCGCGCGCTGATTGCAGCGAATGAACGCGCGATGGGATCCAATATCGTGGATTTGCGCGGTGTCGCAATGGAACGGCTGGAAACCCGGCTCGATCGGCTGGAAGACACCCATCGCTCCGTCATTGCCGCCGCTTATGAGAACCTCGCAGGGATGAACCTGATCCATCGCGCCGTGCTGCGTATGCTGGATCCGGCAGATTTCGAAGATTTCATGATGGATCTCGGCGGCGAAGTGGCGGACATTTTGCGCGTCGACGCGGTGCGACTGGTGCTGGAAACGGTGCAGAGCGAAAAGAACGCAGCCGTGCAGAAACTGGGCCAGGTGCTGGCCACAGCCCAGCCCGGCTTCATCGACGACTACCTCGGCACATCACATGACCAATCCGGCCGCACCGTGTTCCTGCGTCAGATCCAGGAACAAAATCCGGCCATATACGGCGAAAGCGGTTATTGGGTGCGGTCCGAGGCCTGCATCCGCCTTGATCTGGGCCATGGCCGTCTGCCCGGTATGCTGGTGTTAGGGGCCGAGGACCCGCATCAGTTCAAACCGGGGCAAGGCACCGATCTTCTGCAATTCTTTGGCGGGGTGTTTGAACGGGCAATGCGCCGCTGGCTGTCGTGAGCGACCCAGCGGTCATGATCTCCCCCGGTGCGCGGGACGCGCTGGAGGGTTTTTTGACCCACAAACGGGCGCTGGACGGGGCTTCCGACAACACGATTTCAGCGTATCAGACCGACCTGATCGGCTTTCTGTCCTTCATGGCCGCACATCTGGGCGGACCGCAGGGACGGGCCGCCCTTGCCAATGTCACCCTGTCGGACATGCGCGCCTGGATGGCGCATGAACGCGGACGCGGCGTTGCGGCACGGTCGCTGGCCCGCGCGCTGTCTGCGGTGAAAAGTTTCTATCGCTGGCTGTCCGAGCGGGACGGGTTTGATGCCACCGCCGTGCTGTCCGTGCGTAGCCCGAAATTTTCCAAAAAACTGCCCCGACCGTTGCCAGCGGAGGCCGCGAAAGCGGTGCTGGATCTGGTTGGCGACCAGGCCCGTCAGGACTGGGTCGGGGCACGGGACATTGCCGTGGTCACCCTGCTATATGGCTGCGGCTTGCGGATTTCCGAAGCCCTTTCCCTGACCGCAGCAGACGCCCCGCTGGCCGAGGTGCTGCGCATCCGCGGCAAGGGCGGCAAGGAACGGCTGGTGCCCGTGCTGCCAGCCGCCCGCGACGCGGTGGAAACCTATCGTCGCCTTTCCCCCCATGCGGAAACGCCGGAGGCACCGCTGTTTCGGACAGTGCGCGGCGGGCCGTTGCGGCCAAGGCAGGTGCAGAAAGTGATGGAGCAAACCCGCCTGCAACTCGGCCTGCCTGCCAGCGCCACACCACATGCGATGCGTCACAGCTTTGCCACACATCTTCTGAATGCCGGCGGCGATCTGCGCGCCATTCAGGAACTTCTGGGCCATGCCTCTTTGTCGACCACCCAGGCCTATACGGCGGTCGACACCACCCGCCTGATGGAGGTTTATGAGGCGACCCATCCACGGGCCCGCCCATCTGCCCGTTCAGCGGCCCGCTCATCAGACTGAGACAATCTCAACCTTCCCCCTTTCTTCCAGCCCGCTTTTCCGGCACAAGGGCCGCATGGATATTCGTACAAAAGCCCTGCTCGTCCATCTGCTCACCGCCACTGGTGCCGTTTTCGCCATGCTGGCCATGCTGGCTGCGGTGGATGAGAAATGGGGGCTGATGTTTGTCTGGCTTGTCGTGGCCTTTGCCGTGGACGGGATCGACGGTCCGCTGGCGCGCCATTACGAGGTCAAGGTCAATGCGCCGCAATATGACGGGGTGTTGATGGATCTGATCATCGACTATCTGACCTATGTGTTCATCCCGGCCTATGCGCTGTTCAAATCGGGGCTGATGCCCGGCTGGACCGGCTGGGTGGCGATCATTGTGATCACCTTCACCTCGGTTGTGTATTTTGCGGACACACGCATGAAAACAAAGGACAATTCCTTTTCCGGCTTCCCCGGTTGCTGGAATATGCTGATCATTGTCCTGTTCGCCACCGAGCCCAGTTTCTGGCTGATGCTGGGGCTTGTTGTCACCCTTGCCATCGCCATGTTCTTCCCGCTGAAATTCATCCACCCGACCCGGACAAAACGCTGGCGGAGCGTCAGCCTTCCGGTGGCGCTGGCCTGGACCTTTTTTGCCGGCTGGGCCGCCTGGGTAGAGTTCCATCCGGAAAGCTGGGCCCATTGGGGGCTGGTCCTGACCTCGATCTACCTGTTGGGGGCGGGGATTGCGCAACAGATCATTCCCGAGCGCAGCTGACGCCGGGCCGGTGGTGGCCCAATCCGCGATGATCTTGCGGGTTTCATTCCCTTCCTGTTCCGGGTCGGGAAACGCCCCCGCGTAAAAGCAGATTTCTCCGGTCGCTTTGCAAACAGTTTGGTGTAAAATGCCACCAGTCGAGAGACGTGATTTTTGGTTTCAGGTCGGAGGTCCCCCCCATGTGCCGTCTGTTTGTCGGAGCTGACACATCCTTTTGGGAAAGCAATACCCGGGTGTTCCGCGTGGACGGGACGCTTTTGTCGCTTGAGATCGAGAATTTCTACTGGGACGTGCTGGACCGGATCGCCCGCCGGGACGGAATGAATACGGAGCAGCTGGTCAACACGCTGTATTTCGAAGCGATCGACGCCGATCACACCGAGGGCAGTTTCGCCTCATTCCTGCGGGTATGTTGCGGCCGCTTTCTGGACCTGCTGCAAAAAGGCGAGATCCCGGACGATGATACGCCGATCCGAGAACTGGATGCGGATGCCATTCTGGAGCGCGAAAATCAGCCTCGTCTGCGGGTGGTGCACGAAGCTTGAGCCTCAGGTGAGGGCATTCGGGGGCCTGTTCGGGGCCCGCGTGCAAAAGCCCCCTTCGGATAGCCAGCGGATAGTCAGAAGCGGGCCGCCCTGATTATTCCGACCAACTTATTCCGACCAACGCTTCAGCGCTTCTTCATCATTCACCTTGGCATCCACCCAGGCGGTTTCACCGGCACGGGTGAACTCTTTTTTCCAGAAAGGCGCGCGGGATTTCAGGTAATCCATCAGAAACTCTGCCGCCTCGAACGCGGCCACCCGGTGTTTGGCGGCGGTGGCCACCATCATGATCTGATCTCCGGGGCGCATCGGCCCATGCCGGTGGATGACAAGGCAATCGGCCAGTTGCCAGCGCGCGGATGCCTGATCGACCATGGCGGCAATCGCCTTTTCGGTCATGCCGGGATAATGTTCGATTTCCATCCGGTCGAGCGACCCATCATCATCCCGCACCACCCCGGTAAAGCTGACCACGGCGCCCACATCACTGCGACCGCGCCCAAACCCACGGAGTTCGTCGCTGGGGTCAAATCCTTCGGTCTGGACACGGACGGTCATATCAGCCGCCTGTCATGGGCGGGAAAAACGCCACTTCGCGCACGCCGTCGAGCGGTGCGTCGAAATCCGCCAGCTCCTGATCGAGCGCCACCCGCAGGGCGGAAAGATCTTTGAACGCTTCGGCGTAACGCGGCTCCCGCGCGCGCAGTTCCTCCACCAGCTCCGCCACGGTTGCGGCGTTGGTGTTGACCTGTTCGCGCGGTTCACCCACCCGTTCGCGCACCCAGGCAAAATACATGACTTCAACCATTTTCAGGCTCCTCACGCAGGAAAGGCAGCGCCTTTCGGAAGTAATCCCAACCAGTGATCATGGTCAGGATTCCGGCGATCCATAGAAGTGACACACCGATATAGGTCGACCAGACGAGGCCGGTCGAATAGAAATTCAGCCCCAGATCATCGGGCAGGGTGCCGGCAAAGATCTCAGCGACAATGGCGTCATCCATGCCAATCGTGCGCTCCAGCAGGCTGTGTTCGAAAATCCCGGTCGAAAACAGAACCGCGATGGCCACCATCTGCACGGTGGTTTTCCACTTGGCCAGATTGGTCACTTTCAGCGCACGGGCCTTGTCGCCAAGGGTCTCTCGCAGGCCGGACACAAACACCTCGCGGTAGATGATCAGCGCAGAGGGCAGAAGGATCCATGGGGTCATGCCCGCATAGCCATTGATCACCAGAAGTGCGATCAGCACCATCGCCTTGTCGGCAATCGGGTCCATCGCGGCGCCAAACAGGCTTTCCAGTTTCCAGGCCCGCGCCAGATACCCATCAAGGTAATCGGTGATCGAAGCGACGATAAACAGGATCATCGCATACCAATCCGCCCAGGGCCGGGCGAAATAGAGGAACATCACGGGGACCAGCGGGGCTGCGATCAGCCGGGCTACGGTCAGGATATTAGGAAGTGTCCATCTCATGGCATAACCCTTAACGCGTCACGACCGGTCATGGAAGAAGGCATAGATGGTTTCAGCCAGACTTTCTGAAATTCCGTCAACGGCTTTGAGGTCCTCAAGCCCCGCGCGCGACACGGCCTTGGCAGAGCCGAAATGCGCCAGAAGCGCGCGCTTGCGCGCTGCCCCCACACCCGGCACCTCATCCAGCGGCGTTGCCCCCTGTGCCTTGGCGCGTTTGGCCCGGTGGGTGCCAATGGCAAACCGGTGCGCCTCATCCCGCATGCGCTGGATGAAATAGAGCACCGGGTCGGTGCGCCCAAGCGCAAAGGGGCGCTGTCCGATGCGGTGAAATTCTTCCTTGCCATGATCCCGATCCACACCTTTTGCCACCCCGACCATCGGAATGTCGATCACCCCCATCTCCTGCATGATCTCATGGACCGCGCTGACCTGCCCGGCCCCGCCGTCAATCAGCAAAAGGTCCGGCCAATGCCCCTCCTGCCGGTCGGGGTCTTCCTTGAGCAACCGTTTGAACCGTCTGGTCAGCACCTCTTTCATCATGCCGAAATCATCCCCCGGCGTGAGCTCCTCCCCTTTGATGTTGAATTTGCGATACTGGCTTTTCAAAAACCCCTCGGGACCGGCAACAATCATTGCCCCCACCGCATGTGCCCCCTGGATATGCGAGTTGTCATAGACCTCGACCCGGGCGGGCGGGGTGTCGAGGTCAAACGCCTCGGCCAGCCCTTTCAGGAGCCGCGCCTGCGTGGCGCTTTCTGCCATCCTGCGGCCCAGGCTTTCGCGGGCATTGCGCTGCGCCCCGGCGACAAGTTCGGATTTTTCACCCCGCAACGGCACGGCAATTTCTACCTTGCGGCCCAGCTTCTCACTCAGCGCCTCTTCCATCAGATCCTGATCATCCAGCGGATCTGACAGGAGGATCAGGCGTGGCGGCTCTTTCTGGTCGTAAAACTGTCCGACAAACGCCTGCAAAACCTCCCCCGCACTGACCACATCGCGCCCATTGCCCACGCGCGGATAGAAATCACGATTGCCCCAGTTCTGATGGGCGCGAATGAAAAAGACCTGCACACAGGCCTGTCCGCCATCCATATGCAGTGCAATCACATCCGCCTTCCCCACGCTGCGCGGGTTGATGCCCTGCGATTGCTGCACCTGGGTAAGGGCCTTGATCCGGTCGCGCAGGACCGCGGCCTTTTCAAACTGCATCGCCTCTGAGGCCGCCTGCATCTCGGCCGCCAGATCGCCCTGCATCTTGGTGGTGCGCCCGGACAGGAAATCCTGCGCCTCGCTGACCAGCCCGGCATAATCCTCTTTCGACACCCGATCCACGCAGGGCCCCGCACAGCGTTTGATCTGGAATTGCAGGCAAGGCCGGGTGCGGCTGGCAAACATCGCATCCGAGCAATTGCGCAAAAGGAACACGCGCTGCAACTGGTTCAGCGTGCGATTCACCGCATCCGCGCTGGCAAAGGGGCCGAAATACTGCCCTTTTTCTTTCCGCGCACCGCGATGTTTCTTGATCATCGGGAAGTCATGATCCGTGACGAGAATGTTCGGAAAGCTTTTGTCATCGCGCAGGAGCACGTTGAAATGCGGTTTCAATTGTTTGATCAGGTTCTGCTCCAAGAGCAGCGCCTCGGTCTCTGTTCTGGTGGTCAGAAACATCATCGAGGCGGTCTGGCTGATCATCCGCGCGATCCGCGCAGAGTGCCCCCTGGGTTTGGCATAGTTCGACACCCGTTTTTTCAGGTTTCGCGCCTTGCCCACATAAAGCACCCGCCCCTTTTCATCGAGCATGCGATAGACACCCGGCGACCCGTCCAACAGGCGCAGATATGACTGGATCACCTCATGCCCGGCCAGCTTGGATTTGGCGTCGGGGGCAGGGGTGACATCGGGCCGGTTGGTGGCCCTGTCTGACGAACGATCCTGATCCATGGTGTCCTGTGCGAATCTCTTGCTGACTGCAATCTTACCGTGCGAGAGGCAAGGGAAAACATGCCCACAAAATCTGTGGATAAGTCTGAGGATTTCCTGCGCGACTGCAGGGATTTCCCTTGTTTTACACCCTCCCCTTTAGTTTGCCTATTTTTTAGGCAGTTTCTTAAGTGACTGATATTTCATGCAAAAAATATGAACATTTTGTAATGTTTTGATTTCATTGCAAAAAAGATAGTTAACGCTGGAGAAGAATTGAACGGGTGCACAACTTTGGGCTGCTCGTGCAATTTCACCTTCCCTTAGGTTACTTTTCGACCCCGCGAATATCCGGCGTTTTCCAGCCAAGATGCTGCCCGCCATCCACGGCAATCACCTGACCGGTCACCGAGGGCGCGTTCAGAAGGTAGGAAAATGCAGCCACGATATCCATGGTTCCCGCGCCACGCCCCAGCACCGTGCCCGCACGTTGCGCTGCAAAATGTGCCTCGGACTGGCGGTGCCCGATCAGGGTTGGCCCCGGCGCAATTCCGTTGACCCGCACATGAGGAGCCAGCCCCTGGGCTGCCGTCTGGGTGAGGGTCCAAAGCCCAGCTTTGGCCAGCGTGTAGGTCATGAATTCCGGGGTCAGTTTCTTGATCCTCTGATCCAGCATATTCACCACCACGGCGCGCGCGACGGGTTCCCCATTTTCATCCGTCACCGCCTCTGGCACCTGTGCGGCAAAGGACTGAATCATGAAAAACGGGGCCCGCAGGTTGGAATTGATATGACGGTCCCAGCTGTCTTGTGTAGCGGTCGAAATCGTGTCGTATTCAAACACCGACGCGTTGTTGACCAGCGCGGAAAGCGGGCCGCCCAAGGCCTCGGCCGCCTGCGGGACCAGCATTTCTGCCGCCCGCATATCCAGCAGATCTGCCTGAAGCGTCACCGCGTTCCGGCCAAGGTCGCGGATCATCGCGGCGGTCTCTTCCGCCCCGTTGGCAGAGGCCGCATAATGCACCGCCACGTCATATCCCTGACGCGCCAGTTCCAGCGCCATGGCGCGACCGAGCCGGGCCCCAGCCCCGGTGACCAAAGCCCGTTTTGTCATCTGCTCTGTCATCGCGCGCTCCTGCAAGGGGTTAATGGGCCAGCACTATCGACACGTAGACCAGATAAAGCAATGTCAGAACACCGCCCCAGATCCGGCCCATATGCCATTTCCAGAACACGAAAGGCGCCAGCAGTGCGGACACGGCCAGCATCACCCAGATATCGAACTGAAGGATGCCCGGCTCAACCGGGATCGGCCCCACAAAGGACGCCACACCGATAATGGCCAGCAGGTTGAACATGTTCGAACCGATCACATTGCCCAGCGCCACCTCGGCCTGATTGCGCAGGGCCGCCATCACGGTGGTGGCCAGTTCGGGCAGGGAGGTGCCAAGGGCCACAAGGGTCAGGCCGATCACGGTTTCAGAAACCCCCATGGCGCGGGCGATATTTGTGGAGGCATCCACCAGCAGATCCGCCCCGAGAGGCAGGCCGATCAACCCGAGGATCAGGAACAGGATCACCTTCCACCACGCCATGTCGGGGTCAGCCCCTTCGACCTCTTCATCCTCGTCACAGGGCTCTGCCTGATTTTCCTTGCACGCACGGCGATGGCACAGCGCCTCGCCAAAGGCCGAATAGAGGATCAGCCCCAGCACCGACAGCAGGATCGCGCCCTGCACCCAGGTGATGACGCCATGAAAGCAGAGGATGAAAAACAGGACCGAGGCCGCCATCATCTGTTTATAGCTTTTGCGTGTGTCACACGAACCGGTCGACAGCCCGCGCATAAGGGCGGGCACCCCCAGCACCAGAAGGATATTGGCAGTATTTGACCCCACAACATTGCCCAGCGCCAGACCGGGCACACCTTCATGAATGGCCTGCACCGAAATCAAAAGCTCGGGTGCAGAGGTGCCGAACGCCACAATGGTCAGCGACACGATCAGCGCAGGCACACCAAGGCGCAGCGACAGGTTCACCGCGCCGCGCACCAGGCTGTCGCCTGCGAGCAAAAGAATAATGAGGCCAAGGGCCGCGAAAATCAGATCCAAGGCTCAGCCCTTTCCCCTACACTCACATCCGTTCTTCCGGGCGGACCGGCCCAGAAGAAACCGCCCGCATCGGGGGCATTTCATTGCGTCCACGCGGTTCTGACCGGGATAGCGGAGCTTGCCGAACATGGCCAGCACCCCCATCGCCACCAGAAAGAGGACAACAATCTTGATCACCATTTAAAGGCCAAATCGCGCATATTCCGCACGCTCCTCAATCTGGGTGATCGCGTCATTCATCAGGCGCAGGCCAAAGCGGGACAGGATCCCGCGCCGGACGCCATAAACACGGAAGCGCACCTTGTCGCCAAACCGCGCCTTCATTGTGGGCACCAGATGGCCGATCCCGTCCACCAGCCCTTTTTCGAAGGCCTTGTGCCCCAGCCAGATCTCGCCGGTAAACAGATCTTCACCTTCCGGCAATTTGCCAGCCCGGCGGGTTTCCACCTGGGTCTTGAAATTCACGTGGATATCGTCAAGCAGCCCTTTCAGACGTTCGACATCTTCGGGGTTTTCCGGGCGGAACGGGTCCAGCTGTGATTTGGATCTGCCCGCCGTGTAAACCCGCCGGTCCACGCCCAGCTTCTCGATCAGGCCCGTCAGACCAAAGCCCGCCGATATCACGCCGATGGAGCCAACAACCGAATTTTCATCCACCAAGATCTCATCCGCCGCCGTCGCCAGCCAATACCCGCCCGAGGCGGCCACATCTTCGACAAAGGCCACCACTGGCACATCTTTTTCCGCCGCCAACCGGCGAATGCGTGCGGCGATCAGGCTGGATTGCACCGGCGAGCCGCCCGGAGAATTGATCACCAGCGCCACCGCGCTGGGTTTCCCCTTGCGAAAGGCGCGCTCGATCGCGGGGGCCATGGAGACATCGTTCAACTGCCCGCGATTGCCGCTGGCGATCATGCCCTGCAGGCGGATCACCGCAACCGTGGGCGGGCGTTTCAGGAAGGGGATCAGCTTTACCATGGGGGTGATGTAATCTGCCTGCGGGTTGGTCTCAAGGGTTGAGACGGGGGGTTTCTCCCCGTCAGTGATATTTCCTGGATCAAACGCCGGGATCAACTGCGCAGCCGCCAGCCGGTGCGGAAAATCCAGCCAATAGCCAGGAGGCACGCGCTCATGAACCCGGCAATGGCCACCACCGACCAGACCACCGACACATCTGCCACATCAAAAAACGCCCAGCGGAAGCCGGAGATCAGATAGACCACCGGGTTGAAGAGCGTGATGGATTGCCAGACCGGCGGCAGCATCGAGATCGAGTAAAAAGAGCCGCCAAGGAACACGAGAGGCGTGATCACCAGAAGCGGAACCAGTTGAAGTTGTTCAAAGTTTTTCGCCCATATGCCGATGATGAACCCGAGCAAGGCAAAACTGAGACAGGTCATCACCAGAAATGTGATCATCCAGATCGGATGCGCTATGGTCAGATCAACAAAGAAATGCGCGGTGGCAAAGATGATCAGCCCGATCATCAGTGCCTTGGTCGCAGCCGCCCCCACATAACCGATCACAATCTCGACAAAAGACACCGGCGCCGAGAGGAGCTCATACACCGTGCCGATGAATTTCGGGAAATAGATCCCGAAGCTCGCATTTGTCGTGGCCTGCGTCAGCACCGTCAGCATGATCAGGCCCGGCACGATAAAGGCGCCATAGCTCACCCCCTCGACCTGGTCGATCCGCGACCCGATGGCCGCGCCAAACACCACGAAATAAAGCGAGGTGGACAGGACCGGGGATATGACCGACTGTGCCAAAGTGCGAAATGTCCGTGCCATTTCAAAGCGATAGATCGCGGCGATTGCATTCCAGTTCATTCCACATCCTCCTTCACGAGATCGACAAAAATCTCTTCAAGCGAGCTTTGCTTGGTCGACAGGTCCACCATATGCAGCCCAGCCGCGCGCAGATCCGCCAAGAGGCCGGTGATCCCGGTGCTGTTGGCCTGCGTGTCATAGGTGTAGATCAGGTGGCCATTTTCCATGGTCACCCCCTTGCCCGCCAGCGAGGGCGGCAATTCTTCAATCGGATCCGAAAGCTCGATATGCAATTCCTTGCGCCCAAGCCGCTTGATCAGCGCGTCCTTCTCTTCGATCAGCAGGATTTCACCCTTGGAAATCACCCCGATCCGGTCCGCCATCGCCTCGGCCTCTTCGATGTAATGGGTGGTGAGGATGATGGTCACGCCGGTCTCTTTCAGACGCGCCACAATCTCCCACATGTCCTTGCGCAGCTCCACATCCACACCCGCCGTGGGTTCATCCAGAAACAGGATGCGCGGATCATGGCAGAGCGCCTTGGCGATCAGCACCCGACGCTTCATGCCACCTGACAGGGTCATGATCCGATTGTTGCGCTTGTCGTAAAGGCTGAGCAGCTTCAGGATCTCCTCAATCCGCGCATCATCACGTGGCTTGCCAAACAGCCCACGCGAAAACCGCACCGTATTCATCACCGTCTCAAACGGTTCCAGATTGATTTCCTGAGGCACCAGCCCAATCAGGTTCCGCGCCGCGCGAAAATCGTGAACATGGTCATGCCCAGCCACGGAAATTGTCCCCGAACTCGCCGTGGCAATCCCGCAAATTATTGAAATAAGAGTTGTTTTCCCGGCCCCATTTGGACCAAGCAGGGCCAGGATCTCACCTTCTTCAATCGAAAGATCCACGCCTTTCAGGGCCTGATGCCCGCCATCATAGGTCTTGGTCAGCCCGCTGACCTTCAGGATCTCGGCCATGATCACTCCTGTCTTCCCCATCTGCCCGTCTTTATACGCAGGCCAAAGAGATCAGATAAGCAATCCCGCAGCACCTTCAAGACGCAAAAGCTGAACTTTTGTCTCTATCCCACCCGCGCCGGAAAACCCGACAAGCCTGCCACCGGCCCCCATCACGCGATGACAGGGAATGAGGATCGGGATCGGGTTGGCGCCACAGGCATTTCCGACCGCCTGCGCAGAATTGCCGGTCAGCGCAGCAATTTCGCCATAGGTCAGGGTCTCTCCGTAAGGGATGGACGACATGGCCGCACAAACCGCCCGCTGAAACTCGGAGCCCCTGACGCGAAGGGGCAAATCGAATTGACGCAGCCGCCCGTCAAAATATGAGACAAGCTGCGCCTGCGCCTCACGCAACAGCGGGCTCACCCCCTGATCAGGAGCCTCCCCCCAGGTTAACCGTGTGATCGTTCCGCTTTCTTCTGTAACAACAAGCGGGCCAACCGGAGAAGGACATGTGATCTGCAACATGCCCCCACCCTGCCCCACAAAACCGCCATCAGCAATCCGAAGCTTGCGAAGAAGGGGCTTTGCCCCTCGGCCTCCCTCTTCGAGGGCGCCCTCACCCCAGGATATTTCTGACCAGAAAATGAGGGCACAGATCTTCTTCTTGCTCAAAATACTTCGGGGGAGAGCCCATCTGAAAGATGGGCCGGGGGCAGCGCCCCCAACCGGCTCACGACGTGAGCTTTCAAAAGCGCCGCGCCTCAAGCGCGGCTCCGCCTGACAATGAAAGGCCATAACAGACAATAAAAAAGGGCGCGCCGCAGCACGCCCTTGATTGTGTCAGATGGCAACCATCACCCCAGCGCGCTGTTGCAGCGGCCACAGGTGTCTGGGTGGTCATGTTTGCCCACATCCGGCAGGATCTTCCAGCAGCGGCCGCATTTCTCGCCCGCGGCTTTTTCAAACACCACGCCCACGCCCTCAACTTCCGGCAGGCGGAAAGCTTCGGCGGGCAGCGGGTCATGTGTCAGCACGATCTGCGAGGTGATGGCGACGTCTTCAAACGTCACGGTTTTCAGCGCATCCAGCACATCAGCGTCCCGCACATGCACCACCGGCGCGGCCTCCAGAGAGGCACCGATCACCTTATCGCGACGCTGGATTTCCAGCGCAGCGGTGACCACACGACGCACGCGGCGGATACCGGCCCATTTTGCAGCCAGCGGTTCATCCAGCCAATCCGCGGGCGTGTCCGGCAGGTCGATCATGTGGACCGAGCTGTCATCCCCCGGGAACCGCTCCAGCCAGACCTCTTCCATGGTGAAACACAGAACCGGCGCGAGCCAGGTGGTCAGGCGGTGGAACAGGATGTCCAGCACGGTGCGCGCGGCACGGCGGTTCAGACTGTCTTCGCCGTCGCAATAAAGCGCGTCTTTGCGGATGTCGAAATAGAAGCTCGACAGATCCACGGTGGCAAAGTTGAACACGGCCGAGAACACGCCCTGGAAGTCGAAGGTTTTATACCCCTCACGCACGGTGTGATCGAGTTCCGCCAGACGGTGCAGCACCCAGCGTTCGAGCTCGGGCATATCCGCCACATCCACGCGCTCGCGCTCGTCAAACCCATGCAGGTTGCCCAGCATGAAACGCATCGTGTTGCGCAGGCGGCGATAGCTGTCAGCCACCCCTTTCAGGATCTCGTCGCCGATGCGCAGGTCTACCGAGTAGTCCGATTGCGCAACCCAAAGGCGCAGGATATCCGCGCCATATTGCTTGATCACCTGTTCCGGCGCGATGGTGTTGCCCAGCGATTTGGACATTTTCATGCCCTTCGCATCCAGCGTGAACCCATGGGTGATCACGTTCTTATAAGGCGCACGACCTTTCGTGCCACAGGCCTGCAGCAGGGATGAGTGGAACCAACCGCGGTGCTGGTCGGTGCCTTCCAGATACACGTCGGCAATGCCATCCTCGGTGCCATCTTCACGGTCGCGCAGCACAAAGGAGTGGGTCGAGCCACTGTCGAACCACACGTCGAGCACGTCGAAAACCTGCTCATAGTCTGACGGGTCTGCCGCATTGCCGATAAAGGCTTCCTTGGCCCCCTGTTTATACCAGGCGTCGGCCCCTTCGGCCTCGAAAGCCGCTGAGATCCGCGCGTTCACCTCAGCATCCCGCAGCAGGAAATCCGGGTCCGTCGGCAGCGCGCCTTTTTTCACGAAACAGGTCAGCGGCACACCCCAGGCACGTTGACGCGACAGCACCCAGTCGGGGCGCGCTTCGATCATTGAATAGAGGCGGTTGCGGCCCGCTTGCGGCCACCATTTCACCAGCTTGTCGATCGAATTGAGCGCACGGGTGCGGATGGTTTTGCCCATCTCATCCTGCCCATCCCCCACTTCGCGGTCCACCGACGCAAACCATTGCGGCGTGTTGCGGAAGATCACCGGCGCTTTCGACCGCCAACTGTGCGGATAGGAGTGGGTCACCCGGCCACGAGCAATGATGCCACCGGCCTCAACCAGTTTGGCGATCACAGCGTTGTTGGCCTTGCCCTCCTTGCCCTTGCGGTCAAAGACCTGAAGCCCTGCAAAGAACGGCACATGGGGCAGGAACTCAGATTCCTCACCCACATTATGGGTCATCCGGTCGATCCAGTTGCGCTTGACGAAACATTCATAGTCGTCGGCACCGTGGCTGGGGGCCGTGTGCACGAACCCGGTCCCGGCATCATCCGTCACGTGATCGCCATCGATCATCGGCACGTCATAGTCCCAGAAGCCATTTGCTCCGTCGAGACCAGCGAAGGGGTGCTTGGCGATCAGGCCAGCAAACTCGCTGGCCGCCACATCCCGCACACGGGTGAACCCGGTCACGCGGGACTTGCCCAGTGCATCCTCAGCCAGCGTATCTGCAAAAAGATAGAGGTCACCCGGTTTGGTCCAGCTTTCTTCTTCGGTCGCATCAACGCGGTAAAGCCCATAGGCCACCTTGTCGTTATAGGCGACTGCCTTGTTCGACGGGATCGTCCACGGCGTGGTCGTCCAGATTACCACGCGGGCCTCTGCCAGATCACCTTCGGCATTGGCAAATGAGAACGGCACCCAAATCGTGTGCGACTTGTGGTCGTGATACTCGATCTCGGCCTCGGCCAACGCGGTCTTTTCGACCGGCGACCACATCACGGGTTTCGACCCCTGATAAAGCGTGCCGTTCATCAGGAATTTCATGAATTCCTCGGCAATCACCGCTTCCGCGTGGAAATTCATGGTCAGATAGGGGTCCGCCCAATTGCCGGTGATGCCCAGACGCTTGAACTCTTCGCGCTGGATGTCGATCCAGCCCTCGGCAAACTTGCGACATTCCTGACGGAAGTCGACAACATCCACGTCGTCCTTGTTCTTGCCCTTCTTGCGGTATTGCTCTTCGATCTTCCATTCGATCGGCAGACCGTGGCAATCCCAGCCCGGCACATACCGCGCATCATATCCCATCATCTGGTGCGAGCGCACGATCATGTCCTTGAGGATCTTGTTCAGCGCATGACCGATATGCAGGTGGCCGTTGGCATAGGGGGGGCCGTCATGCAGCACGAAGGGCGGGCGATTTTCGGCCTTGCCCTTCTCGCGCAGACGATCATAGACGCCGATCTCGTTCCAACGATCAAGCCAGCCCGGCTCGCGCTTGGGCAGGCCTGCGCGCATCGGGAAATCGGTTTCGGGAAGGCTCAGGGTGTCTTTGTATTCTGGGGTGTCGGCACACATGTGTCCGGTCCTTTTCGGAAACTGTTCGTCTGTCTGGGGAAGGAGCGGCGCGGCAGGTCCATACGCCTTGTCCCGGCGTCTCAGATCGCGAGCGCCGGGCAGATAATTCGAATAATGATGATCGCCTGATGGTGCATCATGGGGGCGTTATAGGGCCGCGCGCGGGCTTCGTAAAGCCATGATACCATGGCACCCTGCGCGCAATTGTCCTGCTTTCACCGCTTGGCAACCCGCTGCGACCCGACTATTTTAGTCAGGAAACCCCAACAAAACCCGGACCCTCACGATGCCCACCCCCACAATGCCCAACCCAATGCAGCTTTTCGACATCACAGGGGAAGAGATCGACCAGGTGCTGACCCGGTTTTACGCCCGGATCCGCACCCATCCCGAACTGGGTCCGATCTTCAACGGCCATGTTGGCACCGGGGATCCGGAATGGCAGGACCATATCGCGCTGATTTCACGGTTCTGGCGCGGGGCGATCCTGCGCGAGCCGGGCTATGACGGCAATCCGATGCGCGCCCATATGCAGGCCGGAAACGTAATGGCAGAGCATTTCGACCCGTGGCTTGCGCTGTTCGAAGAGGTGGTCACCGAAGAGCTTGCCCCGCAAACCGCCCGCCCATGGATCGCGCTGGCCCACCGGATCGGGCGTGGGCTGCGGTTGGGCGTCGAAGACCTCCACCGGCCAAAATCCGCCCCGCCCAGCCTGTTCTGACAGCGTCTTTTCTTGCTGAAAATACCTCGGGGTGAGGACGCAGTCCGAGGGGCAGCGCCCCTTTCACTACAAATCAGGCCGCGCCAGCATCACCCAGAAAATCGCCAGCATCGCCACAAAAGCGGGCCAGCCACAGGCAAACCAGATGCGATACAGGCGGTGGTATTGGTCCGGCAGCTCTGCCCCTTCCCGCGCGGCCCCCTTCGCCAAATCCCGCAGCCGGATCTGGATCCAGACCACCGGCAGCCAGAACAGGCCAACAAAAAGATAAAGCCCGATACCGGTCAGCAACCATGGCTCCCACAGGCTCCACCCCAATCCCCATGCCAAAAACGTGCCGGTGATCGGTTGCACCACCGCAGCGGTCGCGGTGAAGATCATGTCGGCCAGCACCACGATCCCCGCCACATGGGCGATCAGGACCGGGTCCCGCGACCGCTGGGCCATCACCATGAAGAACGCAATCCCTGCCCCCGTGCCCATCAGCACCGTGGCCCCAAGGATATGGGCCCATCGCAGCAATAGCAGCCCGTCCATCACGCCTTCCATCAGCGGCGCTCCAACATCACCCGCAGGGTCAGCGCGGCCAGGATCACCGGGATCACCTTGACCAACGGCCCCAGCGGATCGACCCAGAGCTGCGGGGTGACAAAACTTGCCGAGCACAGATAGATCACACTGACGAAAATCATCCCCCAACAGGCCAGCCCGGCCCAGCGCCGGAGCCAAAGCGCCATCCCAAGTGCAACGTCAACCACCGCCCAGAAAAGAACGGAGAGCTTTGCGGGCCACAGCGCCCAACCCGCATCGGTCAGAACTTGTGCCGCCGCGGTCAGAGAAACCACCCCCATCACACCGGACACAATCCAGAAAAGCGACAGGCCCACCAAAAGCACAGGCATCAGCAGCGACAGGCGCGCCTGCATCCGGTGCTCTGCCCCGACCGGTATCGACGCCAGAACCGCAGGCAAGGAGGCAACCGCCCCACCCGCCGCCTGAAAGGCCGCCGGATCGCCAGTGATCCCGTCTTTCAAGACCTCAAGGGCGGTGCTGCGCAGGGGCGAACGCCAGCCCAGCCGCCCGAGACCATCGGCACAGCGCCCGACCAGCGGAAGCAGGATCGCGGGCACGGGAAGCAACATTCGGGCGGGTGGGAAGCCCAGCCAGTTTCGATGGGCCGCAATAACCTCACGCAAAGGACGAGGCGTGTCTTCAACCAGATCAAACACCTCCCCTTCAGGCAATTCCCCGGCCAGTGCGGCCTCAACCGCACGGGCGAGATCGTCAATGCCAACAGATTGCACCGGCGTTTTGCCAAGGGCCACCGGCTGCACAAACGGCACTGCCGCCAACATCCGCAAAAGCATAGTGCCGCCATAGGCCTGCTGCGCGATGACCAGGCCGGGGCGCAGGATCCAGACCGGTGCGGCCGAGGCAAGAAGAGCCGCATCCCCAGCCGCTTTTGACCGGAAAAAGGCGGTGCTGGCATCCGGGCACACCCCGGCGGCAGAGATCTGCACAATGGCCACATCATGGCGCGCAGCTGCCTCAGACAACGCGGCAAGCATCCTGTGATGCACCGCCGACAGGTCATCTTCGCCACCATCCTGCAACGCGCCGGCACAATTCACCACCGCGTCACAGTCTTTTAGCAGATCAGCCCAGTCGGATGGGGCGGTCAGATCCCGCAAATCAGCAATATGCCACGCCAGATCCGGCAGGATGCGCTGCGCGGTTGTGCGGTTGCGCCCCAGCCCGGTCACCTGATAGCCAGCGGCGCTGAGGTGGCGGGCAATACGCGCGCCGATCAGCCCATATGCCCCCAATATCAGAACCCGCCGCCGGTCTTGGCGCATCACGGATCAGGTCCCGGTTTGGGAGCATCCCCGTCGCCCTTCCCCCGATTTGCCGCCCAGCGATTGAGCCAGGCCAGAGCCACCAGCGACAAGCCCAGCGCGAGGAAGGAAAAGACCCGCATCAGCCCGTCCAGCCCGGCCGCATCCACCAGGAAAACCTTGGCAGAGGTCAGGGCGATCACCCCCATCGCCACCCGGCGCATCAGATCGGATCCGCGTGCAATCGCCTGATAAAGCAGGGCCGCTCCGACCAGCAGAAGGGCAACCGTGTAGGTGTAAAGCTCAGGCTGGCGCATCGGTTGACCCGCAAGTTCGGGGCCGCGCCAGAAATGGGCAATCTCACCCACGGCCCAGAAGGCCAGAAGCCCGGCCCCGCCAAGCGCAAACCCAAGGCGGGCTTTTCCCGGCAGGTGCGACATCCCACGCGCCACGCCCAGCAAAAGCAACGCAGGCAGCGCATAAGCCACACCAAGGGTGCTCAGCCCCGGCCAGCCGTGGATCACCTCGCCATAGATAGTGAACGGGTTGTCCACCAGCAGCGCGCGCGCCAGATAGCCAAGCGCCAACACGCCATAGATTGCCGCCAGACCAAGTCGCAGCGTGGCCAAACGCCCGCCCAGCTGGAGCCGCCACAGCTGCACCGCGCTAACCAGCATCCAGATCAGCGCATTCAGCCCATCGCCCCAATGCTGTTCATATTGCACGCCCGTGGCCGTTTCGATCGCACGGTCCAGCAAGAGGGCGGCAAAAATGGCCGTCAGCGACAGGGCGGCACTTTCCAGCGTGACCAAAGCCTTGAAGCGGTTGCGGTCCTTGCCAATCCACCAAGCCGCCGCCAGCGGCAGGATCGACCCCGCAAAGGCGAAGCTCACGCTGCGGATCGGGGCGTCATCCGCCCAGGGAAGCCCCGGGTCCAGCACCAGCCGGGCCGAGACCAGAATGGTGCCAACCACGGCAAACCATTCCAGCAGCGGCAGATCGAAGCGCCGGTCAATCTCGACCGTGACCAGCACGGTCAGCGCCAGCGCCACGGTCAGCGCCGAGGGTGACAGCACCAGCATCAGGGCAAAGCTGATCAGGCCCAGCGCCGAAATCAGGGCAAGCGACAGACGCATCCGGTCCTTGTCCCCGGCGCGGGCAAACCGTTCCAGCTTGATCACCATAATCGCGGCCACCGCCAGCACCACCAGCGCCCAGCGGAAAGCGCCAATCTGGTTGGCGGGTATCCATGTCAGTTCCAGCACCACCAGCATGGCCGGGGCGAAGATGGCAGATGCAAAGGCCCAGACACGTTTGTGGCCATCACTGGTCAGGCTGCGCCAGGCGGCAATGATCCCCACCCCCACGGCGAGGGCAAGCAGATAGGCCGGGGCCAGACGCAGGTCGCTCTCAACCCCGCGCTCGATCCCGTTTGCCAAGGCCCCCTCCTGTCCGATCGGCACGATGAACGCCTGCCAGACATCCAGGTAGAGCACAGGCTGCATCGCGGCGGTGATCAGCATTCCGATGGCGGGCAGGATCGGCAGATCCTCCATCGCCACACAACGCCGCGCCCAGATGGCCATCCCCCCGGACAGGAGCGTCAAAGCCAAGATCGACAACCAGAACTCGGCACTGCCAGCCGTCGAGGCCAGCATCAGCCAGACCACACTTACCGCCATCAACCCCTGCAAAAGCAACATGCGGCGCGGCAGGCTGCGCAGCGATTTCGTCGTGACCAGATGTGGCAGAAGCGCCGCCCCCGGCAGGCGGGGCAGAACGCGCCACCCCATGACAATCACCGCGGCAAATGGCAAGATCAGCGCCGAGCCGATCACCCATTCCGGGTCCACATCCGCAAAGCGCACCAGCACGACCAGCAGGATCTGTCCCAGGATGATCGACAGCGCCGACAGCCACTTCCAGCGGCGATAGGTATCAATTGCCAGCCCCACCAACGTGACCAGCCCAAGATGGGCCACCACCGGAGACGCGTCGGAGCTTCCCCCAAGAAGAAACGGGGTGACAAAGGCCCCGACAATGCCCAGCACGGACAAAAGCGGCCCGGTCAGCCACCCCAGCACGATGGCCCCGGCCGCAACCACAAGCAGCCCGGCAAACAACGTGGTTGGCCCGATCAGATCATACATGTGGCGCGCGGCCAGAAGCCCGGCAAACAGGGTTACGATCCCTGCCCCGGAAAAGACAGAAGGCAGGAAGGCGGCGGGGCTGTCTTCGCCGTCCCCCCAGCGTTTGCGCAGATACTCACCTGCGCCAATCAGCAGGGCACCGAAACCAAGGGCGGCCAGCACCCGTGCGGTGGGCGGCAACAGCCCGGCTTCGATCCCGTATTGCACAAGGAAAATCCCGGCCAGCGCCAGCGACACCGCGGCCACGGCATAGACCCAGTTCTGCACAAGCCAGCTGCCCAACTGCCCCATCATCCGGTCAAAGGCCGAGGGGGTGCGCGGGGTGGGTTTTTGCGCGGGCAAACCCGGCTTTACAGTGCCCGGTTGACGCGCAGCTTTGGTGGTCGGGGGAGGCGTTGTGCCGGACGCCCGGGTGCGCCTTGCCACTTTGGGGTCCCCCCAGGGAGCCCGCGAAGCAGCCTGTGACGCGGGCTGTGATGTGGTCTCTGATGTGGGCCTTGATGCAGCCTGTGGCTTGGCTGTTGGGCCGGGCGCCGCCTCTTGCAATCCGGCTTGACGGGGCTGCCCGGTCGCGGTCGCTCCCCCCTCCAGGGGATCGTTCTGCGCCCTGCCCTCCAGCGCCTCCAACTGCTGTTCAGCAGACCGAACACGACGGCCGAGATCGATGTTCTCGCGTCCCAGACGCGCTGTTCTGACCAGCAGATAGACCACACCCACCGGCAGGCCCAATCCATAAATCAATGCAATCAATACCAAAAACGGTTCCATCACATGCTCCTGTGAGATTCGCAGTCAGCCTATCCGGCCCAATGGCAAAGCACCATTGAGGAAAACCCGTAGCGAAAGGCCAAAGCGTCGCGGCTCAGTCTTTCTGGCCAAAAAGCCCCACAAGGGCACGTTTCACGATGACCGTCACCTGCGGGCGTTTTTGCGCAGTGAAGGGCAAGGGGCGGCACACCTCCATCGCGGCGACGCCGACACGGGCGGTCAGCGCCCCATTGACCACCCCTTCGCCGAACCGGCGCGACAGTTTTGACAAGATCCCGCCGCCGGCCAGAGATCCAAGCAGATCGTCCCCAACGGCCACGGCACCGGTTGCAACGAGATGGGTCATGACCGCCCGCAAAAGGCGCCAGCTGCCCAGCGTGCCGGCGCGCCCGCCATAAATCTCGGCCACGCGGCGGATCATGCGGATATTTCCGGTCAGCGCCGCCACCACATCGGCTAGTGCGACCGGAACAATGGCGGTCACGGTGGCCACCTGACGTGCGGCGACCTCGATCTCGCGCAGGGCGGCCTGATCCAGAGGGGCCATCAGTTCATTTTCTGCAAGCGCCAGCAGCGTGTCGGCGTCAAACGCATCCGCTTCGCGCGCGCTGAGGCGATCAAGTGCCCATTTCATCTCGTCCCGGCCACGATAGAACCGGGTCAGGCGCGCCACCACCGCGCGCGCTTCGCCAAGATTCTGATGGGCAAGTGCACGGGCCACCTCCCCCTGCAGGTGATCCACCCGGCGCAACCGCACCAGGGCGAGCATTTCGCGCAGGCCCAGAAGCGCCCCCACCAAGAGGAAGGCCGCCAGAAGCGCCATGGCCACGGTGCCCAGCCAGAGGTTGCGCGTGATCAGCCCGGTGATGAAATCATAAGCCGCAACAGACAGCGCAAATCCCGCCAATGCGATGAACAGCGACCAGAACCACCGGCCCAGTCGGGACGGGCTGCGGGACGCAACCGATGCCACCGCCTGCATGGCGGCCCCGGTGGGGTCGGGCTGGGGTGCATCCGGCACGGGGGGCACCTCGGCGGGGCTGTGTGTCGGCGCATCCTCCAGCTCGATCAGAACGGGGCCTGCATTTTTGTGGTTGGTCATTGCGGCTTACTCCATTCATATCGGATATCGGGCAGGGCTTCGTCATTGTCCCGGCCATCGCCACGGGCCACTTCGTGAAACCCCTTACGCAGATAGAACCGCTGGGCGGCTTCGTTGGCGACAAAGGTATAAAGGGTCAGCCGGTTGCTTGCCTGTTTGGCATGGTCCACCAACGCGCCGCCAATTCCCCGCCCCCGCGCATGAGGGGCGACGTAAAGCGCATGGATATCGCCCTGCGCACGCGCGAGAAACCCAAGCACCCGGCCCTGCTCCTGCGCCACGCTAACCCAGCCACGCGCCACCAGTCTGGCTGCAAATTCCTTTTCCGACGCGCGGGAATGCACCCGGGGCATCCAGGGCGTGGCAGCATTCCACTGGCTGAGGATATTGGCAATGGCGGGGGCCTGGTCGGGCGTTGCGGGTGTGATCTTCATAGCCGGTCCCCGATGAGGAACTCGGCTGCGCGATCAAGCCGGATATGGGGCGGGCCTTCGCCCGGCTTCAGGCTGATATCAGCCGGGGCAAAGCGCATGATCTGATAATCTGCATCCAGCCAGCTTTCGGCGCCATTGCGGGCAGGTGACAAGAGCCGCGCCGGGTCTTCGGGCAACGCGCCGGGATAAAAGGCGGCCGATTTTCCCGTCTCCAGCAGCCGCCCACGGACACAATCCAGCGCCTGCCCCTGATGATCAATCCGCTCTTCCACCGTGGTGCGCAGGGCGGCAATCGCCATGGCCGCGGTTTTGGCACCGGCAAAATCGGCCCGGTCCCTTGCCTCGCGCAACAGCGCCTCGGTGATGGCGGTCAGCTGCGGATGCTGGGAATGGTGCAGGTGATCGGCCTTGGTTGCGGCAAACAGGATCCGCTCGACCCGGCGCCCGAGGAAAAGCTGGCTGAGGAACGCATTGGACCCTGGGCGAAACGCGGAGAGGATATCGGCCATTGCCCGGCGCAGATCCTCAAGCGCGGCGGGTCCCGCATGGATTGCGCCCAGCACATCGACCAGCACCACCTGCCGGTCAATCCGGGAAAAATGGTCGCGGAAAAAGGGTTTCACCACCCGCGCCTTATAAGCTTCGAACCGGCGTTCAAACTCACGATACAGCGACCCGCGCGGTGGTTTGGCAAGCGGGGGCAGCGGCGCGAATGTCAGCGCGGGAGAGCCCTCCATGTCGCCCGGCAGCAAAAAGCGGCCGGGGGTGCAGTCGGAAAACCCGTCCTCACGCGCCTGTCTGAGATAGGTGGCAAAGCTCTCAGCCAGCGTTTTGGCATGGGGTTCGTCAAGGGCCTCGGCGCTGTCTGTCGCGCTCATGCGGGCAAGGAAATCCGCCGCCTGCGGGCGCCCGTCCACCCGTGCCAGCGTGTCGGCAGACCAGTCGGCAAAGCTTTGATCCAGCAGCGCAAGGTCCAGCAGCCATTCGCCGGGATAGTCGACAATATCCAGATGCACCGTGCGCGGGCCACGCAGCCCGCCCAGAAGCCCCGATGGCTGCACACGAAACGACAGGCGCAGCTCGGATATGGCGCGGGTCGAGGCGGGCCAGACCGGGTCCGGCCCGGTCATGGCCGCCAGATGTGTTTCATAGTCGAACCGGGGGACCAGATCATCTGGCTGGGGCTGCAGGAACGCGGTCTGGATCCGGCCCGTGGTGGCGGCGGTCAACCCGGTCATTCGCGCCCGGTTCATGAGGTTGGCCACCAGCGAGGTGATGAACACGGTCTTGCCTGCACGGCTGAGCCCGGTCACGCCCAGCCGGATCACCGGTTCAAACAGTGCCTCGGATGTGGCATCGCCCACCGCCTCGATCTGGCGTGAAATGCTGTCTGCAATATCCCCGAGCCCCACGGTGTTCTCCTTGTTGTTTGACAAAGAGATAAGGCGGGGGGCGGGGTTTCGCTAGGGGGGAAC
Organism: Aliiroseovarius sp. xm-d-517; assembly: GCF_013283135.1. Taxonomy (NCBI): domain Bacteria; kingdom Pseudomonadati; phylum Pseudomonadota; class Alphaproteobacteria; order Rhodobacterales; family Paracoccaceae; genus Aliiroseovarius; species Aliiroseovarius sp. xm-d-517. Next base: position 1,622,490 of record NZ_WBXT01000001.1, read on the forward strand.
TGGGGGGGAAGTTGGCGCAACCTGTCCCCGGCAGAGGGGCGCTGCCCCCGCGCGGCCTGCGTGACCGGGATATTTCCGACAGGAAAAACGCAGGCTTGTGGGGCGGCGCCGGGCGCGGTATGCGAAGCCATGCCCAGATTTGCGTTGAAAGTCGAATATCATGGCGCGGGATATGCCGGATGGCAGCGCCAGAAAGATCAGCCCTCGGTGCAGGGGGCGATTGAGGCGGCGCTGGCACGTCTGGAGCCGCGCGCGCATACGATTGCGGCGGCGGGGCGCACCGATGCCGGGGTCCATGGCCTGGGTCAGGTGGCCCATTGTGACATGGAACGGGATTGGGATCCGTTTCGGCTGTCGGAGGCGCTGAACCACCACCTCAGAGAGGCGCGGGTGGCGATTGTTGATTGCGCCCGGGTCGAGGAGGATTTTCACGCCCGGTTTTCCGCCACCGAGCGGCGGTATCTGTTTCGGCTGATCTCGCGACGCGCCCCCCTGACCCATGATCGGGGGCTGGCCTGGCATATCAAACATCCGCTGGATGCGGCCATGATGCAGGCCGGGGCTGACCGGCTGATCGGGCTGCATGATTTCACCACGTTCCGCTCGTCAATCTGTCAGGCGGAAAGCCCGGTGAAGACGCTGGATGAGTTGCGGGTGGAAGAGGTGATCCGCCCAAATGAGGTGGAGTATCGCTTTCACGTGCGCGCACGTTCGTTCCTGCACAATCAGGTGCGCTCATTCGTCGGCACGCTGGAACGGGTTGGCGCGGGGGCCTGGACCCCGGATGATGTGACCGCCGCCCTTGAGGCACGTTCCCGCCCCGCCTGTGGCCCGGTCTGCCCGCCCGAGGGTCTGTATCTGGCCGGGGTCACCTATCCGCAAAACCCGTTCGCCTGAACGGGGTCAGATCAGGATATTTCAGATCAGGGTGAACCGGGCTGTGCCGAGCCTGCGACCATTCACCTGCACGCTTAGCTGATGGGCGCCAGGATAGAGGCGAAAGGTTGTGGCATCTCCCTTGAAGTGATGGGATTTCTGCAAGGTCACACGCTGCCCGGCTTTCAGGGACAGGGTTTTCAGCTTGAACACTTTCTCGGACAGTTTGCCACCCGCGCGCTGAAACTGGATCACATAGTCAACCAGCAGGGCGGTGTCGTGATCCACGGACAAGTCAAACCGGAACTTCAGCGCCGTATCAATCGGCACCTGAGAATGCGCGGGCGCAAGCTGGATCGGTCCCATCGTCACCTTGGCATCGCTGCGATAGCCCAGCAGATCCAGCGCCCCGGGATGGCCCTGTTTGACCAGCGTCCGGCAGGCATGGCGGGTCATCCAGTCCAACTCTTTTGCGTTCTGCCGCGCCTCTTGCCGCCATCGGGTGAGTGTTGCCACCACCAGCTCCGGGTCGGTCTTGGCAATGTCATTCAGATGATTGGCCACCGAACGGGTCACATAGCGGGTCGGATCGGCGTGGAGCGTATCAAGGATCCGGATCGTCTCATGTCCGGCCCACCCGATCCGCTGCCCCCAGGGCAGGTTCGGGCGCGCCCCCTCGGATGCCAGGCGGCGCACGTGGTAGTTCTCGTCCTGCGCCCAGCCAGCCAGCACGGCCTGCATCCGGCCCTTGTGGTGGATCAGGAACGGACGGATGGCAAATTCCATCGAAAACCGTCGGGTCAGCGCATGAAGCAGCGGCAAGGAGACATCGAGATCCTCAAGCCCGTTTCGCGCCACAAACTGCCCGAACGGGTCGATAATGAAATCACCAAAGTCATCGTCGTTCTTCGACGGGTCGAGCTCAGGCGGCAAGGCTTTGTGGATCACCTCTGCTGCGGCAGGGAACGCCTTTGGCAGGTGATCCTCCAACACTTCGGCAATCCACAGGATGCGCGCCTTGAGCTCCAGCGCCGGCAATTGCCCCATCACCTGCGCCTGAAAACCCGCCGCGTCAAATCCGGGCAGCGCATCAGACAGCCAGCCGGCCAGCATCTCGACCTTCCCGGCATTGATCAGCTGATCTTTCAGACTGAACCCCTGCGACATAGACCACCCCTTTGTTCACGTTTTACCCCACACTACTATCCTATCCGTTTTTCACAAGCCAAAAGCGGCGCGGCCCCTGTGGAAAACTTATGCACAGCTAATTCAGCCGATTTTCCCGTCAGGGCTTCCCCCCGTTCGATGCCTCGGCCATAATAAAACCCCAACGAGCAGAACAGCTTTTCAAGGCGGCATATCCATGAGCGAAGACCTTCTGGCCGGGCACACAGCCAACGCAGGCCAAGATACCTATGATGCATCCTCGATCGAAGTGCTGGAGGGGCTGGAGCCTGTGCGCCAGCGTCCGGGCATGTATATCGGTGGCACGGATGAACGTGCGCTGCACCATATGGTGGCGGAGATCCTCGACAACTCGATGGACGAGGCCGTGGCCGGACATGCCAACCGGATCGAGATCGAACTGCACGCCGATTACGCGGTCACCATCCGCGACAACGGGCGCGGCATCCCCATTGATCCGCACCCGAAGTTTCCCGACAAATCGGCGCTTGAGGTGATCCTGTGCACCCTGCACGCGGGCGGCAAATTTTCCGGCAAAGCCTATCAGACCTCGGGTGGCCTGCATGGCGTGGGCTCGTCGGTCGTGAACGCCCTCTCTGACAGCATGGTGGTCAAGGTTGCCAAGAACAAAGAGCTGTTTGAACAACGCTTTTCGCGCGGATTGCCGCTGGGCCCGGTGGAAAAGATCGGCGCGGCCCCCAATCGCCGCGGCACCGAGGTGACATTTCACGCGGATGAACAGATCTTCGGCAAGCACCGTTTCAAGCCCAAGCGCCTGTTCACCCTGGCGCGTTCCAAAGCCTATCTGTTTTCCGGTGTCGAAATCCGCTGGAAATCCCATATCGACGATGGCGAAACGCCTACCGAAGCCAGCTTTCACTTTCCCGGTGGCCTGGCCGATTATCTGAAGGAAACTCTTGGCAAGGCGTCGGTCTATGCCGAGGCGCCCTTCGCGGGCAAGGTCGAGTTTCGTGAGAAGTTTGGCGAGCCGGGATATGTCGAATGGGCGATCAACTGGACGCCTTCGCGCGACGGTTACATCCAATCCTATTGTAACACCGTGCCCACCCCCGAAGGCGGCACCCATGTCACCGGATTCTGGGCCGCGATCCTGAAGGGGATCAAGGCCTATGGCGAACTGGTGGGCAACAAGAAGGCCTCCAACATCACCCGCGACGACCTGCTGGCGGGGGGCTGTGCGCTGGTCAGCTGTTTCATCGCCGACCCGGCCTTTGTCGGCCAGACCAAGGATCGCCTGTCAACCGAAGCCGCCGCCAAGATGGTAGAACAATCCGTGCGCGACCATTTTGACAACTGGCTGGCGGCGGACACGAAATCGGCAGGTGCGATCCTTGATTTCCTTGTGCTGCGCGCCGAAGAGCGTCTGCGCCGCCGGCAGGAAAAAGAGACCCAGCGCAAAACCGCCACCAAGAAACTGCGCCTGCCCGGCAAGCTGGTGGATTGTTCCGCCACGAACCGCGACGGGACCGAGCTGTTTATCGTCGAGGGCGACTCGGCGGGCGGATCGGCCAAGATGGCGCGCAACCGCAAGACACAGGCGCTGTTGCCCTTGCGCGGCAAGATCCTGAACGTGCTGGGCGCGGCGAGCTCGAAACTTGGCACCAACGCGGAAATCAGCGACCTGACACAGGCGCTTGGTGTCGGGCTGGGCACGCGGTTCAACGTGGATGATCTGCGCTATGACAAGGTCATCATCATGACCGACGCGGATGTGGACGGGGCGCATATCGCGTCACTTCTGATGACGTTCTTCTTCACGCAAATGCGCCCGATGATCGACGCGGGGCACCTCTATCTGGCCTGCCCGCCGCTCTTCCGCCTGACCCAAGGCGCCAAGCGGGTTTATTGCATTGACGAGGCCGAGCGCGATGCGTGGTTGGAAAAGGGCCTTGGCGGCAAGGGCAAGATCGACGTCTCGCGCTTTAAGGGTCTTGGCGAAATGGACGCGAAGGACCTGAAAGAAACCACGATGGACCCAAACTCACGCACCCTGATCCGCGTGACGATCGACGAGGACGAACCGGGCGAAACCGCGACATTGGTCGAACAGCTGATGGGCAAGAAACCCGAGCTGCGGTTCCAGTATATTCAGGAAAACGCCAAGTTCGCGGAGGATCTGGATGTATGAGCAAGCCTCTACATCAATTTGGCAAAACGATTGACCGAGCTAATGCACTTTTGGACATCTTCTCAGAGAGAGAGTTCCAAATAGCCACCGGAGTGCCAGCCACCGCGGAATACATACAAGAGGATGACATTGTTCGAGCGGCAACGGTCATCGCAGTAGCGGCAATGGACCACTATTTCACTGCGAAATTCACTGACGTATTGGCCACATTTCTTAAGACCAATGAGCCTTCGGACGAACTCCTAAAGGTGCTTGAGAAGGCAGGCCTAACCACCAAAGTTGCTCTGGAACTTGCGACAATGAAGCGACCATTTCGCCGTGTTCGTACTATGGTCCAAAATCACTTATCTCGTTACACTTCTCATCGCGCCGCCGCGATTGACAAGCTCTTTTCAAGCTTAAATTTGAAAGGATTATGTGGTCGAGCTGAAGCCAAATTAAAACGTAAGAATTTGTTGAAACGGCTAGATAACTTTGTGGAGCTAAGGAACGAGATTTCTCATTCAGCACACATAAGCACCCGTGGGCAAGTAAAAGCAATAGACGTCGAAAGGATTCGCGGTCTGATTGATGATCTGGATTGGTTTGTTAGGACCTGCGACGGGCTCATAGAAAACCATATCAAAAAATGACGCTTAGGACAGCGCCCGGCCCTGAGTGGGCGCTCGGGACAGTTTTGTGGGGCACCTGCTCACCACAATCGCAACCATCCAGTATATTGAAACGCTGCAAAATCGCCCTCCCGTGGGGAGGGTCACCTCTCGGCGATTGCAAACAATCGCCTGCCGGTCGACGGGGCGCTATCCCGCCTGCGACCGGATGGGGCGTTTTTGGTAGGCGAATCTACTCCAACCGCAGCCCTTCAATCACGCCCATCATCTCGGCGTCCGTATCGTCGCTATCGGCTGACAGGGCCAGTGCGACCAAGGCCCCCGGCGTCCCACCAAAGGCGCGCTTATAGTCGGCGGCGAGGTTGATGCTCTCCGCTGCCGCCCCTTCCCCTGACGGGCGCAGAACCACGGTTTTGCCGCGGGCCCCAAGGTAAGGCGAGGGCAGGAGACTGCCACGTTTATGCGCGCCGCCATGCACGTAAACCAGCACCCGTCCATCGGGGTTTTTCAGAAGCTTGCGCAAGCTCTGCCGCACCGCCTGATCGGCCTGATCTTTGGGCAGGAACGCAAAGTAAAGCGCCAGATTGCGATCATCCCCGCCTTTGCGGGTCAGATCCGTGGGCGGGACAGATTTCGCCACGGACCATGTCCATGACGCCCTGCTTGCCCCCTGTTCGGATGCCGGCAGGAGTTTATAGGTGATCGACACGGACCCATCCGCATCCACCGCCATGCGATCTGGCGCGCCCTCAAACGTCACCCGCGAAAAGAACGAGGCGAACCAGTGGGTCTTCCAATCGTCCAGGCGGATCGGGCCGGCCTTGGCGGGCACCACAACCATCCCCAGAAGGGCAGAGAGAAAAAGAACACGGGTCAACATGACACCGGCATAGCACCGTTTGGGCAAGGATCAATCTCCCGGATCCGTCCCTCACATGAATGTCAGTGCACGTCATTGACATGTGACCCGGGCCTGAGGCCCCGCACAAACGGAATTTTTGCCCCCAGTCTTTCGTGGCTGGCACAATTTTGAATTGTATAATAGGTTGGCAGCCTCTTTTTTGCGACGACTTAAAAAGGAACATATTGTTGCAGACGCCACCAAATATGGACGCGGTCATAACCTGGGTCGATGGGAATGATCCCGACCACAAGGCCAAACGTCTGGCCTATCAGGGCAAGCAAACGAAGCTTCACACCGCTGCAACGTCGGATACGCGCTTTGACAGCCAGAACGAGGTGTATTTCTGCATTGCCTCGATCCTGAAATATGCCCCTTTCATTCGCACCATCCATGTGGTGACGGACAATCAAAGCCCCGCGTTTCTGAAGCGCTTCAGCGATGAAGGCCTATGCGCGCCCGATCGCATTCGCCTCGTCGATCATCGCGAGATTTTCCGGGGGCATGAAGATGTTTTGCCCACGTTCAACTCAAACTCCATCGAAGCCATGCTTTGCAACGTCGAGGGTCTTGCCGAGTATTTCGTATATTTCAATGACGACGTATTCGTGAACTGCCCCCTTTCAGAGGAAGATTTCTTCTGCGCCGGACATCCCGTGATACGTGGCCAAAAAGTATCCTCTCTGCCTTTGGATATCAGAGAGTTACGATATCGCCTGCTGAAGAAGATGGGTTCGACGAAAGTCCAAAAGGCAAATTTCGCCACGTGCAATATCGGGCAGCGCATATGAGTGGCATTAAGGGGTGGTACTTTCAAAGCGAACACACGCCTCATCCTGCACGAAAGTCACTTTTGTCCGAATTCTTCAGTCAAAACACCGATATTCTGAAATCGCAAATTCAACACCGTTTTCGCGACGCAAATCAGTTTTCGCCTTTCTCTTTAAGCTATCATCAGGAGATGAAACGCTTTGGCGTGACACCTGAAAAATCGACGTCGGTTGCCTATTTCCACCCAGAAGAAAGTCCAAGCCGCACATGGTTTGACGACCTGCGCCAAGAGGAGAGCAAATTCGGCTGCATTCAAAGCCTTGACGAGTGCCCGAGCGATCTGGCGGCAGAAATTCAGGAGGTTTTGAAAACGAAGTTTCAAAGCCATCTGCCCTCATGCCTGCATCCGGAATGTGCAGAATATCAGGCGGCAGACGAGGCCAGAACCGTGGGCATTTCAGGGTAGACGGGTGCTTCAGGCCGCTCCTGAAACGCTTTAACCAACCTCGGCAATCACCCCATCTTCCAGCCGCAACACCCGGTCCATCCGGGCGGCCAGTTCAAGGTTATGCGTGGCGATAAGCGCCGACAGGCCGGTGTCCCGCACCAGTTCCATCAGGGCGGCAAACACGGTGTCCGAGGTGGAAGGGTCGAGATTGCCGGTGGGCTCATCCGCCAGCAAGATTGCGGGGCCATTGGCCAGCGCCCGACAAAAGGCAACACGCTGCTGCTCACCGCCAGACATTTCCGCCGGACGGTGATCCGCGCGCTCTGCCACGCCCACACGTGCCAGCAGATCCTGCGCCCGCGCCCGGGCCGCACGGTCAGACACCCCCGCCGCGAGCTGCGGCAGAACCACGTTTTCCAATGCGGTAAACTCCGGCAGCAAATGGTGGAACTGATAGACAAACCCCACCCGATCCCGGCGCATTTCGGTGCGTTTGCGGTCAGCGGCGCGCGTCATGTCCTGCCCGCAGATCTTCACCTGTCCGGCATCCGCCCCATCCAAAAGCCCGGCAATATGCAGGAGTGTGGATTTGCCCGAACCGGAGGGCGCGACCAGTGCCACCACCTCACCTCTGGCAAGGGTCAGGTCGGCCCCACGCAGCACCCGGATCTCGCCGGGGGTTGCGGGATTGAAGGTCTTTTCCAGGCCGGTGAGTTCAAGAACGGGATCACTCATAACGCAGCGCCTCTACCGGGTTCATCCGTGCCGCTTTGCGGGCAGGAAACAGGGTGACAACAAAGCTGAGCGTCAGCGACAGGGCCACCGCAGAGAAGACATCCCAGAACTCAAGCTTGGCCGGCAGGCGATAAATGCCACGGATCTGCGGATCCCATGCCCCCCCGCCGGAAAGGTAATTCACCAGCGAAAACACGCTGTCGATATTGATCGCAAACAAGCAGCCAAGGATCACCCCCGCAATGGTGCCCACCACACCGGTCAGCGAGCCACAGAGGAAAAACACCCGCAAGACCGCCCCTTCGGTCAGCCCCATGGTGCGCAGGATGCCAATGTCACGCCCCTTGTTCTTGACCAGCATGATCAGGCCCGAGGTGATGTTCATCGACGCGATCAGCACCAGCACCGACAGGATGATGAACATCACGTTGTCTTCCATATCAAGCGCATTCAAAAACGCCCCGGACCGGTCGCGCCAGGTCCAGGTGGTTGAGGGTTCCTGCACGGCCTGCATGATCGGCAAAAGCAGCTCATCCACCGCTTCCGGCTCCTCGACCATCACCTCGATCTCATCTGCGGTGCCTTCACGGTTGAAAAAGCTCTGCGCCTCGGCAAAGGGCAGATAGACGCGGGTGCGGTCAATGTCCCAGCGTCCGGCCGTAAAGATATAAGTGACCTCATAGACATTCACCCGCGGACTGGTGCCAAAGGCGGTTTTCACCCCATTGGGCGAAATGATCTTGATCTTGTCGCCGGTGGTCACCCCCAGCTCCTGCGCCACACCCGACCCGATCGCAATCCCGTTTGGAAACTGCGAAATATCGCCCAGATGGCTTTCCGGCCGCGCGATACGGGGAATGGTCAGCAGGTCCTCATAACGGGTGCCGAAGATCTCGACGCCAGCGTTGTTTTGCCCCTTGTTGGCCATCACCTGCCCCTTGATCAGCGGGGCTGCGCGGGTCACGCCGGGGAGTGCGCCAATGCGCTCAGCCCAGGCGTCAAAATCCCGGATCTCGCGGGTGACCTGCCCCTGATCGTTCACATGGGTCTGGGAAAACACGGTGACATGGGAATTGGCCCCAAGGATCGTGTCGACGAATTCGTCCCGGAACCCGGTGCGCACGGCAAGGGTGATGATCAGCGCAGCCACGGCCAGCGTGATGCCAATCAGGCTGATCCATGTCATCGTGCTGACCCCGCCTTCGGTGCGACGCGCGCGCAGATAGCGCCAGGCGATCATCCATTCATAGCGGGAAAAGGGGGCGGTGCGGGCCAAGGGGCACTCCGGTTCTTGCTCGTTTGCTTGCGTTTTTTGTAAGGGAGAGGCCAGCAGCTGCCACTTTTCCCTCATTCTGTCTGGCAAAGTGGGGGGTCGGCCCGCAAAGGTCAAGCATGAGGCCGCCTTGCCCCCTGTCTTTGCCCTCAATCGGCAGCAAAACGCCTTGTGCCAGCACCGTTTTCAACATGCTGAACCGATCCCGTGGACAAAGCCTCCCCGCTCTGTGGAGAAGCCACAGATTTCTGTGGACAAGTGAGGTTATTTCACAAGTTCCTCTTTACAGGTTACCCCAAAGCAGACACCATATCTAGTAAGGAAACGGCGCGAAGACCGCCGAACCTAGTACAGGCAACGAGATCTGCACCGCATCATTGGGGCGATGCCAGCGCGGATCTGACACCGAGAAGGGTACGCGACATGGCTGCCACCGAGCATTACCTTGAAACCGACGACATGCATCCGATCGACATTGTCGAATATATCGCCGAGCACCACGCCTGGGAGTTTGACCGGGTGGCCGATGACCAGATCGCCATGGCGGTCGAGGGACAGTGGCGCAACTACTCGATCACGCTGGCCTGGTCCGATTATGACGAAACCCTGCGGCTGATCTGCAGCTTTGAAATGGAACCGCCCGAGGACAAGTTGCCGAAAATCTATGAAGCGTTGAACAGTATCAACGATCAGTGCTGGAAGGGGGCCTTTTCCTACTGGCACGAACAGCGGCTGATGGTGTGGCGCTATGGGCTGGCGCTGACCGGCGGCGGGACGGCGTCCCCCGAACAGATTGACCACCTGATCGCCACGGCGGTGGCCACGTCCGAGCGGTTCTATCCCGCCTTCCAACTGGTCTCATGGGGGGATCACACGGTAGAAAACGCCCTGCAGGTGGCCATTGCCGATGCCTATGGGCGGGCGTGAGACCGCTTAGGCCGGGTGAAACAGGGGCAAAAGGAACACGAGAAACGAGCAGTTCTCCCAGCAAAATTCGGTCTTTCGGGGCCGTTTTTTGTTGTCTGGATCAGGTGACCGGCAGAAGGGGCTTTGCCCCTCGCCTCTTTGAGGCTCACCCCAGGATATTTCCAACCAGAAAATAAGCCCTGCAGCACGGTTGGCGCACAATTTGCCCATCGCGGCCCAGCATTGTCCTGTCTTGAGCAAGTCACCCAAAGCGTGTCGAGGCACACCTGATCCACTTGATTTGCCCAAAACGCGCGGAACCTGTTGATGCCATGGGCATTTCGGTATCAAACTGTGTTTCACGCTGGCCTCAAACGCTTTAATTTCGGCCAGAACTCGGGAGGGAAACAGATGGATGATCTGAAAACACGCGGACTGGTGCTGCTTGGCTGTGGTAAGATGGGGTCGGCGATGCTGGAAGGCTGGCTGGGGCAAGGGCTGCCCGCACGGTCGGTCTGGGTGCAGGATCCTTACCCGTCGGACTGGCTGAAAGGGCTGGACGGCCTCAACCTGAACCAACCGCTGCCTGCAAACCCCGCCATTGTGCTGATTGCGGTGAAGCCGCAGATGATGACCGACGCCCTGCCCGAGCTGGCCCCGCTCGGCAATGGGGATACGCTGTTTCTGTCCGTGGCCGCAGGCACGCCGATTGCCACCTATGAAGCCCTGCTTGGCGAGCGCACCCCGATCATCCGCGCCATGCCCAACACCCCGGCGGCGATTGCCCGTGGCATCACCGCAATCTGCGGCAACGCGATGGCAGATGCGGCCCAAATGGACCTGGCCGAGATGCTGTTATCTGCGGTGGGGCAGGTGGTGCGTCTGGACGGAGAGGAGCAAATGGACGCGGTCACCGCCCTTTCCGGGTCCGGCCCGGCCTATGTGTTCCACCTGATCGAAACACTCGCCGCGGCGGGGGCTGCGCAGGGTCTGCCTGAGGATCTGGCCATGCAACTGGCCCGGGCCACGGTGGCAGGCGCGGGGGCACTTGCGGAAGAGGCCGAGGAGACCCCGACACAATTGCGTGTAAACGTGACCTCACCCGGCGGCACCACGGCGGCGGCCCTTTCGGTTTTGATGGATGAAAACAATGGCTTCCCTGCACTGCTCACCCGCGCGGTGAATGCGGCAGCGGGCCGGTCAAGGGAGCTTGCAAATGGCTGATCTCACCCCTGAAATCACGTTTGATGATTTCATGAAAGTCGACATACGCAAAGGCACGGTTCTGCGTGCGGAACCTTTCCCCGAGGCGCGCAAACCGGCCCTCAAGCTCTGGGTTGATTTCGGGCCGGAGGTGGGGGAGCGCAAAAGTTCAGCCCAGATCACCCAGCACTATACGCCCGAGGAGCTGGTTGGGAAATCGGTGCTGGGGGTGGTGAATTTTCCACCGCGCCAGATTGGCCCGATGCGGTCAGAGGTGCTGATCCTTGGGCTTTATGATGCGCAGGGCAATGTCGGGTTGATCACGCCGGACAAGGACACCCCGGATGGGGCACGCCTATGCTGAGCCTCTTTATCTCTCGCCCACTTCCCGATGCGGTTCTGGATCGGGCCCGGGCAGGGTTTGACGTCACGTTGCGCCACGACACCAGCGCGATGGGGACGGCCGAGATGGTCACCTCGTTGCTTGAATTCGATCTGGTCCTGCCCACGCTGGGCGATCTTTATACGGCTGAGGTGTTTGCCGAGGCGGGGGAAAGCCGCGCGCGGTTGCTTGCCAATTTCGGGGTGGGCTACAACCACATCGACGTTGAGGCCGCCCGGCGCCACGGGGTTGCGGTTACCAACACGCCCGGCGCGGTGACCGATGCCACCGCCGACACCGCCATGACATTGATCCTGATGACCGCCCGGCGCGCCGGTGAAGGGGAGCGTCTGGTGCGGGCTGGCGCGTGGGAGGGCTGGCATCCCACCCAGATGCTGGGCCTGCACGTGACCGGAAAAACCGTAGGGATTATCGGCATGGGTCGGATCGGGCAGGCAATTGCCCGGCGCTGTCATTTCGGCTTTGACATGAAGGTCGTGTATTTCAACCGCTCCCCCAAGCCGGTCGATTTCCCGGCCCGGCAGATGCAGAGCATTTCGGAGGTTGCCCGCAGCTGTGACATTCTGGTTGTTGCCACGCCGGGGAGTGCGGAAACACATCACCTGATCGGGGCCGAGACCTTTGCCGCCATGCAACCCCATGCTCTGATGGTCAACATCTCACGCGGGGAAGTGGTGGATGAGCAGGCCTTGATTGCCGCGCTGGATGCCCGGTCCATCGGCGGGGCGGGGCTGGATGTCTATGAGTTCGAACCTGCGGTGCCAGAGGCGTTGATGCGCTTTGAAAACGTAACCCTGTTGCCCCATCTTGGCACCGCCACGCTGGAGGTGCGCACCGAAATGGGCATGTTGGCATTGGACAATCTGGAGGCCTTTGCCCGGGGGGATGCGCTTCTTACCCCCGTGTGAAGGGCGCCCGCGCGGCGGAAGCCTGAAACGTCTCAGCAATCCGCCTGATCGCCCACCGCTTCGCGCCAATGGCGGCGGCAAAGCGATACATAGGTTTCGTTGCCGCCGATCTGCACCTGGGCCCCGTCCACCAGCACCTTGCCGGTTTCGTCCTGCCGCACCACCATCGTTGCCTTCTTGCCACAGTGGCAGATGGTGCGCGCCTCGCGCATTTCATCCGCCAGCGCCAGAAGAGTGGCGGAGCCCGGAAACAGGTTGCCCTGAAAATCCACCCGCAGCCCGTAGCACATGATGGGCACATCAAGATCATCCACCGCACGGGCCAGTTGCCATACCTGTTCGTGCTCCAGAAACTGGGCCTCATCAATAAAGATACAGGCACAGGGAGCAGCCTCCAGCCGTGTCTTGATCTTGGCGAAAAGGTCTTCTCCGGCCTCAAACGTATCTGCTTTGGCCCCGATCCCGATCCGCGATCCAATCCGCGCCTCACCTGCCCTGTGATCGAGCTTTGCCGTCAGGAGATAGGTCTGCATATTGCGTTCGTTATAGTTATACGACGCCTGCAGCAGCAGGGTGGATTTCCCCGCATTCATGGTTGAATAGTGGAAGTACAGTTTTGCCATGGATCTGAAATACGCTGCGGGCCAGACCGGTTCAACCGGCAATCTGCCCACATGTCGAGCCGCAGTCTATTCCTCGCAGCTTTTTGGCCCTCCGGCGGGCGGTGCAGAGTAAAAGCAGTATGGGGGCGAAACAGTGACACCAACACCCGAGGTCAGTAGCACATTGTGCCTTGGGGATGGAACAGACCTCATCACTCACACGCACCACTCATTTCGAGCCTCGGAAAAGCTTCCGAATTTCCCAGGAAATTGCCTGGGCCCCCACCTGTTTCAGTGCTTGCGCACCAAAACCATTTACCCTTCACTCTACAACTTCATAAAAGCCATTCCCTTGGCGCCAGAATAATGGGAAAAGGGAGGTGGAATTCCCCGTGGCCCGTGTGTTGGGCCACAGCATGAGGTTAAAAGCATGGCAAGCATTGGCAGCTACTTGAAGAAACACACCGAAGCATTGGTGAAAGATGTCGGCTTGGAAGCCGCATGCGAACTGACCGGCAAATCCAAGGCCACTTTGGGGCGCTATTATTCCGACAGTGACGAACATAGCGATCGCTTCATGCCTATTGATGCTGTGGCGTCTTTGGAAGAAGCGTCGAAATACCCGCATGTGACCGGGGCATTGGCCGAGTTGAAGGGGATTACCCTGTCTTATGACGCCGAGCGGAAGAACCGCCCCTCGGGCGGTGTGAATGCGGATGTTATTGCGCTTTCTCAAAGGTTTGCAATGCTGATGGCAGAGTATCAGCAATCCATAGAGGACGGTGTGATCACCATAAACGAGGCCAAACGTCTGCTGCGCGAAACCCTCGCCTTGCAACATGTGCTTCTGGATATGAAGCTGCATCTGGAAGAAGAAGCGGGCTGAGCCTTTTGCGCTAAAACCCGGATTTGGCGCGGGGGTCAGCCCAGCAGGATCACCAACCAGGCAATCCCAACTGCAATTGCCGTCAAGCCGACAAAGGCACTGGCGGCATCCTTGGCCCGACCGGCAAGCTCGTGATGGTCTTGCGTGACCAGATCCACGGCGCGTTCAATCGCCGTATTGATCAGTTCAGCTGCAATCACCAGAAAGCCAAGCGAGAGAATCAGCGCGCGTTCCGCCGTGCTGAGATCCAGCACGAATGCCAGTCCCGAGGACAGGATCCAAGCATAGACCCATTGGCGCACGGATTTTTCGTTGCGCCAACCGTCACACCATCCCTGCCATGACCAACGGCAACGATCCCAAAAGCGGGCCAGTTCCATTTGCACCCGTGCCCACATCAGCCATCCCGCCTTTCCAGATAGTGTTCCACCGCATCCTGCACCCGGCGAAACCTGTCGCCGCCCAGCTTGACGCCGCCATACCAGCGCGTCACCACGATGATGTGATCGCTTAACCCGGCGCGCTCCAGCATACGCACGATCACCATGCCCGCGCCGCTTTCGCCATCATCCCCCTTCTGCGGGCCATCCTCAAGGATAGCCCCCCAGGTGTTATGGGTTGCCTTGGCGAATTTTTTGTTTTTGGTCAGTTGCTTGAGGAAATCTTTCACGTCATCGCGCGTTGTGACGGGCCCACCCGTCACCGCATATTTCGATCCCCGATCCGTGAGAAATCCGGTAAATTGCTGCATCTTCATCCGCGCCATGGGACAAACTATAATCCCGGTCTGCGGAGGGGGCTAGCCCAGCCGTTTGAAAAGCCCGCGGTTTTGGCAGATTTCCGGGGAGGAATGGGATCCCCCTTCATGATTGTCGAGCCACAGCTGGCACCCTTCCGGGTCCGAACATTGCATGCAGCGATGCACCGCATCATCCAGCCCGGTAAAGCTGATCCGCCCGGCTTCGAGTTCTTCGGTCAGGTTCAACCCCTGGGTTGCGGCCATCCGCTCGACCAGGTCGGCGTGATAGGCAAAGCCTTGTCTGATTGTATCCTTCATAGGTCTATCCTCCGCCCCCAAGTGTGCCGGGGCGCCCCACATCCCACCTTGACCTCGGTCAAACAGGGGGTTGGCGCACTGAAATGGCCGCAAGAGATGTCAGTGTTGTGGGCGGGTCGGAACAAACAGGTGTTTCAAATCCCTCCCGAAACGCTTTAGGCTGGGATCATGTTTACAATCGAGCATGAATTTGACGCCACGGTCGTCACCCTCGTTGACGAGGGCGAAACACCTCTGAAGGAAGATGTCACCATTACGGCCTTTGCCAGCTGTGTGACCGTCGAACAATGGGATCCGCGCACGGACGAGGTGCAGAAAATCACTCTGTCGATGACGCAGATCACCGATCTGGTCGCAGCGCTGGATCTGCCGGAAGGGATCTACCGCACTGTGCGCCCCGGCGACGAGATCGACGAAAGCTGAGACCTTCGGCCCGTGCGCCCAATAAATGCGGGTCAGTGCGGCCGCTCGGGGCGGCCGGTCGGAAAGACGCCCTGCCCGGCTGTGGGGGCTCAGGCCTCGCCCTGAATGCGGTCGATATAGGCGCGGAGTTCTTCGGCCTCTTGCCGCGCATCCCGCAGGCCATCCATGGCAGCGCGCAGTTCGGCCTCGGTCTGCTGGTGTTGGTTGGTCAGTTCCGCCTCACGGCTCTGCAGATAGGTGATGGCCTGATCGCGGGTTTCTTCCGCTTCGTGCAATTGCTGCGCCATACGGTCAATTTCCCCCATCTCGTTGCCGGTAACCTTGGCAAAGCGATGGATGATCCAATGGGCAAACCATCCAAGTGCAAATGCGGCAAAGAGGATAATCGCGGTGACGATGATAAATTCGGTGCGGTTCATCCGCAGGCTCCTTGTGGCTTATTGCGACGCGGCATCCGCGGGGTCGACTGTGTCGGGGCGCGGAGCGGGACGGGGATCTTCTGTTCCCGGTGTTTGAACCAGAGTGGCGGGGCCGGCGTAATCGCTGGCGGCGGGGGCGGTTTGCTGATCCTCGGCCTGCCCTGCATCGGAGCGGTCCTGGACCTCTGCCTCTTCAGACTGCGCGTCTGTTTCCACGGCAGGATCAGACGGATCTGTGTCCTCGGTGCTGGCCTCTCCCGAACCGGTCGGGGTGGCGTCATCCGGGTCAGACGGGACAGCCGGGGCAGCCTCATCGGTGGGCGCAGCTTCTGATGTGGGGGTGTCCGGGTCCGCCACGGCTTCGGCGCTGTCGGCATCCGCCTCATCTGAGGGCAGATCCAGCAGGCGGAATTCGATCCGACGGTTCGCCTCACGCCCCTCTTCGGTGCCATTATCCGCGATCGGATCGTCTTCGCCATAGCCCTTGGCGGACAGGTTTGACGTCAGCACCCGCCGGCCCAGCAGCGCGGTCAGAACAGCCTGAGAGCGGCTTTGCGACAAGGCCCGGTTCATTTCTTCACGCCCCTGGCTGTCGGTATACCCAGCGATTTCCATCCGCACATCCTCGCAGGCGCGCAGCTGTTCGGCGATCTTGTCCAGCGTATCCCCGGCGGAGGCTTCGATATTGGCGGACCCCGGGGCGAAATTGATCTTGCTGTCCGTCAGGAAGCCGTTGATGGCCGCCACGCATTCCTGCGGGCTGGGCAGGCCCAGTTGCGGGTCGAGTTTTTCCTGATAGGTCACATTGATCTGATAGTTCTGCGACGCCCCCAGCTTTTCGGCCAGGATGCGCGAGATGGTGGCGCTGGCTTCCGGATCCCCGGTATTGCCACGCACATCCACCACGTCCGGCTGCACCACAACCGACCCATTGGCGAGGTGCCCCAGCACCTCCAGCCCGGCCAGAACACGGATGGGCCAACCTTCCGGCAGGTCCGGGTCAAGCCGGGTGGCTTCATAAACCCGTGTCACACCAAAGGCGGCCTTGGCATAGCTTTCAGCGGCGGCACGTTGCAGGTCATCGGTCATGCGCCCGCGCAATTGCACCAGCCCTTCGGGGCTGAGGGTGGCCACAAACTCGGGCGGGCCGTCTTCGCCGTCTCCCGAACCGTCAATCTTGACAATTTCCGGCAGGACCGAATGCAGGGAATAAAGCTGGGGCAGATCGGCCTCAAGCTCTCCCACCACCCGGTCAAACACCGCCTGTTTGGTGCCAGCGGGCGCCACGAGGGTCACATCCGCATCCGAGAAAGTTACGGAACCGCCGCCAAACTTGCTGACGGCCTGGATGCCCGCATTGACGGCATCCGACCAGTCAGGAGACGGCACCCCAAGGCCAATTGTACAGTCAATCGCCCCTTCGATCCCGGCCAGCGCGGCTGCGGCGGCAATCTTGGCGCGCCCGATCTGATCATGGGCCGAACAGGCGTCAAAGCGCGGGGTCCCCTCTTCGATCAGGAAGCGCAGGGTAAAGGGGGTGATCACCGGGCGTGGCGCCGAAATATCCATCAACAGCAACAGGTTGCGCGGGGCCTCACGTTTGAGCTCACGTTCCCACCCGGTCTTCTGCTTTGCACTGTCCGACACGGCGGTGATCGAGACACGTTTGGCATCCATCGAGATCTTGGCACGCGGCAGCGTTTCAAGCGCGGTCACGGCAAAGTCCAGCACCTCGTCCCAGTTTGCGGGGGTGGTATAATCGGCGGTCCCCATAAGGTCGGTGACATGGGTGCGTCCGGCAATATCCTTGATACGCTCTTTCAGCCGGTCCCGGTCGGAACTGGCCGGGATCAGGCCGATCAGAGATATACCCGCATCATTGCGCAGGATTTCCAGGGAAAAGCGCGGCGGGGCGATATCTTCGGTGGCGGCGACCTGCATATTGTCGATCACCCGCCCGCTGTCGATCACCGTGCCGGCGGCCGAAACGGCGCGAAGGCGGGTCACCTCGTCCGGGGCGATGCCGGACACCACAACCTCAAGGCCATCTGCCTCAACCTCAGCCCACTCAAACCCCTGCAACATGAATTCGTCCCGCACCCCTTCGGCAGACAGGGTTTCAATGGTCGACACAGCCACCCGTGCGCCGACAAGTGACAGCAGGGCGGCAGCGGCAAACAGGCCGGGGGCCAAAAACGAGGGGGCAAGGCGCATTATCCGGTTCCGGGTCCAATGGAAGAGGTCAATCACTGCAATCGTCTTAGGCGACCACCGCCGGTGGTGCAATCACAGCAGCGCAGAAATGGCAAGAAACAGCACAGGAATCAGGCCGGTATCGCGGTTTGAGCGAAAAAGTCGCAGGCAGGTTTCGGTATCATCGATATCAAGCATCCGCATCTGCCATGCCATATGCCACCCCATCGCCCAGGCCCCGCCCAGCGCCACCACCAGCGACAGGGCGTTGCGTTCCCCCAACGCCTGCACCATGGCCAGCGCCATCATCACGATGGTGAGGATCATGAACAACATCAACCATTTGCGGGTTTTCTCCCCAAACAGGCGCGCGGTGGATTTCACCCCGATCAGCGCGTCATCTTCCTTGTCCTGATGGGCATAGATCGTGTCGTAAAAAAGGGTCCAGCTGATCCCGGCGAGATAAAGCGCAACCGCAGGCCATTCGAGGCTGCCGCGATGCGCCACCCAGGCCAGAAGCGCGCCCCAGTTGAAGGCAATGCCCAGAAAGGCCTGCGGCCACCAGGTAAACCGTTTGGCAAAGGGGTAGACCAGCACCGGGATCACCGCGACAAACCCCATGACAATGGCCGCCATATTGAAGGTCAGCAGGATCCCCAGCGAAATCAGCGCCTGCAGCCCCATCCAGATCACCGCCCCGCGCACGCTCACCTGTCCCGAGGGGATCGGGCGGCTGCGGGTGCGCTCAACCGCGGCATCAAACTTGCGGTCGGTGATATCATTCCAGGTGCAGCCCGCCCCGCGCATCAGGAAAGAACCAATGGCGCAGCCCAGCGCAATCCACAGATCAAAGGGTCCAAAACGGCCCGAATGCCCAATGGCCAGCAACAGCCCCCACCAGCAGGGGATCAGCAAAAGCCAGGTGCCAATCGGCCGGTCCGCACGCGACAAGCGTAGATAGGGACGCGACCAGGCGGGGGCCAGATGATCCACCCAATTGCCCGTATAAGCGTCCGCCACCTGGCCGGTTTGCTCTGGAAGTTCGTCACGTTGGGTCATAGGGTTCGCTCATGAAACAGGCAAAAGTTCGACTCTTTGTAGAGCAGCCTCTGGGCAAGGGGCAAACCGTTTTGATGGATCGCGATCAGGCGAACTATCTTTTCAACGTCATGCGCATGGGCGCGGGCGATCTGGTCGCGCTGTTCAACGGGCGGGATGGCGAGTTTACCGCCGAAGTGGTCGAGGCAGGGAAGCGCAAAGGCGTGCTGCTGTGCCAGCGCCAGTCAAAACCCTTGCAACTGCCACCGGACCTCTGGCTGTGCTTTGCGCCGATCAAAAAGGCACGCACCGATTTCATCGTGGAAAAAGCTGCTGAAATGGGGGCGGCGGTGATCCAGCCGATGCAAACCGCCTTTACCAATTCAGAACGCATTCGCCGCGACCGGTTGCAGGCCCATGCGGTGGAAGCGGCTGAACAATGCGGCGGCACCTATGTGCCGGAGGTGCGCGAACTGGAACGGCTCGATAAACTCCTGACCATCTGGCCAGAAGACCGCCAGATCATGTTCTGTGACGAAGCCCTGGTGGGCGCCAAAGAGGTGCTGGGCCAGGTCGGCGGCGACAAATGGGCCATTTTCATTGGCCCCGAAGGCGGTTTTTCCGAGGCCGAGCGCAGCAAGCTGCGCGACATGGGGCACGCGGTCAGCCTTGGTCCCCGTATCCTGCGCGCCGACACCGCCGCCGTGGCCGCACTGACCATCTGGCAACAGCATCTGGGGGATTGGGGGTGAGCCCCCCGGCGGACACATCTGCCCCGGCCCGCATTTTCGGCATCCTCGCCCGCGCGGCCCCGGTGGCGGTTCTGTTTCGACGCGGCCCCTCACGGCATGTGCAGATGCTGCGCTGGGATCTCGAGACGGACAAGGTGACGCCGGGCCAGTGGCTGAAACATCGCGTGTATGAACGGCGCGGGGATCTGTCCCCGGACGGGCGGCATCTGATCTATTTTGCCGCTCCGCACAAACCGCCCCTCGACAGTTACACCGCGATCAGCCGCCCGCCATATTTTACCGCGCTGGCCCTGATGCCGCATGGCGGGGCATGGAACGGGGGCGGCGTGTTTCTCGACAACAAGCGATACTGGGTGGATCAGAGCGGACCATGCATACCGCAAGCGGATCAGCATCATCCCGGCTGCACGCTTTCACGGGTGATGCAGCCGCCCGCCCATCTTGTGCCCTCAATGGGTGAAGACGCGGTGCTTTACCTGCCACGGCTTCAGCGTGACGGCTGGACGCTTGAGGCACAGGACACCACCGGATCGGGCTGGCTGCGCACGGAGACATGGCACCTGTCCCGACCGGTCATCGCGGGCTGGACCCTGCACAAACGCTTTACCGCGTCTTTGACCGAAAAAGGCCCGCAGGGACAGATTTACTGGGAAACCCACAGGCTGGAAGGGCCAGACGGGGGGCAGGATTTGCACGATGGCTGGGCCGAGGTGCATCGGGGAGAGGTGCTGTTTGCCAAAGATGGCAGCCTGTTTCGCCATGCACCCGAAGAAACGCCCCGCCTGATTGCCCATCTCACGCCCAACAGGTTCGAACCGGTCAGCGCACCTTATGAGGGGATTATCCGCCCCACATCCCCTGCCACATCCGCTGACCCGAAAAAAGACATGTCCCCCTGGCATCCACTCAAGGACGACAAGACATGATCCGCCCGGCCCGCCCCGGTGACGAAGCGGCCATGATGCAGTTCCTGTCACACCACGCCGAAACCACCATGTTCATGCGGGCGGGGTTGGCACACTTTGGGTTGAGCGGCTCAGAGCACCCCCATGCGGCAACGTTCTGGGTTGAAGATAAAGACGGCAAGATCAGTGGTGTGTTCTCCCGCTCCAACGCAGGTTTCCTCAATGCCTGCGGGGAAGGGGCGATGTTCTGGCAAGGGTTTCACGATGCGATGCAGGGCCAGCAGGTGGCCGGGCTGAACGGTGCTGCGACACTGGTCGATGGCATGCGGGCGGTGCTCGGCCTCGACGACGCGGCGTATGACCTGAACCGGGTGGAACCGCTTTATCGCCTGTCGCTGGATCAGCAGCGCGATCCGGGGCCTGCCGAGATCCGCAAACCGGAACAACAGGATGCCGCCCTGCTGACCCAATGGTTTCGGGCCTATCACATCGAGGCACTTGGCGCGGCAGATGACGCAACACTGACAAAGGTGATTGCGGACCGTGTGGACACCACCATTACCACGGGCCACGTGCGCCTGCTGATCGAAAACGGCACCCCCACCGCCATGACCGCCTTCAACGCACACTTGCCCGACATGGTGCAGATCGGTGGGGTCTATACCCCCCCAAATGCACGTGGAAAGGGGCTTGCACGCCGGGTCGTCGCCGCCCATTTGAAAGAGGCACGCACAGCCGGGGTCCAGACCGCCATCCTTTTCGCCAGCGGCGAGGCCGCCTGCCGCGCCTATGAAGCCATCGGGTTTGAACAGATCGGGGACTACACACTCGCCATTCTGTCGACCCCCGTCACGATCGGAGCCCGCACATGATCCGTCCCGAAGCCCGCGCCCGGATCCATCGCTTTCGCGAAGCCATTATCGGCGGCGGGGTGGCTGCCCTTGGCCTGTGGTGGGCCATCGGCTCGTTGGGGCTTTTGAAATGGATGGGCGTCGCACTCGCCCTCATTGGCGCAGCCGTGGCCTGGCAAGGGGTGCAGCGCGCGCGCATCCGGGCGGGGACCGGTGGCGTTGGCGTGGTGCAGATCGACGAGCGTCAGGTGATTTATCTGGCGCCGGTCGGTGGCGGTTTTGCCTCGCTTGATCTGATCCACGAAATCAGCATTGCGCGGGACATGGCAGGGCTGCCGGTCTGGCGCTTTCGCACCGGGATGGAACTTTTGACCATTCCGGTGTCTGCCGAAGGATCGGAGCAGCTGTTTGATGCCATGGCCGTGCTGCCGGATATCGACATTTCCGCCGCCATCCGGGCCGTCAACACCGCCATTGATGCGCGCAACGCAACGGTCAGTTCTGACAGAGTCGTGATCTGGTCGCGCAAGGTCGTCCCCCTGCATTGACACCGCCCCGCGTTTCCCCCACCTAATGCGGATCCGAGATACGCGCGAGGAGTGCCCTTCATGTCCATCCCCCAATCCGGCGGCGGCCCGATCACCGACCATAAGCAGCTGGCCCAGTTTCTGGAAGACGGCTGCAAACCGCGCGAGGCGTGGAAGATCGGCACCGAGCATGAGAAGTTCGGCTATTGTCAGGACAGTTTCAAACCGCTGCCTTACGCGGGCGACCGGTCGATCCTGCATATGCTGGAAGGGCTGCGGGATGAGTTCGGTTGGGAAGAGGTGCGCGAAAGCGGCAACCTGATTGGGCTCAAACGCAATGGCGCCAATATCTCGCTGGAACCCGGCGGGCAGTTTGAACTGTCGGGCGCGCCACTCGATACCATCCACCAGACCTGCGACGAGGTGAATGAACACCTGCGCGAAGTGCATCAGATTGCGGATAAAATCGGCGCACGCTTCATCGGTCTGGGCGCGGCGCCGGAATGGACCCACGAACAGATGCCGGTGATGCCGAAAGGGCGCTACAAGCTGATGACCGACTATATGGACACGGTCGGCACCCACGGCAAACAGATGATGTATCGCACCTGCACCGTGCAGGTGAACCTCGATTTCGCGTCTGAGGCCGATATGGTGCAGAAGTTCCGTGTCGGGCTGGCGCTGCAGCCGGTGGCCACCGCACTGTTTGCCAATTCACCGTTCTTCGAAGGCAAACCGAACGGGCACAAAAGCTGGCGCTCGCGGATCTGGCGCGATCTGGATG
This sequence comes from Aliiroseovarius sp. xm-d-517, assembly GCF_013283135.1. NCBI lineage: Bacteria > Pseudomonadati > Pseudomonadota > Alphaproteobacteria > Rhodobacterales > Paracoccaceae > Aliiroseovarius > Aliiroseovarius sp. xm-d-517. Next base: position 1,645,296 of record NZ_WBXT01000001.1, read on the forward strand.
CATCGCGCACCGGGATGCTGCCTTTCGTGTTTGAAGAGGGGATGGGGTTTGAGCGCTATGTGCAATATGCGCTCGATGTGCCGATGTATTTTGTCTATCGCGACGGGCAATATATCAATGCTTTGGGCATGTCGTTCCGCGATTTCATGCAAGGCAAGCTGCCTGCCCTGCCGGGTGAAACCCCGACGCTCTCCGACTGGGCCGACCACCTGACCACCGCCTTTCCCGAAGTGCGGATCAAGCAATATATGGAAATGCGCGGTGCCGATGGTGGCCCGTGGCGTCGTATCTGTGCCCTGCCCGCCTATTGGGTCGGTCTGATGTATTGTCAGGACAGTCTGGATGCAGCCTGGGATCTGGCCAAGGGCTGGGATGCAGAGACCCGCGAAGCCCTGCGCGTGGCAGCCTCTGTCGACGGGCTGCAAGGTGAAGCAAACGGCGTGAAGATCATTGATCTGGCCCGCGAAACCGTCGAGATCGCCAAACAGGGGCTTAAAAACCGGGCCCGTCCGGGGATCGGGGGCATGGTGCCGGATGAACGCCACTTCCTCAACGCGCTGCAAGACAGTGTGGAAGAGGGAAAAACGCCTGCGGATGAGCTGTTGGAGCACTACCACGGCGACTGGAAAGGCGACTTGAAACGGATCTACGCCGAATACAGCTATTGATCCCGCCAAACTGGACAGTCAGCCGGATTGGAACGCCCGCTAGACTGAAACCTCAGACGGGCCGCGCCTCAAAAGCGCGGTCCTTTATGTGCTGTGGCATTTAAAGCGTTTCAGTTTGACGGCCCTCAGGCAGGTTCCGTTGCAAAGGGGCGCAGCCCTTTCAGCGCCAGATCTGCCCCCAGATAGGTGTCACAGGCCACCCCCTGAGCCGACAATGCCTTTTCATAGACATTGGTCGAGCGGGCATTGCCGATCAGCGCCACCCGCTGCCCCAGCCAGTAAGGGCGCATCGCGGCAAGCTCGGCCCCCACCAATGCTCCGGTCAGCTGGGACGCGGCCTCAGCTTCCGACACCAGCCCAAGGGTTCTGGCAGCCTCAAGGCTCGCAATCTTGCTGGCAAGTTTCTGCGGGCGTGCGATGATATCTGAGAGCGTGGGCTCAAACCCCTCGCCCACGCTTGGCGTGACCCCAAGCAGCCCCGCCAGCCGCACCGTCGCGGCAGCCTGAAAGCTGACAATCTCTTCGGCGCTGATCTGGGCCCAGACCGTCTGTTCGCCGATCAGGCAGGCCACCCCGTCGAATTTCGGATCCTGCGCCAATAGCCCGGCCAGCCGCACCACCTCATAGCCGATCAGCCCGGCAGGGTTTTCCTGTTTGACCGCAGGGGCAAGATAAAGACGCGGATCCACATGCGGCACATGACGGGGGGCGGCCAGAGCACATGGCACGCTGAGCGGAGCCCCGGCCCGCACCCCGGTGGCCAGAATGCGGGTATGTGGTTGCAATGACACCGTATGTTCAATCTCGGGCACAAGGGACTCCAGCGTCACCCCGGCATCCAGGGTGCGGCGAATCTCATCCCCACCATTGGGCCACATCCGCAGAATGCGCCCCTTCACCTCGACAGCAATCCATTCCATTTTACTTCCCCCAAAGGCGTTGTCCGGCAAGATCTAAGGCAAGATCGAGGTCATTTTATAACACGAATTTCCCCCCTTCACCCCCGAAACCACCCCAGTTTAACACAAATGGCGGGAATATGCCTTGCCTGCAAAGACCCGGCATGGCATTCCCCCCACGCCCGCAGGTGGAACAGGGCAGATGAGAGAGGTCAATTTGCTGCCCTTTCCCATTTGACTTAGTTTGAAATGCCGCCTATAGACCGGGCTTCGAATAGACACTTGCCCGAATCCGTAGCAAGAGATCGTCGACTGCTTGATCTGAGTGATCAGAGCGCGGGGACGAGAGACGGAACCGGGCCCAAACGGAGACGGGCGATGAAACGCACCTATCAACCCTCGAACCTGGTTCGCAAACGCCGTCACGGCTTCCGCTCGCGCATGGCCACCAAAGCTGGCCGCAAAATCCTGAACGCGCGTCGTGCGCGTGGCCGGAAGTCGCTGAGCGCGTAAGCTTTGACCGCAGATCACCGGATTTCCGTGACTGCGCCGGACAAGATGAGATGCAGACCGCCGAGGCCCATGCCTGCGGCGGTTTTTGCACGTGAGGGGATGACATGCTGACCACATTGACCCAAAGGCGCGATTTTCTGTCCGCGGCCCGTGCGCGTCGCGCGCCCCAGCCGGCCTTTCTGCTGCAGGCCCGGCGCCGGCGGGACGACGAACCGGCTGGCGAAGGCCCACGCATTGGCTATACATGCTCGAAGAAAGTCGGCAATGCCGTGGCCCGCAACCGCGCCAAGCGGCGCCTGCGTGCCATTGCCCGCGAGGTGCTGCCCACCCATGGCAAGCCGGGCTGGGACTATGTGCTTATCGGCCGCAAGGACGCCACTGCCACCCGCCCCTATAATGATCTGGTGGAAGACCTGATTCGCGCGTTGAAAGAGGTCCACACGCCGCGTGCGCCCCGCCCGAAGCCAAAACCGAAAAACTAGAAAACTAGAAAACTAGAAAACTAGAAAACTAGAAAACTAGAAAACTAGAAAACTAGAAAACTAGAATCCAACCCAGAGGCCCCGTCAATGACCCCGCTTGCCCATCTTGCCGCCCTGCCCATCCGGGCCTACCGGCTGATCTTCTCCCCCTGGGTCGGGTTCAATTGCCGCTATCAACCCACCTGTTCGGCCTATGCGCTTGAAGCCCTGGAAAAGCACGGCGCCATCAGGGGCAGCTGGCTGGCTGCCAAACGCATCGCCCGCTGCAATCCCTGGGGGTCCTGCGGCTACGACCCCGTCCCCCATGGGCGCCCCGACTCGTCCGGATGTGATCACTCGTGATCCGGCCTAAAGCGTTTCGGTTTTGCCCTGTGTCAGGTTAAAGCCGAAACACTTTAAGTGCCCTTTCCGCCACAGGTTGAATATTCTTCGCAAGCAAGCTTGTTTGAGGTCCCTCTTGCGCTAAAACGGCCTCACCCGAAACAGCAAACAAGAAGGAGGGGCTACATGACCAATATCAATGCATCGACCCTCCGAGCCGCCGAGTGTGCCGCCTTTGCCGCACATCAAAAAGGCTTTGCCGCGGGCTTCTGGACCGTCTTCGCGTCGTAAACGCGACCGCACGACGAACCACCCTCTCCGGTATTTGAACATCAGGCCCCCACACGGGTGTCGTCTCTCAAATCCGGTTGTCTCCAACATTTTGTGATCACAGACCAATCCCTGCGCCTGCGCTCAGCCGATTGCACTCTCTGTCACAAATTTTCCTACCCAACCGCATGGCGATCCAAGCCCCCTTGGCGCCATGTCCAAACCAAGGGACCCGGCACCAGCCGGTCACAAAACCATGATGGACAGTAATTTTCATACCGGAGCGATCCGGCTTCAGGACCTGATTGACGATCTCGTCACCGAACATGGCGCCGGACGCGTTACCCGCGTGCTGGTAGCGAACCTGCTTGCACGGCTGCGTAAGCGGCCACGCGGAGAGGAACTCAGCAACCACCTGCGTCGCGACGTGGGTCTGCCGCCGCATGACCCGCCCCCAGGGTTTCGAGATCTCATGATGTAATCCACAGGGGCAAATTGCCCCTTCCCTCGCAATCCCCACTCTCCGGCACGGTTTCCACTGTGCCGGCCGATGGCTTGCGGCCTGAGAACCGCTTTCATCACCAGCCCTGCCCCTTCCGCTTGAGCTGAAGGGGACTTGAGGTCGCAAGCTGCCCACGAATCATCCCACTGAACAAGGAACATGACATGACCAACTATCCCAACTTACCGCGCCGCCAGGGCAATCCGATGGCACAGGTCATCGCCGCGCTGATCAAACGTCACGGTCGCTGGCGTGTTCTGCGCGCGGCCCTGTTTGCTGGCGCGCCCCTGCCGCGTCGCCATCGCCAGGCGCCAGGCTCCTCCCACCTTGCCAAAGACATGGGCCTGCCGGAGGTAAAGGACCTTTATCCGCCCGCATCCGGAAGGGATGTTTTCTGGTGACCCCGCGGGGCGAGACCACCTGGTGTCGCCCCCGATCCCCCTTGTTTCCCTGCGCAAAAGCCCCTAAAGGCGGGGCATGACTGATACGCTTGATGACATCCACCCGCTTTTTGCCGGCGCCCCGTCGACCACCGAATTCAAGAAGCTGCGCAAGCGGATCATTCGCAATGTGCGCGAAGCGATCGACCAGTATGGCATGGTGGAGCGCGGGGCCAAATGGCTGGTCTGCCTGTCAGGCGGCAAGGACAGCTACACAATGCTGGCCGCGCTTTACGAGCTGAAATGGCGCGGCGTTCTGCCGGTGGAGCTTCTCGCGTGCAATCTGGATCAGGGACAGCCGAATTTTCCGGCCACGGTGCTGCCGGAATTCCTTGCTAAAATGGATGTCCCCCATCGCATCGAATACGAAGACACCTTCTCGATCGTGATGGACAAGATCCCGCAGGGACGCACATTCTGCTCGCTCTGTTCGCGGCTGAGGCGCGGAAACCTCTACCGGATCGCGCGGGAGGAGGGATGTTCTGCCGTGGTGCTGGGCCATCATCGCGACGACATTCTGGAAACGTTTTTCATGAACCTCTTTCATGGTGGGCGTCTGGCCACCATGCCGCCCAAACTGGTCAATGAAGAGGGCGATCTGTTTGTCTATCGTCCGTTGGCCCATGTGGCAGAAGAAGACTGCGAAAAATTCGCCACCCAGATGAACTACCCGATCATCCCGTGTGACCTCTGCGGCTCGCAGGATGGGTTGCAGCGCCAGCAGGTTAAGGGAATCATTGATCAGTGGGAGAAGAATTTCCCCGGACGCCGCCAGATCATGTTCAAAGCCCTGATGAACACGCGCCCGAGCCACCTTCTGGACCCGCAATTGTTCGATTTTGTGGGGCTTTCGCGAAACTTGCCGGATAACATTGAAAATTAGACCTAAATTTTGCCAGGCCATTAACGTTCAGTTGACTTCAAGTGCCTACTTTATCCGTGTCGGGGCAGTTTCGCCTCGCGCAAAGAGGATGAAGACGTATGGCTGCCTCCGGCAACTCAAATTGGTTCCATAATGTAAAACAAGCTGCACGCGCGGCGATGCTCGGACCTCAACTGGCCGCCTTTTTGCCCGCGGTGGCCCTCGGTGCGTTCTGGTTCGGGGGGGAAGGGCTTCTGGTCCTTTTTGCAGTGATTTTTCCCAGCCTTCTTATTCTGATGGGGATTGTGACCCAACCGGCGCCAAGCGTGAATGCGGGCCCAACCGATACAATCACCAACCTGCCGGTGCGGGACCGGCTGATCAAATCCCTCGACCATGCCCTGAGCAATGAAAATATCCCGGACAAGGCCTGTGTCGTCGTTGAGGTGGATGATTTCGACAATGCACGAAAAAACCTTGGGGACGCCTTAGCAGAACGGTTGCTGCAAGCCTGTAGCGAACGCATTGTTGGCGTTCTGCGCAGCACTGATATGCTGGCCTATCTCGGCAATGCGCGCTTTGGCATGTGTCTGGACAAATCCCGCCGGGTTGATCTGGAAACACTCATCCAGCTTTCAGGCCGCCTGCAAGCCGCATTTGACACGCCATTTCTCATCGAGAATGTTCAGGTTCATTGCACGCTGTCCGTGGGGTTTGCACTGCCCTCCCGCGCGCCGAAACGCAGCGGAGAATCCATTCTGAATGCGGCGGAAAGCGCCCTGCAGGAGGCCATTTTCTCGGGCCCGGGATCAATCCGCGCCTTCACAAAGGGCGATCGTGCACGCGTCGCGGGATCAGAACACTCGGTGAAAGAAATCCTGACGGCACTCAATGAAGGGCAGATCGTCCCGTGGTTCCAGCCCCAGCTGTCAACCGACACCGGTGAATTGTCCGGGTTTGAAGCCCTTGCACGCTGGAACCACCCCGATAAGGGACTGATTGCCCCCTGCGCTTTCCTTCCCGCACTGGTTCAGGCAGGCTTGTCCGAACGCCTCGGCGAAGTCATGCTCTACCATTCCCTGACCGCACTCAAAGATTGGGACAAGCTGGGCATCCGCGTCCCATCGATTTCCGTCAATTTTTCCGCCGACGAGTTACGCAACCCGCGGCTTTTCGAAAAGGTGAAATGGGAACTGGACCGCTTTGATCTGGAACCCAGCCGCCTGACCGTCGAAATCCTCGAAACGGTTGTGGCCCAAACCGACGACGACATAACCTCCCACAATATCGCTTCATTCTCCAAATTGGGGTGCGGGGTGGATCTGGATGATTTTGGAACCGGACATGCCTCCATTTCCAGCATTCGCCGCTTTGACGTCAGCCGGATCAAGATTGACCGCTCATTCGTAACGCATGTTGATACTGATCGGGATCAGCAAAGCATGATTGCCGCCATCCTCACCATGTCAGAACGCCTTGGCCTGGAGGCAATTGCGGAAGGTGTCGAGACCCACGGAGAGCATGCAATGCTCGCTCAGCTCGGCTGTGCACATGTCCAGGGCTATTCAATTGCGAAACCCATGCCCTTTGACGCGACAATCGGGTGGCTGCAAACTTTGGAGGAAAAGGTGGCCGCATCAACAATCTTGCCCAAGCGCGCTTAGCTATTCCTTGGCATCAGGCTGGAAAACTGCTTGACCTTTTGCTTCAAGCCCGCTTGAACCACTCTGACCTAATATTACAAGAGCGGTGGGCTTTATGGACGACCAGAACAAGAACCTGATCCTGGCAACAGTACTCAGCTTTCTCGTGATCACCGGATGGCTGATCATGTTCCCTCCGGCCGACCCTGAACCCACCATCGACACCCAGCCACAGACCGCATCTGAACTGTCGCCCCCCGCCACCCCTTCTTCCGTGGAGGACGCAACTGCGCCGGGGAAAACCACGCAGGATGTCACCGATCAGCTTGCGAAAGCTGCTAGGGTGAACATCGACACGCCCAACCTGGAAGGATCAATCTCTCTTCTGGGCGGGCGACTGGATGATCTACGTCTGAAATCCTACCACACAGAGCTTTCGAAGGAGAGCCCGATCGTCACCCTTCTGCGTCCGACCGGAGATGCAGGTGCTTATTACGCGCTTTACGGATGGACCCCGGGTGGACAAACCGCACCTGAAGACGTTCCCGGCCCCTCCACAATCTGGAGCGTGGAAAGCGGAAACAAGCTCACGGTCGACACCCCGGTTACACTGCGGTGGGTGAACGGTAAGGGTCTGATCTTCCGTCGCACAGTGGCGGTTGATGACAAGTATATGTTTACGGTTACGCAAAGCGTGGAAAATACAGGCTCGGTTCCCAGTCGCGTCGCGCCATATGGCATGCTGGCGCGCCATGGCGAGCCGCAGGATCTGAAAGGGTTCTTCATTCTCCACGAAGGGATCGTTAGCCAAACTGATTCTGAGTTGCTTGAAACCGACTACAGCGATGTCACCGACCTGGATTTTGATCCTCGCGAAGGGGCGCGTGCCGAACTTGTCGAAGTCACGGAAAATGGCTGGATCGGGTTTACCGATCACTACTGGATGACCACACTCATCCCGGCGTCGGGTCAACCCTTTACGTCGGCCACGCGCTATGCCGAGAAATCGGATATCTATCAGACACAGGTTCGCCTGCCTGTCATGGAGGTGGCCCCCGGGGCAACCGCTTCGGTGGAAACCCGCCTGTTTGCCGGTGCCAAAGAGTGGGAAACCATCCGGAATTATCAGAATGAAGAGGGTATCTACCGTTTCCTCGATTCCATCGACTGGGGGTGGTTCTTCTTCCTGACCAAACCGATCTTTGCCCTTCTGCACTGGCTGAATGGCGTCATCGGCAATATGGGCTGGGCCATTATCGGCCTGACCCTGGTGATCAAGGCCGTGCTCTTCCCGCTTGCGTATAAGTCTTATGTCTCCATGGCAAAGATGAAAGAGCTTCAGCCCGAAATGGAGAAGCTCAAGGAACGCGCTGGCGATGATCGCCAGAAGGTTCAGCAGGGCATGATGGAGCTTTACAAGCGCGAAAAGGTCAATCCGGCCTCTGGTTGCTTGCCGATCCTGCTGCAAATTCCGATCTTCTTCTCGCTCTACAAAGTGATTTTTGTCACGCTTGAGCTGCGCCATGCTGCTTGGATTGGCTGGATCCACGATCTTTCCGCACCGGATCCCACCTCCATTCTGAACCTGTTCGGGCTGCTTCCTTTTGCAGCACCCGGTCCCGACAGCCTGCTGGCCATCATCTCTCTGGGCATCTTGCCGATCTTGCTGGGGATCTCGATGTGGTTGCAACAAAAGCTGAACCCGGCCCCCACCGACCAGACACAGGCGATGATTTTTGCCTGGATGCCATGGGTGTTCATGTTCATGCTGGGCGGCTTTGCCTCGGGCCTCGTGCTCTACTGGATCGCCAACAACACGATCACGTTTACTCAGCAATATCTGATCATGCGCAGCCACGGCCACAAACCCGATGTGCTGGGCAATGTTCTGAAAAGCTTTAAGCGCCGGGCAAAGGACGCCGGATGACCGGGCACATTGCCCAAATCTGGCGCCACCCGATCAAGGCACATGGGCGTGAAGCAATGGTAAAAGCGCGGCTCGAACCGGGTCGCGCTTTACCTTTTGATCGGCAATGGGGGGTGCTCCATGAGGCCGCCAGATTGACGGAAAATGCAGATGGTTGGGAAGAATGCCGCAACTTTTCGCGCGGCGCCGGGGTGCCCCTGCTGCAAGCCATGGAAGCCCATTTCGACCTGCCGACCGGAACCGTGACCCTGACCCACCCAAAGATGCCCGGCCTGACGATCAACCCGGATAAACAAGAAGATCAAACGCGATTTATCAAATGGGTTCAACACCTTACCCCGAAGGGGCGACCAAAGCCGACACGGATCATCAAGGCAAAAAACGCAATGACAGACAGTCAGACCGTGTCACTTTCGCTGATGAACCTCGCCAGCCACCAGGCAATTAGCAGCCGGATCGGGCGCGAGTTGTCGCCGCTGCGCTGGCGAGGTAACTTGTTGGTATCTGGCCTTTTCCCTTGGGAAGAACGTGGCTGGGTTGGCAAACATATTCGCATCGGCAAAGCCGAATTTTACATCCGCAAGGAAATCACCCGCTGCCGCATGACCGAAGCCAGCACGCGCACCGGAGAGCGGGATGCCAACACTCTTGGCGCGCTGCGCGATGGCTGGGACATCCAGGAAATGGGGGTTCATGCGGTGGTGACCAAGGGCGGTGAGATCACCGTGGACGACAAGATCGAGGTTCTGGAATGACACAACTGCCTTTTCCGATGGCCGAGGAGCCGGATGAGTTGATGCGCGAACGCGGGCGCAAACTTTTTGCGGGTCAGACCGAGTTTCTGAAAGGCGTGGTGGCCATGTCCGGCCTGCCCGACCCGGACCGGCTTGAGGTCTGCTTTGCAGGCCGATCAAACGTTGGGAAATCAAGCCTTATCAATGCCTTGACTGGTCGCGTCAAGCTGGCGCGCGCCTCAAACACACCCGGCCGCACGCAGGAAATCAACTTTTTCACCACCACGGACGGCCCCTATCTGGTTGACCTTCCAGGCTATGGATTTGCCAATGCACCGGTGGCTGTGGTCGAAAAGTGGCAGCGCCTGCTGAAATCCTATCTGTCGGGACGGGCCAACCTGCGCCGGGCCTTTGTTTTGATCGATTCACGGCATGGCGTGAAGAAGGTCGATGATGAGATTATGACCCTTCTCGACAAATCTGCCGTTACTTTTCAAGTGGTTATGACCAAGGCCGACAAGGTGAAGGAGAAGGATCGCGCCAAGGTGTTGGAACAGGTTCGCAAGGCCCTGTCGAAACATCCCGCCGCCTATCCCGAACTGGTCCTGACTTCATCGGAAAAAGGGGACGGCATTGCCACCCTGCGCGCGATCATTGCGGGGCTCGACTGAGCCTGCCCTGACAGCGCCGGCAACAACAGGTCGTTTTGATCACGAAAAACCTTCAGTGTTGGGGCGCCCCTCCGGACAGTGCGGGGTGCAAAACTTTAAAGTTTTTAACCTCCCCAGCAGGGAAAGTTGCAACTTTCACCGGGTCAGATTCGAAAAGTTTAAAGTTTTTCGTCCCCAAACCTGTCACGGTGAGAGCTGTCACACGGCCTGATCAGACATGCTGGGCGCCGTTCACCTCGATCTCGGCCCCGGAGATATAGGAGCTGGCATCGGAGCAGAGGAAGTAGATCGCGTTCGCCACCTCATCGGGTTGGCCCAGTCGCCGCAGCGGCAGTTTCTCGACAATCTTCTCCGTGCCCGGCGACAGGATCGCGGTTTCCACTTCCCCCGGCGCAATGGCATTTACGCGCACACCGAGCGGGCCAAAGTCATGGGCCATTTCGCGGGTGAGTGCGGCCAACGCGGCCTTGGAGGTGGCGTAGGCCGCACCGGCAAAGGGGTGCACGCGTGAACCGGCAATCGAGGTGACATTGACCACCGCGCCGCCGGCTGCGGCAAGCTCCTCTTTCAACCCGCGCGCAAGCACCACCGAGGCGAAGAAATTCACATGAAACACTTTCCCCCAGTCCAGAAGGTCGGTGTTGAGCGTGCTGAGCCGCGCGCCCCCCGGACCCTTGGGGGAAATGCCTGCATTGTTCACCAGCGCATCCAGCCGACCGTTCAGTTTCTCCTGGATCAAACCCACCGCATTGATGGTGTCAGCCGGATCCGAGAGGTCAATGACCACATGGTTTTCGCGCCCCCCGCCCCAGGGGCATTCCTCGGGGAAAGGTTGGCGGGAACAGGTGATCACCCGCCAGCCTTCGCGGTTGAACTTGCGCACGGTGGCGTGGCCGATGCCGCGGCTGGCCCCGGTCAGAAGCAGGGTTTTACGGTCGTCACTCATCGGGAACTCCTTAAGGGGCATGGGAGAATTGCGCCCACCCTAGCAGGGACACGGAAAGGCGCAATGCCCCTTGGCAGCGGGGCGCGGAGGGCTTAACACAAAAGGGAATGAGGACAGTAGGATGAAGACCCAGAATATGAACCGCGATTGGATCGCCACCGCCCGCACGCTTTCCCAGGCCCTGCCCTATCTGCAACGATATGCGGGCGCCACGGTTGTCATCAAATTTGGCGGCAATGCCATGGGCAGCGACGAGGAGATGGCCAGTTTTGCCCGCGACATCGTGTTGATGCGCCATGTGGGGGTGAACCCGGTGGTGGTGCATGGCGGCGGGCCGATGATCAATGCGATGCTCGAGAAGCTGGATATCAAAAGCGACTGGGTGAACGGCAAGCGGGTGACCGATGCAGCCACGGTGGAAGTGGTTGAGATGGTGCTGTCTGGTGTTGTGAACAAGCGCATTGTGCAGGCGATCAATGCGGAAGGTGGCAAGGCGGTTGGCCTGTCGGGCAAGGATGCGGGGCTGGTGACATGTGATCAGACCAACCCGGATCTTGGGTTTGTCGGCACACCTTCCGAGGTGGATGCCACGATTTTACGGGACCTCGCGTCAGCCGAGACGATCCCGGTGATCGCGCCTTTGGGAGCGGGCCGGAATGGCGAGACCTTCAACATCAACGGCGACACGATGGCAGGGGCAATTGCGGCGGCGCTGAAGGCGGACCGGCTTTTGCTTTTGACCGATATCGAGGGGGTGAAGGGCGCAGATGGGGAGGTTCTGACCGAACTGACTGCAGATCACATTCGCGAGTTGATTGCCGAGGGGGTGATCGCGGGGGGGATGATCCCCAAGACGGAAACAGCCCTGGCGGCTGTCGAGGGCGGTGTGCGCGCTGTGGTCATTCTGGATGGGCGCGCCCCAAATGCCTGTCTGCTGGAGCTTTATACCGATCATGGTGCGGGGTCGATGATCCGGGCGTGATTGCGGGAAAGACGCGGGAAACAGGGGCGCTGCCCCTCGGGCTTTGCCCTCACCCCGGAGTATTTTGCCAAGAAGAAAGCGGGCGCGGGGCGTGGGGGCCATCTGTCGCGGCAATGTGACTTGTCACCACGCGGGGACGGCGTAGGGTTGCGGCATGGAATATGAATCCCTGATACGACTGACCGCCTTTCTTGGCCTTTTTGCGCTGTTTACCGGCATCGAAACCCTGGTTCCGCGCCGCAAACGGGTTCAGACGCGGGCGCGGCGCTGGACCACCAATATCCTGATCATCGTGATAGATGCGCTGACGGTGCGGGCCATGGCGGTGTTTTTGCCACTTCTGGCGGTCGGGGCGGCCCTGGACGCGGCGGCAAATGGCTGGGGGCTTCTGAACTGGCTGGCGCTTCCGGGGGGCGTTTCGGTTTTGCTCGCGGTGTTGATCCTGGATTTTGCGATCTGGTTCCAGCACATGGTGTTTCACAAGGTTCCTGTGTTGTGGCGGCTGCATCGGGTGCATCACGCGGACCGTGATATTGATGTGTCCACGGCGCTCAGGTTTCATCCGGTCGAAATTGCCGCGTCGATGGTGATCAAAATCGGGGTGGTGTATCTGATTGGTGCCCCGGCCTGGGGGGTGGTGCTGTTTGAGGTGATCCTGAATGGATCCGCCATGTTCAACCATGCGAATATGCGCCTGCCGCTGGCGATGGATCGGGTGGTGCGGTGGGGATTGGTGACGCCGGACATGCACCGGGTGCATCATTCCGTGCATCGCCATGAGGCGGACAGCAATTATGGGTTCTGCCTGTCGATCTGGGATCGTATCTTCGGGACCTATACGGACCAACCGCAGGATGGCCATGACAAGATGACCATCGGGCTGGAGTGGCAGGACGATCGTCCAGCGCAGTTGGGGTGGAGCCTGATGCTCCCGTTTCGGGACAAATGAGCTGGGCGCCTGCCGCTGAAGAAATGCAGCTGGAAGTGTTCGGGATGCTGCACGATGCGGGGGAGACGATCGTTTTGCTTGGTCCGCATGAGCCGGGGTTCTGGGCGCGGTTTTCCTCTTCTCCCGAGTATCTGGACGGGGCGCCGGATCCATTGGATCGCTGGTCAAAGCGCATGATCGGGGAGTTGGCGAAGGCCTGGGGCGGACAGGCGGTTTTCCCCTCGGACGGCCCCCCTTACCCGCCCTTTTTCCGCTGGGCGCAGGAAAGCGGGCGCGCCTGGCCGTCACCTGTCACCCTGCTGGTGCATGAGCGGGCCGGTCTTTGGGTCAGTTTTCGCGGCGCCATTCGTCTTGCCGGGGAGCGCCCCTTGCCCAGGCCCGCTGCCTCTGGCTCTCCCTGCCAGACGTGTCCCGCCCCCTGCACAACCGCCTGCCCGGTCGCGGCGCTGACCCAGGACGGCTATGATGTGCCGCGATGCCATGCCTATCTCGACACGGAGGCGGGAAAAACCTGCCTTGAAGGGGGATGTATGGTGCGAGTTGTTTGCCCTTTGTCACAAACCTATGGCAGGTTGCGTGAGCAATCCCACTTCCACATGAAAGCGTTTCATCCCCAATGACCCTGACCCTGATCCTGACCCGCCACGCGAAATCAAGCTGGAGCGATCCCAGTCTGGACGATCATGAGCGCCCGCTCAACAAACGCGGCGAAGCATCGGCCAAGGCCATCGGGCGCTGGCTGGCCGAACGCGGGCATATCCCGGATCAGGTGCTGAGTTCCAACGCGAAACGCACGCGCGAAACCTGGGCCTATATCGCGGATAAACTGGTGGGCGGACCCGAGGCCGAGTATCGCGAAAGCCTGTATCTGGCGGACCCGGACCAGATGCTGGAAGAGCTGAAGGGGGCCCGCGGCCAGACCGTAATGATGATTGCCCACAATCCCGGCACGGCCTATCTCGCCCGGCGGCTGGTGGCCACACCCCCTGCCCATGAACGGTTTCACCATTACCCGACCACCGCCACCGCGGTGATCCGGTTTGACGTGGACAGCTGGTCGGATGTGACCTGGCACAGTGGCACGGTGGATGGGTTCGTGGTGCCACGAGATCTGATCTAAGCGCGTCAGAATACCGGACCCTTCGCCAGAAAGGAGACCCAGATGGACACTCACTCCGGCGGCTGCCTCTGTGGCAATATCCGTTTCACGGCAACCGGAAACCCCCTGCGGGTGGGCATCTGCCATTGCCTTGACTGCCGCAAGCATCACGGCGCGCTCTTCTATGCAGCGGCTATTTTTCACCAAGATGCGGTACAGGTTGATGGGCAAGCCAACACCTATCAGGGGCGGCATTTCTGCCCCACCTGCGGCTCCTCGGTCTTTGCAAAAACCGGCAATGAGATAGAGCTTCACCTCGGTGCGTTGGATCAGCCCAGCCAGTTCACACCAGATTACGAGCTTTGGACAGATCGGCGGGAGAACTGGTTGCCAGCATTTCCCGGCGCCACGTCTTCCCCGCGCAATCGTTAAAGCGTTTCGGGATAAACTTGAGACACATGTTTATTCCGAAACGCCCACGACATTGAGATCTCTTACCGCATTTCGGTTTCCCCCTGTATCAGGTTAAAACCGAAACGCTTTAAGGGGACAAGTCAGTAGAGGCTTGGGGGGGGAGGGGCGCTGCCCCTCGCCTCTCCGAGGCTCACCCCGAGGTATTTCTAGCAAGAAAAAAAGGGCGCCGAAGCCCCCTCTTCCTCCAAGAGATCCTGTCTCTTTTCCGTGCACGGTCATCGGCGCCTCCGCCTGTACCGTATGATCATGCTGGCAGATTTTGGTTAATGCTTGATGTCTTTTTCTTGCTCCAAATACCTCCGCCGGAGGCAAGAAAATTGCCGAGCGAAGCGAGGCCACCCCGCCCCGCAAAGAGGACGCCGCAGGCGGATGATGGCGGGGCGGAAGACTCCCGGTCAAAAGAATACGCCCCAGCAACACTGGCCGGGGCGTTTCATTTCTCATTTCAGCGGTGATCAGAGGATCTGGCTGAGGAACAGTTTGGTGCGTTCCGATTGCGGGTTGTTGAAGAACTCTTCTGGTTCGTTCTGTTCCACGATCTGGCCCGCATCCATAAAGATCACGCGGTTGGCGACCTCTTTGGCGAAACCCATTTCGTGGGTCACGCAGAGCATGGTCATGCCCTCTTCGGCCAGTTCCACCATGGTTTCCAGCACTTCCTTGATCATCTCAGGGTCGAGCGCCGAGGTGGGTTCGTCAAACAGCATGATGCGCGGCATCATGCACAGCGAGCGGGCGATGGCCACACGCTGCTGCTGACCACCCGACAACATGCCCGGATATTTATGGGCCTGATCGGGGATTTTCACCTTCTCAAGGAAATGCATCGCGCGCTCTTCGGCCTCTTTCCGGGGCGTTTTGCGCACCCAGATCGGGGCCAGCGTGCAGTTTTCCAGGATGGTCAGATGCGGGAAGAGGTTGAAGTGCTGAAAGCACATGCCCACCTCTGAGCGCACCTTGTCGACGTTTTTCAGGTCCGAGGTGAGCTCGGTCCCGTCCACGATGATCTGTCCTTCCTGATGTTCTTCCAGGCGGTTGATGCAGCGGATCAGGGTCGATTTGCCCGACCCTGACGGCCCCGCGATCACGATCCGCTCGCCCTGATAGACGGTCAGATCAATGTCGCGCAGCACGTGGAAAGCACCATACCACTTGTTCATTCCGCGGATTTCAATGGCAACCTCATCGGACACTTTCATGGCCGATCGGTCAGCGTGACGGTCGAGAGTAATAGAAGACATTACTTACTCCTTTAACGATGGTCCGTGCGCAGACGACGTTCGAGATACATCGAGTAGCGCGACATGGAGAAACAGAAGACGAAGAACAGGATGGCGATGAAGCCGTAAAGCTCCCACACCAGACCAATCCAGTTCGCATCTGCACGGATCGAGTTAGACAGACCCAGCGGGTCGAGAAGGCCGATGATCGACACCAGCGTCGTGTCCTTGAAGACGCCGATGAAGGTCGACACGATGCCCGGGATCGAGATCTTGAGGGCCTGCGGCATGATGATCAGCCGTTGTGCCTTCCAGTAATCCAGACCCAGCGCATCTGCGGCCTCATACTGACCGCGCGGCAGGGCCGCGAGACCGCCCCGGATCACCTCGGCCATATAGGCAGAGGCAAACAGGGTGACCATGATCAGGACGCGCAGGATGATGTCGAAATCCGTCCCCGGCGGCAAGAAGATGTTCAGAAGCGTCGAGGCCACGAACAGGAGGGTGATCAGCGGCACGCCGCGGATGAACTCGATGAACCCCACGCAGAGGGTTTTCACGATGAACAGATCCGACTGACGCCCAAGGGCCAGCACGATGCCGATTGGCAGCGAACAGCCAATGGCCACCACACCGATGGTGATCGACAGCATGAAGCCGCCAAAGTCACGGCTAACCACTTTGACCAGGTCCAGCGGAATGATCGCAGCCATCGCATTGCCAAAAGGCATCGCCATAAAGAGCCACCAGCCCAGCACAACAAGCACTGACAGGATCAACCCGGTCAGGCTGCCCAGGGCGGCCGCCAGGTATTTGTAGGCAAAGAAGCCAATCACAAATCCAAGGGCTGCCGCGATTGGCAGCCACAGGCTGCCCCCCCACAGGAGCCACGGTGTGAGGAAGGGGAAGATCGCGGTGAAAATGAGCGGATTGGGCAGGCGTTTCGCCCCCGCTTCAATCTCGGCCGCGCGGGCATCCTTGTCGGTCGACAGCGCCTTGTAGCCAATGATGGCACCGGTGGCGAGCAGGGCCAGACCGGCAATTCCGCCAGCCAGACCACCAAGGTAAAGCGCTGCAAGGCCAAGAACGACGCAGAGAAGCACCCAGTTCATCCGGCGCGAGATCATCGAAAACAGCACCGGCGTCACCGCCACAAACAGAAGCGCAAAGGCCAGGATCGGGCGCCAGTATTCTGCCGGCGGGTAGAACCCGAACAGAAGCTGCACCCAGCGTTCCTTGATCACGCCCCAACAGGCGACATGACCGCCCCCCGTCAGTTCACGACAATGATTGACCGAGGTGCCGGACCAGGTCGGCGCAATCGCCCAGCCCAGCAGGGCCGAGACAATCCAGAGCACAAAGGTCAAAGACACAATCGACAGGATGGAATTCAGAACCGAGCTGAACAGGTTGGCCCGCATCCAGCCGATCACCCCGACAGAGGAGGCGGGCGGCGCACGTTCGGGCAACATTTCAGAGCGGACATAAGACATATCGGACATATCAGCGCTCCTTCAGCTTCACGGATTCATTGTACCAGTTCATCACCGCCGAAATGGTCAGCGAGATGGCGAGGTAGACCAGCATCAACAGAAGAACCGTCTCAAGCTCGCGCCCGGTCTGGTTCATGGTGATGCCACCCAATGTGCCCGTAATGTCCATGTATCCCACCGCAATCGCCAGTGACGAGTTCTTGGTGAGGTTCAGGTAGTTCGAAATCAGCGGCGGGATGATCACCCGCAGCGCCTGCGGCAGGATCACCAGGTTCATGGTCCGGTTCGGACGCAGCCCCAATGCGCTTGCGGCTTCGGTCTGGCCTTTCGACACGGCCAGAATACCGGCCCGCACGATTTCCGCGATGAAGGCCGCCGTGTAGAGCGAGAGCGCCAGCCACAGGGCAATCAAGGAGTTGCGCATATAGATGCCACCCTTGAAGTTGAAGCCCTTCAACTCGGGATATCCAAGGTGGAAGCCCAGCATCACCAGAACAGCGATGGTTGGCACAAACACCACACCCAGACGCCAATACCAGGTGGTCGGGCGATCACCGGTCGCTTCCTGAATGCGATCTGCGCGCCGTTTGATGCGCGACGATACAAACAATCCGCCGATGAACACTGCAGCCAGCACAATCAGATCGATGCTGATGTCAAAGCGCAGGCTGGACGCGCCAAACAGGTGGATATTGCCCAGCGTGTTGTGAAACAGCGGTTCAGGGATATAGATGCCCCGGTTGGTCAGCGCCACGCTGTCAAACAGCGACATGGTGGCCTCACCGCTTTTGAACGCCCGCGGCGCCGGAAGGGTTTCGATCAGGATCGCCATGGTGAATACGATCCACAGCAGGACCGGCACATTGCGGAAACCCTCAACATAAACCGCCGACAGGCGCGAGACGATCCAGTTGGGCGACAGGCGCAGAACGCCGATGACAACCCCAAGGATCGTTGCCGTGATACAGCCCATCACCGCCACCAGCAGCGTGTTCAGAAGCCCCATCAGGGCCGCGCGCAAATGGGTATCGCGGTTGGTATATTCCAGCAGGCGCTGGTTGATGTCATAGCCGGCCGGCTCGCCCAGAAAACGGAAGCTGGGTTCTTTGCCGAGGTCAGCAAGGTTGCTGGCGGTGTTTGAAAACAGCCAACCCAGAAGGGTCAGGAAGCCAATCAGCGCGATGATCTGGATCGTCATCGAGCGGTATCGGCTGTCATATAGCAGCATGGACAGGCGGAAAGACGCCTGAGGCTGCAGGTCAGGTGTAGTGGTCATTTGGGACATCCCCGTTGCCTCTGGCGATTATCTTGAAGGGCGCGTCTTTTGCGCGCGGGCCAGAGTGCAGTCGATTGAGAGGGAAAAAGGGCGCGGTTTCCCACGCCCTTTTTCGGGTGTTATTAACGGAAGGGCGGCGAGTAGATCAGGCCGCCATCACGCCACTGGGCGTTCAGGCCACGCGCCAGTCCAATCGGGGTGTCTTCGCCGATGTTGGTTGCAAAGACTTCGCCGTAGTTGCCAACCGATGCAATGGCGCGGCGCGCCCAGTCAGCGTCAAGGCCGAGCATCTCGCCCAGGCTACCTTCGGTGCCCAGCAGACGGTTGATCTCCGGGTTGTCACCAGCAGCGGCCGACAGTTCAGCCACGTTGGTCGAGGTGATGCCGAACTCTTCTGCGGTGATCAGAGCGTTGAGCGTCCAGCGCACCACGTCACCCCATTCGTTGTCGCCGTGGCGGACCAGCGGGCCCAGCGGCTCTTTCGAAATGATTTCCGGCAGGATGATCGACGAGGTCGGATCTTCGAAGGTCGAACGGGCAGCAGCCAGACCCGACGCGTCGGTGGTGTAAACGTCACAGGAACGTGCGTTATACTGTTGCAGCGCTTCGGCCTGGGTTTCGATCGGCACCGGTTCATAGGTCATGTTGTTGGCACGGAAGAAATCGGCCAGGTTCAGCTCGGTGGTGGTGCCGGTCTGAATGCAGACGGTGGCGCCATCAAGCTCCTTGGCCGAGCTTACGCCCAGATCCTTGTTCACCATGAAACCCTGACCGTCATAGTAGTTCACGCCAATAAAGGTGAACTTCAAGTCCGCGTCGCGCGACAGCGTCCAGGTGGTGTTGCGCGCCAGCATGTCGATCTCGCCTGAGGCAAGAGCGGTAAAGCGGGTTTTGCCGGTGGTCGGCACAAATTCCACAGCATCCGAATCGCCCAGAACCGCGGCAGCCACCGCGCGACAGACCGAAACGTCAAAGCCTTCCCAACGACCGTTTGCATCCGGCGCAGCGAAGCCCGGAACGCCAGTTGCAACGCCACAGTTCAGCTTGCCGCGGGCCTTGACGTCATCAAGGGTTGCTGCGGCAGAAGCGCCAGCGGCGAGACCGGCGACGGTCAGCGCGCCAAGAAATACGGTTTTTTTCATGTTTACCTCTTCCTGATTTTCACCCCTTTTGCGGGGCGCATTTTTACGGCCTTTGCGACCGTGGGTATGGTTGCGAAAGGGCACTCCCCCTCTCAGCGTGGGAAGAGTTTGGGCGAATTCATCAGTTTTCGTCAAGGGTTACATCGAAATTATGGATGGGTGACCCAGGGGAAGGCGACAAATTCTGTCAGGCGCTAACGCAACGGTTGCGGGCATTTCCGTCAAGGTGACGGATTTATCCGGCGCAATGTCGGAAAAACCGCGAGGCATGGAGGAATTCACCACGTTTGATGTCAGCCTGCGCCGTGGCCTCTTCATCTTCGCCCCATTGCTCTTCTTGCCATTTTTCATCCAGACGGGACAGGTTCCACGCCTCTTCCGCCTCCAGATGTCCCTCGGTGACCGCAAATGCCAGCACAAGTGAGCCGGAAATACCGACAAGATCGTGAAAGGCCGCCAGCTCAAACGGGGTAAACCGGTGCACCCGCCCGGTCAGGTGCGCGATCGCGGCCGCATCCTGGGGGGCGTGAATCACCCCGGAAACCGGCGTGAGTCGCGCCTCAAGCGCGTCTGCCGCCCAGTCCAGAACCGGGTCCCATTTAGCGGCCTGACGGTCGATCAGCTCCTGCGGGTGGGTGGCGCGGTAGCAAAGCAGATCACTGTCGCCATAGGCCGCCAGCATATCGGCCACCTCGGCAAATTGCGTGGCCACCTTGTCGATGGCCGAGTTGGCGGTGCGGGTGACCGGCATGGTGTTGGGGTCGATCTTGTCCCCCTGCGCGTCCCATTCATCCGCGATCGCCTCGGCCATCACGCGGGTTGGCACGACGAAAGGGGTTTTGGCCGGGGTCTTGATGGCACGCCCGTCAAGGATGACGGAAAACCCGCCCTCGACCTCTGCCACCTCGGTCTGTTTCCAAAAACGTTTCGCAGCCCAACCGCTCATTCCATCCCCCATAATGTCTCAAGCGCCGGTATCAGCGCGTCATAACTGTCGATCAGCAGATCCGCACCTGCCGCCAGCAATTGTTGCGTGTCATGATAGCCCCAGGTCACACCGATCGTGCGGAAACCGGCGGCGACCCCCATGGAGATATCAAATGTGGTGTCACCAATCATCACCGCCCGCTGCGCATCGGCCCCGGTCTCGGCCAGGGTGGCATGCAGCATCGACGGGTGGGGTTTTGACGGGTGGTTGTCGGCGGTCTGGCTGGTCAGGAAGAAATGCCCGATATCATGCGCCTGATAGGCGTGATCCAGACCGCGCTTTGCCTTGCCGGTGGCGACCCCAAGCAGCACCTCGTCACGCGCATGTAGCTGTTCCAGCACCGCGCGGGCACCGGGATACATCGGCGCGGCGGCCTCACCGCCTTTTTCCGCGCGCAGCTTGATGAACATGTCCTTGTAGCCCTCCGCCGCGCGCGCCACATCCGGTTCCGGCATGGCTGGCACCAGCGTGGCAATGGCATCATGCAGCGACAGGCCGACAATCGACAGGATCTCTTTGCGGGTCGGGATTGCAACCCCCATCTCTGCAAAGGCCCGTGACATGGCTTCGACGATGAAATCCTGACTGTCGATCAGCGTGCCGTCGACATCAAAAACGACGAGTTTCAGGTCAGACATGTTGGTCCTCCACACGGCGCCCGACCCTGGGTGGGCGCATCATGTCGTCCATGAGAGGGGCACAGGTCCCATCCGGCAAAGCGGTCATATATGCAGCGACAGCAGAAATGCGCCCTCCCGGGGGGAGGGTCGGGCGCCGTGTGGCTTCGCCCCACGCGGTGCGCTCATCTCTTGAGCCGTCTGTGAAGGTCATCCCGCTCACATCGCCTCAAACGGGTCATCGGCGGCAAGGTCCGGGGTCCAGCCCAGCGTGTCAAAGGTCTGCGCCATATGATCCGGCAAGTCTGCGGTCACGGTGACCGGCTTTTTGGTCACCGGATGCTGAAAGCTCATCGAACGCGCGTGCAGGTGCAGCTTTTTCGAAATCACCCCGCCCATCATCGCACCCCAGCCATCGCCAAGGTTTTCCTGTCCAGAGCCGCCATATTTGCCATCGCCAATGATCGGGTGGCCAATTTCGGCCATATGGGCGCGCAGCTGGTGGGTGCGGCCGGTGATCGGCTCCATCGCCACCCAGGCGGCACGGGACGCCACCCGAAACAGCGTGGCATACAGCGTATGCGCGCGTTTGGCGCCGGGCGTGGACGACATGTCGCGCGGATGCACCGCGTGCATTTTCTCGCCCTGCCCCGACCCGCCACCGCCGGCCTTGACCAGACCAAAGCGAATCTCGCCCAGATAGGGCACCGGCACGCCAGCCACCACCGCCCAGTAAATCTTGCGGGTTTCCTTGTGGCGGATCGCAGCGGTCAGCCCCGAGGCCGCCGCCTGCGTACGCGCCAGAAGCAGCACACCTGACGTGTCCTTGTCGAGCCGATGCACCAGACGCGGCTTTCCCTCAAGGCCGAATTTCAGCGCTTCCGCGAGCCCGTCCACATGGCGTTTCTGTTTCGACCCGCCTTGTGTGGGCAGGCCGGGCGGCTTGTTGATCGCCAGAATGTGGTCATCGCGATAGATCACGCAGGACTGGATCATCTTCGCGTCGGCGTCACTCACCTTGGGTTTCGCCTTGGGCTGGGCGGCGGGACGCGCGTCGCCCTCTTCCGGCACTGGCAGCGGCGGGATGCGCACCTCCGTGCCCGGCCCCACGCGGGTCGAGGGTTTGGCCTTGGCGCCATCCACCCGGAACTCGCCCTTGCGGCAGCCCTTTTCGATCCGCCCCTGCCCCACATGGGGAAAGAGCCGTTTGACCCAGCGATCCAGACGCTGCTCGGCCTCGCCCGGGCCAATGGTGATCTTCTGCACGCCGCTCATGCCAGCACCATACGGGTGGCAAAGACCCCCGCCACAATCGCCGCCAGCGACAGGCCGACCGAGGCCAGCACATAGCCCAGTGCCAGCCCGTGTTCGCCGCGTTCATAAAGCGTCAGCGCGTCGAGTGAGAAGGCCGAGAAGGTGGTGAAGCCGCCAAGCACGCCGGTCATCAGGAAAGGTGCCAGATGCTGGCCGCCTTTCTTGGCAATCGTTACCATCAGCACGCCCATCAGGAACGAGCCCAGCACGTTCACCACCATGGTGCCCGAAGGGAACCCCGGTCCAAAGGCGCGCATTGCACCGACATTGGTCAGATAGCGCATGGAGGCGCCGATTGCCCCGCCAAGGGCCACTTGCAGAAGATGTGTCATCATGGGGCCTGACTGCGCCGCCCCGCCCCTATTGTCAAGCGTTAGGGGGGATTGGGCCGCGTGCGGGGCTCACTCGGCCGGGGCGCTGCCATCCTTTCGCACCGCTTTTTTGCCGGTGATCATCGGGCGCACCAGATCCTCGCGCTTCCAGATCCGGTAAAACAGAACCGCCCCCACATGCAGGCCGACAATCACCGCCAGCAGGGTCGACAGCCGGTGATGCCAGCCATTGGCCCAGCGGGCGGTTTCAAACTCGACCAGACCGGCAAGCGGCCCGACATTCAGATAATCATCCGGGTCGGAAAACAGGCCAGAGGCCACCTGCAGCCCCACGAGGCCCAGCAGCGCAAATACGGACAACGCGCCAAGCGGGTTGTGGCCGGGCCAATAGCTTGGCTGCCGCCTGGGCAAGTGCGTCAGGTAACGCAAAGTGGTCACCGGCCCAAACAGGAAGTGGGAAAACCGGGCCGGCGCCGGCCCAATCAGCCCCCAGATCAGGCGAAACACCAGAAGGCCAATCACCAGATAGCCCACGTAGTAATGCACTGTCATGATCGCCGGTCCCCATTTGCCCAAGCCCCAGGCCAAGAGGACCGCCCCGGCGAACAGCCAGTGAAACATGCGAAGCGCCGGATCCCAGATCCGCCGCCAAACAATACCCTCGGGCAGAGTGTCTGAGGTTACGGGCTTCATCACGCGATGCTCCTTACTTTCTGGCCTTGTTTTCCGGTCACACCTGTCCCGGGGTCGCGGGCAGCACCCCTAGTCCCGGTTTCGCTTGCCCCGCAGCTTGGCAAAATAATCGGACCGGCGCTTGAGTTCACGTTCAAACCCGCGTTCCACCGGCAGGTAATAGACCCCTCGCTTCATCCCATCCGGGAAATAGTTCTGGCCCGAAAACCCGTCCGGCGCGTCGTGATCATATTCATAGCCCGCCCCATAGCCCTGATCTTCCATCAGTGCGGTTGGCGCGTTGAGGATGTGTTTCGGCGGCGGTTCAGACCCGGTTTTCTTCGCCGCCCGGCGCGCCGCCTTGATGCCCACATAGACCGCATTGGATTTCGGGGCGAGGGCCAGATAGACGGCAGCATTGGCCAGCGCCAGCTCTCCCTCGGGGCTGCCAAGACGCTCATAGGTCTGCCAGGCATTCAGGCACACGGTGTTGGCCTGCGGATCGGCAAGCCCGATATCCTCGGTCGACATCATGGTCAGGCGGCGGGCCAGAAACCGCGGATCTTCGCCGCCCTCCAGCATCCGGGCCAGCCAGTAAAGGGCCGCATCCGGGTCGGATCCGCGAATGGATTTGTGCAGGGCGGAAATCAGGTTGTAATGTTCGTCGCCGGATTTGTCATAGATGGCGGCGCGTTTCATCAGCCGCTTGGACAGCTGATCTGTGTTGAGCTTGTCGCCCTCGGCGGGCAACCTCCAGGCCATCACCTGTTCAATCAGGTTCAAAAGCGCCCGCCCGTCCCCGTCGGCCATTTCCAAAAGCGCCTCACGCGCGGGTCCGTCCAGCGGCAGAGCGCGATCCAGTTCCTTTTCCGCCCGTTGCGCCAGCCGCTCCAGATCAGCCAGCGTCAGCCGGGTCAGCACCAGCACCTGTGAGCGTGACAGGACAGCGGCATTGAGTTCAAAGGACGGGTTTTCCGTGGTGGCCCCGACCAGCAGGATCGTGCCATCCTCCATATGCGGCAGGAACCCGTCCTGCTGCGCCTTGTTGAAGCGGTGAATTTCATCGACAAAAAGCAGCGTGCCCTGCCCGTTCTGGCGCCGGATCTTTGCCGCTTCGAACACTTTGCGCAGCTCAGGCACGCCAGAGAAAATTGCGCTGATCTGGACGAAATGCAGGTTGGTCTCATGGGCCAGCAGCCGCGCAATGGTGGTTTTGCCCACCCCGGGCGGGCCCCAAAGGATCAGCGACCCCAGCGCCTGTGCCGCCAGCATCACCCCCAGCGGGGCCTCCGGTCCCAGCACCTGCTCCTGCCCGATCACCTCACCCAAAGATCGCGGACGCAACCGATCCGCCAGCGGGCGCGGCGCAAGGGTTTCGGGCTGCGCGGAGGGGGGCGCATCTGGATCGGAAGGCGTATCGAAAAGGTCGCTCATAGGGCGAGACTATGCCCCCCATGCAGGGGAGAAAAGGCCAAATCGCCCCGTCCTGCAAACCGGCCTGAAAACCGGGCAGAGGGGCGCTATTCAGGTCCGGTTACAGCAGGTTATATTCCTGCGCCCGCTGCACTGCCTCGGCGGTGGTGCGCACAAACAGGCGTTCGCGCGCCGAGCGCAGCCGGGCCTTCAGCGCACTTTCGGAAATCCCCAGAAGGGCGGCAGCCTCTGCGTGACGTGACCCTTTGGCGATCAGGCGAAGGGCCATGCGCTGCGCCGAGGTAAGCTGTTCCGGCGGGGTGGATTTTTCATGCAGCTCCTGAACGATATCCTGGATCTGGCGGATTTCTGCGTCGGAAAATTCCCGATCGCTGCGGGCAAACCCTCCAATGGTGCGCGAGGATGTGGGGCCGTAGGACACGGTCAGACCATAGGTCAGACCATGGGCTTTGGCCTGATCCAGAATACCGTGAGGGTCAGGCAGTTCAATCTCACTCCAGCGAATCGCCCCTTCTTCGCCAAACCCCCAGAACACGGTGGGATCGCCCAGCATATAGCCCTTTTCGGTGTAGACCTCGGTCCAGCTTGCGTCATAGGTCTGTATCATCAGATGGGCCGATGCATACCGAATATGCAGCCCCAAAGCGTAGCCTTTTGGGGACAGGTCCGTCAGGCGCGAAAGGCCCTGATCCAATCCGTTTACTTCGTTCATCTCATTTGGCTTTCTGCATAATGGTGGGACGTATATTTTTACAAAGAATGGGTTTGTCAAACAACTTATGGGTGACGTTACCGCATTTCCCCCTCGCCTTTCCATTGTAAAATGAAAGCCTTGGTTGGATTGCCGGTTCGAAAAATTCCAGCCCCCCGGGCAGGCGATTGATAACTCGGGCGAATTTCCGCCGAACACCACAGGCACAATAGGTGCCGACCTCTTGCCCGCAGGCATAAAAAAACCCCGCCAAAGGCGGGGTTTTTTCGACGAGATCCGGTCAATCCGGATCGGTCTTTATTCCTCGGCAGCCGCTTCTTCGGCTTCCAGGCGGGCGCGGTCAGCTGCGCCTTTGGCGTCGACATCGCGGTCAACGAATTCGATGATGGCCATCGGCGCCATGTCACCATAGCGGAAGCCAGCTTTCAGAACGCGGACATAACCACCGTTACGTTCGGCAAAACGCGGGCCGAGAACGTCGAACAGTTTGGCCACGTGCTGGTCCTGTTTCAGACGGGCAGCAGCCTGACGGCGGGCGTGCAGATCGCCACGTTTCGCCAGCGTGATCATTTTCTCGATGATCGGGCGAAGCTCTTTGGCTTTCGGCAGGGTGGTTTTGATCTGTTCGTGTTCGATCAGCGAACCGGCCATGTTTGCGAACATGGCTTTACGGTGTTCATGGGTGCGGTTCAGGCGGCGGTAACCACGAGCGTGACGCATTTTCTTAATCCTTCATTTGGTGCCCTTTGTGACAATCCCCTTTTGGGGTGCCGGGCGATGCTTTGTCTGTGAACCGATGCGTGTCGGTCCCTCTCCTTGGGGCAGGATTGCCCGGATGTTCCCCTCACCGTGAGGGCATTTCGGAGGCCGCTTTACGCCGCCCCCGGAAAAGAGTCAATCAAAGACGTCTTAGAACTGGTCTTCGAATTTCTTCGCCAGCTCTTCGATGTTCTCAGGCGGCCACTCTTCGACATCCATGCCGAGGTGCAGGCCCATGCCCGAAAGCACTTCTTTGATTTCGTTCAGCGACTTGCGGCCGAAGTTCGGGGTGCGCAGCATCTCGGCTTCGGTTTTCTGGATCAGATCGCCAATGTAAACGATGTTGTCGTTCTTCAGGCAGTTTGCCGAACGGACCGACAGTTCCAGCTCGTCCACTTTCTTCAGGAGAAGCGGGTTGAACTCGAGACCATCATCTTCGTCCTGGCGACCAGCGGCTTCCGGCTCGTCGAAGTTCACGAAGATCGACAGCTGGTCCTGCAGGATGCGGGCAGCGAAGGCCACCGCGTCATCCGGGGTCACGGACCCGTCGGTTTCCAGTTTCAGGGTCAGTTTGTCATAGTCGAGAACCTGACCTTCACGGGTCGGCTGCACGTCGTAAGACACTTTTTTGACCGGCGAATAGATCGCATCCACCGGGATCAGGCCAATCGGCGCATCTTCCGGCTTGTTCTTATCGGCAGCGACATAGCCTTTGCCGGTGTTGACGGTCAGTTCCATGAACAGGTCAGCGCCATCGTCGAGGTGACAGATCACGTGGTCCTTGTTCAGGACTTCGATGCCAGCCGATTCCGAGATGTCACCAGCGGTCACAACCATCGGGCCTTTGGCGGAAATCGACAGGCGCTTGGGGCCTTCCACTTCCATCGACAGGGCCACACCTTTGAGGTTCAGGATCACGTCGGTCACGTCTTCGCGCACACCGGCGATCGAGCTGAACTCATGCAGAACGTTGTCGATCTGAACCGAAGTGATGGCGGCACCTTGCAGCGACGACATCAGAACGCGGCGCAGCGCGTTGCCAAGGGTCAGACCAAAGCCACGCTCCAGCGGTTCTGCCACAACGGTGGCCTGACGTGCGGGATCATTGCCCGGCTTCACGTCCAGCTGGGTCGGCTTGATCAGTTCTGCCCAATTCTTATGGATCATGTGTCCCTCCATTCCAGTCCGTGCCCCATGTTCCGTATAGGCAGGACGCCCGAGGTTGAAAAACGACAAAAGCCGGGGGGCAGAAAACCTGCTCCCCGGCGAAATTTTTTGCGATTACACGCGGCGACGCTTCGGCGGGCGGCAGCCGTTGTGGGCAATCGGGGTCACGTCGCGGATCGAGGTGATGTTGAAACCGATTGCGGCCAGGGCGCGCAGAGCCGATTCACGACCCGAACCGGGGCCTTGAACTTCGACTTCCAGGGTTTTCACGCCATGTTCCTGGGCTTTTTTGCCAGCGTCTTCCGCAGCCATCTGAGCAGCATACGGGGTCGACTTGCGCGAGCCTTTGAACCCCATGGTGCCAGCCGACGACCACGAGATGGCGTTGCCTTGCACGTCCGAGATCAGGATCTTGGTGTTGTTGAACGAGGAGTTCACGTGGGCAACGCCCGACGCGATGTTCTTGCGCTCTTTGCGCTTCATGCGGGTCTTATCACGAGCCATTGGTCTAACCCTCCCTTACTTCTTCTTACCAGCGATGGCCTTTGCGGGGCCTTTGCGGGTGCGAGCGTTGGTGTGGGTGCGCTGACCGCGAACCGGCAGGTTGCGACGGTGACGCAGGCCACGGTAGCAGCCCAGATCCATCAGGCGCTTGATGTTCATCTGCACTTCGCGGCGCAGGTCGCCTTCAACATTGTAGTTGGCGTCGATATGCTCGCGGATGGCCAGAACTTCGGCATCCGACAGTTCGTTCAGACGACGGGTGCGGTCGATGTTGAGGGCCTCGCAGATGGAGTCAGCCGAGGTGTGGCCAATTCCGGTGATATAAGTCAGGGCGATCGGGACCCGTTTGTGGGTCGGGAGGTTTACGCCGGCGATACGTGCCAAGTGTCACTTTCCTTTTCGTTGCGGTTCCGTAGTTCCGGAACCTTTTTTCACAACCAAAGCCCGCGGGGATCTTTTCCTGCGGGCCCTTGCTGAAACTCTGATCCGGTGGCGTTGGGGCGCGACCCCGCTGACACACCGATTCCCGTAAGGGATGAGGTGGATTAGAAGGGTTTTAAGGAAAGGTCAAGGAAGGATTTCCAACAAGCCCCCCGCACCCGTGCCACGCCCCTGCCCCGCAGCTTTTTCTTGTTCCAAATATCCTGGGGTGAATTGGCGCTGCAGGTGCCAAGAGGGGCAACGCCCCTCCCCCCCCAAAAGGAAAAGACCCGGAACGAAAAACGCCGCGCAAAAGGCGCGGCGTCTTGAAACCTGTGTCACACGGCGGTCAGCCGTCCAGCAGACCCGCAATCGAGGACTTCACCTCGTCAATCGAGCCCAGACCGTCGATGGATTTCAGGTTGCCCTTGGCCCAGTAATAGCCAATCAGCGGCGCGGTCTTCTTGTAATATTCCATCAGGCGGAAACGTACGCTTTCTTCATTGTCATCGGCGCGGGCTTCTTTGCCGGCGGCCACCGCCTCGGCGGCGCGGTTGACGATGCGCTTGACCAGCGTTTCGTCATCCACCTGCATCTCGATGACCATATCAAGCGCCTCGCCCTGCTCTTCCAGAAGGGCGGCCAGCGCATCGGCCTGCGGCAGGGTGCGCGGGAAGCCGTCAAAGATAAAGCCCCCCTTCTTGTCGCCCTGCAGCTTTTCCTTGATCAGGCCAATCACGATCTCATCAGTCACAAGACCACCGGCATCCATGATGGCGGCAACCTTGAGACCCATCTCGGACCCCGAGCTTTTGGCCTCGCGCAGCATGTCCCCGGTGGAGAGCTGGATCATGTCCCGCCCCTCTACCAGGATTTGTGCTTGGGTGCCTTTACCGGCGCCGGGCGGTCCGAGAAGTATGATGTTCATCGTCTGGCTGGTCCTTTTTTCTTGCGTTTTTTGCCCCGCAGTTGGGATTTCTCGATCAGCCCTTCATACTGGTGCGCCAGCATGTGGGACTGAACCTGTTGGATCGTGTCCATCGTGACCGACACAACAATCAGAACCGAGGTGCCGCCGAAATAGAACGGGATGGCCAGCTGGCTGCGCAGCACTTCCGGCAGAAGGCAGACCAGGGCCAGATACCCCGCGCCCAGCACCAGGATGCGGGTCACGATATAGTCCAGCGCGGCTGCGGTCTTCTTGCCCGGTTGGATGCCCGGAATGGATCCGCCCTGCTGCTTCAGGTTCTCGGCCACCTCATCCGGCTTGAACGCCACCTCTTTGGTATAGAAGAAGGTGAAGAACACGATCATCGCGGTGAAGAACAGAAGGTAAAGCGGCTGACCGGGGCCGAAATAGGCCAGGATCGTCGACATGATCGGGCCGGTCTGGCCTGACGAGAAGGTCGAGATCGTGGTCGGCAGCAGCAGAAGCGCCGAGGCAAAGATGGCCGGGATCACGCCTGCGGGGTTCACCTTGATCGGCAGGTGCGAGCTGTTGGCCTCATAGACTTTCATGCCCACGTTGCGACGCGGATACATGATATGGACCTTGCGCAGCGCGCGCTCCATGAACACCACAAAGGCAATCACGACCGCAACCATCACCATCACACCGATGATCACGGCGGGGCTGATGGCCCCCGAACGACCAGAGGCAAGGAACTGCGCCAGAGCGGCGGGGATCTCGGCCACGATGCCGACAAAGATGATCAGCGAGATGCCGTTGCCGATGCCGCGCGCGGTGATCTGTTCGCCCAGCCACATCAGGAACATGGTGCCGCCCACCAGGGTGATCACGCAGGAGGCGAGGAAATAAAGGCCCGGCGTCGTTACAAGCTCACCAGCCTGCAGCGAATTGGCCAGGGCAAAGGCCTGCCCGGTGGCCAGCAGAACGGTGCCATAACGGGTGTATTGGTTGATCTTCTTGCGGCCCTGCTCACCCTCTTTCTTGAGCTGCTTGAGCGGCTCCCACATCGAGCTGAGCAGCTGGATGATGATCGAGGCAGAGATGTAGGGCATGATGCCAAGGGCAAAGACACCCATCCGCGACAATGCGCCGCCGGTGAACATGCCCAGCACGCCCGCGATGCCCGATTGCGCCTGTTCCATGAAGTCGCGCAGGGCGCCCGCGTCAATGCCGGGGACCGGAATATAGGTGCCGATACGGTAAATGATCAGCAAGCCGATGGTGAAAAAGATGCGTTGGCGCAGCTCGGTCGCTTTGCCGAAAGCGCCCCAGCTCATATTTGCCGCCATTTGTTCTGCTGCAGATGCCATAAGGCCCCCTCATCAAGTAAAAACACCGCCGGACCGTTCCCGGCTCCGGCGGCGCTTGAAAACGTAGAAAGACATGTAAGGGGGTTTCACGCCCCTCACAAGGTCTTATTCAGCTGCTGCCGGAGCGGCCACGGTGAGCTTGCCACCAGCTTTCTCAACAGCTTCAACAGCCGATTTCGACGCACCGGTCACGGTGATCGACGCTTTGGCGGTCAGTTCGCCTTTGGCCAGAACGCGGATACCGTCCAGTTTGCGGCGCACCAGGCCCGAAGCCACCAGGCTGTCTTCGGTGATGTCGGCTGCATCCAGCTTGCCGGCGTCGATAAATTTCTGGATCAGGCCCAGGTTTACAACGGCAAATGCCTTGCGGTTCGGCTTGTTGAAGCCACGCTTCGGCAGGCGTTGGTAGAGCGGCATTTGGCCGCCTTCGTAACCATTGATGGCCACACCCGAACGCGATTTTTGACCTTTGATACCACGACCACCGGTTTTACCGGTGCCCGAGCCGGGACCACGGCCAATGCGTTTGCGGGGTTTGGTTGCGCCGGGATTGTCGCGCAGTTCATGAAGTTTCATGTCGCTTCTCCTTTGCCGGAACTGACCCACGAAGCGTAAAGGGGCCAAACACGGCGTTTCTTGGTTTTGATTCTGGACCCATTCAGGGCCACCGGGCGCGTATAGAACAAGTCGCTTTGCACTGCAACCTTCTTCCACGCCTTTCTGGCGTCCACCAGCAAGCATAGATGCTGACAAAGCGGCATGCGGAGGATACAGAAGGGAACCTCGATCAGAGAGCTAAGAAAGAATGAACATGCACCACCCAGCCATTTCTCTACCGTACTGGTTTCAACTGAACAGGGTTGAACATTATTGGTTTGAGGCAAATGGTAAGCGGTTTGCCTATGCTTACATTCGCAAAAATGCCTGCACGGCTTTCAAAACGCTGATCTGTGAGACTTCAAGGCGGGCCGATTTCGTTGAGACTGGTCTGCGTCCAATGCGTTTCATGAACAAATACCACCGGATCAAAACCCGCAGACAGCTCGATCAGTGTCACACCCGCCTGTTTGTTTATCGCGACCCTTATGGACGACTGGTGTCGGCCTATTTGAACAAATTCGTGGCCCGCAAGGGGCATGAGGATATTTTTCAACGTTATCAGAGCGCCACCGGGCAACATCCCGATGACACGAGTTTTCGCGATTTTGTAACCCGGT
This sequence comes from Aliiroseovarius sp. xm-d-517, assembly GCF_013283135.1. Taxonomy (NCBI): domain Bacteria; kingdom Pseudomonadati; phylum Pseudomonadota; class Alphaproteobacteria; order Rhodobacterales; family Paracoccaceae; genus Aliiroseovarius; species Aliiroseovarius sp. xm-d-517. Next base: position 1,677,225 of record NZ_WBXT01000001.1, read on the forward strand.
ATTGCATTCCCCCCTTTTCCCAGCGCGACAAACATGTCCGCCCTCAGGCCAGCCGACTTCTTGATCTGCCCTATGACCATGCGATCGAGATGGGGGGGCTATTGCCCAAAATGCAGGATCTACTGGGGGCCGAACTCGCGGAGAGGTATTTTTCCAGACCGCGGAACCGAACGGAGTATTCAAATCTGCAATCCAGCCAGGTGGACATGCGCGCAGGCGACCTGGCACAGCTGTTTCGCAACACGGGTCAAGCACCGGGGGCAAAAGCCTTTGAAAGTAAAGAGCTCAGGCAACTTATTGAGAAGAACTACGCCTGCGACTACGCCCTGATTAGATCATTGCAAGTTTAGTTGATTCCCAGTTTTATCTGGAAACGTCCTCAGGTCTTATACGCCTCGGTTGTTTCATATCTGTGCCTCGTTCCAATATAATCTCGAAACCCTTTGTGGGTTCCTGAGAAAGAAAAACCCGGCATAAAGCCGGGTCATCAGAAGCAGGTCAAATGTCGCGCGAGATCACTTCTCGCAGTTGCACTTGTGCATGTATTCGGTCCAGGTCGGGGTCGGTTCCGACGCGAGGAATTTTTTCACAGCCACGGCGACGGTGGCGAAGAGAACGGCAACGAGGCCAACAGGTGCGGTGATCACGGCCATATCGGTGAGTCCCTAAAGAAGTTGTCTGTTGCGCCCGTCATAAGGCTGAACATGTTAGATAACCAATCGCATCTGCGAAGCCCCGGGTTGCAGGGAATGCATGGGTCGTGGAGTTGGGGTATTGTTCAGGAATGTGTCACAGCGGAGAGTAAAGGGCAGCGCCCGGGCCTCTCCCGAGATGGCAGACCGCCTAAACCGCGGATTGGGTCTATCCAGTTGATCGCGTTAGTCACGCGTGCGCCACGCCCGAACGATACGGGACAGGTTTTGGAGTGTCGTTGGCGGGCGAAATAGAAATACTACGACAACAAGCGCCAGCAAGAATGCCCCACCCCCGTTTCCGCTTGCGATACCAAATGTCAGCTCTGCATTCGCGATGAGCTGCAACGTCTTATCCATGATTGAGGTAGGTGGTTCTGTCGTCATGACACACTCCCGGCTTTAGTGTGTCACCCCTTAGATAGGTAAAACTAAGATCAATTCTCAGAACGTGTAAACCAATATCTTGAGAAACTCGCCAAAAGTATCCGATCGTATTTTTCTGCCAAGTCCGGGTCTGAAACTTCAACAAGATACGTAACAAAAAACACCCCGGCCATTTCTGACCGGGGTGCTCAAAGCTCTCAAAGGAAAAGAGGGTTACTCTTTCTCTTCGATGATCTTCACCATGTGCGGGATCGAGTTCACCATGCCGCGTACGGCAGGGGTGTCTTCGAGTTCGCGGGTTTTGTGCATTTTGTTGAGGCCCAGGCCGATCAGCGTCTGGCGCTGTTTCGAGGGGCGACGGATCGGGCTACCGATCTGTTTTACAACGATGGTTTTAGCCATTGGTCAGATCTCCTTACGCGTCAGCAGCTTCGGCCGGGGCAGCGTCTTTGTTGCCCAGGATGTCAGCCACTTTTTTACCACGACGCTGTGCGATTTGACGCGGGCTTGCTTCTTTTTGCAGGCCGTCAATGGTTGCACGGATCATGTTGTAGGGGTTCTGCGAGCCGATCGACTTCGACACAACGTCCTTGATGCCCAGCATTTCGAACACGGCACGCATCGGACCACCAGCAATAATACCGGTACCTTCCGGGGCGGTGCGCATGATCACCTTGCCGGCACCGTGACGACCTTCGATGTCGTGGTGCAGGGTGCGGCCTTCGCGCAGCGGCACGCGGATCATTTGGCGCTTGGCTTGCTCGGTGGCTTTGCGGATGGCTTCGGGCACTTCTTTCGCTTTACCTTTACCGAAGCCAACGCGGCCTTTTTGGTCGCCAACAACCACGAGAGCGGCGAAGCCAAAGCGCTTACCACCTTTTACGGTTTTCGACACGCGGTTGATCGCGACAAGGCGATCAGCAAATTCCGGTGCTTCTTCTTCGCGGCGGCCACGGCCACGGCGATTTTCACGTTCTGCCATTTGGCATTCCTTTCTGAGTGGCGTTTAGGACGCCGTAAAATTCAATCCTGGTGGGTAATCAGCGAACCAATCGCCCCCGGATCATCGGGGGGGCACCGGGAAACCCGATGCCCTCCACAAGTCTTAGAACTTCAGGCCACCTTCACGCGCAGCGTCGGCCAGGGCCTTCACTTTGCCGTGGAACAGGAAGCCACCGCGGTCGAAGTAGCATTCTTCGACGCCAGCTTTTTTCGCACGTTCGGCAATGGCGGCGCCCACTTTGGCAGCGGCTTCCACGTTGTTCTTGCCGAAAACACCCAGGTCTTTTTCCATCGAGGATGCGGCGGCCAGGGTTTTGCCCTGAGCGTCGTCGATGATCTGCACCGAGATGTTTTTGTTGGAGCGGTGCACCGACAGGCGCAGCTTGCCAACATTGTGCTTGCGAAGTTTGTTCCGGACGCGCAGGCGGCGCTTGAGGAACAGGGTCCGTTTGCTGTTTGCCATCTGTCTGGTCCTTACTTCTTCTTACCTTCCTTGCGGAAGATGAACTCGTCTTTGTATTTGATGCCTTTGCCTTTGTAGGGCTCCGGCTTACGCCATTCGCGGATGTTTGCCGCGGTCTGGCCGACGAGTTGTTGGTCAATGCCCTCAACGATGATTACCGTCTGCTTCGGAGCGGTCACGGTGACGCCCTCCGGAGCTTCGAATTCAACGTCATGCGAGTAGCCGAGGTTCAGTTTCAGGGTGTTGCCCTGCATCTGAGCACGATAACCAACACCGTTGATTTCCAGCTCTTTCTTGAAGCCTTCGGTCACGCCGGTCACCATATTCTGAACCATGGTGCGCGACATACCCCATTGCTGACGAGCACGTTTGGACGAGCCGCGCGGCTCAACCGAAACGGCGTTGTCTTCAACAGTGATGGTCACATCATCAGTGGCGGTGAAGCTGCGGGTGCCTTTCGGGCCCTTCACTTCAACGGTCTGACCCGACACGCTGGCGGTCACGCCTGCGGGCAGCTCGACCGGTTTTTTACCAATACGAGACATTCCAGACCTCCTTAGAATACGGTGCAGAGCACTTCGCCGCCAACATTGGCTGCGCGTGCGCTTGCGTCCGACATCACACCTTTCGGAGTGGACACGATCGACACACCCAGGCCCTGACGGACTTGCGGGATGTCTTTCACGCCCATGTATACGCGACGACCGGGTTTCGAAACCCGTTTCAGTTCGCGGATAACCGGGGTGCCATCAAAATATTTCAGGCTGATTTCAAGGGTCGGGTGACCGTTGACATCAGTGCCAGCCTCATAGCCGCGGATGTAGCCTTCGTCAGAAAGCACATCCAGAACCCAGCCGCGCAGTTTCGACGCCGGGGTCGAAACGGTGGACTTGCCACGCAGTTGAGCGTTGCGGATACGGGTGAGCATATCGCCGATAGGATCGTTCATATCTTCTCTCCCTTACCAGCTCGATTTCACCAGACCGGGGATCTGGCCGTTCGAGCCCAGTTCCCGCAGTGCGATCCGCGATACTTTCAGCTTACGATAGTAAGCGTGCGGACGGCCGGTCAGCTGGCAACGGTTGTGCAAGCGGGTGGCCGACGAGTTGCGCGGCAGTTTGGCCAGTTTCAGACGCGCTTTGAAACGCTCTTCCATCGGCTTCGATTCATCGTTTGCGATCTCTTTCAGCGCAGCACGTTTGGCGGCATATTTCTCCACCAGCGCCTGACGCTTCTTCTCGCGTTCGATCATTGCTTTTTTAGCCATGTCTTTTCCTTCCCGCGGATCAGCTGTTGAAGGGCATGTTGAAGTGCTTCAACAGGCTCTTTGCTTCCGCGTCGGTGTTCGCGGTGGTGGCAATCACGATGTCCATGCCCCAGGTTTCATCCACTTTATCAAAGTCGATTTCCGGGAACACGATGTGTTCTTTCAGGCCGGTGGCATAGTTGCCGCGACCGTCGAACGATTTGCCCGAAACGCCGCGGAAGTCACGGATACGGGGCATCGCGATGGTGATCAGACGGTCCAGGAATTCATACATCCGGTCACCGCGCAGGGTCACTTTCGCACCCAGCGGCATGTCCTCACGAACACGGAAACCAGCGATGGATTTCTTGGCTTTGGTCGTCACAGCCTGCTGACCGGCGATTTGGGTCAGATCAGCCACGGCCGACTTGGCTTTTTTCGAGTCTTTTACAGCCTCAGCACCGCAACCGATGTTCAGAACGATTTTGTCCAGCTTGGGGATCTGCATGTCGTTCTTGTAGCCGAACTCTTCTTTCAGAGCGGCACGGATGCTGTCCTTGTAGGCAGCTTTCAGACGAGGGGTATAGTCAGCCATCAGATTGCCTCCCCGGTCGACTTGGCGAAACGCACTTTCTTGCCGTCTTCCTCGCGGAAGCCAACACGGGTCGCTTTGCCGTTCTTGTCAAGAATTGCCAGGTTCGACAGGTCGATCGGCATCGCTTTCGGGATGCGACCACCTTGCGAAGTTTGCGACTGGCGGGTGTGGCGGATGGCCATGTTCACGCCGTCAACAACGGCTTTGCCAGCCTTCGGGTCAACAGAAGCGATTTCGCCCTGCTTGCCCTTGTCCTTGCCGGCCAGAACGACAACCTTGTCGCCTTTTTTCAGCTTAGCAGCCATCTTACAGCACCTCCGGAGCCAGCGAGATGATCTTCATGAAGTTCTTCGCGCGCAGTTCGCGAACAACCGGTCCGAAGATACGGGTGCCAACGGGCTCGTTGTTGTTGTTCAGAATAACGGCCGCATTGCGGTCGAAGCGGATGGCGGTGCCGTCTTCACGACGGACCTCTTTGGCGGTGCGTACGACGACGGCCTTGCGGACGTCCCCTTTTTTCACGCGACCGCGCGGGATGGCTTCCTTAACCGAGACAACAATGATGTCGCCAACGGATGCGTATTTACGCTTGGAACCACCCAGAACCTTGATGCACTGAACGCGACGTGCGCCGCTGTTGTCAGCTACATCCAGATTGGTTTGCATCTGGATCATGTGGTTTCTCCCGACCTTTGGGGCGCCGATGCATGGCGGAACCCCCAGGGTTTCGACTTGTTAAGTCGTCCGGGAAGGTAAGCAGATAGCTTAGCCTTCCAAAACTTCCCAACGCTTGGTTTTCGACTTCGGCGCGCATTCGATGATGCGGACGATGTCGCCAGCCTTATAGGCATTCTTTTCGTCGTGAGCGCGATATTTCTTCGACTTACGAACGGTCTTGTGCAGCAGCGGGTGCTTGAAACGACGTTCCACCGAAACGGTGACGGTCTGTTCGTTGGCGGCGCTGGTGACGACACCTTGCAGGATACGTTTGGGCATGCTCTCAGCTCCTCTTATTCAGCCGCAGCTGCAGCTTTTTCGGTCAGAATGGTTTTAACACGGGCCGCGTTGCGGCGTGCCTTGCGCATCTGAGCGGTGTTTTCGAGGGCGCCGGTGGCCTGCTGAAAACGCAGGTTGAAGGCTTCTTTCTTCAGGTCAGCCAGAGCGGCACGCAGCTCTTCCGGCGACTTCTCACGAAGTTCCTTGGCGTTCATTTCGCCTTGTCCTTTCCTTGCACCAGAGAGCGCTGTCCTTATGTCGACAGGTAACCCTTAACCTGGTGGGTGAATATTCAATACACACGAATCCCGTGACCGGAATCCGCGCGATGCGCCTCTATAGGGGGGATAGGGGATGGGGGCAAGGAAAAGTTTGTGAATTTACGCGCACGTTCCGTAGTCGATCCAGATCTGCACTTCGATCGGGTTTTCGCATTCGGCAGCCAGCTTTAGTTTGGCCTCAGCCAGAAGATGCCGCGGAAAACAACGCACACGCAATCACGAAAACCTACTCTCCCTCGCCCTACCCTTCCAATACCACTTTCCTGCCCCCGCAGCCGACCTTACCCCTCGAACACGACCTCTATCATGTCCGCCTCCCCATCGCCGCGCCCCACAAGCAGCATCCAACTGCCCTGCGGCAACAGCTTTTGACCGTAGAGCAGATTGTTTTCGCAAAAGAGAAGGTAGGACACGGGTTTGGAATAGGCATAATTGCCATGGGACCGGAACCGCTCACCGAAAGCAGCATAGAACGAGATGCCGTCCCGGCTACCATCCGGCAATTCATAACAATCCGGGGCGGCCTCGATCAGCCATTCATCCCCGGTGGGATAATCTGCCGCCGCATGCCCAGGCAGGAAAAAGGTTCCAAGCGTTTGAACCTTCAGCAGATCCTCGCTTGCCTCTGCAACCCTACTGTTGTTGCGCCCCACCCGCAGGCCTTGCCGTGTCTCCATCACAAACCCGGGCGCACGGAACATCATGATATAAAGATACGGGTCCTCCGCCCCGAACACCTGCGCCGGATCGGTGACAGCGACATGAAACTGCTGCCGCGCCAAATGCCCCCGCATCACCGAGGATCCGGGGCTTCGTGGCACAAGCTCCACCTCTTCCCCACCCTGCAACAGGGCGATTTCCAGTCCGGGTGTGGTGGTGTTCCTGGGCGCGACCCAAAGCGCAAGAAGCACAAGCCCGATGATAGTCGCAAGGCCTGCGACCTGCTTTCCGTTCAATGCCTCAGACCTCATCCGCACCTCCTACATCACAGCAACAGACCTAATGTATCGGGCCGCACCCGCCCTCACCAGACCAACCACCCGGCCCCCTTTGCGCCAAATCGTCGCCCGGTCAGCACACAAAAATCTCTCGCCAGTCCTGGCCGGGTTCAGTATGAGGGGCCATGGCCAATATATCCTCTCTCTTCGTGACCCGCCTTTACCACGCTCAACTGTCCGAACATGGCCCTGCCATTGACCAGGATGAGCTTTATGACAGCTGCTATTCCATCGCCGAGGATGACGAGGCGGGGCAGGAATGGTGTGAAGCCGAGGGCTATCCCGGCTACACCTCTTACGCCTCGCTGACCGACCTGCCCTGGCGGTTTCCGATCTTCAAGGATCTGGTCGACAGCCTTGATAAACACGTCGCCGGTTTTGCCGAGGATCTGGAGTTCAATCTGGATGAGCGCGAATTGGTGCTGGAGGACATCTGGATCAATATCCTGCCGCCGGGTGGCTATCACTCCGCCCATATCCACCCGCATTCGGTGATTTCCGGCACCACCTATCTGGCGCTGCCCGAAGGCGCCGGCGCGCTGCGTTACGAAGACCCGCGCCACGCGCGCATGATGGCCGCCCCCCCGCGCCGCAAAAACGCACGGGAAGAGCTGCAGAGCTTCATCACCAAACGCCCCGCCGAGGGGGACATTCTCCTGTGGGAAAGCTGGCTCAGACATGAGGTGATGCAAAACACCGGCGAAGAAGAACGCCTGTCGGTGAGCTTTAATTACAAGTGGGGCGAGTGAGGCTCCGCGCCTCGCCCATTGAACGACACCAAACCGCGCCCACTCGGCGCGGTTTTGCTTTTCGGGCGCAGAAACCGGCAAGTTGCCGCGCTGGCCCCCGCTGATATTGGATAACACTGGTGGCGTGGATAGCATCGTGGTCAACAAACGCATCAGCAAACACGCGTTCAACCACTCTGCATGACGGGAATGACCATGAAAGCCCCCCTTAAAGCCGCCCTGATCCTTGCTCTGCTCCCCCTTATGGCCACCGCTTCGCTTGCCGGAAATGGCAAGGGGCATGGCAAGGCGAAAGGGTATGGTGCTGGGGGGTGCCCGCCGGGGCTTGCCAAAAAGAACCCGCCCTGCGTGCCGCCCGGTTTGGCGAAACCCAAGGTCGGGGACCGGCTGGACGATTATGAGTATTCCGTTTTCGACGACTATGACCGCTATCGCCTCGATCGACACCACAGCTATTACCGTGTGGGCGAGCTGATCTACCGCGCCGATCCAACCACGTTCCAAGTGCTGGAGGTGATTGGATTGATGGACCAGCTGCTGCGGTAGGGGCTACATCGGGAGCTACGTACCCGCTCCCCCCCACTTGCGCCAATAGGTAGAGTTGCTAAGATGTCTGGGCAATTTCAGACTAGGCACTGCAAATGGTAGTATTAATCCTATTCGCCCTTTTGGTTGCCGCACTCTTTTTAACTTTTAGCAGCTTTGGCTCTCACAAACGGGGCAAGTTGGATGTCAGGGGCCGAAATACCTCTGGCACTTCTTCTGCACCTACGCCTAACGGCAGTAGTTTCGAAGCTCCAAATGTTCATCCCCTGCAAAAGCCATCTCCTAAAGCTATACGTCATCACACCAAAGGGGTTGAACATGACCCGCCTCCAGAAATTCCTTCATCAAAGAGACTTCGTGGGAAGGCGTGGGTGATTGATGGGGACACGATTGTTGTTTCTAAGATCAAGGTGCGGCTTGCTGGAATTGATGCGCCAGAACTCGATCAGCCTTGGGGAAAGAAAGCCAAATGGGAAATGGTCAAGATTTGCAAGGGACAAACCATTGACGTCGAGCTCACAGGAGAAACTAGCTATGATCGGCTAGTGGGAACCTGCTATCTTTCGGATCGAACGGACATTGGGGCCGAGTTAATCAAAGCAGGGCTGGCATTGGACGGAGGGCACTTTTCCCGAGGGAAGTATCGCCATCTTGAACCAGAAGGCATCCGCAAGAAGTTGAAGTTCTACGGCCACTGGCGCTAACAAAAACCCCCGCCGATATCTCGACGGGGGCTTTTTTGTTAGCGCAGTGATTTTCGCGGATGCGAAAATTACCAGTCTTCGCGTTGCACGACGCGCGATTTGATCGGCAGTTTCATGGCAGCGAGGCGCAGGGCTTCGCGGGCCACTTCATCCGACACACCGTCGATTTCGAACATCACGCGGCCCGGCTTCACTTTGCAGGTCCAGCGGTCCACGGAGCCTTTACCTTTACCCATACGAACTTCGATGGGCTTGGCGGTTACCGGGGTGTCCGGGAAGATACGGATCCAAACACGGCCCTGACGTTTCATGTGACGCGTCATGGCACGACGTGCGGCTTCGATCTGGCGTGCAGTCACACGCTCGGGCTGCAGGGCCTTCAGGCCATACGAACCGAAGTTCAGATCGGAACCACCTTTTGCCTGGCCTTTGATCCGGCCTTTGTGCATCTTGCGGAATTTAGTACGCTTTGGTTGAAGCATCTTTCAGATCTCCTTAGCGACGGCCGCCGGCGCCACGGGGCGCGGGACCTTCCTGAAGCTCTGCCTGACGACGATCACGAGCCGACGGATCGTGCTCCATGATTTCGCCTTTGAAGATCCAGGTTTTGATACCGATGATGCCGTAAGGCGTCATTGCTTCTGCATGTGCGTAGTCGATGTCGGCGCGCAGGGTGTGCAGCGGCACACGACCTTCGCGGTACCATTCGGTACGTGCAATCTCAGCACCACCCAGACGGCCAGCAACGTTTACACGAATGCCCAGGGCACCCATGCGCATGGCGTTCTGCACGCCACGTTTCATGGCACGACGGAACGACACACGACGCTCCAGCTGCTGAGCGATCGATTCCGACACGAGGGCGGCGTCCAGCTCGGGCTTGCGCACTTCAACGATGTTGAGGTGCAGTTCGCTGTCGGTCATCTTGGCGATTTTCTTGCGCAGGGTTTCGATGTCTGCGCCTTTTTTACCAATGATGACACCCGGACGGGCGGTGTGGATCGTCACGCGGCACTTTTTGTGCGGACGTTCGATGATCACACGAGCGATACCGGCCTGCTTGCATTCGGTCTTGATGAAGTCACGAATTTTCAGGTCTTCCAGAAGAAGATCCCCGTAATCTTTCGTGTCTGCATACCAGCGGCTGTCCCAGGTGCGGTTGACCTGAAGACGCATGCCAATCGGATTTACCTTCTGACCCATTAGGCTTGCTCCTCAACTTGACGCACCTTGATGGTGAGTTCCGAGAACGGTTTGATGATTTTGCCGAAACGACCACGGGCGCGCGGACGACCGCGTTTCATGGTCAGGTTCTTGCCCACATAGGCCTCGGCGACGATCAGTTCATCGACGTCCAGGTTGTGGTTGTTTTCAGCATTGGCGATGGCCGACTGAAGGCATTTCTTCACGTCTTGGGCGATACGCTTGTTCGAGAAGGTCAGATCGGTCAGAGCGCGATCAACCTTCTTGCCGCGGATCATGCCAGCAACCAGGTTCAGTTTCTGCGGGGACGTCCGAAGCATACGGGTTTTGGCCATAGCTTCGTTGGCGGCCACGCGGCGGGGATTTTTATCCTTACCCATGGCTTACTTCCTCTTCGCTTTCTTGTCAGCCGCGTGACCGTAATAGGTACGGGTCGGCGAATATTCACCGAACTTCTGGCCGATCATTTCTTCGGTCACCGACACGGGAACGTGCTTTTGACCGTTGTAGACGCCAAAGGTCAGACCCACGAACTGGGGCAGAATGGTCGAACGACGCGACCAGATCTTGATGACCTCGTTTTTACCCGATTCACGGGTTTTTTCGGCTTTTTTGAGGACGTAAGCGTCAACAAAAGGGCCTTTCCAGACAGAACGTGCCATATCTTAACGACCCTTCTTCTTGGCGTGACGCGAGCGGATGATGAGCTTCGACGACGCCTTGTTCTTGTTGCGAGTGCGCGCACCCTTGGTCGGCTTACCCCAGGGGGTAACCGGGTGACGACCACCCGAGGTGCGACCTTCACCACCACCATGGGGGTGATCAACCGGGTTCATAACAACACCACGAACCGACGGGCGGATGCCTTTGTGGCGCATACGACCGGCTTTACCGTAGTTCTGGTTCGAGTTGTCGGGGTTCGACACGGCACCAACGGTGGCCATGCATTCCTGACGCACAAGACGCAGTTCGCCCGACGACAGGCGGATCTGAGCGTAGCCACCGTCACGACCAACAAACTGAGCGTAGGTGCCGGCTGCGCGGGCGATCTGGCCGCCTTTGCCCGGTTTCATCTCGATGTTGTGGATGATGGTGCCGATCGGCATACCCGAGAACGGCATTGCGTTGCCCGGCTTGATGTCGGCTTTTGCGCTTGCGATGATCTGATCGCCAACAGCCAGACGCTGCGGGGCCAGGATATACGCTTGCTCACCGTCTTCGTATTTCACGAGGGCGATGAATGCGGTGCGGTTGGGGTCGTATTCGATCCGCTCAACAGTGGCGGCGATGTCAAACTTGTTGCGCTTGAAATCAACGATACGATAGAGACGCTTTGCCCCGCCACCACGGCGGCGAGAGGTGATCCGTCCGGTGTTGTTCCGGCCGCCCGACTTGGTCAAACCCTCGGTAAGGGATTTGACCGGACGACCTTTCCACAGCTCCGAACGGTCGATCAGAACCAGCCCACGCTGGCCCGGCGTCGTCGGTTTGTACGACTTAAGTGCCATGCTTTCTGTCTTCCGTTAGCTTGGCGATGCCCCGAGTTTGCCCGAGGTCACCACCTGGTAGGTAAAGCCCCCTGAACGCCATTGGCTGAACAGGTGACCAGGTTAAAGGGCCCTTTTGATCTGGCTTACACCGCACCACGAGGTCCCCGAATTCCAAATATCAAAAGGCCGCAGAACGAATCTGTGGCCTCTCGACTGGTGTGCAGTATCAGGGATGGGGGGAGGTGTCTATAGGGGAGGTGATTATCAAGTTACATCCGCATGCAATTGCGATCAGCCGTTAGCTCCATTCCCTTTCGAACTAGAGGACTTCCTGTTTTCTATCTCCTGCTCAAGGCGGGAAACTTGAATATTCTTAACTTCGAATGGAAGCCAAATAGATAACAAAAAAGCGGCTATCGAAAACCAAGCGAATAGCCCATGCACCCAATAGAAGCTCACGAGGCATTTCGCCTCAATCACTTCAGAGACAACAAGCAAAACAAGCACAAACATGTACAGAACAAAAAGATAGGTCAGCCTCATCAAGCGAAACTGAACATCTTTCGCTTGCTCCCACGCCGTGCGCCATCCCCCCCGGATTAGATTACTAGGATCACCAAGAATGGAGACTGTTGCAAACAGAGACGCAGCCAAAATCGAGAAAATTAAACCAATGTACTCGGAGGGTTTCTCAGAAACACGCAAAGCTTCTCCTGCCCCCAAATAGACCGCTACCGAAGGCAATACCAAAACCGTCACAAGAAAAGGAATTTTCTTTCGATCAATGTTCATTGGGCTCAATCAGTATTTCATCGTCAAGCACGCCCAAATGTTGGAACTGATCCATGGCACTGTGGAGACCATCAAACATTTGAGAACTACTTACGACTTGCCGATTTCCATCAACCTTAAAATCATCTTTCAACCGCACCGAATTTTGAGTTACGCGAAGCCCATTTTTTGTGACAATCGCAAATCCATCATCGATCCCTTCTTCGAGCAGATTCATAGCCATATCGGTCATCATCCTCTTTACGTGAACATCCTTCCAATCAAACCCCGGCCGCAGAACGAAACGTCCCGCAACTTTTGTTGCGGCTTCACGATCTTCATCAGTCAGATCTCTTTGCCAAAGTGAAGCAATAACCCCCATCAATCCAGTTTGCTCGATTGCCCCACCATTGAGTGCATGCTCCAAAGTTTGTTGGAAGCCACTCAAGCCAAGGTCAATTTCGCCAATCCCCTGATCCATTATTTGTCGATACTTGTCTTCATCAAGCGCGGCCTCCAAAAGGTACACTGGATCATCATCATTACCAGAAAACCTCTGGATAAGGTTATTCACGAGGACATTTGCGCGACTGTCTCTCAGAGGAGCATTGTGTGTTGAGAAGATAATATCATCCCCAGAACAAATCAAGAACAGCTGGGAGCGGATAAATTCCTTTTGTTCAGGTGCAGGCTCCTCCCCAACCCTAACGTTCGCAAGCGTTTCCACCACCGCGGCACCAGCTCCCTCTTCGAACACAGCGAGGTGAAGCTACTGCCTCCCATGAACCACTGCATGAGACGCCACCACACAGTCCAACTCTTCCGTATACGGAAATATTGGATGCCCTTCCTCTGGATAACCGTCATTACATTGACCCAGTGCCTGTTCCAAAGTCATCTCGTCACCACGAACATGAGCGGCTCGCCTATAGTGCCCCGTTTTACGCAACTGAAATCTCCAATAGTCTGCATTCTCACTCAACTTAGGAGGGATTTCGGCAAGCGCAAGTCGTTTCAACCACAATAACTCTCCGTCCTCACGATCCGCTAGTCGACCAACAAAAAAGCCCCCCGCAATCGCGAGGGGCTTTTTCAGTTCATGAGCCTACAATCGGCCGCCGGATCAGAGACCGGTGGATACGTCGATTGCGTTGCCCTCTTCGAGGGTCACATAGGCTTTCTTGACGTCTTTACGCTTACCGATCTGACCGCGGAAGCGTTTGACTTTACCCTTGGTGATCGTCGTGTTCACGGCTTTCACCTTCACGTCGAACAGGGTTTCAACGGCTTCTTTGATCGACGGTTTGTTCGCGTCGATTGCCACTTCGAAAACATAAGCACCGTTTTCCGATGCCAGCGTTGCTTTCTCGGTGATGATCGGCTTGCGGATCACGTCGTAGAGTTCTGCTTTAGCGGTCATTTCAGGCGAGCCTCCAGAGCTTCGACACCTGCTTTGGTGATCACCAGGGTGTCACGCTTCAGGATGTCATAGACGTTGGCGCCAATGGTCGGCAGGATGTCCAGGCCTTCGATGTTCTTCGCAGCGCGTGCAAAGTTCTCGTTTACCTCGGCACCGTCGATCACCAGAGCACGTTTCCAGCCCAGGTCCTTGACCTGTTTGGCCAGGGCGGCGGTCTTGCCTTCCGAAGTGGCTTCGTCGATCACAACCAGTTCACCAGCTTTCAGCTTGGCGGACAGGGCGTGCTTCAGACCCAGCTTGCGGAATTTCTTCGGCAGGTCGTGGCCGTGCGAACGCGGCGTCGGACCTTTGTAGATACCACCTTTGCGGAAGATCGGCGCGTTACGGTCACCGTGGCGGGCGCCGCCGGTGCCTTTTTGGCGATAGATCTTCTTGGTCGAGTAGGAGGTTTCCGAACGGGTCTTCACCTTGTGGGTGCCCTGCTGCGCATTGTTGCGCTGCCAGCGAACCACACGGTGCAGGATGTCCGCACGCGGCTCCAGACCAAAGAGGGCTTCGTCCAGTTCAACCGAACCGGCTTTGCCGCCATCGAGTTTGATCACGTCAAGTTTCATGCTTCACCACCTTCCGCAGGAGCTTCCTCGGCGGGAGCTTCGGTTGCAGCAGTTTTCAGAGCAGCCGGGAACGGAACGTTCTCGGGCAGCTTCTTTTTCACGGCGTCTTTCACGGTGACCCAGCCACCTTTCGAGCCGGGCACAGCGCCCTTGATGAAAACGAGGCCACGGTCGGCATCGGTTTTCACAACCTCGAGGTTTTGCGTGGTCACACGGACGGCACCCATGTGGCCGGCCATTTTCTTGCCTTTGAACACGCGGCCCGGGTCTTGACACTGACCGGTCGAACCGTGCGAACGGTGGCTGATCGACACACCGTGGGTGGCGCGCAGACCACCAAAGTTGTGACGCTTCATGGCACCGGCAAAACCTTTACCGATCGAAGTGCCTGCCACGTCCACTTTCTGACCTTCGACAAAGTGCTCAGCCGAGATTTCGGCGCCCACTTCGATCAGGTTTTCGGCGGGAACGCGGAATTCCACCAGCTTGCGCTTGGGGGCCACGCCAGCTTTGGCATAGACACCGCGCATCGGCTTGGAGGTGCGTTTTGCTTTTGCTTCCCCGGCACCCAGCTGAACGGCGGTATAGCCGTCAGTTTCGATGGTGCGCTGAGCAACAACTTGCAGATTGTCCAGTTGAAGAACGGTCACAGGGATCTGTTTGCCGTCTTCCATGAAAAGGCGGGTCATGCCAACCTTTTTAGCGATTACACCAGAGCGCATCTTAGATACCCTCCTTAAACCGAAATCTGGACGTCAACGCCAGCAGCCAGGTCGAGCTTCATCAGCGCGTCCACGGTCTGCGGGGTCGGGTCAACGATGTCGAGCAGACGCTTGTGCGTACGGATCTCGAACTGATCGCGGGATTTCTTGTCGATGTGAGGACCACGGAGAACCGTGAATTTCTCAATCTTGTTCGGCAGCGGGATGGGCCCGCGAACCTGTGCACCAGTCCGTTTGGCGGTGTTGACGATCTCTTGCGTGGAGGCATCCAGCACGCGATAGTCAAACGCCTTCAGACGGATACGAATGTTTTGGCCTTGCATAGCATTCGCCCTTTCAGGCTAGGAGTTGATAGGACGACAGGTGGCTCATTCCCCCTGCCCTCGTCGAACCCAATGTGAATTTAAGGTCGTTCCAGATTGGCCATCAGGCAAAACCGAATCTTCCCCATTGCAAATTCACAATGCGAACCCGCGCGATATACGGGGGAATGGGGCCTGTGGCAAGAAGAAAAGCCGCGAAAAAAGGAAACTTCCAGTGGACATTTTCAGGCCCGACCGAGCGGAGTCCCCACATCTCCAACATACCTCCAATTATTAACTAACTTGTGGTATTCACTAAGGCCCCACCTTAAGAAACACACCATAAAGTTGTTTCACCCCCTTGAACTGAACGCTAAAAGTTATAACTAATTATTGCTTTTAACAATCAAGGTATAGACGATGAGCAAAACTTACAAACCGGGCGAAATTGCCCCTGGATCTGGGCAGGTAGAAATAGTTGGTCCACGCGGAGGTAAAACTGGCCAAGAACGCACTACCGTAAAGGGAAAGCCCCTTCCTCCAACCCCCAAACCCGGCCAATCTTATAAGCCAGTAGATGGCACCAAAAACAAAAGTGGGTTTGGCAAGAAGTAAAGGTGGATTTGACCTAATTGCGTAATAGCAAAGCTTATGGAGAGCCTCCAGCGACAATAGGGTCTCTCTAAAAGCAATAGGTGTTTGACTGGTTTCCTCCACATTTGCGGCGATCGGACACATGCGCAGCACGGGCCACGCCCTACCCTCGGGGGCAGGGGTGGCCCTTCTGTAATGCCCTACCCGTTGTGCTCAACGCGAAAAGGGCGCCCCAGGGGGCGCCCTTTCCACTTATCTGTTGATTGGCTTTCGGCGATTTGACGTCGTCAGTTCACCTGTCGCCCAGATCAAATTTCCCGAGGAAATTTAATCTTACTCAACGATTTTCGACACAACGCCGGAACCAACGGTGCGGCCGCCTTCGCGGATGGCGAAGCGCAGTTTTTCTTCCATTGCGATCGGGGCGATCAGTTCAACGTTGAACTTCAGGTTGTCGCCCGGCATCACCATTTCGGTGCCTTCCGGCAGCTGAACGGTGCCGGTCACGTCGGTGGTGCGGAAGTAGAATTGCGGACGGTAGTTCGCGAAGAACGGGGTGTGACGGCCGCCTTCTTCTTTGGTCAGGATGTAGACCTCAGCTTCGAACTTGGTGTGCGGGTTAACCGAACCCGGCTTACACAGAACCTGACCACGCTCAACTTTCTCACGGTCGATACCGCGCAGCAGAACGCCAACGTTGTCACCAGCTTCACCGCGATCCAGCAGTTTGCGGAACATTTCAACACCGGTACAGGTTGTGGTCTGGGTGTCTTTCAGGCCAACGATTTCGATCGAGTCGCCAACGTTGATCACGCCACGTTCCACACGACCGGTCACAACGGTACCACGGCCCGAGATCGAGAACACGTCTTCGATCGGCAGCAGGAAGTCACCGTCAACCGGGCGATCCGGGGTCGGGATGTATTCGTCAACAGCGGCCATCAGCTCACGGATCTTGTCTTCACCGATTGCGTTGTCACGGCCTTCCATGGCGGCCAGCGCGGAACCCGCGATGATCGGCATGTCGTCGCCCGGGAAGTCGTATTCGTTCATCAGTTCACGAACTTCCATTTCAACCAGCTCAAGCAGCTCTTCGTCGTCAACCTGGTCAACTTTGTTCATGAAGACAACCAGAGCAGGCACACCAACCTGGCGGGCCAGCAGGATGTGCTCGCGGGTCTGCGGCATCGGGCCGTCAGCAGCGTTCACAACCAGGATACCACCGTCCATCTGGGCGGCGCCGGTGATCATGTTCTTCACGTAGTCAGCGTGACCCGGGCAGTCAACGTGGGCGTAGTGACGGTTCTCGGTCTCATACTCAACGTGAGCGGTCGAAATGGTGATCCCGCGGGCTTTCTCTTCCGGCGCGCCGTCGATCTGGTCGTAGGCTTTGAAGTCACCAAAATACTTGGTGATCGCTGCGGTCAGTGTCGTCTTGCCGTGGTCAACGTGACCAATGGTGCCGATGTTTACGTGCGGTTTACCGCGTTCAAACTTTTCCTTAGCCATGATGGCCTCCTTTTAAATTGGTCCGGACGGGGCCACCCCCGCCCGGTTTTCTGTGTGGGGAAAAACGCTTACGCGTATTTCGCCTGAATTTCGTCCGAGATGTTCTGCGGAACCGGATCGTAATGCGAGAACTGCATGGTGAACTGCGCACGGCCCGAAGACATGGAGCGCAGGGTGTTGATGTAGCCAAACATGTTCGCCAGCGGCACGTTTGCATCGATTGCAATCGCGTTGCCGCGCGGCTCTTGACCAGACACCTGACCACGACGCGAGGTGAGGTCGCCGATGATGCCACCGGTGTACTCTTCAGGCGTGATCACTTCCACTTTCATGATCGGTTCCAGCAGTTTGGCGCCAGCCAAACGCATGCCTTCACGCATACACATACGGGCAGCGATTTCGAAGGCGAGAACCGAGGAGTCCACGTCGTGGAACTTACCGTCGACCAGGGCAACCTTGAAGTCGATCACGGGGAAGCCGGCCAGCGGGCCGCTATCCATAACCGAGTTGATGCCTTTTTCAACACCCGGGATGTATTCCTTCGGAACGGCACCACCAACGATGCGGCTTTCGAACGAATAGCCTTCGCCAGCTTCAGTCGGCATGATTTCCATTTTGACTTCAGCATACTGACCCGAACCACCCGACTGTTTCTTGTGGGTGTAGGTGTGCTCGATCGCTTTCGAGATGGTCTCGCGATAGGCAACCTGCGGGGCACCGATGTTGGCTTCCACTTTGAATTCGCGCTTCAGACGGTCCACCAGGATGTCGAGGTGAAGTTCGCCCATGCCCTTCATGATGGTCTGGCCCGATTCCAGGTCAGTTTCCACGCGGAAGGACGGGTCTTCAGCGGCCAGACGGCCCAGACCTTGCGACATTTTCTCTTGGTCAGCCTTGGTTTTCGGCTCAACCGCGATCTCGATCACCGGATCCGGGAAGGTCATGGTTTCCAGAACCACCGGGTCGTTGGCGGCACACAGAGTGTCACCAGTGGTGGTGTCTTTCAGACCTGCCAGCGCGATGATGTCGCCTGCGAACGCTTCGGTGATTTCCTCACGGTCGTTCGAGTGCATCATCATCATACGACCAACGCGCTCTTTCTTACCTTTGGTCGAGTTCAGGAGCGTGTCGCCCTTGTTCAGGACACCCGAGTAGATGCGGGTAAAGGTCAGCGAGCCAACGAAGGGGTCGTTCATGATTTTGAACGCCAGAGCCGAGAACGCCATGTCGTCGTCCGCGCGACGGGCAATGTTACGCTCTTCGGTTTCGTCACCGGGTTTGAAGCCCATGTAATCCACAACGTCCAGCGGGCTGGGCAGATAGTCGATCACAGCGTTGAGCAGCGGCTGAACGCCTTTGTTTTTGAAGGCGGACCCACCCAGAACCGGAACGAAGTCCAGCGCCAGGGTGCCTTTGCGCAGCAGTTTGCGCAGGGTCGGCACGTCGGGTTCGTTGCCTTCCAGATAGGCTTCCATCGCGTCGTCGTCTTGTTCAACGGCGGCTTCGATCATCTTCTCGCGCCACTCGTTGGCCATGTCCGACAGGCTGTCACGGATCGGTGCTTTGATCCACGATGCGCCAAGGTCTTCACCCTGCCACAGCCACTCTTCCATGTTGACCAGATCGATCAGGCCTTCCAGCTCGGTTTCTGCACCGATCGGAATGCCAACCGGAACAGCGCGGGCGCCGGTGCGGTCTTCGATCATGCGAACGCAGTTGAAGAAGTCTGCGCCGATCTTGTCCATCTTGTTGACGAACACCATGCGCGGAACCTTGTAGCGGTCAGCCTGACGCCACACGGTTTCGGTCTGGGGTTCAACACCGGCGTTGGCGTCCAGAACACAGACGGCACCGTCGAGAACCGCCAGCGAACGCTCAACTTCAATGGTGAAGTCAACGTGGCCGGGGGTGTCGATGATATTCATCCGGTGCTTGGGCGTGTCGGCGGTTTCACCGTCTTCGGTGCGTTCCCAGAAGGTGGTGGTCGCAGCCGAGGTGATGGTGATCCCGCGTTCCTGCTCCTGCTCCATCCAGTCCATGGTGGCTGCACCATCGTGCACCTCACCAATGTTGTGGGACTTGCCGGTGTAGTAAAGGATACGCTCGGAACAGGTGGTTTTACCTGCATCGATGTGAGCCATGATACCGAAGTTGCGGTACAGCTCGAGCGGATATTCGCGTGCCATGGTGTTCGTCCTTCCTTGGCGTTACCAGCGGTAATGGCTGAACGCTTTGTTGGCGTCGGCCATTTTATGGGTGTCTTCGCGTTTCTTAACAGCAGTACCGCGCGAGTTCACGGCATCCAGAAGTTCACCGGCCAGGCGCTCTTCCATGGTGTTTTCATTGCGGGCACGGGCCGCTTTGATCAACCAGCGGATGGCCAGGGCTTCGCGGCGCTCGGGGCGCACTTCAACCGGAACCTGGTAAGTTGCACCACCAACGCGGCGCGAACGAACCTCAACCGAGGGTTTGATGTTGTCGAGCGCTTCGTGGAACAGCTCCACCGGGGCGCGCTTGACTTTGTCTTCGATGCGATCCAGCGCATTGTAGACAATTTTCTCTGCAACCGACTTTTTGCCGTCGATCATCAGGTTGTTCATGAATTTCGAAAGAACTACATCACCATATTTGGCGTCGGGCAGTACTTGGCGCTTCTCAGCGGCGTGACGACGAGACATATCAGACTCTCCTTACTTCGGACGCTTGGCGCCGTATTTCGAACGACGTTGCTTACGGTCTTTGACGCCTTGGGTATCCAACACACCACGCAGAATGTGATAACGGACACCCGGAAGGTCTTTCACACGACCGCCACGGATCAGAACAACCGAGTGCTCTTGCAGGTTGTGGCTTTCACCGGGGATGTAGGAGATGACCTCGTAGCCGTTGGTCAGGCGAACCTTCGCAACTTTACGCATAGCCGAGTTCGGCTTTTTCGGGGTCGTGGTGTAAACGCGGGTGCAAACGCCGCGCTTTTGGGGGCAAGATTCCAGGTGCTGCGACTTGGAACGCTTGACTTTGGGCTGACGCGGTTTGCGGATCAGCTGTTGGATCGTTGGCATAGGGCTCGTTTCCCGTTTCTCAACTTCGTCTACGCAAGGCCGGGGCCCCACGCGGTTAAATCTTCTTCGCATGACAGGATCATGACGATCCTCACAAAGCGAAAATCCGCGAGCGTTTCCTTACCGAGGCAAACGTCGCGGTTGGTTCACAGAGGGCCGGTTCTTCAAAGCAGTTCCGGTCTTGATCCCACAATTCCTGTAAGTGCGCAGGGGTCTCCCCCTTTGCTGGATGCTCCCGCGTATAAACAGAGTCGCCCCCCCTGTCAACAGCACGCCCCTACTTGGCCGCTGTCACACCGCCCTGCCCCCGTTTGCGCAGCTGACGGCCGCCAAACGCTCGCGATATAGGGTGAACAATCCCGTGCCCACCACAATCGCGGCCCCCAGCAGCGTGACCCCATCCGGCCAGTCGCCAAAAATCAACAGCCCGGTGATCAGCGCCACCACCAACCCCGCATAGCGAAACGGCGCGATGAACCCAATATCCCCCACCCGCATCACCAAAACCGACAGCAGATATCCCATCGTGATGAACCCCGCCGCAAGAACCAACAGGCCCGCCGAAGCCGCATCCACCCCAGACCAGTCCTCACCGATGGACAGGAGGGAAAACCCCACAGTGATGGCAATGGCGGTCAGGAACGCCACCGTCGTGGACGGGGTTGCCGGATCCATCCGCCGCACGATCAGGTCACGCAAAGTGATCAGCGCCACCGCCGCCAGTGCATAAATCGACCAGACCGAAAACCCCTCGCCCCCCGGCTGGACAATCAACAAAACACCGACAAATCCCACAAGGATGGCCACAAGGCGCCGCCAGCCAAGCGGCTCCCCCAAAACCGCCCAGGCCGCCAGCGCTACCGTCAGCGGCAGCGCCTGTATGATCGCTGTCACATTGGCAATCGGCATGTTGTAAAGCGCGGTCAGAAAACAGTAGGTCACAGTGATTTCGGCCCCGGCGCGCAATCCGATCAACACCCATTCACGCCAGGGCAGGTTGAAGCGAAGGACCCCCAGATAGCGCCCGACGACATACATCAAAGCCACCGCAATCACCCCGCGCAGTGTCACGGTCTGCCCAAGCGGCATCCCGTCCAGCATCAGCTTCACACACACGTCGTTCAGCGTGTAGCAGGTCATCGCCGCGGTCATGAACACCGCGCCTTTCATATTGTCGCTCAGGGCCATTACACGATCCTTTTTCAGACTGTTAAAGCGTTTCCAGTTCTTGTTGGATCACGCAATAACTGGAAACGCCCACCATCCTTGCAGGGTGCGCATCGTTTCCACATCACGCTGTTTCAACGTAATATGGAAGCGCTTTAACAATCCATCCCCTTGCACGCCAGCCCAATCACGACGGTTCCTGCCCACCGCGTCCGGTCGGAATTGGCCTTCCCCGCGCCTCCTTTTCCTTGTTTCAAATATCTCGGGGTGAGCGGCCTCGCCGCGAGGGGCAGCGCCCCTCTTCACGCCCGCCAACCGCACCCGGCCCGTCCCCCTTACGAAAGCGGGCACAGTCCCCGGAGAGGACACATCCCCCATAGAAAAAGCCCCACCGAAAGGCGGGGCTTTTTGCATGTTTTCAGGTTGGATCACCCAGATCAGGGCTGCTCGTCGCCACCCATTTCCGGGGTGTCGATCAGGCCGAGGTCATCTTCCTCAACATCCGAACCGAACACAGTCGCGGCGTCCTCGACCGGTGCGGCAAGCATCGCGGCCTGTTCGGCCTCGGCGCGGGCCTCTTCGATCACCTTGTTGTCGCGGGCCTGGGCCACGCGGCGCACGTCCTGGGTGGCCCCACCGGTCCCGGCCGGGATCAGGCGACCAACGATGACGTTTTCCTTGAGGCCAACCAGCTTGTCGCGTTTGCCCTGGACCGATGCCTCAGTCAGAACACGTGTGGTCTCTTGGAACGAGGCGGCCGAAATGAACGACCGGGTCTGCAGCGACGCTTTGGTGATGCCAAGCAGGATCGGTTCACCCGATGCCAGGCGACGCCCTTCGCGCGATGCTTTCTCGTTTGCCGCGTCAAACTCGGCCTTGTCCACATGTTCGCCCTTGAGCAGCGTGGTCTCACCCGAATCCGAGATCTCCCACTTCTGCAACATCTGGCGCACGATCACTTCAATATGCTTGTCGTTGATCTTCACGCCCTGCAGACGATACACGTCCTGAACTTCGTCGATCATGTAGTTGGCCAGGGCCTCAACGCCCATAACAGCCAGAATATCGTGCGGCGCGGGGTTACCGTCCATCAGATATTCGCCCTTCTGGATGAAGTCACCTTCCGCAACCGGAATGTGCTTGCCCTTGGGCACCATGTATTCGACCGCCTCCTGGCCTTCTTCAGCCGGCTCGATCGAGATGCGACGCTTGTTCTTGTAGTCGCGGCCAAAGCGCACGTAACCATCAATCTCAGCGATGATCGCGTGATCTTTCGGACGACGGGCTTCGAAAAGTTCGGCAACACGCGGCAGACCACCGGTGATGTCCTTGGTCTTCGACCCTTCGCGCGGGATCCGTGCGACGATGTCACCGGCTTTCACCGACTGACCATCTTCGACCGACAGAATGGCATCCACCGACATGGTGTAGGCCACCGGGTTGCCCGCGTCATTGCGCACGGGTTCGCCGTTTTCGTCCACCACGATGATTTCCGGCTTCAGCTCGTTGCCTTTCGGCGCAGCACGCCAGTCGGTCACGATTTTCTGCGTCATGCCGGTGGCGTCATCGGTTTCGTCCCGCACCGAGATCCCGGAGGTCAGGTCGAGGAACTTGGCCTTACCATCTTTCTCGGCGATCACCGGAAGGGTGAACGGGTCCCATTCAAACAGCTTGTCACCACGCGACACGGCGGCCCCGTTCTTGACAAACAGTTTCGCACCATAGCCCGGTTTGAAGGCCGCCCGTTCCACGCCGTTGTCATCGACAATGGCAACAACCATGTTGCGGCCCATGACAATGGTGTCGCCGTGGCGATCTTCCAGGATATTGGCATTGCGATACTCGATCTTGCCTTCCTGGTTGGCTTCCTGGAACGACTGCTGGCCACCTTGTGCAACCCCACCAATGTGGAAGGTCCGCATGGTCAGCTGCGTGCCGGGTTCACCAATCGACTGGGCTGCGATGATGCCGACGGCTTCGCCCACGTTCACGCGGGTGCCGCGGGCCAGGTCACGGCCATAGCAGTTGGCGCAGACGCCTTCTTCTGCCTCACAGGTCAGCGGGCTGCGAATGCGCACGGCAGCGATGCCGCTTTCTTCGATCGTGTCGGCCTTGCGTTCGTCGATCAGCTCGCCTTTGGCGACCATCACTTCGTCCGTGCCCGGCTTGATCATGTCTTCGGCCGCCACGCGACCCAGAACACGTTCGCCCAGCGACGACACAACTTCACCGTCATTCACGGCCGCTTCCACGGTGATCGCGTTTTCGGTGCCGCAATCCACTTCGCGCACGATGCAGTCTTGTGCCACGTCCACCAGACGGCGGGTCAGGTAACCGGAGTTTGCGGTTTTCAGAGCGGTATCCGACAGACCCTTACGGGCACCGTGGGTCGAGTTGAAGTACTCGAGCACGGTCAGACCTTCTTTAAAGTTCGAGATAATCGGCGTTTCGATAATCTCGCCCGACGGTTTCGCCATCAGGCCGCGCATCCCGCCCAGCTGTTTCATCTGCGTGACAGAACCACGCGCACCGGAGTGGGCCATCATGTAAACCGAGTTCGGTTCCATTTCGGCGCCATTTTCGTCGCGCTTATTGGCCGAGATGGTGCCCATCATCGCGTCGGTGACCTTGTCGTTACATTTCGACCAGGCATCGACCACCTTGTTGTATTTCTCGCCAAGGGTGATGAGACCGTCCATATACTGCTGCTCAAAACCCTTCACCTGGTCACGGGTTTCGTCGACGATTTCCCACTTGTTGTCGGGGATAACCATGTCGTCTTTACCGAACGAGATGCCCGCCTTGAACGCTTCTTTGAAGCCCATGGACATGATCTGGTCACAGAAGATAACCGACTCTTTCTGACCGCAATACCGGTAGACGGTGTCGATGACCTGCTGCACTTCCTTCTTCCGCAGAAGACGGTTCACCAGCTCAAACGGGGCTTTGTTGTTCTGCGGCAGCAGAGCACCAAGACGGATCCGGCCCGGCGTGGTTTCAAAGCGCGTCATCACGGTGTTGCCTTCGGCGTCCACCTGCGGGATGCGGGCGGTAACCTTGGCGTGCAGATGCACCTCACCAGCGTCGAGCGCGTGGATCACTTCGTCCACGTCAGCAAAGACCATGCCTTCGCCTTTCATGCCCTCACGCTCCATCGAGATGTAGTAGAGGCCAAGGATCATATCCTGCGACGGAACGATGATCGGCGCGCCGTTGGCGGGCGACAGAACGTTGTTGGTCGACATCATCAGAACACGGGCTTCCAGCTGGGCTTCCAACGAGAGCGGCACGTGAACAGCCATCTGGTCACCGTCGAAGTCAGCGTTGAACGCCGAACACACGAGCGGGTGCAGCTGGATCGCTTTGCCTTCGATCAGGACCGGTTCAAACGCCTGAATGCCAAGACGGTGCAGCGTGGGCGCACGGTTCAGCATGACCGGGTGTTCGCGGATCACCTCATCAAGGATATCCCACACTTCGGGACGTTCTTTTTCCACCAGTTTCTTGGCTTGCTTCACCGTGGAAGACAGGCCCTTGGCTTCGAGACGCGAATAGATGAACGGCTTGAACAGTTCCAAGGCCATCTTCTTCGGCAGACCACATTGGTGCAGCTTGAGTTCCGGGCCGGTCACAATGACCGAACGACCCGAGAAGTCGACGCGTTTCCCCAAAAGGTTCTGACGGAAGCGACCCTGCTTACCTTTCAGCATGTCCGAGAGCGATTTCAGCGGACGCTTGTTGGCGCCGGTGATCACGCGACCGCGACGGCCGTTGTCAAACAGCGCATCCACAGATTCCTGCAGCATCCGCTTTTCGTTGCGCACGATGATATCGGGCGCACGCAGTTCGATCAGACGCTTCAGACGGTTGTTCCGGTTGATCACGCGGCGATAGAGATCATTGAGATCCGAGGTCGCGAAACGGCCCCCATCCAGCGGCACCAGCGGGCGCAGTTCTGGCGGGATCACCGGCACAACGGTCATGATCATCCACTCGGGACGGTTGCCCGATTCAAGGAACGATTCAACGATCTTCAGACGCTTGATGATCTTCTTGGGCTTCAGCTCGCCGGTGGCCTCAGACAGGTCAGCGCGCAGCTGCTCGGCTTCGGCTTCCAGGTCGATCTGGCTCAGCATCTCACGGATGGCTTCTGCACCGATATTGGCGGTGAAGGCGTCCATGCCGTAAGTGTCCTGGGCATCCATGAACTCTTCTTCGGTCATCAGCTGACCGTAGGTGAGGTCGGTGAGGCCCGGTTCGATCACCACGTAGTTTTCGAAATAGAGGATGCGTTCCAGATCACGGAGCGTCATGTCCAGCATCAGGCCAATGCGCGACGGCAGCGACTTGAGGAACCAGATATGTGCCACGGGGGCGGCCAGTTCGATGTGGCCCATACGCTCGCGGCGGACCTTTTGAAGGGTCACTTCAACACCACATTTCTCGCAGACAACGCCGCGATATTTCATGCGCTTATATTTGCCGCAAAGGCATTCGTAATCTTTGATCGGGCCAAAGATACGCGCACAGAACAGGCCGTCACGTTCGGGTTTGAACGTGCGGTAGTTGATGGTTTCGGGTTTCTTGATCTCACCATAGGACCAAGACAGGATCCGTTCCGGGCTGGCCAGCGACACCTTGATTTCGTCGAAAACCTTCGGCGGGGTCAGCGGGTTGAACGGGTTGGTTGTCAATTCCTGGTTCATTTTGCGTTCCTTTTTCTAAGGGGAAGGGTGGGAGGGGTAAGGCGGGCGCCTTACTCCTCACCCTCCGCATCCAGGAGTTCCATGTTGAGGCCGAGGCCGCGGACTTCTTTGACAAGAACGTTGAACGATTCCGGCACGCCGGCTTCGAAATTGTCCTCGCCTTTGACGATGCTTTCATAGACTTTCGTCCGGCCAGCAACGTCATCCGATTTCACCGTCAGCATCTCTTGCAGCGTGTAAGCCGCGCCATATGCTTCCAGAGCCCAGACCTCCATCTCACCGAAGCGCTGGCCACCGAACTGCGCCTTACCGCCCAGCGGCTGCTGGGTAACAAGCGAGTACGGCCCGGTCGACCGCGCGTGGATCTTGTCATCCACGAGGTGGTGCAGTTTCAGCAGGTATTTCACACCCACCGTCACCTTGCGCGAGAACTGTTCGCCGGTGCGACCGTCAAACAGGACCGACTGGCCCGAGGTGTCGAAACCAGCGCGCTCTAGCGCGTCGTTCACGTCAGCCTCTTTCGCACCGTCGAAGACCGGCGTTGCAATCGGCACACCACGGGTCACATTTGATGCAGCATCCACCAGCGCGTCTTCTTCCAGCCCGGCAAGGCCTTCTTCGTAGACGTCTTCGCCATAGGCGATGCGCATGGCTTCGCGCACCGGGGTCAGATCGCCGGAGCGGCGGTATTCACCCAGGGCTTCATCCACGTTCAGACCCAGACCGCGTGCGGCCCAACCCATATGGGTTTCAAGGATCTGACCAACGTTCATCCGCGACGGCACGCCAAGCGGGTTCAGACAGAAGTCAACCGGGGTCCCGTCAGCGAGGAACGGCATGTCTTCCATCGGCACAACCTTGGAAATAACACCTTTGTTCCCGTGACGACCGGCCATCTTGTCGCCCGGCTGCAGCTTGCGCTTCACGGCGATGAAGACTTTGACCATCTTCATCACACCCGGCGGCAGGTCGTCGCCACGACGCACTTTCTCGACCTTGTCTTCGAAACGGTGCTCAAGCGCGCGTTTCTGGGTCTCGAACTGTTCGTTCAGGGCTTCCACGATCTTGGCGTCATCCTCGTCCTCAAGGGCGAGCTGCCACCACTGACCGCGCGACAGGGTTTCAAGCAGTTCTTCGGTGATGGTCGAACCGGCTTTCACGCCTTTCGGACCTTTCACAGCCACTTTGCCAAGGATCATGCCCTTGAGGCGCGCATAGATGTTGCGCTCAAGGATATTCAGCTCGTCATCGCGGTCGCGGGCAAGGCTTTCGACCTCTTCACGCTCGATCTGCAGGGCACGTTCGTCTTTTTCCACACCATGGCGGTTGAAGACACGCACTTCCACAACGGTCCCGAAATCACCCGGTTTCACACGCAGCGAGGTGTCGCGCACGTCCGAGGCTTTTTCGCCGAAGATGGCGCGCAGGAGTTTCTCCTCCGGCGTCATCGGGCTTTCGCCTTTGGGGGTGATCTTACCAACCAGAATGTCGCCCGGTTCCACATCCGCACCGATGTAAACGATGCCGGCCTCATCGAGGTTGCGCAGCGCTTCTTCACCGACGTTCGGAATGTCGCGGGTGATCTCTTCCGGCCCAAGCTTGGTGTCACGGGCAGCGACTTCGAACTCTTCGATATGGACCGAAGTGAACACGTCGTCACGCGCGATGCGCTCGGAAATCAGGATCGAGTCTTCGTAGTTGTAGCCATTCCAGGGCATGAACGCGACAACCACGTTTTTACCCAGAGCCAGTTCGCCCATATCGGTCGACGGGCCGTCAGCGATCACTTCGCCTTTCGACACTTTGTCGCCCACCTTCACCAGCGGACGCTGGTTGATACAGGTGTTCTGGTTCGAGCGCTGGAACTTGCGCAGACGATAGATGTCCACACCAGCGTCGCCCAGGGCCAGGTCTTCTGTGGCGCGCACAACGATCCGGGTGGCATCCACCTGGTCGATCACGCCGCCGCGCTTGGCCTGAATGGCCGCGCCCGAGTCGATCGCAACCTTGCCTTCGATACCGGTGCCCACAAACGGAGCTTCGGCGCGCAGGAGCGGCACGGCCTGACGTTGCATGTTCGAGCCCATCAGAGCACGGTTGGCGTCGTCGTTTTCAAGGAACGGGATAAGCGAGGCCGCCACTGACACCAGCTGTTTCGGCGACACGTCGATCAGGTCAACGCTTTCGCGCTGCGCCATGGTGTATTCGCCCGATTTACGGGTGTTCACCAGCTCGTTCTCGAAACGGCCTTCCTCGTCCAGATGCGCGTTGGCCTGAGCCACGGTATGACGCATCTCTTCGGTGGCGGACATATAGTTCACCTCATCGGTGACCTTGCCATCCACAACCTTACGATACGGGGTTTCGATGAAGCCGTATTTGTTCACGCGGGCAAAGGTGGCCAGCGAGTTGATCAGACCAATGTTCGGCCCTTCCGGCGTTTCAATCGGACACATGCGGCCATAATGGGTTGCGTGAACGTCACGCACCTCAAAGCCAGCACGTTCGCGGGTCAGACCACCCGGCCCAAGCGCCGAGAGACGGCGTTTATGGGTGACTTCCGACAGCGGGTTGGTTTGGTCCATGAATTGCGACAGCTGCGAAGAGCCGAAGAATTCGCGAACAGCCGCCGCCGCCGGTTTGGCGTTGATCAGGTCCTGCGGCATGACGGTGTCGATCTCGACCGACGACATGCGTTCCTTGATCGCGCGCTCCATACGCAGAAGGCCCACGCGATACTGGTTTTCCATCAGCTCGCCAACGGAACGCACACGACGGTTGCCGAGGTGATCGATGTCGTCCACGTCGCCTTTGCCGTCGCGCAGTTCCACCAGCGCCTTGATGCAGGAGATGATGTCTTCGCGGCGCAGCGTGCGCTGGGTGTCTTCGGCATCCAGATCAAGACGCATGTTCATTTTCACGCGACCAACGGCCGACAGGTCGTAACGCTCTGAATCGAAGAACAGCGTGTCGAAGAGGGCAGACGCCGCTTCAACCGTGGGCGGCTCACCCGGGCGCATCACGCGATAGATATCCATAAGCGCGGTTTCGCGGCTCATGTTCTTGTCGCTGGCCATGGTGTTGCGGATATAGGCGCCAACATTGACGTTATCGATATCCAGCACCGGAATGTCGGTGAAACCGGCATCCAGCAGCTCTTTCAGCGAGCCACCGATCAGTTCGCCGTCCTTGTCGTATTCCAGCGTCAGCTCGTCGCCGGCTTCCACATAGATCGCGCCGTTTTCTTCATTGATGATGTCACGGGCGACAAAGCGGCCAACGATGCTGTCAAACGGCACCAGAAGGTTGGTGACTTCACCCGATTCCATCAGTTTCTTGACGGCACGTGGGGTGATCTTTTTGCCAGCTTCGGCAATGACTTCGCCAGAGGCAGCATCGACCAGATCCTGGGTCGGACGGGTGCCGGCCACACGCTCGGGGAAGAACTTGGTAACCCACCCCTTGTTCTTGTCGAGCTTGTAGTTGACGGTGTCGTAATAGGCGTCACAGATGCCTTCCTGGTCCAGACCCAGCGCATACAGCAGGGTGGTCACAGGCAGTTTGCGGCGACGGTCGATACGGGCAAAGACGATGTCCTTGGCGTCGAATTCGAAATCGAGCCAGGAGCCGCGATAGGGAATGATGCGGCAGGCAAAAAGCAGTTTGCCCGAGGAGTGGGTCTTGCCTTTGTCATGGTCAAAGAACACGCCCGGCGAACGGTGCATCTGAGACACGATCACGCGCTCGGTGCCGTTCACGACAAAGGTGCCGTTCGGCGTCATCAGGGGCATATCGCCCATGAACACGTCTTGTTCCTTGATGTCTTTAACCGACTTCGCACCGGTATCTTCGTCGACATCAAATACGATCAGACGCAGGGTCACCTTCAGCGGCGCCGAATAGGTCAGGTCACGCTGCTGGCATTCTTCCACGTCGAATTTCGGCGTTTCCAGTTCGTATTTCACGAACTCGAGAATGGCGGTTTCGTTGAAATCCTTGATCGGGAAAACCGACTGGAACACGGCGTTGATGCCTTCGCCGTCCATCGGCTGGGGCTGATCGCCGGATTTGAGGAAAAGATCGTAGGATGCTTTCTGAACCTCGATCAGGTTCGGCATCTCCAATACTTCACGGATTTTACCGTAGTATTTACGCAAGCGTTTTTGGCCAAGATAGGTCTGCGCCATCCGGTAACTACCTTTCATGTTCTCAACTGATGCGCCGACCGTCGGGTCCCCGGTGACGCCTCGTCCGAGATTGGGGGGGTGGACCAATTCATGGAAACCGTCCCAAAGGTTTCCTCCCGTCCGAACCTTTCCCAGGAGAGGGGCCTGCATCGCGGACGATCAGGCCGTTTTCACGAGGCCGCGAATGGCCCCTCTCCAAGACAGGTTCGGCTGGACCCGGATCTCTCCGGGCCCAGCCAGTATTTGCAAGGGCATATGCGCCCTTAAAAGCGTAAAGCTTAGGCCAGTTCGACTTCGGCGCCAGCTGCTTCCAGCTTGCCTTTGATGTCTTCTGCTTCGGCTTTGTCCACGCCTTCTTTGATCTTGCCGCCAGCTTCGACCAGCTCTTTGGCTTCTTTCAGGCCAAGACCGGTGATGCCGCGAACTTCTTTGATCACGTTGATTTTCGAAGCGCCGGCGTTCTTCAGAACGACGTCGAATTCGGTTTTTTCTTCCTCAGCGGCGCCACCAGCGTCGCCACCAGCGGCCATAACAACAGCGCCACCAGCAGCCGGCTCGATGCCGTACTCGTCTTTGAGGATGGTTTTCAGTTCTTGTGCTTCCAGCAGGGTCAGACCAACGATGCTTTCGGCGAGTGCTTTCAGATCAGCCATTTTACTGTTTCCGTTCGATTTAGATGTGTTCCAACGTGTAAGGGGTATCCAGACACGGGGATTTCAGTTTGCTTATGCAGCTTTCTCTTCGATGGTCGAGAGAATGGATGCGATGTTCGAAGCAGGTGCGCCAATGGCCCCAGCGATGTTCGAAGCAGGTGCGCCAATGCAGCCCACGATCGAAGCGATAAGCTCTTCACGCGACGGCATAGCGGCAACGGCTTTCACACCAGCCAGATCCAGAGCGGTCTCGCCCATTGCACCACCAAGGATTTCCAACTTGTCGTTGGTCTTGGCGTATGCGTCCATCACCTTGGCAGCAGCCACAGGATCTTCGGAATAGGCAAGAACGGTCATGCCCGAAAGGAGGTCGGCGATCGAAGCGGCCGGCTTACCTTCCAGAGCGATTTTGGCGAGCCTGTTCTTGGCAACACGCACCGACCCGCCAGCTTCGCGCATTTGCGAACGCAGGTCTTGCATTTCAGCAACTGTCATACCCGTGTAGTGGGCAACCACTACAACGCCAGAGCTTTCAAAGATTTGGCCGAGTTCGTCGACCAGCTTCTCTTTTTGTGCTCTATCCACAGTTTCACTCCAAGTATGGGGGGCAAGCCCCCCGGCTCATATTTCACCAGATTTTCATGAGAAAACCCGGCAATCGGGTCCTTTACGGGTCCTTCGCAAAATCGCCCCAGGGCTGAGCCAGCCAAGAGAATTCTTTTGTCCATTTCCCGTCTCAGGCAGGAATTATGATCCTTGCGCATCCCATGGGGGCCAACCTGGGCCGCCCCCATCTGATCCGCCGGGGTCACCCACCGTCTCGGACGAAATGCAAAACAGCGCACGACGAATCGCACGCTGGGTTGCAAGTGTGTCTTAGAGGGTTCGGGCTGGTTTTCCAACCCCTAATCGGGCGCAGGGATTCCCCCCGCCCT
This sequence comes from Aliiroseovarius sp. xm-d-517, assembly GCF_013283135.1. Lineage (NCBI taxonomy): Bacteria > Pseudomonadati > Pseudomonadota > Alphaproteobacteria > Rhodobacterales > Paracoccaceae > Aliiroseovarius > Aliiroseovarius sp. xm-d-517. The sequence goes on from NZ_WBXT01000001.1 coordinate 1,709,219, forward strand.
GCTCTCATTCCTGAAAACCCTAACACAAGATTACGGCCAAAGCAAAAGGGCGCCCCGAGGGACGCCCTTTCGTAATCTTTTCCGGCCTTCCGGTCGCGATTGCGGGCAATCGCTTTCCCGGGGGCAGAATTCTTACGAATTCGCCTTAGTTGCCGGTTGCGTTGTCGATGTCCAGCGTGACGCTCGGACCCATGGTCGAGGTCAGAACGACCTTTTTCATGTAAGCGCCTTTGGCGCCGGTCGGCTTGGCTTTCTGCACGGCACCCACAAAGGCGCGCACGTTTTCAACCAGCTTGGCTTCGTCGAAGGACACTTTGCCAACGCCTGCGTGCACAACACCGCCTTTTTCGGCTTTGAACTGCACTTCACCACCTTTGGCGGCTTCCACGGCGGCTTTCACATCCATGGTCACGGTGCCAACCTTGGGGTTCGGCATCAGGTTGCGCGGGCCGAGGATCTTACCCAGGCGACCAACAACCGGCATCATGTCCGGGGTTGCAATGCAGCGATCGAAATCGATGTTGCCGCCCTGGATCGACTCCATGAGGTCTTCGGCGCCAACGATGTCTGCCCCAGCGGCCTGAGCTTCTTCAGCTTTCGGGCCACGGGCGAAGACAGCAACGCGCATGGTTTTGCCGGTGCCGTTCGGCAGGCCAACCACACCGCGCACCATCTGGTCTGCGTGACGGGTATCAACGCCCAGGTTCAGGGCGATTTCCACGGTTTCGTCGAACTTGGCCGAAGCATTGCCCTTCACCAGAGCAACAGCATCTTCCACGGTCAGGTTTTCTTTGCCGGCGAATGCTTCGCGAGCGGCTTTGGTGCGTTTACCCAGTTTCGCCATCTTACTTCACCTCGATGCCCATGGAGCGGGCAGAGCCCAGGATGATCTGCATTGCGGCGTCGATGTCGTTCGCGTTCAGATCTTTCATTTTCGCTTCGGCGATTTCTTTCACCTGAGCGGCGGTCACCGAACCCACGGTCTCACGACCCGGGTTGTTGGCACCGGATTTCAGCTTGGCAGCTTTTTTCAGGAAATAGGACGCGGGCGGCGTCTTGATGTCCATGGTGAAGGACTTGTCCTGATAATAGGTGATCACGGTCGGGCACGGGGCGCCTGCATCCAGTTCCTGGGTCTTCGCGTTGAAGGCCTTGCAGAATTCCATGATGTTGATGCCGCGCTGACCCAGCGCGGGGCCGACGGGCGGCGACGGGTTGGCTTGACCTGCAGGAACCTGCAGTTTCATGGTGCCAGCTACTTTTTTAGCCATTTGGCTTCTCCTTTAACAACAGCTCAGGGACGCGTCCCCTTGCCTTTCATTGCCGTGGTCCGGTGCCGGGCCGCGACCCTTTCCCTTCCACGCAAAAGAACACGCCCGGATGCGGGATCCGGGACGCGATGGGTGCCGATACACCGATCACGGACAGGACGCAAGTGATTCCGGGAAAAACCGGGTGGGAAATGAAGTCAGGCACTGCACAGCCTGCCCTACCGACCCCCCAATGAAAAAGGCAGGTGTCGCCACCTGCCTCGTAAGTCTTGTTCGTCTGCCCACGACAAACCTGGTGCAAACCAGATGCAAGCCAGACGCCGCTGGCCGATCAGGCCTGTTTCGACACCTGAGTGTATTCCAGTTCCACCGGGGTGGCGCGGCCAAAGATCGAAACGGAAACCTTAAGGCGCTGCCCGTCCTCGTCCACCTCTTCGACAGTGCCGTCAAAGCCTTCAAACGGACCGTCGGTCACATTGACCTTCTCACCCACCTCAAAGCTGATCAGCAGTTTCGGCGCCTCGGCATTGCCTTCTTCGGCACGTCCCAGGATACCTTGCACCTCTGCATCGCGCATCGGCATCGGGCGGCCCTGCGGACCAAGGAAGCCGGTGACGCGGTTGATCGAGTTGATCAGGTGATAGCCCTCATCCGACATTTCCATGTGAACCAGAACATAGCCCGGCATGAAGCGGCGTTCCGAGGTCACTTTCTTGCCGCGGCGCACTTCGATCACTTCTTCGGTCGGCACCAGCACTTCGTCGATCTGGTCCTCGAGACCCTTCTCGATCACTTCCGAACGAATCTGTTCGGCGATCTTCTTTTCGAAGTTCGACAGCACACTTACCGAATACCAGCGTTTCGCCATTTCAGCCTCGTCTCAATATCATCACGTTGGGGCGGAAACCGCCCATATCCTCCCGTCACCGCCTTCACCTGCGGGGTCAGACGACCGGGAATAAAAAAGCGGCGTGCAACTTGATTCGCCGCACGCCCCTATCGGTTATTGCGCCCGGACTACCCGTGAAATCAAGGGAATTCAAGGGGGCGCCCGAAGTTTCGCAGAACCAAAGGTCCGGCGAAACGATCAGCTAAACATGCCCAGAGCAGCGGTCAGTGCGCTGCGGATCCCCAGATCCACCAGCGAAAAGAACAATGCGGTCAGCGAGGCCAGCACAAAGACCATAGCCGTGGTCAGCAGCACCTCACGGCGGCTCGGCCAGACAACCTTGGAAACCTCAGCGCGCACTTGCTGGATGAATTGAAGCGGATTGGTCATGTTTTCTCTCAGACTTAAAGGGTCAGGCGGTGAAATACGCAAAGCGTGCGGGATTTTCAAGCCCACCCGTGCACAGAGGGCGCAATTGCCTGCATCACAGCGCGAGATCACAGCGCGAGGCAGGTTGAAACACCACCAATGAAGGGAAATGGCAGGGGCAGCAGGGTTCGAACCCGCGACCTACGGTTTTGGAGACCGTCGCTCTACCAACTGAGCTATACCCCTAAGGCCGGGTGTTGGATTACGACAAGTCGAACGGGGGTGCAAGGGGGTGCGCGCCGAAAAAGAAACTGTCCATGAAAAAACCGGACAAGACCGTCTATGGAACCGGAGCATACATCACGGAATGTTGGCACAAGCCTTCAATTTCCAACCCCGGCACATGCGCAGCACGGGCCACGCCCTACCCTCGAGGGGGCAGGGGTGGCCCTTCTGTGATGCCCAACCCGTTGTGCTCAACGCGAAAAGGGCGCCCCAGGGGGCGCCCTTTCCACTTATCTGTTGATTGGCTTTCGGCGATTTGACGTCGTCAGTTCACCTGTCGCCCAGATCAAATTTCCCGAGGAAATTTAATCTTACTCAACGATTTTCGACACAACGCCGGAACCAACGGTGCGGCCGCCTTCGCGGATGGCGAAGCGCAGTTTTTCTTCCATTGCGATCGGGGCGATCAGTTCAACGTTGAACTTCAGGTTGTCGCCCGGCATCACCATTTCGGTGCCTTCCGGCAGCTGAACGGTGCCGGTCACGTCGGTGGTGCGGAAGTAGAATTGCGGACGGTAGTTCGCGAAGAACGGGGTGTGACGGCCGCCTTCTTCTTTGGTCAGGATGTAGACCTCAGCTTCGAACTTGGTGTGCGGGTTAACCGAACCCGGCTTACACAGAACCTGACCACGCTCAACTTTCTCACGGTCGATACCGCGCAGCAGAACGCCAACGTTGTCACCAGCTTCACCGCGATCCAGCAGTTTGCGGAACATTTCAACACCGGTACAGGTTGTGGTCTGGGTGTCTTTCAGGCCAACGATTTCGATCGAGTCGCCAACGTTGATCACGCCACGTTCCACACGACCGGTCACAACGGTACCACGGCCCGAGATCGAGAACACGTCTTCGATCGGCAGCAGGAAGTCACCGTCAACCGGGCGATCCGGGGTCGGGATGTATTCGTCAACAGCGGCCATCAGCTCACGGATCTTGTCTTCACCGATTGCGTTGTCACGGCCTTCCATGGCGGCCAGCGCGGAACCCGCGATGATCGGCATGTCGTCGCCCGGGAAGTCGTATTCGTTCATCAGTTCACGAACTTCCATTTCAACCAGCTCAAGCAGCTCTTCGTCGTCAACCTGGTCAACTTTGTTCATGAAGACAACCAGAGCAGGCACACCAACCTGGCGGGCCAGCAGGATGTGCTCGCGGGTCTGCGGCATCGGGCCGTCAGCAGCGTTCACAACCAGGATACCACCGTCCATCTGGGCGGCGCCGGTGATCATGTTCTTCACGTAGTCAGCGTGACCCGGGCAGTCAACGTGGGCGTAGTGACGGTTCTCGGTCTCATACTCAACGTGAGCGGTCGAAATGGTGATCCCGCGGGCTTTCTCTTCCGGCGCGCCGTCGATCTGGTCGTAGGCTTTGAAGTCACCAAAATACTTGGTGATCGCTGCGGTCAGTGTCGTCTTGCCGTGGTCAACGTGACCAATGGTGCCGATGTTTACGTGCGGTTTACCGCGTTCAAACTTTTCCTTAGCCATTACGCCTTGCCTTGTACTTGGAGGGACCGAAACAGCCCCTTAGGTTCATCATCGCGCGCTCGTTACTTGGTTGAGGCCGGAAAATCAAGCCTTCCCTGCATTCATCCGTGCTGAAAGCCGAAACTGTTGAGACAGGGTGTCAGCCAATCCGCCTTTTTTCACGGGATCGTCGGCAAAAAGAGGTGCATTACCGCAGGCTTACTTATGCTTGAACTCCTGTTGCCGACCGGTTGCTTCGTCACCGGTTGCTTCCTCAATGCCCCGCTCCGGGGTCTCTGCCCCTTCATCCGCATCGCCATCCGTTTCGTCATCCGTTTCATTCAAGGGCTCATAATCCGTGCCCTCCTCGCGGCAGATCGCCTGCAATCCGCGCCATTCCTCCGGCGTCAGGGAGGGGGTGTATTGTGTATCCGCCGCGACCGCAGCCCCCGCCGCCAGGATCCGTTTTTCGAGCTGCGGGTGGGAACTCAGATGCGCCATCAACCCTTCGGCGTCCCCATATTCTTCCTTCAACCGCTCGAAAAAGCTGCCCAGCGCCGCGGGGGAAATCCCTTCGCGCGTCAACACTTGATGGGCGTATTCATCCGCCGCGGTTTCTGCCGCCTGGCTATAGCTGGCATTGATCAGCTGGTTGGCCATAAACAGCACAATTGTTCCGCCTGCGAAATCACCAAAGAGCAGCCCCAGCACCCCGATCGACCCGGCCGACCGCAACGCATCGCGGGTTGGGTCCCGGTTCACCACATGACCGATTTCATGGGCCAGAACCGCCGTCACCTCATCTGGATTGCGCGCCTCGTCAATCAGGCCACGGAACAGAATCACATGCCCCCCCGGCAGGGCAAACGCATTGACCAGATCGTGGTCGAACACATGGATATCCACCGGGTATGGCAAGGCCTCTTCCGGCAGCAGACGATCCCGCAGACCGGTCAGCGCGGCATGACCTTCAGGACCCTGACAGGTGCGCACCTCAAGATCCGCCTCCCCCAGCACCTCGCGAATCTGCGCCAGCGTGCTGTCGCCCAGCGCCTTTTCGCCATCAGGCGGCAGGATTTCGGCCAGTTGCGCCGCCATCAGCGGCACCAGCACAAAGATGATCGCCGCAACCGAGGCCACCGCGCCCGAGGCCCAAAGTGCAAGCCTGCCGAGGGGAAGTTTTGTCGCGCGCCTGCCCAGCGCGGGCGCAGAGCGGCGCACATGGTCGACAAGCTCTGCATCGCGCAGGAACAGACGCGAGACCATGTCCCCTTTGCAAAACAGAACAAGCCCGTCCCGATCCGCCTGATCCCGCAGGGCGCGCAACTCGGCCCAGGGCCAGAACAGGGGGGCGCCTTCCGGCAGGTGCAGTTCAAGCCCGGTCGGTGCCCGCCGCACCCCCACGCGCGTCAGGACTGCGCGATGACCATGGGCAAAATCGGCAAAGCCATCGAAGTTGATAGGGGTCTCACTCATATCGCGGCCCCCACATCAAGCGCATCGGCAAAGCCTTCGGCTTCGGCAAATTCATCCCGGTCCCGCTGGCGGATCTGGCGCAGCTGGCCGGGGTCGATCAACTCGGTCACTTCGGCGAAGTGACGCGCGAGAGGCAGGGCAAAGATGGCCTGTGAGGCGGCACCGGTCACCAGGAAAATCGTGAAATAGGCCCCAATCAGAAGCGGTGCGGAGACGGCCCCCATCGCGCCCAAATTCTCCAACTGTTCCAGCTGCTCCGGGTCCATCAGGTCGGCCCCACCAAGAAACAGGAAGGCCAGCGTGGCCAGGATCACCATCAGCCCGGTCAGCACGATATTCAGGATGACCCCGCCCAGAAGATAGATCCCGAGAACGCGTCCCGCGCGTGGTCGGGCGCGAAAGCCCAGGGTGCCAAGCTTCTTGGCCTCGATCAGCCGCCGGAAACTGTCAGCTTTCCAGAAGGCCCAGCCATAAATTGCCCATGGGCTGGTCAGGGCCAGCAGGGTAAACCACCAGGGATTGTCAAATGCTGCGACCATACCAATCGCCACCACGCTGAGGATCACCGGGTAATAGACATGTTTCATCGCCCCGTAGAGCAGGAAACGCCCGCCCCCCTGTTCAAGCCGCTGATCCCCGAAGAAGCTGCGATGGGTGAGGTATTTTTCCAACCATAAGCGGGTGAGCGGGAAGCTCAGCCCCAGGGTCACGATGCTCAGCCCCCAATGCACCATGGCGCGCCAGGAATAGCCCCAGGCGCCTTCGTCCATCCCGAACCGGATCCCGCGCCAGCGGGTGCGCGCCAGCACATAGCGGCGCGCGCGATAGGCGGCAAAGAAGTAAAGCGGCACCAGCCCGACAAAGCTGAGCGCATAGGCGGCCTCGTTGCCCTGAAACAGCGCGAAGCTGAAATACATCAGGAGCAGGTTCACGATGCCGATGTAAAACGCCATGATCACCACCGCGACCAAAAACCCCATCAGCTTTTCAATCGGGTCGCCCACATATTCCAGCGGCACCCCACCGGGGCGGATTGCGCTCCAGAAATAGCGCCGGATCCGGGTGCGTGCCCAAAAGCGATAGATGCCCAGCGTCAACACGGTCAGAAAGCCGGTTTTCAGGGCCAGGAAAAACAGGGGCATACCGCGCCCCGCGTAGGAAACTGGTAAGATACGGGGCGCCATGGGTCACTCAAACTTGTTGTTGCGGGGGAAACCGTGTGGCGGGGCTTTGCCCACCCCTGCCCGTTTGCCAAGCCAGGGCGACAGGTCGGTTTCGGTGCGGGTGCGTTCCCCCGCGGCGGGCCAGGACAGACCCTCTTCAAGGGAAAAGCTCTTGATGTCGGACAGGCCGCCATCCAGTTCAAGCACCCCCTGTTTGCCACGGGCGGAATTGTATTTCTGCAGGCGGACCCCCTTGCCACGGGTCATTTCGTTCAGCTCATCCAGAGGGAAGACCAGAAGCTTGCGGTTTTCCGACACCACCGCAACGTGATCCCCGGTCACCGGCACACAGACCTGCGCGTGGCCCTCGCCCACATTCAGCACCTGTTTGCCGGTGCGGGTCTGGGCCAGAACATCATCCTCATTGACCACAAAGCCGTTGCCCTCATTCGAGGCCACAATCAGCTTGGCACCCGGGCGGTGGATGAAGAGGTCAACAATCTCGGCCTCGTTGGGCAGATCCACCATCAGGCGCAGGGGTTCGCCCATGCCACGCCCACCGGGCAGGTTGGCCGCCGACAGGGTGAAGAACTTGCCATTGCTATCAAACACCAGCAGCCGGTCAGTGGTTTCCGCGTGGAAGATGAAACGCGGCCCGTCGCCATCTTTGAACTTGAGGTCACGTTTCAGGTCGATATGGCCCGACATGGCGCGGATCCACCCCATCTTGGAGCAGACCACGGTAATCGGTTCGCGTTCGATCATCGCCTCAAGCGGCACGTCCTCGACCTCGGCCGCTTCGGCAAACTGGGTGCGCCGCAGACCCCCTTCGTGATCCTTGCCAAAGGTCTTTTTCGCCAGTTTCAACTGCTCGGCAATCTTGTCCCATTGCAGATCTTCCGACGCGAGCAGATCCTCAAGCCCCGCGCGCTCTTCCATCAGCTTGTCGCGTTCCTTGACCAGCTCAACCTCTTCCAGACGGCGCAAGCTGCGCAGGCGCATATTCAGGATCGCCTCGGCCTGCACCTCGGTCAGTTCGCCTTCGCCGGGGGCGGGCGGGACGTAATCCGCCTCGGACATGGCACGCGGGAACGTGCCCCCCCAGACCTCGCGCATCAGGGCGGCCTTGGGGTCGTCGTCATAGCGGATGATGTCAATCACGCGGTCGAGGTTGAGAAAGGCAATGATGAAGCCCTCAAGCACCTCAAGACGGTGGTCGATCTTGGCCATCCGGTGGCGCGACCGCCGCCCCAACACGTCACGCCGGTGATCGAGAAAGGCGCGCAGCACCTCTTTCATCGAGCAGACCTTGGGCGTGACCCCGTCAATCAGCACGTTCATATTCAGAGAAAAGCGGGTTTCCAGATCCGAATTGCGGAACATCATGTTCATCAGCAGCTCGGGATCCACGTTTTTGGATTTGGGTTCCAGAACGATTCGGATGTCATCTGCGGATTCGTCACGAATATCCGCCAGAATCGGCACTTTCTTGGTCTGGATCACCTCAGCGATCTTTTCGATCAGCTTGGATTTCTGCACCTGATAGGGGATCTCGGTGACAATGACCTGCCATTGACCGCGGCCCAGATCCTCGATCTCCCATTTGCAGCGCAGCCGGAACGACCCGCGCCCGGTGCGATAGGCGTTGGCGATGTTTTCGCGCGGCTCGACAATCACGCCGCCAGTGGGGAAATCCGGGCCCGGAACGTAGTTCAAAAGCGTATCATCGCGCACATCCGGCACCTTGATCATGTGCAGGCAGGCGTCGATCAGCTCTGAAATATTATGCGGCGGGATATTGGTGGCCATGCCCACGGCGATGCCAGCGGCCCCATTGGCCAGCAGGTTCGGAAACTCTGCCGGCAGCACCACCGGCTCGGTCAGGCGCCCATCGTAATTGTCCCGAAAATCAACCGCGTTTTCATCCAGCCCCTGCAACATTGCCTCGGCGATGAAGGTCATCCGCGCCTCGGTGTAACGACTGGCTGCCGGGTTGTCGCCGTCGATATTGCCAAAGTTGCCCTGCCCGTCGACCAGCGGATATCGCACGGCAAAATCCTGTGCCAGACGCGCCATCGCATCATAGATCGCCGCGTCGCCATGCGGGTGGAAATCCCCCATGGTATCCCCTGAAATCTTGGCCGATTTCAGGAACTTGCCCGTAGAGGACAGCTTCAGACGTGACATCGCGTAAAGGATGCGGCGATGCACTGGTTTCAGCCCATCGCGTGCATCCGGCAGCGCGCGGTGCATGATCGTCGACAGCGCGTAAGTAAGGTAACGTTCACCAATGGCCCGGCGCAGTGGCTCGGAAATCGACTGGCTCTTCTCGTTGTGATTTTCGGTCAAATCTGTCATACTGATTGTGTATCGAGTGCTGAGGTAAGGGTAAAGCTGCTTAAGGGGAATGACGTCATACTTTCCCCGTAACCTTTTTTAAAGCGCATTGTAGTAATTCACCCAAATTGTTGGGGGGCATGTAATGGGTATTTTCAAACTGACTTTCTTGACCGTTGGCACCTTGGGGCTGGCCATGGCGCATTTTGGACGCGACGAAGGCCTGCCAGCCGATCGTCTGGGCCTTGAGCCAAGCATAGAAGCGATCACAATCGAGCCGGTTTCGGCATCTCTCAAGACCGCGGCCTTTATTGCCCCGACAGCAATTGCGGCAGACCCGGTCCCCGCTGCCGTGGTAACGAAAGTCAAACCAAAAACAAAAATCACCCCTCCGGATCCTGATAGCGAAGTCGGCCGGGCGATGGCTGCCGCGCGTGAAATGGCAAAAACGGCTGAGGCTGAAATTGTCAAAGTTGCCGCTGCCGCGCAGATCTCTGGCACATCTGCCTCGAAATTCGTGAACGCCAGCGCCGTGAACCTGCGTGCCGGTCCCTCTACCCGCCACGGCAAACTGGGCCGTGTGACACGTGGCATGGAAGTGCTGGACATGGGTGTCGCGGCCCCGGGCTGGACCCAGATCAAGGTCATCGAGACCGGCCAGCGCGGTTTTATGGCGACTAAATTCCTGTCAGCCAGCCGCTAAAGCGTCCCGCCTTATACCTGAAGCAGGGATAAGGTAGGGCGCTGCGCAACATACGAGCGTTTTGCGCGTTCCGCCACAAAGCGGCCTTTCAGGTTTTTGGCGGAACGTTTTGATACCAAAATTGGAAGACCTGCCTCACGAACGCTGTTGGAGTTTAAATTTTTCAACGCGTTACGTGATGTGCGGCAGGTCCCCTTGATCCAGTTGCGCCATGCCGGGAGGGGGCGGGCTCCTCCCAGACGTCCCTCTTGTCGGAAAATTCAACTGATTTTCTGTTGACGCGGGTCCCCCGTCCTTGCCAACTCTCCCTCATGACACAGAAATCCCTGCTTATCACCGGATGCTCGTCGGGCATCGGATATGACGCGGCGCATTGCCTTGCCAAACGCGGCTGGCGCGTCTTTGCCACCTGCCGACAGCAAAAGGATGTCGAGCGCCTGAACGAAGAAGGGCTGGAGAGCCTGCAACTCGACTATTCCAGCACCGCCTCAATCGAGGCGGCAATGGACGCCGTGTTGACCCGCACGAATGGCCACCTTGATGCGCTTTTCAACAACGGGGCCTATGCCATTCCCGGCGCGGTTGAGGACGTGCCGACCGACGCCCTGCGCGAAATCTATGAGGTCAATGTTTTTGGATACCATCACCTGACCCGTCTGGCGCTTCCCGTGATGCGCGCGCAAGGCCACGGGCGCGTGGTCAACAACTCCTCGGTGCTGGGCCTGACCGCCCTGCCCTGGCGCGGCGCCTACAGCTCAACCAAGTTCGCCCTGGAAGGGCTGACCGACACGTTGCGGCTGGAAATGCGCGGCACCGGGATCCATATCGCACTGATAGAACCCGGCCCGATCACAACCCGTATCCGCGAAAATTCCCGAGCCCCGTTTGAGCGCTGGATCGACTGGGAAAACAGCGCCCGCGCGGGCCTTTATCGCAAATTGCGCACCCGGCTTTATGATGACAGCGGCACGCCTGACCGGTTCGAACTGCCCCCTTCTGCTGTCACCGAAAAACTGATCCATGCATTGGAACACCCCCGTCCCCGCCCACGTTATTACGTGACCCGCGCCACCCATATTGCCGGGACGGCCCGGCGATTGATGTCGACGCGGATGCTTGACCGGGTCACCCCGAACGGCTGAACAGAAAGGGGCGCTGCCCCTCGCCGCCTGCGCGGCTCACCCCGGGATATTTGCAGCAAGAGGAAAAGAGCAACTGCCATCTTCCTCTTGCCTGAAATATCCTGGGGTGAATTGCCCCCATACGGGGCAAGAGGGGCGAAGCCCCTGACGGGACACGACAAACGCCCCCTCGCTTTTTACTCAGGTGCGCGCTATCCAATTGCCAGTCAACAGGAGATCCAGATGTTTGAAGATCCGCTTTTTGTCCTTGTCGTCATTGCTGTGGCCGCTGTGCTGATCATCCTGCTGATGGGTATTGGCACATTCGGCGCGGGCGGGAAGGTGGCACAAAAGCATTCCAACCGCTTCATGCGGTACCGGATCTACGCACAGGCCGTGGCCATTGCGCTTATTCTCCTGTTCATCTGGATGAGAGGAGGCAACTGATGGTCGTTCTGAACAAGATATACACGCGCACGGGTGACAAGGGTGAGACCGCGCTGGGGGATGGCACGCGGCGGGCCAAACATGATCCGCGCGTGAGTGCTTATGGCACAGTGGATGAGACCAACGCGGTGATTGGCTTGGCCCGGCTGCATGCCGGAGGCGACGTGGACACCGCCCTTGCCCGCATCCAAAACGACCTGTTTGATCTTGGTGCCGATCTCTGCCGCCCAGAGATGGCCAAAGACGCCGAGGCCGAATATCCGCCGCTGCGCATGGCGCAAGAGCAGGTGGATCGGTTGGAGGCGGAGATCGACGTGATGAACAAGGCACTCGATCCCTTGCGCAGCTTCATCCTGCCCGGGGGGTCCGCCCTCGCCGCCCATCTTCACATGGTCCGCACGGTCAGCCGCCGCGCCGAACGCCTTGCGACAGAGCTCGCCAGTGTCGAAGACGTGAACCCGGTCGCCGTGAAATACCTCAACCGCCTGTCCGACTGGTGCTTTGTGGCGGCCCGCATGGCCAATGACTGTGGCAAGGCAGATGTGCTCTGGGTGCCGGGGGCGAACCGCTGAACGCAGCGTCGTGCCCGGTGGACATTGCGGCGATCGGACGGGTGGAGCCGGGGCCCGCAGGGCGGGGGAAAACAGGTAACTTCTTTCATTTCCGAGTGATTTCAAAAGATGTTTTTCAAGAAGCGACGGTTGATCGCAGATCATGAAGCGAAATGGATCGCAGATCAATTTTCCTGGTTTTTCCAGCGGTTTGATCACAACTGGTTGCGAAGCCGCAGATTGATTCTGCCCACGTCCAAGTTCTTCTCCGCAGCAAAAGGCAATGACCACAACACTGCGCTTGCTGTCTTCGCGGAAATCAAATCCCATATGGGCCTAGGCGATGACTGGCCCTGCGAACTGGAGGCGCAGGAGCCCGCACCGATGCCGCAGGCCGTGGCTGACTCAGTCCTCATTCAACCCGGTGCAAGCCCGATCAACGGCACGTTTCGAATGACGCAAACCGGTGGCTTGATCACCTATGACCCCGACCTTTTGGCGTCCCCCAAGGCGTTCATCGCCACAATGGTGCATGAGCTGTCACATTACGCGATCCTCACCCAGCCTGCCCGGGCGGAATGGGAAACCGAACCGATGCTTGAGGAACTGGTCACGGATCTTTTTGTGATCGCCTCGGGGTTTGGGATCTTCAAGATTGAAAGCATCACCAACGCCTCGGCCTTTCAATCTCCTTTGGCGCAGGGTTGGAGCATCTCTCATGCCGGTTATATTTCACCCGAGCTGGCAGCCGTGGCATTGGCATTTTATCTGAGGCTGAACGATCAAGACCCTGATCTGGCAAAACCTCACCTGTCCGGGCTCAATCAGAAACGCCTGACCCGCGCCCTGCACCAATTGGACCGGGATGCAGAGCTGCTTGATGCTGCCTCACCAAGATAAATGAAAGATTTGGGGCATGTCGCGAAACATTCTCGTAAAGAATCTCCCCCAAAAACAAAAAACGCGGCGTCCTTGGGACAAGACGTGACGATTTTGCGCTGTTTTTGACGGCCACGACTCGTTAAACGTGTCGCGAGAGCATGACCGCCCTTCGGGGCATAACTGGGAGAGACACGCCAATGAAGGTGCTTGTACCTGTTAAGCGCGTGATCGACTATAATGTGAAAGTTCGTGTAAAAGCGGATGGGACCGGTGTCGATCTTGCCAACGTGAAAATGTCGATGAACCCCTTTGACGAGATCGCCGTCGAAGAGGCCATTCGCCTGAAAGAAGCCGGCAAGGCAGAAGAGATTGTGGTCGTTTCGATCGGCGTGAAGCAAGCTCAGGAAACCCTGCGCACGGCGCTGGCCATGGGGGCGGATCGCGCCATCCTGGTTGTGGCAGCCGAAGATGTGCATCAGGATATCGAGCCGCTGGCCGTTGCCAAGATCCTGGCCAAAGTTGTTGAAGAAGAGCAGCCTGGTCTGGTTCTTGCCGGCAAACAGGCCATCGACAATGACATGAACGCCACCGGCCAGATGCTGTCGGCGCTCCTGGGCTGGTCGCAAGGCACCTTTGCCTCCGAGCTGGACATCGACGGCGACAAGGCTGTTGTGACCCGCGAAGTGGACGGCGGTCTGCAGACCATCAAGGTCAACATGCCGACCATCGTCACTGTCGATCTGCGCCTGAACGAGCCGCGCTATGCGTCGCTGCCGAACATCATGAAGGCAAAGAAAAAACCGCTGGACGAGAAAACCGCCGCCGATTACGGCGTTGACGTGTCGCCCCGTCTGGAAATCGTCAAGACCGAAGAACCTGCTGCCCGCGCCGCTGGCATCATCGTGGGTTCGGTCGACGAACTGGTTGAGAAACTCAAAGAAGCGGGGGCTGTATAATGGCTGTTCTTCTTCTCGCAGAAGTCAACAATGGCGAACTGGCGCTGGACGCCACCGCCAAGGCCGTCACCGCTGCCAAGGCACTGGGTGATGTGACCGTTCTGGCCGCTGGAGGCACCGCCGCCGCCGCCGGTGAAGCCGCCGCCAAGATCGACGGCGTGGCCAAAGTGCTGGTTGCCGAAGACGCATCGCTGGGTCACCGCCTGGCCGAATCGACCGCCGCGCTGATCGTATCGCTGGCTGGCGATTACGACCACATCGTGGCCCCGGCCACCACCGACGCCAAGAACGTGATGCCCCGCGTGGCCGCTCTTCTGGACGTAATGGTGATCTCGGACGCAACCGAAGTGGTTGACGGCGACACCTTCGTGCGCCCGATCTATGCCGGCAACGCCATGCAGACCGTGAAATCGTCGGACGCCAAGAAGGTCATCACCTTCCGCACCTCGACCTTTGACGCGGCTGGCGAAGGCGGTTCGGCGGCTGTCGAAACCGTGTCCGCTGCGGATAATCCCGGCCTGTCCGAATGGGTTGAAGACAAGGTTGCCGAAAGCGACCGCCCCGAGCTGACCTCGGCTGGCGTTGTCGTATCCGGTGGCCGTGGCGTTGGCTCGGAAGAGGATTTCAAACTGATCGAAACCCTCGCCGACAAGCTGAACGCAGCCGTTGGCGCCTCGCGCGCAGCCGTTGACTCGGGTTATGCTCCCAACGACCTGCAGGTCGGTCAGACCGGTAAGGTTGTCGCCCCCGAGCTGTACATCGCCGTGGGTATTTCGGGCGCCATCCAGCACTTGGCTGGTATGAAAGACTCGAAGATCATCGTTGCGATCAACAAAGACGAAGAAGCACCGATCTTCCAGGTGGCTGACTTCGGTCTGGTGGCTGACCTCTTCGAAGCGGTTCCGGCCCTGACTGAAAAACTCGGCTGATCAAGCGTTCAAAGCAAATAGAAAGGCCCGCCACTTGGCGGGCCTTTTTTGATGCACAGCTATACCCTGTCAGGGATGCGCGCGAATGGAACTGACCAGCGCATCAGCGGCAAGGTCATGGGCAACAGCCCCCAGCATGCACTGCGCAGCCGCCGCGTCCATTTCCGGGAAAACCAGATCCTCACGCCCAATTGTGATATCCTGCGACGAAACTTTCACCTCGACAATGTCCTGCACAAAGGGGCGCACCTCGTTGATCATGTCCTCGTCCACCATTGCCGGGTCCGGCCCAAGCACACCATGTGGGCAGGTTTCCGAAATGGCGCGTTCAGAAAGCCACAGCAGGATCAGCGGACTTTCGATGCGTGCCACCAGCGATTTCATGCGCCCAACCCATGCTTCCTTCAGCTCCATTTCGACCATGGCAAATTTTTCTGCAGAAATCTCCTGAAGGGTCTGCAGCATATGGCGCGTAAAGTTGAACTCGGTAAAATCAACCTCACGATAAATCGCTTTCAGCAGGTTGGATGCGCGCAGGAAGCGGTCATTGCGACGGGGATGGACAGCATAGAACCGGTTAGACAGGTTCACCGCACCGGGCACCTGAAGAACCGTCCTCTTTGCATGGTTGCAGGCGTCCAGAATGGTCTGATCATGGGCAAACACATCGACCCCTGCATTCATGCATCCAAAATTGACAACCGGCATTCCCAACAGACCTTCCATAAGGTCCGGATAGGGATATTGCACAAATTTCCCGTAAGTTTCACTTCCCCCGAGGGCCGCTACATACGCACCATCCAGCGAACGCTGCGGTCCGCGAAACAAAATCTTCGACGCCCCATAACGGCATGGAAAATACTCAAGCGACGCTTCGCCAAGGCTTTGATAGGCCATTTCACCCACTCCATTTTTTCACCCAAGGAGGAGATTCGCCCAAAGCTCTTGAAATTTTGCTAACCTGAGAATTCGATCTAAACTGGTAACCAGATATTAAAACATCTCGGGAAAACCGGCGCCCCGGACCAGCCTTTATGAAATCAGCCTGCCCAAACGATGACTATGTGGCGCAGCGGCGTATCGAACAGATTGAGTGCGCACCGCTATCCTTGTTTTGACAACATCTCACATGTCCCAACGCAACACCTGCCCCCGGTATCGGAGCTGAGAGAAGCGTGCAGCAATTGCCATCCTTCGTGCAAAGGCCCCCGCATCATTGGTGAAATCTCCCAGCCTGCCACCGCCCTCAAAGTGGAGATCACGCACAGGTGCACGTGCCCATCACCACCCGATGGATGATGTGCTGGTTACGCGGCTTTGGTGGGTTTCTGCCCCTCACTTTGGGTCTGAAAACGCTCCGCAATCCTGAATGTGGCAATGACCCCATCCAGATTTTCAGTTTCCATACGCAGTGACACACCACTGGAACTCGCCTGTTCGAACATGGCCGCGTTCTGCTGCGTAACCTGATCGAGCTGCTCTGCTGCGACAGTGATTTCCTGAATGCTCACCGACTGATCCGCCGCTGATTTTGCAATTTCGTCGATCCGATCGACAATGTCGGAAACCGCGTCCGCAATGGACTGAAGCGCAGCACCGGTTCGGTCTACCATTGCCACACCACGGTCCACTTCTTCCTCGCTGCGGTTGACCAGTTCGGAAATCTCTCCTGCCGCCCTGGAAGACCGGGCAGCCAAGTCACGGACCTCAGACGCGACAACAGCAAATCCCCGGCCAGCTTCACCTGCACGGGCGGCTTCGACACCTGCATTCAATGCGAGAAGGTTGGTTTGGAACGTAATGTCGTCGATCAGCCTGATGGCCGCTCCTATCGCGCCGGAGGAGGTTTGAATTTCACGAATGGCGGAGACTGTTGACTGCACCAGCTCATTTCCCGAGCGGACTTTATCATTGGCTGACATCGCAGCGGCGTTCACCTCAGCTGCCAGACCTGCCGTGCCTGTGACCGACTGCGACAGGGTTTTGATGGCAGAGGTGGTTTCTTCAAGCGTTGCCGCAGCACGTTCCGTGCGAATGGCGAGGTCCTGGGTCGCACCGGCGATTTCCTGAGTAGAGCCGCTGATCACCATTCCACTGTCCCGCACCCGCGCAAAGCTGGCTGAGAGACGGTTAATGGACGAGTTCACCTGCGCTTGAATTTCTGCAAACACACCATCGTAATCACCGGTCATCTGATACGTCAGGTCACCTTCTGCCAATGCCGCAAGCGCATGGCTGATCTGGTTCAGACCTTTTTCTGTTACATCACACACCCGGTTCAGCCCGGTCCCAATCTCGGCAAAAGCGCCCTCCATCTGCGTAGGATCCAGCCGCTGGTCGAACTTCCCCCAGGCACAGGCGTTGACAACGGTCGCGATCTCTTCGGCAACCTGCATTTCACGTTGCAACTGGTCTTCACGCTCCTGGACAATTTGGCGTTCGCGCTCAGCATCCTGACGCGCCAGTTCCGCTTCTCGCTCCTGCTCGCGACGCTGCATCTCAATACGTGCTTCGCGTTCCTTTGCTTCACGGATGGCCATAGCGCGACGTTCGAGGCTGTTGTGTCGAAACACATCCAACGTGGCCATGACCTCTCCAAACTCATTTGCCTGAACAGGGGGCAACTCTATCTCGAGATTGCCATCGGCGAGCTCTCGGGCGGTTGCGACCAACCGACTGAAACCTCGGCGGATCTGCCCTGCAAAATAGACCGATATCATCAGCGCAAGACCGATTGCGCCAAGCGATGCCAGCACAAGCACGATAAGGCGCTGATCTGTGGCGCCCTTTTGTTGCGCCATCAAAACCTGCAACTCATCCGATATCAAATTCTCAATGTTTTTCAATTGATTGATACGTTCCGTCTGGAGGTTAAAGAAATCCCCTCCGGTGAAACCACCCAGATTTCCTGCGCCTTCCTGCGCCAAGGCGATATTCCGCATCCGCTCCACTTTTTGAGCCACCTCGGACGCCTGCATCTTTTCATAAGCCGCGAGAGCGGCGGGGGTGGCCATGAAACGGAAATTGCCGAAATTGACGGCTTGCGCTTCGATCAATCCCTTCAACCGGGCGGCCCGCTCAATATCGAAGTGACCAGCGGCGAAGCCACCGGAGCCCACCGCCCGCTCGATCCCCGCGGCTTCCTTTCCTTTGAGAAGATGCACGAACGCCAGGGTCTCATCCGCAATGCGTTTATCATCGCTGATCAAAGAAACGCGCTGCACCAGATCCAGCATGTCGGTGTTGAGATTTGTGTAGAGCGCGATGGCGGATTTGGCGGAGATCGCAAGCTGATCAACCTTTTCACGTGTCGAAGCGATATCCTGAAACCATACCTGATAGCCGGAAAGCCGGTCCCAGAATGCAGCATCAATTGCGCTGAGATCGCTTTGCGCCACAAAGGTCAGAAGCTCGGCATGGCGTGAATCTGTCTTTAGGCGTTGGTCTGCAAGCTCCTGTTTGAATTCCTTGCCACCGGAGGACAGAAATACGGATGTCGCCCCACGCTCTTTCTGCTGCTCATGCACGGCCTGCGTGATCAGTGCAATTGGTGAAATCAGCTGACTGAGTCTGTCCAACTGCCTTGCTTCATTCACTTTTTCCAGAACTAGGATGGTAGAGAACGCCAGTGCCACAAGCAACGGGACAACGGGAACGAGGAAAATGGCACGCGAAACTTTCAGGTTACCAAAGTCAAACACGGTCATATCTGGACGGCCTCCGAAACGAGAGTTTACCGTCCTAACTAGGGGGAAGGTCTGACTTTTCCCTTAACTTCCCTGCGTCCGGTCAGCGTTTCAGGTTCAGGGTATGGTCGCGCAACCAGGACATGAAGCCGCGCGGATCCTCAGACAACATGGCCATCTGCGCCTCGGTCAGAACAGGTCCGACAACCGGGCGCTGCGGCTTGTTGCAACTTTTGACAATCTCGCGCAACAAAAGCCCCTGACGCAGCGTCGGGGACAGGCGGTTGGCGATCTGATACCAGCGCGAATTGGCACCGGGGAAATAAATGGGCACAACCCTGGCCCCCGAGCGGCGGATCAACTGGGCGGTAAACACATTCCAGTCCCGTTCGACCGGTGGCCCCCAGAGCGTGTCACTGGACGCGACGACACCGGAAGGAAACAGCGTCACAAGCCCACCTTCCTTCAGCCACTCCATTGTTTTTGCGCGCATTTCCACCATCTTGCGTTGCGCTTCAGGATCATGGGGAAAGGGCACCGGGATCATGTAGCTCGACGCGACTTCGTCAATCCCATCCAGAACCGACCGGGTCAGAATACGGTAATCATCGCGCCGTTGCCCAATCAGCTGAGCAAGCACCATTCCATCCACCAGCCCGTGCGGGTGATTGGCAACCACCACAACCGCCCCATCCAGCGGGATATGCGCGAGTTCTTCGATGGGGGTCTGAACATCAATTCCCATCACGTCAAGGCAGGCACGCCAAAAGGCCTGCCCCTTGGGAACCCCCTGCTTTTCGACCTTGCGCACCATCCGGATGATCGCAAGCTTTCCGGTCATCCATTCAATGGCCCGGATGGCCACCGCCTGCAGCGGGTTGTTGAATGAATTTGCGTATGTCAGACCGCGACGGTCGTAATGGGCCTGCGCCCCGTCATCGTCATATGCGTCTTGATCAGAGGTCAAACAGGATCACCATTGGTTTTTGAACACATCCGAAGGAATGCGTTGTTACATTCCCTCACCGAACTTGTCCGCAACAAGCGTGTCCAGCGCATCAAGCAGCTTGGCGGCTTCCGGGCCGGATGTATCCACCTGGATGCTGGTGCCCTGAGACGCGGCCAGCATCAACAGCCCCATGATCGAGTCTCCCTCAGCCTCAAGCCCATCCTTTTCAACCCGCGCATGGGCATCATGTGCCTCGACCGTTTCAACGAATTTCGCAGAGGCGCGCGCATGCAGCCCCTTGACGTTGATGATCTCAAGAACCCGGCTATTGCTCATGTCGATGTCCCCTGACCCGCGTTGATACAATCAATATATTTGCGCCCTGCTGTCAGGGCCATTTCCGTTGCGCGTTCCACTGGCAAATGGCGCGATTTTGCCAATTTCACCAGCATCGGCAGGTTGGCTCCGTAAAGGATCCGTCGATCTGATTTGCAGCAGGCTGGCAGGGAAAGGTTGGAAGGCGACCCCCCGAACATATCCACGACGACAACCACCCCGTCGCCCTGATCAACCCGATCAGCCGCCTGGCAAATCTCATTCTGCTTTGCGGCTCGATCCAGCTCGGCCGTTGTCGCAATGGCGGCCACACCTTCCTGCTGGCCGACCACATGTTCAACCGCGGCCAGATACTCGCCAGCCAATCCACCATGTGCGACGATCACAATTCCGATCACGCCTCTTTCCCCAAATTGTCCATCGCCTGCCCCGTGGACTGACGCTCAAGTTCCCGATGCCTAATTGACACCTGCCAGCCCTTATGTGCAAGTGCCTTTGCCAGCTTTTCCGTCAGGGCGACCGAGCGGTGCTTTCCCCCGGTGCATCCAATGCCAATGGCCAGATGCGCTTTTCCCTCCTCGCCATAGGCCGGTAGCAAGAACTCCGCCAAATCCGAAATCTTGTCGAAAAACGGGGCAAACCGCGCATCCTGCGCGACATAGTTCAGCACGCGGTCATCCTGCCCGGTCAGGGCGCGCAAGTCGGGATCCCAATGTGGGTTGCGCAGGAAGCGCGCATCAAAGACCAAGTCCAGCCCGCGCGGCACCCCCCGCTTATAGCTGAAAGATTGAACGGAAACGGCCAGCCGATCCGTTCCCGAAACAGACAACCACCGAAGCAGTTCCTCTTTGAGGTCATGAGGCGACAGGTCTGCCGTATCAATCAGCACATCCGCCCGCCCCCGCACCGGTTCCAGCAGGCGCTTCTCAACCCGAATACCATCAAGCGGCGTGTCCGCAGGGGCAAGCGGGTGCCTGCGGCGGGTTTCGGAATAGCGGCGCACCAGCACATCATCGGTGCAATCCAGATATAACAGCTCCATGTGATAACGTGGATCGCTGCGCAGCGTTTCAATCACCTCAAGCATCATCTCGGTCGAGAAGTCCCGGTTGCGCGCATCCACCCCAAGCGCAATCGGGTGGGTCAGGGCCGGGCCGGTCAAAACGCGGTTCACAAGGGACAGCGGCAGGTTGTCAATCACCTCATACCCCACATCCTCCAGAACCCGCACGGCCGTGCTGCGTCCGGCCCCCGACGGGCCGGTCACCAGAACAACACTGGGGGGGCTGGGATCGCGTTGCGCAGGATCTGTCGCGTCAACCATCGTCTTCATTATGGACACCGAGTTTTACCATGTAAAATAAGGCACTTGGAAAATGCGGCGCGTCAACCCGCCAAAGGGTGGCAAGCGGGTATTTTGCCACGATTGTGACCGGGCGCGATGGCGGCAGGCGCTGATCTTCGGTCCGGGACAGGTCCACCACCCAGGCCAAAGGGGCAGAGACTGCGTGGGGCACCCGGATCAATCCGACCCCGCGCGCTTCCATCTTTCCTGCCATGTGATCAGGGGCATGGGCCAAAAGTCCATCCGGTGTGACTGCAACATGGGTCAGATCGTCGGATACCAGCATCGCCCCGAGGGAAATAAGCTGAAGAGCCAGCGCGGATTTTCCGCTTCCGGACGGGCCAATCAGCATCACCCCCCTGCCATCAATCGCAACCGTGGTCGCGGGCACATAGCCGCGCGCATCCGGGGTCAGAACTGCACCAGTCAGGGAACCGTGCGAGGCGGCCTCACTCACACCGGAAGCCCGACCACAAACCGTGCGCCCAGCGGTTCAGAAGTGATGTCTGCATCGGTTGGGCGAATGTTTTCCGCCCAGATCACCCCGCCATGCGCCTCAACAATCTGCTTGGAAATCGCCAGGCCAAGGCCTGAGTTGTTGCCAAACTGGTTTTCCGGACGTTCGGAGTAGAACCGCTTGAACACTTTCGTCAGGGCCTGTTCGGGAATGCCCGGGCCGGTGTCTTCGACCACGACCAGCACCCGGTTGGCACGCCTGCGGACCCAAACCCGGATCGCATCCCCTTCTTCACAGAAGCTGAGCGCATTGGTGATCAGATTGACAAAAACCTGTGCCAGACGCGCCTCAAGCCCATTGATCACAATCGGTTCCGGCGGCAGATCGGAAATGAAATCCACCCCTTTATCAACCGCTTCATTGCCGAGATACTGTGTGAGGTTCCCAAGCATTTTCAGAAGGTTGAACGGTTCTTCCTCTTCCTTCACCAGCTCGCTGTCCAGCCGCGAAGCGTTGGAGATGTCACTGACCAGACGGTCCAGCCGACGCACGTCATGCTCAATCACATCCAGCAATTTGACGCGATGCTCATCCTTTTTGGCCACCCGAAGCGTCCCGATGGCAGAGCGCAGCGACGCAAGCGGGTTCTTGATTTCATGGGCGACATCAGCGGCAAATTGTTCGTTTGAATCAATCCGGTCATAAAGAGCCGCCACCATGCCGCGCAGCGCACCGGACAGCCGCCCGATTTCATCGGGGCGACCGGACAGGTCCGGAATACGCACCCGGCCCGGATTGACCTTGCGCGCATTCTTGTCGCGGCCCAGCTCGGCGGCCGTGGCCAGATCCGACAGCGGGTTGGCGATGGTCGAGGCCAGAACCAGGCTCAGCCCGATCGAAACAAGAATGGCAATCACGAACATCTGCAACAGTTGTTCCCGCTCACTGCGCACGAGAAGATCCAGTTCCCCATCCGCGGATGAGACCGCAACGGCGCCAAGCGTCACCCCGTCCTTCAGGATCGGGGCCGCAACCGAAAATACCATCCCGACATCACTTTTTGCCCCCGGGGCGATCTGCGTTCCCCCGGCGAGGGATTTGTCCAGCAGGGTCCGGACCAGTGCCTCACGATCCAGTGGTTTGGATTTCTCCCCGCTCGCCAGAACCGATGAAACACTGTCCCAAAGACTGTTCAGCATATCGGTGATAATGGTTGAATGGGCGCCCGGAGCAAGGCCGTTCACGGGGTCAGGCACGGTGCGCGCCTGTCCGACAACATTGCCCAACAGGTTCTTTTCCCGATCAAAAACAAAGGCTTCTACACCTTCGGGCAGGCTGAGGGCCGCCAGTGTTCCGGTGACATCAAGCCCTGTAGAAAGGGTTGTGCCCTCTTGCATCTGCGCTTCGAAAACATTGGCGATCAGTTCGGCCTCAACCACCAGGCCGCGTTCGCGCTGCAGCACAAGGCTGTCGCGGAACGGGTTGAGATAGAGCACCCCGGCCACCAGCACCAGCAGACCCAGAAGGTTGAAAATGATAATCTTGCGGGCAAGCGGTGAACGATTGATGGAAATCAATCCCCGCTTGGCCCGTCCATCGCGCAGCTCGGCTTCGACGGTGTTCTGGGGGCCAACCCAATCTTCACCGATAACCACATCCGAGCCTGATGACACTTTGGTATCGCGCAAGTTCTTCCCCAGTCTCTGTTCTTTCCGCCTGGTCCAACCCCAGCCCCACGGGCAGGGATTTATTCCTCGTTATAGCGGTAGCCGATCCCGTAGAGGGTTTCGATCGCCGAAAAATCCTTGTCTGCCATACGCATTTTCTTGCGCAGGCGCTTGATATGGCTGTCGATGGTCCGGTCATCCACATAGACCTGATCATCATAGGCCACATCCACCAGCTGATCCCGGCTTTTTTTACAAAGCCCGGACGTGAGGCCAGCGCCTGCAGCAGCAGGAACTCGGTCACGGTCAGCGAGACATCATTGCCCTTCCATGTCACCGCGTGGCGCAGGGGATCCATGGTCAGATCGCCGCGTTCGAGGATCTTGCTTTCCTCGACATCCCCTTCATCATCCTTTGCCCGCACTTCCTGACGACGCAGAAGCGCCCGAATGCGTTCCACCAGCAGACGTTGGGAAAACGGTTTGGTCACATAGTCATCGGCCCCCATACGCAGGCCAAGAACCTCATCAATTTCGTCATCTTTGGATGTCAGGAAAATGACCGGCAGGGTCGAGGTTTTCTGGCGCAGGCGCTGCAGCAGATCCATCCCATCCATGCGAGGCATCTTGATATCCAGCACAGCCATGTCGGGCATGCGCTTGGTAAAGGCATCCAACGCGGATTGCCCATCATTATAGGTTTCCACCTCGAAGCCTTCCGCCTCAAGGGTGATCGACACCGACGTCAGAATATTACGGTCGTCGTCAACAAGAGCGATCCTCGACATTACAGAGGTCTCCTTGTGCTGCTCGTGAATGTTGTTTTGTTTTGTCTTATTCTTGCCATAATCCCGTTTTCGGCCTTGAGAATCAACAGAGAACTGCGAATCGGCTTTCGCACATGCATCAATAAAACCGCGAAAGTGTAAAAACATGGCGAATATGTCTCACCCTACGGAAGGCGACCTGGCGGGCAATTCTGCGACAGTTTGCGCAAACAGGCGCTTGGTTGCGCTAACGAGCCAATTGCGCCCTGTTCCCTTTCATTTCCCCCATGCTATAGCCGCCACACCACGCTCGTTCACATGAGGGTGGCGCGCGTGGCCCGGCCCGCGGATCGGGTCAGGACAGACCACGCGCTTACATGTGGAACAGATACGCCGGGGGATCTCTGGACCGGCGACAGGAGCGAATTCTATGACCACTGGACGGGTAAACCCGGCACGCCGCTTGGAAGATCAAGGCATCACCGGGCTGGGCAATGTCTATTACAACCTGATGGAGCCGGCCCTTGTCGAAGCCGCGCTGAAGCGCGACGAAGGCAAACTGGGCAAAGGCGGCGCCTTCCTGGTCACGACGGGCAAACACACGGGCCGCTCGCCCAAGGACAAGTTTGTTGTGAAAACCCCCAGCGTCGAGGAGCATATCTGGTGGGAGAACAACCCGCCGATGGACCCGGCCAAGTTCGATGTGCTTTATCAAGACATGCTGGAGCATATGAAGGGCGGCGATTACTTCGTGCAGGACCTGTTTGGTGGCGCGGACCCCGCACATCGCCTGGACGTGCGCGTGGTGTCGGAGCTGGCCTGGCACAACCTGTTTATCCGTCACCTGCTGCGTCGCCCCGACCGTGACGAGCTGGACGAGTTCGAGCCGGAATTCACCATCATCAACTGCCCGACCTTCAACGCGAACCCCGAACGCCATGGCTGCCGTTCGGAAACCGTGATCGCGCTGAACTTCGACCGCAAGCTGATCCTGATCGGTGGCACCGAATATGCGGGTGAGAACAAGAAATCGGTCTTCACCCTGCTGAATTACATGCTGCCCGAAAAAGGCATCATGCCGATGCATTGCTCGGCCAACCACGCCACCGGCAACCCGGTCGACACCGCTGTATTCTTCGGCCTGTCCGGCACCGGCAAGACCACCCTGTCGGCAGACCCCTCGCGCACGCTGATCGGTGATGACGAACATGGCTGGTCGGACACTGGCACCTTCAACTTCGAAGGCGGCTGCTATGCCAAGACGATCAACCTGTCGGCGGAAGCCGAACCGGAAATCTATGCCACCACCGAGAAATTCGCCACCGTGATCGAAAACATGGTGTTTGACGAGGAAACCTTTGATCTCGACTTCAAAGACGACTCGCTGACCGCGAATATGCGCTGCGCCTACCCGCTGCACTATATCTCGAACGCATCGAAATCGGCCATTGGTGGGCACCCGAAGAACATCATCATGCTGACCTGTGACGCATTCGGCGTGCTGCCTCCGATCGCGCGTCTGACGCCGGCGCAAGCGATGTATCACTTCCTGTCGGGCTTCACCTCGAAAGTGGCTGGTACCGAGAAGGGCGTGACCGAGCCGGAACCCACTTTCTCGACCTGCTTTGGTGCGCCCTTCATGCCGCGCCGCCCGGCCGAGTATGGAGCGCTGCTGCGTGACAAGATCGCCAAGCACGGCGCCACCTGCTGGCTGGTGAACACCGGCTGGACCGGTGGAGCATACGGCACCGGGTCGCGTATGCCGATCCACGCCACCCGCGCGCTGCTGACCGCCGCCCTCGACGGGTCGCTGGCAGATGCGGAATTCCGCAAGGATGAAAACTTCGGCTTCGAAGTTCCGGTCAAGGTTTCGGGCGTGGCTGATCTGCTGCTTGACCCGCGCCGCACCTGGGATGATGCCCAGGCCTATGACGCCCAAGCCCAGAAACTGGTTGAGATGTTTGCCAAGAACTTCACCCAGTATGAGGCCGATATTGACGATGATGTGAAAGCGGTTGCCCTGGGCTAACCCCCTGCAGATCATTTGAAAATCACCGCCCCGCGTTCCCCGTGCAACGTGGGGCGGTTTTCGTTTCGCGACCCCTTCCCTACAGCCAGCACCACTGGGTAATGCGTTTCGACTTTAACCCGAGACAGGGCAAAACCGAAACGCTGCAAGAGATCTCAATGTCGTGGGCGTTTCGGAATAAACATGTGTTTCAAGTTCATCCTGAAACGCCTTGACGTTGCCTGACCTGACGCGCGGTCAGACTTTACCAAGCCGCAGAACCTGCGCTGATCTGTTCCCATGCGCGACCTTACCGACACCAGCCAGCCCGTCCTGATCCCCGGCTCACCGGCATTGCAGGGCACATGGCACGAAGCGACCCGCCCCCGCGCCGTGGCGGTGCTGCACGGGGCAACCGGCGTGCCGCATCCCTTCTACCGGCATTTCGCCAACTGGCTGGCACAGGAGCAGCAGGTAAGTTGTCTGACATATGATTATCGCGGCTTTGGGGCCTCGGCGCACACGCCGATCCATCGCGTCACCGCAACCATGCAGGACTGGGGTATCGAGGATCAACAAGCCGCCCGCGACTGGCTGTCGGCCCGGGCGCATGGCGCTCCGATCTGGGTGATCGGACATTCCCTTGGCGGTCTGATGGGCGCGCGCCAAAACCGGTCGGACGAGATTTCCCGGATCATTGCGGTCTGTTCCGGACCTGTGCACACCCGCGATCATCCCTGGCCGTATCAGGCTCTGGTGAGGGCCCTTTGGTATGGTGTCGGGCCGATGGCCCTGGCCATGTGGGGATATCTTCCCGGACGGGTTTCCGGGCTGGGCAGCGACATTCCCGGCCCGGTCTTTCGCCAATGGAAACGCTGGTGCACCACCCCCGGTTTCGACGTGGCAGAGCTTGGCCCCATTCCGACCGCCGGTCCAAACTGCCCGCTGCGCACGGTGGCGCTCAGCGATGATGGCGCGGTTCCGCCGCATGTGGTGGCCCAACTGGCGCAGAGATATCCGTCCTGCTCCCATGAACATGTTGTGCTCCACCCCGCAGATTTTGGCCTGAAACAGGTGGGGCATACGGCGATATTTGCCCGCCGCAATGCAGCAATGTGGCCCGCGATCCTTGGCGACACCTAAAGCGTTTCGACTTATTATTGAGACACAATAATGAGGCGAAACGCTCGAAACCTACTGATGTTGCGGGCGTTTCGAAATCAACTTGTGTCTCAAGTTAATCTCGAAACTCTTTAAGCGTCAGCCCATCAGCCCCTTACGGATCAGGTTCACCCCCGCCACGGTGAGAATCACCAATGTCACCCGCTTGAAGGTCTTTTGCGGCATCGCATCGTGAAACCGCCCGCCAATCACCATGCCAATCCCTGCCGGGACCAGCATCAGGGCAGAAAGGGGAGCCGTGTGAAGACTGAACACGCCTGATTTCAGATGCGCCACCAGAAGGGCCAGAGCGCCAACCCCGTAGATCACCCCCTGCACCCGCATCTGCTCGGCCTTGGGGGTGTGAATGGCGGTCAGATACGCCACGGTGGGCGGCCCCCACACCCCGGACAACCCGCCGATAAATCCGGCTATCGCACCGACAATCCCTTCATCCCGCAGCCTGTTTTCTGCCTTCAGGCTGGGGGACCAGCCCCGCAATTGCATCAGGCAAAACAGGACTATTGGCCCGCCAATTGCAATGAACAGCCAGCTTTGCGGCAGCACCCGCACCAATTGGGCGGAAAAGGCGATCAGGACAAGAAAGGCGATCAGGAAGATCTTGAACTTGCCGATCGTGCCCCAGGCTGCGGCAGGCCCCTGACGCAGGCTTTGCTGCACATTGGTCAGCACCGTGGGCAGGATCAGCGCCGCCAACGCGGTTTCCGCAGGCAGCACCGTGGCCAGCCCCGAGATCATGATTAGCGGCATGGCGAACCCCACCGCGCCTTTCACGAACCCCGCCGCCAATGTCACGAAAACTGCCAGGGACAGGACCCAGGGGGACAGCTCTGCCAAAATACCCATTTTGAACTCCGGAAAATCTTTGCCTCCCGTCTTACAGGAACAGGAAGGGGGCGTCATGCGCCCAATCGCCGCGTCATAATTGTTCGAATGTGATTCTGCATGCGCATTTTTATTGCGCTGCAACTGCAAAATGGCTATCCGGGGAACGAGAGCTTTTTTGCGGGTCCGAATCCGGGCCTCTTTGACAGGAGACAGTAAGATGAGCGCCCTGATCGACAATATTCTGACCCTCACCGGCGCGGCCATTGCCCCGGTGGAAACCGTGTTCGAGACCGCCAAGTCATCGGTTCGTGAGATGGTGAGCGAGGGCGACCGCATCTCTGGTGCCAAGCTGGAAGAGCACCAGGCCGCAGCCCACGCCCTGTCCTGGCTCGCCACCTATACGGAAAGCCTGCGCCAGATGAACGCCTGGGCCACCCGCCTGAACGAGGCTGGTCAGCTTGGCGAGATGGAAACCCTGATCCTGCAAATTGCCTTTGGCGAATATCTTGCCCAGATCAAGGGCGGCATGATGATGAGCCAGAACGAAATGGCCCGTCTGGCCGATATGGGTGTGGACGGTGCTGCTCTGAACACCGACGCGATCAACACGCTGGTGGCCGGTGGCAACTCTCAGGCCGCCCGCACCCGACTGGTTGAACTGATGCGGGACAATGCGGGTCATGCAACATTCGGCGCCACCGGTCTGGATGAAGAGCTGGAGATGATCCGCGAGCAGTTCCGGCGCTATGCCGACGAACGCGTCGCCCCCAATGCCCATGACTGGCACCTGAAAGACGATTACATCCCGCTGGAGATCCTCGAAGAACTGGCGGAGATGGGTGTGTTCGGCCTGACCATCCCCGAAGAATATGGCGGGCTTGGCCTGTCGAAAGCCTCGATGGTGGTGGTCTCGGAAGAGCTGTCACGCGGGTATATTGGCGTCGGCTCACTGGGCACCCGCTCTGAGATTGCCGCAGAGCTGATCCTTGCAGGTGGCACGGATGAGCAAAAAGAACAGTGGCTGCCCAAGATCTCATCGGCTGAGATCCTGCCCACCGCCGTTTTCACCGAACCGAACACCGGGTCGGATCTGGGCAGCCTGCGCACCCGCGCGGTGAAAAACGCCGAGGGTGATTATGAAGTGACCGGCAACAAGACCTGGATCACCCACGCGGCGCGCACCCATGTGATGACGCTCCTGGCACGCACCGACCCCAACAGCACCGATCACCGCGGATTGTCGATGTTCCTGGCGGAAAAGACCCCCGGTGACGACGCAAACCCGTTCCCGACCGAAGGCATGACCGGCGGCGAGATCGAGGTGCTGGGTTATCGCGGCATGAAGGAATTTGAACTGGGCTTTGACGGGTTCAAAGTGAAGGGTGAAAACCTGCTCGGCGGGGTTGAAGGTCAGGGCTTCAAACAGCTGATGAAAACCTTCGAAGCGGCCCGGATCCAGACTGCCGCGCGCGCCATTGGTGTCGCGCAGAACGCGCTGGAAATCGGCATGCAATACGCCGAAGACCGCAAGCAGTTCGGCAAATCCCTGATCAACTTCCCGCGCGTGGCCAACAAGCTTGCCATGATGGCGGTTGAGATCATGGTGGCACGTCAGCTGACCTATTTCTCGGCCTGGGAAAAGGACCACGACCAGCGTTGCGACCTCGAAGCGGGCATGGCCAAGCTCTTGGGCGCACGCATCGCCTGGGCCTGCGCCGACAACGCGCTGCAGATCCACGGCGGCAACGGGTTTGCCCTGGAATATCAGATCAGCCGGGTCCTGTGTGACGCGCGCATCCTGAACATTTTCGAAGGCGCTGCCGAAATTCAGGCGCAGGTGATTGCCCGCCGCCTGCTGGGATAACGCTGCCCGAGAGCAATCTCAAATTCTTATGACCTTGAAAACAAGGGCCGCCCACAAGGTGGCCCTTGTCATATATGCGCCGCTGTCAGCACCGCGATCAGCAGGCAAAGCGGGCCGTAGAGGATCCTGTTCAACCGGTCAAAGCAGGCTTCCTGATGCCTGCGCCAGACCGGCAGATAACTGGCCCCTCCTCGCAGCGCAAAGACACCCACCATCCCCCAGCCCGCCACCGTCGTCAGCCCGGAGGGAAGCGAGACGGGCATGAGATTTGCCAGCATGGCGACCAACAGGATGGCCCCGAAAAGGGCACAGGCCACCAGCGCACTTGCCCATCTCGGGGGCATACGGGTAATTCCCTTTGCGCCCACCACCGCCCTTGCCAACGCCATCTCATCCCGGATCGGCCAGTTGACACCCAGAGCCCAGATCAGATGCAACACCGCGATGGCAGACAGGAGCGCAATCAGTAAGCCGGTCATGCGCGCGCCCTCATTCCAAACAGCATCACCGCCGGGATCAGCAGAAAAATCACCCATTGAGGCATCACCCAAAGCGATCCGAGGATCGTCGCTCCGTAATACAGGAACAGCCCCGCATACCCGAGCTGCACCCCAACCAGCAGCACGCCAAGCCTCCTGTTTTCATGACGCACCATCCAGGCCAGTGACAAGGTGAACAGAGTAAGGTTGACGGTGACGGCGTGCCAGAGAACGGCCGATATCGCCCGCAAATCCGCGGGCAGGTTGCTGGACTGTATCGGCAGGTGAATGTCCGGCCCTCCAGCCAGAACATGCACTCCGGTGGTCAGCCCCATCAGGACGGCCGCCAAAATCATAGACCTTTTCATCGGTTCCTCACAAAATCTCACTCCATACGCTTGCGTATGTTAGCCACGACCGATACTCTGTCAATACGCTATCGTATGGTGAGGAAATGACGGAAAAACGAAACCGGCTGAGCAGTGAAGACTGGATAATGGCAGGCTTTCGTGCTCTGGCACGCCAAGGGGCCAAAGCCCTGAAAGCAGAACCTCTGGCGCGTGAGCTAGGCACGACCAAAGGGTCTTTCTACTGGCATTTCAAAGACCTGTCAGATTTTCACACTCAGATGCTCCTGCTATGGGAACATCGCGCCGTGGACGCAATCACGGATGGGCTGGCCGCTGAACCCGACCCGGTGCGACGCCTCTACCTGTTGGGAGAGATTGCCACTGCAAATGATGCCACCCATGGCGGAGACAGCACCGAGCCTGCCATTCGGGCCTGGGCGCTGGACCATCCCGACGTGGCCCAGGCCGTTGCTCGGGTGGATCAAAAGCGCCTCGGCTACCTTAAAGAGATCCTGATTGAGCTGGACCTGACCAACCCCGATTTCGCTCGGATTATCTATGGTGCCTATATCGGCCTGGGCACCCTTTCCGCCACGGATGAGGTCGACAATCGCAACGCGATGAGCACACTGCTCGCCGCGCTTCTGGCCCTGCGGGACGCTTAGGTAGCCTGATACATGTTGGAACCGAAAAATGAGACCAATTAACGTCCTGGCCATATCGCTTCTGACCCTGGCCGCCTGCAATGACGAAACCCTGTCCGGCTATGCCCCGGAAAAAACCACCTGGGTCTGGCAAGAGCTTGACGGGGGGCCTGCCCCGGCCCGCGCCACCTTAACGCTCGGCCCCCGCGGGCAGGTTTCCGGCCAAGCGCCCTGTAACAGCTATTCCGCCAAGGTGACGGTTCCATATCCGTGGTTTGAGCTTGGAAACATCATCGCAACCCGGAGGGCGTGCCCGGAGCTTGCAGATGAAACCGCCTATTTTAGCGCGCTCGAAGCCATGAGCCTGGCTGAAGTATCAGGTGACACTTTGCTGCTGAGCAATGATGCCGGGCGTGACATGCTGTTTGTGGCAAGCCCCTGACCAAGCGCAGACGCTCAAACGTCAGCATTCCGCCCCAAATCCCTCTGCAGCCGATCCACCAGTCGCGCCCGTGCATCGGGCAGTGGACGATCTCCAAGCGAAGCGGCCAGACGGTGCAGGAGGAAATGCCCGGTTGTGCTCAACCCTTCAAGAACATCCGCAAGACGCCCCTGTCCCCGCCCCAGCATGTCCGCCGGCAGCGGCAACAAACGATCCGCCCATTCCCCAGCCCCGGCAGATGACACGGCGCGTCCGGTTCTGGGGGACACGAAACACAGATCCTCACGCGTCCCGGTCACGGCACAGCTGCTCAGATCAAGCCCGAACCCCAATTCTTCCAAAAGCGCCAATTCCCATTTCAGATAGGCCACCGGCCAGGCCGGATTGGTGCCCAGCAGGTTCAACATGGATTGTGTCCGGTCATAAAGAACCGGGTGGGGTTCGCGCTCGGGCAGGGCGTAGGACAACAGGGAGGTGATGGCATTCAGACCCGCCAGGGCCGTCCGGTCAGACCAGATCTGCGCACGTGCCCGGACAGGCTCCACGGTGAAACTGCCGATATGCTCCTCCAGTCGCGCCCGCCAGGTGACATCAAGCTGCGCACCGGGTTGCAGGATCGGGGTCATCTTGCGACTTACCCCCCCTCGCACCACACCCGCATGACGACCGTGACCTTCGGTGAATACATCAATGATGGCAGAGGTTTCACCATGCTTGCGCACAGATAGAAGCGCCCCTTCATCCCGCCAGTCCATCACGTATCCTCCTGTTGGGAAGATGAGATCGACTGACCGCAAAGGCAATCCCCCTTTCTTCACAACCGACTAATTTTCTGGTCAGAAATATCCCCGCCGGAGGCATGGCCGAGCGGAGCGAGGCCCCCCGTGACCGGACGGCCCGGCCCGCAGGGCCGGGCAGGTCGGGCGCAAAACCCGTTGGAAACGATCCCTCAGTCGATCAATCCCGGCTCATCCAACAGATGCCGCCCGGATTTATCTTCCACTTCAATCACCCAAAGGTCAGGATCAAAACTCTTCTGACGGGAAAGAGCGGCATCCACATCCCGCTCCTCTCCTTCCGACAACACCACCCAGGCACGTTCACCGGTTATCAGATCAAAACTGCGCTGATACGCGACGGCCCGGCCGTCCAGCGTGTTCAGTTTGACCAGAACAGCCCCCGCGGTCACGTCCCCTTTCCGGGTCACAAACGCGGGGATGCCCGCAAGACGGAGGCGGGTCAGATAAGCCGATACCCAGACATCCGCGGTCAGCCGCGTCACGCGTTGCCGTCCTTGAAATCAAGCCCCATCTCAGAGTAGCGCTCTTTTTCCTCAAGCCAGTTCGGACGCACCTTCACCTGCAAAAACAGATGCACCTTGCGTCCCATGAACTCTTCCAGCTCCGCACGCGCCGCCTGGCTCACCGCTTTGATGGTCTCACCGCGCTTGCCCAGCACAATCCCCTTGTGCCCGTCCCGCATCACGTAAATCACCTGATCCACGCGGGCCGATCCGTCCTTGCGCTCTTCCCAGTTCTCAGTCTCCACCGTCATCTGATAGGGCAATTCCTGATGCAGGCGCAGGGTCAGTTTCTCACGGGTCATCTCAGCCGCGATCATCCGCATCGGCAGATCGGCAATCTGATCTTCGGGGTAGAGCCATGGCCCGTCCGGCAGCTCGCCCGCCAGCCATTCGCGCAGCGCAACAACCCCGTGGCCTTTCTCGGCCGAAATCATGAAGGTTTCCGCAAAATCATACCGTTCATTGAGGTCTTGGGTCAGCGCCAGAAGCACTTCGGATTTCACCTTGTCGATCTTGTTGATCGCCAACGCCACGGTGCGGCCTTGTGCAATCTCTTCCAGACCTTCAAGGATCTTTTCCACCCCTTCGGTCACACCACGATGCGCCTCGACCAGAAGCACAACGATATCCGCATCCGCAGCGCCGCCCCAGGCCGCGGCAACCATGGCGCGGTCCAGGCGTCTGCGCGGACGAAAGAGGCCCGGCGTATCCACAAAAACGATCTGCGCCTCACCCTCGATGGCAACCCCGCGAATACGCGCGCGGGTGGTCTGCACCTTATGGGTCACAATCGACACTTTTGCCCCCACCATCCGGTTGGTCAGCGTCGATTTCCCGGCATTCGGCTCGCCGATCAGGGCGACAAATCCAGCTTTGGTCATTTTGAACTTTCCAGCGCCGTCAAAAGCGCTTTGGCAGCGGCCTGTTCGGCCATGCGTTTCGAATTGGCGCGGGCCTGCGCCGTTTTGCCGTTCTCAAGCTGCGCTTCGATGGTGAATTCCGGCGCGTGATCCGGCCCTTCGCGTGCAATCTCGACATATTTTGGCGGGGCCAGTTTTCTGGCCTGTGCCCATTCCTGCAACGAGGTCTTGGCATCGCGCGCATCTGCCTCGACCTTGCCGATCCGCTCCCCCCAGAGGCGCAGCACCATATCACGGGCGACCTCGAACCCGGCGTCACGATAGACCGCAGCGATCACGGCTTCCATCGCGTCGCCCAAAAGCGCCTGCTTGCGCCGCCCGCCGGTCTTCTGCTCGGACCGACCAAGTTTCAGCACATCACCAAGGCCCACTTCGCGGGCCACATCCGCGCAGCATTCCTTGCGCACCAAGGCGTTGTAGCGCGGCGCCAGCACACCTTCCGCAGCCTCGGGATCATCTTCCAGCAGACGTTCGGCCAGCACAAGGCCCAGCACCCGGTCCCCCAGAAACTCCAGCCGCTGGTTGTCCGGCCGGGTGCGCGACGAGATCGACCCATGCGTCAGCGCACGGATCAGCAGCTCGGGGTCTTTGAACTCATGCCCGATGCGACCTTCGAAGGCCCGGAGATCCGCCGACAGTTTCACTCGATTGCCTTGAAGAAGCGATCAGACCGCCAGGTCCAGAAATAAACCAGCCGTTTGCCTGCCGCCGAGAACATGATGCGATCGGCCCGCCCCAAAAGATACTCAAACGGCACCATGCCCACGCCGCCAGCATTCTGGCTGACACGGCTGTCGGTCGAGTTGTCGCGGTTGTCCCCCATGAAGAAGAAATGCCCATCCGGCACGGTGAACACATTGGTGTTGTCCAGACGGCCCGTCCCGACGTTCAACACGCTGTGTTTCACGCCATTGGGAAGCGTTTCGATGCTGCGCTGCTTCTCGCAGACACCGCCCAGACCAACCGGCGCGTTTGAACAGCGCGGAACGGTTGCAAACCGTCCCTGGGTCGCCTTGATCTCCGTAAAGATCCCATCGGGTTCCTGCGGAGCTTCGACCCCGTTGATGAAGACAATCCCGTTCTTGATCTGGATCTTGTCCCCCGGCAGGCCAATCAGGCGTTTGACATAGTCGGTGCCGAGGGTCGGATGGCGAAACACAACCACATCCCCGCGCTCTGGCTCTGACCCCAGGATCCGACCGGAAATCGGGCAGATGCCAAACGGGCAGGAGTATTTGGAATAGCCATAGGCCATCTTGTTCACAAAGAGGAAATCACCGATCAGCAGGGTGTCTTTCATCGACCCGGTCGGGATCCAGAATGGCTGAAAGAACAGGGTGCGGAAGACACCCGCGATGATCAGCGCCCAAAAGATGGTCTTGATGGTCTCAAAGATGCCATCGGGTTTTTTCTCGGCCATGTGGTCCTGCCTGTAAATTGGTTGGGGGCGTTGTGGTCGCTAAGGGGAAAAGAGTCAAGTTTCGCCGGGCGGCACGCCGCCTGTCGGCCGTGCTTCGATCACAACAAAGGCCTGCGCCCATGGATGATCATCGGTGAGGGTGAGGTGCAGGATGGCCTCATGCCCCTCAGGCGTCATCTCGTCCAGACGTTCCCTGGCCCAGCCCGTGACCTCCATCACCGGCTGCCCGGTGCCAAGGTTCGACACCGCCATGTCCCGCCATGAGATCCCCATGGAAAGCCCGGTGCCCAGCGCCTTGGAACACGCTTCTTTCGCGGCCCAGCGTTTGGCCAGCGTGCCCGCCTCATCGCGGCGCCTTGCGGCCTTGGCCAGCTCACGTTCAGTAAAGACGCGGTTGCGGAAGCGATCCCCGAACCGCTCCAGCGTGGCCTGAATGCGATCAATATTCGCAAGGTCGGTTCCGATTCCCAAAATCATTCTGGCCGCACCGTCAGGATTTTCAGCCCTGCCGCGCCAAACAGCCCGGCAAAAGCCAGCTCAAACCCGCGGCGGGCGGACCGATAGACCCGCACGGCGGCGGGGGTCGAGAACAGCAAGGCATAACCGATAAAGACCAGAATACCGCCGCTATAAAGAAAGCCGAACATGCCGATGATCTGGGACATGGATGCGGAGGGTGGCAGGATGATGGAAAACACCGCCCCCCAGGACAGGATCGCCTTGGGATTGGTCAGATGGACCAACGCCCCTTTTCTGAACGCTGAGAGATGTGTCCCGCCCGCGATTGCTCCGTCGATCAGCACCTTATGCGAAAACGCCGATCTGAGTGATTTCAGTGCCAGGTAAAGCAGGTAGGCCGCACCGGCATATTTGATCACGGAGAAAAGCCAGACATGGGCCAGCATCAAGGCCCCCATGCCAAAGGCAGCGGCGAGCCCCCAGAAAGCGCCCCCTGTCAGGATACCAGCCGCAAAGGCGAGCGCCTTTGTGCGCCCCTGGTTCATAGCGGTCGCCGCAATGCCAAGGGTTGCCGGGCCCGGGGACGCCCCGGCCAAGACCCAGCCGAACCAGATCAGGAGCAGTTCAAACCCGGTCACGCGCGCGCCCAATCCATCAGTTTGCGCATCTCGGCCATCGCCTCTGGCAGGCCGCGGAAAATCGCTTCACCGATCAGAAAATGGCCGATATTGAGCTCCATCACCTCGGGCATTTCGGCGATGGGTTGGACAGTTTCATAGGTCAGACCATGGCCCATATGCACCTCAAGCCCAAGGGAATGAGCAAGCTGCGCACCCTCGCGCAGGCGGGCAAGCTCGGCGTCGCGTTCCTCAAACCGGCCTTCATTGTGGAAATCGCAATAGGCGCCGGTATGCAGCTCAACCACAGGCGCCCCGATCCGGGCAGCGGCGCGGATCTGCGCCTCTTCGGCACCGATAAACAGCGAAATCCGCGACCCCGCATCGCGCAGCGGCGCGATATATTCCGCCAGGCGGTTGTCCTGCGCCGCAACCTCAAGCCCGCCTTCAGTGGTCAGCTCTTCACGTTTTTCCGGCACGATGCAGACCGCATGCGGCTGGTGTTTCAGCGCAATTGCCTGCATTTCATCGGTCGCGGCCATTTCGAAATTCAGCGGGATCGACAGCACATCCATCAGGGCGCCAATATCATCGTCCAGAATATGGCGACGGTCTTCTCGCAGATGGGCGGTGATCCCATCGGCCCCGGCCTCCTGCGCCAGAAGGGCGGCGCGCACCGGATCAGGATAGGTCCCGCCACGCGCATTGCGCAGGGTGGCTACGTGGTCGATATTCACGCCAAGGCGTAGTTTGCTGCTTGCGTCGGACATGTCGCGCTCCTCAATCTGGATTCGCGCCAAGTGTTACCTGATTTCGTCCTTATCGCCAGCCCGGGAAATCCGTTCGGCCAGCCGTTTTTCATATCTTGCCTTGAGCTTCTTGATCCGGCGACGCTGATAGGCGTGGATCAGCGGGTTCGACAGGAAGTAGCCCACCAGCCCGGCCAGAACACCCGGCGCAATCCCTCCCACCAAATAGGGCAGAAACACCCGGTGATAGAAATAGTTGAACTGCGACCAGTCCCAATCTGCCCCGGTGAAGATGGCAAAGAAATTTGATCCGATATCACTGGTGGCCCCGCCAAAAGCGGCCATGACTGCGGGCAGGTGGATGCTTTGCGGTGATCCCAGCATGGTATTGCCCAGGCTGAGGGACAGCTCTGCAATCAGCGGAAAGGTCACAGGGTTGCCCACAAAGGTTGCCAGAAGTGCCGCCAGAATATTGCCGCGCATGATCCAGGCAAGCGTGGCGGCGATGACAAAATGCAACCCGAACAGCGGCGTAAAGCAGGTGAACACCCCCGCTGCAATCCCACGGGATATCCGATGCGCCGGATCCGGCAGGCGACGCACGCGGTGGATCACATAACGTGCCGCCCGATACCACCCTCCGCGCGGGTAAAAGAACTCTGCCACAATCCGCAGGTAGGAACGTGGGTTTCTTTTGAACAAGGCGGGCCCCTTTCAGGCTGGCGGTTTAAGATGGCGGCGGCCGCATCACGGTTTGCGATCAAGATCCCTGTAACGTTTGATAGAGGCCACGTCGCTGTCAGCTTCGAGCACCAGCATAACGGCATGCAAATGTTCAATATCGCGTAAATCCACATCCACAAGCAGGCGGTAGAAATCCGGCTTGCGATCAAGGAACTTCAGGTCCGAGATATTGGCCTTCTGCTCACCGATCAACGTGCAAATGCGCCCAAGCACGCCTGCATCATTGGAAATGGTCATTTTCAGGCTGACAGTGTGGATCGGCGGGTGGTTTCCCGGCGCCCATTGCAGGTCAACCCAGCGCGAGCTCTCATCCTCCAGCTCACCCAACGCGTCACAGTCAATGGCATGCACCAGCACCCCTTTGCCCCGATAGGTGATGCCGACGATCCGTTCCCCCGGCACCGCCTGACAGCATTGCGCGCGCTTGAACGCCTGCCCGGTTTCCAGCCCCACGACAACCGCGTCTCCGTCGATCATGTCTTCGGTTTCGCTGGCTTCGGGATACAGGATATGCAGCACGTCCCGGGCTTGCAGCTCAGCCGATCCAAGCCGCGCCAGAAGCTCGACCTCACTGTCGAGCCGCAGCTGCTTGGCAGCCGTCATCAGGGCGCGATCGG
This sequence comes from Aliiroseovarius sp. xm-d-517, assembly GCF_013283135.1. Classification (NCBI taxonomy): domain Bacteria; kingdom Pseudomonadati; phylum Pseudomonadota; class Alphaproteobacteria; order Rhodobacterales; family Paracoccaceae; genus Aliiroseovarius; species Aliiroseovarius sp. xm-d-517. Next base: position 1,747,896 of record NZ_WBXT01000001.1, read on the forward strand.
TCACTTTGCGCCCAGCACTTTCAAAGGCCACGCGGGCCAGCTCACGACCCAGGCGGACAAACCGCTCACGGTCTTCGCTGCGCAGGGATTTGCGAATGGCGGCCTTGGCGCGCCCGGTGACCACGATGTCGATCCAGGTGGCCTGCGGTGTCTGCCCCTCGGCGGTCATGATCACCACCGACTGACCGTTCTTGAGGCGGCTCCAGAGCGGCACGCGGATACCATCGACCTTGGCGCCGACGCAGCGGTCCCCGATCCGGGTGTGAATGGCATAGGCAAAATCAAGCGGCGTCGCCCCGCGCGGCAGTTTCACCACTTCCCCTTTGGGGGTGAAACAGAACACCTGGTCCGAATACATTTCGAGCTTCACATGCTCGAGGAACTCATCATGATCATCGGCGGTTTCAAACCGTTCGGTCAGAGAGGCAATCCATTTCGCCGGGTCCACCGCAAAGGGGTTTTCCACCCGCTGCCCGTCCCGGTAGGACCAATGCGCCGCCACACCGGTTTCGGCAACTTCGTGCATCTGCTGGGTGCGGATCTGCACCTCAACCCGTTTGCCATCACGCCCCGACACCGTGGTGTGGATCGAGCGATAACCGTTTGACTTGGGCTGGCTGATGTAATCCTTGAACCGGCCCGGAATGGCGCGCCAGCGCTGGTGCACCACCCCCAGCACACGATAGCAATCCGCCTCATCCAGCGTGACCACGCGAAAGCCGTAGATGTCAGAAAGGCGCGAAAACCCCTGATCCTTCTCCTGCATCTTGCGCCAGATCGAAAAGGGTTTCTTCGCCCGGCCAAAGGCTTCGGCCAGAATGCCGGCCACGGCCAGTTCGTGGCGCAGGTCACCGGTGATCTTCTCGATCACATCGCCGCTTTCCTTCTGCAGCCGCAGGAAACGGCGCATGATTGAGCTGCGCCCTTCGGGATTGAGCACATGAAACGCCAGATCCTCCAGCTCTTCACGCATCCATTGCATCCCCATGCGACCGGCCAGCGGCGCGTAGATATCCATGGTTTCGCGGGATTTCTGCACCTGTTTGTCCGGGCGCATCGCACGGATCGTGCGCATATTGTGCAGACGGTCGGCCAGCTTGACCAGAATGACCCGCATGTCTTTTGACATTGCCATGAACAGTTTGCGGAAATTTTCCGCCTGTTTGGTCTCAGAGCTGGAAAGCTGCAGATTGGTGAGCTTGGTCACGCCATCCACCAGTTCGGCCACCTCGCGGCCAAACATTTCGGCCACCGCAGTATAGGTCGCGCCGGTGTCTTCGATCGTGTCATGCAAGAGGGCCGTGATGATGGTTGCATCATCCAGCTGCATATCCGCCAGGATTTCCGCCACTTCGAACGGATGGGTGAAATAGGGATCACCCGAATGGCGATACTGGCCGTAATGTTCCTGCGCGCCGAATTCAAACGCCGCGCGGATCAGTTTCGAATTGGATTTCGGATTATAGGTGGCGATCCTGTCGATCAGGCCATCAATCTCGAGATGTTCAAGCTCTTCTTGCCAGCTCGCCACCGATGTCTACCCCGTAACCCCGTAAGACCGCAATCAGCCCTGGCCTTGCGCTTCCATCAATGCGCGCAGCAGCTTTTCTTCCGACATATCGTCGTCTTCCGGCTTGTCGGCGGCCTCGGCTCCCATCAGAAGCGCCATCTGGTCTTCTTCCGGTTCGTCCACTTCGATCTGGGTCTGGTGGCTTTCGATCATCCGCTCGCGCAGCTCGTCGGCGGTCTGGGTCTCGTCTGCAATCTCGCGCAGGGAAACAACAGGGTTTTTGTCGTTGTCGCGATCCACCGTGATTTCGGCACCTGCCGAGATCTCGCGGGCGCGATGCGACGCGAGCATTACCAGTTCAAACCGGTTCGGGACCTTATCAACGCAATCTTCGACCGTAACGCGGGCCATGTGCAGCTCCATTCCTTGCAAGGGGATGTGAACCGCCTGTTTAGGGGGTGGCCTGCCGCTTTACAAGCCGAAAGTGGGGGATACAGGGGGCTCAGCCGAGTTCAATTGGCACAATTTCGGCTTTTTCAGCGTCCGGCAGCGCCTCACAAAGCTCCGTCACGGTCTTTCCCAGCAACGGGTGGCACCAGTCGGGTGCGATATCCAGTAAGGGAATCAGCACGAACCCCCGGTCCTGCAGCCGCGGATGGGGCAAGACCAACTGGTCAGGCGCCTGACGTTTCTGCACCTCAAGCGGCAGCTCGATCCACTCACGCAGCACCTCCGGGTTCGGCGCAATTGTCTCTCCGCTGGCCAGCAGGTCAATGTCCAGGCTGCGTGGCGCCCAGCGTGAGGGGCGCGTCCGACCGAACATGGCCTCCACCTCGTGAAACAGTTCCAGCAACACGCGGTCTGACAACGGGCTTTGCACCTCGATCGCTGCATTGACGAAATCCGGTCCCGCGCCCGCCGGGAAACAGGGCGTGCGGTAGAATCGGCTGATTGCATTGATTCGGACGCCTTCACCTTCTAGTTGCAAAATGGCGTCCCGAACCAACCCATGAGATAATGCCAGATCGGAACTGGTGTTACTTCCAAGCGCCACGAGGCGTTTTATGCTATACTTACCCAAAAGTGCTCCTTGCAGCGTCCGATTCTTACCTTAGATTGCACATCATACTTCGTTGACAGCTACTCACATTATCACTCACGGAATTGTTGGCGAAGTAAAATTGGAAAGGACATTAAATGTTTTATCGCGACGAACGGCTTGCGCTGTTCATCGATGGTTCGAACCTGTATGCGGCTGCAAAATCTCTCGGGTTTGACATCGATTACAAACTTCTTCGCCAGGAATTCATGCGCCGCGGCAAACTTCTGCGCGCATTCTACTACACTGCCCTTTTGGAGAATGACGAGTATTCGCCGATCCGGCCGCTCGTGGATTGGCTGCATTACAACGGCTTCTCCATGGTGACCAAACCGGCCAAGGAATACACGGACTCGATGGGTCGCCGGAAGGTCAAAGGCAATATGGACATTGAGCTGACGGTGGATGCGCTGGAATTGGCGGATCATATCGACCACGCGGTTCTGTTCTCCGGGGATGGGGATTTCAAACCGCTCGTGGCCGCCCTGCAACGTAAAGGCGTGCGTGTTTCGGTCGTTTCGACCATCCGCAGCCAGCCGCCGATGATTGCCGATGAACTGCGCCGCCAGACCGATAATTTCATCGAACTGGACGAGTTGAAAGACGTGATCGGCCGCCCCCCACGCGAATTTGACCGTGACGGGCCGAGCGAGGACTGATCCGATACGAATTCAACAAAAAGCCGGGGCCAGCGCCTCGGCTTTTTTGTTGCCCCTTTCCTGCACCGGGGAATTGCGGCACAACGGATACAACTGCGGGGGACGCAACTGCGGGCGGCCCCGCACCCCCACCGCCAAACCGGACGAGCGCCACCATGACCACAGACACCAAGCCAGACCTCACCCTTTACCTCGCAGCCCCCAACGGGTTTTGCGCAGGCGTTGATCGCGCCATCAAGATCGTCGAAATGGCGATCGAGAAATGGGGCGCGCCGATCTATGTGCGCCATGAAATTGTGCACAATAAATTCGTGGTGGACGGGCTGCGGGCAAAAGGCGCGGTGTTTGTCGAAGAGCTGGAAGATTGCCCCGATGATCGCCCGGTGATCTTTTCTGCCCATGGCGTGGCCAAATCCGTGCCCGAAGAGGCGACCCGGCGCGAAATGGTCTATGTCGACGCCACCTGCCCACTGGTCAGCAAGGTGCATATCGAGGCGGAACGGCATTTTGAAAACGGGTTGCAAATGGTGATGATCGGTCACGCGGGCCACCCGGAAACCATCGGCACAATGGGGCAATTGCCCGACGGCGAAGTGCTTCTGGTCGAAACCGCCGAAGACGTGGCCACGCTGGAACCGCGTGATCCCGAACAGCTGGCCTATATCACCCAGACCACCCTGTCAGTGGATGACACCGCCGGCATTGTCGCCGCCCTGCGTGACCGTTTTCCGGCCATTATCGGACCCCATAAGGAAGACATCTGCTATGCCACCACAAACCGCCAGCATGCGGTCAAGGCGGTGGCGCCAAAAGTGGACGCTCTTCTGGTGATCGGGGCGCCCAACAGCTCCAACTCGCGCCGTTTGGTTGAGGTCGCCAAGGCCAATGGCTGTGACTATTCGATGCTGGTGCAACGCGCGTCAGAGATTGACTGGCGTTCGCTCGAAGGGGTCCGCGCCGTGGGCCTCACCGCTGGCGCCTCGGCCCCGCAAGTTCTGGTCGACGAGGTGATCACCGCCTTTCAGGATCGTTTCAACGTGCAGGTCGAGCTGGTTGAAACCGCGCAGGAAAACATCGAGTTCAAAGTGCCCCGCGTCTTGCGAGAACCCGCATAGGACAGAGGGCGGACCTTGGCAGAAGATCCCCAGACCCTCAGCGTTTACGACAGCCAATCGGCTGAATATGAGGCTCGGGTGGCGGCAAAAGACACACCGGGCTTGAAGGATTTCATCGCCGCCATGCCGGCGGGTGGGCGCGTGCTGGATCTGGGATGCGGTCCCGGACTGGCCGCAAAAACCATGCTGGAGCATGGGCTTGAGGTCGATGCCGTTGACGGTTCCTCAGCCATGGTGACCCGAGCCATCGCGCGGGGCGTGCCAGCCCGCCAGGCCCTATTTCACGAAATCACCGGCACCAATTGCGTTGACGGGATTTTTGCCAATTTCAGCCTGCTGCACCTGCCCCGGTCGGCGTTTCCGAACATGCTGCTCCGCCTGCGACACCTCCTGAAAGCCCAAGGGATCTTGCATATCGGGATGAAGCTCGGCGATGGAGAGAACCGCGATCGTCTGGGGCGGTTTTACAGCTATTATCAGCCTGACGAACTGGATCAGCTGTTGACCTTGGCCGGGTTTACACCCATCACCCGCATTCTGGGAACGGGTGCCGGTCTGGACGGCTGGTCGTCCGAATGGATTGTCATCCACGCAAGACGCTGAGGAAAGGGATCACGCAGATGGCCGAGTTTTTTGCCTATACCGATGGTGCCTGCTCTGGCAATCCCGGCCCCGGAGGCTGGGGAACCCTGCTGCAAGCCAAGGAGGGGGACACGGTCGTCAAGGAACGTGAACTCAAGGGCGGAGAGGCGCTGACCACCAACAACCAGATGGAGCTTATGGCCGCCATCATGGCGCTTGAGACCTTGGGCAAGCCCTGCGCGATCACCGTCGTGACCGACAGCCAGTATGTGAAGAACGGCGTGACCGGCTGGATCCACAGCTGGAAGAAGAACGGGTGGAAAACCGCAGCCAAAAAACCGGTGAAGAACGCCGAACTGTGGCAGCGCCTGGACGCGGCACAGGCCCGCCACCATGTCACCTGGCAATGGGTCAAGGGCCATGCAGGCCACCCGGAAAACGAACGCGCGGATGAGCTGGCCCGCGCGGGCATGGCCCCGTTCAAAAAATGACCACCTGCCCACCGGAAAACGGGTCCCCGAAAGCGTTCGACCTCATCAAAACTCCATCCAGATCCCGATATTGAGTTTGCCGGATGATTGCGGAGCAACCTCTTCGCTCCATTCAACCTGCACATGCCGGCCAGCACTGTATTCCCAGGCAACAGACGGCAGCAGCTTGACATAGACATTGTGCGGGTCGGCAAACGCATCCACCGACATCATTGCCAGGAACCGATCATGTGGCTTCAGCCCGGCCTGGGCAATCACACCGAAAGCTGCCCCCTTCCCCTCTGCCGCCAATTCGATCCGGGCCGAAGCATCAAGCCACCCGCCACCAAACCGCGTCTCAAACCCACGTCCGATATGAAAGCTCGGGACAAATGTCAGGTGATCTTCCTGCAAATCAGCAAGCGTAAACCCCAAGGCTTTTTGCCATGCCCCCCCGGGTGGGAAATGCCAGCGCGCAAAAACTTCGACATCGCTGATGGACATCTCCATACCCGTATAATTGGAATAATCGACGTAAATATTGCCCTCAACCTTGCCACCCAGCGTCCACTGATCGGTCAGCCCGTATTCGAGATAGGTGGACAGGGTGGGATAGGTCAGCCAATTGCCCCATTCCTGACTGCCGGACATGGCGACAAAAAACGTCCCCTTTTCGCGTGGCCATGCGCCGGACATGGCTGCAGGCGCCTGCAGCAGGCTGATCAGCACAACCAGAGCCAATGTCAGACTGGCGCGGAGGGGGGCCTTGAAGAACATACCGCCAGACTGTCTCAACGATGGTTAACACCCGGTTAACCTGCGTTAAGATTGGTCATATCCAGATCATCGCCTGAAATAGGTCTTGTAAATCCACAACACGACCAGAGCCCCCAGGATCGCCCCGACAAATCCAGCCGCCATCCCAAACAGCGCCGCCAACCCGCGCAGGATCAACCCACCAACCAAGGCACCGAGCACCCCAATGGCAATGGTGGTCGGAACATCTGCCTGCACCCCCATCAGACGCGTGGCAATGAACCCGGCGGCAACACCGAAAATGATCAGAAACAATATGCTCATGACGGATATATGGGGGGAAGGTGCCCCGTCTTAAAGACACACTCTGAAAACTAGTTTTCTAGTTTTCTAGTTTTCTAGTTTTGAAAAATCTTGGCCACGGAACCGGATCATCAACCCAGTTTTTCAGGAAGCTCCACCCCTCTCAGGAAATCGGCAGCTTGCATCGGCTTCTTGCCGGGGCGCTGGGCACGGGTAATCTCTACCGCCCCTTCACCACAGGCGATGGTCAAACCGTCCAAAATCTGCCCGGGCGCGCCCTGTCCATCCGCCAAACGCGACGACAGCAGCTTTACCTGCTCACCATTCATCTCGCATTTTGCACCGGGAAACGGCGAAAGGCCGCGGATCAGGCGATCCACCTCTATGGCCGGGCGGGTCCAGTTCACCCGCGCCTCTTCCTTCAGGATCTTTTCCGCATAGATAACCCCCTCGTCCGACTGCACTTCCGGCGAGAGTTTATCCAGTTGAGACAGCGCCTTAACGATCATCTGCGCCCCCAGCGGCGCAAGACGGTCATGCAATTGCAGCGTGGTCTCCTCATCCCCAATGGGGATGGCTTCCCGCAAGAGAACCGGCCCCGTATCCAGGCCAGCTTCCATTTGCATAATGCAAATCCCAGTTTCCGCATCCCCAGCCATGATTGCCCGGTGGATCGGCGCAGCCCCACGCCAGCGCGGCAAAAGCGATGCGTGAATATTCAAACACCCGTTCTGAGGCGCATCCAAAACTGCCTGTGGCAAGATCAACCCGTAAGCCACCACAACCGCAACATCCGCGTTCAATGTGGCGAAGTCATTTTGTTCCTGCGCCCCTTTCAGCGACACCGGATGGCGCACCTCAAGTCCCAGCTCCGATGCCCGTGCGTGCACCGGCGTGGGGCGGTCTTTCTTGCCCCGGCCCGCCGGGCGCGGGGGCTGGCAATAAACCGCGACAATGTCATGACCAGCCTCGACCAGCGCCTCAAGAACAGGGACGGAAAACTCCGGGGTTCCCATGAAGATTACGCGCATTGTTTCTCTCCTTCAGGCGGCAAGATCCGGCAGGCGACAAGGTCGGGGTGAACACACCGTCAGCGGAGCTTTTTCGACTTTCGCACCAGCATGTCCCGCTTCATCTTCGACAGGTGGTCAAAATACATTTTACCGTTGAGGTGGTCGATCTGGTGCTGCACCGAGGTAGCCCAGAGATGCACGAAATCGCGCTCCTCCACCTCTCCTGCCGCGTTCATAAATCTTACCGTAACCGCCCGAGGCCGGTCGATTTCCGCCCAGACGCCGGGCAGGTTCGGACTGCCTTCCTGATGGGTGCGCAACTGGGTCGAGGCATGCAGGATCTCGGGATTGGCCATGCGGATCGCCTGCCCCCGTTCATCCGACGCATCCACCACCGCCAACCGAAGGGGGATCCCAAGCTGTGGCGCGGCCAGCCCGACGCCGGGCATCGCATCCATTGCAAAGATCATCTCGTCCCAGATGGCGCTGATCTCATCGGTGATCTCAGTGACAGGGGCCGCAACACTGCGCAGCACCTTGTTTGGCCACATCACATAGGGTCGGTGCGAGGTCACGGCCATGCTCAGGCCTTGCCCCGCGCAATATCGCGTTTCAGCTTCTGCATTTTGCGTGTGATCATCTGACGTTTGAGCGGCTTGAGGTAGTCGATGAACAGCTTGCCATCGAGGTGGTCGATCTCGTGCTGAACACAGGTTGCCCACAACCCGTCAAAATCCCGCTCCTGCACATTGCCATCCATATCCAGCCAGCGCACCCCAACCTCTTTCGGGCGTGTCACTTCCGCAAACTGATCCGGGATCGACAGGCAGCCCTCTTCATAGACATTCAACTCGTCCGAAGCGCGGATGATCTCGGGGTTGAACATCACGGTTGGCTGAGCGGGTTCGTCGTCATCCCGCACACAATCCATCACGATCAGCCGTTGCAAGATGCCGATCTGCGGCGCGGCCAGGCCGATGCCCGGCGCGTCATACATGGTTTCCAGCATGTCCTGTGCCAGCACGCGCAGCTCGTCCGAGAGGTCCGGAACGGCATCGGCGACTTTCTTCAGACGCGGATCAGGGTGAATGAGAATATTACGCAGTGTCATAAGGGGGATTTAGGGCAAGCCGGGCTGGCGTGCAATGGCCGGGTGGGGGGCAATTGACCTGACAACGGACAGAAACACCCCTTTTCAGACCTTCCCTCGGCCCGCCCCCGCTTGCGCAGCTGGTGAAGCCGCTCAAGCGTTTCGAAATTAGCTTAAGACGTAGGTGTTTCGAAACGCCCACAACATCAATGGGTTCCATGCGTTTCGCGCCAAGCTTTTGTTGCAAGCTTGGCGCGAAACGATTTAACGTGCCTCGGAACAGAAAACCAGACAATGGATATCCCGCGATGACCACCGCACAGACCGCTCCCAACGCTTTTGACACGATGATTGATCGTCGTGGCACCCATTGCTCGAAATGGGACAAGATGGAGAAGCTTTTCGGTGTGCCGGCTGAGGATGGGTTGGCAATGTGGACAGCCGACAGCGACTTTGCCACTGCGCCTTGTGTGATCGAGGCCATTCGCAAGGCCGCAGATCACGGCGTTTTCGGCTATTCCTGGGACCATCCCGATTACCTGAATGCCGTGGCATGGTGGATGAAAACCCGGCACAACTGGGACGTGGACCCGGATTGGGTGCTCACCTCACAAGGGTTGGGAAACGCCATTGCACTCTGCCTGCAAACCTGGACGGAACCGGGTGATGGGGTGGTGATCTTCACCCCGGTCTATCACGAATTTGCACTGAAGATCGGCAAGAACGGGCGCAAGGTGGTGGAATGCCCGCTGATGCGCGACGGTGATACCTATGTTCTGGATCTGGAGGATGCGCAATCGCGCCTGACCGGCGATGAGCGCATGATCATCTTCTGCTCGCCGCAGAACCCTTCGGGCCGGGTCTGGACCGCCGAGGAACTGAGGGATGTGGCGGATTTTGCCGCGCGCAATGATTTGATGCTTGTCTCGGACGAAATCCATCAGGATCTGGTCTACGACGGGCACACCCATGTCCCCACAGCCGTGGCCGCCCCCGAAGCCCTGCCCCGCCTGATCACCCTGTCAGCCGCATCAAAGACCTTTAACATCGCCGGGCAGCGAACCGGCAACATGATTATCCCCGACCCTGATCTGCGCCAGACCATGCGCAAGCGCCTGTCGGCACTGGACTATGGCGCGGCGATGTTGTCGGTGGACATGATCACTGCCGCCTATTCACCGGACGGGGCGAACTGGGTGGATCAGCAGCTGGTGCACCTGACCCGCAACCGTGAGATTTTCGACACGGGAGTGAATGCCATCCCCGGTGTGCGGTCGCTGCCATTGCAGTCGACATATCTGGCCTGGGTCGATTTTTCCGGCACCGGCATGACCCATGACGAGGTGATTGCCCGCATTCGGGATGAGGCCCGGATTGCCGTCAGCCCCGGCCCGAGCTTTGGCACGGGCGGAGAGGGGTTCCAACGTGTCAACCTCGCCACCCAAAGCGCACGGGTGGAAGAGGCCGTGTCGCGCCTGCAACGCGCGTTTTCGGATTTGCAATAAGCCCGGCGACCCAGCCCTGCCCCACTCGGCAAATCCCTGCCCGTGCATGACAGCCGGTCCGGAACCTGCTTGCGCTGATCAGGGTCCCGCGCGAGCTTGGCACCATGCGCCACCTCGCCCGCCTCTTTTCGCGCCTGACCCTGCTTGCGGTGATTGCCCTCATTGGGGTGATCCTGTGGGACAGGTTCGCGCCCCCGCCCGCCCCCCCGCTGATGGAACCGATTTCCGGACAGATCGACCGGATTTTGGTGGAGAAAGCTGCGCGGAAAATGACTGTGTTCCGGGAGGGCGAAGCCCTGCGAACCTATCGGATTGCCCTGGGATTTACCCCGGAAGGTGACAAGGAGGTCGAAGGTGATGGCAAGACCCCGGAAGGCCTGTTTCGCATCAATCGCCGCAATCCAGGCAGCGCATATCATCTGTCACTGGGCATTGATTACCCGCAGCCAGAGGACATCTCGCACGCACGATCCATGGGAAAAAGCCCCGGCGGCGACATCTTCATCCATGGACAACCCAACGGCGTGGGACGGCTTGTCACCTTACCCGGAGACTGGACCGCAGGCTGTATTGCCGTGTCGGACGCGGAAATTGAGGAATTGTGGTCCATTACGCCGGATGGGACCGAGGTGGAAATTCGGCCCTGATCCGGCGTTTGAGGGCGCATGATATGAACCCGAAGGGGCTTTGCCCCTCTGCGCATACGCGCATTCACCCCAAGGTATTTGGGCAAGGAAAATCAGGCGCGCGGAATTTGCAGGAGCGGATCCGGGTTCGACTGGAGGAAGGTGAGATCCACCTCACGCAGCATGCGTTTCTGGCCGGGAAAGCTAACGCGGGAAATAGCCCGTTCGCTTGAAAGCCAGGCGTAATCTGAATGGTCCTTGTTGAGCCGCATCTCAGCCCCCTTGGGGACAATTGCCACAAAGACGGGTGCGATCACGACCTGATCGGTCCAGGGTTCGTAGAATTGTTCACAGGTATCTGCGTTGTAAAAAGCCAACGGGCTCAGACCGGTTTCTTCATTCAACTCGCGCAACGCAGCAGCCCAAGCGGTTTCTCCCGGCCTTATCACACCCCCGAAGACCCGCCACTGAGACCAAACAGGGGCGCAGGCGGGGGGCTGCTGCGTCTACAGCAATGCTACGCTTCTTTGGTGATCAGCCCAACAGGCGCGTTGTCCTCACGCGCGAAATCCAGCGGGGCGTGGTCATGGGCCTCAGCCTTACGCTTGAATTCATATTTCATCTGGCCATCCTCTTCTTCCGAAGCGACAATCAGGCATTGATAGAGGTGGCGGGTGCCATCATAGAGGTCAACCAGCCCACGCAGATGCGGGGCACGTGCGACGTCCAGGGAAAAGCCGGTTTCCCAGAATTTCAACACGGGAAACACTTCTTCATTCACCCGTATACGCAGGCGTGATTTCTTTTTCAGATCGCGCTTGCGGGCGGCTTCCAGGCCGTCGCGCACTTCCTGAGGCAAAAATTCCAGCATGTTCCATCTCCCATCGCGTTGGTTAATCATGGCACGGGATATGTAACGGTCAAGTTAACCTTTTGTCAGATTGGGTATTTTTTCAAATTATCCACAGCGCGTTACATCGAAGCCCGCAACAAGAAACGGCGCAGGCATGCCCGCGCCGTTTCTTGCATTTCAAAGCGTGACCCAATCAGGTGTTGTTGTCTTCCACCAGATCCACACCCACCACAGGGCGCAGCACATGGGGGATGGATGGATCATAAAGCGCGCTATCCTTGAAATCGCGCGCGGAGTTGAGGGCGGGGCCCACGAGGATCAGCGCGGTGCGGGTGATCTTTTCAGCCCGCACTTTCTTGCGGATATCGGCAATGGTGCCACGGATCAGCATCTCATCCGGCCAGCCCACGCGATAGGCAACCACCACCGGACAATCCGCACCATAGTAAGGGGTCAGCACGCGCTCAATCTCACGCATATTGCGCACGGCGAGGTGAATGGCGAGCGTGGCCCCGGTCTTGGCGAAGTTCTCCAGCGTTTCCCCTTCGGGCATCGAGGTCGACTGCATCGACATCCGTGTGAGCACAATCGACTGGGCAATCTCGGGGATGGTGAGTTCCTGCCCCAGTGCCGCCGCGGCGGCTGCGTAGGCGGGCACACCCGGGATGACCTTGTAGTCGATCCCGTCTGCTTTCAGGCGGCGGATCTGTTCGGCAATCGCCCCGTAAAGCGAAGGGTCGCCGGAATGCACACGGGCTACATCTTCACCGCGCGCGTGCGCAGCTTTGATTTCGGCGTGGGTGTCGTCCAGCGTCATGGGCGCGGTGTCCATGACCTTTGCCCCTTCGGGCGCACAGGCCACAACCTGCGGCGGCACCAGAGACCCTGCATAGAGGCACACCGGGCATTCGCCAATGATGCGCTGCGCTTTCAGGGTCAGAAGCTCGGGATCGCCGGGGCCTGCCCCAATGAAATAAACGGTCATGACAGATCTCCATCAATGCGGCGGGCATAGCCGCGCGGGGTAAACATACGCGGGCCTTCGCCCAGCTGCGCCAGACGCGAGTTCGACGAGCCCACCAGCACCACGGTCAGCATATCGACCTCGTCCACCTGCAATTCGTCCAGACGGCGATAGCGGATGTTTTCGGTCGGGCGACCAAGGTTGGACGCCAGCATCACGGGCGTATCTGCCGGGCGGTGCTTCAGCAAGATGTCGCGGGCTTCGGCCAACAGGGTGCGGCGCTTCATCGAGACGGGGTTGTAGAAAGCGATCACGAAGTCGCCCTCGGCGGCGGCATGCAGACGCTTTACGATATCCTCGCGATGGGTCAGCAAATCCGACAGCGAAATGGCGCAGAAATCATGGCCCAGCGGGGCACCAGCCCGCGCAGCCGCCCCTTGCAGAGCGGACACGCCCGGGGTGGACACCACTTCGACCCGACGCGCGGCATCACTCACGCCCTTCTCATCTTCTGAACGGTCCAGGAGTTCATAGACCAGCGCACCCATCGCGTAGATGCCCGCGTCACCCGAACAGACCAGCGCCACGTTCTTGCCTTTGCCCGCCTGCTCCAACGCGTAACGGCAGCGATCTTCCTCGCCACCCAGCGGAAAGTCGGACCGGGTTTTGCCCGCGGCCAACGGGCCGATCAGGTCGATATAGAGGCCATAGCCCACCAGTTCTTCGGCTTCTTGCAGCAGGTGGCTGGCTTCCGGTGTGCGCCATGTGTGCTGACCCGGCCCGATTGAGACGATGGACAGCTTGCCACGGGTGCGGCCGCGCATCTCGGTGATCGGTGCGGGTGCGCGAGCAATGGCGCAGGTGGTGTTGGCGGTTTTCACCTTCTCAACGACCAGTTCGGCGTCCGGACCAGCCGCGGCCAGCGCCGCGCCTTCCGACACGCCATGACAGCCGACCTCTTCAAACACGACGTCCGAGGGGGTGGCTAGACGCGCGGTTTCGGCCTCCAGTTCTTCGGCGGAGAACACGCGGAAGGGCACACCCAGACGGCGGGCCAGATCGTTCATCGCCAGTTCGTCGGCCTTCAGGTCCAGCGAAGTCACGCAGGCAATCGCTTCGGGGGCGATATTTGCAGCGGTCAGCTGTTCGGACACGTTCTGCCACAGCTCTTCAGGATCTGCGTTGCGCGCACAGCCCACGCCCAGTGTGAAACGTTGCGGATGGTAGGCCAGACGGGTCGGGCCGGTCTCAACCGGCGCTTCTGACACAACCAGCTCGACCGAGCCACCTGCGTCTTCGATGTCAAAAATGTTCTCGCCCACGATGGACACGCCAGCGCCGGACAAGAGCTCTGCCATGGCTTCTTTGGCGTCTTTCTGGTTCGCCAGACGATAGCCCACGGGCGGCTCATCCAGCGCCACGCCCATCGACACGTCACCGGCGGTGGTCACGGCAGCGGTCGCGCCAATTTCAGCGGCAATCTGGCTGGCCAGACGGTTGGCGCCACGATGCCCGCCCAAAAGCGGCAATACGGCGGATCCGTCATCGGCCACGGCCACAACGGGCGGTTCCGCCAGCTTATTGGCCAGAATGGGGGCAACCGCGCGGATCAGGATACCGGCCGCACAGACACCCACAACCGGCGTGCCAGCAGCAAACAGCATCCGCACATGATCCAGCGCATTTGGGAAAAACGCATCAGCCTTTTCCACACGACCTTCACGCCCATGGACCTGAGCCCCCAACAGGGCGGCAACCTTATGGGCCAGAGGCTCTCCAGAGGCATTCAGGCAAATTACAACAGGCGTTACAGCCATGGATCGGTTCCTTTCGCAAGCAGGATCATCGAGAAATAGGGCGCCTTTTCGGGGGCCTCGGACAGGGGCAGCACCACCTCTTCAGGCAGAGAGGCGCGTTCCACGTAAGTGGCTTTGTCGGTGAGGCCGAGATCGGCAATCACCGCACGAATTTTTTCAAGATGGCGGCCGACCTTCATGATCGCCACCGACTCCGCGCCTTCAATCCGCGACCGAAGTTCAGCTTCATCCAGCGGGCCGGGCAGCACGGTCAGGCGTTCGTTGCGGGCAACCAAGGGCTTCTGCGCCCGGGCGGCCACGGTGGTGATCGAGGTCACGCCGGGCACGATCTCGCAGTCGAAGCGATCCGACAGGCGGGCAAAAAGATACATGAACGAGCCGTAGAAAAACGGGTCGCCCTCACACAGCACGACAACATCGTCGCCCGCCGCCAGACGCTCAGCGATCTGCGCCGCGCCCGCGTCATAGGCGGCCTGCGCCGGGCCACGTTCAACCGTCATCGGCACCGGGATACGGATCTCATCTGTGCCCTCGGCGATCAGATCCGCGGCGATCGAACGCGCAAAGCTGTTGCCACATTCCAAAGCCGGATAGGCCACCACCTTGGCCGCCGCAATCAGCCGCGCGGCCTTCAGCGTCATCAGCTCGGGGTCGCCCGGGCCGAGGCCGATCCCGTAAAGGGTTCCGTTCATCTTTTGATCAGGCTCCATTGTGTGACCGGGCGCAGCGGTTTCCAGCCGGATAGCGGCCCGAGGGCTTCGGCACGTTCCACCGAGAGTTTCACCAGTTGGCCACCATGTTTCTTGTGCAGCGCGGTCAGGCACATCTCACTTTCAATGGTGACCGCATTGGCAACCAGACGCCCCAGCGGGCGCAGCGCCGCCCAGGCGGCGTCAAAGGTTTCCTCGGTCAGGCCACCGCCGATGAACACTGCATCCGGCGCGTCGAGACCGTCCAGCGCGGCGGGGACCATCCCGTCCACCAGTTCCAAGCGCGGAACACCCAACGCCAGCGCGTTTGCTGCGGCCATGGCACGGCGTTCGGGTTTGGGTTCGATCCCGATGGCACGGGCATAGCGCGCACCGCGCATCCATTCGACCGCAACCGAACCGCAACCGGTGCCAATATCCCACAGCAAAGCGCCACGCATCGGCATGAGTTTTGCAATCGTAACCGCGCGCACCTCTTGTTTGGTCATGGTGCCGTCGGATTGAAACAGCTCATCCGCCAGACCCGGCACGCGGGGCAGCAGCGCCGCATCCGGGGCGGCGATACAGTCCACCGCCAGCGTGTTGAAGGCGGGCACGTCATGGTTCCAGCTTTCGGCCAACCCATCAAACCGCGCTTCTTTCTCGCCACCCATATGTGCGAGCACGGTCATGCGCGATTTGCCAAAGCCACGCTCGGTCAGGAACCTGGCGATCTGTTCGGGTGTTTCCGCCCCGGTGGTCAGGATCAACAGGCGCGCATCGGGCTGAATGAAGGCAATCATCTGCTCAACCGGGCGACCATGCACGGTGAGCGTTTCGAGATCCGCCATCGACCAGCCCATCCGCGCTGCCGCCAGCTGGAAGGCACCGACCTGCGGGTGATAAACGATCTCGGCCGGATCAAGGTGACGCCCGATCTTGGCCCCGACTGAAAACCAGAGCGGATCGCCCGAGGCAAGCACCGCCACGGTCTGCCCGCGCCGCGCCTCCAATTCGCCGATCAGGGCGTCAAAAGGAGAGGGCCATGCGAGGCGCTCGGCTTTGGTGTCGAGCATCTCGTGATGGCGTTTGCCCCCGACGATCACATCGGCAGCTTCGATCACCGCACGGGTGGCCGGGGTCAGACCGTCCAGCCCATCTTCACCGATGCCGATGATGTGCAGCCAGGGCTGAGGGATCTCGGGGTGGGTCATGCCTTTTCCTCCGGCAGGCCAGCGGCCAGCGCGTTCACGGCCGCCGAAGCGATGGCCGATCCGCCACGGCGACCGCGCAGGGCGACAAATTCGCAACCGCGCGGGTTGGCGGCAAGCTCGGCTTTGCTTTCAGCAGCGCCGACAAACCCCACCGGGAAACCGAGGATCACGGCGGGTTTCGGCCCGCCAGCGTCGATCAACTCCAACAGATGGAAAAGTGCTGTGGGCGCGTTGCCCACGGCCACCACGGCGCCTTCCAGCTTGTCGGCCCATAGCTCAACCGCAGCCGCCGACCGCGTGTTGCCAATCTCTTTGGCAAGCGGCGGGGTGCGCGGATCGTTCAGGGTGACAATCACCTCATTCTCAGCAGGCAGATAGCGGCGGATGATCCCCGCGCCCACCATTTCGCAGTCACAAAAGATCGGCGCGCCAGATTTCAGGGCTTCATGGCCCGCGTCATAGGCGTTTTGTGAAAAAGCCAGGCGATCCGCCACTTCGACCATGCCACAGGCGTGGATCACGCGGGTGGCCAGAGCGGCCATGCCACCGGGGAACCGCTCCAACCGGGCTTCGCGACGGAGTGTCGCAAAGCTCTCGGCATAGATCGCCATCGGGTCACGTTCATACTGCAAAGGAGGCCGCATGTTTATTTGACCCGCGCCGATTCCGGACCATGCGGGTGTTTTGCATGGGGGTATTCCGGGTGGTGGTGATCATGGTCGTGATGATGGTGATGCCCGTGATCATGGGTGTGGTCATGGGCATGATCGTGGGCGTGATCGTGTGAATGATCGTGGCCGTGAGAGTGATCATGGTCATGCGCATGGCTGTGTCCATGATCATGGTGGTGGTGATGATGATGGTGATCCATATCCAGACGGCACGCCCCGGTGCAGAAATGATCGCAGAGCGAACAGGTCTCGACCGTTGAGCCGGGCGCGTTGGCCCCCTGCCCTTCCACATGGTGGTGATGGCTTTCCTGCACCGCGCCCAGTTCACTTTCAAACCCCAGCACCTCAACCCGGTATTTGCACATCACGCAGGTGGGCGGGGGGGTGTCGGAAAAGGCCGGGTGCTTGGCACGATCCGCAGCCGAGATCGCCGCAATTTTCGGGTCATCCAGAGCCAGGATCTGATCACGATAGCCGCAGGTGCCGCAATTGGGCGGCGGCATGGCGCCGACCTGTTCGGTGATCCGCTCGGCAAAGGTTTCCAACACCTTCTCGTGGTCGTTCAGATAACCGGCTTTCACGAACTGAATGTCAGGATGACGTGCGGCCACCTGATCGGTGAAGCCATAGATCCGGTCGATCAGGATGCCCGTGAACAGGAAATACGGGAAGACGATGACGCGCTTGTAACCCAGCTTGGCGGTGTGGGTCAGACACGGTTCCACCAGCGGGAAGGTTACGCCGGAATAGCCCACTTCAAGCCAACCAAAACCCATACCTTCTTGCAGCAGACGCGCGATTTTCGACACGTTGGCATTGGCATCCGGGTCAGACGCGCCGCGACCGATCACCACCAGGCAGGTTTCTTCAAGCGGCACGTCGCCATGTTCGGCATTGGCAGCCTCCACCGCGTCACGGATACGCGCACCGGCGGCGGCAACCATCTTGGGGTCCACGCCCAGTTCCCGCCCATAGCTGACATCGATACCATGTTTGGTGGCATAGGTATTAAGCACGGTGGGGATATCGTTTTTCGAATGCATCGCCGCAAAGAGCATCCCCGGCACGGCCAGAATGCGGTCACACCCCGCCTCACGCAGATTGTCCAAACCCACCCGGATCACCGGATTGGCAAATTCCAGATAGCCGTAATCGACCATCCAGTCATCGGGCAGCATCGCGGGCAGCTTCTCTGCCAGCACCTTGAATTCATCCACCGCGGCCTGGCTGCGAGAGCCGTGACCGCAGATCATCACGCCGATTTTCTTGCCTTGCGTATCCAGCTGGGTTTTCATCCGTTCAGGCTCCGACCAGTTCCTCTTCGCCACCCTCTTCGGTGGCCTCTTCCCCGGCGTCATCCGCCTTGGCTTTCTCGGTGTCTTTTGCCCCTTTCAAGGCCCCCCAAAGCCCTACGGCCGCCGCAGCACCCAGAAGGATGATTGCCCCCCAGTGGCCATGTCCGGCCACTTCTCCGACGTGGCCGATATGGGCCATGGCGGGGGCAGCGGTCAGGCTGATCGCTGCAGCAGACAAAAGAAGGGTTCTCGACATCATGTGTCCTTTCGCAAATCTGGGGCACAGGGAAGAGACACCGATACGCGCAAAGGGACGGCGCCCGTTACGCTGCTTCGACGATGCTGCGTTCCATCCCCTATCTGGGTCGATGTCCGACAGCCAACCTCTCTGGCCCGAATGGGCTTCGTCAGGAACCGGGTATAGGCCGCAGCTCATCTGCTCGCAATGAAAAACACGGCATCAAGGGCGCCGGGAACGACCCGATCGGGCAAAAACCAAATCATGTTTTTTCCGATTGGATCCAATTTGGCTTTCCAGAGGCTTTTTCACATGCTCAAATCGTCGCATCCGCAATGAACAAGGAGTGCCGCGATGGCCCCCGCCGCCCCGAATATTCTGTTCATCATGTATGACCAGCTGCGCTTTGATTACCTGGGCTGTGCCGGTCACAAGACACTGGAAACGCCAAACTTTGATCGGGTGGCGGCGCGCGGGGTGCGGTTTGACCGCGCCTATTGCCAGTCCCCCGTCTGCGGCTCCAGCCGGATGAGCACCTATACCGGGCGCTATGTTTCGTCCCATGGGGCGGCCTTCAACAACTTTCCGCTCAAGGTCGGTGAACTGACCATGGGTGATCACCTGCGCGGCGCCGGCATGGGGTGCTGGCTGATTGGCAAGACCCATATGAAGGCGGATGCCGAGGGCATGGCGCGGCTGGGGCTGGCACCCGATTCGGTCATTGGCACCCGCATCGGCGAATGTGGGTTTGACATCTGGATCCGCGATGACGGGCTCTGGGCCGAGGGGCCAGACGGGTTCTATGACCCAAAACGCTCCCCCTATAACGCATATCTGCGCGACAAAGGGTATACCGATCACAATCCCTGGCATGATCACGCGAATGCCGGAATTGATGACGCCGGAGATATTGCCTCTGGTTTTCTGATGATGCACGCGGGCAAGCCCGCCAATATCCGCGAAGAAGACAGTGAAACCCCGTGGCTTACCGACCGGGCGATTGAATTCATGCAGACCCGAAAGGGCGACGGACCGTGGAGCGCGCACCTATCCTATATCAAACCGCACTGGCCCTATATCGTGCCGCCCCCCTATCACGACCTCTATGGGGTCGAAGATATCCAGCCGGTGGTGCGTTCGGACGCGGAACGGCAACAGGCGCATCCGGTATTTGACGCCTATCTGCAGGGCCAGCTCTCTGCCGCCTTTTCCCGTGACGAGGTGCGCGACGTGGTGATCCCCGCCTATATGGGTCTGATCAAGCAATGTGACGACCATCTGGGACGGATCCTCGATTACCTTGATGAGAGCGGGCAGGCCGGGAACACGGTGATTGTGCTCACCTCGGATCATGGCGATTACATGGGCGATCACTGGATGGGGGAAAAGGATTTCTTCCACGACCCCTCTGTCCGGGTGCCGCTGATCATCGCCGATCCCCGCCCACAGGCGGATGCCACGCGCGGTACGGTATCGGACAGGCTGGTTGAGCAGATCGACCTTGCCCCCACATTTGTGGACATGGCCGGTGGGGATGTGGCCGATCATATCCTGGAAGGACGCTCGCTTGTGCCGCTCCTGCACGGTGACGACGTGGCGTGGCGCGAGTTTGCGATCAGCGAATATGACTATTCCACCTCGCCCATGGCCGACCGGCTTGGGCTTTCCCCCCGCGATTGCCGCTTGTTCATGGTGGTCACCGACCGGTGGAAACTGATCCATGCGGAAGGGGGCGGCGAAGGCGGGTTCCGCCCGATGTTGTTTGATCTGAAAACCGACCCCGACGAACTGACTGATCTGGGCGCAAGCAAGGACCACGCCGACGTCATCGCCAGAATGTATGACCACCTGCATCACTGGGCCAGACGCATGTCGCAACGCACCACGGTCAGTGACAATCAGATCCTTGCGCGTCGCAAAGGTGGATCCGAACAGGTTGGCGTGCTGATTGGTGTCTATGGCGACGAAGACCTGCCCGACCGCTACACCGCCGCCTATCGCGGGAAGGCCACGCCTGTTGCTCCGGAAGACAAGGACAGCTGATGAAGATTTTCTCAGACAAAAAGCGCCCCGTTCACTTTGGACCTTACCCGTTGGAGCGGCTGAAACGGACCGATCAGGCCGATCTTTCCGCCGTGCCCGCCATGGCCCCCTTGTCCTTTCACCGACCGGAGCAGCCCGAAAGCATCGTCAATGCCATGGGCGAATTTCAGGCAATGATGGATGCGATCCGGGATGGGGATGTGACCCCCGTGCGCGGGCGCATCCCCGAGGATCTTCAGGAGCGCGCCAACCATTTGAAAGCCTTTGGCTATTACCTCGACACCTCAATGGTCGGCATTGGTCCGGTGCCGGACAGTGCCCGCCTGTCGACCCCCCGCCAGAACCCCGATATCCCGCGCCTTTCCGACGCCCTGAAAACCCGCGAGATCCGCACGCTGGCCGCAGGGATCGACGTGATCATGGCCGATCTCAAGGCGTCGATGGACCGAGCGCCGCGCAGGGCGTCACACCCCAACGCCATCGTGTTTCTGGTCGAACACATGCGTGATCCACGACCGGATGAGCGCGGGACGGACTGGATCCTTGATGCCCAGGACCACCGCGCCTGCCTGCGCAGCACGGAAACCGCAATTGTCATTGCCAATTACATCCGCCTTCTGGGCTTTGACGCGATGGCACACAGCCCGATGTCAACCGATGTGGACCTGAACCAGCTGGCCGTGACCTCGGGTCTTGCGGTCGCGGAAAACGGTGGGTTGGTCGTCCCGTGGCTGGGCAACCGCTTTGGGGTCGCCGTGGTGACCACGGATATGGACCTGGCGCATGACGCCCCTCTTGCCCCCATGACCGAGCAGCCGTGGCACGCCACCTCTGGCCCCGCATGGTGGCTGGGCGGCACCGGGCCGGGCAAGGGGCATGCGAAATCGGCGTTGACCCGTGATCCCTATGCGCACCGTGACTACCATATGGGACCGCACCCGTTTGAACGCCTCAAGCGCGTGGATGACCCAACAACCTATATTGATGAGCCCAATGTGGCGCGGGTGCCGAAACGGTCCGACATGTTCGCCCGCAGTCAGTTCGGCGATATGGGCAAACCGCTGCAGGAGGCCTCAAAGGGCGGGCATTACGTGCGCAAATCCGGGCCAAGTTTTGCCCAACGCCGCCTGTTGGGGGCGTTTGTGCCGCTACAGGATGGCGCCACAGCAGACGGGCCCCGCCCCAAGGATGCCAGCCGCAACGCCGACAATCTGCGGGCGGCCAGCTATTTCCTTGGCATCGACGCTGCGGGCACGTCCCGCTGCCCGGACTGGTGCTGGTATTCCCATGACGCGACCGGGGCCAAGATCCATCCCACCCACGACAACGCCATTTCCATGATTGTCGATCAGGGCTTCGAGACGATGGAAGGCGCCTCGGGGGATGACTGGATTGCCGTCAGCCAGTCGATGCGCGCCTATCTGCGCTTCGCCCTCATCGGTGGGGTCATCGCCCAGCAGATCCGCAACCTTGGCTATTCAGCCAAGGCCCATACGGTGATGGACGGAACCGTTCTGCAACCACCGCTCCTGCTTCTGGCCGGGCTGGGTGAGGTGGCGCGGATCGGCGACGTGGTCCTGAACCCCTATCTCGGCCCGCGCCTGAAATCCGGCGTGGTCACAACCGATATGCCAATGGAACATGACAAGCCGATCGATTTTGGCCTGCAGGCCTTTTGCGAAGCCTGCAACAAATGTGCCCGCGAATGCCCCTCCGGGGCGATCTCCGCCGGGTCGAAAAAGATGTTCAATGGCTATGAGGTCTGGAAGTCGGACGCGCAGAAATGCACCACATACCGCGTGACCAATCCCGGCGGGGCGATGTGCGGGCGCTGCATGAAGACCTGCCCGTGGAACCTTGAGGGATTGTTTGCACAGGCGCCATTTCGCTGGGCCGCATCCCGTTTCCCCGCAGCCGCCCCGGCCTTGGCCAAACTGGACGACGCGGTCGGGAATGGTGAGATCAACCCGGTCAAGACATGGTGGTGGGATCTGGAACTGGCCGAGGACGGAGGGTATCACCCCACCGAAAACCCAGTAAACCGGCGGGGGCTCAACCGCGAAATTGACCTCAAACCCGAGGATCAGACCCTTGCCGCCTACCCCGCCAACCTGTCGCCGCCGCCCTACCCCTATCCGTTTCCGATGGATCGCGAGGCTGGGATTGCCGCTTATGACGCCCTGATCTCGCCCGATGAATACCGCGCCCGCAAAGCGGCGGGCGACCTGTCGATGATCCATCGCTTTACCATCGACGGGGACGCGCCGGTGATCGAAGTGCAGGTTTCAAAAGTTGAAAAAATGACCGACAGGGTCACGAAATACGAATTCACCCGCCCCGATGGCGAGCCTTTGCCGCGGTGGAGCGCAGGCGGCCATCTGGACGTGCTCGTCAGCCCGGAATTTCTGCGTCAATATTCCCTGTCCGGCGATCCCGCCAATCACACCAGCTATCAGATCGGCGTATTGCGCGAAGACACCGGGCGCGGTGGCTCGGCCCTTCTGCACCGCATCTTTGAACCGGGACGCAAGCTGTTCATCTCGAAACCGATCAACCATTTCGAATTGGAAGAGGCCGCGACCAGAACCCTGCTGATGGGGGGCGGGATTGGCATCACACCGATGATTGCCTTTGCCCACCGCCTGCACGCGCTGGGGCGGGACTTTTCGCTGCATTACTCCTGCTCGCGCGCCGCAGATGCCGGGTTTGTGAATGACCTGACCAGTGCGCCCTGGGCGGATCGGGTGCATCTGCATTTTTCCGACCAGGGCACACGGGCGGATTTCAACACCACCCTGTCCGGCTATCAGCCCGGCTGGCATGTCTATTGCTGCGGATCGGAGGCCTATATGGATGCGGTGATGCGGGCCGCCGAGGCGCAGGGTTTCCCGCAAGAGGCGCGGCATCTGGAATATTTCTCGGTGCCGGACCTGCCGGATTACGAAAACCACCCCTTCACGCTGAAGCTCAGGGATGGGCGCGCCTTCACCGTGCCCGAAGATCAGACCGCCGCAGACATTCTGAATGCCAATGGCGTGCATGTGGATGTGAAATGTTCGGACGGGATCTGTGGCGTATGCAAATGCGGGGTCATCGCCGGGGATGTGGAGCATCGGGATTTCGTTCTGTCCAACGCCCAGCGCGAAGGCGCGATGATCTTGTGTCAAAGCCGCGCCCGTGACGCGGGCGGGGTGATTGAGCTGGACCTGTAGAGGGGTGCAATTTCCACCAATACGCACGGTTTTTTAATCAAATCCTCTCATCCTGACCGGGAATCACGGAGAGGAGCCAGAATGGAACCGCAAACACGTATCGGCCTCGCGAACCTGACAAAGATGGCCTATCAGGGGCAGGATCTGACCCCGGTTCAGACACGATTGCTCCGCCAATGCCTGAGCGAAGCCCCCTGCGAAGGGGCATTGATGGACCTGTCGGTGATCGAACAGTTGCAGGGCAATCAGCCCTTGGGGCTGGAATGGCAGGCCAAAGCCCTCTCACGTCAGCGCGCCTTTGTCACCAATCAGGGCGCGCGTGCGAAACGCCGGGTGCTGGTCTTTGCCAAACCGGGTCACATGGGGGCCAATACACCGGTCGAGTTCCTTTTGCAGCGGTCGGATTTCGAGATCATCACCTATTACCCGCATGTCTCGGACAGCACGCATCTGGATCTGCCCGACCATGACGTCGCCTTCTGCGCCATCCCGGCAGACACCGCCGCAACAGATCCGATCTTTGGCCAGGTGCGACGGCTGGCCGCTTCGGCGGGCCACACGGTTCTGAACCTGCCCGGCGCTCAGCTCATGCTTCAACGTCATCAGCTGGAGCAAAGGTTTTCCTATGTGCCGGGGCTGCGCTTTCCACGAACCAAACGTGTGACGCTGGATGATTTGGTGACCGCATTGATGAACGAAACCGAGGATCAGATGCTCTCGGCGCTGGGCGGCTATCCGATTATCATCCGTCCCTGCGGGTCACATGCGGGCAAGGGACTTGCCAATATCCCCTCGCGGGAGGCGCTGATTTCCTACCTCGTGGACCACCCAGAGCCTGCGTTTTTCCTGTCGGAATACATTCACTACACCACCCCTTGCGGCGGGCAGTTTCGCAAATACCGGGTGGTGTTTGTCGATGGTCAGCCCTTCCCCTGTCACATGGCCATCGCCGCACATTGGGACATCTGGTATCTGAATGCGGGGATGGAGGCCTGCGCTGACAAGCGTCGTGAAGAAGCCCGGTTCATGGATCACTTCCACGATGATTTCGCCACGCGCCACAAACATGCGCTCAGGGCCCTCACCGACGGGATCGGACTGGGGTATTTCGGCATCGACTGTGCCGAGGATGCGCAGGGGAATCTGGTGGTCTTCGAAGCGGATAACGCGCTGATCGTGCATGACATGGATTGCGACACCACTTTCCCTTACAAGCCCCCCCACATGCAGCGGATTTTTGCGGCCTTCGAAGAGATGCTTCTGAAAAACTGCCGCCCAACCGGCAGTCGCGATCCTGCCCCGTTTCAGTTCCGACCAAGCGCGCCCCGGATCCGGCTTTCGGCCTGAGTATAAATTGGAAACACCCCTACCCGGACGCGTCCTCATCCGACGCGCTGGCAATCTCTTTGGGCAGGATGATCCGAAAATGGGTGCCCTCGCCGTCGGACTTTTCCAATGTCAGACGGCCGCCGTGCCCACGGATCAGTTCTGCCGAAATGGCCAATCCCAGCCCTGACCCGCCTTTTCTGTTGGATCCCGCGAAAGGTTGGAACAGGTTTTCACGGGTCGACAGCGGCAGGCCCGGCCCGGTATCGCGCAAATCGATCCGCCAGTGATCCCCATTATCATGCGCGATAAGGCCAATTTCGCCTTCCTTGCCGCTGGCCACAATCGCCTGTCGGGCATTGCGCACGAGGTTCGACAAAACGCGATAGAGCTGTTCAGGATCCGCTCGCACCACCAACCCGGCGGGAACATCTTCTGCAAAGCTGAGCGCGTGCTCCCCTGACGCCAGCCGCTCGCTGGCGAAAATGTCATCCACAAGCCGAGCCAGTTCAACCCGCTCCAGCCTTGGCGCAGGTTCCTCGGCCTTCCCGAAAGCAAGGGTGTTTTCGCAAAGGCTAACCGCACGCGAGATCGAGTTCATCAGTTTCGGCCCCACCCGTTTGACCATCGGGTCCTGACTGCTTTCCATCCGGTCGGCAAACAGTTGCGCCGTGGTAAGGATATTGCGCAGATCATGTGAGATGCGCGCCACGGCCCCGCCCAATTGCGCAAGCCGTTCTTTCTGTTTCAGCGCATGGGTGAGTTCCGTCTGGAGAGACTGAAGTGCCACCTCGGCCTCGTGCAATTCCGTCAGGCCCGTATGTGGGCGCATGATACGGCGCGTATCTTCCGGGGATTGCGCATAGGCTTTCATATTGCCCACCACCTCACGGATCGGGCGCACCATCAGGAAACGCACCGCAAGGAACAGCAGGCTGGCGGTGATGGCCGAAATCACGGCGGAAAGGAGGGCGATATTCTTGCCATAATCAATCATCGCATTGCGAAGATCGACGGTGTTCATCGTTACCTCGATCAGCTCTCCGCCCATACGCACAGGCTGTCCGATCACCCGGATCACCTGTGGCTCCGGGTTCAACAGGCGCGCAAGCGCGGCGCGCATCAGGCCAAGAGAGCTTTCCATGCGAAGGTCAAAGGTCACATCCACCGGCTGGGGCATGGCTGACGCCAACACCAGTTCCCGCATTTCATCGCGCCGGAGAACCACGTTGAACACATCCGCGTTTTCCAGAAGCTCTGCCTCCAGCGCGGGGTCGATCATGTCATCTGCCAGCAGGACCAGCGATGCGATCTGCGCCCGTTCCAGCCGTGCCAGCAGATAATCCTCGCGAAACCGGGCAACGGAGGGCACGAAGATCAGCACTTCGGCCAGCATGACAAATGCCACGGTCAGGATCAGGAAGCGGCCAGAAAGGGAGTTGAGCACCAGGGACCTCGTTCAAACTCAGGGCAGCCAGCGTTGCACAAGGCCAACCACCTGTTTGACCCTAGGATTATCAAAAAGTCGCGGCGAGAAATAGGCCCCTGCAGCACGTTTCGACACTTCGGCCATGGTTGGATAGGGGGCAATCATACCTGCGATCTGGCTCATCTTCAGACGATTGGCCAGTGCCAGCGACCAGAGCGTGATCATTTCGCCGGCCCCGGGACCGACGATAGAGACCCCGACAGGGCGGCCCTTGACCACCATCACCTTGATCAGCCCCTTGGCCTGTTGGGTGGCCAATGCGCGGTCATTGCCAGCAAAGTCGAACCGCGCCACCTCCAGCCGCTCGCCATGTTGGGCACGGGCCTGCGCTTCGGTCAGGCCGACCTGCGCCAGTTCGGGGCTGGTGTAGGTGGCCCATGGGATGTGGCTGGTTTTCGCCCGGGACGGCAGCCCAAACAGCATGGATTTGATAATGACGCCTGCATGATAGCCTGCCACATGGGTGAATTGCAGCCCGCCAGCCACATCGCCAATCGCATAGATCCTGCGGTTCGACGTGCGCAGCCCGTCATCAACCTTCACCCCTGCCCGCGTGACCTCTACCCCGGCCTTGTCCAGATCCAGCCTGTCGATATTCGGCTTGCGCCCAACGGCAACCAACAGGTGGGAACCCTTGAAGACGCGACCATCCTGGACCTCGACTTCAATCGCCCCCTGTTCCCCCCTGATCTCGGCGGCAAGAGCTTCTTCTTCGATTGCAATTCCATCAGCGCGCAGCGCATCCAGCACCTGTGCGGCCAGTTCCGGGTCATCTTTGCCCAGCGCCTTTGCCCCCTCGATCACCGTCACCTCACAGCCCAGACACCGATGGGCCTGCGCCATTTCAAGCCCGATCGGGCCACCCCCGATGATCAGAAGATGCTTGGGTTTATCCTCGAGATCAAAAATCTGTTCATTGGTCAGATGCGGCACCTGATCCAGGCCCGGGATCGGCGGCACCAGCGGCGAGGACCCGGTTGAGATCACGAAACGGCGCGCCTCGATGATCGTCTCACCCGCCTGCACTTCGCTGCGCGAAATGAAAGCGCCAAATTCGCTGATCACCTGCACACCAAGCCCCGAAAACCGCTCAACGCTGTCATGGGGTTCAATGGCTGCAATCGTGTTGCGCACATGGTCATGCGCCGCCTTCCACGCCATGCCTTTATGACCGGCATGCAGCAGCGCCTTGGAGGGAACGCAGCCATAATTCAGGCAATCCCCGCCCATCTTGTGCCCTTCAAGCAGCACCACGGACGCGCCCATCTGCACCGCGCCTGCGGCCACGCTCAGACCGCCGGACCCCGCCCCGATCACACAGATATCAGCCTTGATACGGTTCATGTTTTCTGGCCTTTTTTCAGAGTTTTGAGCACCATCGGCAGGGCTGCAAGCGCCACGAGGCCAAGGATCGGCAGAAGGATATGCGGCTCAAAGATAATACCAAGATCGGGGGTTTCACCACGGGCAAACACCTCTCCCAGCCCGGCACCAACCGAGGTGTAGACCAAACCGCCGGGGATAATCCCCACAAAGGTCGAAATCACAAAACGGTGGAGCGGCACCCCGACCAGAGCCGGGATCAGGTTGGCAACAAAAAACGGCACTGCCGGGACAAGGCGAATGAGGAACAGCACCGACCATTGATTGTCGTCAATCCCGTCCTTGATCTGTTTCACCGCCCCGTCCGAAGCCTCCATTTTGGCGGCAAGTTTTTCGCCCAGACCCCAGCGGGCGGCGAGAAAGATCACCACAGCCCCCAGCGTCGCACCGGTGATGTTGAAAACCACACCGGGAAACGTGCCAAAAAGGAAGCCACCGGTGAGCGTTGCAATGGTTGCGCCGGGAAGCGAAAAGCCGACAATCACCACGTAGGCGGCCAGGAAAACCAGCACGGCCAGCAGGTAATTCGCATCGCGAAAGCTGATCAAAGCTTCGCGGTTGGCGGCGAGTGCTTCAAAGCTCAGATAATCCCGCAAGGTGAAAGCCCCGATGAGGGCCACAACCAGAATGGCAATCAACGGCAGGCGCTTCATCATCGGGTGGTCTCTGCCACCGGACGTTTCCTGTTTCGTTTCATCTCGTTTCACGGAAACCCCTTCCGCACCGTCAGTCATCGCCATCATGTCATCCTTTCGCGCGAACATGTCGCACAGATCAAGTGTGTTGAGGGCAACATGAGGGCTGCGGTGCCAATTTCATAGCGACCGAAACAGGTTCTCACGCTTGCTTGATCAGAGGTGAGGTTTCCGCATGAAAGGTTACAGTTTCCTTTCTCCCCCCTCGAATGGGTCTGTGGGCGTGTTCACGCAGGTCCGATCGGGAACATGCTGCGGGCTGGAGATGCGCCATTTGGCCCAGTTCTCAGAAAAACGGATTTAGCTTGAAACCATCGCTCCCGGATGACACGCGAACGGCCAAGCATGGCATCACCTTCGACAACAGGGGACAATAGAGGTGAGGCCCGTCACCCGATCTGTCACTTTAGGCCAGGACGCAGGTCAGCCTCCGGTGCAGCCCAAGATGTCCACGCCGCGCCCGGCCCCCAATACGGTAAAGCGCAACTCGGACCGGTTCAGCGCAAAGGCGCTCCCTTTTGGGGGCACGATATCGGTTTCAGCGATGATCCGCCCCCCCTCTCGGCGGCTGTCCACCTCGGCAACCCAGACTTCCGGATCGGCCGTTTCCAGCACCACCACCTCATTCGGGGCAAGCCGAGGCATGTGGATTTCCGCCCGCACGCGCAGGCCATCGCGGATGGGCTCGAAGGAACAGAGTGCCTTTTTCACCCCCGCTTCGCGCGACGTGTCAGGCCGTGCCTGCAGCGCCTTTTTGATGGCGCGGTTCTGGGTTGCGGCCCCGGTTGGCAGCGCCATCGACAGCGATGCCTGCATGGGCATGCAGATATCGAGGCAGACCCCAAATTGCAGGTCGCCTGACAATTTGATCGGTGCCCCCACTGTCCCGGGCGTGATTGTCATGGGCAACACCAGCTCTTCTTTATAGCCGATGGTCCGCACCCCGCCTTCAACAAAGACATCCGGCACCGGCCAGTGGAACTCCACATGACCCACATTTTCCGACGTTTTCAGATCAAAGCTGGGGGGAATGCCGCTGTCGCCCGGCGCGCGCCAATAGGTTTTCCACCCTTCCGCCAGCTCAATGCGCAAGGCTGCCATATGCTCCCCCGTTGCCGTGCGCCAGCCGGGCAGCAATTCAATCCGGGCAATATCATCGGGGGCAGACGGCAGACCGGACCCGGCAGACGCAGGGGCGGCGGAGATCAGGGCAAGGCAGGTGGCCAGATATGTAAACGCGTGTCTCATCTGCCCTATAGATAAGATCTCTGTCCACAAAGGGAAATCACATTTCGGGGATGGGATGTTACCATGAACAGCCCCCGGCATTGGTCCCCCCTTGCCATTTCCCGATCTGGGGGCCAAGCTTTAAGCATGGATAGAGAAACGGATCTCAGCGGCAAGCTCCTGATTGCCATGCCCGGCATTGACGACCCCCGATTTGACCATTCGGTGGTCTATATCTGTGCCCATTCCGAAGACGGCGCGATGGGAATCATCGTGAACAAACCCTCAGACGATGTGGTGCTGGACGACCTGCTGTCACATCTCGACATTGATGGCTCTGAGCTGACCGACGGACAGGCCGTGTTTTTTGGCGGCCCGGTGGAAGGGGGGCGGGGATTTATCCTGCATTCCGAGGATTACATCGGGAATGAAACCACCCTGCATGTGGATGACGTGTTTTCGATGACGGCCACCCGCGACATCCTGGAAGATATCGCCAGGGGGAGCGGACCAAAACAGGCCCTTGCGGCCCTGGGCTATGCAGGATGGGCGGCGGGCCAGCTGGAGGGGGAGTTGCAGCAAAATGTCTGGCTGACCGTCGAGGCCGACCGCGCGATTGTCTTCTCTCCTGATCATGATCGGAAATGGACCGCCGCACTGGCCAAGCTGGGCATTGACCCGCTTCTTTTGTCCTCAAAAGGGGGACATGCCTGAGGCCTTCAGCCCTGCCAGAT
Source organism: Aliiroseovarius sp. xm-d-517 (assembly GCF_013283135.1). Lineage (NCBI taxonomy): Bacteria > Pseudomonadati > Pseudomonadota > Alphaproteobacteria > Rhodobacterales > Paracoccaceae > Aliiroseovarius > Aliiroseovarius sp. xm-d-517. The sequence continues at coordinate 1,778,474 of NZ_WBXT01000001.1, forward strand.
CTTCAGCCCTGCCAGAAATGGCGCGGCCCCTCACATCCCCACACGATCCGGGGCACACCGCCCGGACATCCTGAGACCCGACAAGAGCGGGAACCGCGTTTCAGCTGTCGCGCGGCGCGGCGGCGCGGCGCAGCCGGTCGTTGATGGCGCGCCCCAGACCATGGTCAGGAATGGGGGAAACTGCAATCGGCGCATCCCCTTCGGCATCCAACCTGTGCAACATGGCAAAAAGATTGGCCGCCGCCTCAACAAGGTCCCCGGACACAGAGAGGTTATACGCGGCATCCACCGGTCCGAACCCCAGCAAGCGTTCGCCGGGGAACAGGGTTTCGGCATTCAGCCGCATCCGGGCATTCGGGGCATAGTGCGAGGTGAGCTGACCCGGCGCTGAAATGGCATCACCCGCCTTATGCATTGCCAAAGGCCCACGGATCGCCTGTTCCAGAACCTCGATCGGCAGGCCACCGGGCCGCAGCAGAACAGGTCGGGTAAGCTCGGGCGCCGGGTCAATGCCGACAATCGTGCTTTCCAGCCCAACCGCACAGGTACCTCCATCAAGCACCGCATCAATCCGCCCGCGAAGCCCATCCATCACATGCTGAGCGGTAGAGGGGCTGATCCGCCCCGACGGGTTGGCCGATGGTGCCGCAATCGGGCGGCCGGTTTCTTCCAGTAGCCTGCGGGCCAGATCATGTTCCGGCACACGGATCGCCACGGTGGGCAACCCGGCTGAGACCAGCGGCGACAGCGGGCCACCCGGCTTCAGCGGCAGCACCAGCGTCAGCGGGCCCGGCCAGAATGCCATGGCAAAATCGCGCATCACCCCTTCAAGCACCGCATATTCCGAAACAGCCTCAACCGACGGCAGATGCACAATCAGCGGGTTGAAGCTGGGCCGCCCCTTGGCTTCAAAGATCCGGGCCACCGCATGGTCATTGGTGGCATCCCCCCCCAGCCCGTAAACCGTTTCTGTCGGGAACGAGACAAGCCCGCCCGACCGCAACACCTCAGCCGCACGCGTGATGCCCTCGGCCGTATCCGCCAGCAATTCAGTTGTGATTGGCGCATTCATGACGCTGCGTTTTCCTTTTGCGCTTGGGTGGCGTTCAGTATGGGATAGATCAGCCCTTACTTACCAGCCTGAAAAGGACGGACAATGCCCTATCGCGCGCCCACCGAAGATTTCCAATTCCTGTTCGACCATGTGATCGGCTATGACCAGATCGCTGAAACCGAGCTGTTCGCCGAAGCCCCTGCCGACATGGCACAGGCGGTTCTGTCAGAGGCTGGCAAGATGTGCGAGGAGGTTCTGGCCCCGCTCAATCGCAACGGTGATCTGACCCCGGCCAAGCTGGAAAACGGCGTCGTTCGCACCTCGCCGGGATTTGACAGCGGTTACAAGGCCATTGCCGAAGGCGGCTGGATCGGCATGGCTGCGGACCCGGAATATGGCGGTATGGGGCTTCCCCTGACCCTGCAAACGGCTGTGAATGACATGATGTCCTCGGCCTGCCTGTCGCTGCAACTCTGCCCGCTGATGACACAGGGACAGATTGAAGCGCTGGAACATCATGCCTCGGACGAGCTGAAATCACTGTATCTGCCCAAGCTGATCACCGGCGAATGGGCGGGCACGATGAACCTGACCGAACCGCAGGCCGGGTCGGATGTCGGGGCGCTGAGTTCAAAAGCGGTGGAGAATGGCGACGGCACCTATTCGGTGACCGGTCAGAAGATCTTTATCTCCTGGGGGGATAATGACATCACCGAGAATGTCTGCCATCTGGTGCTGGCACGTCTGCCCGACGGGGTGGCGGGCACCAAGGGGATTTCCCTGTTCCTTGTGCCGAAACTGATCCCGGATGCCGATGGCAATCCCGGCGAGCGCAATTCCCTGCGGGTGGTCAGCCTTGAGCACAAGATGGGCCTGCATGGCAGCCCCACGGCGGTGATGTCGTTTGAAGGCGCGCGCGGCTGGATGATCGGAGAGCCGCACAAAGGCATGGCCGCCATGTTCACGATGATGAACAATGCCCGTCTTGGGGTCGGCGTTCAGGGCTATGGAACGGGCGAAGGCGCGTTCCAGCAGGCGCTTGAATATGCGCTGGAGCGCAAACAGGGCCGCACTCCGTTGGGGGATGCCGGCAATGGAACCATCGTCGATTTCGCTGACGTGCGCCGGATGCTCACCCAGATGAAGGCCGAGCTGTTTGCCGCCCGCGCCATGGCGATGTCGCTGGCCAAGGCCATCGACATGGGCCGTGCCACCGGGGATGCCGACTGGAATGCGCGTGCTGCCCTGCTGACGCCGATCGTCAAGGCCTATGGGACTGAGACCGGGATCAATGTCTCGAATATGGGCATCCAGGTGCATGGCGGCATGGGGTTCATCGAGGAAACCGGCGCTGCGCAATATCTGCGTGATGTGCGGGTGACCGCGATTTACGAAGGCACCAACGGAATTCAGGCCATGGACCTCGTGGGACGCAAGATGATGGACGGGGGCGACGCGGCCTTCCGCCTGCTTGAAGAGATCGAGACACAGGCCGAAGGGGCCCGCGCCCTGTTCCCGAACATGTCCGAAGCGGTCTGGTCTGCCGCGGAAGACCTGCGCGAAACAATCGAATGGCAGGTGGAACAGACCGACATGCAGGATCGTTTTGCCGGGGCGGTCCCTTTCCTGATGGGCTTTGCCCGGGTGCTGGGGGCCCATTACCATCTCAAGGCGGCCATTGCCGAAGGCGGCAAGGGCCCGCGCACGGAACTGGCCCGTTTCCACATCAACCGTCTGCTGCCGGAACACGTGGCCCAATTTGCGCAAGCGCGCGCAGGTGCGGCGGGGCTTTATGCGCTGACACCTGACGACCTCGCCTCATGAGCGCGCCCCTGACCTTCCCCTTTCCCGATGCTCCGGGGGAGGGCGAGGCCCTGCTGGTGGCAGAAAACACGTTATGGATGCGGCTGCCCCTGCCGATGGCGCTGGATCATGTGAATGTTTTTGCTTTTGAGGATCCTGAAGAAGAGGGCGGCGGCTGGACCCTTATCGACACGGGGTTTGACACCGGAAAAACCCGGAGGATCTGGGAAAAACTTCTTGCAGGTCCGCTGGGGGGCAAACCCGTCAAGCGCGTGATCGTCACCCATCACCATCCCGACCATGTCGGGCTGGCCGGGTGGTTTCAGCGTGATATGGGGGCGGAGCTTGTCACCACCCGCACAGCCTGGCTGTTTTCCCGCATGTTGCTTCTGGACGAGCAGATGGTGCCGGTCGATGAGACGATTGCCTATTGGCAGGCGGCGGGGATGGACCCGGAGGTGCTGGAAAAACGTCGCAGCGAACGGCCCTTCAACTATGCCGATATCGTTGCGGATATGCCGCTGGGGTTCAAACGTATCAAGGAAGGGTCGACGTTGCGCTTTGGTGGACGTGACTGGCGGGTGCATATTGGCAATGGCCATGCCCCGGAACACGCTACCCTCTGGTCGACCGATGGGGCGCTGGTGATCGGTGGCGATCAGCTGCTTGCAACGATCAGCCCAAATCTTGGCGTTTATGCAACCGAACCCGAGGCCGACCCGGTGGGCGACTGGCTGGAGGCCTGCGAACGCCTGTCAGGCTATGCCACCGACACGCAACTGGTTCTGCCCGGACACAAGCTGCCATTCACCGGGTTACCAACACGGATGCGGCAGTTGATCCAGAACCACCATCATGCTCTGGACCGGTTGGAGGCCTTTCTGGAAACACCCCAGGTGGCGGGCGCGTGTTTCCCGCCGCTGTTCAAACGCAAGATCGGGGCGGGGGAATACGGGCTGGCGCTGGTCGAAGCGGTTGGGCATCTGAACCACCTGCTGCACCAAGGCAGGGTGAGCCGGATCAAGCGCGACGATGGGGCGTGGCTTTGGCAACGGCGCGACTGACGCGCCGCACCTGGTCAAGATCACGGGTTGATTTAGAGGTCTGGTGGCGGTGAGTTACGGGGATGAGCTACCGACGCTGCTCAGGCAAAGCTGCGCACGAACATGCAGGCGCCGTCACCGGACAGGCCGGTGTCACGGGTGAACCCTGCCTGCTCCAGCAGCTTGGCCGAGGCCGGATTGTCGCGCCCCACACCTGCCAGTACCGCCACGGGTTCCACCTCTCGCAGGATTTCCAACATGCCGCGCATCATTTCGAAGGCATATCCCTGCCCCCAGTCCTGTTCGGACAACAGGTATCCCAGCTGCATCTGCGCCGCAGCCCCCTCGTCTGCCAGATCCACAAGAAACATCAGACCGACCAGCCGACCGGACCCCTGTTCGGGTGTGCTGATGGTGATCAGATAGACATCCCGTTCCTGCGCGCGGCTCTCAACCCAGGCCCGCAAGGCAGTGCGTGACTGATCCAGCTGCATCTCTGCCGGCATCGCAGCCAGCCCTTCCGGCGACAGCAACCCCTCCAGCGCGCGCTCTATCCGCGCCCGGCCAGCGGGATCGGCAAGCTCATCGTCCCAATGACGGATCACCAGGCGTTGGGCTGGCAGTTGGGTAAGATACATGGCGCGTTCCTTTAAACACAGACAAACTAATTCATTCACACGCATTTTTCAAACCTTTCACGTAGATGCGAGGTGACGATCCCCCGCATCTGTGGCAAAACGGAAAGGTTCAGTTTGACGCGAGTGAGGATCATGACCAAAGCCCCGAACACCAAGCCCCGTTTTCAACCCAGAAAACACGCCGCAAAATGTTCCGAAGATGCGCCCGTGGTGGTTGAGGATCAACCCCTGCCGGAGAAAGTGGCCGCCACTCCGGTCGAGCAGAAATCCGCCGCTCAATGGGCGTATGAGCGCCTGATCCTCTATATCAAGAATTTCGAAGAACAGCTGGACAATGAACATGAGGTGGCGATGGGGTTCACCGGTGGCGACGCGGGTGTCTTGCGCATCGAAGGGATCGGGTTCTTTGACCCCGACGTGATCACCTTTTACGGCACCGACCAGTCCGGTGCGCGCACGCAGCTGATCCAGCATGTCAGCCAGCTTTCCGTCATGCTGCGCGCCCTGCCTGTCGCGGTTGAGGCTGAAGCCCCCAAACGGATTGGGTTCCGACTGGCGGCTGAGCTCGAAGACAGTCAGGATGAGGATCCGGAAGACGGGTCCAAAGAAGGGTAAACCTCAGCCCAACTGGCCAAGTAGAACCGCGGCGGTTGCGGCAATAGTCAAGACCCAGCCCAAGCCCAGTTTCAGCCGCAGGATCAGGACGGCACATAAAGCCGTCAACCCCAGGGCCCGCCCGTCGAGACTGGCAAAATCCGGTATCCAGAGGGTGATCGGGCCGAGGGTGCTGTGCGTGACCTCATGGAACAGCACATTGAGACCAAACCATACCGAGAGGTTCAGGATCACCCCGACCACGGCAGCGGTGATAGCGGAAAGGGCCCCCTTGAGGCGCGGCTGGGCCGCCAGCCGGTCGATATAAGGGGCCCCTGCAAAGATCCATAAGAAACAGGGCACAAACGTTACCCAAAGCGTGAGCGCAGCGGCTGCAAACGCCATGGTAAACCCCGCCTCGCGAAACCCGGCAACAAACCCTACAAACTGCGTGACCAGAATAAGCGGGCCGGGGGTGGTTTCCGCAAGCCCCAGACTGTCAAGCATCTCATCCGCTGTCAGCCAGCCAAACCCGGTGACCACATCCTGCGCCATATAGGCAAGCACGGCATAGGCGCCGCCAAAGCTGACCACGGCCAGCTTGGAAAAGAATGCGCCGATCTGGGGCAGAAAATCCGATCCCGCAATCCTGTCGAGCGCAAAGAGGGGCAACAGCCAGATGGTCAGCCAAACCGCGATGGTCATCAGAGTGCCCTGCCGACCATGGCGTGGCGGCAAAGGGGCTTCCACCGCATGGTCCCTGGCGGTCAGCGCGCCATATATGCCCGCCCCAACCACGATCAGCGGGAAAGGCAGCGCAAGTAAGAAGATCCCGGCAAAGGCCAGTCCAGCAATCACCCAATGCGCCTGCCCCTGAAGGGCGCGCCGGGCAACTTTCAACAGCGCCTCAAGCACAATGATCAGTACCGCCGATTTCACACCGAGGAACAGCAGCGCCACCAGCGGCAGGTCACCAAAGCTCACATACAGGGCGGCGAGCGCAAAGATCACCCCAGCACCGGGAAGGACAAATAACAGCCCAGCCATCAGCCCCCCAGGCACACCGCGCAGACGCCAGCCGGAATAGGTGGCCAGCTGCATCGCCTCTGGTCCGGGTAGCAACATGCAGAAACTGAGGGCATTGAGGTATTGGCGCTCACTCAGCCAGCCTTCTTCCTCCACCAGCACCTTGTGCATCAGCGCAATCTGCGCTGCGGGACCGCCAAAGGACAAAAGCCCAATCCGCAGAAAGACGCGAAACAGGGTCGAAAAGGGCACATGAGGGACAGCAGAGGAGGGCATCATCAGCTCCGGGGTTACTCGGACCAGCCCTTGCAACCCCGGCGTGGTTTGTCAATCCGTCTGGGCCGGCGCATCCCGTCCGGTGGGAACCACCTCATACCCGGGTTCCTCGGGTTCATCATCCACCATTTCCGACGGGAACCCCGGCGCGCGGATGTCCAGCCCGGTCGCCTCTTCCAACCGCTTGATGATATTGGGCGACAATTCGCGTTCGCCATAGCGCGCAATCCCATCATCAAAGATCTTCACCAGAAGCGGGCTGATCTCAAGCGGCACGCCCTGACGGTCGGCAATATCCTGAAACAGACCAATGTCTTTTTTGACAAGGTCCATCGTGAAAGAAATGTCCCGCGATCCGTTCAGGATCACCTGGCTTTCCGTGACATGTGAAAACGAGTTGCCCGAGCTGATCTTGATGGCCTCATACGCGGTATTGAGGTCCATCCCTGCCGCCTTGGCCGTAACCAGCGCCTCGGCATTGGCCACCAGATGCACCGTCGCAAGATAGTTGGTCAGCACCTTGAGAACCGAGGCAGAGCCGAGATCACCCGTGTGCAGAACCCGCCGCCCCATGGTGGTGAGCAGCGGAAAGATCCTGTCAAAAGTCGCACGATCACATCCCGCAAAGATCGAGATATTGCCCGTGTCCGCGCGGTGGCACCCTCCCGAAACCGGGCAATCCACCGCGGCCCCTCCCGCAGCGATAACCTTGGCCCCAAGCCGCTTCACTTCGGCCTCATCCGTGGTCGACATCTCCATCCAGATCTTGCCCGGTCCGACCTCTGGCAACATTTCGCGCATCACCGCATCTGATGCAGCGGGAGAGGGAAGGCAGGTGATCACCGCATCGCAATCGCGCATCATCCGGGCCGGGGTCGCAGCGGATTTGGCACCCTGCGCCACTTTGCCCGCCACCAGATCCGCGTTCAGATCATGAACCGTCAGATCAATCCCGTTTCTGAGCAGAGCGCCGGACAGCTTCCCCCCGACATTACCCAATCCAATGAACCCAACTTTCATGCGCTTATCCCATTCCTGTTCTTTTCAAGGCCAAACCTCGCAGCGGAAGGCGTGATAAACTGTTCTGTTTGCGACATGCGCTCCCCCCGACCTCAGACACACCTTGCCCGGCAATTTCGCCTGCACGCAGGAGTAAATGGTGACAGCTCCCCGAAAATCCGCTATCCGAAAACTTAACGTGTGATTCAAATAACAGGGAAACAACATGGCTGAGCATGAAATGGGCACGATGGACACAAGCGCGCAGGAAAAAACCTATGAAGGCTTCGTCAAAACCTGCGTCCGGTCGACGATTGCAATCCTGCTGATTTTGGTGTTCCTTGCCCTGGTAGGTGCATAAACCGCATTCAGCGGTTCGAAATCAGGGGTGAAGATGCGGAGTGTTTTTCTGGCGCTGGCATTGGTCAGCGGACTGACCGCATGTGGTGGGGCCGATAATGTCTGGGCCAGCGATACCGCGGTCCGTCAGGCAGCGTATCGGGCGGATGCCCCCCCGACCCTGACCCTGTTTACGGTGATTTCCAATCGAACCGGTTCCGGTGCCCACTCGGCGCTGATGATCAACGGGCATGAACGTGTGCTGTTTGATCCTGCGGGCACCTGGGGGCATGAGCGTATCCCCGAGCGCCATGACGTGCATTATGGCATCACCCCCGGCGTGGAAGACTTCTATATCGACTACCACGCGCGCATCACCTACCACGTGATCCGCCAGGATATCGTGGTCAGCCCGGAGGTGGCAGAGCTGGCCATTCGTCTGGTCGAACAGAACGGGGCCGTGCCCAAAGCCCATTGCACCCGCAGTGTCAGCGCCATCGTGCAACGTCTTCCTGGGTTTGAGGATGCCCCGACCCCGTGGAATCCCAAGAAGTTCAGCGACTACTTCGCCACCAAACCCGGTGTGCAGCAGGACATCATCTATGATGATGACCCGCATCTGAACTACGAAATTCTGGTAAATGGCCTGCCCTTGGGGGCTTAGCCGGGCACCGGAAACGCGACTTGGCTCTGACAGGTCCGATCGCGCAAAGTCATGGCAACCAGTATGAGGATGATCGCACCGGCAGGTCCCACCTGCGATGCATATCCTGCAGACCAATGTCTTTTCTGAGGTGATTTGGCAGGGCGTCCACGTCCAGCCGACGGCTTTGCCATTTGCGAACCCAGACCCGTAGCTTCCTTATTCTGGCAATAAGGAAATCAAATGATACGCCCTTGTATCGCCTTTCCATGATGTTCAGTATAGTGCCCATTGGATAACCTAACATGTGGTGAAGCACTATAAATGTCGCGGTCCGCGTCAAATGACCAATCAAACCCGGCTGGCAAGGCATAAGGAATTTTAATACATGACCCGGCGCAACCTCCCCCCTCTCGCCGCAATCCGTGTGTTCGAGGCCGCAGCCCGGCATCAGAACTTCACCCTTGCCGCAAGTGAGTTGGGCATGACGCAGGCGGCCGTCAGTTATCAAATCAAATTGCTTGAAGAACGGATCGGGGCTGCGCTGTTTCTGCGACAGGCACGGGGCGTCACGCTGTCAGAGGTCGGCGCCAGATTTCTGCCCGACACCACCCGCGCACTGGACCTGCTCTCCGACGCCTATTCCAAGGCCCAGGGCCAGACGCAGGAAACCCTGTCGATCAGTGTGCTGCCAACATTTGCGGTGAATATCCTGGGGCTGCGCCTTGCGGATTTTCAGCAAGCCCATCCCGAGATTTCGGTGCGCATGGAAATCAGTGAGCAAATTGTCGATCTTGAAAATGGCGGGTTTGACATGGCCATTCGCGCGGGCAAAGGCGGATGGCCGGGCTTGCGCCAGCATCTGCTGCTCAAGCATAGTTTCACCCCCCTGCTCAGCCCCAATCTGCTGGACAATGCCCAACCGCTGAAGACGCCATCTGACATTTTGAAACTGCCCATTCTGGACCCAACCGATCCATGGTGGGACGCCTGGCTGTCCGCAGCGGGCGTTGCAGGGCAGGCAAAGCCCAGCATCCCCATTGGAAAATTCGGATCCCAAGTGGTTGAAGGACAGGCCGCGATTGCCGGCAAGGGGGTTGCCATTCTCACCCCGGCCTTTTTCTCCAGCGCCCTGCGCAGTGGCGAGTTGGTGCAACCCTTTGATCTGTTGGGGTCAGATGACAATGCCTATTGGCTGGTTTACCCGGAACATCGGCGCAGCTCTCGTAAGATCCAGATCTTTCGCAAATGGATTGAACACATGCTGGCCGACCTGCAGAAATGCGAACGGTGCTCATCAGTGGGCTGACCGGACCTATCAGCCCAGTAGGTAGATCATCCCATAGAGCGTCAGTGCCCCACTCAGGATTGCAAACAGAACATTTTTGCCAAAATAACCCACACTCAGTGTCACCAGGGCCGCGGCCAGTCGGGCCGGATCAACCATGCCACCGGTCGCATCAGGCCAGAGCACAAGCGGGGCAACCAGCCCCGGCAGCACCGCAACCGGCGTATAGCGTAGGTGGCGCAGCACCCAGTCCGGCATCGGGCGATCCCCGATCAGGCCAAGGAAACTGAAACGGATCAGGAAACTGCCCACCGCCAGACCGCAAATAACCGCCCAGATCGACAGATGAGAATAGCTCATGACGAGGCACCCCCTTTGCCCTGTCCCGCCCCATTCCGCACCACACGCCGCTCCAGGAAAAGCTCAACCTGCGCGCCGACGATCATCGCCAGGGTCGCAGCCACCAGAAGGCCGGTTCCATACGGCATCCACGCCATCAGAAGGGCCACGATGATCGACGTGACGGCCGCCGCAATATGGGCCAGGGTGCGCAGCGCCGGGGCAATCATCGCGATAAAGGTGATCGGCAGGGCAAAATCCAGCGCAAATTCAGGCGGGATCTGCGTGCCTGCCACCGCCCCCACATAGGTGAGCAGATACCAGAACGGTGCCAGAGGAACGACCGTTCCCAGGTAATAGGCAAACCGGGACGACACAGAAAGATCCGGTTCCATCTCAAACTTGATCTGCGACAGGGTATAGGCCTGATCGACCATGAAATAGGCCGCCATCGCCCGTTGCCACATCGGTGCCTTGCCCAGATACGGGGTCAGAGATGCCGAATACATCGCCATGCGCAGGTTGACCGCCAGCGCCGTCAGGATCACAATCAGCGTCGGGGCATTTTCGCTCATCACCTGAAGTGCTGCAAATTGCGAGGCCCCGGCGATGACCAGCACGGAAAAGCCCATCACCTCGACCAGGTTCAACCCGGCCTCCGTGCCAACCACGCCAAACAACAACGCAAATGGCCCCACCACCAGAAGGAAGGGCAGCGCGTCGCGCGCTCCGCGCAGAAAGGCGGTTTTGGGGGTGACAGTTTTGCTCATCGGCCCCTAAATTGCCGATAAACCACTGGGGGGCAAGAGCAAGTTCCCGATAATCTGAGCCTGAGGATGACAGATGGCCCAATCGACCCTGACCACGGACTATATCATCGCCCCGGATCCAACCGCGCAGCGCCTGACGCGGGCTGTGAAAGGGGTAGATGAACATGGCGCCGAGATTTGCACCAATGTGGTTGAGGAGCGCCCGCTGACCATCTTTCTCAACAGCCGTGAGATTGTCACCGCCATGACAATCGGAGATTACCCCGATTACCTCGCCATCGGGTTTCTGCGCAATCAGGGCATGCTGCGCGACGACGACCAGATCACCCGCGTCGATTATGACGAGGATCTGGACACGGTGGTGGTGCGCACGGCCACGGAAACCGATTACGAAGACAAGCTGGCGCGCAAAACCCGCACGTCTGGCTGCGCTGTGGGCACGGTGTTTGGCGACATGATGGAGGGGCTTGAGGGGCTTACATTGCCCAGGACTGAACTGCGCACCTCATGGCTTTATGCGCTCGCCAACAAGATCAACCGCACCCCGTCCCTTTACCTAGAAGCAGGAGCGATCCACGGCACGGTGTTGTGCCAGGGCGACCGCCCCTTGGTTTATATGGAAGACGTCGGCCGGCACAATGCGGTCGACAAGGTGGCGGGCTGGATGCGGGCCGAGGGCATAGAGGGCGCGGACAAGATCCTTTACACCACCGGGCGGCTGACCTCCGAGATGGTGATCAAAACCGCGCAGATGGGAATCCCCGCCCTGGTCTCCCGCTCGGGATTTACCGCCTGGGGGGTGGAAATCGCGCAGGAGATCGGCTTGACCCTGATCGGCAGGATGCGCGGGCAACGCTTCACCTGCCTGTCTGGCGCCGATCGCCTGATCCGCGACATGGACCCGGCCCATGCCCCGTCAGAGGACAAAAAACATCGGCGAAAGGGGAGCGCATGAGCTTTCCCAACGCCGTCCTATCCCCGACAATGCTCCCGCCGGAACACCGCAATGTTCCGGCCCAATCCCGAAAGGTCCTGCCATGAAACTTTACGGGGTGATCCTCGCCGGTGGGCTTGCAACCCGAATGGGGGGGAGTGAAGACACGCAACTCGACAAAGGGCGGCTGGTGCTGGGCGGCAAAACCCTGCTGGACCATGTGATCACCCGGCTCGCGCCGCAGGTCGATGCCATGGCATTGAATGCCAATGGCGATGCGTCCCGGTTTGCCGATACGGGACTGCCGGTGCTGCCCGACAGCATTGACGGTTTTGCAGGCCCGCTTGCAGGTGTGCTGGCCGGAATGGACTGGGCGGCAGGCAAAAGCGCCACCCATATCCTGACCGCCGCGGCCGACACACCGTTTTTCCCGACCGACCTGGCCAACCGCCTGATCGCCGCTGCCACCTCCGAAGACGCGCCCATAGCGCTTGCCGCCACCAATGACCCCAAACGCGGCCCCATGCGCCAGCCCACCTTTGGGCTGTGGCCCGTGACGCTGCGCGACGACCTGCGCACGGCCCTTGAACGTGGGCTGCGCAAGGTGGTGCTCTGGACCGATGAACATGGGGCGGCACTGGCGCCTTATGACCCCACGCCTTTTGATCCGTTCTTCAACGTCAACACACCCGAGGATCTGGCCACAGCCGAGACCCTTCTGAAAGGAGCCCCCTGACATGCCCCCGATCTTTGGCGTCACAGGTTGGAAGAACTCCGGCAAAACCGGTCTGGTCGAGCGGCTGGTGGCCGAGTTCACCGCGCGCGGGCTTGTGGTCTCCACCATCAAACACACCCATCACGGGGTCGATCTGGAACGCCCCGGCACAGATACCCATCGCCATCGACTTGCCGGTGCGCAGGAGGTGCTGCTCGCCAGTGACACCCGCATCGCCCAGCTGCACGAGTTGCGCGGCGACCCCAAGCCGGACCTGCAGGCCCTGGTCAAGCGCCTTCGCCCCTGTGACCTCGTGCTGGTAGAAGGGTTCAAATCGGCAAGCCACCCAAAGATCGAAGCCTGCCGGTCCGAAACCGGCCAGCCACTGATCGCTCGTGACACCCCTACCGTGCGCGCAGTGGCGGCTGACCATACGCCAACGGATCTGCCCTGCCCGCTTTTTGATCTGGACGACACCAAGGCAATTGCCGATTTCATCGCCATGGAAACCGGCCTCTCCCCCCGGCCGGCCGAGAAACCCTCCGGCCTCAAGGACAATTGTTTTGCCCTGCCCCCCGGTGTTCACTGGACCCCGGTGGAGGACGCACTCACCACGTTGCGGGATCGGATTGGCCCGGTCACAGACGTGGAAACCATTGCGACCGACAAAGCGCGGGGCCGCATTCTGGCGCGCGACCACATGGCGTTGCGCGCCAACCCACCCGGCGCGAACTCCGCCGTCGACGGCTATGGCTTTGCCCATGCCAGCCTGCCAGCCCACAGCCCCATCACCTTGCCACTGGTGGACGGGCGCGCCGCAGCGGGGGGGCCGTATGACGGTTCCTTGCCCCCCGGCAAAGCCATCCGCATTCTGACCGGCGCGCTTTTACCAGAGGGCGTGGATACAGTGGTGCTACAAGAGGATGTGACGCTCGATGCGGGGACAGTCAGCTTCCCCTCTGCCCCCAAACCGGGGGCCAATGCCCGTGCAGCTGGCGAGGATGTGGACGCCGGTGAACTGGCGCTTCCAATCGGTCACAAGCTGCGCGCACCGGATATCGCACTCCTCTCCGCGCTTGGTCTGGCCACAGTCGAGACCCGCAAACCACTGCGCGTGGGGGTCTTGTCAACCGGCGATGAACTCGCCGCCCCCGGCTCCACGATGGACGTGGCGCGCACCTATGATGCCAACCGCCCCATGCTCCTATCCCTTGCCGAGACCTGGGGATACGCACCGGTGGATCTTGGCCATGTTGCAGATGATCGCGATGCTTTGCGCGCGGCTTTCGATGGTGGCGCCGAAAAGGCAGATGTAATCCTGACCTCTGGCGGGGCATCAGCAGGGGACGAGGATCACGTCTCGGCCCTTTTACGAGACACCGGATCGCTGCATCACTGGCGCATCGCGATCAAACCGGGACGCCCCCTGGCCTTGGCGCAATGGAATGGCACACCTGTCTTTGGCCTGCCGGGCAACCCGGTGGCAGCCCTTGTCACCACCTTGATCTTTGCCCGCCCCGCCTTTTCGGTGCTTGCCGGTGGGAAATGGCTGGATCCGATGCCCATCGCCCTGCCCGCCGGTTTTGCAAAGAAGAAGAAGGCGGGCCGCCGCGAATACCTGCGCGCGCGCATTGGCGCCGATGGTCGGGTGGAGGCGTTCAAATCCGAAGGGTCAGGCCGCATTTCGGGCCTCGCCTGGGCCACAGGCCTGGTGGAACTGTCGGATGACGCACAAGACATCACCCCCGGTGATCTGATCAACTTCCTTCCCTATACGGGGTTCGACCTCACCTGACCCTCATTTTCTGGTCAAAATATCCCGGGGTGAGCGGTGAAACCGCGAGGGGCAGAGCCCCTCACTCCCCGTGACGCAGCAGGCGTTGTTTCTGGCGGCCCCAATCACGCTTGGCTTCAGTCGCACGTTTGTCATGCGCCTTCTTACCTTTGGCGATGCCGATTTTCACTTTCACCAGGCCCTTGTGGTTGAAATACATGACCATCGGCACAAGGGTCATCCCCTCACGCTGGGTGGCTTTCCACATCCGGGCAATCTCGCGCCGGGACGCCAGCAATTTGCGTTTGCGCCGCTCCAGATGGCCCCAGGTGATCGCCTGTTTGTAAGGCGCGATATAGGCGTTGGTCAGGTAAAGCTCGCCATCTTCCACCGCGGCATAGCTTTCGGCAATGTTCGACCCACCGGTCCTGAGGGATTTCACCTCGGACCCTTGCAGGACAATCCCGCATTCGATGTCATCTTCAATCGCATAATCATACCGCGCACGGCGATTTTCCGCGATCACCTTGTAGTTGCCATCTTCTTTGGTTGGTTTTTTCTTAGCCATGAAGCGGATGTAGGGGCTGGCGCGCGCAGTGTCTAGCCCCCGGCACTCTCCTGTGGCTGATCAATGCTGGCAATCCACGGTTTAATATCCACCACCGGGGTGCCGTCGAAACAGTCGATCGCGTCGATGCCGATCCGCGCCCCGTCCATCGACGTGATCTGGACCGTCGCCAGTGCAATCGGATTGGGCCGCACCGGTGAACGCAGCGAAAAGACACCCCTTGGGCCATTTGTGTGGCGCGGGCATTGCACAATCAAATCGCGCCGCCCGCGATCCATCCAATACATCACGATGATATGCCGCCCAACCTCCAGACCTTGCAGCCCCTGCACATAGCGCGGGTCCAGCTCGATGGCGAACTCCCCACCCCGCTCCCGCGCACCGGAAATATTGCCGGGCGCGGAGCCCTTTTCCCACGGGCTGCGAACGCGCCCAATGAAGGCGACCGAGGGACCGGCCTCGTCAGCCGGGTCAAATGGCAGGGCGATTTCACCGTCGCGGATTTCGGACATGGGGCACTCCTTTACCTGTCATCGCACCCTGCCACAGAGCCGCAGCAAGGAACAGATGGCATTGGAGATCACAGTGGCGATCCCAACAAAAAAGGCGCCCCGATTGGAGCGCCTTTCGTCTGTGGCCATAGACCGGTTCAGCCCAGAAGGCCTGCGTGGTGCATCGCGTCGTCGATCAGCGCCTTGGTGCTGTCTTCCAGATCGGTCAGCGGGCTGCGCACATCCGGCGCGCACAGACCCAGTTTCGACAAACCATATTTGGCGCCAACCAGCCCGGGCTCCGTGAAGATCGCCTTGTGCAGAGGCATCAGCTTGTCGGCAATCTCCAGCGCCTGGGCATAGTCCCCCCGCAATGTTGCCGCCTGCATATCCGCACAGAGGCGCGGGGCGACGTTTGCCGTGACCGAGATGCAGCCCTGACCGCCCTGGGCATTGAACCCATGCGCCGTGGCATCTTCTCCCGAAAGCTGGCAGAAATCTGCCCCACAGGTCATGCGCTGATAGCTCACCCGCGCCAGATCACCCGTGGCGTCTTTCACACCGATGATATTCGGATGGCTGGCAAGCTCCCCCATGGTTTCCGGTGTCATGTCCACCACTGAACGGCCGGGAATGTTGTAGATCACGATCGGCAGATCCACCGCATCGGCCACCGCAAGATAGTGATGGATCAGCCCACGTTGGGTCGGTTTGTTGTAGTAAGGTGTGACCACCAGACCGGCACTCGCACCGACCCGCTTGGCGTGCTCCATGAAGCGCAGCGTTTCCACGGTATTGTTCGACCCGGCCCCGGCAATCACCGGCACGCGACCGGCCGCGGTTTCCACCACCGCTTCGATCACCGCTTCATGCTCTTCATGGCTCAGCGTGGGGCTTTCGCCCGTCGTCCCAACCGGCACCAAACCGTTCGACCCTTCGTCGATCTGCCAGTTCACGATGCGTTTGAGCGCGTCAAAATCCACTGCGCCGTCCTTGAACGGCGTGACCAGGGCAGGAAGACTTCCTTTGAACATGACACGCTCCTTTGTTGTAGTCGTCAATTCACACGGGGCGTGGTTTCTGAATCGCCCCGCAAACGCGGCGGAAACTAGCCGGGTTCCGGTCAAATGCCAAGAATGTGTGTTGATCTGGCACGCTGCGACGCTAGGTTTTCGTCATGACTGCGCGAATTTACCACATAATGACGATCTTTCTGGCCCTTACATGGCTTCAGATCACACCTGCAACGGCCCAGGAGGCCAACTCTGTCCAGGCGTTGAAGGACGCCATTGCCCTTGCCCGTATGGACGATTGGCCCGCAGCCCGGGCACGCGCCGAGGGCGGTGGGCCATTGGTGGCGGACATCGTCGAATGGCACCGCCTCAGGCAAGGTGAAGGTGAATTTTCTGATACGGTCGCGTTTCTCGGCCGCCGCCCCGACTGGCCGGGGTTGAAACTCCTGCGCAAACGTTCGGAGAAAACCATCCCCCGCAGGTCCGACCCAGAGAGAATCATCGCTTTCTTCGCCCCGCAAACCCCACAAACCGGCCGGGGAGCACTGCGACTAGCGGAAGCTCTGAACGCCCAGCAGCGCAAGGCGGAAATCGAGGTGATTTCAGATGCCTGGCGCAACCTGTCGATGGACGAGGACGAACACAACGCCTTTGTGAGCCGCTACGGCCAGACCCTGAGCGGGCTGCATTGGCAACGGACCGACAATATGCTCTGGCGTGGCAACAGCACCGATGCCACCCGGATGCTGCCGCTTCTGGGCAGCGCAGAAGCCGCCCTGACCCGCGCCCGCATTGCGCTGCGTCGTGGTGAAAACGGGGTGGATGCTCTGATCAAAGCGGTGCCAGCCGCGGTGGCTAATGATCCGGGGCTGGCTTATGAACGGTTCCTCTGGCGCGCTGGGAAAGGGCGCAACCAGGATGCCGCCGAGCTGTTGCTTGAGCGTTCAAAATCCATGACCCTGCTGGGACAACCCGACCGTTGGGGCAGCTGGAGGCGGGTGCTCGCCCGTTGGTCCATGCGCGAAGGCAACGCCCGGCAGGCCTATCAACTGGCCGCCCAGCACCAGCTTTCAGAAGGGGGGCATTACAATGATCTGGAATGGCTGGCGGGGTATATCGCCCTGCGCAAGCTGAACGATCCGGAAACCGCCCTTTATCATTTCAAACGCTTCCGCAGCGGCGTATTCACGCCGATCTCACTGGGCCGCGCAGGGTATTGGATCGGCCGCGCCTATGAGGCCATGGGCAAGTCCGCCGAAGCCCAGATTGCCTATACGGAGGGTGCGAAATATCAAACCAGCTTCTATGGCCAGCTTGCCGCTGAAAAGGCCGGTCTTCCCATGGACCCGGCGCTGACCGGCCGGGAACGCCATCGGGATTTCACCAATCAACCCTTCTGGAACACATCCGTCATGCAGGCCGCACGCCTGCTGCAAGCCGCAGGTGAGCTTTACTGGACAGAACGCTTCACCGTTCACCTGGCGGAACGTCTGAACCGGGATGAAATCGGCCATTTGACGGGTTGGGCTGAAAAAATGAGTGAACCCCATCTGCGTATCATGATTGCCAAATATGCCGCGCGGCAGGGATGGATCCTGCATCGGCCCTATTTCCCAACACCAGACATTGGACGGGGAAATGCGGGTGTGCCGCGCGCGCTGGAACTTTCCATTGCCCGCCGCGAAAGCGAATTTGATCCTGAGGTTGTCTCTGGCGTTGGGGCCCGCGGACTGATGCAACTGATGCCCGGCACGGCCAAAGACATGGCGAAACGACTTGATCTGTCCTACTCGAAAGCACGCCTGACCGAGGACCCCGCCTACAACACACGGCTGGGATCTGAATACCTTGCCAAGCTGATCGAAGAGTTTGACGGCAATCCTGTGCTGATCGCGGTTGGCTATAACGCGGGGCCAGGCCGATCGCGCAGCTGGTCCGAACGGTTCGGTGACCCACGCGCGCCCGGCACCGACATCGTCGACTGGATTGAGCACATCCCTTTTCGTGAGACCCGCAACTACGTGATGCGCGTCACCGAAAGCCTGGCCATCTACCGCGCCCGCCTGACCGGCAAGACCGCCCCCCTGCG
The DNA here is from genome assembly GCF_013283135.1 of Aliiroseovarius sp. xm-d-517. Lineage (NCBI taxonomy): Bacteria > Pseudomonadati > Pseudomonadota > Alphaproteobacteria > Rhodobacterales > Paracoccaceae > Aliiroseovarius > Aliiroseovarius sp. xm-d-517. Next base: position 1,796,870 of record NZ_WBXT01000001.1, read on the forward strand.
CCTGTCGAAAGAACTGAAGCAATAGGGCATCTTGAAAAGCCCCGGAAACGTGCACCCTTCCCGAAATACATCAGGGGCTCTGCCCCTCGCCTCTGCGAGGCGCACCCCGGGATATTTCCAACCAGAAAATGGGATCGGACGCGCATTTTTCTTGTCCCAAATATCCTGGGGTGAGGGCCTGCGCAGCGCGCAGGACCGAGGGGCAACGCCCCTTTTGAGGAAATAAAACCCCCAGCTGGATCATGCTGCGATCATGGCTTTAGCTGGCAACGCGGGCACGCTGGAGCGTAAACACACCTGCTGCCACAACCACCACAGCGCCGAAAATCACGTTCAGCTCAATCCGCTCATCAAAAACCGCAACCCCCAGAATGGCCACAAAAACAAGTTGCAGGTAAGCAAAAGGCTGGACCGCGCTGGCTTCGGCCACCTCATAGCATTTGATCAAGAGCCAATGCCCCAGCACGCCGGTCAGGCACAGCGTGCCCATCCAGATCCAGTCCCCCCCGCTCATTGGTTCCCAGAACCCGGCCCCAATCACTGTCATCACAACCGCGCCTGTCACGCCGGTCCAGAAAAAACTGGTTTGGGTGCTGTCAAACCGCGCCGCATATCTGGTGAGCAGACCGTAAAGTGCAAACATGCCTGCCCCCAGAAGCGGCACCACAGCCGCAGGCGCGAAAACACCAAACCCCGGTTTCAGAATGATCAATATGCCCAGGAACCCTACCCCAATCGCCACCCAGCGCCGCCAGCCCACATGCTCCCCCAGCACCGGACCGGACAGCGCCGCGACCAGCAGCGGGTAACAGGCAAAAACCGCGTGACTTTCCACAAGCCCCAACAACGTGAAAGCCAGAACCGTCACGCAAATTTCCAACGCCAACAGGGCGCCACGGAAGATTTGCAGAAAGGGTTTGTTTGGTTTCAGCACCCGATGAAGGCCGCCTGACCGCCGCGTCAGCCACACGACAAAGCCTGCAAAAAACCAATAGCGGATCATCACCACCATCCAGACATTATATTCCCCGGCCAGATGGCGCGAAATCCCGTCCTGCAACGCAAACACGAAGGTTGTGGCCACCATCAGCCATATCCCCAATCGGGTATTTTGTTCCATGCTGGCCCCATTTACACGTTTTGTGGTGTTACGATGATCAGAGGCGCAGCCCCCCCCGGCTCATATGCCGTTTTCGCCCATAACCGGGCGAGCGTTCCACGGCAAACCCTGCCGCGTCTAGGGCGCGACGGACAAAACCCGCTGCGGTATATGTCGCAAACGTGCCATTCGGGTTGGTATGACGCGCCACATCTGCCATCAGCTCCTCTCCCCACAGTTCCGGGTTTTTCGCAGGGGAAAACCCATCGAGGAACCAGGCATCCGCGCCACCGGACCAGTGCGAAAGCTCCTCGCGCGCATCCCCTTCGATCACCTCGACCGCAAGCCCGTGAACATCAAAAACCCGTTTGCCCTGCCCCCAGGCCGTAAGAAACGGATCAGCAAGGGCGCGTGCCTCGGGAAAGGCCTCCAGCGCGCGTGCGATGTCTTCGACGGCCATCGGATAGGCTTCAAACGAGGTGAATCGCGTATTTTCAGGTGCCCCAGCCCCCTGCCAGGCCATCACCGTGGCCAGCATATTCAACCCGGTGCCAAACCCCAGTTCGGCGATGTGAAATCCCGGCCGGAACCGTGCGGGCAGGTCATTTCCCGCCAAAAACACATGGCGTGTTTCATCCAGCCCATTCTCGAGGCTGAAATACGGGTCATCAAACCGGGTCGCCACCGGGATCGCCCCGTCTTTCCATTCAAGCTCTGCTGTCTGGTCCTGTTTCATCTGATCGCCTATGAGGGGGGTAACTGCGCGACAATGAGGAAGGATGCTCACTTTGGCAACAGTTGATGTGACGGTGATGGGGGCGGGTGTGTTCGGATTGAGCACGGCCTTTGCCTGCGCCCTGCGCGGGGCGAAGGTGCGGGTGATTGAGCGCACCGGGATTGGGGCGGGCTGTTCCGGCGGTGTGGTTGGGATGCTGGCCCCGCACGCGCCGGAAAACTGGAACGACATCAAGGAGTTTCAGTTTCAAAGCCTGATCATGGCCGAAAATTTCTGGCAGCAAGCGACAGAGCTGTCCGGCCTGCCGACCGGCTATGGTCGTGTCGGGCGCCTGCAACCCATTGACACGGAACGGGGGTTGGAACTGGCCCGCGAACGGGCCGAAACAGCGCGCAGCTGTTGGCAGGGGAAAGCCACATGGGTGGTCAAGGACGCCCCGCAGGACGACTGGTCGCCACGCTCTGAAACCGGGCTGGTGATCCACGACACGCTCAGCGCGCGCATTCATCCGCGCTCGGCCTGCGATGCTTTGGCTGGCGCAATCCGGGCCCTTGGGGGCGAGGTGGTGATTGGTGATGCCCCCACAGAAGGGAAACTGGTCTGGGCCACCGGGCTGGCGGGACTTCAGGCCTTGTCAGCCGAGCGCGAAAAGCAGGTCGGAAACGGGGTCAAGGGACAGGCAGCTTTGCTGGGGCTGGATGCGCGCGGCATGGCACAGATAGCTGCGGGACCGGTGCTGATCGTGCCCCATGACAATGGAACGGTGGCCGTCGGGTCCACCTCTGAGCGCGACTATGCTTCAGCAGACGAGACCGACGAACAGCTTGACGAGATCTTGCTGAAAGCCACCGAGGTGCTGCCTGTTCTGCGCGCCGCTCCTATCATCGAACGCTGGGCGGGCCTGCGCCCGCGCGCCCGTTCACGCGCGCCGATGCTGGGGCAATGGCCCGGGCGTGAAGGGGAGTTCATCGTCAATGGCGGTTTCAAGATCGGCTTTGGCATGGCACCGAACGTGGCCAATGTCATGGCAGATCTCATATTGGATGAGACCGACAGGGTGCCGGAGCGGTTTCGGGTCGAGGCAAGCCTTTAAATCCCGGCTTCGGCCAACATGCACAACCGGCCATCATGCCCCCGCACCCACAGCACCTGCCCCTTGCGGCAAAGCGTGGCCCCTTGCGTGTGCATCACCGGGGACATGGCACGGAACCGAAAGCTCGCAAGCGGGCCAAGCTCGCGGGTGGCTTTGAGCATCAGGAGCTGTGCCAGAAGCGGACCATGCACCACCAGGCCGTCATACCCTTCGACCTCACGGGCATAGTCGAGATCATAATGGATCCGGTGCCCATTGAATGTCAGGGCCGAATAGCGAAACAGCAGGGTCGAGGAAAATCGCCAGCTTTCGGCGCTTTCCTCATCCTCGGCGGCGGGTTGCGGGTTGGGTTCCGGGGCGTCCGGCGAAGGGTCTTCGCGATATACCAGATCCTGCCATTCGGTCACCTTGAGGTCATGCCCCTGATAAATCTCGTGCCGCAAAGTGACAAACCCAAGCGGACCGCTGCGCCCTTCCTTCTGGTCCGTGCTTTCTACGATGGTGGTTTTGCGCGCCTCTTCCCCGGCCCGAAGCGGAGCGTGAAAAGCAAGCCGCCCACCGGCCCACATGCGACGCGGCAGCCCCATATCCGGGATCAGCCCCCCCACGCGGGGATGGCCGTCACGGCCAAGATGAGACGGCGGCTGCGCATCCCAGAAATAAAGCTGGTGAAAGAACGGGGGCAAAGGATCCCCTGCTGTCGGGGCCGGACCAAGATCCAGCGCCGTGAACAGCGCTGCGGCCCGGGCTGGATCCATTTGATCAGCAAAGGTGTTTTGGGTGTCGGGGTGCTCTTGCATCGGGGCGGCCCTCCTGTCAGCCTGTGCGTATCCAGCCGGAGAAGACCAGATGCCCACCGTGTCCACTTTAGATCACCTTGTCCTGACCGTGACGAACCTGCAAGACACGATCCGGTTTTACGAGGATGTCATGGGGATGCGGGCGGTGTCGTTTCACCCGGCGGATGGCAGCACAAGGTGGGCCTTGTGTTTTGGCAGTCAGAAAATCAACCTTCATCCTGCGGAAATGCCTTTTGACCCCAAGGCCGCGGCCCCTGCTCCGGGATCTGCGGATCTTTGTTTCCTGTCGGACCGGGATTTAGCGGAGTGGCAAGCTCATCTGGAGCAGATGGCAATTCCTGTTGAAGAAGGCCCCGTGCGGCGCAGTGGCGCGACCGGGCCAATCCTGTCACTCTACCTGCGCGACCCGGATGGCAATCTGATCGAAGTTGCCAACACGCTGGGTTGAGGGCGGGCTTGATCTGGCGCGCATATGCCGCAAGGATCCGCCTGCAAAACAGGAGAGTGGTATGGGTGTAACGTTACTGGGCTTACCCGGCGCACTGCGCAAAGGGTCGACGAACCGGATGCTTTTGCGCGAAGCGGCGCGGGTGTTTGGAGAATGCGATTTCGTCGAAGCGGATCTGAACCTGCCACTTTACGATGGGGATCTGGAGGAGGCTCAGGGGATCCCGGACCCGGTGTCTGTGCTGACCGAACAGATCAGGTCAGCGGATGCGGTGCTGATTTCGACCCCGGAATATAACAAAATGCTGAGCGGCGTTCTGAAAAACGCATTGGATTGGGTCAGCCGGACCCGGCCCCAACCCTGGGTGGGCAAACCGGTTGTGGTGATGTCAGCCGCCAGCGGCCGGGCAGGTGGCGAACGCGCGCAGGCCTCTTTGGTCGCAGCCATGACACCCTTTCAGCCACGTCTGATACTCGGGCCGGAAATTGCCGTGGCGGGTAGTCGGGAAGAGTTTGACGACGGCGGGCGACTGGTCAGTGCGCGATATGAAAAGAACCTGACCGCGCTGATGACCAAGCTGCGGGAGGCGATCTGACCGCAGGGTGCTCCCGCGCCCTTTCTTGCTTTGGTCGGCAGGTTGGTCGACAGGCTTGGGGGGCCTCCGGCGGGAGTATTTGAACCAAGGGGAAAGTGTGAAGAGCGGGGGGCCGGCCCCCCGGCCCCACCCAGACCTGTTCAGGCCGTGGTCTTTGGAGGCGCCGGAAGCTCAACCATTTGTGCCAGCTGCAAGTTTCCGATTTCACAGAAGGGGCAGTCGGCGGCAATGGTTTTGGCAGTTTCCAGATCCGGGGCCTCGAGGATGGAATATCCCATCATGGAGCCTGCAAACCCTTCCTGCGCGCCATCGTCTGAAATGGTCCATTGCGGCCCCAATGGCTGCATTGGCACAAGCAAAACGGCCGCGTATCTCTGCATCCATTGTTGAAACCGCGCCTGCCGTTGTGATTGGACATCCGGATCAGACCCGGCCTGTTCAGCCCCGGTCTGATCCATGTGATAGGCCATATAGAACCTTGGCATGGCGTTTCCTTTACATATCCAGCGGGTGCGCGCCCCGAAGGCAGATCAGTATTCGACGCCGATCTGCGCTTTGATGCCCGAACGGAACGGGTGTTTGACCAGTTCCATTTCGGTCACGAGATCAGCCAGTTCGATCACCTCATCCGCGGCATTGCGCCCGGTCAGAACCACATGGGTCATCTCGGGTTTTTCCTCTTCAAGGAAAGTGGCGACCTCAGTGGCATCCACATAGCCATAACGGATGGCAATATTGATCTCATCCAGAAGCACCATCGTATTGGCTGGGTCGCGGATCAGCTCTTTGGATTTTTCCCACGCGGCCTGGGCCATTTCAGTATCCCGGGTCTTGTCCTGGGTTTCCCAGGTAAAGCCTTCGCCCATGGTGTGAAATTCGCAGATATCACCGAATTTTGCGGTGATCAGATCCCGCTCGCCGCAATCCATGCCACCTTTGATGAACTGCACCACGGCGCATTTCATGTCGTGGGCGATACAGCGGAAGATCATGCCGAACGCGGCCGAGCTTTTGCCCTTACCCTTGCCGGTATGCACAATCACCAGCCCCTTCTTGTCGGTCTTGGTGGCCATGATCTTGTCACGTGCGGCCTTTTTCTTGGCCATTTTCATTGCGTGACGTTCAGGGTCAACAGGGGGTTTTGCGGGTTTGTCAGTCATGTCTTTCCTCAAAGCAGTTCGGAGGTGAGCAGGTGGCGGGGCAGGTCATCCGCCGGGCTGGCCCAGGGCAGAATTTCATCATGATGCACATGCGCGGTCGGCGCAAACAGCGTTGGATCCGCAAGGGCACAGGCGAGCGCATAGAACTGTCCGGGATAGTGGCTGCCCTCAAAACCCAGGGCGGACCCGCAGGTTGGGCAGAAAAACCGCTGCACCCCGGGGGAGCTTTCGTAACAGGCGGGGCGCGCACCGGTCCAGCGCCATTGCCCGTTTTTCAAACCCATGAACCCAACACTCGCCGCACCGGTTGCGCGGCGACAGCTGTCGCAATGGCACACCACCTGCAAGAACGGCGCGCCATGAAAGGCAAAGCCGCATTTGCCACACAGGCATTGTCCGGTGATGTCATCAAGTTGGGGCATTGCGCTCACAAATCTGATCCTTCGCCCTGCTACTGTCACGGTTTGGGGCGGGGAATGCAAGCGTGCGAAAAGCAAAACGGGCGCCCGAAGGGACGCCCGCCAGCCCGTCCTTTGGTCCGGTCACTCCGCCGGTTGTGCAACAGCCTGACTGCGGCCGAAATGCTGTTTGTTCAGGCGCAGCACCAGGGCGATCATGGCAAATTGCAGCACAAGGGCAATGGCGGTTCCGCCCCAGTAGAGCGCCGAGAACTTGTCCAGCACACCCGCTTTCACCAGCCCCGCATTCAGGAAGAAATGGGTCAACACGGACAGCGCCACACCGGGGCAGACCAGAGCGTAGGAGCCGGGCGACGTCTCAGCCCCGAAAACAAAGCTTTTCCAATATCCCTGACGGGCAAGCACAGCCAGGCCCAGCAGGGCAAACAGCAGCTGAATGGTCAGGAGGCGGGCAAGGAACACCATGGTTTCTGCCGGGGTCACATGAACATTGAACGTCTCATGCAAGCCATGGGTCTGACGCATGAACATGATGCCCAGAACCGTCAGGATCGGGATCACGATCATCAGGGTCGGCGCACTTTCTTTCGAGGTGCCGTAATGCAGCATCGAGTTGAATGCGGTGACCAGCGCGACCAGGGCGTAAACGATTGCAGCGGTTCCGAAAAATGCCGACCCAACCAGAGAAATTGCCACAACGGCAGCGGTATGGCTCATCGCGGCCGGGGCGGCAAAGCCCACCGCCACCATCGACAGCGCAAACGCAGGCAGCATCTGGGCAAAGCTGTTATGCGCGGTCACATCGAACACGCCCCCCTTGGTCAACACGCGGCCCAGGAAATCCCCGATATAGGCAAGCGCGACAATGCCAATGGCGAGAAAGGCCAGCATGGCCAGGGGAAACAGATATTCGACGATGCTCCACAGGCCGGGGACAAAAACCAGTCCCGCCACAAACATGCCGTTGACTGACATAGCGAGCGCCAGCGGCATCGCCAGAATAGTGGTTTCGGCATTGGAGCTTTTCAGCGCTGCGTAAGCATCGGTTTTCTTGAACGCCGAGAATTGTTTGAGGTTCCAGACCAGATATTTCAGGTTCAGAAACACCATGGCAGCGATCCCTGCCCACGCGGCGATCACAGCAATTTTCAACCCTATCGACCCCGATTGCATCACTGCAATCAGGTCTTCGAAGATCGGCACCGGGCGGTCCTTATGCGGCACCCAGAACATCAGATACATGAAGAAGGTCACCGACAGACCTCCGGCACCGACCGAGGCCAGAAAGTAGAGTGGATTGTATTTGTCAGCTGGGCGGGAGAGTTGCATGGCGCGATTCCTTTTCGCTTACATATTCATGTTTGCGAATATGTTTAGCCCGAGTCTCCCGCCTTGGCAAGTGACAAGCGGTCGCAACATCAAAGCGGCTGCCGGTATCAGATTTTACCGGTGAGAATTCGGCGGATGATCCATTCTCTGCTCAGTGCTTAACCATTGATTAACCAAAACCACCGACGCTATCCCCATCGACACCTCCGCCACGAGCACCGCCATGCCCCTTCGTCCACTCTCTCTGCTGCCCTTTGCCCTATCCGCCCTGCTCGCAGGGTGTGACAGTCCCAGCCCGGAGTTTCGCAGCAAGGACACCAGAACATACGAGGCCACCGTGCAGGGGGCGACGTTCAAAATCCATCGGCGCGAGGATTGGGTGGAAAGCTACCGGGTGAATTTCGAAGCCCTGCCCAGCGTGTCTTCGGTCCTGCGACGTGCCAAGATCGCCATCGAACAAAGCACCGGATGCCCCATTCGAGAGGGTAGCCTGAGCGGGGATCAGGGCATTCAGCGCGCCCAGTTGAATTGCAACAGCGACCTGCCTCCGGTGCCCCCTCCGATCCGGGTGGATCTGGATTGCGAACTGCAGGATGAATGGAGCGCGGATGAAGATCGCGTGGTTTTGCAAAATATCGAATGCACCCCCATTGCGGCACGGCAATGATCTGACCCCACATCCGGCCAAGCATCCGCGCGACACTTTGGGTTGCTCCCGCTGTGAGCTGATCCTGTTTTTGCGCCTGTTTCAGGCGCTCCCCGGGATATTTTTAACCAGAAAATGAACAGGTAGGTCCCCCCCGCGCGCGCTCTGCGCCGAGCCCTCATCCAAGCCACGTCAGGGAGTGAGACGTTTTTCGAAACTCAGGGAGGTTGGCCGGTCAAAGCCGGGGTGGGATGATGCCCCAACCTCGTCAAATCCAAGGGCGCGGAACGCTTTATGGTTCTGGCTGAGCTCCACGCGGGTTTTCAATCGCAAGCAGGGTTTGCCCAACGCGATGGCGCGGATGCCGGCCTGCTCCACCAGTTTGCGCGCGAGCCCTTTCCCCCGCGCCCTGACACTCACCGCCAGTTTGCTGAGATAAAGCGCGTCGGGAAGCGGCGTCAGAAACAGGCAGGCGGCGCGGTTGATCACCCAGACCTCCCCTTCCGCTATCTGCCTTTCGACATCCACAAGCCCCAATCGGTGCATGGAGCTTGGCGGATCAATGCGCCCGTCATGCTCGGCAAACACGCGCTGGATCAATTCGAGGATCCATTTGGCGTCTTCTGCCGAGGCAAGGCGGGGTGTCATACCGATGCCTCGCCAAGCTCATCCAATGAGGCGCGGGCCGAGTTGGAGCGCGGCTGCCAGAGGCCCCGATCCATCGCCTCCTTGAGGCGTTCGAGGATCTCTTGCAGCGCCGGGGCGTTGTGTTCCTGGATGAATTCCCGCGTGTCGTCATCTTCGATGAAAGCGGCATGCACGAGGTCGAAATGGTGACTGCGCACCGCACCTGTGGTGGCGGCAAAGGCAAACATGTAATCCACCGTGGCGGCGATTTCGAACGCGCCTTTATAGCCGTGGCGCTTCACCCCTTCGATCCATTTGGGGTTCACCACGCGGGATCGCACCACCCGGCCGATTTCGTCTTCCAGCGTGCGGATGACAGGTCGTTCCGGGCGGGAGTGATCATTGTGATAGATCGGTCGGTCTTTGCCCTGAAGCGTGGAGACGGCGGCGGCGGCGCCGCCTTCGAACTGGTAATAATCGTCGCTGTCCAGAAGGTCATGTTCACGATTGTCCTGGTTTTGCACAATCGCCTCGGTCTGGCTCAGACGTTGCTCAAACCCTGCACGGTCACGCTCACCTTCGGTGGCAGCGCCATAGGCGTAGCCCCCCCATTCGAGATAGGCATCCGCCAGATCAGCCTTGTCAGCCCAAAGCCGCTCATCAATCATCGCCTGAAGCCCTGCCCCATAGGCGCCGGGTTTCGAACCATAGACACGGTGGGCGCTTTCGCCTGCCCGCACCCGAGCAGCCGCCGGGTTCATGTCGTCAGGTTCGTCCAATCCCTGCACAGCACGCGCGGCACTGTCGTAAAGCGCGATGAGTTGCGGGAAGGCGTCGCGGAAGAAACCTGATACACGCAGTGTTACATCCACACGCGGGCGACCGAGAGCGGTCACCGGGATCACTTCAAACCCGGTCACGCGACGGTTGGCGCTATCCCATTTCGGTTTCACACCCATAAGAGCCATTGCCTGGGCAATGTCGTCTCCGCCAGTGCGCATATTGGCGGTCCCCCAGGCGGTGACCAGCATGCTGCGTGGCCAATCCCCATGGGTTTGCAGATGTTTGTCAATGAGCAGGTTGGCGGATTTCCAGCCCAGCGCCCAGGCGGTGGGCGTCGGCACCGCTCGGCTATCGACCGAAAAGAAGTTGCGCCCGGTCGGAAGCGTGTCCAGCCGCCCGCGGGTGGGCGCGCCGGAGGGCGCAGGGGCGACGAACTGCCCCCTGAGGGCGGTGAGAAGCCCCTCTCCTTCTGCCGGACCGCAGGCACGCACGGCAGGCAGAACCACCCCATGCAATGTTTCCAGCACCGGGCGGGTGGCGTTGAAATGCGCGGGGGTCTCGGACCATCCAACGGCAAGCTGCGCAAGTTTCTCCAGCCGCTCCACCGTGTCACCATTGTTGCGCCAGGGTGCCGTGTCCGCCGCTTGCAGGAACTTGTGACGCGGCCCCTCATAAGCAGCGGCCATATCGCAATCAAGCGGGTCGATATCGACGTCACAATCCGCAGCCAACGCCCGGATCAGGGACGCATCCCCTGCTTTCCCCTCGCCACGCGGCACGCGCAGCAGGGCGATTGCCAGATCTCGCTCAAGCTCCCCCACCGGCGACTGACCAAAGATATGCAAACCATCGCGGATCTGCGCTTCTTTCAACTCGCACAGATAGGCATCAAGCTTGGCCAGATCGCTTTCCTCATCCTCACCGGTGAGGCCCGCATCCTGATCCAGACCGGTGACGGAGGTGAGCGAGAGGATTTCCCGTTTGAGGTGGTCAATCCGGCGCGGGTCCACACCGGCGGCCTCGTAATACTCATCGACCAGCGCCTCAAGATCGCGCAGCGGACCATAGCTTTCGGCGCGTGTGAGCGGCGGGGTCAGGTGGTCGATGATCACCGCCTGTGCGCGGCGCTTGGCCTGGGTGCCTTCGCCAGGGTCATTGACAATAAACGGATAGACATGTGGCAGCGGGCCGAGGATGGCCTCGGGCCAGCATTCCTCGGAAAGCGCCACGGATTTGCCGGGCAACCATTCAAGGTTCCCGTGCTTGCCCATATGCACAATCGCGTGGGCCTGATGCTGGTGGCGCAGCCAGAAATAGAAGGCGAGGTAGTTGTGCGGCGGAACCAGATCGGGCGAATGATAGGTTTCGGTCGGGTCGATATTATAGCCGCGCGCAGGCTGCACACCGACGACGACATTGCCATATTCCAACACCGAAAGCGCAAAGCCATCCTCGTAAAAAGGGTCGTTTTCCGGGGCACCCCAACGGGTTTCCACCGCTTCCCGCAACGCCCATGGGAGGGCTTTGTAATGGGACAGGTAATCCTCAAGCGACAGGCGCACACCGCCTGTCCGCTCCGCCCGATCCACCAGCCAGTTGGTGGGACCTGCCATGACGGATTGCATCAGGGCATCGCTGTCGGCGGGTGCATTCGTGACCGTATAACCCTCATCCGCAAGCAATCCCAGCGCGTGGACCACGGCGGCGGGGGTATCAAGGCCGACACCATTGGCCAGACGCCCGTCCTTGTTTGGATAGTTTGCCATGATCAGCGCGACTTTGCGCGCGCCTGCCTCAGCCCGGCGCAGACGTGCCCAGCCCGCGGCAAGTTCTGCCACAAACTGCACCCGGTCCCCCCGCGCGCGGTAGGTCGCGATGGGGCATTCCGTCGCCTCGTCGAAGAACGCCTCCCCCTTGAAGGAAATCGCACGCGACAGGATACGGCCATCCACTTCGGGCAGCGCCACGTTCATGGCGATGTCACGGGCAGACAGGCCCGCAAGCCCCTCTTCCCAAGCGGCCTCACCGGACGCGGCCAGCACCACCTGAAAGATCGGAGCGTCATTGCAGAAGGGCGCAGCCAGCGGGTTGGTATTCTTATGCGCTTCATCGTGATGGGGCGAGCCCACGGCAAATGACGTGCAGTTCAGGATCACATCTGGCGCGGCCTGGGTGAACAGGCTTTCCAATGTTGCCACCGAAACCGGATCTTTCAGGGACGCCACAAAGACCGGCAGCGGATTGAGCCCCTGCCGCAGTAGCGATTTCACCAGACGATTGATCGGGTTCAGCCCCGCGCCCTGCACCAGCGCGCGGTAAAAGACAACCGGCACAATCGGCGCCCCCTCGCTCCACGCGGCTTGTGCAGCAGCAAGGTCGGACACGCCCGCACCGGGCCAATAGACCCCCGCCCGCAACAGCGGCTTGGCGACTTCTGGCTTTTCGCCGCCCTCAAGCATCGCCTTGGCATAGTCCAGAAACAGTGTGCAATTCTCGGGCCCACCTTCGACCAGATAGGCCCAAAGCGCATCGTAATCTTCGTCCGACACGGTGGACAACGCCCGCAGTTCAGCATCGGGTTTGTCATCGCCGGGCAAGAGCACCAGCGGCACCCCCGCCTCGCGCAAACGCGCGGAATATTGCTCGGCCCCATATTTCCAATAGCCCACGCCGCCCAGCACGCGGGCAATCACCAGCCGGGACTTGGACGCGCAATCATCAATATGCAGATCCACAGACATGGGATGGGTGAGGTGCATCATGTTGCCAAGGCGCAGGCTCGGCGGGGCCTCCATCGCGGATCGCGCCTCCGACAGGCCCGCAAGCTCGGTATCTGCGGCCGAGATTACCACCAGATCGGCGGGTGTCTGGCCCAGATCGACCGCTTCTTTGCCGTCATCAATTGCGCCCGGTGTCGCTGCGAGAAGATGCATGATCCGCCTCTTGCTTGTATGATGTCACCTGATCGGGCATGACGCCCGAAAATCAGAAAGGTTCAGCCATGGATTACAAAGCCGCCGGAGCGCCCAAACCCGCAAAGGGTGCGCCCCGCCACCGCGAACATAACGAACGTGGCAGCGAGAAAAACCCCTATCAGCGCAAAGACCAGAAGGCAGAGCTTCTGGCCCGGATGAAAGCGGCAGCCAATAAGCAGGCTGCGACGGAGGGCGGGAAATAATCCCGCCCATCGCGATCAGAGCGGTTTTTCCATGAAGATGGAGCTGGCCGCGTCGGGATAGTCGCCAAAGGGGCCACATCGGGTGAACCCTGCGCGTTCATAAAGCCTGTGCGCTGCGTGCAGCACATTGCCGGTCTCGAGCTTCATTGCCTGATGCCCCTTGGCACGCGCAGTGGCTTCAAGCTGCGATAGCAGCGCCTCTCCCACCCCTTTGCCACGGGCATCGGGCGAGACGAACATGGATTTCACCTCGCCATACGCTCCCTTATCCGCAATTGCCCCGGTGCCGAGGATCCGCGCGCCTTCACGCGCCACGAAAAACGAAATCTCGGGCGCACAAAGATCGTCGATCTCCAGAAAGAAATTGTCCTCCGGCGGAAACAGCTCCTCCATCAGCGCATGGCTGGCCTTGAGCAGCGCCGTGGCCTCCGGGTGATGTGGATCACCCGGTTCAATTTGGAGGGGAACGTCGATGCTCACGCCGAAAGGGCCTCTTCGATGGCAGCGCGGTCAAGGCCGGACTGGCCGATCACCACAAGGCGGGTTTCGCGCCTGCCCGCCCCGAACGGCTGATCAAAATAGGTGTCAACGCGGGGCCCGACCGCCTGCAATGTCAGGCGCATCGGCTTGCCTTCCACGGCAGCAAAGCCCTTCAGTCGCAGGATGTTGTTCGACCGGATCACATCGGCGACCTTCTCGGCAAAGGCCTTGGGATCCGCCACTTCGCCACGGGTCACGACAAAGCTTTCGAACGCATCATGGTCATGGTCGTGGTGATGATGGTGATCATCATGGTGGTGGTCATCCTCGTGATCATGATCATGATCGTGGTCGTGATGATGATGGCCTTTCTCGTGCAGCGACAGGCGGGCGTCCATGTCATCTTCGGCCCCCATACCCTGCCCCAGCAGCACCTCAACCGGCAACGCCCCCATGATCGAGCGCACAACCTGCACCCCATCGCGGCTTTCGGCGGCCAGTTTGCCAACCAGCGCGTCAGCCTCGGCATCCCCCAGCAGGTCGGACTTGTTCACGACGATCATGTCGGCGCAGGTCACCTGATCCTTGAACAGCTCTGACAACGGCGTCTCGTGATCCAGGTTGTCATCCATCTTGCGCTGCGCTTCGACCGCATCAAGGTTGGATGCAAACTGCCCGTCCGACACCGCCTTGCCATCCACAACGGTCACAACACCGTCCACCGTCACGCGGGTAGAGATTTCCGGCCACTGGAACGCGCGCACCAGGGGTTGGGGCAGGGCCAGCCCCGAAGTTTCGATCACGATGTGGTCCGGCGGGGTTTCACGGTCCAACAGTTTCTCCAGCGTCGGGATGAAATCTTCGGCCACCGTGCAGCAGATGCACCCGTTCGACAGCTCCATGATATCGTCTTCGGTGCAGGTCTCGTCTCCGCACCCCTTGAGGATGTCGCCATCGACGCCCAGATCACCAAACTCGTTGATAATCAGCGCAATGCGTTTGCCACCCGCATTGTCGAGCATATGGCGGATCAGGGTGGTTTTCCCTGCGCCCAGGAAACCGGTCACAACAGTGGCGGGAATTTTGGTCAGCATCTTTTGTCTCTACTCTGTTGCCCGTCCTCCCCGACGGGACATGAAAAGTCGCATATGGCAGGTCTCCTGGCTTGCGGATCTCGGCATGGCGTCACCTTCCCAGCGTTCCCACCAGTGGCATATCAACGCCTGCGCTCCGCCTACAGTCGCGGGGGCGGCTGTCGATTTGGACCCCGACTTGGGTCGCCCGCACGACATTCCCTCTTCTCCCCGGAACATCGGTATGCGCCGGGAAACCATATCCGCCCGTTCTGCCGTGCAAGAGCAGTTTTCGTCAAGAAGGATTGCGACCGCAGCGGGACTGCAAACGGCAGAAAGGGGGCGCGCCCGGACAAAGGAAAACCAATATCTTGTGGATAACTCTCCCTTCCCGACCAGATTTTGGCCCGTTTTAGGTGGGACCCGTTGACAGACCCCCGCCGCACACGAACACTCACTTCACCCGAGAATCAATTTGAGGCAGGCCGCTTGCGGTTTTCAAAACTACGTCTGAACGGCTTTAAAAGCTTTGTTGACCCGACCGATCTGGTGATTGCGGACGGGCTGACCGGCGTGGTGGGGCCAAATGGCTGCGGCAAATCAAACCTGCTTGAGGCCCTGCGCTGGGTGATGGGGGAAAACCGCCCCACCGCGATGCGTGGCGGCGGGATGGAAGATGTGATCTTTGCCGGGGCTGCCACGCGGCCTGCGCGCAACTTCGCCGAGGTCTCACTGCAACTCGACAATTCCGAACGGCTTGCGCCCTCCGGGTTCAACGATAGTGACAATCTGGAAATCATCCGGCGCATCACCCGCGATGCCGGATCCGCCTACAAGGTCAACGGCAAGGATGTCCGTGCGCGGGACGTGCAGATGCTGTTTGCAGACGCCTCCACCGGCGCCCACTCACCTGCCCTGGTGCGGCAGGGGCAGATTTCCGAACTGATCAACGCCAAACCCAAGGCACGCCGCCGCATCCTGGAAGAGGCCGCCGGCATTTCAGGTCTCTACCAGCGCCGCCACGAAGCCGAGTTGAAGCTCAAGGGCACTGAAACAAACCTCGCCCGTGTCGAGGACGTGCTTGAACAGCTCGCCTCTCAGCTGGCGCAGCTGGCCCGACAGGCCCGACAGGCCCAGCGGTACCGCACCATTGGCGATGACCTGCGCCGCGCCGAGGGGCTGCTTTTGTATCGGCGCTGGAAAGAGGCCGACCTGGCCCGTCACGAGGCGGAAGAGATCCTGACCGAGCGGGTGAAACAGGCCGGTCAGGCAGAACTCTACGCCCGCAAGGCCACCAAGGACCGCGAAGAAGCTGAGGCCGCCCTGCCCGCCCTGCGCGAGGAAGAGGCCGTGGCCGCCGCGATCCTCAGCCGTCTGACCATCAGCCGCGATCAACTCTCCGATCAGGTGGCACAGGCCCTTGAACGCATTCAACTCCTGACCGGTCGCATTGAGCAACTGGGCAAGGATATCGACCGCGAGGCCGGGTTGAACCGCGATGCCGGCGAGACAATTGAACGGCTGGAATGGGAGCAGGAACAGCTCCGCAAAGCGTCGGAAGGGCAAGATGATGCCCTTGCTCAAGCCATGGATCAGGCCCGCGAAAGCGCCGCCATCCTGCAAGAGCGCGAAGGCGATCTGTCGCAACTGACCGAGGATGTGGCCCGCCTTGCCGCCCGCCACCAATCTGCCCACCGGTTGCGCGATGACAATCAGAAAACGCTGGAGAAAAGCGAGGCAGATGCCGCGCGCGCGCAAGAGGCCGTCACCCTTGCCCAAGAGGCTGTTACCCGCGCTGCGGAAGATTTTGAACTGGCAGAAGCCGCCGCCGAAACGGCCGCCGAAAACGCGGAGGAGGCCGAGGCGGCCCTGGCTGCTGCGGATGAGGCGCGCACCGAAGCGCAATCGCGCGAGGCCGATGCCCGCGCTGCACGCTCTTCTGCCGAGGGCGAGGTCAACGCGCTTCATGCCGAAGTGTCCGCCCTCGCGCGTCTGGTCGAACGGGACGCCGCCGAAGGGGCGCAGCTTCTGGATCAACTGCGGGTGCAATCGGGATATGAAAAGGCATTGGGCGCGGCCCTGTCAGATGATTTGCGCGCGCCCGAAGTGGGGGCGGATGCCGCCTCCGGCTGGACCACGCTACCGGCGTATCCACAGGCGCAGCCCCTGCCCGAGGGCGTGAAATCTCTGGCAAATTACGTGACCGCCCCACCGGTTCTGACACGCCGGATCGGGCAGATCGGCCTGTGTGAACCAGAAGATGTCGCGCGGCTACAGGAAGCACTGAAGCCCGGTCAGCGGCTGGTGTCGCTGGAGGGGGATCTGTGGCGCTGGGACGGCTACCGCGCCGGGGCGGAGGACCAGCCTTCGACCGCCGCCCTGCGGCTGGAACAGCTCAACCGACTGCAAAAACTGAAGCAGGACCTCGAAGAGGCCTCGGCGCGGGCCGAAGGCGCGCGGGCGGCCCACGAAGCCCTGAAGACCATACTGTCAGATGCGGCTGAGGCCGACAAACGCGCCCGCGACGCGCGCCGTTATGCCGACCGCGCCATGTCCGATGCGGGCCGCGCGTTGTCGCGGGCCGAAGCGGACCGCAATATCGCGGAAGGTAAACTGGAAAATATGGGGCTTGCGGTGCGTCGCCACGAAGAGGAAGCCCTGGCCGCCCGCACCCGCCTGATGGAAGCGGAAAAGGCGGTGGCGGGTCTTGGCGATCTTGAGGCTGCCCGCGCCGGCGTGGAACAGGTCAAAATGGCCGTTGAAGCCGCGCGGATGACCATGATGGCGAAACGGTCCTCCCAGGACGAATTGCGTCGCGAAGGTGAGGCTCGCCTCAAGCGTAGCCAGGAAATCACCAAGGAGATCTCGGGCTGGCGGCATCGTCTGGACACGGCGGAACGCCGCATCGCCGAGTTGGAAGAACGCAAGCTGGCAAGCGAAGAGGAACTGGAAGAGGCGCAGGCCGCCCCGGAAGAGCTGGCGATCGAGCGTGAGGAACTGACCGAGCAGATCGAAACAGCCGAGGAGCGCCGCAAATCCGCCGCCGATAAGCTCGCCGAGGCGGAAACCAGCGAACGCAGTGCCGCCAATCTCGAGCGCGATGCCGAGCGGCTGGCCGGTGAAGCGCGGGAACACCGCGCCGCAGCCGAGGCACGCGCACAGGCCGCGCGCGAGACCGTGATCCACGCTGCCGAACGGATCGAAGACGACATGGAGACCACGCCGCAGGCCCTGCTTGAACAATTGGATGCGGACCCGGAAAAAATGCCATCCTCCGAACAGATCGAGCATGATGTGAACCGCCTGAAACGCCAACGCGATGCCCTTGGCGCGGTCAATCTACGCGCCGAAGAGGATGCGCGTGAGGTGCAGGAAGAACACGATACCCTTTTGAAAGAAAAGACAGATCTGGAAGAGGCGATCAAGAAGCTGCGCACGGGCATTGCCAGTCTGAACAAAGAGGGGCGCGAGCGCCTGCTGACCGCATTTGAAGAGGTGAACGGCAGCTTCTCGACCCTGTTTACCCATCTGTTCGGTGGCGGGGAGGCCAAGCTGGTGCTGGTTGAAAGCGATGATCCGCTGGATGCGGGGCTGGAGATCATGTGCCAGCCACCGGGCAAGAAACTGTCGACCCTCAGCCTGCTATCTGGGGGAGAACAGACCCTCACTGCGATTGCGCTGATCTTTGCGGTATTCCTGGCCAACCCGGCCCCGATCTGTGTGCTGGACGAGGTGGACGCACCGTTGGACGACGCGAATGTCACCCGGTTCTGCGATCTTCTGGACGAGATGACCCGCCGCACCGACACGCGCTTTCTGACCATTACCCACCACGCGGTCACCATGAGCCGCATGGACCGTCTGTTTGGTGTGACCATGGCGGAACAGGGTGTCAGCCAACTGGTCAGTGTTGATCTGAAAAAGGCTGAGGAGATGGTGGCCTGACCCTAGGGCCTTTCCGGCTTGCATTGCCTCTGCCCCGCGGATTTCCGAGTGCATTTCGCGCCAAGCTTATGTTGCAAGCTTGGCGCGAAACGCTTTAGGTTGTCGGAAAATACAGGAGTTTCAGATGACAATGAGTAAATTGATTTGCGCAACTGCTTTGGCAGCTTTCACTGCAGGCGGCGCGCTGGCACAAAACATCACCGCCGCAGACCCGCAATCCTTGATGAATTTCTTTGCAGACGAGGGCGCCCCCGCCAAGCTGGATGTCGACAATGTTGGCGATCCGCTGATTGAAATGAAGCATTATGGCACCGAATTCGCGGTCTATTTCTACGGCTGTGACGATGGCAAATCCTGCGACGCCATCCAGTTTTTCTCCGGCTATTCCACCGACGGGAAAACCCCCATCGCCACCATCAATGTCTGGAACCGTGAAAACCGGTATGGTCGCGCCTACCTGACGGATGAGGGCAATGCGCGTGTGGAATATGACGTCTACACCGGCGCGGATGGCATCACCCGCGAGGACTTTGCCGAAGTCTTCGAAATGTGGCTGAGCGTGATGGGCCAGTTTGAAAAACACATCGACTGGTAAGACACCAGACGCAAAACAAAAGGCCCGGCAATGCGACCGGGCCTTTTTATTGACAACTGCCCCGCGATCAGAGTTTCGACAAAAGCGCAGCCGTGGGCCACGCATCTGCGGGCAGTCCCAGGCGTTTTTGCTCCTTTTGCACCGCAACCCGTGTCTTGGCCCCAAGGATCCCATCGATCTTGCCAACGTCATGCCCGCGCGCCGCCAGCTTCTTTTGCAACTGCTTCAACTGCGCACCTGACAGTGCCGGATCCGGGTTGCCAGCCTTGTATACAGGCGCGCCCTCCAGACGGGTGGCAAAATAGGCGGCCGTCATCACATAGGTGAAGCTCTTGTTCCATTCGAAATAGACCCGAAAATTGGGGTAGGCGATGAACGCGGGCCCCTTGCGCCCCTGCGGCAAAAGGATCGAAGCCGGCAGGTTTGCGGAGAGCTTGCCTGCACGCGGCATGACCCCCAAACGCCCCCACTGGCTCGCCTTCATCTGGGTTCCCAGCCCGGTTTTGGACCAGTCGAAATCCTTGGGAAGGGTCACTTCCTGCACCCAGGGTTCATTGGCCCGCCAGCCCAGTTGGCGCAGCATATTGGCACCGGACAGAAGCGCGTCTGCGGGCGACCGGCGCAGATCCACCTTGCCATCGCCATTGCCGTCCACACCGGCCTCGATAATGTCACCGGGCAACATCTGAACCATGCCAATCTCACCCGCCCAGGCGCCGGTGGAGGTCTTCGGATTGAAACTTCCGCGTTCAAACAGTTCAAGAGCAGCAAAAACCTGCGGCTGGAACAATTCGGGGCGGCGGCAATCATGGGACAGGGTCATCAACGAGTTCAGCGTGTTGAAATTTCCCTGAAACGCGCCGTAATCGGTTTCAAAGGCCCAGAAGGCGGTCAACACTCCGCGGCTCACACCATAGCTGCGCTCCATCCGGTCAAAGATTGCGGCATGTTTTTTCAATTTTGACTGTCCAACCGCCATTCGGTTCTGACTGATCAACGCCCGCGAGAAATCAAGGAAGGATTTCTGAAAGATCCCCTGCGCACGATCCGCTTTCAACGTGGCCGCATCCTGCCTTACGCCCGCAAAAAACGTGTCGACAGCAGCCTTGGAATGACCTTTTGAGCGGGCCTCTTTCTTCATTGCCGTGACAAAGCCGGAAAACGATCCGCCACATTTCACCATCGCTGCCGCCGGGCTGCTCAAACCAATAGCCAAAACGGCTGTCGCCAGAATTACACGCATAAAACTTTCCTCGCTTATATGGCGCCAGCCTACCGGTTTCAGCGGATCAGACAAGCGCCAGGAATATTGCAATTGCCAAAAGCACCCACCAGGCGGACCAGAGCATGTGAACCGCCTGATCCACCTCTTTCGGACCGATTTCCTGCGCCCCGTCCTCATTCACCCAAGGGAAATCCCGCAATTCGCCTTCATAGGATCGCGGCCCCGAGAGCGCGACGTTCAGGCTTGCCGCCATCGCCGCCTCGGGCCAGCCCGCATTGGGCGAGCGATGCAGCGGCGCATCCCGACGGATAATGTCCCAGGCCGCCCAGTTGCGGCGGGCAAGCATGAAGACAAGCGCCGAGAACCGCGCCGGAACCCAGTTCAACACATCATCCAGACGGGCGGCAAACTTGCCAAATTCCTCATGTTTTTCCGTGCGATACCCAATCATGCTGTCAGCGGTATTGACCATCTTGTAGACCATCAGCCCCGGCAGGCCCGCAACCGCGAACCAGAAGATCGGTGCCACCACCCCATCCGAGAAGTTTTCGGCCGCCGATTCAATCGCCCCACGGGCAATTGCCGGGGCGGGCATCTCGGACGTGTCGCGTCCGACAATCATCGACACAGCCTGTCGGCCATGAAACAACGACTGGCGCATTCCATCCGCCACCGCCTGCACATGTTGCGCAAGGGACTTCTGCGCAATCAAGATCGCCGCCAGGAGCATTTCCCACAGGCCGCCAAATGGCAGATGCGGCACAGCCCAGCCCAGCAGCGCGGCGCCGGCACATAAGACAAGCATCACCGCAGTGCCACGCAGGATCCGCCCCTCACCCCGGTTAAAGCTCTCATCCGTCCAGCCGATCAGACGCCCCATCAGCATCGCCGGATGCGGTAGGCGTTTCCACGCCCAATCCGGCTCGCCAAAGATGGCATCCAGCAGCATGGCGAGAACGAGGGTCACAGGGCGGCCTCCAATTGGGTCCAGCCTCCGGAGGGTGGCAGCCCCAGGCGCAGCCAGGTTTTCGAATAGGGGAAAACGCGGCTCCAGACATGACCGCGGGCCAGTTTGTCTTGCCACATCAGCGCGTCCTCAACCTCGTAAAGCCGAAACAGCGTGGTGCCCCCAACCAGCTTGGCCCCATGATACATCATCGTCCCGTCCAGCCGCGCGGTATCAACCGCAAGGCGCTGGCGCATGGTAGCAGCCCAGTCGACATCCAGCAGCGCCCGGGTGCCGATCTCAAGCGCGGGGCCCGACACCTGCCACGGACCAACCGCGTCGCGCAGCTTGGCGATAAGGGCGCGATCACCGATCACAAACCCAAGCCGCAACCCGGCCAAGCCCCAGAACTTGCCAAAACTTTTCAAAATCAGCGTGCCCGGTTCAGTGGCGCGCGACATATGGCTCATCTGCGGGGTGACGTCGCAAAAGCTCTCATCAATCACAGTCAGAGGTCGGGACCAGTCAGGATCCAGCCAGAACCGCCCATCGGGGTTGTTGGGATGCACCAGCACCTGTGCCGTGCCCCCCTCAGCCAGTTCCCAGCCACCTGCCTCAAAGGCGGCGGCATGTTCATTATAGGTAGGGGTCGGGATCTCGGCCTGCCCTGCCCCCAGCAGGGTTGGAATGCGGGCAATCAGGGCCGAGGCCCCGGGGGCTGCAAGGATATCTGCACCCTCCGGCACATTCCAGAACGCGCGCGCTGCGGCCTCAAGCCGTTCAAACGCGCCTTTGTCGGGCAGGGCGGTCCAGGCTTCGGCACCGATTTCACCCAGCGGATAAGGGTGGGGGTTGATGCCGGTGGACAGGTCGATCCAGTCCATGCGCTTGCCGCCATATTGGGCGATGGCTGCGTCCAGCCCGCCCCCGTGATCACGTAACTTGGTCATGCCCGTGGTTCACTCCTCGGGGATCGGGTGATGGCGGGTGACAAAATGACCCTTCACGGATTGCGGCCACTGACGGTAGGGCACCGTGCCGTTTTCGCTTTCTGCATGACCTTGGGCATAGGCCACGATGCCTTCGGCGGCATCCTGGGTGGGATCAAACCGCCCCATCGTGTAGGCCAGTTTGCCATGGGCCTGCACCGTCACGTTGCAACTATTGTCACAGCCCATCAGGCAGGAGACGCGACGCACCTTGAGCGCACTGCCGGTCGCAGCCTGTTCCACCAGATCCGCCAGCTTCTCACCATCCGTTTTGCCGCCTGACGTGGTTTCATCCCAATCTTCGCGCTTGCATGTGTCACACACCGTGATCCAGCTTGTCATGCGTTTCTCCCTCATACTCTTCCCGCCTTGAACCGGAAATCCGCTCAAAACACAATCCTGCTTGGCATATATCCACCGATTGCCCCGACCCAAACCCTTCGATTGTCGCCCGAACGGGAACAGTGTGAAATACTGTTCCAAGAGATTTGTTAGCGAATCTGAACGGTTTGTGCCACAACGCGGCAGGGAGTTTTCATGCGCGTATTGATCGTCGAAACGAACCAGGATCTGGCCGGGGTCTGGAGCCGTTCGCTGGAACGGCAGGGGGTGGATGTGATCCGCGCCCATGATGAAGATGCGGCCATTCGTGTGCTCGATCAGACCCGTGTTGACGTGATTGTCATGAATGTGCATCTGAAAGACGGAAACGCATTGGCGCTTGCCGATTATGCCGAGTTCCGCACCCCGCATGCACGGGTGATCTTTGTCACCAATTCCAGCTTCTTCTCAGACGGATCCATCTTCAACCTGGCCAGAAATGCCCATGCGTTCATTGCAGACCAGACACCGGTCGAAGATCTGACCGCCTTGGTCGAGTTCCACGGAGCGCACGCCTGCAACGCAGCTGAATGATCCGCATTTGCAAACCCGCGCCCCTTGGCTAAAGTCCCATCATGACACAAAGTGATTTGCGACCGGACGCGGTTATTTTCGACATTGGAAACGTGCTCATTCGCTGGCAGCCAGAAGAGCATTATGACCGCTGGATCGGAGAAGATCGCCGGCGCGCCATGTTTGCCGCGGTTGACCTTCATTTCATGAATGAATTGATGGATCGGGGCGGTGATTTCCGTGGCACGATTTATGGAACTGCCGCACAATATCCTGAATTTGAAAAGGAAATTCGCTGGTGGCATGATCGGTGGCGTGAACTGGCCAGCCCGCAGATCGACCTTTCCGTCGCCACGTTGCACGCTTTGAAACGCCGTCAGGTGCCTGTCTTTGCCCTGTCGAATTTCGGCGTCGGCTCCTTTGCCCAATCTGAACTGGACTATGAGTTCCTGCAGGATTTTGACCGCCGCTACATCTCTGGTCACATGAAAGTCACCAAGCCCAGCGCGCAAATCTATCAGATGGTTGAAGAGGATTGTGGTCTTTCCCCCGAACGGTTGCTGTTTGCCGATGATCGCGCCGAAAACATTGCTGCGGCCGCCGAACGTGGCTGGCAGACCCATCTGTTCAACGGCCCGCGCCCCTGGGCGGATCACCTGATCCGGCTTGGCATGATTGAGGAGAGTGACCTTTGATCCATCCGAATGCTCCTGACATCATTCCATTTGAAGCCGATGCCCTGCTGGACTGGCGCGCATTGACCGACGCGCTTCTGGCTGGTCATACCTTTCCCGAAGCCAAGATAGGTGACACGTTTCTGTATCGCGATGCGGACACGATGTTGACCCGCTCCGCCTGGATTGACGGGCTGGGAAGTGCGGTCAAGACCGCCAATATCATGCCCGGCAACCCGGCACGTGGCGAACCGATGATCCACGGTGCGGTTAACCTTTATGACGATGTGACAGGTGCGCTTGAAGCTATGCTCAACTTCCACCTTGTCACGAAATGGAAAACCGCGGGCGATTCCGTTTTGGGCGCCAGATTGCTGGCGCGGACCGACAGTAAGGTGATCCTGATCTGCGGTGCGGGCACGGTTGGGCACAGCCTGCGGGAGGCCTATGGCGCCCTGTTTCCCGATGCGCATTTCCTGATCTGGAACCGCTCACCTGACGGGGCAAAAGCCTTTGCCGACGGCCACGACAAAACACGCGCAGTGGCCAACCTGGAGGAGGGCTGGGCCGAAGCGGACATTGTCACGTCCGCCACCATGACCACAGATCCGATCCACTTTGGAAAATGGGCCCGCCCCGGCCAGCATATCGACATGATCGGCGCCTATCGCCCGGACATGCGCGAGGTGGATGACGAAATGCTGACCCGTGCCCGCCTGTTCATGGACAGCCGCGATACGGTGCTTGACCATATTGGTGAGCTCAAGGACCCACTGGCACGTGGCGTGATTTCGCGCGACGATATTTTGGGCGACCTTTATGATGCGGATAAAGGTGTCTTTAACCGCGCGCCCGGCGACATCACCTTCTACAAAAACGGTGGCGGGGCGCATCTCGATCTGATGACCAGCCGCTATATCCTCAGCGCCTGGCGGGAAAGGTAACATCCGATGGTCACGATTACAAAAGAGCAGATCGAAGCCTATCAACGCGATGGTGTGGTCATGATCCCCGGTGCGCTGAGCGACTGGGTCGAGGTGATGCGCGACGGTGTGGAACGCAATATGGCGGAGCCCGGCGAATATGCCTCTGAAAATGCTGTTACCGAAGGACGGTTTTTCGACGATTACGTAAACTGGACCCGGATTGCGGAGTTTGAAGACATCGTGCGCAACAGTCCTGCGGCGGAAATTGCGGCCAGGCTGATGCGGTCGGCCTCGGCACAGTTTTTCCACGACCATGTGCTGGTCAAGGAACCCGGCACACCGAAACCCACGCCGTGGCATCAGGACGGGCCTTATTACTTTGTCGAAGGGGAACAGACGGCGAGTTTCTGGCTGCCGCTGGATCCGGTGCGCGAGAACTCGTTGCGGTTCATCGCGGGCAGCCACAAATGGGAAAAGATGGTGCGCCCGGTCAGCTGGGCCGATGACAGCGATTTTTACCAAGGCCAGCAGGAGTGGATCCCGGTGCCGGACCCGGATGCCAATCCCGGTGACATGACGGTGCTGGAATGGGAGATGGACCCCGGCGATGCGGTGGTGTTTGACTTTCGCACCGTTCATGGCGCGCGTGGCAACACGGCTGCAACCCGCCGCCGTGCGCTCAGCCTGCGCTGGATGGGGGATGACGCTCGTTATGTCGAACGCCCCGGCCGCACCTCTCCTCCGTTCCCCGGCCACAACATGACCTCGGGCCAGAAGCTGCGCGAAGACTGGTTCCCCGTGCTGTGGCATGAAGGGGACGACGCGTGAGCTGGTTTGCACTGTTTCTTCTATGGATGCTGGCCAATCTGGCAGTTGCGCCCTGGGTGTTGGAACGTGCCCGGACGGTGATGGACAGCGTTGCGCGCCGCAAAGCACCGGGCGGCTTTGCGGAGCTGCCCTCCGGCCTGACCCATTACCAATGGCACGGGCGGGAGCGTGGGCCGCTGATCCTCATGGTCCACGGTCTGACAACCCCCAGCTGGGTGTTTTCCGCCGTGATCCCGGGACTTGCCAAAATGGGCTTTCGCATCCTCACCTATGATCTTTACGGGCGCGGGTATTCCGATCGCCCAAACGGCAAGCAGGACGAAGCCTTCTTCCTGACCCAGCTTGAAGAGTTGCTGGAGGCGCTGCGGATTGATGGAGAGATCTCCTTTTTGGGCTATTCGATGGGGGGCGCAATTGCCACGGCCTTCACCGCCCGCCATCCCCACCGGGTGGATCGCCTGATGCTGCTTGCCCCGGCAGGCATGATCTATCACACCGGGCCTTGGCTGGCCCGCGCCCGGGACTGGGGTGCATTCGGCAACTGGCTGTGGGGGCTCATCGGGAGCTGGGTGATCTGTCAGGCGGCCAAGCCTGACGCGGCAGCCGCACAAATCCCAGACTTGCCCGCGCGCGTAAAACAGGAAACCCAGATCCGGGGATCTGTCCGTGCGGTGCTGTCATCGGAACGCAACATGCTGTCCGTAACGCAGGAAGCCGAACACCGCGCCATTGCGGCCACCTCGATTGCGGTGATTTCGGTCTGGGGCGAGAAAGACATTCCCATCCCGCTCACCGCTATGGGCAAACTGACCGAATGGAACCGCGCCTGTTATAAATATGAGATCAAAGGCGCCGGGCATGGTCTTATTTACACGCATCCCGATGAAGTGATTTCTGCCTTGCAGGAACATCTGCGCGAAGTTTGAACCGCTTCGTAATCTTTCCTCCCTACGGGCAGCGCATTTGACTTTATCCCCCACCGGGGGATAGGGTTCATCCATGACTGATCAACATCACCACCCGTCCCACCCACAGATCACCGCCCGACTGAAGCGTGCGCATGGGCATCTGGCCAAAGTCATCTCCATGCTTGAGGCTGAGGCCAGCTGCACCCAGATTGCCCAGCAATTACATGCGGTTGAAAAGGCCATCACCAATGCAAAGAAAGTGTTGATCCACGATCATATCGACCATTGCCTGGATCCGGACATGCCGGTGGATATGCAGGATTTCCGGGAAATCACAAAATATCTCTGAGAGGCACCCCTCGGGATACACATCCCCTCTCTTCCCATTTCAGGCGACAGACAGATCCCAGGGCCCATCGATGATCAGCATCCTGAACAACCGAACCTACCGCCACTTGTTTGGTGCCCAGATCGTGGCACTGACCGGCACCGGGCTGGCCACGGTGGCCCTTGGCCTGCTGGCCTATGACCTGGCGGGGGACCGGGCTGCGATGGTGCTGGGCATCGCCTTGACGATCAAGATGGTCGCCTATGTGCTGGTCGCCCAGGTCGCGGCGGCCCTGGCTGAACGGATCAGTCGCCGCCGGGTCCTGGTCACGCTGGATCTGTTCCGTGCGCTGGTGGTGTTAGGCCTGCCGTTTGTCACCGAGATCTGGCAGATTTATGTGCTGATCTTCCTGCTGCAATCCGCCTCAGCCGGGTTCACCCCGACCTTTCAGGCCACCATCCCGGATGTGCTGCCAGATGAGGAAGACTACACCCGCGCCCTTTCTCTCTCCCGCTTGGCAATGGATCTGGAAACCCTGCTCAGCCCGCTTCTGGCGGCGGCCCTGTTGGGTCTAACCGGGTTTGCCACGCTGTTTCTGGGAACATCGCTGGGGTTCATTGCATCGGCGCTTTTGGTTGTTTCCGTCCTGTTGCCCACGCCGGACCCCGGCAAACCCCGCCCGATCTGGGAGCGCACGACACGAGGCATTGGCCTTTACCTGAAGACCCCCCGCCTGCGCGGGCTTTTGGCCCTGTGTTGGGTCAGTTCGACAACCGGGGCCATGGTCTTTGTCAACACGGTGCAATTGGTGAAATCCGATCTGGGACTGGGTGACAGCGCGGTCGGTCTGGTGCTGGGAAGTTTCGGCGCAGGCTCCATGGTGGCGGCCCTTGCCCTGCCTCGGCTGTTAAAAGGAACCGAAGATCGCACCGTGATGTTTGCGGGGGCAGGAATAAGCCTCTCAGCCCTTGCCGGGTTCGGCCTGATCGGCCTTGTCCTGCCGGTCAGCTTTGTACTGATCTCCGGGATCTGGTGCGCCATCGGCTTTGGGTTTTCCGCCACGCTCACCCCCTCTGGCCGTGTCCTGTCGCGATCCGCCCATCGCGCGGACCGGCCCGCGCTGTTTGCCGCACATTTCACCCTGTCCCACGCCTGCTGGCTGGTGGCCTATCCGCTCTCTGGTCTGCTGATGTCTCATCTGGGCGCTGTCGGCGCCGCGTTAATATTATCCGCTCTTGGGATGGTGGGCGCAGCCATGGCAGTGCGACTTTGGCCCCGGCACTCGTCACAATCGGTTGAGCATCGTCATGATGACCTGCCGCCAGATCACCCACATCTGGCCGGCGATGGCCCACATGCCCACGCCATTATCATCGATGATCTGCACCCCCGGTTTCCCACCACACGGGGCTAAAACACTTTGGACCGGCCCCTTAAAACAACAAACCCCCGAAGCGAGGCTGCGGGGGTCGTCGTGGCGAGGAATTGACAACTCCCCCACCGAATACGATCAGATCTTAAAGAAGACCCTCACGTTGCGCTTTTTTCCGAGCCAGCTTGCGCTGACGGCGAATAGCTTCCGCTTTCTCACGGGCTTTCTTCTCGGAGGGCTTCTCGAAATGCTGCCGAAGCTTCATCTCGCGGAAGACACCTTCACGCTGAAGTTTCTTCTTCAGCGCACGAAGCGCCTGGTCTACGTTGTTATCGCGAACCGAAACCTGCATGTGGTTGTCACCACCTTTCTAAGTTAGTGTTTGCAGAATTGCAGGAACGGCCCCTTTAGCAGGGAAAGTGAGTCGTGTCCAGATAAACCACCCGCTGCAGGTGGCAACACGTGACAATCTGAATGCTACCCCCCACGCCCAGAACCTGTATAAGTAAACAAGATTTTCCCCGGCCCGGATCGACATCATGATCAGTAAAACAGACTTCCTTGACACCGCCCTCAACCACGTCCCCTTCGACGGCTGGTCCGAGGCCACGATGAAGGCGACGCAGGACGAATTGGGGGTGTCTGACGCCGAGCTGCAGGCGCTGTTTCCGCGCGGGGCGCTGGATCTGGCGCTGGCCTACCACAAGGCAGGCGACGCCGAGATGGTTGCAAAGCTCGAAGCTGCCAATCTGGACGAGATGCGCTTTCGCGACCGCATTGCCGCCGGGGTGAAGTTCCGGCTTCAGGTGGCTGATAAGGAAATGGTGCGCAAGGGTATGGCCTTTTTTGCGCTGCCCCAGAATGCAGGCGTTGGCACGGCCGCCCTTTGGGAAACCTGCGATGCAATCTGGGCCACGCTGGGAGACAGCTCCCAAGACGTGAACTGGTATACAAAACGCGCCACGCTTTCCGCCGTTTACTCCTCAACCGTGCTCTTTTGGCTGGGGGATCACAGCGAAGGCGATGCAGCCACCTGGGCTTTCCTCGATCGGCGCATCGACAATGTGATGCAGTTTGAGAAGGTGAAGGCGCAGGCGCGCAAGAACCCGCTGTTCAAATCCTTCATGGCCGGTCCGGGGAAGATCCTTGAAACGATCAAGGCCCCCGGCACCCGAGACATGAACCCCAAATATCCGGGCCGCTGGGCGCCCTCTTCCCCGAATGGAGACACGTGAATGACCGACATGATGCGCGCGGTGGAAATCTCGACCCCCGGTGGGCCCGAGGTGTTGAAACTTATCGACGCCCCAATCCCTACGCCAGCGTATGGTGAGGTCCTGATCAAGGTGGCCTTTGCAGGCGTGAACCGCCCGGACGCCATTCAACGCGCAGGAAATTACGCCCCGCCCCCCAACGCCTCACCGCTGCCCGGCCTGGAAGCATCCGGGGAGGTTGTAGCCATTGGTG
This sequence comes from Aliiroseovarius sp. xm-d-517, assembly GCF_013283135.1. NCBI lineage: Bacteria > Pseudomonadati > Pseudomonadota > Alphaproteobacteria > Rhodobacterales > Paracoccaceae > Aliiroseovarius > Aliiroseovarius sp. xm-d-517. The sequence continues at coordinate 1,826,433 of NZ_WBXT01000001.1, forward strand.
AAGGCGTAACAAGCTGGAATATAGGTGATAAAGTCTGCGCCCTTCTACCGGGCGGCGGCTACGCTGAATATGTCACCACCCCCGCCGCCCACGCCCTGCCTGTGCCTAAGGGGATGGGACTGCGAGACGCAGCCTGCCTTCCTGAAACATACTTCACCGTATGGTCTAATGTTTTCATGCGCGGCGGGTTGCAGGCGGGCGAACGATTTCTGGTCCATGGCGGCTCCTCCGGCATCGGCACCACCGCCATCCAGCTCGCCAGCCATTTTGGTGCGCGCGTTTTCACCACGGCAGGCAGCGATGAGAAATGCGCGGTCTGCACCGAGCTTGGCGCGGAGCGGGCGATCAACTACCGCGACGAGGATTTTGTCGAGGTGCTGAAAGGGGAAGGTGGCGCCAACCTGATCCTCGACATGGTTGGCGGCGACTATATCGCCCGCAACATCCGGGCACTCGCCACCGAGGGTCGTATGGTCCACATTGCCTTCCTGTCCGGCCCCAAGGCCGAAATCAATTTCGCGCAGATCATGGCCAAGCGCCTGACCGTGACCGGTTCCACCCTGCGCCCGCAATCCGACCTTGCGAAAGCCAAGATCGCCGAGGAATTGTTGGAAAAGGTTTGGCCGCTTCTGGACCAGGGCACCGTCAAGCCCGTGCTCGATCAGGTGTTCCCGCTGGCAGACGCCCACGCCGCCCATGCACGCATGGAAACCAGCCAGCATATCGGGAAAATTTGTCTGGAGGTGTGAACCGAGTGAGCTTCTCAATTTCGTTTAATCGCTCAGATAAGGCAGTAGCTGGCACCGGAGAGATTTCACTTGGGCGCCAATCCGAGACCTTTTCCTCCTGCTTTAAGCATTTCGACCTCAAACAGTATGAAGCTCAATGGAAGAGTGCTCTCCGTATTACCCTAACAGAACGGCGTACCAGCGCGTTGTTTTCAAGCATCGAATTGGACGATGATGGAGTTGGAAGACTGTGGCTTTACTCAGTCATTCCATCAGAACTCGCCGGCGACACAGCATCCAAGCGCGCACGATTGACAGATTTCCCGGCTCAGGAAGATGCCGGAATATTTATTGGTCAACGTTTCATGAATGTAACGGTCAATATTTCCAACTTTGAACGTCGTATATTCGAAACTTATGCAGACGGCTCGCACGGTGATGAGCTGGCCCTATACTACCTAGATCTATCGGCACCTGAGCGGTTTTTCGGCTATCTTGATGACAACATTGCTGACTGTTCTCATTGGTATTTCTCCAATGAAGACTTGCAAAGCTTTAAAGCATAGCCCCTCTCTCACCACACCGCCTTATGGAGCCATCCCCCAGCCTACTGACCTACGGGAAGAAAGGTGCGGGAGCCCCCCGCGAGATCAGCGGATCGGGTCCAGAAGCGCACGTGTCTGCGAACAATCCCGCCGCACGTCCCGACCACATTCCCGCGGTTCAAGATCCTTGGTCAGGCACAGGCGCGCTTCCTGAATGCGATCCCCTTTGCAGGTGATGGTCAGCATATTGGCCTGCCAGTCCGGGTTGGCCTGCAAAAAGGCGTCCTCGATCACTTTCGCGGGCAGCCGCACCGGGTTTTCCAATTTGCGTAAAACCTCCGGCCGCTCCACTGCTTCATAAGCCCGGCGCACGGTGTCGTAGTAATCTGCGGGTTCCAGCCCGGCACAGGTGCCGTGTTTCTTCCACTGATACCAGGCCGCCCCTCCATCGCCGAAAATATCCGCCTGCGCACGGGTCATGCCGCGCGACGGGGTGCGAAAGCTGTGCCGGCAATAGCTGGGCCACCCGGTTTCATATTGCGGCCACAAACCATGCACGACCCAGCCTAAATCCCGCGACGGATCACATTGCTCGGATCCCCGCGCATCCCCTTCGACAGCACACCAGTTTGGGGACCAGCTTAACGCCAGAACGTAATAGTCGAAGTCCCCGGACGGCTCCCCATCTGCCCAAAGGCCCAGCACTGAGAGCCCCCAGATCACCCCTGCCAAAACCGCCTTACGCATTTGCTCTTCCCTCTTTTTCCTTTCTCCCTTATATAGACCGCAAGTTCCCCGACAACGAGAACCGGTCTGGAAAACTCCCCGTGAGACCAGACAGCCCAGCCAGGGCACGGGAAAGTCGTATCCGGGCCACGTGTTTTCAAAGGAGAGTTCCAATGTCGAACAAACCGATCATGGCAAAAGCCACCGCCGTCTGGTTGGTGGACAACACCACCATCAGCTTCAAACAGATTGCTGACTTCTGCGGACTGCACGAGCTGGAAGTTCAGGGCATTGCCGATGGCGATGTGGCCACCGGCGTGAAAGGCTTTGACCCGGTTGCCAACAACCAGCTTGACCCGTCCGAGATCGAAAAGGCCGAGGCCAACCCGCTGCACAAGCTGAAGCTGAAATTCTACGCCGCAGCCGTGGGCGAAGAGAAACGCCGCGGCCCGCGCTATACCCCGCTGTCAAAGCGTCAGGACCGCCCGAACTCGATTCTGTGGCTGGTGAAGTTCCACCCGGAACTCAGCGACGGTCAGATCGCCAAACTGGTGGGCACCACCAAGCCGACCATCCAGTCGATCCGCGAACGCACCCACTGGAACATCCAGAACATGGAACCGATTGACCCGGTGGCGCTTGGCCTGTGTAAACAGTCTGAGCTGGACCTCGCCGTGCAAAAGGCATCGAAATCGGCAGACGCAATGTCTGATGACGAGCGCCGCAAGCTGGTTTCGACCGAGCAGAGCCTTGCCATGGATGCAGAGCCGAAAATGCCATCGGCCATCGAAGGGCTGGAGACATTCACGCTGTCCAATGAACCCAAGGAAGAGAAAGAGGAAGTTCTGGATGCAGACAGCTTCTTCAATCTGCCTTCGGGTGATGATGCGGACGAAGACGACAGCTGATCCCCCCGCAAGCGCATTTCGAACCCCGGCCCGGCCTCTCCGGCGCCGGGGTTTTCATTTGTGCCTGAAACGGCACCCCCTAAAGCCGCCTCTGAAAATTGATTGCATTTTGCAGACGATTTTCTTCATTCCGTTAAGCCCCTGTTCACCCTCTTCATCCCATTCTGCCAGACAGACAGGAACGCAGAATGCGGAGATGCGGGTATGAAGATTGATGATGTCCTGGCACAGGAACGGCGCGCCAGAATGGCCGCTGAGCGGCTATTGGCCCAGAAACAGGCCGAGCTGTCCGATGCAAACCGGAAGCTGTCCCTTCATGCCCGTAATCTGTCTGAAGAAATTGTCGAAACGCGCGAGGACCTGAAGGAAACGCTCACCGAAAACTCGTTGGTCAAGGCCGATCTGGAACGCGCCACGGAAGAGATTGTGATTGCCAAGAGGCGCCTGTGGGACAGTCTGGAAACCATCGAAGACGGTTTTGCGGTTTTTGACCAGAATGAATGCATGATTGCCGCCAATTCCGCCTATCTGAAACCATTTGACGGGTTGGAATGTATTGCCCCCGGCATTTCCTATGTCGAGATCCTGCACGCGGTTCTGGATGAAGGCATCGTCGATATCGGCACCATGCGACCCCTGGCCTGGCGCGATATGATGCTGACCCGTTGGCGCGCCCCCAAGCTTGAACCGCACACACTGCGCTTGTGGGACGGCACCTATATCAAACTGGTCGACCGCCGGTCTGGTGATGGGGATACGGTTTCTCTGGGACTGAACATCACCGACACCATCCAATATGAAGCCAAACTGAAAGAAGCGCGTTTCAAGGCCGAAGCTGCAAACCGCGCCAAGTCTGCCTTTCTGGCCAATATGAGCCACGAAATCAGAACCCCCATGAACGGGGTGGTTGCCATTGCAGAGCTACTGGCCGAGGGGGAGCTGGACGAGGAACAACAGCTTTATGTTCAGACCATCAAGAATTCTGGCGAAGCCCTGCTGACCATCATCAACGACGTGCTGGATTATTCAAAAATCGAAGCCGCCAAGCTGGTTCTGAAAACCGAACCCTTCGATCTGGAAGCCAAGCTGCACGATGTGGTTACGCTGCTCATGCCCTCCATGCAGGAGAAAGGTCTCGAAATCTCGGTGGATTTTGACCTGTTTGTCCCCACCTTGTTGACGGGCGACCCGGTGCGCATTGGCCAGATCCTGACCAACCTGATTGGCAATGCGGTAAAATTCACCCCGGAAGGGCATGTTCAGGTCCGCGTTCTGGGGGTCCCGGTCGATGGGGGCGCCAAACAGAAAATTCACATCACCGTCGAAGACAGCGGCATCGGTATTCCTGCCGAAATGCAATCCCATATCTTTGGTGAGTTCAATCAGGTCGAAGACGAGCGCAACAGGCGTTTTGATGGCACCGGCCTTGGGCTTGCGATCACCAAGCAACTTGTCGAGCTGATGCATGGGGAAATCTGGGTCGAAAGCGAGGAAGGCAGCGGGTCCTGTTTCGGCTTGCACATGACCCTTCCTGTTGTTCAGGACGTCGAAATCCCCAATCTTCCTCTGGGCTTGACCACGGCAACATTGTTGATGGATGCGGGGCTGCACCAGACAACCCTGTGTAAAAGCCTGCAGGCGATGGGGTTGGAGGTTCACCGGATCACCAGCCCGGACGCCCTCCCATCGGAACTGAGCGGCCATCACGTCCTCTTTGTTCAGGAAGAGATTCTTGCCCGTGCAACCCCCACCATGCTGCACGGCCTCTCTTCGGAAAATGTCCGAATTATTCAAGTAAACAGTCAAAACCATCAGGCGGCGGCCCCGATGCCCCCCAACTGCAGAATTGACCGCACCCTGTCGATGCCAATCCTGCGTCAGGAGCTGTTCCAGACACTGCAGGAAATCGACTTCAAATCTGTCCCCGCAGAGCCTGCCGCCATCTCAAATGCGCAAGACACGCTTGAGGCCGTGGCGGAGCTTATCACCGCCCCGCAGGCGACCCCGGCTTCTCCTGCCCCTGTTACCGAAACCGAACACTCCGACGGGCATGGCGACGATCAGCCTGCTCAAAACGATTTTCCCCGCCCGCCCGAACATGTGGATCTGCAGCACCTGCCTCAGGCACCGTTGCCACGGTTCCAACCACAGCCCGAGCAAACACCCTCTCTGATCCAGAACGACCAGACCGCTTCACAGGACCCCTCACAATCTTGCCCGCTGCCCCCCGCTGCGGCGACCCAAGACTTGCGCCAGATGCGGGTGCTCGCTGCTGAAGACAACCGGACCAACCGGTTGGTATTTTCCAAACTGGTCAAGCCGCTCGATATTGATCTGAAATTTGCCAATAATGGCCGCGAAGCCCTGGAGCTTTTTCAATCTTTTCAGCCTGACCTCGTGTTCATGGATATTTCAATGCCGGAAATGGACGGGAAACAGGCCACGCGCTGCATTCGCGAACTCGAAGCCGAACAAGGGTTACCGCATACCCGCGTCGTCGCGTTGACCGCCCACGCAATGGCGGGAGATGCCGAGGAGATCTTGCGTCACGGATTGGACAAACACCTGACCAAACCCCTGAAGAAACCCCTGATCATTGGTGAGATCCGGGACAATTGCCCCATCAACGCCCGCCCACCGCTTCTTGAGGATTAACCCCCTGCTCAACCCTCGGCATCACGCAGAAATGCCAGGCTGTCACCGTCACTCATTTCAGGGTGATATTGATAGCCACCCAGATCAAACCCCTTAAGATCCTTGGGGTCTGTCAGCCGGTTTTCCATCACATATCGCGCCATCGCCCCACGTGCTTTCTTGGCATAGAAGGACACAATTTTCGGCGTGCCATTTTTCATTTCATAAAAGCTTGGTGTGATCACCCGGGGGATCAGGATATCCCGGTTTGCCGCTGAAAAATACTCCACCGAGGCACAATTCACCAAGACAGAGGAGCAGGTTTGCTCGGCCCGTGCATTGATCGCCTCAGCGATGCGGTCTCCCCAGAACTCATACAGGTTCTTGCCCCGCGCATTTTTCAACCGAGATCCCATTTCCAAGCGGTGTGGCGCAATCAGGTCTTCGGGGCGCAAAAGTCCGTAAAGGCCGGACAGGATGCACAGGTGATCCTGCGCATAACGGCGCGCATCCTCTCCCAGACTGGGCGCATCCAACCCTGCATAGGTGTCACCCGCAAACATTTCCAGCGCCTGTTTCTCCCCCTGGCCCGAGCCGAAATCGGCAAATCGCTGCGCATTGAGCGCGCCGAGTTTGGGGGAAATATGCATGAGTTTTTCAAGGTCCTGCGCCGTCAATGCGCCAGCCGTGCGGGCAAGCTCGCTGGCCTGGTCCAGATAGAGCGGCATGCTGCCACCTTGAGCCTTAGGGTCTGTTTCATCCAGACGTTTCGCGGGAGACACCACAACCAGCATCACGCATTCTCCATCAAAATTTCCAAAAACACCGGCCCGAACCGTTCCACCTTGGTCTCATTCATCCCCCGCACCCGCGCAAGATCCGCAAGGGTTCCGGGTCTGCGCTCGGCAATCTGGCGCAGGGTGCCCGGGGTCAGGGTCATGTATTTGCCGCAGCCATCTTCGCCCCGCAACAACCGGGCGGCGGCCTCTTCCAGCTGATCGTAAAGCCCGGCCTCGTTTCGGCCGGCAAGTTTCCGACGCTGTGGGTGCAATTCGGGCGCATCCCTCGCAATGACTGATAAGAACGCATCCCCGTAGGTTTCAAGCTTCTTCGCCCCCACCCCGCCAATGCGCGCCATCTCATCCAGATTTCCCGGACGTTTCTCAGCCATTTCAATCAAGGTGCGGTCGGTGAAGACCACGTAGGCCGGCACGCGGGCGGCCTCGGCCAAAGCGCGGCGCTTGGCCTTCAGGGCAGACAGAAGCGGCGCGTCCTCTTCGGACACCATCATCTTTGCAGCCGGACGACGGGAGGGCTTGAGCATATCCCGGCGCAGGTGGACCTGCTCTTCCCCGCGCAGCACCGGATGCGCCTTGGGCGTGATGCGCAACGCCCCATGGCGCGCCGGATCCGGTCGCACCAGATCCAACCCAAGCATCTGTCGGAAAATGGCCTGCCACAGCCGTTTGTCATGTTCACGCCCCACGCCGAATGTGGGCAGATTGTCATGCCCCCGTTCGCGCACCCGTTCAGTGGCATTTCCGCGGAGAATGTCGATCAGATGCCCGGACCCGTAGCTTTCGTCAGTGCGCAGCGCGGCAGAAAGCGCCTTCATCACGTCTACCGTGCCATCAAACAGTTCGGGTGGACGTTCACAGAGGTCACAATTGCCACAGGGCTCGGAGGTTTCCCCAAAATAGGCAAGCAGTTGCTGGCGGCGGCAACCATGGGCTTCGGCCAACCCCAAAAGCGCATTGAGCCGCCCGTGATCCGCCCCCCGGCGTTCGGGCGAGGCCAGGCCCTCGTCAATCTGGCTCCGACGCAGGCGGATGTCATCGGGACCAAAAAGGGTAAGGGTTTCGGCAGGGGCCCCGTCCCGGCCCGCCCGGCCGATTTCCTGGTAATATGCTTCGATGGATTTGGGCAGATCGGAATGTGCCACCCAACGAATATCCGGTTTATCAATTCCCATTCCGAACGCAATCGTGGCAACCACAATCAGCCCGTCTTCCTGTTGGAAGCGACGTTCGACCTCTCGCCGGTCGTCGGCCTCCATCCCACCATGATAGTGGATGGCACTATGCCCCGCATCCCGCAAAGCCCCTGCCAGAGTTTCGGTGCGAGCACGTGTGCCGGAATAGACAATGCCGGACCGTCCGCGGCGGGCATCGGCGAAATCAAGGATTTGCTTGCGCGGATTGTCCTTCGCGGCAAAGGCAAGATGGATATTGGGGCGATCAAACCCGTGCAGGAAGCTGCGCGGCGGATCGCCGTCAAACAGCTTTTGCACAATCTCGTCACGGGTTTCCTGATCCGCGGTTGCGGTGAACGCGGCAAGCGGGACATCCAGTGTGCGCCTGAGTTCACCAATACGCAGGTAATCCGGGCGGAAATCATGCCCCCACTGACTGACACAATGGGCCTCATCCACCGCAATCAGCGTGGTTCCCGCACGTCGCAGCAGGTTCACGGTGCCGCCAGAGGCCAGCCGCTCCGGCGCCATGTAAAGAAGTTTCAGCCGCCCATCGGACAGCGCCGCAAACACGGCGTCATTTTCTTCCTCAGTATTGCCAGAGGTAAGCGCCCCGGCCTCAACCCCCGCCGCCTGCAGCGCGCGCACCTGATCGCGCATCAGGGCAATCAGGGGTGAAATCACCACCGTCACCCCCTCACGAACCAGGGCAGGAAGTTGAAAACAAAGGGACTTTCCGCCGCCTGTGGGCATGATGGCGAGTGTATTTTCCCCCGCAACCACGGCGTCCACAATCTCGGCCTGACCAGGCCGAAAGCCATCAAATCCGAAGACGGATTTCAAAAGGTCCAGATCACGGGGCATATGGGCAGCTGCTCGTTTCTTATGACGGGCAGAGTCTCATACCCCGGCGTTCAGAACAAGGGGGGTTAGGGCGTTGTTCAGTAGATCCCCATCGCCGCATTCACCAAGAGGCGTTGCGCGGCGTAAAGACCGATGATCACCACCAGCGGGGACAGATCCAACCCACCGGTTGCCGGCAGAAAGCTGCGGATCTTGGCATAGACCGGCCCCAGCAGACGCTCCAGCCCGTACCAGATCTGGGCCACCAATTGTTGGCGCAGGTTGAGCACCTGGAAATTGATCAGCCAGGACATCACCACATGGGCGATCACGATATACCAGGCGATTTGAATGACAAACAGCAGCGTTTGGATCAGGGCCAGCATGGGTGTTCCTTTCTTGGTCTTCATCCCATCTAGGGTCATGGGATCAAAAGGGCAAGGGTGACGCGCGGTCCTGGTTGACGCCGCGTTCGCACGATGGGCAAGAGATCAAAAACGGAGCTCCCCATGTATCCCTTCCTGCGCATGATCAAAGAGTTGGCGAAAAATGCCAACGCCTCCCCCCTGCCGGTCACGGGCACCCATGTGAGCCATCACCGCTGCTGGCCCTGGGATCTGGACCTGTGGCGCGAGCTGAACAACGGACGCACGCTGACCCTGTATGATCTGGGCCGCATCCCTTTGGCCGGGCGCACCGGGCTGACACGGGTCTTGCTCAAAAACCGCTGGGGGCTGACCATGGCGGGGGCCAGCGTGCGGTATCGCAAACGGATTAAGATGTTTGAACGGGTCGAGATGCATTCACGCCTTGTCGGGTGGGATGACCGCTTTTTCTATGTGGAGCAAAGCATGTGGAAGGGCGGTGACTGCGCCAACCAGATTGTCTATCGCTCTGCGGTAACTGATCGGAACGGGATCGTTTCGACAGATCGTGTGCGCGAGGCGTTGGGACATGTGGACAGGCCACCGCAACTGCCCTCCTGGGTGCAGGCCTGGATCGACGCGGATGCAATGCGGCCATGGCCCCCGGAACAGCCCCCACATGAAGCGCAGGCGGAAAATTCAGCCGCCAACGTGGCGTAAAGCGCACGGGCCACCTTGCCCTGTCCCGACAAACCCTGTTTGATCCATTTCATAAACAGCAATATCACCGGGCAGCAGGGACAACACCATGGCAGAGATTTCGGCGCGCAAGCGTATCTGGGGCTGGTTCTGGTTTGACTGGGCCAGCCAGCCTTACAATACGCTGATCCTGACATTTGTCTTCGGGCCATACGTGAAATCCCTGATCGGTGACGGTGCCGAAGCCCAGGCAACCTGGGGGTTCACCGTCGCCCTCGCCGGTGTCTGCATCGCATTGCTGGCCCCCGTGCTGGGTGCCATTGCCGACACATCCGGCAATCGGCTGCGCTGGATCTGGCTGTTTTCGATCATGTATGTGATCGGTGCGGCTGGCATCTGGTTTGCGGTCCCCGGCATGGAGAATCTGACCTGGATTTTTGCCAGTTTCGCCATTGGCCTCATTGGCATGGAGTTCGCCACGATCTTCACCAACTCGATGCTGCCCGACCTTGGCACCCGCGAAGAGATCGGACGGATTTCCGGAAATGGCTGGGCATTCGGGTATATCGGCGGACTGCTGTCGCTTGTGATCATGCTGACGCTGTTTGCGGAAAACCCCGAGGGGCGCACGCTGATCGGGATTGAGCCGCTGCTGGGGTTCGACCCGGATCAACGCGAAGGCACCCGCTTTGTCGGGCCGCTGACCGCCATCTGGTATGCCCTGTTCATGGTGCCGTTTTTCCTGTGGGTGCGCGACCCGAAACACACCAACCCCAACCCGCAGATGATCAAACACGCCATACTGGATCTTGGCCAAACCCTGCGCAGGCTGCCCAAATCACAAAGCCTGTTTGCCTATCTCGGCAGCTCGATGTTCTACCGCGATGCGCTGAACGGCATGTATACTTTTGGCGGGATCTATGCGGCGGGAGTTCTGGAATGGAGCGTGGTCAATGTCGGCATTTTCGGCATCGTGGCCATCATCACCGGCGCGGTATTTGCCTGGCTTGGCGGAAAAGCAGATCACCGGTTCGGCCCCAAACCCGTGATCCGGTTCTGTATCCTCGCCCTGACGGCGGTGGCCGTCAGCGTGGTTTTCATCTCGCGCGAACAGGTGTTCGGTATGGTGGTGGGGGCAAACAGCGCAGCACCTGATATCGCCTTTTACATCATCGGTGCGGTGATCGGCGCAGCCGGAGGGGCCCTTCAATCAGCCAGCCGCACCATGATGGTGCGTCAGGCCAACCCCGAACGCATGACCGAAGCGTTTGGCCTTTATGCACTCGCAGGCAAGGCCACCAGCTTCATTGCCCCCTTTTCGATCGGGGTTGTCACCGCCCTGACCGGCAGCCAGCAACTCGGCGTAACCCCGCTGATCGCCCTGTTCATGCTGGGACTTTTCCTGCTGGTCTGGGTTAAACCTGATGGCGAGCATGAATGAGGCCCTGATCATGAGCAAACACTTCCTGTCCCTGCCGGCGATTGTTCTGGGCCTGCTGGCCACCCTCAGCAGCCCGGCACAGGCAGAGCGCCCCGCAAAAGAACTTTTTGGCAAGGCCCAGGCAGGATCCGCCCAACGTGCGGCGTCTTACGGCTCCTATGCCAAGGGCTGTGTGGCGGGCGCAGTGCAATTGCCGCAGACCGGTCCGACATGGCAGGCCATGCGCTTGTCGCGCAACCGAAACTGGGGCCATCCCGAGCTTGTGGATTTTGTTCAGGACCTGTCCCGAAAGGCCGCCCGCCAGACGGGCTGGAAAGGGCTTTACATTGGCGACATGAGCCAGCCGCGTGGCGGACCGATGCTATCGGGGCACCGGTCCCACCAGATCGGGCTGGATGCCGATATCTGGATGCTCCCCCCCACCCGGCTGAACCTGAGCGTGGCCGCCCGCGAAAAAATCTCCTCAATCTCAATGCGTCGGGCCAAGGGGGCCTATGTGAATGGCAGCTGGACACGCCAGCACCACAATATCCTCAAGGCCGCCGCCCAGGACCCTCGCGTGGCGCGGATCTTTGTCTTCCCCGGCGCCAAGGTGCAGATGTGCAAAGATGAAAAAGGCAACCGGGCGTGGCTTCGCAAGATCCGGCCCTGGTGGGGGCATCACTATCATTTTCACGTGCGGTTGAAATGCCCGAAGGGCGCGCGCGGCTGCGAAAATCAGGCCCCGCCTCCCAAGGGGGATGGCTGCAAGGATGCCGAAAAATGGGTGCAGGACATTCTTTATCCACCTCCCCCGCCCCCTAAACCTTCGAAACCACGCAAGCCGCGTGGCCCCCTCACTCTTTCGGATCTTCCAGCACAATGCGGCGCGGTCTTGTCTTCACAATAGCGGCTTTCTTGATCCTGCTCACCGCGTTCGGAGAAGCGCAGACAGCGGGCAAGGCATCTTATCTGCAGTCCTTCCGCATGCGTGGTGAGGGGCCAAATTTTGGTGGGTTCTCCGGGTTGGAACTCGGCAAAGACGGTCTCAGCTTCACCGCAATCACCGACCGGGGCTTTTTCATCAAGGGACAGATCCGTCGCAATGAAAACGGTCGGATCACCGGCATAAGCCAGACCGCCCCGGAAGGGTTACGGACCGACAAGGGCAATCCCCTCCCCCGATTTTTCAATGACAGCGAAGGGCTGGCAATTGCCGAGGACGGACAGAATTATGTCAGCTTCGAGGCCAAGCATCGGGTGCAGACGTATGCCACGCTGGGGCAACCGTCCCGAAACCTTCCGAAACACCCCGATTTTGACAAGATGCAGGTCAATTCCTCCTTTGAGGCGATCGCGGTGGACCCGCAAGGCACGCTTTTCATGTTGCCCGAGCGCAGCGGAGACACCGAAAACTTTCCGGTCTACGAGCTCCGACGTGGCGCCGACCAATGGCTGAAACGGTTCAGCATCCCGCGTCGCGGTCCGTATCTGCCGGTCGGGGCCGATATTGGCCCGGATGGCAGGCTCTACCTGCTGGAACGCCACCTTGCCGGCATCCTTGGGTTTACCAGCCGGGTGCGCCGGTTTGATCTGGGACCTGCGGGTCCGCGGAACGAGGTGGAGCTGCTGCGCTCTGGCCTGGGGGTGCATGACAATCTGGAAGGCATTGCCGTGTGGCGCGATGATCAGGAGCAGATCCGGCTCACCATGATCTCGGATGACAATTTCCAGTTTTTCCAGGTGAGCGAGATCGTGGAATACGTGGTGCCCAACGCCCCATGATCATGCGCTGCCCTGACGTAAGGGCTTCGTTATTTGGAAATTGGGGCTTGAATTGTTGACAATCGAGCGGTATGTCCAGCCCGCTTTTGGGGCAATGCAAGAGGCACCTTCCCAGAGGCCGAGTCGCCGCTACCTTGATAAAACGGATCAAAAACATGACCAGAATCCTACCTGGCGTAATCGCCATGGCCGCTGTTGTGGTGGCCTCAAATATCCTTGTTCAATTCCTCCTGCTTGACGGGCTGCTCACCTGGGGGGCCTTTACCTACCCGCTTGCCTTCCTGGTGACCGACGTGATGAACCGTGTCTATGGCGCGGGACCGGCCCGCAAAGTTGTGTTCGCTGGCTTTGTGGTTGGCGTGATCTGTTCGCTGATCGGCAGTCAGATCATGTTGCAGGGCGAGGGGTTTGAATATGCCGCGGTCCCGCTGCGCGTTGCTGTGGCATCGGGGGTCGGATTCCTGACCGCCCAGCTGCTGGACGTTGCCGTATTCAACAGCCTGCGCGACGGCAAATGGTGGCGCGCGCCACTGGCGTCGACCCTTGTGGGATCGGTGGTTGACACAGTGTTATTTTTCACCATCGCATTTTCGGCCTCGATCACCTTTTTTGGAGCCGACGCCGATGCCGCCATCAACTGGGCCTGGGACCCTGCCCCCTTCCTGACATTTGGTCTGAAAATGCCGCTTTGGGTCTCACTTGCCGTTGCCGACTGGCTTGTAAAATTGACGCTTGCTCTCGTTGCGTTGATCCCATTCCGGGTCATTGTCACGAAACTTTCACCAAGTGTTGCGTAAAAAGTTTTGACAAATACCAAATATGTGGCACCATCCTATTATCGCTAACATTGAGAAAGGAGGTGTCCATGTCGAGAGATGCAAAGGAGCGAGGTGCCGGGACAGTTTAGGTCACGCGCCTTCCGAGCAGCCTCGGAAGGTCACGTGGGCCAAAGTTGGCGGGCAGTTTTCAGATTGAGGCCCGGCTAACCGGCCCCACCTCCAAAATCTCGAAGGGTCGTCCCACAGGCGGACGGCCCTTTTCTTTTGGGCATCCCCTGCCATCATTTCCTAACAAAACTAGTTTTCTAGTTTTCTAGTTTTCTAGTTTTCTCCGAAAACCCTCATTTCCCTGATCAATCAAGTCACCTCTTCCATTTTGGATCCAATCCGCTAGGGTGCCCTCATGATCCGCGTGACTGACACAATAACCCTGCAAGATTGGGAACTGACCGAGAGCTTCACCCGCTCCTCAGGTCCCGGTGGGCAGAATGTCAACAAGGTCTCGACAGCCGTTGAACTCAGGTTCGAAGCTGCACGCAGCCCTGCCCTGACCCCCGCCATCAAAACGCGACTGAAACGTATCGCAGGGCGAAAATGGACCCAGGACGGCGCGTTGATCCTTCGGGTTGAAGATACAAGATCACAGGCACGCAACCGTGAAATTGCCGCCGAACGGCTGGCCGAGATGATCCGCAAGGCCCTCGTTGCCCCGAAACGCCGCATCGCCACCCGCCCAACATTAGGATCAAAGAAACGTCGCCTCGACGCCAAGAACAGGCGCGGGCAGGTCAAGGCTCTCCGGGGCCGCGTTCAGGAGGAATAGATGTCCGACACCCTCAGCCCTACCGCCAGAATTCTGGCCCGCCGTGAACAAAGGCTCGGCCCCAATATGACCACGTTCTACGACAATCCCGTGCATCTGGTACGTGGAGAAGGGGCCTGGGTCTGGGACGCCGATGGCAACCGCCTGCTCGATTGTTACAACAACGTGCCGCATGTCGGTCATGCCCACCCGAAAGTGGTCGAGGCGATTGCCAAACAGGCGCTCACCCTGAACACACACACCCGTTATCTTCACGAAGGTATCCTTGACTACGCAGACCGGCTGACCGCCACCTTGCGCCATGATCTGAGCGCCATGATAATGGTGTGCACCGGTTCCGAGGCCAATGACATCGCCCTGCGCATGGCCCGCGCGGTGACGGGCAAGACCGGCATTATCGGCACCGACAACACCTATCACGGCAATACGGATCTGGTGTCGCATCTATCCGCCAAGAAAACACCCATTGGTGGCCATGTGGACTGGGTGAAACGCGTGCCTGCCCCGGACAATCTTCGACCGCTTGGCGGGTCACACGAAACCCACGCTCAGACCTTTGCCGCCGGAGTCCAGAAAGCCATCGACGAGCTTGAAGCCACCGGTCATGGTTTTTCTGCCCTGATCCTCGACCCGTTTTTTGCCAATGAGGGCTGTCCGACCCTGCCCAAAGGCTTCCTTGATCCAACTGTCGCTGTGGTAAAACGTGCGGGCGGGGTGATTATTGCAGACGAGGTGCAGCCTGGTTTTGGCCGCACTGGTCATGATTTCTGGGGACATGAACGTATTGGGCTGGTGCCGGATATCGTGACCATGGGCAAGCCGATGGGCAATGGGCATCCGGTGGCCGGGGTCGTGGCAAAGCCCGAAATCCTGGCCGAGTTTCGCAACGCTTTTGGCTATTTCAACACCTTTGGCGGCAACCCGGTCTCTGCCGCCGCGGCAATGGCCGTGCTTGATGTCCTGGAAGAGGAAAAACTTGTCGAAAACGCCCGCGACACCGGCGAGTACACGCTGGATCTGCTGCGCCAGATTGACCATCCCTATATCGCAGACGTGCGCGGCTCCGGGATGTTTCTTGGGATGGAGTTCGTCACCGATACCGCCCTCACCCCCGCCGTGGAATTCACCAGCCAGCTGGTGGAGGAGATGCGAAATCGCGGCGTGATCCTGCATTCAATGGGGCGCGAGTATCACGCGATCAAGATCCGTCCACCGATGTGTTTTGACCGCAACCAGGCCGATCTTTTGGTCGACACTTTGTCCGCCGCGCTGAAGGAGATGCCCGTATGAGCGAGCTCAAAGAGGCGCTGAAAGCCTGGGGGGCACAGCATGTGCGACTGATCAAGGATCGCGAAAACGCAGTGCATGAGGTGCGGGTTGGCAAAGATCGCGCCGCCCTGCGCCTGCATCGGCCCGGCTATATGCCCGCCGCTGCGATCCGCTCCGAACTCGACTGGATGGGCGCACTGTCGCAGGCAGGGATGGAGGTGCCCGCCCCGCTATCCAGCCGGGATGGGCAGGCCGTGATTGCCCTCTCGACCGGGCGCCTGGCAACAATGGTGACCTGGGTCGATGGGCGGCCCATCGGTGACGGGGGGGTGCCGTTTGACATGCCCATCAACGAGCAGGTCGCGCTTTACCATAAGCTGGGCCGCGAACTGGCACGGCTGCATAATATCACCGACACGCTGACCCTGCCCGATGGGTTTACCCGCCACCGCTGGGATCTGGATGGGTTGCTGGGGGAGACCCCGTTCTGGGGACGTTTCTGGGAAAGCCCCGCCCTGTCCGAAAGCAACCGTCACCTGGTCAACCGCGCGCGGGCGGTGGCCCGGGACCGCGCACAGGCTTATCTGGAAAACGGTGCCGATTTCGGCCTGATCCATGCGGATGCCCTGCGCGAAAACGTTTTCATCAAGGATGGGGAGCTGATGCTGATCGACTTTGACGATGCGGGCTTTGGCTTCCGACTTTACGAACTCGCCGTAATGATGACCCAGAACGAAGACGAACCCGCCGCCGACCAGATCCGCGATGCAGCCATCGCGGGCTACCGCGAGTTGCGCGACTTTTCCGCAGAAGCCGAAGAGCTTTTGCCCATGTTCATCATGTTGCGTCGCTTTGCTTCGATGGGCTGGGCCGTGCCGCGGTATGAGCTGAGCGATCCGGCCCTGATCGGGTATACCGACCGCGCAGTCGCAGCCGCCCGGCGGTTTCTGTCTTGACCTCTGGACGCCAGTCGCAAGAATTTGACCAAACGCACCACCCGGAGCAACAAAATGCAGACTGCCAACACCGCCCTTCTGGTCATTGACCTGCAAAATGATTTCTGCCCCGGAGGCGCGCTCGCCGTGACCGGCGGAGACGAGATCGTCGCACCGATCAATGCGCTACTTGAGGAATTCCCGGTCAGGGTCTTCACACAGGACTGGCACCCGGCGGGGCACAGCTCGTTTGCGTCCTCGCATGATGGCAAATCCCCGTTTGAAACCATCGACATGCCCTATGGCCCACAAGTGCTCTGGCCTGATCACTGCGTGCAGGGCAGCGAAGGGGCAGCCTTTCATCCCGCGCTTCTGACCGATCCCGCTGACATGGTGATCCGAAAAGGGTTCCGCCCCGAGATCGACAGCTATTCGGCCTTTTTTGAAAACGACCGGACCACCCCCACCGGGCTTGAAGGGTATCTGCACACGCGGGGGGTGGAGAAGATCCTGATGGTTGGGCTGGCCACCGATTTCTGCGTGGCCTATTCCGCAATTGACGGGGCGAACCTCGGCTTTGATGTCACGGTCGACACGGCCCTTTGTCGTGCGATCGACCTTGACGGCTCCCTGAAAGCCGCCCGCGATCAGATGCAGGCAGCGGGGGTTACGCTGCGCTAACCCCCCTTTCCCTTCTGTCAGATGCCGGTTTAATCTGATCAAAACTTATTGGATGGACCCATGGTCGATATTGCCACCCGCGTCTACAATCACAGCTTCAAGGTCGACCCGATTGTGCGGTCGTTGATCGACACGGATTTCTACAAGCTGTTGATGTGCCAGTCGGTGTTTCGCAACAAGCGTGACACGCGGGTCGAGTTCAGCCTGATCAACCGGTCCACCCATGTGCCCCTGGCCCGACTGATCGACGAGGGCGAGCTGCGCGAGCAGCTGGACCATATCCGCTCACTCAGCCTCTCACGTGGCGAAAGCACCTGGCTGCGCGGCAACACGTTTTATGGCAAACGCCAGATGTTCCGCTCGGATTTCATGGAATGGTT
Organism: Aliiroseovarius sp. xm-d-517; assembly: GCF_013283135.1. Classification (NCBI taxonomy): domain Bacteria; kingdom Pseudomonadati; phylum Pseudomonadota; class Alphaproteobacteria; order Rhodobacterales; family Paracoccaceae; genus Aliiroseovarius; species Aliiroseovarius sp. xm-d-517. The sequence goes on from NZ_WBXT01000001.1 coordinate 1,843,925, forward strand.
CGAGAACCTGCGCCTGCCTGCCTATCATCTGGAACGGGTTGGTGATCAGTATGAACTGACCTTTGAGGGCAGCTGGCCCGAGGTGATGATGTGGGAAATTCCAGCACTCGCTGTTTTGATGGAGTTGCGGGGACGCGCGGTTCTGGGCGGAATGGGCAAGTTTGAGCTGCAGGTTCTTTATGCCCGTGCGATGACCCGCATATGGGAAAAAATCGAACAGATACGACAGCTTGACGGATTGAAACTGGCAGATTTCGGCACCCGTCGCCGCCATTCCTTTCTGTGGCAGGACTGGTGTGTGCAGGCAATGATCGAAGGGCTGGGCGACAGTTTTGTCGGCACGTCAAATTGTCGGATTGCCATGAAGCGCGACATCGAGGCGATCGGCACAAATGCCCATGAGCTCCCGATGGTATATGCGGCACTGGCAGAGGATGACGCTGCATTGCGGCAGGCGCCTTATGATGTCCTCGCCGACTGGCAGGAGGAGCATGACGGCAATCTGCGTATCATCCTGCCCGACACTTACGGCACGCAGGGTTTTCTGGACCACGCACCGGATTGGCTGGCCGGATGGACCGGCATTCGCATTGACAGCGGCGATCCCGCGGCAGGCGCAGAGATTGCAATCAATTGGTGGACCTCACGCGGTGAGGATCCACGCGAGAAAATGGTGATCTTCTCAGACGGGCTGGACAGCGCAAAGATCATTGAGCTGCATCAACAGTTCCGAGGCCGCGTAAAGCTCAGCTTCGGTTGGGGCACCCTGTTGACAAATGACTTCCGAGGGCTGGTCCCGGACGATGCGCTGGCGCCATTTTCCCTGGTGTGCAAGGCCGTGTCTGCCAATGGGCGCCCGACGGTCAAACTTTCAGACAATCCAAACAAGGCGATGGGGCCGGAGACGGAAATCGCCCGCTACAAACGGGTGTTTGGCGTGGGGCACCAAGCCGCGCAGGCGGTTGAGGTCTGAAACACTTTGCCCCTCATCGGGGCCGCCAATTCTAAAACGCTTCAATACGAGTTTTGATGCGGCTTCCACTGCATCCGACGATACACCCGACGCGCGCGCCGTCCGGGCAGTGGAAGGAACATGGCAGCAGTCAGATACAGAATGTAAAGATCAAGACGGATCGATTTATGTTTCTGATACAAAAGATCTATTCGGGCTTTTCGAGGCACGGACCGGCGCAGATAGACCTCTTCCGTTTCCTGCGGGCAGGAACATTGTGTCAGCAACCATTCTTCATGCCGATGGATCACCACGGATGCCAGCCCGGTGATGCCGGGACGATCCTTCAGAACCTGCGCGTAAAGGTCCGGACATGCGCGCACATAGCGCGGCTCCGGCGGGCGCGGACCAACGAAACTGATATCCCCCTTGATCACATTGATCACCTGCGGCAGTTCATCCAGGCGGAATTTGCGCAGGATGTGACCAATTTTTGTAATCCGGCTGGATTTATGCCCGCCCGTCACCCCCTTGTTGTTGCGCTCATGCACAACTGACATGGTGCGAATCTTATAGAGGCGAAATTTGCGACGCGGCGATTTCATACGCACTGACCGATATAAAAACGGGTGGCCATCATAGTGAACCGCAAGGACATAAAGCACGATCAGCATCGGCGCGATAAGCACCGACAACAGACAGGCCAGAGCCAGATCAAATATCCGCTTTGTCGTCAGTTGTCTGTTCCTCTCGCCACTGACCCCGGTCAGGGTTTCCCCTTCAGCCCTGAGAACAAGCCGCGCTTTCCCGCTGAACTCTTTTGGCTGCAACTTGGTCATGCGTATAAATCCTGCGCTTCCCACGGTCGAGGGGAGCATATCACGAGAAATGACTACCTTTAGGGTTGTAGCTTCTTCTCAAGGATTTAGCTACATTTTCCCTGTAAAAAAGCGGCGGAAATCTGCCGCTCTCCCTCAATAGTTGATGATTTCAGACAATTCGAGGTGAGTTTCTCCCGTTCTGGGGGAAACCGGTGGATCCGCAAATTTTCGCCACAGGAATGCCCCTTTCATATGATTCCTTGCGAAACGTGACACACACATGAGACAGGTGACCCATGTTGAAATCCACTTTTCTTGCCATTGCACTGCTGGCCGGTGCAGCAGCTTCAGCCGAGGCCGGATGCCGTCTGCAGCAGGTTTCCGGTGCAAATGCCCCGCTTCCGGCGAAGAATATCAACCGGGCTTTGCTGAATGCTGCCGTGATCGCGCAATCAAACTATGCGCGTTGCAAAAACGGCCTACCGCCCCTGAAAAGTGTCAGCGGCATGTCCAAACAGGCCGTGGCCCACAGCAAATGGATGGCAAAGTCACGCAAACTGACCCACAGGGGACGCACAACACTGATGGCTCGGCTGAAGGGCTCTGGTGTTCGTTTCAAAACCGGTGCCGAGAATATCGGCCTGTTCAGCCTGTACCGCATTGACGGGGTGATGACCCGTGATATTGACCTGAGCAAGTGCCGCATTGCCTATATGGATGGCACCCCGGTCCCGCGCCACAGCTATGCCTCTTTGGCCAAACTTGCCGTGGAAAGCTGGATGGCATCATCCAAACACCGCAAGAATCTGTTGATGCGCAAAGCCCATATGGTGGGCAATGGATCGGGCGTCGACTTGAAGGCTGCGCGCTGCGGAAAAGTCTACTTGACGCAGATTTTTGCCGGTTGACCCCCTGATTTGGCGCATTTTTATTGCAAACCTGCCACATCCGGCCTCTGATACGGCCAGCTTCCGCTCTTAGCCAAAAACAACCTTCCAAACCATTTTGTTCTATGCAAGAAAACTCTGGAAGGCGCGTCTGGTTGGCGCGGCCCTTGTAATTAACTTATGGAGTAATACTCATGAAAAAAGTGATCGCTCTGGCCGCTGCTGGCCTGATCGCCGCAACCCCGCTGGTTGCTGGTAACCTGGAAAACACCGTTGTTGAGCCGGAACTGGTTGTTGTTGAAGAAGCTGGTTCTTCGCTGAACGGCACCACCGGCGCTCTGCTGGGTCTGGCCCTGCTGGCCGGTATCATCGCAGTTGCTTCGGACAGCTGATAAGATTTTCCAGTTCTCTGGATGATCAGAAACGACGAGCCCTGCGGCTCGTCGTTTTTTTGTGCCTGACGTTAATCTGGGACTGGACGCCAAAAAAAATGGCCCCCGAAGGGACCATTCAAATAAAAGTCTTCTCTGTCGCGGGATCACCGCAAGGGCTGCACCAACAGATGCCCAGCGCCCTGGCTGATCCATTGATGGGATTGCACAATGCGACCGGCGGCATCGACCCAGTAGCGGTTGTCAAAAGACAACCCACCCGAATAGCGGCACTGCTCTTTCATCAAGGTTGTGTTGCGATCAATTTCACCGACCGCAACCCGCATGTGTTTCTCAACCGACAGATCACATTGGGCTTTGAAACGCGTTGTCTGACCCAAACCGTTCAGATGCTCATAAATCCGACTGTAGCGAGCTTGCCCGCGCGCCTTGATCGCAGAGCGTGCACGCCCCAGATCAGACGCCATCAGATCATCGCCAAAGCCACGGGTGCCGATGATCATCCCGTCTTTGAACACAACCGCGAGCCTCCCCGCACTCATCCAGGTGTCCGCGCCTGCATTAGACTGAACCGGGCTCATCGCCGCAATCGCTCCCGATTTGCGGGTCACAAAGGCAATGGGACCGGGCGTGGCTTTCAACGCTGCATTGATCAGCGCCTGATGATCCAGCTTCGGGGCAGGTGCCGCCTGGGGCGACTTGCCACCCAATTTTCCTTTGATTGCGACACCGATAGATTTGGTGTAATTCGCCGCGATTAGGGGCACCTGGGTGACCGACTTGTCCGAGCCACATGCCGACAGGCCCAGCACAGCAACAGCCGCCACCGCAAAAGCTGATCTCGCGCGGTTGATTTTCCGTGTCTTCGTCATCGCCAGAATTTCCCCCAACGCCCGGCCAGGGCATTGCCGTGACCTTCTTTCACCCAGTCATACAAGCGCCCTTCCACGTTCAGGCGCACCCCACCATCGCGTGCAAGCGAGCGGATATCGGTCACTGAACTGCCGCGCGAGGGTTGGCCCAGCGCCCATTCCAGCGGCACGGTAAAGCGGATCCCCTTGTCAAAAGATCCCTCGCCGAAATCCTCGGCAGAGGCGGATGTGAAAGTGGCATAGCCGCCAACACGCCAGCCATTGTCAAACACACGGTCCACCGCGAGGGTGCCGCCCCAGTCGCCGGCCAGATAGCGCCCCGCATGGATCTTGGCGTCAAATCCGTTTCCGAAATCGTAGTAGGCGGATACATGACCCGTCGCGGCAGAGTAATCTTGGAACCCCAGCAAAAGGTCATAATCTCGTTTCTGCACCCAGTTCAGTTCTGCCCCCAGGGCAAGCGAACTGTCCATCGGCTTCCACAACAGTTCGGCCGAGACCCCGCCGAACATTTTTTCCAGATAGCCCACTGTAACCCGGCCATACAGGTTCTCCCCCGGTCGCGCATACCAGGCTGCGGTCAGATGCTCGATGGCTGGGTCACCTTCGCGCGCATAGATGGTTGCGTCCGATCGCACGCGGGGCAAATTGGACGGCGCCAAATCCTCACGGCCGATATTGCCCCAGACCGCTTTCGTCACCGCACCAGACAGGACAAAGCTCGGAGTGACCTGATATTTCGCACTCGCCTTCAGACCGAACTCTGCACGCACCGGATTGTCCGGGTCAAAAATGCTCAGCTCGGCATAGGGCGTGATGCCCCAGGTGAAATGCGGATAAATCCCAGGGGTCGGCACCATGTCTGGACGCCCGCTCGCCTCGGTAATTTCCGCGCGATCAAAAATGGCCGCCGAAGAGCTATGCTCCAGCGCCTCGACATCTGATCGCTTCAACACCACGGTCGACAGCGCCACACCATTGTCCACCAATGTGATACGGAATGTCTCAACCGAGGCTGGCATGGCGCGGGTCAGAATGCGTGCCGCCCGACCCACCGCCTGAGCGGGAGAATGGTAGCGCAGGTTTTGCAGCTGCACCTCGACCTCGGTCGCCGAAAGCGCCATCGCCTGCAGTCGCTGACCGTCTTTCTTCAGCGCCTTCGACACAACTTTCTGCAGATCAGGCCGAGCACTTGGATCGGTGATCCATTGCTGGTCCCAGCCACTGGCCCCGCGTGGTTTGACAGGCAGCGGCGCCGTTTCGTTGCCACTGCGCGCAGCCGGTCGGCGCGGGTTGAAATTGAAACTGAACTGGCCACCGATCATATCTCCGTGCAGGTAGAACAGGCTGAGATTGGTGGTGGGGGACCAGTTGTAGTCCAACATGAAATTGAGCGGTGTCTTCTGGTCGACAATCCCACGCTCAGTTTCCCGCGCATAGGTATCGGGCGAGTATTCCGCCTTGAAGGTCAACTTGTCATTAACCTTGTAGGACACCCCGCCAAACGGGGACATCTCTCCCCGGAACCACTGGTTGGAGCTGAGATTTCCGCCAAGCCCGAAATCAAGCGGAGGACGGTCACCAAAAAGCGACCCGATCGTGTTGCGCCCTGCCAAACGCCCCCAACCCACGCCGCCTGTCACACGCAGGCGATCATCCATGAAGGATTTGGTGGCAACCACATATTCGCTCGAATAAAGCCCGGTTCCGATAAAGTCATTCAGGCCAATCGACACGGCGGGCAGGTATTTACCTTCATTCAACAGCCGATACCGCAGATCGAAGCTGCGGTCGAAATAGTCGTTTTCACCGGGTCTGCCCCCATAGTCCCCCAGCTTCGTATGCCGAAAAACTGCGGACAGGCGTGGCGTGACCTGAAAAGCGATGCCGCCTCGGAAATGGGTCCCGAACGAACTGAAGAACAAAGAAAACTCACTATCCGGCGCCACTTCGGCGGTGGGCAGATCCACCAGACCCGGCGTGCCGGACAGATTGTAAGAGGTTGAAACCGTGCCCACTTCAGCCCCGGCTGACACTGGCAGAAGTGTGGTCAATACACCCGCGACCAAGGAAGTTGTAATACGCCCCCGCATATACCCAATCCATTTTGACAACATTTCTCCTTCCATACTTGATCGGATCACAATTCACATCCCCAAAGCCGCCAAATCTTCATTTCCCAGCCGATTGTCGCCCAATTACACCGTATGCATCCCCGGCTTCCCTGACGTCGGTTGGGGAATTGTAACGTCACGTTATGAAAGCCGGGGGCGCCGGGTCTGCGTTAGGCTTGAAAAAACTGACAGCAACAGAGAGCGCACGATGTCCCTCCTCACCCCTTCCACCGCTTGGGCCAGCGACGAGCACCATATGTATGCAGACATGGCCAACCGCTTCTTCAACGAAGAGCTTGCCCCCAATATCGAACGCTGGACCGAAAATGGGATCGTCGACCGCTCGTTCTGGCGCAAAGCGGGGGAGAACGGCATCATGGCTGGTGCGATCCCCGAAGCCTATGGCGGCGCCGGCGGCGACATGGGGTTTGAAAGCATCACAATCTATGAACAGACCCGCACCGGTGATTGCGGCTGGGGCTACGGCATCCAGTCCATCGTGGTGCATTACATCACCACCTATGGCACTGATGAGCAGAAAAGCCGCTGGCTTCCGGGGCTCGCGTCCGGCGAAATTGTCGGCGCAATTGCCATGACCGAACCCTCAACCGGATCTGACCTGCAGGCCGTGCGCACACGGGCCGAGAAGGATGGCAACCAATACCGGATCAACGGGTCAAAGATCTTCATCACCAACGGTCAGGCTGCCGACCTGATCATTACAGTGTGCAAAACAGATCCCGACGCCGGATCAAAAGGCATCTCCCTGATCGTGGTGGAACCAGACAAATGTGAAGGTTTCACCCGCGGCAAGAACCTCAAGAAACTGGGTATGAAAGGGAACGATACGTCTGAGCTTTTTTACCAGGATGTGAAAGTCCCCCTGACCAATCTCTTGGGCAGCGACGAAGGGCAAGGGTTTTACCAGTTGATGAAACAACTCCCGTGGGAACGGTTACTGATTGCGATTCAGGCGCTTGGCGCGATTGATTTTGCGATCGAACAGACCGTGTCCTACACGCAGGAGCGGAAGGCATTCGGGCAGCGTGTGATGGATTTTCAGAACACTCGTTTCAAGCTTGCCGAATGCAAGACCAAGGCGGAAGTGTTGCGCGCTTTTGTCAATGACTGCATTGGGCGGCTGATAGATGGAACTCTGGACGCGCCGACCGCCTCGATGGCGAAATACTGGGGCACCGAGGTGCAAAACGAAACCATGCATGAATGCCTGCAACTGTTTGGTGGCTACGGCTATATGATGGAATACCCGATCGCGCGCCTCTATGCGGATGCCCGGGTTCAGATGATTTATGGCGGGACCAACGAAATCATGAAGGAACTGATCGCGCGCTCGATTGATGTCTGAGACAGGCGCATTCTCTCCGAAGCGCCCGGGCTAGGGGCTCTGCCCCTCGGTCCCCTCTTCGAGCGGGACCTCACCCCGGGATATTGACGACAAGAAAAATGCGGTAAGCCTTTCGACTTTTGCTATATTCGCATCCGCAGCATGACCAGGAGATGAACATGACGGTAAACGGTCCCTTGTCCGGGGTGAAAGTGGTCGAGATCCAGGGGCTTGGCCCCACCCCCTTTGCCGCCATGTGGTTGGCGGATATGGGCGCGGATGTAGTGCGTATCGAGCGGCCTAATCTGAAACCGCTTATTCCGCAGAAAGTGGACGTGCTGAACCGGGGGCGCGGTTTCGTGGCCCTGGACCTGAAGTCGGAACAGGATCGCGAAATGGCACATGCCCTGATTGGCAGGGCCGACATGCTGATCGAAGGAATGCGTCCCGGAGTGATGGAGCGGCTCGGGCTCGGGCCGGATGACTTTTCTGAAAACCCAAAACTGGTCTACGGGCGCATGACCGGCTGGGGACAGTCCGGACCATTGGCCCACGCGGCCGGGCACGATATCAACTATATCTCGATCACCGGCGCCCTTCACGCAATCGGCGGAGATCACCCGGTGCCTCCGCTGAACCTGCTGGGGGATTTCGGTGGGGGTGCGATGTACCTCGTGGCCGGAATGCTGGCCGCGCTTCATGCCGCTCAAACCACGGGCCGGGGGCAAGTGGTGGATTGTGCAATCACCGATGGCACCGCGCATCTGATGGCAATGACTTACTCTCTTTACGGCGCCAACCTCTGGGTAGATCAGCGAGAACAGAACCTGCTGGATGGCGGGGCCCCCTTTTACACAATCTATCAATGCGCTTGTGGCGGGCACATGTCAGTGGGCGCCCTGGAGGCGAAGTTCTACGCCGAATTGCTGGAGCGGATCGGGTTGGATGCGGCAGACCTGCCCGCGCAGATGGATGTCGAAGCGTGGCCACAGTTGCGCGCTGCCTTCGCCGCCAAATTCCGCGAGAAATCCCGCGATGAATGGGCGGCCCTTCTGGAAGGAACAGACGCCTGTGCCGCGCCGGTTCTGTCGATGGCCGAAGCGCCCGCACATCCTCACAACAAGGCGCGTGGGACCTTCGACCGGATTTCAGGGGTCGCCCAGCCCGCTGCGGCACCACAATTGCTGTCCACCCCTGGCAACGCGAAACCCGGCGAAGAGAAGACACCACAATCCGTAGAGGGCGTGTTGGCACGCTGGAAAACTTGACCTGAATAGCGGCTCCGGCGAAAACAGGGCGAATTGGCTCAAGCCCCTCAGCCCTCTCGCTATCCCGTCTGCCTGCCTTCTTATTTTCTGGTCAAAAATATCCCGGGGTGAGGCTGCAAGCCGAGGGGCAGAGCCCCTTCCCCAAGCGAGGTGCGCTCAAAGACACGGCCCCCGCAGGGGCGCGAAAGCGCGGGTTGGTCATGGCTCGCGGAAGGCCTCACGCGATTTGTATAGCGGTTTCAGAAGATATTGCAGGATGGTCTTTTCGCCAGTGTGCAACTCCACCTGCCCCATCATCCCGGGCCGCATTTCGATCTGCTTTTGCCGCTCACTCAAGTCGGACAGATCCAAACGCACACTCACCCGGTAGTGGGGTTGCGCATTAGGGTCACGTTCATCTTGAAACGTATCCGCGGAAATAAAGTCGACACGTCCCTTCAGGCTCCCATAAATCGTGTAATCATAAGCGGATAGTTTGACCGTCGCTTCCTGCCCCCGTTTGACATTGGCAATGTTCTCCGGCTTGATCTGCGCCTCGACAAAAACATCCTCGTCCAATGGGATAATCTGGAAAATCTCTTCCCCCGGCCGCACGACACCGCCAATGGTGGTCACGCCCAGATTGTTCACGATCCCGCGCATCGGGCTGGTCAGGACTGTCAGGTTCAACTGGTCTTGCGACAGTTTGAGGTTCTGCCGCAGCGTCGCCAGTTCCTTGAGCGTGTCGGAATATTCCTGTGCGCGGTCCAGTTCCGTCTGCGTCACCACCTGATTATAGCGGTTTTCCGCATCCGACTGGGCCTTGCGCACCTTGGTCACCTCAATCAGCGCAACGATGTTTTCGCGATAGAGGTCCTCCATCACTTTCAATTCACGATCCGCCTCAGCCAGAACCTTCTTGGCACCTTCCCGGCGACTGACATAATCGCTTTGTCGCGCGGCAAGCAAAGCCCGTTCGGATGCCACGATCTCTGGCGTGCGCGATGCAAGCTCCTCTGGCACCACCACATCAAATTGCCCGGCCAACTCAGCCTCAAGGCGCAGGCGACGGATGTCGAGCGCCGCAATCTGATCCAGGATATCATCCACCGAGGTCTGGAACTCGGTTCCATAAAGCCGCGCAAGCACATCCCCCGGCTCAACCACATCCCCTTCCTTGACCAAAAGCTCGGCAAGGATCCCGCCCTCAAGGTTTTGGATGATCTGCGGGCGGGATGATGAAATCACCGTGCCCTGGCCACGCACGATCTCATCCACCCAGGCCAGGGAGGCCCAGAGGATAAACGCCAGCACCGCAAAAGCCGACAGCCAGATCACCATCGACGGACCTTTCAGATCCTGTTCAAACTGTGCATCCAGTGACGCCATCACTCTGCCCCCTGCCCGGCCGATTTCAGATGAGCCAGCACCTGATCTCGTGGCCCGTCCACGGTCAGGCGGCCATTTTGGAAGATCAGGGTGCGCTCAGTCAGTGCCATGATCGGCATTCTATGCGTCGCGATAAGGGCGGTGCGCCCGTCAAGCCAGGTTTCCAAACGGCTGATCAGGGTGCGCTCCAGCACCTGGTCAAGCGCCGCCGTTGGTTCATCCAGCAACACGATCTGCGGGTCCTGCAACCAGACCCGCGCCCAGCCGATCGACTGGCGCTGTCCGATCGAAAGCCCTTCACCCATATCCCGAATTTCCAGATCCAGCCCCTTGGCATGACCGCGCACAAATGGCCCCAGCCCCGCGAAATCAAGGGCCTGCAACAACCGATCATCTTCACGTTCCAGCATGGAGAGATTGAGGTTGTCCCGGAGTGTGCCTGCAAACAGACGCACATCCTGCCCCAGATATCCGATGGAGCGGCGCAGATCGCGCGGCGCGATCTGGGACATATCGACACCATCCACCATCACCCGACCGGACGTCGGGGTGTAAAGCCCGGCCAGCACCTTGAGAAAGGTGGATTTTCCAGATCCGTTCGCTCCCAGAACCGCAATTTTCTGCCCCGGTTCAACCGCCAGTCCGGGCACGTCGATACCCGCTGTGTCCTCATCATAGGCAAAGCGCATTTCTCGGATTTCATATCCACCACGCAGGGCCTCCCGTCGCAGATAGGTCCGCCCGTCAGCCTCATCCTGCTCTGCCCCGGCAATCGTATCCAGCCCATCAAGCGCGGATTTTACATTGGACCAGCGCGCCAAGGTGCCCGAGAGCTGCGTCAGGGGCGCAAGGGTCCGACCGGACAGAATGCCCACGGCAATAATCGACCCCACTGTGAATTCCCCCGCAAACACCATGTAGGTGCCCAGAATGACCGCGGACACATAGGTGGCCTGCTGCACCCCCTGCGACCAGAAAGTCAGCCAGGCGGTCAGTTTGCGCTGTTCGCTGTTTTTCACCGCAGACAGCATATTGAGCTCGGTCCACAGCCGCCGCACCCGATCCTCGCCGCGCTGGGTCTTGAGCGTGTCAAGTTCGTAAATCGCTTCATGCAACAGGCGCGACGCCTTGGTCGACGCCCCCTGCGTCTCCTGCGAGATGGCAATCATCCGCTTTTGCAAAAAGAACCCGGGCAGCACCATCAAGATCCCACCTGCGATCAGCACCCAGACCACATTACCGGCAATGGACGCCACCAGAACAAGGAACAAAACGATGAATGGCAGGTCGGTGAGTGTCCCCACGGACGACGCGGTGAAAAACTCACGCACGGATCCGAATTCCCGCATCGTCGCAAACAACGAAGATGGCGAGGTCGGACGCCGATCCGACCGCATTCCAAGAATACGATCCATCAACAGGCGCTGGACATTCAGTTCAATCCTGCGCCCGGCCCCATCCATCAGGCGCGCGCGCGCCGCCTTGATCGCAGCCTCCAGCAGGATTGCTACAAAAGCACCTGCCGCCAGCACCCAGAGCGTGGCGGTGGATTGGTGCGGGATCACACGGTCATAGACCTGCAGCGAAAACAGCGCGACCGCGACGGCCAGCATATTGGCCACAAAGGACCCCAGCGCCACATCGGCAAAATAGCGTTTGAATTTGGGCAATTCCCCCCAGAACCAATGGTCCTGCAACCGGCGCGGGGCATGGCGGGCGGCGAGGTCCGAAAGCGGTATTTCCGCCCGCAAAATCGTGCCGGTGAACACGGCGGAAAATTCCGCACGGTCCACCTCAATCGAAGCGCCATTTGCGCCCGCCTCATAGACGCGCAGCTGGTCGCCCTCCTGCGAGAGCACCATAACAGCCTGACCATTGGTCATCAGGGCAAGCGCAGGCCATCTATCCGGCTCAGGCGTTTGACCCGGTTCAATTTCAGCCTCCAGCCCAAGGCTTGACAAGGCCTCCTGCAACAAAGGGAATCTTGCATCTTTGCACCCTTTGGCAAGCGCAGACTGCATCGCTTCAATCAGATCGTGCTGAACGGCCTTGCGCCCCAGAAGGCCGGCATAGACGGAGGCAAGATCCGCGCGGGCCTTGAGCCGGTCATCGCGTGCAGGAACCGGGTGTGTGGGCTGCGCGGGCGGTGGGGTTGCCACAGGCTTGATCTGTGGTCCATTTCCCCCGTCAACAGGCCGATCGGAATTGGTCGGCACACTCTGGAACGCCAATTGTTTTTTGCTATTCGACAGCGCCACCCTGGGCCGGGGGCCTGTGGCCGGCGCCTTTAAAACGGGGGGAGAGGCATCCACCTGTCCCGGCGTTGGGGTCGCCACGTGTTTCACCTTGCGCTTTGGGCGCGGTCCCGGCTGGGCAATGTTCTCAACCGGTCGACCGGAGATTTTCCGCTTGGCGCCAGATATGGTGGGAGACAGGGTCGGCGTTTTGCCGTTTTCACCGCCATCACGCTGCTGGCTCATATCGCGTCCCCGTCAACCAAAGTCCCGAATTCGCGGGCAATTTCCACTTCGGTACGGGCAATATCATACCTCACCGAGACCTGTTCTTGCTCCAGCCGATTGAGGTTTTCAACCACGCCGACAACATCCATCACGGTGCGCTGACCTGCATCAAACTGGCGTTGGAACAATTGGGTATTGGCCCGCGCCTGCCCAACAAGATCCTTGGCCTGAGCAGCCCGGGCCTGCTGGGAAACAAGTTTCTGGCCAAGGGCGGCCTGACGACGACGGCTGTCTTCCTGCGCCTGCAGGATCCGGCGTTCTGCCCCTTCCCGCGCAGCTTTCACGGCTGCCAGATTGTCCAGCGTGCCAAATCCGAACCCCTGATCTGAGGTCATCACCAACCCGGCACTGCTTTCTTCGGCGACCACGGCCTGTGCCCCCAGTCCGGGCAAAAGACCCGCACGGTCAATCTTGGCCTGCGCCACGTCCCGGTCCAGTTCGGCCGTGGCCAGCAGGACGGTCAGCGGTTGCAACCCGTCTTGAGGGGCAGGCAGATGATCAAGGCCACGCAGGCCTGAGACGTCCTCGGCGGACATCGCCTTGAGTTCCGCCATGGCGGTTTTGGCATTCAGGGTTTCGCTGTCGTAAAGCGACTGAAGCTCACTCAGCTTGGCCCGGATCACGCTTTGGTCCGAAATATCCGACACCCCGCCTTTCACGCGGGCTGTCATGATCCGGTCAAACTCACGCATTGCCCCAAGGGCCCGACCCGCGGCAGCCGCTTTTTCCTGCGCGGCCTGTGCCGAGAGATAAAGCCCCAGCGCGGTTGAAACCCTGTCATTGGTGTCGATGGAAAGACTTACCGCAGCCGCTTCGACGTCGGCCCGGGCAAACTCTCGTTCCGCTTTCTTACGTCCATTGTCGAAAATCACCTGATCCACGACGATGCTGGCCACAAGGTCACCAAGGCTGGACAGGGAAACGCGCGGCCCCAGTGTGGGCAGCCAGTTCTTGTCCGCAGCGCGCGCGCGCAGTTTTGCGGCCCGCAGCTCGGCCTCGGCGGGACGTGCAGAGGCGGCCAGCGCGGAGCGCGCCACCTGATCATACGAGGTCCCGGTCTTCAGAAGGCTTTGACGAAACTGAAGTTTGGAAATGATTTCGGAGGGGGCTTTTCCGGGAAGAGGCGCAAAGCTGCGAGGCGCCGAGCGCGTCACCTCATCCGAACCGGTTGGGCCGGACAGGAAACCGCCCTCTCCGAAGCGCCCTCCGATATCCCCCATACATCCGCTCAGGCTGGCCACCAAAGTGACCAACAAGGGAATGCGTGTTATGTCCCGCACGAAGACCAAAGCTCTGCCTCGTCTTTTGTTTGTTATATCGAGGCCGCGATCATTTGGCGCCGCGGCCTTCGTTCACTTGTATCAGATCACTGTATTTACGTGGATATCTTCCTGAATATACAGCGTGCCACCGGCATCCCCGAGGGTGTAGACATTGTAGTCGGACCCGTCGATCTGCACCTGCGTCCCCGTGTCCAGCGCCCCATTGGCAATGACCGTATCCTGCACGCCACCATGGATGGTGAGCGCGTTGGAATTGTCGGACAGCGCCAGCAGCTGCTCTTCAGAAATTGTCACCGTATTGGCCTCAAGGCTTTCCAGAAGGTCAAGCGCCTCAATATTATACGCTGACAGGCCTGATGCAGACAGATCGACCTGCGCCCCGCCATTGTCGGTGATAATCAGCGTCGAGGTGCTGTTCTGCGCAGCATCGGTTTCGGTCAGAACCAGACGGGACCCATCCGGCAGGCCGGTGCTGGGGTAGAAGTTGTTCAGCTCAAAGCCCGGGGTCGCACCAACGGTTCCATCGGAGTTGAGCATTTCGAGCGTGACATTGGGATCAAAGTTATAGATGCCGCTGATCGACCCATCGGCGTCATTTTGATAAACATTTGCGTCCGGGGCCTCCGGGGCCACGGTGTCAAAGTCAAAGCTGTCCGAGGTATAGCCGACATTGCCTGCCAGATCTTGGGCCCGCACGGTAATGGTTGCACTGCCTTCACCCGAGGGCAGCTGGCTATCGTCAAAGTCCACCTCCCACTCTCCGGTAACAGGATCAACACTGGCCTGCACCCATGTCGCGGCGGGATCGGTGTTGCTGGTTGCATCCAGCGACACCCAGACAGATGACCCCTTTTCGGTGGTCCCGGTGAAGGTCATGCCACCAGACAAATCCTCGGCATTAACGGTGTCAGCCCCGCCCAGCGCCACCGCTTCGCCGCCCGTGCCCTGGCCGAGATACGCGTTGGTGACATCCATATCGGTCACTTCGGTATCGATCCGAATGCCATGGGCCGGCAGAGTGTGGCTGTTGCCATACATATCTGTTGCGCTGACCTGCACGGTCTGATCACTGGTGCCCGAAGGCAGGTCAGTGGCGCTGAAGCTGACGCTCCAACTGCCATCGCCAGCAGGATCCGTTGTGACGGTTTTGGTCACGCCCGCCACCACAACCGTGACCGTCGATCCGGCCTCAACCTGACCAGAGATCACAGCACCCGATGCCATTTCCGACGCGTTGATCACATCATCGCCAGCCACCGGCGTGACCAGGGCCAGATCTCCGACAAACGTGTCCACCAGAATGGTCTGATCCATCGACGTCGTGTTGCCATGAATATCGGTCGAGGTGATGGTCATTGTGGTTTCGTAACGACCGGAAGGGATCTGCGTTGCGCTGAAATCCACACTCCAGTTTCCGTCGCTATCTGCAACAACCGTTCGGGTGACCTCACCCAGCTTTACAGAAATTGTCGCCCCGGCTTCCGCGACACCGGTCAGGGTCAGGCCGCCATCCGGCCCGCTCAGCTCCTGATGGGTCAGAACATTTGCATCCGCAGCAGACGTGCTCAGATTGTCCGCCAGTTTTGCATTTTCGGTCAGCGTCAAGCTGGTTTCGGTATCAATCGACAGGGTGTCGGTGATCGTGGTTGTGTTTCCAAAACTGTCGCTTGAGCTGATCACCACGGCGGTTTCATACTCTCCGGCCGGGATTTCAGCAGGCGAGAAGGTGACGCTCCAGCTGCCATCCTCACTCACAGTGGTGGAGTGGATGACCCCCTGAATTTCCACGACAATTGCGGCTCCCGGCTCTCCGGTTCCCGAAATTTCAACACCATCAGAATGGTCCTCACCATTGACAACCACATTGGTTGAAACGGTGCCATGGGTCACATCAACCAGAGGCGGCGTGGTATCGATTGTCACTTCCGGACCGGTCGGCGTGTGGATGGTTCCGTCTTCCTCCGTCACTGTCACTGTCACCGTATAGGCGCCATCATCCGGGAAATCGTCGCCATCAAATACGGCAGTCCAGGTGCCGTCCTCACCTACAGTTGTCGTGACGGTCCGGTCACCAATAGTCACCTCTACCGTTGCACCCGGCGTTCCGGTTCCGGTGATCGTGACAGTCTCTCCGTCATCGCCGCCCACAGAGACGGGCACCTCCGGATCATCGACAGTTGCCTGGGTGGCCTGATCGCCACCACCATCACCGTCGCCACCGCCGCCAAGCACCGCGCCACCAACAGCCAGGGCCCCGGCTGCGGGAATGAGACCAGCGGCAGCAGCACCGCCACCGGCGCCCAGAAGGCCAAGGCCAATTGCCTGCGTAACTTCTTCACCTTCGGCCGCCACCACGGCCTCTGCCACAACCGGGCTTTCCGGGAAAATCAACGCATCAAGATGGCTCCATTTGCCCCAGGCGGTCACCTCGGTAAAAGTCACCTGCCCGCTGGCGTCCAGTGATGCTTCAATCAGCACACCGTCTTCATTCAGATACAGGCGATTTTCCTGCACACCGTTCTCGGCAAAAAAGCCTTCCAGAACGATTTTTCGCCCATCTGCAAGATAAAGTTCCAGGTTTTCGCCCGCGCGAAGATATTCACGCACATCCGAGCGACGAATATTCAGGGACACAGCCCCATCGTCACCCAAAACAAGTTTGTCGGAAATACCGGATTCAATAAGTGCGCCATGCTGGACAAAACCAGTATGGTCACGGACGATAAAGTTGATCGCCTGCATGCTACCGCCTACCTCAATATGTTGGCCTTGGTTTTTCTTGGCCATTTTGTTGCTCTGTCGAGTGAATTACCGCAATTTTGCCATAATTCCTAGGGTCAGGATGCATTGATTTTTGTCGCACGGCGTGATTCACAGTTCGGAAAACGGAGCGGTGACATGAGCGATCTTTACTGGTTGAACGAAGCGCAGATGGCCAAGCTGGCGCCTTTCTTCCCGAAGTCGCACGGCAAGCCACGTGTGGATGACAGGCGGGTGCTGTCTGGGATTATCTTCATAAACCGCAATGGGTTAAGGTGGCGGGATGCGCCAGAAGCCTATGGCCCTCACAAGACGCTCTACAGCCGCTGGAAGCGATGGAGCGAGAAAGGCATCTTCGCCCGGATGCTTTTGGAGCTGGCCGATCAGGGTGGCGAAACTGACACGCTGATGATTGACGCGACCCATCTCAAGACACACCGCACCGCCTCCAGCCTGGGCCTGAAAAAGGGGGGGCCAATCACAACCCCTGCCGCCTGATTGGTCGTACGAAGGGCGGAATGAACTCCAAGCTGCACGCCGTCACCGACGCGATGGGGCGGCCCTTGCGTCTGTTCCTGACGGCAGGCCAGCGCAGCGACTACATCGGCGCACGGGCTTTGCTGGATGCCCTGCCGCCCGCCAAACACCTGTTGGCGGATCGGGGCTACGATGCCGATTGGTATCGCCAAGCCCTTGAAAACAGGGGGATCAAGCCTTGTATACCATGTCGGAAGAACCGCAAGGTCCCGATCCCGCACGACGAGCTGCGCTATCGTAAACGCCACAAAATCGAGAACAGCTTCGCCCGCCTCAAGGATTGGCGACGCGTCGCGACGCGCTATGACAGGTGTCCGAAGGTCTTCCTGTCAGCATGCGCCCTCGCTGCTGTAGTCATCTTCTGGTTATGAATCCTGACCCTAGTCTCGATGACGGGGAAAAACACAAAATATGGCCCATCGACACTAATGTTGCAAAAAAGCACTAACCTTTCATCCACACACTGGCGCCCCCCTGGCGGCCCACTTGCCATCCAATCCCCTGAAAATATTTTTGAAGAAACCTCCACTTTTTGTGTTTTCGCTCTTGCACCCCCGGACGAGACTCAGTAAATCCCCCTCACCGCGCTCTGGTAGCTCAGCTGGATAGAGTACTTGACTACGAATCAAGGGGTCGGGGGTTCGAATCCTCCCCAGAGCGCCATTAAAACCAAGGCCTTAGCGTTCATTCGCTGAGGCCTTGTTTGGTTTTAGGGACACGATAGGTACAGAAGTCATTGCAATAAGCAGTGAGTTTCTGTGTTCAGGCATGAGTCGCTCCCCCCTCGAACACTTCTGACCACCCTTTCATTTCACGAACCGAACATGCGGTTTGGTATCCCCGAGATGCATGAGACAGAAAATGGCGGATGCTCTCCGTGCCAGAGATTTTTCGGCACAGCTGAAGTTGCCACCTCACCCAAACAAAGTGTTGGATTATTCGCCATCCAGATCCGCCATTTAGACCAAAGCTGGAATCCAATCCCAGTTTGCGGGTAGCCACAGCTCAGAAACGTATCTCGAACACGGCACCGCCCTCGTTCGGGATCACGCACAGCGTTGCGCCATAGATGTCCAGAAGGGCGGATACGATCGCCAGCCCCATCCCAGTGCCCCCTTGGTCGCGGCGGGTGGTGAAAAAGGGATCAGCCAGTCGCGCGGCATCATTTTCCGAGATCCCCTCGCCATCATCCCGAATGCTCAGCACGCCATTTAGATACTGAAGCGTCAGCTGGTGCGCGCCGTGGGCAAGCGCATTCTGCGCCATGTGCAGCAGGATGATTTCGCCATGCGCGACGGACAGAGGGATTTCGCGGTCGCTGTTTTGGTCGATCTGAATCGTCAACCCATCGATATCCGGCAGCATCGCCGCCAATTCCCCCGGGCCCTTCTGTGTCTCCTGCCGCAGCTGAGACATCTCGCGCAGCCGCGTCAGCAAGATGTTCATCCGCCCACTTTCGCTGCTGATATTTCCCAGAAGCTTGGCGCGGTTTTCCGGGCTGAGGTTGTCGCTTTGCAGCAGCTCAGCCGCGCCCAAGATCGACGTGACTGGCGACTTCAATTCATGGGTGACGTGATCAGTATAGGTCGCAATCTCATTCGATCTTTGATCCAGGGTATCCGCCATCGACAACATGCTTTCACCCAGATCTGCCAGCTCGCGCACGCCATAGTGGCGCAAGGGTTCCGAGCGGGGCTTGTCCCCCGCTGCAATCGCGCGCGCCTCGTTGCGCAACCCGCGAATTGGACGGGACATGAGGCGCAGCAACAGTGCCCCGAGCAGCAGCGCACCGGACAGCGTAAAGACACCCATGATCATCAGAGGGTCACGCTCGCGGAACACAAATTTGCGCAAGCTAAGGGGGGTGCGCGACAGCATCACAACGCCGATCACGCGGTCGTCCGACAGCACCGGATAAGCGATGAACACCCGATACCCCGTGTCGCGACTGATCGAGTTCAGAGGGTGGCGACCATAATCGTCGTCACGGGTGCGCAGGGTGACACCGACCCCTCCTGTCAGGGCGGTCTGAACCTCAGGCAGTCCCGCAAAATTATGCAACCCGTCTTCGCCCAGCCCGACACCTTCGTGATCCAGAAAAATCGCCCCTGCCAAAGTCGTCCGTCCTGCAGCTTCGGCAAGCGCACGAAGGCGGGACAAGGTTTCCACATGGCGTAGATCTGAGTGGACATTGACCGGGTTCCCCGCGGGCAGAGGGGGGAGGACCTGTTGTTTTCGAACATCTATTCTGGATGGAATCGGGTGCAGTGGTTCGCGCCAGAATACCATCTGTTCGTCACCCACAATCGGGCCAACAGGATCGCCCTCCAAGTTGTCGAACATGGTCCGGTAAACCTCAGCATAGATGGCGCCTTGCTTTAATAGCGACTGCTCGGTTTCGCGGACAAATTGGTTGGATGTCAGCTGCACGGTCAGCATCGCCGCAAGCGGGATCGACACAAGGGCCACACAGATAAAGCCGACAACCAAAGCCATCGAGGGGCGCCATTTTTGACGGATCCGGGTCACAGGCTGCATGGGCCAAGTTTGATGCCGACGCCATGGACGGTCACAATGATGTCGTCGCAGCCCACCGTTGCTGCCTTGGCCCGGACGTTGCGGACATGGCTGTCAATTGTACGGCCCGACATGGTGGAGTTCGCGCCATAGATGGCCTGGATCAACTGGTTGCGGTCATGCACGTGATCGGGCCGTGCCAGCAGGCTGGCGAGAAGTTGAAACTCGGTTGCGGTCAAGTCCAGCGTGTGATCCGAAATCCGGCAGACATGCCCAGCGCTGTCCAGGGACAGTTGACCGTGATTATGCGGACGCGTCGCCGCGTGGACCCGAGACAGGATCGCCTTGATCCGCAACACCAGCTCACGTGGGCTGAAAGGTTTGGGGACGAAATCATCCGCCCCCAATTGAAAGCCCAGCACGCGGTCAATCTCATCATCGCGAGCGGTCAGGAACAGCACCGGCACATCAGATCGCGCCCGGATCGCCTTGCAGCAATCGAACCCGTCCATGTTGGGCATCCCGATATCCAGAACAACCAGATCGACCTTTTCGCGCGCGACATGTGTCAGGGCAATCTCGCCGTTCGAGGCTTCGGTCGTGCGCATCCCTGCGGCCTCCAGCGCGATACGGATGATGTCGCGGATTTTGGGATCATCGTCTACAATCAGAACATGCGTAACCATAGGTGACATGTTGCAAGAGGCAGGGGTGATGTCCAGCCTTACGTGTTGACCTTTCATCAGCTTACACCTGCTTCATCCGACGCGGCCGCAGCCCCAGCAAGGTCATAACCGCAACAAGGATCATACCAAGCATGGCTTCGGGTTCGGGAGCCGAGGAGCCGGAAAAGCCCTGCGGATAAGCCTCTTCGCTGACACCAGACACCATAGGCAGGGGGACCCCGGCGGATTTCGCTGCATGACCGGTATCGTTCACAACCTTCTGCGACACAGCCACGAATGAGGTGTTCTTTGTCTGCAGTGAGAACTCCAGCCCCAGCCGCGCAATCTCGGCATCCGCTGCCCCGGCGCGGTCACGTACGGCGATGCGACGTTCCATCGTTGCGATCTGATTGCGCGCCCAGATCAGCGGCAGAGCTGCCTCACCCTTCTGATCGGACAGGACCAGCTTCACCGGCATTTGGGCTTTGCGCCCCTGCACCAGACCGTTCAGCATCACCTGCCCCTGATCCGCCCCCTTATAGCGCGCATAGATGCGCAGGCTGTTGCCCGCAAACAGATCCGGGATGCGCGCAGGCGTCATGTCAGAAACTTCAAGCTCGCCCCAGTCAATCTCGATGTCGGTCAGAAGCGGGGTCTTTAGATTGGCAGCCATGACCTCGGCCACCTCCATCGCGTCTTCATCTAGCCCGACATAACGTGCGTAACCGCGCCCTTCCTCGGCCATGGCATCCAGCAGATATCGATTGACCGAGCTGCCAATCCCGAACGCATAGATCCGCGCCTGCCCGATTTGTTCGCGAATGGTGCGTAGGACCTGGGCCTCACCCCCGATATAGCCATCAGACAGGAAGACCACGATGCGCATTGTGTTTGCAGGGCTGGAGGTGGCAAAGGCCGCGTGGATGGCATTGTCGATCTCGGTCCCACCACCGGAGGTCAGTTTCGAGACAAACTTTCGCCCCGCTTTGATGTTGCGGCGTGTTGCCGGGGTTGCGCCCTGTGCAAAGTGACGGGCTGTGTCGGAAAATGGGATGATGCGGAAATAATCATCCGGACGAAGCCCCTTCAGCGCCGCATCCATGAACCGTTTGCTGGCGGCCATCGGCTGGCCCGACATCGACCCCGAAGTGTCCAGAACAAAGACCAGTTCACGCGGGGTGGCGGTGGCTTCGTCAGGAATTGCAGGCGGCTCGATCATCACGGACAGAAACCCACCCCGCTCATCATGATGGGTCAGACTGGCCGCCTGTAGCGCCTCGCCGCCCAGTATATAGCGCAGGATTAGATCTTTGTTGTCCATCACCTTGCCCTGAGTGAAGCGTGCGCCCAGCCCATCATCGGTATCAGTGATGTCCAGCGGATGGGTCGGGCTGGCAAACTGCGAAACCTCAACGCCCGCGACCATCGTCACGTCCAAGGACACGCGATCCGACAGAAAGCTGTCGGGCAGGTCAAGATCCGCCACCTGCGGATAGGCAGGCAGGGGGCTGATCGTCCATGTGGCGTCTTGCAAGGCGGCGTTGTCATCCTGCGCCAGGGCGTGTTGGTCTGCTGCCGGGCTTTCATAACGCGGGCCGACAATCATCGGGATGACCAGCTCATATTGCCCGTCGATCTTCGGCACCATCTGCACATATTTCAGCGTCACCTCAACCGGCAGTCCGGGCATAAGGTTGGCGATCTTCTGGGTGAACATGTTGGGCCGGTGCTGGGTCAAAAGCGCGGCCGCTTTGCCGTCTGAGGCGGCTTGCTTGTATTCGGCTTCGGCCACCTGTTTTTCGCGAATGACCGCCCGCACAATCTCATCCCCCACATGCATGGTCATCCCAAACACCGCGGCGTTCTGGTTCAGTGGGAAAAGGTATTCCGCCTCAAGCGGGATCTGCGACGGGTTCGAGAAGGTCTGGCGCAGCTCAACCGTGGCCATGTCCCCCTCGATATTGACCGCATAGGAGCTGTCCAACATGGGCAGTTCGATCATCTCACCACCCACTTGGGCCACAACCCGACCGGCGACGTCCTCATGATCGGTCTGGGAAAAGGCGCTGAGGGGAATGGCAAGTGCATAGGCAACAAGCACGATCAAAAGCGTCACGCGGTTGATGCGGGGAAAGCGACGGCCTGGGTTGCGCGGGGCGTGCCGCTGCGCGTTGCAGGAGGTGAGATAGGTCATGAAAAACTCCTTCTGTCGGTCAAATATCAAAGGTCCAAAGCGGCCAGCGCGGCGGCCTCAAAGGCAATGCGCTGGGACTCGGGCATGGATTTGGGTGTGATGCGCTGGACGGATTGCCAAACATGCGAGGAGCCGTTCAGCCAACTCCAAACGGCTTCTCCGACACCGGCGGTCTGGGCGCCGTCTTTTGACACAAAGCTGACGGCAACGGTCCAGATCTGCCCATCAGGCGAGGTCGCCTCGTATACCGAGGTCGGCAGCGGGTCGAAACGGGTGCCCAGAAAACGAACGTCATATCCCATCCCCAACAGGCAGGTCGCGGGCGAATGCAGATGACGCAAGGGCGACGCCGTGCGCACGATATTCAGCCCCATCGGCCCGAACTGAGCCTTCTGTGCGGTGCCGCCATAGCTGGCAAAATAATGCTGTTCGGTCGGGGTAAGCGGGACGGGCTGTGCCGGATAGCCCAGCAGTTGATCCGGCACGAAGATCGTCGTCACGCTGTCCGATCGGTCCAGCGGCGTGCGTGGGGCGTTCACCACCGCCACGGCCAGGACAAGCGCCAGAAGGGTCGCGGGCACATGCAGGATGCCGGGCAGTCTGAATGTGCGGTATGGGGTTTGGCGCACGGGCACAGGCGGCGGGCGATAGAAAATCACCACGGGCAAAGCCACCAGCGCAAGAGAGGCCAGGCCAATGGCAGAATGCAGGCCGGGCTCCATCGTGTTGATACCGTGACCCAGTCCAGCAGCAAGAAGCGTGATCCGCACGCCATTACCGACCACCGTCGCCAGCCCGATCACAACACCTGCCAGCATCGCGTGCAGAAGACCGGGGCGAAACAGCACGTTGATGAAAGACCACAGGCTGACCATCAACAGCAGGCCCGACGCGCCGGAACAGGGCAGGTCAACCAGCACGTCGATCCCGTTCAGTTGCAACCGCACGCCCTCGCAGGTCAGGTCGGTAAAGAAAGGCGTGAGTGCCGCACAGGCAACCTCAGCCGACATCATCTGAAGGGGGAAACCCGCAACGCGTTGCAGGATCGGGGCCAGGGGCAGGCAGAACAGGAAGAACACCGACAACCAGAACGGGGACAGGGAGATCTTGCGCTGATCTAGCCGCAGGAAAGTCGCCAGCGCAAAGACATCAATGGCGAGCGCCAGCGCGCTGAGGATGTTGATTGCCAACATCTGCCCCGCCAGCCGGATCGCCGCAGCAACAAGGAATAGAACAAAAACGCGTCCTCGTGCGTCTGGCCCGCTTGGGGACGAGCTGCAAAGGGACAGGATTGCAAGCCCGACAATCACGGCGCCGTACCAGCCTCCGTTTGACTGGTACGAGGGATCGCGCCAACTGGTTAACAGCCACCGAACGGGGTCGATGGCCAACAAGGCCGAGGCCGTCGCAAGGCCAATCCACAACAAGGTATCGCGTTTTTGTTCCATACTGCGGTTTTGCGCAGACAGATGTGCAGATCAGCGATGCAAGATGTGCAGAATATGTGCAGGGGCTGGATTAGCCACCAACCAGGGTCGAGATTGTCTATGCGCTTATTCATGCACCTTCCCCCTGACAGCCAGGGGCTTGTGGCCCCGCTATTATTGCGATCAATCAATTTTCAAGATTAAAGTCTCAGGATGCTGGACAAAACGGAGCTTCACGTAAGTCGGCTGAAGAAAGGAGCCGCTTGGCAGAATCTTTCATGTAATACTGAGAGCTTTGTTCGTATTGCGCCAAGCAAACGAAGCAATCGGACCGCCCCGACAATGCGTGTAAAGCGACTTGCGTGAGCGGTCTCACTTTGCCCAAGCGAGGCCGAATTGTCAGTTCATCTGAACGTCGGCGTCTTGCGCATCGACTTCCTGCAGAGGCAAGGTTTGTGGTGATGAGACCTCTGCAGGTCTCAACCCCCATCACACCATTGGCAACCCCGGCAATGCCGTTTTCCATGCTAATTCCCAACTCTTTGCCAAGCGCCTGCATGGCGGGCATCTGCAACGCCATTCCAAGGGCTGAGTCGAGCGCCTGATTGACAGGAGTGCCTGCTGCATCGCCGCCACCAGCCCCCCGAACGCTCCAGTCCGGTCACCTGATGGATCTTGATCGAGGCGATCTTCTCGGCCGGCTTCATTCTCACGTCGTGGCGCCGCATCCCCGGAATCCGAGATTTTTGCTCAAGGAAACCTCGGGCGAGAAGGCAGCTGCATAGCCGTGAGCGATTATCTTGACCGTTGTAGTCCCAACCGGGAGTTCGCGACATGCTACCCAGCAGGTTTAGACTTGCTGGGAGTGCATTCAAAAGAAAACCTTTGCGCACAACCGCTTGTCATTTCCTCCTTCCGGGATTGATGGCACACCGCTCCCACTGATATGAAGTGCTACGCTTTGTTCTGATTGATCAAGGGGGTCGATCAATAGGCTGCGGTCACGATGATCTCAACTTTAAGCTCCGGACGGGCCAGCTTTGCCTCTCCGCAGGCGCGGGCAGGCGCGTGACCGGTCGGAACCCATGCATCCCAGACGGCGTTCATCTCGGCGAAATCTGCCATGTCAGACAGCCAGATGACGACCTGTAGCATCTGGTCGCGGGACGACCCGGCCTTTTCCAACAGCGCGTCGATGCGCGAAAGGCAGTCGCGGGTCTGCTCGGTGACAGTCGCCCCATCCCCGACCTGGCCGCACAGATAGGCGACACCGTTGTGCTTGACGATCTTGCTCATGCGTTGGCCGGCTTCGATCCGTTCGATCATGTCATTCTCCTATTCGGTCGCATCTTGCACCGCATCATCCATTGCCGCGAGTTCGCCCAGTGTGACGGGCTTGAGAGGGGCGCGGATGCGGTAGTAGCCTGTCTCATCCGGGGACAGGCCATTGGCATCAGCCAGCAGCGCCGTAACCGTCAGCCCGCAATAACGACCCTGGCAAGGGCCCATACCGGCGCGCCCGAACGCCTTTGTCTGGTTCGGCCCCAGGCAACCAAGTTTTGCATATTTGCGGATATGGCCAGCGGTCACTTCTTCACAGCGGCAGATCACCGTGCTGTCGGCGGGATCGAGCGCGGACGCATAAGGCGGGTAAGCGGCATCCAAAAACGGGCGCGCGGCCTTTTCCCGTGCCAGGGCTTGGCGCAGGGGCGCGGCCATACGATTGCAGTCCTGGGGCGACAGGCGTTCGGCATCCTCTGCGATTTTCAACGCCGCCAACCGTCCGGCGTAAACGGCGACTTTTGCGCCACCAATCCCAGCGCCATCGCCAGCGATGAAAACCCCCGCAACATCACTTTGGCCCCACGCGTCGAGCGCAGGCACAAATGCCCCTTGCGCCGTGTCCCAGTTGTGGGAAATGCCAAGGGATCGGGCTGCCTGCGTATTTGGCACAACGCCGTGATGAAGAAAGACCGTTTCGCATGCAATCCGCTGTTTGTGACCCTTGTGGACGAATGTTACAGCGTCGGCCTTGCCTTCGCCCTCAATGGCGATATCTGTTGCTCCCGTATAGCGGGGCACCTTCGCACGCTTGAGTTCCTTTAGTATTTTCAGACCCTTGACCATGTAGGACCATCCCCGCACTGCGCCGCTGATATGCCTCAATGCGCGGATCATGTTGCCGCGGGTCTGGGTCTCAACCAGTGCAGCGGGTGGCATGCCTGCGCGCACCATCTGTGCCGCGATCAGGTAAAGAAGTGGGCCCGCACCTACCAGCACCGCGCCCTGCGCGACGACGCCGGATTGTTTTAGCAAGATCTGACCTGCACCGGCTGTCATGACACCCGGCAAGGTCCAGCCCGGTATCGGCATTGGGCGTTCCAGCGCACCGGTGGCCAGCAGAATACGGTCGGCTTTGATCTGCGCAGCACGGCCCTTGCGGGTGTAGGAAATGCGGAATTTGTCTTCGATGGCCCAGACGACCGCACCTGAAATGTGCTCGACACCGCTCTGTCGCAGATCCTCAGTCAGGTGTCTGCCCTCGGTATAGTCGGCGCCAAGAATGTCTCCGCGCGACTGTGACGCCAAATCGACATCGCGGTAAATCTGCCCGCCCGCCCGGGATTGTTCATCCAGGACCGTAACGCTCAGACCCAGCCCGGCCGCTTCCGCGGCAGCGGCCATACCCGCGGGTCCGGCGCCGATGATGACAAGATCACGCTTGTTCATCTTGTGACCTCTTTTCATGTGGACGGGTGATTTGCAGGCCTTCAGTGACATCCATCATGCATGCCTGACGGGTCACACCATCGACCTCGATCAGGCAATCGAAACAGGCCCCCATCATGCAAAACGGTGCCCGCGGCGCGCCTGAAACGGGGGTGTGGCGGAACACATCGACCCCGGCGACAAGCAGGGCTGCGGCAAGGTTCACACCGTCTGGCAAGCTGAGCGGTGTTCCGTCCCATGTCACGTCGACACGCGGACCGCTTTCCAGCTCATGAAACGGCGAAGCGGTCTTCATTGAACACCTCCAGGTCTGGGGCTGCATCGGTGCCTTCCAACCAGTCAGGCAGAAGACGCGCATGGGCAGCGGAAAGGGTGATGCCACTGTGACAGGTGACAAGGTAAGCGCCTGGCATCTCAGGGCTTTCTTGATAAATCGGCAGGCCATCAGGTGACAGGACACGCAATGCGCCCCAGCTGCGCACCAATTGGGCGCGCGCCAATGCCGGATAGGCAGCGATGGCCTCGGCGGCGAGGCCTGACAGCCCCGGTTGTGTCACGCGGTCATCGAAACCAACTTCTTCATTGGTGGCGCCAATCTGAATGCCGCCCTCATCCACCTGCCGTGCAATCAGCGACGGGCGGTTGATCAGTTTTGGCATCTTCTCGGTGATCAGAACCTGCCCGCGCTGTGGGCGAATGGGGGCTTTGAACCCCATTTTTGGACCAAGCTGCACGGCCCCGAGACCGGCGGACAGGACCACTTTGTTTGATGTAACCGACGTGCCATCCGCGCAGGTGATGTGGAAGGCATCTGGTTTCGACACGCCGATCACGGTTTTACCAGTCAACACACGTCCGCCCAACCGGCGCACATCAGCGGCAAGAGCCAGCAGCAGTTTCAGCGGGTTTGCGTGGCCATCCTGATGGTGCAGGATTGCCCCCACGACCTTCGGCCCGATATGGGGCTCTTCCTTGTGAAGTGCGTTATGACCAAGCACGTCGTAGGGGTAATTGCCCCCCAGCTTGGCTTTCAGAACCTCGTATTTTTCAACAGTTGCCGCGAGTGTTTCTTCTGAAAAGTGCAGATCGTATCCGCCCTTTTGCTCAAGCGACAGGTCATGGCCGGTGGTCTCGCCAAGCTCCTGCGCGAACTCCGCCCAGATCGCGGCAGAGTGCTGTGACCATTGGGCATAGCGGGGTTGGTTCATGCCTTTGGACTGAACCCAAACCAGGCCGAAATTACCGCGGCTGGCGCGAAATGATCCATCGTCACCATCCAGCACCGTCACGGTCAGGCCACGCTGGAGCAACCCCCAGGCAACCGAAAGGCCCACAACGCCTCCGCCGATGATTGTATAATCGGTGTCCATGACTACAGTCCGTTGGTGTCGGTTTGAAGGTCAGGGCGAACCGGGCCGCCCTGACATAATTCAGATCAGTTGCCTGCGGCAGCCACTTGATCTAGGATCGCCTGACCCCACTCAACGCCGACATCTTCAAGAACGGCGGGCCAAACCTCTGCACGGGCCTTTGCGGCCATCGCAGCAAGGTCGTCTTCCGTCAACTTGGCAACGGTCGCGCCCAGTTCATCTACAAGACGCTGTTCGTTTTTGGCCTGATCTGCTTCGGCCACTTCCCAGCGGGTGGCCTCAAACGCGGCGGCCTGTTCTTTCAGGGCCGCCTGATCTTCATCCGACAGCTCTGCCAGGCTGCTGTTTGAAATGATCATGTACCAGACTTCGAAATGGGTGTTGGCGGGGATGTAGGTTTTGGTCACGTCGCGGAACGAGGCATAATATCCTTCGGCGCCGGACCCGATCACACCATCAACCACACCGGTCTGGACGGCGGTGAACGCTTCCGAGAAGGGAATGGGGGCCGGAATATAACCAAGCGCCTGGCCGGTCAGCTGGAAGCTCTTGATGCCGGGGACACGCACCTTGATGCCGTTTGGCTCAACCGAACCGGGGTTCGCGTTTTCCACATTGAGGGAGATGCCGCCGAAATAGACCGGATAGGCGGCGAGCATGGTGATGTCCTGTTCGGCATACAGCCCGGCGACCGTTTCGCGCACCACACCGCCCGGGCCGTAAACTGCGCGGGCCTGATCCCAGTTGCCTGCGAGATAGGGGAAGGAACTGATCTGCATCCGGCGATCCGCGGCGGCGGCTGCCGGCTGGGTTGCCATGTCAATTGCACCCACGCTGATGCGTTCCTGTACGCTTGTGTAATCCCCAAGGGCGGATGCGGGGAAGATGTTGATTTTCACATCCCCGCCTGTCGCTTCATCTACGGCTGCTGAGAACGCGCGCAGTTCCACGTCGATCGTGGCATCCTGCGGACGCACATGGCTCATCTTCAGGTCTGCCGCGGTGGCGTAGCTGCCAAGCGCCAGAAGGGCAGCGGTGGCTGAGGTTAGGAATGCGTGTTTCATTTGTGTTTCCTCCGTGTTGTGCTTTTTGGGTCGTTGTTCAGTGGTTTCAGGGCGCCACGTCATATCCGAAGAGACGGGGCAGGAAGAGTGAGAGATCCGGCCAGAGCGAGGTCAGGAAGACGACAGGCACATAGCCAAACAGGATGAGTTTCATTGCGGGGGGGATGACCTTGGTCACCTTCACATTGCCGATCCGCGCGCCCAGATAGAGGATCGAGGCATAAGGGGGTGTCACTCCGCCCATCGCCGTGTTGACCCCCATGATGGCCGCAAATTGAACCGGGCTGACGCCGATGGCCTGCATCAAGGGCAAGAGCAGCGGCGCAATCAGGATGATCGCGGTCACGTCATTGACCACCATTCCGACCAGAAACAACATGATGTTGATCATGATCAGCAGAACAATCTTGTTCTCGGTGATCGAGAAGATCCCCTGGACCAGTTGCTGCGGGATGCTCTCGAAAACGAACATCTGGCTGAGGATCATGGAAAACAGGATCATCATCATGATTGCACCCACGGCGGTGGCAGCTTCTTTGCCGGCCGACAGGAAATTGCTCCACCTCAGACCTTTGTAGATCAGGAACCCCACCGGGACGGCGTAGATCACGGCAACGGCGGCGGCCTCGGTCGGAGTCATAATGCCCCCATAGATGCCGCCAAGGATGATGACCGGCATCAGCAGGGCGGGGAAGGCATGGAAACCACGCCGCGCCACTTCACCGGACAGTTCCGAGAAGGAGGGTTTGTCATCCAGCACCAGGTCGAATTTGCGCGACATGATGATATTGATCACCGAAAAGGACGTCATGATCAGCAGGCCGGGCCCAAGCGTGGCAAGGAAACAGGCAAGGATAGATGTGTCCGTAACCCAGCCATAGACGATCATGGTCACCGAAGGCGGGATCAGCAGGCCAAGGATCGACGAGTTGGCAATCAACGCAGTGGCGTATTCACGAGGGTAGCCGCGCTTTTCCATCTCGGGGATCAAAAGCGGGCCGATTGCCGCAATGCCGGTCAGACCAGAGCCCGAGATCGCACCAATCACGGCGCAGGACACGGCGGCCACCACTCCCAGCCCACCGCGGATGTGGCCGATAAACGCGTTCACAAAGCGCAGGAGAGACGCGGCGATCCCACTTTCAGACATCACCGTGCCCGCCAGAACAAACAGGGGAATGGCCAGCAAAACCGGGTTGCCCAGCTGTTGCACGCCCCAGAGCATCATCCCCTTCATGGTCACATCTCCCATGAAATACATGACCATCAGGGCAGAGCCGAAACAGTAGGGCAGGGGCACGCCCAGGGTGAGCGTGATCACCAACAGAGCGATGGCAAGAAGTGCAATCTCAATCATGCGGTCTCTCCGGTTTTCAGGCTGAGAATGTGGCGCACAAGGTGCGAGGCGGTGTAGATCATCATCAGCGCCAGACCGATGACCAGGGCGACATCGGAATAGAATGTCGGGATGTAGAGGGTTGGGCTTTCGCGCCACACCCGCCAGGCATATTGGGTGTAGTCCCAGGCCCAGGACAGCAGCCAAAGACCAACGGTCAGGCTGATAATCTCACCAATGATGGCCAGAACGGTGTGCCCGCGCTCTGTCTTGATGAAGATCTCAAGGACATTGGCGCGGATATGTGTGTTCTCGCGCGAGGCGTTGACGGATCCAAGGATGTAGAGCCAGACCGTCGGATAGGCCATTGTCTCTTCCAGCCCCATGACCGGAACCTGCAAAACATAGCGTGTGATGACCTGAACGAACTGACCCAAAGCCACTGAAATGATCAGCGCCGTCAGTAGATATTTAGCAAATCTGTCCATCTGTCCCCCGATCCCACAGGCCTTTGCATGCGGGTTGTCTGACCATCACACTGGACATTTGGCATTAAATCAATTTGATAATATCTTTAACTTCATAAATCAGGTTTATGACCATGCGATTGTCCTTTCGACAACTTTCCACGTTTCGAGAAGTCATGCGGTCTGGTTCGATCAGCCAGGCTGCCCGTGCGGTTGGCCGCACTCAGCCTGCGGTGTCCACAATGATTCAGACCCTTGAAGATCAGCTGGGCTTTGCCCTGTTCCTGCGATCTCATGGAAAACTGACACCGACGCCGGAAGCCTATTTTTTCCTTGAGGAATGTGAGGATATCCTGGACCGTGTCGAGCGCACGGAACGCACGCTTGAAAGGATCAGTTCGCTGCAATCCGGCAAGCTCAAGATCGCCTGCCACCCCGCAGCGTCGAGCGCTTTCCTTCCGCGTCTGCTGACCAGTTTTCTCAAGGACCGGGACAATCTTGATGTGTCCTTCATCATGAGATCCTCGGACGTGATCGAAGACCTTATCGCGTCGCAACAATACGACCTTGGGTTTGCCGAAACCCCGAAACCGCGCGCGTCGATCCGGCAAACAGATTACAACCTCGAATGCGTTTGCGTGGTGCCAAAAGACGATCCATTGGCGCGCGTAAAGGTTGTCACGCCGGATGATCTGGATGGCCGCCCGATGGCCGTTCTGTTCGATGAGCACGGAACCGCGGTGCAAACAGAGGCCGCGTTCCACGCCGCTGGATGCCATTTCAACAAGCGGATCGAACTTCGCACCTTTCTTCCGGGTCTGCAGTTTGTCGCAGAGGGCGTTTGCGTGATGGTTTGCGATATGATCACCGCTTATAGCCATCTGTTTCAAACACCGGAGAACGAACGCCTGACGATACGGCGCTTCAGTCCGCAAATATCAAACAGCGTCTCAATCCTGACCCCGGGCTACGCCACGCAATCCATGGCAAGCCAGGCGTTTATCAGCGTGCTTCACGCGGCGGTAGAACAGATGCAGGCCGAGATCCGAGACGCGTTGAAATGATAACAGCGGGACTGCCTCGGAATGCACGCGAATCCAGCGATGGGCGCTGAGACGAGGCTGGGGGCACATGTTCATCTGTGCCCCCTTGATGTCTCGTTCTGATGTCTCGCTCAACTATCAGTGCCACCTTACCGTAATATGCTATCCGCCATCAGACGGATGAAGGTAGTCTGATTGATATAACCCGTGACAGGAAGCTGGCGCGCATCCTGATACCTGCGGATGGCGCGACGGGTGGCATCGTCAAATTTCCCGTCAATCTTACCCGGCTTCAGGCCCAGACTTTTCAACCGGGATTCGATCAGTTGTCGGGCGCTTTTGTTCAGGCCCAGCCCCCGCTCAGCAGCTTGCGCCTGTTCGATCCGGGCCTTGTCTGCATCCGAAACCGACAGGTCCGCTATCCGCGCTTTCGCCTGATCAGCAAACGCGCCCTTTGGATACTGGGACAGATAGGTCCTGTAAGCCTGCAGGTCATTTCGGGAACGGGCACGGTCCCATGCCTCCCGATCCTGAGCAACCGCCTGAGCACGCTCTCGGTCCTCGATCACTTTCAGTCTTTCCTGCGCCAGATCGGCATAAATTCCATCCGGGAACCGTTCAAGATAGGCCCTGAGCCCTGCCGCATCCCCGGCCGCCCCCGTTTCCTGCCAGAACGCACGGTCCCGCTTGTCCTGTTCAATCTGCCGCAACCGCGCTTCTTCTTCCAGCTCAGCTGCCCGCAACCGGGCCTGTTCCGCCAGCCGCGATATGTGCTGCGCGTTCAGATAGCCAGACTCCGTTAGGCCATTGCCCTTCTGCCAGGCCGTGATTGCAGCACGAGAGCCGCGCCCGAAAATGCCGTCAATGCCACGGGTATCATAGCCCAGCAGAGACAGGTTGCGCTGGATTTCACGGCGCGCATCACGGCTGAGGTTCAAATTCTCTTCCGCGGTTTTTTCCCGGTAAAACGGGGTTGCCCGCAAAGAAGCAAGGCGCTGGCGGGCATCCGCTGCGTGGGCCCCGGATGGGTGGCGGTCAAGGTAATCCTGATAGGCTTGTTCGGAGTTTGCAGATAAGGCCCGCGCCCAATCGTCATCATCCTTGCCATCATTTCGCGCGGGTGGCTGTGCCTGCACCTGTTCAGGCTGATCAAACAAGGAAAGGGTTTGCGGGGCGAACCCTTCCACTGTCAGATCCGCCCGTCGCGCAGCCCGGATCAGGTCAGCATCGGGTGCTGCAACCACTCCGCCAACAAAACGCGACACGTCACTCAGCTCTCCACGGATCACAGTGACCCCCTGCGGAATGGCGAAATCGCCGGCTCCTGCAGAAACCGGGCCACTGTTCTGTGCAGACACGTCCCCTTCCGCCAGCGCAAGAACGGCGCGTCCGGGATATTGCGCCAATATCGCAAGGGCGGCATCCAGCGGGAAAGCCTGCATCAGCACCTGGGCCGGGTCCAGCGGGTCCTCGGCATCGACCGGCAACAGATAGGCCCCGCCTGCCCCCGACGCAAACCGCCCGGCCAGAATGATCGCAACCTGACTGGTATCATCATCAATGCCATCGACAAATTCAGTAAAGGCCCGCCGCATCTGGGCGGCGTTTGCATCCTGCACGCTGGTGACAGATATCCCCTGCGCGGCCAGCGTATCCGCATTTTGTTGCATATCCGCAGGCCGCCCCAGAAAGCTCAGGAAGCCGTAATCTGCATTGCCGACAAAAAAGGCGCGCCCATCGCTCCAGCCGGGCGTTGCCAGCGTCATCATGGTTGCCAAGGCGGTGGTCAATGTCATTGTAAATCGTGTCATAAAACGGTTCTCCTTCTGACAACCGACCCCGGCCGGCACGCATTCCCTTCAGCCGCACCCGGCCATCACAACAGGCCCGCACGGTCCAATGAGATAAGGTTGGGCCGCAGTGGGGTATCACGTCAAGGTTGGGGGCCGGCAATCGCTCCCCTGTCAGGACCGCTAAGCCACAATCCGCTGAAAGGCGGGATGGATCCCCATCATCTGCCGCTCAAAGCGTTTCGATTTTTCCCTAAGCATTGCAGACGCAACCGGGCAGGAGCAGCGCTCAGACCCTCCGCAAAAAGCCCTGCCAGAGCCTTTTGCGAGCAGTTCTGCCCACGGGACAGCGACGTGGCACCCGTGGGGCGCGCCGGTCAATCCTCGGCTTCGTTCATGTCTTCGATCAGGCGCGTTTCCAGAAGCTGACCATGCTTGTAAAGCAACGGGTAGGCAACCGCCGCGATGTGGCTGTTGAACTCCCTGAGGGCGCGCAGGGTTTCAAGGTGGATATCCGATGTTTCGAAACTCGCCACCTCCCCCATCTGCAACCGCTTCAAATGCTTCTTGCGACTTTTCCGTTCCGCACGCTTCACCTCGGTTTTTTCCAAACTCAGGAGCCGCGCGCTTTCCAGGTCATCCGAAACAAGGACGTTGCTGGCAAGGTTCAGGTTGGACAGGATGCTTTCATGCATCCGGGTCAGTTCCGCCCAGCCATCCAACGAGAAGGTCGTATGGGTTTTGGCCATTTCCTGCGCCAGCACACAAAGGCGCTTGGCCACAACATCCCCGGCTGTTTCCAGTCGAATGGCGTATTCCATCAGGTCGCGGACCGCCTTTACATTCTCCCGCCCCAACTCCCGGTTCGGAAGTGCGGCCACGTAATCCCGGATCCCGGTCAGGCAGTCATTCACCTCGTGATCCAGCGCCTGCACCGCCTTGATCTTTTCCCCGTCATTTTCACGATACAGCTGCAAGGAGGGGCGGAACATGACCTCGACCATTTCCGACATGCGCAGCAGCTCTTTCTTCAGGCTGGCAATCACCTGGGCGGGCGTTCCGATATTGTCGATATCAAGGGCGGACCCCGGGCGCAGGTTGATCCCCGCCCCCTCATTCTGACCGGGTTCGGGCATGAACCGCTCAGCACTGGCGGCCAGTGCCTTCCCGAAGGGCATGGCCATCAGGACCAGCAGGGCGTTGAAGGCAATATGTGCCATCACCAACATCTGGCCGGTTTCCGGCAAGACCATCACGCCAGAGCGCAGGAACAGGTTCACCGCAAACAGCGCCACAACCGCCCAGACCCCACGCAAAAGCAGATTGGTATAGGGCACTCTTTGCGCCGCGACCCCCATCCCTCGTGTCAGCCAGACTGGGATCACCGCCGAGCCCAGGTTCGCGCCAAGCACAAGGGACAGACCCGCCGCAAAGGGAATGGCATCAATCTGCACCAGGGTCACACACATCAGAATGGCGGCAACCGAGGAATGCATCACAAAGGCCAGCGCCGCCCCGACCAGAAACGCGGTCAGGTAATCACGCGCAAGATATTCCGCAATTGCCGGCAGGAACGCGCTGTCCCGGATCGGATCCATCGCCTCGCGCAGGAACCGCAACGAAATGAGGATAAATGCCACCCCCATCAGGATCCGGCCCGCCTGACGCCAGCGGCGTTCTTCGACCTTGACGAACAGCCAGCCGCCAATGGCCAACAGCACCGGCACCAGCCAATCCAACCGGAAAGACAGGATCTGGATCACCAGGGCAGAGCCAAGATCTCCGCCCAGCACAATGGCAAGCGCGGCGGAAAATTGCAGGTATCCTCCCGCCACGAACCCGGATGCGAGCAACGCCACGGCGGCTGAGCTTTGCAGCACGGTCGCCAACATGACCCCAAGGGCCGAATTGGACAAAGGGCCACGTTCCTGGGTCATCATGCGCTGGAAAGAGGCGCCGAAACTGCGTTCAATTCCGGTCCGCACCATCCGCACGGCAAACAGCAGGAGCATTGTGGCGCCCGCAAGGCTCAATAGGAAACTCAGGATCGCCATCAGCCATTCACCACTTGCAGCAATTGTTCATGAAGTTCAGGCGTGGCAGCAGACACCACCCGCCCGTCGGAATGCAGCCCAAGGGGGGCACCGGACCAGTCGGTCATCACCCCACCTGCTGCTTCGATCACCACAGACAGGGCCAGAAAATCATAAGGTTGCAGATCATAATCCACCACCGCATCCACATGCCCCATCGCCAGCAGCGCATGGGGGTAGCAATCATACGCCATCCGGCGGGTCTGCCCGGTGCGGGTCAGCCGATCAAACAGGGTCGGATGATCCCGAAAGATCTTCTCGCCCTCGTTGATATAGAGGATACCCTGCGCCAGATCGGTCTGGTTGGAGGTTTGAACGGGTCGACCATTCAGCCTGGCCCCCTGCCCGCGCAGCCCGATCAGCACCTCCTCCAGCACCGGCATGCCAATCACGCCAATCTCAGGGGTGCCATCAATCAGATGGGCCAGCAAAAACCCATAAAGCGGGTGCCCGGACAGAAACGAACGTGTGCCATCAATTGGGTCGATCACCCAAAGATGGGCGCTGTCCGTCTGGCTCATTCCCTCTTCTTCGCCAAAAATCCCATGGTCCGGGAATATCGCTGCCAGATAGGCGCGCAACTCCGCCTCTACCGCCTTATCCGCCTGCGTAACCGGGCTTTCATCCGCCTTGAACTCGATCCCCAACGCCCCCCGGAAGTAAGAAAGGGACGAGCGCGCGGCGATCTGCGCCATTGCCTCGGCATGTTTGGCAAGATGTGACAGTTCCGTCATGCTTTCATTCCTCCTTTGCCCGCAGGCGCCAATGCGACCTCAACGCCCCAGCCATCCAGCGCCCGGGTCAACCCCTTGTCTGGCGCTTTGTCGACAATGAGAAGGTCCACCCGGTGCGCATCCAGCCCACAATGCGGTGCCTTCACCCCGTATTTCTGGTGATCCAGCCCAATCACCACCCGGTCCGCGCGGTCCGCCACCACCTCGGACAGGGCCGCTTCGACCGGATTGACAAAAAGAAACCCGCGTTTTTCCGACAGGCCATCCACACTCAGGACCGCAAGATCAAATGCGAACCGTTGCGCCTGACGTTCCGTGACAGAGCCGAAAGTGCCGCGTTCGTCACTTTTCATTTCTCCACCGAGGAAGTGCACCCGGTTTCCGGATGTCCCCAGCATGGCCTGCGCAATGGCAATCGAATTGGTCACAACGGTCAAGCCGGTGTGCTTACGCAGGCGCTCTGCAACAAATGCGGTTGTGGATCCGACATCCAGAAACACGGTCATATTGTCGGCCACCTGCCGGGCAACCAGCTTGGCAATCTGCCGCTTTTCCTCCGGGTTTCGCGCCATGCGCTGAAAGAAACTCGGATCACCGGCACCGCCAACCAGATAGGCACCACCATGGACCCGCGCGACCGATCCGGTCTTGGACAGCGCCTTGATCCCCCGGCGCACAGTCTCCTCCGACACGTCGAGATGTTTCGCCAGCTCGGACGACCGGGCCGCCCCGCCAAGCCGCCGCAAGGCAGTCAGCAGCTCAAGCTCTCTGTGAGATAGGTTAGAGGCGTCGGTCATTTGCGTCTTTCGGTCAGTTTCGGTCATTTAACCCACAGTTTCCATCACTTTTCCATTAAAAAAGATCTGATGACACTCGAAAATCAACATATTTCCCTCGGCGCTTCCCCCTCCCCATAACGCCAAAATAGCGGTAAGACCTGTCAAAACAGGTATTTGCTCCGCCCATTTGCACAGGCGCATCATAGGCCGCGCTTATGGATCAATTGCAAAAAGGAATTTGTGACCAACTCCCCCACACTGGAAACTCGAACGCATGACAGCGGGAGCAGAAACATGAAAATCGTCCGGACAGATTGCGAGCTCCAGACACCTCTGGTGGACAAGGCCCTGACAGATGCGGGGCATAGGTTGGTTCTATTGCCGGACGGGATCAGCGAAGAGGACCTGATTGCCGAGATCCGGGACGCCGATCTGCTGTTGATGTGTTATACGCCCATCACCCGCAAGGTCATCGCATCCGCCCCAAAACTGCGTGGCATCGTGAAATACGGTGTGGGGATTGACGCCATCGACATCCCGGCGGCAAATGAACACGGCGTGATCGTGGTCAATATCCCCGAATACGCAGAAGAAACCGTGGCCGAAGGCGCCTTTGCGCTGCTCATTGCCCTGGCCAAGAAGCTGCCGGCGCTCAATGACCACATGCACAAAGAGGGATGGGCCTGGCCTGAACCGACATGGCTGGGCACGGATATCGCGGGCAAGACCCTGGGCATCATCGGGTTGGGCAAAATCGGGCGTTCGATGGCGCGCATGGCCGGTCAGGGCTTTCGCGCCCGCGTCATTGCCTACAGCCCCCACACCCCGGAAGACGAGATGCAGGCGATTGGCGTCGAGAAATGCGATACGCTGGACGCGCTTCTGAGCGAAAGTGACTTTATCAGCATCCACAGCGTCCTGAATGACGAAACCCGTCACCTGATCGGGGAGCGTGAACTGCGGCTCATGAAACCCAGCGCCATCCTGATCAACGCGGCCCGAGGCGCCATCATCGACGAAGACGCCCTGGTGCGCGCCATGTGTGAAGGCTGGATCGCCGGGCTGGGGCTGGATGTGTTCAGCCGCGAACCTCTATCGCTGACGGATCATCCGATGAGCGCCCTGTTCACGCTTCCCAACGTGATCCTGTCCCCCCATCTGACCTTCTATACGAAAGATGCGATGGAGCGGCTGGAACGCGAAACTCTGGAACGCTGCCAAGAGCTTATCGAGGGGCGGGACGTGTTGGTAAAATCGACGGATCCACGGCTGCGCATTCAGACAAAAGGCGTCACCTTCAAGGGCTGACATTAAACCGGCTGACATCGAAACCCGCCAACTTGGGGGGCTGCCCCCTTACCGGGTCAGGGCAATCGCCCCGATCCCCACCCCAACCACAACCGCTGCCAACAGCCGTTGCCCTCTCGGTCCCTCCCCGAACCAGAGCACTCCGATCAGGGCCGCAAAAATGACCGAGGTTTCCCGAAGGGCCGATACGATCCCAAGCGGTGCAATGGATTTCGCGTACAGGACCAGCCCGTAGGCCATGCCGGAAATCAGCCCTCCACTTACCCCCAACACCAGTGCGGAACGCGGCATCGCCCGCACCCGCTCCCAGCGGGTTGGAAAGACGTAGAACACGATCACCAGCTTGGCGACAAACAACCAACCGATATAGCTGACCGCATGGCCAGACAGGCGCACCCCGACCCCATCAATCAGCGTATAGCTTGCCACAACCACACCGATGCCCAGCGCGGCCAGCAACGCGCTGCTTGGCAAGGCACCGGCAAAGGCGGGGCGGGAAAGGATCATGATCCCGGCAGACACGGCACATATCCCGCCCCAGGCAAACAGGGGGAGGGTTTCACCCACCCAGACCTGCGCCCCCAACGCCACCAGAACGGGCGCCAACCCGCGCGAAATCGGATAGATCAGGCTAAGATCCCCAAGCCGATACGCCACATTGAGCAGATAGAAATAGACCCAATGCACCACAATCGACGCGATCATGAACGACACCGACGCCAAGTCCGGCAAAGGTGAAAGCCCCGCAATGACCAGCCCCGGCACCACATGCCCCAAGGCGATGCAGCCCAGCATGACGGTTTTGTCGCCCGCGCTTTTCACCAACGCGTTCCACATTGCGTGCAAAAGCGCGGCGGACAGGACCACCGTTGCGATGGCGGGTGTCATGCCACCTCTTTGATCGCTTGCACCACGATCTCAAGCGCCTGATCCAGATCCGCCCGCGAGATGGTCAGCGGCGGGGAGAGGGTCAACACACAACCTTGCGAGATCTTGAAGCTCAGCCCCGCATCAAGGCAGCGATAATAGATCTGCTCTGCCAGTGCATTGCCGGGGGTCTTATCGCTACGATCCTGCACAATTTCGACCCCGAACATGAGGCCCCGCCCACGGATATCTCCGACAATGGGCACATCCCAAAGCCGCTCCTGAAGCACCGACAGCGCGTGGCGCCCCAATTCAGCAGAGCGGTCAACCAACCCTTCTTCCTCGATGATTTCAATGGTGGTGAGGGCGGCACGGGCGGTGACCGGGTTTTTCTCATGGGTGTAATGCCCGATGGCAAAATCCCCGCAGACATCCAAATCCCGCCGCGCCACGCAGGCGGCGATGGGCAGCACGCCACCTCCGAGGTTCTTCCCCATGGTGACGATATCGGGAACAATGTCATCATGTTCGAAAGCAAACATTTTTCCGGTCTTGCCCAGCCCGGTCGGGATTTCATCCATGATCAGAAGCGCACCGCGCGCATTACAGGCCTCGCGCACGGCCTTCCAGAACCCGGCAGGTGGCACATAGGGCACAGCGCGCATAGGTTCGGCGATCACTGCAGCCACGTCCCCTTCACGTTCCAGCACGAAATCCACCATCTTGGCGCAGGCGAGTCCGCAAACATCCGGACCCGTATGGTTATAAGGGCAGCGATAGCAGGCAAAAGGCGCGACATGCTCTGCGCCGGCCAGCAGGGGCCCGGCAATATGACTGCGGAACGTGGCCTCCCCCCCGACGCTCGCTGCACCGAACCCGGCGCCATGAAAAGCATCCCAGAAGCTAACCGTCTTGAACCGCCCCGTGGCCGCCCGTGCGATTTTCAATGCCACCTCGTTGGCATCCGATCCCCCAGTGGTAAACAGCGTCTTCCCCAGATCCCCGGGCGCGATGGCCGCGAGTTTCTCAGCCAGTTCCACCGCCGGCTCATTGGTAAAGCGGCGCGGAGCGAAGGGCAGATCATCAAGCTGGGCCTTGATCGCGGCAATCAGCTTGGGATGACCCCACCCGATGTGATGCACGGAATTGCCATGGAAGTCCATGTAACGCCGCCCGTCCATATCCTCGATCCAGATCCCTTCCGCTTTGGCAATGGTGCTGACACAGGGGCTTGACAGACTTTGGTGCAGAAACACCTCAGCGTCCCGCTCCAGCAGCGGCTCTGATTTTGGGCCTATGGACTTTCCAAGCCACGCCTTGCGGGCGTCAGACGTATTGGACTCGCCTTCAGTATGAACAATCATCGCCATATCAAACCTCTGCATCTCAAGGAAAAAAGTGAGGCCCGATACTCAGGCCTCACCAGTTGCGGGAACAGTCAGGAGAAGCCTCCCCGGAACGGGAAGAACTCATTTTTCAGGCCGGTTAATTCGGCCACGGGAGCGAATAGGTTTTCACATTCGTGAAGAACTTCATTGCCTCAGTGACCCCTTCCTTGACCGCATTGCCGCTGTCTTTGATGCCGCCGAAGGGCGAGGTTTCGATGCGATATCCGGGTTGCTCCCAGATATTGCAGGTGCCCACGTCGAGCCCGTTGATATAGGCAATGGCGCGGTTCAGATCATTGGTGCAAACACCCGAACTGAGGCCAAAATCGGTCGAGTTCGAGATCGCCATGACCTCTTCGTCATTGTCCGGCACACGCACGATTGGCACGATGGGCCCGAAGGTTTCTTCCATCACCAATTCGCTGTCATGGGGCACCTTGTCGACCACAATCGGCGGCAGGAGCGCACCCTGACGGCCGGGATGATAAAGGATTTCGGCCCCCTCTTTCTCAGCCTGGAAAACACGTTTTTCAAACAGTTCGGCCGCCTGTGCGTGGATCACACAGCCAAGCTCGGTCTCGGGATCCTGCGGGTCGCCAAACTTGATCTTCTTGGCTTTCTCCAGAACCATCGGCACAAACTTGTCGGCCACGCTTTCCTGCACCAGGATCCGTTTAATCGCGGTGCAACGTTGACCAGAGTTCCCAGTGGCCCCGGCCACAGCAATGGTGGCGGCTTTCTCAAGATCGGCATCGCTCAGGTCATTGCAGACAATCAGCGGGTCATTGCCGCCCAGCTCCAACGCCTGACGCTTATAGCTGGCCTTGGAGGCAATCAGCTTGCCCACCGGAACACCGCCGGTGAAGGTGATGATGTCGATGTGCTCATTCACCATCATCTCTTCACCGATATCCTTCGGCCAGCCGGTCACAATCTGGAACATCTCAGGCGGCAGGCCGGCCTCATAGAGAATATCCGCCAGTGCAATCGCCGTGAGTGGTGTCAGTTCCGTCGGTTTGCACACCATGCAGTTGTTGGTGGCAATCGACGGAGCGATCTTGTGGCTGACCATGTTCAGCGGGTGGTTGAACGGAGTGATGGCGGAAATCGCCTTCACCGGCTCGCGCTTAGTGAAGATCTTGCGATCCTTGCCATTGTGGGTCAGGTCGCAGGAAAAAATCTCTCCGTCATCCTGAAGCGCCTGGGCGGCGGCAAACTGATACACGTCCTGCGCACGTTTGGTTTCGTAGATGGCGTGCTGGTGGCAGATGCCCAGCTCCAGCGTCAGCCATTTGGCGAGGTATTCGCGACGTTCCCCGATCAGCTCACCCGCGCGCTGCAGGATCTGGCTGCGTTCATAACGGGTCAGTTTGGATTTGTAATTCGCCGCAATTTCAAAGGCCTGACGCGCATGTTCGGCGGTGCCCGCTGGCACCGTTCCGACCACTTCATCGGTATAGGGATACTTTACCTCGATCACCTCTTTGGTAAAGACCACCTTGCCGCCGATGCGCATCCCCTCTTCGCGGATCTGGATCTTGTCTTTCATATGCGTCAGACCTTTCAATTGCGGGCTTGATTACAGTGCGGCGGCTTCGGTGGCGTAGAAGAACGCGTCGAAGTTGCGCAGCACGGGACGTTCCGGCAGGGCCAGCACGCGGTTGCAGATGAACGGCACTTCCTGTTCGGTCAGGCCGCCATGGCTGCGCAGCGGTTCTTTCAGCGCGGCCAGATCGTGGCGATGTTCAGAGGTGCCAATGCAGATATTTTCACCCGACAGCATGACGATGTCGCCAATCCGGTCCGACGGCAGCTCAAAACGCGCCACCGCTTCGGCATTGGTCAGAACCAGCGTGATCCCATCGGTGGCGCGCAGCTTGGCCATGATGTCATCACGATCCGCACCTTCCGGCAGGTAGCAGGTGGCGAAAGAGCCAAGCGCACCATGGTGCACAACATAGGGGTCGGTGATCGGCAGGATCACGCGAGCTTGGTCCTTGCCCAGCCACTCATCCATCAGATCCTGACAGTAGACCACATTGGGCGAGCCATCAGCGTGGTGCTTGGGCTTCATGCCATGGTCGGCGGTGACGACAATGGCGGCGCCCAGTTCATCCAGCTCCCCAAGATAACGGTCGAACATTTCATAGAAATCGAGCGCACCCTGCTGCTCGGGGGCAAACTTGTGCTGGATATAGTCGGTGGTCGACAAATACATCACGTCGGGCTTCATTTCTTTCAGAAGCTTTACGCCTGCGGCGAACACGAACTCGGACAGTTCCGCCGAATAGACTTCAGGCACCGGCATACCCAGCCATTCGCTGGCGTTTTCAATGCCATGATCAGCCTTGGTGGTTTCCCCCGAACGCTCAGCCGAGAACGCCACAGCGCGGTCTTCGTCGAACTTCAGGCCAGCCCCCAGCAGCGCGCGCAGCTTGTCCTTCGAGGTTACCATGGCGACACGGGCGCCCGCCTCATAGAACTGCGAGAAGATGGTCGGGGCACGCAGGAAGCGCACATCGTTCATCATCACCTCTTCACCGGTATCCGGGTCGATCAGGTAGTTGCCGCAAATGCCGTGCACAACCGGCGGACGGCCGGTGGCGATCGACAGGTTGTTGGGGTTGGTGAAAGACGGGATCACCGAATGGGCCAGACGATCCGTGCCCTCTTCGCGCATCCGCTTGAGGTTCGGCATCAAGCCCTTGCCGATGGCCACTTCCAGGTATTCCGGTTCGCACCCGTCAAGGCAGATCGCAATCGCGCAGACCTTGGGGGTGGCATAGGCGCGCCCGTTCGCAACAACAGGGGATTGGATGGTCATTCTTATGTTCCTTTATGACTTCAGGCGGCCAGTTTGGCGCGTTCTTCGAGGGCCAGCGCGGGCGGGCTTGCATCGGCAACCCCCATCACGTCCAGCGATTCCTTCGCGGCGGTCACAACCTGCCGCATGATATGTTCATCCATCTGCCCGATACAGCCGACGCGGAAACTGTCAACAACCGTCAGTTTGCCGGGGTAAATGATAAAACCCTTTTCCTTCATCAGCTCATAGAAACGATCAAAGATGAAGTTTTTGTCGTCCGGGCAGAAGAAGGTCACGATGATCGGTGACAGCCAACGATCCTTGAGCAGGGTTTCAAACCCCAGCTCGCGCATGCCAGCGACCATCACATCGCGGTTGCGGGTATAGCGTCCGCCACGCCCGGCAACACCGCCTTCTTCCTTATGGGCACGCAGCGCTTCAAGGAAGGCTGCAACCACATGGGTTGGCGGGGTAAAGCGCCATTGGCCGGTCTTGTTCATATGTGCCCACTGGGCATGCACATCGAGGCTCAGGGAATGGCTGTTGCCCTTGGCGGCTTCAAGCTCGGTTTTGCGTGCGATGATGAACCCAAAACCAGGGACACCTTCGATACATTTGTTGGCAGAGGACACCATGGCCTCATACCGGATATCCGCCACTTTCAACTCAATCGCACCAAAAGCCGACATGCTGTCGATCAGGAGCTTGCGACCGGCGGCATAGACCGCTTCGGAAATCTCTTCGACCGGGTTCAGGATGCCGCTCGACGTTTCACAATGGATCGCAACCACATGGGTGATCGCCGGGTCATCCGCGAGAATCTGCGCCACCTCTTCGCCCCGCGGCGGAAGATAGTCCCCTTTGTTCAGAACAACGTGGTCACGCCCAAGATATTCCAACGTCTGGGCCGACCGCATCCCATAGGCGCCATTGGCCAGAACCAGCGCCTTGCCATCGCGCGGAATGAACGAGGCCAGCATCGCCTCGACCGAGAAAGAGCCGGAGCCCTGCATCGGCACGCAATCGAATGCATCCCCCCCTTCACCCAGCAGATCCAGCAACATGGTTCGCATTTGCAGGGTCATGGCGCGGAAATCATCATCCCAGCTTCCCCAGTCCCTCAGCATGGCCTCTTTCACGGCGTAAGACGTGGTCAGCGGGCCGGGTG
Organism: Aliiroseovarius sp. xm-d-517; assembly: GCF_013283135.1. NCBI lineage: Bacteria > Pseudomonadati > Pseudomonadota > Alphaproteobacteria > Rhodobacterales > Paracoccaceae > Aliiroseovarius > Aliiroseovarius sp. xm-d-517. The sequence continues at coordinate 1,888,792 of NZ_WBXT01000001.1, forward strand.
TCAGAAGGTAGGGTTCACCCAACCGAGGGGGTTCAATTCCAGTAATGGGAGCAGTCATTTTGCATCTCCGATGTGGTCTGTTAGGAACAGCATTGCAGCAAGATGATCTATATGTGAAATTGCAATTGGCAATCGTTATATAGGCTGAGCTTATATAACGAGACCACACCAGATCAGGGGAAAATCAGATGCGCCATAGACAATTGAAAGCCTTTCACCACGTGGCTCGTTTCGGAGGGTTCTCCCGCGCGGCCGAGGCGCTTTTCCTCACCCAACCAGCCATTTCCGAACAGGTGCGCAAGCTGGAACAGGATCACGATACGTTGCTGTTTCACCGGGAACGAAAGCGCGTACGGCTGACGGAGACGGGTGAGCAGCTTTTCCTTCTGACCAAGCGATATTTCGAGGTCGAGAGCCAGATCGAGGAATATCTTTCGCAGAAAGGAGCCGCCATGGAGGGCGAGCTGCGGATCCTTGCGGATTCCGCCCACCACGTCACCGAGCTTCTGGGACAGTTCAAAAAAAGATACCCCAAAACAACAATTTCCCTGCGGGTGGGCAACACCGAAAAAGTTATCGAGGAACTGCGCGCCTACAATGCGGAAATCGGTGTCATCGGCAGCGTCTCTCCCGGTCAGGACATAACGGTTCATGATCTGGGCGCGTCTGAAATTGTCGCCTTTGCCGCGCATGATTTGTTGCTGCCCTCTCAGGAGTCGGCCTCTCTCGAAGATCTGGCAAAATACCCGCTGGTCTTTCGCGAAAGCGGTTCAAAAACACGACAGAAACTTGAAGAAGAAGCTCTTCGTCAGGGGGTCACCTTGACCCCGGCCATCGTGGCAGAAGGGCGAGAAGCGGTGCGCGAAGTGGTCGCCTCGGGTGCCGGGGTCGGTTTTGTGTCACTTGCCGAATATGTGCATGATGCCCGGTTCAGAAAAATCAGCTTGTCCGGCGCACAAATCTCGATGAGCGAATCCCTTGTCCACCTGACCCAGCGCAGCGACGTGAAAGTCATTCGTGCGTTTATGGAAATTGCACGAAAATCGCACCCCTGACAAAAGCCAAAAAAACTCCGCCACACCCTCGTGTGGCGGAGCCGTTCTGCGATGTCACAGGTTTCAGCGCGTGCGCCAGGCCTGTGTTTTCTGCAAGATCCCGCGCGAGGCAATCAGGTGGATGATCCGCGCCGCCGCGTTGGTGTAGAAGATCATCATCCCCATCGCCGCTGCTGGCGCAATATCTCCGGCATCATCCATATTCAGCACCGCAATGGAGGCGAGTGTGGTCTTGGGTGAATAGAGAAACACCACTGCCGACACCGTCGTCATCGCGTTGACAAACAGATAGATCGAGATGTCCAGCACCGCAGGCAGACAAACCGGAACGGTCACCCGTGAGAACAGTTTCATCGTGGGCTGTTTCAGCGACGCGGACACACTTTCAAACTCGCGGTCCATCTGTTTGAGCGCTGTCACCGCCGTCAGGTGTGACACGGTGTAGAAGTGTGTCACCGTGCAGATCACCAGGATCGCCATCGTGCCATAGATTGCATTCAGCGGGTTCGACGGATTGTTGAAGAAGAAGATATAAGCAAGACCCAACACCATGCCCGGAATGGCCATGGGAAGCATCGCAAACATCTGGAACACAGCCCGCCCAGTTTTGAACCCGTTTGACTTCTCAACCAGGTAAGCCCCGAAGAACACAACTGCCGTACCACAAACCGCGGTCAACAGACCCAGCTTGATCGAGTTGAAGTAAGACCCCCAGCCGCCGCCATCCATCTTGTCAAAATCGTAGTTGTTGAGGCTCAGGCTCAGATCATAGGGCCAGAACTTGATCAACGCAGCAAACTGACACACCGCCAGCATACCGATGATAAAGAACGCAATCAGGCTGCAGTAGGCAAAGAAGATCCGGTCGGTCTTGGCATCCGGGGTCGGCTGGAACGGCACCGAACGGGCTGAAAGTGCCGCAACCTGTTTTGACTGCACCATCCGGTCGATAGCAAAGGCAAGGATCGCAGGCACGACAAGCACCACCGAGACCACAGCCCCCATCTCAAAGTTCTGCTGGCCGATGACCTGTTTATAGATATCCACCGCCAGAACGTTGAACTGACCGCCAATCACCTTTGGCAGGCCGAAATCGGTGATCACGAGGTTGAACACCACGAAGGCAGCGGAAATCAGGCCATACCGCGCGCCGGGAATGGTGACCGTCCAGAAGGTGCGCCACGGGGTTGAGCGCAGGCTGGTCGCGGCCTCGTAAAGGCGTCCATCCGAAATCGCAAGCGCGGTTGAAATGATCAGGAACGCGTGGGGAAAGGTAAAGAATACCGATCCGATCACGATCCCGATCGGCCCATAGATACTGGCCCCGAACAGAAATTCCTTGATCATGCCCTGGTTGCCGAACAGATAGACCAGCGCAATGCCGGGCAGAAGGGACGGCACCAGGATCGGCGCCATGGCCACCAGACGAAACACGCCTTTGAACCGCATGCAGCTTCGATTGAGCGCATAGGCAAACCAGAAGGCCAGCGTCACCGTGACAATTGTCGACACCACTGAAATCCAAAGGGAGTTCTTGATTGAATTGAACAGAGCCGGCGTCGAGAAGTAGTTGATAAAGTTGTCCAAACCGGTGGATTTCATCGGGCGTAGCTGCACCCGCCGGAACGTGTTGCTGTCCAGCGTGACCCACTCGGTCGTGTCCTGCAGGGTCGACCCAACAAGGAACCGGCCCGTTTCGGATGTATTGCGGATCTGATACATCACGGGGCTGCGGAAACTGAAATCCGGGAAGAGTTTGGTGACGCCAAGGCGCCCATCCGACCCGGTGCTGAGATCAAGCTCTTCATAGGCCCCGGTGCGGGTATTCAGCGCGGCCCCGGACAGGATCGTGCCATCAAAGACCCCGCTGTCATCACTGACCTGGAACTCGTATTGCGAAAGCTCAAACCGATAGGTCGAAAAAGATTTCGACAGCATGGAATAGAGCGGAAAGACCAGCGTGGCGACAAGATAAAGGGCGATCACGATCATGCCGCTGCGCATCATGATATCGTCGCGGCTGACTTTACCTTTGATCACCGGGCCTTCCGGCATGGTTGTCAGATTGGTGCTCGGGCTGCTCATCACGACGCCTCCGGACGTTCAAATGCCATCAGCCGGTCTTCGGGAAGTTCGATGACCATGGTCCGACCTTCCCCCAGCCCCAGACGACGCACCGCGTTGATCGAGAAGTCGGCAATCAGTTCAGAGGTCCCGAACCGTTCATTGCGCAGGCGGCAGCGCCAGAAGGACCCCAGGAATTCCATCTCGTGCAGCAGCACATCAATGCAGTTGCGGTTTGGATCATCCGAGACATACCCCTCTTCATGGGGGATGACATCTTCGGGACGAATGGCCGCGACAACCGGGGTGCCGTCGGTGAATGCATGCTCATGGCAGGCAAAAGTTTTCTCCCCCACCGACAGACGGCCACCTTTGGTGACGGAACTTTCGATCTGGTTCATCTCGCCGATAAAATCAGCCACAAACAGGTTCTTTGGCTCGCGATACACCTCGGTAGGAGAGCCGACCTGCTCGATCACACCATGGTTCATCACCACAATCCGGTCGGCCATCGCAAGGGCTTCTTCCTGGTCATGGGTCACCATTACAGTGGTCACACCCAGCTTGCGCTGCAATTCGTGAATTTCGTGACGCAGATGGACGCGCACCTTGGCATCAAGTGCCGAAAGCGGTTCGTCCAGCAACAACAGGCCCGGTTTGGTGGCAATGGCGCGCGCCAGTGCAATCCGCTGTTGCTGCCCGCCCGACAGTTGCGCCGGGTATTTCTTGCCCTGGTCGGGCAGGCCCACCAGTTTCAAAAGCTCATCCACACGGACCGCAATTTCAGATTTGCTGCGGCCGGTGTTTTCCAGACCAAACGCGATGTTCTTCTCAATCGTCAGGTTGGGAAACAGCGCGTAAGACTGAAACACGATCCCGAAATCGCGCTCGGACGGGGGCAGGTTGGAAACGTCTTTTCCGTCTTGCATGACCGTGCCCTTGGTCTGCAGGTCAAGCCCTGCAATCGCACGCAGCAAGGTGGTCTTGCCACAGCCGGAGGGCCCAAGAAAACAGATGAACTCGCCTTCGTTGATATCGAGCGAGATATCCTTGAGGGCAAGGAAATTTCCGAAAGCTTTCCATAGGTTGTCGATACTAAGGTAAAGCTTGGTGGGGACGGGAGCTTGCATCATGAGGGGGATCCTTACAACAACGCCAACCGCCAGCCCGACCGGGCATTGCAGCAAGCGTTGAACGCAAAATTTTTGAATGGCGGAGTGAGATCGGGGGGCAAACAGCCCCCCGGATCAGGCCAGCATTACTTGGCTTCGGATTTGCCGTCGTAACGCGCTTGCCATTCTTTCAGAATTGCTGCGCGGTTGTTGGCTGCATATTCGAAATCATTGTCGATCATTGCATCCAACAGGCCTTCAGGGAAGTATTCAACCGGCTTGGCGACACCCGGATACGCCACAACAGCATAGCCCGAGTTATACATCTCGTTGGCTTCTTTGGTGACCGAGAAATCAACCAGCTTTTGTGCGGCTTCCAGATCATCGGTGCCTGCGACAATCGCAGTGGCTTCCATATCCCAGCCGACACCTTCGCTCGGCACAATGATTTCCAGCGGCGCACCTGCAGCTTTCGACTTGGCACCGCGGAACGCAAAGGACACACCGATCGGAATTTCGCCAGCAGCGGCCAGTTTACAGGGTTTGGAGCCGGAATGCGTGTAGCGCGCAATATTTTCATGCAGCGCGTCCATGTATTCCCAACCACCTTCTTCACCAAACAGCTGCAGCCAGCTGGATACATCAAGGAAACCGGTGCCCGAGGAATTCGGGTTGGGCATGATCACATGACCTTTATACTGAGCGTCAGTCAGATCTTTCCACGATGTCGGCGGGGTCAGCCCGTTCTTCTCAGCTTCGACCGTATTGTAGCAGACCGATGCCACCCAGGCGTCCATGCCAACCCAGGCAGGCGGGTTGTCACCGTCAACGAATTTTGCGTCCAGCTTGTCCACCCCGGCAGGAGCGTAGGGTTCCAGCATACCTTCAGATTTCAGTAGCAGAAGCGACGTGGCCGCCAGCCCCCAGACAACATCAGCTTGCGGATTGTCACGCTCCGCCAGAAGTTTGGCGGTGATAATTCCGGTCGAGTCACGCACCCAGTTGATCTTGATATCCGGGTGGGATTCGTTGAACTTTTCAGCGTAGCGGGCCAGATCTTCCGCCTCTACCGCCGTGTAAACGGTCAGTTCAGTTTCAGCCACAGCACTTGTGGCCATCAATGCACCCGCTGCCACAGCAGCAAGAAGGGATGCCTTACGTTTCATTTCATTTCTCCTCTGTTGGTCTTTCAAACCAGGCTCTGGATTCTTCACGATCATCAGTAACCACAGGCAGTGTCGCATGTTTCATCAACAAGAAAAGTCGATTAAACCTACAACATCATAAGTTTTGCCTATAGTCAAAACAAACACCGACCGACAAGGGATAAACCCTTGTTTTTAAACACAAACTTACAGAACTTACATCGACGCCCGCCGTCGCATTGGTGTGTCGCCAAAATTTTTGCGATACCTTTGCGAAAAGGACGAATAGGAACCAAAACCACAGGCCAAAGCAATTTCCGGCATTGTTAAACTCGTTCCTCTGATCAACATGTCAGCGCGTTCCAATCGCTCGGCCATATAGTAAGCTTTAGGTGACAATCCTGTGACACCAAGAAATTTTCGCTCAAGTTGACGCAAGGATATCCCAACATCGCGCGCGATCTGCGTCAGCAGAACGGGCCGTTCGAGGTTCTGGCGAATAAGCTCAATTGCCTTGTCCACAACCCCGTCACCGGTCAAAGCGGAACCACGGTATACGGGGTCAATTCTGGATGCACCACGCCGCGCTGTTCCTCTCTGAAAATGAAGAAACCGCCTGTCCAGCTCTGCGCGCACCTCTTGCCCTGAGGACCGAAACACAACATCTGACAACAGATTCAACAGCGCAAACCCGCCATCCGCCGACCACACACGCCCTTCGGAATGAGACGTCTGGCCAAGCGCAGTGATGTCAGAGAAATCCTCCTCCAATATCGCGCAAACCTGCTGCGACATGCAAATTGCGACGCCATTCAGAACTCCGGTTTTTGCAACAGGAACTGCGGCCCCATCAATGACGGCCACAACAGCGCCGCCATCCAAATGCGCCCGCAGGCATCGCCGCAAAGCGGCTTTACTGTCATCGCTTCGGGCAACGCCGCCCAACACAAACAGAAACTGAAAGGGTTGGGGTTCACTCTCAATCTTACGCGTCTGCACGCGCAGCCCACAGCAGCTTTCCACCTCTCCCCCCATGAAAGAAACGACACGGGATTGAAACAGCGGGCCTGCCTCAAATTGATTGGCGGATTTGAGATAGTTCAGCGCAACAGACAGCTGTTCAAGAGGGAACCCCTCGAGGCACAGAAAGCCAATGGTGGTGACTTTCTGTGCAGGTTTCAGTTCAGCAAGGTCATGTTTCATCTCATGTCCCCCGTCAGTTGGCCGGCAAATTACCCGTCCGCTTTGGTGCGCTCCCCTTTCGGGTCATAGGGCGTGCGCAGGTGGGCGGTGGCGGCGTATTTCACACCGGCCAGGTCGATCTGGAACGTGCCTGCGCGAATAAAGTCGGCAGTGGCGCGTTCCGGCGCATCCAGTTGACACAGCGCGACCGATGCCCCCAGCGTGTGACCGTAAGCGGCCGAGCGGACTTCGCCGATTTCGACACCGTTATAAAGCACGGCCTCGCCGCCCCAAAGCTGGGCATCGCCATCTTCCAGCACCAGTTGCACGATGCGGGTTTTCAGGTGATCGGGATCTTCCTTCGCCGCCAGCAATGCCTCTTTTCCGATGAACCCGCCGGGCTTGTCGTAGTCCACAGCGAAGTTCAGACCAGCCTGGATCGGTGTGATGTCCGGGGTCAGCTCGCGGCTCCAGGCGCGGAAGCCTTTTTCGATCCGCAGCCCTTCCAGCGCATAATAACCGGCGTCGATCATGCCAAACTCGGCCCCTTCGCGCATCAGGTCATCATAGACACCCGCGGTGAATTCGACCGGCACGATCAGCTCCCAGCCCAGTTCGCCCACATAGGTCATGCGGTTGGCAAGCACCGTGGCATAGCCCAGATCGATCTCCTGCACCGTGGCAAAGGGGAAGGCCGCGTTGGACAGATCCGCTTTGGTCAACTTCTTCAGCACGTCGCGCGATTTCGGTCCCATCACCGACAACACCGACCAGGCGGCGGTCACATCGGTCAGGAACACATGCGCATCATCGCTGAAGTTCTTACGGATCCAGTCCGCGTCATGAATGGTCTGGGCGGACCCGGTGATCAGCATAAACTCCTGATCTTTCAGGCGCAGCACCGTGAGATCGGATTCGTAGCCACCCCGTTCATTCAGCAGGCCAGTATAAACCGTCTGCCCCACGGGCACGTCGACATTGGCGGCGCAGATCCGGTTCAGTTCGGCACAGGCGTCACGCCCCTGCACCAGCAGTTTCGAGAACGAGCTTTGGTCAAATACCGTCACCGCCTCGCGGGTGGCCTTGTGTTCCCTACCCGCATTGTCGTGCCAATTCTGGCGGCCAAAGCTGTATTCGATTTTTGGCTCTTCGCCTTCGGCTGCAAAATAATTCACCCGCTCCCAGCCCATCTTCGACCCGAACACGGCATTTTTCGCAGCCAACCGATCATAAAGCGCAGAGCGACGGAACGGGCGGGCGGTGTCCAGCTCGCGGTTCGGCCATGGCATGGCATAATGCAGACCCAGCGTTTCCTTTACCCGGTCATGCAGCCAGGTCGGGTTGTTGTTGAAATTGGCAAAGCGGCGAATATCTACAGCAAAGAGATCCGAGGTCGGCGCCCCTTCGACAATCCATTCGGCCAGCGCCCGCCCTGCGCCGCCCGCACTTGCGATGCCCATCGAGTTGAAGCCAGCCCCCACAAAGAAGTTCTTCAGTTCAGGCGCTTCGCCCAGCAGATAGTTGTTGTCAGGCGTAAAGCTCTCCGGTCCGTTATAGAACTGACGCACACCGGTATCGGCCATTTTTGGCACCCGGATCAGCGCGTTTTCCATCAGGATCTCGAACTGGTCCCAATCGTCTTCCAGAAGTTGGAAGAAGAAGTTGTCGGGGATCCCGTCCATACCCCAGGGTTTGGCGTCGGGTTCAAACCCGCCCATCACCAAACCACCGGTTTCTTCCTTGAAATAGATGTATCCGTCCGGGTCACGCAGCACGGGCAGGTCGGGGTTCACACCTTCGATCTGTTCGGTCACGATGTAGTAATGCTCGGCCGAGTGCAGCGGCACGTTCACACCACACATCTTGCCGATATTGCGCGCCCACTGACCAGCGCAGTTCACCACGATCTCGGCCTGAATGGTGCCCCGATCAGTCTCAACCCCGGTGACAACCCCGTCCTTGGTGATCACATCCGTGACCTTGATACCTTCGATCACCTTGGCCCCGCCCATACGCGCGCCCTTGGCCAGCGATTGGGTCAGGTCGGTGGGGTTGGCCTTGCCGTCGCCGGGCATCCACAGCCCGCCCTTGACGTCATCCACCTGCATCACCGGCCACTTTTCCTGGGCTTGGTCAGGGGTGATCACCTCAACCTCAACGCCCTGTGCACGGGCCGCGGCGGCAGTGCGCAGCAGCATGGTCATCCGGTCATCCGTGCGCGCCACGGTAACCGATCCACATTCCATCCAGCCGGTGGCCAGGCCGGTTTCCTGTTCCAACTGCGAATAAAGTTCAGTCGAATAGCGGATCAGATTGGTCATTGCGGGCTGGCTGCGCAGCTGGCCAACAAGACCGGCGGCGTGCCAGGTGGTGCCGCAGCTCAGCTGCCCCTGCTCCAGCAGGACCACATCTTTGTGCCCCATCTTGGTCAGGTGGTAAGCAACCGAGCAGCCGACAATGCCGCCCCCGATAATGACATATTGCGCTGAGGTAGGAAGGGTCGTGTCAGCCATTGCATCGCTCCATGCGTAGGGATTCGTTACCTCACCCTAGCGACACTTTGCAATACTTGGCAAATGTTTTCTTATTTTGGCATTTACGCCAAAATAATACCAACCCCCTGCTGCGCCAAAGCCTCGGCCAGTTTTCCTGTTGGGCGCTTGTCGACCACAACCGAAACGGACGCAGGCAAAGGCTTCATTCCAACCTGCCCGACCACACCAAACTTGCTATGATCCGCCAGGATCAGCGGACGCTGGGCCCGCTCCATCATCAAGTGGCGCAAGTTGGCCGCTTCCAGAGAAAAATCGGTAAACAGTGCGCGTTCACAAATTCCCCCTGTGCCGACAAGTGAAAAATCCGCATGGAACCGACTTAGATGATCAAGCGTATCAAGCCCCATCGTCGCATTTTCCGCAGCATTGAAACGCCCGCCGAGCAGTGTCACATCAGCCTTGGGGGCCAAAACCAACGCCACATTCAAATCATTGGTATAAATAGATAAATCATTCCTTACATGAGCCAACTCATGCGCTGCGGCCAAGGTGGTTGACCCACTGTCAATGATGATGCTGGCCCCATCCGGGATCAGCTGCGCAATGCGCAGACCGATCTTTTTCTTTCCATCCGGGTTGGTCTGGGATCTGTCCGCCATTGGCGGCTCATGCTTGCGCAGGCTCGTGGCGCCACCGCGCACCTGGTTGAGCTCACCTGCTTCCGCCAGAACCTCGATATCCTTGCGAACCGTTTCGCGTGAGACCCCCAGCTTTTCTGTCAGGAACCGTATGGAAACAGCGGGCTGACGCTCTACTTCTCGCAGGATGATCGCATGGCGTTCTGAAGGAAGCATGGCCGTTCTCCAAGGTTTCAATCGCCAAATATTGCCAAATTATGCAAGCGCGGTCCAGCCCAACCTGGCGTTTGACCATCTTTACCCGGTCGCTTTCGCCATGCAAACCATGTCTGGCAACTTGTGCAGGGCGAGACCCAGACCATTGCAGGCAAACTCCGCAATCAAACCTCCTCGAAAAGTGCTACGCGCGCCCTTTTCCCCCTCTCGCCATCTTCCCTTCAGGTCTGGAACGAGTTCAGAACCGCATCCGGGGAACATCGTGGGGATCCAGACGCAGCTCAACCAGTGTCGGTCCGGCGCGCGTTTCCAGAGCCGAGATGGCCGCCTCAAGCTCCTCGTCTGAGCGCACCTCAATCCCACGCCCCCCCAACGCTGTCGCCAATGCTGCAAAAGACGGCCATTGGAACTCGGACAAACCGGGATCCATCTTGCGATCAAGGAACTGGATATGCTCTGCCCCATAGGCGCTGTCATTGGCGACGATCACGATCAGATCAAGACCAAGGCGCACTGCGGTGTTGAACTCATTGATGCCCCCCATCATGAAGCCTCCGTCCCCGGTAAACAGCACAACAGGCCGGTCAGGCGCGGCCACACCGGCCCCCACGGCCTCCTGCAACCCCTGCCCGATCGCGCCAAAATTTGCCGTCACAACAAAGCTTTGCGGATCATGGGCAGAGATCCGGCACCAGACCTCCGTCATAAAGCGCCCGCCATCCGTCACCAATACCCGATCATGCGGCAGCGCCTCTTCCAGACGCGCCAGAGCATGGACAAAATTCACACAGCCATCGGCCGTTTTGTTCGGCCCGACCGGATGATGGGTCAGGGCCGCCGGGTCAAGGCTCTGGGTAAAACCGCTTGGGGCGACCTCAGCTTCGTTGAGCCAATAGAGAATGGTTTCAGCCGTCAGGGCCGCATCCGCAACAAGAGCCGCATGTGGGTGGGTGCTCTGACCGATCGCCTCTGGCGACACATCGACCTGCACAACGCGCTTGCCCTTCATCAGCGCGCCCCGGTCCGAGGTGTAATCATGCAGACTGGTGCCAAAGCACAGAATGCAATCGGCCTTTGCAATCGCCTCATAGGTGGCGGGCGTCGAAAGTGTGCCGAAAATATCCATGTTGTAGGGGTGATCCTTGAACAGCCCCTTGGCCTTCAATGTCGTGGCCACAGGAGCTTCCAGCCGATCAGCCAGGCGGATGATCTGATCACGGGCATGGATCGCACCCGCACCCGCCAATATCATCGGACGGCGGGCCGAGGCGACCATCCCAATTGCATTATCCAGCGTTTCCCCTTCAGCAACCCCGCCGGGTGCTGTGAACACATCCAGCACGCGCTGCTCATGCTCTACCTCCTGCCACATAAAATCGGCAGGCATATTCAGGACAATCGGGCGGCGCTCGACCTGGGCGCGGTAAATCGCCCGATCCACGTCAGCCGCAATCGTATCCGGCGCCCGCAGCTGGACAAACCCGGCACCAGTGGTTTTCACCACCTCGCGCTGATCCGTGCTTTGCAAGTGGCGTGGGTTCGAAACCGGCGTATCCCCCGCCAGGAGCACCATCGGGATCTGCCCCCGCACCCCTTCGGTCAGCGCAGTCACACAGTTGGTCAAAGCCGGGCCATGGGTCACCGTGGCCACCCCCACCGTCCCCGCAACCTGCGCAAAAGCCAGCGCCATCAGGACCGAGCTTCCCTCATGTGCTGCGGGCACAAATTGCCCCTCACATTCACGGACAAAACTATCCACCATGAAAAGGTTAGCATCCCCCATCAGGCCGAACATGGTTTTGACACCGTGGTCGTGCAAAGCACGGGCGATGGACTGATAGGCATAGATTTTCTGAACCATGGGAACCTCCTGTTGCGCGTCATGCAAGTATATTGAGGACACCATGCAAAGACTGCGCAAAGGATGCTGCATAAGAGGTTTCTACGCGCATCTTACGCGCATTTTCCAACATTTAAGGAATTTTTGCGCATGAAGATAGCAATCCTATCCTCAAATGGCTCTCAATGACCAAACAAAGACGGCTCTGCCTCCAAAGGGCTCAGAAAAAAGCCCGAGGGGCGACCCTCGGGCGTGATCTTTTCCGCGTCAGGCAGTTTGCTCCGGCACCAGCGCATCAGGCATGTTCTGATAGCACACAGGCCGCAGGAAACGCCGGATCGACAAAGTGCCAACCGAAGTTGCGCCGAAATTGGTCGAGGCGGGGTAAGGTCCGCCATGCACCATCGTATCTGCCACTTCAACACCTGTCGGGAACCCATTGGCCAACACCCGGCCTGCCTTGCGCTCTAGGATAGGCATGAGGGATTGGGCGCTGGCCATATCCGCATCATCCATATGCAAAGTGCATGTCAGCTGACCTTGCAGGCTCATCGCAATCTCGCGCATCTCCTCCACGGTGTCGACTTCGACAATCACCCCCAGCGGGCCAAACACCTCTTCTGCAAGAGCCTCATTTGCAAGCCAAGTTTTGGCCGTGGTCTTGTAAAGATAGGGGGTCGCATCGCGCTGGTCACACATGCTCGTCAGCACTTCCTGCACCCCTGTTGTGGACGCGACACGTTGCTGACCGTCGCGATAGGCGCTGGCGATCCCGTCAGTCAGCATGGTCTGCGCACCAATCTGGGCCAGCGCGGTCTGGGCGGTTGCGGTGAAGGCTTCTGCCTCTGGTCCTGCACGCAGGATCGCGATCCCGGGGTTGGTGCAGAATTGCCCCGCTCCCATGCTGAGCGACCCTGCCCAGCCCGTGGCGATCTGCTCTCCACGGCCTGCCAAAGCATGATCCAGAATGAACATCGGGTTGACGGATCCCAACTCACCAAAGAACGGGATTGGCTCCGGGCGGGCGGCACAAAGATCAAACAGGGCGCGCCCGCCAGCAAGCGACCCGGTAAAGCCGACCGCCTTGATCAACGGGTGCTGCACCAATGCGGCGCCAACGGCGCGATCCCCCCCCTGGATCAAGCTGAACACACCGGGATCAAGGTCACATTTGGCAATCGCCGCATGGATCGCCTCCGCAATGATTTCGCCGGTTCCCGGATGGGCCGAGTGGCCTTTCACCACCACCGGGCAGCCTGCAGCCAGGGCCGCGGCGGTGTCCCCTCCCGCCGTCGAAAAGGCCAGAGGGAAATTGGAGGCGCCAAACACGGCAACCGGCCCAATCGGGCGTTGCACCATTTTCAGATCCGGGCGCGGCAGGGGCGCGCGATCGGGCAACGCCGGATCATGACGTCGGTCCAGATAGTCCCCTTGCAGGATATGGTCTGCAAACAGGCGCAACTGGCCGGTTGTGCGGCCCCGCTCCCCTTGCAGGCGCGCCTCCGGCAGACCGGTCTCCTGGGTGCCGATTTCGGTGATCATCTCGGCCCGCGCCTCGATCTCATCCGCAATCGCATTGAGGAATGCGGCGCGGGTTTCGCGAGAGGAGTAGCCAAAGCTCCAGAATGCGGTTTCGGCGGCTTGTGCGGCGGCATTCACATCCGCGACGCGCCCCACTGCAAAGTCATGGCTTGGACCATGGGCCGGGCTGGAGGCAAAGCTCTGATCCCCATCTGTCCAGCTGCCGGCGATAAGGTGTTTTCCATGCGGTTTGAAGATCGTCATTTGTGTTCCCGTGAGCAGATTAAGTGGCGAACGGCCCGGCTGGGACGCACGCGGTGCATTTAATGGATATTGTATCCAATTTTTGAGATGCTGCAAGCCTCATTCCCTCCGCCCCCTCAGGAACCGAGTTACCCTTCCTCAGCCGCGCGCTGCACTGCAATCAATTCCAACAAAGAGGATTTGGTGCGCTCGATATGGCGCTCAAGCAAAGCGCAGGCCTGATCCACAGAACCCGATTTCGCCAGTTCCAACAGTTTCCGATGTTCTTCCTTCGCCGGCTCGCGTTGCTTCATCACACTGAGATGGATCCGCACATACCGATCCGAATGCACACTGAGGCGGGCCAGGATTTCTTCTGACAGCGGGCGCTTGGCAGCGGCATATAGCGCACAATGATAGTCGTAATTCAGCTTACCCCAACGGCTGACATCATCATCCTGGTAAGAGACCGCCATTTCATCCAGCAGCTTCTCACACCGAAGAAAGTCACCCTCGGTCATCGCGGGAATGGAATGGCGGAACAGATCCACCTCGATCAGCATCCGCAGATCGAAAATCTCACCGATTTCCCGCAAGGAATGCTTGATGACAGATCCACCGCGATGGTTTTCCCACATCACCAGCCCTTCGGCACTAAGCCGTTTCAGCGCCTCCCGCACGGGCATGCGCGACACGCCATATTCTTCTGCAAGCAGCTCCTGCCGGATTGCCTCGCCTTCTTTCAGTTCACCGCTGAGGATCCGTTCGCGTAGGTCATTCGCAATCAACTCGGGCAAGCTTTGCTTCACCACTGCTCTTTTCCCAGACATATGCCCCCCTGCGGATTTTGTATTTTGGATGTAAACCACTCAATTATCTATAAACACTTCGGTGCACGCCGGAAAACCCGAAATAAGGATTGTGGGAAGGATGCTCTTTTTGTATCCAATATCCACCAAGAAGATAAACCTATACGCTCAGAAACAGGGAACCGCAATCATGCAGCTGAAACTGGCGGACGTTAAAACCTTGTGTCAGGACGTCCTGGCGCATGTGGGCTATGGCCCGGACCATGCCCGCGCCATCACCGAAATGCTCTATCGCTGTCAGTTGGACGATTGCCAGTCCCACGGGCTGTTTCGTCTGTTCATGTGCGCGCAGACCATGGCGCAAGGGCAGATTGATGGGCATGTTGCACCTGAACTCAGCGATACGGAAAGCGCCGTTGTCCGCGTGAATGCGCGTGGCGGCATGTCCCTTTTGGCGTTTGAAAAAGCCTTGCCCGTGCTGATTGAAAAAACCTGCAAGCACGGGATGGCGGCAATGGCAATCAACAATTGCTTCCACTTTTCAGCCCTCTGGCCCGAGGTGGAAAGGCTCTCCTCCGAAGGGCTCGCGGCTTTGGCCATGGTGCCCAGCCATGCCTGGGTGGCCCCTGCGGGCGGCACCCGCGGCAGCCTTGGAACCAACCCGATCGCCTTTTCCTGGCCGCGGATTGGCAAAACCCCGTTCACCTTTGACTTCGCAACCAGCGGCTTTGCGCGCGGCGAGATCGAGCTTTACAAACGCGCTGGGAAACCGCTGCCAGACGGGGTGGCCATCGACAGGAACGGTGCCCCCACCACCGACCCGGAAGCGGCGATGGACGGGGCGATGCTCACCTTCGGGGGCTACAAGGGATCCGCCCTGTCAATCATGATTGAACTCTTGGCAGGCCCGCTGATTGACGACCTGACCAGCAAGGAAAGCATGGATTTTGCCAATGGGGCAGGTGGCGCACCCTATCACGGAGAGATCCTTTTGGCGTTTGACCCCACCCATTTCAGCAATGGCCGCGTGGTTGAAAATGATGCCCGCGCCGAGCGGCTGTTTGCAGATATTATTGATCAGGGCGCGCGCCTTCCCTCACAACGCCGGTTCGCGGCCCGCGCCCGCAATCTTGAGCGGGGGTATGTGGAAATTCCAGACGCGCTTTATCAGGACCTTCTGGCGCTAAAAGCATAAGCTGCCTTCCCGCCAACCCTCGAAGGCGGGGGCTAGGCCCCCCAGGTATCGCGCAGTCGATACCCTCCGGGCCAGGGATCAGACGGGTCAAGCATATGCTGGTGAATGCCGGTGACCCAGCCACGCCCCGATATTTCCGGAATGATTGCCGGGCGATCACCAACCGTGGTGTTGCCAACGATCTGTCCGGTGAACCGCGAGCCAATGATTGAAACGGCTTCGAAACTTTGCCCTTTTGTCATCTGACCGCGCGCCGCCATCAGCGCCATTCGGGCAGACACCGCCGTGCCTGTGGGTGAGCGATCCACCTTGCCGGGCTGGATCGCCACGGCGGACTTTCCAGTCAGGCCGGTTTCGGTCTCGCTCAGCGGTCCGCAAAAGGCACAGAACGAAATATGTGACCAGTCAGGATTTTTCGGGTGATGAAACCCCAGCTGTTCATTGGCGGCATTGGTGATTTTCACCCCGAGCTGCGCAATCTCCTTGGCTTCATCTTCGACAATATCAAAGCCCAGCGCCGCAGCATCCACCACCACAAAACTGTCGCCACCATAGGCCGTGTCCACGGTCAGAGTGCCCAGCCCCTCGACCTCAAGCTGCACGTCCAGTTTGTCAGCAAAGCTCGGCAGGTTTTGCACATAGATCCGCTCGGCCTTTCCGTCTTTACAGTCCGCACGCACCCGCACCAACCCGCCCGGCGCTTCCAGCACCATATGTGTCACCGGCTCCTGCATCGGGATCAACCCTCCGTCCAGAAGCACGGTCGACACGCAGATCGAGTTTGACCCGGACATGGGCGGCGTGTCTTCCGGCTCCATGATGATCCAGGCGGCATCGGCCTCGGGGTGTTTGGGCGGCACAAGCAGGTTCACATGGCGAAACACCCCTCCGCGCGGCTCGTTCAGCACGAAATTGCGCAGGGTCTGGTCTTCGGCAATAAAGCGACGCTGATCCCAGAGCGTCTCTCCCGGAGGGGGCAGGACACCACCGACAATCACGTCCCCGACCTCCCCCTCGGCATGGGCCGAAATGACATGGATGGTTTTGCTGCTGCGCATGGGATTTCCCTTTTCTAAGTCGTTCGGCTGCTTCGATCAGAACCGCGCTGCCCGGAATGGGCGCATGTCAAATTCACTTGGGCGATCCATGACCAGATCCGCCACCAGTTCGGCGGTGCCGGCGGATTGTGTCAGGCCCAGATGCCCATGCCCAAAGGCATAGATGACGCGGGGCGCGCCGGGGGCACGGTCGATGACGGGCAGGCTGTCAGGCAAGGACGGGCGGAACCCCATCCATTGCGTGCCCCCTTCGGTGTTAAGCCCCGGCGCAAAGCGTTTGGCCTTGGCCAGCAGGGTGTCAGCCCGCTTGTAATTGGGTTTGAGCTTGAGCCCACCCAGTTCCACCGCCCCGCCAACACGCACCCCGCCATTGATCCGCGACAGCACAAAGCCATGGCCGCCAAAGGTGACATGGGTGCGCAAATCAAATGCCCCCTCGGGCAGGGTCGTGTTGTAACCGCGTTCGGTTTCAAGCGGGATACGATCCCCCAGCCGGGCGGCAAGCTGATGCGAATAGGCCCCCGCACTCACCACCAGTTTCTGTGCGACCAGCGGCCCGTCGGGCAGGGTCAGTTCCACACCGCTTTCCGAGGACACCAGATCGGTCACCTCTGCCACACGGATCTCGCCCCCGCGCGCCACGAATTGCGCAGCCAGATGCCGGGTCCAACTGGCGGGATCCACCGTGTTCATCCAGGTGGGGGTGTAGCCCGCATGGGTAAATTGACGGCTCAGACCGGGCTGAATCTCGGCAATCGCCTCGGGGCTTTCCAGAAGCTCAAACGGGATGCCATGGGCCTTGCGCAGTTCCCATTGAGGCAGGCTCGCCTGAAACTCGGCCGCAGTTTCATAAAGCGTGATTTGCCCCTCGCGCTGCATCAACCCCTCACCATCAACATCCTTGATCTGGCGTTCAAGGGCGGCCCGGCTGAGATCCATCAGCTTTGACTGCGCCGAGAGCGAGGCAAGATAGCGGTCCTGCCAGCTCGCCCGCCAGAACCGCAACATCCACGGGGCAATTTTCAAAGCGTATGACGCAGGAACCGACAGCGGGCCAAGCGGGTCGAGCAACCATTTGGGCGCCTTGCGCATGATCCCCGGCGTGGCCAGCGGCACGATCTCGGTAAAGGCAAATGCGCCCGCATTGCCCTTTGACGCCCCTTCTGCCACACCCTCGCGATCAATCACCGTGACGCTCTGCCCGCGGTTCAGCAACTCCAACGCGGTGCTGATCCCGATAATCCCGGCGCCAATGACCACAATGTCACGTGTGTTATCCATCTCTGCCTCTCAGATGATCCGGGACGGCCCGGTATGGTCCTGTGTCAATTGGGGTGTCCGGGCGGCAAAACCGCCCGGCAGGGTTACAGGTAAATACCTGCCTTAAAGGGGTCCTTCTCATCAAAAAGGAGTGTCCCTTCGGCCATCACAAATGCCTGACCGGTGAGTGTGGGGATGACCCCCCCGTTGGGCCCGGATTGATAGGAGAGCCGATAGGGGCTGCCGATCACGCTTTCCTGCACGATCTCATCACCGGGCGCCAGTCGACCGTCTGCTGCGAGACAGGCAAGCCGGGCAGAGCTGCCCGTGCCGCAGGGCGACCGGTCATACTCATCATCCGGGCACAGCACGAAGTTGCGGCTGTGCACCCCGTCCCGCGGTGAGGAACCCTGGAAAATCACATGGTCTACCAGCTCGCCATTTTCGCCACATACCCCCTGCGAGATGCAGGTTTCGCGCACCGCAATCGTCATGTCGGTGAGCGCGCGGATATGACCGCTGTCCACCGGCAAGGGGCTGGGGTCAACGATGAAAAACCAGTTGCCGCCATAGGCAAGGTCACCTGTCACCGGCCCATATTCCGGAACATCGAGCGTGATCCCCGCCTTGACCCGGCGACTTTCCACATTCGTAACGCGCACGGTATTGGGGTCCAGCACGTCAATCGAAATCACACCGACGGGCGTCTCTATCCGATGTGTGCCGATGCCGATACGTCCCATATGGGCCAGCGTGACACCCAGCCCGATGGTGCCATGACCACACATCCCCAACACCGCGTCCGCGTCGAAATAGATGACGCCAACCTCACAGCTTGGGTCCTGCGGCTCTACCAGCAAGGCCCCGACCATGCCGGGTTGGCCGCGCGGTTCAAGCAGGACGGATTTATAAAACCCTTCGTGATCGGTTGCGAGCGCCCGGGCCTGATCGGCCAAAGGCCCGGACCCAAGGTCCGGACCGCCGTTCAGGATCACCCGTGTGGGCATCCCCCCGGTATGGCTGTCGATCACATGCATTCAGCGATCACCCCACCTTGCTTGCTCCAATCCGCAAACCAGTTGCGAAACAGAGCGTATTGCTGTTCGCAATAGTTGCGCTGCGCATCCGTCAGCACATCCGTTTCATTGAAGTGCAGGCGGTATTCCTCTTCGCCATTCAGCACGAGCAGGTATTTGTAGTAAAGCACCAGGTCGGTGCCTTCATCGAAACTGGCCAGAACCCCAAAGGCTTCTTCCAGTTCCTGGGCGCGCTTGCGCGCTTCGGCGTGGCCTTTGGCTGCTTTTTGCGACAGGGCAGCAAGCAGCAGGGCCTCTTTCGGAAGAGCTGTTCCGATCCCGGTGATCGAGCCGGTGGCACCGCAATTGACAAAGCCGTGGTAAACCTCGGTATCAACGCCAACCATCAGCGTCACCTGATCGTCCTGGCTGGTGATATGTTCCGCCGCATAGCGCAGGTCGTCTTTGCCACCAAACTCTTTGAACCCGACAAGATTGGGATGCTCAGCCCGCAGGGCAAAGAACAGTTCGGCCCGTGTGGCAAAGCCGTATACCGGGCTGTTATAGATGATCGCCGGCACGTCCGGGGCGGCCTCAAGGATTGCCTTGAAATGGTTCTTTTGCGCGGTGATCGAGGTGCCGCGGGACAGAACACGCGGGATCACCATCAGGCCAGCAGCACCAACTTTCTGAGCGTGCGCCGCGTGGGCCACGGCGGATTTGGAATTGATCGCCCCGGTGCCAACCACCACGGGCAACCCCGCTTCGACCAGACGTTCGACGCCGATCATCCGCTCTTCATCCGACAGCAGGGGCCAGTCGCCCATGGAACCGCAATAGACCACGGCGGACATCCCGGCCTCGATCATTTCGCGTCCCTTTTTGACCAGCGCATCATAGTCCGGGGTGCGGTCTTCTTTGCAAGGGGTCATCAGGGCGGGCATGGTGCCGGTGAAAATGGTATTCGACATGAGGGGCTCCTGTCTGCAGGCTGGCACTGGGCCAGGAAAGTGATGGGTGAAGAGGGGAATTCCTCCATTGTCATCCCGGTGAGACCATCCAACTTGCCGGATTTCCTCGTGGAATAACCTGTATACCCATGGGGATATCAAAATTGGATCCAAAATCCAATAACTTTCTTGCGCTGCGCAAAAGAAAACCGAAAACCTGCTCTGGCCGCGCCCTGGTTCTCAGCCAGCTATCGAAAAAACACATAACGGGTTTGCAGATGGTCAGCTTCTCATGGCGCAACGCCCACCCTAAATGGAGCAGGACGAAACTGCATTCACCTCAAAAAGAAAAGGAGCTGAAGGATGGCACAAAACATGATCCACGCCCTGCATTATGTGGGCTTTGTAGCGGTTGGCCTCATGACCATCGTGACAGTGTCGGTTCTGGCTTTTTCATGATCAAACCAGATCCCGTGCTCTCACCCTCAGAATCATAAAAGCCGGCGCTGCCACGCCGGCTTTTGTTTTGTTCGATTTTCAGAGGCTCACCCCAAAAGCAGGTTTGGCAACCACAGCGCCAGTTGCGGCACAAAGGTGGTCAGCATCAGCGTGGGCAACCAGGCGAAAACAATAAAGACCAAGGTCGGCCAGAGCATCTTGGCAACCGGCGTCTCAGCCACCTGCGCGCCCAGATACAAAAGCGGCGCAGTCGGCGGCGTAATATTCGCCATACCCAGATTCACACCGATCACGGCGGCAAAATGGATCGGATCCATGCCAACCGATTGTGCGATCGGCAGCAGGATTGGGGTCGACAGCAAAAGCCCCGAGATGTCATCCATCAGCATCCCGATCAGGATCATCACCACATTGATCATCAGGAGGATGACAATCGGATCATCTGACACCGAATAGACAAGATCCTTGGCCACCTGCGGTGCGCCCTGTGCAATCAGGTTATCCGACACGATCAGCACCATGAAGATCATGACCATGACAACACCGATCGTAATGCCCGAACGCTGCACCGTTTCCATCAGGCTGCGCCAGGTCAGCCCCTTGTAGAAGTAGATTGCCACCGGGATGGCATACACCACAGCAATGCCAGCCGCTTCGGTCGGCGTCATGACCCCGCCGTAAATTCCCCCCAGAATGATCAGCGGCATCATCAACGCCGGTCCGGCAAGCCGCCCTTGCGCCTTCAGAACAGGAATAAACGGGTTGGGTCGCTCTGTCAGTTTGATGTCATCATATTTGCGCAGCATGAACTGGTTGGTGATGATCAGCAGTGTGATCAGGATCAGCGCCGGGATCACTGTGGAAAGGAAGCATTTCAGCACGTGCTGCTGCGCCACCCAACCATAAAGGATATGCGACGAGCTGGGCGGGATCAGCAGGCCCAGCGGGCTTGCCGACACGATCAACGCCGCCGAGTGACCTGCCGGATAATTCGCTTTTTTCAGATGCGGCATCATGATGCCACCGATACAGGTCAGCGTTGAGTTTGCGCTGCCAGAAATTGACCCGAACACACCGCAGGCCAGCACGGCCGCCGCACTCAACCCCCCTTTGACATGCCCGATGAAAAGCTCCGCAAGGGCCACCAGAGGCGCGGCGATACGCCCCTTCTCCATCACGCCCCCCGCGATCATGAACAGCGGAATGGCCAGAAGCACAAGCGAACGGATCCCGGTCGAACCTGTGGGCAGATAGCCGGAAATGGACTGGTCGCCCACCAGCGCAATAAACATCAGCACAGTGCCGAAGGCGACAAAAACACTGACGCCCAGCAACAACATGGCGCAGACGATGACAAGACTTCCAACAATGATCATGATGCCTGCTCCTCAATCTGGTCAGCGGGTGTTTTCTGGTCTGATTTGAGCGGCAATCCCAAGCCCTGACGGATATGCACATAGAGATAGGCCGCCGAGAAAGTCGCCATGAAGCCAAAGGCGATCATGATGGCAATGCGCCATGACACGAACGGGATGCGCAGGGCAGGCGTGGCGCGCAGGCGCGGAAAGGAAAAATCATCTGCCAGCGAGACATAGCAGGCATAAACGATGAACAGCGTCACGATCAGCTCAATCGCCAGAACGACAAAACCGCGCCACCAGATTGTGCGCGGATTTGTGATGACGATCCCCAGAATGTCTGCGTTGATATGCAGCTTGCGCTCCGACGCCAGAACCGCCCCGGCAAAGAAGCCAAGAATGCTGAAGGCCAGCAACCATTCCTCATAAGCGAAGAGGTCACCATTGAGCCCATAGCGAATGACCACCACCAACCCGAAGGTGACAGCCATCAACAGCCCGGAAATGGTGACAATCACCTTCATCAGCACCATGGCCCATCTCATGGGCACCCCGATCACCCGCGGCAATTCATCTGTAATATTCATGCTGCGCCTCCCTCTTTCGTGATCTCTTTACCGATCGGAACCCGTATTCGAATAACATTTGTCATCCTCGTTACCCGAAACGCCCCCATCCGATCTTACACAGCGTTTCCGCATACACCTGCACAGGTTCATGGGGAAACACTTTGGATACAGAAAGGGCCGGTGCGCGCCACCGGCCCTCCTGCATCAGCGATTATTTTCCGGCTGCAAGCAGGCGGTCCATCACCTCTTTGCCAACCGAGCTTTCCATCGACGGCCAGATGTTGGTGCGCACATGCTCAACCATGGCTGCCTGCTCTTCAGCGGTCAGCTTGAGGATGGTGTAGCCGCTTTCCACCAGCTTCTGTTCGAAGGCTGCATCGTTTTCACGGTTGTAGTTGAAGAAATCATCCGAAGCTTTCTTCATTGCGGCTTCGATCGCGGCTTTCTGCTCATCATTCAGCTTGGCCAGGGTGCGCTCGGAACCATAGTAGAAGGTCTGCTCGGGGATGGTGTTGTATTCCACGAAATAGCTGCCAACATCCGATTTGGCGAAGATCGAATAAGTCGCGGTTTTGGTGCAGCAGATGGCGCCGTCCACGATACCCGATTGCAGCGCCGGGAAAATGTCACCCCAGGCCATGGTGGTGGCCTGGAAGCCCAGGCTTTCCACCATCGACTTCACGACATTCGACGACCAGACGCGAATATTCATGCCTTTTTCGTCGAAGTTGTTCCAGTTCTTCGGCTCTTTGGTGGCGACAATGCCAACAAACCCTTCCGGGTTGCCTGCAATCACCTTCACACCATATTCGTCGGTGATTTCCTGCAGGATCTTGCTGAATTCCGACTCTGGGTTGCGCATCACGCTGTCCATGTCATCCCAGCCGCTGACCAGGAAGGGCATCGACAGGAATTCCAGGCGCGGGTCGGTATCGGAATAGATGAATGCCGATGCGAAATCGATGTTACCGCGGGCCACGTCTTCGAACAGCGCCTCACCCGATCCAAGCTGGTTGGCGGGGAAAACGGTCATGTTCAGACCCACACCGGCTGCGTTCACATCTGCGGCAACCTGTTCCATCATCTTGGTGCCCTGGTGGTCAATCGGGAACACGCCCGCAAAGCGCAGGTTGATGTCATCTGCAATTGCAGCGGTGGTCGACAGAACCGTCAGCGCGCCGGCTGCCACGGTTTTGATCAGCGTTTTCATCTTCAACTTCTCCTCATTTTGAAGGTGTAACTCGTTTGCCAGCGCGGCCGCACCGATGTTCTGGTGCGCTGGGTAAAGGGGGCACATGCATGGCGCTGCTTGATCCAACCGGTTTGTCACGAACCCGCCGGACCATCATGGCCAAGGAATGATGCTTGCATGTTTTGACGAATACCCCCTCCGCGCGGCGTCATTGAGGTCGTATAGATTAATTGTATCCAAAATCCAATAGACAATCAAAAAACATTAGATCATCCATCGCAAAGCGAAATGAATGCGCTCTGCCAATCACGGTTTTGCGAAAGACGCCCACTGGCCGCCCCTTCCAATAGACGGGGCAGCTCCAAAACACTTTGAAAAATCCGACGGAATTGCAGACATTTGCGCCCCGGATATACAATCCGGGGATCATAGCCGCGTCTTCCTGCCTAGTGCCAGCCCCCTAAAGGGAAGTCAGCCGGTCCTGCAGAAAAGAGTAGGTGTTGCGCGCCGTTTCCAGTACCTGCCGCGCGACCAGAACATGTTTGAACTCTTCTGAATGGTCCGAAAACGCCACAGGTGGCGTGGTGTCATCCATCCAGGGCAAACAGAACAGCGAATCGCCAAACATCTTCCCGGCCCGGTTGAGACTTAGGAAAAACAGCTGGTTCTCAATCGCCCGCGTTTTGGAAAAATCATGCCAGGTGGCAAATGTTTCATCCCGCGCATAGGCGCCGCAATGCAGGATAAGCTCCGCACCATGTTCCAGCGTCAGATGGCGTGACAATTCCGGGATACGAATATCGGCGCAAATGATCGGCGCAACCCGAAATCCTTTCACCTCAAACGAAAACGGCTCTGTGCCGCGTTCGAAATAGTCCTTCTCCATCGACGCACCGAACTGCGCCAGATAGATCTTGTCGTAATGCCCCACCAGCTCCCCTTTCGGGCCAACCACCCCCATCGAGATGAAATGCCGTCCGTGTTCCGCCCCTTCCCCACGGCGCGCAAACCCGAAGACAACATGGCAGTCATGCTTGATCGCAATCTCACGCCAGACCTGAAAAGATGCCCCGTCCAGCGGCTCCCCCAACTCCTCCAGCGCCGCGAAAGCCGGGCGGGAATAATCAATTGAGGAAAGCTCTGGCAGAACCACCAGATCAGCAGGCCGTTGTTGCAGTCGCGCATCCACCTCGGCACGGACCCGCAACAGATGCCTGTCACGTTCTGCACCCGTGGTCATGGAAGGAATGTCGATCTGGCAGGCAAGGATATGAAGCTGGTCTGACAACATCGTAGGGGCCTTTTTGTTTGTCCGACCGCTACATTGAGGGTTTCGGCTCAGGCGTCAAGCGACCGCTCAAGCCAGGACTGCATCCGCTGTTTCCCAAGGCGACAGGCCTCGACAAGACCCCGCCCCAGCGCCAGGTGGCAGGCAATTGTCGTGGCCAAAGCGCAACCGGTTCCCCTCCTCTCAACAGGCAATCGCGGCGAGGGGAAAGCGTGGTGGCCACACGCCCCAAACAGATGATCTGTGGCCTTTTCACCTCTACCATGCCCCCCTTTCACCAGCACAGCCCCTGCACCTGCCTGCAAAATGTCATTGGCCTGCGCCGCAATTGTCGCAAAATCCGCCGCCGACGCACGCCCGGTCAGAGCCGCCGCCTCCTCAAGGTTCGGGGTGACAAGGTCCGCCTGCGCCAGCAACGCCCCTGGCACTTGCCCCGCCATCAGCGCGCCACCGGAACTTGCTTTCAACACCGGATCAAACACGGTCGGCACCGGCATATGCTGCAAGCAATCGGCGACACATTCCGCAACCTCGACAGTCCCAAGCATCCCGATCTTAATCGCCTGAAACTCCCCCGAGGCCATTGCTCCCTCAATCTGCTGGCGCACAAAGCGTGCCGGTATCGGAACCGTCCCGGCCACCGCTTCGTGAGTCTGGGCCGTGACCGCAGTCACGATCGGCATCACCTCAACCCCCAACTCGGCCGCCACCGCGATGTCCCGGCTCAGCCCCGCGCCGCCGCTGCTGTCTGTGCCCGCGATGACCATGATCCGCTTGGCGTTCATACGGCACAGGCCTCAACCCATTGCCGGGTGCGCGCTTCGGGGTCCTCCGCCTGACAAATATCCGTGACCACCGCCGCACTGTCGGCGCCTGCGGCAAAAACACC
Organism: Aliiroseovarius sp. xm-d-517; assembly: GCF_013283135.1. Taxonomy (NCBI): domain Bacteria; kingdom Pseudomonadati; phylum Pseudomonadota; class Alphaproteobacteria; order Rhodobacterales; family Paracoccaceae; genus Aliiroseovarius; species Aliiroseovarius sp. xm-d-517. The sequence continues at coordinate 1,914,346 of NZ_WBXT01000001.1, forward strand.
GGGCAGCCGCTCCGGGGTCAGCCCGCCGATTGCCACCAGCGGCGTATCCCCCACCATCGCCTTCCACCGGCTGATTTTTCCCAACCCCTGCGGCCCCCATTTCATCTTTTTCAGAAGGGTCGGATAGACCGGACCAAGGGCAACATAGGCAGGGTCACAAGACAGTGCGCGATCAAGCTCTGCTTCATCATGGGTCGACAGACCAAACCGCACCCCGGCCTGACGAAGGGCGGCAAAATCGGCGCCGTCCATATCCTCCTGCCCAAGATGCACAAAGCTGCACTTTAGGTCCAAGGCGGCCTGCCAATAGTCATTCACCACCAACTGCGCGCCATGCACCGCACAGACATCACGGGCGCGGGCGATCTGGCGGCGGATCTCGGTCTCTGGCAGATCCTTGAGGCGCAGCTGCACCAGCTTGACGCCATGCGGCACCAGAAGTTCCAACCGGGCCACATGGTCAACAATCAGGTAAAACCGTTCCATCAGCCAAAGCCTTTCATATCAAGATCTGCAAGGCCCAGAATGGGCGTCGAAGGAACCGCCATGTCGCGGCGCGGCATCGGGTCGGCACGGTATCCTGCCCGCCCGACCGTCACCGCATCCGCCATGGCGCGTGCCATCGCCACCGGATCACCGGCCTTGGCAACGGCGGTGTTCAGAAGAACCGCATCCATGCCCAGCTCCATCGCCATCACCGCATCAGACGGTCGCCCGATCCCCGCGTCGACAATCAGCGGCACATCCGGAAAATGCGCGCGCATGGCACGCAGCGCATCCGGGTTGCGCAACCCCTGCCCCGACCCGATCGGAGCCCCCCATGGCATAAGAAGTTCACACCCGGCCTCAATCAGTTTTTCCCCCACAATCAGGTCATCGGTTGTGTAGGGAAACACCTGAAACCCCTCAGCACACAGCACCCGCGCGGCCTCGACCAATGCGAACACATCCGGTTGCAGACTGTCGGAATGGCCAATCACTTCGAGCTTGATCCAGGTCGTGCCAAAAAGTTCCCGCGCCATGCGGGCCGTGGTGATCGCTTCGCTGGCAGTGTGGCACCCGGCGGTATTGGGCAGGATGCGCAGATTGAGGTCGTTCAGCACCTGCCAGAACGCCGCCCCCGTGCCCGCACTGGTCTCACGCCGCAGACTGACCGTCACGATCTCACAGCGGGCGACCCGGATGGCGTCGACCAGAATGGCAGGCGACGGGTATTGCGCCGTGCCCAGCAAAAAACGGGACGAGATCTCTTCGCCGTAGACCTGCATCTCAGCCCCCTTTCATCGGCGCGAGGATCTCAACCTGATCCCCGTCAACCAGCCACATATCTGCCCGCAGCTCGCGGGCAATGAACTCGGCATTCAACGCCGTGGCGACAAATGGGCTGGTAAAATTCAGCTCTTCCATCAGGTCCGCCAATGTTCTGGCAGAAACGTCACACGCTTTGCCGTTCACGATGACATTCATCTGATCCCTCCTGAAAAAATTGCGCCGCGAGTTGTCCCGCCAGCGCAGGCGCCAGCAGAAACCCGTGGCGATACATGCCGTTCACATGGGTGGTGTCACCCGCCTGTATCAGCCGGGGCATATTGTCGGCAAAAGCAGGGCGCAGCCCCACACCGGTTTCGATCACGCTGGCTTCGCCCAATGCAGGGTGCAGGGCAAAGGCGGCGCCCAGCAGTTCCAGCAGGGAGCGCACGGTAATTTCCCGCCAGGACGTGCTTTCGATCATCGTCGCTCCAATCATGTAGACCCCGCCCCCACGCGGCACGAGGTAGAGCGGGATGCGGGGATGCAAAAGCCGGATGGTGCGCGTCAGTTCAACCTCAGGCGCTTCGATCACCACCATTTCCCCCCGCACCGGTCGCAGACCGGGAAGACGGGACGCCATGCCGCGACAATCCACATCAACGCAATCAGGTGCGGGGGTGTCATAAAGGATCTCGACCCCAAGCGCCTGCACGGCGGCGGTCAGATCCAGAAGTGCCCGGCGCGGATCAAGATGGGCTTCCTCCTCGAAGAAAAGCCCCCGTTGAAACCGGGTTTCGAGCTCCGGTTCCAGCATGGCGATCTCCTCTGCACCCACCCAGCGATGGCAGTCGGTGCGGCGGGCGAAACGGTCAAGCTCGGCCCGGTCGCGGGGCGGGGACAGAACTAGCGTGCCCCTGCGGGTGACAGGTGTCACCTGCGCCCACCAGTCAATCGCACCTGCACCGAGACGGACAACTTCAGGATCAGCGGTCTCGCCCTCGCACCACGGCGCGAGCATGCCGCCCGCGAACCAGGAGCTTGGCCAAGAATCGGACCTGTCGGCGGGGGAGGGCCCCGCCTCGAAGAGGATCACCTCCGCCCCGCGTTTGGCCAGTTCATAGGCGGAGGCGAGGCCGGCGACACCGGCCCCGGCAATAGTAATCATGCGCCCGGCTCCAGCTCCGTCACGGCATCGGCGAGCATGTAGAGGTCCCCACCTGCGCGGAACTTCTCGGCCATCGCCGCCATGCCCTCCTTCTGCGCCTCGGCGCGGATGTCGTGGCTAATCCGCATCGAACAGAATTTCGGCCCACACATGGAGCAGAAATGCGCCACCTTGTGGGCCTGTTTCGGCAGGGTCTGGTCGTGGAAATCGCGGGCTGTTTCCGGGTCAAGCGCGAGGTTGAACTGATCCTCCCAGCGGAACTCGAACCGGGCGCGGGAAATCGCGTCGTCGCGCCGCTGTGCACCGGGGATGCCCTTGGCCAGATCAGCGGCATGGGCGGCGATCTTGTAGGTGATCACGCCGGTCTTTACATCGTCACGGTCAGGCAGGCCCAGGTGCTCCTTTGGCGTCACATAGCAAAGCATCGCACAGCCGAACCAGCCGATCATCGCCGCCCCGATGCCGGAGGTGATGTGGTCATAGCCCGGCGCGATGTCCGTGGTGAGGGGGCCGAGCGTATAGAACGGCGCCTCGTCACAGCAGGCGAGCTGTTTGTCCATGTTTTCCTTGATCTTGTGCATGGCGACGTGGCCGGGGCCCTCGATCATCACCTGACAGTCCTTGGCCCAGGCGATTTTGGTCAACTCACCCAGCGTTTCCAGCTCGGCAAACTGCGCTTCATCATTGGCATCCGCAATGGAGCCGGGGCGCAGACCATCACCCAAGCTGAAGGCCACGTCATACTGGCGACAGATATCGCAGATCTCGTCGAAATGCTCGTAAAGGAAGCTTTCGCGGTGATGATGCAGGCACCATTTCGCCATGATCGACCCGCCGCGCGAGACAATGCCCGTCACGCGGTTCGCGGTCATCGGCACCATGTGCAGGCGCACGCCGGCGTGGATGGTGAAATAATCCACCCCCTGTTCGGCCTGTTCAATGAGCGTGTCGCGAAACACCTCCCAGGTCAGGTCCTCGGCAATACCGTTGACCTTTTCCAGCGCTTGATACATCGGCACGGTGCCGATCGGCACGGGGCTGTTGCGCACGATCCATTCGCGGGTGTTGTGGATATTGCGCCCCGTCGACAGGTCCATCACCGTGTCCGCGCCCCAGCGGATCGACCAGACCATCTTGTCGACTTCCTCTTCCATCGAAGAGGTGACGGCGGAGGTGCCCATATTGGCATTGATCTTGACCAGGAAATTGCGGCCGATGATCATCGGTTCGCTTTCGGGGTGGTTGATATTTGCGGGGATGATGGCGCGGCCTGCCGCCACCTCATCACGCACGAATTCCGGCGTCACGTAGTCGGGGATATTTGCGCCCCAATCATTGCCATCGCGCGGCTGGCCCTGACCTTGAGCATGACAGGGCGCAAGCTCGCGCAGCTGGTTTTCGCGGATGGCGATAAACTCCATTTCGGGTGTGATGATCCCGGCGCGCGCATAAGCGAGCTGTGTGACCGCGCGGCCCGGTTTGGCGCGCAGCGGGCGGGGTTTGACCGGGAATTCCGGGGTCAGTTTGTCGCCTTCAACAAAGCCGTTGTCCTCAGGCTTGATCTCGCGCCCGTCGTATTCTTCCACATCGCCGCGCGCCAGGATCCAGGCCCGGCGCAGCGGGGCGAGGCCCTGTTTGATATCGGTGACCACGTCAGGGTCGGTGTAAGGCCCGGAGCTGTCATAGACTGGCAGGGGTGGCTCGCCTGCTGTGGGGTGCACGGAAATCTCACGCATCGGCACGCGCACATCGGGGTGCAGGGTCCCCGCGACATGGATCTTGCGGGAGGCGGGCAGGCCACCGGTGGTGATTTTCGGGTTCGGGACGTTCATTTTGGCGCTCCTCAAGCTTGCGACTTAAAAAGACACCAGTGAGCTTGGGGAGGGAGCCGGGGACGGATCGCCCCCGTGGTCGGCTGTCGCAAGGGGGATGCCCCCCGGGTCGCGCCTAGCTTCCTACGCCAGTGTCAACTGGGTCAGGTTCAAAGGGTCGCGTCACCGGGGGTGTCCACTTTGGAACGTCCCCTGTCAGCCTCTCAGTCCCCTAGGCGGGACTCCCCTGCGTGCCTAAGGTTTAGGAAAGAGGTTTTCGAATTGCAAGCAGCTCATTCCGGTTCGGTCAGAAAACTGCCAGCACAACATCACGGCTCTCGCGCGCGAGGAGCCGGCACCGACAGTCTGCCCGCCCCGCCAACAGACAGACATCTATTGGCGTGAGGCGGTGGTCCCTGACTTGGTCAGACAGATGGGTGAGGTGCCGCGCCACCTGCCAGTCTGCCCCCCTGTCTCAGCTCAACAGGCGGCCATCAACCGATAGGTGATCTGCGCCGCGGTGAAATCCCAGGCGTCCTGCCCGTTGGGGGCAAGCTCCACCACGTCCATCCCAACACAGCGGCGGCCTTTCAATGCGTGCTCCACCAGTCGCAGGGCCTGATAAAACCCCAAACCTCCGGGCACAGGTGTTCCGGTGGCGGGCATCTGGCTGGGATCCAGCCCGTCCACATCAAAACTCACATAAACCAGTTCGGGGAAATCCTCCGGCAGATCCACGGCAAGGATATTGCCCGTGACCAGATCCTCGGCATCCACGTGAAACACGTTGTTGGCAATCCGGCTTTCGGCCTCTTGCGGGCACAGCGCGCGCACACCGAATTGGGCAAGACGGATCCCCTCTTCGGACAACAGATGCATGACCGAGGCATGGGAGTGCTTTTCGCCCTGATACGCCACGCGCAGATCCGCATGGGCATCCACCTGCACCACACCAATCGGCTGGCCCAATGCGCGGGCCACGCCCATGACGGCCCCATAGCTGAGCGAATGTTCCCCACCCAGTGTGACCGGCAGTTTCCCGGCTTTCACCACGGCTTCGGTTTCACCGGCGATCCGCTCCATCACCTCGGGCAAGGGACCGTCACAGTCAACCGGGGCATGGGTAAAGATCCCCTCGGCGCAGGGTTCTTTACCATTGCACAGGCGTTCCAATTCGTTTGACGCATCAAGGATTGCGGCCGGTCCCGCCTGGGTGCCGGAACCATACGATACCGTACGTTCCAGCGGAACCGGGATCACATGAAACCGCGCAGCCTCACTGCGTTCGGTTTCACTCAGTTCACTGTCGAGAAAAACAGTCATGACAGACGCTCCTTGAAATCCTCATAGGTGAAGCTTTTCACCATGGTCAGCTGATCGGTTTTACTGTTCCACAGCGCGATGCCCGGCAGGGGCACGCCATTGAACGTGTTGGTTTTCACCATCGAATAATGGGCCTGATCGAGAAAGGCAAAGCGTTGTCCGATTTCAAGCGGCTGCGCCCAGCTATAGTCACCGATCACGTCGCCCGCGAGGCAGGATGGCCCGCCAAGCCGGTAGGTTTGGCCCGTCCCGCCCTCTGCTTCGTCCAGAAGCGCCGGGCGATAGGGGGCTTCGATCACATCCGGCATATGGCAGGTTGCGGAAATGTCGGTGATGGCAAGCGGTATGTCATTGACCGGAAGATCAAGGATCTCGCCCACCAGAATTCCCGCATCCAACGCCACGGCCTCTCCAGGTTCCAGGTAGACGTCAATGCCATAGGTGGCGCGGATGTTCTGAATGAACGCCACCAGCGCATCCCGGTCATAATCAGCGCGGGTGATATGATGCCCGCCGCCAAAATTGACCCATTTCAGATCCACAAGGAAAGGTGCCAGCTTGGCCTCGACGGCCGCCCAGGTGCGGGCAAGTGGTTCGAACCCCTGCTCGCACAAAGTGTGCATATGGATCCCGTCTACGCCCCGCATCACCTCATCAGTCAGCAAACTGACCGGCGTGCCAAGCCGGGAACAGGGCGCGCAGGGGTCATATTTCGGGATTTCCCCTTCGGAATGCTCGGGGTTGATGCGCAGGCCGACCTGAACGCCCTCCGCCTGAGCCTGTTGCAAAAACCGGTCTTTCTGGGCGGGGCTGTTGAAGATGATATGATCCGAGAGTGACAGGATTTCATCAATATCCTGATCCTTGTAGCCTGCGCAGAACGTGGCGACCTCACCGCCATATTCCTCGCGCCCCAACCGGGCCTCATAGATGCCACTGGCGCAGGTTCCCCCCAGATATTGCCGCACCAGCGGGGCAAGAGAGAACATGGAAAACGCCTTCAGCGCGCTCAGGACATGCGCCCCCGAACGGTCGGCCACGTCCTTGAGGATCGCCAGATTTCGCTCAATGGCCACCTCGTCCACCACGAAACAGGGCGTCGGGACGCGCGACAGATCGAAGTCGCGGAATGCGCCTGCATCTCCGGCTTGGGTTTGCATCAGTTCGGTCATTGGAGTGCTTCCATGTTTGTATGTCCCGCCCGGCGGCAACGCCGGGCTGCGCCGACCCGCCCCCATGGGGCGGCGCAATTGCGCCACCCCGCGGGTCTATGCAGCCCTCAGTTTTTAGAACTCGACCGGGCCGTCCAGTTCGTGGACCTGCCACGGCAGACCGTGGTCGTTCAGCATGTCCATGAAATTATCCGGGTCGAGCTGTTCCATGTTCCACACGCCGGGTTCCACCCAGTTGCCCTTGAGCACCTGCGCGGCCCCAATCATCGCCGGCACACCGGTGGTGTAGGACACCGCCTGCGAGCCCACTTCGGCGAAACATTCTTCGTGGTCACAGATATTGTAGATGTAATAGGTCTTTTCACCGGACCCATCCTTGGCCTGACCAGTGGCAATGTCACCAATGCAGGCCTTGCCTTTGGTCTCGGCCCCCAGATCGCCGGGATCGGGCAGCAGGGTTTTCAGGAACTGGATCGGGATGATTTCCTGACCGTCATGCATCACCGGATCAATGCGGGTCATGCCGACATTTTCCAGCACTTTGGCGTGCATAATGTAGGCGTCACCGAAGGTCATCCAGAACCGGGCACGCTCGATCTCGGGGAAGTGGGTCGACAGGCTCTCCAGCTCCTCGTGATACATCAGATACATGTTCTTGTTGCCAATCGCCGGGAAGTCGAACTCGACCTTGGTGGTCATGGCCGGGCTGGTTTTCCATTCGCCGCCTTCCCAGTGACGCACCTCGGCGAGCACTTCGCGCAGGTTGATCTCCGGGTTGAAGTTGGTGGCAAATTCCTGATCGTTCGAGCCGCCATTGGCGTCCAGAATGTCGATCTGGCGGATGGTGTCCAGCTTGTGTTTCTTCAGCCAGGTCGCAAAGACCGAGGTCACCCCCGGATCAAAGCCCGAGCCGAGGATCGCGGTCAGCCCGGCCTCTTTGAACTTGTCCTGATAGGCCCATTGCCAATGATATTCGAACTTGGCCACGTCCTCGGGCTCGTAATTCGCGGTGTCCAGATAGTGGCAGCCCGCTTCCAGGCAGGCATCCATCAGAACCAGATCCTGATAGGGCAGGGCCAGGTTCACAAGGATCTCGGCGCCGGTTTCGCGGATCAGCTTGACGGTGTCTTCGACCTTATAGGCGTCCAGTTGGGCGGTCTTGATCTCCACACCCATGCGATCCTTCACGCTGGCGGCAATGGCGTCGCATTTGGACTTGGTACGGCTGGCAAGCGTGATTTCGGTAAAGATATCAGCATTCATTGCCATCTTGTGCACAGCGGCATGGCTGACGCCACCGGCACCTACAACAAGGGTCTTTCCCATGGGTATCTCCTGACCGTGGTTATTCAAAATAAGTGTAGCCATTCATCGACGCACGATAGGCGTCGATCAGGGTTTTGCGTTCATTGGCGGTGATGCCGCCGGCGGAAATTGCCTCGTCCACCATCTTGCGGAACGTGGCGATGCAGCTTGCGGGGTCATATTCGACATAGGACAGCACCTGCGCGATCGTGTCCCCTTCCTGCTCATGCAAAAGATCAAACCCGCCATCGGCGCGCAGGTCAATTGTCACCACATTGGTATCGCCAAACAGGTTGTGCAGATCCCCCAGCGTTTCCTGATAGGCCCCAACGAAAAACACACCCAGATAATAGGGCTTGTCCTCGGGCAGCGAATGCACCGGCAGGGAGGGGGCAATTTCGCCCGCCAGAATGAACTGGTCCATCTTGCCATCGCTGTCACAGGTGATGTCAGACAGAACCGCGCGGCGATCCGGGGTCTGATCCAGCATCTGCAGCGGCACAATCGGGTGCAGCTGATCAATCGCCCACACATCCGGCAGAGACTGGAACAGCGAGAAATTGCAGTGATACACATCCGCGATCTTCTGCAGTTCCTTGTCCAGTTCACCGCTTTGCGGGCTTTCATGGGCGATTTCCTTGATCCGCGCCATCAGGTTCAGATAAATCCGTTCGCCCCGCGCCATCTGGCGCAGATCCACATAGCCCCGCCGGAACAGCGCGCGCAGCTCGCCCCGGTAAAACAGGGCGTCATTCCAACACTCCTGAACCCGCTCGGGCACCAGATATCCGGAAACCGCCTGCAAATCCTTGAGAAGATGGTGATCATCAGGCTCAAGCTCAGGCGCGTCCGGGGCATCATAAAGCGTGCTTTCCAGCACATCGAAAATCAGCATCGACGAGGTGGCCGACACAGCGCGCCCGCTTTCGGTCACCAGAACCGGATGCTCCACCCCCGCTTCGTCCATCGCATAAGCCACGGTTTCAACCACGTTGGCGCAATATTCCGCCATCGTGTAGTTGACAGAATTCTCGGTTGCCCGCTGTTCGCCGGTATAGTCGACCCCCAGACCGCCACCCAGATCCAGATGGGTGAGCGGCACACCTTCGCGGGTCAGTTCGGTGAAATAGCGGCAAGCTTCGGTCACGGCGCGGCGCACATCATTCACGTCCGGCACCTGGCTGCCCAGATGGGAATGCTGGAGCTTGAGGCAATGCAACAGCCCCTCGTCACGCAAACGATCGACCACCCGCAACAGCTGATCGGTATTCATCCCGAAGGCGGAACGGTCCCCTGAGCTGCTTTGCCATTTGCCGCTGATCTGATTGGTCAGTTTGACCCGCACGCCCAGCAATGGATCGACCCCCAGCTCACGCGCGGTTTCAATAACAATCTCGGCCTCTTTCGGACTTTCAAGCACGATCACGGTATTGAAACCCAGCCGCCGCGACAGGATCGCCAGACGCACAAATTCCACATCCTTGACACCGTTGCAGACAATCAGCGCGTCCTTCGACAGGCGATGGGCCAGCGCGATGACCAGTTCGGGTTTCGACCCCGCTTCCAGCCCGTATTCATACTGGCGACCAAACTCCACAATCCGGTCCACCACTTGGGCCTGTTGGTTGACCTTGATCGGGAACACGCCGCGATAAGGGGCACGATACCCGGTCTTGGCGATGGCCTGGGCAAAGCTATCATTGAGGTGCTGGATTTCCGCCTCGAGAAAGCTCTTCACCCGCAAAACCAGCGGGCTTGCAATGCCCCGCTCGTGCAGGTCTTCAAGGATCTGCGGCAGGCTGACGGGGGCCGCCTCCGGGTGGGCAGGATCACACAGCGCCACATCCCCGTTCGGCAACACCGAAAGAAGGTCTTTGCTCCAACGGTCAATACCGTAGATGGAATGGGAAAGGGGTTGTTCATCGGACATGGGAACAAGCCTTTTCAGAATGTCTGGGAAAAGAGGAGATCAGGCGCACGGCATTCAAGCCGCGCAGGACTACGCGGGTTCAATCTGTCCGGCATTGCGCAGACGAAACCACTTCATCTCGATGAAACTCCAGTTTGCGCTTTCACGAGAAAGCTGATCGGCGTTTAAGTTCTAGTGGGCCGCCGAGTCAACAAAATACTGCCCCCACCAGGCCCCGAGAGATCCGAATTCTGCCCTCACTTTGGGCTGGGCCGCGATGTTATCCGGGTTTGTTATGGAAAATGAACCCGATGAAGTTGAGCAGGAGCTGTGCTGCAAGGATCTGCGTGCTTTCCGATGGGTCATAAGCGGGGGCCACTTCGACAAGGTCAATCCCCACGACATCCCCGCGTTTGGCCAGCCCCTGCAGGATTTCCAGCACATCGTAATAGAGAAAGCCACCATGCGAAGGCGTGCCCGTACCCGGCGCGATGGAGGGGCAGAACGCGTCAATGTCGATCGTGACATAATAGCGGGCGCCTTTCGGAATACGGTCCAGCACCCCCGCGGTGCCCAGCGCCCGCACCTGCCGCACGGACAGGATATCCGACCCACGCGCGCGCGCATCTTCATACCCTTCCTTGGCGGTGGAGGACACATTGCGAATGCCCAGCTGGGTCATGCCGCAGACATAGTCCTTTTCAATGGCCCGGCGCATTGGGTTGCCATGGCCATCCGTCACCCCCTTGCGGTTATCAACAAAGTCCAGATGAGCGTCGATCTGCACCACATGGATCGGCCCCTGTTCGGCACAATTGTCCCGAAAGGCATTGATACAGGGAATATTGATCGAGTGGTCGCCGCCAATGATCACCGGCAGTGCCCCGGCAGCGAGGATCTTTTTCACACCATATTCGATGCTCGCATGGCTTTCCTCGGTCTTGGTGTGGATGATGTCGGCATCCCCCAGATCGACAATGCGCACATCCTCACCCAGATAGGTCGCGTCATCTTCGTGATCATAGGCCCCCGCATGGCCAAAACTGAACAGTGTCGAGGCCTCGCGCACGGACCGCGGACCGAACCGGGCGCCCGAGCGAAACTGGCAGCCAAAATCAAACGGGGCACCGAGGATTGCCACATCCGCGTCAATCTGATCCCAGTTCTCAACATAGGGTTTCTTGCCAAAAGTGGCGATTCCAACGAAAGGCAGATTGAGGCGCCCCGTGTCATAACCATGTCCAGACATGTGCTTCTCCGTGATTGGGAACAATTACCCCGCCCGCAGCCGGACAGGCGCACCAGCAAATGCCTGCCAGATCCAAGAGACGCGATCCCCCAAACGACAGACCGAAACGCCGATAACTGTGATATCTCTCACGGCGTTTCAGCTTGTCCCTGCCTCAGGTGGCGCAGGCGCTCGGGACAACCTTCCTTTCGAAAGGCACCCCCGTCAATGAGAGTTTTCACCACTGAGACCTTCGAGAATGGGGCAATCGGGGCGATGGTCCCCGGCACATTCGCGGGTCAGGTGGGTCAGCGTTGCATGCATCGCCTGCAGATCGTTGATCTTGGCCTCGATCTCCGCAAGGTGCTTGCGGGTGATCGCCATAACATCCGCACTGGCACGCCCTTCATCTTCGTAAAGAGCAAGCAGGTTCCGGCAATCGTCGATCGTGAAGCCAAGCGCACGGGCACGGCTGAGAAAGATCAGCTTGTGCAGATCGGTTTCACGGAAAACCCGGTAGTCGTTGGTATCTCTGAGGGGTTTGACCAGACCGATATCTTCGTAATAGCGGATGGTCTTCGCACGCAGCCCGGTGCGTTTGGAAACATCCCCGATATTCAGGTTCATCATACTTCTCCCGTTCCGCTAATCATAGCAGGTTTCAGAGGGGTTCCGGTGGGCGCCTGACGCGCTGTCGGGACGCTGATAACCGGGCGCACCCAACGCAACCGCAACGCATTGGACAAGACGAACACGCTGGACAAGGCCATGGCGCCTGCGGCCAGAACCGGCGACAAAAGCACCCCAAACGCAGGATAAAGCACACCTGCCGCCACTGGGATCAAAAGCGTGTTATAGCCAAAGGCCCAGAACAGATTCTGACGGATATTGCGCATGGTTCGCGCCGAAATGTCAAAGGCATTGACCACCCCGACAAGATCCCCGGACATCAGCACCACATCCGCAGCCTCGATGGCCACGTCGGTCCCGGTGCCAATCGCAATCCCTACATCCGCAACCGCAAGCGCGGGCGCATCGTTGATTCCATCCCCGACAAAAGCCAGCTTGCCCTCAGTTCGAAGGTTGTTCAGCGCATCCACCTTGCCCTCGGGCAACACTTCCGCAACAACGTGATCAATCCCCAACTCGCGTGCAATGGCATCGGCCGTGCCCTGATTGTCCCCGGTGATCATCGCCACCTTGAGACCCAGATCATGCAGCGCAGAAATGGCGAGGGATGTGGTTGGCTTGATCGGGTCCGCCACGGCAATGGCCGCTGCAATCTTGCCCCCGATCGCGGCATAAAGCGGTGTGCAGCCCTGCCGGCCCAGCTCATCACCGATCCTTCCAAGATCCCCCAGCGCAATCCCTTCCCGGGCCATCAGCCGGTCGGCCCCAATCAGGATTTTCTGCCCTTCAACCATTGCCGAAACACCATACCCCGTGATGGAGGCAAACTCCTGAACCTCGGGAAGGGTCAGTGACCGATCTTCGGCGGCCCGCAAAATGGCCTCGGCAATCGGATGTTCCGACCCCGCTTCGACGGCGGCAACCAGGCGCAACACGTGGTCGCGCTCAAACCCATCTGCCACGGCCAGATCCGTCAGCTCGGGCCGGCCTGCGGTCAACGTCCCGGTTTTGTCCAGCGCAACAACCTGCGTTTCCCCCAGCAACTGAAGCGCATCCCCCTTTCGAAACAGGACGCCCAGTTCAGCCGCCCGACCGGTGCCAACCATGATTGAGGTCGGAGTAGCGAGACCCATTGCGCACGGGCAGGCGATGATCAGCACCGCCACCCCGGAGACCAGCGCAAAACTCAGCGCGGGATCAGGGCCAAACACAAGCCAGGTCACAATTGTCAGCGCAGCCAACGCCATGACGGCGGGAACAAACCAGGCGGTAATCCTGTCCACAAGCCCCTGGATCGGCAGCTTGGCCCCCTGCGCCTGTTCGACCATCTGGATGATCTGCGCCAGCATGGTGTCGGCCCCAACCTTGGTGGCCCGAAACCGCAAGGCGCCGGTGCCATTCACGGTCGCCCCGACAAGCTCGTCACCTGTGGATTTTTCGACCGGGACCGGCTCGCCGGTGATCATGCTCTCATCGACATAGGAGCGGCCCGACAGAACCTCTCCGTCCACCGCGATCTTTTCACCGGGGCGCACATGTATCACATCCCCGACCACAATGGTGTCAATCGGCACCTCGGTCACATCATCGCCCCGCTCAACCCGCGCCGACTTGGGCTGAAGGCCAACCAGTTTGCGAATGGCCTCCCCCGTGCGGCCCTTGGCCCGCGCCTCGAGCCACCTGCCCAGAAGGATCAGCACCACGATGACCGCGGCGGCCTCGAAATAGACATTGGCGGTGCCGTCCGGCAACAGACCCGGCGCGAAGGTGGACACAAGTGAAAACCCATAGGCCGCCGACGTTCCCAGCGCGACCAGAGAGTTCATGTCAGGCGCCCCCTTGAACAACAGCGGGAACCCCTTGGTGTAGAACCGCAGGCCGGGGCCAAACAGCACGATGGTGGTCAGCACAAATTGCACAAGCAGGCTGGTCTGCGCGCCCATGCTGTTTTGGACCCACATATGCATCGCGGGAAACAGGTGACCGCCCATTTCCAGCACAAAGACCGGCAAGGTCAGCACCGCGGCCAACAGCGTGATGCGCCCCAGATGGGCAATTTCCGCGTGTTTCCGATTCTCGTTTTCCGGGGCGCTGCCGGTTTTGACCCTGGCCGGATAGCCCAGTTTGGTCGCCACCCGTGCCAGATCGGCGGGGGCGACAACCCCTTCAAGATAACGCAGCTGAGCCGTCTCAGTTGACAGGTTGACCTGCGCGCTCAGCACGCCGGGCGTTGCAGACAGGACGCGTTCCACACGACCAACGCAGCTGGCACAGGTCATCGCTTCAACCTCCAGCGTGACCTCTGCCTGTCGCGCCGGATAGCCTGCCTGCTCCAGCGCATCCGTCAGCGCAGGCAAAGTGGCGGGTTCGGAAAACGCAAGCTCAACACTTTCGCTTGCCAGATTCACAGTGGCACCCTCGACGCCGGGAACCGCCTTCAGGGCTTTTTCCACGCGCCCGACACAGCTCGCGCAGGACATGCCCTCTACGAACAGCCGGAAATGGGATTGATCAGACATGGTGTCCTCCGCGACTCGATGTTTTGATACCCAGATGGGGGTTCCAGTAAGGGGAGGGTCAAGTGCTGCGCAATATTTTTCCTGCGCGACAACTGCCCCTGCCCTCAGGATCCGCCCGCCGGGTAATGGGTGAACAGCTCTGTGCTGCCATCTTTTCGGATCAGATGGATCGAGTAGGCATCCCGCTCACTCTCAGGCCCCATCCCCGGCGACCCATAGGGCATTCCGGGCGCAGACAGGCCAACAGCATCAGGACGCTCGGACAGAAGACGGCGAATATCTGCAGCCGGAACATGCCCCTCGATGACATATCCCTCGACCAGACCGGTGTGGCACGAGGCCATCTCATCCGGGATGCCATTTGTTTCCTTGTAGCGCGACAATGCCGCCCAGGATATGTCCTGCACATCCACGTCGAACCCCTCGCGCTTCATAATGGCAATCCAGTTGCCACAACATCCACATTCCGGGTCTTTCAGCACCTCGATCAACGGATGGGAGGTTGCCTGAGCCGGCACAGCCAGACTGGCGCCGGATGCGGCGAGCCCGGCCACAAACAGGCGGCGGTTCAGATTGGGTTTGGTCATGTCTTTTCCTTTGTTTGCTGTCGCAGGTGGTGTGATTGCGATCGACCTCTCAGGCACCGGCCTGCGCAGGTGTTAAAACTGGTCTGGTCAGGGGGTCACAATCCAGTTTGTGCCTGTTCTGCCTCGGTGCGGGTGGCCTGCATGTCGCGAATGCGTTCTGGCCAGGTGGATTTGATAAAGGCCAGGATGTCCCAGATCTGCTGATCGCTGAGGTTTTCACCAAACCCCGGCATCCCGCTGGCAAATCCTGAGACCCCCCGCGCCGCCAAAGCGGCCTGCCCGCCCTGCTTGGTATAGTCAAATAACAGCGCATCCCCGTGATGCCATGTATGCCCCGTCTCATCATGAGGGGGGGCTGGCATGGTGCCATCCTCGTTCTGACCACGCCAGTTGGGCTGGCCTTGCAATTCGGCCCCATGGCAGGAGGCACAGACATCCGCATAAAGCACCTTACCCGCTGCAATATCCGAACCGGCGGGCTGCCGGGGCGGGCCTGCCTGCGCATCCGGGGTATCCGTCAGAAATGTAAGAACCCCGAGACCACCCAGCGCGGCTGCGGCAAGTGCCAGAAAGACAAGCTTTTTCATGACACCACCCGGATCCAGGTCTTCATGCCTGCCTTTTGATGCGACAGCATATGGCAATGCAAAAGCCAGTCCCCCGGATTATCGGCCCGAAAAACAATGCTGCGCGTTTCTCCGCGCCCGAGCAAAAGGGTGTCACGTAGTGGACCAAATGTGCCATCCGCCAGCCGTTCCTGAAAATGGTGCCCATGCAAATGCATGGCATGGGGAAAGGCTGTCTCGTTCTGCATCGGGATCTCGACAATCTCTCCTGCCGACACTTCGATCAAAGGCACCTCCGGCAATCCGGCCACGCCGTTGAAGGTCCAGACCTGCCCTTCGGCCACAAGGTCACGGATGGACAGGACATCCCCTTTCCAGATCCCTTGCCGGAGCCGCCCCATTGCGCCACCTTCCATGATCAGGCGGGCCTGCGCGGCCCCCTCAGCTGATGTAAGGGGAGCAAGCGGGTTCGCTGGAAGGGGATCAATGGCCCCGCGCGCCACAGATGCTCCACCCGCAATCACGTCGAAGTGGGACAGAACGGTGGCGTCCTCTCCTTCATGCAGCGCAAGAATGACCTGCTCCCCCACCTCGGCCGTCACATCGGTGATGAAATCGGCCCGTTGTGCAGGCCCGAGGATCACATGGTCGGTCTGTTCAGGGGTTTTCAGCGGCATCCCGTCCAGAGCCACAATCGCCCCGGTCATTCCGTGCAATCCAACCACCATGATCCGGTCCACTGCCGTGTTGACAAGCCTGATCCTCAGCCTGTCATGCTGGCGGAGCTGCGACAGCTGAGGCGACAGTGTCGCAGTGGGGAAATTTCCGATCCGGCCCGCATGTGTCCAATCGTGCATCCGGTCAAAATCATCCGTGATGGCACCTGTTTCACTCAACCTCCAGTCATCCAGAACCACCGTGATATCATGGTCCACGTCCAGAGGGTCGACTTCATCGACGATCAGCACCCCGTAAAGGCCCCGCGCAATCTGTTCGGTGGATTGGTTATGCGAGTGATACCAGAACGTGCCCGCGTCGGGCGGTGTGAAATCATAGGTGAACGTATCCCCCGGGGCGACAGCCTGCTGTGTCATGCCGGGAACTCCATCCATCGCGTTCGGCACCCGCACCCCATGCCAATGCACTGACGTCGCCTGAGGAAGCTCATTCACCAGTTGCCGCACCAGTCGCGCGCCCTGTTTGAGGCGCAACTCAGGGCCGGGAACGCCCCCCTCATATCCCCAGATCGGCGTTTCAGGATAATCATCCGGCAGCAAACGCGCCATGCCGGGACGTGCAACCAGCCGGGGGACCACCTCTGCCCGTGCATGTGCGGGCACCATTGCAAGTGCAGCGGATCCGACCAGGAAGCTGCGCCTGTTGATCACAGGCCCCTTTGGCATCGGGTTCTTTGGGTTTGGGGTCATATTCTCATCCACCCTCATGTTCATCCATCAGATATGTTGCAATTGCAGTTCGGTCTGCCTCGGTCAGGAAACGGGTGCCATAAAGCACGACCTCTCCCATCGACCCGCCAAAGGCGTCACCATCGGGCATAATGCCCGTGCGCAGAGCATAGGCGACACTGGCCACATCCCATCCTTCCCTGCTCAGGGTAACATGGTCAATCGGCGGGGCTTTTTCGCCACCCGGTAAGGCATCACTGCCCTGAAAGTGCTCAGTATCGGAGTTGCGGGCACCCGCAAGGTTACGCCCCGTATGGCACGCCGCACAATGTGTGGCCCCCTCAACCAGTTCGCGGCCCCGGTTCCAGACATCGCCTTTGCCGGGCACGGGGTCCGTTCGGGGAGGATCAAGATAGGCGGCGCGCCAAAGCTTCAGCCCCCAGCGTTGGTTGAAGGGAAAGCTCATCTCCGGCGGGCGGGACGGCGTTTTCACCGCGGGCACCGTCTGAAACGCCGCCCAGAGGTCCGCGATCTCCTGATCCGAAAAATTCGCATAGAACGAATATGGAAACGCAGGATAATAGGCCTGACCGTCAGGAGAGACACCTTCCCGCACGGCGCGGGCAAACTGTTCCTGGCTCCAACTGCCGATCCCGTGCTCAAAATCGGTGGTCAGATTGGGGGAATAAAGCGTGCCAAAAGGGGTCTGCAACGCCAGCCCCCCGGCCAGCGGGGCGCCACCACCCGCAACATCAGTGTGACAGGCAATGCAGCCGGAGGCGCGGGCCAGATAGGCGCCGCGTTCAACACTTCCTTCAAGGGCGATGGGGATGAGCGGCTGGCCGATTGGCCAGGCCATCACCCCAAGAAGAGTGGCCGAGGCGGTGACCGCCCCAGCCAGCCCGAAACGAATATACATGCGCATCGGCCCTGCCTATTTCTCGACCCTGAAACGGGTGTGGCAGGCGGCGCAGACTTGCCCCATCATGGCGAAAACACCGTCTGCGGGCATCTGCGACAGGTCCATCATGGCACCGTCAGAGCCAGACCCCATCATGCCGCCCATCATCGCGCCGCTTTGACCGCTCATCATGCTACCGGCCGCGGGCATGTCACCTGCCATCATCACCCCGTTTTCAGAGGCGGCCACCAACCCATCCGCCGCCAGGCGCAGCTGATCGGCCAGGCCAGCAAAGCTCTCCCAGTTCTGCCAGATCTCTGGCTTTGCTTCTGACGCCTTGTCCGTGCTTCCTTCCGGAAAAAGCCTGGTCAATGCTTCACCGGCGTGGCGGCTGATATCCTCGGCGCGCGCACGCACGACGCTGGCATCATACTCTGCCTCCCCACGCATCATCGGGGTCAGCACTTTCATCGCGTCTTTCATGACGCTCATACCGTCCATGCGTTCCTTGACGACGCCGGTCGCGCCCCCATGCGCAAAGACGGTTTGGCCAGCCATGGCCAGAACGGACGCAACCACCGCGCCCTTGATCAGATTTTTGGTTTTCATTGGAGTATCCTGTCTGAGTGTGCCCTCACGCCTGTTGGCGTGTGTGAATACGGATCAGCTCAGGAGGCGGGGAGGCGGAGGATCAAAACTCGACGCGATCGGCAGGCAGGCAATTTCGGACGACCGTGCATAGCGTTCACTGCGCGCCATTGGGACCGGATAGGATAGAAAATGCACAATCATCGCCGGGCCAGAGCAAAACGCCCCTCCAAGGCAATGATCCTGATGGTTGGCAGGCTCGGCACCAAGTTGCATAGGCTGGAATTGGGCCTGGGCAGAGTTCATGGAGGATTGATGTTTGCCATGGGCCTCAGCCGCCCCACCGGACAGAAGCAGGCTGGTGGCGAAAACGCCGACCGCCACGAGCAGATACCCGACCCATTTGCGACTGTCCCAAGACACTGTTCAGTTGATCCCGTTCTCTTGCTGCAACTCTCTTACATAGGCGATGATGTTCACAACATCCGCACGGGTCAAGCCTTTGACCGGCGGCATGTCGCCAAACGGCCAGTGATGGGCTTTCACACCCCGCTGCACCGCCAGAACAAACGCCATATCCGCATGGTGGCCAGGCTCATAGATCTTGTGCACCAAAGGCGGAGCAACCCCCTGTTGACCCGCGGCATTGGCGCCATGGCAATCGACGCAAACAGCATCAAATGCGCGTTTCCCCATCACGGCTTCACCACTCAGCTGCGCCGGCAACTTCACGGCAACCATAGGCGCGCCATCTTCTATTTCCGCTGCTGAGACCGGGTCCTCCTGAGTTCGGCCCTTCATCAGGACAACCCCAAACGCAAGAGCAACCATGATGATGGCAACCCATAACTTTGTCTTCATATACGTATCCGCCCCTTGCTAAGCTTGGGGTGCCCAACGGGTGCACCCGGGTTCACGGATGCAGGGTTCCCATGGGGGAAACACAAGAGCAAAGGCAGTCACATTTCAGTGAACACGCGCTTTGATCACCTTCAGGATCAGCGGGTGCCGAAAAAGCAGCCCAGACACAAATCAAGACACATCTCATGAATCGTTCGCGAACACCTAAAGGTGTCGCGGACGATTATGGGGCATCCTACTCAGGGTCAGAAGTCGAGGTTTTCCACCGATAGGGCGTTTTGCTGGATAAATTCACGACGCGGCTCAACCACATCGCCCATCAGTTTGGTGAAAATGTCGTCCGCTTCCGACAGATCATCCACCTTCACCTGCAACAAGGTACGCGCTTCGTGGTCCAGCGTGGTTTCCCAAAGCTGATCCGGGTTCATTTCGCCCAGACCTTTGTATCGCTGCAATGTCAGGCCTTTTTCACCTTCCGCCAGGATGGCATTCAAAAGGTCAATGGGGCCCTGCACCTGAATTTCACGCTCTTTGCGCGACAGTTTGGCACTGTCCCTGTAAATATCCCGCGTCTCCATCGACACTTCGGACAGGCGGCGAGCTTCCCCCGAGCGCAGAACGGCCCCATCCAGCGTGCGAATCTCCTCGACCCCACGCAGCACACGGGCCAGACGGATGCCGTGATCCTGTGTGATCCGACCCTGCCATCCGCGCTCATATTCCACGGCCACCTTATCCAGGCGCGCCGCCACATCATCCGCCACACGCTGCAGATCCGCATCAGCCCGCCCCGGATCAAACGCCCCGGAAAGGGCGGCCTGTTCCAGGATGTTGCGCGGGTAATGCGTTGGGAACGCGTCCAGAATACGTTTGAAATTGCGCGCACCGTCGACCACGCGGGCCAGATCCGCACCGGCAATTTCCTCACCCGAGGGAAGACGCAGAACGGTGCCTTCAATCCCCTGTCCGACAAGGTAATCCTCAAGCGCAACCTGATCTTTCACATAAACCTCGGACTTGCCGCGCGACACTTTATAAAGCGGCGGCTGCGCGATGTAGAGATAGCCCCCTTCGATCAACTCCGGCATTTGCCGGAAGAAGAAGGTCAGCAGCAGGGTTCGGATATGCGCCCCATCCACATCCGCATCGGTCATGATGACGATCTTGTGGTACCGCAGTTTGGAAATGTCGAATTCATCACGACCGATCCCGGTGCCAAGAGCGGTAATCAGCGTGCCGATTTCCTGACTGGACAGCATCCGGTCAAACCGGGCGCGTTCCACGTTCAAAATCTTGCCTCGCAGCGGCAACACGGCCTGATCGTGGCGCGACCGCCCCTGTTTGGCAGAACCACCTGCCGAATCCCCCTCGACAAGGAAGAGTTCGCGTTTGGCCGGATCTTTTTCCTGACAATCGGCCAGCTTGCCCGGCAACGAGGCCACATCAAGCGACGATTTCTTGCGGGTCATTTCGCGCGCCTTGCGGGCCGCTTCGCGTGCCAGTGCGGCCTCGACGATCTTACCGACAATCATCTTGGCAATCTGCGGGTTTTCGTCGAACCACTCCTGCAGTTTTTCGTTCATCAACCCTTCGACCGCCGGGCGCACTTCGCTTGAGACCAGCTTGTCCTTGGTCTGCGAGCTGAATTTCGGGTCCGGCACCTTGACCGACAACACGCAGGTCAGGCCTTCACGTGCATCATCGCCGGTAAAGTTCACCTTCTCCTTTTTCGCCAACCCGGTTGAGTTGGCATAGAGGTTGAGCGTCCGGGTCAGCGCACCCCGGAAACCGGCCAGGTGGGTGCCCCCGTCCCGCTGCGGGATGTTGTTGGTAAAGGGCAGCACGTTTTCGTGGTAGCCATCGTTCCACCACATCGCCACCTCGACACCAATCCCGTCTTTTTCGCCGGTTACAAAAATCGGCTCTTCCATCAGGGGGGTCTTGTGACGATCCAGATATTTCACGAACTCTTTCACGCCACCATCGTAATGCATTTCCGAATGCAGTTTTTCAGCGGGACGCTCGTCTTCGATAATGATGCGCACGCCCGAGTTCAGAAAGCTGAGTTCCCGCAGGCGATTTTCCAATGTCTTGAACTGGTAATCCAGGTTCGAGAACGTGTCCGTCGATGCTAGGAAACGCACTTCGGTCCCGGTGCGGTCACCACACTCCCCCACAACGCGCAGATGCTCAGCGGTTTCGCCGCGTTCAAAGCGGGCCACATGTTCTTTCCCGTCGCGCCAGATGCGCAATTCCAACCAGTCGGACAGGGCGTTCACAACCGAAACCCCCACGCCGTGCAGACCACCCGACACCTTATAAGAGTTCGAGTCGAACTTGCCGCCTGCATGCAGCTGGGTCATGATCACCTCAGCCGCCGACACGCCCTCTTCCGGGTGGATATCCACCGGAATGCCACGCCCGTTATCTGAAACGGAAACCGAATTGTCCGCGTGAATCGTAACCGTTACCGCGTCCGCATGACCTGCCAGCGCCTCGTCGATCCCGTTGTCGACAACCTCATATACCATGTGGTGCAGACCGGACCCATCGTCGGTGTCCCCGATATACATGCCGGGGCGCTTGCGAACAGCCTCCAAGCCTTTGAGAACTTTAATGGATTCGGCGCCGTACTCGGCACCATTTTGCGCGTCATCAGCCATGTGGGCCTTCCTGTAATTCTGTCCCCAAAACATAGAGGTTTTCGAGGGTAATGTCACCTATCCGACACAAGATTTGGTGTCAATTCACCCTCCCTTTTACGGCAGGCAACCAAAGCCCGGGATATGCGCGCCCCGGCAGCAAGATCAGAGCAGATGCCCGTCTTCATCCAGCTCCCAAAACGGGTTGAAGGCGAACTCCCACAAATGACCGTCCGGGTCTGCAACATAGCTGGAATAGCCACCCCAATCGGTTTTCGTGGGCTGCGTCACCGCCGTGCCGCCCGCAGCAATTGCCTTGGCAAAAGCAGCATCCACCTCGGCCTCTCCGGGGTAGTTTTGCGCCAGCGTCATCGCCCCGGTTTTCAACACATCTTTTGATCGCCCGGTTTCCTTGGCCAGCCCCTCCAGGGTGAAAAACCCGAATTTCATCCCGTTCATGTCGAAAAAAGCCACCTCTGGCAGCACCGCTGAGGGCTCCCACCCCAGCGCCTGATAATAGGCACAAGACCGTTCGATACTCTCAACGCCCAACGTAATCAGCGTCACACGGTTCTGTTTCATGGCGCTCCTTCCGAAATGGTTGAGGTCCCGCCTTCATCGCTCACCTGGAAATGCGCGGCGCGGTGACCCAGTTCTGCAAACAACTCCGGCCCGGTGCCGGTCATGAATGCCTGCGCCCCAAGGGCGCAAATCTCATCATAGAGAGCCGCACGCCGCCCCGCATCCAGATGTGCGGCCACCTCATCCAGAAGGTAAATCGGAGCGGCCCCGAAATCGCGGGCCAGCGCCCGCCCATTGGCAAGGATCAGCGACACAAGAAGCGCCTTCTGTTCCCCGGTAGAGCAATCACGGGCCGGCACATCTTTGGCCGTATAAATAGCTCCCAAATCCGAACGATGCGGCCCCACCAGGGTGCGGCCTGCCGCCAGATCGCGCGGACGGCTTTCAGCCAATGCCGTGGCCAATTCGTCTTCCGTTGCAGGGGCCAGCACCTCATCCGCCTGCACCAAAGAAAGGTCCGCTGCAGGGAATTCAGTTTCGGCACTGGCTTGCGCATCTTGCAAAAGGGCAATTGCCTTCAAACGGTTTGCATGGATTTCCGTACCAGACATGGCCATCTGCATTTCAATCGCACGGTACCAATGGGGGTCCCGCTGCCCGTCCTTCAGCAACCGGTTCCGTTCACGCATCGCTTTCTCATAATTCAAAACCGCATCCGCATGGGACGGAGTGAAACTCAGGGTCAACCGGTCCAGGAACCGCCGCCGCCCTTCAGCCCCTTCAACCCAAAGCCTGTCCATCACCGGAACCAGCCAAACCACACGCGTGATCCGTCCCAGGGTGACCTGCGTCGCAACCTTACCGTCGATCCGCACCTGGCGCCCCTGACCGGGCTCCACCCATGTTTCGACCTCGTGCATCTGACCAAGGCTCTGCAGGACACCGGAGATCTTCCAGCCCACCTGCTCTGGTCGCCGGATCATTTCATCCATCGTCGCCCGACGCAGCCCGCGCCCCGGCGAAAACATCGAAACGGCTTCCAGAATATTGGTCTTTCCTGCCCCGTTGACCCCATGCAAAACCACTGGCCGCCCGTCCAAGGACAAGCGCGCCCGTTTGTGGCTGCGAAAATGACTGATCGTCAATTCACGAAGGGCAAGCGAGGTCATGCACCCTCTTTCTTCTTGGCCCAAATACTCCCGCCGGAGGCAGAAAACTCAATCAACAGGGCCGATCACACGCGCATCGGCATGACAACATAAACGGCGCTGGTGTCATTGCCTTCGCGCATCAGGGCTGGGTCGCCGGAATTGTTGAACATGAAAGTTGCGTTTTCACGATCAACCTGGCTGGCGATTTCCAGCAGGTATTTTGCGTTGAAGCCAATTTCCAGACGCTCGTCGGAATAGGCCACAGCCAGCTCTTCTTCAGCCGCCCCGGCATCCGGCGCATTCACCGAAAGCACCAGCCGGTCTTCATCAAGCTGCAGCTTCACCGCGCGTGATCGTTCGGATGACACGGTGGCCACACGGTCCACGGCCTTGGCAAATTCCGCCGCATCCACTTCAAGCTTACGGGTGTTGCCGGTGGGGATCACGCGGGTGTAATCCGGGAAAGTTCCATCAATGACTTTCGACGTCAGCGTGATGGCAGGCGTGGCAAAGCGCACTTTGGTTTCCGAAACCGAAACCGCAATCGTGGCCTCATCATCATCCAGAAGCTTACGCAGCTCCCCCACGGTTTTGCGCGGAACGATCACGCCCGGCATCTCATCCGCGCCCATTGGCAGCTCGGCATCAATCCGTGCCAGACGGTGCCCATCGGTGGCCACCGCGCGCAGCACCTTGCCATCTTCGGCGGCCGCCACATGCAGGTAAACACCATTCAGGTAATAGCGGGTTTCCTCGGTCGAGATCGCAAATTTCGACTTGTCGAACAGGCGCCGCAAAACCGGGGCCGGAGCTGAGAAGTTGGCGGAATATTCCGACGAGGCCATGACCGGGAAATCTTCTTTCGGAAGAGTGGCAAGCGAGAAGTTCGACCGCCCGGCTTCCACCGTCAGGCGCCCCGTGGCCCCATCGTCACTCAGCTGCACCAACGCCCCATCCGGCAGTTTGCGCACAATCTCGTGCAAGGTCACGGCCGCCACGGTGGTGGCTCCGGCACGTTCAACCATTGCCGCGGTTTTATCGACCACTTCGATATCCAGGTCGGTGGCGCGGAACGACACGCTGTCGCCTTCCGCTTCAATCAGCACATTTGCGAGAATTGGAATGGTGTTGCGGCGCTCTACCACCGACTGCGCCTGGGCCACGGCCTTTAGCAACGCACCACGTTCAATGCTGATCTTCATTTCCCACTCCTGACAACGAGAGGGGCTGAAAGCCGATGCCTTCGCCCCGTGATGTTCTTTTGCTGGAATGTCCAATGGTTTGAAGGGCGGGTCAAGGCCAAACGACCCTTATCCCGCCCTTTGCGGGCAACTGTGGTGCCCGGGCTTATGCTTCGAGCGCGCGACGCAGAAGTTCGAGGTCTTCGGCGATCTGATCGTCTACGGCCTTGAGCTCATCAATGCGCTTCACCCCGTGCATCACGGTGGTGTGGTCCCGACCGCCGAACCGGCGCCCGATTTCAGGCAGGCTGCGCGAGGTCATATGCTTGGCCAGATACATGGCCACCTGGCGGGGGCGCGCAATGGTGCGCACACGTTTGGGGCCTATCAGATCCGACAGGCGGATATTGTAATGCTCCGACACTTTGCGCTGGATCTCTTCCACGGTGACCTTGCGATCAGACGCCCGCAGAATATCCCCGAGGCAATCCTGCGCAAGTTCCAGCGTGATTTCGCGACCGACAAGCGAGGCAAAGGCGAACAGGCGCATCAACGCCCCTTCCAGCACCCGCACATTGGTTGAAATGCGGTGGGCAAGGAATTCCAGCACACCATCGGCGATTTGCAGGCCGGGATATTGCTGACGATAGCTCGCCACCTTGGTCTGCAGAACGCCCAGACGCAGTTCATAATCGGTCGGGTGCAGGTCCACGACAAGACCGCATTGCAGGCGGGATTTGATCCGGTCTTCCAGATCCTTAATTTCACCAGGGGCACGGTCTGCCGAGATGATGATCTGTTTGTTCTGGTCCACCAGCGCGTTGAATGTGTGGAAAAACTCTTCCTGGGTCGAATCCTTGCCGGCGATGAATTGCACATCATCCACCATCAACACATCCACCGAGCGGAAGATCTGTTTGAAATCCATCATCTGCTTCTCACGCAGTGCCTTGACGAAACGATACATGAACTGCTCAGCCGAAAGATAAACCACGCGCAGGTCGGGCTGGCGGGCTTTCAGCTCATGCGCGATGGCATGCATCAGGTGCGTTTTACCAAGGCCGACACCGCCATACAGGAACAGCGGGTTGAATGTGACCGGGCCACCTTCTGCCACGCGACGCGCGGCGGCATGGGCAAGTTCGTTCGGCTTGCCCACAACAAAACTGTCGAATGTGAAGCGCGCATCCAGCGGCGCTCCGGGCAGGTCATCCTGCACCTCGGGTCGGGGGGCGGATTTCGACGGGGCCTGCGCTTCATTGCTGGCCACAACAGATCCGGTTGCCGAATTGGTCATCTTGCGCGGTGCAGATTTTTTCGGAACGACGAATTCCAGACGTGACGCGGCAACGCCTGCTTCGGACAGATGGCTCAGGATCTGATCGCTGAAATTGGACCCAACCCAATTCCCCATAAAGTTGGTTGGCACCAGGAAGGTCACCACACCCCCGTCCAGATCCGCAAATTCCAAGGGTTCAATCCAACTCGTATAGTTGTTCTGCCCCACTGCCTTTTGCAGTTTCGAGCGGACCTGTCCCCATTTCTCGTTCGTCATGTCACTTCGACCCATTTTCTTTTTTTCTCGACTGTCGCAAGCAGCCTGTCTCAGATCATCATTCACTTACCACCAGGCGCCTGCCACAGCACCGGAACCGACGACATGCACGCATTTCGAAACCGCCCCTTCCCTCGGCCCCGAACATAAGCTGACCCTGGCCCTGACCTGCGCTGGATCCAGCCCGAAAGGCGGAAAGCGCAAACAAAACCCACCCACGTCCGACCATGGAAGGTGCGGCGTGTGCGACCCCGAACGGGGCATGTTAAGAGACATGACAGATGATGCATTCATCCCCTCAGGCAAGGGTGGTGAAACCGATCATCAGGCAACACGAAACCTGTCCCCCTAGACAGGGGTTCCGCGCTACATTCGCGAGGGGGATTCTCTTCCCACTCGATTGTGGATTGGGCTAAGCCAATAAAAAATAACGGCTTTTTGTCCCAAGTCATCATTGTCCCAAGTCAGCGACGTGAATCGCTGGAGATAAGCTAGCAACTGCACCGCAGGGCGCGCAACAGAACTTCACCCTTGACTCTGTCTTTCCGAAAACGAATCCCGGGCCCGGTTTTGATGCCCATGACAGGCGTCCTGAAAAACGCAAATGAGCGCGCCTATTTGGCACGCTCATCTCATGTTTCAGCCCCAATTTCAGAGGCTGACAATTTTATCACAGACCAATCAAATCCGGTCTGCCGGGGGCAATCAGCCCAGCGCTTTTACACGTGCCGACAGGCGCGACATTTTGCGCGCAACAGTGTTTTTGTGCAGAACGCCTTTGGTCACACCGCGCATCAGTTCCGGCTGAGCCTGCTTCAGAGCAGCAGCAGCAGCGGCCTGGTCGCCCGAGGCGATGGCTTCTTCAACTTTGCGCAGATAGGTGCGGATGCGCGAACGACGCGCTTTGTTCACAGCGAAACGGCGCTCGTTCTGGCGGGCGCGTTTTTTAGCTTGGGGCGAATTTGCCATATGTCTGATCCCTTCGTCGGGTGTTTCGTTTCAATGCCACATAAGTGGACTGCGCATCAGCACCCGCCGGGTTCAGAACCGGTGATTCTGGCCAAAGCGGGCCTCACACGCATATATTGCGGCCCCCTTTAGGGCATTTCGCCCGGAAAGGGAACCCCATTTTCTTGGTTTCAAGACTTACTTGTCGCGGAATTGCGGTTCACGCTTCTCAACGAAAGCAGCCATGCCTTCTTTCTGATCTTCGGTGGCAAACAGCGAGTGGAACAGGCGGCGTTCAAACAGCACCCCTTCGGCCAGCGGCAGCTGTTCAGCGCGATTGACCGATTCCTTGATCGCCATCACGGTGACCATGGATTTCTCGGCAATCTTCGCAGCGGCCCCCATAGCCTCTTTCATCAGATCTTTCGAGGGCACCACGCGGCTGACCAGCCCTGACCGCTCTGCCTCATCTGCATCCATGAAACGCCCGGTCAGGTTCATATCCATCGCCTTGGCACGCCCCACCAGCTTGGTCAGACGCTGTGTGCCGCCCATCCCGGCCATCACGCCGAGGTTCACTTCGGGCTGGCCGAACTTGGCAGTCTCGGACGCAATGATGAAATCACACATCATCGCCAACTCGCATCCACCGCCCAGCGCATAGCCTGACACGGCGGCGATAATCGGTTTACGGATCCGCATGATCGCGGCCTCTTCGGGGGTGAACAGATCCCCGGCGAACACATCCACAAAGCTTTTCTCAGCCATCATCTTGATATCGGCCCCGGCGGCAAATGCCTTTTCCGAACCCGTGATCACGATGCAGCGCACCTTGTCATTTTCCTGCGCCTCTGCCAGCGCTTCGCCCAGCTCGCCCAACAGCTCGAGATTGAGAGCATTCATCGCATCCGGGCGGTTCAGCCGGATCAGCGATACGTGGTCTTCGATTTCGACGATAATATTCTTATAGGCCATGGTTCCCCTGCCTTAGTCCCGTTTTGGTCGTCCCTGACCAGTGGTGGTCGAGGGGGAGTCCTACGCGGGCATTCCCCCTCGATCAAGCTATCTTTGACATTGCCCACAATAGAAGCTTGATCGCCCCCCCTGCACGATTCGGGCAATTTTCCCTTTGCAATCAGGTGTGACGCAGGGTTCATTTTCCCGTCCGTAGACCTGAAAACTGTGTTGAAAATACCCCAGATCACCATCCGTCTGGCGGTAATCCTTCAGCGAAGATCCACCGCTTTTGATCGCCTCACGCAACACATCACGGATGATCGGCACCAATCCCGCCACCCGTTTAGCCGCTATCTGACCTGCCTTTCGAGTCGGATGGATCCCCGCCCGAAACAGCACCTCGCAAACATAGATATTGCCAAGCCCTGCGACTATCCCCTGATCCAGAAGCGCGGTCTTGATGGCCGTGTTTTTGCCAGCAAGCCTGGCGACCAGATAGGTTTCATCAAAATCATTGCCAAGGGGTTCCGGCCCAAGGACGCGGATCAGCTTATGCGCCTCAAGACCCGCCGTGGGGCACAGATCCATCGCCCCGAAGCGACGCGGATCGTTAAAGGTCACCCGCGCGCCGTTCTCCATATCAAACACGACATGGTCATGCTTTTCCGGCGCCGGGTGGGTGTGGTGAAACTTGCCCAGACGATGACCCGAGATCAGCATCCGCCCCGACATGCCCAGATGCACGATCAGGGTTTCATCAGTATCGAGGTCCAGAAGCAGGTATTTCGACCGACGCCCGAGATGGCGCACCTGCGCCCCGGTCAACCGGTCAGCCATCCGATCCGGGAACGGCCAGCGCAACCCGTCACGCCGCACCTCTGCCCGGGCAATCCGCACGCCCTCCATCACCGGGGCCAGTCCGCGACGCACGGTTTCAACTTCGGGCAGTTCAGGCATGGGACCTCTCACTCATACGCATTCCAGTTCTCAAACAGCTCTTCATTGGCCCGCTCTATCAATGCCTCCATCCCGGTATAAAAAGAGGAGATCTTTGCCTTGCCAGCCTCACCAAAATAAAGCTCATATTGCATCGCTTCCCGGTTATAGCCAACGTCAACCAGATCATTCCAGGCATATCGCTTCCTGCGAAAACTCCAGTGCGTATTGGTCAGCCCCTCGCGGTCATAGGACACAAAAGCGACGATCATCCAAAGGCACATCAGCCCGAAGAACAGCCCGAACGCCGCCATGAAAAGCGACAGACCAAGCTGTTCCCCCTCCAGTGCAACAAAGATGAACAGGGCAGACAAAGCGCCGCTTGCCGGAACGAAAAGGAAAAGAAACCCGGATTTAAGCCGAAGCGTAGTGACCCCCTCAAACGGATCATGCCGCCCCTCATCCCCGCCGAGCCGGGCCACCGACACCAGAAAGTAAGGCAGGGTCGGCGCAAGAAGAAGCGTGCCAAAAAATTTCAGGATATTCTCGGACCAGGGATTTCCGGGCTGAAGAAAGGCCAGGGCAGGGGGCAAGGTGTCGGGGTGCTCCCGAAGATAGGTGCCGCCGAAATGGGCCAGCCCGAAAAACACGCCCCCCGCCATCAGCAAGAGCAAAAAGGAAATGACAACCTGACGCATGTTCCGTTTCCAGCCTCAACCGCAATTGTATCCGGGACATATCTGACTATAAGGGAGCAGAGACAATTTAAGGCAAGTGCCGATGACATCGAACAGCAAGAAAACCACGCATTTCGGGTTCAAAACCGTAGACGAAGACCAGAAGGCCGGGATGGTCCATGGCGTTTTCACCAATGTGGCCTCGAAATACGACATCATGAACGACGTCATGTCCGTCGGCATTCACCGCCTCTGGAAAGACGCGATGATGGACTGGCTGGCCCCCCGTCCCGGGCAGCGCCTGCTTGATGTGGCCGGTGGCACGGGCGACATTTCCTTTCGGTTCCTGAACCGCGCGGAAGGCACATCCTCTGTCGTGCTGGACATGACAGAATCCATGCTGATCGAAGGACGCCAGCGCGCAGAAGCCGGCAACATGGCGAACCGGCTTGACTGGGTGGTTGGCGACGCGATGCAATTGCCGTTCGAGGATAACAGCTTTGATCGCTACACGATCAGCTTTGGCATCCGCAACGTGACCCGTATCCCGGACGCGTTGAAAGAAGCCTACCGGGTGCTCAAACCCGGCGGGCGCCTGATGGTGCTGGAGTTTAGCCAGCTGCCCAATGACGGGTTGCAGAAACTCTACGACCTCTATTCCTTCAACGTGATCCCCCGGATGGGCAAGCTGATCGCTGACGACTATGACAGCTATCAATACCTCGTTGAATCCATTAGAAAATTCCCAGATCAGGATACATTTGCCGGAATGATCCGGGACGCCGGTTTCGAGAATGTGAAATATCGCAACCTGTCCTTGGGGATTGCAGCCCTGCATTCGGGATGGAAGATCTGACATGCGTGGACCGCACAATATCTGGCGCTTGATCCGCACCGGCGCCACCTTTCAGCGCACCGGCGCCATGGGTGTCGTTCTGGATGCGATGAACGCACCGCCTGCCCTGCGGGTGGCCGCTCGTGTCATTGGCTTTCCCTTTGCGTGGCTGGGCAAAAAAGGTGACACATCCCTGCCCCCCGTCACCCGCGCCATTACCGCGCTGGGACCGGCCTATATCAAATTCGGACAAATCCTGTCGACACGCCCGGACGTGGTTGGGTCTGACCTCGCTGACCAGTTGAAATACCTGCAAGACAAACTGCCTCCCTTCCCGCTGGATGTGGCGCGCGACATGGTTGAGGACGAGTTGGGGATCGAGGTGGACGAGGTTTTTTCCGAGTTCTCCGAACCGGTTGCCGCAGCCTCTATCGCGCAGGTCCACCGCGCCCGCCTTGCCGCAAATGGCCAGGAAGTGGCCGTCAAGGTTCTGCGCCCCGGCATCCTGCGGGCCTTCCGCACCGATATCGACGCATTCCACTTCTCTGCGCGGATGATCGAGTTGCTCCTGCCCTCAACCCGGCGTTTGCGCCCAACCGATGTGGTGGAACATTTCGAAGGCGTGGTGATGGGAGAGCTCGACCTGCGCCTGGAGGGGGCCTCCGCCAGTGAATTTGCGGAAAATACTCAAAAAGATCAGGGCTTTGAGGTTCCTCATGTCAATTGGGCGCTGACCGGGCGCTCCGTGATGACACTGGGCTGGGCCGAAGGCATTCCCGCCAATGATCTGGACAGTATTCGGGCTTCAGGCCTGAATATGACCGATCTGGGTGAGCGGGTGCTGCAGCTGTTTCTCAGCCATGCCCTACGGGACGGGCTGTTTCATGGGGATATGCATCAGGGTAACCTGAAATTCGCCGAAAACGGAGACATCGTTGCCATTGATTTTGGCATTATGGGACGGATCGACGAATATACCCGTCGGGTCTATGCCGAAATCCTCTACGGCTTCATCACCCGCAATTACACCCGCGTGGCTGAGGTGCATTTCGAAGCCGGCTATGTGCCCGCAGATCGGGATGTGGTGGAATTCGCACAGGCCCTCCGCGCTGTTGGCGAACCAATTGCGGATATGGATGCAACGCAGATCTCGATGGCCAAACTCCTCTCCTACCTCTTTGAGGTCACAGAGAAATTTGGCATGCAGACCCGCACGGAGCTGATCTTGCTGCAACGGACGATGGTTGTGGTCGAGGGGGTCGCGCGCTCACTTGACCCACATATCAACATCTGGCAGGTCGCCCGTCCCGTCGTCGAAGATTACATCAAGGCGTCAATCGGTCCCAAAGCACTCGCCCGCGACCTGCTTCGAACCGCACGCGTCCTGTCGCGGTTTGGACCGCGCCTGCCCGAACTGGCCGAAGCGGCACTGATCCGGCAATCCACGCCCTTACCAGAAGCGGCGCCAACGCGCCCTATGAGGGCGATGGCCTATGTCAGCCTCGGTGGTGGAATTGCGCTTGCTGCGGTCTGGCTGTCATCGCTTATTTGATAGCCTGACCGTACAATCTTGAAGCAAAAGCAACTCTGAACGCCCGGTTTTCCGGGGGGCTAGCGCTCCGACGCTTCGCGTAGCGCAGTTACCTTATCGGCAGACACTTTGTCGCCACTTTCAAGAACCAGCTTGAGCTCACCATCTTCCTGCCGGGTTTCCACAACCCTCGCGTAGACCTCCACTGGTGTTGCATCAATAAGTTTGCCCTCGCTCCAGCTTTCGAGCTCAAACGAATAGGTCCCATTTGCAAATGGCTGGCCGGACGTGTCCACTCCTGCCCACTCGATCTGATCACCGGATACGGGAATATCGGTTTTCTGAACCACGCTTCCCTCTGCATCCTTTACAATCAGATAGGTCTGGTCCGCGGTGGACGGTGGTTTGGGCGACAAGGTCACCGGGGTGCCATCAAAACTGGCAGGTGCGCTCACCCGGGCCTCCATGCCAACCCAGCCCGCGACATCCGTCATTCCCATCAGATCAAGCCGTGCGGTCATTCCTTCCAGCAAACTGTTGCTCCTCACCTGCTGCTCGACGCCTGAAAATGTCGCAAGCTGCATGGCAAATTCCGTTGAGTCCATCGGGTTCAGCGGGTCCTGGTTTTCCATCTGAACCGTCATCATCGTCAGGAATGTCTCAAAATCCGAAGACAGGGCTGCGGACGCATTCTCATCGGTTTTGACCTCACTGGGAGAGGCGGGTGGCGCGGTGAGGGAGGAGGGTAAAGTCGGGTTGGTTGCAGTCGTAACCATCTGATATCCTTATAATCTAATATCAATTCCAGAGCGGGTCATCACATTCAGAAGCACCGGCTCAGCTTTGTCAGGCACGTGGCCATTATCAGTTGCATCCCCAGAGGAGCTGGGGGCATGATCTGAAAATGACTGCCCACCTTCCTTGCCGCCCGCCCCGGATTGCGTGAAGGAAAAGGTGATCTCTCCATATCCGATGTCACGCATTTCCTGGGCAAGCAGGTCGATATGACGCCGCATCAGATCAAGCGTTTCCGGGCGCTCAACGTTGACCGCAATTGTCATTGCAGACAGGTCACCGGAAAAGGTCAGGCGCAGCTTCCCAAGTTCCTCGGGGCTCAGCGTAAGTTCAACTGGGCGGTCCGGCATTTTTCTGGCAACATCTGCCAGCTGAAGGGCAACATGACGTGGGAGTTCGGTGCGCATTTGCGCCGAGAGCTCCGCGCGACTGCTGAGTGTCTCTACCATTCTACCCTCAGCGATCCCCGCCTCAGAATTGGTCACAAACAACTGGTCCAATTCGAAATTCCCAGAGGGGAGGCGCGCACTACTTTCCTGCAGGACATTCAGTTGGGCCTGCATCGGCACCACCCCTGCAGTCAAAGGGGTTGCCCCTGATGGATTTGACAGTGCAGGGGCCGCAACGTGGCTTTGCTCAGGCGCACTTGCCCAGCGGGCCTGTTCTCTCCCGAAATCCTTGGCCACTCCCGCACCCGAGAGCCCCTCTTTCATGGCCGCTGGCACTTGCACCATCATATCTGGCGCGTCGGAACGAGGCAGCCTGGTCGCATCCTCCCCCGACATCATGACACCCGCAGACACTGGAGTGGTATGCGGGTTTCCACCCGGTTGACTGCCCACCCTGCCTGCCTCACCTATAAGGACCGGCCCTGTCATCATTTCCAGTGAGGTCCGGCCACCAGCGCCAACCACATTGGCCTGTTCACTGATTTTTCCTGTCTCCACCGGCAATTTACCCTGAGAAGCAGTCATTGTCTGAGGATCCATCTGCAACGATGGTTGCGGCTGAAACTGCGCGACAGACATTGTGCCCACTCGTGACAAGGATGCCCGACCCGGACCCGTTATCTCGCCCGCTATCTCGGTCATCTGCCCACCTGCCAAGACCCGGCCAGCAACCTCTACGCTTTGCAAATTTTTGCCGAGGGCACGATCCAATTTGCCTTCACTGGATAGGGTTGCACCAAAATCCTGTAAGCCACGCGCCGGAACCCTGCTGACCGCTTGCGCCGTAGCAATTGAATCCTCGCTGGCTTTTATCGCATTCAACCCAGCCACCAGAACTGTTTCATCTGGCGACATCTGAGAGGGCTGCGTTTCAGAGCCAGCACTGTCATCCCCCACCCGCTGCACACTATTTTCGGCCTGCACAGAGCCACTTGGGACCCCTGGCATCCCGAAAAACACATTGGCCTCCGCCGGTAGATCCGTCACTTGCCCCAGCAGTGGGTCAGCCAACCGAATTTCGGAAAGGGCTTCATCATGCTGATCCGCAACCTGCATCATAGGCCAATCCACGTCCTTCGCACCCGACATCAGGTCACTAAAGAGATCGCCCACGCCGCGCCCAGGACGAATGTCACTGGCACCATTCTGCACACCATCAGCAGCGCCGCTTATCGGTAATTTCGGTCCAATTTGCATATGTCCATCCGGGTATTCTGACTCCGATTTCGATCAATATGACAGCAGTTGGTTACCGGATGTTTACCGCCAGCAGAGATAGTTGGGGAAATAGATCGCATTTGAAAGGATGGCACATGGATCCGACACGGGCAGCCTTGGGGCCGCTTAAAACTTCGGTTGGAGCGGTTGGAAATTCCACTGAGAACAGTCAGGACACAGCACTGCGCCAGGCAGCAAAAGATCTGGAAGCCTCGTTTCTTGCAGAAATGCTGAAGGCAACCGGCCTCGGCAAAACGCGGGAAAGTTTCGGAGGGGGAGCGGGGGAAGATCAGTTCTCGTCATTTCTGGTTCGTGCCCAGGCCGATGAGATGGTCAAGGCCGGCGGTATTGGTCTGGCCGAATCACTTTTCGAAGCATTGAAGGAACGATCCAATGGCGCTCTTTAAACGCATATCTCCGGCGCAGGCCCTAAACAATCTGCTGGATCAGGAACGAAATCTTCTCTTGTCCGGGCAGCTTATCGAGCTTGCAAAGCTTGGCCCCGAAAAGGAACGTCTGTTCCGACTGTTGCCGAACATGGCGCTAAGCCGCAAAGTGATTGAGCAGATGCGGCAGAAAGCTGAACACAATCAGGCATTGCTTTTGTCTGCAAACAAGGGCCTTCGCACGGTTTCGCGCCGGCTGGAGCTGCTCCGCAATCAGAAATCACAATTGCGCACCTATGATGCGGGCGGGCAAAGCCAGGACCTCGCCCGCCCCTCAAACAAGTTTGAACGTCGCGCATGACACAAGACCAGTTAGTTCAAATTGAACGCAAACCAATCGCTCGAATTTAGAATTCCTTCAGCATTTCGGCGTCAGCTATAGACGCATTCCTCGAGGGGGTGGCGCGGAACGGACAATCCCGAACACTTCCGCAGAGTTGAGAACGGCTCTTCTTATTCGCTTTCAGGCGATTTTATCAAACCCGGTGTAAAGCACCGAAAAGACTGAAGGAAAATCTCATGTCTAGTATCCTGACAAACAACGGGGCAATGGTTGCATTGCAGACGCTGAAGTCGATCAACTCGAGCATGACCGACACCCAGAATCAGATCTCAACCGGTAAAAAGGTTTCCACTGCCAAAGACAATTCGGCCGTGTGGGCAATTTCCAAAGTGATGGATTCGGATGTAAAAGGGTTCAAAGCGATCTCGGAGTCCTTGTCTTTGGGGGAAAGCACCCTCGCAGTCGCACGCAACGCATCGGAAACCATCACCGACCTTCTGACCGAAATGAAGGGCAAGATCGTCGCGGCACAAGAAGAGAACGTTGATCGTGCGAAGCTGCAAACTGACATCGTTGCTCTGCGCGACCAGATCGGCTCTGTTGTCAGTGCGGCCCAGTTCAACGGTCTGAACCTGATTGACGGATCAAGCACCGACGCCATGCAGGTGTTGTCATCGCTGGATCGTGATTCCAATGGCAACGTGACGGCAAACCACATTGCCGTGGACCGCCAGAACCTGTCCACGACAACCCCGGTGACCGCACAGGCATTTGGCGCCACGGATCTTGCGGATGCCGCAGCCGCCAACGCCCTCATGCAGACGGGTGCCGCCAACACCCAACACGATGACGCGGCCTTTGATCCGGCCAGCCCAACCGCAAGCATCGCAGATGGTGCCAACCTGCAAATCGACATCAAATCGGTTGCAGAAGGAAACAGCTACCAGATCATCCTGGATGATGTGAATGTGAACGTGAATGGTGGTGGGAGCACTCTCGGCCAACGTACCTTCGAATATGTGGCATCATCCACCGATGGTACCGCCGAAGTTGCCAAGAACCTGACCGACCAGATCAACGCCTTCTTCGGTGCGGCAACCGATTCGGGCGAAGGCTATACGGTCACTCTGGGCACCGGTTCCAACGCCAATCAGCTTACCATCGCGAATGCCGCTGGTGGTGATGCAACTGCGATCAAGGTCGGCCTTCGCGTTCAGACCGGCGGGACTGCAGGTTCCACCGCGTCCTCCGGTGGTCTTGGGGCACTTCAAAATATTGATGTGACCACCGACTCGGGTGCAACCGGCGCACTGGCCGCAATTGAAGGTCTGATCAACCAGTCCATTGATGCTGCCGCTGCCTTCGGCTCTGCCGCTGGCCGTATCGAAACCCAAAGCAGCTTCGTCTCCAAACTCTCGGACTCGCTGAAATCGGGTATCGGCGCCATGGTAGATGCGGATATGGAA
The DNA here is from genome assembly GCF_013283135.1 of Aliiroseovarius sp. xm-d-517. Lineage (NCBI taxonomy): Bacteria > Pseudomonadati > Pseudomonadota > Alphaproteobacteria > Rhodobacterales > Paracoccaceae > Aliiroseovarius > Aliiroseovarius sp. xm-d-517. The sequence continues at coordinate 1,951,160 of NZ_WBXT01000001.1, forward strand.
GAAGTATCGGCGCGCCTGCAAGCCCTGCAGGTACAGCAGCAACTGGGAACCCAGTCGTTGTCGATCGCCAACCAGGCACCGCAAAACATCCTGTCGCTGTTCCGCTAAGGGACCATATGGCGGGGCGTCAAAAGGGCGCCCCCCATTTCCCTCACCCCTGATTTCAACGTTTGACGGAAGGAAAAACCGTGAACGCTATGAACTTGGCCAAAACGGCCTATGCGGCCTCAAACACCGCAGTCCGCACCCCTCGAGGCGTCGAATACGAAGCCTTCGCACGGGTTACACACAAACTCAGATCAGCGGCCGAAAAAGGTCGTTCCGGTTTTGGAATGCTGTCTCAGGCTCTTCACGAAAACCGCCGTTTGTGGACACTTCTCGCCGCAGATGTTGCAGAAGCTGACAACAAACTGCCGCAAGATCTTCGCGCCCGGATTTTCTATCTCGCAGAATTTACAAATGATTTCAGCCGGAAAGTCCTAACTGACGGCTCGGATCCACAGGCCCTTATTGAGATCAACACCGCCATCATGCGTGGTCTTCGTCAGAAATCGGAGGCAGCATGAGCGGACTGGTCCTTAAATTAAGCCCGAAAGAACGCGTTCTGATCAATGGCGCAGTCATCGAAAATGGAGATCGGCGTTCACGCCTTTCGATTGTGACACCAAACGCCAATATCCTGCGACTACGTGATGCCATCCATCCGGAAGAGGTAAACACCCCTGTCCGCCGTGTGTGCTACATTGCCCAACTGGTCTTGTCAGGCGATGTCGAGCAAAAAGAAGCGCATCTGCAACTGCTGCGCGGAATTGAACAACTCAGCCAGGTTCTGACGGATCACGACAGTCGGGATCAACTGACACGCGCAACGGAAGCTGTAAACAGTCAACAATTCTATCTTGCGCTGAAATGCCTGCGAACGCTTTTGCCACGTGAAGAGCGCTTGCTCGCTGCGAGAATGGCATGAGTTTTCAACCCATCATACCGATGGGCGGAGCTGCCGGCTGGGCGTTTCTGCAACGTACGCAGGACGCCCAGAAACAAACATTCAATGCGTCAGCAGAAATGCAACGCGATGCTTCATACTACAAAGAGAATATCGGCAAAATATCTTCTGCACAGGAGTTGGTGGATGACTATCGCTTGCTAAAGGTTACCCTTGGAGCCTACGGCCTGAGCGACGACATCAACAATAAATTTTTCATCAAAAAAGTTCTGGAAGATGGCACCTTTGACGAAGGTGATCTTGCCAACAAACTCTCAGACAAACGTTATTACGAAATGGCCAAGGATTTCGGGTTTGGCGATCTCAGCATTCCAGCAACCCAGATTTCCACCTTTGCAGACAAAACCATCTCAGCCTTTCAAGAAAGGCAATTTGAAGTTGCCGTTGGCGAGCAAAATCAAGACTTTCGCCTCAGCTTGTCTTTGAAACGAGAGCTTGGCGCCATTGTCGACAAATCCACTTCCGAAGACGGAAAATGGTTCTCCATCATGGGGAACCCTCCACTCAGAAAGGTCTTCGAAACCGCTCTGGGGTTGCCCAATAGCTTCGGAGCACTTGACCTGGATCTGCAACTACAAGGGTTCAAGGATAAGGCGGAAGCCTATTTTGGAAGCAACAAGATCAGCCAGTTTTCCGACCCTTCCAAATTGGATGAGCTGAACAGGCTGTTTCTGATACGATCCGATTTGGCCAATGGCTCGGCGGGCATGTCAAGCAGCACCATTGCCCTGACACTTCTTCAAAACCTCTGAGCAGCCCAATTTGCCTAGCTGGGATTTGTCATGCAAGCCCCCAGTCGGCGGAAGCTGGCCTCGGTGCTTTCCAGTTCATCTTCAGCCAAAAAGCCATCCAGTTTCGGATAGCACTCAATTGCCGCATCCACCATCGGGTCGCTTCCAGCCGCATACAGGCCAGCCTGGATCATCATTTCCGATCTGGCATAAGCACCAAGGCGCTGTCGAGCAGCCGATATCAGAGCGTTCTCTGCATCGGTCGCAGCCCCTGGCAACGCGCGGGAGACGGACCTCAGCAGATCGATGGCCGGGAAACGCCCCCTTTCAGCGATTTGACGGTCCAGCACAACATGACCATCCAGAACACCGCGCAAAATGTCCGCCACAGGTTCTTCCATGTCAGATCCAGCCACCAAGACAGAAAAGATGGCCGTAATATCCCCCTGTTCATCCTGCCCGGGACCTGCCCGTTCACATAGCGTGGTAATTTGTTGCGCAGTCGATGGTGGGAACCCGCGCAGCGAACTGCCCTCACCAGATGCCAGCGCGATTTCACGATGTGCTTCTGCAAACCTGGTCACGCTATCGGCAAGGAACAAGACGTGACGCCCCTGATCCCTGAAATGCTCTGCCACGGACATAGCCGCCCAGCCAGCTCTTCTGCGAACCATTGGTGATTGATCCGATGTCGCGGCTATGACAACTGCACGTTTCATACCCTCAGAACCAAGGACACGTTCAACAAACTCCCGCACTTCTCGCCCTCGTTCGCCGATCAGGGCAATGACCACGACATCTGCCTGCACCCCACGGGCCAGTTTAGCCAGCAAGGTGGATTTCCCCACACCGGAGCCTGCAAACAACCCGATCCGCTGCCCCTTAACAATCGGCAAAAGCGTATTGAAAACAGCAAGCCCAGTCTCAAGCCGCGCCCCCAGCACCCGACGCCTGGTCGGGTTGATGGCCGTCCCGCGCAATGGCCGTTCGGCCCCTCCGCGCATAACCGGAAATCCATCTATGGCTTTCCCAAACGGGTCGAGCACACGACCAATCCAACTGTCATCCGGAGCAATCTGCGTACCGCCTCGCAGCACCACCTGCTCTCCAATGCGTAGCCCTTCAACATCACCATCAGGCAATACCGTTATCCGATCCGCCGACAGATTGAGAACTTCACCCAGCCGTTTCTGCCCTGAGGATCCGATTTCTACCAGATCACTTTGCGCCGCCACATGTGAAAGCCCCGCAACTTCGATCGTGCCGCGATGGATTTCCACAATGCGACCAATGTCTGCCGTCCGGGTCACGGCTGCGACTTCTGCGGTGAGCTGCTCGAATCCGACGGCTTTCATGGCGTTCTCCTAAAATTTGAGTCGTGAAACTGTTTTTAAAGGAATCAGGGTTAAGCCTTAGTTGAAACCAATCGAGGGAGAAGCCCCGATGTTCGACAAACTGGAAATTTTTCGCATGAGTCAGGGGCTGGCACAGCACGCCGCGGCTCGTCAGTCGACCATTGCACAGAATGTTGCAAATGCAGATACGCCGGGTTACCGCGCCCGCGATCTTGTCTCATTCGCCGAGACATATGATGCCCCCAATGGTGCTGAGATGCGGCATTCCCGCGCAAAACATGTGCTCACCGCTTCTGACCATCTGGGACAAGCGCCCCAATCGATCCTGCGCGACGGCCCCACGTCCCCAAATGGAAATTCCGTTTCATTGGAGACCGAATTGATGGCCTCTGCCAGTGCAAAGCGCGACCACGATCTTGCACTCGCTGTTTACAAGAGCTCGATGAACATCATGCGGGCCGCCGTCAGCGGTAGATAAGGAATGGCATCATGAATGATCTCAGAAATTCTGCCGCCGCCGCCGCCTCAGGCATGCGAAGCCAGGCCGCCCGGTTGCTCCACGTTTCAGAAAACATCGCCAATGCCGACACCCCTGGCTATCGGCGGAAGCTGGTCAGTTTCAATCAGGTGATGGAAAGCGGGCGCGCAACCGGGTTGGTAGAACCCGGACAGGTGCACCTGGACCAAACAACTTTGCCCAGCGTGTATGACCCCTCTCACCCGATGGCAAATGACCAAGGCTACTATGACGGCTCGAATGTCGATCTGGTGGTCGAAATCGCTGACGCGCGCGAAGCGCAGCGCAGCTACGAGGCGAACCTCAAAATGTTCGATCAGACCCGACAAATGTCCAAAGGACTGCTCGATCTACTACGCAGATAGGAGACACCAGAATGGATGTTAAATCCTCTATCGCGGCCCAAGGCTATGCTGCCACCCGTCCCGCCACGCAGCCAAAGGCGCGGGCAGACGGGCCTGCGGCGGATTTTGCCAAAATGGCAAATGACTTCGCCGCAACCGTTCAACAGGGCGAACAAACCGCACTGGCCGCCATATCGGGGGATGCGGACCCGCATGCACTTGTCCAGGCTCTGGCACAGACCGAGCTTGCGGTCGAAACAGCAGTCACCATTCGCAATAAGGTGGTCGAGGCGTATCAGGAAATTCTGAGGATGCCGGTATGATGAATGACGTCATCTTCTTCGACACCTTGCGCGCGGGGCTGTGGAACGCGGTTCTGATCTCCTCCCCCATCCTGACGGTTGCCTTGGTGGCTGGCCTGGCTGTCGGCCTTTTTCAGGCTCTGACTTCAATTCAGGAAATGACCCTGACCTTTGTGCCCAAACTCATTGCCATTCTGGTCGTGTTCTGGGTTTCGATGAGCTTCATGACCGAAACGCTCACAGGCTTTTTCCAGAACCAGATCATCCCATTGATCGCAGGAGCCTGACATGGACAACACCCATTACACCAACCTCACCCGCCAGTCCGGCCTGCTGCGTGAGATGACAACCATCGCCAACAATATCTCCAATGCTTCAACCAGCGGATTTCGCAAGGAAGGCGTGGTGTTCTCCGAATTTATCCATGCGATGCCAAAGGATGAACCATCCCTGTCGATGGGGTTCGCAAATGGGCGGTCCATCAACCTGCAACACGGCGCGTTGACGCAAACAGGCGGAACCTACGACTTTGCCATAGAAGGAGACGGGTTTTTCATGCTCGAAGGGGTGGATGGCCCGGTTCTGACCCGCGCCGGTGCCTTTACCCCGTCTGCGGAGGGCGAGCTTACGAATATGGATGGCTTGCGTCTTCTGGATGCCGGCGGAGCCCCGATTTTTGTGCCACCTGACGCCAAAACGGTCTCGCTTGCATCTGATGGCACCCTATCTGCTGATGGACGCCCGGTCACCCAGATCGGCCTCTTCGCCCCCCTCGACAGATCCGACCTGCAACACCAGCAAGGTGTATTGTTCACCGCGCCCGGCGGAACACAACCCGTATTGGAAGGCACCAGCATCCTGCAAGGGTTTGTGGAAGGTTCAAACGTCAATCCAGTTCAGGAAATCACCAGAATGATCGAAGTTCAGCGCAGCTACGAGTTGGGCCAGAGCTTCATGGAAAAAGAAGACGAACGGATCCGTGCCGTCCTTCAGACCGTTGTGAAATAAGGAGTTCCCATGCGTTCATTACAGATTGCCGCCACCGGGATGCTCGCCCAGCAAATGCGGGTTGAGACCATTTCCAACAACCTCGCCAATATGAGCACCACAGGCTACAACGCCCGCCGCGCAGAATTTGCAGATCTGCATTATCAACAGGCCACCCGCCCAGGCTCCATCGCCGCCTCTGACGGTACCATTATCCCGGCCGGGGTGCAGCTCGGGCTTGGCGTCCGCCCCGCTGCCGTGTCCATGATGGTTGAACAAGGCAGCCTTGCCCAAACCAGTGGCGAGCTGGACCTTGCGATTGAAGGCAAGGGCTATCTCGAAGTTACACTTCCAAGCGGCAACGCCGCATATACACGGGATGGCGCGTTGAAACTGTCGCCAGACGGTCAGATCCTGAACACCGACGGCTATGTGGTGGCACCAGGAATCACCATCCCAAGTGACGCTCGCTCCGTATCCATCAATGCAGATGGCGAGGTCTATGTTTACTTCAAAGACGTGGTTGAGCCAGAGTTAATGGGTGCTTTCACGCTGACCAGCTTTACCAATGAAAAAGGGCTCGAGGCCATTGGCTCCAACCTATACCTGGAAACAACTGCCTCTGGTGCCCCGCTAACCGCCGCCCCCGGACAAGATGGGCTGGGCACGCTCCGTCAGGGGTATCTGGAAAACAGCAGCGTCGACGCAGTCCGAGAAATCACCGAACTCATCGAGGCTCAGCGCGGCTATGAGCTCAACTCAAAAGTCATCACGGCAGCCGACCAGATGCTGGCCGCAACCACACAGGTGCGGTGATGTTGCGTTTCATTCTTGCTCTCTTGCTTCTTCCGACAGCTATTCAAGCTGACACGGTTCTTGCCGCCCGCACCATGCGTGCAAACAGTATTCTGACCGCGGCAGACCTGACAGTCACGCCAGGGGATATCCCCGGCACCTATGTCAGCCTGGAAGAACTGGTTGGGCAGGAAACCCGATCGGTTCTTTATGCAGGGCGCCCCATTCGGCTCAACGATGTCGGTCCACCTGCTCTGGTCGACAGAAATCAGATCATCATTCTGATCTATGAAACGGGAGGCCTCCGAATTGCCGCAGAAGGGCGTGCGCTTGCCCGGGGTGGCATCGGGGATCGTGTGCGCGTCATGAACTTATCGTCCCGCAGCACCATCACCGGCACCATACAACCCGATGGCTCCGTTTCAGTCGCCCCCCCAAACTTCCCAGGCTTTTAAAGGTTGCAATATGCGTTACTCACCCCTTCTGTTCAGTCTTGTCATCGCAATTTCTGGCTGTTCCCGGTTGGAGCAGGTTGGCAAAGCACCTGACCTTAGCCCGGTAGAGGTCAGTTCCGAGCATCATGCCATGACAACCGCGGCACTTCCTGTCACGAAAGATCCCAAGAGTTCGGTCACCCGAGCGTCAACCTGGAGCAGAGGCCGACAATCCCTTCTTGGCGACCGACGCGCACAGCAAGCCGGGGACATTTTAACCGTGGTCATCGAAATTGATGATCGCGCTGAACTGTCCAACAGCTCTTCACGCAGCCGAAATGGTGCCGAAACCATGGGACTGCCATCTCTGTTTGGCATTCCACAGAATATTAACAAAGTTATGCCAGACGGGGCCAACATGGCGTCAGCCGTGGATTTCAGCTCAACCAGCACCTCATCTGGAAACGGGAACGTAAAACGCAATGAGAAGTTAAAGCTCCGCGTTGCGGCAACCGTTCTGGGGACGTTGCCAAATGGCGTTCTCAAGATTCAAGGCACCCAAGAGGTGCGGGTGAATTTCGAGCTACGCGAATTGTTGGTGACCGGATTTGTGCGCCCGGAAGACATCTCGCGCAAAAATGAAATCCCCTACGACAAGATCGCCTCGGCTCGTATTTCCTATGGTGGTCGAGGTCTGATTTCAGACGTTCAGCAACCTCGCATTGGCCAACAGGTTGCAGACATTATCCTTCCATTCTGACCAGGGGCTTCCAATGGGAAAAATCCTACCAGTTCTTCTTGCTATGATTGGGCTCGGCGCAGGTGTCGGTGCAGGCATCGCTCTGCGCCCTGCACCCTCCGAAGTGGTGGAAATCAACCCGTGTGGTGACATTCCAACTGAAACCAAATCAAACCTTTCGGAGGAGAGCTCCGCAGAAGAGGGCGCCCCCAGCAGTGACTTCGTTAAAATGAACAACCAGTTCGTTATTCCGGTTTTGGGCAACGGCCAAGTCAGATCTCTGGTTGTCTTGTCACTCAGTTTGGAAATCGCCCCCGGGAGCAGTGAGGAATTCTATCAACGTGAACCGAAGTTGAGGGACGCATTCCTGCAGGTGCTGTTTGATCACGCAAACCTGGGTGGTTTTGACGGCGTATTCACCGAGGCCGGGAAGTTGGACGGGTTGCGCTTGGCTTTGACAGAGGTCGCAGAAAAGATCATGACAACGGATATCTTTGAGGTGCTGGTTACGGATATTGTGCGCCAGGATATCTGACAGGCCCTAAGGTTATAAATCGCATGGCATGGCGTCACCAAAGCCACTTTCGAGGCCGTCTTAACTGCATGCCCAATTCAACCCGCTACACTCTTGATGGTCCTCGTTGTGATTTGGTAATTCAACTTCGAAAAGACATGAGTTGGCCGGAATAGGCATCCAAATATCCTGTGCGACCACTCATCTTTTGCATGTCATGCGGAGTGGACAACCGCATAGGAATTCAATGCGTCCATCAGACAGACAGATGTTTCAACCAACAGCGCAGCCACACTTCAGGCCGCAACTATCCCAATTGGTGCTTACGAAGCCTTGCAACACACATCTCCAATTCGGGATCCTGAACTTGTCAACTTCGGGCTGTGGTCACGCCAGCGCGGGTGTTGTGCATCGCCCTTCAATACTAGGCGTTTGACCAGAGAGCTCCTAAGGAAATCGTGAGGGGAATGTGACTGGTGAAAAACCGACCAAAACCCCAGCGCCGGCTCGATTTAGTTCGCCCATCATCTCAAGTCAGGACTTTCTCGCCAACGGTTGGCCCGGAATGTCAGCGGACCACGAAATCTGCATGAAGAGCCCCTGCAGCTTTGATACTTTTCAAGATATCTATCATATCCCTTGGGGAAACGCCCAATGCGTTAAGCCCAGCGATAACTTCTGACAGAGATGTCCCCCCATCCACTTCCGCAAGGCCAACACCTGGCTCCTCCACAATATTTGCATCTGTCCGAGGTACAACAATGGCCTGCCCGTCAGTAAATGGGTTGGGCTGCACAACCAAAGGCGTCTCTTGAATACGCAGCGTGAGGTTGCCCTGTGACACCGCAACTCTGCTAATCCGCACATCTTCCCCCATCACAATCGTACCAGACCGCTGGTCCACCACAACACGCGCCTTGCGCTCTGGTTCGACTCTGAGGTTTTCAATGTCGCCCAGCGCGTGCGCGGGCGACAGCGCCCGTGTTTTGCTGATGTCAACGATTACAGTGCCACCATCAAGCATTCTGGAAACCACCCGGCCATAATTTTGGTTGATCACATTCTCAATCCGCTCGGCCGTTGTGAAATCTGGGGTGCGCAAGGCGAGGCGGATAGATTTAAGTTTGGTAAAATCGAAATCCAGTTCACGTTCGACCCGCGCACCGGCTGGAATAACGCCACTGGTGGGAACACCTTGAACCACTTTCGCGCCATCCCCTTCAGCCGAAGCACCACCTGCAATCACCGTGCCCTGGCTGACCGCGTAAATTTCCCCATCTGCCGCATTCAAGGGGGTCATGATCAGTGTCCCACCCAGCAAGCTTTTGGCATCCCCAATTGCAGAAACCGTTACGTCAATTCTTGACCCTGCCCGTGCAAATGGCGGCAACGCGGCTGTGACAAACACTGCTGCAACATTCTTGGGCCGAAACTGCTCACCCGTAATGTTCACGCCGAGGCGTTCCAAAATATTGGACATGATGTCTTCGGTAAACGGAGCATTGCGAATGCCATCCCCCGTTCCATTCAACCCGACCACCAGCCCATAGCCGATCAGGTCATTTCCGCGAACGCCATCAAATTCAACAAGATCCTTAATTCGGATCGTATTTGCCTGCACTGACATGGCTGAGACGAGGAGAAGGAAAATAGCTGCAAGTATTTGTTTCATCGCATGAAATCCGTGAAATTCAGTTTCGACATACGCGCCGTAACAGTGTAGAGGCTTTCCAGTTGGGAATAGGCTGCCTGAAGCTCTGTCGCAGTATCGTAGGGATCAGCCGAAATGAGGTTTGAGCGTGTAATTTCAAGGGCTGACTTCTCAGCCTCATTCCGAGTTTGAGCAGCATCCACGCGCGCTTCAACAGCGCCGATGCCTGCACGCGCTAGCACAAGCCCGTCATTTGCGCCCAAGAGGTCCTGCGCCGCAATCTTTGTCAGCTCAATCTGCTGCTCAACACTGCCATTCAGTGCGCCCTCAGCCATCACTGCACTTTTGACAGTTGCTTTCAAAACGTCTTTGATAGACTGGTCATTGGCGCGAATTGTCAGATCAGCAACCTCACCATTCCCCAACCGAATTGGTCCCATCGGATTGTCAGAACCGAGATAGGCCATGGTAGCGAATCCCCCAGCGGGATCGTCGAACCAGGCATCAATACTAGCAGAGATGTCGGCCGCATTGGTGTCACTTGCAATTGCAACCATAATTGCTTCGAGCATCTCTTCACCACTGATCAAGGGGGCCTTATCCGTTGCGGCACCAGCAAAAAGGGAGCGCCCCATAACATCGGTATTCAGCTGCGAAACGGCAGAGTGAAATTTCTGCTTTGCATCCATTGCAGTGGTTTGCACCATGGTAACATTTTTCGAGCTCGTCGCCGTCAGCATTCCGCTCACGAGGTCTTCACCCTGGCTTTGAATGGTTTCGAGCGCGATCTGGGTCGTGTTCGCCAAGATAGCCGCTTCATCCGTTGCGGTTTTATATGCCAGCAGGGTTTGCAGATCGTGCTCTATTCCTGCAATCGGGCCAAAATCACCAGACACGGCACGGCTTATGTCTGTCTTCAGACCCGTTGTCAGCTCTACACCCAGACGGCTCATCTCTGCCCGGAGCTTCGCCCCCTGTGAGCGAGAGTGGAACGCGGTGGCCAAATCACCAAAGGTCGTAAACATTTCGGTGCCTCCTCGTTAGATACTCAGCAATGCCTGAATCATCTCATCCGCTGCGGTGATCACCCGCGCATTGGCGGCATAGGCCTGCTCAATCATCATGAGTTTTTGCATTTCTGCATCCGTATCCACCCCCTTGCTCAACTCCATTTGCTTGAGGGAATTGTTTTGTGCCGAAGAAAAGCTGTATTGTGCTTCCGCCTCTTTCAAATCGGCCCCAACGATGGACAGCATATCTGCCGCCAAGCCCGCTGATGATCGCGCCGCGCCCAGGAAACCACCCGACGTTGGTGCCTTTGCCCGGCCCATAGCATCAGCAAGTTCGTTGATAAGAGTGGCATTTCCAGCCTCCCCCTGTGCGACTGCCCCCAACCCATCACGAATGCGCCACACAGCCCCCCCTTGTGTGGGATCAACAGCCGCGTGTAGGGAAATCCGCGCTGACAGGCCAAGCTCCGTTGCGAGATCAAGGGCATTTCCATTGTCAGTGAACAGTCCTGGATCCCCCACGGCCCGCGTAGCATCCACTGCTGGATCCTCAAACCGTTCCATCAGATCGCGGGCAAAACCATCCAGTCGTTGCTGGGCATCCACGGCGAGCTCATCCCTGACCTCAAACTCCGCCGCCAGAGAGCCACCGGCGATCGGGCTGCGATCACCGCTCGTGCGCAAGGGTTGACCATTCATCGTCAGACCAGACAATGCTCCGCTTGCCTGGGTCATTTCGGGAACAATCAAATTGACGGTCGAGAATTCAAACTGAGCCGCTTTCCCTTCCAGAACAATGGCACCGCCGGTGGTTACCAGCGCCACTTTTCCATTCTCTCTTGGCAGTTGTTTTAGCGGCAGGATTGACGACATTTCGTCAATGGTTTTCTGGCGTATATCCATAAGACCCGACGGGTCCACGCCTTGAGTGCGTGCCTGTTGGATCTTCGCATTCAAGGTTTCGACCTGCTTGAGGCCCGTATTCAATTTCTCAACCTGCAGAGCGATGTTCTGGTCAGCCTCCAAACGTTGCTCCTGCACCTTGTCGGAAACATTGTTAAGATGCGTTGCCACGTTGTTTGCCGCATCCACCACCGCGGACAAGCGCGCCTCACTGCCAGGTTGCGCGGCTGCTTCCACCAGCGCCGCATCAAGTTTCGCGATGCGTCCGGAAAGCGAACCGGGGTCATCCGGCGTTCCCAAAGCCATTTCCAATGACTTGAGAAATGCAGAGGTTGTACTGTCGTAACCTACGGCCGCATCGGTCAGCCGGCGATCCCCCAAAAGCACTTCGTCGGTATGTCGCGTCACCCCCTCGACGAACACACCGGATCCGGTTCCACCGAGCGTTCGCGAAGAAAGCTCCAATGACCGAGGGGCGTATCCCTCGGTCATGGCATTGGCCACATTGGACGACACAAGGCTTGCCGCCCGAGATTGTGCACTTAGCCCTGAAAGAGCGTTGTGCATGGTGCTTGTGATACTCATATCTCAACCTCCGATGACCACCCCGGAAGTTACCGTTTGATATTGGTGGTCTCCTGCAACATTTCATCAACGGTCTGAATGACCTTGGCGTTGGAACTATAGGCACGCTGGGTCTGGATCAGTGAGGTCAGTTCACCTGCCACATCCGTGGTGGACCCTTCGCGTGCAAAGCCAATCACTTCACCTGTCGGGCCGTCACCTGCATCCCACATGAAGAAGGAACCGGACTCGGGGGACACCTGATAGGCTTGGTTGGACAGGGATTTCAGGCCATTCGGGTTGGGCACATCCACCAAGGGAACCTGATAGATCGTCCTCGTGAAACCAGTGTCATAGGTGGCTTTCAGGAAGCCATGTTCGTCAATCTCGACCCCGGTCAGATTGCCGACGGGGGACCCGTCTTTGGAAATGGATGTGGGCGCAAAACTGTCCGAAAGCTGTGTGAGCCCGTTCGGGTCACCGATTTTTCCGATCGTAAGCGACAGCGGGCCACCATCGACGGTCAGGGCAAGTTCCCCTGTTGCAGCGTCATAGGCACCGCCGGATACCACCGCAACCGAGTTCAAGGTCCCCCCATCGGCACGGCTGTCATCAAATGTCAGCGTGTATTCCCCAATGACGTTATTGCCGCCAGCACTGTCCCGGATCACCATGGTCCATTGATTGGATGGCGCGGTTCCCGAGGCAGGCACAACCGGCGTGAAAGAGAAGTCCAATGTTTCGGATGTCCCGAGGTTGCCGAAATATTCAACGGACAAGGGCAATGTATCGCCTGGCGCCCCCACTTCGGTATCCACCGCAGGGAGGTTGACACCAAGTTTCAGGCGGGTTGTCGGGTCACCGGCAGTCTGGTTGGAATTGATTACAACTGGTTCAAGCCCGGCCCCGGAATCTCGTGGGAAAGTCCCGACATTTCCGTCTGCATCTGCGGGCCATCCCAGCAGCACCAGACCGGTTTCCGTTTTCAACACGCCTTCACTGTCCGTCCTGAACGAACCGGTCGTCGTCATCATCATCGGGCGATCCCCTGACCCGCTCCCCAAAAACACTTCCTGTGTCACGGGCAACATGCCGCTGCCACCAATGGCAATATCGAGGGGGTTTGATGTTGAAATCAGCGGGCCCGTTTCATCAATCAATCGCTGGGTCGACACGCGCACACCGCCCGCCGAATAAGTCCCGGCCCCGGCAGTTCCGCCGATCACCATACTTTGGAAATCCGCTGTCGCCCGCTTGTACCCGAAGGTCGAGGAGTTGGCGATATTATCGGAAATCGTCGCCAGACGGGTCGCGTTTGAACTCAAACCGGCAACCCCGGCACTCAGCGAGGAAGAAATAGTCATGGTGCGCCTTTCTGCTGCATCAGGTATGTCAACCCGGACCATAGTGCCCGACCCCTTAACAGCGGCCTAACAACTACAATCCGAATTTAATTGCTGCGCAGCACCGGCCGCCTTCAGGGTGTCTTCTTCCGCAGCAAAGTCAGTTCCACCCGGTTGTTGCGCAGGGCCATCGGGTTGCGCGCTGCGGGTTTGCGATCGGCATGTCCCGTCACGCGTTGGATCCTTCCGGTTTCCACCTGCTGCGCTTCGAGCAATTCGCGCATGGCCGTGGCCCGATCCCCGGACAGGTCCCAGGCCGTATTCCTTGCAACCACAACGGGTTGCGCACGAACATGTCCCCCGATGGCAATCTTGTTTTCCACCAGCCTGAAGATCCGTGCCATCACCCCTGCCAGCTCCTGCATCACCGGGGTCGGCGTGCTGGTTCCTGGTTCAAACAGGGGGTCACCTTCGATATCAAACAGCTCAATCAGCAGGCCCTCATCTGTCACGCGGGTCAGGATATGACGGCGGGTTGCCTCACTGACCATGCTTTCACCGGATTTCCCGCTGAGAAGCTCCTCGACCTTTTCGATTGCCTTGCTGTCCTGGGCCGAATCATCCACCTCACGCCCGCCGGAATTCTCTCCCTCCCGATCCTCGGTTGGGTTGCGCGGCAGCCCCCCATTGCCGGATTGGGCCAGCGTTTCCTCGGAAAAGATCGAATCCCCCCCGAAAGAGCCGGACCCACCGCCAGACACCCGATTGATCGGGATGGTCGGGCTGAAGTAATCCGCGATCCCCTTGCGTTGTTTTTCCGTTGTTGCATTCAACAGCCACATCAAGAGAAAGAAGGCCATCATCGCGGTCACGAAGTCGGCATAAGCCACTTTCCATGCGCCGCCGTGGTGTCCATCACCACCGCCCTTCTTCACCTTCTTGATGATTATTGGCGCTTGTCCATTTGCGCTCATACCACCACCTCATTTTTCACCCGAAGACAGGAATAGCAAAGAGGTGTTTATCCCCGCTTAACCTGTCAAATTGTCGGGATTTTCCGGTCGCTGCCGGGCGACGATCCGGTCCAGCTTTTTGTGACGGGGTGTTTTTCTTGACTTCATTGCACTTGCAACAATATTAATTAACGAGCGAAAGGATCGACCGGTTCGCGACGACCGGCAGCAACAGGGAAACGGAATGACCAATCACAATGGCCAGCGTGACATGCAGCGCGCAGTGTCGAATACCGGCACCAATATCGACTACATGCCCGGCTGGGCCAATGACTTTGAAACGGAAGCCCTGCCCGGCGCGTTGCCGCAGGGCATGAACTCTCCGCAGAAATGCAATTACGGTCTTTATGGCGAGCAGCTTTCGGGCACGGCCTTTACCGCCAACCCGCCGGAACGCACATGGTGTTACCGGATCCGCCCCTCGGTAAAGCATTCTGCCCGCTATACCAAAGTGGACATGCCATATTGGAAATCCGCCCCCTGCATTGACCCGGATGTGATCTCACTGGGCCAATATCGCTGGAACCCGGTTGAGGCGACAGAGGGGCTGAACTGGATCACCGGCATGCGCACCATGACCACGGCCGGGGATGTAAACACGCAGGTTGGCATGGCCTCGCATATCTATCTGGTCACAGAATCGATGGTGGATGATTATTTCTTCTCGGCCGACAGTGAGTTGCTGGTGGTGCCGCAGGAAGGCCGCCTGCGCTTTTACACCGAACTTGGCGTGATTGATCTGGAACCGAAAGAGATCGGGATCATTCCACGCGGGCTGGTCTATCGGGTGGAACTGGTCGAGGGGCCTGCGCGCGGCTTTGTCTGCGAAAACTATGGTCAGAAGTTTGAGCTGCCAGGGCGCGGGCCCATCGGGGCAAACTGCATGGCAAACCCGCGTGACTTCAAGGCGCCGGTGGCGGCATTTGAAGACCGTGAGGTGCCCTCCTCCATCACCGTGAAATGGTGTGGCCAGTTCCACAGGACCGAGATCGGCCAATCGCCGCTGGACGTGGTAGCGTGGCATGGCAACTATGCCCCTTACAAATACGACCTGCGCACCTATTGCCCGGTTGGGGCGATCCTGTTTGACCACCCGGATCCGTCGATTTTCACCGTTCTGACTGCGCCGTCAGGCCATCCGGGCACCGCCAATATCGACTTTGTCCTGTTCCGTGAACGCTGGATGGTGGCCGAAAACACCTTCCGCCCGCCCTGGTATCACAAGAACATCATGTCCGAGCTGATGGGCAATATTTACGGCCAGTATGACGCCAAACCGCAGGGCTTTGTGCCAGGCGGGATCAGCCTTCACAACATGATGCTGCCGCACGGGCCGGATCGGGATGCGTTTGAAGGCGCGTCCAATGCGGATCTGAAACCCGAAAAGCTCGACAACACCATGTCGTTCATGTTCGAAACCCGTTTCCCGCAACACCTGACCGAATTTGCCGCCAAGGAGGCCCCGTTGCAGGACGATTATATCGACTGCTGGGACAGCCTTGAGAAGAAATTCGACGGCACACCGGGTAAGAAATAAGGAGAGAGACGTGATGGGGTTGAAGCTCTACACCTACTGGCGGTCGACCACCTCTTACCGGGTGCGGATTGCGTTGAACCTGAAGGGTGTGCCCTATGAAAGCCACCCGGTGAACCTTGTGAAGGGTGAGCAGCGCAGCGCGGAGTTTCAGATGATGAACCCCGGCAAAGGCGTTCCGGTTTTAGAATTGGAAGACGGCACGGTGCTGACCCAATCGCTGGCGATCCTCGACTATCTGGATCATGCCTATCCTGACCCGGCGCTTCTGCCCGGCAATCCAATTGAGCGCGCCCGTGTCATGGCCGCGGCCCATATAATCGCACTCGACATCCATCCGGTGAACAACCTGCGTGTGGTGCAGCATCTGGACAAGATGGGGCACAGCAAGACCGACAGTGTCGACTGGATGGTGCACTGGATGACCGAAGGCCTGACCGCTTTTCAGGCGACACTGCCAACAGGCACGAAATTTGCCTTTGGCAACCGGCCGACGCTCGCGGATATCTGCCTTGTGTCGCAACTTTATAATGGGCATCGCTGGGGCGTCGACATGGCACCTTTTGCCCGCCTGACCGAAATTGAAGAAACCTGTCTGGCCCTGCCCGCCTTTGCCAAGGCCCGGCCAGAGGCCCAACCAGACGCTGAATGAGGACATCATGAGCCAACTGAAAAAATCCTGGGTGGACAGCGCCAATTCCGCCGACACCCCTTTTCCGCTGAACAACCTGCCCTATGGCGTTTTCTCTGTCGGCGATGAGGAACCGCGCTGTGGGGTGGCGATCGGGGACATGATCCTCGATATGGCCGGGGCCGAAGAGGCCGGGCTGATCGAAATCAGCGATGATCCCGTCTTTGACGTGCCATTCTGGAACGAGCTGATGGAACTGGGGTCTGATGCCTGGGCTGCGTTGCGCGCGCGTCTGGAACAGCTGCTCGGGGAACACTCTGGTGAACGTGACGCGGTGGAGCCTTTCCTCGTGGCGCAAGCGGATGCCGAGCTGCACATGCCGTTCCTTGTCTCGGAATACACCGATTTCTACGCCGGGCGTCAGCACGCCGCCAATATGGGTGCGATCCTGCGCGGCTCACCTGATCTTCCGGCCAACTGGCTGCACATCCCGATCGGCTACAATGGCCGGGCGTCCTCGGTGGTGATCTCGGGCACGCCGATCCACCGCCCCAACGGCCAGCGCAAAGCGCCCGACGCCGAGATGCCCAGCTTTGGTCCATCAATGCGTCTGGATATCGAGCTGGAGATGGGCGCCATCGTCGGCAAACCCTCCGCGTTTGGTCAGCCGATCACCGTGGATGAAGCCGACGACATGATCTTTGGATATGTGCTGCTGAATGACTGGTCTGCCCGCGACATTCAGGGCTGGGAATACCAACCGCTTGGGCCGTTTCAGGGCAAAGCCTTCGGCACCTCAATCTCGCCATGGATCGTGACCGCAAGCGCGCTGGAAGAGTTCCGCGCGCCCACGCCCGAGCGTGAAAAGGAACTGCTGCCGTATCTCGATGGCTCCAAAGACGGTCTTTACGACATCGAGCTTCAGGTGCTGATGCAGCCCGAAGGGGCCGACAAGGCGAGTATCATTGGGGAAACCAACTATACCCGCATGTATTATTCCGCCGCTGAGCAACTCTGCCACCACGCCATCGGTGGTTGCGGGATGAATGTGGGTGACCTGCTGGGCTCCGGCACCATCTCTGGCCCGACCAAAACCGAATACGGGTCGCTGATGGAAATGAGCTGGGCCGGGCGCGAGCCCTTCACGCTGGATACCGGCGAGACCCGCACCTTTATCGAGGACGGCGATACGCTCACCCTGCGCGGCGCCGCGAAAGGTGACGGGTTCCAGATCGGCTTTGGCGATTGCACAGGCCAGATCCTGCCCGCCAAGAGCTGGCCGAAATAATGGATCTGGCGCTCATCTCATCCTGCGGCCGATTGCCATTCGAGGATTGCCTCGGAGGGCATCAAAAGCATGATGATATTGAGCGCCAACCCGTCGCGGATCAGATAGGTGGTCAGCACCTCGAACCCAATGATAATGGCAACCGAGGCCCAGATCGGCAGGCGCAGCGCCAGCCAGAAGCCAAGGAACATCGCCAACATATCCGCGCCGGAGTTGATCACCGCATCGCCCCAATATTCGCCGGACACGGTGAACTCGCGATAGCGGTTGATCACCGCCTCGGTGTTCTCGGCCACCTCCCACGCGCCTTCAATCAGGGTTGCCACCAACAGCCGCCAGCCCAGCGCAAAGCGGCGCATGGTCAGGAAGGTCAGGCCGTAAAACAGGAAGCCGTGGATCAGGTGGCTGGGCGCGTACCAGTCCAAAAGATGCTGCGAGCCCTGCCCGCTGTCATCACCGGAATACCACAAAAGCACATATCCGCAGGGGCAATACAGGTTGCGCCCCATCCACAGAAGCGCCGCCAATGTGGCGACAAACACAAAGAAAACGGCCCAGTAGGGCATATGACGTCGATCAAACATGCAAGGACAGAATCACGTTATTCTGCCTGCGTCTAGGAAGGAAAACCCAACCATGGCAAAAGCTTTTGCGTCCCAAGGGGACATGACTGAGAAAAAGATCACCTTTGAAGAGGTGGGCCGCGATATCTATGCCTTCACCGCCGAAGGCGACCCGAATTCCGGCGTGATCATCGGCGATGACAGCGTGATGATCGTTGAGGCGCAGGCCACGCCGCGCCTTGCAAACAAGGTGATCGAATGCGTGCGTTCGGTGACGGACAAGCCGATCTCCCACGTGGTGCTGACCCACTATCACGCCGTGCGCGTGCTGGGCGCGTCTGCCTTTGGGGCAGATCAGATCATCATGGGCGACACGGCCCGCGCGATGGTGGTGGAACGCGGTCAGGAAGACTGGGACAGCGAGTTTCAACGCTTCCCGCGCCTGTTTGAAGGGCATGAGAGCATTCCCGGCCTGACCTGGCCCACCACCACCTTCTCGGACGACATGACCGTCTATCTCGGCAACCGCCGCATCGACCTGATGCATCTGGGCCGCGCCCACACGGCGGGCGATATCGTGATCCATGTGCCGGATGAAAACGTGATGTTCACCGGCGACATCGTCGAATACCACTCCGCCTGCTATTGCGGGGACGGGCATTTCAGCGATTGGGGCGACACGCTCGACAATATCGCCGCCTTCGACGTGGACGCGATTGCGCCGGGTCGGGGGGATGCCCTCGTCGGCAAAGACATGGTCAACGCCGCGATTGAAAACACCCGCGATTTCGTCGAAAGCACCTACCGCCCCGCCGCGCGTGTTGCCGCGCGCAATGGCACGCTCAAAGAAGCCTGGGATGCGGTGCGCGCCGAATGTGACCCGAAATTCGCCGACTACGCGATCTACGAACACTGCCTGCCCTTCAACGTCGCCCGCGCCTATGACGAGGCCCGCGGCATCGACACCCCGCGCATCTGGACCGCCCAGCGCGATCTGGAAATGTGGGAGGCGCTGCAGGGCTGACCGGCCGCCCCGGCCCCTTATTTTCTGGTTGAAAATATCCCCGCCGGAGGCACCCGACATCACAACATGGACCCGCGCCCGGGAGGGGGCGCTGGTCCGCAAGAAACGCGCCGAACCCATGGCCGCCCCAGCGCTCCTGGCCGGTCTCTTGTCGGAGGAGGAACGACATGACAAAAATCTTTGAAACCCCGCTTTATTCCTATAAGCGGAGCCCCGATCAGGACGCCGACACGCAGGTGCGCCGCAAGGTCGTGGTGATCGGCGCCGGCCCCATCGGCCTCGCCATGGGCATCGAAATGGCCCAGGAAGGCATCGAGGTGGTGATCCTTGATGACAATGACAAGGTCTCTTTCGGGTCGCGTGCGGTGTGCTACGCCAAGCGTCCGCTGGAAATCCTCGACCGTCTGGGCTGTGGCCAGCCGATGGTCGACAAGGGCGTCGAATGGAACATCGGCAAGGTGTTTTTTGACGACCGCGAGGTGTATCAGTTCAACCTGCTGCCGGAAGAAGGCCACGAACGCCCGGCCTTCATCAACCTGCAGCAATATTACTTCGAAGAATATCTGGTAAACCGCGTGCGCGAACTGGAAGCCGCCGGCGCGCCGATCGAAATTCGCGGCAACAACAAGGTCACCGCGATCGGCACGCATGACGATCATGTCACGCTGGAAATCGACACGCCGGACGGGCCCTATAACCTCGAAGCAGAATGGCTGGTGCCCTGTGACGGGGCCGGATCGCCTGCGCGCAAGATGCTGGGGCTCGATTTTGTGGGCCGCGTCTTTGAAGACAACTTCCTGATTGCCGATGTGATCATGGAAGCCGGGTTCCCGACCGAACGCTGGTTCTGGTTCGACCCGCCCTTCAACCGTGGTCAGTCCGCCCTTCTGCACAAACAGCCCGACAATGTCTGGCGCATTGACCTGCAGCTGGGCTGGGACATCGACAAGGAAGAAGAGAAGAAACCGGAAAACGTCATCCCGCGCCTCAAGGCGATGCTGGGCGAGGATGTGAAGTTCGAGCTGGAATGGGTGTCGATCTACACGTTCCAATGCCGCCGGATGGAAAAATTCCGCCACGGCCGCGTGATCTTTGCCGGGGACGCCGCCCACCAAGTCTCGCCCTTTGGGGCGCGCGGGGCAAATTCCGGCCTGCAGGACACGGACAACCTGGGCTGGAAACTGAAACTGGTGATGGAGGGCAAAGCCCCCGAAAGCCTGCTTGACAGCTATGACATGGAACGGGTGCATGGGGCGGATGAGAACATCCTGAATTCCTCCCGCTCCACCGATTTCATCACGCCGAAATCCGAGATGAGCCGCATTCTGCGGGATGCGGTGCTGGACCTGTCGGAACAGTTCGAATTTGCCCGTCCGCTGGTCAATTCCGGGCGCCTCTCGGTGCCCTGCACCTATGATGGCTCGCCGCTGAACTCGTCCGATGCGCTGGATGGCCCGGAGCGCACCCGCCCCGGCTCCCCTTGCCCGGATGTGCCGCTGGGGGAGGCTTTTTTGCTGCCGAAACTGGGGGGCAGGTTCACCCTGCTGACCATCGACGCAGATGCGCCGGATGTGATTGAGGAAGACGGAATTGAAGTCACCCGGCTGGCCCTGTCGGTCAGGGATGACAAATCCGGGGCCCTCAAAGCCCGCTATCTGGGCGATGCGCCCAGCGGCGTCTACCTGATCCGCCCGGACCAACACGTGGCCGCCCGTCGCCCCAGCTATGACGACAATCTGTTCCGCGCCGCCATTCGCCGCGCCACTGGCAAGGAGTAAGTGACATGACCGAGAATCAACTGATCCTGACCCCGAATATCGACGGCGCAGACGATTTTTATGCCGAGCTTCTGACCGCCCATGAGGGGTTGTCGAAAGAAGATAGCGACGCGCTGAATGCGCGGATTGTGCTGGTCCTGGCCAACCATGTCGGGAACCGCAATGTGCTGTCGGCTGCAATCAACGCGGCCAAATCCGCTTTGAAATAAGAAAACCGCGGGGCGCGTCAGGCGCCCCGCCCGTCCCGCTGAAATATCCCTTTCAGACAGAGGGTTCGCGGCTTTGGCATCTCTCTGACTGCGCGCGATGACCCGCCTTTCAGGAGGGAACATTGCGTTTGGCAAACAGCGTTTCCCCGTAATTCTCCAACGCGCTGAACACCGCCTCATCCTTTGGTGCCAACCGTGATCATTCCCGGTCCTTACAACACCTGATCTCCCCGCCTTTCCTTCGCTGTTGCCAATTCCCCAAAAATTTGATCAAATTAACCAAAGGCGAGACCTGCAGGGCTTGCGCCCAGAATTTTTGAATGCAAGAGTGCCACCAAATCCGTCCAGGGAGTCAGGAATATGATCGAGAAACGCGACTTTTACATCAATGGCCAATGGGTCGCCCCGGCCAAGGCACATGATTGCGAGGTGATCGACCCGTCGACCGAAGAGGTCTGCGCAGTGATCTCACTCGGTGATCAGGCTGACACAGACGCCGCCGTGGCCGCCGCCAAAGACGCTTTCAAAAGCTGGAGCGTGACCTCAAAAGAGGAGCGGCTGGCGCTGATCGAAAAGATCCATCAGGTCTATGCCGCCCGGGCCGAGGATCTGGCACAGGCGATGACCCTGGAAATGGGGGCCCCTCTTGACCTGTCGCGCAGTTCTCAGGTGGGGGCCGGCAGCTGGCATATTGCGAATTTCATCAAGGCGTTCAGAGAGTTCGAATTTGACCGGATGCTGGGGGATCACGCCCCGAATGACCGTCTTCTGTATGAACCGGTTGGCGTGACCGCGCTGATCACACCATGGAACTGGCCGATGAACCAGGTGGCGCTGAAAGTGGTGGCCGCGCTTGCTGCGGGCTGCACCATGGTGCTGAAACCGTCCGAAGTGGCGCCGCTCTCGTCGATTGTCTGGACCGAGATCATGGACGAAGCCGGGGTTCCCGCGGGCGTCTACAACATGGTCAATGGTGACGGCATGGGT
The DNA here is from genome assembly GCF_013283135.1 of Aliiroseovarius sp. xm-d-517. NCBI lineage: Bacteria > Pseudomonadati > Pseudomonadota > Alphaproteobacteria > Rhodobacterales > Paracoccaceae > Aliiroseovarius > Aliiroseovarius sp. xm-d-517. The sequence continues at coordinate 1,973,382 of NZ_WBXT01000001.1, forward strand.
GTTGGGTCACAGCTCACCTCGCACCCGGATGTGGACATGGTCAGCTTCACGGGCTCCACCCGCGCGGGCATCGCGATTTCCAAATCCGCCGCCGACACGATCAAACGCGTGGCGCTGGAACTGGGCGGCAAGGGTGCCAACATCATCTTTGATGACGCGGACGAAAAGGCCGTGGTGCGCGGGGTGCGCCACATGATGCAGAACACCGGACAAAGCTGTAACGCCCCCTCGCGGATGCTGGTGCAGCGCGGGATCTATGACCAAGCAGTTGAAATCGCTCGTGAAACCGCCGAGAAGACCGCCGTGGACGTGGCCCATAAAGAAGGTCGCCATATCGGCCCGGTGGTGAGCGAGCTGCAATGGGGCAAGATCCAGGATCTGATCCAGAAAGGTATCGACGAAGGCGCGCGCCTTGTGGCCGGTGGCCTTGGGCGCCCGGAAGGTCTGAACAAAGGTTACTTTGTCAAACCCACCGTCTTTGCCGACGCCAACAACCAGATGACCATCGCGCGCGAGGAAATCTTTGGCCCGGTCCTGACCATGATCCCGTTTGACACCGAGGAAGAGGCGGTCGAAATCGCCAATGACACGGTTTACGGCCTGACCAACTATGTGCAGACCCAAAACGGCGAGCGCCTGAACCGCGTGATCCGCCAAATGCGCTCTGGCATGGTTGAAGCCAACGGCACCTCGCGCGCCGCAGGCTCGCCCTTCGGGGGGTACAAACAATCCGGCATCGGCCGCGAAGGCGGCGAATTGGGCATCGAGGATTTCCTCGAAGTGAAAGCCGTGTCGGGCTGGTTCAACGGGTGATCCTCCGTCATCGGAAACACAAAAGGGCTCGCAATTTGCGGGCCCTTTTCCAATTGCGCCCCTGTGAGCACGCCGAACGCCCACGACATTGATATCTCTTGCCGCGTTTCGGTTTTGCCCTGTGTCAGGTTAAAACCGAAACGCTTTAGTTAAAAGCAAGCACTGCAAACAGTACGACCAAAACACCCATGCCAATGTTGAACATACTGAGCGCCGGCATCTTCGCAGCCGCCTCAGCATCACCGGCCATTGCAAGCGCGCCGGTCTTTCCGGCAACGACAATTCCTGCGATCAAAGCGCCTACTGCAACCAGTTTTATCCAGAATATGAACGGCCCGGAACTCCATATCCCCCCGGCAGTTGCCATCAAAACACCTGTGATCAGGATCAGGCCAAGACCAATGTGGCCAATCATTTTAAGCGGCTTGACCGCCCGCCCCAAGACAGGTTTGTGCTCAAGCTCAGCCTTGTCAGCAAGCGCCCCAATGACAGGTAATCCAAAGGCCGAAGCCCCACCCATGAACAAGCCCAGAATATGGGCCGTCAGCGCCAAATCATTTGCTAGCGACATCTCATCCCCCCTTTCGCTTTTCTGCACATATTTGAGCGCATCCCCGCCATCATTACAAGAATACGGGACTGAACCACCAAATGCCGCAGACTATACAGCAATTTCAGCACGCCTTTGGGGCAAGGATTTCCTCGACGTGAAAGCGGTGTCGGGCTGGCCGTATGGGTAACTCCCGGTCACTAGAACCAAGAAAGGGCTCGCAATTTGCGGGCCCTTTTGGCAACTTTCATTCAAACCTTATTTGAGCGTTTCTCATGAAGCCAATTGGACTAATTCTCACAGGCCTCCTACTAGGGGGAACAGCATCGCATTTTCTGACACGTGGGTATGAGGCGTTGGGTGCAGGGACTTCATATACCTACCGCTGCGTTCAACTTGATCACGAAGCGAATGCCCGTGATGCAGCAGAAGCAATCATGGAGCTACTTCTCAATTCCGAGAACGCTCATGAGCTTGAGCATGTGATTACAGAAGCCGGATGGCGCGTGGATGGGTTTTCAAAAGGCGACCATAGCATCATCATGGCTCTACCACCTGACCATGGGATGGGTTTGGAATTTGTCCGAACAGCCTCAGGCCAAATTGATCTCCAACCCCTGCCCGGCAGCCCACGTTGCGCCGAAAATCAAGCCCGCCGCACCACCACGGACCCCACAGAATAGCCAGCCCCAAACGAACAGATCACGCCGGTATCCCCTGCGGCCAGATCGTCGGAGTATTTCGAGAACGCGATGATCGACCCTGCTGAGGAGGTGTTGGCGTAGTCTTGCAGGATGTTGGGCTGTTCGCCCTCTTCCGGCACACGACCCAGCACCTTTTTCCCGATGAAATCATTCATCGTCTTGTTGGCCTGATGCAGCCAGATCCGTTTCAGATCATCTTGCCCCACGCCCAGTTCTTCCATGTGGCCAAGGATATGTTTCGAGACAATCGGGAGCACTTCTTTGAACACTTTGCGGCCGTTTTGCATGAACTGCATGTCACGGCGGTCGGGCAGCGCGCCGCCTTCTTCGCGGGTGCGGCGCAGGAAACCGTTATTGTTGCGGATATTGTTGGAAAACTGCGTCAGGCATTTGGTGCCGAGGATCTCAAAATGCGCGCCTTTTGCGTCCTCTTTCCGTTCCAGAACGGTCGCCGTGCAGACATCGCCGAAGATGAAGTGGCAATCCCGGTCGCGCCATTCCAGATGGGCCGAACAGATCTCGGGGTTGACCACCAGCGCGCGGCGCACAGACCCCGACCGGATCATGTCTGCCGCCGCCTGAATGCCGAACGTGGCCGAGGAACAGGCGACATTCATGTCAAAGCCAAACCCCCCAGCCCCCAGCGCCTGTTGGATCTCAATCGCAATCGCCGGGTAGGCGCGTTCGTGATTGGAGGCGGCGCAGATCACGAGATCAATCTGATCCGCCGTGATCCCGGCCTTCTCCAACGCTTTCTCACAGGCATCCACCGCCATTTCGGTCATGATCCCCGGTTCCTCATCCGTGCGCGCCCGCAACCGTGGCCGCATAAGCTCTGGATCCAGCACCCCGCTTTTGTCCATGACAAAGCGTTGGTGAATGCCTGAGGCGGACACGATGAAGTCTTCGCTGGAGGCGCCGATCGGCTCCATCTCTCCGGCCGCAATCGCAGCGGCGTTTTCCGCGTTCATCCGCGCGGCATAGGCGTTGAACGCCTCAACCAGTTCGGCATTGGTGATGATTTCAGAGGGGGTGAAAACACCGGTGCCGGTGATGACGGGTTGGAACATGCGAACCTCCTGCAATGTCCGCATACTCAAGCAAAGACGGGCAGAAAGGGCAAGATAGGTGACGCTTGGTCAGCTGGGCTTTGCGCCCTCGTCGGGCGTTGCTGGGGCGCTGCCCCAGACCCCGAGGTATTTGGGGCAAGAAAAAGCACATCGGATCAGAACGGAGTTTTTGCGCGAAAACTCATACCTTTGCCCCCATCCGGGTGGCGCAGGCGGAGCTGTTCGGCATGCAGCATCAGGCGCGGCGCGTTCAGGGCGTCGCCGGTTGCGTAGAACGGATCCCCCAGGATCGGGTGGCCAAGTTCCAGCATATGCACGCGGAGCTGGTGGCTGCGCCCGGTTTTGGGAAAGAGCCGCACCCGTGTATTGCCCGCCTCATACCGCATCACTTTCCAGTCGGTGATGGCCTGTTTGCCGTTTTCATGGTCCACATGCTGTTTTGGCCGGTTGGGCCAGTCAACGATAAGCGGCAGGTCGACGGTGCCTTCTTTCTGCGCCAATTCCCCCCAAACCCGCGCAACATAGGTCTTTTTGGTCTGACGCTTTTCAAATTGCAGTCCCAGGTGGCGTTGCGCATGAGGGGTCATGGCAAAAACCATCACGCCGGACGTATCACGATCCAGGCGATGCACCAGGAGAGCTTCGGGGAACACGTTCTGAATACGTGAGATCAGGCAGTCCGCAAGATGCTCCCCTTTTCCGGGGACAGACAGCAATCCGGAGGGTTTATCCACCACGAGGATTTCATGGTCCTGGTGGAGAATCACCAAAGGGTCCTGCGGAGGGGCGTAGTCATCAGTCATGTCGGGCGGGATAGCCGGGCAGGCGGAAAGAGGCAAGGGACCGAGCGCTGAGGGGAGAGAGTTGACCAATGCGGCACGCACCCGTTCTTGCGGGAGAGTGTATGTTACCATTTCAAGGGGAAATGGTGCCCAGAAGAGGACTCGAACCTCCACGTCCATACGGACACTAGCACCTGAAGCTAGCGCGTCTACCAATTCCGCCATCTGGGCACGGTTGGTGAGGGGCGATGTAATGGGTATGCCGGGGGGGGTCAAGCGGGAAATGTGGGTTTTTTGAAAAAACCTTTCCACCTTGCCCAAACCGGTCTGGAAAGCTATGAATTTGCGCGAGATATGCGAAAGCATTTGCGCGAGATTTGCAAGGAGGACATGGATGTCCAAGCTAGTGACCATTTACGGCGGGTCCGGTTTTGTAGGGCGCTATGTTGCGCGCCGCATGGCAAAGCAGGGCTGGCGTGTTCGCGTGGCGGTGCGCCGCCCGAACGAGGCCCTTTTCGTCAAACCCTATGGTGCAGTCGGCCAGGTTGAGCCGATGCTGTGCAATATCCGCGATGACAATTCAGTGCGCGAGGTCATGCAAGGCGCTGATGCTGTTGTGAATTGTGTCGGCATCCTGCTGCCGCGTGGCAAGAACACCTTCCATCAGGTGCACGACATCGCCGCTGGCCGGATCGCCCAAATTGCAGCCGAAGAAGGCGTTGAGCACCTTGTGCATGTGTCGTCACTGGCCTCGGATCCGGACGCCCCCAGCCAATATGGCCGCACCAAAGCGCGCGGTGATGCCGCCGTGCAGGAGGCATTCCCCTCTGCCGTCATCCTGCGTCCGTCGATCATTTTTGGGCAGGAAGATGCGTTCTTCAACCGCTTCGCAAACATGACCCGGATGAGCCCGGTGATTCCCGTGGTCGGCGCTGACACCAAATTCCAGCCGGTGCATGTGGATGACGTGGCCGCAGCTGCGGAGAAAGCTGTTCTCGGTCAGGCCGAGGCTGGCATTTACGAACTTGGTGGTCCGGATGTGGAGAGCTTCCGCGATCTGCTCAAGCGTATGCTGCGCCATGTGCAGCGTCGCCGTGGCATCGTGAACATCCCGTTCGGCATTGCCCGCATCAATGCGTTTGCATTCGACATGGTGCAGAAGCTCAGCTTTGATCTGGTGCCGTCGCTTCTGAGCCGCGACCAGGTGCGCAACCTGCGCGTGGACCACGTGGTCAGTGATGATGCGAAAGGCTTTGCCGATCTGGGCATTCAGCCGAAGGCCATGGACGCGATGCTGCCCGATTACCTGTGGCGCTTCCGCGAAAACGGACAATATGCAGCCATCACGGCGTCTGCCAAGAACCTCAAAGCCTGAGGTCACGGCATCTGAAATGCAAAAAGGCGCGGCAGGGACCGCGCCTTTTTTTTGTGGTGTTATGTTGGCAAGCGGCGGAACGCTTTAGCTATACGCATAGACCAACAGCACCAGCCCAAGCACCACGCGATAGATCACATAAGGTGTAAAGCTGACCGACCGCAAAAGGCGCATCATCAAACTCAGCGCGAGAAGGGCCGCGCCGAATGACAGCACCGCAGCAATTGCCCCATCTTTTGCCAGTTGCCAATTGGCCTCGGCGGCCACCTCTGCCCCCAACAGGACACCGGAGGCAAAGATGGTTGGGATCGACATCAACATGGCAAGCTTTGCCCCGTCCGAACGCGCATATCCCAGCGCCCGTGCCCCGGTGATGGTGACGCCCGACCGCGACGCTCCGGGGATCAGCGCGACCGCCTGCCAGAGCCCCATGATCAAAGCATCCCGCAAGGTCCAGTCGCCTTCCCGCTTCGCCTCGCCCCCGTTTCGGTCGACAATGTAAAGCACGATGCCAAATCCCAGCATGGTCCAGGCGATCACCTTGACCGACCGCATCGCATCATCCAGCCCGGTCAGTTTCAGCATCAGACCGAACAGAACAGCAGGGAGCGTGGCCATCATCAGCAGAAACGCCAGCCTGGCGCCGGGCGTATCAATACGCCCCGTCAACATGCGCGGGATCCCGGCCAGCCCCATCCGCACATCCCGCCAGAAATAGATCACCACCGCCAGCAAAGTGCCAAGATGCACCGCCACATCAATCGCCTGCCCCTGATCGGGATACCCTGTCACCACCGGCACCAGAACCAGGTGCCCGGATGACGAGACCGGCAGGAATTCAGTGATTCCCTGCAGAATTGCGACCAGGAAAAGATGCGCGAGCGTCATTGGGACACCTGTGGTAAAAGCCTGTATTTCTAAGATTTTGGCAAGCTACCTGCTTGTGAGCGAAAGGGAAGGGGAAATAAAGGTAAGCACAGCTTACTTATTTTCCATGAACTTGCGAAGAAACTCATGTCGAAACCTCAAAAAATCGACATATAGGTCAATATTGCTGACTTTTCATTTGCTCCAGCCTTATTTACAAGGGCGTACCCAGCCATGTGTTCCCAGCGAACACGCAGATGTGACGGAGAGCAAGGAATGGCCAAACAGCCGATGTTGAAATTTGTGAGCGTCAACCGCGATATGCCCGAAAAGCGGTCGGCGGAGACTCGCAAAGAGGACTTTCAGGAAATCTATGCCGAGTTCGCGGCCGCCAAGGCAGAAGAACAGGCCAGCCGCTGCAGCCAATGTGGCGTGCCCTACTGTCAGGCCCATTGCCCCTTGCACAACAACATCCCCGACTGGCTGCGCATGACCGCCACCGGTCGGTTGAAAGAGGCCTACGCCCTCAGCCAGGCCACCAATACCTTCCCGGAAATCTGCGGTCGCATCTGCCCGCAGGACCGTCTGTGCGAAGGCAATTGCGTGATTGAACAATCCGGCCATGGCACCGTCACCATTGGCGCGGTTGAGAAATATATCACCGACACCGCATGGGAACAGGGCTGGGTGGAAGAGATCACCGCGGGTCCAGCCACCGGCCAGAGCGTTGCCATCATTGGCGCGGGTCCGGGCGGTCTGGCGGCCGCCGACGTGCTGGTGCGCGCAGGCCACGCGGTCACCATCTATGATCGTCATGATCGGGCGGGTGGCTTGCTGACCTATGGCATCCCCGGCTTCAAGCTGGAAAAAGACGTGGTAATGCGCCGGGTGGAATTGCTCGAACGCGCCGGCGTCACCTTCAAGCTGAACAGCAATGTGGGCGAGGACGTCACCTTTGCCGACATTCGTGACAGCCATGATGCCGTGCTCATCGCCACCGGCGTTTACAAGACCCGCGACCTGTCCGGTCCCGGCGCAGGGGCCACGGGCATCGTGCGGGCGATCGACTATCTCACCTGTTCGAACAAAACCGATTTTGGCGACACCGTGCCGGAATTTGAAAGCGGCGAACTGAATGCCAAGGGCAAGAAAGTTGTCGTGATTGGCGGCGGCGACACCGCCATGGACTGCGTGCGCACCGCGATTCGTCAGGGGGCCACCTCGGTCAAATGCCTGTATCGCCGCGACCGCGCCAACATGCCCGGCTCGCAGCGCGAAACGCAGAACGCCGAAGAGGAAGGCGTGGAATTCGTCTGGCTGGCCGCCCCCAAAGGTTTCGCCGGTGAACCGGTCAACGGCGTGATGGTGCAGCAAATGCGCCTTGGCGCCCCGGACGCGTCTGGCCGTCGCAGCCCCGAAGTGATCGAAGGGGCGGATTATGTCGAAGAGGCCGATCTGGTGATCAAGGCGCTTGGCTTTGAACCGGAAGACCTGCCGACGCTCTGGGATCAGCCGGACCTGCCGGTCACCCGCTGGGGCACTGTGAAAGCCGCGTTTGGCACCCACCGGACCGACATGGAAGATGTCTGGGCCGTGGGCGACATCGTGCGTGGCGCGTCATTGGTCGTCTGGGCGATCCGTGACGGGCGCGAAGCCGGTGCAAATATCGTCGAGACACTGGCAAACAAAGCCGCGCTCGCCGCTGAATAATCAGGACATATCCGGGGCATGCCGGGCCGCAACTCACGCCGCGCCCACGCCCCATGAGGAGACAGAACATGACGAAATATGATGAAAACTGGGCCCGCCACGAAGAAGCGAAACGCGCCTATATGTCGGAACACAGCCTCTATCGCGAAGAGGACGAGCACAGCTCCTGTGGGGTTGGTCTTGTGGTGTCCACCAATGGCAAACCCTCGCGCCAGGTGGTTGAGGCCGGCATCAATGCCCTGAAAGCGATCTGGCACCGCGGCGCGGTGGACGCGGACGGCAAGACCGGGGATGGCGCCGGTATTCACGTGCAGATCCCGGTTCCGTTCTTTTACGACCAGATCAAACGCACCGGGCACGAGCCGCGCCCCAACCAGCTGATGGCCGTGGGTCAGGTGTTCCTGCCACGCACCGATTTCGGCGCTCAGGAAGCCTGCCGGACCATCGTGGAAACCGAGATTCTGCGGATGGGCTATTACATCTATGGCTGGCGCCACGTGCCCGTTGACATCACCTGCCTTGGCGACAAGGCCAACGCCACCCGCCCCGAGATCGAACAGATCATGATCTCGAACTCGAAAGGTGTGGATGAGGAAACCTTTGAGCGTGAGCTTTACGTGATCCGCCGCCGGATCGAGAAAGCCGCAGCCAACGCGCATATTTCCGGGCTTTATATCGCCTCCCTGTCCTGCCGCTCGATCATCTACAAAGGCATGATGCTGGCCGAACAGGTGGCCGTGTTCTATCCGGACCTGATGGACGAGCGTTTCAAATCGTCTTTCGCCATCTATCACCAGCGCTATTCGACCAACACCTTCCCGCAATGGTGGCTGGCGCAGCCCTTCCGCATGCTGGCCCATAACGGCGAGATCAACACGCTCAAGGGCAACCTGAACTGGATGAAATCGCACGAGATCCGCATGGCCTCTTCGGCCTTCGGGGATCTGGCCGAAGACATCAAACCGATTGTGCCCGGCGGATCTTCTGACTCCGCGGCCCTTGACGCGGTGTTCGAGGTGCTGGTGCGCGCAGGCCGCTCGGCCCCGATGGCGAAAACCATGCTGGTGCCGGAAAGCTGGTCAAAACAAGCGATTGACCTGCCGGATGCGTGGAAAGACATGTATTCCTACTGCAACTCGGTGATGGAACCCTGGGATGGGCCCGCCGCCCTTGCCATGACCGATGGCCGTTGGGTCTGCGCCGGTCTTGACCGCAACGGGTTGCGCCCGATGCGTTACGTGGTGACCGGGGACGGGCTGCTGATCGCGGGCTCCGAGGCGGGCATGGTGCCCACCGATGAAGCCACCGTTGTGGAAAAAGGCGCGCTTGGTCCGGGGCAGTTGCTTGCTGTCGATATGAAAGAGGGCAAGCTCTACCACGACACGGAAATCAAGGACAAGCTGGCCGCCGCCCAGCCCTTTGGCGACTGGGTCGGCAAGATCCACGACCTGGAAGAGGATCTGGCCGGTATCGAGGAAAAACCGCTGTTTTCCGGCGATGAACTGCGCCGCCGTCAGGTGGCCGCCGGTTACACGCTGGAAGAGCTGGAACAGATCCTGGCGCCGATGGCTGAGGATGGCAAAGAGGCGCTGGCCTCGATGGGGGACGACACCCCCTCTGCGGTTCTGTCGACCCAATACCGCCCGCTGTCGCATTTCTTCCGTCAGAATTTCAGCCAGGTGACCAACCCGCCGATCGACAGCTTGCGCGAATTCCGCGTGATGTCGCTGAAGACCCGGTTCGGCAACCTCAAGAACGTGCTGGATGAAAACGGTGGCCAGACCGAGATCATCAGCCTGGAAAGCCCGTTTGTCGGCAATGAGCAGTTCATTGCCATGACCAAGGCTTTTGAAGCCCCGATGGTCGAGATCGACTGCACCTTCCCCGCCGGGGGCGGCAATGGTGCATTGCAAACCGCGCTGAGCGAGATCCGCGCCAAGGCCGAAGAGGCAATCCAATCTGGCGCCGGGCATCTGGTGCTGACCGATCAGGCACAGGGCGAAGATCGCATCGCGATGCCGATGATCCTGGCCACCTCGGCGGTGCACAGCTGGCTGGTGCGCAAAGGTCTGCGCACCTTCACCTCACTCAACGTGCGGTCCGCCGAATGCCTTGATCCGCATTACTTCGCGGTTCTGGTGGGCTCAGGTGCCACCACGGTCAACGCCTATCTGGCCGAAGACAGCCTTGCAGACCGTATTGAACGCGGGCTTTTGGACTGTTCGCTGACCGAAGCGGTGAACCGCTATCGCAACGCAATCGACCAGGGTCTGTTGAAGATCATGGCGAAAATGGGGATCTCGGTGATTTCCTCCTACCGTGGCGGTTTGAATTTCGAGGCCGTTGGCCTCTCGCGCGCCATGGTGGCCGAATATTTCCCCGGCATGGTCAGCCGGATCTCGGGTATCGGGATCTCAGGCATCCAGAAAAAGCTCGAAGAGGTGCATGCCGCGGGCTTTGGCACGGGCAACAAGGTGCTGCCGGTGGGCGGATTTTACAAAGCCCGCAAATCGGGTGAGACCCACGCCTGGGAAGCCCAGTCGATGCACCTTTTGCAAAACGCCTGCGACCGCGCGTCTTATGCGATGTGGCAGCAATATTCAAAACGCCTGCAATCCATGCCGCCGATCCACCTGCGTGACCTCTTGGCAATCAAGCCGCTGGGCAACCCGGTGCCGATTGAAGAAGTGGAAAGCATCACCGCGATCCGCAAACGTTTCGTCACCCCCGGCATGTCGCTGGGCGCGCTCAGCCCCGAAGCACACCGCACCCTGTCGATTGCCATGAACCGCATCGGCGCCAAGTCGGATTCGGGCGAAGGCGGCGAAAGCCCCGAGGATTTCACCCCGGAACCCAATGGCGACAACGCCTCCGCCAAGATCAAACAGGTGGCATCGGGCCGTTTCGGTGTGACCGCCGAATACCTGCTGCATTGTGAAGAGCTTGAGATCAAAGTGGCGCAGGGTGCAAAACCCGGCGAAGGTGGCCAGCTGCCCGGCATGAAGGTGACCGACCTGATTGCCAAACTGCGCCATTCGACCAAGGGCGTGACGCTGATTTCGCCGCCGCCGCACCACGATATCTACTCGATCGAGGATCTGGCGCAGCTGATCTACGACCTCAAGCAGATCAACCCGCGCTGTAAGGTGACGGTGAAACTGGTGGCATCAAGCGGTGTTGGCACGATTGCCGCCGGTGTGGCCAAGGCCGAAGCCGATATCATCCTGATTTCCGGCCACAATGGCGGCACCGGAGCCTCGCCTGCGACCTCGATCAAATTCGCAGGTCTGCCGTGGGAAATGGGCCTGACCGAAGCGCATCAGGTGCTTGCGATGAACAACCTGCGCGACCGGGTGACACTGCGCACCGATGGGGGCCTGCGCACCGGGCGTGACATTGTCATGGCGGCAATGATGGGCGCCGAGGAATACGGCATCGGCACCGCGGCCCTGATTGCGATGGGCTGTATCATGGTGCGCCAGTGCCAGTCGAATACCTGCCCGGTGGGCGTCTGCACCCAGGATGACGACCTGCGCGCCAAATTCTCCGGCTCGGCCGACAAGGTGGTGAACCTGATCACCTTCTACGCCCAGGAAGTGCGCGAGATCCTCGCCTCGATCGGGGCCCGGTCGCTGGATGAGGTGATCGGTCGCGCCGACCTGCTCAGCCAGGTGTCGCGCGGGTCAGCTCACCTTGACGATCTCGACCTGAACCCGCTGCTTCTGACCGTGGATGGGGCAGACCGGATTTCCTATGACCGGGACCGTCCGCGCAACGCGGTGCCAGACACGCTGGACGCTGAAATCGTGCGCGACGCGGCGCGGTTCCTGGAAGATGGCGAGAAGATGCAGCTGAGCTATGCGGTGCAGAACACCCACCGCACCGTCGGCACCCGCACCTCGTCGCATATCGTGCAGAAGTTCGGCATGCGCAACAACCTGCAGCCCGATCACCTGACGGTGAAGCTGACGGGGTCGGCCGGTCAGGCGCTGGGGGCCTTTGCAGCACCCGGCCTGAAGATCGAAGTGTCGGGGGATGCCAACGACTATGTGGGCAAGGGTCTGTCTGGTGGCACCGTTGTGGTGCGCCCGCCGATGGCCAGCCCATTGGTGGCGGCTGAGAACACGATCATCGGCAACACGGTGCTTTACGGCGCGACCGACGGGTATCTCTTTGCGGCGGGTCGCGCGGGTGAGCGTTTCGCCGTGCGCAACTCGGGCGCCAAGGTGGTGATCGAAGGCTGCGGGTCAAACGGTTGTGAATACATGACCGGCGGTATCGCGGTGATCCTCGGCTCAATCGGTTCGAACTTCGGCGCGGGGATGACCGGCGGCATGGCTTATCTCTATGATCCCGAGGGCAAGTCTGGCGACCTGATGAACATGGAAAGCCTGGTCACCTGCCCGGTCACCGTGGATCACTGGGAAGCTGAACTGAAATCTCTGGTCGAACGCCACGTCGCCGAGACCGGATCCGCCAAGGGCACCGAGATCCTGCGTCACTGGGATTTTGAAAAAGGCAACTTCCTGCAAGTTTGCCCGAAAGAAATGCTCGACAAGATCCCGGCACCGCTGTCACTGGAAAGCGAAGCTGTTCCGGCAGAGTAAGTCTTTAAAGCGTTTCGACTTATTGTCGGATCACGACTACAGATCTGAAACGCCCGCGCGAGCCGCGGGCGTTTTGCTTTTTTGCTCCGCGCGTGGACCACGGGGGGAAAGATGTGGGGACAGTGGGAGGACCGCTGAACAAAGCAGGGGCTTTGCCCCTCGGCCTCCCTCTTCGAGGGCGTCCCCACCCCAGGATATTTGAGACAAGAAAATGAGCAGCGCCGGGCGGCCTGAGCCAATCCCCTGCCTTGCACCCTCCCGGAAGTTTAACACGAGGCAAGGGTTTTGCTGAGGCGCCAAAGATCGTGGCCATTTTCAAGCCGCAAGGCCCAGTCCAACGGGATATGCTCCACCCCATGGGCGGCGCCCATGACCGCCCCAATCACAAGCGCGCGGCCGCAGCTGTCACCGCCTGCCAGAATATTCCGTCGAATGGCACCGGCAAAATCTTCTGCCTGGTGCAGAATATGAAAGGCCAGCGGCAGGCCCTGTATCAGGGCGCAGGCGCGGCCGGTGACCTCTCCATAAGCGACACTGTCATAGACATCAGTGGTCAGGGCCTGCCGAAGCGGGGCACCGAAAGGGTCGGGGGCATGTGTGGCGGCCTCTGAAAGCACATGGTGCAAGTCCCCTCCGGCCTGCACCTCTCGCAAGATCCCGGCCACCAGAATACCGGCATCTCTGGCCAGCAGATTATCATGTGTGATCTGTTGCAGGGGCAGCCAGCGCGCCGCGCCCATATGGGCCATGGCAATGGCGGGCACGAGGGCGGGCAGCTGGTCATCAGCACCACCTGAGGGCTGCACCCCGGTGGCGATATTTCCAAGAGCCTCCCGCGTGGGACGATCAATATAGCCAGAAAACATCCCGCCAGGTCCAAACGCCCTGGCAAAAGCATCTGCATAGGTTTCGGCGCCGGGAGTTTCTGTCTGCGCCAGATAGTGCATCAGCCCTGCGAATGCCGCGCCATAATGTGAAAGGGTCCCGGCCTCTTTCCCCTCATGGGCAAAAAATGAAGGCACATTTTCATAATGATCGGGGTCGGGCGGGAGAAAGGCCACGTCATCATGGGCCGCTGCGATCTCTTCCAGCCGCGCGACATCATAAATCCAGTGCACCCCCATTGCGGCAGCATCTGCGGTGAGGGCTCCGAACAGCGTGGCGGAAATCAGTTTTGTCTGGGTCATGGCGCGTCCTCCGGTTGGAAATAGTGTGCGCCTGATGCCATGCTTTTTCCAGTCGGTCACAACAAGTTGACCCCCCCGCCCTGCTGTGGGAAAATTCAGCGTGGCAAAGAGCAAGACAAAACAACGCGCGCCCGGCAAAAAGGGCAAATCAGGCAAGGCCAAGGAAACGCCCGGCTTTCACCCGATCCGCTTCGCGCGTCGGTGGGGACGGCGTGTGGCCCTGGGTGTCCTTGCGGTGATTACGCTGGCTGTGGGCGGTTATGCCATTCTGAACCCGCCCACGACCCCCTACATGATTTCGGAAAAGATGCGGCTGGGCTGGCTGGACCAGCAATGGGTGTCGATGGACGAGATTGCCCCGGTCATGGCGCGCTCGGTCGTGGCTGCGGAAGATGCGAATTATTGCGCCCATTGGGGGTTTGACATGCGCGCCATCCGGGCGGCAATTGACGACGGCGGCAATCGGGGGGCCTCGACAATCTCGCAACAGGTGGTGAAAAACACCTATCTGTGGCAGGGGCGATCATGGCCACGCAAGGTGCTGGAGGCGGTGCTGACGCCTTTGGTGGAACTGGTCTGGACCAAACGGCGCATTCTTGAGGTCTATCTGAACGTGGTGGAATTCGATGAAGGTGTCTTTGGCGTGGAGGCCGCAAGCCGCCACTATTTTGGTGTTGGTCCCGATCAGTTGACGGCCACACAGGCAGCCCGTCTGGCGGCAGTCCTGCCCAACCCAAAGGAACGTTCCGCCGCAAGACCCTCAACCGCGCTTCGCAAACGAGCAGCCCGTATCGTGGATGGGGCTGCCACGATCCGCCGGGATGGGCGGGCAGAATGTTTCGAGGATTGATCCCCCGCGCCAAAGCGGGCAGAACGGGGAAAACCCCCTTGCCACTGGAACACGACCCAACATGATCCGACTTTTCCACGTCCCCCTGTCCCCGTTTTGCCGCAAAGTGCGCCTGTCGCTGGCGGAAAAGAAACTTGAGGTCGAACTGGTAGAAGAGAAGTATTGGGAGAAGTCCACCGACTTCCTGCGCCGCAACCCTGCAGGCAAGGTGCCGGTTTTGAAAATCGACGGCAAGATCCTGACCGAAAGTGCCGCGATCTGCGAGTATCTTGAAGAGCTGCATCCGACACCTCCCCTGATGCCATCTGATGTGGATGGCCGTTACGAGGTGCGTCGCCTGGTCAGCTGGTTTGACGACAAGTTCCACAACGAGGTGACGTCAAACCTGCTTTACGAACGGGTGAACAAGAAGGTGATGGGATCGGGTTATCCGGAAAGTGCGCGGGTGAAAGCGGGCGCAAAGGCGATCAAATACCATCTGGATTATCTGGGCTGGCTGCTGGATCAGCGCCGCTGGCTGGCAGGCAACAGCATGACGCTGGCGGATTTTGCCGCGGCTGCGCATCTGTCGGCGCTGGATTACATCTCGGATGTGGATTGGAACCGGAATGACAATGTGCGCGAATGGTATGCCAAGATCAAATCGCGCCCGGCCTTCCGATCGATCCTCGCCGATCAGGTGCCGGGCTTTCCGCCCCCGGCCCATTACGCGGATCTGGATTTTTGACGACTTCCCCCGACGATCCGGCCAACTTCAAGGCACGCATTGAGGCAAAGGCCCGCGAGGAGGGCTTTGCCGCTTTCGGGGTCTGCCGCCCGGATGCCACACCGGACACCGCGGCGCGCCTCGCACAATATGTGGCCGAGGGGCGACATGGCGATATGGGGTGGATGGAAGAGCGGATGCACTGGCGCGGATCCGCCGCCGCGCTGTGGCCCGAGGCGCGTTCGGTCATCATGCTGGCTGAACCCTACACGCCGGAACATGACCCGCGTGACGTGCTGACCATGCCCGACAAGGGCGCCATTTCCGTCTATGCGCAAAACCGCGACTATCATGACATCGTGAAGAAACGCCTGAAACGGGTCGGGCGCTGGATGGTGGAGCAGTTCGGCTGTGAAATCAAAGTATTCGTCGACACGGCCCCGGTGATGGAAAAACCCCTGGCCGCGGCGGCGGGCTTAGGGTGGCAGGGAAAGCATTCAAACCTTTTGTCCCGCGAGCTGGGCAACTGGTTCTTTCTGGGGGCAATTTTCACCACGCTGGACCTGCCGGCTGATCCGCCGGGCACGGAGAATTGCGGGTCCTGCCGGGCCTGTCTGGATGCCTGCCCGACCGACGCGTTTCCCGCCCCGTTTCAGGTCGATGCACGGCGCTGCATCTCGTATCTGACCATTGAGCATAAAGGCCCGGTGGAGGAAGAGCTGCGTGGCAAGCTGGGCAATCATATCTATGGGTGCGACGATTGTCTGGCCGCCTGCCCCTGGAACAAGTTTGCGGTGGAGGCGCAGGAACTGCGCTATGCGGCGCGGGCGGACTTGCTGGCCCCGGACCTCGCAGAACTGGCACTGCTGGATGATGCGGCGTTTCGCATCAAGTTTTCCGGCAGCCCGATCAAACGGGTAGGCTGGGGGCGTTTCATGCGCAACGTGCTGTATGCCATTGGCAATTCCGGACGCGCTGATCTTCAATCCTCAGCAAAACGACATATCGGCTCTGAGGATCCCTGCATACGGGATGCGGCGCAGTGGGCCCTGAATATGTTAACAAAAACAAGCGGCTAAGGAAGAATTTCCCTATTTAGAATTGATCTAAATCAAGGCAGGTTTAGAATTGTTATTAGAACTATTCCAATTATAGGAGGTTCCCATGACACGTTTCTCAATCCCGTTTTTCCTGACAACCGCGCTGACCCTGCCTGCTCTGGCCCTGCCCGCTATGGCACAGACAGACCTGCGCGCGACCGCTCTGGACACGTTCAAACCACTGCCCTCAACCGTTCCTGCCGTTGCAGACAACCCCAGCACCGAAGAAAAAGTCGAGCTGGGCAAAATGCTCTATTTCGACCCGCGCCTCTCAGCATCGGGCGTGTTCAGCTGTTATTCCTGCCACAATCTGGCAACCGGCGGGGATGACAATCTTGAAACCTCGATCGGCCATGGCTGGCAGAAAGGCCCGCGCAATGCACCCACCGTTCTGAACTCGGTTCTGAATGCAGCCCAGTTCTGGGATGGGCGCGCAGAAGATCTTGCCGCACAGGCCAAAGGCCCGATTCAGGCCGGTGTTGAGATGGCCAATACGCCGGACAATGTGGTGGCCACACTGAACTCGATGCCCGACTACGTAGATCGCTTCAATGCCAGCTTTGAGGATGGGGTGAGCTTTGACAATATGGCCAAGGCGATCGAGGTCTATGAGGCCACTTTGCTGACCCCTGCCCCGTTTGACGCCTGGCTGAACGGAGATGACGCCGCCCTGAACAGCGATCAGCTTGCCGGGTTGGAGCTGTTCATGGACAAGGGCTGCTCCTCCTGCCATTCCGGCGTGAATGTGGGGGGCCATGGCTACTACCCGTTCGGCCTGATCGAAAAACCGGGCTCCGAAGTGCTGCCAGAAGGGGATAAGGGGCGCTTTGCGGTGACCGAAACTGCCGATGACGAATATGTCTTCCGCGCGTCCCCCTTGCGCAACATTGCACTGACCGCCCCTTATTTCCATTCCGGCAAGGTTTGGGATCTGGATGTGGCCGTGCAGATCATGGCGGAAAGCCAGCTGGGCGAAGAATTGTCAGACACGGAAGTGCATCAGATCGTGGCCTTCCTCGACAGCCTGACCGGCGCTTTGCCACCACAGGTCGCCCCAATCCTGCCGGCTGAAACCAAGGCCACGCCACGCCCAACAGCCGAGATCCTGCCCACGGCGAACTGAGCCCCGGCGAGCTTGTGTCCCGGACGGGTCGGCCCCCTGAGGCCGGCCCTTTCTCAGGAGTTTTTTCCCATCCGGTAGGCGGCGGTCACGCTGCGCACCGCGCGGGGGGTCTCTGACAGGTTCATCGGCCCGAACTCGGACGCCCCCACACGATAAGTCACGCGGATATGCTCCGAGCGCGGCCGCGCTCGGATAATGACATGGGCATCAATTCCCTTGGACAGAAACGCGGAGCGCAGCATGGATTTCACCTGATCCTGCGACAGACCCGAACGGGCAAACTCCCCCCACGACACCTCAACCACAATGTCCCCCGAACGCACAAAGTAGGTGCGCATCCTGTCAAAAGACGCCGCCAACGGGCGCAGAGAGGGATCCCCGGTGGCCGCGTAATAGGTCAACATCGACACTGTGGGCGTCACCACAACGGCAATCACGGCGAAGAGATACTGGAGTTTGGTATACATTCTAAATCCGACCCAATTATTTTTTGACAGGGACATTCATACGGTAGGCCGCAACCGCAGCATTGATGCCTTTGACCGCCTGCGCAGCAGGCAGGGGGCCAATCGTGGAGGGTCCGATCCGATAGGTGATCACGCTGCCATTCTCCGATACACCGGGGCGGATCGTGACCTGTAACCCCTTGGCCCAGAACCCGTCTTTTAAGGCTTTCCGGAACGCGGCGGGATTGGGAATGCTCGGATCTTCAGGATCAAGCTGCAGATCCGCATAGATGATCAACCCCTCTCCCTCCTCATCCAGCACCGCCTCTTTCGTGATGCCGAGCGGCCGCATCATCGGATCCCCGGACAGACGGTGCCAGAGCAGGGACAGAAAGGTTGGCAATGCCAGGGCGATTATCAAAACCGCCAGCACCCTGATCTTTGCCATATTGGTCATCGCCATCACATGTCGCCCTTATCCCGGCAAACCGAAGCCGATCAGCAGGATAGCCCTATCCTGTTCAAAATTGGTTAAGGGCCCAGAAGGCATGAAAAAACCCGACGCAATCTGCGCCGGGTTCCTTGCAGTCATATATGAGCTAAAGCGATCAGCTGCGCACGAGCTTTTCGTAGTCTTCTGCGATCTCACGGGTCAGTGCGCCCACCTCAAACGTATACTCCCCGATCTGACCAACGGGGGTCACTTCGGCGGCAGACCCGGTCAGCCAGCATTGTTCAAACTCAGCCAGCTCTTCGGGCATGATGTGGCGTTCATGCACGGTGATGCCTTTTTCCTTCAACATGCCGATCACGGTCTGGCGGGTCAGGCCGTTCAGGATGGCATCCGGGATCGGCGTGTGCACTTCGCCGTCTTTCACGAAGAACACGTTCGCGCCGGTCGCTTCGGCCACGTAACCGCGATAATCCATGAAAAGCGCGTCCGAGCAGCCTTTGGCTTCGGCTGCGTGTTTCGACATGGTGCAGATCATGTAAAGTCCCGCGGCCTTGGCGGCGGTCGGAATAGTCTCGGGCGACGGGCGTTTCCACTTGGCGATATCAAGCTTGGCGCCCTTCATCTTGGCGTCCCCGTAATAGTCCCCCCAGGCCCAGGCCGCGACTGCCATGCGCACCGGATTGCGGGCAGAGCTGACACCCATATCCTCGCCAGCGCCACGCCAGGCCACAACGCGGATATAGGCATTGGTGAGGTTGTTGGCCTCAACCACCGCCTGCTTGGCGGCCTCGATCTCATCAACAGTGTAGGGGATGGGCATGTCCATCATCTCACCGGACTTCAACAGCCGTTCGGAATGTTTGCGCGACAGGAAGATCTTGCCGTCATAAAGGCGCTCGCCCTCAAACACCGAGCTTGCATAGTGAAGTGCATGGGTCAGGATGTGGACATTTGCGTCACGCCAGTCGATCAGCTGGCCATCCATCCAGATTTTGCCGTCGCGGTCGTCATATCCGCTCATGTTCCGTTCCTTTGTCTTATGGGGCTGGCAAACAGGCCACCCCCTGTCAGTTTTTCGATTATTGCGCAAGTTAAGTCCGCTTCGGACATAATATTGCGCAAAAACTGGACATCGCTAACAATTGATTCTTGGAAAGTCAACAACACTGACATAAAATCCAAAACTGTAACAAATTTCGTGAACCCCAACCCGCAACAGGCGGAGAAAGGGATCTTGCCATGAGAGAGATTCGACCAGCCCCCGCGCCCGGCGGGCAATCCCTGCTGTTTCTCACCGATGAACAGCTGCGCAAAGGGATCGAGGCGATGTTCTTTGCCTATCGTGGGTTTACGGCAGATCCTGATCGCATCCTCGAGGAAAAGGCCTATGGGCGCGCGCATCACCGGGCAATCCATTTCATTTCCCGCAGCCCCGGCACCACGGTGAACAACCTTCTTTCGATCCTTGGCGTGACCAAGCAATCGCTCAATCGCGTGCTGAGAACCCTGATCGAAGATGGGTTGGTGGAAAGCCGGGTCGGCACACGGGACAAGCGCGAACGCCACCTGTTTCTGACCCAAGCCGGGGAAGAGCTGGAGCGGGAATTGTCCGATGCCCAGCGCGACCGGATGCGGGCGGCCTATCGCGAAGCCGGCCCCGAGGCCGTGCAGGGATTTCGGACAGTTCTGGAGGCCATGATGGACCCCGAATTGCGACGCCATTTTAATCGGTTGAAGGAGGTTCAGAATGGCTGATCTGGCGGATGCCCACCTGCTGATCATCGACGACGATGAACGGATCCGCACTTTGTTGCGCAAATTTCTGGTTCGAAACGGGTTCTGGGTGTCCGCCGCGCGCGATGCACAGCACGCCCGCAAAATCCTGTCCGGGCTGGATTTCGACCTGATCGTCTGTGACGTGATGATGCCGGGGGAAGACGGGATTTCCCTGACCCGCAGCCTGCGCGCCAACATGACCACCCCGATCCTGTTGCTGACCGCCAAGGGCGAAACCGACGACCGGATCCGGGGGTTGGAGGCCGGGGCGGATGACTATCTGGCAAAACCATTTGAACCGAAAGAGCTGTTGCTGCGGATCAACGCGATCCTGCGCCGGATGCCCGCGGCAGAAGAGGTCGCACCGACCTCGCTCGGGCTGGGCGGGCTGCGGTATGACATCGAACGTGGCGAGCTGTGGGAAGGTGAGGAACTGATCCGCCTGACGGCCACGGAAAACCAGTTGATGAAGATCTTTTCAGCCCAACCGGGAGAGCCGGTCTCGCGTGGGGATCTGGTGGTGAAACTGGGGCGGGATGAAGGGCAGGCACAGGAACGCGCGGTGGATGTGCAGATCACCCGCTTGCGCCGCAAGCTGGAAGCGGACCCGAAACAGCCACGCTACCTTCAGACCGTGCGCGGCGCGGGCTATATGCTGGCGCCAGACTGACCCTGTGAGGCTGGGGGTTTTGCACCCCCAGACCCCCGCAAGGTATTTAGAGCAAGAAAAAAGCGGGATCAGTTGTAATACGCCGCGCATTCGGCGGGCATCTCAGCGGGCCAGTCTGCAATCGGCAGCGCTTTGGTCGTCACGCGAATGGCCGTGGGGTTTTCGTCCTGACCAAGATGGACCGCTCCCTTTCCGGTCAGCAGGTTCAGATCACAAAACCCGATATCGTCGAGGTTCAATGTGTCACGCCAGAAAAAGGAATAGCCAGCCACCCGCATCTGCCCATTTCGAAACGCAAGCGTCAGTGTCTGTTCCCACCGATTGCGACCGATTGAGCTGTTTTGGGAGATGACCTCCAGCGACCCCGCCGGGGTGATATCCAGCCATGGTTCCTGCCCGAACCCACCGATCCAGACCAGATTTGGCCGGACAACCGGCGCACCATTGCTAAGGGTCAGGTGAAGTGTCCCTTCACCCATTTCAGGCTCGGTGATTTCGGCACTGTCAGCCACGCCATCTCCGGTGAAATCCCCCTTGATATGGAGCGGAAACGGATCTTCGGCAAAGGCGGGGGCGGCAACCAGAAGCAATGGGAAAAGAACACGCATGGAAATCTCCTTAAAAATGCGGGAACCCTACCTAAAGCATTTCGGCGTCAACCTGAGGTAGGAAAGCGTCGGAAGAGATATCAATGTCATGGGCATTTCGAAACAAACATGTGTTTCCAGTTTAGCCCAAAACGCTTTAGCGTCTTATTATGACAACAGTTTTCTACACCCACCCCCGATGCCATGATCATGTCACGCCCCCCGGCCATCCGGAGCAGGTGGCGCGACTTGCGGCGATTGAAAGCGCCCTGTCGGCCCCGCAATATGACATGCTTGACCGGCGCGACGCCCCGATGGCGACACCAGACATGGTCGAGCTGTGTCACCCGCGCGCGCATTATGAGCGGATCGCGGCGGCGGAACCGCAGGAGGGGTGGGCGCAGCTTGACGGCGACACCTTTCTGGCGCCCGGTTCACTGGAGGCTGCAATGCGCGCGATTGGTGGCAATCTGGCAGCGGTTGATGCGGTGATCGGGGGCGAGGCTCAAAACGCCTTTGTTGCCTGCCGCCCGCCCGGCCACCACGCAGAAACCGAAACACCGATGGGGTTCTGCCTGTTCTCGACCATCGGCATCGCAGCACGCTATGCGGCGGACACACACGGGCTTTCACGTATCGCCGTTCTGGATTTCGACGTGCATCACGGCAATGGCACGCAGGATGTCTTGTGGAGCGAAGACCGGGTGCTGTTCGTATCCAGCCACCAGATGCCACTTTACCCCGGATCCGGGGGCCGCAACGAACAGGGTGCCCACGGCCAGATCCTGAACAAGCCGCTTGAAAGCGGGTCCGGCGGCGTGAAAATGCGCGCCACCTGGGATCGGGTGATCGACACGGCCCTTCGCCGTTATCAGCCCGAGCTGATCCTTGTCTCAGCCGGGTTTGACGCCCACCGGGCCGATCCGCTGGCCGGGCTGAACTGGTCCACTGACGACTTTGCCTGGCTTGCGCGCCGGATCTGCGATCTGGCGGATGAAACCTGCGCGGGCCGGGTGGTGTCTTCGCTGGAAGGGGGCTATGATCTCGACGCGCTGGGTGAAAGTGTCAGCGCCTATATTGACGTGATGATGGAGCGCGGCAGATGAGCGACACCTCGGGAATGAAACCTGTGGCAGAGATGAGTTTCGAAGAAGCGATGCGCGAGCTGGAAGGCGTGGTCAGCCAGCTTGAACGCGGGGATGTGGCGCTGGACGCCTCCATTGCGCTTTATGAACGCGGGGCAGAGCTGAAGGCGCGGTGCGAAACCAAGCTCAAGGAAGCCGAAGAAAAAGTGGCCGCGATCACGCTGGATGCCAATGGTGCCCCGGCCGGGCTGACCCCGGTTGAAGGGGCGTAAATGTTTCTCTCCCGTCTAGAGGCCACGTCGCGGGCCGCGCGGAGCTGTCTGCATGGCGAGATCAGCAACAAGGGCGCACTGGCCGAGCCGATGAAATACGCTACCGGCGGCGGCAAAGGGTTGCGTGGCTTTCTGGTGATGGAAAGCGCCCATCTGCATGGGGTGCCGGATGACCGTTCGGTCTGGGCGGCCGCCGCGATCGAGGCGGTGCATGCCTATTCGCTGGTCCATGATGACATGCCCTGCATGGATGACGATGATCTGCGCCGGGGCCTTCCCACGGTGCACAGGAAATGGGACGAAGCGACGGCGGTTCTGGTGGGTGACGCGCTTCAGACCCTCGCGTTTGAGCTTTTGACCCATGGGGCCGTCGCAGGCGACAATGGCGATGCGCGCATTGCGCTGATCCGCTCGCTCTCGGTTGCCGCCGGACAATTGGGGATGGTGCATGGTCAGGCGCTGGATATTGCGGCGGAAACCGCTCCGGCGCCGCTCACGCTGGATGAAATCACCCATCTGCAGGCCGGAAAAACAGGGGCACTCATTTGCTGGTCCGCCGAGGCAGGGGCCATTTTGGCAGGGGCCGACACCAAGCCAATGAGTGATTACGCCACCGCCTTGGGTTTGGCCTTTCAGATCTGGGACGATGTGCTGGATGTCGAAGGCTGTGCCACCGCCGTCGGCAAGGCCGTGGGCAAGGACGCGGATGCGGGCAAGGCCACGTTTGTGTCCCTTCTCGGGCTTGAGGCGGCAAAGACCCGCGCAACCTCGCTTATCAACGATGCTTGTGACGCGCTGTCACCCTATGGTGACAAGGCGGATACCTTGCGAGAAGCCGCCCGTTTCGTTATCCAACGCGACAGGTAGGCAATACGCCGCTCGAATTTACACGCAAGGCCCAAGGCAGCACCATGACCCAGCGCCCGCAGACCCCCATCCTCGACCGTATCGCGCGGCCCGCCGACATGAAATCCCTGTCGGATCGCGAGCTGTGCCAACTGGCCGACGAGGTGCGGGCGGAAACCATTTCCGCGGTCTCGGAAACCGGCGGGCATCTGGGGGCCGGTCTGGGGGTGGTTGAACTCTCCGTCGCGCTGCATGCGGTCTTTGATACGCCCCGTGACCGGCTGATCTGGGATGTGGGGCATCAATGTTACCCGCACAAGATCCTGACCGGACGGCGCGACCGGATCCGCACCTTGCGCAGCGAAGGCGGTTTGTCTGGCTTTACCAAACGGTCGGAAAGCCCGTTTGACCCGTTTGGCGCCGGGCACAGCTCCACCTCGATCTCTGCCGCACTCGGTTTTGCGGTGGCCCGTGATCTGGGGGGGGCTCCTGAACACGGGATCGGTGACGCAATTGCGGTGATCGGTGACGGGTCGATGTCGGCCGGCATGGCGTTTGAGGCGATGAACAATGCGGGCCATCTGGACCGGCGCATGTTCGTGATCCTCAACGACAATGAAATGTCGATTGCCCCGCCGGTGGGCGCGCTGTCCTCCTACCTCTCACGCCTTTACGCGGGTGAACCGTTTCAGGAGCTGCGCGCCGCAGCCAAAGGTGCCGTGAGCCTGCTGCCCGAACCGTTCCAGGAAGGGGCACGTCGCGCCAAGGAAATGGTCAAGACCATGACCGTGGGCGGCACCCTGTTTGAAGAGCTGGGCTTTTCCTATGTCGGACCAATTGACGGCCATGACATGGACAGCCTGCTGTCGATCCTGCGCACCGTGCATGACCGCGCCACCGGGCCGATGCTGATCCATGTGATCACCAAGAAGGGCAAGGGCTATGGCCCGGCTGAGGCCGCCCGCGACCGGGGACATGCCACCGCCAAGTTCGACGTGCCCACCGGCAAACAGCACAAGGCGCCTTCAAATGCGCCCAGCTACACCTCGGTTTTTGGCAAGGCGCTGGTGGATCTCGCAGGAGAGGACGACAAGGTCTGCGCCGTGACCGCCGCAATGCCGGATGGGACCGGGCTCAACCTGATGGCCGAGCGCTACCCCTCGCGCACATTTGACGTGGGCATTGCCGAACAGCACGGGGTCACCTTTGCAGCCGCGCTGGCGGCGGGCGGGTTGAAACCGTTCTGCGCAATGTATTCCACCTTCCTGCAACGCGGTTATGATCAGGTCGTGCATGATGTGGCGGTGCAACGCCTGCCTGTGCGCTTTGCCATTGACCGCGCCGGTCTGGTGGGCGCCGATGGCGCCACCCATGCCGGCAGCTTCGACATCGCCTTCATGGCCAACCTGCCCGACATGGTGGTGATGGCCGCCGCCGACGAGGCCGAGCTGATGCACATGGTCGCCACCGCCCATGCCATCAACGACCGCCCCTCCGCATTCCGCTATCCGCGCGGTGAAGGTGTGGGGGTGGAACTGCCCGAGAAAGGTGAGGTGCTGGAAATCGGGAAAGGCCGGTTGATCCAACAAGGCGCCCGCGTGGCGCTCCTGTCCTTTGGAACCCGGCTGGAAGAGGTGCGCAAAGCCGCCGAATCCCTGTCCGCCAAAGGCATCACCCCCACCATCGCGGATGCACGTTTTGCCAAACCGCTGGACCATGACCTGATCTTGCAACTGGCAACCGATCACGAGGCGCTGATCACCATCGAAGAAGGGGCCGTGGGCGGTTTTGGCAGCCATGTGGCCCAGCTTCTCGCAGACGAAGGCGTCTTTGACACCGGCCTCAAATTCCGGTCCATGGTGCTGCCCGACACGTTCATCGACCACGCATCCCCGGCCCGCATGTATGAAGAAGCCGGCCTGTCTGCGCAGGATATCGAAGCCAAAGTGCTTGACGTGCTGGGCATCGCGCGGATCGACGCAAAACGCGCCTAGCAGCGCCCCCGCCTAACCTCCGTCGAAACCCTGTCGAACTTCTGACAAGCCGGGGTCTTTACAGCGCCCCGTCTGCCCCTTCCGCGTTCAAAAGCGCGGCCAGACCCGTCTGATAGTCCGGGTAAAGCAGCTCAACCCCCAGCTCCTCTTTGATGCGATCATTGCGCACCCGTTTTGATTCCGCATAAAAACTGCGCGCCATCGGGGTCATGTCAGCAGTCTCAAAATCCTCCGGGGCTGGCACGGGCAGGCCCAGCAACTCTGCCGCATAGGCCAGAACATCCTCAGGTGGGGCCGCGATATCATCGCAGACATTATAGATTGCCCCCGGATTGGGACGGGCAATGGAGGCCGCCAGAACCTGCGCGATATCCTCAACATGGATGCGCGAAAACACCTGGTTTTTCTTGACGATCCGCCGGGCGGTGCCATTGCGCACCTTGGCAAACGGTCCGCGACCGGGGCCATAGATCCCCGCCAACCGGAAGATGTGCAACGGCAGACCATGCTCCCGCGCCGCCTCTTGCCAGGCGCTTTCCGCCTCAACCCGCATCTGCCCACGTCTGGTGGCTGGGGTCAGCGGCGTCGCCTCGTCCACCCATCCGCCCTGATGGTCGCCATACACCCCCGTGGTCGACAGGTAACCCACCCATTTCAGCCGTGACGCGTTGGCAATAATTTCAGCCCCAGCGCCGCGCAGCGCCGGGTCCCCCTCCGCATCCGGGCCTGCGGAAATCAACAAATGTGTCGCATTGGCAAGCGCATCCGAAATGTCTTCTCCGGGCCAGCGGATCGTTCCCCCCTGCCCGTCACGCGACGTGCCCGTCACGCGCCATCCCTGCGGCTCCAGCACACGCGCCAAGGCCCGCGCCGAATAGCCATATCCGAAAATGAACAATGAATTTTCCATGCCCCGTATCGAAAGCGTCTCCGGTTATTGTTGGATCACAGCAATAACTGGAAACGCCCACCCTCCCTACATATTGCGCGGCGTTTCCGCATCACGCTGCTTCAACGCAACATGGTTACGCTTTAACGAGGCGAGCGCGTAAGGGAAAGGGGGCGCGCGCCAGATACGATGACCTGACGCTTTGCACCCGGCACTTCAAACATGCCCGGGAAACTGGCATATCAGTCTCTAACATGCGGGTTAGAGACTATTTTCCCTTCCAGACTGGATCCCGTTTTTCCGCAAAAGCCCGCGCGCCCTCCAGCTGATCCTCACTGCCGTAAAGCACATCCACCGTGCGAAGCTGGCGCTGAGTGATCCGGTTCATGGCATCCTGAAACTTGCTGTCCTCCGCATCCCGCACAACTTCTTTGATTGCGGCATAAACCAGCGGCGGGCCAGAGGCGAGCAGCCGGGCCAGCTCCCAGGCGCGATCCAGCAATTGATCCGCTGGCAGAACTTCATTGATCAACCCCCAACGATGCCCTTCTTCCGCGTCGAACCATCGACCAGTCAACAGAAGCTCCATCGCGATATGGTAAGGAATGCGTTTGGGAAGTTTCACTGACGCCGCATCCGCCACCGTGCCAGACCTGATTTCCGGCAGGGCAAAGGTCGCGCTCTCCGCGGCCAGGATCATATCACCCGATATGGCCAGTTCCAGCCCACCCCCGCAACAGATCCCATTCACCGCAACGATCACCGGCTTGTTCATGTCGCGCAGCTCCTGCAACCCGCCAAAGCCACCAACGCCGTAATCGCCATCAACCGCATCACCTTCGGCGGCAGCCTTCAGATCCCAACCGGGGCAAAAGAACTTCTCCCCCTCCGCCCGCAAAATCGCCACCCGCAGATCCGGGTCA
Organism: Aliiroseovarius sp. xm-d-517; assembly: GCF_013283135.1. Classification (NCBI taxonomy): domain Bacteria; kingdom Pseudomonadati; phylum Pseudomonadota; class Alphaproteobacteria; order Rhodobacterales; family Paracoccaceae; genus Aliiroseovarius; species Aliiroseovarius sp. xm-d-517. The sequence goes on from NZ_WBXT01000001.1 coordinate 2,000,768, forward strand.
TCACGAAATCCTGCAAACACGTCCCCCATGATACGCGAGGTCGCAAGGTCGATCGCATTGGCTTTGGGGCGATCCAATGTCACCTCAAGCACGGCCCCCTCTTGCCGTGTCCTGATCGGCCCTTCGGTTAAATCTTCAAACTGTGCCATCTACACGCACCTCCTTGATAAGCGCATCCGCCGCGACCGCCCTGTCAGGCGTACAGAGGAGCGGGTTGATTTCCACTTCTTCGATCCGGTCGGAATGTGCGACCACATACTCCTGAACCGCCATCACCGCATCGAGTATTGCGGTCAGGCTGGCACCGGGTTTGCCACGATATCCAGCAATCACCTTGGCTATTTTCAGCCGGTTTAGAGCCTGTTTTACACTCTCGCGGGCCGCCGGGATCAATACGCTGCAACTGTCCTGCATCACCTCGGTCAGGACACCGCCAGCCGCAAGCGTCAGCACAAAACCATGCGCGGGATCTCGGGTCACGCCAACCAGGATCTCCACAACCGTCCCTTCGATCATCTCTTCCGCGAGGAATGTATCACAAGGCATGTTTTTGGCTGCATTAGAGACTTCTTTTGCAGAATTCAGCCCCAGTGCCACCGCACCGGCTTCGGTTTTATGGGCGATGCCTTCCCCCTTGAGGACCAGAGGAAACCCAACAGCCTCCACAAGCGCGTCCGTGTCACGGCCACGTGCAGATTTGGGAACAGCCACACCATGGGCAGACAGGCGGGCCTTGGCTTCGGCCTCACTCAGAACCTCCCCCGCCCGCTCTGCCCCCGGCAACAACAGAGGGGCCGCGACCGACGGCAGCGGTCGTGAAGCCGCCTCAACCGCAAGCATCGCCTCTTCCAGGCCATGCATCGGAACCACCCCTTCTTTCAGCAACCAATGCGAGGCCGCTTCAGGCAGCAACTCCGGCAGGGTTGAGACAACGGCCACTCTGCCACCAGACCGCTTATGCGTCTCTACTGCGGCACTTAGGGCGACATCCCAATCAGATGGATCACAACGATCTGCCCGTGGAATATCCAGTATCACCATTGTCAACGCGATCTGCGGATCCACTAGCGCCGACCATGCCTGGATCATTTTTTCCAGATCCCGCCAGATGTAAGTGTGATAATCCAGCGGGTTGGCAAGTGCCACCATCGGCCCCAGCGCCTCCGCCAGGTCCTGACGCTGGCGGGGATTGAGCGGCGGGAAGACCACATCCCGTCCAAACGCCGCGTCTGCAGCCAGGCTCGCCTCCCCCCCGGAACAGCTGATCGACGCAATGGTATTGGTCTCTAATCCACCGCAAACATGCAAAAGCTTCAGTGTCTCAAGAAACGCGGGCAGGCTGTTCAGACGGGCGATTCCCAGCCGGTCGAGCAATGTCTGCGCCCCCACATCCCCGCCCGCCAGAGACGCGGTATGAGAGATGGTGGCCGCCTGCGCCTGATCAGAGCGCCCGACCTTCAAGGCAACAATCCGCACACCCCTGGCCCGCGCCTTGGTTGCCAACTTTTCCCAATGGGTCAGATCCCCGAACCCCTCAACATGCACCCCGATGGCCGTGACACGCGGATCATCCAGCAGGGCGGTCGCTATCTGCGCCTGACTGGTCTGCGCCATGTTCCCGCACGTGACCATATAGGCAATCGGCAGGGCACGGGATTGCATCGTCAGGTTGATCGAAATGTTTGAACTCTGGGTCAGGATCGCCACACCCCGCTCAACGCGAGCCGCCCCATGCTGGTCTGGCCACAACAGCGCCCCATCCAACGCATTGATAAACCCATAGCAGTTGGGGCCTAGAATCGGCATGTCACCGGCGGCACATAACAGTTTTTTCTGAAGGTCTGCCCCCTCGGCATCCTCTGCCAAGGCTTCGGAAAACCCACTGGCGAAACATACCGCCCCACCGGCCTTCATTGCGGACAAGGCTGCGACAGCTTCAATCGTGGCGAAGCGGTTGATGCCAATGAAGGCTGCATCAGGTGGATGGGGAAGATCCTCGATCCGCGCATAGACCCCATCCCCGCCTTTGGGATGAACCCGCCAGATTTCACCGGAAAATCCCATTTTGTGGCACTGGTCCAAAATGGCCGAACACCAAGCTCCACCGCCGATCACCACAATGGATTTTGGTTGCAACAAACGAGAGAGGTTGCGTGTCATTGCCCCCGTCTCCCCTCAGCATTTTTGCCTTCGGCGAGGATATTTATCGGCAAGAGGAAAAGGGGGAACTTATCCAGAACCCCCTGTGAAGAGATCAATGTCTCTTCCCCTTGCACGGCCATCGGCGTCCCCGCCTGTGCCGCATCTTCAGAATGGCAGAGCATGGTTAACAATTCGTGTCTTCCTCTTGCTGAAAATATCCTCACCGAAGGCAAGAAAATTCTGCGCCGCAGCTGCCACCGGATGATGGTCACATGTCAGGCGCCGTCACTGTTTCGGTCGATATGTCCAAGGTCACGCTCAGGATCGATGTGGTCGCGCACCCGTTGCTTCAGCTCTTTCGCTTCGGGAAAGCCCCCATCACGTTTACGCTCCCAGATCACAGCGCCATCCACCGTCACTTCGAACACACCGCCCATTTCGCCGGGAATCAGCATTACGCCGCCCAAGTCGGTTGAGAAGGTCTGTAAAAGCTCCTGCCCCAGCCACCCGGCACGCAGCAGCCAGTTACAACCGGTGCAATAGGTGATGGTCACGGCGGGTTTTCTGGCGGGATTGGACATATCGGGTCTCCTTGTTTGGGGCGCCCGTCAAGCTCCGAGCGGGCGCAGCAGATCTCGGGAAATGATATGCCGCTGTATCTCACTTGTCCCGTCCCAGATGCGCTCAACCCGTGCATCGCGCCAGAACCGTTCGATCGGGAAGTCATCCATCAAGCCCATACCACCGAAGATCTGCAGCGTGGTGTCGGTGACCCGCGCCAGCATCTCGGACGCATACAGCTTGGCCGAGGCGATCTCGCGGTTCGACGGCAGGCCCTGATCGAGGCGCCAGGCTGCAGACAGGGTCAACCAATCCGCGGCGTCGATCTCGGTGATCATATCGGCAATCTGAAACCCTACGCCCTGAAACTTGCCAATCGGCTGGCCAAATTGCTTGCGTTCCGCCGAGTAGGCCAGCGCATGATCAAAGCAGCGCCGCGCGCGCCCCACACAGAAGGCCGCAACCGTCAGGCGGGTGGCGTAGAGCCATTCGTTCATCACCGCGAAACCGCCATCCACCTCCCCCAGCACCTGCGCATCCGGAAGGCGGCAATCATCGAAGGTCAGGATGTAGTTTTTGTAGCCCTTGTGGCTGACCGAATTGTAGCCATCGCGCACCTCAAAACCCGGCGTGCCGCGGTCCACAAGGAAGGTGGTGATCCGCTTTTTCGGGCCTTTTGGTGTTTCATCCACACCGGTTGCGATGAAGACAATGAAGAAATCGGCGTGTTCCGCCCCCGAGATGAAGTGTTTCGACCCGTTCACCACCCAGTCACCGCCATCACGCACGGCCTGGCATTTCATGCCGCGTACATCCGACCCCGCATCCGGTTCGGTCATTGCCAGCGCATCCATGCGTTCGCCGCGCACCGCCGGCAGCAGGTAACGTTCGCGTTGCTCCTCATTACAGGCCATCAGGATGTTCTGCGGGCGGCCAAAGAAATGGGTCAGCGCCATGGAGCCCCGGCCCAATTCGCGTTCCACCAGCGTGAAATCGAGGTGGGACAAGCCCGCCCCGCCAACCTCTTCCGGGAAATTGCAGGCGTAAAACCCCAGATCAATGCATTTCCGTTTGATCTCCTCGCCCAGCTCATGGGGCACCTGCCCGGTGCGCTCAACCTCCGCCTCATGCGGATAAATCTCGTTTTCCACAAAGCTGCGAACGGTGGAGACGATCATCTCCTGTTCTTCCGACAATCCGAAATGCATGGGTGTTCCTTTGTTGAGGGCGGCGCGAGGCCGCCGCTGATCCTGCGTCTTTTCGGATTGACGTTAGGAAGATTTCACCCGTTAATCATGCAGCATTGGATCGGAGTGTGCCGAAATGGTGGAATTTGTGGACCTGCTCTTGTTTGACCGCTTTTCGGCGCTTTGCCTTGCCAACACGGTTGAACCACTGCGTGCGGCAAACACTCTTGCCGGAAAAAGGCTCTATTCCTGGCGATTTCTGTCCATGGATGGGCGGGCGGTGCGCTCCTCTTCTGAGATGGAGGTCAGCGTGCAAGGGGCGCTGGCGGATATGCGCGGCACCCTGTTGGTGGCGCTGCCCTCTTACGATTTTCGCCATCATGCCACGCCCAAGGTCTCGCGGGCATTGGCTGCGGCGGCACGGCGCTATCCGGTGATGGCCGGGTTCGACACCGGGGCGTGGCTGTTGGCACAGGCGGGCCTGCTGAACGGCCACAAGGCGACCATTCACTGGGAAGAACTGCCCGCGTTCGAGGAAAGCTTTCCCGACGTGGAGGCCATCCGCGCCCGTCATGTCAGCGACCGGGGACGGTTGACCTGCACAGGCGCATTGGCCGCATTTGACCTCATGCTGGATCGCATCGGCGACAGCCACGGACAGGCCCTTCGCCTTGAGGTCGCGATGCTGTTCATGGCACCGGGGGCCGCGCCGTCGGTCGCGCCCCCTCTTGCCAAATCACGTGTGGTTGGCCGGGCACTGTCCGCCATGCGCGCGGCGATCGAAACGCCTGTTTCGCTGCCGATGATTGCCAGAACCGCCGGCTGCTCGTTGCGGGAGTTGGAGCAGAGGATGCGCATGGAGCTGGGGGAAAGCCCCTCATCCATTTATCGCAGGATCCGGCTGATTTCGGCTCGAAAGGCCGTGTTAGAGACGAATTTGCCAATTGCAGAAGTGGCCATTCGTGCCGGGTATGAGGATGCATCCGCAATGACACGCGCCTTCAAGGCGGAATTCGGCACCACGCCGCGTCAGATCAGATCCAATCGCTAAACCCCTCCCGCCCCGTTTGTCACAAAAGCTTCACCAAATTTGGGGTTGCGCTAACATCGCTTTTGTCGACAATTGGTTCATGGAGAAAAGAACAACGAAAAATTCCAGCCATCCTGAATTGAAACCCTGGGCCGACTGCGCCCCCGACCTGATCGCGGTGGCCGCAGGCCGGGCGCCAGCAGATCTGGTGATCACCGGTGGGCAGGTGGTGAATGTGCACACGCGCGAAGTGCTCAACTGGGAGATTGCGATCAAGGCAGGGCGGTTTGCCTATGTTGGCCCCGATGCGGGCCATTGTATTGGCGACAGCACCGAGGTGATCGAGGCCGATGGCCAATACCTGATACCGGGCCTGTGTGACGGGCATATGCATATCGAAAGCGGAATGCTGACCCCGGCTGAATTTGCCCGCGCCGTCATTCCCCACGGCACCACCACGATGTGTGTCGACCCGCATGAGATTGCCAATGTGCTGGGGCTGGAAGGTGTGCGTTTGATGCATGATGAGGCGCTGTTGCAGCCGGTCAATATCTACACGCAAATGCCCAGCTGTGCGCCCTCAGCCCCCGGACTTGAGACCACCGGGTTTGAAATCACCCCCGAGGATGTGCATGAGGCGATGAACTGGCCCGGCATCATCGGGCTGGGGGAGATGATGAACTTTCCCGGCGTGATCAATAGCGACCCCAAGATGCTGGCGGAAATGGCCGCGACACAGGCTGCGGGCAAGACCATTGGCGGCCATTACGCCAGCCCCGATCTGGGCCCCAATTTCCACGCCTATGCGGCGGGTGGTCCGGCGGATGATCACGAAGGCACGTGTGAGCTGGACGCTATTGCGCGGGCGCGTCAGGGGATGCGGGTGATGATGCGGCTGGGCTCCGCGTGGTTTGACGTGGAAAAGCAGATTACCGCCGTGACCGAACAGGGCCTTGATCCACGCAATTTCATCCTCTGCACCGATGATTGCCATTCCGGCACATTGGTTGAGGAAGGCCATATGAACCGCGCGCTGCGCTATGCAATCAGCTATGGCTGTGATCCGCTGGTGGCGCTGCAGATGGCGACGATCAACACCGCAACGCATTTCGGGCTGGAGCGTGAATTAGGCTCTATTACACCCGGACGGCGCGCGGATGTGATTTTCACCGATGACCTGACCCAGCTGCCGATCAACCGGGTGATCGCCCGCGGACAGGTGGTGGCGGAGGCAGGGGAGATCAAGGTGGACTGTCCGCATCTCGACTGGCCGAATCATGCGAAAGCGACAATGCATCTGGGCCGCGACATCACCGAAGCGGATTTTGTAGTGGACGCCCCTGAGGGCAAGAACTCGGTCACCGCCAAGGTGATCGGGATTGTGGAAAACCAGGCACCGACCAAGGCGCTGACCCGCGATCTTGCGGTGATCAACGGCCGTGTTGAACCGGACGAGCTGCAGGATGTGGCGCAGGTCGCGCTGGTGGAACGGCACAAGGGCACGGGGGCGGTGCAAAACGGGTTTGTGAACGGGTTCGGATACCGGGGACAGATGGCGATGGCCTCAACCGTGGCCCATGACAGCCACCACATGATTGTCGTCGGCACCTCACGCCACGATATGGCGCTTGCGGCCAATCGGTTGGCCCAGGTGGGCGGCGGCATGTGTGTTTACAAGGACGGGCAGGAACTGGCACTGGTTGAACTTCCGGTGGCGGGACTGATGTCGGATGCCCCCGCGCCCGAGGTCGCGGTCAAGGCGCAGGGCATCGTGAAGGCGATGGAGGCCTGCGGCTGCACGCTCAATAACGCGTCAATCCAGCATTCCTTCCTGGCGCTGGTGGTGATCCCCGAGCTGCGGATATCCGACCTGGGGCTGGTGGATGTGAACCGGTTTGAACTGACCGGATTGTTTGAGGACTAAAAGATGCCGATGAGCGACCTGACCATCCCGGTCATCACCCCCGAAACCGGTGAGCACGAAGTCTTCACCGATGCCAGCAAGGCGGTGGAGCGGCTGACCGAGCTTTACGATGCCTCCTGCGCCTTTCTGTGTCAGGCGTTTGAGGATAACGCCACAGGGACCAAACCAGCCAGCCGGTTTCGCGCCTTCTATCCCGAGATCCGGCTGACCACGACCAGCCATGCCCAGCGCGACACACGGCTGAGTTTCGGCCATGTCTCAGCGCCCGGCACCTATGCTTCCTCGATCACCCGGCCAGACCTGTTTGCCCATTATCTGGAGCAGCAGATCCGGCTGGTCATGACCAATCACGGCCAGCCCGTGGAAATCGGCTATTCCAACACCCCGATCCCGGTCCATTTCGCTGTGGCCCGCAACCCCGACATCTCGGTCCCGCAGGAAGGCGCGATGGAATACCCGCTGCGCGACGTGTTTGACGTGCCGGACCTGAACACCACCAATGATGACATCGTGAACGGGGTCGCAAATCGGGACGAGGGGCAACCCGGCCCGCTGGCCCCTTTCACCGCACAGCGGGTGGATTATTCCCTGGCCCGGCTCAGCCATTACACCGCCACGCTGCCGGAAGATTTCCAGAACCATGTGCTGTTCACAAACTACCAGTTCTACGTGGAAGAGTTCGAAGCCTATGCGCGCAAGATGCTGGCCGATCCTGACAGCGGCTATAGCGGGTTTGTGGGACCCGGCTATCACCGGATCACCGGGCCGGAAGAGGACCTGCCGGTGCCGGCGAAACTGCCGCAGATGCCCAGTTATCACCTGACCCGGCCGGACGGATCCGGGATCACGCTGGTCAATATCGGCGTGGGCCCCTCCAATGCCAAAACCGCCACCGATCATATTGCGGTGCTGCGCCCCCATGCCTGGTTGATGGTTGGTCATTGCGCAGGGCTGCGCAACTCGCAGCGGTTGGGGGATTTCGTGCTGGCCCATGCCTATTTGCGCGAAGACAAGGTGCTGGATGCGGACCTGCCGATCTGGGTGCCGATCCCGCCGCTGGCGGAAATCCAGATCGCGCTGGAACAGGCCGTGGCGGGGATCACCGAGTTGGAAGGGTATGAGCTGAAACGCATCATGCGCACCGGCACCGTGGCCTCGCTGGACAATCGCAACTGGGAACTGCGCGACCAGCGCGGCCCGGTGCAACGCCTGAGCCAGTCTCGCGCCATCGCCCTTGATATGGAAAGCGCCACGATCGCCGCCAACGGGTTCCGGTTCCGGGTGCCTTACGGCACGCTTTTATGTGTGTCGGACAAACCGCTGCATGGTGAGTTGAAACTGCCCGGCATGGCCTCGGATTTCTACAAGGATCAGGTTGGACGGCACCTTTTGATCGGCATCCGGGCGATGGAGATCCTGCGCGATATGCCGCTGGAACGGATCCACAGCCGGAAGCTGCGCAGTTTTGAGGAGACCGCCTTCCTGTAAACCCTCCGGCCCTCCGACCCGCCCCGACGCCGGAGCGGGTTTGGCAAATTGGCCCTCCCGCCCGCTCAATTTCCCCTACGTAAGCTCGCAATGGTTGCATGGCGGGCTTATCCGACACCCGCAGGGCCAAACCCGACCCCAGACAAAAAACTTCAGCTTTGACCAGCTGGAAAAACCCAAAAAACCGCGAATTTCCCCTTTTTTTCCTGCAACAAATCGTTGTGTCGCCCTGTCACATACAGTTAAATGCGCCCAATGAAGCCCAAGTAATGGGCAATTGAGGAGTGTAAATACATGTCGAAACCGATGACCAAGACCCAACTGGTTGCAGCTCTCGCTGAAGAAATGGGCGCTGACAAGAAAACCGCAGGCGCCGCTCTGGACGCCATGGTGGGCATCATCACCAAAGAAGTGTCGGGCGGCGGCGCTGTGACCCTTCCGGGCGTTGGCAAAATCTATTGCCGCGAACGTCCGGCCCGCACCGTGCGCAACCCCGCCACCGGTGAGCAGATCCAAAAAGAAGCCGACAAGGTGGTGAAAATGACCATCGCCAAGGCTCTGAAAGACAGCGTGAACGGCTAAGCCTTCACCGGTCTCATGGACCAGACATTCGGAAAGGGTCGCCATCTGGCGGCCCTTTCTTTTTGTCTCCGCTTCGAAAAGGGCAGGAAACGGATCGTATCCGTGCGGCGAAATTGCAAAGGTGGTGACCGTTGCAAAGGACCTGCCATGCCAAACCGTTTTGATCTGCCTGCCGCCGTGATGCTGGTGACCCTCGCTGCTGTCTGGGGCGGGTCGTTTTTCTTTGCCGAAATCGCACTGCGAGAGCTGCCACCCCTGACAATCACCCTGCATCGGGTGGTCTGGGCGGTGCCAATCCTTTTGGGTGTCCTGCGCCTGCGCCACATTCCCCTGCCGCGTGCGCCGCGCATCTGGGGCGCCTATCTGGTGATGGGGGCCTTGAACAACGCCCTTCCCTTTTCGCTGATTTTCTGGGGACAGCAACAGATTGACAGCGGGCTGGCTTCGATCCTCAATGGCACCACAGCGATGTTCGGCGCGGTGGTGGCCGGGATCTTGCTGAAGGATGAGCCGCTGACCCCCAACAAGCTGATTGGCGCAGCACTTGGTCTTGCGGGGGTTGCGGTGATCATGGGACCGGGGGTGTTGAGCGGGCTGGATCCCAGCAATCTTGCCCAGCTCGCCATTATCGCGGCGGCGCTCTCTTATGCCTTTGCCAGCGTCTGGGGCAAGGTCACCCTTGCAGGCCAACCGCCCCTGATGAATGCCGCAGGCATGTTGATCGGATCCGTTGTGCTGATGGGTCCGCTGGTGCTGATTGTGGATGGGGTGCCGAGCCTATCTTTGCGACCCGCCACATGGGGGGCACTGATCGGGGTGGCCGCCCTGTCGACCGCTCTGGCCTATGTGCTCTACTTCGCCATTCTGGTGCGTGCAGGCGCCGCCAACCTGATGCTGGTCACGCTTCTGATCCCGCCTTTTGCCATCGGGCTTGGGGCGGCATTTCTGGGGGAGCGTCTGCCCAGCTCGGCTTTTGCCGGGTTTGCGGTGATTGCCCTGGGTCTGGCGGTCACGGATGGGCGGCTCTTTCGCCGCCATTCGATTAAGCGTAGCTGACCTGACAGGGCAGGGATTTCAACCTCACCCCGCATTGCCACCCTCCCCGTCGCCGCCTAGGGTGTGTCACCACCCAACGCAGCATTCAGGAGCGGCAGATGGACATTCGCGCAATTCTCATGGGGCTGGGGTTTGCCCTCATGTGGTCGTCGGCCTTCACCTCTGCCCGGATCATCGTGGCGGACGCCCCCCCGCTCTATTCCCTTGCGCTCAGGTTCTTCATATCCGGCCTGATTGGTGTGGGGATTGCCAAGGCGATGGGGCAGAACTGGCGCCTGTCCCGCTCGCAATGGAAAGCGGTGCTGGTGTTTGGGGTCTGCCAGAACGCGCTGTATCTGGGGCTGAACTTTGTGGCGATGCAATGGGTTGAGGCCTCTCTGGCCGCGATCATCGCCTCCACCATGCCGCTGATGGTGGCCTTTGCGGGCTGGACATTGCTTGGGGACCGGCTGCGGCCAATGGCGGCACTTGGCCTTTTGGCCGGTGTGGTCGGGGTGGCGCTGATCATGGGGGCACGCCTGTCAGGAGGGGTGGATCTGCTGGGTGTCGGGTTCTGTTTCATCGCGGCCGCCGGGCTGACCGTGGCCACGCTTTCGGTGCGTCAGGCCAGTGCGGGGGGCAATCTGATGATGATTGTCGGGCTGCAGATGTTTGTGGGGGCGTCGGTGCTTTTTGTCTTTGCGGCCTTCCTTGAAACCCCCAGTTTCACGCCCAGCCTGCGCCTGTTCGCGGCCTTCAGCTACACGGTGCTGGTGCCCGGCCTTCTTGCCACGTTGGTCTGGTTTGCCCTTGTGGCGCGGATTGGCGCGATCAAGGCCGCCACGTTCCACTTTCTCAACCCGTTTTTTGGCGTGGCAGTGGCGGCGGTCTTGTTGGGCGAGGCACTGGGCTGGCTTGATATTCTTGGCGTGAGCATCATCACAATCGGCATCCTGATGGTGCAGCTGTCAAAGCAACAGCCCCCGGCCCCCTCAGTTTCGCAACATTCTCCCACGCGGACGTAATTCAGCGCCGCCTCATCACGACATCACCTGAACCGTCCCACCACATAAACTGGCACCATGGAACTGGCAGCGGCCACGACGTAAGGGGCGCTGCCCCTCGCACTGCGTGCTCACCCCGGAGTATTGTTGCCAAGAAGAAGGGGGGCCGTTACCAGGTCGGCGCGGGCTGTCCGAGTTCTTGAGCCAAATCCTGCAAGAACCGCCGCAATATATCTGCGCGTTGACGGGCAAGTTTGCGCCCGGTTTCGGTTTGCATCTGGTCAGGCAGTTTCAGAAGTTTCTGGGGGAAATGATCCAGGGCGAACGCGGTGTCGTTCAGCGTGCGATCTGTTGCGAACGGGTCGCTCGGGTGAAACAGCGAACGCCCCAGCGCGCCGGAAACGGCAAAACAGCGCGCCAGACCAATGGCGCCCAGGCTTTCAATTCGATCCGCATCTTGCACCACGCGGGCCAGCGCTGTTTCACAGGGGATCCCGGCGGAAAAGGAGTGCGCCGCTATGGCATGACAGATTTCCGCAACCTCCTGCGGCGAGAAATCCAATCCCATGAGCAAGGGGGCGGCCGCTTCGGCAGACAGGGTCGAGGCGCGGTGGCGCTCCGGGTCATTTTTGGGAAGGGTCACTAGGTCATGCAGATAGCAGGCTGCCATCAGCTGGTCACGTTGCGCCAGTTGCTCACCTGCAGCGATCTGTTGCGCATTGGCCCAGACCCGGTCCGCATGGGCCAGGTCATGCCCGCTATCGGTTGGGCCATTTGCCGTCAGGGTATCGGACAGGATGCCGCGAAGGGCCTCGTGCAGGGTTTCAGCCGATCGGGCCACGCAGCCCCCCGGTCTGCGCGCGATCCAGAAGCAGGTGATCAAGCACCACGCAAGCGGCCATGGCTTCGCCAACCGGCACAGCACGAATGCCCACACAGGGATCATGGCGACCTTTGGTGATTACCTCGATCGGCTCCCCCGTCTTGGTGATCGACTTGCGCGGGGTGAGGATTGAACTGGTGGGTTTCACCGCAAAGCGCACAACAATGTCCTGCCCGGTCGAGATACCGCCCAGAATGCCCCCCGCGTGGTTTGAGCTGTATTCTGGCCCATCCGGCCCCATGAAGATCTCATCCGCATTGGTGGTGCCCCGAAGGGCGGCGGCAGCCATGCCTTCACCAATCTCAACACCTTTCACCGCATTGATCGACATCATCGCGGCGGCCAGATCCGTGTCCAGCTTGCCGTAAACCGGTGCGCCCAGCCCGGCAGGAGCGCCCCGCACGACCACTTCAACTGCGGCGCCGACGCTGTCATTGTCCTTGCGAATCTGCAGCAGATATTTCTCCCAATCCGCCACCGCGTCTGCATCGGGCAGCCAGAAAGGATTGCCGTCGATGGCATCCCAGTCGAACTTGTCGCGGTCCAGATGCAGCTCGCCCATCTGGGTCATGTATCCCTTGATCTCAATGCTTGGCACCAGCGCCTTCAGCACCTCGCGCGCCACCCCGCCAGCCGCCACACGGGCCGCGGTTTCGCGCGCCGAGGACCGCCCCCCGCCGCGCGGATCACGAATGCCGTATTTCTGATGATAGGTGATATCCGCGTGGCCGGGGCGAAATGTCTTTTCAATCTCGCCATAATCCTTCGACCGCTGGTCGGTGTTTTCGATCATCAACTGGATCGGCGTGCCGGTGGTCTTGCCCTCATAGACACCAGACAGGATGCGCACCTGATCAGGTTCATTGCGCTGCGTCGTATGCTTGTTCTGTCCCGGACGCCGTTTGTCCAGCCAGACCTGCAGCATCCCGGCCTCAAGCGGCACACCCGGCGGGCAGCCATCCACCGTGGCCCCAAGCGCAGGCCCATGGCTTTCACCCCAGGTGGTGACACGGAAAACATGACCAAAGCTGTTCATCGACATGGGCGCGCTCCTTTGCTTGCTCCCCTGATAGCGGGGCAAGGCGGGAAAGGAAAGATTGCTTGATCATCCGGGCCCGATGCCTGTTGCAAAAAGCGGCGCCCTCTTCCTCTTGCTGCAAATATCCCGGGGTGAGCCGCCCAGCGGCGAGGGGCAGCGCCCCTATTCCCCCTCCGCCTTTGGCCGGCGGTGTTTGGGCTTCGGGCTGACCCCGGCATCATAGCGCATATTCGGATTGCGCAGGATCGGATTGCGGGCTGACACTTTTGGCCGGCTTTCACGCCAGACAATGAACACCCCCGAGCCGATCACGATGCTTGCGCCAACCCCGACCCAGATATCCGGGAACTCGGCAAAAAAGACCGCGCCGAACACCGTCGCCCAGAGGATCTGGCTGTATTGCGTCGGCGCCACCACTGCGGCAGGGGCCGCACGATAGGCCGCAATCAGACAGAATTGCGCAACGACCGACATCAGCCCCACCGACGCCGACAGCCCGAGATCGGACAGCCCCATCGGGACATAGACAAAGGGCAGGGCCGCCCCCATGAACAGGATTGAGGACAGCATCGGGTAAAGGATCATCACCGCCGTGCGCTCCTGCCCGCCGATCCGGCGCATGATGATCGACCCCAGCGCCGACATGCAGGCTGCGGTCAAAGCTGCAATGTGACCGGTGGATATCTCGGTCACGCCAGGCCGGAGCACCACAATCACCCCCACAAGCCCCACCAGAACCGCCGCCCAGCGCTGCAGGCGCACCGGCTCTCCCAGCAGCAGGGCGGACAGGGCGGTGATCAGCAGCGGCGTGGCAAACAGCAACGCATAGACCTCAGCCAGGGGCAGAACGGTAAACGCATAAAACGCCGACGCCATGGCAATCACCGAAGACAGCGCCCGCAACAGGATCAGCCAGGGATGATTGGGGCGAAAATTATCCACCTGCCGATCCGCCAGCATCACCATGGCCATCGGCACAAAGGCAAACAGCATGGCGAAAAAGATGATCTGGAACACGGAATAGCTCATCCCAAGCGCCTTGATCACCGCGTCATGGGTGGCAAAGACGGCAAAACCGGCAAAAGCGTATCCGAGCCCGCCAAGCGGGGAGCGTTGGGTGGCGGGCATGACCCTCTCCATAATGCAGGATGTTACCGCTCACATCGCGCAATATGCGGGGCAGGTCAAGGGGGGGCACGGGGGCACCGGGGGCGACACTTCCGAATGAGGAGCTCACTCCCCCGATCGCCCCGGAGCAGCGATGCTGCCCGCCAGCATGCCCCCATCCAGATTGATTTCGCTCCCGGTCATGTAGGTCGCTTCATCTGACGCGAGCAGGACGCAGACCGCCGCCACCTCCTCCGGCATGCCGAACCGCCGCAACGGCGTGTCCGCGACAAAGGCGGCCATCCGCGCCTCCCGGTCCGGGCCATCACCCAGCATCGGCTCCCACATCGGGGTCAGAACCGCCGCCGGGTGAACGGAATTGCAGCGAATGGCCAGCCCCTGTTCAGCACAGTATAGCGCCACGGTCTTGCTGTGATTGCGCACCGCCGCTTTGGAGGACGCATAGGCGGCAGCGGCCGGGATGCCAACCAGACCTGAGCGGGACGAGATGTTGATGATCGCCCCGGCCCCCTTCCTGCGCATGGCCGCAATGGCATAACGACAGCCCAGAAAGGTGCCGTCCAGATTGGTGCGATGCACCGCGTGCCAATCCGCAAGCGTGGCGTGCTCGGGGTCATGGGCGCAGGGACCTTCTTCAAACCCGGTGATGCCCGCATTGTTCACCAACACGTCGATCGCCGGAAATTCATCCGCAAAGCGGGTCCAATCGCCCTCCTCCCGCACATCAAGGCGGCGGGCAATGGCACCGATCTGCGCGGCCACCTCCTGCGCAGCTTTCAGGTTTATATCGGTAACAATCACCCGCGCGCCTTCACGGGCAAAGGCGGTTGCAATGGCGGCCCCAATGCCGCGCCCTGCGCCGGTTACGACGCATGTCTTCTGGTTTAAACGTGTCATGAAATCCTCGGAGTGTTCAGTCTATCTGCAACGATCCCCCCGGCGCCCACCGGGTGGATTGAATGAAATTCCAGCTGTGCCGTGTCAGATGATCACTGGACCTACTCCTTGATTGAAACAGGACATACGAAATTTACCGAGATTTTTCAATGGGCCTGCCCCGACAGCCTGAGGGTCCGGCCATGGCAGATGCACAGCCCCCTTGCCAATCCCCCCCATTTGCGGGCATTCAGGGGCCACCTCGGGGTGCGATGCGACCTGCATAGCTGAGATGCCAACCGGCAAACCCGTAGAACCTGAACCGGTTAAGACCGGCGGAGGGAAGGTCGGTCATCCATCCGAACCCACCCAGACCCGTCCGGCGCCATTGGAGGATGATATGAAAAGAACTTCCCTTGTCGCAGGTGCATTGCTGATTGCTGGCGCTGCACATGCTGAAACCCTCACCGTCTATACCTATGACAGCTTCACATCCGACTGGGGCCCCGGCCCGGCGGTGGAAAAAGCGTTTGAGGCCGAGTGTGGCTGTGACCTGCAATTTGTCGCCGTGGGGGACGGGGCCGAACTCTTGTCGCGCCTCAAACTCGAAGGTGCGCGCACCGAAGCCGACGTGGTGCTGGGGCTGGATACCAACCTGACCGCCGCCGCAAAAGCCACCGGGCTTTTCGCCGATCATGGCGTCACGGCGGACTGGACCGTGCCGGTGGAATGGACCGACACCACCTTCATCCCCTATGACTGGGGCTATTTCGCCTTTGTCTATGACAAGGCCAAAGTGACCAACCCGCCGAAATCCTTTGACGAGCTGGCCGCGTCCGAGCTGAAAATCGTCATTCAGGATCCGCGCAGCTCGACCCCCGGCCTGGGCCTTCTGATGTGGGTGAAAGACGTCTATGGCGACAAGGCCCCCGACGCGTGGGCCGGCCTGAACGACCAGATCGTGACTGTGACCAAAGGCTGGTCCGAAGCCTATGGCATGTTCCTGGAAGGGGAGGCCGACATGGTGCTGTCTTACACCACCTCCCCCGCCTATCACCTGATCGCGGAAGAAGACGACAGCAAAGCCGCCGCCGCTTTTGACGAAGGCAACTATCTGCAGGTCGAAGTGGCGGGCAAAATCGCCGGCACGGACCAGCCGGAGCTGGCCGACAAATTCCTGGCCTTCGTGGCCTCGGATGCGTTCCAGTCAATCATCCCGACCACCAACTGGATGTATCCGGCTGTGACCCCGGCAGCTGGCCTGCCCGACGGGTTTGACACGCTCGCCAAACCGGCCAAATCGCTGCTGATCCCGGCGGACAAAGCTGAAATGGTGCGCGACGCAGCCCTTGAAGAATGGCTGGCGGTATCCGCGCAGTAAGCCACATAGATCGCACCACCACCCTCGGGCTGATTGCTCTGGGGGTGGTGGTTTGCCTGACGCTTGGCACGCTGGGCGTCGTGGCGCTGTATGCCGAAGACAGCAGTGCGCTGGCCTCCCGTGACTGGTCCGCCATCCGCTTCACCCTCTGGCAGGCGGCGCTTTCTGCGCTCATTTCCGTCACCCTCGCCATCCCCGTTGCCCGCGCCTTGGCACGGCGCAGCTTTCCCGGCCGCGCAACCCTTGTCACGCTTCTGGGCGCTCCGTTCATCCTGCCGGTGATGGTGGCCGTTTTGGGACTGATCTCGGTGTTTGGTCGCAAGGGCATCCTGTCACAAACCCTGATTTGGGCTGGATTAGAGCCTGTTTCTATTTATGGCTACCATGGCGTGATCCTTGCGCATGTGTTTTTCAACCTGCCGCTGGCAACCCGCCTGATCCTGCAGGGCTGGCTCGCGATCCCCGCCGAGCGGTTCCGCCTTGCCGCCTCTCTTGGCATGGGGCCGCGGGACATTTTTCGCACGCTTGAACGCCCGATGCTGCGCGAAGTGCTGCCGGGGGCTTTCCTCGTGATTTTCCTCATCTGCCTGACCTCATTTGCCGTGGTGCTGGCGCTGGGCGGCGGCCCCAAAGCCACCACGGTAGAGCTTGCGATCTACGAAGCGTTTCGCTTTGACTTTGATCTGGGCCGTGCGGCGAAACTGGCACTGGTGCAGTTTGCCCTTGGCGCGGTCGCTGCCTTTGTGGCGTTTCGCGTGTCCATCCCCCATGACAGCGGCACAGGGCTCGATCGGGCGGTCCTGCGCTGGGATGACGGAGCGGGGCAGAAGCTGCTTGATATCGCGGCCATCACGCTTGCGACGCTGTTTTTGATCCTGCCCCTGTCCATGATCCTTGCAAATGGGCTGCCGGGCCTGTGGTCCCTGCCGCAAAGCGTATGGCTGGCCGCAGCCCGCTCTCTCATGGTCGCGCTGGGGTCTGCCGCGCTCACCCTTCTCATCGCCCTGCCCATCGCCGCCCTTGCCGTGCGCCGCGGATCGCGTCTGGTTGAGGGGGTCGGCTACCTGACCATTGCCGCGTCACCGCTGGTGATCGGCACCGGGCTGTTCATCATGATCTTCCCGTTCCTGCGCCCCTCCGACCTCGCCCTGCCGGTCACCGCCCTGGTGAACGCCGCGATGAGCCTGCCTTTTGCCCTGCGCGTTCTGACCCCGGCGCTGGCCAGTGTCGAACGCGATTACGGGGCGCTTGCGGATGGGTTGGGCCTGACCGGCATGGCCCGGCTGAGGCTGCTCTGGTTGCCGCGCCTGCGCCGTCCAATCGGGTTTGCGCTGGGGCTTGCCGCCGCGCTGTCCATGGGGGATCTTGGCGTGATCGCCATGTTTGCCGCCCCGGATAACGCGACCCTGCCCTTGCAGCTTTACCGGCTGATGGGGGCCTATCGCATGGCGGATGCGGCGGCCGCAGGGGTGCTGCTGTTGGGGCTGTCGCTCCTGCTGTTTTGGATATTCGACCGCGGAGGCCGGGTTGATGCTGATCGTTGACACTATGAAAATCTCGATGGACGGGTTCGGGCTGCACGGAAGCCTGACCCTGCCCCAAGGGGCGCGCGCCGCCGTATTGGGGCCGTCGGGTGCGGGCAAATCCACCTTTCTTGCAGCCCTTGCAGGGTTTCAGCCGCTCGCCAGCGGGCAGATCACCTGGCAGGGCACAAAACTGCCCACACGCCCCTCGGAGCGCCCGATCAGCATGGTGTTTCAGGACAATAACCTGTTTCCGCATCTGAGCGTGGCCGAGAATGTCGGTCTGGGTCTGCGCCCGGACCTGAAACTCTCCTCAGAAGACCGGCGCCGGGTTGAGCAGGCACTGGACCGGGTCGGGCTGAGCGGCCTGGGCGGACGCAAACCCGCCCAGCTTTCCGGCGGGCAAATCGCGCGTGTGGCCCTTGCCCGCGTGCTGTTGCGCAACCAACCCCTGCTTTTGCTCGATGAACCGTTTGGCGCGCTTGGTCCGGCGCTGAAATCCGAAATGCTTGCCCTGGTGGAAGAGCTGCTGGATGAGACCGGGGCGACGCTTCTGATGGTCAGCCACGACCCGCAGGATGCCCGCGCCATCTGTGATCAGGTGGTGCTGGTGGCAGAGGGGCAGCTCCACCCCGCCGTCGCCACGGATGAGATCTTTGCCCAGCCCCCCGAAGCCCTGCGCGACTATCTCGGCCACTGACACCGGGCGGTTTTGGCAGTTTTGCCAGCTTGTGCTATCATCATCCCTTTCACGCCCCGTGATCTGTTTGCGTAAGGGCAATTCAAAAGAATTGGAGGGAGTGATGTTTGCACGTGTAACTGAATATAAAATGAAAGCCGGATCCCGCGCTGCGGCGACCGAAACGTTGAACGCAATGAAAGCAAAGATCCTGGCGATGCCCGGGATGATGCAGTTTATCAATGTGATGAATGAGGATGGATCGGGCTATGTCGTGGCGCTTGTTGAAAGCGAAGCGACGTCCAATGCCAATGCGGAAGCCGTCGCGGCCGCCTGGGCGCAGTTTTCGGATTTTCTGGAAACCACACCGACACCCAAAGGGTTTGACGTGATTGCCAACTGGTCAGCCTAACGCGTTTCGACTGTAACCTGTCCGCACCATCAACCGGCACGGCATGAAAAAGGGCGCCCCGAAAGGCGCCCTTTTGAACTCATCTGGTCCCCGCGATTACAGGTCCAGTTTCTTGCCCTTATGCGGGGCCCAGAGTTTCTTGTTGGTCAGGTAGAGCAGCGAGGTCAGCAGAACCAGCATCAGAACGGAAATGAACCCGACCTGTTTGCGGTCATGCATCTTCGGCTCGGCAGCCCACATCAGGAAGGCCGACACGTCTTCGGCCAGATGATGGGCCGAGTTGTTGTGACCATCGTCAAATTCGACCGAACCATCTTCCAGCTGCGGCGGCATCGAGGTCCAGCCACCGGCAAAGGCGGTGTTGCCATTGAGGAAGTTGCCTGCCACTTCCTGTTCTTCACCGGTAAAGCCGGTCAGGAAGCTGTAGATATATTCCGGGCCACCGATGCCTTTGACGAACTGGTTGATACCAGTGCCTGCAGGACCGTGGAAACCGGCGCGGGCTTTTGCCATCAGGCTGAGGTCCGGCCCCATGCCTTCACCCGACACGGTCGGGAAGAAATCAGCCGGCTTGCGCGGGCGGTCATCTTCCAGTTCCGGGTCATAGATGGTGAAGTTGTCGGCGGCATAGGCGCGCACTTCGTCTTCGGTATACTCGGGCCCGCCGGGATCCGACAAGGTGCGCAGCGGCACGTAGCGCAGACCGTGACAGGCCGAGCAGATCTCGGTGTAGACTTTCAGACCGCGACGCAGCTGTTCCTTGTCATAGGTGCCGAACGGCCCTTCGAATGAGAAGGCCACGTCTTCGATATGCTGATCACCCCCACCGGCGGCCTGAGCCGCGCCGGTGGTCAGGCCCAGGGCAAGGCCCGAGACCAGAAGAGCGGTTGCTGTGAGTTTCTTGATCATGGTTTTAGATCCTCTCACTCGGCTGCGCCGGGATAATGGGCGTTGAAATCTTCCTCGATGGTCGCCGGCGGGGTGCTCGGTTTTTCGAACAGGCCCAGAAGCGGCAGGATGACCAGGAAGTATGCGAACCAATAGGTGGAAGCGATCAAAGAGATCGAGTCGTAGGGCGGATCCGTCGGACGGGCACCCACCCACATCAGGACGAAGAAGTCGACCAGAAGCAGGCGATACCACCATTTGAAGGCCGGGCGATACTGACCCGAACGGACCGACGAGGTGTCGAGCCAGGGGGCCAGGGCCATCACGGCGATGGCGCCGAACATGGCCAGCACACCGAAGAATTTCGCATCGACGATGCCACCGGTGATGAAGCTGACGAATTGCACGGCCCATACATCGGCGGTGAAGGCACGCAGGATTGCGTAGAACGGCAGGAAGTACCATTCCGGCACAATATGTGCGGGCGTTACCAGCGGGTTCGCTTCGATATAGTTGTCGGGGTGACCGAGGTAGTTCGGCATGAAGCCAACAATCATGAAGAACACGATCAGAACCATGCCCAGACCCACGAGATCCTTGATCACGAAATAGGGCCAGAACGGCAGGGTGTCTTTTTCGGCTTCTTCTTTCGACCCGGTGCGCACGTCAACGCCGGTCGGGTTGTTGTTGCCGGTGTTGTGGAACGCCCAGATGTGCAGGCCAACCAGGGCCGCAATCACGAAGGGCAGCAGATAGTGCAGCGAGAAGAAGCGGTTCAGCGTGGCGTTGTCCACGGCCGGACCACCCAGAAGCAGCGTCTGGATCGGCTCACCCACAACCGGGATCGCACCAAACAGGCCGGTGATCACGGTCGCGCCCCAGAAGGACATCTGACCCCAGGGCAGAACGTAGCCCATGAACGCGGTGCCCATCATCATCAGATAGATCAGCATACCGATGATCCATGTGATTTCGCGCGGCGCCTTGTAGGAGCCATAGAACAGGCCACGGAAGATGTGGATGTAAACGGCCACGAAGAACAGCGACGCGCCGTTGGCGTGGATATAACGCAGCATATAGCCGCCGTTCACGTCGCGCATGATGTGCTCAACGCTGGCGAATGCCAGGTCAACATGCGGGGTATAATGCATCACCAGGATGATGCCGGTGACAATCTGCAGAACAAGGCAGAAGGTCAGAACAATGCCCCAGATCCACCACCAGTTCAGGTTCTTGGGGGTGGGGATCATCAGGGTGTCATAGGCCAGGCCGATGATCGGCAGGCGCTTGTGCATCCATTTTTCGAAACCCGACTTGGGTTCGTAATGGTCGTGAGGAATACCGGACATTTACGCCTCCTTAGCCGAGCTTGATAACAGTTTCTTCAACGAATTCCGCGGGCGGAACCGGAAGGTTTTCAGGGGCCGGTCCTTTGCGGATACGGCCAGACGTGTCGTAATGCGAGCCGTGGCACGGGCAATACCAGCCACCGAAATCACCAGCACCATCACCCAGAGGCACACAGCCAAGGTGGGTACACACACCCATCATCACCAGCCATTCGCCAGCTTCGTCCATGGTGCGGTTCTCATCGGCCGCATCGGTGCCCGGCTTGTTGGCGTTCTCCGACAAGGGGTCGATCAGATCACCCAGCGCAACCGCGCGGGCTTCGTCGATCTCTTCTTGCGTGCGGCGACGAATGAAGACCGGCTTACCCAGCCATTTCACCGTGATCTGGCTGCCAACAGCCACATCGGCAATATCGACGCGGATCGAGCTCAGCGCCCGAACATCGGCAGAGGGGTTCATTTGGTTGACGAGGGGCCAAACCGCTGCACCGGCCGTTACGGCTGCGGCGCCACCGGTAGCGTAGTAAAGGAAATCCCGGCGGGTTCCTCCTTGGTCGTCGGCGTGTGACACGTGCGCATCTCCTTAGCTGGGCCGCAATTCGTGCGACCAACACGACATGAGACCGCAAAAATGCGGCCTGCTTCGCGGCTGTTTAGCCAAGGATGGCGCGCCAGTCCAGAAGTCATTAGGGCGCAGGCACGGCTTTTCAAGGTAATGACGCCCGGAAACCGCACCCAATGCGCACTGTTGGCGCGAACATGTAAAAATTTACCCTGATTCTGTAAAATTTCCGGCCCCTGCACCATGACATCGCTCAAGTTGGACGCGACGATCCGTCACGTGAGTCGCCCATCCCGATACGTCCTTTGGGATGCGCGCTGACACCACCTACCTCTGAGTTGGATTGGGGTGGCGATTACTCGCTCAGAGATTGCAAAATGCGAAGAAGGAATTGCCTGATAGCGCAAAACCGATTATCAACAACATGACGCGGCACCAAACTGATGCCGCGCCTGAGAAAATGTTTTTTTTGGTCAATTGTCGCCAGCCGCCACCACTCACAATCAAAATAGCGGCTCGACAGCAACAGAGATTAAGGTAATTTCACATAGTGTCAACATGAGACTACCTTAATCCTGTTGCACCTTATCAATTGAACGGCAGGCTGCTGCCACAAGATATTTGAACAGGATGGCTTGATATGTCGGAAATTTCCAAACTGGCCGAATTGCGAAAACTGCTTCTCGAAATGGAAAAAGCCATAGGCATTCAGGATTTATCCGCCACGGAGCGCGATCTGTTCTACGCGGCATCAGATCTGTCGCTTACCCAGCGCGGGGTGAAAACCACCAACCTGCAATCCCACAGCCTCGTTGCAAATATCTCACGCCCGACCTTTTTCCGGACGCTCAAATCACTGGTAAATAAGGGTTACCTCCGCCAGCTCGAATCCGTCGGCAAAGGGCATTACGAAGTCAAGAGCCCCGAATAGGAGCAGCCCGACTTGCAGTTCCTGAGCGGTCTTTCATCTCTGGCAAAAGAAACCTTTGTGGTCAGCCTGGCCTATACGCTTGCGTTTTGCGCGACCTTCAAGTTCCTGATGCCGGTGCAGAACAGCTTTTTCCCCGAGTTTCAGAGCCATGCCAGCCTGCTCTTCCTGCCCCATGGGGTGCGGGTCCTGTCTGCGTGGCTCCTGGGCTGGCGATCGGTCATTGCCCTGACACCGGGGGTGATCCTTGCCTTCTGGGGGGTGGCCGGGGCGGGCATGTTCACGCCCAGCCGCCTGTTTGCCCTTGCGATCGCGGTGATCCTGCCCGCCGCCGTGTTCCACGCCTTTCGTCTGGCGGGCTGGGATCTGCGCCCGAAAGAAGAGGCGCGGCCGTGCTGGGGATGCATTGTCCTGACCGGGGTGGTGATCTCGGTGCTCACCGCAAGCCTCACCAACCTCGCCTTTGGCAGCACGACACATGATTACCTCGCCTATCTGATCGGCGATTTCTTTGGCCTGTTCTTCCTGATGGCCATCCTGATGTTTGCCTTTCGCAGCCTGCGAAAGGCCTGAGGCCGGTTCAGACCGGTTTGGTCGCCCGGAAACTCTCACGCTGAGAAAAGACGGCAAACCAGTCATCCAGCGCGTCACGCCCCTTGCGCCATTCCCGGTCACCATGGCGGAAGTCGAGATAGCCCAGCGCACAGCCCACCGCGATCTGGCCCATGTCAACCGGACCGGCAAGATGGCTCATCCAGCGGGTGTTCAGCGCATCCAGCGCGCCGTCGATCTTGCCCCATTGCGCATCCAGCCAGCCGCCGAATTGCATGTCCTCCGGACGGCAGCGGTTCTCATACACCATCAGCACCCCCGCATCCATGATCGCATCCCCGGTGGCCTCAAGCGTCAGCACCTCCCACAGGCGGGTCTGCGGATAAAGCCCCCCCTGCACCCGCGCATCCAGAAACCGCGTCACCACCCGGCTGTCATAAAGCGTGCACCCATCGGGGCGCACCAGCGCGGGGATTTTCGACAGGGGATTGGCCGCGGTCAGTTCCGGGTTGGGGGCGGTTGGGGAGGACATGACCTCAACCACCTCGACATCCTCCTGACCGGTTTCGATCAGCAGCACCTTGGCTTTGCGCGCGAAGGGAGAGGGCGGGGAGGAAATCAGCTTCAGGCCAGTCATGATATACCTTCAATAACTTTAAAGTTTGCGATTTTGGACGGTGAAAAGTTTAAACTTCGGGGGCTCGCCCCACGCCAAAGATTAAACTTTACGAAAGCGAAACCGGGTGAGCGACACCGCGTCAATCTCAATACCCGGACCATTTTGCCCAAGGCGAAACACCCGGCGCAGGCGACCGGTGGCATTGACCTGATCGCGATCCGGCCCCCGCTCCTGCCCCAGGCCGCGCCGCAAGGTCAGCCCTTCCGGCACATCATCCAGCGCATCCTCTGCGCGTTGATCCCGGCGCCCCCGCTCAACCGAACGGGCAACGGCATAGGTGGCCACGGCCACAGCGCCGTAACGCAGGGCAACAACCGCAATCGGGGCAAGGGGCAACGCCATGGGAAGCTCCGGTCTGATCCACTTGCGTTCAAATATAGGAAATAAAGGGCGAAAAGTCCACTTAGCCGGGCAGGTTGCGCATCAGATCGGCAAGGGATTGCACGTCCTGCCCCAAGCCGGTTTCCAACTGATCTGCGGCGGCGAGACGGGCCGCATCCCCTTTGTTCTGGCCCAGTTTGAACGTGCTTTCCAGCCGCTCGACCTGCAGGCGGGCGGGGCGGATCTGACGCATCATGCGCGCACGCGTCTCAGTCGCCATCTTCTCCATGGACCACGCCGGTTTTCTTTCAATTCTTTCTTCAAAAGCAGCAACTTGCCGGTTCAGAAGATCTTCAAGACCCTCCTCTGGCATGGCCTCAACATGGCCGCGCAGATGCACCGCGACATAGTTCCAGGTCGGCACCTGATCGTCGACCCCATACCAATCAGGCGAGATATAGCCATCCGGGCCGCTCACCGACAGCGTGGCCGGGATGGGCTGATCAAGCAGCCGCGCAACTTCATTCGAGCGCACCAGATGAAACTCGGCATAGCGCCCGTCATCGCTCAGAATGAAGGGCAGATGTACCATCACCGGCCCGACCGAGCCATTCACCCCCAGCACGCCAAACCCGCGCTTACGGGCAAAATCGAGACTGATCAGGTCTTCGACCTGACGAAAAGCTGAGTTGGGATGCATTGTGACCTCGTGACCAGAATCATAATTTGACTACAACCAGTGACAGAAAATCAGACCAGCAGTTGCCCGTCTAGGTAATTCGTCGGCTGGGCGATCACGATTTTCCCTTCGACCTGAGGATTGCGGAAAGTGACTTCAGCAAAATGCTCTGTCCGACCCATGATCGGATTTTCCATAAGGATGTTATGGGTTTGCCCCACCTGCGCCGCGAGGTAGGCCTTTGCCGCCGCATCCCCAGCAGCCCGCAGACGGGCCGCGCGTTCCTTGATCACATTGCCATTGACCTGATCCGGGATTTTCGCCGCAGGTGTGCCTTCGCGTTTCGAATAGGGGAAGACATGCAGCCAGGTCAGGCTGCACTCCTTGATCAGTTTCAACGAGTTCTCGAAATGGGTCTCGGTCTCGGTCGGGAAGCCTGCGATAATGTCCGCCCCAAAGGTGATGTCGGGACGCAGTCGCTGCGCCTCTTCGGTGAAGGCGATGGCATCGTCCCGCAAATGGCGGCGCTTCATCCGTTTGAGAATCAGGTCATCCCCGTGCTGCAACGACAGATGCAGATGCGGCATCAGGCGTTTCTCGGTCGCGATCGCCTGCATCAGGTTGTCATCCGCCTCGATGGAATCGATCGAAGAGATCCGCAGGCGCGGCAGGTCCGGCACCAGTTTCAGGATCCGCATCACCAGATCCCCCAAACGCGGCTTGGCAGGCAGGTCGTCACCCCAGCTGGTCAGGTCCACCCCGGTCAGCACAACCTCATTGAAGCCCTTGTCCACAAGACGCTTGATCTGATCAACCACCACACCCGCAGGCACCGAGCGTGAATTGCCCCGACCATAGGGGATGATGCAGAAGGTGCAGCGGTGATCGCAACCGTTCTGCACCTGAACATAGGCGCGGCTCCGCGTGCCGAAACCGTCGATCAGGTGGCTTGCGGTTTCGGTGACAGACATGATGTCATTGACCTGCACCCGCTCTGTCTGGCCGATCAGGTCCGGGGCCAGCCCGGCCCAGGTTTCGGGCGACATCTTTTCGCTGTTGCCAATGACCGCGTCCACCTCGCCCATGGCGGCAAACGTCTCAGGCTCGGTCTGGGCCGCACATCCGGTCACGATCAGCTTGGCCTCCGGGTTGTCGCGGCGCAGTTTTCGGATCTCCTGCCGTGCTTTGCGCACCGCTTCCGCGGTCACCGCACAGGTATTGATCACCACAGCCCCTTCCACGCCTGCGTCTGCCGCAAGCCGTTTCATGGCCTCGGTTTCATAGGCGTTCAAGCGACAGCCCATGGTCGCAAAGACGGGCGGTTTCGCAGTCATGTCAAAGGTCTTTCAGAAAGGCAGGGGTCAGTTCCCCCGCAAAGACAAACGCCGTGGGGCCGGTCATCCAGACGCCATCATCACGAATGTCCAGCGTCAGCCACCCCCCATCCAGCTCCATCCGCACCTTGGGCCCGGTCAGGCCCCGCTGATACGCCGCAACCGCAGTGGCGCAGGCCCCGGACCCGCACGCAAGCGTAATGCCGGTGCCACGTTCCCAGACCCGCATACGGATCTCATCCTCGGCGCGGACCGAGGCAAATTCCACATTGGTATGTTCCGGAAACAGGTCGTGGGTTTCAAACTCGGGTCCAACCCCCGCCACATCCACCAGATCGGCGTCATCCACGAAGAACACACAATGGGGGTTGCCCATGCCAATCGCCGCCGGATCGCCCTCAATCGGCAGATGCGCGGTGTCTACGTCACGTGCCAGCGGCACCTCGGCCCAGCTGGTTTGCGGCTGCCCCATATTCACCGCCACCTGATCCCCGTCTTCGCGGGCCTCAAGCACGCCGCGCGCGGTTCGAATGGTCAGCGCGGTTTTGCCGGTCTGATCCATCATGTAACGCGCCACACAGCGCGTGGCATTGCCACAGGCCCCGGCACGCGATCCGTCACTGTTCCAGAAATCCAGATCGATATCGGCCACATCCGAGCTGCGAATCTCAGCCAGTTGATCAAACCCGACCCCCCGGTTGCGATCCCCCAGTTTCGCCGCAAGCTCCCGTGTCACAACAGCTTCGCGCCCTCGTGAATCAATCATCACGAAGTCATTTCCCGCCCCATGCCATTTCATGAAGCCCAGATTCTCAGGTGTCGAAACATGTTCCATGAGGCGCGATATAGACCTTTCGAAGAACTTTTGCCAGAGAACGCAAAATTTCTGCGTTTTTTGGGTTGACCCCCCCAGCACACAACACTAGAACCCGCCCTCACAGAGTGGGCCGTTAGCTCAGTTGGTAGAGCAACTGACTTTTAATCAGTGGGTCGAAGGTTCGAATCCTTCACGGCTCACCACTTAAACCAAAGCCTTAGGCGGAAACGCCTGAGGCTTTCTTTTTGCTGGCATCTTGCCTGCATGTGTCCCCTTCCCAGGCCACAACAAGGGTCGCAATTCACGTATCACTCGCCGGTTAGCCCGCCGCCAGGATAGCCTGAATTTCACTTATGCGCCGCTTAGCTTCGAGCCGCTCAGGGCAATCCGGAAACAGGGACGCCATCAGAACTTCCATCTGCGCCAGGGCTGTTTCGCGGTCGATGCCACCTTGCTGCAGGCCGCAGCGCAACCACAGCCCGTCGATCATGGCCGAGATGGACAATGCGATATCTTCAGCTCTTTCCGCATCGGTCAATTGATCCAGAGCATGCACCAGGTTTGACCGCATTCTGCTGTGGATGGCCGTTTGAATCCTCTGATAACTCTGGTGGTGTGGAACTTCTGCCACCAGACACAACCATGCATGGGCGATCTTCGGGTTGAAATACTGCCGCGAAAAATTGGCTTCGATCACCGAATAGACTCTTTCCCATGGCGTATTTGAGCGAATCAGAAGTGACCTGACCTCACGGGCAAGATCTGCATTTCCGAACCTTAGCGCCATTTCCAGAAGCCGTTTCTTGCTTCCAAAATAGTGAAGAACATTGGTTTTCGAGACACCTGCGTGATTGGCAACCTTTTCAACAGTGGCCCCAGAAAGTCCAACATCCGCAAGAACTTCGAAGGCGGCCTTCGAATATTCCTCTGTCCTCAACCGCCACAGCTTCTTTTGCCTCATTCGCCTCTCCTGAGATTTCGGTGAGTAAATATTTTGTTGACTCGCAAGTCAATACAGTCCAGCAGATATAAAAATAGACCAATGAGTCTATATTAATACCGGGAGGAAAATAATGAAATTACTGATAGGCTCATCAGCGATCGCACTTGCCTTGTCTGGGGCAGGCATGGCCCAGGCTTCTTGTGAAAAAGTACGCATGGCGGAACCGGGCTGGACCGATCTCGCGCTCACCACAGGGGTTGCGACCGTGCTTCTCGAAGGGTTGGGATACGAAACAGAGACAAGTGTTCTTGGCACCACCGTGATCTACGAAGCGATGGTCAACAAAGATCTCGATGTGTTTCTGGGATATTGGGATCCCGCCATGACAACCTACTTCACGCCCTATGCTGAAGGCGGAAAAATCGACACGGTTCACCAGAACCTGCAAGGCGCCAAGTTTACCTTTGCCGTGCCGAAATATGTACATGATGCAGGTGTGCGGGATTTCGCAGACCTGGCCAATCATGCGGAGAAGTTCGGCCAGCAGTTCTATGGAATCGAGCCGGGATCAAACGGGCAGATGATGGACATCGTCAAGAGTGGCGCTTTTGGCCTCGGGGACTGGACCGTGGTCGAAAGTTCCGAGCAGGGGATGCTTGCGCAAGTCCGACGCGCGGTTTCAAGGGGCGACTGGGTGGTCTTCCTTGGCTGGGCACCACATCCGATGAATGTCGAGTTTGAAATCGAGTACCTCACTGGTGGAGATGACTATTTTGGTCCGGAGTTCGGCGCCGCCTCTGTGCATACACAGGTGCGAACCGGCTATATCGACGAATGCCCCAATGTCGGCAAACTCCTGAAACAACTCAGCTTTACTGTAGATCTGGAAAGCGAGGGCATGGATTTCATCATCAGTGATGGTGAAGACCCTGATGAAGCGGCCACCCGACTGATCAGGAAATATCCCGACCTGCTCACTGCGTGGCTCAGCGCGGTGAAAACGCAAGATGGCCAGCCCGGCCTGCCAGCGGTACGCAGTCATCTGGGGCTTGAGTGATACCCATGCCCACTACGAACGCCTATTCGCAAGTGGCACAGCACGCCCCACTTCACCTGCATCATTGGGAGGCCGGGGATCCGGCCGCCCATCCGGTTGTCTTGCTTGTGGGGCTGGGGATGCAGGCGGTTGAATGGCCAAAGCCTTTCATTGGTCAGCTTGCCAGAACCCATCGCGTGATTTGCATTGATAATCGGGATGCCGGCAAATCACCTCATTGCGGCCCAGACAGCGAGCCCGAGGCGGCACGGATTTGGCTTCAAGAGGATATTGAAGCCGCATCACAACTGTCACCCTACACTCTTTTTGACATGCGCGATGATGTGTTGGCCGTGTTGGAAAAATTGAAAATAGACAGGTTCGACCTTGTTGGGTTCTCAATGGGGGGGATGATCGGTCAACTGGTGGCTGCCGCTGCCGGTTCCCGCGTGACGAATTTCGTTCAACTCAGCAGCAATGATGGCACAGCCGAAGTTGACGGAAGCGCAGATGCCAAACGGCGCATGGCCCGCCTATTTTCAACACCTGATGATCCAAACATTGTCAGGGAATACCTGCTGGATGATGCCTTGGCCTATGGGGCAGGGCGGCTGGAGGATGGCCCTGAACTGCGGGCCGAAATTGATGAGATCATGGTGGAGGGTTACTCATGTGGAGGGGCGGCCCGTCATGCGCTGGCGGTCCTGACAACACCGGACCGGCGGGATCTTCTGGCACATATCCAGGCGCGCACCCTGGTTGCGCATGGGACCAAGGACCTGTGCATTTCCCCTGAACGGGGGAAAATAGCGGCAGATCTGATCCCGGGCGCTTCGTTCAGGTTGCTGCCGGATGTGGGGCACATTCTCGATAAGGACCTGTGTGAAGCGACCCTTGTCTGGTTGCAATCCGACACACGACACGCAGACAGGATTGGAGATTGTCATGGAGTGGCTTGAGGACCACAAAGTCCCGATTGGTAAGGTGGCAAAATTTCTGGTTGATTGGCTGACCTCCAACATGGCGTGGTTTTTTGACAGCATGTCCGAGGTCATCGGCGCAATGGTTGGCGCCACACTCTGGCTTTTGCAATGGCCCCATCCTTTTGTGCTGATCGGATTGGTGGCGGCCATGGCCTGGTATCTGCACCGATCGCTTGTTCTGACCGGATTTACTGCGTTCGGCCTACTGCTGATCATCAACCAAGGGTATTGGATCGAGACCACCGAAACCCTGTCTCTGGTGTTGGCTGCCACAACCATGTCGATGATGATTGGGGTGCCGCTGGGCATCCTGTCTGCCGACCGGCCCTGGCTGTATCGCTTTCTTCAGCCTCTTCTGGACCTGATGCAAACCATCCCAACCTTTGTCTACCTGATCCCCGCGCTGGTTCTGTTCGGACTTGGCGCGGTGCCTGCACTCGTTGCAACAATTGTTTTCACCGTTCCCGCGTCGATCCGGCTGACCTATCTGGGCATATCATCCACCCCGCATACTCTGATTGAAACGGCTGATGCGTTCGGGGCGACAAAAATGGCGGTTCTGTGGAAAGTCAAACTGCCCTGGGCCAAGCCACAAATTCTTGCCGGTCTGACCCAGACCATCATGCTGTCCTTGTCCATGGTGGTGATTGCTGCGCTTGTCGGGGCCAGCGGGCTTGGTGTGCCGACATTGCGTGCACTCAACCAGGTCAATATCGCAAAGGGTTTTGAAGTCGGCATCGCGATTGTCATCATTGCCATCATCCTGGACCGGATGCTGAAACTGGAAAGAAACTGACATGATGGACACGGTAATCAAGTTCCAGAACGCCAGCATTGTCTTTGGCGAAAACCCGCATACCGCTCTTCCCCTTATGGATGCGGGCAAATCCCGGGAAGAGATACGGGCGGAAACCGGCCAGATCCTTGGAGTTCACGATTGTTCGTTCGACGTGCAGGAAGGCGAAATCGTTGTGCTGATGGGGTTGTCAGGTTCCGGAAAATCCACCCTTCTTCGGGCCTCCAACCGCCTGAACACTCTTGCCCATGGCTCCGTTCAGCTGCGACGAAACGGGCAGTTGGTGGATCTTTCTCAGGTCTCTGCGGAGGAGTTGCGCGAAATCCGCCGCCATGATGTGTCAATGGTGTTTCAACAGTTCGGGCTTCTGCCATGGCGCAGCGTGCTGGAGAACACGGCATTCGGGCTGGAAGCAGCAGGTGTCCCGAAAGAACAACGCCTGCAGAAAGCTATGGCCCAGCTGGAGAAAGTGCATCTTGGACAATGGGCAAACACGAAGATCTCAGAGCTTTCAGGCGGCATGCAGCAACGGGTCGGCCTGGCGCGCGCATTTGCGACCGACGCCCCCCTGTTGCTGATGGACGAACCCTTTTCCGCGCTGGACCCGCTGATCCGCAACGAATTGCAGAACGAGCTTCTGGATCTGCAAGCTGATCTGAACCGAACCATCCTGTTTGTCAGTCATGATCTGGACGAAGCGATCAAACTTGGCAGCCGAATTGCGATCATGGAAGGGGGGCGCATCGTGCAGCTGGGGACACCGCAGGAAATCGTGCTGCGACCAGCCACGGATTACGTGAAAAACTTCGTGGCGCATATGAACCCCATCAACGTGCTGCATGCCGCCGAGATCATGCAGCCGGTCAAAGGCGAGGTGCCCGGGGATGCGCGGGTGCACCGCGCGGATACGACTGTCAAAGACCTGATGCGTGCTCAGCTCAACGATGCAGGAGAGTGTTTCGTCTCAGACGGGCATGAAATCATCGGCAAATTGGATCACTCCGATATCTTCAAAGCTCTGTTGCGCGAATAGGGCAGAGGCGCATTTTAGAGAGCGTCCGTTCTAACCACGAGAAACGCCCCCCGGACACAGCCGGAGGGCGTTTCGAAAGCCACAATGCCTGAAGCGTTTTAGGATGGCTTCAGCAAATCCCGGGCAATGATCGTGCGTTGAATTTCCGATGATCCTTCATAGATGCGAAAGATCCTAAGGTCCCGCAGGTAGCGTTCAAGCGGAAAGTCCTTTGTGTAGCCATAACCACCATGGATTTGCAGCGCGCGGTCCGCAATGCGCCATGCTGCTTCGCTGGCGTAAAGCTTGGCAAAGGCCGATTCAGATGAATAGCGCTGCCCCGTTCCCCGCTTCGCCGCCGCCTGCATTCCAAGCGCCCGCGCCGCCGCCAGTTCCGTTGCACTATCGGCGAGCATCCATTGCAGCCCCTGGAAATTGCCAATTGGCTGACCACCAACTTCACGCTCCCTAGCATAGGCTATTGCCGCATCCAGCGCAGCGCGCGCAATCCCTGTGGCCTGCGCGGCCACTTCGATCCGACCGTTATCCAGAACCTTCATGGCGGTGCGAAAACCCGTGCCTTCAGCCCCCAATCGGTTTTCGGCCGGGACATGGCAATCGAAGGTGATCGGAAAGACATGCCCCCCTCTCAACCCCATGGTTTCTTCATGTTTTCCGATCTCAATCCCTTTGGTGTTTTTCGGTTCGACAATAAATGCGCTGACACCCCGCGCACCACCCTCACGGTCCGTTTTGGCGTAGACCACGATGAAGTCAGCCTCACCAGCATTCGAAATGAAACACTTGGATCCTTTCAGGCGATAGCCCTCCCCTTCTGGCGTTGCAAAGCTTCGCATATCCGCCGGATTTGACCCGGCCTGAGGTTCGGTCAATCCAAAAGCCCCAAGCATTTCCCCGCTTGCAGCGGCTGGAAGAAACCTCTGTTGAAGGGCATCATCCGCCCCCAGAAGAAGGGAATCTGTTGCCAGAAAATGTGCGGTCAGCATGGACGCCGTTGAACCGCAGGCCCCAGCAATTGCTTCTACCGCATGGTAAAGCGCAGGTCCGGAAAGGCCAATCCCACCCATCTCTTCAGGCAGGTTCATTCCCATGATCCCCATCTCTGCCATTGCAGAAAGATGCAAAGTGGCAAACTGCCCTTTCGCATCAATCTCTGCCGCACGGGGGGCCAGAACTTCATCTGAGAACCGCGCGATCTGATCGATAACGGCGCGTTCTTCACTGTTTAACAGATCGTTCATTTGGAGCCTCCAATTTTGAGGTTTTTCAGGATGTCGTCAGTATGCGCTCCCAATTCAGGCGCTGCCTCTCGGCCACCACGTGGGACATCGTTGAAATGCACGGGCTGCTCGGGAACCAGCAAGGTTCCGAGCGTGGGATGGGTGACATGCGAAGCCAATGCCCGCGCCTCAACCTGAGGTGAGGACCAAGCCTGCCTCACGGACCTAAGAGGAGCGGCCGGAATGCCCGCCTGTGTCAGACAATCCACAGCGGCGTCAGCATCCAGAGTAGCCGCCCAATTTTCGATATACCCGGCAAGATCGGGTTCGTGTTTTCGCCTCAGAACATCGGACACAAAGCGCGGGTCTTCTGCCAGTTGAGGTTGCCCGATGGCCGAGGTGAAATGCTGAAACAAACGGTCATTAAGGACTGCAACGGCAAAATGCCCGTCACGCGCCTGATAGGTCCCGAATGGCGCTGACAACGCATGACGGTTGCCGGTTCGTTTCGGGTTCTCACCCGCAATCAGTGCCCGGCACGCCGCGATGGGCATCATGCTGACCAGCGAGTCGAACAGGGAAAGATCTACAAACCGCCCCCGTCCGCTGCGCTCGCGGTCGAACAGGGCAACCATCGTGCCAAAAGCTGCAAACAGACCTCCGGCCACGTCGCCCAGAGCTTCGCCAACCATCATGGGCGGTCCGTTTTCCTCACCGGTGACATCCATCAATCCGCTCATCGCCTGAATAATGATGTCATAGGCTGGCCGTGCGTTGTTCGGACCAGTTTGCCCAAAGCCGGACAGGGAAACATACACAAGTTTCGGGAAGGCCTTACACAGGCTGTGCGCGCCCAGCCCGAACCGCTCCATGACACCGGGACGAAAGTTTTCCAACAACACGTCACAGGTGGCCACCAGTGCAAGCGCGGACCGCTTTCCGGCCTCACTTTTTAGGTCCAGTACGATGGATTTCTTGCCGCGATTTACGGATTGGAACAACAGGCTTTCACCGTCGCGGAACGGCCCGACATGACGGTAATCATCCCCTGCTGGTGGTTCTACCTTGATCACCTCCGCACCAAGATCGGCCAACAAGGCAGTGCAATATGGTCCCGCCAAAACACGGGAAAAATCCAGAACACGCACCCCATCAAGCGGTCGGCGCCCGACGTCTCCTTCACCTTTGAACATGGTTCCTCCATTCATTTCTGACTGGAGGATAATGCGCAACAAGGTATAACTAGAAATACAGTATGAATATTAAGGGTATACCAAAATGAATATACCACTGAGCTTTCGGCAAATCGAAATCCTGCTCGCCGTGGCTGAGACCGGCAGCACGGCGGCCGCCAGCCGCACATTGAATACGTCACAACCCTCAATTTCGCTGGCCATTTCACGTTGCGAAGAAGTGTTTGGGCAAAAGATTTTCATGCGCATTATCGGGCGCGGAATGGAACTCACCCCGTTTGGGCAACGGAAAATTGCCCAGTTGCACGAGCTTGAACGACAGGCCCGCTGGGTGCTTGGCGGAAAGGAGGGCAACCCGGAATTCCTGAACCTCGGTGTTTTTTCAACCCTGGGCCCCCGCTATGCCCCGCACCTGGTGCGCAAATTCAAAGAGACTCATCCAGCCGTTGAAATCCGGTTTCTGGAAGGGGATCTGCAAACCCTGTACAATTGGCTGGGGGAGGGCCGGATTGATATTGCACTGATCTATGATTTCGGCGTGCCATCGGATTTTGCGGTGCTGCCGTTGACATCTGCGGAACCCTACGCGCTGCTGCCACAGGGGCACAGGCTGGAACAGCAGCGTGTTGTGAGCAACAGAGATCTTGCGCAGGACCCGATCATCCTGATGAACCTGCCCCACAGCCGAGGATATTTCCTGTCCCTCCTGCAAAATGACAAATTCCCGGTCCGGATTGCTCATGAAACAGGGGCGATTGAGATGTTACGTTCCATGGTTGCCAACGGGTTTGGGATCGGATTGCTGGCCACGGATCTTCCAAGTGACATCACATATGATGGCACCCCCCTTCTCAAGCGGCCAATCAAGGGGCGTTTTCCAGTTCACCAGATTGCCCTTGCGCATGGCAACACTACCCCCAAACGCAAGATCATCCGGGACTTCTCGGAATTTGCCAAAACCTTTTTCGCAACCTAGAGCGTTCGCAAGCTCTGTTGGGCAAACACGTCGCTTGCCCCCCTGATGATCGCCATGTGCTCCGGGTGTTTCGGGCTGTTGCCATGCCCCCGCCAGACCGAAACGCTTTGACGGCCGGGTCCCCGACCCAGCCATCAAGGGGAAGTTCACCTCAAAACAGGACCGAAGGCAGCCAGGTGGCCAGATTGGGGATCACCCAAACCAACAGAACACCCACGGCCTGCAAGGCAATGAAGGGGACAACACCTGCATAAATTGCCCCGGTTGAGACCTCTTTCGGGGCCGCCCCGCGCAAATAAAACAGGGAGAACCCGAACGGGGGGGTGAGGAAGCTGGTCTGTAGGTTGATAGCAATCAGGATGCCCAGCCAGATCGGGTCATATCCCATCAAAATCAGCTGCGGTGTGATCAGGGGCAGGACAATGACCGAGATTTCAACGAAATCGAGGAAGAAGCCCAGCAGGAAGATGAAGACCATACAGAACAGCAACGCTCCGATCGGACCGCCGGGCAATTCCGACAAGATATGCGCAACCCGTTCCTCCCCACCCAGACCAATGAACACCAGCGAGAACATGCCCGCAGCCAGGATGGTGGCAAAAATCATCGCGGTCATGGTCGCGGTAGATTCGACCGCATCGTGCAGAATGCGCTTGGGCCAACTCGCATAGAGTGAGATAAGCACAGCCACCCCACCGATGGCCGCAAGCACCGCATAGATCATACCCAGCGAGAATGAACCAAGCCCCAGGTCATCCCGCTGCAGGCGAACCGGAGCCAGCCCTGAAAGCACGGCCAGCAAGATGAAAGATCCCGCCCCCAGAAAGATCATCCGGTGCGATCCGCCCGAACGCAGACCAGCCATCAACAGCGCCCCCACAGCCCCAACAGAGGCCGCTTCGGTTGGGGTGGCAATCCCCCCCAGAATGGCACCGAGAACCGCAAAGATCAGCAGGACAGGCGGGACAATGGCCGCAACCACTTCGCGCCATTGTGGCCGCGCCAGATCAACGGGGGCCGAGGGCATATCCTGTGGGCGCAGCACCCCCCGGATCACGATATAGATGAGATACAGCACCACCAGTGTCAGCCCCGGCAACAGGGCTGCGGAAAAGAACTGCCCCACGGAAAGCGCCTCAACCGAGAATTTCCCCTGCTCATACTGCGCTTGCTGATAGGCATTGGACATGACGTCGGCAAGGATGATCAGCAGGGTTGAGGGCGGGATGATCTGGCCCAGCGTCCCCGCGGTGCACACGATGCCAGCGGCAACCCTGGTATCATATCCCGACCGCAGCATGGTGGGCAGCGCGATCATCCCCATGGCAACCACCGTGGCCCCGACAATGCCGGTTGAGGCCGCCAGAAGTGCTCCGACCAGAACTACCGAGATCCCGAGTCCGCCTTTGAGCTGCCCAAACAGGCGCCCCATCGTGTCCAACAGGTTTTCTGCAACCTGACTTTTTTCAAGTATCGCTCCCATGAGCACAAAAAGGGGGATGGCGATCAGCACCTGATTGCTCAGCAGTCCAAAGACGCGCTGGCTCATCGCCCCAAGCAATGAGATGTCCATCACCCCCAGCATCCAACCGAGATAGGCAAATATGATGGCCACGCCGGCAATGCTGAAAGATACGGGAAACCCCATCAGGATGGCCCCCATAAGGGCCGCGAACATGATCAGATCAAGATGCGCGCTCATGATGATTTCTCCTCGCTCAGCAGTCTGAGCAGGATGGCGACGGATTGAATGAGGACCAGAATGCAAAAAGCGGGGATGAGAGATTTCAGCAGGAAGACCGCCTTGATCCCCCCCACCGAAAGCGGCCCCTCAAGGATGCTCCAGGAACTGCGAACCGAAGGCCAGGACCAGTATAGCAGGGCAAGCATGGAAGGGATCAGCAGGAAGAAATGCCCGAACAGGTCAATCCGGCGTCGGGCCTTGTCACCCAGTTTTGCATAAAACACATCCACCCGAACATGTTTATCGACCAGCAACGTATATCCCGCCGCCAGCATGAACAGGGCCGAATGCATGTAAAGCACGCTTTCCTGCACGGCGACGGAGTTGATGCCAAACACATAGCGTCCAACGACAATCGAAAACTGGACAAGAACCATCGCAAGTGCGAGCCATCGCACCGCCATGCTGATCGTCTGATTTATCAGATCAAACAGACGCGCTATTGCAGCCACGGGGCATCCTCCTCTGCCGCATTTTCAAGGGCAGCGCGGCCTCTCGACCACGCTGCCAACCTGTTTAATAGCCCAACACGCCGGCACGGGCGTTCATCTGACCGTTATCTGCAAAGCTCATGTATCCCCCGACGCTGTCGCGGTAGGCAACAAAGCTTTCGGTGATACGGCGCACCAGCTCGTCCTCATCCTGACGCAGATCATCAACCACTTCGGCGGCCGCTTTGCCCATTGCGGTGATGACGTCTTCGGGGAACATCCTGACCTGAACGCCATGCTCCTCCACCAGCTTTTTCAGGGCCAGCGCGTGTTTGGTGGTGTATTCGGTCCAGACCGGGTTGTAGAGGCTCTCACAGGCCAGTTGCACAACCTGTTTCAGGTCCTCCGGCAATTCATTGAACTTGTCCTGATTGACCCCACATTCCTCAGCCGAAGATGGCTCACCAACACCTGGCCAGTAATAGTTCTTGGCGACCTGATAATAGCCCAGCGCACTGTCCGTCCACGGGCCGATGAACTCACCCGCGTCCAGCGCCCCGGTCTGAAGCGCCTGGAACATGGCCGGACCGCTCATCGCTTCTGCCGCCATGCCAAGTTTTGCCGCCATTTCCGACGCGAGCCCGGTGGTGCGGAATTTGAGACCTTTGAGGTCCTGTGCGGATTGGATTTCATCGCGGAACCACCCACCCCATTGCGGGCCTGAGTTGCCACAGAGGAAAGGTTTGATGCCGAAACGGCCATACATTTCGTCATAAAGCGCCTGTCCACCACCGTGATACATCCACCCGACCTGTTCATCCGCACGCAAACCAAAGGGCTGCGAGCCAAACAGGAGGATCCCTTTGGATTTCGACCCCCAATAGGCGGGAACCGCGTGGTAAAGCTCAGCCGTGCCCTCACTGACCGCGTCAAAGACGCCACGGCCCGGCACCAGCTCACCCGCGGCAAAAAGTTTCACCTCGATCCGTCCGCCGGACAGGGTTGTGATCCGATCTGCCAGCATCTGCGCCGCCACACCCGGCCCGGGCAGGTTCTTGGGCCAGGCCGTGACCATTTTCCACTGGCGAACATCCTGCGCAATCGCCGGGGCTGCAAGGGCAGTTGCCGCCGTGCCAACCGCACCTCCTGCTAGAAATTTTCTTCTGTCCATGTCGTCTTCTCCCTGTTGGTTGTGGTTATTTTCAGTTTCCGAGAATTCCGGGGAGCCGCAACCCATGTTCGCGGGCGCAGTCCAGCGCGATGTCGTATCCGGCATCCGCATGACGCCAGACACCGCTGGCCGGATCGTTCCACAGGACCCGCTCCAACCGCTTGGCCGCCTCGGGCGTGCCGTCAGCGCAGATCACCACACCGGCATGTTGCGAAAAGCCCATGCCAACGCCGCCGCCATGGTGCAGGCTGACCCAGGTCGCGCCGCTCGCGGTGTTGACCAGCGCGTTCAAGAGCGGCCAGTCCGAGACAGCGTCCGACCCATCGCGCATTGCTTCGGTCTCGCGGTTGGGGCTGGCAACAGATCCGCTGTCCAGATGGTCCCGACCAATCACAACCGGGGCTTTCAGCTCACCCGAAGCCACCATTTCGTTGAACTTCAGACCCGCGCGGTGCCGGTCGCCAAGGCCAATCCAGCAGATCCGGGCAGGAAGGCCCTGAAAGGCGATCCGGTCGCGGGCCATATCAAGCCAGTTGTGCAGATGCGTGTTCTCGGGGAAAAGCTCCTTCATCGCCTGATCGGTCTTGTAAATGTCTTCCGGATCGCCCGAGAGGGCCGCCCAGCGGAACGGGCCAACCCCTTTGCAAAACAGCGGGCGGATATAGGCGGGCACAAATCCCGGAAAGGCAAAGGCGTTTTCCAGCCCTTCTTCCAGCGCCATCTGGCGAATGTTGTTGCCGTAATCCACTGTGGGCACGCCAGCCTCGTGAAACGCAACCATCGCCTCCACCTGCACCCGCATTGAGGCGCGGGCGGCTTTCTCCACCTCTTTCGGGGCGGTTTCGGCCTTGGCGCGCCATTCGGCTACGCTCCAGCCCTGCGGTAGGTAGCCGTTGATCGGATCATGGGCCGAAGTCTGGTCGGTCACGATGTCCGGGCACACACCACGTTTGTAAATCTCGGGGAAAATATCGGCGGCATTGCCGATCAGCGCCACGGATTTCGCCTCGCCCGCCTTGGTCCAGCGCGCGATCATCTCCAGCGCCTCATCGAGCGAATGGGTCTTTTCGTCCACATAACGGGTGCGCAGGCGGAAATCGGCGGATCTTTCATCACATTCCACCGCCAGACAGCAGGCCCCGGCCATCACCGCCGCCAACGGTTGGGCACCGCCCATGCCACCAAGGCCACCGGTCAGGATCCAGCGACCTTTCAGATCCCCGCCATAGTGCTGACGCCCCGCCTCGGCGAAGGTCTCATAGGTGCCCTGCACAATGCCCTGCGACCCGATGTAAATCCATGACCCGGCGGTCATCTGGCCATACATCATCAGGCCCTTTTTATCGAGCTCGTTGAAATGGTCCCAATTGGCCCAATGCGGCACGAGGTTGGAGTTCGCAATCAAAACGCGTGGCGCATCCGAGTGGGTTTTGACCACGGCAACCGGTTTGCCCGACTGCACCACCATCGTCTCGTCCTCTTCCAGAGACTTCAACGTGTCGACCATCAGGTCGAAATCCTGCCAAGTGCGGGCCGCCCGTCCGATCCCGCCATAGACCACCAGCTCATGCGGGTTCTCAGCCACATCCGGGTGCAGGTTGTTCATCATCATGCGAAGCGGCGCCTCAGTCATCCAGCTTTTTGCGTTCAGCTCCGGGCCGGTGGGGGGAAAGATGTCACGGGTGTTCTTGCGGGGATCAGTCACTTCGGGTCTCCTTATCGGGTCAGCTCGCCGGAAAGCGCGAGGTTGTGCAGGTTGTGCAGAATGGTTTTGAGATGCGGACGCAGCCGGTCCGCTCGATCGGTGCGGTAGGTCCAGGGCGCGGCCTCGTCCATATAGGCGCGTTGGGCGAGCTCCATCTGGATCGCGTGAATGCCGGTCTCCGGCTGGCCGTAATGACGGGTGGTCCAGCCACCTTTGAACCGGCCATTTGTCACCGAGGAATAACCGTCAGCATCAGCACAGACCGCAAGTGTGGCCGCTTCAATTGTGGGCACACAGGTCGCGCCCAGATTGGTGCCGATGTTGAAGTCTGGCAGAACCCCGTCAAACAGGAATGGAATCTGCGACCGGATCGAGTGGCAGTCGAACAGGATCGCCACACCATGCCTGTCCCGGACCCGGTCCAGCTCAGCCTGCAGCGCCGCGTGATACGGGGCATGGTAGGTCTGACGACGGTCCTCGACCTCATCCTCGGACGGGTGCTGCCCCTCATCCCAGATCTCCTGCCCGTCGAAATCGGTCAGAGGCACCAGCGTGGTGGTGTTCTGACCCGGATAAAGCGAGACCCCTTCGGGGTCACGATTGGCGTCGATCACATAGCGGTGGATATTGGACCTGACCACCGTGGCCCCACCCAGAAGTCCTTCATAGAGCTTCGAGATATGCCAATCCGTATCGGCCAGAACCCGGCCGTTGGCATTCAGGCGGGCAAAAACCCTTTCTGGGACAAAAGTGCCGCCATGAGGCTGGCCCAGGACAATTGGGCTGTCCCCCCGAGTGACCTCAAAGACATTCATGCGCCAAGCTCCGGCAAATCCGTTTGGCAGGCTTGAACCAGCGCCCCTGTTGTCACCAACCGGGCCGCCGCCTCAATGTCAGGCGCCATATAGCGATCCGCCCCAAGTGTTTCGACATCACGCCGCAACCGGGCCAGAACGGCCTGCAAGGGCTGGCTGGTCAACAGTGGCGCGCGGAACTCCACGCCCTGCGCGGCACAAAGCAGCTCAACCCCCAGGATGCGGTTCAGGTTTGCGCTCATCTGCATCAGGCGCCGGGCCCCGTGGGCGGCCATGGAGACATGATCCTCCTGATTGGCGGAGGTGGGCGTGGAATCGGTCACGCAGGGATTGGCGAGATGCTTGTTTTCGCTCATCAGCGCGGCGGTGGTCACCTCGGCAATCATCAGACCGGAATTCAGCCCCGGTTCGGGGGTCAGGAACGGCGGCAGGTCATGGCTTAGCGTTGGATCGACCATCAGGGCTATCCGCCGCTGAGCAATCGCCCCGATCTCGGAAACCGCAAGCGCGATCATGTCAGCCGCAAAGCCCACCGGTTCAGCATGGAAATTGCCCCCCGACACGATCAGCCCCGCCTCGGTCAGCACCAACGGGTTGTCGGTGGCCGCGTTTGCTTCAATCTCCAATGTCACTGCCGCCTGACGCAGCACGTCCATCGCGGCCCCGGTCACCTGTGGCTGGCAGCGGATGCAATAGGGATCCTGCACACGGGTGTCATCATCGCGGTGGCTTTCGCGAATTTCGGACCCGTCGAGAATGGCGCGCATCGCGGCGGCGGCCTCGATCTGGCCGGGTTGGCCACGAAG
Organism: Aliiroseovarius sp. xm-d-517; assembly: GCF_013283135.1. Lineage (NCBI taxonomy): Bacteria > Pseudomonadati > Pseudomonadota > Alphaproteobacteria > Rhodobacterales > Paracoccaceae > Aliiroseovarius > Aliiroseovarius sp. xm-d-517. The sequence goes on from NZ_WBXT01000001.1 coordinate 2,042,603, forward strand.
GGAATGGATCTCTGGCTGAAGGGGTGCCGTCGAGCCCATGATAGCATCGGTCGACAGGGCCGAAATCACCAGCGCATTCTGCGCGGCCTGCCAGGCCTCAAACAGGCCCGCCAGCGCAAAGGCCGTCGAAAACTGCGTGCCATTGATAAAGGCGAGCCCTTCCTTGGGGCCAAGTGGGACCGGCGCAAGCCCGGCCTTCGCAAGCGCCTTGGCACCGGGAAGAACCTCTCCGTCAAACTCCGCTTCCCCTTCTCCGATCACCACCGCCGTCATATGTGACAGCGGTGCCAGGTCGCCCGACGCCCCGACCGACCCCTGTGCGGGGATGATCGGCGTCACCCCGCGCGCCAGCATCCGTTCCAGAAGCGTCACATAGTCCCAGCGCACCCCAGAGGCCCCCCGACCAAAACTCAGAAGTTTCAATGTCATCATCAACCGGGCCATGCGGCGCGGCACGGCCTCACCCACCCCGCAACAATGGCTGAGGATCAGGTTGCGCTGCAGCGTTGCCGTGTCTTCCGGCGCAATCTTGAGGCTGGCAAGTTTGCCAAACCCGGTGTTGACGCCGTAAACGGCTGCATCGCCAGCAGCGGCATCCGCAATCCGGCTGGCAGCCTTTTCCACGGCAGGCTTGCAATCCCGGTTCAAAGTGACCGGCATTTCCGCCCGGTAGACCTGCGCGAGTTGGGCCAGCGTGACTGCGCCCGGGGTAAGTTCAAGCACGCTCATGCGTGACCTCCGAAAATACGTTTGTGTAGGGGGTTGAAGCCAATGCGATAGGCAAGTTCCGACGGGTGCCCGACATCCCAGATCGCCAGATCCGCACGTTTTCCCGCTTCGATCACGCCGCAATCGGCCAGGCCAAGCGCGCGGGCAGCATTGCGGGTCACCCCGGCCAGGGCTTCTTCCGGGGTCATCTGAAACAGCGTGCAGCCCATGTTCATCGTCAAGAGCAATGAGGTAAGCGGCGACGACCCCGGATTGGCATCGGTTGCCAGCGCCATGGGAACCCTCATCTCACGCAGCGCCGCAATCGGCGGCTTTTGGGTTTCGCGCAAGGTATAGAAAGCGCCCGGCAGGATGACGGCCGTGGTGCCGGCTTTGGCCATGGCCCCCACGCCATCGTCATCAAGATATTCGATATGATCTGCCGACAAGGCGCCGTAACTGGCGGCAAGTTTTGCGCCCCCGAGGTTCGACAATTGCTCAGCATGCAGCTTGACCGGCAGACCCAAATCGCGGGCCACATCAAACACGCGCGCAATCTGGTCGGGCTGAAACGCAATCCCTTCGCAGAACCCGTCCACCGCATCCACCAAACCTTCCGCATGGGCGGCGCGCAGGGTCGGGATGCAGACCTCGTCGATATAGGCGTCATCGCGCCCGGCATATTCTGCCGGCACCGCATGAGCCCCGAGGAATGTGGTCAGAACCCGCACCGGACGCATATCAGCAATCCGGCGCGCGGTGCGCAGCATTTTCAGTTCGGTGTCAATATCCAGCCCGTAGCCTGACTTGATCTCAACGGTGGTCAAACCCTCGGCAATCAGACTGTCGGCCAATCTCAGGGCAGAGGCCAGAAGCTCCTGTTCCGACGCCTCCCGCGTGGCCGTCACGGTTGAGACAATCCCGCCCCCCGCGCGCGCGATCTCTTCATAAGAGGCCCCCTTCAGGCGCATCTCGAATTCGCGCGCCCGATTGCCACCATGGACGATATGGGTGTGGCAGTCGATCAGGGCAGGTGTCAGCAGACGCCCATCGAAGGAGCGGGCCGGCAATCCGGCATATTGGGACGGGCAGTCAGAGGCCGGTCCAGCCCAGGCAATCTTACCGTTTTCGATTGCCACCATACCACCCTCTATCAGGCCGTAGCCCGAGACGCCGGGCGCCATGGTTGCAATGGTCAGGTCAGTCAGCAGGTGGGACGGGGGCATCGTTTATCCTTGATTATGTAGCTACATATAAATAATATGACGCTACATATTAAGTCAATGGACTCCCGACATGAAAAAAATCATCGCAAAACAGGCCCTTACAAAAAGCGGCTGGCAAACCAATGTTGAGATCGGGCTTGAGAAGGGGCGAATCTCTTACATCAAGCCGGCCGCAGACGACGCAAACGCCACGGCGTCACTGGTGCTCCCGGCCCCGCTGAACCTGCACAGCCATGCGTTCCAACGCGCCATGTCAGGCCTGACCGAAGCGCGGGGACCGGATGCAAGCGACAGTTTCTGGAGCTGGCGGCGGCTGATGTATAAGTTTCTCGATCAGCTCACCCCGGATCAGGTGCAGGCCATCGCGGCCCAGGTGTTTCTGGAGATGCTTGAGGCTGGATATGCCTCCGTGGCGGAGTTCCACTATCTGCATCATGATCGGGATGGAAAGACCTATGCAAACCTTGCCGAAATGTCCGAGCGGATTGTCGAAGCTGCCAGCGATGTGGGCATTGGTCTCACGCTTCTGCCGGTGCTTTACCAGCATGGTGGCTGTGATGCCCGTCCGCTGAACGGTGGGCAGCGGCGGTTTGGCAATGACCCGGATCAGTTTCAACGCCTGCATGAAGGGGCTGCACGGGCCGTGGCAGCCGGACCAGCAGATTTCGCCATCGGTGTGGCGCCGCATTCCCTGCGGGCGGTCGATGCCGAGGGGATGGCCCGCTCGGTCGCCTTGGGCGCGCGCGGCCCCATCCACATGCATCTTGCCGAACAGGTCGCCGAAGTTGAAGAAGTTGTAGCCCATCTGGGCGCGCGCCCAACCGAATGGCTTTTGGACAATCACGATGTCGATGCCCGGTGGTGTCTGATCCACGCCACCCAGATGACAGAGGCCGAAACCCGCGGTCTGGCCAGATCCGGGGCTGTTGCCGGGCTTTGCCCGATCACGGAATCCAACCTTGGGGACGGTATTTTCAACGGCACGCAGTTTCTGGCCGACGGGGGGCGTGTCGGCTTTGGCTCTGATTCAAACGTGCATATCGCGCTTTTCGACGAACTCAGGACACTGGAATATTCTCAGCGCCTGCGTGATCGGAGCCGGGCCGCCCTGGCAACGCAGGACCGCTCGACCGGGCGGGTGCTGTTTGACGCAGCCAATCTTGGTGGGGCTCAGGCAGGGGGGCGGGACTGCGGCGTTCTTGCTCCGGGCATGGTTGCGGATATCATCGGTCTTGATCTGGACAATGAATGGGGCGCCAACCGAAGCGGGGACATGGCGCTGGATACGCTGATATTCGGCGGGCATGGGCAGGATTGCATCACCGATATCTGGAGCGCAGGGCGTCATGTTGTAAAAGACGGTCGTCACCTTGCCCGCGACCGTATAACAATGGATTTCGTCAAGGTCATGGGAGAGCTGGAGCAGGAAATATGAACGCAGACCGCCAGTCCTGGAAAGAAGTCAGGGACCGGATCCGTGATCAGATCCTTGATCGCACCTATGCTCCGGGCAACAAGCTGCCACGCGATGCAGATCTTGCCGAACAATTCGGCTGCGCCCGGACAACGGTGCAACGCGCCATGCAGGACCTCTCTGACATCGGATTGATTGAACGAAAGCGCAAAGGGGGAACCCGCGTGCGGGCGAACCCGGTCACCCGGGCAACGCTTGATATTCCAATCACCCGCCTTGAGGTCGAGGAAACCGGCGCCGTTTACGGCTATCAGCTGATTGATCAGCAGGTGCGCCCCACGCCCAGAGACATCACCGCCAAGCTTGAGCAAGCCGAACCGACCTCGATGTTGCAGGTGCAGGCGCTGCATCTTGCAGATCACAGGCCATATGTTTTCGAAGATCGCTGGGTCAGCATCGAAACCGCACCCGAAATTCTTGATGTTGATCTGACGCGGGAAAGTGCAAATGAATGGCTGGTGCGCAACAAGCCCTATACCCGTTTCGATCTGCGGATTTATGCCATTTCCGCCGATGAGGACACGGCCAGAACGCTTGCGACAGATCCTGGAAGCGCCCTTCTGGTGATCGAACGCACAACCTGGATTGGCGCAGATCCAATCACATCCGTGCGCTCAATCACCCTGCCCGGGTATCAGCTCCTGACCAATAGCTAACCGGTTTCGAGGGGCGGGGGTCACCAAGCCAAAATCGCCACCTTTGCGGCGACCTTGCCCTGCCAAATGAGAGACAGGGGCCGCATGACCCTAACGGGGGTTACAAAACCACTGAGCAGAATGAACCCGCTTCACTCCCCGGCTCAGACGAAACACCCCGCATTTTGTCCCTTGGAGTTGCAAGAAACTGACAACCTGCAACACTTGTGAAGCATTTCCCTGCATGATTGTCACAATCTGCCACTGCGACCCGATAGGTGCCCATATGTCAAATGAGTTCTTCAAATCCCTTGAAGCCATGTATGCAAAAGACAAATCCCCCTTTTCGGCCTGGGCAAATACCTGGCTGCAATATCAAAACGACATTGCACAGGCCTGGATGACTGCTGGCCAACCGGGGCAGGAGGCCGAACCCTCGCGCGATCACCGCTTCAAGGCAGAGGCATGGAGCGAAGGGATCTTTCCCCTGATGCGCCAGTCTTACGAGCTGACGGCCAAGGCCATGGCAGATATGGCCGACGCGGCCGGACTGCCGAAGCATGAGCAGGAAATGCTGAGCTTTTACACCCGCGTTGCCGCCGACAATATGTCCCCCTCGAATTTCCTGATGACCAACCCCGAGGCAATGCGCCTTGCGATGGAAACCAATGGGGAAAGCCTGAAGGACGGTATGCAGAACCTGATCGAAGATCTGCAAAAGGGCTATATCACCACCACTGACGAAGAGGCGTTTGAGGTCGGAAAGAACCTTGCCACCACGCCTGGGAAAGTCATTTTTCAAAATGATATCATCGAGTTGATCCAATATGATCCGATGACCCCGCAGGTCCGCAAGAACCCGGTTCTGATCGTGCCCCCCTGCGTGAACAAATTCTACATCTTCGACCTGAACGAAAAGAAATCCATGGTGCGTTACCTGCTGGAACAAGGACAGAGCGTCTTCATGCTGTCCTGGCGCAACCCCAGCAAAGAGATGGGCGATCGCGGCTGGGATGACTATGTGGGCGACGGCATTTTCGAGGCACTGCGCGTGGCCTCCGAGATCAGCAAGTCAGACAATGTGGACATGCTGGGATGGTGCAATGGCGGCACGATGCTGATCGCGGCCCTCGCCGTGATCCCGGCCGATCTGCGTGCCAAGCTGGGCACCGCAACCTTCCTGTCGTCACTGATCGACTTTGCCGATCCCGGACAGATTGGCGTCTTTATCGACCAGGCCCAGAACGAGATCTACAAACAGCGCCTCGGGTCCGAGAATATTGCACCGGGCCGGGACATCGCCAACGCGATGGCCATGCTGCATGTGAACGAATCGGTGTGGAATTTCGTGGTGTCGAACTACCTGCTGGGCAAATCTCCCGCTCCGTTTGACGTGCTTTACTGGAACGGTGACACCTCGAACCTGCCCGCCAACTGGTATCGGTTCTTCATCGAAGAAATGTATCTGAACAACAAACTGCGCGAACCGGGCGCCCTGACCCTGTGCGGCACCCCGGTGGATACACGCAATATCGACGTGCCGTGTTATTTCCTTGCAGCTGATGGCGACCATATCGTGCCGTGGACCTCGTCCTTTACGGCCACGGATCTGGTATCTGGCCCAACCGAGTTTGTGCTGACCACCGGTGGTCATGTTTCGGGCACGGTAATCAATCACCCGGCCAAAACCCGCCGCAAGTTCTGGGCAGATGGCCAAACGGACGGGGACGCCGGCAACTGGCAAGAAAGTGCGACACTCACCGATGGCAGCTGGTGGCCGCACTGGCTCGCCTGGATCGAAGAGAACAACCCCTCTGGCATGGTCAAGGCTACAGCCAAACGTGGCAACAGGACCCACAAACCCCTGGCCGATGCCCCCGGCACCTATGTGCTTGAAAAGGCGTAACGGATGCGGGACCTGAATATGAGCGAGTGTGTTGTTGATGAGGTTCATACCCTGCGTCTGGACGGTGCAATCGTGCGCTATTTCCATCGACCGGGGGAGACCGGCCAGACCCCGCTTCTGGTGTGCAACGGGCTTGGGCAGTCACTTGAAGTGCTGCTGCCAATCCTGAACGAACTTGGGTCTCGCCCGCTGATTGCCATCGACATGCCCGGCGTGGGGCGGTCAGAGATGCGCGACAATATTGCGACCATTCCCGATTACGCCCAGTTCACCTTTTCCGTGCTGGACAAGCTGGGGATCAGGCAGTTTGACATTCTCGGTATCTCCTGGGGGGGCGCGCTTGCGCAGCAGATGACCCATGACGCCCCGGACCGCATTGGCCATCTGGCACTGGCAATCACCTCGGCCGGGGGCATTGGCAGCTGGTGGGGCACACCAATTGCACTGTCGGAAATCATGTTCCCGCTGCGCTTCACCAACAAGACCTACGGCAATTTCATCGGCCCCTGGATGTATGGCGGTGAGGCGATCCTGCACCCGGAAATATTCCGCGAGTATTCAAAACACGCCATCGCCCCCAGCCCCGAAGGTTACTTCACCCAGGTGCGCGCCATGTGCAGCTGGACCAGCCTGCCATGGCTGCGTGCAATCAACACGCCCACGCTGATCATCGCGGGCAAGTATGACGGGCTGATCCCCATTGCAAACCAGCTTCTGCTCGCCAGCATGATCCCGGACGCCACGCTGCAGATCTATTCAGCCGGCCACCTGCTGATGTTCACCAAACGCCACGAGGTCGGCCCGCTGATCTCGACCTTTCTTGACGACTGACACTTGACGAAAACAGAGACGACTATGCCTGAAAACATCACCATCACCCGCGAAGGGCGCGTGGTTCTGGTCACGCTGAACCGACCCAAACAACTCAACGCCCTGAATTCGGCACTGGCCCGCGAGATCATCGAGGAGCTGACCCCGCTGGATCGCGACCCAAGCGTGGGCTGCTTTGTCCTGACCGGCAGCGAAAAGGCCTTTGCCGCGGGCGCCGACATCAAGGAAATGTCGGACAAGAGCTATGACGACATGGCCGAGATGGATTTCTTCGCCGAGTGGGAAATCTTTGCCAAATTCCGCACGCCGAAAATCGCCGCCGTGCGCGGCTTTGCCCTGGGCGGCGGCTGTGAACTGGCCATGATGTGTGACTATATCATTGCCAGCGACACCGCGAAATTCGGTCAGCCCGAGATCAAGCTGGGGGTGATTGCCGGGATCGGTGGCACCCAGCGCATGACCAAGCTGATCGGCCGCGCCAAGTCGATGCAACTGCATCTGACGGGTCGGATGATGGACGCGGCTGAGGCACTGGATTGCGGGTTGGTGGCGCAGGTTCTTCCCGATGCGGATATCATGGATCATGTGATGAAAGAGGCCGCAACCATTGCAGGCTATGCCAAACCCGTGGCGATGATTGCCCGCGAGGCTGTGAACCGCGCCGAAGAACTGTCCCTGAACGAGGGGCTGTTGTGGGAACGCCGTGTGTTCCACTCGCTCTTTGCGACCCATGCGCAGAAAGAGGGAATGGCGGCTTTTGTCGAAAAACGTGCGCCCAATTTCCGCCCGGACGAATAAAAGACACGAGACCCTAAAGCGTTCCGCCTTTTACCTGAAACAGGGATAAGGTAGGGCGAAACGCTTTAAATACACAGGGCGGCGGTCAGCGCCGCCCATTGTTTTTTACCGACCGCCTGTTTGCTCGCCGTCATCCAGTGACTTTCCGCCGGGCGCAGGACATGGTCTGACAAGCGCAGCAGCCGCTCATTTCCCAACTCCGCCTGCACCAAAGGCAGAGAGGCCATCAGCACCCCGGCCCCGGCCCGCGCGGCCGCTACCGCAGCGGTGAATGTGTCAAACCGCAACAGCGGCACCGGCGTTGTCAGATCCCCGGTCAGGGTGGCCCAGGCCTGCCATCCCGCGCGCGGCCCAGTCACCGCGAGGCGCGGCAGGTCCTGCCAGCGGCGCCCCCCCCGGATCAAACGTGGTGCACAGACCGGCGACAGGGCGTCTGCAAACAGCTTGGCCTTGTAATCAAACGCCCCACTGCCATCGCCATACCGCACCCGCACCATCGGTGTCTCACGCTGGCTGTCTGCGGACAAAACCATGGTCTGACACGAGATTTGCACCTCACCCGGCATCTGTATTTCCGCCAGACGCGGCGCAATCCAATGGGCCAGCATCGACGCACTGGCCGAGAGGGTGATGGTCTTGCGACGAATACCAAAGAGCTCTTCCGCGCTTTGGTCCAGCGTGGTCAGGCCGTGACTGACATAAGGCAGCCACGCCTCGCCATCGACCGAAAGGACCACCCCGCGCGCCTGCCGAATAAAAAGCCGCACCCCAAGCCGCGCCTCAAGCTGACCGATCCGCTGGCTGATCGCTGCTTGCGTCAGGCCGGTTTCCCGCGCCGCGCCGGTGAAGCTGCCGGTGCGGGCGGCGGCCTCAAACGCACGCACCCAATCCAGCGGCAGATTTGAGAGTTGAGATACTGACATAAGCAAAACGCCCCCTCAGATACGCATTCCCTAAATTGAACTTATGAACGGATGCAGCGACACTGTCATCTGAAAACAGACCGTTCAATTCGAGACTCAAGGAAGGTAGCCCAGATGTCCGAAGTCAAGATCGACCCGCAGGGTCAGGTTCTCACCCTTTCCATCAACGGCGAAGACACCCGGTTCCACGCGATGTGGCTGCGCGACAATGCCTGGGATGAAGACACCCGCGCGCCCGGCAATGGGCAAAGGCTTGTTGCCCTGCGTGACATTCCGGCCAACACGGCAATGTCTGCGGCCTCGGTTGAACGTGGCCTGCTGACGGTCACCTTCACGCCGGAGATGAAAACCGTCACTTACGATCTGGGCTGGCTGGCTGACAATGCCTATGACCGACCGGCGCCCGAGGCCCGCGGCTGGCTTGGCCCGCGCATTGAAGCCTGGAACAGCGATTTGATGCGCAATGTGCCGGTGGGTGATTTTGTGGAACTGTCCAAAGGGGGCGATGCGCTGAAGGACTGGCTGGGACAGGTTACCAAATACGGCTTTGGCAAGGTCGTGAACGGCCCTGTGGAAAGTGGTGCGCTGTTCAAAGTGGTCGATCTGTTCGGCTTTGTCCGTGACACAAATTACGGCAAGCATTTCGAGGTGCGCACCGAGGTAAACCCGACAAACCTTGCCTTCACCGGGTTGGGTCTGCAAGCCCATACCGATAACCCCTACCGTGATCCCGTACCGTCTGTTCAGGTGCTTTATTGCCTCGAAAGCTCGGCCGCTGGCGGAGAAAACATGGTGGTCGACGGGTTTGCCGCTGCCCTGCGTCTGCGCGACGAAAACGAAGTCTATTTCAACGTTCTGGCGGATCACTGCGCCCGGTTCGAATATGCGGGGGAAGAGGGGGTGTGCCTGACCTCCCGCCGTCCGATGATTGAACTGGCCCCGGATGGGGAGTTGATTGGGGTGCGTTTCAACAACCGCTCGCTCGCCGCTGTGACCGACGTGCCGTTTGAAAAGATGGCCACCTATTACGCCGCCTATCGCCGCCTGGGTGAAATCATCGACGACGAGGCAATGGAGGTGACGTTCCGGCTCGACCCCGGCGAAGGGTTTGTGGTCGACAACACGCGTGTATTGCACGCCCGCAAGGGGTATTCCGGTGAAGGCACCCGCTGGCTGCAGGGCTGCTACTCCGACAAGGACGGGTTGCGCTCGACCTATGATGCGATGGTGCGGTCCGAACAGAAGGAGGCCGCAGAATGAAGCCGGATATCGACCAGCTGACGCCTGAAAATATCGTCGAATTCATCGGTGGGATCTTTGAACGCCGCGGCGGGGAGGAGTATCTTGGCGAACCCGTGACCATGGCCGAGCACATGTTGCAGGGGGCAACGATTGCCGAGCAGAATGGACAATCGGAGGAGATCATCGTGGGCGCCCTTTTGCATGATATCGGGCATTTCACGTCGGAATTTGGCACCTATCATCCGGATGACACCGAGGACCGTCACCACGAAGATGCAGGCGCCGAGGTGCTGGAGCGGTTTTTCCCGAGTGTGATCACAGACTGCGTGCGCTATCACGTGGCGGCCAAACGCTACCTGTGTGCAACCAAGCCTGAATATTTCAAACGCCTGTCGCCTGCTTCCGCCCATACGCTGGAACTGCAGGGCGGGCCGATGAATGAGGAAGAGGTGGCAGAGTTTGCGGCCAACCCGAACCTCAAGGAAATCATCGCAGTGCGCTATCTGGATGAGGCGGGCAAGCGCGACGATATGGAGACGCCGGATTACTGGCATTTTGCGCCGATGGTGCAACGTATGGTCGACCGGCATTGTGGATGAGGCAGGCTGGGGGTTTCACACCCCCAGACCCCCGTGAGGTATTTTTGGCAAGAAAAAAAGGGCGGGGTGTTGTCCCGCCCTTCGTCATTTTTGATGTATGGTCAGGATCAGTCGATCACGCGCACCGCGCCTTTCGCCGCGGAAGACGCCAGCATTGCATAGGCTTTCAGCGCCTTCGAGACCTTGCGCTTGCGCGGCTCGGCGGGTTTCCAGCCCTTGGCATCCTGTTCCTTGCGGCGCGCGGCCATTTCCTCGTCCGAGATGGCGAGATTGATGGTGCGGTTGGGGATGTCGATCTCGATCTTGTCGCCGTCCTGCACCAGACCGATGGCACCGCCTTCAGCGGCCTCTGGCGAGGCGTGGCCGATGGACAGGCCCGAGGTCCCCCCCGAGAAGCGACCATCCGTCAGCAGCGCACAGGCTTTGCCCAGACCTTTCGATTTCAGATAGCTGGTCGGGTAGAGCATTTCCTGCATCCCCGGCCCACCGCGCGGCCCTTCGTAGCGGATGACAACCACGTCGCCTTCCTTGACCTTGCCGGTCAGGATGTTGTTCACGGCGGCGTCCTGGCTTTCGCAGACATGGGCCGTGCCGGTGAAGGTCAGGATGCTTTCATCCACACCGGCGGTTTTCACGATGCAGCCATCTTCGGCGATATTGCCGAACAGAACGGCCAGACCGCCATCTTTCGAGAACGCATGTTCAGCCGAGCGGATCACGCCGGTTTCGCGGTCGGTGTCCAGTTCCTTGAACCGGTTTTCAGTCGAGAACGCCTTGGTGGTGCGCACACCGCCGGGGGCTGCTTTAAAGAGCTGTTCGGCCTCGGGGTTATTGGCGACCTTGATGTCCCATTTGGCAATCGCCTCGCCCATTGTGGAGGAATGCACGGTCGGCACGTCATTGTGCAGCAGCCCAGCGCGCGAGAGTTCACCCAGGATCGAGAAGATGCCACCGGCACGGTGCACGTCTTCCATGTGGACGTTGTGGATGTTCGGCGCAACTTTGCACAGGCAGGGCACTTTGCGCGACAGACGGTCCATGTCGGTCATGTCGAAATCAACCTCGCCTTCGTTGGCGATGGCCAAAAGGTGCAGAACCGTGTTCGTGGACCCGCCCATAGCGATGTCCAGCGACATGGCGTTTTCGAACGCTTCAAAAGTTGCGATTTCGCGCGGCAGCAAGCCTTTTTCTTCACCCTGATAGTGACGCTTGGTGATCTCAACGATCTTGCGGCCCGCTTCCAGAAACAGGCCCTTACGGTCCGCGTGGGTCGCCAGCGTCGAGCCATTACCCGGCAGCGCCAGCCCCAGCGCCTCGGCCAGACAGTTCATCGAGTTTGCGGTGAACATGCCCGAACACGACCCACAGGTCGGGCAGGCGTTTTCTTCGATATGCTGGACCTGCTCATCGGTGAAGCTGTCATCGGCGGCGGCAACCATCGCATCCACAAGGTCGATCTTCTTGGCGTCCAGATCGGCAATGTCGATCTTGCCCGCTTCCATCGGACCACCAGAGACGAAGATCACCGGAATATTCAGGCGCATAGCGGCCATTAGCATTCCGGGGGTGATCTTGTCGCAGTTCGAGATACAGACCATCGCGTCGGCACAGTGCGCGTTGACCATATATTCCACGCTGTCCGCGATCACTTCGCGCGATGGCAGGGAATAGAGCATCCCGTCATGGCCCATGGCAATGCCGTCATCCACCGCAATGGTATTGAATTCCTTGGCCACACCGCCAGCCGCTTCAACCTCGCGCGCAACCATCTGGCCCAGATCCTTGAGGTGGACGTGCCCCGGCACGAACTGGGTAAAGCTGTTCACGATGGCGATGATCGGCTTGCCAAAATCGTCATCCTTCATCCCGGTCGCGCGCCACAATCCGCGGGCACCCGCCATGTTACGACCATGGGTCGACGTTCTGGAACGGTAAGCTGGCATGTTTTCTCGCCTCTTGCAGTCAATTCTTCGGCACAGGGATTAGCACTGATGACCGGATGAGGCCAGCGCGGAGTTGTGGCCTTTGCCTTGTTTTCCAGCGCCAAACTGCCCGATCAGAGGGCCAGCCCCGCACGCCGCCCGTCGTAAAAGGCTGCGGCGGCATTGCGGGGCGCATGGGCGTCCCCGATCAGAACCGGTTCCAACCCCATTGCCCGCAATTCCTGCTTCAGACCCATGCCGACCCGTTCCGCAGTGGCAAGCACAAGGCTGTTGGCTGGGATCCGGCAGGTCTCTCCGGTCAGGATACTGACACAGTCGGCCCCGCAGACAGCCCCAATGACATCCCCCTGATCCGACCAGCCCGTCACCACGGTTTCGGTTACAAAGCGCACGCCAAGCCGGGCCAGTTGCTTGCGTGCCGGAAGATCGGCGGCAGATCGGAGCAACTCTTTGCCCACCACCGGGTCCGGGGTGACAATGGTCACGTCATGACCGTCCTGGGCCAGCTTCCATGCGGTGCCAATACCGCGCCAGTTGCCCCCTTCGTCCAATACGATCACGGCCTTCCCCAGACGGGCATCGCGGGCCATGACATCCTCGGCACTGAACACATTTCCCCGCTCGATACCCGGCAGGGTGCCGACATGTGCCAGCCCCTTCTGAAACCCGTTTCCAGCCGGAACAGAGCCTGTTGCATCGACAATATGGTCCGCGCCGAACGCCGCAACCTCAGCCGCATCCAGATAGGTGTTGTAGCGGATCTCGACACCCAGCGCGGTGAGCTGGCGTTGATACCAATCGATCAGGTCGCTGATCTGCGCGCGCCGTGGTTGCAGCCCTGCCAGCCGAAACTGTCCACCCAGCGCCGGGCCTGCTTCGGCCAAGGTGACCCGGTGCCCGCGTTCCGCCGCCACACGGGCACATTCCAGTCCGGCCGGACCAGCCCCGACCACAAGCACATTGCGTGGGGATTGCACCTTACTGAATCGATCCCCGCCCCATTCATGCTCGCGCCCGACCGACGGGTTGATCAGGCATGAAATCCAGTAATCCCGCCCCCGCCGCCCCCAGCATTGCTGGTTGCACGACAGGCAGCCACGGATATCCTCTGCGCGATCTTCTCCCGCCTTTGCCACCAGATGCGGATCGGCAATCTGCCCGCGCACGATGGAGACAAGGTCCGCCTCGCCCGCGCCCAGAACCGTATTGGCATTTTCCGGGGTTCGGATATGGCTTTCTGCCGTGACCAGCGCGTGTTTGATGACGGATTTCAGCCGGGCTGCCAGATCCACGCCGAGCTTTTCGCCATAGAGAAAAGTGGGCATCAGCTTGTAGAAATCGAAATACCCACCCGACCCGCAGGTGACATAATCCATCAGTTGCTCCGCATCATGCAGCGCGACAATTTCGGCGGTGTCTTCGCGGCTGAGGGCAGCCTCGACATCCGGTTCATCGGCAACAGACAGCCCGATGATGAAATTGTCGCCACAGGCAGACCGGATGCGTTTCAGGATCTCACGCGAAAACCGGGTGCGATTTTCCAGCGACCCGCCCCATTTGTCCTCTCGCTGGTTCGAAAACGGGGTCCAGAACTGGTCAATCAGACAATGATAGGCGGCCCAGACTTCGACCCCGTCGAAACCTGCCTTTTGACACCTGACGGCCGCATCGACGAAAGACTGGATGGTCTCTTCGATCTCAGCTTCGGACATGGCATGGCTGCCATCATTGTCGTGATAGCTTGGCCCGCCCGAAGGTGACCAGTTGGCGTGCCAGGAATTGTCCCAATCCCCATGCGCGCCCACATGGTAAAGCTGCTGGATCATCACCGCGCCATGGGCCTGCCCCACCTCGGTGATCCGCCTGAAATGGGGGATCACCTCATCCGTGGAGGGGCGAAAATTGCCACGGGTCAGCACCGCTGCCGGATGCACCGGCATCGGCTCAACCACAATCATCGCAGCGCCCCCGATGGCGCGTTCGCGGTAATAGGCCAGATGCTGATCCCCGGGCAGGCCGTCTTGGGACATATTGGTGGTATGCGCCCCGAACACCACGCGGTTTTTCAGCGTCTTGTGACGCAGCCGAACCGGTTTGAAGATATGGGGGAAAGGCATTGGCGCACTCCGGTTTCCGCGTCAGAGATCCTTGACCAGCCGCAACGCATCATAAATCGCGGCATGGCAATTGCGTGCGGACACGGCGTCACCGATGCGAAACAGCTGGAACTTGCCCTCCGGGTTGCGCCGGAGCGTCTGCGGGCGCCCTTCGATCAGCGCCTCCTGATCAACCGCCCCCCGGTTCGAGCTTTCCTCGCGCAGTGCGAAATAGAGCTCATCCATCGGCAAGGTGCCATAGTTCACAACAACCTGATCATATTGCGCCGTGCGGGTGAAATCCGAATAATCAGTGCCGATCGTTGCGGTCAGTTTGTTGCCATCCCTGGCCACATCCAACAGGCGGCGGGTGACGGTGAAGGTAACGTCCTTGTCCTGAAGCGCGCGCATATAGGGCACGAGGTTCATCGCCATGATGTCCGGTGCAAAGGTGCGGTCCGGGGTCATCACCTCAACCCTGGACCCGGCATGGGCGGCCATTTCTGCGGCCTGAAGCCCCGGATGATCACCGCTTTCGTCATAGATCAGCACATGCTCTGCGGGTTTCACATCACCCGCGATAATGTCCCATGCGGTGACCACATTGGCTGCGTCTCCACGCTGTTCGAACAGTTCGGTATTGGGCAGACCACCTGTGGCGACAATAACCACATCGGGATCCAGTGCGCGCACATCCTCGGCCTCAGCCCAGCTGTTGAACCGAAACTCCACGTCACGGGCGGCACATTGCGCCATGCGCCAGTCGATGATCGAGATCATCTCGCGACGACGTGGGGAAAGCGCAGCCAGGCGCAGCTGCCCTCCGGGATCCGGCTGCGCTTCGAACACGATGACCTCATGGCCGCGCTCAGCTGCAACCCGCGCGGCCTCCAGACCGCCGGGGCCGGCACCGATGACAACCACTTTCTTTGTCTCATCTGCGGGCGTAACCTCATGCGGCATGGTCAGCTCGCGCCCGGTGGCAGCGTTGTGGATGCACAGGGCCTCACCCGCGCCATAGATCCGGTCCAGACAATAGGTGGCACCGACACAGGGGCGGATGTCATCCTCGCGCCCCTCAATGATTTTGCGCACCACATGCGGATCGGCCATATGCGCGCGGGTCATGCCGACCATATCAAGCTGGCCCGAGGCAATGGCGTGGCGCGCGGTGGCCACATCGGGAATTTTCGACGCGTGAAACACCGGCAGGGTGACCGCCGCCTTGACCCGCCCGGCAAAATCCAGATGCGGGGCATTTTTCATCCCCTGCACCGGGATCATGTCGGTCATGGCCGGGTCGGTATGGATGCGCCCCCGGTTGATATTGAGGTAATCCACATCGCCGTTTGCCTCGAAGATCCGGGCGATCTCCAGCCCCATCTCTTCGTCGACACCACCGGCCTGCGCCTCGTCAGGTGCAAAACGCACGCCGACAACAAAGTCGTCACCCACCCGTTTGCGGACAGAGGCGATGATGTCATTGGTCAGGCGCAGGCGGTTTTCCAGCGTCGCACGCCCGTAAGGACCGTCCAGATCATTGGACAGGGGCGAGATGAACTGATCAAGCAGATGGCCATGGGTCATGATTTCAACCCCGTCCATCCCGCCCGCTTTCATCCGCTCAGCTGCGTCGGTGAAATCAGCGATGACATTCTCAATGTCCCAGTCTTCCGCAAGTTTCGGAAAAGCATGGTGGGCGGGTTCACGGTGTTTGGTCGAGGACACGGCAGGCAGCCAATCCCCCTTGGCCCAATGGGTGCGCCGCCCCAGATGGGTCAGCTGGATCATCACCGCGCAGCCATGTTCATGGCAACCGTCAGTCAGCTGCCGGATCCACGGCACCACTTCGTCCTTATAGGCGAGGATATTGTTGAAAACCGGCGGGCTGTTGCGCGACACCGCCGCCGACCCCGCCGTCATCGCCAGAGCCACCCCAGCCCGGGCGCGTTCTGCGTGATAGGCCGCATAGCGTTGTTTCGGCATCCCGTCCTCGGGGTAGGCCGGTTCATGACTGGTGGTCATGATCCGGTTTTTCAGGGTCAGATGTTTCAGCTGAAAGGGCTGCAGCAGCGGATCTTTGGACATCTGTCTCTCCTCAATACCACATGTCGGCCATCGCGGCCTTTTTGCGCGCCATGAAGTCACACAGCGCGTCGTTCACGGCGTCGTCCAAGGGCGGCGCTTCGTAGTCGTTCAACAGCTGTTTCCAACGCTGGTTGGCGCGGGTTGCAGCATCAATGCCGCCCTGTTCATCCCATGTTTCCCACGGCTGGTTGTCATCCAGCGCACTGTCATAATAGGCGGTCTGATAGTGGCGCAGGGTGTGGGCGGTTGAGAACAGATGCGCCCCCGGCCCGCCTTCGGCCAGCGCCTCAAATCCAAGTGTGTCCTCGTTGACCGCAATCCCGTTCAGGTAGGCGTGCAGCGCACCGCACATATCGGTGTCCATCACGAATTTCTCGTATGACATCGACAACAGCCCATCCAGAAAGCCCGCCGAATGCAGGATGAAATTGGCCCCGCATTGCACAGCGGACATCATGGACATCATGGATTGCTGCATCGCCTGTGCATCCGGCAATTTCGAGGTCGAGAAATTGCCCGCGCAGCGCAGCGGCATGTTCAGGCGCCGCGCCAGTTGCCCCATCACCAGTGACCCCAGTGCCGGCTCCGGTGTTCCAAATGTGGGCGAGCCAGAACGGAGCGACATCGAGCTGAGGAAACTGCCAAGGATCGCAGGCGCGCCTGGCCGCTCCAATTGCGTAAGAGCTGCTGACACCATGGTTTCCGCCAGGCATTGCGCAATCGACCCCGCCATGGTCAGCGGGCTGACCGCGCCCCCCAGAAGGAAGGGCAGGTGGATGGACCCCTGCCCCGCGCGCGCATAGGCCCGGATGCCCTGCGTTGTGACCCCATCCATCACCATCGGTGAGGTGGTGTTGAAATTCCCCATGATCACGCAGTTCTGATCCACGTAATCAGAGCCAAACAGGATGCGGGTCATCTCGATGCTGTCTTCGGCCCGTTCTGGCGCGGTGATCGAACCAAGAAAGGCGCGATCCGAGTATTTGATGTGGCTGTAAACCATATCCAGATGGCGTTTGTTCACCGCGATATCGGTGGGTTCACAGATCGTGCCGCCAGAATGGTGCAGCCAGGGTGAGCTTTGCCCAAGCTTGATCAGGTTCTGAAAATCCTCGATCGTGCCATAGCGCCGCCCCTTGTCCAGATCCATCACGAAGGGCGAGCCATAGGCGGGCGCGAATACCATCGCATCCTCGCCGATCTCGACATTGTTTTTCGGGTTGCGCGCGTGCTGGGTGAATTTGGACGGCGCGGTGGACAGGATCTGGCGGACCATGCCCGGTGCGAATTTCAGGTTCCAGCTCTCGGCGGTAAGCTCTGTCACCTCGGCCCCGGCCCGGCGGAACATCTCTACCGTGTCCGGGTCTTCACGAAACTCGATGCCGATCTCTGACAGGATGCGCTCAGCTGTCTGTTCAATCTCGACCAGCGCCCCCTCTTCCAGAAGGTCATAAGTCGGGATGCCCCGCGTGATGAAGGGCACCTCAAGATGCGGATTCTGGCCGGGTTGGCCGCTGCGTGTTTCGCCCGCACCCCGCTTTCGCCGCCTGCTTCGCACCGGCGCTGCGCTTTGATCAACCATGGCGTCCTCCCATTCGCAAAGGTGTATAGACAGTAGCGTCATTAAAATTGACACCTGTGTCAAGAAATACTAAATTCAGATCATGACAAAGTTGGAAAGCTCCAAGCGCCAGGGGGCAGAAAATGCCTGGCTATCCGCCGCATATGAGGTCCTGACCGAAAGTGGTGTGGAGGCCGTAAAGGTTGGTGTTCTCTCGAAAAAACTGGGACTTACGCGGTCCGGGTTCTATTGGTATTTCAAGGATCGCGAGGCGCTGCTGGACGCGATGATCGCCCGGTGGGACGCAAAAAATACCGGCAACCTGATCCGGCAGACCGAAGCCTATGCCGACACGATCACCGAAGCGATGCTGAACCTGTTCGAGTGTTGGCTAGACGCGGACCTGTTCGATTCCCGGCTGGATCTGGCGATCCGCAACTGGGCCCGCAACGACCCCGACCTGCAACGCAAGATCGAACATTCAGACCGCCTGCGCGCCCGCGCCATTGCCGATATGTATCGTCGGTTCGGATTTTCCGACAAGCAGGCCGAGGTGCGCAGCATGACGGTTCTGTATACCCAGATCGGCTACATTTCGATGCAGGTCAGCGAGGCCCTTGAAGAGCGCATCAATCGGATGCCGGATTATGTAGAGGTATATACGGATAAAAAACCCTCTGACCGTGAATTCGCCCGCTTCAAATCCAAGTATTTCCCAACCTGACCCTAACCTTTTGAGCAATTGCGCCACCGTTTTTTCCCTCCTACGAGCACATGATGAGGAATACAGGGAAAAGATGGCTTTTCCCCGCCACAAAGCTAAGATCAACCCCAAGGCGCTATGGGGTGATGGCTGACGGACAGGACAAACAAACGGGCCAAACAAACAGGGCAGACAAACAGGGCAGGCAACGGGGGATGCGATGCGGAAACTGATACTGGGGATCTGGCTCCTTACCCTCGGGCTGTGCCAAGCGGCGCTGGGGGATACTCCGAAAATGGCGCGCCAGCTGACCATTGATGATGGTCTGTCGCAAAGCACCGTCCACGCGATCTACCCGGCGCATGATGGCCGGATGTGGTTTGCCACCGGGGACGGAATCAGCATTTTTGACGGTGCCCGGTTCAGCTATTTATATCGCAGTGAAACCCCCAATCATGGCTTGCAGACAAACTATATCTTTGGGCTGAAAGAGGATCTTCAGGGGCGTATCTGGGTTGCAACATTGGGCGGTGGCGTCAGCGTCTACTCCCAATCTGCGGAGTTTCTGACCGGGTTTCGCGCCCCGGATGGCGCTGCCCAAACCACCCTTCTGAATGACACCTATGACTTTGCGTTCAAACCGGATGGCGCCGTATGGGTCGCCACCGGGGCGGGTGTTGTGAAACTGCCACCAGATCGGGTCAACGCTGCGCTGAAGGCCGCCCCTCCTTCGGGAATGCTTCCGGTGATTGACGCGGAAGACGTTATTGACCCCAATGCGGCCCTGCGCCTTTTGCACCTTAAGGACGGTCGCCTGCTGGTGGGCACACAGGCTCGGGGATTGCTTCTGATTGATGATGAGGGCGACAATATTCGCCCCATTCGCCGGGACAATTCCGACCTGAGCGGTGATCGGATCATGGCCTTGTTCGCAGATGATCAGGACCAGGTCTGGATCGGCACCGAAGAGGGGGGGCTGAACCTTCTGGACCCGTCCAGCCTGACGGTTAGCCAACCGATCAGCCTGCCCGACAATGATGTGGAAAGCATCAGCCAGGGGCAGGATGGGCGTCTTTGGTTTGGCACCTGGTCACATGGCATCTTTGTGCATGATCCTGTCACCGGCGACACCGTCAATTACCGGGCACATCCGGGTCAGCCCCTTCGCCTTGGAAGCGACACGGTCATTGCCCTGACCGCAGGAAAAATGGGGCGCATCTGGGCGGGAACCTATGACCGCGGCGTCAGCAACCTGTCGCAATACCCGGATCCGTTTGAAACCTATTTCGCCAATCCCGAAGGGGATGCGGGGCCTATCTCTGCCACGATCTGGTCCATGACCGAGGGGGTGGGGAAGTCACTTTGGGTTGGGTCCAAAAAGGGGCTCGACCGGCTGATCCGGGACGAAAAGCGGTTTGAACGCGTGGATCTGGGCAAGGGCGACCAGGATGTGCGCGCCATCCTACCCCTGGGGGATCACCTGCTGCTCGCCCTTCGCCGCCACGGCCTGCACCTTTACGACTGGCGCACGAAAACCCTGACCCCGGTGTCGGAAGAGGGCGGAAACGCGCTGTTCCATGACCGGTTCGTCCGGCTTTTGCTGCGTGATCAGCACGGACAAATCTGGGTCGGCACCCATTCTGGCGTTTTCACGCTGGACGACAACCTGCAACCGATCCGCCACCTCCACAAAGACAATGGCGCCCTGCCCCACAGCCGCACCCGCGGCCTGTACGAGGGCCCAGAGGGCAATATCTGGATCGGCACCAGCGGAGGTCTGACCCGGTTCAACCCGGAAACCGGTGAGACGCAAACCTTTTCGGGGGCGGCCTATTTCGATGACAATGACGTGCGGGCGATCTATTGCCTGCCCGATGGGCGCATGCTGGTTGGCACCCAGGCTGGCATAACCATCCTGTCAAAGGACATGAAGCGTCTGGACCGCATCGGGCGCGCGGATGGGTTGCCGAACGAAACCATCTACAGCCTTTTGCCCGACCAGCAGGGGCAGATCTGGATCACCACCAACAATGGGCTGGCCCGGTATTCCCCGAGCGACGGAGACATTGCGGTTTACAAAAGCCGCGATGGGCTGCAAGGGGCCGAGTTCAATTTCAACGCCTATACCGCTTTACGCGATGGCACCCTGGCGGTTGGCGGTGTGAATGGTCTGTCTCTGTTTCACCCCGACTTGCTGCAGTCCAATCATATGCCGCCACTTGTCAGTTACATCCAACTTGACGAACAGGGTAGGCAGATCACCCCAGCCCCGAATTATGAAAGGGTCTCACCCGCCACGCTTGATATGGCGATTACGGTGGCGCATTACACCGATCCTGTTGCCAACCGGCTGCGCTGGCGCCTGGATCCGGTGGATACCCAGTGGCAGGAGGCCACAGGCTCTGTGCACAAACTGCGCCGTGAAAACCTGCAGCCCGGATCTTATGATCTGCGGTTTCAGGGGATCAGCGCCGGCAATGTCACAGGACCGGAACAGGTTCTGAGCTTTTCGGTCTCGGCCCCCCTTTACCTGCGCTGGTATGCGTGGGTGGCATATTTACTGCTCTTGGTTCCCGCAATCCTGTTCATCCCATGGCTGCGCAACCGGGCCCTTCAGCAACGCACATCCGTGCTGGAAGCCATGGTGCAGGAGAAAACCCGCAAACTGGTTGCCGCCGACAAGGACCGGGCGCAGTTTTACGCCCGTGCTGCCCATGAAATCCGCACCCCGATCTCATTGATCAAAGCCCCCCTTCAGAGCATCGAGAAAACCGCCAAGCTCAGCCCGCAAAACCAGAAACTCCTGACGCTGGTCACCCGCGCCGTGGCCCGGCTGACGCAGCTGAGCGAAGAGATGTCAGAAGGAAGCAGGCAGAACAGGACCGATCCCAGCCAGCATGTCATTGCCAATCTGGATGGGGTGATCGAGCCGATTCTGTCCCTTTACCAAGACAGTGCCGCCCTGCATGGCGTTCGCTTTCAGACAGAGCTGGGCAATCTGGGGGTCGCCACAGTTGACCTCGAGGCGCTTGAACTGATCACCCACAACCTCCTGTCAAATGCAATCCGGCATACGCCAAGAGGGGGCGCCATCGAGGTGCAGATTGCCCTTGAAAACCAGGTATTGAAGATGAAGGTCAGCAATACCGCAAGCCTGTCTGAGGAGTTTATCAAAACCCTTCAGGGGCACCTGCCAGAAGATCAGAACGTGCCAACCCGTGGCGGTGAAATTGTGGGCGCACTGGTGCAGCGCAGCGGAGCTGATATCCTTGCAGCGCCTGATCCGGCGACAATCACTCTGCGGTTTCCTGCGCGCCATACTCGCCCAGCGCATACGCAGGCTCGTAACTCGGATGGACCAGACAGCGAAACGCAGCCCCAGATCCTGATCGTTGAGGATGACCGCGAGCTGCGCCATTACCTGACGGGTGCCCTTGGGGAGCTGGGTAAAATACACAGCGCGGCCTCCTGCAGCACCGCGCGCCGCATGGTGCAGAAATATCCGCTTCACCTTATTATCTGCGATGTCATGCTGCCCGATGGCAGCGGGTTTGACCTGATCCGCGAGATCAAGGAATGCCCGGAGACATCCCATATTCAGGTGCTGTTTCTGACCGCGCTGTCAGGGGACCATTCGATACGCGAGGGTCTGTCGGTCAGTGCCGATGATTATCTGACCAAACCTTTCGACATCGAAACCCTGATCGCGCGGATACGTCTGCGGCTGAACAATTACGACGCAATCCGCACACATGTGCGCGCGCAACACACACAACATGATGCGCCACTTGAGAATGTCGAACTTGCGCCCGCCGACGAAAGATTGCGGGGTCAGATCGAAGCCCATCTGGTCGCCCATCTCGATCAGCCAGATTTCTCTGTGGATGATCTGGCACAGCTGTGCGCCCTCAGCAAACGCAGCTTGCAACGCAAGCTGACCCTCCTGTTCGGGCAAAGTTTTTCTCAGCTTCTGTCCCAGCGCCGGGTTGAACACGCAGCCACCCTGCTGCGCAGAGGCATGGCGGTCAAAGAGGTGTATCAGGCCTGTGGCTACACCCACCCCTCCAGTTTTGCGCGCCGTTTCCGCCAGATCTGGGGGATGCAACCCAGCGAGTTCAAGAAGGGTGGCGACGGAGAAACGCAACAATCCGCGCCAGAAAAGAAACGCAACGCGCCTGATGTTAAACATCCATGAGTTGAACGCTTTCACCGTCGGCCACCATGACCTACCTATACCGTATCGGCGGTTTGCCAATTGGGGATGGACTTGCCCACTCGCATGATGGGCATTGATCGCGAAAGAGCTTCCGGGGTGTGAGTGACCCGGAGTATTTGAGCACCATCTGCCCTGGACCCCTAAAAGATTTCCTATTCGGGTCCAGGGAAATTCTCCTGCCACGGCATTTATATCTTGTGCGGCACTTTCCTGTCTCAGGTGAAAGTCGAAACGTTTTCGCGCCTGAAAACAGCATCTGGACAAAGCCAGTAACACCATGCTTGATGTCGAAATCACGGATCAGCGGCTCGTGGATTTCCGCAAGCAAAGCAAGCCCCATGCACAAGATGCTAGGATTGACATGGCACATCCCTATATTCTGTTTGCCCCAAATGGCGCCCGTCGCACCCACAGCGATCACCCTGCCCTTCCCGTCACATTGGATGAGATCGTTGCCACCTCTGCTGCCTGTCACGCGGTTGGGGCACATGGTGTTCACCTGCATGTCAGGGATAAGGACGGCACCCATTCTCTGGATGCGGGACGTTATCTTGAGACAATCACGGCGATTAAGGACACTGCCCCCGGGCTTGATATCCAGATCACCACCGAGGCTGCGGGCCTGTTTGATGTTGCGGCCCAACTGGCCTGCCTGAAACAGGTTGCGCCAGAATGGGCGTCGATCTCCGTCCGCGAAATTGCCCGCGACCCCAGCCTCGCAGAGCAGGTCTATGGGGCGTGTGCAGCGCAGGGCACACGGGTTCAGCATATCCTCTATGATACCGACGATGCGGCATTGCTGGCGCATTGGCAGGCACAGGGAATTGTGCGCGCCGGGCAGGTTGACCGCCTTTTGGTGCTGGGACGCTATGCAACCGGGCAAATCTCGCGCCCTGCTGATCTGGAACCGTTTCTGACAAATGGCACACCCAAAGACCCCTGGATGGTCTGCGCATTTGGCCCGCAGGAACATGCCTGTCTCACCCGTGCCGCCCATCTTGGCGGCGACCTTCGGGTGGGTTTTGAAAACGGGCTGACCGACGAACACGACACCCCCTGGGCTGACAACGCAGCATCGGTTGCCGCCCTGATATCCCGCCTGAAAGGAGATGTGGCATGAGCCAGAAAAGCCACGTATTTCCCCGCCACACCCAAGCCACCCTTCCCACCGCCATGACCGGGGACGGGGCCTATCTGATTGACGACAAAGGTCAGAAATACCTTGATTGCGGCGACGCCGCCGTGTCCTGTCTGGGGCATTCAAACCCGGCGGTAATCAAGGCGGTTCAGGAGCAGGTAGAGAAAATCGCCTTTGCCCATTCCGGCTTTATGACCTCAGAACCCGCCGAGGCATTGGCAAGGCTGCTGATCCAGCACGCCCCCGGCGCTCTCGATCGGGTCTATTTCGTGTCCGGTGGGTCAGAAGCCACCGAAAGCGCAATCAAGCTGGCCCGGCAGTATTTCCTTGAAATCGGTCAGCCGGAACGGCGCCGGGTCATTGCCCGCAAACAAAGCTATCACGGCAACACGTTGGGCGCCCTGTCTGCGGGGGGCAATGAATGGCGCCGCGCCCAGTTCGCCCCGCTTCTGGTCGAGATGAGCCATATCGCACCCTGTTACGAATATGTGGGCCGGAAGGATGGCGAAAGCAGCTTTGACTATGGGCAGCGTGTCGCCAACGAGCTTGAGAGTGAAATTCTGCGTCTTGGGCCGAATAGCGTGATGGCGTTCATGGCCGAACCGGTGGTCGGCGCCACGCTTGGCGCGGTTCCCTCCGTGGACGGGTATTACAAGCGCATCCGCGAGATCTGTGATCAATATGGTGTGCTGCTGATCCTGGATGAGGTGATGTGTGGCATGGGGCGTACCGGACATCTGTTTGCCTGCGACCATGACGGCATCGCCCCGGATATCCTGTGCATCGCCAAGGGGCTGGGGGCAGGGTATCAGCCAATCGGAGCGATGCTCTGCACCGACAAGATATATGCCGCAATCGAAAACGGATCAGGGTTTTTCCAGCACGGGCACACCTATCTGGGCCATCCGGTCGCCACCGCGGCGGCCCTGGCGGTGGTGACAGAGCTGACCAGCCGTGACCTGCCCGCGCGCGCGGCCACAATGGGCGATAAGCTGCAGGCTGCTCTGGAAGCGCGCTTTGGCCAACACCCGAATGTGGGCGACATCCGGGGGCGCGGATTGTTCCGTGGCCTTGAACTGGTCGCTGACCGTGACACGAAAACCCCGTTTGATCCGGCAATGGGTGTGGCAGGCAAAATCAAGAAAGCGGCCTTTGCCGCTGGATTGATCTGTTACCCGATGTCCGGCACCCGTGACGGGAAACATGGCGACCACATCCTGCTCGCCCCGCCCTTTATCATTACGGAAGAGCAGATTGACGAACTGGTCGAGAAACTTGCGACAGCCTTTGACACGGTGCTGTAAACCTAAACCGGAAACCGTCTCCCACCGGTGAAATACAAAAGTGGGTTCGATTGACCAGGAATGGTTTTGCGCCTTGCGCAACGCCGATCAAGCGGTTAAACGAACCCCGGCTGCCTCAATAGCTCAGCTGGTAGAGCAGGTCCTTCGTAAGGACAAGGTCGGGGGTTCGAGTCCCTCTTGAGGCACCAGTTTTCCAAACATTCCAATCCTGAACGCCCCTTGATGTGTGGCACAGGTGATTAGGTGCGGTCAGGAAATATCCGGGAACACCGCAGTCTTTTTCACCGTCCCGTAAACAAAACTCGTATCAATCGAGGCGATCCCACCGATCGGGTGGATGCGGTTGCGGATAAAATCTTCATAGGCCTGCAGATCCGGCACCAGCACCCGCAGCTGATAGTCCATCGCCCCGGTCATCACGTGGCATTCCAGAACTTCGTCGATCAACCGCACCCGCTTTTCGAAATTCTGCACGTCCGCCTCGTTGTGGCGCTCCAATCGCACCCGCACAAAAACCGTGATTGCCAACCCGTAGGCCGAGGCATCCACATCGGCGCTATACCCCTGGATCACACCGCTGGCCTCAAGGTTGCGCACCCGGCGCAAACAGGGGGACGGCGACAGGTTGACCTTTTCCGCCAGATCCTGATTGGTCATTCGCCCATCACGCTGAAGGGTCCGAATGATTTGTCTATCTTTACGATCCATACACCCTCTCATTGGCAGATAATGCCAATACTATGCCCTTTTTTGGCAATATTTGCAATCCATCACCTGTAGAACAGGCGCATTATAGCTCCAACCCAAAGAGGAGCCAATCATGATCAACACCCCCGGCTTTGCCACCCGCGCCATCCACCACGCTTATGACCCGCAAGAAAATGACGGTGCTCTGACCCCGCCGCTTCATCTGACCTCAACCTTCGCCTTCGAAACAGCGGAAGCCGGAGGGGAGATGTTTGCCGGTGAGCGCCAGGGGCATATCTACAGCCGGATTTCAAACCCGACCTGTGACCTCTTGGAACAACGCATTGCCACACTGGAAGGGGCCGAGGCTGGTCTGGCCCTGTCCTCGGGTATGGGGGCCATCACCGCCGTGCTCTGGACCCTGCTGTCACCCGGAGACGAGGTGATCGTGGACAAGACACTTTACGGCTGCACCTTCGCCTTCATGCAGCACGGGCTGGCGAAATGGGGGGTGACAATCACCCATGTGGACATGACCGACCCGGAAAACCTGCGCGCCGCGATCTCAGAGCAGACCCGCGTCGTCTATTTCGAAACCCCGGCCAACCCGAACATGCGCCTTGTGGACATCGCCGCGATGTCAGAGATCGCCCATGCCAGCGGGGCCAGCGTGGTGGTCGACAACACCTATGCCACCCCCTTCCTGACCCGCCCGATCGAAATGGGCGCCGATATCGTGCTGCACTCGGCGACAAAATACCTCGGCGGACATGGCGATGTGGTGGCCGGGCTGGTTGTCGGCACGCTGGAACAGATCACCGAGATCCGTCTGGTCGGCATGAAGGACATGACCGGAGCCGTGATGGCGCCGTTCAACGCCATGCTGATCCTGCGCGGATTGAAAACATTGGCGCTGCGGATGGAGCGTCACTGCGCGTCGGCGCAGGTTGTGGCGGCGTATCTTGAGGCGCATCCGGCCGTACGCGCTGTGCATTTCCCCGGGCTGGAAAGCTTTGCCCAACATGAGCTCGCCTGTCGCCAGATGGCGCAACCCGGCGCGATGATCGCCTTTGAGATTGACGGCGGCATGACCGGGGGGATTGCCTTTATGAACGGGCTGAAAATGATCCAGCGCGCCGTCTCTCTGGGCGATGCTGAAACGCTGATCCAGCACCCGGCCTCGATGACCCATTCGACCTATACGCCGGAAGAACGCGCTGAGCATGACATCTCGGACGGGCTTATCCGACTATCGGTTGGTCTGGAAGAGGTCGCGGACATCCTGGCGGATCTGGATCAGGCCCTGCCTCCGGCGGTGATGCAGGCGGCGGAGTAATCCGGGTTAAGGCGTGCGCGCATAGCCAGCCTTGACCTGCCTGATCGGGATCGAGGACTGGATCGACGCCACGCCCTCAACCTTGGTCAGGCGCCCCACCAGAAAAGCCTCGAAATCGCGCAATCCGGTGGTCGCGACCCGCATCAGGTAGTCGCGATCCCCGGTCATCAGCCAGCAATCCACCACCTCGGGAAAGCTGGCGAGGGCGGTCTCGAACTTCACCAGCGCCTCATCGATCTGCTTGTCCAGCTGGACCGAAACAAAGACCGAGACATCGAACCCCAGCGCGGCTTCGTCGATCCGGGCACCGTAACCAGTGATGATCCCGACCTGCTCCAACCGCCGGACCCGGCGGGCGGTGGGGGTCGGGCTGAGGCCGATCCCGTCGCTCAGATCCTGAACCGAGATACGGCCATCGGCACTCAGCCGACGCAGGATCTGAATGTCAAACGGGTCAAGCTGAACGGTATCTGCCACGATGGCTCCTGAACTTAGTGATTTCCGCCATGATCGGTGGAAATTGAACCCTAAATCGCCGGGACGCTTCAAAGCAACCCTGTTATCCTGAGACCACCCCATCCAACGCATGTGGCTCAGGCCAAGACCAAAGGACCACGCTATGACCGAGCAAACATCAGCGCGTATTCAGCAGCTCAAAACCATTGAACAGCGCCTTTTGTGGCTGTCCCACTGGATGATCCACCATGCAAATCACATCCGCCCCAAGGCAGATGGGATCAAGGTCGGCGGCCATCAGGCCTCTTCCGCATCGATGGTGTCGATCATGACGGCGCTTTATTTCTCGACCCTGAAGCCCGAGGATCGGGTGGCGGTGAAACCCCATGCCTCGCCTATTTTCCACGCGATGCAATATCTGATGGGGAACCAGACCCGTGAGAAGATGGAGAACTTCCGCGGCTTTGGTGGGGTGCAAAGTTACCCCAGCCGCACCAAGGATATTGATGATGTGGATTTCTCCACCGGTTCCGTTGGTCTTGGCGTGGCGATCACCTCTTTTGCGTCGATCATTCAGGATTACATCACCGCGAAATCCTGGGGGTCGGATGCCCCGATGGGCCGCATGGTGGCCTTGGTGGGGGACGCCGAACTGGACGAAGGCAATATCTATGAGGCCCTGCAGGAAGGGTGGAAAAACGACCTGCGCAACACCTGGTGGATCATCGATTATAACCGCCAGTCGCTGGACGGGATTGTGCGCGAAGGGTTGTTTGAACGGATCGAAAAGATCTTTGACGCCTTCGGCTGGGACGTGGTGCGCATCAAGCATGGCGCCCTGCAGCGCGCAGCCTTTGACGAGCCCGGCGGCGACAAGCTGCGGGATTGGATTGATGCCTGCCCCAACCAGGAATATTCCGCGCTGACTTTCATGGGCGGCGCGGTCTGGCGCAAGCGGCTGATGGACGATCTTGGCGATCAGGGGGATGTCACCGCCTTGATCGACCGGCGCAGCGACGAAGAGCTTGCCGCGCTGATGGAAAACCTCGGTGGCAACTGTGTTGAAACAATGGCCAACACGTTTGCCGCCATCGACCATGACCGTCCCACCTGTTTCCTTGCCTATACAATCAAGGGCTGGGGCACTCCGATTGCGGGTCACAAAGACAATCACGGCGGGTTGATGAACAACACCCAGTTCGAGGCATGGCAAAAGCACATGGGTGTGGCCAAAGGGGAGGAGTGGGAGCCATTTGCAACGGTCGCACAACCGGAAGAGCTGCGTCAGTTCCTGTCAAACGTTCCCTTTTTCGCAAAAGGGATGCGTCGCTATCACGATGACAAACTGCCAGTGCCTTCCATCGGGATCGACACCTCGCGCGAGATCTCAACCCAGATGGCATTCGGCAAGATCCTTGATGATCTGTCCAAAGGGGACAGCCTGCTGGCCGACCGGATCGTCACCACATCCCCCGACGTTACCGGCACAACCAACCTTGGCCCCTGGGTAAACCGCCGCAAGCTGTTTGCCCGCAGCGCACAGGCTGATGCCTTCATCGAAAACCGCATCCCTTCAACCGCCAAGTGGGAGTTCACCCCTGACGGTCAGCATATCGAGCTGGGCATTGCCGAAATGAACCTGATGTTGCTTCTGGGGGCGGCTGGCCTGTCGCATTCGCTGTTTGGCAAACGCCTTATCCCAATTGGCACGGTCTATGATCCGTTTGTGGCGCGTGGCCTCGATGCGTTGAATTACGCCTGCTATCAGGATGCGCGTTTCATTCTGGTCGGCACCCCTTCGGGTGTGACGCTGGCCCCGGAAGGCGGCGCGCACCAGTCGGTTGGATCACCGCTGATCGGCATGTCTCAGGACGGGCTGGCCAGTTTCGAACCCGCCTTCGCCGATGAGCTTGCCGTGATCATGCAATGGGCCTTTGACTATGTTCAACGTGATGGCGAGGGCGATCCCGATGAACGCACATGGCTCAGGGATGAAACAGGCGGGGCGGTCTATCTGCGCCTGACCACAAACCCGATTGAGCAGCCCGGCAAGCGGGTGGACGAGGCGTTCCGCCAAGGCGCGATCGACGGGGCCTATTGGCTGCGCAAGCCGGGTCCGAACTGCGACGTGGTGCTGGCCTATCAGGGGGCGGTTGCACCCGAAGTGATCAAGGCAGCCGGCATGATCGGCGAAACCCGCAGGGATATCGGCGTGCTTGCGGTGACATCTGCCGACCGGTTGAACGCAGGCTGGACCGCCGCCCAGCGCGCTCGGTCGCGCGGCAACCGTGCAGCCCAGTCCCATATCGAAACACTCATGTCCACTTTGCCCGCGCATTGCAAAATCATCACCGCTATTGATGGCCACCCTGCGACCCTGTCCTGGCTTGGGTCCGTCGCCGGACACCAGACCATCCCGATGGGGGTCGAACATTTCGGTCAGACCGGCACGATTGGCGACCTTTACCGCCACCACGGTATTGATGCCGCGGCCATCGTGGAAAAGGTGAATGGGCTGACGGCGGGAAAATATGTAAAGCCCGCCTGATAAATCCTATCGACAAAAAACAGAAAAGGCGCGGGGTCCCGGACCCTGCGCCTTTTCCCTGTCTCAGGTGAACGTCGAAACGCTTTAGAGCGTTTCCACATTCGGCTGAGTTCAAATTCCCTGCCTCTCGCTGCGCTCGAACGGGATTTTGAACACGCATCTGTTTCAACGTCTTGTGGAAACGCTTTAATGAGATTTCTCGGTTGATACGTGATCAGAGGGCGTTGCCACAACCTCCCCCTCCAGGGGCATGTCCGGTGTAGTTTCCTCTGGTTCAGAAGCAACCTCGCTCACCCTCTCCACCTCGAACGGCCCATCTTCACCGACAATCAATGGCATCATGTCCGCACCACCGGACATCTGCCCTTCGGTTTCAGGTGCCTTGCTCCAGGACAGCGTGTCAAACCCGCCGCAATTGCCACAGACCGGCGCCCAGTCAGCATGGATGTGATTACATTTGTCACACACCCATTGCGGGCCGCGCGGCGCGGTCAGCGCACGGGCCAGAAGGGCACGCACGGTCTTGTCTTCGGCGCCTTCCCCGCGCTCAATCGCGGCCAGAAGGGTCAGCACCCGCTGCGTGGGGGCATTCTCTGACAGATTGCCCAGCGCCTTGCGCGCAGCGACATAATCACCGGCGGCCAGGTTCAACTCGGCCACCAGCATCCGTGTTTCCGCATCTCCCTCACGATGTTTGGTCAGGGCGCGGAACCGGTTCAGTCGGGCTTTCGGGCTTTCATCCGGCTCAATCTCGGCAAAGGCGGCGGCAATATCCGGGTGAGGCTGGGCGGTCCAGGCTTTTGTCAGCACACGGGTGGCGTAACGCGGCTTGCCCTGTTCGACATAGGTTCGTGCCGCCATGACAGCCGCGGGCACAAGGTCCGGCGACAGGCGGTTGGCCTCAATCGCAGCCTCACGGGCCTCGACACTTTTGCCCTCAGCCAACACATCTTTTGCCTCGGACAGGGCCAGCACAGCATCCCGTCGCTTATGCACGTCACGCGGCAGGTTTCCGGTTTTCAGCTTTGTGGTCAGGGTTTTGCGCGCACCGCTCCAATCCCCCTCAGCCGCCTGCATCCCCAACAGAGCATCCTGCGTGCCCACGTGGCGCGGCTTCAGCGCCAGCGCCTTTTCCGCAAGCCGCATGGCGGTGGCCGTGTCACCTTCTTCAAGCTTCTGCTTCATCAGCCCGCGCACGCCGACAAACTTGGTGCGTTCATCCGTCAGAAGTTTTTTGTAAACCTGCGTGGCTTTGCGCTTGTCCCCGGCCATTTCCGCCGCCTGCGCGGTAAGAAGGTTGGTCAGTTCCGGTCGGCGCAGATATTTTTCGGCCCGGTTGGCCTTTGCCATCGCGGTGGCACTTTCGCCAGAGGCAAGCGCCATCATGCCATCTGCCAGCGCCTCATAACCTTTCTTTTCGCGAGACCGATCAAAGTAGCGCGAAATCGCGGTTTCATCGCCATTCAGGAACCGCAGCACGGCGCGCAGCAATCCGAAAAGGACAATCACCAGCCAGACCACGACAATCAGCACGCCAAACAGGATCACCGCCTGCAACGGACCAAGGTTGAGCTCAACCCCGGCGACGGCAACCTGAATGCCGCCATCGAGCTCCAGCAACGCCCCTGCCCCAAGGGTCAGGCCTGCAATCGCCACGACGAAAAGGATAATCTTGAAAAGAGACCAAAGCATCGGCGTGTCCTTATTTGCTGTTCACGAGCTGGGCGAGCGCATCACCGGCAGTGAGCGCATCCTTGCGGGTGGTGGCGGCGGCGATCCAATCGCCAAGGGCGGGCTGCCCGGCCTCGGGCATGGTCGCAAGTTCGGCCAGTGCCGCTTCAAGCTGACCAGTTTTCAACGCCGCTTCAGCCCGCGACAGGATCGCGTCGGGGTCTGTCCCCTCTTTTGGCGATAGCGACCGGGTGCCCAATTGAAGGCGGAAGAATGCCGATACACGGTCCATCTCACCGGCGGCGACAGCCGACCGGACCGAGGCATCAAGTGCAGCGCGCGCCGCCTCGGGGAAGGCGGATTGCAACGCCACCAGCGTCGGCACACCTTTTTCCGCCACCCCTGACAGCGCCTCTGGCGCCTCAATCCCGGCCTGCTGGCTCAGGTCAAACAGCGCATCGCCAAAGGGGCGGCCGGTATCCAGCGCCGCCAGCACACGCGCCAGCGCGGCCCGCGCCCCCGCTGCCTTGGCGGCTTCGGCGGCGGTTTGTTCCAACGTTTTTGCATCCGCTCTGGCATCGGTGATTTTCGCCAGCTCCGCATCCAGCATCTGCCGCATCTGCTGAAGCTCCCGCTCATACGCGGTGGCGGCCGCAGCGGCGGCTTCCATCCCGGATCCCTGTGGCAGTTTTTCAACCGTGTGCAGACGATTTTCGAGCTCTGAAAGCTGGCTGCTCATCGCTTCCAGCTGCGTGCGAAGCTGGGCGAATTCGCCCGAGATCTCTCCCCGCGCCACGTCAAGGCTGTTATCTGCCTGAAGAGAGGCCAGGGTCTCTGCCTGTTGGCGGCTTGCCGCTTCCAGTGCCTCAAGCTGCTGTCCCTGCGTCGCCAGGGCGGTGGCCAGCGGGTCTTCGACAGGTCCCATTACAAACGGCCACTGATCCGGGTAGCGCGCCGCGCCGAACCCGATCACGGCCGCAATCGCTCCTCCGAACAGCAAGGGCAGGACGGTGTTGGAGCGGCTCGGTGCGGCAACAGGTGTCTTTTTCTGATCCGAGGGCTGCTGATCCGAGGACGCCTTGGGCTTCTCCACTGCAGATTTCTCATCCTTTTCAGCGGTCGCCTGCGGCATGTTTTTGGCAGGGGAGAGGCCCGAGGGTTTGGCAATGGGTTTGGAAGGAGTGGTGCCCTTTGCCTCATCCGGCTTCGGTGCCACCCGTTCACCCGCAGCCTTCTCGCCGACCGGCTTTTCAACATCATCACTTTTCGAGGATGGTTCCTCGCTGGATGTGGTGGATTTGGCTTGGGGCTTTGTCGGAGTTTTTGACGGGTTGGCGGGTGTTTTCGCACCCTCCGCTGCCTTGGCGCTGCTTTTGGTCTGGGCTTTGGAAGGTCCCGATGAGGTTGTTTTTTCAGGTGTAGCAGATGATTTGACCGTTTCCGCAGCTTTCTCTTCAATCACAACGGCATCTTCGACGGATTTCTTTACTGTCTTGCCCGCTTTGGCATCCGTCGCCTTGGACGCGCCTTTCGCAGGTTTACGGGAATTGGCCAATGTCTGAACCTCTCGAATCTCACATTTCAAATGAAGCAGGATCGCGCTTCATCAGATTAGCCCGCGCCCACCGGACCCTCAAGCAACCTTACTGCCAAGCATAGGGCAATCAAGTGTGACGCAGGGATGCGACAATCCTGCTCACCATCTCTGCCTGTGTCGGAGCGGGGCAAATATCAATCAGGTCGCGGGCACTCCGCCCCTCCTGCCAGGCCTTTGCAACCGCATCACTCATGGCGATCACCGTCACACCGGGTCGGTCCTTGGGTATTTCTTTTGCAACCAAGCGCGCTGAGCGGGGGGAAAAAAGGGGAAGGATCACCCGGCGCTCCCCTCTAATCAGATCCAGAGCGGGTTTGGAAAGGGGGCGGTGCACCTGGTCATAAACCACCCGCTCTTCACATCCGAAATGCGCCGCCAGATCGGTTGAGACATGCGCACCGCGCAGGTAAACCATTGGATATTCTGGATTTAAATCTTTCCGCATCAAGCTGTCGGCATCTGGAGCGATACAGTCCACACGCGCCCCGGACGCCGCAGCAACACGGGCGGTGCGCGACCCGACACAATAGGCCCGTTTATCCGAGAGATCCCCGCGCACGCCATGAACCGACGTCAGCAGGACCGATGCGTATCGGGACAGATCCGGCCAAGACCCCACCGGCACAATCTCCAGAACCGGTGACATCACCGCCGGGATCGCCCCCCCAAACGCGGCTTCACACTCGGCCAAAACCCGCGTATTGCCCGGTTCAGGACGTGTCAGCAGCAAAACGGGAAGGTCGAAGCGGTCTGGCGACATGGCGGGCCTGTTGTCTCCTCTTTGATAGGGTGTTACCCCGACACCAGATTTATCGCAACTCTGCCTGCCAAAAGCCTGTGCAAACGGAAAGATGCCGTGATGACAAAACCGCTGACACTTCTCGGGTTGGAAAGCTCTTGCGATGACACGGCCGCCGCCGTGGTCCGACATGTTCCCGGCGCTTTGCCCGAAATTCTGGCCTCTGTCGTGGCGGGACAGACCGAGCTTCATGCGGATTTCGGAGGGGTTGTGCCAGAGATTGCTGCGCGGGCGCATACCGAAAAACTCGACCTGTGCGTGGAAGACGCCCTGAGGCAAGCCGGGATGAGCCTGGCAGATATGGATGCCATTGCAGTGACCGCCGGACCCGGTCTGATTGGGGGCGTTCTGGCGGGTGTGATGTGTGCAAAAGGTCTGGCAGCCGGATCGGGCCTGCCCCTGGTTGGCGTGAACCACCTTGCCGGACATGCCCTGACCCCACGCCTGACAGACCAGGTGCAGTTTCCCTATCTGATGCTGCTGGTGTCGGGCGGGCATTGCCAGTTTCTGATCGTCAAAGGCCCGGAAGAATTCACCCGCCTCGGCGGCACAATCGACGACGCCCCGGGCGAGGCTTTTGACAAGACCGCCAAACTGCTGGCCCTGCCGCAGCCGGGCGGGCCTTCGGTCGAACGCGAAGCACGGAATGGGGACGAAAAGCGCTTTCGCTTCCCGCGCCCGCTTCTGGATCGACCGGGATGTGATATGAGCTTTTCCGGCCTCAAAACCGCGCTTTTGCGCGAACGTGACCGGCTGGTGGCCGAATGTGGCGGTTTGCGTCGTTCAGATCGCACCGATCTTTGTGCCGGGTTTCAGGCGGCGGTGCGGGACGTTCTGGTAGAAAAGTCGCGTCGGGCCATGGCAGAATATATGACCCTATCCCCCCACACGCCCACTCTTGCCGTCGCGGGGGGCGTTGCCGCCAACAAGACCCTGCGCGCTGGGTTAGAGACTGTTTGTGATGCATTTGGCGCAACATTCCTTGCCCCCCCACTGGCACTTTGCACCGACAATGCGGCAATGATCGCCTGGGCAGGCCTCGAACGGTTTCGCTCCGGTCAAAGCGACGGCATGGCCCTGTCCGCCCGGCCCCGATGGCCGCTTGACCGCTCGGCCCCGGCCATGCTGGGATCAGGCAAGAAAGGAGCAAAGGCATGAGCATCTCTGTTCTTGGCGCGGGGGCCTTTGGCACCGCACTTGCCATATCTCTGGCCAATGAAAACCAGCCTGTCACATTGTGGGCGCGCGATCCCGCCGACATGCAACAGGCCCGCGAGAACAAACGCCGGTTGCCGGGGGTGCAATTTCCCACGCTACTGACGGCCACGGCAGACCTGAACAGGGCCACGGAAGCAGAGATCCTTTTGCTGGCGGTTCCGATGCAAAAACTGTCCTCGTTCCTGCAGGACAATGGGGCGCGTCTGTCTGGTAAAACCCTTGTGGCCTGCTGCAAGGGGATTGATCTTGCAACCGGGCTGGGACCGGCTGAGGTGATCCGCAAGCACATCCCCGATGCCCAGCCAGCCATTCTGTCCGGCCCCAGTTTTGCCGTGGATATTGCCGGGGGGCTGCCCACCGCGCTGACACTTGCAACTGAGAATGGCAAAACGCTGCAACAGGCGCTTTCGACACGCAACTTACGCATCTATCGGTCCTCTGACCTGATCGGCGTCGAAATCGGTGGCGCGTTGAAAAATGTTGTGGCGATAGCCTGTGGAATTGCAATTGGCGCGGGCCTTGGTGAAAGCGCGCGCGCGGCCCTGATGACCCGGGGCTATGCCGAAATGCAACGGTTTGCCGTGGCCCAGGGGGCCCTGCCCGAGACGCTGGCGGGGCTGTCCGGATTTGGCGATCTGGCCCTCACCTGCGCTTCGGAGAAGTCACGTAATTTTGCATTTGGCTTTGCGCTTGGGCGGGCAGAAACCCTTCCGGAGGGCACAACGGTCGAAGGCAAGGCAACCGCCAAGGCAGTGGCGGCCTTGGCACGTGATCAGGGGATCGACATGCCGATCGCTGAGATGATCGTCGCGGTTCTGGACAAACATTTAACAATCAAAGAGGCGGTTGAGGCCCTTTTGGCCCGCCCCCTGAAGGAGGAATAAATCATGCTGGTGGCAGTCATTTGCACAGACAAGGAAGGCGCGATTGAAACGCGCAAAACCAATCGCGACGCCCATGTGGCCTATCTGAAAGAAACCGGCGCGGTTCAGGCCGGTCCGTTTCTGAATGGCGAGGGCATGATGTATGGCTCTCTGATCATCCTCGATGTCGAAGATATGGACGCCGCCCGGGCCTGGGCCGCAAATGACCCCTATGCCAAGGCCGGTCTGTTTTCCGATGTCCGGCTGGAACAGTGGAACAAGGTGATCTGATGCAATACTGGCTGTTCAAATCCGAGGTCTCGACCTGGAGTTGGGACCAGCAGCTTGCCAAGGGGGACGCGGGCGAAGAATGGGATGGTGTGCGCAATTATCAGGCGCGCAACCACATGCGGACCATGAAGATCGGGGATCTCGGGTTCTTTTACCATTCGCAGAAAGACAAGGTGATTGTCGGGATTGTTGAAGTCTGCGCCGAGGCGCATCCCGATAGCTCGACGGATGACCCGCGCTGGGAATGTGTGGACATCAAAGCGGTGCGCACCCTGCCCAGGCCCGTCTCACTGGCGATGTGCAAGGAAGATCCGCGCCTGTCTGACATGGTGCTGGTCAACAACACCCGCCTGTCGGTCCAGCCCGTGACACCCGAGGAATGGGCCATCGTGCTGGAACTTGCCGGAGAGACCCCCTGAGGCCATACTTCCTTTCACGACGCAAACAGGAAGGAAATGCAGATGGGAAGTCTATCCGTTCTGGTGGCCGCCGTGGCGACCTATGCTTTCGGCGCCCTGTGGTACATGGCCCTGGCCAAACCCTGGGTGACGGCATCCGGTGTGGCGATTGGTGAAGATGGCCGCCCGTTGAATGCAGGAGATCCCAAACCCTACATCATCGCCTTTGTCATGGCACTGCTGGTTGCAGGCATGATGCGCCACGTCTTTACGATGGCGGGCATTGAGGGGGCGGGTAAGGGTCTGGTGACCGGTCTTGGGCTGGGGCTGTTCGTGGCTGCCCCGTGGATCGTGAACAATGTGATGTTCTCGGATCGATCCAAGGCACTAATCTGGCTTGATGGCGGATATGCTGCGGGTGGATGCGCTGTCGCGGGCCTTGTCCTCGGCATATTCTGAGGTCTGTTCCGCCCCCACCAAAGCAAAAAACCGGCTTCCGCCGGCCCATAAAAAAAGGAGAGGGACCGCGACCCATCGGACCCTCTCCTTCCACCCCACGTGCTCCCTCAGCACCACACGTGTTCAAAAATCTAAGAGGTCCGACCGTCCTGGTCTTCGTGTATCATCTAGCGGGATTTCTAAGAGAAAATCAATCTCGTTTCACTTCCAAAACTATTCAAAACCAACATGTTATTCGAAGGGTTTGTTAACCCGCCAGCAGATCTCACGACCCGGTTCATGGTCCGGAAAATACGTGACCTCAAAGCTCTGTCCGCGCCCAGCCCCCGCCAACACCCCAGATCCACTCAAAACAGTCAATTTGTGTTATACTCTTCTTTTTTAGAGGAGAAATAACATGTGCGATCTATGTATTATTAACTCCGTCAAGAACCGGATGATTTCACGGAGAGGCTTTTTCAGTTCTGCGGCTGCCCTCGGAGCTGCCGCAGCTGTAGGAGCGTCCCAAACAACACCAGCGATGGCCGAAGGGCACGCATCCGTTCAGGATATGACCTATGAGCTTTCGGAAGAATTTCCGACATATTTCGGGACACCGGGCATATCATCGGAAGCAATGTTCAACTTCGCAGAGCATGGTTTTAACGTGTCGCGCCTGACATTGAACGAGCATACCGGCACTCATAT
Source organism: Aliiroseovarius sp. xm-d-517 (assembly GCF_013283135.1). Lineage (NCBI taxonomy): Bacteria > Pseudomonadati > Pseudomonadota > Alphaproteobacteria > Rhodobacterales > Paracoccaceae > Aliiroseovarius > Aliiroseovarius sp. xm-d-517. The sequence continues at coordinate 2,081,004 of NZ_WBXT01000001.1, forward strand.
CGACGCACCTCTACACTTCTCGGCGGACGGCGCTGCGGTAAATGAAATCCCGGTTTCTCAACTTATTGCCCCCTTATGTGTCGTGGACATCGCCACGAGGGCCGCTGAAAACGCTGATACAAGTGTGACACCTGACGACATCAAAGCCTGGATTGCTGCACATGGACCCATTCCGGACGGTGCCTGTGTCGCCATGCATTCGGGCTGGGGTACCCATGTCGCAACCGACAAGTATCGAGGAGCCGATGACAGTGGCGTCCAGCATTATCCGGGCTTTCACGTAGAGGCCACACAGATGCTGCTGGAAGAGACCAAAGCAGCCTCACTTGCCTCAGACACATTGTCGATAGATATCGGCGCGTCCACAACATTCGACACGCACTACGCCTGGTTGCCGGCCGGTCGTTTCTGCATCGAAAACATCGCCAACTTGGATCTGGTGCCACCCGCAGGCGCAACGCTTGTTATCGGTGCCCCCACCCATCGCGGCGGATCAGGCGGGCCAGCCCGAATTTTTGCGATGCTGTAAGGTTCGTGTCTCGGGGAAATTGTCCGGGTTCAAAGGCTTGTTAGCGATTAAGGCTACTCGCTTTCGTTAAGCCGGAGGGCCTCAGTGATCAGGAAACAAAAAACGCGGCCCAACTGCTGGACCGCGTGAAAACGTGATATGTGGTGCTCTTAGCTGTAAACCGACTCTTTGCCGAAATGCTTGACCAGCATGTAATAGACCACGGCGCGGTATTTGTTGCGCTCAGAACGCCCATAGGTGTCAATCACCGCATTGATCGCATCCATCAGCTGCGGACCATCGGTCAGGCCCAGCTTTTTGATCAGGAAGTTGTTCTTGACGGTTTCCAACTCGCTTTCCTGCGTGGCTGCGACGGTTGATGCATCGTCATTGTAGATGGCCGGCCCGCACCCGATTGTTACTTTGGTCAGCAGGTCCATATCCGGCGTCAGGCCGCATTTTGCCTTCAGGTCTTCTGCATATTTGGCAATCAGGTCGTCTCTCTTACCCATAATGGCGCTCCTAATAGTTGTTAAAAAGCTTAGCCTCGTCGCCCAAACCTTATGCGGAAAAAACGACAACACAAAGGAAAACATTGCTTGACAGTTCCCCCTATGAATTTGCGCGAATTTCAGCCAGATTTCCCCAAGCCAGTTATTTCAAGGAGGAAAACATGGGCCTGTGGAGTTTTGTGAAGGGCGCAGGTAAAGCGCTGTTCGGGGATGACGAAACGTCAACCGAGGAAACCCTGACCAAGGAAGTGGCTGATCTGGGCATCGACACATCCGGTCTCGACATCAAACTTGATGGCGAAAAAGTCACCGTATCCGGCGGTGAATCTCTGAGCGCGGAAGACCGCGAAAAAGTCATTCTGGCGGTCGGAAACGTCGAAGGCGTGGCCGAAGTGGAAGCGGAGCTCGAGAACGAGCCGGTGTTCCACACGGTCGAAAAAGGGGACACGCTTTGGGCAATTGCCGAGAAGACCCTGGGCAATGGCGCACATTATCAAAAGATCTTCGAAGCCAACCGTCCGATGCTGTCGCATCCTGACAAGATCTATCCGGGTCAAAACCTGCGTATCCCGCAGTAATTTGCCCTCAGGATCCGAAACGCGCGACCGCCCCGCTGGGTCGCGCGTTTTATTTGTCCGGTAATAAAATTACTTCACACATTCAGATGTTGCAATTTTTGCCTTGAGCCTCACGCCATTTCCCTGTCTGATCAGCGCGAATGACCGCAAATACAGAATTCTGACAGGAGATGCTTGCGCATGGGTTATCTGAAATCCACCCCGACCCGCGATGGTTACTTTGGCGAATACGGGGGGGCCATGTTGCCGCCGCCGCTTGAGCCGCATTTCAAGGAAATCCGCGAAGCTTATGACCGCATTTCCAAATCTGCCGACTTCGTCGCTGAACTTCGCCACATCCGTAAACATTTCCAGGGGCGCCCAACGCCGGTGTCCTACCTGAAAAACCTGTCCGACATGTGTGGCGGCGCGCGCATCTACGCCAAGCGCGAAGACCTGAACCACACCGGCGCGCACAAGCTCAACCACTGCATGGGCGAAGGGCTGCTGGCCAAATTCATGGGCAAAACCAAGCTCATGGCCGAAACCGGCGCAGGTCAGCACGGCGTTGCACTCGCCACCGCAGCGGCCTATTTCGGCCTGGAATGCGAAATTCACATGGGCGAGATTGATATCGAGAAAGAAGCCCCCAACGTAACCCGCATGAAGCTTTTGGGCGCCAATGTGGTGCCTGTGGGCTTTGGCGGCCGCTCTCTGAAAGAGGCCGTGGACAGCTGTTTCAACGCCTATGTGCCGCAAGCTGATACCGCCCTTTTCGCCATCGGCTCCGTGGTTGGCCCGCACCCCTTCCCCCTGATCGTACGCGATTTCCAGCATGTGGTTGGCATTGAAGCGCGCGAACAGTTCCTCGAGCTGACGGGCGACCTGCCCGACATGGTCGGCGCCTGCGTCGGTGGCGGCTCCAATGCGATGGGTATTTTCTCGGGCTTCATCGACGACGAAGACGTGGCACTTTACGGTGTGGAGCCGATGGGCACCTCGTCGAAACTGGGCGAACATGCCGCCACCATCACCTATGGCGAAGACGGCGACATTCACGGTTTCCGCACCATGGTGCTGAAGGATGAAAACGGCGAGCCCGCCCCGGTGCACACCGTGGCCTCGGGCCTGGATTACCCCGGCGTCGGCCCGGAACATGCTCATCTCTACCGCACCGGCAAGGCCAACTACACCGCTGCTGACGATAAGGAAGCGCTGAACGCCTTCTACGCCCTGTCGCGCCACGAAGGTATCATTCCCGCCCTGGAAAGCGCCCATGCCGTGGCCTTTGCCATGCGCGAAGCCCCCAAGAACCCGGGGAAATCCATCCTGATCAACCTGTCGGGTCGCGGCGACAAGGACATTGATTATGTCACCGAAACCTTCGGCTTTGGCGATGATCGATAAAGCCTCGGCTCATCCTTTTTTCTTGCAGAAAAATACCTTGGGGTGAGCCTCGAAGAGGCGAGGGGCAAAGCCCCCTCACATAAACCCAAAAAGCAAAGCGCCGCCCCAAGGGGCGGCGCTTTTCCGTTCTAAAACGGCGACGTGATCAATAGCGGTAGTGTTCCGGCTTGAACGGGCCGTCGACGGTGACACCGATATAATCCGCTTGTTCTTTTGACAGTTTCGACAGCTTCACACCGATCCGGTCGAGGTGCAGCTTGGCCACTTTCTCGTCCAGATGCTTGGGCAGGATGTAGACATCATTGTTGTACTCATCGCCTTTGGTCCACAGCTCGATCTGCGCCAGAACCTGGTTGGTGAAGGATGCCGACATCACGAAGGACGGGTGGCCGGTGGCATTGCCAAGGTTCAGCAGGCGACCTTCGGACAACAGGATAATGCGGTTGCCCGAAGGCATCTCGATCATATCCACCTGATCCTTGATATTGGTCCATTTGTGGTTCTTCAGCGCGGCCACCTGAATTTCGTTATCGAAATGGCCGATATTGCCGACAATGGCCATATCCTTCATCGCACGCATATGCTCGATGCGGATGATGTCCTTGTTGCCGGTGGTGGTGATGAACACGTCAGCCGAGGACACAGCGTCTTCCAGCTCCACAACTTCGAACCCGTCCATCGCCGCCTGAAGCGCGCAGATCGGGTCGATCTCGGTCACTTTCACGCGCGCGCCGGCGCCGCGCAGCGAGGCGGCAGAGCCTTTGCCAACGTCACCGTAACCACAGACAACGGCCACTTTGCCGGCCATCATTGTGTCGGTGGCCCGGCGGATCCCGTCAACCAGCGATTCCTTACAGCCATATTTGTTGTCAAATTTCGACTTGGTGACCGAGTCGTTCACGTTGATCGCCGGGAAGGGCAGCTGGCCCTGTTTCACCAGATCATACAGGCGGTGAACCCCGGTTGTGGTCTCTTCCGACACGCCTTTGATTGCATCGCGGGTTTTGGTGAACCAGCCCGGGCTTTCCTTCATGCGTTTGGCAATCTGCTTGTGGATCACCTCTTCCTCTTCCGACCCGGGCACACCCAGATCCTCACCCGCTTCGGCGCGTGCCCCCAGCAGGACATAAAGGGTGGCGTCGCCACCATCATCAAGGATCATGTTCGGCCCTTCGGGGAACATGAACGAGCGATCCAGGTAATCCCAATGCTCTTCCAGCGACTGGCCTTTGATTGCAAAGACCGGCGTGCCACCAGCGGCGATTGCGGCGGCAGCGTGGTCCTGGGTCGAGAAGATGTTGCACGACGCCCAGCGCACATCCGCCCCCAGCGCCACCAGTGTTTCAATCAGAACCGCTGTCTGAATGGTCATGTGGAGCGACCCAACGATGCGGGCCCCCGCCAGAGGCTTTGCCTCGCCATACTCTTCACGCAGTGCCATCAGGCCTGGCATTTCGGTTTCGGCAATATCGAGTTCCTTGCGGCCGAACTCTGCCAGCTTGATGTCTTTTACAATATAATCCTGGGTCACGGGCTATCTCCGGTAACAGTGTTTGGGTCGGCCTACCAACTTATCAGCCAAGTGGCAACAAAACACCGGCACTTCCGGCGTTCACATTGACACAACGCGGTGAAAATGGGATGGCGTCGCTACCTCTATTTCATAAATGTGAGCTAAAAATGACCGGGATCACGGCCAATCGCGCGGCAAATCATCGTCACACAATCCTGATGTGCTGTGACGACAATTACTTTCCCTTTGCCACTTTGCTCGCCAGCCAGATCGCAAAAGCCTATCCCGAGCGCAATTTCGACATCTGCATTCTATACAGCGGCACCTTTCCCGAACATCCGATCATCGAGCAGCTGGATCTGCGCCTTGTGCAGTTCCCGATCCCCGAGGCCTGGCAGGGGCTGGCCACCTCCAAGAAAATCACCCTGGCAGCATATCTGCGGATCATTGCCCCGCGCCTTCTGGCGGATGATTATGACCGGGTTCTGTATCTGGACAGCGACATCTACTATCATCGCGGGGATATTCCCGCCCTTCTGTCCGCTGATCTGGGCGGCCACCCGGTTGCCGCCGTGCGGGACAGTTTTCAGCATCGTGAGATGACGAAACCCATGCGCGAGTTCAAGGCCGCCGGACTGGAACAGACCCGCTATTTCAACTCGGGGATGCTGTTGGTGGATGTGCCTCAATATCTGGCACAGGATATCGACGGGAAAGCCTTTGAATTTGCTGCGATGGACGGCGAAGACATCCGGTTCAAACATGACCAAAGCGCCCTGAATCTCGCCCTGCACAACAATTGGGCCGAACTTTCGCCGGTCTGGAACTGGCCCTGCATTCACCGCACCTACTTCCTGACCCATTTCCTGGACCCCTGCTTTTTCCATTTCCTCAGCGTGCGCAAACCATGGAAAGACAAGACGGGCCTGTATTCCAAGGAACATGTGCGTATTGCGCATGAGCATCTGAGCGCGCATTTCCCGGACCTGGCCAATGCCATGCCTGCCCGCCCAAAACCGGAAACAGCCCTTGGCAAATGGTTGTGGATCTTCATCCGGCAGGTGTGGGACCTACGGCGCATTGCCCCTTATTTCAACCGCTTCGACGGGGATTTCGACATCAAGAAATAACCCCACGCCGGGTCGGTCATCCCCCTGATAATACCCGGCTTGCTGCCCCTCAGCTTGCCACATTGACTCACAACCGTGAAAGTGTGATGCCGGGGCGTAACGCCCCTCTGGGCGAAAGGAGATTTTAATGTCCGGGTTTACCGCCAATCGTCCCGCCGAACATCGCCAGACCATTTTGATGTGCTGCGACGACAATTACTTTCCCTTCGCCACATTGCTGGCGCAGCAGATCTCGGATGCATTTCCGGAACGCCAGTTTGACATCTGCATCCTTTATAGTGGCGATTTCCCGCAACACCCGATCATTGAAACGCTGGGCCTGCGGCTGCTGGAAATCGAAATTCCGGAAAGCTGGCAGGGGCTGGCCACGTCGAAAAAAATCACCCTGGCCGCTTACCTGCGGATCATCGCCCCGCGGCTGCTGGCCGATGAGTACGACCGAATTCTCTATCTCGACAGCGACATGATCTATCAGCGCGGCGATATCGAAAAGCTGATTGCGCTTGATATCGGGGATCACGCGGTTGCCGCCGTGCGTGACAATTACCAGCACCGCGCGCCCAATCGCATTGCCGCGGAATTCAAGGCGAATAACAAAAGCGTCGCCCCCTATTTCAATTCAGGTGTGTTGCTGATTGATGTGCCGAAATTCATTGGGCTGGGCATTGAAGAGAAAAGCTTTGAATGGACCAAAAACCGGGAGAAAGGGCCGCGCGTCAAACATGATCAGCGGGCGTTGAACCTCGCGCTTCATGGTGACTGGGCCGAGCTTTCGCCCGTCTGGAACTGGCCCTGTTTTCACCGCTATTTCTTCCTGACCCATTTCATTGATCCGTGTTTCATCCATTTCCTCAGTTCTCGCAAACCGTGGCGGGATGTGAACGGGATCTATTCGGCGACACATGTCCGGATTATTCACGACCATCTTGCCAAACACTTCCCCGAGGCGGCCAAGGCAATGCCGGAGCGCCCCAAACCGGGGACGGAATTTGGAAAATGGCTGTGGATCTTTGTCCGCCATGCGCTCGATTACCGGCGCATTGCACCTTATCTGAACCGGTTCTCAGGCGATTTTGACGTCAAAACCAAGTAGCCCCTGTTGGCCGAGGGGCGCGTTCCGGGTCCAGGGTCAGAATTTGAGGGCCTTACCCCTCCAGATCAGGCACCTTGGCCTTTTCGGGCGTGACCCCATGCCAGTTGCGTCCAGCGGCAACAATACAGCTTACGCCGTTTGCATTGGTCACGAGGATGGTAAAACTGCCGGTTTCCGGTGAGGACCAGACCTCCAGCAATTCCTTGTGGTTTTGCAACCCACCGCCAACCAGCCCTTCCCTATATTGACCGGACAGCTTTTCAACCAGATCAGGTCTGGGCGCGCAGCTGGGCATGGCATGTGCAGCCGGGATCGGCGGTGCCAGAGAGGCCGCTCCGAAGATCAGGGCCGAGCTTACGAGACGTTTGAACATAACAGTTTCCTTTCCGTATGAACCGGACAAGCTGCACTGTTGTTGATAGTTGTTTACGCCTCTTGGGCAGCCCGCCCATCTGTGGTTTATGTCTGTACTAGATATGGGGATTGCTCCGAAAACCTGCCCGTCGCAGGGCGACACAGTTTCGTGACCTTTCCCTCGCCTGTTTGGAGTATATCAAAAAATGGCTTCAAAACCAAGAGCTTGGCAAAGGATGTTGTCTGGGCGCAGGCTTGACCTGCTGGACCCGACCCCGATGGATATCGAGATTGAGGACATTGCCCATGGGCTGGCATTTGTGGCGCGCTGGAATGGGCAGACCTTGGGGGATTATCCCTATTCGGTCGCGGAACACTCTCTTTTGGTTGAAAAAATCTACGCACGTCTTTATCCGAAGGCCCCCGTCAAATGGCGCCTTGCCGCACTTTTGCATGATGCCCCGGAATATGTCATCGGGGACATGATTTCGCCGGTCAAAGCGGCGGTTGGGGCAGGTTATGGCGATCTGGATGAACGGCTGACCACCGCAATCCACGTGCGGTTTGGTCTGCCCGCGAAAATCCCTGTGACGATCAAGAAAGCAATCAAACGCGCCGACAAAATTTCGGCCTGGCTTGAGGCCACGCAGATTGCAGGGTTTTCGGTGCAGGAGGGCAACCGCCTGTTCGGCACACCAAAGCCAGAAATCATTCATGGGCTGGATATTCAGCTGCGCCCACCCCGCAGCGTGCGTGAGGCTTTCACGGCCCGCCATACGGAATTGTTGCTGCAATTATGATCTCTGTTCGACCCGCCACCCCCGACGATGCCGATGGCATGAGCGCCGTGATCACCCCGATCCTGCGAGGGTGGAACAGCAACCGGCGCGGCGATGCAGAACATATGCTTGAGAACTACATCCAACGTCCTCATTCGATCCGCTGCAGCGTTGCCACCTCCGAGGGGGGACAGATTTTCGGTTTCCAGTCATTGGTCCTCGCCACCAAGGATAACCCTTACGATACACCTGTAGGCTGGGGCATCATCGGCACCTATGTGGCGTTGGATGCCGGGCGGCGTGGAATAGGCCGTGCCTTGTTTTCCGCATCACAATATGCGGCTCTAACCGCTGGATTAGAGACGATTGAGGCCGCAATCGGTGACACCAACGAGCTGGGCCTGGCATATTATGGCGCAATGGGATTCAGGACCTATGCCACCGAACCCGGGCTGATCCGTAAACGGTTTGATCTTTTCTGAAGTCTCTTACGGGGTGCAGATCAGTCCGCTGGAGCGATCCCCGCTCTGCCATCCCACAAACCGTTCGCGGGTGAAGGCCAGAACAAGCGCGCCCCATTGATGCCGCGCGATGACCCCTGACGGGCAACCTTCCAGCAAAAGGGGTTGGTGTGCGCCCAGCTCTCGATCCAGCACCGGGATGACGCCAGATGGCGATCGGCCAAAATCAATGCGTTGCCCCTGTGGCAGAACCAACAGGCCCCCATCATCAGGCACAAGAGTGATCTTCGAAGGGCGGGGCGGAGGCGCAGCCATCTGGCAGGCCGCCAACACTGCAAACATCGCCAGTGCCCATAGGGGGCGCCAGATCACGATCCCTGCGCCGCTTTTTGCGCCTCACGCTCGGCACGCAGAGCACGACGGCGCTGCCGAAGGTATTTGAAATATTCCTTATACCCTTTGCCGTATTCCAACCCGCTTTCTGCCCAGAGCGTCTTTCGCTCCTCCTCGTCCAGATTGACCCAGGACGTGCTGTCGGAAATAAACCCGGCCTCAGCCAGCATCTGCCCCAGTTTGGCAAAATCCGGCTCACCATAGGACAGACGATTCGACTTGGGCTTGTCTTCGGGCACCCATTCCGTGAGCAGCGCATCAAACTTGTGCGAGGTAACCCCGGTGAAACTGTCCACATGCATCTTGAGAAACCCGACTGCGCCATCTTCGCGCCGCAAGATCATGCCGATCTTCTGGTCCTTATGACCAACCATTGCGGCGATGTGAAAGGCGGACCCGTCCAGCCCCAGAATGGTTTTGGCCGCTTTGTATTTTGCCACCTGTTCACGCAGGCTGTGCTGTTCGGGGTAGAACACTTCATACCCTTCATCCCGCATTTTCTGTTCAATGCGGGCCTCGCCCAGCACCCCGCCAAGATGGCTGCGCAAAGCGGTGCGAGAGACATAGAGCTTTTCCGGCCCATCCGGCGCGACATCCTTGGCGAAATGATCATGGATCATGGCCCGCATGGGGGCGGTGCCGTTCGAAATCTCACCCAGGCCGAACCCCTGCCCCGGCACGATCAGCTCTTCCACCTCGGTCGGATCCGAAACGATCCTGATCTCCTTGCGAATACCAAGCAGATCGAAAAAATCGGTCTGAAATCCAACCATTTTCGATTTGTTGCGGGGGCGTTTGGGGATGAAGATGATCCCTTCGATCTCATCTTCAAGCTCGTGATATGGCCAGAGACGACCGGTGCTTTCGACCAGAAAATGGCCAAAATGCATCCACAACACACCGCCCCAGAGCCACTTGCCCTTGAGCTTTTCCTTGGGTTCAGCGGGCGTAGGCTCTTCGGTCAGCGGGCGATAACGCCGCCACAGGGCCCCCTCGGCGACATACTGCCCCCCGGCTTCAAGAATACCTGCGTTCTGGACAAAATTGCTTTCGGTCGCCGGCAGGATCATGGCCTTTTCAACGCGGCGAATTTCGACCGACCAGCCCCCGTCGGGCATGGGCGGCTTCAGTTCAGATTTGCTGCCCATGGACCCTCACATCTTTACTTTGGACTACGCTTTGCAAGTATTCTTTGTAGCGTTCTGCGGTGCATATTCAAGCGCCGTGCGGTTTCAGAAACGTTACGATCGCAAAGTTCATAGACCCGCTGGATGTGTTCCCAGCGCACCCGGTCGGCCGACATCGGGTTTTCCGGCGGCGGCGGCAGCTCGTCTGATTTTGCCAAAAGCGCATTGGTGATGTCATTGGCATCCGCCGGTTTCGACAGGTAATCCGTGGCTCCCAGCTTGACCGCAGCCACGGCGGTGGCAATCGCACCATATCCGGTCAGAACCACCACCCGAGCATCCGGGCGTTTCTCGCGGATCACCTCGACCACGTCCAGACCATTGCCATCCTCAAGCCGAAGATCCACCACCGCATAGGCCGGGGGACGGGCGGTTGCGATGGCCTTGCCAGCCGTGACCGAGCCCGCCATCTCCGGCTCAAACCCGCGTTTTTCCATCGCACGCGCCAGCCGACGCAGGAATGGTTCGTCATCGTCGACCAAAAGCAGCGACTTGTCTTCGCCAATTTCGTAAAGGTCCTGCTCTGACATGGCACCCTCCCTCGGGTCGCTTGCAATCACATGAATTTATGTAGGGGTTTGCTCCGCCGGGGTCAAACTCTCCGCAGCGTTATCAGCTAAGCCGTCAGCGCAATCACCCGTTATTTGGCAGCACCAATGAAACAAGAAACCCGTTTTGCCATGTCCTGAGCGGTATCGTCGCGCTTGAAAAACTCCAAAAACCCATCTTCAGGCGTAACCAGATAGGTGAAGGTTGAGTGGTCCACCAGATAGTATTCCGGATCCCCATCCTGTTTTCGGTAATACGTCTTGTAGGCCTGGCTTGCTGCTTTGACCTGTTCGGGTGTTCCGGTCAGGCCAATCATGTCGGGATGAAGGTAGTCCGTGAAATCACGCACCTCTTCCACGCCGTCACGCTCCGGGTCAATCGAGATGAAAGCCATCTGCGCATCATACCCTTCGGCTTGCAGAAGATCGAGCGCCTCTGCATTGCGGGCATTGTCCAGCGGGCAGACATCCGGACAGAACGTATAGCCGAAATAAACCAGCGTCGGCTTGGTAATCACATCCTTGTCGGTCACCAATTTGCCGTTTTCATCGGTCAGCTCAAACGGCCCGCCGATGGACGCCACCCCGGTGCCCACAGCCGAGGCACGACATTGCGCAAACTTGTCCTCACCCGCCCCGCTGGTCACATACCAGGTTGCCCCCAAAAGAGCGGCCACGGTCACAGCGGCCCCCACTGCATAAACGCGCATCATCGGCCTTCTCCTATCTGCCTGTTCTGCCCCAATCGGCTCGTCACCCCATGCCCCGGAACCGGAAAGCTTCCCCTCCCGTCTCCGATTGCACATTTCAGATACAACACCACATCAAAACGCTTTAACAAGAGTGCAGGATGCCGCAACCCCTTGCCCCAACAAATTTAAGACAGGAGCGCACGCACATGTCTGACCCCTCTCAAACTCCGGGAGTCGCCCCTGTCGGTGGGCAATGGGTTCGCCTGCGCACGCTGATTGTCCTGCGCTGGGCCGCCATTCTGGGCCAGATTGTCGCCATCGTGGTGGCGATCCGGTTTTTCTCACTCGACATCAATCTGCTGCTGGTCGGGATTGCGATCAGCATGGGGGCTTCGGCCAATCTGATTGCATTGGCCTTCTACCCCCGCAATGCCAGGCTGAACGAACAGCAGGCCACGCTCTGGCTGTTGTTCGACACGTTGCAACTGGCCTTCATGGTGTTCCTGACCGGCGGGCTGCACAATCCGTTCATGGTGCTGATCGTGGCCCCGGTGACGGTGGCCGCAACGGCTTTGTCAACACGTTCGACCATGGTTGTAGGGGGCGCGGCCGTGGCGGCGACAACCATCGTGGCCGATTTCAACCTGCCGCTCCAGACCCAGGCCGGCTTTGCCCTGCGTATGCCCGAGATCTTCGTCTTCGGGCTTTGGGTTGCGGTGGTGGTGTCGATCGGCTTCATCGGGCTTTACACCCGCCGCATCTCCTCAGAAATCAAATCCATGTCCGAGGCATTGCTGGCCGCGCAGATGGCCCTGGCCCGTGAACAGAAACTCACCGATCTGGGCGGGGTTGTCGCCGCCGCCGCCCATGAACTTGGCACGCCACTGGCCACGATCAAACTGGTTTCCTCCGAACTGGTTGAAGAACTGGACGGCCACCCCGACCTGATCGAGGACGCCCGCCTGATCAATGAACAGACTGACCGGTGCCGGGACATCCTGCGGTCCATGGGGCGTGCAGGCAAAGACGACATGCATATGCGCTTTGTGCCCCTGTCCGCCCTCATCGAGGCCGCCGCCGAGCCGCATATGGACCGCGGCAAGGAGATCAGCATCTCAATTGAAGGGGAGGAAACGGAACAACCCATTCTGGCCCGCCGCCCCGAGATCATTCACGGGCTGCGCAACCTGATCCAGAACGCGGTGGATTTTGCCTCGACCGCCGTCTGGATCGACCTCAGCTGGACCGACCGCACCATCACAATCCGCGTGATTGATGACGGGCGCGGATATGCCCCGCATTTGATTGACCGGATCGGGGACCCGTTCCTGCGCCGCCGCTCCTCTGATCCGCAGAACCTCCAACGCAGGGAATATGAAGGCATGGGGCTGGGCCTGTTCATCGCCAAGACGCTTTTGGAACGCACCGGGGCGCGGCTGAGCTTTGCAAACGGGGCAGAGCCCTATACCGGGCGGCCACACCCGCGCGAAAAATCCGGGGCCATTGCCCAGGTCAACTGGCGGCGCGGCGATTCGGGTCTTGAACAGAAAGAGAACATGCAGGCCCTTGGCGAAAACCAGCAGTTCCAATAGCGTAAATTCCTTAGAAAAAAGGGGAACGACGCCAAGATTAAACGTTCATTAACCTTCCTCCCGCAAGATTTGGACAGGGTTAACAAACCCCAATCTTGGGACAGGAAAAATGCTGAACTCTCTTATGGCCGCCGCAATGGTGCTGACTGCTTTCTGTGTCGCACTCGCCGCTCTTTATGCTCTTACGCTGACCACCTCAAGGCGACGCAAACCGCTGGGGCAGGTCGCAAATGCGGAGCGTGACACCGCGATTTTCCTGTTTGACGATCAAAAGGTCATCGACGCAACTGAGCGCGGATGGCAGCTGCTTGAATCCACCGAGCGGCCGGGCAATGCAACGGATTGGCAGCAGCTGACATCCCTGTTGCATAGCTACTTCCCTGACCTTGAAACCCGCATGTCCGAACTGGCCGAGTTCGGCGAAGTGGATCTGGCCGCCAAAGATGCCGATTGCCGCCTGCGCGCGCAATGGTGCAACGGACTGGCCCGGATTGAGTTTGTTGAAGAGGCCCATTCCAAAGGTGTGGACTACCATCGCCTGCACGCCTTGAGCGATGAAGTGGCCTGCCTGCGCTCCACGGCAGACAATCTGCCCTTCCTGATTTGGCGCGAAGACGAAAACCGCACGATCACTTGGGCAAATCATCACTATCTGGATCTGGCCGACACCCAGTTTCCGAGCGGGAATGCAAGCTCATGGCCGCCCCGCAAACTGTTTGACCGCCCGCAGCCTGCAGAAGAAATCGACCCGGACCAGCCCCGCCGCATCGCGCTGGCTGACGGGCAAAGCGGACAGCGGAAATGGTATGAGCTGCACGAAACCATTCTGGGCAATGAAACCGTCGTCACCGCCCTGCCGGTTGACCGGCTTGTCAAAGCCGAAAACAGCCTGTCGGATTTCGTCGCCACCCTGACCAAGACATTCGCGCATCTGCCAATTGGGCTGGCCGTGTTTGATCGCAAGCGTCAACTGGCACTGTTCAATCCCGCTTTGACCGATCTCGTCGCCCTGCCGATCGAATTTCTGGTTGGCAAACCCACGCTGTTCAGTTTCCTCGACCATCTGCGCGAAAAGCGGATGATGCCGGAACCAAAAGATTACAAATCCTGGCGCCAGCAAATGTCCGAACTCGAAACAGACGCGGTCAATGGCACCTATGAGGAAACATGGTCCCTGCCCTCTGGTCAGACCTATCGCGTCACCGGACGCCCTCATCCGGAAGGGGCGGTGGCGTTCATGTTTGAAGACATCACTGCCGAGATTTCACTGACCCGCCGGTTCCGGACCGAGCTTGAAATGGGACAGTCAGCACTGGATTGCATCGATGATGCCATCGCCGTGTTTGCCCCCGGCGGCACCCTGGCCATGTCCAACACCGCCTATGCCCGGCTCTGGGGCAATGATCCGGAAACCTCTTTGATGGATGTGACCATTTCGGACGCCTGCATGACCTGGCGCCACAAGTCCCGCCCATCAGATATCTGGGACAGAATCCAGATCGCGGTGTCCAACCATGCCAAGCGCGAAACCCTGGATGGAACATGCCACCTGTTAAATGGGCGCGAAGTGACATGCCGCGTGATGCCCATGGTCCGTGGCGCCACGATGGTCCGGTTTACGCCCTCTGCCAAACTGCCGGCCTCTCCGACGCGCAGCCGCACCCTTCAGCAAAAACACGACACGGCACCACCTTCGCTCACCGCCCCCCGCTCTGCGGTTTGAAACCATAACACCGGGTGAGCCGCCCCCTTGGCGCAATCAGGCTTGCACCCGTTGGGGCACAGACCCATAGTCGCGGCATGAGTATTGCCCACCCGATTGATCACCTTTTCGAAAGTGCCGACCACAGCGCTGCCTTTGCCATCCGCCTTGCCCCGATGCTGCACCCGGGGGATGTGATTTTGCTGCAAGGCGGGATTGGAGCGGGCAAGACGCATTTTGCCCGCAGCCTGATCCAGGCCCGGCTTGATGCCATTGGCATGTGCGAGGATGTCCCCTCGCCCACCTTCACACTGGTTCAGACCTATGAGGACGACCAGACCGAGATCTGGCACGCAGATCTTTACCGCCTCACCCACCCGGATGAGGTTGATGAGCTTGGCCTGATCGACGCTTTTGATGACGCCATTTGCCTGGTGGAATGGCCGGACCGCCTGGGCGATCTGACCCCCGAAAGTGCCTTGCTGATTGACTGGTCCACCACCGATACCGAGGGCGAGCGCCGCGCGCATTTCGCCTGCCCAAGCCCGGATTGGGAAACCCGCATTCGTGAGGCGCTGGCATGACCAGAGACACCCTCAAAGCGGCCTTCCTGAATGAAAACGGGTTGTCGGCCGCGCCCCGCACACCTCTGGCTGGGGATGCATCTTCGCGCCGATACGAACGGGTGACCGACAAGGGCCGTTCTTTGGTGCTGATGGACGATCCCAGTGATACGGGGCAAAGCCTCACGGCGTTTCTTCACATGACCGCCCGCCTGCGCCAGCTCAACCTGTCCGCACCTGAAATCATTGCGGTCGATCTGCCCCACGGGTTCGCCCTGCTTGAGGATCTTGGCGACACGGTTTTTGCCCGAGAAGTCTTGCGAGATCCGACACTCGAATTGCCCCTGTATCTTGCTGCCACAGAGCTGTTTGATCCACTGCATCACACCCCGCCCCCAGAAGGCATCCCCCATTACGGACCGTCCGAAATGGCCCAGGCCACCGACCTCGCCTTTCTGTGGTATCAAGCCGATAAGCAATCGGTCCTGAGCGCGGAAGCAAAGGCGGCAATGTCAAATCTGGAAACGCTGCTTCGTCAGCTTTCTGCCCCAACCGCGCTGTCGCTACGGGATTATCACGCCGAGAATCTGCTGTGGTTACCTGACCGCAAAGGGCCTGCACGGGTGGGACTGCTGGACTATCAGGACGCCGTGGCAACCCATCCGATTTATGACCTGGTGTCCCTGATCCGCGATGCCAGGCGGGATGTGCATCCTGACATCGCCAATCAATGCCTGTCCCATTTTGCCACCATGAAAGACATGTCGACCAAGGACACCCGCTTCGCCGCCGCGCTAATCGCCGTGCAGCGCAACCTGCGTATCCTGGGCATATTTGCACGCCTGTCGCGTCAGATGGGAAAACCGGGATATGTCGATCTGATCCCCCGGGTCTGGCACATGCTGCTGCAAGATCTGGATCATCCCGAATTGTCAGGCCTGAAAACCCAACTGCGCCCGCTGCTCCCTGACCCAACACCCGCATTTCTGACCAGACTGAGAGCCCCATGCCCAACGCCATCATGATTTTTGCTGCTGGATTTGGCACACGCATGGGGACCCTGACCGCGACACGCCCCAAACCAATGATCGAGGTCGCAGGCCGCCCCCTGATTGATCATGCCCTTTCGCTGGCAGAAGGGGCGGGACTTTCGCGCATGGTGGTCAACGTGCATTACCTGCCAGACCAGCTCATCGATCACCTCAGTTCAAAGAATGTTGAGATTTCGGACGAACGGGACGAGATCCTTGAAACCGGCGGGGGACTGCGCAAGGCACTTCCCCTGCTTGGTCAAGGCCCCGTGGTCACGCTGAATTCTGACGCCGTATGGACCGGCCCCAACCCGATCGACACCCTTCTGAGGGCATGGGACCCCAAAAAGATGGATGCCCTTCTGGCGCTTGTCCCCAAGGAGCGCGCCAAAGGGTATACCCGCCCGGGCAACTTTCTGATGCAAGATGACGGGGGCCTGACGCCGGGGGACGGGCTGGTTTATACCGGTTGCCAGATCATTTGCACCGAACGGTTTTCCACCCACCCAAAATCCGCCTTTTCCATGTGGGAGATCTGGAACCAGATGCTTGCCAAGGGCCGCGTCTATGGCGCAATCCACACCGGCGGATGGTGCGACGTCGGGCATCCAGAGGGCATTGAAATTGCAGAAGAATTATTGATCTCAAATGTTTAACCCTTCAGAGTCCCCCCGCCTGTTTGCCCTTCCCCCTGGCGTTGATTTTCCGAAATCCGTGGTCGATGGGTTGCTGGAACGCTGCTCCGGGATGCGCCCGGAAGACATCAGCCGGATCGAGATTTTCGTGAACACGCAGCGCATGCAGCGTCGGGTGCGCAAACTTTTTGCCGATGGAGGAGCACGGCTTCTCCCACGGATTAGGGTGCTCGGCGATATCGGGCGCGAGCTTGATATGGCAGGTCTGCCCCCGGCGGTTTCGCCGCTCCGTCGCCGGTTGGAACTGGCCCAGCTGGTTGGCCGTCTGGTCGAGCAGGAGCCGGATCTGGCCCCTCGCAGCCTGATTTTCGATCTGGCAAACAGCCTGTCCGACCTCATGGATGAGATGCAGGGCGAAGGGGTCAGCCCGGACAAGGTGCACGCCCTCGACGTATCCGACCAATCAGGGCACTGGCAACGCGCGTTGAAATTTGTGTCACTGGTTGAACATTTTCTGGGCGACACCGCAAAGACCTACCCAGACAAGGAAGGCCGCCAAAGACAGGTGATCGAAGCCCTTGTGGCACAATGGTTGGAAACACCCCCTGATCATCCTGTGATCATCGCCGGTTCCACCGGATCACGCGGCGCAACGGCATTATTGATGCGGGCAGTCGCCAAATTGCCCCAAGGGGCGGTGATCCTGCCGGGGTTCGACTTCGACATGCCCGCCTCGGCCTGGGCGCAGCTGGATGATGCGTTGCTTGGCGAAGATCACCCACAATATCGTTTTGCGTCCCTCTTGCAGTCGCTGGACATGTCCGCAGAAGAGGTGCGTTCATGGTCTGCAACTCCGCCGCCCAACCCCACGCGAAACCGGCTCCTGTCCCTTGCTCTGCGCCCCGCACCGGTGACCGATCAGTGGCAGATAGAAGGACCCCGTTTTGGGGATGTTCAAACGGCCACACGCGATCTGACCCTGATAGAGGCCCGATCTCCCCGGCACGAAGCCCTTTCCATCGCATTGGTTATCCGCGAAGCCGTCGAGCGTGACGACCCCATCGCCCTGATCACACCGGATCGCAATCTGACCCGCCAGGTGACAGCTGCGCTGGATCGTTGGGGCATCGAACCGGATGACAGCGCCGGACGCCCCTTGGCCCTGTCCGCACCAGGCCGCCTGCTGCGCCACGTAGGGGATCTGTTTTTGAAGGAGATCACCGGCGATTTGCTCTTGGCAATTCTCAAACATCCTCTGACCCATAGTGATCAGGATCGCGGCAATCACCTGCGCTGGACCCGAGATCTGGAGCTGGAAGTGCTGCGGCGCGGCTTGCCTTACCCCACACCTGACGCTCTGCTCAACTGGGCCACAAAGCGAGAGGCGGATGAAGGCCTGCAGGAATGGGTAAGCTGGATAAATAAGTCTCTACTTCGGCCAATAGACACGAAATCACAGCCGTTAGAGGACTGGGTTGACCATCATATCGCTCTTACAGAAACCATTGCATGCGGCCCCAAAGGTGAAGGCTCAGGAGCACTTTGGGAAAAAGCGGCGGGGCGTGAGGCTCTGAAAAAGGTCACCGAACTGCAGGCCGAAGCCCCCTATGGCGGGGACATGTCCGTGCAGGACTATATCAGCCTGTTTGCCAACCTGATGAACCAGGGCGGAGTGCGTGATCCTGTCACCCCGCACAAGGGGGTTATGTTCTGGGGAACGCTGGAAGCACGGGTGCAGGGCACAAACACCGTGGTGCTGGCCGGGCTGAACGAAGGAAGCTGGCCGGAACCGCCAGCGCCCGACCCGTGGATGAACCGTGTGATGCGCCAGCAAGTGGGACTGTTGCTGCCCGAACGCCGGATTGGGCTGTCTGCACATGATTTTCAGCAGGCGGCCGCCGCAGAAACGGTCTATCTCACCCGCGCCTCGCGGAATGAGGAGAGCGAAACAGTGCCGTCCCGCTGGGTCAACCGTTTGGTCAACCTGCTGGAAGGCATGTCGGAAGACGGGGCAAATGCGCTTGCGGATATGAAGGCACGGGGCGCCAAATGGACATATTGGGCCGAGAAACTGGACACTAAAACAGACCCTATTTCACCACAAAAGCGCCCGTCTCCCCGCCCGCCTGTCAGTGCGCGTCCAACCCGGCTTTCCGTCACTCGCATCTCAAAACTGATCCGGGATCCCTATGCAATCTATGCGGAGCAGGTGCTGAAATTACGACCTCTGCGCCCGCTTCACCAACCCCCGGACGCCCCGCTGCGCGGCACGGTTCTTCACAAGATATTCGAGCGGTTCATTTCTGAACGCCCCGAGGGCGAACACGAAGACGCTGCCAAACAGCGCCTTCTGGCCGTGGCCGAGACCATACTTTCGCAAGAGGCCCCCTGGCCCGCAACGCGCGCGCTGTGGCTTGCCAAGCTCGAGCGGGTTGCCGATTGGTTTGTTCAGGAAGAGGCCAAGCGCCGGGAGGTTTCAAAAAACATCGCCAACGAGGTGAAAGGGCGGATTACCTTGGAGGAACTGGGATTTACCCTCTCCGGCACGGCTGATCGCATTGACCAGAATCTGGACGGGTCACTCAGGATTTATGACTATAAAACCGGCAGCCCCCCCACCGAAAAAGTGCAGAAACACTTTGACAAGCAATTGCTTCTCGAAGCGGTCATGGCGGCTGAGGGTGGCTTTGAAGGCATCGCCAAAACTCCGGTCAGCCACGTTGCTTATATCGGCCTGGGGGCCAAGCCCGGCACCAGTGAAATCCCGCTCAGCCCGCCGGAAATCGAACAGATCCGCGCCGAGTTGGTCACACTTATTAGTGCCTATTACAGCCCAAAACAGGGATATTTGTCCCGCCGCGCGGTTCAGGAGCAGCGTTTTGGCGGCGACTATGACCACCTCGCCCGGTTCGGGGAGTGGGATGACAGCCAGGAAGGCAGTGACGAAGAGGTGAGCCTGTGATGTTCAACGAAGCCACACAGCGCCAGATTGATGCCGCAGATCCCGGCAGCTCCACCTGGCTGTCCGCCAATGCGGGGTCGGGAAAGACACGCGTGCTGACAGACCGGGTTGCGCGTCTACTGCTGGACGGGGTCAGCCCACAGAACATTCTGTGTCTGACCTATACCAAGGCCGCTGCCAGCGAAATGCAGAACCGGCTGTTCAAACGGCTTGGGGAATGGGCGATGAAGGACGATGACGCCCTGCAGAACGCCTTGGCGGAGCTCGGCATCCCCACAGCTGCGCGCGATTTACGCCAGGCCCGTCGACTGTTTGCGCGGGCCATCGAAACCCCTGGCGGTCTGAAAATCCAGACCATCCATGCCTATTGCGCCGGGTTGCTGCGAAAATTCCCGATGGAGGCTGGGGTCTCTCCGCAATTCAAGGAAATGGACGACCGCGCGGCAAAGCTTCTGCGAACGGAAATCATAGACCAAATGGCGCAGGAGCAGCCTGAATTGGTTGCCAATCTCGCTCACTATTATACCGCAGAAGACTTTGATGGTCTTGCCGCGGACATTACCCATAACCGCTCCCATTTCCTGACAAACATATCTGAAAGCGACATTCGGAAATGGTTCGACATTCCCGCCACCCTTACCGAGCAGCAGGTGCTCGATAGGGCGTTCGCACCCGGAGATGGGCTGGTTCTGGAGCGGCTTCTTCCCCTTCTGAACCCGGACAACCGAAATGACGCGGCATCAGCACGGAAATTGGCCGCGATCTTGCCGTTGAAGGCGTCAATTCAGTCTCTCATCCAGCTTGAAACGCTTTTTTTGTCAGAAAAGGGCGCGGGGGCCGGGCGCCCGAAAAAGACCTTTCCCAGTGCCGCCGTCAAGAAGGACACTGGCAAGGATCTGATGCCACATCTGGAGCAGATGATGGAACGGGTTGCAGATACAAAACCTCTCAGATCAGGGCTGTATTCGGCCCTGAAAACAACTGCCCTGCATCAATTCGCCACCCGGTTTGTTGCCCATTACGAATTGGCCAAACAACAACGCGGCTGGCTTGATTTTGATGATCTGATTGTCAAAGCAGGTGATTTGCTGACCGACCCAGCGGTTGCAGCCTGGATCCTCTACCGTCTGGACGGTGGCATTGACCACATCCTGGTGGATGAGGCGCAGGACACCAGCCCGGCCCAATGGCGCGTGATTGACAACCTGTCACGCGAATTCACCAGCGGTCTGGGCGCGCGTGATGACGTCAACCGCACCATTTTCGTGGTCGGAGACCCCAAGCAATCCATCTATTCCTTTCAAGGGGCGCGTCCGGACAAGTTTGAAGAGATGCGGGACAATTTCCGCGACAAGCTTGGGCAGATCGGAAAGCCGTTTCAGGACCTCCCCATGGAGTTTTCCTTCCGCTCTGCCCCGGCCATTTTGCAATTTGTCGACCATGCCCTGCATGATCAGGGTGGGCTGGGGGATGCGTTCAAGCACCGCGCTTTTTTCGACAAACCGGGGCGGGTTGACCTGTGGCCGGTGATCGAACCCGTGAAGTTCGAGGAAACCCGGGACTGGTTCGATCCCATCGACAAGCTGGGGGAAGAAGATCACCGCATTCAATTGGCCCGCAAGATTGCCCGTGAGATCAAAAGGATCATCGAAACAGAGTCTCTTCCCGCGGAAAATGGCGAAACCCGGCCGGTTCATGCGGGGGATTTTCTGGTTCTGCTGCGCAAGCGCAGCGACCTGTTTCATGAAATCATTCGCGCCTGCAAACAGGAAGGATTGCCTATTGCGGGCGCAGATCGGCTGCGTATCGGGGGGGAGCTGGCGGTTAAGGACCTGAAGGCCCTGCTCTCATTTCTTGCCACGCCTGAAGATGATCTTTCCCTGGCCTGTGTGCTGCGCTCACCTCTGGCGGGTCTGAGCGAACAGGACCTGTTCAGGCTGGCACATCCCCGCGGCAAGAACACCTATCTCTGGCGGGCGCTACGGGATCAGCGTGAACACTTTCCGACGCTGGTTCAGATGCTGACAGAGCTGCGGGATGATGCCGACTTTCTACGCCCATATGAACTGATTGAACGGGTGCTGACGCGGTTCAATGGTCGCAGCAAACTTCTGGCGCGTCTGGGGCAGGAGGCCGAGGATGGCATTGATGCGCTGCTTGCACAGGCGCTTGCCTATGAACGTCTGGAAACGCCCAGCCTGACCGGTTTTGTGAACTGGCTTGAGGTGGAAGAGGTCACCATCAAGCGCCAGATGGATACCGTGGATCAACAGATCCGCGTAATGACCGTGCACGGATCGAAGGGGTTGGAAGCCCCGATTGTCATCCTTCCCGATCTTGCCCGCAGTCAGTATCGCAACCGGGACGAGCTGGTTGAGCTGGACGGCGGCCACGCGATCTGGAAACCGTCGACGACAGATCGCACAACAGCGGTTGAGGCCGCCTTGGCGCGCGATCGCCAGGCTCAGGAAGAAGAGGCCACACGCCTGCTTTACGTGGCAATGACCCGCGCGGAGCAGTGGCTTATTCTGGCCGCCACCGGGACAATCGGGAAAGCACCAACCGAGTGGTACAATATCGCCACCGAGGCCATGGAGCGTGCAGGCGGCACGATTGTCGATTTGGGCGAGAACAGTTTCCGCAGGTTCGAACTCGGGCTCTGGCCTGCCCAAGCGGCGGCGCAAACAAAACCAGCACCCCAGATCGAAGTGGCAGACAGCTTGCCGAAATGGGCGACGGAACCCGCAAAGCTTCCCATAGAGGAACTGCCTCTGGTCTCGCCTTCCGATCTGGGGGGAGCGAAAGCCATTTTCGACCCTAATCAGGCGGAACTCGACGAAGAAAGCGCCAAGCAACGCGGTCGGCAAATCCATCTGTTGCTGGAGCATCTGCCGAGTTATGCACCCTCTCTCTGGACCGAATACGCCCAAACCCTTCTGGCCACCGGGGACGACATTGCCCCGCCTGAAGACATTGCAGAAATCCTGAGCGAGGCGCGAGGGGTTTTGACCTCGGCTGAACTGGCACATATTTTCACACCCGACACACTTGCCGAGGTTGAGGTGACCGCCCCGCTGCCCGGATATGACCGGGTGTTGTATGGCATTATCGACCGGTTGATCGTGACCGAGCACACCGTCACCGTGATCGACTTCAAGTCAAACCGGGTGGTACCAGCGTCTGCAGCCGACACGCCCGAAGGGGTATTACGGCAGATGGCAGCCTATCGGGCAGCGCTTTTGCAGATCTATCCACAGCACAGCATTGAGGCCGCGATCCTGTGGACCCATCACGCAAAACTGATGCCGCTTGACCCCAACTTGCTGGAGGAGGCATATCGGCGCCTTGACGTTGGCGGGGCGGCTCCATAGGTTCAGGGCCAACTCGAATTCTCAGGAGATATGACATGGCTACTGTTGCCGTTACCGACGCCACTTTTGACGCAGAAGTGCGCAATTCCGACATCCCCGTTGTGGTGGATTTCTGGGCTGAATGGTGTGGTCCGTGCAAGCAGATCGGTCCGGCACTGGAAGAGCTGTCAGCCGAATATGAAGGCAAGGTGAAAATCGCCAAGGTGAACGTGGACGAAAACCCGAATTCTCCGTCTCAGCTGGGTGTGCGCGGTATTCCGGCCCTGTTCCTGTTCAAGGATGGTCAGGTTGTATCAAACAAAGTGGGCGCCGCACCGAAGGCCGCACTGCAATCCTGGATCGACGAAAGCATCTGATCCAAGTTGATGTCACGTGGAAAGCCCCGCAATTTGCGGGGCTTTTTGTTTTGCGGATCAGGCTGGCACGCCTGCCCCTTCTTTTTGTCCCAGATAGATCTGCACCACCGCACTGATATTCATCATCACGGCATAGAGCAGCCCGGGCACCATCAAGGCAGGTTGGGCCAGAACGGAACCAGCGACAAACATGGCCACGGCCACGTTCTGCAACGACGCCTCGACCATGATGGCGCGCGCCTGCGACCAGCCAAGGTTTGCCGCACGGGCCGCCATCGCAGCCAACGCCAGGGCGCCAAGGTTCAGCGCGACCACGGCCATTCCGACTTCGGCCAGATTGTCCTGCATCGGTCCCCAGTTCTGCACAAAGGTTGCCAGAACCATCGCCGCAAAGATGGCTTTGGCCACCGGCTCCAGCACACGGGCGAAACGCGTCTGCCAAACCCGGGAAACGGCCCCCAATCCCATGCCCAAAAGCATCGGCACAATCGACACTGCCAGCATGGCGCCACTCAGCTTGGCGATACTGGCAATTCCCGAAAATCCAGCCACGTCAAAAAAGGCAAGAACGGCTGGAATAGAGACTGATGCAAGCAGGGTCGTGACAAGTGTCATCCCCGTCGAAAGGGCCAGATCCGCGCGGGCCAGATGGGCAATGTAGTTTGAGGTCACACCGCCGGGCGCCGCCGCCACCAGCACCAGCCCCGCCTGCATGACGGGGGACAGGCCCAACGCCTGGCCAAGCAGATAGGCCAAAACCGGCAAGGTCACCATCTGCACCAGCAATCCGATGCCCAGCGCCTTGGGATTTCGAAAGACCACGGCAAAATCGCGCGGGGACAGGCGCAGACCGACCACCAGCATCAAAAGCGCCAACCCCAAAGGCAAAAGTTTCGCCAGCAGTTCCGTCATCACCCATCCCTTTCTGTGAACATGTTTCGTTTCACTTTACGGGTAAACTGCGCGCCCATCATGACAAATATCAAGGTTTTCGACGGCCTGAACCGCTAATCAGAAACGGAAACTGGAGACCACAATGCAAAACCGCCGTTCCTTTCTTATCACCACATCGCTGGCCTCTCTTGGGCTGAGCCTGCCCGCCCTGGCAGATACCAACCTGCCTGCAGATACCTCTCAGGATGATCAACCTGTGCGCCGTCGCTATCTGATGGAAGACACCTATGGAAACATCGTCAAGGATGAGGATCTTCAGGGTAAGTTCGTGATGATCTATTTCGGGTATATGAGCTGCCCGGATGTCTGCCCGACGTCGCTGTCGACCATCGCCAATGTGATGGAAAAGCTGAGCCCTGAAGATATCGAGGGGCTTGCGGTTCTGTTTGTCACCGTCGATCCGAAACGCGACACCCCCGAGAAACTGCGCGAATACCTCGCCTTTTTCGATGAGCGTATCATCGGTCTGCGCGGCCCCAAAGCCTATACCGATCACATGGTAAAAGCATTCAACGCAAGATATGAGTTCTACGTGCCAGACCCGGAACATCCGGAAGATTACGGTGTTGATCACACCGCCTCGATCGCCTTTGTGGCCCCCGATGGCAGCCTGATCAAACGCTTCCCGCACGGGATGCACGAAGAAAAGATCCAGGCCTATATCGAAGCCGCGATGCGCTCGGCGCGTGAAATGCAATGAAGCTGAGCCGCCGTCATACATTGCTGGGGTTGGCCGCGAGTATGGCCAGCCCGGCCTTTGCGGATAAGGGCGCAGTGGGCACCCCACTGCCCTTCGCAGCAGATCTTGCGCAAACGGTTGAGAACGGCCCCTCCGCCCTTGCCCTGAAAATCAAGGATGAGGACAAACAGCCTGTCGATATTGCCAACTGGCTGGGCAGTTGGACATTGCTGAGCTTCTGGGCGCCCTGGTGCAAGCAATGCCGCAACGAAATGCCCTCAATTGCCCGGATGAACCGGCAGTTGGACCACAAACGCGTGCGCCTTCTTCCCTTGGCGTTCGATTGGCGTGGCCCCTATTTCGTGCGGAAATTCCTTGATGAGATCAACGTGACGGATCTGCCGGTCTACATGGGTGATGGTGAAAACCTTGACGCCACGCTGGGCCTGTCCCGACTGCCCACCACGGCCATTCTGGACCCGGAAGGCGTGTTGCGCT
Organism: Aliiroseovarius sp. xm-d-517; assembly: GCF_013283135.1. Classification (NCBI taxonomy): domain Bacteria; kingdom Pseudomonadati; phylum Pseudomonadota; class Alphaproteobacteria; order Rhodobacterales; family Paracoccaceae; genus Aliiroseovarius; species Aliiroseovarius sp. xm-d-517. Next base: position 2,106,481 of record NZ_WBXT01000001.1, read on the forward strand.
TTACCATTGCAGGTGAGGCGATCTGGGATGATGAAAAGACCCTAACCTGGCTGAACTCGCTTGAAATCTGAGTTTTCAAATTAAAAAAGGGGCGGTTGAGCGCCCCTTTTGACTGTCATTTTGACTGTTGTTTTCCCATGGATGTCAGACCAGGTCTGATCGGCTGAACCGCCAGAAGCCGAGCCCCGCAAAGATCAGCCCCAATGCGGTCGGGTAACTCAGCGCCCAGAGCACATATCCCACCACACCGAAATTATCCAAGATCACGTAACTTGCCGGCCCCAGCAGGATCAGTTGCGGATCAAACAGGATCATGGAAGCGGTGCGGAAACTTTGCAGCGGGTTGGCCAGCGCGATGCCAATCACGAACTCGGGGATAAACTGCGCCTTGATCAGGATCGACAGGAACAGAAGGTCCAAGAGCGCCACCAGCATCAACCAGATCAGAAGGCTTGCACCCAGCGCAATTTCTGTGGATCGCGACAGGGATGACAGCAGGAAACCCAACCCCAGAAAACACGTCGCCAAGGCGGCTGTCAGGCCGGAATAGAGACCAACATGGCGCCAGGGGATCTCATGCCCCTTCATTGCGCCAAACAGGGCTGCAATCACCAGTGCCATCAGGACAGGGACCAGAATAAGCGCCAGCCGGGCCAGAAACCGGCCCCAGAACCATGTGCCCAGACCGATGGGAAAGGCCAACATATACTCAAGATTGCCCGCCTCACGATCCCCGACCATGGAGCGCGCCGTGACCACGATGATAAACAATGGCAACACCGCCATCGTGATCTGAATATAGGTGACCAGCAGGCGGGACAGCCCGGTAAAGCCAAGCACCCGGCTCTCTGACACGCCGGTAAAGATCAGCAGCAGCATAAGACCGATGGTCACAGCGGCGTAGAAATGGAACCAGCGCGACCGCAGGCTTTCCTGGAGCTCAAGCCGAAGCATTTGCCCCAAAGAGGTACGAATGGGTTTTGTCATTATGATGCGATCTCTTCCACAGGCAGGCAACGGCTTGACAGGCCGCGCGCCTTTACCGTTTTCACCATATCCTCAAAACGAACCGCGCCCGGTTCGGCACTTGGAACGGCGGCAAACCCGTAATCCATCGGGCTGACGGTGTCCGGGTGGTAATAAGACGTGCGGGCATCAAGCCAATCTTCGCCGTTATTGCTGTCCATCACCCAAAACTCAACATCAGGTTGGTCTTTCCAGTCCTGCATGTCCAGCCAGTGCACCGCATCGCCAATGTCATCAAACTTGACCAGACGCCGGTCCGGCCCACCGCGCACCTCGGCGCCGTAGCGGGGATCCGAGATGATCATGCCGCAAATCTCACAGGTTTCACGCCCCCAGCGAATGGGCTCCGGCCCCTCGTTCTTTGGCTTGCAGGCAGCGACAACCGGCGTGGCAACAAGCATCGCCAACACGGCTCGTCGGGAATGATTTTGCGAACAACGGCACATGGCGCGGTCCTTTTCCTAGACGTTGTCTGAACCGTCCGTTTCCAGCGACAGACGGTCCACAAGACTTGCATATCGACTGAGCAATCCCAAAAACCGCAGCGTGTCGCCCGCAGGAACCTGCCCCTCGAACAGGGTGTTGTCCGCGGTGACAAACCCCCATTCCGCAAGCGCGCTTGCAAAAGTGGGATGTGGGTCCGCCAGGCCGATACGACAGGAACGGAATTGCCCGGCCTTGAGCCTGTCTACCACACTGTCGTCAAGCACCACTTGACCACGGTCAAGCTCGATCACCCGGTTCACCAGCGGCGCCACCTCTTCCAGCCGGTGGGATGCAATCAGCATCGAGGCATCCCGGCGTTCGGCCAGAAGGTCAATGAACACCGCCCGCGCGGCCGGGTCGAGATTGGCAGCGGGTTCGTCAAAGATCAGCAGATCCGCCGGGCGCGCCAGCGCAATGGTCACAAGGACCTTTTGTTTCTGCCCGCCAGACAGCCGGTAAAACGGGCGCGAAGCGATCTCTTTCAGATCAATGCCCATTTCCCCGGCAATCATATCCATCTTGACCGGGTCCGCCGCCGATCCCTTGGCCGAAAAGGCCAGCAATTCCCCCACCGGCATCCGCAGGGGGGGCGGCATCTGCGGCACAAAAGCGACCCGCGACAGCATATCAAGATCGCGACGCCCCTTGCCTGCGCCATCAAACGCAATCCCGCCAGCAAAGCGGTAATGACCAAGCAGGCACCGAAACAGTGTTGTTTTCCCTGCCCCGTTCGACCCGATAAGCGCAATCCGGTCACCGGCTTTGATCGACAGGGTCAGCTCATCCAGAACAGCCCGTTTCTCGAACCGTTTGGTCAGCTTGTTGATACGAATCATGCCCATGAGGACCTCTCGTTAAAGAATGTTGTCCAAGCCACGCAGCTTGAAGCTCAGCGCACCTTGCGGACAGGCGTCAACGCACAGGCCGCAACGGGTGCAATCCGGCGCAATATATTCCTCGGTGTCCTGCGCATAGCCCATCTTGGTGATGTCCAGCACATGCGGCACGAGGCACACCGCCCGGCATTCCCCTTCATGCACACATTTGTCGAGCTCGTATTTGATCTGGATCGGTGCAGCCGTGCCAATCACCCCATACGTGAGACCCATCGGGCAGGCATACCGACACCAGAACCGGCGCGAGAAAAAGATCTCAATCGACAGCAGGAACACGACCCAGAGGATGGCCAGCGTCGGGCCGTAGATCAGCGCGCGTGATACGATACCAACCGGGTTGATATATTCAAACACGGTATAACCAGACACAAGCGCCAGCCCCATGAACACAAACCACAAGACCACGCGCATTCCGCGATGGAACGGGTGATCCTTGACCCAGCCGCGCTTGGCCAGAAACAGGTGAACCGCCTCGGCCCATTCCGCCAGAAGGTGATAGGGACAGGCCCAGGAACAGAAGGCACGCCCGCCAAAGAACCACCAGATGATCACCACGGTCACCGTGCCGATCAAGAGGTTCAACATCACCTCTTTAAACGCCAGCATGACCTGCATGGCAGCCGTGGGATCAGCCATGTGGAAGCCAAGGAAACGGGACGCGGTCAAGGCCCCTTCGACCAGCTGCACATCCCAGGCAAAGGACACGATGAACATCACATTGATCACGATGATCGAGGTCCAGCGCGCATATTTCCACTTCCGGTTCACCACCGGATATTCCAGCTCATGCGCAATCAGATCTTTGCGGATCTGTGCCTGTTCCGGCGTTTTTTGATGTTTTTTCATCTCCCGCGCGGCGTCAGTCTCTTCGTCTTTGGTGGGGCGGCGGCTTTCAGCCCCAAACATCATGGCGAGCTTATGCAGATACCATTTCATGCTCATGAGACCGCTCCTTTCTGGCGTTCCAGACTCAGCTCCGTATCAATCACGATGGCCGCCGGTTCGGTCGGGCACATCATTTCACAGGTGCCGCAACCGACGCATTTATCCGTAACGATCGGTTGGTGACGCTTTTCATCCGGGGCATCCGAAAGCGGTTCGAGGTAAATGGCATCCTCGATCGGGCATTCACGCACACAAAGGTCGCACAGTTCCAGATCATAGGGGTGGTCGGCCACTTTGATCGGGGTCCAGCGGTCGATCTCGCGATAGCGCAGCAGCCCTTCGAAATCCTGCCCGCGGGCATGACCTTCAAAGCCAAGCCCCTGCATGGCGAGACAGGCGGCGGGATCCGCCAGTCGGGCAAACCCGATCGAGACCTCTTCCTTGGTCGCAATATCATGCGACAGCGCGCCGGTCGGGCAGGCCAGCACACATTGCACAGCGTCACAGCTGAAGTCACAGGCCTGCCCGCGGGCGTCGATATAGGGCACACCAAGACCATAGCCCTCATCGCCATCCGCCAGCTTGATCGCCTCGACCGGGCACACCTGCACGCATTGTCCGCATTTGATACAGGCCGCCAGGAACTCATCCTCGGGGATCGCTCCGGGGGGACGCAGGCGGTCATGCACCTGGGCCGCCACCGGATACCATCCTACAAGACCTGCCGCCACGGCCGCCACACCAGCGGCACCTGACCGCACCAGCATCCGGCGCCGTTCAAGCTCACGACGGGTCAGTCTTTTTTTCGCAGGTTTCTGCGGCTGGGCCTGGGGTGTGTCCTGTGTCATTGCATCAACATCTCCAAAGCGGATTTCGGCTGGGCGTCTTCCGCGGCTTCGGCCAATATCTGGCCAGAGGATTTATCCATCATAGGGACCTGTTCGCGCACCAGAAGGCGCGGTTCGGAAAATGGGGCAAGCCGTTCCACGAAATCCAGCGCCGCCAGGGCCAATCCCCCCCGGAAAAACGACGCATCGGGCACTTCCATCCAGATCCGGTCGGCGTAGTTGTAAATCTCGTAAGGCACGTCACCCCTGGCATCCGCATCCTTGTCGAACCCAGCGTAATCGTCCCAGTAGTTGCCTTCCCAGCCCTCCCGCAGGGCGGTCCCACGCCCGCGCACGGAAACCTGAGTGAAATTCGACATCATCGCGTTGCGCTGGAAGTGATTGCCGGTCCAGTCGGTGTGAAACTCAATTCCGATCCCGTTATAGGCAATCACGTTATCGGTGAAATAGTTGTCCATATCCGGGTCCCAGGGCGACGGGTCCAGATAAATCCCGGTGGCATTGCCGACAATATTGTTGCTGTCGATCTGCGCCCCCGAGCTTTCCTTGAAGCCGACACCAACACCGGAGGCCCCCCAGGCGCGCAGGATCTGATTGTTCCGCACCACCGTGTTATTGGCATACATCAGGAACACGCCGACCACGCAATCCGAGATCTCATTATCTTCGACAATGTTCTTATGCGCATACATGAAATGGATGCCATACCGGCTGTCGCTGATCTTGTTGCGGCGGAAAACATTGCCTTCGGAATACCAGATCACGATATCTCGGGCGTCACTGATCTCGCTGTCTTCCACCTTGTTGTTGTTTGAATAGTAGATCCGCATCGAATCGCCACGCAGCCCCATCGACATGTCCTTGGAGCTGATATGAACCCGGCGGATCACGTTGTTGTTCGCCTGGTTCATGTCGATGCCAAAAAGGGCATTTTCGATGGTCACATCCCGGATCGCATTGAAGCTGCCATTGATGCGAAGGCCGGCGTCAATTTTGTTGTGCAGTCGGCCAGAGTTCTGCAGCTTGAGGTTCTTGAGTGTAACCCCATCGGTTTCGATCGTGACAATGGTGCCGGTTCCGCCACCATCAATCACAACCCCTTCGCGCCCATCGATTGTGATGGGGCGGGTCAGAACGATCTGTTCGGTATATACACCCGCAGGAGGCACAATCTCGGCGCCATCAGGGGCGGCGTCGATCATGTCCTGCAGGGTATTGGCCATGGCAGCGCCCGCCCACAGGGTGAGGGCCAGCACCATCAGCAGTGCCGAAAAAATGTTGCGAACCAAATCAGCGACAGCGTTTGGGTGCGAAACACCGGCAGGGTTTTCAGGCCTTACCGGCGCTTCGGTCTTATACTGAGCGGATTGAGAGCCGAAACGCCTTTGGGAACGGATACGTGGCATTGCTCTTATCCTTATTAAGGTTACATCTTCGCAGCGCCCGGTCCGGCCAGACGCACCTGCTTCAACCGGATCAGGGCCGCCAGCAACAACAAGACGGAGGCCCCCAGCATCAGGAAGAACCCGGTGGCAGGATAGGAATGGGTGGTGAACTGGGCCACTTTACCATCCCCGAACACGGTGGGCATGAAGGGCTTCAGGGTGAACGCCCCCATTTCATTCAGGCTGTGACCATACCACCAGAGCCATCCGGCATATTCCGCCAGGAACCCTACCGGCAATACCATCGGCGCAATGATCAGGATCCAGTGGAAAATGGACCGCACCGACCAGGCTGCCAACACCATCAGGGCCATGAAAGCCATGACAGCAGCATAAAGGATTTGGGCAACACCATCCATGGTGCGCACCAGGGGATCATTACGTTCAGGTTCGTTGAACCAGCGGGCCAGGGATTTTGCGTAATGCCACTTGAACACCTGCATGATCGACCCATTCCACTCTTCACGCTTGTAAGAGGGGATCTTCTTCTGCTCGGTCTCATAGGCATATTTCAGCGTGGCAATCAAAAGCTCGCGCTCATCCCCTTCGGCAATCGCCTGCGCCTCGTCCCGTTCGCTTTCCTCAAGCGATTCTTTCAGCATCTGCACGATGGGCGGCAAATGCGATGAGGACGTGCTGTCGCTGGCATCCTGACCAAGCGAGACCACCATCCCCTCAAGATAGTTGGTTGTCGTCAGCCGGATGCCATTTTCGCCATACATCGCAAGCGTCATCCAGGCGGCCACTGCCCCGAACCCGCCGACGGCAACCACCATACGCGGGATGCGACCGGGGGCCGCAAAGGTCAGGGCCATCACACCAAGCATGGTGAACAGGAAGGGTGAAAATGCTTTTTCAACCGGACCACCCGAGGCAATCGGGTACATGCCGACATAGTGGTTGATCGTGTCCATCTCATGCACACAATCCAGCGCTTCGGTTTCACGCACCTCCTGGCTGTCCCGGATTTCACATCCGTTTTGCACCGAATCCATGTGGAACAGGATGCGGATCCCCTGCGGGAAGGTGGCTTCTGGATAGTTCGGGGCGGTCAGCGAAACCCACCAACCGGGCGAGAAAAAAGACGCGCCAATCAAAGCGACGGCGAGAACGGTAAGCACGCGGTAGACAATACCACGGCGGTCTTTTTGGGTGTTGGTCATCGGTGCGTGCCTTTTGGCATATCTTCAGGAAGGTTCGGGCGAACGCTTGGCCGCCCGTCCGTTTTACTTACCAGTCAAAGTCCGGGTTGACCCAGTCAGGATCACCAACCATCTCTGCAGGCGGCTTCAGACGGCTGACATAGTCCAGAACGGCCTTGGTATCGCGTTCCGTCATCCATTCGATCTGTTTCACCATATCCGGGTTGGCGTTACGACGTTTACCTTCTTTGATCCAGTTGTACTGGCGCACAAGATAGTTGTAGTGCTGGCCGTAAATGGCGGGGTAGAACTTCTCGTTCGAGCCTTCGCCATTGTCGCCGTGACAGCGCACACAGTTTTCTTTGTAAAGCTTCTCACCGTGCTCCAGATCATCCCCTGCGCCCACGCCCGGGTTCGGGTTCATCGGCAGTTTCGAGATATAGGCCGCCACGTCTGCAATCGACTGCGATCCGCCAATTTCCTGCGGCAGGGCAAACGGGTACATGGTCGGGTTGTCACGGTTCAGCGCGCGAATGTCAGCGAGCTGCTTGATGATCACGTTCGGGTGCTGACCCGAGATCTGCGGGAAGGTCCCGTCGGTCAGACCCCAGCCATTCAACTGGTGACAGGCCGAGCAGACCTCATACACATAAAGACCGTTTTCCAGATCCGGTTCCAGACCAAGGGCTTCGTCCTGTTCACCGCCCCCCTGGTTCCAGCCATCTGCCGGGGTGTGGCTTTCATCCGCCATGGCAGCCGTGGCGCCCAGCGCCAGGGCGGCGGCGAAAATTGCTGTAACTGCTTTTTTCATGTCGCGCTTCCTTTCAGGTTATTTGCTTGGGCGTTCATTCTGGCTAAGCCAGGTTGCGATTGCCGCGATATCTTCGTCCGAGGCACGTTTGATCACGCCGAACATCAGTTTGGCTTTGCCAGAGGTACGCACCTTGTCGCGCATCTCGGTCATCTGGCGCACCAGATAGTCACGATCCAAAGCGGCAATGATCGGATAGGCCTTGTTCGAAGCCTTGGTGCCATCCGCACCGTGGCAGGATTTGCAGCCCAGACGTTTATAAGCCGCAGCCCCTTCTTCCAGGGTTGCCGCATCCGGTGCCGGATCCAGAACTTCGGGGGCTGCCGGATCCTGGGCAGCCAGATATTTGGCGACGGCCTTGATGTCATTCTTGTCAAGAAGGTGCATGATATCAGCCATGCCCTTGATGTAAGGGTGCCCGGTGGCTTCGTCGATCGTGCCAACACGACCACCCTCTTTGATGATCTCAAGCTGCGAGATCAGGTATTTTTCGTTTTGGCCAGCCAGGGCTGGGTAAGACATGATCGGTTTGGCACCGTTGCGGCCATGGCAGGCCAGGCATGTCTTGGTCATATAGACCCGTTTGCCGGCTTTAAGGGCATCGTCCTGCGCCAGTGCAGGGGCGGCCATGGTCCCGGCGATGCCAAGGATGAATGCGGAAATAAGAGCGCGCATAACGGTCTATCCTGATGTTGGTTTCGGGGGAATGGGGGCGGCGCAGAACGCCGCCCCCTTGCCTGTCATGGGGTAAAGATCACTCGACCTTCACTGCACCGTTTTCGTCCAGGAAGTTTTTCGCACGCAGACCGATGTCAGCGGCTTTCACCTGATACTGCCACCATTGGCCGGCCCAGAGCGTTGCATCCTGCCAGTCTTCGGCTTTGGCAAGCTCTTCGGCTTTGGCTTGTGCTTCTGCAGCAAAGCCCAGCTGGTCGGTGGCGTCTTCAACAAGCGACACAACTTCGGGGAAGTCTTTGAAGTTGCGGCCAGTGATATAGGCAACCACGCTGTCGATGACGGCTTGGGTTTCCATATTCACAGCGAACTGCTTGTCATAGTCGGCCTGACCATAGGTGGTGCCTTCGGCCAGTTCTGCGTTCTCTTCCACAAAGCCTTCCGGTTTCACAACCAGGTAACCTTGCATTTCGAGGTGCAGAGCCGAACAGAACTCGGTGCAGTAGAAGGAGAACACACCCGGTTTGTCAGCGTGGATCTTCGCAGTTGCGGTTTTACCCGGCTCCAGCGAGAGGTTCACGTCGAAGGTCGAAACCGAGAAACCGTGGGTTTCATCCTGAGCACGCTCAGAGTTGGTGATGATGAACTCAACAGTGTCGCCTTCGTTCACTTCGATGATTTCCGGAGTGAAGTGCGAGCGAATCGCAGTCATGTAGACCTTCACGTTGGTGCCATCACGCTCGATGCGCTCTTGACCCGGACGTACTGCGCCGACGTGCTTGCCGCCGGTGCGGGAGTTGGTGCCGTAGCGGTAGCGAACCAGCGGCTTCAGCTTTTCAGCCGAAATGGCGGTTGCGTAGTGGGGTTCGCCCAGCGGAACCGGCATGTCATAAAGCAGCTCCATCTTGTCGCCGGAGATGTCGATCAGCTGGTGGTTCTGCGGGTGCAGAGGACCAACCGGGTTGAACCGGTCAATTGCCAGCTTGTTCAGCGAGATCAGGTATTTACCCTTCGGGTTAACCGTTTCGCCTTCCATCGCCACAAGGTGACCGATGTTGTAGTGGATCGAGATTTTATCGAGGACTTTACCTTCACAGTAGTCCCATTTCGCAACTTGGCTGTCCACGTAAAGCGAGGTGTAGACAACGCATTCTTTGCTGTCGAACTGGTTGTGCAGCGGGCCAAGACCCAGCGGAACCTGAACGTGAATGGCGTCTTCCATCGCGATGATCGGAATGCCGTAAGGGTCAACGCCTGCGAATTTCTTGGCGTCTACAGCAGCCATGATTTTCTCAAACGAGTAAACCGACGCCTGGGTGTCAAGCTTACCACCAACAACGATGAATTTACCGTCGGGCGACACGTCCACACCGTGCGGCGATTTCGGTTCTGCGATCAGATAGACCAGACCTTCGTCGATGGCAGTTTGCATCGAGATGACCGGGTGGTCGTTGATCATGCCAACTTTACCGGCTTTATAAACCTCTTCGGCTTTTTTCCAGTTGATGACGTGCAGATAGTCGGTGTCGGCTTGCGAACACCCGGCCTCAAACGGCGGGCGGCCCGATTCGATGCCGCCAACATAGCGTTCCGCACAGAACGAGTTGGTGAACGACCAGCCATCCGACACCAGCTTACCGGCGTCTGAAAGGTCTTGCGAATAAGGCGGAAGTTCGATCGAGAAGGATTTGCCTTCGTCGATGCGGCCAGCTTCGCGGTCAAATTTCCAATAGGTGACAGCACCACGGAATTTCTCGTTGAACTGCGACAGCGGCGCAAAACCACGGCCCAGCACACCCGGGTATTGGGCGGCTTCGATCACATACTCCGAATTCGGGGTCACAAAGGTGCCGCCATGCTCGGATTGCAGGATCGGGTTCACAACAATCTGCTGGGTTTCAAAGTCATGCAGCGAAATCACACCCACACGCGGGGCGGATTTGTCGTTGATGAACAGGTATTCCCCGTCCACATCACCGTTGGTTTCGGTAATGGCCGGGTGGTGGGTATCACCCCAGTGAATCTCGCGGCCATCAACTTTGCCGGCTTCTAGAATGGCTTTCGATTCTTCGTCAAATCCATAGCCTTGCCAGGGTTCCGGGGTGAACACGGATACGTATTTGAGAATACGCATCGACGGAACACCATAAACCATCACCTGACCGGACTGACCACCCGAGGAAAATACGATAAACTCGTCGCGCCCCCCGGTCGGCGTATATGTTTTTGCGGCGGCCAACAGGTCTTTTTGTGAAAGACCGCGGCGTTCCATCACCTCGTCCAGAGACTCAGCGGTGACCGCATTGGTCCCCATTGCAAGTCCCAGGGTGACGACGCTCGCTGTGGCGCCAAAGCGCTTGCGAATATTGCTGATCATTTTGCGTCCTCATGTCCGGGCAGTGAGCGCGTGTAGTCGGCACGCCTGAACCGATGCCCGGTGACCGGTCCACCGCCTTTTGATCACGAACCCGCGAGGTCCACCTTGATATATGTTAAGAATAAAAAATGAAATGCGAATACGATTGGGTATACTTTACCCGTGAAACAAAGGACCGTTTCCTATGGATTTCCGCTCGCTGATCGCCGCCTCTGTTGCGGCGTGTTTCGTGATTGCACCCCCTGTTTTTGCCGAAGATGTTGCCACCGACAATCTGGAGATTTCTGGTGGATTCAGCCGCGCCTCTCCTAAGATGGCCAAGGCCGGGGTGGGCTTCATGACCATCACCTCAAAAGGAGCGGCCGATCGCCTGATTGCCTTCACCTCTCCCTCCTGCAACCGCCCGGAGCTGCACACCCATATTCACGACAATGGCGTCATGCGTATGCGTCAGGTCGAAGCAATCGACGTGCCCGCCGGCGGGTCGGTCAAGCTTGAACCGGGCAGCTTTCACCTGATGTGTATCGACCTGAACGGTCAACTGGTGGAAGGCGAGATGCTGGAAGCGACCCTGAGCTTCGAAACGGCTGGAGATGTCGTGGTCAAACTGCCGATCAAAGGTCCCGGCGCCATGATGGCACAGTGACCGGAGACGTTCTCTGAACACCACGCGCGGGCGGGATTATCCGCAAAAGACCCGCCCCGCGACAACCGCCAGCAGCACCAGAAGCTGAAACAGGGCGGTGCCGGGAATCAACCGGTTCAAAGCCGAAGACACCGGCGTTTTCATCATCAGAAATGACAAGATCCCGGCCAACACCACCACCGGCACAAGCGCAATCGTGCAGGGGGCAAAGGCAAACGCACCGAACACGGTCAACGCCAAGAGCATCACATAAGTCGCGCGCGACAGGGCCGGTCCGATCAGAATCGCCAGCGTCCGCCGTCCGGCAAGGTAATCTGTTTCGCGATCCCGATGATTATTGATCAGCAAGATCGCCGCAGCGGGAAGCCCAACCACCGCCCCAAGAAACAGCACGTCCCCCGTGACTGGCTGACCATGCAGATAGGTGGTCCCTGCCACAGCAACAACGCCAAAGAAGGCCACCACCAACAGCTCACCCAACGGGGTGCCGGACAAGGGGCGCGGGCCCATCGAATAGAAAAAGCCCAGCGCAAGCGACATCACACCGATCACCACAATCGGCCAGCCCCCTAATAGCGCGAGGTAAAGCCCCAACAGCCCGGCGATCCCGAAGGCTCCGGCCGCAGCCCGGCGCACCTGCACGGCCTCCAGCAGACCCATCGACGTCAATCTTGGCGGTCCCAGACGATTGGGTCCATCCACACCGCTTGCCGCATCAGCCGCATCATTCCACAGGTTGGTTCCGATCTGGATCGCCGCAGACGCACCACCGGCGGCCAGCGCCACATCCGGGCGCCAGGCCCCGGAACCGGCCGCCATCCAGCTACCGGCCAGGACCGGCACCAAAGACAGGCTCAGAGTTTTTACCCGCGCAGCGATGACCCATAAAAGCGGCCGCGGCAGGGCCTGAAGCCGCGCGACAACAGGGTCTGCGATGGGGGAAACGCTGCTCATCTCACCTCTGCCACATGCATGCGCGCCACGCCAAACATGAACGAGCGCAATTCGGTAACCGCAAAACCTGCCGCCTGCAGCTCACGGGTGATCGCCCCCCCTTCCGGAAAGCGGCGGATCGATTCAACAAGATAGGAATACGCACCTTTGTCGCGCGCCACCAGACTGCCAAGGGCGGGAATGACGTAACGGGAATGGATGCCATAAAGCGGGGCGAACCATCCGGCCGGTTTTGAAAACTCCAGCAAAACCAGACTGCCGCCCGGCTGTAACACGCGGGCGCATTCTTCCAGGGCCTGACGGGGATGGGTCATGTTGCGCAACCCAAACGCCAGGGTGATGCCCGCAATGGAATGATCTTCGAATGGCAGGTTCTCGGCTGGCGCATGCAGATATCCCAGCCGGTCCCCGGCCCGCGCACGGGCCTGTTCGAGCATTCCGGAACTGGCATCAGCCACGATCACGTCGCGATCGGGCGAGGCGTTTTTGACCGCGATTGCAATGTCCCCAGTTCCCCCCGCCAAATCGACCAAGGGGCCGTTGATCCCGGCAAGTTTGCGCAGCGCCACGCGCACCATCACAGCTTTCCACATCCGATGGGTGCCAAAGCTCATCAGGTCATTCATCAGATCGTAGCGCGGGGCGATTCGATCAAAGAGAGAGGTCACCGCATCGCGCCGCCCCTCTTCCGCAACCTCTTGATCTCCGAAGGTTTTACGCAACTCATCCAGGCTTTGAGCCCGCGCTTTCTTGGCGATGCTCATGGGTCAGCCCTCGTCGTCGGAATAGCCTTCGGCCTCGTCAATTTTCGCGCGGAACCAGCGGCCCGTGATCCAGGCCGCAGGGATACCCAGCACAAGTGAAATCAGGATCGACGGGATTGGTGCAATAACGGTTTCCCAACCTGCGGATTGACCGATCAGGCTGGCAAAAAAGACATTGGTTGCCACGGCCCCGACCATGAACGGATAGCTGACCAGCGATAGCAGCCAGACCGGCCAGCGGCCGTCTCCGTTTCCAGAGCTTTCCATGATCACTCCTCGCGCTTGCGGAATACCACTTTCTGCACGGCGTAGAGCGCCACAACCATGGCCACAACCGCCGCCGCAAGCCAAATGGTTGCCCCACCCACAGCATGCGAGTGACCATCAATCACCGCTTCACGCAGGGGGGTTTTATCATGGTGCGCCATTGCCGGTCCTGAAAGGGCCAAAAAAACAAGGGGTGTTCGCGCGAATTTCATGACTTTCCTCCGTCATAATTTCCCTGCAGTTTACCCAACGACCGAAAAATACGGCTTGATCTTCGTCAAAGCGGAGAAAATAAGCTAAGTTGTAGTTAGTGCCAGGTGAGACGTTTTGACCCAACCCGCCAGGAGGCAAGTTTTTGCTGAGCCAAGCCGAACTCAAGATGACCAAGCGATCCGTGCTGTTCGCGAATGTGCCGGACGATATGTTGCAGGGCCTTTTGAAGAAGTGCCACAAGACATCCTGTCCGCGCGGCAACACGCTGTTTGTGCAGGGCGACCCGGCCAACTACATGTATGTGGTTCTGAAAGGGTGCGTGAAACTGACCCGGATCACCCCGGGTGGGGACGAAGTTGTCGTGGCGGTTTATCCCGAAGGCAACAGTTTTGGCGAAGCCATCGCGCTGAAAGGTGGAAAATACCCGGTCACGGTCGAGGCGGTTCAGGACAGCGTCCTGTTGCAGGTCGAGACCCACATCGTATTTGAAACCCTGCGCACCGAACCCGAACTGGCGGTCGCGATGCTCAGCTCGACCTTCAGCCACCTGCACGAACTGGTGATGGAGATCGAGAACCTGAAGGCGCTGACCGGCGCGCAACGTCTGGCCACCTTCCTGATCTCTCTGGCCCCGGTGGACGAAGGACCGTGTTCCTTTGTGCTGCCTTACGACAAGATCCTGATCGCCAAGCGGTTGGGCATGAAACCGGAAAGCCTGTCCCGGTCCTTTGCAAACCTGCGTGCCCACGGGGTCGAGGTGCAACGCGAAGCGGTTCGGGTGAACGAGATCATGCAGCTCAAGACTTTCGTATCAGACGACGAAGACCTGCCGGTCCGGGGGCGTCGCGCCTGACGGACCGCTTTATGCGGCCAGGTAAAGCCCGAACGCCACCAGCAGGAACAGGATCAAAAACGCGTTGAACCCGCGCTGCCAGCTTCCGGCACCGCGAAGGCCAAGGTAATCCAGCAGGATGATCCGCGCTTTCAGCCCGGACAATGCCAGAACCATTGCCACAAAGCCCATCCCCGCCTGCGGGCGGATTTCGGTCAGCAGCACGGTGAGAGCCGATAGGCCCAGCAAGATCAGATAAGCGCGGTTCAGTGCGGAATGGGACATGTCACCTCACCAGATAAATGATCGGGAACAACAGCACCCAGACCAGATCCACCATGTGCCAGAACATGGCGGCCCCTTCCAGATTGCGGGGGTTTGGCCAGCGCATCACAAGGGCAAAGATCACCAGCCCCGCCACCACATGCATCGCGTGAAACCCGGTCAGCAGGTAGTAAAACGTGAAGAACTGGCTGGTTTCAATACCAATACCCAAGGCTGCCTTTGCTGAATATTCCAGATATTTGACCACCAGGAACACCACGCCAAGCAGCATGGCCCCAGAGAGCCAGAGGCGCATCCGATCGGGGCTGGCCACCGCGCGTGCTGCGCAAAACCCGCTGCTGATCAGTACAATTGTGTTCACCGCTCCTGCGACCCGGTTCAGGCTATCCTGATCCTGCGCAAAACCCACGGGATCCATGATCCGCACGCCCAGAAAGGCCAACAGCCCGGCCCCGAACACCAAAAGCTCGCTGACGATCAGGACCCAGATCATCAGATCCCCTGGCAGTTTCTCAAGCGGATGTTCGGTTTCCACCCCCACTGGCATCGAAGCAGGGCTTTGGCTCATGCTACACCCCCGGTGATCTGCCGATAGATCTCAGGCAGGGCAGCGGTCAGGCGATTGGCATCCGGCACGATCGAAAACCCGTCGGAGCCAAAGATCCGGTTCACCCAGGCCTGGCCTTTCTGGTCCACCACAACCCCGTGCACCGCCTGCCCCAGGCGACGCGCCTCGCGCACCGCCATCCGGCTGTCTTCAATCCCGTGTCGCCCCTCGTAATGATCAAGGTCATTGGGCTTGCCATCGGTGATGACCAACAGAAGTTTGCGGGTGTTCGGACGAGCGTCCAATCCTTTTGACGCATGGCGCATCGCAGCCCCAAGGCGGGTGTAGAAGGCCGGGTTTACTCCCGCAATGCGTTGCTCCACCACCGCGCCCATTTTGTCGTCAAAATCTTTGCAACTTTGCACATAGACCCGGCCACGTTTCAGCGACGAGAAGGTGTTGATCGCAAAATCATCACCGCAGGCATCCAGACCCCAGGCAAGGGCGGCAAGCGCCTCTCGCTCCACCTCGATCACGGACCGGTCGCCAATTGCGGCCTCGGTTGAACGCGACACGTCAATCAGGACCGAGATCGCCAGATCCCGGTCCTGAGTGCGGGCCGCACGATACACCCGATCCGAAGCATGACCGGTCGCGCGCAGCTCTACCTGCGCCGCAATCGCGGCTTCCAGATCCAGCTCATCCCCTTCCAGCTGACGCGGCAAGATCACGCGTTTTGGGCGCAGCGCCTCGAACTGGCGTTTCACCGCGCGGATACGACGCTGGGCCGCGGGATCGGTCGAAAACTCGGCCGGTTCCTCACTGATATCCGCCTGGCTGGACAGAACCCGGCAATGATCAGGCAGATAGCAGCATTTGCGGTGGTCCCATTCGTGATACATATGCTCACCCGAGATCCGCTCACGATCGGCATCTTCCGGCGACAGGTCGAGGTGGAATTTCAACCGCGTGGCGGTTTTCTTCGACACCTGTCCCAACGCCAGTTCATCCTGATCATCCGCGGCGCGTTTCGCATTGTCATCCTCGTCGTCTTCAATACGACGGTTCATGTTCATGTTCTCAACCCATGAGAAGATGGCCTCGAACTTGTGCAGGATCAGGCTGTCTTTGCGCTCGGCCAGGTCACTCTCGGACCGGCGCGCCTTTTTCATGCCCTGACTTGCATCCGAACCGCTGCCCTGCTCTTCCGCTTCGGGAAGACGCTCAGATGTCCCACGTTGCGCCAGCGGGCGCAGGTCAGGCCAGAGCGGCACCGGGCGGTAGGGGCGATATCCATGCGGAGCCCCGAGATCGGACAGGTCTGCATCGGGCTGACGCACCCGGGTCAGAAGGTCCCGTCCGGTTTTGCTTTTCGGCTCCGGTCCCCCCAGAAGATGCAAAATCACCTGTTCCAACGCCTCTTCGTAACGCGGAAGCGTGACAGAGGGGCGCATCGTCCGGCAGGCATCAATCAGGGTTTCATAAAACCCCTTGAGGCCGGGACAGTCGCGCAGGGTTTCGCGGGTCATCTCGACCGAGGCGCGCAGCATCAGGATATCCATCCGCAGCGCATCCTCTTCGTGCACAGGTTCCGGCGCATGGGCCACCGAGGCCGCAAGCCAGAAATAAAGTGCGGCATTTGCCTCACGTGCCGGGAAGTCGTTGATCTTCTCAGGCAGGCGCAGCGCCTCGCCATCAAAACTGGGGCGGGCAACACGCTCGCGCCAGGTGCCCAGCGCCCGTTTCACCGACAGGCGGTGATCCGAGGCCATGGGGCTTGCGGTTTTGATCTCGACGGCGAGCCCGCCGCCAAGACCACGGAAAAAGACCCCCAGACGGTTTTCGACCTCGGCCAGCGTGACCGTGGCGGCGTCATGTGTCTCAGGTTCCTGCAACCGGCTGGCATAGGCATGCCAGATCTTGCCGATTGTTTCTTCCGGTTCGAACAGATCGATTTCTGGGTGAGGCATCGATCATTATCCGAAAATTGCCGTGACCAGGTCGAGCAAGCCTTGCTTTACGTCCTGATCATCGGACAGGGGTTCAATCATGGCCGCTTCAATCGCCTGTTCAATCGGTGTGCCTGCCATGATCAGCGTGGCACAATAGATGATCAGACGGGTTGAGACGCCCTCTTCCAGATCCTGCCCCTTGAGGCCGCGCAGCTTGCCGGCCAGGCGCACGAGGTTTTTGGTGCGATCCGCATCAAGGCCACTCTCGCGCATCACGATATCCACCTCACGCTCGGGCAGCGGGAAGTCGAAATCAAGCGAGAGGAAACGTTGCCGGGTCGACGGTTTCAGCGTTTTCAGGATGTTCTGATAGCCGGGGTTATAACTTGCCACGAGCATGAAACCGGGGGCGGCTTCGATCTCTTCTCCGGTCTTGTCCAGCGGCAGAATACGGCGGTCATCCGTGAGTGGGTGCAGGACGACAGTCACGTCCTTGCGGGCTTCGACCACCTCATCAAGGTAACAGATGGCCCCTTCGCGCACGGCGCGCGTCAGGGGGCCGTCAACCCAAACCGTTTCCCCGCCTTTCAGCAGGAAGCGGCCAACAAGGTCCGCGGCCGACAGGTCATCATGACAGGCAACGGTATAAAGCGGGCGGCCCAGACGGGCGGCCATATGGGCAACAAATCGGGTTTTACCGCAGCCGGTTGGGCCTTTGAGCAAAACCGGAAGGTCGTTTTTGAATGCGGTTTCGAACAGCTCACATTCGGAGCCGACCGGGGCATAGAAAGGGACGTCAGCCCCTTCCGTTTTTTCTTGTGGAACGGAAGACATATCTAAGTCCTTTGCAGATATAAGCGTGTCAGGGCAAATTCCGGGATATTCTTGAACTTGTTCATCCTACAACGCTTTGAGCTTTTCAGCTTGCGTAAGGGTCGGCCCCCTCCGGTCGAGGGAAGGGGCCGAGCCGATTTCTTAGGCTT
Organism: Aliiroseovarius sp. xm-d-517; assembly: GCF_013283135.1. Classification (NCBI taxonomy): domain Bacteria; kingdom Pseudomonadati; phylum Pseudomonadota; class Alphaproteobacteria; order Rhodobacterales; family Paracoccaceae; genus Aliiroseovarius; species Aliiroseovarius sp. xm-d-517. The sequence goes on from NZ_WBXT01000001.1 coordinate 2,124,515, forward strand.
CTTCAGTCGTGCCTTGCTCAATCACCTCACGGCGCGGGGCCAGTTGGGCATAGATGAACAGGAGCGCACCCAGCACCACAGCTGCACCGGATCCCCAGCGCATGAGGTAGAACAGGCCCAGACCTTCTTGCACGTCCATGAAGTTTTCACCCATGACACGTTGCAGGTGGGTTTGAACCGTACCGGCAAAGGTCAGGACGAAGGTCATGAATGCCATGCCGCCGGTCATCAGCCAGAAGCTCACCATGTTCAACACCTGGTTATACGGGTCGCGACCACGCAGGATCGGCATCGCATAGGTGAAGATGGCCAGGTTCATCGCAACATAGGCACCGTAGAAGGCCAGGTGGCCGTGGGCCGCAGTGATCTGGGTCCCGTGGGTATAGTAGTTCACCCCGTGCAGCGTATGCAGGAAGCCCCACACACCAGCACCGAAGAAGGCCACGGTCGAGGCACCCAGCGCCCAAAGCAGAGCTGCTTTGTTCGGGTGATCACGCTTGCCTTTCCAGACCATCACGAAGCTGAACGCCATCATCGCAAAGAACGGAATGACTTCGAGCGACGAGAAGATCGAACCGATCCACTGCCAGTAACCGGGGGTCCCGATCCAGTAGTAGTGGTGACCCGTGCCAAGGATGCCCGAGAACAGGGCGGTGGCCACGATGATATAGAGCCATTTTTCAATGATCTCACGGTCAACACCGGTCATTTTCAGCATCAGGTAGGCCAGGATCGAGGCCATCACCAGTTCCCAGGTACCTTCCACCCACAGGTGAACGATGTACCACCAGAACATTTTGTCCAGCGCCAGGTTGTGCGGGTTGTAGAAGGCAAACAGGAACAGCAGCGCCAGACCCCAGAGGCCCAGAAGCAGCACGTTCGTGATTGCGGTCTTACGACCTTTCAGAACCGTCATGGTCACGTTGTAAAGGAACATCAGCGCCGCAACCACGATGCCCAGCTTGACCCAGACCGGCTGTTCGATGAACTCGCGGCCTTCCATGCCCAGGAACCAGTTGCCGTGGAACAGGTTGAACACATAGGTCACAACCACGCCCAGCGTGCCAACCAGCAGCAGGATCAGCTGCAGATAGGCAATCATCGGGGAATGGATCTCACGCTCGGCTTCTTCCGGGATCAGGAAGTAGGCCGCACCAAAGAACCCAAGCAAGAGCCACACCACCAATGAGTTGGTGTGCAGCATCCGGATGATGTTGAATGGCAGGATTTCCGAAAGGAAATTCGGCTGGACGTAAATCCAACCGGCGATAAGCCCGCCGGACACCTGCACTGCGAAGAGAATCATCGCAGCCAGGAAATACCAGTAGGCAATTTTCTGTGTTTGATATTTCATGATCTTTCCTCCGTGCCTCAGCCTGCCTCATTGGGCGGCCAGCCCTGGGCATCGATCTTGTTCACCCAGAGGAAGAAATTCGCGAGGTCGCGAATCTGTTCTTCGGTCAGGTTGAACTGTGGCATCTGGCGACGGCCTTCGATGCCTGTCGGCATCGCTTCCATCCAACCCTGCAGCGTGTCGAACGCACCTTCAGGATCGTCCTCGACGCCCCAACGTGCCATCACGTTTTGCAGTTCGGGCGCGAAATACGCCCCTTCGCCCATCAACGTATGGCAGTTGATGCACGCATTTTCTTCCCAGACACGCTTGCCCTTGGCTACACTCTCTGTCAGCTCCGCATGAACGGTCGACTTGTTCTTGATGTGGCTGACGGACTGGGCCGACAGGATCAGGAACACGACGATAAAGAACAGAGAGCCGCCATAGAACACATTGCGTGCCATGGTCTTTGTCATGACTTCCCGCATTTTAGTCTCCAAACTCAGCTTCTCCTGATCAAAATAGTCGGGCAGCCCTCACGGAATCTTGACAATTGTTAAGCAAAATACGGTTTGTTTCGCTGTGAAATGTCCGATTTTCCAAACAAAAAACCCCGCCGAAACCGGCGGGGCTTTCAACATGTCGTGGTCTGATCCGTCAGATAATCAAGACCTGCGTGCCGACCTTGGCGCGTGCAAACAGGTCGGCAATATGTTCATTGTAAAGCCCAATACAGCCATTGGATGAACGGCGACCGATCTTGCGCGTATCATGGGTGCCGTGAATGCGATAGTAAGTCCAGCTCAGATAAAGCGCATGGGTGCCCAGTGGATTATCCGGGCCGGGGCCGATGTAATCGGGCCATTCGGGGTTGCGCTCTTTCATCGACGGGGTCGGGCGCCAGCTTGGGCCTTCGACCTTGCGCACAATCTTGGTGCGACCTTTGCGGGTCAGATCCTCGGTCAGCGGCACGGACGATGGGTAGAGCTTATATTCCGACTGATCCTCAGACCAGTAATGCAACGCGCGCGACGTGATATCGACAAGGATCACACCGTTTTTCGTATTCGAAAAATAGGGGCGCCAGTCCAGCGACCGGAAGGACGAGATGTTGCGACGCACGCGCGTGCTGATATCCGCTTCCACCTCGGTGGTCTCTTCCCCGGTCTGCGCAAAAGCAGGCATAGCCACGGCAGAGGCGGCAGCCACGGACGACCCAAGAAACGCACGCCTGCTGAACCCATTTTTCATCCAGTCAGCCATCATCAATCTCCAACACATGCAAGCAGTTCTGGCCTTATATATGGCGCTTAAGCCGCAGTCGCAAATCAAACAGGCGTTATACCGCACAATTCCGCCGGTAGCGTTTGATCCCGGCAACATTCCTATATACAGGGGGACTATTCACGATTTCGGAAGAACCGCATGACACCTCGGATTTTCATCAGCCTGGCCCTCACCCTTCTGGTGGCAGCTTGCTCGACCACGGATGGCACCTATTCGCGCGCGGATGGAACCATCGCCAAGATCTATCGGATCAGCGAAAGGCAGCATTCGAAGATCCAGTATGGCATGCTGGATTCTGTCAACACATTACGTCAGGCGGCTGGCCTCGGCCCTGTGACCCTGAATGCCCAGCTGAACGCAGCGGCCGCCACCCATTCCCGGGATATGTCGGTCCAGAACCGTCCATGGCACTTCGGATCTGACGGCTCCTCTCCGATTGATCGGGTGGCACGCACCGGGTATCCGGGGCTGATGCTGGGGGAAGCCATTTCAGAAACCTATGAAACCGAGCTGGAAACTCTGTCCGCCTGGATGGATGAACCGGGGACACGGGACGTCATTCTGGCACCTGCCGCGCAAAATCTGGGTTTTGCCTGGCACCAGGAGCCAAGCGGCAAGATCTGGTGGACGCTGCTCATGGGCAGCTGACCGGCTTTCCGGTTTCGACGTCAGACCACATCACCTTGCGCAGGATTTGAACGCGGCATCAAACGGCGCCCAATCTGCAAGCTCAAGACGAACCGGCACCGTCAGGATGCGTCGCCGGAACGAAGATGGCAGCCGCACTGCGTCCTTTTCAGTGGTCACAAGCTGCGCCCCAAGGGCTGCAGCCTCAAGCTCAAGACGCTTCATAAGGGCATCCGTCAGCGGTTGGTGATCCGCCAGGGCTTCTGACCGCAGCAGATTGGCCCCCATCCCCTGCAAGGTTGCAAAGAACTTATCCGGGTGCCCGATGCCGGCAAAGGCCATCACATCCATCCCCTCAAAATCCATCCCCATCTGCAACGGCTCCAACCTGCCCGTCATATGCGGCAGGTGGATCTGCGCGCCCCAAGCCTCGGCAAAGCGTTTTTGGGCTCTATCATGGCCGATAGACAGCAAAAGATCCGCGCGTTTCAGTCCCTCCTGCACCGGTTCCCGCAGCGGACCTGCCGGAATGCAGCGCGCATTGCCAAACCCTTTCACCGCATCCACCACCACAATGGACAGGCTTTTTTCAACGTCAGGGTTCTGGAACCCATCATCCATCAAAATGACATCTGCCCCGGCGTTTTCCGCCGCACGAACACCCGCGGCCCGATCCTTGGCAACCCATGTGCGGGTGAAAGCGGCCATCAGCAATGGCTCATCCCCAACCTCGTCGGCTTGATGTCGGCGCTCGTCAACCTGCACGGGGCCTTCCAGACTGCCCCGGTGCCCACGCGAAACGATATGGACCAAAAGCCCCTTGGCCATCAGATACTGCGCCACGGCAATGGTGGTTGGTGTCTTGCCGGTTCCGCCCGCATTGATATTGCCAATACAGATGACCGGCACCTGGGCCCGATATCCGCGGGCCTGCACCCGGCGCGCTGTGCCCATGCCATAAAGCCAGCCCAGGGGGGCAAGCAATCTTGCCCGCCAATGCGGACGGTCCGGCGGGGTAAACCAGAAAGACGGAGTTTTCATAGCAACCTTCCCTAAAGACCGTTTTTATCAAGCAGATCCAGAACCATTTCCTCGACCATACCTGACAACTCGGCACCGCTGGTGATAATTTCCCATGCCGCCATGGCCATCTGCGCTGCATGTTCTGGCTGCAACAGGTATTCGATCTCTTGTGCAAGATGTTCGCGGCTTGCCACCCGGCGCGCAGCGCCCGCCGCCTCCAGACGCTCAAACGCGTCGGTATCCTGACCCAAAGCAGCGCCAAACACCACGGCAGAGCCAAGAGATGCCGCCGCGTTGGGTGACAGGCACTCCCCTCCGCTCAGCGTGTGACCGATAAAGGTGATTGGCGACAGGTGCATCCAAAGCCCCTCTTCCTCGGGCAGGTCGGCAATGTAGATATGCGCCTCGGGTGTGGGGGTCTGATCTTCGGAACGCAATGCCACAACCCAGCCGTCCTGCTCCAGCCTGCGCACCAGAACAGGCGCGCGCGCGGGATCATCCGGCACGATGACCAACAGCAAGCGGTGTGACTTTCGCATGACCTGCCGATGCGCCTCAACAAGCACGGCCTCCTCCTCTGCCGCCGTGTTGAGCGCCAACCAAAGCGGCCGGGCCCCCAGCACCTGCGCCATGTCGTCCCGTTCGGCCATGTTGCAGCTTGGGGGGTGCGTCTGACGCTGCAACGCCCCGACCACGCGAATTTTTCCCGTCGATACCCCCAGTCGGGACAGCACCGACGCCGCGGCCTCGCTTTCAGCAAGAATAGTGTCGAATCCTGAGGCCAAGACGCGCATTGTCCCACGCCACCAAGGCAGCGCCCCCCCGCTTGAAACAGGCGCACGCGCATTGATCCAGAGCGCCGGGATGCTGCGCTGATGCACAAGGCCCAGCAGGGGCGGGTCCAGCTTCTGATCCATCCACAGAACCAGATCCGGGCGCATGATATCCAGAAACTGTTTGGCCGATTTCAGGCCGCCATCAGGAAGCGCGCAGGAAAGCAGCACGTCCCCAAGGTCTTCCGGGGGGTCCCAAGGCGCGTGTCCGCTCGGCAGAGTAATCAGGAAGCAAAGATCATCCCGGGTGCGAACAACCTGCCGGATGAAATCCTCCAATGCGGGCAGCTCTCCGCCATCCCCAACCTGACACCAGATCAACGGGCCGCCTTCGGGGCGGCTCAGCCCAGCACAAACCTCGCCCTCGGACCTGCGTCCGACGAAATGATGCATCAGTTGATGCAGATAAATTCCCGGAGGCAACATGGCCTGCCCTTCTGCCCGTCTTTCGCGCGATCTCTGACTGGATCCTGCACGCCAATCTAAGCCAGCACGGGGCGGGGGAAAAGGTTAGAACGGCCATTTTCCCTGCGAAAATGCAGTCAACACGGCGATAATCCGGTCAAAACTCCGCCCGGCGCGCGCCACGCTGGTGCGGGCACGCAGATAGCCATGCACCAGCCCCTCCTCTTCACGCCAAACGGCACGCCCGCCCGCATCGCGGACCGCATCGCAATACGCCCGCCCATCATCCGAAAGCGGATCACATTGCGCCGTTACGACATAGGTCGGCGGCAGATCGGCAAAGTCCCGGTCCCGCAGCGGGGATGCGGTGGGATCATCGGGGAAATCCTGTGCCCCGTGGCGCAGCTTCGCGTAAAATTTCACATCCTCAAGCGTCAGCATCGGGGCGTTTGCATGCGCCAGATAGGACCCTTGTGTCATATCCCCACCAAGTCCGGGATAGATCATCACCAAACCGGCCAGCGGGACCTCCCGGCGCAGGGTATGGGCGACGGCTGCTGCAAGGTTTCCACCCGCACTATCCCCGGCAAGAACAGTCACTCCGGGCCATGTTAGAGACACATATCTCGCTACAGACAGTGCATCTTCATAGGCTGCCGGATGGGTATGTTCCGGGCATAGCCGGTAATCCGCAGAGACGACACGCAACCCGGTCCGGGCGCAGATTTCAGCGCAGACATCATCGTGGCTTTCCAACCCACCGACCACAAACCCGCCGCCATGGTAATAAACCACGGTTCCCGAGGGAGCTCCCCCTTCGTAGATTCGAACCGGCACATCACCAGCCATTGCATCATGCGCCGAGATCCCCTCCGGGTAGCCCTCAAAAAAGGCCCGGCACATGCGGTCATAGATGGATCTCTGTTCCGCAATCGTCAGGTCAATCGCATCCGGCGGATAATAGTCTTCCGTCTTGCGTATGAACGCCCAGGTCTCGGCATCAATGATGTTTTCGTAATCCATGGCGAAACGGTAGGAGCACCTGACAGGTTTGGCAATACATGCCCGACGCCGGATCACACAACATGTTCAGATCAGGCAAAAAGATTGACACTGGTCCTATTTCCGATTTCCATCTGGCCCTACACTGAGCGGGGTCCTGCTGGTTGGGTTCAGAACCGACGGCAAAGCGGGTCAGACAGTTGACGCTCGCGAAACCCGAAACTGATCATACCAGCCAGCGACAGGACAGTATGCCCAAGCTCGACCAACCCCAGATCGACACCTCACCTGCCGTATCCGATGAGGTGCGCAAGACCACCTGTTACATGTGCGCCTGCCGGTGTGGCATCAATGTGCACATGAAAAACGGCCAGGTCGCCTATATCGAAGGGAACCGGGACCACCCTGTCAATCAGGGCGTTCTGTGCGGCAAGGGATCTTCGGGGATCATGCAGCATTACGCCCCCTCACGCCTGCGCGCGCCCTTAAAGCGCGTGGGGGAACGCGGGGCTGGAGAGTTCGAGGAGATCAGCTGGGAAGAGGCGCTTGAAATCGCGGCTGGCTGGTTGGCCCCGCTGCGCGAAAAAGACCCTTCGAAACTGGCGTTTTTCACCGGGCGCGATCAGTCACAAAGCTTTACGTCCTGGTTTGCCCAGGCCTATGGCACCCCGAACTACGCGGCCCATGGCGGGTTTTGTTCGGTCAATATGGCCGCGGCCGGCATCTACACAATGGGTGGCGCCTTCTGGGAATTCGGCCAGCCCGACTGGGAACGCACCCGGCTGTTCATGCTGTTTGGCGTGGCAGAAGATCACGACAGCAACCCGATCAAGATCGGGCTGGGCAAGCTGAAAGACCGCGGCGCCAAGGTGATTGGCGTGAACCCGATCCGCTCAGGCTATAACGCGGTGGCGGATGAATGGGTGGGTATCACGCCGGGCACGGATGGGCTGTTCATCATGGCCCTTATGCACGAATTGCTGCGTGCAGGTCAGGTCGATCTGGCCTATCTGGCACGCTACACCAATGCGGGTTTTATCATTGATGAAGACCCTAGCTCGCCTGAAAAGGGGCTGTTTGTCCGGGGATCCAGCGGCAAGCCACAGGTGATCTGCCGCGACACCGGCAAGTTGATGGACTATGACTGCCCAGGCGTCACCCCCAATCTTGCCGCGCAGATGGTCGAGGGTGACATCACCCATCGCACCGTGTTCCAATTGATTGCGGAACGGTATCTGAGCGCAGAATATGCGCCCGAAGCCGTGGCGGAGCGGACCGGCATTGACGCCGCTAAAATCAGATCTATTGCCGCCGAACTGGCCCGCGTCGCCTTTGAGGAAGAGATCGTGCTCGATCAGCCATGGACGGACTGGAAGGGGCAAAAACACGACAAGATGATTGGCCGCCCGGTGGCGTTCCATGCGATGCGCGGTATTTCAGCCCATTCAAACGGTTTCCAGACCTGTCGCGCGCTGCACCTGCTGCAAATTCTGCTGGGGTCGGTTGAGGTGCCCGGCGGGTTCCGTTTCAAACCGCCCTACCCCAAACCGCCAGAAGCACACCCAAAGCCACATGCGGGCGTCACCCCGGGACAGCCGCTTGACGGCCCCCATCTGGGCTATCCTCTGGGGCCGGAACACCTCCTGCTGGATGAGGACGGCAACGCCAAGCGCATCGACAAGGCGTTCACTTGGGAAAACCCGCTTTCGGCGCATGGCCTGATGCATATGGTGATTTCAAACGCCCATGCCGGTGATCCATACAAGATCGACACGCTGTTCATGTATATGGCGAATATGGCGTGGAACTCGTCCATGAACTCATCCGAGGTGATGCGGATGCTCACCGACAAGGATGAAAACGGCGATTATGTGATCCCGCGCATCATCTATTCCGATGCCTATAGCTCGGAAATGGTGGCCTATGCGGATCTGATCCTGCCGGACACGACCTATCTGGAGCGCCATGACTGCATTTCACTGCTCGATCGCCCCATCTGCGAGGCCGATGGTGCGGCGGATGCCATTCGCTGGCCGGTGGTCGAACCCGACCGGGATGTGCGCGGGTTTCAGACCGCGTTGATCCAGCTGGGCGCCAAGCTCGGCCTGCCCGGGTTTGTGGATGAAGACGGCGGCGCAAAATACAAAGATTACGCCGATTACATCGTGAACCATGAACGCCGTCCGGGCGTTGGCCCGCTGGCCGGGTTCCGGGGCAAAAACGGCGATGGCGACGGGCGAGGAGAGCCTAATCCGGCCCAAATCGACAAATATATCGAAAATGGTGGCTTCTGGGTTGCGCATATCCCGGACGAAGCGGCGTTCTATAAACCCTGGAACAAAGCCTATCAGGAATGGGCCGTCGCCCGCGGCATTTTTGATGCCGAAGCGCCTTATGTGTTCAACCTGTATGTCGAACCGATGCGTAAATTTCAGATTGCCGCCGAGGGGCATGGTGACATCCAGCCGCCAGAGCATCTGCGCACAAGGGTCCGCCAGACCATGGACCCGCTGCCGATCTGGTATGAACCGTTTGAGGATGGCAATGTGGACATTGAGGAATACCCGATCCACGCCCTGACCCAGCGCCCGATGCACATGTATCACTCATGGGGCACGCAAAATGCGTGGCTGCGGCAGATCACCGGCAAGAACTACCTGTATCTGCCCACCAAGATCTGGGAGGCCAACGGGTTCAAAGAGGGCGACTACGCCGAGGTCAGCTCGGTCAATGGCACCATAACGGTCCCGGTGGCCCATCACGCCGCCCTCAATGAAAACACGGTCTGGACCTGGAACGCGATCGGCAAACGCAAAGGGACCTGGGCGCTGGATGAAAAGGCCCCGGAGGCCCGCGAAGGCTTTCTGCTCAATCACCTCATTCACGAACTTCAGCCCCCCAAAGGGGACGGGATGAGATGGGCCAATTCAGACCCTATTACAGGGCAAGCTGCCTGGTTTGACCTGCGGGTGAAGATCCGCAAGGCCGACCCGAAGCCGGCCGAAGCGCAGCCTGCTCATCCGCCGATCAAATCCCCGGTGGGCAAGGGCCCGCATGTTGTTGCGAGGAAGATCTGATGACCTGTTTGCCCACCACCACTCAGAAAAAGCTGGGTCTGGTCATTGATCTTGACACCTGCGTGGGATGTCACGGCTGCGTCACCGCCTGCAAAGGCTGGAACACGCAGAATTATGGCGCGCCGCTTTCAGATGTCGATGCCTATGGCGCCGATCCGTCAGGCACGTTTCTGAACCGCGTTTTCAGCTATGAGGTTCAACCCGAAAAGGGCGCCGCCCAGACCGTGCATTTCCCCAAATCCTGCCTGCATTGCGAAGATGCCCCCTGTGTGACGGTCTGCCCGACCGGGGCCAGCTATAAACGCGCCGAGGATGGCATTGTGCTGGTCAACGAAGACCGCTGCATCGGCTGCGGTCTTTGCGCCTGGTCCTGTGCTTACGGTGCGCGCGAGCTGGATCAAGACGCCGGGATCATGAAGAAATGCACCCTCTGCGTGGATCGGATCTACAATGAAAACCTGCCGGAAGAGGACCGGGTGCCCGCCTGTGTGCGCACCTGCCCGGCAGGCGCGCGGCATTTCGGTGATCTGGGGGATCCTACATCCGACGTCTCGAAACTGGTGGCTGAGCGCGGCGGGTTTGACCTGATGCCGGATCAGGGCAACAAACCGGTGAACAAATACCTGCCACCGCGCCTGAAAGACCGGCTGGACACACCAGCCCTTGCCCCCGTGACCGAAGACGAACCCAAGGGCTTCCTTGGCTGGCTCGACAAAGCTTTGGAGCGTATCTGATGCATCCCGCACCCAGCGTTATCCTTTTCACCACCCTGTCCGGTCTGGGCTTTGGCCTTCTTGCCTTTCTGGGGCTGGACATTCCTTCCGTTCGGGGGGGCACGGCCCTGGCCTTTTTTGTGCTGGCTTATGCGCTGTCGGTGGGCGGGTTGCTGGCCTCGACCTTTCACCTCGGCAACAAGAAAAACGCTATCTATGCTTTCAGCCAGTGGCGAAGCAGCTGGCTGTCACGCGAGGGGTGCGCCGCCGTCCTGACACTGCTCCTGTTTGCGCCAGTGGGGTTTGGCCGTGTTTTCCTTGAGACCAACCTGGGCCCGCTTGGTGCTATCGGGTCGCTCTCGGCACTGGTCACGGTGTTCACCACGTCGATGATCTATGCCCAGCTGCGCACGATCCCGCGCTGGCATCAGCCGATCGTGCCGGTGATGTTTCTGTTGCACGCACTTGCCGGCGGGGCGCTTTTGGCGGGACAGAGCCTGCTTGCGGGCCTCCTTCTGCTGGCGTTGACGGGTGTGATGATCTGGATGTGGCGCGAGGGGGACCGGCGCGAAGCAGACGGGGCGGACACGATGGAAAGCGCCACCGGTCTGGGCGCCATCGGCAAGGTCCGGATGTATGAAAGCGCCCACACCGCCCGCAACTATGTCATGGATGAAATGATCCACCGGGTTGGCCGCAAGCATGCAGAGAAGCTGCGCAAGATCGCCGCAGTTCTGATCGGCATTCTGCCCGCAATCGCGCTGCTGGCCCTGCCTGCCGGGCATCTGGTCAGCGCGGCGGCCTTCCTGCTGCACCTTGTGGGGATTGCGGTTGGGCGCTGGCTGTTCTTTGCCGAGGCCCGCCATGTGGTTGGCCTCTACTACGGAAAATAACCCCGCTTTCCCCCTTTCACTCCTCCCCCAAAAACCGCTAGGTAGGACAGGTGTTTTCTTGGGCATTTGAGGGCTGACATGACCAACACGCTTTACAAACGTGACCTGCCGGATGGGCTGGATCTTGGGCCGGTGGTGGCCATCGACTGTGAAACCATGGGGCTGAACCCGCACCGCGACCGGCTGTGTGTGGTGCAGATGTCCGGGGGGGATGGCAATGCGCACCTGGTTCAGATCGAGAAGGGTCAGACCTCTGCCCCCAATCTGGAACGCATGCTGACCGACCCCAATGTGCTGAAAATCTTTCATTTCGGCCGGTTTGACATCGCCGCCATGCTGAATGCCTTTGGCGTGGTCACGGCCCCTGTCTATTGCACCAAGATCGCCTCGAAACTGGTGCGCACCTATACGGATCGGCACGGGCTGAAAAACCTTCTGGATCAGCTGCTGAAGGTGGACATTTCCAAACAGCAGCAGATGAGCGACTGGGGCGCGGAAGAGCTGAGCAACGCGCAGCTCGACTATGCTGCCTCGGACGTGCTTTACCTGCACCGTCTGAAAGAAGAGCTGGACGCGCGCCTGGCACGCGAAGGGCGCACCGAGATGGCTCAGGCCTGCTTTGATTTTCTGCCGATGCGCGCGCAACTTGATCTGGCAGGTTGGCCGGAACAGGACATCTTCGCCCATTAGACCCGGCCGGGGCGACACGCCCTTCTTGATAATCTTGCTGGAAAAAGCCTCGCCGGTGAGGCTTTGTTAACCCTTTTCTGCCCTACTGCTTTCATGTGACAGTTACAGGGATTTTCCTCATGACGCAGATTGCAGCTCTCGCAATGCCGAAACCCAGGACCAAACCCGGAAGACGCACCATCGGGGATCGCCGCCTGATCTCGGGCTGGTGGATCCTGCCGGTGGCCGCCCTGGCAATCCCCATGTGGATTGTGCTGCTCCGCATCTTTCTGTCGCTGTTCTAGGGCACACCGCCCCGCGGGTCTGTTTCATCAAATGAAACCGACAGAAAGCGCGGCGGAATGCAGCCATGACCTTGGCAACGGGCGTGAAGTTGCTAGATAGGAGGGGAAAGGACGTGGAATGCCCTCTTATAACAACAGTTATTCACGCATGGTTGCCTGGCTGAAAGTTCTTCTGCCACTGATTGCGCTTGGGCTGCTCTCCACCATCTTCCTGATCTCGAAATCCATCGACCCGACCAAGTCGCTGAGCTATGCGCGCATAGATCTGGACGCGATCATGCGAGAGGAAAAAATCGCCGAGCCAACGTTTTCCTCGGTCACCCGAGATGGGGCCGCCATCACCTTTTCCGCAAAAAGCGCCATCCCGGAAAGTGAGAACACCTTCTCCGCCCAGGAGATGAAAGCGCGGATCGAAACGCCGGATGGCGCCAATGTGAAAATTGACGCACAGCACGCATTGATCAACGGCGCTGAAAATCTTATCGACCTCAGCGGCGGCGTAACCCTTTTGACATCAACGGATTACACCATCCACACCGATGCGCTGACCGCGTCAATCGACGCAACCGATATTCGTTCAACAACACCGGTTTCCGCCGAGGGGCCGTTTGGAACGCTCACCGCCGGGCAGGCCCGAATTTCACAACAGGGCCGTCAATCCGGAAGCTATCTTCTGGTATTTCAAGATGGCGTAAAACTGATATATCATCCCCCAGAAAAGGGAGTTGAATAGTGCTGAATTTGGTTAAGTCACTTACCGTCCTGATGTCGCTGCTGGCGGCGGGGCATGCGATGGCGCAATCGCAGATCGCGTTTGGCGGCCTCAAACATGACAGCTCGCTCCCGATCGAAGTCTCCGCAGACCAGCTTGAGGTAAACCAGGCTGATGGCACGGCCATTTTCAAGGGCAATGTCAAAGTTGGCCAGGGCGACATGCGCCTGTCTGCCAGTCAGGTGCGTGTGGAATATGCGACCGGCGCGAACAGCACCGGAGAGATTTCCCGACTGTTTGCCAGCGGAAATGTGATCCTGGTCAATGGCGCTGAGGCGGCAGAGGCCAATCAGGCCACCTATACAATCGACAGCGGGCGGGTTGTGATGACCGGGAACGTCCTGCTGACCCAGGGCAACAATGCCCTTTCCTCAGACACACTGACCGTTGATCTGAACACCGGCACCGGCATCATGGATGGCAATGTGAAGTCCATCATTCAGACCGGGGGCAACTGATGCCGGAACTTGCGGTAGATAATGGCACCCAAGCGGACAAGCCGGACGATCAGCAGGGGTTGCGCGTCACCGGGCTGCGCAAAAGCTATCGCAAGAAAACCGTGATCCGCGATGTGACCCTTGAACTGAACCGGGGGGAAGTGGTTGCCCTGCTCGGGCCAAATGGCTGCGGCAAGACCACCACATTTTATTCCATTGCCGGGCTGGTCACGCCAGAGGCCGGCCAGGTGACCATTGACGGGCGCGATGTCACGCTGCTGCCGATGTATCGCCGTGCCAAATACGGGATCGGATACCTGCCGCAGGAAATGTCGATTTTTCGCGGCATGAATGTCGAAGACAATATCATGTCGATCCTCGAAATCTCGACCCAGGGGCAACACAAGCGACGCGAGCGTCTGGAAGAGCTTTTGAACGAGTTCTCGATAAGCCATCTGCGTCAGGCCCCTGCCCTTGCCCTGTCCGGGGGCGAACGTCGTCGGGTGGAAATCGCCCGCCTTCTGGCCGCCAATCCAAAATACCTTTTGCTCGATGAGCCTTTTGCCGGTGTGGATCCCATTGCCGTTGGCGAGATTCGCAGCCTTGTGCATGACCTGAAAGATCGCGGCATCGGGGTGCTGATCACGGATCACAATGTCCGCGAAACGCTTGAAATCGTCGATCGCGCCTACATCCTGCATGATGGCCATATGCTGATGAATGGCACCACAGATGAGGTGGTGCAGGATGAAAACGTCAAGCGTGTTTACCTCGGGCATAATTTTTCAATCAATTGACCGAATACCTGACAAAATTCCAGCGATCTGCTTGACACCCCCGACGATGTGGCATCGAATGGTGGGGATGAAAGACAATACGACTCTTCGTCGTGCCGCCTTGAAAACAGGGCATGCACCCAGACTGGCACCGCAAAACGGCGCCCCATTTTCTGCAAAAAATATGAATTTCCGCCCTGTCCCATCCGGGGGCCGGGCCAGTTGTAACCTGCAAATACCATAGGAGGTAGGATGCAATATCAAATCAGCGGTAAGCAAATCGACATCGGCGATGCCCTGCAAGTTCACGTGAAAGATGAGCTGGGCGGTGTTGTTCAGAAATATGCTGAACGCCCGACTGACGCTCAGGTGGTTTTCTCGAAAAGCGCACATGAATTTGTATGCGAAACCACCGTCCACCTCTCCACCGGCCTGACCGCACAAGCCAAGGGGCACGCAACGGAAATCTACTCCGCTTTCGATCAATGCACCGAGAAAATGGAGAAGCAACTGCGCCGCTACAAGCGCCGGTTGAAAGATCATCACCGTGACCGCGTGGACCCGGTTGAAGTTTTCGGTGGCTCCTCTTATATCCTTGCATCAGAGGAAGGTCCGGAAGAAGCCGACAACGCTCAACTCGAGCCCATGATCATCGCCGAAATGGAAACACGGATCCCGTCGTTGTCCGTTGGCGAAGCAGTCATGCAGATGGAGTTGGCGCATGCCCCGGTTCTGGTGTTCCGAAATGAGAAAACCGAAGGGGTGAACGTGGTCTATCGCCGTGATGACGGCAATATTGGCTGGGTCGACCCACAAAACAACGCGTAAACCGCCCGCATTCTTGACGGGCGGGGAGTAAAATTGATGGAGCTTTCGAGCATACTTCAACCCTCGGCCGTCAAGGTCCTGACGAATCTGTCTTCAAAAAAGCGCTTATTTCAAGAGCTTGGAGAGATCGCAGCCTCGAATTACCAGATCGACGCCAGTGGTGCTTTTTCCGCGTTGCAGGAACGCGAAACGCTTGGGCCAACC
Source organism: Aliiroseovarius sp. xm-d-517 (assembly GCF_013283135.1). Lineage (NCBI taxonomy): Bacteria > Pseudomonadati > Pseudomonadota > Alphaproteobacteria > Rhodobacterales > Paracoccaceae > Aliiroseovarius > Aliiroseovarius sp. xm-d-517. The sequence continues at coordinate 2,139,702 of NZ_WBXT01000001.1, forward strand.
GGCGTGGGCCATGGCGTTGCCCTGCCGCATGCCCGGATGACCGGCCTTGAACGCGTGGTCGGCTGCTTTATCCGCGTTGAAAAACCGTTTGATTTTGACTCTGTCGACAAGCAGCCGGTGGACCTGATTTTTGCGCTGTTTGCACCCGAAGACAGCGGCGTGGATCATCTCAAGGCACTGGCACTTGTGTCGCGCACCCTGCGCGATCAATCTATCTGCGCAAAGCTGCGCGCCAACAACGATTCGGCAACGCTGCACGCGCTATTGACCGACAGCCTGTCCAACAAGGCCGCATAAGGCAGGATTTCAGGGAAGTTCGGCAAGATCATGCAGGCCCGCAACCCTGCGGACCCTGTTCCCTTTGGGTCATTTCCCCCAGGGCTTGAAGCCGAACATCATATAGTCGCGCTGGTAGGTTTTGCGCAGTTTCTGTTCCAGATCCGTGTCATAAACCTGCGCCAGAGCAAAAGGCTGGTCAACCTGTTCCGGCTCGGGAAAAGGGCTGTCGCCAATGCCCAATTCATCTTTCAGACCGCGCAAACCTTGCGTCAGCTGGTCCTCTCGTAGCAGGTGATCCGGCAGGGCAAACCCCGCAAACCCCTGCACCACCGCCGTCTGCGATGCCCAGGCCGCGTCCACCCGGATACCGGTTTGCCCCTTCAGGTTCCGGTCGACAAAATCAATGAACTGGGAAAACACCCGTTTGTGCTCTTCCAGCGTCCAACGCTCATCAGGCGCCCCATCCGGCAGATCAACCCCATAGCTCTGCCGGAGAGCCGCCTTGATCTCGTGATATGTCTCCGGCCCCTCAGCAACAAGATGCCGGCAGAACACCGTATGCAGCCGCGCAACCGGGTGGCGCAAAACGGTGAACGTCCTGTGGCCCTTATGCTGGCGCTTCCATTGCCGTAACGCTTTTTGGGTAAAATCCGTGGATGTGTCGCCAAAGCTGTTCATCCAATGCACGATGCTTGCCGCTGGCGCGCCCTTGATCGGCATGAAAACCGCCCGCATGGCGTCAGATGACACATAGGTGGTCACCGCGGGCGGCCGCCCGGTTTCAAAATTCGGGATACGGTACAGATCAAAAATATCTATCCGCTGAACGGTCTGCTCAACCATATCAAAGTTGGTGACCTTCTCTTCGATGGTCTCGGGGTTTTGTTTCTTGAACTTCCCGGAAAAGGCGGACAGCTGATGCTCTTCCCCCAGATAGCGCGCAAGCCCGTTGACCACATCCAGATCCTGCGCGTCATTATAGTCGATATAGAACGCAGTCTGGCCGCTGCGCTGCAACCGGCCCTTGATGGTCAGCTGGAAATCCTTCATCCGGTAATACAGCCGCTCAAACTCCCACCCGAGAAAGCGCGCGCGTTTCTTGATCACATCATTCACGTTATTGAGCTGCCACTGATCGGTTTCATTGGCAATTCGGCGCGACACATAGCTTTCCACGTGATTTCGGGTCAGCACAACCTTGGCACAACGTGGGTCATCAATCAGCGCCTCAAATACACGGGGGTCATGGTCGTGGAAAAACCGAAATCCGGGGATGCCCTCCGTGCCCTCTTTCATCGCCTCCAGAAGCCTCATCGGATCGCGATCGCGTTCACGGGTGGAGACCCCAAACAGGCTGTCCGTCTTGGGCGAGACCATGAAATAGGGGTTGAATGCCTCACCATAACATTTCAGGCCGGGATATTGATCCAGATTGCTTTCCAGGAAATTGGATCCGGTGCGCATTTCTGCAAAAATAATGAAGCAATCGAAGTTTCGTGCCATCTGCCTGCCCGTTCAACCCGCTTGGGTTACTTAATCAAATAGGGTTTCCGTGTGTCCCGTGTCGGGGTCTGCGGGTCCGCGCCAGAAGGATAGTCGCCCATCAGGTAAGGTTGCATCCCCTGGTTTTTGAGATTTTGCAAAAACTGCCCAAAGCCATCAAGCCGTTTGAGGTTCGGCACTTCGGTCAGGCGAGTATTCATGCGCCCTCCGATCTCGTCCAGGATCAGCTGCAAGGGTTCCATCGGGTTTTGCACGAACTCTGCCAAGGTCCAGATCCGCACCCGCGCGCGCGCATATCCCGAGCGCAGGATGTCGATGTGATCGCTTTCGATCTTTTGCAATCGGGCAGCTTCGCGCCGAATATCGGTGAAATTGCGGGACGAATGAAACAAAGGCACAGCCCAGGCGCCGGAAATCACGCTGATATAGGCGTTGGGGTCCTTGGCCACATCCCAACTGATGGCCTGATTGTCCGCCGGTCCGAACTGAAAGCTCTGCCGCTCGCCCCGGGTGGACCAGACAAGATTGGTCAGGAACGCCCGGGGGTTATAATCGCGCAGCGTCGCGCTGTCGGTCAGAGCACCGCTGAAATCCCGTTGCCCTTCGGAAAACTGGACCCTTTCCTTGTCATACAGATGCCCATGCACCCGCCCACCTATGGTGCGCTCAAGCCAGGGTTCAAACTCTTCGAACACCTCAGTAAAGCCCTCAAAGATCGCATAAGGCGTTCCGGTCAAACCGTTTTCAAACCCCATTCGCGGGAAACGGCTCTGCATGAATAGGCCGGGGCGGCCCCGGGTGCGCCGCTCCACCGCCTTGGAGAAGATCCGGTCAATCTTACCCGGGTTTGGTTCGGCCCCGGTCATGATGGCCGCCGCATCCGACAGAAAACTGTCATAAAGCTTTTCTGCCTTAGGCCAGATTTTGCGGGCAACAAAACAGTCTGACCGGCGTAAAAGCTGCAGGTGGTCATCGTAAAAGATATGCGGCTTGCCCTGATAGTCGAATTTCGAAAGGGTCAGGGACCGGCTTTCGATATCGGTCGAATGCAGGCGCACCAAAGTCTGGTAGTAGCTTTCATCGGGGATCCAGACCTTCTTGAAATACCGGTCATATGTTTCCCGATCCGGGTCATTCAGGATCTCGGACAGGGTCCTTCGCGTGAGGCACCACCATTGGCTGCCAAGATGAGGGACCAGCCCGTCCGGGATCTTGCGTTTGAATCTCAACTTGCGCTGCAGGGCGACATACCGATCAAACAGCCAGCGGTGACGTTTCCAAGAGAAGGGAAACCGCAAGGTGAACCGTTCATGGTCGAGCCCCCCAACCGTCCACGGAACATCCTCGGTGGTGACACTTTCAATGAAATTGGTGCGCGGCCGGGCTTCGAGATAGCGCAGCATCTCCGGAACCGGACGCAGCGGCAGACAGGATCCCGAGGCCAGAAACACATGGCTGACATCCGGGAAACTTTTCAACATCAGCTCAGACGCGGTCTGACTGGCGCCCACCAGTGACCAGGTGCCCCATTCGCATTTGTGCCGCCCACAGAACCGCACATTTTCCAGATCCCGCACCGCATTGACAAACCCGGCATAGGTGCGGCGCTTGACGCGTTTATCCACGTGGATCACAACCGGACAGCCATGGGCAGACCAGTGGCGCACCAGCTGCTCGGCGCGGTCCAGCGTGTCGTGCACCAGCATGACAACCCCAAGCTTCATGCCCAGTTCCCCTTCGACATGATCCCGAGAATTTCCAGCTGCCGCCAGTTGATATATTTCTCACTCCACTTGCACCACAAATCCGGGTTGTCCTTCATGTGCTGGTGATACGCGCGGTATTCATGCCCACCGGCGTAATGCTGGCGGCGCTTGAGCTCCTCTTCGGCCTTTGCGCTGAACGTGTCGAGAAACTTGGCATGCAGCAAGCAGCCCGACGCCTTTTCCCCGCCCCATTCGTCATAAACCTGATTAAGACCGCGTGGCAGAATTGTATGGGTCGAACTGAGATAGGCGTAGGCGCGATCCCATTTCACCAACGGGATCTTGTTCAGGGCCGGCGCATTGGCCGGATCATCGCGGAAAAAGGCACGGGTGCGCGCGCCCCCCTGGATCCAGAGGTTCCCGTAATAGGGATTTTTCTTGATCATGTAGTTGCCGCTGTCAAACCAGCAGGCAATTTCAAACGGATCCTGCCCCGCACGGTAAGGCTGCGCATCCAGCTGCCCTTTTGGATACATATCCAGCAGCATCGCCCCAAAAGATCGCACACCGGAACTGTCGAGCCAATCCGTCAGCGCGCGCAGGGGGCGGGTGTCGCAGAAGGGATACACCAGAAACTCATCCGGATCGACAACCAGCGTCCAATGGCCATGACCATATTTCCACTGCAACCAGTTCAGCCAATCCACCCCGAAATGGGATTTCTTGTAGCTGGCATCGGTGCTCCAGATCGAAACATCTTCCTGTTCGGCCAGGTATTCTCGCCCACCATCATCCGACCCGTTATCCACGATCAGAAAGTGACTGACGCCGAGGTCACGGTAATATTTCAGAAAATAGGGCAGACGGATGCGTTCATTCCGCAGGGTGGAAAAAACAAGAATATCGTCGGGACGAATGGCCCGTGTGCGGTTCTCAACCTCACTCAGCTCGCGTCTCTTGCGAAATGCACGCAGCTTTCGATGCTTACGCTTCAACCGCAGGCGATATGATGTCCAGACGCCCAATCCCGTATCCTGCCTATTTTATCCCGCCACACATCCCATGAAACCACGCTGGTTTCGGGACAACAGATACCGCTATCCTACCCATATTGATCGCATTTCACGAACAATGCCTTAAAATAATCCATACATGTGACAGATCTGACGGTAAACTCTTTAGAACACATCGTTTTTGCCGGGGTCCCAGTTTCCGGATGACATCAGCCCCAGCGCCACCAATTGCTGCCAGCCCTGATACCGTATGGAGCGATCACACCACAGGTCCGGGGCGGCGACCACCTGATTGTAATAGGCGTCAAACTGGTCGGGTTGGCCGAAATGTTCCTTGCGCCCCTTCTCCTCAGATGAACGATCAAGCACGCCGGGAAGGAATTTCGTGTGCAACAACACCCCGGACAAACGGGAATCGCCGGACACACTTTCAGGTCCATCCCATTGCAGGTTCATCTGCGGTGGCAGCAAGGAATGCGAAGAATTGGCATAGGCATAGCGTCGGTTCCATTTGACCAGAGGCAGCTTGTTCAACGTCGGACCTCGCGCTGGCTGCGTCGCAAAAAACACCCGTTCACGCGCGCCCCCCTGCACCCAGAGGTTCTGCATTCTGGGCTGGCGCTGACAGCGATACGGTCCCGGATCAAACCACTCGATCACCTCGGTCGGATCCTGCCCCGGACGGTATTCGCCCTGCCCGATGGCCCCCTTGGGATACAGATCCAGCATCAGCGCCCCCAGCGCCACTGCCCCTGTCTGGTCCAGATGATGGGTCAGGTCCTTAAGGCCATGCGAGTCCCAGTGGGGGTAGATCAACAGCTCATCCGCATCCGCCGTCAGGCACCAATGCCCGTGGCCGTGGCGAAACTGCAGCCAGGTCAGCCAGTCAACGCCAAACCGCGCCGCCTTGTAGCTGCTATCCGTCTGCCAGAGAGACACATCTGGTTGATCCGCCAGAAAGGCGACACTGCCATCAGCACAGTCATTCGCGACGATCAGAAAATGATCGACCCCCATCTTGCGATAATGGGACAGGAAAAAGGGCAGGCGGGCGATTTCATTGCGCAACGTGGTGAAAGACAGGATGTGTCCGGGCCGGATCTGCCCTGTCCGATCCGCGACAGGCGTCAGCTGCCGACGGGATCGGAGGGAGCGAAACAACAGGCGACGGCGCTTGAGGCGCATCCGGTAGGCAGACCACAGGCTAGATGCGCCACCTGCCATTCAAACTCACTCAGCCGCTTTTTGCTGGGCAACCAGATCGCTCAGATACCCCGAAAATTCCTCGCGCAGCTCTTCACGGGCCAGACCAAAGGCAACGGTCGCCTGCAGGAACCCGGCCTTGGAGCCGCAATCATATCGCTGCCCCCGGAACCGGTAGCCGAAGACATCCCGTTTCTGGTTCAGTTCTTCTGCAATGGCGTCGGTCAGCTGGATTTCCCCGCCTGCGCCACTTTTCATCTTGTTCAGGCTGCGCAGCACATCTGGGGTCAGGATATAACGGCCAATCACCGCCAGGTTGGAAGGCGCATCTTCCATCGCCGGCTTCTCTACCATCCCGCGGGTCGAGACGAGGCTGCCGTGATCTTCCTTGATATCAAGCACACCATAAGAAGAGGTTTTTTCAGGCGGCACTTCCATCGCTGCAACCATGCAGCCGCCGGTTTCCTCATAGGCTTCAACCATCTGCTGCAAACAGGGTTTTTCGGCCGCGATCACGTCATCGGGCAGGATGACGGCAAAAGGTTCATTGGCAATCAGGCGACGCGCGCACCAGACCGCATGGCCAAGGCCTAGCGCCTTGTGCTGACGAATATAAGCAATCGCACCGCTGTCCATATTGGTGTCTTTCAGCACCTCAAGCAGCTCATCCTTGTTTTTCTTGCGCAGCTCCTGCTCAAGCACGGGCGAAATGTCGAAATAGTCTTCCAAGGCCCCTTTGCCGCGTGACGTGACAAAGATGAATTCCTTGATCCCGGCGGCCCTGGCTTCGTCAATGGCGTATTGGATCAGCGGTCGATCCACCAAAGTCATGATTTCCTTCGGAATGGATTTCGTTGCGGGCAGGAAGCGCGTCCCCAAGCCTGCGACTGGAAAAATGGCCTTCGTGACTTTCCGTTTCATAGCTGTCCCACTCATTTTACACCTGTGCATGTCGATCTGCCCGCCAGGCTTTCCAACCCGTTTAACAGTCGCGATACACTAAACCGCATTTTCATTAACAATAACCTTCACCCGCTTGATTTGTAACCTGTTGTTTACGCCTGTGTCATACTTACCCGGCAGAATGGCGGCATTTGCAACAGTTGGCGCGGAAACACTGTATGCGACACCCTTCGTACCCTATCCAGGGGGGAGTTGGGCAAGTATTCCCCCTGACGTCCTATTCGACCCCCATCGCCTTCAGGATCCGTTCAATACGCGGAACATCTTCCGGGTTGTTCAGTTCCCAGAACTCTCGCCCACGCGCCTGCATTTCAACACATTGAACCGTGTGTTCGCGTTCCAGAAAACGCAGCTGCTCCAACCCCTCCAGCATTTCCAGCGGACCGGGTGCCCAGCGCGGATAGGCGGCCAGCGCCGACGGGCGATAGGCATAGACCCCCACATGGTGAAACACAGGCGTTGGCGCATCTGCGGCAATCTCGGTTCCGTCAGTATGGGGGATCACTTCTTTCGAGAAATAAAGCGCCTTGCCCTCGGCGCCGAACACAGCGGTTGTGCCACCCACCCGACCCGCGCGGCGGTCTTCCAGAAAACCCGCAAGCGCCCGCCCGTCTGCACGCAGAACCGGGGTGGCCACCTCGGCGGCCGGGTGATCCACCATGGCCTGCACCAGGTCTTCGACGAACCAATGCGGGGTCAGCGGCGCATCCCCTTGCAGGTTGACCACCACATCATATCCCCCCCCCCAGCGCATCCAGCGCCTCGGCGCAGCGCTCGGTTCCGTTCCGACAGTCAGACGAGGTCATCACCACCTCGGCGCCGAACCCCTTGGCCACATCCGAAATCCGACAATCATCGGTCGCCACAACCACCCGATCAATCCCCGCCACGGCCTGCGCCGCATCCCATGCTCTTTGAACCAGAGGCCGGGTCAGCCCGCTCGCCCCGCGCAAGGGGGCAAGCGCCTTGCCCGGATAACGGGTGGAGGCATAGCGGGCCGGGATGACAATCAGGGTTTTCACAGGGCTGCGCTTTCTTGGGTCAGGGCCGTCAGGCCGACTTCAGATCCACGCCGTTGGCGTAGGCGATGAAAAACGGGTTTTCGTAGATCGGCTTGCCATAGGTCAGCGGCGTATGATCGTCAAAACGCACCACCGCGCCACCGGCCCCGTTCAGGACAGCATGGCCCGCAGCAGTGTCCCATTCCATCGTGCGCCCGACCCGCGGGTAAAGGTCCGCCTCGCCGGTTGCCACCAGACAGAACTTGAGGCTGGAACCTGCTGATTTGCTGTCTTTCACATTGTATTTATTGATGTAATCATCCGTAGCCTGATCACGATGCGATTTTGAAGCCACCACCATCAGCGCGTCATTGTCAGGGGTGGAGACATGGATTTCTTTCACATCCCCCTGGCTTTCCTTGCGAAACGGGCCAAGCTCTTCGACACTTTGACCATCCGCACGGGTAAAGAACATCCGGTCACGGGCAGGGGCATAGACCACGCCGCGAATGGGGGTGCCGTCCTTGACATACGCAATGTTCACGGTGAAGTCACCGCGACGGTGGATGAACTCCTTGGTGCCATCCAGCGGATCCACGATCAGGAATTCATCCGCCTGCTGGCCATGGCTGTCGGCCTGTTCTTCGGTGACCAGAAGCACATCCGGGAAGGCCGCGCGCAGACCTTTGGAAATCAGCGCATCCGCGGCTTCATCCGCTGCGGTGACCGGGCTGTCATCCGATTTCGATTTCACCTCGAAATCATCCGAGTTGTAGATCTCCATGATCACATCCCCGGCTTCCAGCGCCAGCCTGCGCATCACTTCTTCCAAACGATCAAAATCCAAAGACCTGCTCCTTTTCACGCGCCAATTCAGCGAAATCGGCGTTGTTGCCATGATTTTCTTCCTCACTTATGGTTTCAAGGTAAAGGAACAGCAAGAATTCCCCGGTAAATTAATGTGTAACCGAGGCAAAAAGGTCATCTGATGTTTCAGAATACCAAGCAGAACTCATCGCGCCTGCAAGCGGCGCTTTCCATGGCTGAAGTCATCTATGTGGCCACGGTGCGTTCTGTGCGTGCCACCCATTCAAACGCGCTTGTCGGCCTGCTGATCAACATGTTCCAGACAATGTTGCTGGTGGCCGTATTTTACCTGATGTTTTCGGTCATTGGCCGCACCGCCCGCATTCAAGGCGATTTCCTGCTCTATATCATGTCCGGGATCTTTCTTTACATGACACATGTGAAATCCATGGGGGCGGTTGCGGGCTCTGCCGGCCCTACGACCGCGATGATGCTGCATGCGCCGATGAACACTTTCATCTCCATCGCCTCTTCGGCCCTCAGCGCGCTATATATCCAGTTCCTGTCGGTGGTGGTCGTGCTGGGTGTTTATGAGCTCTGGACCGGGAATGTAGAGTTTTATGATGTCAAAGGGGTCTTTGGCATGTTCATCCTGGCATGGTTTTCCGGGGTCTGTGTCGGTATGGTGTTCCTCGCCCTGAAACCATGGTTCCCACAATTCACGTCGATCTCGTCTCAAATCTATTCGCGCGCCAATATGCTGGCATCCGGCAAGATGTTCCTGGCCAATACACTGCCGTTTTACCTGCTGGTCATGTTTACGTGGAACCCGCTGTTTCACATCATTGACCAGGCCCGCGGCTTTACCTTTGTGAATTATAATCCGCATTATTCCAGCATCTCATACCCCGTCATCGTATCGCTGGTCTTGCTGATGATCGGGATGCTTGGGGAAAATTACACCCGCAAACACGCATCTGCCAGTTGGGGAGCACGTCATTGAAACTGAAATGGATTATCCTGCTGATGATTGGATGGGGGCCCCTGCCCGCAACCGCCAATCCCTTGCCCGCCCTGTTTGACGTGGTGGACGTCACTTCAGATGACGTTCTGAATGTGCGCGCCATGCCGGATACCGGATCAGAGATCATCGGAACACTCGCCCCTGATCAGACCGGGATCGAAGTCACGACAGTTTCCGAGGATCTGAAATGGGGACAGGTGAATACCAGTGAACAGGCGGGATGGGTCTCTCTGCGCTATTTGATGCGCCAGCCGGGGCAGGACTGGGGGCAAATGCCCTGGCCGCTGTCCTGTTATGGGACCGAACCGTTCTGGGATCTTTTCACAGATGGCGAAAACGAACTTGTGCTTGAGCATATGGACGCAGACACAACGCGTTTTCTCATCACCATGACCACCGGCGTTGTTGGGCGTGCGGATCGTTTCTGGATCCGTGGCGAAAACGAGGCGGGTGAGGCCTTGCTGACCCTGCGCCGTGAAGAATGTCATGACGGCATGTCTGACCGGGCCTATGGGCTGAGCCTGGACAGCCTGATCGACCATGAAAACGGACCATACGCCCTGTCCGGCTGCTGTTCGGTCCTGCCGCGCTAAGTGTCATCTGAGTGTCATCGCACCACGCGCAAGGTCAGGTTGATCCGCCCGTGGTCGCGCAAAAGATCACTTGAACCGAAACGCAACCGGTCTATCCCGTGATAGGCCAGCCGGGCCGCGCCTGCCAGCACAAGCACGTCCCCGGAATTTAACCAGACCGATTGCGTCCGGCCACCCCGCGTCTCGCCCCCAATACGAAACAGGGCGTCATCCCCTAGGCTGATCGACACAACGGGGTACGAGAAATCCCCCTCGTCCCGATCCTGATGCATCCCCATCCTGGCCCCCTCTCCATAGAAATTCACAAGACAGCTGTCCGGGGGCACATCACAGCCCGAGACCTTACGCCAGATCGCCAGCACCTCGTCCGGGATTGGCGGCCAAGCCACACCTGACGGGTGGCGAGGATCGTAACGATAGCCCCGCCGGTCACTCACCCAGCCCAACCGCCCGCAAGAGGTCATCCGCACCGACATCTGCTTGCCGGATGCCGTGACCGGGTGGAACAGTGGCGCGCAGGCCACAACAGCGCGGACCCCATCCGCAAGGCGCGCCTGCTGGTCACCATCCAGCATCCCTTTGAAAATCTTCGCTCCCCCCAGATCCATTCCTGCCATTCCTTACGCTTTCCTTTCCAAAACCCTGATAATGACTCGTTTTTTTGCGCCAATCCCCCGCTTTGGACGCTTGCAGCACCCAATCAGCCTACTTATATACGCTTCGACGCTGGGAACGGACGATCCGTTACCGGCTTGAAATTTGGGATCAGGGGCCGATGCTTTGCAAGGTCGGTTCCTACAACATCGCCTGGAAGAGGATAGAAGCATGGCTAAAGTCATTGGTATTGACCTCGGGACCACCAACTCCTGTGTCGCCATCATGGACGGCTCGCAGCCGCGGGTCATCGAAAATTCCGAGGGTGCGCGCACGACCCCCTCGATTGTTGCCTTCAAAGACGACGAGCGCCTTGTGGGCCAACCGGCCAAACGTCAGGCCGTGACCAACCCGGACAACACCGTGTTCGCCGTGAAACGCCTGATCGGCCGCAACATGAACGACCCGGCTGTCGAGAAAGACAAAAAGCTGGTGCCCTATGCCATCGTTGACGGCGGCAATGGCGACGCATGGGTGGAAGCTGCCGGGCAGAAATATTCGCCCTCGCAGATCTCGGCCTTCATTCTGGGCAAGATGAAAGAAACGGCAGAAAGCTATCTGGGTGAAGACGTCACTCAGGCCGTGATCACCGTGCCCGCATATTTCAACGACGCTCAGCGTCAGGCCACCAAAGACGCCGGCAAGATCGCCGGTCTGGAAGTGCTGCGCATCATCAACGAACCGACCGCAGCCGCTCTGGCCTATGGTCTGGACAAAGCCGAAACCCAAACCATCGCGGTCTATGACCTTGGTGGCGGGACCTTCGACGTGACCATCCTGGAAATCGACGACGGCCTGTTCGAAGTGAAATCGACCAACGGCGACACGTTCCTTGGCGGTGAAGACTTCGACATGCGCATCGTTCAGTATCTGGTCGATGAGTTCAAAAAGGAAAACCAGGTTGATCTGTCGAAAGACAAGATGGCCCTGCAGCGCCTGAAAGAAGCCGCTGAGAAAGCCAAGATCGAACTGTCGTCGGCCTCGCAGACCGAGATCAACCAGCCGTTCATCTCGATGGGTTCGGACGGTGCGCCGCTGCACATGGTCATGAAACTGACCCGCGCCAAGCTGGAAAGCCTCGTGTCGGACCTGATCAAGCGTTCGATCAAGCCCTGTCAGGCCGCACTGAAAGACGCAGGTCTCTCGACCGGCGACATCGACGAGGTGGTTCTGGTCGGCGGTATGACCCGGATGCCGAAAGTGATCGAAGAGGTCACCAAATTCTTCGGCAAAGAGCCGCACAAAGGTGTGAACCCGGACGAAGTGGTTGCCATGGGTGCCGCCATTCAGGCCGGTGTTCTGCAGGGCGACGTGAAGGACGTTGTGCTGCTCGACGTGACCCCGCTGTCGCTGGGCATCGAGACGCTGGGTGGCGTGTTCACCCGCCTGATCGACCGCAACACCACGATCCCGACCAAGAAGTCGCAGGTCTTCTCGACTGCGGAAGACAACCAGAACGCCGTGACCCTGCGCGTGTTCCAAGGTGAGCGTGAAATGGCTGCCGACAACAAGATCCTCGGCCAGTTCAACCTGGAAGACATCCCGCCGGCTCCGCGCGGCCTGCCGCAGATCGAAGTGACCTTCGACATCGACGCCAACGGCATCGTGGAAGTGGGCGCCAAGGACAAAGGCACCGGCAAAGAGCAGAAAATCACCATCCAGGCCTCGGGTGGTCTCTCGGATGACGACATCGAAGCCATGGTGAAAGACGCCGAAGCCAATGCCGAGGCCGATAAAGAGCGCAAGGAGCTTGTCGAAGCCCGCAACCAGGCCGAAAGCCTGATCCACTCGACCGAAAAGTCGATGGAAGAGCACGCTGACAAGGTGGATCCGACCACGATCGAGGCGATCGAACTGGCCATTGCTGCGCTGAAAGACGACCTCGAGAAAGAGGATGTCACCGCCGAGAAACTGAAATCGGGCGTTCAGAACGTGACCGAAGCCGCCATGAAGCTGGGCGAAGCGATCTACAAATCGCAACAGGCCGAAGCAGAAGGCGAAGAGGCACCGGAAGAAGCCGACGGCCCGCGGGCTGCGGATGACGATATCGTCGACGCTGATTTCGAAGATCTGGACAACGACAAACGGTCGTAAGTCTCCTTAGGTAACGGGCAGGTCCGCCCCCGGCGGGCCGCCCCCTCCTCAAAGGAGTAGCTATGTCAAAACGTGATTATTACGAGGTGCTGGGGGCCGCAAAAGGCGCGTCCGCAGATGAGCTCAAGAAAGCCTATCGCAAGAAGGCAAAAGAGCTGCACCCCGACCGCAATTCCGACAATCCCAACGCCGAGGCCCAGTTCAAGGAAGTGAACGAAGCCTATGACGTTCTGAAGGACGCCGACAAGAAGGCGGCCTATGACCGCTATGGTCATGCAGCCTTTGAAGGCGGCATGGGGGGTGGTCGTCCCGGTGGCGGCTATGGCCAGCAGGGTGATTTCGCCAGCGCGTTCTCAGACGTGTTTGACGACCTGTTTGGGGACTTCATGGGTGGCCAGCGTGGCGGCGGCCGGTCACGGGCGCAACGCGGCTCTGACCTGCGCTACAACCTGCGTGTTTCGCTGGAAGATGCCTTCACCGGCCTGCAGAAAACCATCAATGTGCCCACCTCGGTCAGCTGTGACGAATGTGACGGCACCGGTGCGGAAAGCGGCGCGGAACCCACCATGTGCCCAACCTGTTCCGGCATGGGGAAAGTGCGTGCGCAGCAGGGGTTCTTTACCGTTGAACGCACCTGTCCGACCTGTCAGGGCATGGGGCAGATGATCAAGAACCCGTGCAAATCCTGCGGCGGGGCTGGGCGTAAGGAAAAAGAACGTTCGCTTTCCGTGAACATCCCGGCAGGTGTTGAAACCGGCACCCGCATTCGCCTTGCCGGCGAAGGCGAAGCCGGTCTGCGCGGCGGTCCGGCGGGCGATCTTTATATCTTTATCGAGGTCACGCCGCACGCGATCTTTGATCGTGAAGGCAATCATCTGCACTGCCGTGTGCCCGTATCGATGACCTCTGCCGCACTGGGCGGGGACATCGAGGTGCCCACCATCGACGGTGGTCGGTCGCGGGTGAAGATCCCATCCGGCAGCCAGTCCGGTCGCCAGATGCGTCTGCGCGGCAAGGGTATGCCCGGTCTGCGCGGCGGCCCCACCGGCGATATGTATATCGAACTGTCGGTGGAAACCCCGGTCAACCTGACCTCGAAACAGAAAGAGCTGTTGCGGGAGTTCGAAAAACTGTCCGAGGAAAACAACCCGGAAAGCAGCAATTTCTTCTCGAAAGTGCGCAGCTTCTGGGACGGGATGACCTCCTAAAGTATAGGGTTCCAATTAACCTTTGCTTTACCAAAACCATGTGAGGGTTGGTGCATGACGCACCGACCCTCTTCTTTTGGCCCCTCTTCTTTTGGCGAAATGCCCCAAACGCTTTTTGACAGCGATGAGGCCCTCCCCGTTCCGGTCAAACCGGAAAAAGGACGCCTGCCGTCCTATATCAAGGACCACCGCAAACGCCTGCGGGACCGGTTCATGAAAGGCGGGGCCGCCGCCCTGCCCGATTACGAAATGCTGGAACTGGTTTTGTTTCGCGCCATCCCGCGTCAGGATGTCAAACCGCTGGCACGACGCCTGCTGGATCGATTTGGGGATTTCAACGGTGTCATCTCGGCCCCTGCTTCCCGGCTTCAGGAAATGCACGGGGTTGGGGCCGCCGTGGTTCAGGAACTGAAGATCGTAGAGGCGGCTGCCCACCGGCTGGCCCGATCACGCATCCTGCAGCGCCATATCATTTCTTCCTGGGATAGCCTGATTGATTATTGCCACACCACCATGGCACATCGGGAAACCGAACAGTTCCGGGTGCTCTATCTCGACAAGAAAAACGTGGTGATTGCGGATGAGGAACAGGCGCAAGGCACGGTGGACCACGTGCCGGTTTATCCGCGCGAAGTGGTGAAACGGGCGCTTGAGCTCAACGCTTCGGCCCTTATCCTGGTGCATAACCATCCCTCCGGGGACCCAACCCCGTCAGACAGCGACATGCAGATGACCCGTCAGGTGGAACAGGCCGCATCTGCCCTGGGGATCACGCTGCATGACCATCTTGTGGTCGGAAAATCGGATCAGCTCAGCTTTCGGGCGCATGGCTATCTGTAAGTCATTTCCAGTTACGGCTGTGATCCAACACGAACCGGAACGCGTCAGAGCGTTTCCACATTCGGCTGAGTTCAAATTCCCTGCCTCTCGCTGCGCTCGAACGGGATTTTGAACACACATCTGTTTCAACGTCTTGTGGAAACGCTTTAAGATAGCGCGACATGCGGGCTGTTTCGCAATCCAACCTCACTTGACCCAGATTTCCACCCGACGGTTCACACCGCGCCCCCACGCCGTTTCGTCACATGCCATCGGCAGGGCCTCTCCGAAAGCTTCCACCAGCGTCTCCACCCTTGTGGGATCCAGAGTTTCGGCTTCCGCCAGCACGGCCTGACGCACCGCCTCCGCGCGCTTGCGGGCAAGCGAAAGATTTTGCGCCGCAGCCCCCTGCCCGTCCGAGAAACCAACAAAGCTCAGGCGCCGACCATCAAAACGCCCTGCCTCCAAGCTCCGGGCCAGAAGCTGAACATTGGAACGCGACGGTGCATCCAGAAGCGTTGACCCGCCTTCAAATCGAAACGTCAGGGACAGGCGGCTTTGCCGGGTGACAAAACCGGAAAGGCGTTGCAGCTCTTCCAACGTCACCTCTTCCCCAGCCATTGCAATGGCATTTGCCAGCCGGTCGCCCTGATGAGACAGCGGCACCACGGACATTGCCTGATCCACAAACCCCGCCCGACGGATCACCAGCTGACCTGCATCACTGCGCAGATAGCTCAGAAACTCCCGCCCGACCTGCGGCAGGCGGCGTTCGGGCAGGTAAAGATACATTGGCGTGGTCAGGGGGTAATCTTCGGCCTTGATGGCCAGTTCACTGGCATCGACGCCAAAACCGCACCTCCCGGAGAGCTGCACAATCTCATTGCTGCCGGGATTGGTGAAGGCGGCGATCCCGATCCCGAACGGGTCACGGGCAACCGCATCCAGAACGGCCCGGTCGCTTCCCAGTGACACAACGCGTTCGGACATCTGGCTTCCCTGTGCCGAAATCACTTTGCGCGCAAAAACTGGTGTGAACCCGGCACCCCGCGCCCGCAAATAGGGTGTGATTGGCGCATCTTCCCCGCCAACCTCCTTCCAGTTGTTAATCTTGCCCGCGTAAATCGCGGCAAGCTGCGCCATGGACAGGCGGCGCACGGGATTGCCCGGCGATACGATCGGAACCAGGGCATTCAGCGCCAGCACACGTTCCTGTCGGCGGCTTGTCAGGTCACCAAGCCCGGCCTCATAGGCCATGACACGCTCCCGCGAGGTCACTTCACGCTGGGACAACACCATATCCGCTTCATGCCCCAACAGATCGGCAAACCCTTCATCGGACGAGGTTGCCCGGATCGCGATCCGCGCCGCTTCCTGATTGGTATCGCCTTCATAAAGCGTGTAGCGCAGGGCGGTTTCCGGCAGCTCTTCTCGGGTCAACGCATAACCCTGACGCAGCGCAAACCCCTCAACCAGAGCCGGGCTCAGAACCGATGCCATTTCATGGGCGCCAGAGATCACGAGATCAGCAACATAAGGGCCCAGATTGGGGCATCCCGGCCCTTCGCAGCGCACACCGGACCCGTCAACTGTCAGGATCCCATATTCGGTTTCGATCCGGTAAAACGCGCCATCATACCCAACAAGATTCCCGGACAGCGTCATCGCCCCATCCCGTGCAATCAACGAGATGTCGTTAGCACCAGCCTGCCCAGCCTGCATGGCGAGAAAAAGTGCGGCACCAATGGCCGCACGCAGATATGTCATGATGTGCCCCTGAGCGATCCGGTTCAACTGGGGCGAAGTATGCCGCAACTGTTTCGGGGGCAACAGGCCCCAGAAGTGGCGAGGTGCAGCCTGTTGCCAAGCTGCACTTTCCGCGTCAGTTCAGAGCGATTGTCAATTCTTGCGCCATGTCGCTGAACACCAGGTATTCGCCAACACTGTCACAGCCGGGAGCTGCGATCCGGACCGGCATTTCCCTGGGGTGGTCCTTACCATTGGCACGCAGGAAGACCCCTTCGATTTCGCTGTTGCAGGTGGTTTCCAGAACATGTGCCTCGATCGACATTTCAGGACCAGACAACGAGCGCATCATATAGGCCGGGAAGGTATAGATATCCGCCGCATAGCCCTGCGCGACCGAGCCCAGCACGGTGACAAAGCCACCCTGCCCACCCATGGTGCGGGTCAACCCACCGGGATGGTCCGCCCAAAGATGGCCTTCGTCCCCATAATCTGCCCCCTCCTCAAACGCATGAAGCTGAAGCCCCGTGGCGCCCTGCCAAACCAGAGCCGCCCGGCGATATTGCGCCGCCTCAGGAACGGTCAATTCAAGATGCGCCGCGGAGGTCTCGGCGAGGTAGGCAGAAACCTTGGCGTCACGCGTCAGCGCGGGCACAGTGACCTCAACGCGCCCCTCCTCGTCCAGATATTCGGTAAAGCGAAGCCCCTCATGCGAAAATTCCACCTCTGCATTGGCATTGCACGGCGCCTCTACCGTCAGCGTCATCATCGCCAGATCCTCAACCCGCCCGGTCAGGGACGGGGTGCAGTGATCGGTTGCCAGTGGCACGGGTTCCGCAACAACAGGTTCGGCACTTGGCGAGAGATCCAGCGCGGCGACATCGAAGCTTTCCTCAGGCTGCGGCGCCACCTTCGGCAGGGTTTCGGCAACAGCGTTTGGTTCCGGCTGCACAAGTGCGGGCGTCACCTCATGGTCTGGATCAGGAAGATCCTCGGCCAGGTCAACCTCAGCAACTTGCGGCAGAGGGTCAGCCTCGGGCGCCAATGCCTCAACCTGTGCTTCGGCCTGCGCCTCAACTGCCGGGGTTGGCAGAACTGAAGCGGTTTGCACCGGCTGAGGCTGCACAACTGGGCCCGCAACCTGCGATTGGGATTGGGATTGTCCGTTCTGCATATAATACCCAGCCCCCAGCGCAATCACCAAAGTGGCTGCTGCCGTTCCAAGGCGTTTTTTTGTCGATCCCCTGAAGGTCGATCTTTTTCAGTCCCTGAAAATCAATGCTTTTCAGGTCAATCTCTTTCAGCTGGCCCAAAAGCTCTCGCATGATGGCCTCCCATGAGTTTTGTTCAGCCTAAAGATGTCAGGGGATTGTGCCGGTTTTTGGGAGGTTCTGAGGAGTTTTAAGATTTTCTGAACGGATTTTTTGCTTTATTTTCACAACACTAAACAATCACGTCTTATTTTTGCCAGATCTGAAACAAAAACACGCCCCAGCGCGGGAAGGCACCGGGGCGTGTCATGAAACGGTTATGGAAAGCTCAGAGTTTGCCGTGGCAATGCTTGAACTCTTTTGGTGAACGCTAAGTCACTGTTTTTATTGTTTTATTAGTAACCACAAACATAACGCATAACATCTGTGTAACACTCAACCCATTGATAACATTGAACAAAAATACACGAAAATTCGCTGTCTCACTGTCACCCTAACTCGTACATTAAGGTGACAGTACAGTACACATAAGCTTACTTAAGGATTGGCTTAGTCAAACCCACTTGCTGCTCAAGTACTGCGTCAAGCTCACCAGCAAGCACAGCCAATAACAACTTGCGTAGCGTACCTTCAACTTCGTCAGTGCTCTTTAATACAATCGCATTCTTACCTTTGGCTAACTCCAACGGTTTTGCACCGTAACGCACTGTCAACTGTACGCTACCGTCCGCTGCTTCCAACCACCAACGTTTGATACGCTTGGGCTGTTCAACTTTGTGTTCTGTACTGTCTGCACCTTTGCTCCAAACAATCTTAGTTGGACGATAGGAACTGTCTATTGCGAGCTTGATTTGCTCTTCAATTTTCGCAGCAAGCTTGGTTCTGCGACGTACTACAGGACTACGCACTGCGTCTGGTTTGTACACTGCAAGCGTAACGGATTGGATAAAGCTCATAGTAACCTCCATCTGTGTTACTATGTGTGCAGTCAAATTTTCAGTATTCCTACCAAAATCTAAGGAAAAATTCCCTTACCTACGTTCCTCACCATACGCTTCGCTGCTCCATAATCGCGTGATACAAGTGTAGAAATTCTGCGTGTGTAATCACCAACAGTTTCTTCATCCTGTTTGTCAGACTTAAGCCGTAACCGTTTGAACGCTTCAAAATTCGAAATATCTGGTTGGCTTTCTTTAAGTTCGAAAATGCGGAAATATCTAGCTAACGCTTCTACCTGAACAGGTTTACTCAAGCTATAACGTGCATTGCTGCGTTTTGGATTCTTAACGTTTCTTCCCTTCTCAAAGCTAGCGTACTTACGCAGTATCCTGTCAATACCTGCATCAATAAATTTTCTTTGCTCATTGACATTGATGCTAATGAGAATGTTTGAATTCCCCTGCAAAGCATCCTCAGCTTGCGAAACACTTTCCACAACATGAGTCTTTGCACCAGTCAACGGCTCAGCAAAGAGGAACTCACCTCGTCTTTCCACTTTTGACACTCGTTCCGTCCACCATTGAGTGAAAGCGATATGCTTATCAACACCGCGTTCAACTTGTCCAAAATCCTTTAGCACATCCTCGTCAATGACACCAAACCTTGCACGATTTTCCGCCGCGTACGAAAGAGCCAACCACCAAAAATAATATGGTGACTGTTCAACCTTCCAATGAACTGGAGCTTTGTAACTTCCAAAGCGTGGTGCGTGGCTAATGAAGTAGCGTTTCATTTGTCTGACAACCATCAAAGTTTCTGATGTAGGTTGGACTACAAAGAGCAAAAAGCAAGGTAAAAAAATACATGTTCAAACAAAGGAGTAAACGAACATGTATCAACTCAAATTTAGCAATATACTCAACGAAACCACTGTGCAAACATTTGAAAACAGCACTGAGGCAGTAAATGTGGCAGTACACCTGCAAGTAATGGACGGTGGTTACAACACAAGCACTGACTGGTGGTACGAAGTAACAGACAGTGACGGCAACACTGTATACGCTGACGAGTGTCTGCGAAACTTTGAATAAAACTATGACATTAAAAACAGCAGCTTAACGGCTGCTGTTTTTTTGTCGATTTGTCTGACACACATCAAACACACCAAAGCTCGTTGGAATAATGATTCAGTAGTCATTGGTAAATTATCTCCATTAGCAACGCACAGAAAATGGAGATGATATGTACGCTAAGCACAACTTTAACATTGAGCACGAACAGAAAGTCAATTTTCGAAAAGCGGCTTCAGCACGTGATATTGAAGCTGCTTACAAAATGGGAAAAAATTGGTATAAAGACTACATTGCAGCAGGTGATTTTGCTTTAGATTACGCAAGTATAAGTGACTTAGAGGATGCGGCAAAAGACGGTGAGTTAGTAATAGCCATAAGTGATAATAAGTACGCAGGTTTTGCAGAGTTAAAACGTTGCAATGGAAAGGTTGTCATCAATGTCGTATACGTGTTGCCTAAGTTCAGAAGAATGGGCATCGCTAAGGCACTCTATCAACATCTTATCAACCAGTGTGAGGCGACTGAAATTGAGCTGACATTTAAGCGAGTTTTAGACAGAATTGACTATTGGAAATCACTTGGCTTTGCGAGTGTAAAGAGTTTAGAAGGGTATTATCGTCTACGTGATTTGTGTCGTCTGTCTACAAGCGGGTTTGAAAGTCGTTTGCTTTCTGTTGCTCCTAATAAATCAGACATTCAAAATTATCGTAACACACAGGGAAGAACGGTAAGTTTAGATGTAAAGCCTAGACTTTCTAAAGTTCACAAATTTTTAGGTATCCAAAAAAGCTTGCACTACGGTGCAGGCTTTTTTCATTACTCTTCCTCTCTATTCAAAAAACGTTCCACCCGTTCGCTAAGCGTTTCGCCGTCCTTCATCCAATATGCCCAGCCATTTGCCTGTTGCCACTTGTACCCTTGCCTATGAAGCATGGTTAAAGCAGCCTTGCTCAAGCTGGTAACTTCACCTTCAAACTCAATCTTCTTTTCAGCTACTACAGTTGCAGTTACACTCTCATCTCGTGCATAGACTAGTACATCGCCAACGGATATCCGTGCATCTGCAAATGAGTATGACTTTCGTTTGGCGACAGTTCGCTCTAACGCTTCGATTCCTTCAGCATCTTCAGCAATATCTTCACGCGGTGTAACATCACGCCCAGCTGTCAGCTGTAGAGCAGATATAATACGCTGTGCGTCTATCTCAAAAAACTCGCGTGTTGTACGTACACGTACATCTGCAAAGGCTTGGTGAACAAGGCGTTCAACTCTAACATCGTCCTCAACTTCGATAGCGAACACACAGCGGAAGGGCAAAGGCACACTTGTATTGTCCAGCTGTTTCAATCGTTGTTCCAAGTCAATGGTTCGCCCAACTTTCACATAGCTGTCAAAGGCAGGGTTAGTTAGAACGTAAACGATGCCCATTAGTTTCTTCCTATGCTGTAAATCGCCTGCTCAACGACGCTTAACTTCACTGCTTGTTTGCTTTGAATACGGCTATCTTCACGCAAACGGTCGTGACTGCGAGAAGTTACGAGACGTGGTAAAGATACTATATCTGCACCAATGCCATCTTCAGCATCAAAGCTAATGTATCTGTCAAACCACGTTTGAAGATATGGATTAACGTGCAAAATTTCGTGCAGTATTTCTATAGCCTGTTCACAGCATGTCTCACTCTTTGAGTAGAAACGCTTCGCAGTGCTGTGCTTGCCCTTGTTACTGTATCCTTCAGCACGATTGTAGTTGAACGTTGCTTGACGTAATTTCTCTTCATAACGGCTTAGTTCAACTGGCTTGTCTTTGAGTTCTTGTCGCAGCTCAAGTTGTTCCGTCCATTGCACCGCTATCTGTGCATATTCATCTTCACTCAGCCATGTTTTTAGTTGGCGATTTTGCACGTTTTCTCCACGCTTAAGCTTATCAGCTATCGCTTGCAGCTTGTTCAAACGTTTGGCTTCTTCATATGTGAGCGTTTCTCTACGTGGGTTAGTTCGCTCAATACGTTCTTGCAGCAGCTTACGAATATCGCTGCTTGGCTTCTTTTGGCTATCATACCATTCGCTCAACTAGCTGCTCCCAGTCAACTTGCATACAAGTGCTGCTGAAAGTCTACGAACGTCTTTTGTATGTCTTGCACAGTGCCCAACGCTTGCTGTGCAGCATGAATGCTACCGTACTTGGCTGTGAGCACAGTACTCAGCTTACCCACATCAAGTTCGTCAACGCCTATGTTCACATAGTTGCGTAGCACGTACTGAACAAATTCACGCTGCTGTAGGTTAAGCAGATTGTAGATGTTGTCTTTGTTGGTTTCTACACGTGCAGCACGGCTCACTGGTGCTTTAGCGTATGCTATGTACTCCAACACATCGAACAAGTCGCTATCTCGTGCGTTGATAAGTTCTTGCAACTTCTCCAAGTCGTCTTTGTGGCAACCTGCACTTTCCAGCTTCTTCAACAGTTCCCTACGTGTCATTGGATTTGCCCAAAGTCTACGCAGCTGCTCTTCACTGCCCAACAACTGTGGCAGTTTAAGCGTGTCAAACAGGCGTTTGAGAAACTCTTCGGCACTTATGGGTTTGCCATCTACATAGAAATAAGTGCTGCTCATACTCTGCAATTCACGTACTTTGCCGTCACTGAGTTTGATACGCAGCTTGGGTACAGCTGGCGGTTCATCTTCGCCGCCGTCAGTTCCACCCTCAATGCCAGGTGTTGGTGGTTTTGGTGTACGTGGTTCTTTGGGTTCTGGCTCTACAGGTTCACCGTCCCACTCAGCGTCATTAAACAGGTGATAAGCGTTCACAAAATCTACGATTGTAAAGAAATGTTTGCCCTCAAACAGCCGCGTACCACGCCCAATAATCTGCTTGAATTCAATCATGCTGTTCACAGGACGTAGCAGTACGATGTTTCGAACGTTTCTAGCATCTACACCAGTTGTCAGCTTCTGGCTTGTGGTAAGGATGGTTGGGATTGACTTATCGTTGTCTTGAAACTGCTTTAGGTAAGTATCACCAATCGCACCGTCGTTGGCAGTGACACGCACACAGTAGTCTACGCTGTTGCTCTTAGCTTCTTGATTAATCAAGTTACGCACCAAGCCAGCGTGTGCTTGGTTCGCACAAAACACGATAGTTTTTTCGTTCTTGTTGATAGCAGCAAGCATATCCTGCACACGCTTGCGTTCGCGTTCTTCAATAATGATACGACGATTGAAGTCTGCTTCTGTGTACACGTGTCCTTCGTCTACTTCGCCTTCAAGCACTTCGTCGTCACTGGTGTACACATATTCGTCTATGGTTGTTTGGATACGCTTGACTTTGAACGGTGTTAAGAAACCGTCCTGTATCCCTTCTTTAAGACTGTAGGTGAACACAGGCTCGCCAAAGTAGTCATAGGTATCAGCGTTGTCTGTTCGCTTAGGTGTTGCTGTCAGCCCTAAATGTACCGCACTGCTGAAGTAATCCAATATGCCACGCCAGCTGCTTTCGTCGTTGGCACCACCTCTATGACATTCGTCTATAATCACAATGTCAAAGAAGTCAGGCTCATACTCACCAAAGTACGGCTTACCTTCTTCACCACTCATAAAAGTTTGGAAGATGGTGAAGAACACGCTGCCGTTCTTTGGCACTTCACCACGTTTGGCAATGTCACTGGGATTTATACGTACTAGTGCAGCTGCATCAAACGCCCCAAAATCCAAGTATGCTTGGTTAGCAAGGATGTTTCTGTCAGCTAAGAACAGAATACGTGGCTGCCTTTTACCGTCTTTCTGTTGCGTCCAGCGGCTTTTGAACAGCTTCCAAGCAATTTGAAATGCAATAAAAGTCTTGCCTGTGCCCGTTGCCAACGTCAGCAGCACACGCTGTTTGTCTTTGGCAATCGCTTCAACAGCACGGTTAACTGCAAGCTCTTGGTAGTAACGTGCTTGCTTCATTCCGTTCATGTTTTCAAACGGAACAGCGTTAAAGCGTTCTAGCCACTCGTTAGCTTCACCAAAGGTACGTTCCCAAAGCTGCTGTGGCGTTGGAAACTGTTCTACCTTACCTTCGGTTCTTGCTTTGTGATTTATTTCGTAGATTTCTTTGCCGTTGGCGGCGAAGCTGGTATGTAAGCGTAACTTTTGTGCGTAGAGCTTTGCTTGTGCCACACCCTCACTGACATCAAGTTCGTTGCTCTTAGCCTCAACAACAGCCAGTTTGATGTTCTTGTACTCAAGCACGTAGTCAGCTTTGAGCATACCTGTGCGAATACCACTGGCACGGATTTCGCCAGCGTTAATGTTGTACTCACGCCTAACACGCACACCAGTCTCTGCACTGGTTATCCAACCAGCTGCCTCAAGCTGTTTGTCAATCAGTTCTGCACGTGTATCACTCTCGTTCATGCAGCCTCACTTCGTTGCAGCTCTTGTGCTAGGATTGCTGCTTTCAGATGACTTAAATTCTCAATCTTCTCAATGGATACACGTGAAAGCTCCTTCACACTGGGCTCAACCGTCTGCATAAGCTTTACAGCAGCATTTTGTAACTCGATTGACGGCACATAGAAATTCAATTCTCTTTGCCGTGTAATTCCGATGTATGCACGAGTGGTTCCAATACCAGCAATCTCTCTGAGCTGCTTCTGAAAATACTCGCTGCGAAATTGGTAGTACAAAAATTCTCGAGACAATTTTTGTGCGTCAAGCACACGATACGCAGTTACTTGAGGAGTGAGCATTACATAGTCACAGTTACAGGACAGAATTGCCACTTCCCCAATTGTACCTTTATGAGTAAGGAGTACGTCTTTATCCTCTGCGAAGCCCTTCCTAAGGGTGTCCGCTAATGCTCTCGAGAGGAACTTGCAATTCTCTAAATCAACGTTACCGTGTCGTATATCAGAAGCCATCAAAAAAGGAACGCCAGAACTTACATAATCTTTTGCCTTTGGATGTATTTCTCCATGGTTACCATCAAATGGAGCCTGAAGCCATCCATGTTCTATGGCTTTATTGATGGTTAGGATATCGTATTGCGAAGCGTTTTCTGCCAACCAACCAGACATAGCTTGTGCTTCAAGTGCTTTGCCTGCGGAATATTTCTGGTATTGTACCTCAATCGCCCTATCAATCTCCGCAAACGCAGCATCTAGCTTGGCAACGATGCGTTGTTGTTCTACGAGTGGGGGGAGTCGTACTTCTACTGGCGCTAAAGACTTTCGCGTAATCTGTGGTTGTGCAGTTCCACTTATTACCGCGTTGGTTATGTGCCTTTGTAGAAGAAAGTAGTGCAAGTACTCTTTCATAACCACATCTTTGGGCTGGATAACCATCGCATTGCCAGTTATCCAACACTTTCCCTGCGTTACGTTGACTTCCCCACAGCTTCCTCGACAGCCAATCACAAGCTGAGAGTCCTCGTGGTTGTAGCTATGGTACTTACCTATTACGCCATTAGCTCCGTAAACTGGATATTCACCGTCTTCAGACATCTCCTTTTTGGTGATGGTTTTGGGCTGATAGAGGTTGGCAATATCACCAAGCTTTACTGTCTTCCACATCACAGCAACTCCTTAATCGCTTGCAATGCTAGTGCAGCCTGTGCGTCAAGTTCTTCAATCTCTGCAATGATTTCTTGCGGTGTTCGCGTATCAACTGTTTCAACGCGGTTGGGATTGTTCACAGTCAAATCCCAAGTGCTTGTGTTCAGTTTTTCTACGTCTACGCACCAGCTGTTTTCACCCAGCTCTTGCGTCTTAGCCAAGTCCACAAATTCAGCCAAGTCACGCTCGTTAAGTGGGTTTGTCTTACCCATGTTTCTACCCGCATTGAGTTGGTAGTACCAAACACGTTCAGTTGGTTTGCCCTTCTCAAAGAAAAGTACAACAGTCTTAACGCCCGTTCCCAAAAACGCTCCGCCAGGCAAATCCAGCACAGCGAACAGGTTACACTCTTCAAGCAGCTGCTTGCGTAGTGCTACGCTTGCGTTGTCTGTGTTGCTGAGGAACGTGTTTTTGATAACCACACCACATCGTCCACCAGTCTTAAGAATTTTGATAAAGTGCTGTAGGAACAGATAAGCTGTTTCACTGGTTTTGATTGGAAAGTTCTGCTGTATCTCAGCACGTTCTTTGCCACCAAAAGGCGGGTTCGCTAGTACTACGTCCACCCTGTCTTTTTGCTGAATGTCTGCGATGTTCTCAGCCAGCGTGTTGGCGTGTACGATGTTAGGTGCTTCTACGCCATGCAGTATCATGTTCATAATACCAATAACGTAGGCTAGGCTTTTCTTCTCCTTGCCGTAGAACGTGTTGGTTTGCAGCGTTTCATATTCTGCTGCACTCAGCTCTTTGCTGTTACGCATCCAGTCATAAGCTTCACACAAAAAGCCCGCACTGCCCACAGCACCGTCATAAACAGTTTCACCAATCTGTGGATTAACTACCTTCACAATGCTTTTGATAAGCGGACGTGGCGTGTAATATTCACCACCGTTACGCCCAGCATTGCCCATGTTTTTGATTTTATCTTCGTACAAGCTGCTCAACTCGTGCTTGTCCGCGTTACTTAAGAACTTAAGTTCGTCTACTTTATTGATAACGTCACGCAGTGCGTAGCCACTTTGCAGTTTGTTACGCAACTCACTGAAGATTTCGCCAATCTTATAGTTGATGCTGCGTGGATTGTCTGTGGTTTGTTTGAAGCTGGCTAGGTATGGAAACAGCTTGAGATTAACAAACTCACGCAAGTCGTCGCCAGTGAGTGCTGTGTTATAGTCCAGTGTTCCGTCTGTACGACGCGGTGCAGCCCATTCTTGCCAACGGTATTCACCGTCAATGATACGGCTGTAGGCTTCACCATTCAGCAGTGCAGCTGTTTCTTTTTCAGCTTCGTAGTCGTCCAAGTATTTGAGGAAAAGCACCCAACTTGTCTGCTCAATGTAGTCAAGTTCGCTGCTGCAACCAGCGTCTTTCCAAAGTGTATCGTCAATGTTTCTAAACGCGGCTTCGTACACGAGTGCTTTTCCTTATCAAATTACTTCTTTGCAGTGCGTGGTTTACGCCCTTCAGCCAAATAGCCTTTTAGCATATTGGCTGTGAAACCATGTGCTTTGCACAGCTGACGCACAGTCTTCAAATCTTCTGTTTTCTGTGCCTTTTTTGCAGCTTCAATCTCAGCAGCCAGTGCTTCTTGCTGAGCTAGCAGTTCTTCAAGTTTGCTCATTGGTGTCTCCCTATGTTCCACAGCACCTGTGCTGCTTGTGAGTACAGTCCTATGTGGAAACCAACTTGGCAAGTCTCAAGTGTACTCCAGTTTTTCCAACGCCTTTGCCCGCAAAGATAAATACTTCGTAGAAGGTAGGAAAACATGAACTGGAACAGACAGATACAAACAGCTTGGCAACAGGAACTAGCGAAAGGCAACTACGACACAGTGGGTGTTCTCAAGTTCAACAAGGGCACTGCGATAGGTAATACCACAGCAGAAGCATTGTATGGTGCATACTGGCACAAGTTGGACAGAGTGCTTTTTGGACGTGCAGCTGACAAAGGTGTGTGCGTAGAGCGTTGGTGCTTCACTGAAGGTGGCGAACTTGGTGACAACACGCATATGCACTTCGTTGCACGTGCTCCTATCAGTACCACCCTGTTCTGTGCAGTAGTGTCAGCACTGTGGGTGAACTTTCACCGTTACACCAGTTCGTACGGATACAGCTGGATAACACCTACACAGTGCAACTCTGCTGCTAGTGCTTACAACACAAAGGAAACGTGGTGGCTACGTGACGACATGACAGGGTTACGCTGTTCACGTCACAACACCACAGACATTGATTACACCACATTTGAAACCCCAGCACAGGCAAACAGAATATTAAACCGCATAGGCATAGAAGAACTGGTTAGAGCCACTGAGGCTGTTGATAGGCACATTACAAAAACAACTGAACGCAGGCAGTTCAGGCAGCGACTTGTTGAATTGCGAGGCATACAACAAGCCTAAGGCTCAACACATTTTGGATTAGGGTACAGCTTCGCCAAGTGGACTGGCGGGGCTTATCCTTAGTATTTCTCAAACAAAACATACAAAGAAACAATCAAACAAAACACATCAACAGACACAAAGACATTCACTGAGCAACGCTCAGCTGTGCGTAGGTGTTAAATACACTACAGGAGACAAGCACATGACATTAATTGAGCAGACATACAGCCTACTACGTGACGCTGATTTGGTTCGTACACGTGAACAGTTCAGCACTGACTATGTAGGCAAGAACCCAAACTGGTACAGCTATCAAACACACGTGGGTAGAGACTTTAGCGTGTTGGCAGCTGCACATTGTCTTAGAACAATCTCCAAGCTATCCAACGCTGAAGGCATACAATCCAAGCAACGACGTTCGCTAGCACGTGCAGGTGCCCTACTTGACGGCTACTTACGCGAACAACACTTGGCACTAGCATAGTCCATGCACTAGGCTTTCAGCATAAGGAGGTGCTTTATGGCAGATGGATTAGACGAGTACAGACACCAGCCACTGCTTTGGTGCTCCCTAGCTGTATTGGAGCTCAATGAATTTGACATAGAAGACGACGCTCAATGCTCGCCAGCACACATCCAGCTACTTGTGGAACGTACTATGGAGTTCATTACGCAGTGCTTTGAGGAAGAAGAGCTGCCAGTTCCAACAGCAGAGCAAGTGTTGCAACATACGCTCAAGCGTGTTGAGTTACTACGAAGCTGAAATGTTATAGAATATGTAATCCCTAACATTTTCGCCAATTCATTTCGATAACAAAGACTTAGTGTTTCCTGTCTTAATCGTCGTCCAAACTATTGTGTGGCTTTATACTCAAACGCAGTAAAACCACACATTTAGGGGCACAAACGTGAAACAAGCCAAACTCTTAACTGACGCGGAATTTCGACGCTTGAGTGCTGTAATCAACAGCCTTCGTCACAGCACACGTAACCACACAGCTGTAGCACTCAGCTTCTATGCAGGGCTACGTGCTTGCGAAATAGCTGCACTGCGAGTGGGTGACGTATTTGAAGCCAACGGTGAACCACGCGACACCATTTACTTGTCAGCTGCACAGACGAAGGGAAACGACACGGGCACAGTGCTTGTAAATCGCCGTCTACGTGCCCAACTCCAACGCTACGCTGCTGCATACCCAAAGCGTGTCGCACAGCCCAGTGCAGCGTT
This sequence comes from Aliiroseovarius sp. xm-d-517, assembly GCF_013283135.1. Classification (NCBI taxonomy): domain Bacteria; kingdom Pseudomonadati; phylum Pseudomonadota; class Alphaproteobacteria; order Rhodobacterales; family Paracoccaceae; genus Aliiroseovarius; species Aliiroseovarius sp. xm-d-517. The sequence goes on from NZ_WBXT01000001.1 coordinate 2,168,747, forward strand.
GCTGTACAGTGCTAAAGGTGGAGGATTTACAGCACAAACCACAGTGAACCTGTTTCAACGCCTGTATCGTCTTGCAGGCATAGCAGGTGCTAGCAGCCATAGTGGGCGTAGACAGTTTGTAACGGAACTGGCTGACAAGGGCGTCAATGCACGTGTTGTACAGGTACTTGCCCGTCACAAGCACTTAAGCACCACACAGCGTTACATAGACGTAAACGACAACAAGCTACGTGCTGCTGTTGAGTTAGTTGGATAGGACTATTTGAACTATGCCTCTCTGCCCCACAGTCAATCAGAAATTTTTGCAACTTCAAAACGCAAAAACCGTGAACTTTTGACATAAAAACGCGAGTTAGCCTATTGAGCCAACCGTGCTGTTAGGAGTTACAGGCTGCTGTGGACTGACACTGCGTAAGCGTTCAAAATCCGTGCTACTTGTTGCTGTGCGACGTGCTGTGGGTAACGCAGGCTCATTGGTAGCTGTTGCGGGCTTGGGTTTGTTTCCCGCTGTGTTTGGCTTAGGCACGGGCAACTTGGGTACATTTGGTGTAAATCGTCGTGCTTTAGTTTTGCCCTTTTTCTGTTTGAGCTTCACTTCCAGTTTGTTGGCTATGAAACTTGCGGTGTTGGCGAACAGCTTTAAGTCTTCAACATTTTGCTCAACACTGGCACTCATAACTCCACGTTCAATCACATCTATCAATCGACGCATTTCCTCACGTTCACTCATACAATACTCCTACATATAGGTGCAAAATCACCACCCCAAAACTGTAAGTACTCCACCACAAGATTTTGCAGCTCAAATTTTTCAGTACTAGAACCCTTTTTGGGCAAAGTATTTATCCACCTAGTCGCGTAGCAAGTTCCTGTGCCGTTGCGTGTTTACCATAGTAACTTTCAATAATCTGCACACTGGTGCCCATGTTACGTGCAATATCAAACACGTTCACTTTGCCCCGCCTTAGCATCTGAACGGCGTAAAAGTGCCTCAAGCTATAAAGTGTGTACTTTTCACCGTCAGCGTTATGCATGAGATTTTCACGCTTAAGCACTTCGTTAAACTGGTCTATGAGTGAGATAACTTTGTTGCCGTCTGGCATTCGAAACAGCCAATCGTCGTGTTCAGCTGTTTTACGATTATGGTTCTTAGCACCTTTTTGTGCCGCTTTATCCCACGTTTCCTGCCAACGTGCATTGCGTTCTAAGGTTCTATCTACATAGCGTTTGGCACTGGCTCGCAGGATAACGTAACGCTTTCCTGTCTTACCATTTACTGTAAACGCATAGTTTTCACGTCCACGTTCGTCTGTAAAGCTTTCAATGTCACCCACACGTAGGTTGTTAGCTTCACCTACACGCATTCCACTGTTTGCCAATATCAGCACGTAGTCACGCAGCAGCTCACGTGTATAACGCCAACGAGCGTTATCTTTCTCTTCATGCATCCAACGTCGTATGCCTTTGTACAAACGGCTGTACTCAGCCAACGTGAACGCTGGACGTGTTTTGGTTCGCTGTGCCTTGTGCCTAAACGTGGGCAGTGGCTTGTTGCCCCTATAGCCACGTTCATGTGCGAACTTGATTACAGTGAGTGCAAATGTAGTTTCCCACTCAAGTGTCTTATCAGCAGGATTTATGCTGTGATTACGTGGGCGTTTATTCGCTGGCATTCTGCGATAGTAGTCACGCCGCCAATCCACATAGTCACGCAGTAGTGCATTATCCACTTTATCAACAGGCTTCTTACCACAGTACTCGTGCCAAAACTTGCTCACACGCCGTATCTGACGCAGCATATAGTCACTGGTTTGTTGTTGATTAGCTTTGTTGCTGTGACGATAAGTACCACGCTTGTTTTGGCTCTCACGCAGTCTTTCGTACTCGTTAAGTACGTCACTGAACCGTTTAATCTGTAGTGGTAACTGTTCTTCTTTGCGAAACTCTAACTCGTAGTAGGCACGTACAGCCAAATCACGTGCTTTGGCTAAGTCTCGTGTCTTCAGGCTTTTGTAGATGTACTGACGCTTACCTTTGTACAAACGAACTTGGAAAATGCCATTGCGTGTGAACAACAGCACCTTTCCATCCAACAGCTTTTCTTCATAAGCCGCGTCTTTTTCGCCTAACAAATGCTCAACATCCTATACAAACTGCCGTTTGCATAACATTTGCAGAACATTTTATGCTTTGCAATAAAAAACTAAGCTATTGAAAAATAACAGTTTTAGAATTTGCCGTGACAGTGCTTGAACTTCTTGCCCGATCCGCAAGGGCAGGCATCATTACGAGACGGGTTGCCCCAGGTGGCCGGGTTCGTTTCGTCAAACCCTTCAGCCTCCTGAATTTGGGACTGTTCCATCGCCTGCTCAGCCGCGTCCGCTGCCGCCATGTTCTGTTGCTGCTGCTGGATCATCTGCTGCATCATGGCCGCCTGCTCTTCTTCGCTCATCGGGCGAATTTGCGACAGGCGTTTGGTCACATCCAGACGCAGGCCATCCAGCAGGCTTTCAAACAGCTGGAACGCCTCATTCTTGTATTCATTAAGCGGATCACGCTGGGCATACCCGCGGAACCCGACAACCGAACGCAGGTGGTCCAGCGTCAGGAGATGTTCACGCCATTTCGTGTCGATGGTCTGCAACAGGATCTGCTTTTCGATCGAGCGCATGTTCTCGGGACCGAAATCAGCGGCTTTCTTGGCCATCATTTCGTCCGAGGCGTCACAAAGCCGTTCGCGGATCACATCGTCATCCACCCCCTCTTCCTTTGCCCAGTCGATCACTGGCAGATCGGAATTCAGGTTTTCAATGACGGCCGCATACAAGCCCTCGGTATCCCATTGATCCGCATAGGATTTCGGCGGCAGATAGCCATCCACCATATCGTCAATCATCTGGTGACGCATGTCAGACACGATTTCTGACAGGTCCTCGGCCTCCATGATTTCCATACGCTGACCAAAGATCGCCTTACGCTGATCGTTCATCACGTCATCGAATTTCAACAGCTGCTTGCGGATGTCGAAGTTGCGCCCTTCCACTTTCGCCTGCGCGCGTTCCAGCGATTTGTTCACCCAAGGGTGAACAATTGCTTCGCCTTCTTTCATACCCAGGGTCGAGAGCACCTTTTCCAGACGTTCAGAACCGAAGATCCGCATCAGGTCATCATCAAGCGACAGGAAGAACGCCGAGCGCCCCGGATCCCCCTGGCGCCCCGAACGACCCCGCAGCTGGTTGTCGATCCGACGGCTTTCGTGGCGCTCTGTCGCAAGCACAAACAGACCGCCTGCATCCTTCACCGCCTGTTCATCATCCTTGTGGGCAGCTTCAACCTGTGCCCGGATATCAGCAGGATCCGCCTCCGGGTTGGCCTCAATCGCTTCCATGATCTTGAATTCGACATTGCCACCCAGTTTGATATCGGTCCCGCGGCCAGCCATGTTGGTGGCGATGGTCACGGCGCCAAGCTTACCGGCATCCGCCACGATCTGCGCTTCACGCTCGTGCTGGCGAGCATTCAGGACGTCGTGCTTCACACCGGCCTGATCCAGAAGCTGCGACAGGTATTCCGATTTCTCGATCGAGGTGGTGCCGACCAGGGTCGGTTGCCCCTTTTCATGCGCCTTCTTGATCTCTTCCACGATGGCTTGGTATTTCTCGGCGCTGGTCCGATACACCGCATCATGTTCGTCAATCCGGGCAATCGGGCGGTTGGTGGGCACTTCCACCACACCCAGACCATAGATCTCTTCAAATTCCTCGGCCTCGGTCAGTGCGGTACCGGTCATGCCGGACAGCACGTCGTAAAGGCGGAAATAGTTCTGGAACGTCACCGAGGCGAGGGTCACGTTTTCCGGCTGGGTCTTGCAGCCTTCTTTCGCTTCGATCGCCTGATGCAGGCCATCGGACAGGCGACGCCCCTCCATCATCCGGCCGGTGAATTCGTCAATCAGCATCACCTCGCCATTGCGCACGATGTAATCCTTGTCGCGCGCAAACAGCTTATGGGCCCGCAGGCCCTGGTTCAGGTGGTGCACAATGGTGGTGCTTTCCGCGTCATAAAGCGACTGCTCTTCCGGCAGCAGCCCCTTCACATGCACCAGCTCTTCCAGAAACTCGTTGCCTTCCTCGGTAAAGGTGGCACTGCGCGCTTTTTCATCCAGCGTGTAATGCTCTTCCCTCAGTTCCGGGATCAGGCCATTGATGGTCACGTAAAGCTCGGACCGGTCTTCGGACGGACCGGAAATGATCAGCGGCGTGCGTGCCTCGTCGATCAGGATCGAATCCACCTCATCGACAATCGCAAAATTGTGACCGCGCTGCGCCATTTCCTTGAGGTCGGACCTCATATTGTCGCGCAGATAGTCAAAGCCCAGCTCGTTATTGGTGGCATAGGTCACGTCACAGGCATAGGCGGCGCGCTTTTCCTTGTCCTCCTGCTGGGGATAGATCACGCCGGTGGTCATGCCCAGCGCAGCAAAGACATTGCCCATCCATTCAGCATCCCGGCGCGCAAGGTAATCGTTCACCGTCACCACATGCACACCTTTGCCGCTCAGCGCATTCAGATAGGCCGGGAAGGTCGCCACGAGGGTTTTCCCCTCACCGGTTTTCATTTCCGAGATATTGCCCTGATGCAGGAAAATCCCACCCATCAGCTGGGTGTCAAAGGCGCGCAGCCCCAGCGCACGCCGGGCCGCCTCGCGACAGTTGGCAAAGGCCTCGGGCAGCAGGGCATCCAGTTTCTCGCCCTCCGCCACGCGGGATCTGAATTCTTCGGTCTTTGCCTTGAGCTCATCGTCCGAAAGGGCTGCAAATTCTTCTTCAAGCGCGTTGATCTTTGCCACGATCGGGCGGATCGCCTTGATCTTGCGATCATTAGGGGTGCCAAACACGGCGCGCGCGATTTTTCCAAGCATATTTTTGTGCCTCAATACGGTTTGTCGCTGGTCAGACCAGAGGGTTCTTGCCCGTCCCCGCTCTGCCCCCTATCTAGGGGCATGAGAACCAGCGCACTCAAGCCTCAAAGCGATGTAAGCGTCAGGTGCAAAATAGTCAATGTTGCCGGGGCCCCCGGCGCGCTTGGAAGGAGAATTCCATGGTCAAACGCAACGCAATCCTGCTGGGAACCGCCCTCGCTGCCATGCTGGCGGTTCCGGCCCTTGCACAAGAAACTGCAAGCGACGCGCAGGAGACCCCGGAAGTGGCAAAGATTGACGCCACCGGGTCCACCGTTCTGGCCACAGTGAATGGCGATGACATCACCCTTGGCCACCTGATCGTCGCCCGTCAGGCGTTGCCACAGCAATATCAGACCCTGCCCAACGAAGTGCTGCTGCAGGGGCTTTTGGAACAGGTGATCCAGCAGACCGTTCTGGGGCAGGCCATGGGCGAACTCAGCCGCCGCGCCGAGCTGGAGCTTGAAAACCAGCGCCGCGCCATGGTGGCCGAAGAAAAAATCGACGCGGTGATCGCAACCGCCGTCACCGAAGAGGCCCTTCAAGCTGCTTATGATGAGGTCTTTGCCGACGCCGAGCCGAGCCCGGAATACAACGCCTCACATATTCTGGTTGAGACCGAAGAGGCCGCGAAGGAGCTGGTCACCAAACTGGAAGCCGGCACGGATTTCGCCGAACTGGCCAAAGAGTTCTCCACCGGCCCATCGGGTCCCAATGGCGGCGAGCTGGGCTGGTTTGGTCCCGGTATGATGGTCAAGCCGTTCGAAGAGGCCGTAGTGGCCCTTGAGCCCGGTCAGATCTCATCCCCGGTTGAAACCCAGTTTGGCTGGCATGTGGTCAAGCTGAATGACAGTCGCGTCAAAGGCGCCCCCACCCTTGATGAAGTGCGTGAGGAACTGGCCGCGAAAATCGAAAACGACGCGGTTGAACAGGCGGTGCAAGGCCTTCTCGAAGCGGCCACGATCAAACGGATCGACCTCGAAACCGTAGATCCCGAAACACTTGGCAACCTGTCCCTGCTCGGGAAATAAAGGGAAGTATCATGGGCAAGTCAGACCAGATCAAAGCATTGAAAAAGAAGGTCAAAAAGCTGAAGAAGAAGCTTGCGGCCGCAAAGAACCACGTGAATGCAATCTCACCGCTTGCACCGGCCAGCTTTCCTGACCTTCCGGTTATCGCAGGCGTGCGGTTTGCAGCGGCCAAGGCCGGTGTGAAATATGCGGACCGTCTGGACGTGATGCTGGCGGAGCTCGCACCGGGCACCACCATTGCCGGTGCCTTCACCAAATCCTCCACCCGCTCGGCTCCCGTTCTGGATTGCCAGTCCAAGCTGGGCGGAGATACGGCTGAAGGTGCGGCCTTTTTGGTCAATGCGGGCAATTCCAACGCCTTTACCGGCGCTGCAGGCACAGGCTCGGTCGAGGCGATCACCGGGGCGGTTTCAAACGCGCTGAACGTCCCGGCCAACCGCGTGTTCACCGCCTCTACCGGCGTGATCGGGGAACCGCTGCCGCATGATCGGATCATTGCCAAAATTGATGAACTGACGGGGTTGCTGGTTCCGGATGCGATGGAAAGCGCCGCCCAGGCGATCCGCACCACTGATACTTTTGCCAAGGGCGCCAAGGCCGAGGTGAAAATCGGTGATCGCATCGTGCATATCGCAGGTATCGCCAAGGGATCCGGCATGATTGCCCCGGACATGGCCACCATGCTGGTGTTCATCTTCACCGATGCGAAAGTGGCGCAGGATGACCTGCAGGCGATGCTGTCAGACCTGACCGACACCACGTTCAACGCCATCACGGTGGACAGCGATACCTCTACCTCGGATACGCTGCTCTTGGCGGCAACGGGCGCGTCTGACATCGAGGTTGACCAGAGCAACGAGGCTTTCCGCGCCGCGCTGAACGAGGTGATGCTGGATCTGGCGCATCAAGTGGTGCGCGATGGCGAAGGGGCAACCAAATTCGTCGAGATTCGCGTGACCGGCACTAGGAACGACGCCGACGCAAAGACCCACGCACTGGCCATTGCCAACTCCCCCTTGGTCAAAACCGCGGTCGCTGGTGAGGATCCGAACTGGGGCCGCATCGTGGCGGCGATCGGAAAATCCGGCGCTTATGCGGAACGCGACAAGCTGTCGATTTCCTTTGGCGATGTGCTGGTTGCGGAAAAAGGCTGGGTCTCTCCGGATTACCGCGAGGAAGACGGTGCGGCCTGTTTCAAGGGGGACGAGATCGTGATTTCCGTCGATTTCGGCCTTGGGGACGGCAAAAGCACGGTCTGGACCTGCGATCTGACCCATGCCTATATCCAGATCAACGCCGATTACCGGTCTTAAAGCGTTTCGGGGTAAACTTGAGATACATGTTTATTCCGAAACATCCACGACATTGAGATCTTTTCCGGCGTTTCGACTTTTCCCTGTCTCAGGTGAACGTCGAAACGCTTTAACCTTTGCTTAACAAAACCAGAAAACTCGTTTTCTAGTATTCTGGTTTTGTTACCGCGTATTTGGAAAATCAGATGAGCATCAAAACCGTCCTCGTATCTGCCGTGGCCCTGATTGACGCTGACGGGCGGGTCCTTTTGGCACAGCGTCCGGAAGGCAAATCCATGGCCGGTCTTTGGGAATTTCCCGGCGGCAAAGTTGAGCCAGGGGAAACGCCGGAAGCCGCCCTTGTCCGCGAATTGCACGAGGAGCTGGGCATTGACACTTGGTCGTCCTGCCTTGCGCCCCTGACCTTCGCCAGCCATTCCTATGATGATTTCCATTTGCTGATGCCGGTTTTTGCCTGCCGCAAATGGAACGGGCAGCCGCATCCCCGTGAGGGACAGGTGCTGAATTGGGTGCGCCCGCAAGCCCTGCGCGACTATCCAATGCCGCCAGCGGACCTGCCGTTGATTCCCATTTTGCGCGACTGGTTGTGACCCGGCCCCCCGAGAATCGCTGCCAATCCCCGGATTGGCGCGAAATTTCGCTCAATATCCCCAAAAATAGCGAATTTTAAGAAAATCCTACACAATGCTAGGTTTCAGACTACACTGGTGTCATCAATCTAAAGCATATTGGTTTCATCCTGAGACCCGGGAAAACCGATAGAACGTGAAAGATTCAATATTGCGGCCTTTCGGAGCAAACGCATGCCACGCGTTTTCCAAAGGCGCCAGAATGACTATGGGGGATGTGGTCATGTTGAGAACAATTATGATTGGCAGCCGTATCATGGCACAGGGCCAATATGTGAAAACACTGACAGATGGGCGCATGGTGCTGCGTGTTGATGGCAGGCTGATGGTCGGGCATCCCGTGACGCAGGATAAAGCGGCCTGACATATCCGGCCCGCGTCACGTAAAGCGTTTTGGGAAAAGCTGACAACAGAAGCCTGGCGCGAAATGCGGAGAACCGATCTTTACCTTTGACTGAATACAGCAACTGAAACAAAAAAGGCGCCCTCAGCGGGGCGCCTTTTGCGTTGGTATCCATCCATCCGGATCAGTCCAGGGTGCGGGCGATCTCTTCGCGTTCGAAGATCTCGATCACATCATTCGGACGGATGTCGTCGTAGTTTTCAAATGCCATACCGCATTCCTGACCCGACAACACTTCCTTGACCTCGTCCTTGAAGCGTTTCAGCGTCTTCAGCGTGCCTTCGTGGATCACCACGTTGTCGCGCAGCAGGCGCACACCAGCGGACCGGCGGGCCACACCTTCGGTGACCAGACAGCCGGCAACCTTGCCGACACCCGAGACCTTGAACACTTCGCGGATCTCGGCGTAACCGATGAAGTTTTCGCGCACTTCCGCAGACAGAAGACCTGAGGCCGCCGATTTCACATCATCCACAAGGTCATAGATGACCGAGTAGTAACGGATCTCAACACCCTTCTGGTTGGCGCTGTTGCGGGCCGGCGCATTGGCACGAACGTTAAAGCCGATCACCGGCGCGCCCGAGGCTTCGGCAAGGCCGATATCGGTTTCCGTGATCGCGCCCACACCATAGTGCAGCACGCGCACGCGCACTTCTTCGTTGCCAATCTTTTCCATCGCCTGAACGATCGCCTCGGCAGAGCCCTGCACGTCGGCCTTCACCAGGATCGGCAGTTCCGCCACATCCTGATCGGCTTTCGCCTTGGCCATCATCTGCTCCAGCGTGGTCGCAGCACCGGCGGCGGCGCGTTTGTCCTTGGCCGCCTGTTCGCGATATTCTGCAATCTCGCGGGCTTGTGCTTCGGTTTCCACAACGTTCAGAACGTCACCGGCTTCCGGGGTCCCGTTGAGGCCAAGCACCTCAACCGGCACTGACGGACCAGCTTCTTTCACGCGCTCACCCTTGTCATTGACCAGCGCACGCACACGGCCCCACTGTTCACCCACAACAAAGATATCACCCTGTTTCAGCGTCCCGTTCTGCACCAGAACGGTGGCGACCGGACCGCGCCCAACATCCAGCTGGGCTTCGATCACGGCGCCTGCGGCGGCACGATCCGGGTTGGCCTTAAGCTCAAGGATTTCAGATTGCAGTGCAATCGCTTCCAGAAGCTCATCAAGACCCTGACCGGTGATGGCGGACACTTCAACATCCTGCACTTCACCCGACATTTTCTCAACGATCACTTCATGTTGCAGAAGTTCAGCGCGCACCTTGTCCGGGTCAGCAGCGGGTTTGTCGCATTTGTTGATCGCCACAATCATCGGCACTTCAGCGGCCTTGGCGTGGTTGATGGCTTCGATCGTCTGCGGCATGACGCTGTCATCCGCGGCCACAACCAGAACAACGATATCCGTCACCTGGGCCCCACGGGCGCGCATCGAGGTAAAGGCCGCGTGACCCGGCGTGTCGAGGAAGCTCAGCGTGACGCCATCATCGGTTTTCACCTGATAGGCACCGATATGCTGGGTGATGCCACCAGCTTCACCTGCGGTCACTTTCGCATCGCGAATGGCGTCCAGAAGCGAGGTCTTACCATGGTCAACGTGGCCCATGATGGTGATAACCGGAGCGCGCGGCTGCAGGTCTTCCTCTTTGTCTTCCACCTGATCGATCACGTCTTCAACGTCAGCATCCGAAACGCGCACAATCTTGTGGCCAAACTCTTCGATGATCAGTTCCGCAGTATCCGCATCAATGGATTGGTTCTGCGTAACCATCATGCCCATTTTCATGAGCGACTTGACCACGTCCGCCACGCGTTCCGCCATACGGTTGGCAAGCTCCGACACCACGATGGCCTCAGGCACCTGCACATCACGCACGACCTTTTCACGTTCAACGTTGCCCATGGCTTTCTGACGGGCACGCTCTTGCTGACGGCGCATCGAGGCAACCGACCGCTGGCGGCCACCACGATCACCGGACAGGGCCTGATTCAGCGTCAACTTGCCTGAACGACGGTTGTCGTCACCTTTGCCCTTGCCGCGGTTCTGGCGGGCGGCGTCGGCATTGCCACGATCATCTTTCTTGGACCGGGTGGTCGAAGAGGGGGTTTTGGCAGTGCGTGCCTCAGCAGCCTGCGCTGCAGCCGGATCCGGTTTCGGAGCCGCCTTGGCGCGCTTGGCGGCCTCTTCGGCCTCGCGTTTCTTGCGGGCTTCTTCCTCAGCCTTGGCTTTCAGCGCCTCTTCGCGCTCACGTTCTTCACGCTCTTTGGCCTCGGCCTCCTCGCGGCGACGCTGACGCTCCTCCTCGCGGGCCTTTTCCTCAGCCGCACGCTTGGCAGCCTCTTCGCTTTCACGGGCCTTGGCAGCCTGCAGCGCCTTCAGGCGGCGTTCCATTTCCGCATCGGAAATTCCACCGGGGCGTTTCTTGGGATCACCTTTTGCGGGCGAGGCAGCACCCCCCGCAGCTGCACCCGGCTTGGGGACAACAACGCGTTTGCGTTTCGTTTCGACCACGACATTCTTGGTGCGCCCGTGGCTGAAGCTCTGCTTCACCTGACCTGGGCGGCTTCCGCGCAGGCCGAGGGTCTTTTTGCCGTCGTTATCGCTCATCTGGTCTTCGTACCTTTCCGGTGACCCTTGTCACCGCCGCTGTCTAGCGCCCGCATGGCTGTCAATTTCTTGGCTTCCTCTACAACACGAGAGGCCAAACCACCAGCCGCAAGAGCACCATGTATCACATTTTCCCGTCCAAACGCCAATCCGAGCTCATCCCCGGTCAGGCAGTTGATGTAACGGTCACGCTCCCGAGGGGGGCGTAATTTCGATTTCTGACGGTCGGACCCGTCAATTGCCTGGATCAGAACCTTGGCCTCATCCTTGGCCAGCCAGTCCTTGACCTTTTCATATCCGGCCACCGCCTGACCTGCTTTGCGTGCCATGGCGATCAGGTGAACCACCCGGTCGGCATAGCCCTTTTCGAGCAGATCCAGGAGCCCATCCGGCACCGTCACGGGCTGGCGCGCAGCGCGCGAAAACAGCCCTTTCTTGATCGCCGTGGCAATGGCCGCCCGGTTGGCAGCCACATAAATGCCCCGCCCGGGCAGCTTGCCCAGAAGGTCAGGCACCACCATGCCGTCAGGCCCCACCACAAAGCGGATCAGCCCCGCCTTTGGCTGGCTTTCGCCCGTGGCGATGCACTTGCGTTCCGGCTCTTGGGGCCGCGATTTTGATCCACCGCGCGTCATGCGCCGACCTCTGAGGCCTGAAATCAGGCCTCAGCCTCCTCGGTGGTTTCCTCGTCACCTTCCTCGGCTTCGGGCAACAGTTCCTCCGGGTCCACCCAGCCCAGCATGACGCGGGCGGTCATGACCATATCCTGTGCCTCTTCCAACGAGATGCCGAATTTCTCAAGCGAGCCATCATCCTTTACGCGCTGGCCATCCACGGTGGTCCAACCACCGGCCAGTTCCCAGTCAGCGCAGGTTGCAAAATCTTCCAGCGACTTCACACCGTCTTCTGCCAGGGCCTCAACCATCTGCGCGGTCAGACCTTCGAACGCAATCAGGCTGTCCTCGGCGCCCATTGCACGGGCGTTTTCGAGGGCCTTGGCTGCCTGAGCTTCCAGATAATCACGGGCACGGGCCTGCAATTCCTGTGCGGTGCCTTCATCAACGCCGTCAATGACCAGCAGTTCATCCAGCTCGACATAGCCCACCTCTTCGAGGTTGGTGAAGCCTTCGGCCACCAGAAGCTGGGCAAAGAACTCGTCCAGATCCAGGGTTTCCATGAAGAGGGCGGTGCGGGCGGCGAATTCCTTCTGGCGACGCTCGCTCTCTTCTGCCTCGGTCATGATGTCGATATCGAGGTTGGTCAGCTGGGACGCCAGACGCACGTTCTGACCGCGGCGGCCAATGGCCAGCGACAGCTGCTCATCCGGCACCACAACTTCGATCTTCCCGGCTTCTTCATCCAGCACCACTTTCGACACTTCGGCCGGCTGCAGCGCGTTCACAAGGAAGGTCGGCTGATCTTCGTTCCACGGGATGATGTCGATTTTCTCACCCTGCAGCTCGTTCACAACCGCCTGCACGCGCGAGCCGCGCATACCAACACAGGCCCCCACCGGGTCAATGCCGCTGTCATAGGAGATCACGGCGATTTTGGCGCGCGAACCGGGGTCACGAGCCACGGCCTTGATTTCGATCACGCCGTCATAAATCTCCGGCACTTCCATCTTGAAGAGTTCCGCCATGAATTCCGGCGCAGTGCGCGACAGGAAGATCTGCGGGCCACGGGTTTCGCGGCGCACATCCTTGACATAGCAACGAATGCGGTCATTCGGGCGATAGCTTTCACGACCGATCTTTTCATTGCGGCGCAGGATCGCTTCGCCGGTGCCTACGTCGACAATGACATTGCCATATTCTTCGCGTTTGACCTGACCATTGATGATGGTGCCAACGCGGTCTTTGAATTCTTCGAACTGACGATCGCGTTCCGCTTCGCGCACTTTCTGCAAAATCACCTGCTTGGCGGACTGGGCGGCGATCCGGCCCATCTCAACCGGCGGAACCTCTTCCGAATACACGTCGCCCACCTGCGGGTTTTCCATGTATTGCTTGGCTTGTTCGACGGTAAACTCAGCCTGGTAATTCTCCAGCTCCTCATCCGCCACAACGGTGCGCACGCGGGTAAAGGTGGCGCGGCCGGTCTTGCGGTCGATCGACACGCGGATATCCATTTCCGCGCCGTAACGCGATTTGGCGGCCCGTGCGAGGCTTTCTTCCATCGCTTCGATCACCAGCGCCGGGTCGATCATCTTTTCGCGGGCCACGGCCTCGGCGGTTTGCAGCAGTTCAAGCTGGTTGGCAGACGTGATTGCCATGGTCAGTCCTCCTCGGAACCGGTGATTTCCTGAATTTCGTCAAATTGGGCTTCGTCGATCTGGCCCGCATCCTTGCGCGCACGCAGCACGTCACGGATGAGCTCATCGGTCATGACCAGCTTGGCGTCTGCCAGCCAGTCAAAATCAAGGCCGATGGTGACCATCTCGCCCTGGTTTTCAATTTCGATCAGCACTTCATTGCCTTCGGTCCCCATCAGGGTGCCCTTGAAGCGCTTGCGCCCGTCAATCAGTTCGGTGGTTTCAATCTTGGCGGTGTAATCCTGCCAGGCGTCGAAATCCTTGAGGCGCGTCAGCGGGCGGTCGATGCCGGGGGATCCGACCTCAAGCGTGTAATTGTCCTCAATCGGGTCTTCCACGTCGAGCACCGCGCTGATCGCGGTTGAGATCTCGGCGCATTCATCCACTTCGATCCCACCATCGGGACGTTGGGCCATGATCTGCAGCATCGGCGTATTGCCGCCCTGCAGACGCAGGCGTACCAATTCAAATCCCATGCCTTCGATCACCGGGCCGACGATGCCGGCGAGGCGCTGATCCATTGCGGTTTTGGCAACCAGTTCGGTCACTGTATTCTCCTATCGGGGGTCATCGGGATACCAATCCCCCAAAAACAAAAAAACGGGCCAGCGGGCCCGTTCGTCTTACCGGTGGAGCTTCGAGTTTGGACCCCGACGCGCCGCTGTTGAATTGGGATATAGGCGGGATTGGCGGGAAATGCAAGGGGGCAGGGACATTGCCCCCATTTCAGCACTTATTCCGGCTTCTTCGCAATCAGAAACAGCGCGGTAATGCCGCCTTCGGGTTTCCAGTCTTCGACGATCTCAAACCCCGCACTCTGCATCATCTGACGCAGGGCATCTTCGGTGAACCATGTCACGGAGGGTGCTTTGCCCAGCATCTGCGCAATCGGCAGGGCCAGTTTCAGCCACCACAGCTTGCCCAGGCAGGCGGTGGAGGTGACAAACACCCCGCCGGGTTTCAACGTGTCATAGGCTTTGCGGATCGCGGCGGCAGGATCGTCCAGCAGGTGTAGGATCGAATGGCCCTGCACCATGTCCACGCTTTCCGGCTCCAGCGCCATGGTGGTGAAATCGCCCACCTCAAACCTGATCTTGTCCGCGCCATCCTTGGCCCGCGCGATACGGATCATCTCGGACGACAGGTCCACCGCGTGATATTCGGCCACATGGGGCGCGTGGATCAGCGCGGTCGACCCGGTGCCGCAGGCAAATTCCAGCACCGCCATGTCAGGCCGCATATGTTCCTGCGTCTTGGCCAGCTTGTATTCATAGCTCGCCATATCCTTGATCTGATCGCGAGAATACTTCTCGGCAACCTTGTTCCAGAATTTATCCGCCGCGATCATGCGCCTCTCCTTTAAAGCGTTTCGAGTTTGCGTTGAGCCATAGCGTGAACTCGAAACGCTTTAATCAATCTGCAAATGCAATTTGTAGAGGAGATGGGGTGTCAGTCATCGCTTTTCCACCCCGCATCGCGGTGCGACCCGTCACAGAAGGGTTTATTGCCCGACAGGCCACACCGGCAGAGCACATATTTCTGCGCAGATTGCCCTTCGCCCTTTGGCAAGACCGGTGGCTCCACCCCGCGCACCCACAGGGGTCCGTTTTTTTCGACGCGGATTTGCGGGCCTTCCGGCACCAGATGTTCCACAGCACCATCCGCGCCTTTCAGGGACAGCGCACCAGAGGGGCAGGCGGTGACCACCGCGCGCAGCTCCTCCATCGTGCCCTTGTCCGGCTGCACCCATGGTTTTTCCGCCGGGTTGAAAATATTCTTGGCAATCCGCCCGCATTCGGCAGCGTGCGAACACAGCATCGGGTTGTAATAAACCGTGGCCTCGGCCCCTTCATAGGCGATCAGCCGATCGCGCCCTGCGGGTGTGCCGGGGCTGCTGTCAAACCCGGCCTCGACATGGCTGCCGTCACAATAGGGTTTGTTTTTCGACTGGCCGCATCGGCACAGACCCATGACCGGCTTACATTCTTCCGCCTGGCCGGTTGCGGTTTCCAGACTGCTGACGCCCTTGGCCACAAGGGGGCCGTTGTCGCGTGCCTCAATTTTCGGCTGATCTGCCATGGTCTCTCCTCCCATCCAGATTGGCTGCCCCACCAGTCTGCGCAGAGAGGCGGATTTGCACAATAGGGCAGGGCGCACAGAATGGCCTGCGCGGACGCACCAAAGCCGGCGTCAGACACCCAGCGTGTCGCGTTGGCGCGCCAGCTTGTCCATCGTGTAAGTCAGCTCATCCGTGATCCCACGCTCTGACAGCGCGTGCCCGGCCAGATGGATCATACGCAGGGTCGAGCTGGGCCAGCGTTTGTGCAATTCATAGGCCGATCCGGGCGGACAGATCATGTCATGACGCCCCTGCACAATCGTGCCGGGCACATGGGCAATCTTTGGCATATGGCGCAGGATCTGCCCCTCTTCCAGCCAGGCCCCATTGGCGAAATAGTGGTTTTCAAGCCGGGCAAAGGCACGGGCGTAATCTGCCGGCGCATCCACCATGTGGCCCCGGTTCTGGATCGAGGCAAGCGCGTTTTCCCACCCGGCCCAGGCCTTGGCAAACCGCACCTCCTGCGCGTAATCGCCGGAAAACAGACGGCGGTTGTAGGCCGCGATCAGATCCTCATGTTCGTCATGCGGCACCATCGACGTGAAGTCATCCCACAGCTCGGGCCAGAACCGTCCCGCGCCACCCCCGTAGAACCAATCCAACTCAGCCTTGCGCGCCAGAAACACCCCGCGCAACACCAGCCATGCCACCCGTGACGGATGGGCCTGCGCATAGATCAGCGCAAGCGTTGCGCCCCAGCTGCCGCCAAAAATGATCCAGCGATCAATGCCAAGGGTCAGGCGGATATGCTCGATATCAGCCACCAGATGCCAGGTGGTGTTGGCGTCAATCTCGGCATGCGGGCGCGACCGGCCACATCCGCGCTGGTCAAACAGGACAATCCGATAGGCGTTCGGGTCAAAAAACCGGCGCATCTGAGGCGAGCTGCCACCCCCCGGCCCACCGTGAAACACCACCACCGGCATCCCCTGCGGATTGCCACTTTGCTCAACATAAAGCTTGTGACCATCCCCCACATCCAGCATATGCCGATCATATGGTTCAATCGGGGGATACAGCCCTCCGGCTGTGCTGTTTTTTCCTGCGGCCTTGTCCATGGAAATACTATATAACGCCATTCAGGCCCCTGCTATCAGAAAGACGTGAGATGACCCAGAGCTCTGTTGACCCGTCCGAAGTGGAGAAATTCGCCGCCATGGCAGCGGAGTGGTGGGACCCAACCGGCAAGTTCAAACCGCTGCACATGATGAACCCGGTGCGGTTGGATTACATCACCAGCCAGATCGCGGCAGAGTTTGGCCGGGACCTGTCCGATGACAAACCCTTTGCCGGACTGCGCATTCTCGATATCGGCTGTGGGGGTGGGCTTTTGTCGGAACCGATGGCGCGGCTGGGTGCGGATGTGGTGGGGGCGGATGCCACCGAGCGCAATATCCCGGTGGCCCGGGCGCATGCGGAAGAGATGGGGCTTGAGATCGACTATCGCCACACCACCGCTGAAGCGATCGAAGAGGCAGGCGAACGGTTCGACGTGGTGCTGAATATGGAAGTGATCGAACATGTGGCCGATCCGCTGGCGTTCCTGATCTCCTGCCAGAACCTGCTCAAACCCGGCGGGCTGCTCCTGTGCTCCACCATCAACCGCAATCCGAAAAGTTTCATGGTCGCCATCGTCGGCGCCGAACATGTCATGCGCTGGCTGCCCAAAGGCACACATGAATGGTCGAAATTCATCACCCCCGATGAGCTTGAGGACCTGCTGGCAGAAAGCATGTTGCGGGTGGTGGACCGCAAGGGGTTTGTGTTCAACCCGATTTCCTGGCAGTGGTCGATCTCGGATCGGGACCTGTCGGTTAATTATGTGACTGCCAGCGTGAAACCCAGGAAAGACTAGTGTAATAATTTGAAAATAAACGGATTTCTATGAGATAGTGTAGATCTGTTTGCTTTCTGTACAGCGGCACCCACTGTACATAATACACCCACAGAAGATGAGCGACAAAACCGAAAACCTGATCCGCACCCACAGCTCCTGGCGCGACCATGTCACGCCGGAAGAGCGCGCGCGGTTGTTGGTTCTGGAAGAACGGATTGAACGCAAGCGACGCAGTCTGGATGAAACGATCGCGGAGCGTCAGAAAATCATGAGCCGGTCAATCCGGCGCATGCGGCGCAAGGCTGGAAAGGACTAAAGCGTTGCGTGACCGGGCAGTGTCGCAAACGCGCACCAACCGAAATGCATCATGAGATCGCGGGGAGATCGCTGGAAACACCAGCGACGTCATTCCGCCTCACTCAGCAATTGCCGCATTTCACGCAGCACCGGCAGGGCCTGCTTCACCCGGTCCTTGCCGATTTTTGTCACCATATTGCCAATGATCGGAGTGATGGATTGCAGCGCCGCATCCCGCGCCGCGCGCCCGGCAGGGGAAATGGTGACGAACTTACGCCGCGCATCATCCCAGTCGGGGCGGATATGGATATGCCCGGCCCATTCCAGCTTGTTCAGCGTGTTGGTCATGGCGCCGCGGGTCACATGGAACGCCTTTGCCAGCTGCGCCGGACTTTTCTCTTCCCCTGACCGTGCCAGGTGATTCAGAACAGAGAAATGGCTCAGCTCCATCCCCTTGGGCAGAGCTTTCGACAGGCGGTTGCGGGCCAGCTGATCGGCCATGAACATCTCGCTGAACAGCGCGACAGAAAGGTTATCCCTGCTTTGATTTGTGCTTTGGTCGGACATTCAGGGGCCTTCATATTTGCGATCATGGGTCAAAGAGGGCACACGCGCCCGGGCCCGCTTTACCTCATCCAAGTCGATATCGACCAGAGTGACGCCGGGTTTCTTCCCCCCATCTGCCAGAATTTCCCCCCAAGGCGCAACCACCAGTGAATGTCCAAATGTCGCACGCTTTTCAGTATTTTGCCCACATTGAGCGGGCGCCAGCACGAAACAACCGGTCTCAATCGCCCGCGCGCGCAGCAGCGTTTCCCAATGGGCCGCACCTGTTACCGGGGAAAAAGCAGCGGGCACGGTCAGGATCTCGGCGCCGTTTTGCGCCAATTGCCGGTAGAGATGCGGAAACCGGATATCATAGCAGATCGTCATGCCGATCCGCGCGAAATCCGTCTCGGCCAGAACGGCCTGCTCACCGGGCCTGTAATGGGCACTTTCGCGATAGCTTTCCTGCGCATTGATCTCGACATCAAACATGTGGATCTTGTCATATCGGGCCGTGATCTGGCCAAGGGGTGAAATCAGGAAGGATCTATTGGCAAACCGCCCGTCCGGGTCATGGGTTTTCACCGCAAGCGATCCCAGCAACACCCAGATGCCCAGCGCCCGGGCCTCCTCCTGAATTTCACGCAAGAATGCACAGTCTTCTTCATGGGAAATCTGCGCTTCCTGCGTTCTGCGCGAAGAGGAGAGCAGGTTGGTAACCTCTGGCGTCAGCACAAACCCGGCCCCACCTGCCGCCGCCGCGCGCAAGGCATTGCGGGTTGAGGTCAGGTTGGCGCCCATATCCTCACCCGAGGTCATTTGCACCAACCCGATTTTCATCACAGCCCCCCGGTCAGGGCGCCATCCAGCTTACCGGCGCGGTCCAAATCATAAAGGTCGTCACATCCGCCAACATGATTGTCGCCAATAAAGATCTGCGGCACGGTATGACGCCCATTTGCGCGCGCCATCATTTCCTGCCGACGCGCCGGATCAAACCCAACATCGATCTCATCAAAGGACACGCCTTTCTGCTTCAAAAGGCGCTTTGCCGCGTGACAGAAGCCACATAGGGCGCTGGTGTAAATGGTAACGGGTTGCATGGTGATCCTCGGTTTGTTGCCAAGGATATATAGGATGTCAGGGCTCTTTCGCAACGCGTGCCAATGACAAGACCGTGACCGACGCGGCCCCGGCATCAAGGCAAGCGTCCGCTCCTGCGGAAAAAGTGGCCCCGGATGTCATCACGTCATCGACCAGAAGGATGTGGCGTCCTAACAGGGTGTGCTGCCGTTTCGGATGGGGTTTGATCGCACCTTTCATGTTTTCAAACCTTTCTTCCGCCGACAGCCCATCATGGACAGATGTGCGTCGCGGGCGGATCAGCAGATCGGGCGCAAATTCCAGCTCCAACCGGTCCGACAGGGCCCTGCCAAGCTCCGCCGCCTGGTTGAACCGCCGTTTGAGGAGGCGGGTCCAGTGGATCGGAATTGGCACAATCAGCGCATTTTGGGGCAGGACAGGGGCAATAGCCCGCGCCATCCAACCCGCCGCCGGGCGCGCCAGATCGGTCCGATCGCCATGTTTCAATGCCAACACCATGCGCCGGGCATTGTCCCGGTACTGCAAGGCCGACCGCCCATGCCCCCAGGGACGATCCGTTTTCAGGCAATCATCACAATGGCTGACATGATGGTCTTCTTCTCCCAACAGGGGGGCACCACACAGATCACACACCACCCCTTCGATAAACGGGGTCTCCCGCCAACAGGCGCCACATAAGCCAAACTCGCTTTCCACCTGATCACCGCAGCACACGCATTGAGGCGGATACAACAGACGAAGCGCGGATTGCATTTCCTGTTTCTCCTTCTATGGTCCCAGCTTATGACCAGAGCAAGCCAGATGCCCCACGCCCTTACCGACCCCGAACGCCTGGCCCGCAACCGGGCCCGGTCCCACGCGGATGGGATGTTCCTGCAATCCCTTGCAGTGGATGAGGTCCATGATCGCCTGGATATGGTTAACAGAACGTTTAAAAACATCGCCATTGTCACTGGTTTCCCGCAGGTCTGGGGACCCGCCTTCCCCCAAGCCACCCTTGTCGATGACCGGGATGATCTGCCGCTGAAGGCAGGTCACTATGATCTGGTGATCCACGCGATGGGGCTTCACTGGGCCAATGATCCGGTTGGGCAACTCATCCAATCACGACTTGCCCTGAAACCCGATGGCCTGTTTCTTGGCGTGTGTTTCGGCGGGCAGACCCTGGCCGAGCTGCGCGCTGTTTTGGCTGAAACAGAGACCAAAATGATGGGCGGGCTGTCTCCTCGTGTGGCCCCCATGGGGGAAATCCGCGATTTGGGGGCTTTGCTGCAGCGCGCTGGGTTCGCCCTTCCGGTGGCAGACAGTGCCCCGCGAACCGTATCCTATAAGGACCTGTTTGCGCTGATGGCGGATCTGCGCCTGATGGGAGAGCGGAACGCGCTTGCCGCCCGCAACCCCCGGCCACTGCCGCGCCGCTTTTTCATCGCCGCTGATCAGCATTACAAATCGCATTTTCCGGCGGAACAGGGTCGCATCTCGGCAACTTTCGAATTCATAACCCTGACCGGATGGGCCCCGGATGACAGCCAACCCAAACCGCTTCGGCCGGGATCTGCCGCCGCAAGGCTGGCCGATGCCCTTGGCACCGATGAGACAAAACTCCCGAAATAGAGCCGAAGCAATTGACCCACCCCGAAAAGTCGCTATCTGAGACCAAGAACATGCGCGCAGGAGCAAGCCAATGATCATGGAGAAACCCACAGACCACCCCGCCATCAAACCTCGGAAAGTGGGCATTCTGTTTGCCAATCTGGGTACCCCGGATGGCTATGATTACTGGTCAATGCGTCGGTATCTGAACGAATTTCTGTCTGACAAGCGGGTGATTGATTACCCGGCCTGGAAATGGCAGCCGATTCTGCAGGCCATTATCCTGACCAAACGTCCGAAATCCTCGGGCGAAGCCTATAAGTCGATCTGGAATGAGGAGCTTGGGGAAAGCCCGCTGATGACCATCACCAAGCAGCAGGTGGCCAAGCTGCAGGCTGAACTGGCAGAGCTTTACGGTGATCAGGTCATGGTGGATTTCTGCATGCGATATGGCAATCCATCCACCAAGTCGAAACTGTCTGAAATGGTCTCTAACGGCTGTGATAGGGTCTTGTTTTTCCCGCTCTACCCACAATATGCCGGCGCCACGATGGGCACGGCAAACGATCAGTTTTTCCGTGCCCTGATGGAAGAGAAATGGCAACCTGCCTCGCGCACCATCGAGCCCTATTTCGACGACCCGGCCTATGTCGACGCGCTGGCGCAGTCAGTTGAGCGGGGATATGCGGCGCTCGACACACGGCCCGATCTTCTGGTTGTGTCCTATCACGGCATGCCGATCCGCTACCTGACCGAAGGCGACCCCTATCATTGCCAGTGCCAGAAAAGCACCCGCCTGCTGCGCGAGCGGCTGGGCTGGAGCGAGGCAGACATCACAACCACCTTTCAATCCGTATTCGGTCCCGAGGAATGGCTGAAACCCTATACGGTCGAAGAAGTGGCGCGTCTGGCAAAGTCCGGCAAGAAAAACATCGCGGTGATCGCCCCGGCCTTCTCGGCGGATTGCATTGAAACCCTTGAGGAAATTCAGGAAGAGATCCAGGAAGCCTTCATTGAGGCGGGCGGTGAAACGTTCACCTATATCCCCTGCCTGAATGATGATGACGCCCACATCAAGGCGCTGGTCGGTGTGGCGGAACGCAACTTGCGGGGCTGGCTCGACTAAGGCCTAGCACGGTCGTCCCTGAGCCGCGACACAGCTTTTCAGGAACAAGAACTTGTCTGCCCCGTGCCCCACCTCCATATAGGGGGAAACGGATTTGGAGGCATTATGGCGGATACGGACTTTCCCGGCTGGCACGGCACCACGATCATTGGGGTGCGCAAAGGGGACAAGGTGGTTGTGGCAGGCGACGGGCAGGTCAGCCTGGGCCAGACCGTGATCAAAGGCTCCGCGCGCAAGGTGCGCAGGCTCAGCCCCGGCGGATTTGATGTGGTGGCGGGCTTTGCGGGATCAACCGCCGATGCCTTTACCCTGCTTGAACGTCTGGAAGCCAAGCTGGAAGCCACGCCCGGACAGCTGGCGCGCGCCTCTGTTGAGCTGGCCAAGGACTGGCGCACGGATAAATACCTGCAAAAACTCGAAGCGATGCTGATCGTGACCGACGGGAGCGAGCTTCTGGTGATCACCGGGGCAGGGGATGTGCTGGAGCCGGAACATGATGTGGCAGCCATCGGATCTGGCGGCAATTTTGCCCTCGCGGCGGCCCGCGGATTGATGGAAAGCGATCTGGATGCGGAGGGCATCGCGCGCAAGGCCATGGCGATTGCGGCGGATATCTGCGTCTATACAAATGGCAATCTGACGGTTGAGGAAATCAGCAAATGACCGACCTGACCCCCCGTGAAATCGTATCCGAACTGGATCGCTTCATCATTGGCCAGAACGATGCAAAGCGCGCGGTTGCCGTGGCGCTGCGCAATCGCTGGCGCCGCAAGCAGCTTTCTGCTGATCTGCGCGATGAGGTCTATCCGAAAAACATCCTGATGATCGGGCCGACCGGCGTCGGCAAAACCGAGATTTCGCGTCGGCTGGCAAAGCTGGCGCGCGCGCCGTTCATCAAGGTCGAAGCCACGAAATTCACCGAGGTGGGGTATGTGGGCCGGGATGTGGAACAGATCATCCGCGACCTCGTGGATGCGGCGATCATACAGACCCGTGACCACATGCGCGAAGATGTGCGCGCGCGGGCCGAAGAAAACGCCGAAGAGCGGGTGATCGAAGCAATTGCCGGCAGTGATGCCCGCGACGCCACGCGCGAGATGTTTCGCAAAAAACTGCGGGACGGGTTGCTTGACGACACGATGATCGAACTGGACGTGGTGGACAATTCCAACCCGATGCAGATGATCGACATGCCGGGACAGCCGGGGCAGGGCATGGGAATGCTGAACCTTGGGGATATGTTCGGCAAGGCCTTTGGCGGGCGCACCACGCGGCGCAAGATGACCGTGCGCGAAAGCTATGACATTCTGATGGGGGAAGAGGCCGACAAACTTCTGGATGACGAAACCGTCACCAAGGCCGCCCTGGAAGCGGTGGAACAGAACGGCATTGTTTTCCTTGATGAAATCGACAAGGTCTGCGCCCGCCAAGAAGCCCGCGGTGGGGATGTGTCACGCGAAGGCGTGCAGCGCGACCTGTTGCCGCTGATCGAAGGCACCACCGTTTCGACCAAACATGGGGCGGTCAAGACCGACCATATCCTGTTCATCGCCTCGGGGGCATTTCACATTGCCAAACCCTCGGACCTGCTGCCGGAACTGCAGGGGCGTCTTCCGATCCGGGTTGAGCTTCGCGCCCTGACCGAAGCGGATTTCGTGCGCATTCTGACCGAAACCGACAATGCCCTGACGCTGCAATACACCGCGCTTATGGGCACGGAAAACGTGAATGTGGAGTTCACCAAAGACGGTATCGCGGCCCTTGCCAAGATCGCCGCTGACGTGAACCGGGATGTGGAAAATATCGGTGCCCGGCGCCTTTATACCGTGCTTGAACGCGTGTTTGAGGAGCTCAGCTTCTCAGCCCCGGATCGCAGCGGCGAGATTGTCACCGTGGATCGTGCCTTTGTCGATGACAACCTGGGCTCCTTGATGAAATCCGCAGATCTGAGCCGGTACGTCCTTTGATATCTGCGCCCGATCAGGCACAAGTTTCAGACAAATGAACGCGCCGCCCGGATCAGGGCGGCGTTTTTTCATTTCTCAGCTATACTCATTTCTATTCCGCTGAATGCGTTTCGGTTTTAACCTGTCGCGGGGAAAGACAGGAACGTGGTGAAAAAGATCAATAACAAGGCA
Source organism: Aliiroseovarius sp. xm-d-517 (assembly GCF_013283135.1). Taxonomy (NCBI): domain Bacteria; kingdom Pseudomonadati; phylum Pseudomonadota; class Alphaproteobacteria; order Rhodobacterales; family Paracoccaceae; genus Aliiroseovarius; species Aliiroseovarius sp. xm-d-517. Next base: position 2,192,774 of record NZ_WBXT01000001.1, read on the forward strand.
TTTCGATATATTCCCGTATCTCATGCCCGTTCCGAAACACTTTGAGAGTGATTGACCGTGCGCCGACTTATTTTGTTTTTCGTTTTCTTTCCGCTGATGGCCTGCGCTCCGCGGGGTGAAATCACCCTATATGCCGGCGCGGGTGAGGTCGGAAACGTGCAGAAGATCTTTATCGGCACCACGCGTGAATTCGACCTGCTTATCGGTCGTCCCACCGGAAATCGCGGCGAAGAGCTGGTCTTTGGACGGGTGGATGTCTCTGTTCCCCCCGAGCGTGAAACCGGCAGCGTGACCTGGCCTTACAATGCAACGCCGGACCCCGCCAAACATTTCCTAGTCGATGATTTCGCCAGCTACCGGGACAGCAGCAGCTTTACCAAGGCTGTGCAAAAGGCGCTGCGGGGGCGCACAGGGGATGAGCGGGTTGCGACCATCTTTGTGCATGGGTTCAACAACACTTTCTCCGAAGGGCTCTATCGTTTTGCCCAATTGGTCGAAGACCTGGATCTGCCCTTTCTGCCGATCCACTATTCCTGGCCCAGCGCCGGGCACCCGCTGGGATATGGCTATGATCGGGACAGCATGCTCTATGCCCGCGACGGGTTGGAAGAGCTGATCCGCGCCACGCTGCGTTCCGGGGTGAAAGAAGTGATCCTGATCGGCCATTCGATGGGCGCGCTTCTGACCATGGAAAGCCTGCGTCAGCTGGCAATTTCCAATGAAACATCGGTGATGCGACGGATCGGCGGTGTTCTTCTGTTGTCACCGGATATTGATATTGACCTGTTTCGCCAGCAGGCCAAGCGGATCGGGAAACTGCCGCAGCCTTTCTATATTTTCAGCTCAACCAAGGACAAGGCACTGCGCCTTTCGGCCGGGCTGACCGGGCAAACTGCCCGGCTCGGCAATGCCGAAGATATTGGCCCGCTTGCGGATCTGGATGTGACACTTGTCGATATCTCCGCCTTTTCAGACGGGCTGGCGGATCACAATGTCGCGCTGTCCTCCCCCGGATTTCTCAAACTGATCCGCTCGGTTCCTGATCTGGTGGGGACAATCGGCAAGACACGTGGTCCGAACCTGTTGCCGGGAACGGTTCTTGTTGTGCAGAACGCCACCAAGCTGGTGATTGGCAACCCCAGCCAGCCGGACGATGGCTAACGCAACCGGCGCAGATAGACGTAATAGGCCCCCTGGCCGCCATGCTTCAGATGCGCCTCTGATATCTGCAACACATGCTGTTTCAGCGGCGGCATATGCAGCCAATGCGGCACCTGATGACGCAGCACCCCGTGACGCACGGGAATGGGTCCGCCCTCGTCCCGGTGCTTGCCCTTCCCGGTGATCACCAGAACCAGCCGCCGTTGATCCGCCACGGCCTCCAGAATAAAGCGGGTCAGGATCGGGTGGGCCTGGGCGATGGTCATGCCATGCAGGTCGATCCGGGCTTCGGGTGACAGGCGCCCCTTCTTCATCCGCCCAAAGGTTTTCTTGTCCATGGCCAGACGTTGCTGAGCGATCTGATCCGCCATCGGAGGGGCAAGATCATGCCCTGCATTGCGGGGATGTGCGGCCTCTCCAATCCGAAAACGAGGGGTCTTGACCTCAGGGGGTTTAGGGGCCGGCCTTGTGTTTTCCGCTGGAAGAGTGCCTGTTTCCGGTCGGGTAGGGTGCAGGCGCTGCGTGTTCTCAGCCACTTTCTGCCAAAGCGCCTTTTCCTCTTCATTCAGCTTGCGCGGACGTCGGGCCATGGATCACTCCTCAACCTCAAGCGCAAAGGCGCGCTGGATCGGCATCAGAACATACATCCGCCCCCCGTCACGGATCTTACCCGCCAGAATGCCCGCCTGTTTTCCGGTGCCCCAGAAAATATCCGCCCGCTGCGCGCCCTTGACCCGCGACCCGGTATCCTGCGCCACCATCAGACGGCTGAATGGCTCTGTCCCCGATTTTTCCAGCCAGACCGGCGCCCCCAGGGGCGTATATTTCGGATCAACCGCCAGCGACCGTTGCGCGGTGATGGATCGGTTCATCGCCCCCAAAGGGCCTTTGTCACGGGACAGCTGCTCCAGTTCACGGAAAAACACATAGGAGTTGTTGGACATGAGCAGATCATGACCATCCACCGGATTGCGTTTGACCCAGTTGCGGATCACCGCCTGCGAAACCTGATGCGGATTGTAAATCCCGCGCCGCACCATCTCTTTCCCAAGCGATTTGAACGCGTGGCCATTATTTCCCCCATATCCCAGACGGATGGCGCTGCCATCGGTCAGGCGAATGCGACCCGAGCCCTGGATCTGCAGGAATTGCAGGTCAACCGGATCCGCCACCCAGGCAATTTCCAGCCCAAGCCCAACCAGCGCGCCGCCTTCCTCGATCTCGCGCCGGGTGCGCCAGGCCTGCCCTTTAGGAAGGCCACTGGGTTTGCGATAGACAGGATAGCGATATGTCTCGGTCCGGATGCGCGACCCCGCAATCTCCGGCTCGTAATACGCGGTGAACAGCGGGTCCATCCCGTTCTCAATCAGCACCGGACGGAAAAACAGCTCAAAAAAAGCGCGCCCGGCCCCTCCACTCAGCGAATGGCGCTGCGCCACCGCGCAAAGGGGCGCCCAAAGCGGTTCATCGAGATCAATACACGTGTCGATGAAAACGGAAAGGGCCGCATCATGATCGTCAGCGGCCCAGCCTTTCAGCTCGGTGAACTCCACGACGGACACGCGCGCATCGGTGGGCAATTGATCCCCAAGACCTGCAAACGCAGGGCCGCCCCAAAGGGCCAGCGCACATGCCAGCCCCCGAAAGATCATCCGCCAGTGGCCACCAGCTGCCAGTTCGGGTTGTCGGTGCCCATCTTGCGGGCGAAGGTCCAGATATCTTTCTGGCGCTTCACCTCATTGGGGTTGCCTTCGATGATCTCACCGCCATTGTCACGCACAACCGAGGTCAGCTCACCCACAAATCGCACGGTGATTTCACCTTCATTTGTGGCGGGATCAAAGGTGGCATCTTCCAGCTTCAGCTCACGCAGGCCAACAAAGCTGGCTTCGATCGTCAGACCCTGCTCACGGCGGCTTTCGACCACCATGGCAAAGCTTTCATAAACATCGTCCGACAGGAACGGCTTGATATCCGCCATTTCACCTGCTTCGAATCCCATCAGGATCATTTCGTAAGCGCCGCGCGCCCCGCCCAGGAACTCTCCGACCGAGAAATCAGGCTCCAGCGCCTTCATCGCCACCAGCGCACGGGCGGCCTCCGAGTTCTCTTCCACGTGGTCGGTGATGTCACTGTCCGGTCCACCTTCGATGACCTCGAAACTCCCCCGCGTGGCGCGTGGATTGTCCTGCCGCGTTACCTGCGGTTTTTCATATCCTTCGCGCGTGCCCAGCACATCGCGCAGGCGCAGGATCAGGAATAGCGCAATGCCGGCCAGCACCAAAAGCTGGATCAGGGGAGAACTCATATGGACCTCATTTTCTGGACGCTCTGGAAACACGTTCACCGGAAACATATGTAAGTACTGCTGGCGGACAAGTCCACCACGCCAAACGAATAAACGAGGTGTATCATGTGGCTCTTTGCCCTGTTCATAGCGGTTCCGCTGATCGAAATCGCGTTGTTCATTCAGGTAGGAGGTCTGATTGGCCTGTGGCCGACCCTTCTGATCGTGGTTTTGACCGCTGTGATCGGCACCCAGCTGATGCGCGCGCAGGGGGCGATGGCGATGGCGGATCTGCGCAACAGCTTTGGTCAGCTACAGGACCCGACCGAACCCCTGGCCCATGGGGCGATGATACTGTTTTCCGGGGCGCTTCTGCTCACGCCGGGTTTTTTCACCGATACGGTTGGCTTTGCGCTTCTCATCCCTGCGGTGCGGCGGGCAGTTTTCAACCATCTGAAATCAAAAGTGAAAGTTCAAAGCTTCACCATGGGAACCCAGGCTGAATTCAGCGAAACCCGCCCGCAGTCAGGCCGTGACGACGACGTGATTGATGGCGAATTTACCGATGTGTCCCCCGATAAACGCCCCACCCATCATGTCGAAAAAGGCCCGTCAGGCTGGACCAAGCACTAGAACGTTTCGGTTTTCCCTGCCTCAGGTAAAAACCAGCCCGCGTCAGGCCCCGAACTCAGGCCCCGAACACCGACGCCCGGTGATCGCGCAGGTAGATCCTGAGCCAGGGCGTAAAGACCTCCGGTGTCCGGGCAATATCCGTGTCTAACGCGGCCGGATCGGCCCAGCGCGTGGCCTGAACTTCCTCCGGGTTCAGATCAATCTTGGGCAGGGTGTCACAGCGGATCACAAAAAGGTCGACCACCTCATGTTCGATCAACCCGCCCCCGACATCCGCCCGATATTCAAGCTGCTCTACCCAGACCGGATCAAGCCCGGTGATCCCCAGCTCTTCCCTCAGACGCCGAATGGCACAATCCCGCGGATCCTCATCCCAATGCGGGTGGGTGCAGCAACTGTTCGCCCAGAGGTTCGGCGTGTGATATTTCCCGGCCGCGCGCTGCTGCAACAGCACCTTGCCCTTGTGCAGAATAAACACCGACACCGCCTTGTGGCGCAACGCTTTCACATGCGCCTCCAGCTTGTCGACCGGGGTCAGGGTGCCATCCACCCAAGTGGGGATCTTGGTATTCATACCCGTCCTTTAGCGATTTTGCCCCGCTCCGAAAACCCCTTCTCCTTGGACTTGACCACATCGGTTGTGCCTGCCTGAGCAAGGTGCTAGGCATCTTTCCAACCAAATTCTTAAGGAGATCCCCATGGCCGAGGAACAACAAGCCCCCGTGCCGCCCAAGATGCAAATCCTGGGCCAGTTCATCCGCGACATGTCGTTTGAAAACATCCTGGCCCAAAAGGGTGTCGAAGGCGAAGTGCAGCCCGAAATCAGTGTCGAAGTGGCGCTGGATGCGCAAAAACGCCCAGCCGACAACCAGTACGAAATCACCACGAAATTCACCGTGGGTTCACGCAACAAGAACGGCGGTCAGCAGCTTTTCCTGCTTGAGCTGGAATATGGTGGCATCTTCCACGTGGAAAACGTGCCGGACGAACAGCTGCACCCGTTCTTGATGATCGAATGCCCGCGTATGCTGTTCCCCTTCGTGCGGCGCATCGTTTCTGACGTGACCCGCGATGGTGGCTTCCCGCCGCTTAACCTGGATACCGTTGATTTCCTTGCTCTTTATCGTGCAGAAATCGAACGCCGCGCAGCGGCAGAGGCAGAAACTGCCACGCAGAACTGATCCTGCCGGGGATCAGCTCTCCGACAGTTTTTTCCAAAGCGCGTCGTCGCCCAGCTTGTCAATAAACTCGGCATGGGCGGCGGCTTCTGCATCACTGATCCGCGAAGGAAGCGGGCTTGGGCGCGCGGTTGGGCGCCAATTATCAGCCACATCCTCGTTTGATGCACTGCCGGGTCCACCCGCCAGAACCAGATCCGGCTGCCGCCCACCGATCAGCTCCAGATACACTTCTGCCAGAATTTCACTGTCAAGAAGCGCGCCGTGCAGGGTTCGGTTCGAGTTGTCGATCCCAAAGCGACGGCAGAGCGCATCCAGTGAGGCAGGCGCACCGGGAAACTTTTTGCGCGCAATCGCAAGCGTGTCGAGCGCCCGCTCCCAAGGCAGTTCCGCAAGCCCCATCCATTTCAGTTCGGCATTCAGGAATTTCATGTCGAACGCCGCGTTGTGAATGACCAGCCGCGCGTCCCCGATGAACTCCACAAAAGCCTGTCCGACCTCTTTGAAGACAGGCTTGTCTTTCAAAATCACCTCACCGGGCGCGGCAGGGCGGGGTGTCGGCAAAAGATCGGGCCCAATCCCATGCACGCCAAATGCCTCTTCCGGCATGCCGCGTTCCGGGTTGATATATTGATGATAGGTGCGTCCCGTGGGCATGTGGTTGATCAGCTCCAGACACCCGATTTCCACAATCCGGTCGCCGGAATTTGGATCAAATCCCGTGGTTTCAGTATCAAGAACGATCTCACGCATTCAGCTTCTCCCGAATATGGGCCAGAACTTCCTCTACGGCCGCCTTGGCACCGTCCAGAGTTTCGGTCGGAATGATCACGTCAGCCCGAGCACGTTTCTCTGAATCAGACACTTGTTTGGCAAGAATAGTCTCGAATTGTTGCTGGCTCATCGTGCCGCGCTCCATCACGCGGGCGCGTTGCAGATCAGCCGGCGCTGACACGACAACCACCAGATCCACATGTTCATGTGCCCCGATTTCAAACAGAAGCGGCATGTCCAGAAGCACGATATCCGCCCCTGAATCTGCCAGAAACCGCGCCCGGTCTTCGGCGACCAGCGGATGCACAATCTGTTCAAGCTGTTTGAGGGCACTTGCCTCGCGTCCGATCCAGTCCTTAAGCACATCCCGGTCAACCGCACCGTCAATGATCGCCTCGGGGCAGATGGATCTGATCGGTTCAACCGCAGCGCCACCGGCGCCGTAGATCCGATGCACCGCTGCATCCGCATCCCAGATCGGAATCCCATAGGCGTGAAACATTTTGGCCGTGGTGGATTTCCCCATGCCAATTGATCCGGTCAAACCTATGATAAACGGCGCGCTCATTGGCCCAGCACTGCGCGGCGCAGCTCCTCAGTCACTTCAGGCCGCGCGCCGAACCAGCGCTCAAACCCCGGCACCGCCTGGTGCAACAACATGCCAAGACCATCAACAATCTGGCACCCGGCTGCTTCGGCGGTCTGCAACAAGGGTGTTTTCAGCGGGGTATAGACAATATCGGTCACGACCTGTCCGGGTTTCAGCCCATCAAGCGGCACCCTCAACTCCGGTTTTCCAACCATCCCCAGAGAGGTGGTGTTCACAACGGTCAGGGCTTCTTCAATCATATTGCCGGCCTGCACCCAATCGACCACGGTGACACGGGCGCCAAACTCGGATCGCAGCGCATCGGCGCGGGTGCGGGTGCGGTTTGACAGGAAGATTTCCGGCACACCCACTTCCAGAAGCGAGGCGATCACGGCGCGCGACGCCCCACCAGCCCCTAAAACTGCGGCTGGACCTGACCTTGGGTTCCATCCTTTCGCACCCTGACGCAGATTTTCGATAAACCCGTACCCATCCGTGTTATCCGCATGAATTTTGCCGTCTTTCCGGAAAATCAGCGTATTTGCCGCCCCCATCAAAGCCGCCCGATCGGTCACCAGATCAGCCAGCTTCAGCACCTCTTCCTTATGGGGAATGGTCACATTGCAGCCGACAAAACCAGCCTTGGGAAGGGTGCGGATAACCTCTTCCAGGTCCTTCACCTCAACCCGCATCGGCACATAATGCCCGGCCAGTCCCATTGTTTTCAGCCAATACCCATGAAGGCGCGGCGACAGGGAATGTTCGATCGGATCCCCGATCACCCCAGCCAGCGGAATGCGACGTTCGCTCATATCATCACCTCTTCTCGTTCGATCAGATATGACAGGAGTTCCGTCAGCGGCAAACCCAGCACATTGAAATAATCACCTTCCACGCTGGAAAAGAGGCGCACCCCTTCTTCTTCCAGCTTATAGGCCCCAACGGAATGACGGATGCTGTCCCAGTTCCGCGCCACATAGTCCTGAATATAGCCTGCGCTGAGGTCGCGCATTTTCATCCGCACCGATCCCACGTGGCGCCAGAGGGGTTTGCCATCCTGATACAGCACGGCAGCAGAGAGGAGCCGGTGAGTTTTTCCCGACATTTCAGTAAGTTGGGAGATTGCATCTTCTTGGGTGGATGGTTTTGACATCACCTCTCCGCCCAGATCAGCCACCTGATCACATCCCAAAACCAGCGCGTTTCGGTATTTTTCACTGATCTTCCGGGCTTTGAATTCGGCTAGGGCATCCGCAAGGTCACGCGAATGGGCGCCTTCTGCCTTAAGTGACATTTTAATCATATCTTCATCAATTCGTGCAGGAATAACCTCAAAGCTCAGCCCTGCATTGCGCAGGAGTGTTGCCCGAATTTCGGAGCCTGATGCGAGGATGAATTGTGTCGCCATGGGAAAACCCTGTGGAAAAACTCTGTTTGTTCCGGTGTTTGCATCCGGGGGTAACTGAACCCTCCCTCTGCACCTGCGGATAGTTCCTCAGTTCCTACGTGAAAATCCGCAGATCTTCCACTGTTGAGAAGTTTTCCACGGGAAAAACAAATTGGCCAACGGGCTGGCTTTCATCCGCCGAGTTATCCCCAGCCAGCTGGGCCCGAATCTGCTATGAAAACTTGGCAAGCTGAAACTTGTCCACGATCAAAGAGCAAACTTGTCCACCTGTGTAAAAAGGCCGGGAAAAACCAATAATCCCCATTATCCACAGACCCTACATAATCATCATCTTTTCTTTTAAATATTTATTATTTTAAGAAGGGAAAAACGGGCGCGTCAGAAAGGCAGGCATAACATGGGTGACATTCTTTCGGATTGGTATTTCTGGACCAAATCCCTGCATATCGTCTCCGTCATCGCCTGGATGGCTGGCTTGTTCTATTTGCCGCGCCTGTTTGTCTATCACGCGGAAGTGGTCGGATCGGGTAATGAAACCGATGATCTGTTCCAGATTATGGAAAGACGGCTTTTGAAGGCGATCATGAATCCTGCGATGATTTCAACCTGGATCTTTGGTCTGTGCCTTGTGGCCACGCCCGGTGTGGTGGATTGGAGTGACCTCTGGCCCTGGCTCAAAGGTGGGTCCGTGCTTGGGATGACATGGTTTCACATGTGGCTGGCAGCCCGGCGCAAGGAATTCGCCGCAGGCACCAATCGTCTGCCCGGGCGGCGCTATCGCATGATGAATGAGCTGCCCACGCTTCTGATGCTTCTGATCGTCTTCTCCGTGGTGTTCAAATACTGAGATCACCCCGAATTTCTTGACTCACCGGCCCCCTTTGGCCTATGTGGCAGACAAGCAGGCCGTCCGGCCAATGCATCTTCACGACTGCACATCTGTTCCAACGACGCTTTAATGCGTATCGCAAGGCTATTCCTATGTCCGAAAACCGTCTGAATCTGGCTGATCTGAAAGCCAAAAGCCCAAAAGAGCTTGTGGCGATGGCCGAAGAGCTTGAAATCGAAAACGCCTCGACCATGCGTAAAGGCGAGATGATGTTCTCGATTCTCAAGGAACTGGCCGAAGAGGAGTGGATCATCGGTGGCGATGGTGTGCTTGAGGTGGTCCAGGACGGGTTTGGTTTCCTGCGCTCAACCGAAGCCAATTATCTTCCGGGCCCGGATGACATCTATGTCTCGCCCACGGTGATCCGCCAGTATTCGCTGCGCACCGGGGACACAATTGAAGGCATCATTCAGGCCCCCGGCGAGAACGAGAACTATTTCGCGATCACCAAAGTGGAAAAGATCAACTTTGGCGATCCGGAAGCGGCAAAACACAAGGTGGCCTTTGACAACCTGACGCCGCTTTACCCGGATGAACGCCTGAAGATGGAAATCGAAGATCCGACCATCAAAGATCGTTCTGCCCGGATTATCGACCTTGTTTCGCCGATCGGTAAAGGCCAGCGCTCGCTGATCGTGGCGCCGCCGCGCACCGGTAAAACCGTGCTGCTGCAAAATATCGCCCATTCGATCGAAGCCAACCACCCGGAATGTTACCTGATCGTGCTGCTGATTGATGAACGCCCCGAAGAGGTGACCGACATGCAGCGATCAGTGAAAGGCGAAGTTGTCTCCTCGACCTTTGATGAACCCGCGTCGCGTCACGTGGCGGTCGCTGAAATGGTGATCGAAAAGGCCAAGCGACTGGTCGAACATAAGCGCGACGTGGTGATCCTGCTCGACTCGATCACCCGCCTTGGCCGCGCCTTCAACACCACGGTGCCGTCATCGGGTAAGGTTCTGACCGGTGGTGTGGATGCCAACGCGTTGCAACGTCCGAAACGCTTCTTTGGTGCTGCCCGGAATATCGAAGAGGGCGGTTCGCTGACCATCATCTCTACCGCGCTGATCGACACCGGGTCACGGATGGACGAAGTGATCTTTGAAGAGTTTAAAGGCACCGGCAACTCGGAAATCGTGCTCGACCGCAAAGTGGCTGACAAACGCGTCTTCCCGGCAATTGACATCCTGAAATCCGGCACCCGGAAAGAGGATCTTCTGGTGGATGCCAAGGACCTGCAGAAAACCTATGTTTTGCGCCGTATCCTGAACCCGATGGGCACCACGGATGCGATTGAGTTCCTGATTTCAAAGCTGAAACAGACCAAGACAAACGGCGAATTCTTCGACTCGATGAACGCATAATTCTTGTGAATTAACAATGGCTTAGATATGGATACAATCTTTGCATTGGCATCTGCTCGCGGTAAGGCGGGCGTCGCGGTGGTCCGGATATCCGGGCCACAAGCGTTTCTGGCCGCCGAAACTCTTGCGGGATCGCTGCCGGAACCGCGCAAAGCAGGGCTGCGCCGGCTGACCGCTCTGGATGGCACCTATCTCGATCAAACCCTGGTGATTTGCTTTGAATACGGGGCAAGCTTTACCGGCGAAGATGTTGTTGAATTTCAGTTGCATGGTTCAACCGCCGTGGTCCGGGCTGTATTGGAAGAGCTTGGAAAGTTCGAAAATCTCCGTATGGCTGAACCGGGGGAATTCACCCGTCGTGCGCTGGAAAATGAACAGCTGGATCTGGCGCAGGTGGAAGGGCTTGCGGATCTTCTGGACGCCGAAACTGAGGCGCAGCGGAAGCAGGCGCTGAATGTTCTGTCCGGCGCGTTGGGAGAGATTGCAGAAAGTTGGCGCCGAGATCTGATCCGCGCCGCGGCTTTGCTGGAAGCCACAATTGATTTCGCAGATGAAGAGGTGCCAGAAGATGTGTCTCCGGAAGTTGATGATCTTTTGTCCGGTGTCATGCAAAGTCTGGGGCGCGAAGTAGATGGCGCAAAAATTGCGGAACGTATTCGAGACGGGTTTGAAATCGCCATTATCGGCCCGCCAAATGCCGGAAAGTCTACGCTCCTGAATGCGCTGGCCGGTCGCGATGCGGCAATCACATCAGAAGTGGCCGGGACAACCCGAGACGTGATTGAGGTCCGTATGGATCTGGCTGGGCTTCCGGTCACGCTTTTGGACACGGCCGGCATTCGTGAAAGCTCTGATCAGGTCGAAGCCATCGGCATTGATCGTGCGGTAAGTCGCGCGGCTTCGGCTGATCTTCGCATTTTCCTTCTGGACCAACCTGAGGCGAAACTCGGGATCAACCCGACAGAGGGTGACATCGTCGCCCTTGGAAAGGCTGATCTGACCGATGGCGAAGGGTTTCGGATTTCGGGAAAAACGGGTCAGGGGATTGATCGGTTGATCGAAAAGATCACGTCCATTCTGGAAGACCGGGTGCAGTCCGCTGGAATTGCAACCCGTGAGAGGCATCGCCAGGAAATGCTGCGTGCTTTCGACGCTTTGGAGCGTGCTCGAATCGAGATAGAGTTTGGACAGGACCGCGCCGAACTGGCAGCGGAAGAATTACGGAGCGCCGTTCGCGCTTTGGATGGCCTTGTCGGACGTGTGGATGTCGAAATGGTTCTCGATGAGATCTTTTCGAGCTTTTGTCTGGGTAAGTAGATCCTTGGGATTGGGAAAGGAGTGTTTCACGTGAAACATTCGAAATTCGATGTGATTGTGGTTGGCGGTGGCCATGCCGGCGCAGATGCGGCTCATGCCTCTGCGCGCATGGGGGCAAAAACCGCTCTGATCACTCTGAAAAAAGAAGATCTTGGGGTGATGTCCTGCAATCCCGCTATTGGTGGGCTGGGTAAAGGGCATCTGGTTCGGGAAATTGATGCGCTTGACGGGTTGATGGGGCGTGTTGCCGATAAGGCAGGTATCCAGTTTCGCTTATTGAATCGCCGTAAAGGACCTGCGGTGCAGGGGCCGCGCACACAGGCGGATCGGGCAATTTATCGACGCGAAATGCAGGCGGAGATTGCGGCGACGCAAAACTTGACCCTGATTGAAGGCGAGGTTGCCGATTTCTTGATGGACCGCGCGCAGGTCAAAGGCGTTGTTCTGGCGGATGGGGCGGAAATATCCGCAGGCGCAGTCATCCTTACCACGGGCACGTTTCTGCGTGGCGTTATTCATATTGGGGATGTGCAAAAGCAGGGCGGTCGCATGGGGGATAAGCCCTCCATTCGTTTGGCAGAACGGATGGAACAGTTTGATCTGCCTCTTGGTCGCCTGAAAACTGGGACGCCACCGCGCCTGGACACAAGAACAATCAACTGGTCGATTTTGGAAACCCAGCCGGCCGATGATGATCCGTCCATGTTCTCCTTTTTGCACAGCGCGCCGTTTGCGCGACAAATCTCGTGCGGTATCACCCATACGAATGAAAAGACCCACGAGATCATTAGGGAGAACCTGGATCGTTCTGCGATGTATGGGGGGCACATCGACGGCGTTGGGCCGCGGTATTGCCCATCAATCGAAGACAAAATTGTCAGGTTTTCCGATAAAACCTCTCACCAGATCTTTCTTGAACCAGAAGGCCTGGATGATATTGCGGTTTATCCAAACGGCATTAGCACCTCTTTGCCCGAAGATGTGCAGCAAGACTATGTGCGATCTATTGTTGGTCTCGAAAATGTCTCCATCCTGCAGCCAGGATATGCGATTGAATATGATTATGTTGATCCCCGTTCGCTGACTGAGACCTTGCAGGTCCGAAATGTTCAGGGCCTTTATCTTGCGGGTCAGATCAATGGGACAACCGGATATGAAGAGGCTGCCGCACAAGGTTTGGTTGCAGGTTTGAATGCAGCTGCAGAAGTGTTGGGGCGCAAAAAAATCCTGTTTTCCAGATCCAGTTCATACATCGGGGTGATGGTCGATGATCTTATCACCCGTGGTGTAACAGAACCCTACCGCATGTTCACCTCCCGGGCTGAGTTCCGTCTTTCTTTGCGCGCAGACAACGCTGATCAGCGCTTGACGCCAATCGGGATTGAGATCGGATGTGTTGGAGAGACACGGAAGGCGCGGTTCCTGAAAAAGCAGGAGGATCTGGAGAGTGCCCGCAAAATCCTGACTGAGAAGACTTTCACACCACAAGATCTTGAAGGTTCCATTTTTCAAGTTCGCAAGGATGGGACAAGAAGAAGTGCGTTCACGCTCCTTTCCTTTCCTAAGGTAAGTTTTGATGATGTTCTGAACCTCGATCCTGCATTTGAAACTATCTTGCCTGAAATTCGTGAACAGATCGCAAAAGACGCGCTTTATTCCAATTATCTGGAACGGCAAGAAAAAGATGTCGCGGCGATCAAGCGCGACGAAGCGCAGGAAATTCCAGAGAATTTCAAGTTCCAGGGAATGGATGGTCTTTCAAATGAACTTGCGGCGAAACTCACTGCTGCCCAGCCAAGAAACCTTGCCCAAGCAGCGCGTGTTGAGGGGATGACGCCGGCGGCCTTGACACTTTTATTGGCAAAAATACGTAAGGCTGAGCGTTCAAAAAAAGGTGTAGCGTGACCAATACCAAAATTTTTTCACAACAGTTCGATGTTTCACGTGAAACATTGGAACGGTTGGAGATCTACGCGAGTCTACTCAAAAAATGGAACCCGGCCATTAATCTGGTCGCGCCCTCAACCATCAATGACTTGTGGAAAAGGCATTTTCTAGATTCGGCGCAGGTGTTTTCTGCCCTTCCTCAGGACGCAAAGAAATGGTGTGATGTGGGAACGGGCGGGGGGTTCCCTGGTCTTATCGTTGCGATACTTTCTCAGGAAAAAGTACCTGAACTTCAGGTAACATGTATTGAAAGCGATCTTCGAAAAGCAACGTTCTTGCGAACTGTTTTGCGCGAGACCGGCGTTCAGGCGAGTGTGCTTTCAGAGCGAATTGAGCAGGCCGAACCACAGGCCGCTGACGTATTTTCCGCGCGCGCCCTTGCCTCACTTGATAAGTTACTGGAATTTTCGGAACGGCATTTGTCACCGAATGGCGTGTGTGTGTTTCAAAAAGGCGCCAGGTATCAGGAAGAAGTTGAAGAAGCCCTTGAAAACTGGTCATTTCAATTGGATAAAATACCAAGCGTTACAAATTCAGACGCGGTCATTTTGAAAATTGGAGCGATCAAACGTGCTTGACCTTACTTGTCCTGCAGGGACCAAGATTATCGCTGTTACCAATCAAAAAGGCGGCGTGGGTAAGACAACGACAACCATCAATCTGGGGGCCGCGCTGGCCGAACAGGGGCGAAATGTACTCTTGGTTGATCTGGATCCGCAGGGAAATGCATCAACAGGGCTGGGAATCGAACTGGCAGATCGTTCTTTGACCACCTACGATGTGTTGATTGAAGAGGCGCCACTTTCCAGCGTTATTGTCGAAACCGACGTTAAAGGTTTGTGGATTGCACCGGCGACCACAGATCTTTCTTCAGCAGATATTGAACTGGTTTCGAACGAAAAACGCAGCCACTTGCTTCATGATGCACTGCGTACACAAGATGTTGAGGGGTTTGACTATGTGCTTATTGACTGTCCCCCCTCTCTTAATCTTTTGACCGTGAATGCCATGGTGGCCGCCCACAGCGTTTTGGTGCCGCTGCAAAGCGAGTTTTTTGCGCTTGAGGGGCTGTCTCAGCTGATGCTGAGTGTTCGAGAGGTGCGCCAATCCGCCAATCCGGATCTGCGGATCGAAGGAATTGTTCTCACAATGTATGATGCCAGGAACAACCTGTCCCGTCAGGTTGAGGCCGATGCGCGCGACAACCTCGGAGAGCTGGTTTTTGACACCATTATTCCAAGAAATGTAAGAGTTAGCGAAGCGCCATCCTTTGCCTTGCCCGTGCTGTCTTATGATCCGCATTCTAAAGGCAGCCAGGCGTATCGCGACTTGGCAGCAGAACTTGATGGCAGGAAATAGGAGGCAAGAATGGCAAATAAAGCAAAAAGCCGTGGTCTGGGGCGTGGTCTATCCGCATTAATGGCCGATGTAACGCCGGAGCCGACCGTCCAAGCGGGTGCAGTTGCCGTTCGGAAGGCTGATCAGATGATGCCGATTGAAAAGGTTCATCCTAATCCGGATCAGCCGCGCCGCACATTTACCCAAGATCAATTGGATGATCTGGCCGCCTCGGTAAAGGAAAAAGGGGTCATCCAGCCTCTGATCGTTCGTCCTGATCCAAAAGATGATGGCACCTACGAAATTGTTGCGGGTGAGCGGCGCTGGCGTGCGTCGCAGATGGCTCAGTTGCACGAGATCCCGGTTATTATTCGGACATATACCGACACTGAAGCGCTCGAAGTTGCCATCATCGAGAATATTCAGCGTGCTGACCTGAACGCGATCGAAGAAGCGGCGGGCTATCGCGATCTGATGGATCGCTTTGGCCATACGCAGGAAAAAGTGTCAGAGGCGCTCGGAAAAAGCCGGTCCCACATTGCCAATTTGCTCCGCCTTTTGAACCTGCCCGCTGATGTGCAGGAGTTTGTACGTGACGGGAAGCTGACCGCTGGTCATGCACGAACACTGGTCACGGCGGAAGAGCCCCTGGCCTTGGCAAAGCAGATCATCGCAAAAGGCCTGTCGGTGCGCGAGGCAGAACGTCTGGCGAAGAAACCGAAGGGAGAGGCCAAACCGGTTGCGCGTCCGAAATCTGATAAGGATGCGGATACGAAGGCGCTGGAGGGGGACCTTTCGGCCACTTTGGGAATGAAGGTTTCCATTGACCACAAACCGGGCACCGAAGGGGGCGTGGTGACCATTCGTTACCAAAGCCTTGATGAACTGGACGATATCTGCGGAATTCTGGGCGCGTAACCCGGAAATCAGTCCGGCAAAATCTCTCGCAGTATCGCATTCAACACAGGGCGGCCATCCTCGGTCGCCCTTAGTGTTTTCTGATCCATGGAAATCAGTTTAATTTCAGATAAGTCTTTGATTTTATTGTGATTAAGAGATGTCTGGAATTGTTGGGACAGGCGGTCCAGATCTACGCCCTCGGTGGTGCGTAACCCCATTAAAAGGTATTCTGTTACCTGCTCCCCCAAAGGCAGAGGGGCTCTCTCGCGCTTGTCAGTGTCCCCCAGGGCGTTCTCCAGCCATTTGCTCGGCGAGAGAGGGGTTTCTGTTGCCCATCTGTTCTGCCCAAAAGACAGCCGACCATGGGCCCCGGGACCGATCCCGACCCAATCCCCTGACCGCCAATAGATCAGGTTGTGCCGGCTTTCCTCACCGGGGCGGGCGTGGTTGGAAATTTCATAGGCCGGAAGCCCCGCAGCGGCCGTGGCCTCCTGCGTATGGAAAAACATGTCAACCGCCAGATCTTCCTCAGGCAGGCCCGCCAGTTTCCCCGCATCAAACCGTGCACCAAACGCGGTGCCAGGTTCGATGGTCAGCTGATAAAGAGAAAGATGATCCGGGCTGAAGCTCAGCGCGCGGTCCAGTTCAGCCTGCCACTCAGGCAGGGTCTGATCCTGCCGCGCATAGATTAGATCGAAGTTGACCCGCGAAAAATGCTGGCGCGCAATTTCCAGCGCGCGCAGACCTTCGTCAACGCTATGCAATCGTCCGAGTTTGCGAAGGTCGTCGTTATTCAATGCCTGAAATCCCATCGAGACACGGTTAACGCCCGCCTCGCGATACCCTGCGAAATTCCCGGCCTCGATCGAGGTCGGGTTGGCCTCAAGCGTGATTTCGATATTGTTTGCGAAGGTCCAAAGGTTAGAGGCTTTGTCGATGATCGCCGCTACTGTGGCGGGGTCCATCAGGCTGGGGGTGCCGCCGCCGAAGTAGATCGAAGACAAAACCCGGCCCGGTGTCTCGGCGCCATAACGGTCCAGCTCTTTCAGATAGGCAGATGCCCATTTCGATTGGTCAATCTGCGCCGAGACATGGCTATTGAAATCGCAATAGGGGCATTTTGAGGCGCAAAACGGCCAGTGGACATAAAGTCCGAATCCAGCCGTTTGCCAATTCTCAGGCAAAGCTGCCTGCCACGAGCTTTGCGAAGGCGTCTGCGCGATGGCTCATTTCGTGTTTTTTGTCGGGGTCCATTTCACCAAAGGTGATGTCGAAGCCTTCGGGCACAAAGATCGGATCATAGCCAAACCCCTGATCGCCGCGCATCGGCCAGGTCAGAGATCCTTCAACTTTGCCCTCAAACAGCTCGTCATGGCCATCCGGCCAGGCGAGGCAGAGCGTGCAGCAAAACCGTGCGGTGCGGGGCAGGGGGGCGTTTTTCTGTTCCAGAAGGGTCCAGGTTTTTTCCATCGCCATCGGGAAATCCCGGCCATTTCCAGTCTCGGCCCAATCGGCCGTATAGACGCCGGGGGCCCCGTCCAGCGCATCAACCATGATCCCGCTGTCATCGGACAGAGCAGGCAAACCCGTTGATTTTGCAGCAAAATGTGCCTTGATCCGGGCGTTTCCGGCAAAGCTGTCTTCGGTTTCTTCCGGCTCTTCCAATCCGTGATCGGCGGCTGAGGTGACGGTGACCCCAAAGGGGGCCAGCAAAGCTGCGATTTCGCGCAGCTTGCCTTTGTTGTGGCTGGCGATGACCAGCTCTTTTCCGTCAAACTTGCGGGTCACTTGGTGGCCTCAATCGCAGCGGCTGCCAGTTCTGCACCGCCTTTTTCAGCCAGATCCATCAACTGGTTCATCTGATCACGGTTGAAGGTTGCACCCTCGGCCGACATCTGCACTTCGATCAGTTTGGCTCCGGACATGACAAAATTGCCATCCACGCCGGCCACGGAATCTTCGGGGTAATCCAGATCAAGCACGGGCTGGCCAGCATAGATGCCGCAGGACACGGCGGTGACCGGATCGCCCAGCGGATCGGTGGAAATGTCACCGGCTTTCAGAAGCTTGTTCACAGCAAGACGAAGTGCAATCCAACCCCCGGTGATGGAGGCGCAGCGCGTGCCGCCATCAGCCTGGATCACATCACAATCGACGGTAATCTGCCGCTCGCCCAGACCCACAAGATCCACACCGGCACGCAGGGAACGGCCGATAAGGCGTTGAATTTCCACGGTCCGGCCTTGCTGTTTGCCGCTTGCGGCCTCACGGCGCATCCGTGATCCAGTAGAGCGGGGCAGCATGCCGTATTCGGCGGTGACCCAGCCTTTGCCAGTGTTGCGCAGGAACGGGGGCACACGCTCTTCCAGCGAGGCGGTGCAGAGCACATGGGTGTCGCCCACGCGGATCATGCAGGACCCTTCTGCGTGCTTTGTGACCCCGGTCTCGATTGAAATCGAGCGCATTTGATCTAAATTTCTACCAGACGGGCGCATGGCATTCCCCTTTATTTGAAACCTATAGGCGTGATACCCATGGGTCCGGCAGAAAGGCAAGGCATTAGCGCATGGAAGACGGATCTGACCTGATCAAAGACATGAATACCCGCTCGCGCGAGGTGTTCCGCTGTCTTGTGGAAAGCTATTTGGAAACCGGGGATCCGGTCGGGTCGCGCACATTGACCCGCGCGATGACCGAGAAAGTATCGGCGGCGACCATTCGCAACGTGATGCAGGATCTCGAGTTTATGGGGCTTCTGAATTCCCCCCATGTGTCAGCCGGTCGGGTGCCCACGGATCTGGGGCTGCGGTTGTTTGTGGATGGGTTGCTGGAAGTGTCCAACCTTGATCACAGTGACCGGGAAAAGATTGATGCCACGGTTGGGAATGTGCCCGGCGATGTGGGCACGATGATGGATCGGGTGGGGCAGGCGCTGTCGGGGATCACTGCCGGCGCCAGTCTGGTTCTGACACCGAAACATGAAGCGCCGATCAAGCATATCGAATTTGTGTCACTTGGCCCGGAGCGCGCCCTTGTGGTGCTGGTTTTTGCCGATGGTCAGGTGGAGAACCGGGTGTTCACCCCACCTGCGGGCCAGACGCCATCCTCCCTGCGCGAGGCGGCGAATTTCCTCAATGCAATTGCCGAGGGGCGCACCATTACCGAGCTGCGCGGCGATATGGGGGATGAGATTGCACGCCGCCGGGCGGAGCTGAACACATTGGCGCAGGAGCTGATTGATGGTGGGGTGGCACTGTGGGCCGATCAAGGGGGGCAGAACGAGCGGCTGATTGTGCGGGGCCGGTCGAATCTCCTGTCGGGCACCGAAGAAGAAGCCGATCTTGCGCGCATTCGCACCCTGTTTGACGACCTCGAACGCAAGCGCGACATCGCCGATTTCCTTGAACTGGCGGATCAGGGGGACGGGGTGCGCATTTTTATTGGCTCCGAGAACAAACTTTTTTCACTTTCGGGTAGCTCTTTGGTGGTTTCCCCTTATATGAACGCTGATCGAAAGATCATTGGTGCCGTGGGGGTGATTGGACCGACCCGGCTGAATTACGGACGGATCGTGCCGATCGTGGATTACACGGCGCAACTGGTTGGCAAGATGATCTCGGATCGAGGATAGAAGATGACCGACGCGAAAAAGACACCGGCGGAAGACGTGGAAGCCGCCATTCAGGAGTTGATGACCGAGCAGGCCGGAGATGAGCCGATGTCGCTGGACGATCTGGCCAATGAACTGCCGCCAAGCGAGGAGATCCTGGCGCTGCAGGCGGAGCGGGATGAGTATAAAGACCGGTTCATGCGCGCCTTGGCGGATGCGGAAAATGCCCGCAAACGGTCCGATCGGGACCGTCGTGAGGCCGAGAATTACGGCGGATCAAAGCTGGCCCGTGATATGCTGCCGGTCTTTGACAATATGAAACGCGCGGTGGAAGCGGCCTCGAAAGTGGACAATGAAGCGTCCAAACCGCTGATCGAAGGGATCGAACTGACCATGCGTTCGCTTCTGGGCATTTTTGAAAAACATGGCATCCGTCTGGTTTCGCCGGAAGTCGGTGACAAGTTTGACCCGGAACAGCATGAAGCGATGTTCGAAGCTCCGGTGCCCGGCACCAAGGCGGGGGATGTGATCCAAGTGATGGCGGAAGGGTTCATGATCCATGACCGCCTGCTGCGTCCGGCCCAGGTGGGTGTGTCCTCGACCCCGGCTTGAATTTTCCCCTCAACAGGGACGATAAAACCGCGTATGAAACTCCCGTCATTGACGGGAGTTTTCTTTTGCGCATCCTTATTTCCCTCCTCGTTCTCGTCTGGGCAAATATTGCTCAGGCTCAGAATTATCCCTATTACTCAGAGCTTTACGTAAATGATTTTGCCGCCATCCTCTCACCTCAAGAGGCGGATCGCCTGCGCGCCACGCTTGAGGAGCTGCGCGAAAAACGCGGGGTAGAGTTTACGCTTGTCACTCTCAAAAGCCTCGCAGATCACGCCTATGAGGGTCCGATTGAACCCTTTGCCACTGGACTGTTCAATGCCTGGGGCGTTGGCGATGCGACCAGAAATGATGGGGTGATGATGCTGGTCGTGCGTGACGATCGGGTGATGCGGATCGAAGTCGGCTCGGGCTATGGAACAGACATGAACGGGCCGATGCAGCGGGTGATCGACCATACGATCCTGCCTGAATTTCGCGATGGGGATTACGTGAACGGGATCCTGTCCGGCGTTGATGAGGTGATTTATGAAATCACGGGTGTCTATCCCGGAGATTACGATGTCCCCCGGTATCAGGTCGTCGCAAAACAGGGGTTGCGGCAGGTGAAACGGTATTGGCCACTGTCACTTGCGGGCGTCGGTGCCTTCTTGTTTGCCGCTTGGCGGTTCCTGCGCCGCCGCGCGCCACGCCGTTGCCCCAATGACGGGACATGGATGATCTGGCTGAGCGAGACTGATGATGATGCGCATCTGATCAAGGGGCAGCTTGCAGAAGAACGGCTGAAAACCGCAGATTATGATGTCTGGCTTTGCCCGGCCTGTGACAATGCGCATGTGATCCGTCGCAAGAAATGGTTCACCTCCTACAGCCGCTGCCCGCGATGTGATTTTCACACATTGAAGACGGACACCACCACGCTGGAAAGTGCCACGCGACAGTCAACCGGGCGGGCCCGGGATGACTTTTCCTGCGCGCAATGCGGCGAAAGCTGGAGCGCGACACGGACCTTGCCAAAGATCACATCCAGCCGCTCCTCCTCGTCGTCATCCGGTGGATTTGGTGGAGGCAGTTCCAGCGGGGGCGGCGCGTCCGGGCGTTGGTAGCTGGGGCGCTGCCCCAGACCCCGAGGTATTTTGGGCAAGAAAAAGGGCTATTCCTTGATCATGGCGCGCAGGTCATAGACCAGGTTCAGCGCTTCACGTGGCGAGAGGCTGTCGGGCAGGACCTCCCGCAATGTTTCTTCGACCCTGGATGGCGCTGTTTTCACCGGCGCAGGCGCGGGCGGAGTGGCGGCAAACAGCGGCAGATCGTCAATCATCGCTTTGGCGCCCGCACCATCGCGCTCACCCTTCTCGAGCGCCTCAAGCACCACGTTGGCGCGGGCAATCACGGTTTCAGGCAACCCGGCGAGCTTGGCCACCTGCACCCCGTAAGACCGATCAGCAGCGCCTTTCTTCACCTCATGCAGGAAGATCACCTCGCCTTCCCATTCCTTGACTGAAATCGTCGCGTTTTCAACGCCGGTCAGCTTGGCTGCAAGCTGGGTCATTTCGTGGTAATGGGTGGCAAACAAAGCACGGCTGCGGTTTGTTTCGTGCAGATGCTCCAGCGTGGCCCAGGCGATTGAAAGGCCATCATAGGTGGCGGTGCCGCGGCCGATTTCATCGAGGATGACAAGCGCTCGATCATCGGCCTGGTTCAGGATGGCGGCGGTCTCCACCATTTCGACCATGAAGGTTGACCGTCCCCGGGCCAGATCATCCGAGGCCCCAACCCGGCTGAACAATTGTGAAACAATGCCGATATGGGCGGATTTCGCGGGAACGAAGCTTCCGGTCTGGGCCAGCAGCGCAATCAGGGCATTCTGGCGCAGAAATGTCGACTTACCCGCCATGTTGGGCCCGGTCAGCAGCCAGATATGGGCGTGGTCATTGCCGTTTGAGAGGGAGCAATCATTGGCGATAAACGGCTCACCGGTTTTGCGCAGGGCCGCTTCGACCACCGGGTGGCGTCCGCCGGTGATTTCGAATTTACGGCTCTCGTCCACATGCGGCATGGCCCATCCCTCGGCGCGCGCAAGATCGGCAAACCCGGTGGCGAGGTCGATTTCAGAGAGCGCACGAGCGGTGTCGGCAATGGCGGCGGCGCGGTCCAGAACCTCTCGTGTCAGGCTGGAATAGAGACGTTTTTCGATCTCCAGCGCACGGCTTCCCGCGTTGTGGATCTTGGTTTCCAGCTCGCTCAGGGCGATGGTGGTAAAACGCACGGCGTTGGCGGTGGTCTGGCGGTGGATGAAGGTCTCTGACAGGGGTGGATTCAGCATCTTGTCCGCATGGGTGGCGGTGGTTTCGATGAAGTATCCCAGCACATTGTTATGTTTGATCTTGAGCGAGCTGATCCCGGCAATCTGCGCGTATTCCGCCTGCATTCCGGCGATCACACCCCGGCCCTCATCCCGCAATTTGCGGGCTTCGTCCAGATCTTCGTCATAACCGGGGGCGATGAAACCGCCATCGCGGGCGAGGAGGGGGGGATCCGCCACCAGTGCCTCTTCCAGAAGAGACAGCAATGTATCGTGTCCGAGGAGCTTTTCCCCGGCCACCATCAGGCGTTCGGGGATCGCTTCGGCATTGGCGAGCTGTTCAGACAGGTCAATGGCGGCGCCCAGCCCGCCGCGGATTGCGGCCAGATCACGGGGGCCGCCCCGGTCCAGCCCCAACCGGGACAGGGCCCGATCCATATCGGGTGTTTTGCGCAAAGAGTCGCGCAGATCTTGGGAAATGCGGGACTGTTCCACCAGAAATGACACGGTTTCAAGGCGGGCGTGGATTTCGGAAAGGTTGCGCGACGGAGAGGAAATGCGCCGCTCCAACAGCCGCCCCCCGCCGGCGGTTACCGTGCGGTCCACCACTGACAAGAGGGATCCCTGGCGGCCGCCGGACATGGCATGGGTCAGTTCCAGATTGCGCCGCGTGGCGGCGTCGATCTGCAGCGTGCCATGGGACAATTCGCGCACGGGCGGGCGCAGCAGTGGCAATTTGCCTTTCTGGGTGATTTCCAGATATTCGACAATGGCGCCCATGGCGGCAATTTCTACACGGGTAAAGCTGCCAAATGCTTCGAGCGAGCCGACGGCGTATAGTTCTTTCAGACGTTTTTCCGCGCCGGTGCTGTCAAAAGCGGCCTGTCCAAGCGGGGTGGGGGCTGCGCCGGATTCAGTGACTATTCCATCAAGATCATACATGATCTGGTCGGGAAGAATGACCTCACGCGGGGCCAGGCGGGCCAGTTCCGGCGACAGGCGCATCCGCGAGCAGGGCATGACGCGGAACGCGCCGGTTGAAATATCGACCCAGGCAATTGCGCCGTCCTCGCGGATCTCGGCAAAAGCGGCGAGGAAATTGTGCCGACGCGCGTCCAGCAGGCTTTCTTCGGTAAGGGTGCCGGGGGTGACAAGGCGCACCACATCCCGTTTCACCACGGATTTCGCGCCGCGCTTCTTGGCCTCGGCCGGGTTTTCCAACTGTTCGCACACCGCCACACGAAACCCTTTGCGGATCAGCGTCAGCAGATACCCTTCGGCAGAATGCACCGGCACGCCACACATGGGAATATCCTTGCCCAGATGCTTGCCCCGCTTGGTCAGGGCAATATCCAGCGCCTCGGCGGCGGCAATGGCATCGTCAAAGAACAGCTCGTAAAAATCGCCCATACGATAGAACAGGAGCGCATCGGGATAGCCTTCCTTGATGTCGAGGAATTGCGCCATCATCGGTGTTACTTTGGCGGTTTTGTCGCTCACGTCGCTGGGATCCTTGATCTGGTCTGCATTGAGGTGGGTTTGGTTGATAAAATCAGAAAACAGGAGGGCGGGAAAACCGGTTTTCCGGGATATTTCCCGGCGTCAGGTGTTTTTCCGCCGAGAGACCCAGTTCCAGCTGGATTGGCACATCTCCTCCAGTCCCCGCTTGGCGGTAAAGCCCAGAAGTTCGCGGGCCCTGGAGGGGTCGGCATAGACGCTTGCCACATCCCCGGCACGGCGAGGGGCGATCCGGTGGGGCAGGGGTTTGCCCGCAGCCACCTCATAGGCGCGCAGCATATCCAGCACCGAATATCCCGTGCCAGTGCCAATATTTACAGTGTGGCTTCGGTCTGTTTCCAGCAGGGATTTGACCGACAGAACGTGGCCCTGCGCAAGATCCATCACGTGGATATAATCGCGCACACCGGTGCCGTCGGGCGTGTCGTAATCATCGCCAAAGATCGACAGCTCTGCCAGTTCTCCGGTGGCCACCTTAGCGATATAGGGCATCAGGTTGTTGGGCGTGTCATTTGGATCTTCGCCGATCAGCGCGCTGTCATGGGCGCCGGCGGGGTTGAAATAGCGCAGGATCCCAAAGGCCCATTTGTCATCGGAGGCGGCGATCTGGTTCAGCGACTGCTCACAGGCCAGTTTGGTAAAGCCATAGGGGTTGGTAAAGCCGAGATCAGCGGTTTCGGTGACGGGCAGCTGATCGGGCTGGCCATAAACCGTCGCCGAGGAGGAAAACACCAGTCGCCCACATCCGGCACGTTCCATCGCGCGCAGCAGCGCATAAAGCCCGGCAATATTGGTATTCAGGTATTCCAGCGGGATCTGGCTGCTTTCGCCCACGGCCTTGAGGGCGGCAAAATGAATGGCGGCGTCGATCTTGTGCTCGGAAAAAATGCGATCCAGCAGCCCCTCATCCAGCACGTCACCCGTATAGCAGGTGACCGGCGCGCCGGTGATCGTTTCAAGCCGGTCGATCACATCCGGCCGTGCGTTTGAGAAGTTATCCAGAATGACAATATCAAAGCCAGCCCTTGCAAGCTCGACATAGGTATGAGAGCCAATGAAACCCGCGCCGCCCGTCAACAAAATCGTCTGTGTCACTTGTCACTCCTGATGAAAGGTTTGGCCAAGATATAAATCATCACCCCGTGAAAGGCACGGACGGAATTTTTCGTGCCAGGGGGCTGCAATATCTGCAAATAAATTTCTGAATATTGCGCCACGGCAGGGATGAATTTTCGACTATTGCGCAAAAACTCCCGAATTGAGTTATAAAATGCTCAAATGAGGTTGAGCCTGCGCGCGACCCCCTGTAAGGGAGGAGGGTCTGTCTGTCGCAGGGAAAGGGCCAAGAGGAATGGCAAAACAACGCATCACCGATGAAGAGGCTCTGGCCTTTCACATCTACCCGACACCGGGCAAGTTCGAGGTCACGCCATCGGTGCCAATGACCACGCAACGCGATCTGTCGCTGGCCTATTCGCCGGGGGTTGCCGTGCCATGTGAGGCCATCGCAGCGGACCCGTCGACCGCGTATGATTACACCAACAAGGGCAATCTGGTGGCGGTGATTTCCAACGGCACAGCGGTGCTTGGATTGGGGAATTTGGGTGCGTTAGGGTCTAAACCGGTGATGGAAGGCAAGGCGGTCCTGTTCAAACGTTTTGCCGATGTGAACTCGATCGACATCGAACTGGACACCGAAGACCCGGAAGCCTTCATCAATGCGGTCAAGCTGATGGGGCCGACCTTCGGGGGCATCAATCTTGAGGATATCAAGGCGCCGGAATGCTTTATCATTGAGCAGAAGCTGAAGGAAGAAATGGACATTCCGGTGTTCCATGACGACCAGCATGGCACGGCGGTGATCTGTGCGGCGGGGCTTTTGAATGCGCTGCACCTCAGCGGCAAGAAGATCGAAGACTGCAAGATCGTGCTGAACGGCGCAGGGGCTGCAGGGATTGCTTGTATCGAGCTGATCAAATCCATGGGTGCGCGGCATGAAAACTGCATTGTCTGTGACACAAAGGGTGTGATTTATCAGGGCCGCACCGACGGCATGAACCAGTGGAAATCGGCCCATGCGGTGAACACCGATCTGCGCACGCTCGAAGAGGCGATGGACGGCGCGGATGTCTTTCTTGGCGTGTCGGTCAAAGGGGCCGTGACGCAGGATATGGTGAAATCCATGGCCGACAACCCGGTCATTTTCGCCATGGCCAACCCGGATCCGGAAATCACGCCGGAAGAGGCGCATGAGGTGCGCAATGACGCGATTGTTGCCACGGGCCGTTCGGATTACCCGAACCAGGTGAACAACGTTCTGGGCTTTCCCTACCTGTTCCGCGGTGCACTTGATATCCACGCTCGCGCCATCAATGACGAGATGAAAATCGCCTGTGCTCAGGCCCTTGCCGAACTGGCCCGCGAAGATGTGCCGGATGAAGTGGCGATGGCCTATGGTACCAAGCTGACCTTTGGTCGCGACTATATCATCCCGACCCCGTTTGATCCGCGCCTGATCTATACCATCCCCCCCGCCGTGGCGAAGGCCGGTATGGATACCGGGGTGGCACGCCGCCCGATCATCGACATGGAAAGCTATGCGCTGAACCTGAAATCGCGCATGGATCCCACCGCCTCCATCCTGCGGGGCATCACCGCTCGCGCCCGCAAGAACCAGGCCACGATGATCTTTGCCGAAGGGGATGATCCGCAGGTGCTCCGGGCTGCCGTGCAATACCAACGCAACGGGTATGGCCGTGCGCTGGTGGTGGGGCGTCAGGAAAATGTGCGCGAGAAGCTGGAAGCCGAGGGGCTGGGGGATGCAGTCCGCGAATTGCGTGTGGTGAACGCCGCCAACACGGAAAACCTCGGCCTTTACAAGGACTTCCTCTATGAGCGCCTACAGCGTCAGGGCTTTGATCGCCATGATGTGCATCGCCTCGCGGCTCGTGATCGCCATGTGTTTGCGTCGCTGATGCTGCAACATGGTCATGGTGATGGCCTGATCACCGGCGCCACGCGCAAATCGGCTTACGTGCTGGACCGGATCAACCATGTGTTTGATGCCCGCGCCAGTGACGGAGCGGTCGGTGTCACCGCCGTTCTGCACAAGGGCCGTATCGTGCTGATGGCTGATACGCTGGTGCATGAATGGCCCGAAACCGAAGATCTGGCCAATATCGCAGAGCGTGCCGCCGCCGTGGCGCGTGGCCTGGGGCTTGAACCCCGCGTCGCGTTTGTCAGTTTCTCGACCTTCGGCTACCCAATCTCGGAACGTGCGCAGAAACTGCATGAAGCGCCGGCAATTCTGGATCAGCGCGGCGTTGATTTCGAATATGATGGTGAGATGACTGCAGATGTGGCGCTGAACCCGGATGTGATGAAGCATTACCCGTTCTGCCGCCTGTCCGGGCCCGCCAATGTGCTGGTGGTTCCCGCCCGCCACTCGGCCTCGATTTCGGTCAAGATGATGCAGGAACTGGCGGGTGCCACGGTGATCGGCCCGATCCTGTCCGGCGTCGATAAACCGATTCAGATCTGTTCGACCAACTCCACGTCAAATGACATCCTGAATATGGCGGTTCTTGCCGCTGCACGTCTGGGTGAAAAGTAAAAACAGGCTCTGATCCTGCCTAAAACCGGCCCTTCCTTGGGGGCCGGTTTTTCTGTGCATATTTGCAATTTCTCTCTGCACCCACGG
Organism: Aliiroseovarius sp. xm-d-517; assembly: GCF_013283135.1. NCBI lineage: Bacteria > Pseudomonadati > Pseudomonadota > Alphaproteobacteria > Rhodobacterales > Paracoccaceae > Aliiroseovarius > Aliiroseovarius sp. xm-d-517. The sequence continues at coordinate 2,220,304 of NZ_WBXT01000001.1, forward strand.
ATGTTGAGCGCCCGATCCGCACCCCCATATACTCATTGCAGCATAAAGGAGCGGATCATGGGCCAGCTTGTGAACGGGAAATGGGAAGATGTCTGGTATGACACCAAATCCACCAAAGGGAAATTCAGGCGAAGCGAGGCGCAGTTTCGCAACTGGATCACCCGAGATGGATCCGCCGGACCAGGCGAAAAAGGTGGTTTTCAGGCGGAACAGGGTCGATATCATCTCTATGTCTCGCTGGCGTGCCCCTGGGCACACCGCACGTTGATCTTTCGCAAGCTGAAGGGGCTGGAGGGGCTGATCGGCGTCACTGTGGTCTCTCCCGACATGTTGTCAAACGGATGGGAGTTTGACCCGGACCGCGGTGGTGACCCGCTTTATGGCCATGCCTATCTGCACCAGCTCTATACACAGGCCAGCCCGGACTATTCCGGCCGGGTCACGGTGCCGGTGCTGTGGGACAAGCAGACCCAGATGGTGGTCAGCAATGAAAGTTCGGAAATCATCCGTATGTTCAATTCCGCCTTTGATGACATCACCGGAAACACGCTCGACTTCTATCCCGAAACCCTTCGCGCCCAGATCGACGAGGTGAATGCGTTTGTCTATTCCAGCATCAATAACGGGGTCTACAAATGCGGTTTCGCAACGACGCAAGAGGCCTATGAGCACGCATTTGACGCTTTGTTTGACGCCCTGGACCAGGTGGAAGATCGCCTGTCCCGGCACCGGTACCTCGTTGGCAATACGCTGACCGAGGCGGACTGGCGCCTGTTTACCACCCTGATCCGCTTTGATGCGGTCTATCATGGTCACTTCAAGACAAACCTGAAGCGGATCGAGGATTACCCAAACATTTCCAACTATTTACGTGATCTTTATCAGCATTCGGATATCGCGGACACCGTGGATTTCCACCAGATCAAACGGCATTATTACGCCAGTCATGAGACGATCAATCCGACCCGGATTGTGCCCAAAGGACCGGCGCAGGACTTCACCCGCCCCCATGACCGGACCCGGTTTGAGGTCGGTGTTTGACCGCAGTGCAGGAGCAACCCAAAGCGTTTCGGAATAAACATCTGTTTCATGTTTGCCCCGAAACGCCCTAAGCTGACCCATGTCCTACATTCTCACCCATTGGCGGGGGCATTCCCCGCTTTGGCGTGCCTTCTGGATCAATGGGGTGGCGTTGCGCGCCCTTGTCCTGCTTGGTTTTGGTGCGCTGGGGGCGGCCGCTCCGCTGGCCGTGTCTCTTGTGGCGGTCCTGCTGGGCGCCGATCTTCTGTGCCTGATCTGGCAATCTATCGGCTATTTCCGGAGCGCCGAGCGGAATTTGCGTGAATTAGGGTCTGTTTTGCCGCTCTGGGCGGGGATGATCGCTCTGATCATCGCGGTTTTTGCCTCGCTGTCGCAATGGTGGGCGCTGGCCTTGCAAACCACCCCGTTCCTGTCTGATGAACCGTATGCAGAGATGCGCAACCGGCATTACGCGGCGCAATATGACCTGTTTGCTGAGGGGGAGGTGGTGCAGTTGACGGGTGTGATCGCTCTGGGCGCTACCCGAGATTTGCAGCACCTCTTGCAGACCCACCCGGATGTGACCCGGATTGAACTGGACAGTGACGGTGGACATATCTTTGAGGCGCGCGGCATCGCGCGGCTGGTTCTGGAGCAGAAGCTGGACAGTCATGTGACCCGGCGGTGCAGTTCAGCCTGCACTTTGGTGTTTGTCGCCGGGCAGCGGCGGTTGCTGGCGCCGGGTGCGCGTCTGGGGTTTCATGGTTATGCACTGGGCGAAGCAGAGAAGCTTCCACGTTTCGATATTGCAGCCGAGCAGGAGCGGGATCGCAGTTTTCTGCGCAGTCGGGGAGTGTCCGAAACCTTCCTTGCCCGGATCTATCAATCTGGCCCGGATGAGATCTGGTTTCCCAGTGTGGAGGAGCTGGAAGCGGCGGGGGTTGTAACGCAATCGCCCTGAAATGGCCGGGGAAATGTTTAAACTTTCAATATGTGGCCCGTGAAAACTTTAAACTTCGGGCTTTTGATAGCATCAAAAGTTTCATGTTTCGAAAATGAAAAACCCCGCCTGAGGGGCGGGGTTTTCCGTGTTCTGTAAGAGAGGGCTTAGCCGATGATCGCGTTCAGCGTGGCCGAGGGGCGCATCACTTTGGCTTTCAGCTCAACCGAGGGGCGGAAGTAGCCGCCGATGTCAGCTGCCGGGCCCTGAGCTGCGGCCAGCTCGGCCAGGATCGCCTCTTCGCCCTCTGCCAGTGCTTTTGCAACCGGGGCAAACTCGGCCGCCAGATCCGCGTCATCGCCTTGTGCCGCAAGGGCTTCGGCCCAGTAGCGGGCGAACCAGTAATGGCTGTCGCGGTTGTCGGGCTGACCCACTTTGCGCGAGGGCGATTTGTTGTTGTCGAGGATACCCTGGGTGGCTTCCTCGGCCGCACGTCCCAGAACACCGGCTTTGGCGTTGCCTTTGACGTCCGCGAGGAAATTCAGGCTTTCACCCAGCGCACAGAATTCACCCATCGAATCCCAGCGCAGGTGGTTCTCTTCCACCAGCTGTTGCACGTGTTTCGGGGCCGATCCACCAGCACCGGTTTCAAACAGACCGCCGCCTTTCATCAGCTTCACGATCGACAGCATTTTGGCCGAGGTGCCCAGTTCCAGGATCGGGAACAGGTCGGTCAGATAGTCGCGCAGCACGTTGCCGGTGATGGCGATGCTGTCATCACCCGCAGTGATGGTTTTCAGCGACTGAGCGGTGGCTTCGCGCGGGGCCATGATCTGGAAAAGGTCAGACTTTCCAGCAGCTTCCAGTGCCGGGGTCACATATTTGATCAGCTCGGCGTCATGGGCGCGACCTGCGTCCAGCCAGAAGATCGCTTCCGATCCGGTCAGGCGCTGACGGTCGAGGGCCAGTTCGATCCAGTTCTCGATCGGGGCCTTTTTCACGGTGCAGGCGCGCCAGATGTCCCCGGCTTCGACGTCATGCGAATGCAGGGTTTCACCGTTGGCGGTGACCACGCGGATGGTGCCGTCTGCGGGGGCTTCGAACGTGGTCGGGTGCGAGCCGTATTCCTCGGCTTTCTGTGCCATCAGGCCAACGTTTGCCACGGCCCCGGCGGTGGCCGGGTTCAGGGCGCCATTGGCTTTGAAGAAGTTGATCGCTTCGTCATAGACGGTGGCATAGCAACGGTCGGGGATCACGCAGTTGGTGTCGCCTTTGTTGCCGGCCTCATCCCAGCCTTTACCGCCAGCGCGGATCACGGCGGGCATCGAGGCGTCGATGATCACATCCGACGGAACGTGCAGGTTGGTGATGCCTTTGTCCGAGTCGACCATATACATTGACGGACGGTCCAGAGCGGCGATTTCGGCTTTGATCTCGTCAGCGTTGTCCATGCCATTGATGGCATCCAGAACCGCGCCCAGACCCGAGTTCGGCGACCCACCGGCCGCGGCAATGGCTGCGCCATGCTTGTCCCAAACCGGCCCCAGCCATGCTTTGACTGCGTGGCCGAAGATGATCGGGTCCGACACTTTCATCATCGTCGCTTTCATGTGAAGCGAGAACATGGTGCCGTCTTTCTTGGTGTCTTCGATGGCGTCTGCCAGGAAGGCGCCCAGAGCTTTTGCCGACATGAAGGTCGCATCCGCAATGGTGCCTTCTTCCAGCGCCCAGCCGTCTTTCAGAACGGTCACAGCGCCGTCACGGCCCACGAATTCGATCTTTGCGTCACCGGCTTGGGCGGCAGTGATGGTGGCCGAAACTTCGTTTGCATAGAAGTCGTTACCCGGCATCGAAGACACTTTGGTTTTGCTGTCCGATGCCCATTCCCCCATCGAATGCGGGTTGTTCTGAGCATAGTTTTTCACGGCTTTTGCAGCGCGGCGGTCCGAGTTGCCTTCGCGCAGAACCGGGTTCACGGCAGAACCTTTGATCGCGTCGTAACGTGCGCGGATGGCTTTTTCTTCGTCGGACTTCGGCTCTTCCGGGTAGTTCGGAATGTTGTAACCTTGCGATTGCAGCTCTTCGACGGCGGCAACCAGCTGCGGCACCGAGGCCGAGATGTTCGGCAGTTTGATCACGTTGGCGTCCGGGGTTTTTACCAGTTCGCCAAGGGCGGCCAGATCGTCGGACTGGCGCTGTTCAGCGGTCAGGTTTTCCGGGAAGGTGGCGATGATACGACCCGCGAGCGAGATGTCCGGGGTGCCCACGGTGATGTCGGCGCTTGATACGAATTTGCGGATGATCGGCAGGAAGGAGGCCGAGGCCAGCTCCGGCGCTTCGTCTACAATGGTATACAAAATATCTGGCTGCGATGTGTCGGTCATGTCAGAACACCCCTTTTTTTCGCTGAAAGGATCACCGCCGGGCACCTGCCCAAAGCTGGTGAGATGTGAGATTTCCCCCCTCCCTTACACAAATTGCGTGAAGAAAAAAAGGGGCGTAGCGCTATCAGCGCAGTGAAAAAAGGCCGCAGCTTGTGCCACGGCCTTCCGGTTCGATCAAAGCCGGTCAATGATGGCCTGGGCGATGGTCATCGTGGTGCCGGTGCCGCCCAGATCCGGGGTCACGCGGTCTTTGGCCTGCACGGTTTCGATCACCGCTTTCTTCAGGCGCTGGGCGTCGTCGGTTTTGCCGACATGTTCCAGCATCAGACCCGCAGCCATCAGAAAGGCGCAGGGGTTGGCCTTTTGCTGGCCTGCAATATCCGGGGCTGAGCCGTGCACAGCCTCGAAAATGGCGGCGTCTGTGCCGATATTGGCACCCGGGGCCAGGCCCAGACCGCCGACAAGCCCGGCGGCGAGGTCAGACAGGATGTCACCGAAGAGGTTGGTGGTGACGATCACGTCAAATGCGTCCGGATACATCACCATCTGCATGGCGCAGGCATCGACAATGCGTTCGTCCCAGGCCACGCGGTCTTCATATTCCTTGGCGATTTTGCGGGCCTCTTCCAGAAACATGCCCGAGAGTAGTTTCAGGATGTTGGCCTTATGCACGATCGAGACCTTTTTGCGTCCATTCGCCAGAGCATATTCAAAAGCGGCACGGGTGATGCGCTGGGCACCTTCTTTGGTATTGTACCCGGTTGAAAAGACTTTGCCTTCCGGGTCGCCATTGTGTTCCATATAGCCTTCGTCCGAGATGTAATACCCTTCCAGGTTCTCGCGGAAGATCACCATGTCCACATTGTCGAACCGACCGTCGAGCTTGATCGTCTTGGTCGGGCGGACATTGGCATAAAGGTTGAAGGCCTGACGCAGTTGCAGGTTGATCGATTTGAAGCCACCGCCCACCGGTGTGGTCAGCGGGCCTTTGAGGGCCAGTTTGGTGTTGCGGATACTGTCGATTGTGGCCTGCGGCAGCGGTTCGCCCGCCGCGTCAATGCCAGCCATGCCAGCCTGCTGCACGTCCCACTTGAAGGGCGCCCCCATGTGATCGAGGATGGCGGTGACAGCTTCGGTGATTTCGGGTCCGATCCCATCTCCGGGGATCAGAGTGGCGTCGATTTGGGTCGTCATGGCGGAAACTCCCTGCTTGTGACTTACCGTTTGGCCTATGGATTCTGCTGGTTGATATAAACGGTATACAATGGAATACAATAGAAAACTAATATTCTGAAATGTGAATGGTATCGGGATTTTAAGCGCGCTCGCCCCGGTTCTCTCTTGCGTAAACACCAAGAAATTATAGGGTTTTCTCAAGAGGATCTTGCCATGACCATCTTTAATCTCGGATCGATTAATATCGACAATTTTTACCAGCTGCCGCATCTTCCGGGGGCTGGCGAAACGATCAGCGCCGCACATCATGCGATTTCGCTGGGGGGAAAGGGGGCCAATCAATCTGTGGCGGCCAGCCTTGCCGGTTGCCCTGTGCACCATATCGGTGCCATCGGATCAGATGGGCATTGGTGTCGCGTGGCGTTGGAGCAGCGCGGTGTGGATGTGCGCGATATCGACGTGACAGAAGGGGCAACCGGCCACGCCAATATCTGCATTGATCCTGATGGCGAGAACATGATTGTGCTGATGCCCGGTGCCAACCATGCGCTGAGTTGGGATTTCGTGCGCTCGGCACTGGAGAGGATGACGGCGCAGGACCTGCTGCTCTTGCAGAACGAGACCAACCTGGTGCCCGCGGCTGCAAAGTTTGCCCATGAACGGGGTGCAAAGGTGATCTATTCTGCGGCACCCTTTGATGCATCCGCCGTGCGAGAGGTGCTGCCATATTGCGATCTTCTGGTGATGAATGAGGTTGAGGCAACCCAGCTTTCCGCCGCGCTGGGCGTTGGGCTTAACGAGATTGATGTGCCTGCTTTACTGGTCACAAAAGGGGCAGAAGGGGCGGTCTGGAGTGATCAGAAAACCGGGCAGGAGCTCCGCGCGCCTGCTTTCAAGGTACAGCCCGTGGATACGACCGGGGCCGGAGATTGTTTTATTGGTTACGTGGCCGCAGGGTTGGATCAGAAACTGCCCTTGGAGCAGGTGTTGCGCCGGGCGTCAGCCGCAGCCGCCCTTCAGGTCACCCGTAAAGGCACGGCCGAGGTGATGCCCATGGCAGAAGAGGTGACAGCGTTTTTGAAGGCGCGAGTTTAGGGGCTTGACGCTACCCCAAGAGCTTGGCCAGCTGCATTGCGGTGGTCATATCCCCCGACAGCTTGATCTTGCCCATCATGACCGCCGTCATTGGATTGAGCTTTCCAGTCAGCAGTTTCTGCAGGTTCTCGGTCGACAGGCGCAGGGTGCAATCCGTGTCACGGTTTTCGGTGCTGGCGGCGTTTTCGGCCAGCACGATCACCCCATCCTCGCCGCAATCAAATTTCAAAGACCCGTTAAAGCTGCGCCCTTCGAGGCCGGATTGTATCCCCTCGGCAAGTTTTTGTAGTGGCATGTCAGTTCCTCCCATTTGCTTCTCGATAGAAAGACGATCCCGGGTCTGGCAAGCATGACCAAAGGGGAGGTGGGGCGCGCCGGGGAATTTCCGGGCGCTGTCATCAGAAATATCAGGCCTGGCTCAATATTTCGATTGTGCGGGCGCAGGGGTGTCCCGCGTAATGAACGTCAAGCACCTGTCGGAACATGTCCGGCGCGTTCGGGACGGCAGCAAACAGCGTCATGCAGGAGCGCAGTTTCTGCGCATCCACAGCCCCCAGGATCTCAACCGGATCCGTGCCAGCGTGTTCCAGCAACAGGGATGCCGCAACGACTAGGCGCCGTTTCAGTTCATCATGCGCCAGATAGGCGGTGGCCTCGTTCAGATCCTCCAGCCCATAAAGCTGCGACATGTCGGACCTGCCCAGCTCGGCCAGTTGCGGAAAGACGAACCACATCCAGTGGCCGGTCTTTTTTCCGGCCTGCAATTCGCTCAGGACATCGCTCCAAACGGTGTCCTGAGCTTCGATGAACATGTCCAGCTCATCGTCGATATCTTCGTCGTCGTAGCTCACTTGCCAACACGACGGTTGCGGTCGGCAATCAGCTTCAGGCGAAGGGCGTTCAGCTGAATGAACCCGGCCGCATCGGTCTGATCATAGGCGCCCATGTCTTCTTCAAAGGTCACATGCGCCTCGGAATAGAGCGAGTGATCCGACCAGCGACCAACCACGCGGGCCAGACCCTTGTAGAGTTTCATGCGCACAGTGCCGGTGACATGTTCCTGCGACAGGTCAATCGCAGCCTGCAGCATTTCGCGTTCGGGCGAATACCAGTATCCGTTATAGATCAGTTCGGCGTAACGCGGCATCAGCTCATCTTTCAGATGCATTGCGCCACGGTCCATAGTGATCGATTCGATGCCGCGATGGGCGTCGAGCAGGATGGTGCCGCCCGGGGTTTCATAGATCCCGCGCGATTTCATGCCCACATAGCGGCCTTCGACCAGATCCAGACGACCGATGCCGTGCTTGCGGCCATATTCATTGAGCTCGGTCAGGATGGTTGCCGGCGACATTTTCACGCCGTTGATACCGACGGCATCGCCCTTTTCGAACTCGATCTCGATGAATTCCGGGGTGTCCGGTGCGTCTTCGGGATGCACGGTGCGCTGGTAGACATAATCTGGTGCGTCCTCAGCCGGGTCTTCCAGAACCTTGCCTTCAGACGAGGTGTGCAGCAGGTTCGCGTCAACCGAGAAAGGTGCCTCGCCACGTTTGTCCTTTGCCACCGGGATTTGGTGCTGTTCGGCGAATTCCAAGAGCTTGGTGCGCGAGCCCAGATCCCATTCACGCCAGGGCGCGATCACAACGATTTCCGGGTTCAGCGCATAGGCCGCCAGTTCGAACCGAACCTGATCGTTGCCTTTGCCGGTTGCCCCGTGGGACACGGCGTCGGCACCGTGTTCTTCGGCAATTTCAACCAGACGCTTGGAAATCAGCGGACGCGCGATCGAGGTGCCCAGCAGGTAAAGCCCTTCATATTGCGCATTGGCACGGAACATCGGGAACACGAAATCGCGCACGAACTCTTCGCGCAGATCTTCGATATGAATGTTTTCCGGTTTGATGCCCAGCATCTCGGCCTTTTTGCGGGCCGGCTCCAGCTCTTCGCCCTGACCAAGGTCGGCGGTAAAGGTGATCACTTCGCAACCATATTCGGTTTGCAACCATTTCAGGATGATCGAGGTATCGAGACCACCGGAATAGGCCAGCACAACTTTCTTGGGTGCAGCTTGCGGTGCAGTGTTGGAAGAAATCATCATATTCCCTTTCACGAGCGTGTCACCGCGCGCTTATCCCGTTTTTGTCCGGGGGGCAAGTATTGCAGGGCCATCCCGTCCTTGCTTTGATCGGCTTTCCGTGATTTTAGAAGTCTAATACACGTATTGATTGAAAGGGGTTGGTGTGTCTGGTCTGGATGTCTTGAAACATTCCTGGAAAATGGTGTGGCGCAACAAGATGGATGCTGCGCGGATTTCTGTGGTGTTGTTGCTGTTGTCCATGGTTGTTGGGTTCGCCCTCAGTTATTCGGTCGCGTTTTCACCTGAGTTGCTGCTGGCATTGGACCCGATCGGGTTCGTTTTGGTGCAGCTTGTTCAGCAGGTATTGTCCCTCTTGATTGGTGCTTGGATTGCGGTGGCCTGGCATCGTTATGTTCTGATGAATGAGGATCCAACAGGCTGGTTGCCGCAACTGCGTGGGCCACAGGTGATGACATACGCGCTCTGGGCGGTCCTGATGATGATTGGGGTCGTTGTGCTGTCTTTTCCGCTGATTTTGGCTTCCTTGCTCATGATTGAAAGTATCGAAGCAGGGGCGGTTCCGAATACCGGGCAGATCGTATTTCTGCTCATCTCCTTTGTGGTTGTGATGACCCTTGCCATGATTGCAATGATGCGTTTGTCGACAGTGCTTGTGTCGCGCGCGCTGGGCGAACGGTTGGGGATCAAAGAGGCATGGGCGGCAACGCGCGGGTCCAGCAAGATGATCTTTGCCCTGTTCTGCTGGATGTTCCTGATCCTGTTCGCCGTGATGTTGGTGGTGGGAATTGTGGCGGGCATTTTGGGATCAATGGGGCTGACGATTTTGGTGTTTGGAGTTGTGGTGCCCATCTATGTGTTTGGGGGGTGGCTGTTTGCCATGCTGCAAATCAGCATCATGACCACGATCTACGGCGTTTATGTTGAAGGGCGAGAGCTGCCGTATTCCGGGGGAAAACTGGCGTAAACCACCTTGCCAAGAGCCTGCCCTTGGGTCAGACATTCCAGATGAGCGATTTTCTGAAAAAAGCCCGTGTGGCAGAACAGCAGATGCGGGCGCTGTTCCCCGCGACGCCCTTGCAGCGCAATGACCATCTGTCGGCCATGTATGATGCCGATATCTGGTTGAAGCGCGAAGACCTCAGCCCTGTGCGCAGCTACAAGATCCGCGGGGCGCTGAATGCGATGGGCAAGGCGCTTGCGAAAAATCCAGATCAGGACGTGTTTGTCTGTGCTTCCGCGGGCAACCATGCGCAGGGTGTGGCGTTTGTGTCGCGTCATTTCGGCGTCAAGGGCGTGATCTTCATGCCGGTCACAACCCCTCAGCAGAAAATTCAGAAGACCCGGATTTTTGGGGGAGACTCGATCGAGATCCGCCTTGTAGGCGACTATTTCGACGATACGCTTGCGGCCGCGCAGGAGTATTGTGACGAAGTGGGCGGGCATTTCCTCTCACCCTTCGATGATAAGGATGTGATCGAGGGGCAGGCCAGCGTCGCAGCTGAAATCTCCGCCCAGCTGGGGCGCAACCCGGATGTGGTTGTCCTGCCTGTGGGCGGTGGTGGCCTGTCTGCCGGGATCACCAGATATCTGGCTGAAGTGGCTCCGGAGACCGTGCTGCATTATGTCGAACCCGCCGGGGGGGCCTCGCTTGCGGCTGCGATTGCGCAGGGGCAGCCGGTCACCCTTGATCGGGTTGATAATTTCGTGGATGGGGCTGCTGTGGCACGGATTGGGGCACAACCCTTTGACGTGCTGCGGGATGTGCCATCCGCGCGGGTCCATGGGGTTCCCGAGGATCGGATCTGCACAACCATGCTTGATATGTTGAACGTGGAAGGGGTGGTGCTGGAACCGGCCGGGGCATTGTCCGTTGATGTGCTGAAGGATCTGCGGGATGAGGTCAGGGGCAAGACGGTGGTTTGCGTGACCTCTGGGGGCAACTTTGATTTTGAACGCCTGCCGGAGGTGAAAGAGCGCGCTCAGCGGTATTCCGGGTTGAAAAAATACTTCCTGCTCCGCCTGCCCCAGCGCCCCGGCGCGCTTAAGGACTTCCTGCAAATCCTGGGACCAGACGACAACATTGCGCGTTTTGAGTATATGAAGAAGTCCGCCCGGAATTTTGGCTCGGTTTTGATTGGGATCGAAACCACGGTGCCTGAGAATTTTGATGCGTTGTTCGATGCGCTCGAACAGAAGGGCTTTGCCTATTCCGATATCACCGATGATGAAATGCTGGCTGAGTTTGTCATTTAAACGAAACGCTGATTTCAGTGCGCGGTGAACACCTCTTTTGAGGCGAAATACGTATCGAAGACCGGCGTGAGATCAACATCGGCGGCCATGCCGCGGGCTGCCATCTGTTCGCCGTCTCCGCATAGTTTTGACAGGGCGTCAAAGCCCAGATTCACGGCAGAGCTTTTCAGAAAATGCAGGTCCTGTTCATATTGTGACGGGTCGGGGTTGTTGCGCAACCGGTCGATGACCTCATCCACCTCCATCAGGAACATCTCTGCTACCTCGGCAAAATCCTCTTCGCCGATCTCTGCTTTCAATTCCGCGACGCGATCCCAGCTGATCATCCTGCCCTCATAAGAAATAAATCGTTGATACTGCGCCTTGAATAGCCGGTGATGGTTAAGCTGGGGTTAGTGTGACAGCAAATTTCCTGCAAATTTTAAATTTAAACCGCCGTTAAATCTCTGGGGGCTATGGCTGAAAGGAATGTAAGCGACTCGCAATGGCGATGAAGGGTAACCCGTGGCAAAATCTGCTATAAATCCAGATATGATCAACTCTGCTGTCAGAGATGGCGCAGCCTTGGGGGAGGCCTCCGTCAACACTGTTCTGGTCGTGGATGACAGCCGCGCGCAGCGGATGATTGTAAGCTCAACCCTCAAACGTCAGGGGTTTACCGTTGTTGAAGCCGGATCCGGTGAGGAAGCGCTGGAGAAGATTGCCACGGAAGATATCGACCTGATCCTGTCTGACTGGATGATGCCGGGCATGGATGGCCTGGAGCTTTGTCAGGCGTTTCGCGCGATGGAGAGAGACAAGTATGGCTATTTTATCCTTCTGACGTCCAAAAGCGAAAAGGGCGCGGTGGCGCAGGGGCTGGATGTCGGGGCGGATGATTTCCTGAATAAACCCGTCAATGCCGAGGAGTTGCGGGCCCGGATCAATGCCGGTGGCCGGATCATGTCCATGGAGCGGGAGCTTCAGGAAAAGAACAGGCTGGTCAACGCAACCCTTACTGAAATCCAGACAATTTACGACTCCATTGATCGGGATCTGATCGAAGCGCGCAACATGCAGCAATCTTTGGTGCGTGAACGGTTTCGTGATTTTGGGTCCTCGGAGATCAGCTTGCTGTTGCAGCCTTGTGGGCATGTGGGCGGCGATCTTGTCGGGATGTTTCAGGCTGATGAGAATACCGTCGCGATTTACTCGATTGATGTGTCAGGCCACGGGATTGCCTCTGCGCTTCTGACGGCCCGCCTTGCATCATATTTGTCGGATGGATCGCCTGAGCAGAATATCACCATGTCCACGGGCCTGCGGGGGAAATTGCGCCTGCGTGATCCGGAAGAAGTGGCCTATCTGCTCAATACCATGATGCTGGAGGATATGCCTACTGAGCATTACTTCACCATGATTCTCGCCTATCTCGACCTGAATACAGGTGTGTTGAAGCTCACCCAATGCGGCCATCCAAACCCCGTGTTGCTGCGCGCAGATGGCAGTGTGGAATATGTTGGGCAGGGCGGTTTGCCGATCGGGTTGATCCGGGGAAGCAGCTATGAGCGTTTTGAAATCGCTCTCGAACCGGGCGACCGGCTCATGTTCTATTCGGATGGATTTACCGAAGCGGAGAATGAGAAGGACCAGATGCTGGAGGAAGAGGGGTTTGAAAGAATGATCTCACGCAATGCCTCATTGAAAGGGCAGCTGTTTCTGGATGGGCTGGTGTGGGAGCTGGATAATTACTGCGGCAGCCGGGAATTCGGTGATGACTTGTCGATGGCAGTGATTGAATACAAGGGCCAAACGCGTTGATGTTTGGGGGATTGGCGAAATAATTCGCGCGCTCCCTCTTTTTCCAACGGTTGCCGCGACCATATAGACGCGGTATGCAAACGAATTGCCGAAAGCTCAGCCGTGGATAGCCCGATGACACTAGGAAACCTGATTGCCTGGGATGATACCATCCTGCCCTTCCAACTGGACAATTGTGACGTGCGGGGACGTGTGCTGCGTCTGGATGGTGTGCTTGACACGATCCTGTCGCAACATGACTACCCTCCGGCAATCGAGGCATTGGTGGCTGAGGCAGCGATGCTGACTGCGATGATCGGTCAAACCATAAAATTGCGCTGGAAACTGTCTCTTCAGATCCGGGGGGATGGGCCGGCCCGCCTGATCGCCACAGATTACTATGCCCCCGCGAAAGAGGGTGAGCCGGCGATGATTCGCGCCTATGCCAGCTTTGATGAAGAGCGCCTGTCGAATGAGGCACCTTCTTTCGGGCAAATCGGCAAGGGCTTTTTTGCGGTCCTGATTGACCAGGGTGATGGCAAGAAACCCTATACTGGCATGACTCCGCTGGTGGGCAGTTCCTTGTCTGACTGCGCGCAGACCTACTTTGCCCAATCGGAACAATTGCCGACCCGTTTCCATCTGACGTTTGGAAAATCCACCTGGGCCGGTGGTCAGGAAAGCTGGCGCGCAGGTGGGGTCATGTTGCAGCATATGCCAAAGGCGGGTTCTCACGTGTCACCAGATGGCGGTTCAGGCAAAGACGGTCTTCTGGTTGCCGACGATCTGATCACTGAGGACAACAAGGAAAACTGGAACCGCGCCAATATCCTGCTGTCGTCGGTGGAGGAGCTCGAGTTGATCGGGCCGTCCGTCGCGCCGACCGACTTGCTGACCCGTCTGTTCCACGAAGAGGCGCCGCGGATCTTTGAACCGCAGGCGATCCGCTTTGGGTGCACCTGTTCCGAAGATCGTGTCCGTGAAAGCCTGTCGATCTACTCTGAAAAAGACATTGCCTACATGACCACGGAGGAAGGGCGTGTGACCGCTGATTGTCAATTCTGTGGTGCGCATTATGATCTTGATCCAAAGACTGTCGGCAAAGATGCCAAAGGACCAGATGGTGACGTCAGAGATTGATCGCATTCGAACTGCCTTGGGCCACTCTGGTGGCGGCAGTTCCGATTTTGACCTCAACCCGGATATCAGACCACCTACGGGGCGCAGTTTGCGCCCCGCTGCCGTTCTGGTGCCATTGGTTCATGAACAGGGCGCGTTGCGACTGATCCTGACCAAACGCGCCTCTCACCTTAAACATCACCCCGGTCAAATTGCTTTTCCTGGCGGAAAGATCGATGCGGAGGATAAATCGCCCGCGGCCGCAGCCCTGCGGGAAGCCTGGGAGGAAATCGGCCTGCCGCGTGATGCGGTAGAGCTGATTGGCGAACTGCCCCCCCATGAAACCGTCACCTCCTACACCGTGACCCCGATCCTCGGGCTTGTCACCCGACCATTTGAGGTGGTGCCAGAGCGTGGTGAGGTCGAAGAGGTTTTCACGGTTCCGTTCGAACATGTCTCTAACCTGGCGAAATATGCGAAACAGGGCCGGATCTGGCAGGGGCGCATCCGGTATTATGAAACCGTCCCGTTCGGCCCCTATTACATTTGGGGGGCAACGGCGCGCATGTTGCGTGCGCTTGCGGAAAGGTTGGCTTTATGACCCGGTTGCAAGGGGATTGGTTTCGGTCTGCGCCCGTACAACAGCTCGCCCATATATTTTCCGAGGCAGGGTTTGCGCTGCATTTTGTAGGGGGGTGTGTGCGCAATGACCTGATGGGAGAGCCGATTTCCGATCTAGATCTGTCCACCAATGCCCTGCCGGATCAAGTGTTGAAACTGGCCGGGTCGGCCGGTCTGAAATCGGTGCCGACTGGCATTGAGCATGGCACCATTACCGTGGTGGTTGACGGCGAAGGTTTTGAAATCACCACCTATCGAAAAGATGTGGAAACGGATGGCCGCCGTGCAGTGGTTGCTTTTGCCCACACGATGGAAGAAGACGCACATCGCCGCGATTTCACCATGAATGCGCTTTATGCAGACGCTGACGGGCGGGTGATTGACCCGCTTGGCGGATTGCCCGACCTTCTGGCGCGCCGCGTGCGGTTCATTGACAATGCCGGGCAGCGTATCCGCGAAGACTACCTGCGCATTCTACGATTTTTCCGGTTTCATGCCTGGTACGGCGATGTGGCGGAAGGGCCGGATGTTGAGGCGCTGTCGGCGATTGCAGAAAATCTGGGCGGGTTAGGGGCTTTGTCCAAGGAGCGAGTTGGTGCAGAGATGCGCAAGCTCCTATCCGCGCCGGATCCCGCACCTTCTGTCGCGTTAATGTCAAGTTGCGGTGTGTTAGGGTCTGTTTTGCCCGGGGCAGAGGCGACTTATCTTGCCGTTCTTGTGCATCTGGAAGGGAACAGGGCGCCAGATCCAATGCGCCGCCTCGCAATCCTTGGGGGGGAGGCCCCAGAGGATCGCCTGCGGCTGTCGCGCAAAGATGCCCGCCGTTACGCTGTTTTGCGTGACCAGATGGGGGCATCGACGTCCCTGTCGGAGCTGGCCTATCGGGATGGGGCTGACATAGCAAATGACGTGGCCTTGCTGCGCGCCGCAATGATGGGGCAGGCTCTTTTGCCGAATACGGATAACGCAATATCACGGGGCGCCCGTGCCGTGTTTCCCGTCAAACCTGCAGATCTGATGCCGGACTACACGGGGCCGAAGCTGGGCGCACACATCAAAGCCCTTGAAGCGCGTTGGATTGCATCGGATTTTACACTCACCCGCGAGGAGCTGTTGAAATGAGCGCCACCACACATCTGATCGAACGTTTGGGCCACCTTGGCGATGGCATCGCCGCCGGACCGGTTTTTGCCGCCCGAACCCTCCCGGGCGAAGAGGTGAGTGGAGAGGTGCAGGACGACCGGATTGAAGCCCCGCGCATTGTGACGCCCTCACCAAACCGGGTCAAAGCTCCTTGTCCGCATTACAATAGCTGTGGGGGGTGTGCATTGATGCATGCCTCCGATCCATTTGTGGCGGAATGGAAGATGGATGTGGTGCGAAATGCCCTGTCTGCGCATGGGTTAGAGACTGATATCCGCCCGATTATCACCTCGCCGGAGCGTTCGCGGCGCCGTGCAACCCTGTCCGTTCGGCGCGGCAAGAAGGGCGTGGTTGCCGGATTTCATGGGCGTCGCTCAGGTGTGATTTCGTCAATTCATGATTGTCGATTGCTGTCCCCGACGCTGCTTGCGCAGCTTCCCGCGATTGAGGCGCTGGCGAGGACGGGAGGATCACGCAAGGGCGAACTTTCTGTCAATCTGGTAGAAACGCTGGGTGGGGTGGATGTCTCTGTCACGGGTGGGAAGTCACTGGAGCGCAGGTTAGAGACTGATCTTGCCCAAGTATTGCATGAATTTGGCCTTGCCCGCCTGACATGGGATGGCGAAGTCATTGCGAGTGAATCGCTACCCCTGCAGCAATTCGGAGCGGCGCAGGTGGCCCCTCCTCCCGGTGCATTCCTGCAAGCGACCCTGGAAGGTGAACGGGCACTGGTTGAGGCGGTTGAGGAAGCCATTCCGCAGGCCGCATCCATCGTGGATCTGTTCGCGGGTGCGGGCACCTTGAGCCTGCCCCTTGCGGGTCGCGCCCGGATCCATGCGGTGGAAGGGGTTGAAGCGATGATGAAGGCCTTGGATGCTGGATGGCGGCGGGCCTCTGGATTGAAGCAGGTTACCACCGAAACCCGGGATCTGTTTCGCCGTCCCCTTTTGCCGGATGAACTTAATCGCTTTGACGCGATCGTGATTGACCCGCCCAGGGCAGGAGCCCTCGCGCAGGTAAGGGAAATGGCACAATGCGAGGTTTCTCAGGTGGCCATGGTCTCATGCAACCCTGTCAGTTTTGCCCGGGATGCCCAGATTTTGGTGGCGTCGGGGTATCAGTTGGCTTGGGTGCGTCCGGTTGATCAGTTCCGTTGGTCCCCCCATGTTGAACTGGCGGCGTCTTTTCGCAGGATCTGACTGCGATAGGGTCCAGAGGCTGCATTGATGTTGCCCAAAGGTGGGGGAATGCGGTATGCCAAGGAAAAACACCCGGGCAAATAACAGGCAACATCCATGCGATTGATCTTTGCAGTTCTGGCAGCCGTTAGCCTGATGGTAACGGCGTCTTGCGGAGCAAAAACCAAAACTCTTCGCCATTATGATGGGCCAGAAGTGACCCAGATTGTGGTGTCGAAGAGCAATCGGAAACTATATCTATTGCACAAACGGGACGTTCTGAAATCCTACGAGATTGACCTGGGCTTTACCCCAGCGGGTGACAAGCAGTTTCAGGGGGATGGGAAGACACCGGAAGGTCGGTATCACATCAACCGCAGAAATGCGCGTAGCACGTTTCACCTCAGTCTTGGGATTTCCTATCCGAACGCCCGCGATATTGCCTATGCAAAATCCCAGGGGCGAGATCCTGGCGGGGATATCTTTATTCACGGTGGGCCACGCAAAGGGATTGACCCCGAAGGCGCGGACTGGACAGCTGGCTGCATTTCCGTTTCGAACCGTGAGATCGAAGAGATCTGGGTGATGGTCAACGATGGCACGGTGATTGACATCCTGCCATGAGGCAGGGCTGATGACCGCGCCGGAAGGATCAAATGAAAAAGCCGCCCTGTCACCAGCGCGGCTTTTATTTTGTGGTGGTGAGATCTCTACCACCGAATGGACAAAAGACCTTATTCCGCCAGTTTCTCTTCAATTTTGGCGGCAAAATCCTCGTAAGACATGTTCGAGTATTTCTCGCCGCCGATCATAAAGGTCGGGGTGGCGCGGATCTCATCTGCGGTGGCGTTCTGCTGATAGGCCGCCACCAGGCTCTGGGCAAAGCTCTCGTCGGTCAGGCAGGTTTCCATTTCTTCATTGGTCATCCCTGCGGTGCGCCCGATTTTGCGCAGATTGTCGAGGATGGTGGCCGGATCCCCTTCGCCAATCCAATCCTTCTGACCCGAATAAATCATGTCGGTCATACCATAATACCGGGTTTCTCCCGCGCATTGGGCAATCATGCCGGCCCAAAGACCGAAGCGGTCAAAATAGACTTCGCGGTGAATGAACTTCACCTTGCCGGTGTCGATATAATCCTTTTTCAGCTTCTTGAAGCTGTCCGTGTGCCAGTTGGCGCAATGCGGGCAGGTGTAGGAGGCGTATTCAATCACGGTCACCGGGGCGTCTTCGTTGCCCAACACGATGTCCTTGGCAGGCATGACGTCCGCGTCCTGCGCCACGGCCATGGAAATGCCCGGAAGGGAAGATTGGTTTTGGGACATGAAAAAAGCACCACCTGCGACAGCGATGGCGGCAGCGGCAATCATGGGGAGGAAACGGTTCATCGGGTCTCAGCCTCTTGGTTTCTGTTTTCTGTGTATATTCTGGCCCAGCGTCTCTAATGCAGCGCGCAGACCCTCATCTCCGATATCAGCGGTTGAGTTTCTGATCTGATTTTTGACGTCTGGATCGAGCGTTTTCTTAGCGGGCGGGGCTGGGGTGAATTGTGCCTGCCCCTCTGCAAATCCGGTGGCGGCGGTCTGGGTGATGCGAATGCGGGAAATGGCGTTGTAGCCGTAACAGCTGTTGACACGGGTGCGCAGCTGTTCCTTCTGCATCTCAAGCATCGGCGCCTGCGCCCCGGTGGTCAATACGGTCAGGGTCGCCCCCATGCCGCCGCGCCCGTAAGACACATCCACAGGTCGGGCAATCGCCGAAACTTCCTGCCCGACAATCTCGGCCCAATGGGTCAGCACCCGCGTCACTGAAAAACCGCGCGCCTCACCCGCCTTGCGAATGCGGGCGGTGAGCAGGCTCGATGTGCGTTCGAACCCGCGTCTGCGTCGTTTTTCTGTGACGGGTTTGGTCACGGCTGGCAACTTCCTCATTTGTCTTTATTTTAGGTGCTTAAACATGCAATGCCAGCGGAAAGCAAACAAGGGGGGTCACAGATGTGTGACGTGGTTGAGGGTGAGCCGAAACCTGCCGATCTTCTGGCGTGGTATGACCGTCATGCACGGGTTCTCCCTTGGCGGGTTGGTCCGGAGGATCGTGCAGCCGGGGTGGTGCCGGACCCTTACGCGGTTTGGCTTTCGGAGATTATGCTGCAGCAAACCACCGTGGCGGCAGTGAAATCCTATTTCACCCGGTTTATGACCCTATGGCCAACCGTGCAGGACTTGGCTGGTGCGCAGGATGAACGGGTGATGGGGGAATGGGCAGGGCTTGGCTATTACGCCCGCGCGCGAAACCTGCTGAAATGCGCCAGGGTCGTGGCGGATAGAGGGGGGAAATTTCCCCAAACACGGGCAGAGTTAGAGACACTTCCCGGTGTCGGACCCTATACCTCTGCGGCTATTTCGGCGATTGCGTTTGACCAGCCGGACGTGGTGGTTGACGGCAATGTTGAACGGGTGATGGCGCGCGTGTTTGAAATCACCACCCCTCTGCCGGACGCCAAGCCAGAGATGAAGGCCGCGGCCGGACGGCTTACCCCTGATCGGCGTCCGGGTGACTATGCGCAGGCGGTGATGGATCTGGGGGCCACCATTTGCACGCCCAAAAACCCCGCTTGCGGCATTTGCCCCTGGCGCGAGGCATGTCAGGCACGGTGTTCCGGTCTGGCCTCAGATCTGCCCCGAAAGCGAAAGAAACCCCCGAAACCAACACGTTACGGTATAGCGTATCTTGCACGGCGTGAAGATGGCGCCTGGTTGGTGGAGCGTCGGCCGGAAAAGGGTCTTTTGGGAGGAATGCTGGGCTGGCCTGGGGCTGAATGGGGGGAAGCACCATTGGAAGATCCGCCCCTGTCTGGGGAATGGCATGACCCCGGTGCGCAAGTGCGGCATACATTTACCCATTTTCATCTGCATCTTTCCCTGCGGGTGGCGGAAGTGCCGATGAGCACTCAACCCGAGCGGGGGGAGTTTCAACACCTGCACCCAGCGGACCTGCCGACCGTCATGCGAAAGGCTTATGATCTTGTTCAGCGCGATGGTGCTGCCAAATCGAGCCCGTCTTCCTGAAATCAATGACCAGTGCGCTGCACCACAACACCGATGGTTTGCAGCATCAGTTTCAGGTCATAGCCAAGTGAGTGTTGTTCGAGATAGTTCTGATCGAAATGGATACGATCCAGAAAATCTGATTGTCCCCGCGCCGCCACCTGCCAGGGGCCAGTTATACCGGGGCGAAGAGAGAAATAGGCCGTCCCCCCCGCCTCTCGATAAAGTGGTTCCTGACTGGCCATGAATGGGCGGGGCCCGACAAAGCTCATATCCCCCAAAAGGACATTGAAGATCTGCGGCAGTTCATCAAGGCTGGTTGCGCGCAGAAAGTGCCCGATAGGGGTAATGCGTGGATCGTTTTCCAACTTCTGTTTTTCGCGCCACTCACGGGCAATTCCCGTGTCCAGGGCGCATAGTTCTTCCAGCCGCTGTTCGGCGTCTTGGACCATTGTTCGCAATTTCCAGCAGCGAAACCGCTGGCCTTTGAGGCCGATACGTTCCTGTGAGTAGAGCCCCGGCCCGCCGTCCCGCCGGATCAAAAGGATGAAAAGTGTAATGATAGGTGCGAGAACGGGTAGCAGGAAAAGCGCCAATAGAATGTCGAAACCTCTTTTCCCAATTGTGCGATAGGGTCTGAGCGTGCCGGTCTGCGATGCGGCTTCACGCTGTTTGTCATGCGAATTTTTGTAACCGAAGTCTTTCACAAGATGACCCTGGAGCTGAAAAGGAGACTTGGAACTTAGACAGGAAGCACGATTAATTGGTTGCCTAATAGTTAAACCCAAAAAAGCACTAATGAAACGTTAAAGGTGATTAAAATTGTATAAACATGCCTTTTGGTTGTGCGTGTGGTTTTTTCCAGCACTCAATACAGAGGTTAAACTATTGGATTTTAGGTGACTCTTCGCTCTCCCCTTCGGCCTCTTCTGGTGAAAGCAATAAATCTGAGGTGGGGTTCCTATTTTCCCAACGAAACGCGGCAAGGTGCGCACAGGAAATTAACGATGCTGAGCGTTTCTGCCTCGCAACAAACCCCAAAGTCGGGATCGCACCGTGCCGCGATGCTTGTGCTTGAAATCGTTCAGGCGTAAGCCTTGTGCAATGAAAGAGGAACTTGCCATGGTCCCCGCTCAGACAGTTGCCAGTTTTCGGCGTGCTGCCCCGTTTGGAATATCAATCCTGCTGCCCTTGCTGGTCTGGGTATCGGCAACACAGGGAGGGTGGTTTCTTTTGTTGCCGCCTCTGGGAACTTGGTGGTTATATACCGGTCTTGACGCGCTTTTGGGGCGCAATACCGAAAATCCCGACCCTGAAACGCCGGACGATCAATTGCTCTGGTACCGCCTGATCACCATGATCTGGTTTCCCATTCAACTGGTGCTGATTTACGGGATGCTGGCCTATGTGATCGAAGCGGATCACCTGTCTGTGGCTGAAAAGTTCGGGGTGTTCTTTGGCGTGGGGGTGCTGTCAGGCACAATCGGCATCGTGTATAGCCACGAATTGATGCATCAGTCCAATAGGTTGGAGCGCTGGCTGGCTGACCTGTTACTGGCCACCGTCCTCTATAGCCATTTCAGAACCGAACATCTGCTGGTCCATCACCCGCATGTGGGCACCACCCGCGACGCGGTGACGGCAAAATATAACGAGGGGTTCCACAGGTTCTTTTTCAGGGTTCTGCGGGAAAGCCCGCGATCTGCCTGGGCTGCGGAAAAAGCGATGCTTGCGCGTCGCAACCTATCGGTCTGGAATGCCAGAAATCCGTTCTGGAGGTATGCCATCCTGCAGGCGCTCGCCCTTTTGCTGGCCGGTCTTGTCGGCGGCGCGCTGGGCGTGGCCCTTTTCCTGTTTCAGGCGCTGGTTGCGGTCTGGCAGCTCGAACTGACCAATTATGTGGAGCATTATGGCCTGACCCGCCGCCATCTGGGAGAGGGAAAATACGAACCCGTGCGCCCACATCATTCGTGGAATGCCGACCACAAGGCAACCAACTGGCTGTTTATCAACCTGCAACGCCATTCGGACCATCATTACAAACCCGCGCGCCGCTTCCCGTTGCTGCAGACCTATCCCGATGACGTCGCGCCACAATTGCCCTTTGGCTATGTGGTCATGACAATGATGGCGATGATTCCTCCGCTCTGGCGCCGCCGCATGAACCCGCGTGTGCGCGCCTGGCGCAAAAGATATTACCCGGACATTGAGGATTGGACCCCCTACAAACGTGGTGATCTGCCGCCACCGGTGATCCGCTGAGCGCGCGCTCCGGGCTTCTTTTTCTTGCTGAAAATACCTCGGGGTGAGCCTCGAAGAGGCGAGGGGCAGCGCCCCTTTTCTGACATGTAAAAAAAGCCCCGCTCACGAAGAGCGGGGCAAGTTATGTGTGCCGTGGATTTTGCCACAGCACGGCGGTACATCGTTATCCGGGCGCCCCAAAGCGCGCCCGAGTTATTCTTGTTTTTGGGGTAATGGTGGCGTCAGACCATCTCGGCGCGCACTTGCTGGCGCAAGACGTCGATCGGGGCTTTCTTGCCATCCTGTTTGAAGTGCCAGTAGGTCCAGCCATTGCAGCTCGGCGCGCTTTCCAGTGCCGCGCCAACCTGGTGGATCGACCCACGGGCGTCGCCGGAAATCAGCGTGCCGTCTGCGCGCACCTTGGCGGTCTTGCCGCGCGGGCTGGTCAGCACCTCGCCCGGGCGCAACATGCCACGCTCAACCAGCTGGCCAAAGGGCACACGTGGTTCCGCGCGTTTGGATTGGGTGGTCTGCAGCGCTTCCTTGTCGAATTTCCGCACTTTGGAAATCCGCTTTTCAGCCACTTTGCGATAGGCTTCTTCGCGTTCGATGCCAATGAAATCCCGACCAAGCATTTTGGCCACGGCGCCTGTGGTGCCGGTGCCGAAGAACGGATCAAGGATCACATCACCGGGATTGGTCGAGCCAACCAGAACGCGATGAAGCAGGCTTTCAGGTTTCTGGGTCGGATGGGCCTTGTCGCCGTTTTCGTCTTTCAGGCGTTCGTGCCCGGTGCAGATCGGCAGCACCCAGTCAGAGCGCATCTGGATGCCTTCATTCAGGGCCTTCAGGGCCTCGTAGTTAAAGGTGTATTTCGCGCCTTCGGATTTCGACGCCCAGATCATTGTCTCATGGGCGTTGGTAAAGCGTTTGCCGCGGAAGTTCGGCATCGGGTTTGACTTGCGCCAGACCACGTCATTCAGGATCCAATAGCCCTGATTCTGCAGCTCGGCCCCCATGCGGAAGACATTGTGGTAGGATCCGATCACCCAGATCGCACCATTGGGTTTCAGCACACGGCGGGCCGCTTTCAGCCAGGCGCGGGTAAATTTGTCATAGGCTTTGAAACTGTCAAACTGGTCCCAATGATCATCAACCGCATCCACCTTGGAATTGTCGGGGCGATGCAGCTCGCCTTTCAATTGCAAATTATAGGGGGGATCGGCGAAAATCAGGTCAACGGAGTTTTCCGGAAGACTGTTCATCACCTCGATGCAGTCACCCGCCAATATCTCATTGAGTGGCAGCTCGAGAGCCGCCTTTGCTTTGGTTTTGGTTGTCATTTCTGCCTCATGTACCGGCGCTATTTGCGCTCTTTAGACGGCGCATTTTTGCGCTCATTCATTACCGTCTAAGATGAGGCCTTGTGGATAACGGGTCAAATTCTTTTTTGAATCAGCCCATTACATTTTTCTGTTGATACAAGATGTTGTGGATCGGTTTAAACGAACGCCTATGATGTGGGGTTATCCCCAGCTTGGCCAACCCCTCCTTGTGGATTTTTGACGGATAGCCTGCGTTTGTTTCCCATCCATATCCGGGAAACTGTTGCGCCAAATCCACCATGATGCGATCGCGGGTGACCTTCGCCACGATGGATGCGGCGGCTATCGACACGGACCGACTGTCGCCTTTAACGAGAGTTTCGTTTGGAATTGTCAGCCCCTTGGGTGCCATATTGCCGTCGATCAACAGGTGATCGGCTGGGGTGGACAGGCCCGCAACCGCACGTTCCATCGCCAGGTGGCTGGCGTAAAGAATGTTCAACTCATCAATCTCTTCGACCGTGGCATGGGCAATCGACACATCCGCCAGGTTCAGAATTTCTGCAAACAGCGCCTCGCGCTTTTTGGCGGTCAGCTTTTTACTGTCGTTCAGCCCGTCGGGGATATGGTTTGGGTCGAGAATGACAGCGGCAGCCGTCACCGGGCCCGCCAGCGGGCCACGGCCCACCTCGTCCACACCGGCAACGCGGCAAAACCCGCGCCCGTGGGCGGCCTGTTCGAAACTATAGTCGGGAATTGTCTTGGTCATGGGGATGGCGTGACTGATCTCATGGGATTTCGCAAGAAAAAAGGCAGAGACCGAGGTCTCTGCCAGTTGCACATGACCGGAAAGGGTGGTCATGCGAAGGCGACGGAATGGATGGGTGGTCGCCTTCCTTACCAAACGGATCAGCGGCGTTTGCGATAGCCGGCTTCGCGCAGGCAGCGGGGGTGATAAACTTTGCGCGAGACCCAGACACCGTTCTTGTTCTTCACCACAACCGTGTCCCGGCAGGCCCTGGGCAGCGAACGCACGTGGTTGTAGCGCTTTTTCAGACAATTCCGCCCCCAATAGCGTTTCTTGCCAAACTGGGTCTTGAAGCTGCGCAGGCATTGGCGCGGGAGCGTGTATTTCGGATCCCTGCGGTATCTGTCGTCATAGCGGTCGTGATCAACAGAGGGGCGCCGGCGATCATCGTTATTGTCGTTGGAGATCACCGCCCCCACCACGGCCAACCCAAGCAGGGCGGCAATCAACGCGCCAATTTCATCATTATTATCACGAGATCCGGCAAAAGACGGCGCGAGAGAGACCGGGTTCAGGCTGAGGGCGGCAACCAGCAGGGGCATCATCAGGAAGCGGTTGACTGAGGGCAGGGCAATGCGGGTCATGGGGGGCTCCTTATCGGGGTCAGTGGATCTTCGGGGGCATCTTTGAAAGGATGCGCGGGTCATGACCCAAGCCTGCCCGGAGCGCGGCGGGACAAGCGATATCGGCGCGTGGTTATCGGATAACGGGGTGCGATTCTCCTGTTTGATATTGAATATCCCATAAGGTCCGCGCATGGTTTCGGCATGAAACAGATCCTCTATTCCCTTGCCCTTGTGGCCATGGCATTTCCGGCTCAGGCCGCGTGTTATGTCGATTACAAAGCCAAACGGGATGACCCGTTGAAACTGCATTATGGTGTGATGGAGCTGCCGGATAGCGCCTGCACGAACAGCTCAAACGCGCGCGAACAGGTGGCCGCGCGACTGGCCCGCCATGGATGGGTGCTTTTGAATGTGGTATCGCAATTTGATACGGATGGGCTTGCGGAAAGGAAAGACAGTGCCGGACAATTTTTCCTTCGCTACTGAGGCGCGCAAGGGGGCGTCCCCCGTGGTCGTGGCCGGGGTTGCGGCAATTGTTGCAATTCTGCTGATGGCGGCCGTGTTCCTGTTTCTGAGCCTGCCTGATGCCAACGCGTTCAATGCGCGGGTTGAGCGGATTTTTATCGAGAATGACAATCTGACTTCAGGGGCCGAAATCAAGCTGCTGGAAATTCTGGCCCAGTCGGGCACGGCTTTTTCCGACACGCTGACCAGCTATCGCATGGTGATCTTTGTCCTGCTGCTCTTTGCCTCTGCCATGCTGATCGCGGCGCTGGTTTTCCTGGTGACAATTATCGGACTTAATCGCCGGATGGGGGAAATCGAACGGGCTGGCATTCAGGTCAATTCGCTTCTGATTTCGCGTGAAGAGCGCACGGTTTATCTGAACAATATGGAACTGAAACTGACCGAGGCGGCGATCGAAACCCTGTCTGCCCTTGCCGAGGCGCGCATGGATGACGATGTTCTGTCGGGGTCTGAGCTGGAAGGGCTGATATCGGGCCGTGACGCTGCGGATTGTGATGAGGCCGCCGGGGCCACCCGGATCAAGCGGCTGCGTGACGCCATGGGCAACCAGATGATGAGCGAGCTGCTGGTCAAGACCATTGCACGGCGCGGCTACATGCTGTCGATCGACAAGGATGTCATCCAGATGGTCTGACAGGACCTGCGCTTATTGCAAACGGTATCTAAGCAACTCCTCTGATCTGGCCTTCGGGCCTTTTGCGGACGGCGGGTCCTCCTGCCGCCCGTTTTTTTTGTGCGTTTCGGAGATAGGGGTGGATATCTTGTAGGTTGTATTTAATTATGGAAATATCACGCTTAGGACGAGTGTTGCGTCTGGGTCTTCGGACTGGCGACATTGGTTCGAGGCTGTCTTGATGGGCTTTCGGCAAGGAGGTCTGAATGCAGATCGTTCCGGTGTTGTTATGTGGTGGGTCGGGCACACGTCTTTGGCCGCTTTCCAGGAAATCTTACCCCAAGCAGTTTTCCCGACTGATGGGGCAGACATCACTGCTGCAAATGTCGGTCCAGCGTCTGACCGGGCCGCAATTTGCACGTCCTGTGGTGCTGACCAATTCGGATTTCCGCTTTATCGTCACCGAGCAACTGGTTGAGGTCGGGGTGGATCCCGGCGCGATCCTGATCGAACCTGACGGGCGCAACACGGCCCCAGCCGTTTTGGCGGCGGCCATGTTGCTGCACAAAGAAAACCCGGATGCGCTGATGCTGGTGGCCCCGTCGGATCATGTCATCCCGGATACTGACGCGTTTCAGGCGGCAATTGAAGCGGGGGTAGAGGGGGCCATGCGCGGCAAGCTGGTCACCTTCGGGATCAAACCAACCCATGCGGAGACCGGGTATGGCTATCTCGAACTGCCACAGGTGCCGGGGAACTGTGTCAGGCTTTCTGATCTGACGGCATTTGTGGAAAAGCCTGATGCGGCCAAGGCGGAAGACATGCTGGCAGATGGGCGGTTTCTCTGGAATGCCGGGATTTTTCTGTTCACAGTTTCCACCATTCTCGAAGCCTATCGTCTGCATGCCCCCGATCTGATCGCGCCGGTTCAGGCCGCCGTGGAGGAGGGAGAGCCGGATCTGGGCTTTTTGCGTCTTGATCCCACCGCCTGGTCCGAGGTCAGAGATATTTCGATTGACTATGCGGTGATGGAACAGGCGGACAACCTGGCAGTTGTGCCCTTTTCTGCAGGGTGGAGTGATCTTGGCGGCTGGGACGCGGTCATGCGGGAATGTGAGGCGGACGAACACGGTGTGGTGACGCATGGCAATGCAGACGCAATTGACTGTCGTGCCAGCCTGCTGCGATCCGAAGATGATGCGCTGGAACTGGTCGGGATCGGACTGGACAACATCATTGCGGTTGCCATGCCGGATGCGGTTCTGGTGGCAGACCGATCACGGGGGCAGGATGTCAAAGAGGTGGTCACCCTGCTGAAGGCAAAAGGCGCGGCTCAGGCAGAGCAGTTTCCGATGGATCACCGCCCCTGGGGCCATTTCCAAAGCCTCGCCCAAGGGGATCGGTTTCAGGTGAAACGGATTGTGGTCAAGCCTGGTGCCTCGCTCAGCCTGCAATCGCATCACCATCGGGCCGAGCACTGGATTGTGGTGCAGGGCACTGCGCAGGTCACAATCGGCAATCAGGTCCAGCTGGTGACGGAGAATCAGTCGGTCTATATCCCGCTGGGGGTCAGGCATCGAATGGAAAACCCGGGCAAGGTGCCGATGACCCTGATCGAAGTGCAGACCGGGGCCTATCTGGGTGAGGATGACATTCAGCGCTTTGATGATGTTTATGCGCGTGGCCAGGGGGCCAGGGGCTGAGATTTGGCCGGGGATCTGAACATGACGCAATCCGCTTTTCACCCCATGACCTGTTTCAAAGCCTACGATATTCGGGGCCGGTTGGGGGAGGAGCTGAATGAGGGGGTGGCCGAGCGTATTGCCCGCGCCTTCGCACAGGTCCTGCAGGCCAAAAAGGTTGTGTTGGGCCATGACCCGCGGGCGTCCTCCACCGCGCTGTCTGGTGCTGTTTGCAAAGGGTTGATGCGGGCGGGTGTCACGGTTGTTGATCTGGGACTTTGCGGCACCGAAGAGGTTTATTTCGGCACTGACTTCCACAATGCAGATGGTGGGATCTGTGTGACCGCATCGCATAATCCGATGGATTATAACGGGATGAAGATGGTCAAGGCAGGGGCCGCGCCGCTGGATCCGCAAGAGGAGTTCGCCCGGATCAAAACCCTTGCAGAACGAGGGGAGTTTACCGCCGACCTGCCCGGTGGGTGCCACGATGCCTCGCAGGCGGAGCTTACCCGGGCGGCATATGTGCAAAAGGTGCTGTCTTTCGTCGATGTCTCGCAGCTTGCGCCGATGAAAGTGGTGGTCAATGCGGGCAATGGGGCTGCCGGGCCCAGTTTCGACGCAATTGCCACAGCCATGAGCGATGCGGGGGCGCCGGTCCGGTTTTGCCGGATGCATCACCAGCCCGATGGCCGCTTTCCAAACGGCATCCCCAACCCGCTTTTGCCTGAAAACCAGCCGGTCACCGCGCAGGAGGTATTGGCGCAGGGGGCTGATCTGGGAATTGCCTGGGACGGAGACTTTGACCGCTGTTTTCTGTTTGACCATGAAGGCCAGTTTGTGCCGGGGGAATATGTGGTGGGGCTGTTGGCTGAAAGCTTTCTGAGCAAAGACCCTGACGCAACGATTGTGCATGACCCGCGTGTGATCTGGAACACACAGGATCTGGTGAATGCCGCCGGAGGGCAGGCGATCATGGCCCGGACCGGTCATGCCTTTGTCAAACAGGTGATGCGGGACACGGGCGCGATCTATGGCGGTGAGATGTCCGCCCACCATTATTTCCGTGATTTCATGGCCTGTGACAGCGGTATGATCCCGTGGTTGCTGGTGATTGAACTTCTGTCCCGCAAATCTGTCCCGCTCGCCGATCTGATCCGTGCGCGGCGCGCGGCTTTCCCGTCATCGGGAGAGATCAATTTCCGGGTGGAAAACGCCGATCAGGCGCTTACCCGTGTGGAGCAGACCCTTGGCGCGGATGCGATCAGGCGGGACGATACCGACGGGATGAGCCTTGATTTCGGGGCGTGGCGGCTCAACCTGCGCCGGTCAAACACGGAACCACTTTTGAGGTTAAATGTAGAAACCTGTGGGGATTTGTCGTTATTAGCCGAGAAGGTGGACTTGCTGCGCCAACTGTTGTCTTCATAAGACGTTTCGGGATAAACGGCAGCACATGTTTATTCTGAAACGCCTACGACATAGATATCTCTGACAGTGTTTCAACTTTTCCCTGTCTTTGGTTAAAGTCGAAACGCTTTAGGGGCTGCTGGTGGCGGGCTACTGCCGCATGAGAACGGTTTAGGATCCAGATTATGAAGATTGCGGTTGCGGGTATTGGCTATGTTGGGCTGTCAAACGCGGTGCTGTTGGCACAGAATTGCGAAGTGGTGGCGGTGGATATCTCACCCGAGCGCGTGGCCATGCTGAATGCGCGGCAATGTCCGATTGTGGATGCGGAACTGGAAGAGTTTCTGGCGCACAGACCTTTAGACCTCAGCGCGACGGTTGATCCCATCGAAGCCTATCGGGATGCAGATTTCGTCATCATTGCCACGCCCACCAATTACGACCCCAAGGACAATTATTTCGATACCAGCTCAATCGAAGCTGTCGTGCGGGATGTGATTGCGGTGAACCGGCGGGCGACGATCGTGATCAAGTCGACAATTCCCGTGGGCTATGTCGAACGGATACGGGAAGAGCTGAACACGGATCAGGTGATCTTTTCCCCCGAGTTCCTGCGGGAAGGGCGCGCGCTTTATGACAACCTTCACCCCTCGCGGATCATCGTGGGGGAGCGGTCAGAGCGGGCGGCGCGTTTTGCTGACCTCCTGTTGCAGGGCGCGGTGAAGAAAGATGTGCCGGTCCTGTTCGTGGATGCGCGCGAAGCCGAGGCGATCAAGCTGTTTGCCAATACCTATCTCGCCATGCGGGTGGCCTATTTCAATGAGTTGGACAGCTATGCCATCGCCGGGGGAATGGACACACGCCAGATCATTGATGGCGTGTCCTTGGATCCTCGGATTGGCGGGCATTACAACAACCCGTCTTTTGGCTATGGGGGCTACTGCCTGCCAAAGGATACCAAACAGCTTCTGGCGAATTATTCCGAAGTGCCGCAAAACCTGATCCGCGCAATTGTTGACGCCAACCGCACCCGCAAGGATTTTCTGGCAGAACAGATCCTGCAAAAAGAGCCCAAGGTGGTTGGGGTCTATCGTCTGGTGATGAAAGCTGGTAGCGACAATTTCCGCCAATCCTCGATCCAGGGGGTCATGAAACGGATCAAGGCCAAGGGGATTGAGGTCATCGTTTATGAACCGGTGCTGGAGGAGGAAACCTTTTTCGGCTCCCGCGTCATCCGGGATCTCGATGCGTTCAAGAACGAGGCGGATGTGGTGCTTGCCAACCGGATGACGGATGACATTCGCGATATCGAGGACAAGGTGTTCACCCGCGATCTGTTCGGTGCCGACTGATCCTGCCCGGATGATGTTTCGGGTTTAGCCCGCACCGGGGATGACGCGCAGCGCCAAACTGCCGGTATGGGGGCTGATCCACTGTCGGGATTGAACAATCCCGCCGCGCTGTCGGTCCAGCCAATACAGATTTTTCAGTGTGGTATTGCCGTTTGTGCAATCCGCGACCATCAGGTCGGTCTGGGCCACATAGGGCCCCAGATCAACCGACCGGGCGCCCCGGTTGCTCAGACGGCAACGAAAGGTGCTGAAGCTGGTTTCATCATTGGCGTTGAGATGGGACAGGTAAAGC
Organism: Aliiroseovarius sp. xm-d-517; assembly: GCF_013283135.1. Taxonomy (NCBI): domain Bacteria; kingdom Pseudomonadati; phylum Pseudomonadota; class Alphaproteobacteria; order Rhodobacterales; family Paracoccaceae; genus Aliiroseovarius; species Aliiroseovarius sp. xm-d-517. Next base: position 2,250,977 of record NZ_WBXT01000001.1, read on the forward strand.
TCTGTCACGGTGTCCCGGCGTGACAGGATTGCGGGAAGAAGGCGGGAAATGTCGGCAGACATCAGGTCCCCTCCCAAACCACGCGTGGCCAGCACCAGCCCCTCTTTCATGCCCAAAGACACCCCGTCCCCTGATATCCAGGTCTCTTCGCCCCGGATATTTACCTGCTGGCGCAGAAATTGTGCATAGGCGCCCGGGCGATTTTCAACCGATACGACATAGGCGGGCGCACCGGTTTTGGCGAGGGCGACAAACTCTGGATTGGGGTCAGGCAATGTGTTGCGCTGCCAGATCCCGGCCATCAGGGCCTGTTGCTGCGGATCCGAGGAACAGGCCGTCAGAACCAGCACCAGCAAACTGAGCAGGCGGGAAAAGTGCGTCAATTTCATCTCCAGAACCTTCCCCATCCATCTTCCAGTTCCGTCACATGACTGTCGCGGATCAGATCATACAGACGGTTTCGAACCTCCAGCCGGGCACCGCCGTCGCGCTGGACCGGCCTTATGGTTGTTGAAAACCCGCTGCGGGCGGGGGCGCCCACCAGCCAGGTGATCGGGATGTCAAAGCGGATCCCCTTGTCGAACGACCCTTCGCCAAACGTATCAAACGGCACATCGGTCAGGGTGAAAAAGGCCCCCACCCGGAACCCGTTGTTGAATTCGCGATCAAATGAAACAGTTGCGCCCCAATCCCCGGCCAGATAGCGCCCGGCATCCAGCTGCCCCAGATAACCACCGCCAAAATCATAATAGGCGGAAACGTGGCCGGTCACGATGTCGCGGCGCTGAAACCCGAACAGCTGATCGAAATTGCGCTGCCGCGCATAGTTGATCTCGGCCCCGAGAGCGAGCGGCCCTTCGACGGGTTTCCACAAGACCTCACCAGAGAGGCCGCCATACATGGTTTCAAAATACCCTGCGCTCAGCCGGCCATACAGATCGGGCCCCGGACGGAAAAAATACTCGCCGGTCAGATGTTTGATCTGCAGGTCGGATTGCTTGGCATATTCGGTGATGTCGGTGCGCACATGGGGCAGTTTCGAGTTCGAGGGCCTCGTGCTGGTGTTCAGGTTGCCGAAAGCCCGCTGGCGCAGGGCGCCGGAAAAGATCAGTCCGCGCACGGGTTCGAACGAGGCAAAGGCCTGCAGCCCCAGATCCGCGCGCACGGGATTGTCCGGGTCAAACAGTTCCGGCTCCAGATAGGGGGTGAGGGACCAGTCAAACAGGGGATAGGTTTCTGCGACGGGCGGGATGGCCTTGCCGCGGGCATCAGAAATGGAGGTGCGGGCAAAGCTTTTCCACGCCCCGTCGAGGTCATATTCCAGCTCTTCCAGATCCTGTCGCCTCAGGCTGCTGCGGGACAGGGCCATGCCGTGACGCACCAGTTCGATGTGAAAGGTGGTGATGGAAGAGGGCAGGGTGTTGGCAGCCACGCGCGCTGCGCGTCCCAGCGCCTGGGAAGCGGCGGGGTAGCGGGTGTTGATCAGGCGCAGTGTGGCCTCGGACCCTGAAAGGGACACCCCTTCCAGGATCAACCCCTGATCGCGAAGTGCCTGTGTCAGGCGAGCTTTTCCCTGATCTGCGCTGTGCCCCTCCCAACCTTGTGCCCGGCGAAATGCGGCAGGGATGAGCGCAGGCGGGGCGGCCTCGATCCCTCCGGGAATGGCTGCGCGCTTTGGATCGGTGATGAAACTTGCCGAAATGCCAATTTCAGACCCGTGCAGAAGATAGGCGGACAGATTGGCATATCGTGAGCTGTAGGTCAGGCCGAAATTGAAAGGGGTTTGGTGTGTGAACCCGGCATTTGTGCCTTCAACCTCATAGGCATCCGAGGAATATTCTGCCTTCAGGGTCAGGTTTGGGGTGATCTTGTAAGACAGCCCGCCAAAAAGCGCGGCATCACCCCGAAACCATTGGTCAAAGTCCAGCTGGCCGGTGTCTCGGCCATGTGAAAGGGCGTTTTCTGAGCGGGATTTGAACCTGTTCGAAAAAACCGAAAGCGGGTTTTGAAATCCGCCATAACTGCCGAGGCGCCCCCACCCGATCCCACCGGTAACTGCCAGTCGATTGTCCAGAAAATGTTTGGTTCCCGCTAGGAATTCAGAGGCATAGGCCCCGGTGCCGCCAAAATCACGCAACCCGATCACGATGGACGGCCAGTTCAGGCTCTCTTCCGTGAGCAGATAACCGACATCAAAGCTACGGTCATATCGCGCGCTGCCATTGCCATCAAAATTGTCGATGATGGCGTATCGGAATGTGCCGTAGAGTCTGGGGGTCAGTTGAAAGGTCAGGTTGTAGCGCTGGCTGCCATCATGCCGTGCGATTGAGCTGATCAATGCCCCGTCGGTCAGCATCTCGCCTGTGGGCATGTCGATCAGTCCGGGTGTGCCGAATGTCGAAAGGGGCACCGTTGCCGGGGCCTCGGCAAGGGCGCCTGTGGACAGCCCTGCCAGGATCAAACCCGCTTCAACTATGACGCGATTTATGCTCACGACCCATTCCCGGTTTGTCGCGCGGATTTCAGGCCGCAACAGATGGTGAAACACATTCCGACCCAATTATGCGAGATCTGTTCGCGTCTTGGCTATGATGTGATGTGCTTGCGTTCAGGTATTTGTAACCTGAAAGAATTCCGTCCTACAATCTTGGATTGTGGCAGCCGTAAGTTTCCCGTTTGCAAATGCACCGGTGTCGACAGAGATGACCCCGGCCTGAATGGTGGGGGTGGTGACAACCCGATGGCCCCGCACCACCCAGATCCCATCCTGGCGTGGTCTCTTTCCAAAATCCGGGTGCCCCCATGTCAGGGCGCGGGCGGGTTGTGCGGCAATGGGGCGTGCGGGATCTGCGCCTGCGTGAACAACGGCGATGTTTCCTTCGTGCCACATGCGCCTCAGCCTGCGAAGCCAGGCCTCCAACCCGTCCGGCATAGCATCACGTAAAGCCTGCTGCATGTGACGTAATGTGCGCTCATCCGTGCTTTGGCAAAGATCGGACAGCCCAAAGCTCGCCATGGTTTGCAGCCCGCCAAATTGCAGCCAGCGGCTGCCGGCTTTCACGGGGTGGTCCAGGAAATCAAGCATCATTTCCTCGTGGTTTCCCATAAGGAATATGCTGTCCGGGCGCTGTTGCTCCAACTCTCTGAGGCAGGACAGGACATCGGCGCTATGGTCGCCGCGATCAATATAGTCACCGACAAAAATACGGCGGGTGGTGGGCATTTCCCTGTCCAGAAAGGTCAGCATTTTTTCGAGGCAGGAGATTTGCCCGTGGATGTCACCAATCACCGAAATGGGTGTCTCAGGCTGCGGTGGGGCGCCCGAAAACTCAGCATGGGTCCCGGCGGAGCGGCGGTTCCTGAACAGGTTTCCAAACATCCGAATGCCCCTGAGTGATGCCCCTAAAGCCAGCAGGTATCGCAAGGTGCAACCTGCCTGCTGAGATACAATAGGCGTTGTCGCCCCGGTTGTGAAATCTGAATTGGGTTGGGTGTTGCCTGCGGGGCGGGGAACAGAACGGTCGGTTTCAGAATTGGTAAAGGCGCATTGATAGGTCCTTTGTCTCGCAACATCGTCAATGCGACGAGTTTGTTGTGGTTGGATGAACTCCGAATAAAAGGAAATACACATGTCAGACCCTTTCAAGAGCCGTTCCCCCGGTTTGAATGGCCCCGCCACCGATCTTCTGCCTGTTGTGCCTTCGGACAGTGTGGACCTTGATACGGTTGCCATTGCGTTGCTGGTTGAAACCGGAGGCACCGTCAGTTTCGTGACCCAGTCTGGTGCCGCGCGGACCGTGACGCTGGGGGATCAGACCATTCTTCCGGTTGGCACACGTCGGGTGAATGCAACTGGAACGACCGCTTCGGGCATTCACGCCTTTATTGTCGGGTGAAATATGCGTGGGCTTGATTTCAGCATTGCATCCCTGGCGACGAGGCGGAAACGCTCTGCGTTTTCCCCAAGTTCGATCGCCGGGCTTGTCGCCTGGTATGATCCAAGCGACCAAACGAGTTTGTTTCAGGACATCGCGATGACGATCCCGGTCACCCAGTCAGGTGATCCGGTTGCCGTGATGTTGGACAAGAGCGGCAATGGCCACCACATGACCCAGGCCACCAGTGCCTCCCGCCCGGTTTACCAGACGGATGGGACGCATCATTGGTTATGGGCAGATGGGGCGGATGACTTCCTGACCGCCCCCCCGATGATTTCCGATTATGATTTTACCATGCTGGCAGCGGTTGAGGCGATGGCGGCCAATGGCGGCATTGTCACCCTGCATTCCAGCAGCAGCCGATACTGGAGCCTGCATACCGGCGCAGTTGATGCAAACACGGTTTACCGTGCCCTTGACCGACAGGGGGCCGGCACCACGATCTCTGTTTCCGAGACGGTTGCAACCGCACCGGCGATTGTGCTGGGTCAATGGCTGGCCAATCAGGTGTCCCTGTCCGTTGATGGGTCGCCTTTTGTCTCAGCCGCCACCAGCGGGACGGCAAATGACGCAATTAACCTGCGACTGTTTTCGTTTCGCGATGGCAATCATACCAGCGGCAAACTCCATGCTGCCGCCGTATATGACCGGTCTCTGGATGCGGGTGAGCGGGCCGCGCTTGTATCTGCGTTTGCGGATCAGCAAGGCCGTTCGCTTTAGGGGTATCTGTGGGCAAACTGGGAAGAGATTAGCCGGGCAAGTGGCTCGACAGGGCTCGGAGCAGGGACTAATTTGGGGGGGCAGGAAGTATAAGGCTGATCAATGTCCCCCCCTCCCAGTTCCCATTCAGACCTCCCCCTATCCGACGGGCCTTTGTCCGAAGAGGTCATGGCCAGACGGGATGCCCCCTGTTTTCCGTTGCGCCACCGCCTGCTGCGCCTTGTCTGGATGATCGTGTGGAAACTATTTGCCTCATGGACCCCGCCGCAACTGGCGGGGTGGCGGCGTTTCCTGCTGCGCGCTTTCGGGGCAAAGATCCATCCAACCGCCATGGTGCGCGGAGGGGCCAAGATCTGGTATCCACCAAATCTGGAAATGGCCGCCTTTTCGGTGATGGCGGGCGGTGTGAACTGTTACAACATGGATAGGGTCGTTCTGGATGAGGGGGCCATCGTCTCGCAAGGGGCCTATCTGTGTGGCGGAACACATGATTACACGCTGGCCACACGTCCGTTGGTCACGCGCCCGATAACAATCGGTGCACATGTCTGGGTCGCGTCAGAGGCCTTTGTCGGGCCCGGCGTAACGGTTCCGGAAGGGTGCGTGATTGCAGCACGTGCTGTTGTCAGCGGAAAGCTGTCCTCTTGGGGGATATATGCCGGCAACCCCGCGGTTCGGATCAGGGACAGGGTGTTTGATGCGTCCGCATAGGCTGGATCTGAAAGGTATCTCACTTTTTGCGGTCAGGGATCAAAGGGGCGCCGTGACCACGAGGGTGCAATGCAGTGACCGGCGGCAGACCCAACCCGTTTGGTGCCCCCGTCTGGTGCGCCCGTGCGTCTGGAGCGTGGGCCTGACATGATCGTTTCGCATAAGAAGAACCTGATCTATTGCCGATTGCCGAAATCAGCGAGCACCAGTTTTTCCACCGCTCTCGCGCCGTTTGCCGATCCATTTCCCCGCAGCTTCCCGGCCCGTATGCTGCGCAGGATCGGGCTTGAAGCGATGCACCCCCGGCTGTTTGATTTTCGCCACCACAGTCATCTAAGCCTGATGGGCGCGCGCGAGGTTCTGCCTGAAGCGTCGTTCCGGCGGGCCCTGAAGCTGACCGTTGTGCGCCACCCGGTAAGCTGGGTGTATTCCTACTACACGCACCTCCTGCGCGACAGTTTCCCGGCGGAATATGCCGCAGCCTTTCATGAGGTGCGCGCGGCCCGGTCCTTTGATTATTTTCTTGATTGGCTCACCGACAGGCCTCGGCGTCCGATATCAACGCAATTGATTGACGAAAACGGCAATTACCTCGTGGATGCGGTGGTGCGTTGTGAAAATCTGGCCGAGGAGGCGGCGATATATCTCGCCCCGCACGGGATCCGTGTTTCGGTTTCGGTTCTGAATGCCGGAAACTATCAGCCCCCCACGTTCTCTTCTTCGCAGATCGAAAAGATAGTTGCGTTGTATCAAGGGGATATGGCGGCGTTTGGGTATGGGGAAAATGGGGTGCTCACACAACCGGATCTCAGGCCCAATGCCGCCACGCGGCAGGTTGCATCCGAGCTTGGCCGGGCGGGGCTTGCGCATTATGACTGCTGGAAGCCGTTTTCATCGCCACCGCAACGGGACTGATCCGCGCCGAGCGCCTCGTCAATCTGATCTTGCAGATCCGCATAGGCGCTTTTTACGGAAAACAGCCGTTCATAGGTGGGGCGGGCGGCCTGTGCCATGGCCTGACGGTCCTGATCGGGCAGGCTAAGAAAACGGGTCAGCATCTCTTTGGTGCCCTGCAAGCTGTCCGCGCAGACCAGACCGACGCCATTTTCTGAAACCTCTCGATGAATATTGACCTTGTCGGAAATCAGAACCGGGGTGCCGGCTGACAGGGCTTCTGCAACCACTTGTCCAAAGTTTTCCTGATGAGAGGGCAGGACAAAGGCCGCTGCCTCGGCAAACAGGGTCTGCTTTTCGATCCCGGCAACCTGTCCCGTCCAGAAAACCCGCCCGTCCAGTCCAAGTGATGCGGCCTGCGCCTTCAGCTGGTCGGCATAGCGGTTCTTGTCCGGGCCTGCGATGATCAGGTCCACTTCGGGGAAGATGTGGGCGATCTTCGCAAAGGTGGTGAGGAGCGTGTCTACGGCCTTTTTCGGGTGAATGCGGCTGAGAAAGAGAAGGTAGGGGCGAGAGCTGTCGCGCCCGTGCAGGCCGGATATTTGCACCGGTCGTGACTGCGTGATCTTCTGATCCGCCGCACAATAACGCACGGCAATACCGGAATAGTCATTATGGCCCCAAAAGGCATTCTGCGCGAGGGTCTGCTCCTCCTTGCAGGTGAACAGGACCTTTGTCGCACCGCTCAGCATCCGCCCCTGCCACAAAAGCCAATAGACCTGTTTGATCAGGTGCTTGACCGGTTTGATGCGTCGAAAATAAGGGTCCAGCATCCCATGAGGATAAAGCAGCCAGGGCACCGCGTTGCGGCGTAGGGGGTTGTATCCCCCGATACTGGCAACATTCCAAAGACCATGCACAATTGCGACGTCGCAGGACGGGCAATGTTCAGCCACGGCACGTTCGATCCCGCGGCGGGAGTTTGGCGCCGTCACGATGGGAAACGGGAACGCCGTGACCCAGTCTGCGTCGGGTGGATCGGTTGAGATGAAAAGTGAGCTGTGCCCGTGGGTTTCCCGTTCGCGCGCCATATTGAGGGCAAAAGCCAACGGTCCGCCCTGGTCGGGGTTTACGGAGGAGAGGAGGTGCAGAACCTTCATGAGCGCGCCCCGATGGTGTCCGGGCGCTGGGCATATGTGTCCAGATAGGTCTGATAGAGCTGCGTTGCGCGGGCAAGATCGCGGCGAAATCCGGCATTGGTTTCGATCAGCAGCTCCAGTTCCGCCGCCAGCTTTCGCTTGATCTCATCGCGCAGCGGGGTGGGTTTTGCGTGATAGCCCAGAGCGCGTTCGGACCGGCCTGCGGGCAGGGCGGTGGCAAACTGGGTTCCGAACCGTCTGTTCACATCTGAGATGAGGGGGGCAACCGATTGCGTGACCTCTTCAAAGGGGGCGATCACCACATGGGAAAGCTGAGGTCGCAATGTGTCATAAAAGGTCAGCCAGGCTTTCAGGGCGTCTTCGAACGCCTCGCCACTGCGGCCAGCCTTCTCGCGGTTTTGCGCCTCGGCCCTAAGGGCGCGAAGCGACAGAATGGCGGATTTCGGGTCCCGGATCAGCACCACGCAAGGCATGCCCAGCCGGATCCCTTCAAGCAGTTGCGCCACATGATGCAGGTGATGGGCGACGCTGATGCCGGGTTCCTGCCGGTCGATGAACGCGTGGGCGGTGGCGCTGTTGGCCGAGCGCGGAAATCCCTCAATCACGATATCGGTCTGCGGCCCGACACACCGCGCATTCATCCGGCCCGTCAGCCGGCGCAGCGCAAAATACAGCCGGGGGGAGCGGGTTGACCAGATGATCAGTTTATAGCGGAGACGGTGCAGTGACATGTTGGGGAAACCTGTGGAGCCTCACGTTGTTTTGGCAGAAGGGGGCCTGGTAGAAGGGGGCGCGTGTCGGGCGAAAATGAAATCCACGCTGGCGGCGATGGTGATGATCACGGCAAACCCGAGCTGAAGCTGAAACGCCCCGATCAGGGTGGACAGATCAAACAGAAGGGGGGCTGCCAGAACCCAAAGGATGAACAGGGGGATCTGCAGGATGTTGAAGCGGATCCAGCCGCGGCTGCCAACCAGATTTCTATAGGTGGTCGCCAACCGCATCGCCACGGACACGCCGACGGCCCAGATCACCTCGGTTTGCAGGCCGGCGTAGTTTTCCCCAATCAGCCACAAAACAGCATGGGGATAGAGAGAAGTCAGGGCAATGAAACCCAGCCCGGGCAGGGCGGACAGGAGTGTCAGCCCGAACAGAAGCGTGGCAAGATTGCCTGTTGCCCGCGTATAAATCGGGATCAGGAAAGCGGTGGTAAACATCGTGACGGGCACCAGGATCTGCCCGATACGCCCCAAGGCGCCGAAACTTGCAACTTCGGTCCCGCTTCCGAAAATAGTGAGTAAAACCAATATGATCTGCGCCTGAAGCACCATGTAGATCTCAACCGGCAGCTGCTGTTTTACACTGGTTTTCAGGGCTGAGATGTCCTCAGGCCGGGCAATCACGCCTTGAAGCGGGGCAATCTTTGCCACCCATTTTCGGATCAATGGGATGCGGGCAAGGGCGGTGGCGGCGCTTAGGCAAATTGCGGGAAGGACGCTCAGGCCGCCCAGCAGGAACAGAAGGCCCGCCCCGGCAAGGCGCAGGGCGGCAAGGCTGGTGTCAAGCAGCTGCACGCGTGTTGTCTGATGAGCGTGAAACAGCACCTGATCCACCAGCCGGGTCTGCATATCTGCCCACCAGATCACGCAAAGCAGGGTGCAAAGCCCGATGATTTCGCCGGATGAAGCCCCGTTCCTGTGCAGAAGCCAGCCCGCCACCACCAGAACCGGGGGCAGGGTCCAGAGTGATACTTTCCGACGGATCTGCAAAACGGCCACCACCGCCTGAGCAGTCCGCTCCCTGTCTGGCCAGACCTTCCCCAGAATGGCGGCAAAACCATAATGCGCGCCGCCTTTGGTCAGAATGTTCATGGCGCTGATCAGGGTGATCATCACGGTGAACAGGGCATAATCGGGCACAGATAGCCAGCGGGCCAGAAACAGGCCCGTCAGGGCTGCGATCCCCTGTGCCCCGGCGCTTCCGGTCAGGAATGTCAGGGCGCGGGGGGTGTGGTGCAGGATCTTGCGGGCGGGGGCCATCATGCGGAATGCCCCCGCTCTTTCAGGGCCTGAGCATAGAGGGCAATCATCCTCTGCCCATAGACATCCCACCCGCCCAACCGGGTGATCGAGCGCAGGGCGGCCTTGGACATTGCGCGCTGCCGGTCGGGGTCGGTGGCCAGCCCCTCCAGCCTCTCTGCAATTAACTCAGGCGAGCGGATCGGCACGACATAACCATTTTCACCATCGGCCACGATGTCCGCTGCGCCTGTATGGTTTGAGACAATCACCGGACAGCCACAGGCCATCGCCTCCCCCACCACCATGCCAAACCCATCCTCGATGCTTGGCATTACCATGACATGGGCGCGGGACATGTGGTGTTTGAGCTGGTCATGCGGCACGTGGCCAAGGCGGTTGATGGTGGGATGAGACAGCCGCGCGCCCAACAGGGCTTCGACCTGCGGATCGACCCGCCCGATGATTGTCAGCCGCTTGTTCGCAATGTCAGCGGCTTCGAAACCCGCAAGCAGATCCATGGCCCCCTTGCGCAGGGACAGACCGCCCACAAACACGACCTCAAACCGCTCTGCGCTGGGCTTGCCCACCGGGTGGAACCGGTCGAAATTCACGCCATATGGCACAACCCTGACCTTTTGCGCGTCGATCCCTTCTGCCAGAAACGAGCGTTTCGCCATCTCGGACGCCACCACAATCAGGTCGGCTTGGTGATATTCCTCGATCTCGCGCACATAGGTCCGGGGGCGCGGGCGGGCGGGCAAGCCAAACCGGGCATTCTCCTCGTTCATCAACCTTTCGCGCCAGGCCATATGCGCACAGCCCCGGTCGCAGATATAGAGCATGCCCCGGTTTTGGGCGGCGGCCCCGCTGATCAGCCCGACCCCTTCATGGCCCACGAAAATATCGCTGTCGGGCAGGGTGCGGGCCACGTAGCGATCCAGTGTGACCACGGAAAGCTGGTGCAGGCGGTCCAGCATCGCTGCGGGAACCTGAAAGGGCAAAACCCGCGTTCCCATCAGAATGGGCCGCACATAGGGAAACCGCGTCACCCGTGATTTCGACACCCCCTCGCGGGCCAGTTTCGACCAGGGAAACCCGCTGTAGATCCGGTTCAGAACCCCGTGGCGCTCAAGCTCTCGGGCCAGTGGAAACATGTGGAACCGGCCGATGGTTGAAAGGGTGACTTTCATGATGATCTCTCTAAGATCTTGAACAGACGCGGGGTGTGGTGAATCAACAGCAGCATCAGAAAGCATGTTGCCCATAGCAGCGGCAATTCCCGCACCAACATGCTAAGAAACCGGGTAAATTCTTTTTCGCCCAGGTTCATCATGTAAAAGCAGCCAAGAGCCCCAAACGGGCTGTTGATGGCGGATCCGAAAAAGTAGTTGGCGATCAACAGAAAGGGAAAGACAGCCAGGAATGGTATTATGGCTACTGATACCACCCCTTGCAGTGCCACTGAGACAGCCATTAGCCCTAATACAGGCCGCCCTATTGATCCCTCAGATCTTATGCCACGGTCCCATGCGATGAGATCGACTAAAGCTTCAGGGTCTTTTGAGATTATGAAGGATGGTAGGATAAGCTCAGCGGTTTCTTCGATTGCATCACCCCATGTGACTTGGCTGAGTTTATCCAAGGACCGGACTACTTGGTCAGTGGGAAATATCATCATGAAGCGGTCGATGTTCGCAGTGCTTGGATAAACATAGCTGCTGTTCGGCGCATACACGTATTGATAGGCAGAAAAATGGGCGGCTTGAAGGCGTGCTAAAGTTGCAGGATCGAAGTCTGCTTCTTCTATAATGTCCCAAGCTGCGGCCAGTCTTTGGCTTACTGGAATGTCAGATAGTGAACTGCGCATGAGCTGTATTGCCGGAACAATCAGTGCGACAGAGACGAAACAAACAACTGTGCCAACAAGGAAGTATCTTATTCGAATCTGCAGATTCAAAAACATTACACCGAAGAAGATCGCCATGAAGATATTGATAACTTCAACCTTGACGTTACCAATAATTGCAAGGGAGAAACTGGCTACGGTGCACGCTATGAGGCACAGCTTGGCCAGACGTGATCCATTTGCTGCATGAATTATGGCCATAAAAATAGCAAACATAAAGATTGGGTGCAGCAAATTGATATAGGCACCAAATGGTGAACCGTTTTCCTGACCTTTTACGATCACGATAAAAATGAACTGTCCGTCGTCAGATAATTTGGGACAGCTGAGCGCGTTTCGTTTTGGAGGCTCTGGCTCATCCTTGATTGAGTTTATGCGTTTTCAGTTTGGTGGCGCAAGCGCCGGGTGAGCATGGTTTTTCGTTTGATCTCCTCTCGCTGTTTCAGGATCTGCTTATCGCGCCCGAAGTAGACATCGGCGGGGGTCAGGTTGCCCAGGCTCTCGTGATAGCGCTGGTTGTTGTAGAACTCGACGAATGCGTCGATCTGCCGTTCGAGGTCACCGGGCAAGAAGTAATGCTCCAGCAGAACGCGGTTCTTCATGGTCTGATGCCATCGCTCGATTTTGCCCTGAGTCTGGGGGTGGTAAGGTGCGCCGCGGACATGCGTCATGCCCTTGTGTTCGATATAGTCCGCCAGATCTCCTGCAATGTAAGATGAGCCGTTATCACTGAGCAGCCTGGGCTTGGCGACCACGGTTGCACTGTCACAGCCGGAGGCTGCAAGTGCCAGGTCGAGTGTGGCGGTCACGTCCTCAGCTTTCATCGTCGCACAAAGCTTCCAGGCGATGATGTAACGGCTGTAGTCGTCCAGGATCGTGCTGAGATAGAACCAGCCCCACCCCAGAACCTTGAGGTAGGTGAAGTCGGTCTGCCAGAGTTCGTTGGGACGCGTCGTCTTATCCTTGAACTCATTGGCGGCCTTCATCACGATGTGCGCCGGTGCCGTGATCAGATCCTCCGCCTTCAGGATACGGTAAACCGATGATTCAGAGACAAAATACTGCTTCTCATCGGTATATTTCACCGCCAGCTCCCGGGGCGTCAGATCCTCATGCTCGAGCGCGAACTCGATAATGTCCGCCCGGGTCTCATCCGGAAGGCGGTTCCACACAGACCCAGGATGGGGTGCCGTATCGTCAAGCGCGTCAAGCCCACCTTCGGTCCAGCGGTCATACCAACGATAATAGGTTGTGGTGGGTATGCCGAGCATCGCCAGCGTCTGACGGGCAGGCAGATGCGAAGCTTCGACAGTGCGGATGATCTCCAGCTTTTCCGTTGCGGGATACCTCATACCTCGTACTCCCCATCCCCGATCATGCTTTTTTTGAGCAGACGGTTTTCCAGGGTCAGTTCAGCAACGACCTCCTTGAGCGCCGCTGATTCTGAGCGCAGTTCATTGACCTCAGGCGAGGTCGCCTGGCGCGCGGTATCACCGGCCAGACGCTGCTTGCCCGCTTCTAGGAATTCCTTCGACCATGTGTAATACAGGCTCTCGCTGATGCCTTCCCGGCGACACAGCGCGGCAATGCTTTCCTCGCCGCGCAGACCCGCCAACACAATCCTGATCTTCTCTTCGGCTGAATACTGTTTGCGCGTCTTGCGGCGGATGCCTTTGACCAGCTTGTCAGCCGCGTCCTTCGATGTTCCGGATTTCTTGTTCATCTTCGCTCCATAATGGCTGCGATGAACCAGAAATCCTCCGTTACGAAAACCTCAAATCTGTCCCACAAGCGCTGACGTCAGACACAATGACACGGCCTGATCGATCCGTGCCGCCGTCTCAAACATGAACCGGACCAGCGCGGCGTTGTAGGGATCAGCGGCACGGCAAAATGCCTCGATCCATTCCTTGTCAGCTGGCGTGCGCTCTACGCGGCTAAGCTTCCCCCGCCGCTTGTCCTGGGCGATCCGTTCAAAATTGTCGTAAGGCTTAACCCGGATGAGGGGCGTGCCCTCCAACTCGTGCGCATTGTTGATGACCGCACTCGCGGGCGTCACGATTTCACGCCACCAAGTATCGGTCGACGCTTTGGGTTTCAGTTTCGGCCCAAGGCTCTTCAGCAAAGCTCCGGAAATTGCACTTAACGACAGGTCGCCGATTGCTTCGACAATAGGGATCAACTGCTTCGCCGCCTTGGGGGACGCGTTGTAGAGCATGATTGCATCGGAAAACGTCTTACTCGGCTCGTCACCCACGACATAGCGACGGATCTGACGTTCGGTCTCATGGTTTATCCAGTCCCGTGCGCCCTCTTCTGTAGATGCCTTAGTGCTTCGCCGGTATGGGCCGGCGATTGGCCTGCCGTTGTATTCAATCCACCCCTTGGCCCAGTAGACACGGCCCCTCTTGTAAATTTGGAGCGGCATGACTGGCCTCCTTCAAAAATCGTATCAATCTGAGCGGGCGTGATCAGCATGGTCCGCCCAAGGCGATAAAATGCGCCCGTCTCATTGGCGCGTTCGCGCAACGTACGTTCTGAAATATCGATCCCCATTCCGGCCATAACTTCGACCCACTGCGCGGGCGTTTTTCCAAGCCCCAGGATCTGAGAGCTGTCTGAATAGTTGGTCTCTGCCATTTCAGTCGTCCTTGTCCGCTTAAGTTGAATCGGCGACACGCATGGAATCGCTTGTTCTGCACCTTCTGACGTGGTCAGATGGGTGAAAACGTAAATATGCGTCATTTTGTGCTATGTTTATACAAAATTGCGCACCCGTCAATTAGGAAACTTGCATGGTGCGAGATGATGCTGAATTGTTTGCAGAGATTGGCGCTCGCCTCGCGATCTGTCGCAATGAAATAGGCGTCTCACAGGCTGCTATGGCTGAAGCCATTGGCGTGTCACATCGTGCCTACCACAGCTACGAAAAAGGCAAACGCGGTGTCCCGGTAGAGGCCCTCGTCAAGATGCAAAGCCGTTATAATATTGACGTCGCCTGGCTGCTACTCGGCACAAAATCCATTCGGGCTGGGCATGATTTCGAGGCCCTCAAGCACATCGAAAGCTCGCTGGATAAACACCTCACCGATGAGGGCATAAAAATCAAAAGCGAAAAGCGCGGGGCCATCGTCGCGCGCTGGTATCAATCGCATGTCGAAGGCCGTGAAGTGACGGATGATGACGTGCACACATGGATCGAGCTGGTAAGGGAGTAATCTGGTGAACAAGGCAAGCAAACGCTGGAACATGTTGCGGCATTCGGTCTTGGAGCGCACTCGCCGTGAGGTGATCGAACCCTTCGGGCCGCTTTACCTGATCTTCCTGGGAACCAGTGTGTTCTACTTAATTGGCTTGGGTCGACTATCACTGGCACAACAGACCGCCGAATACTCGGTTTTGGCCACCATCATGATTTTTGCAATCGCTGCAGCAGGCTTGGCACTTCCATTTTTGACAGGTGCGGTGCTGACCCTACGCGCGGCCGATCGAAGACTGGAACGTCTTCAACACGGGTGATCCGATGGCCTTCGGTATCTTCATCCATCGCAGCGACTCGATCTACGACGACATTCCGTCGGAGCGATATCAGTTTCCCAAGCAATACCTTTCACGTGCCCAACAGTGCCAAGGGGATTGGATCGTCTACCTGGAGCCAAGCAAGGTCAAAGAGACCAAAGGGTACTTTGCGGTCGCCAAAGTCCAGGAGATCATTCCGGATCCTAGGAAGCAGAACATGTTCTTGGCGGTGATCGAGCCGGGAACGTATCTTGATTTCGGCGACCCAGTTTCATTCCGGGACGAGAATTCAATCATCGAAAGAGGATTACTGAACGATCAAGGCAAGATATCCGGACGCGCACAAGCCGCAGTAAGAACCCTTTCAGCTGAAGACTTTGCCCGAATAGTCGAACGTGGTCTTGGACGAGATGAGGACATCCTGCCCCGCGTGGGCGAGACGATGCAGTCGCCAGGGTTTCAGGACGCGCAAACACCTTTCCAGCACATGCCCGCACGGGAACGCGTCAACCAGCTGACCAACCGCGCGGTTCGCGACCGAAACTTCAGGAAGAATGTCCTGCGCGCCTACGGCGAACGGTGTGCCATTACGGGCTTGCGTCTGATCAATGGCGGCGGTCGTGCAGAGGTGGAAGCCGCTCATATCAGACCCGTAGAGCACGACGGCCCTGATATCGTGAGCAATGGGCTCGCCTTGTCTGGAACAGCGCATTGGATGTTTGATCGCGGCCTCGTTGGGTTGGCAGACGACCTAACTATTCTGGTTTCCCGCCAGAGCAACGATATCGAAGCCGTAACATCGATGATCAACTCGTCCGGCAAGATCTTGGTGCCGGACCGCCTCGCCAACCGGCCAAGGACTGAGTTTGTAACCTGGCACAGAGAGAATTGTTTTAAGCAGTAATGGCCTATCTATTTTTAGACGACAGCAAGCATCATAGATCCGGATTCTCACTTGCCGCATTCGCCATTTGCGATGTGGATCCCACAGAGGAAATGGGCGTCCTTTTCCGTAAGCATGGCTTCGATCCGAGCACGTTCGAATTCAAGTCTTCAGCGACAATGAAAGATCACAATGATCTTCAAGCGCTGCGTGACAGCTTGAAGCACTTTATCGCACGCAACTGCCGAATGGCCCTGTGCGTTGTAGATAGTGAAGAAGACACTAGGAAATTAGGCCCAGCTTCGTTGACGCTATTGCGTAGCGCACTGAAGCATCCCTTGCTCGAGGGGCGGCAGCATGAGGTCTTCTTTGATGAAGGCCTCTTCAAACATAAAAGTGCGGCCGAGGCTTTAGTTGCAGGCGATCCGGAGCTCGCAGGCTGCATCTTCCACTTTGAACAGGATTCCAAGGCGGTCATGGGTATCCAACTTGCGGACATTATGGCCCATACGTGCAGCATTATGCTGTTGGAAGCACTCGGTGACATTGCCAAAAAGGTAATCGTTAACGCCCCTGGCGACAGCGTATATGATGGCCTCGAGGTCGAGCTCGGCTTCGAGATGTGGGCAGGGATCCGCTACGCATTTCTCAGCCAAAACAAGCCGAACCCAAAAGACGATTTCGACCTAGCAAACGTCGACGTTTATCCTTGGGGGTTATTCATTGATGAGAGCGTTAACGAACGAGTTGCTACTGTCGCAATGAACCGCTTCGGGGAAAACTATCTGGGATGTATTCATTGACCGCACAAAAAGGTAAATCTGGAAGCGCATCCAACGCTGCATAGCAACTTCCGCAAAGCAGTCTTTCGTTGATTGGTGCCGTTTGACGGATACGCACGGAACACGAAACCTGAATTGTGAGTCAGTATCGCCTGTGGGCCCGCAA
Organism: Aliiroseovarius sp. xm-d-517; assembly: GCF_013283135.1. NCBI lineage: Bacteria > Pseudomonadati > Pseudomonadota > Alphaproteobacteria > Rhodobacterales > Paracoccaceae > Aliiroseovarius > Aliiroseovarius sp. xm-d-517. The sequence goes on from NZ_WBXT01000001.1 coordinate 2,267,677, forward strand.
TACTACTCCGACTGGCAATCCATCATCTGAGTTCACGGCGACGACGACACGCGTCTTCGGTTCTTTCAGTACTTTGACGGCATCAAAGAACGACGATCCTGCCAGCATTACCTTAAAGCCGTCCGCGACTGATGGATTATTCAAGATGTCTGTGACTGTGTGGTCCCCTAAGTCGATCATGCCATCCATTTCCAAGGCTTTGGCCGCTATATAATGCGCCAGTTGCTGGTGGGTGATTGCACCAACAACATCGCCCTGATCGATGCAAACGAATGCTGCACATGTTTGCGCCTCTTGTCTCGCCAATCTGACGAGCGTGGAAGTCGGATCGACGATTTCGAACCTCAGATCAGCTCTACTCGCCAAGGTGACAGGCGCGGATCCTGCCAGATTTGGTCGGCTGCGCATCACAATACTCACGGTTGAGTGATGCCGCATCCAGTCGGCCGTGGCTTTGCTCCGAAGTTCCACCAGCTTGATGATTTTCGAATGCAGGTCAGGGACGTTCATGTCCAGAATTGGCTCATGATGCGCGACCCTGTTTCTCAGGCGGTTGATCTCTCTGACAAGCGACTGGATTTCATGTCGCCCCTCACCATGGGCAAGGCCCGGAAACGCGACATTGGCCTTGGTTCGCCAAAGACCTGCGTATTCGTTACGAAACAGGTTTGACCAGAAATCAAAGGTGAGTTCCGCTATCACCTTGCCGCGCTCTATTGACCGAGCTCGTTGCATTGCCTTATCCAAGGCGCTCAGGCTTTCTGGTGTCAAAACTGTATCACGAAAGTTAGCATCCCGATGCCAATCAGCCCCAAAAAGCTGAAGCAGGACGCCATCCACGGTATTGCGCAGGGTCACTTCCGCTACGCTAAGCGGAAAAAGGAACGATTTTGCAAGCCTTGCGTTGTAAAGGTATAGCGCGAACGCGAAAGCCTCATTGCCACTGGCTTTCGCGAGGTAGGTTGCGAATCTTGGCTCAGAAAGCGACGCCTTGAGTGAAGCGATCGTTGCCGCATCGTACGGGTATGGAACTTGACTCTCGGCCATCGCGGCGATACATACCCTTCTAGAGCAGTCGAACTGGCCCCACTGGCATTTGCTACGCGCCGTCGACATCAGATTAGAGCACCAGGTCGGGCGAGCCCCCACCTGGTGTTTCTCTTTTGACGGGACTACTCCCTGAATTCAACCGCTTTAGTTCGCGAAGGTTGGTGCAGGGAGTGCCCTTTCCACTCGTTCAAGAAGCGCCGCCAAGTCATCTTAAACCGGTAATGGTAAGATCGTCATCTCCGTTGCTCTCCCACGCGCGCTTAAGAACGCGATTTCCAATCGACCGCTAGTAACGCATGCGTCTGCGGATCATGGCTTCATTGTCATGCCACTCGGCTTCAGCGATGTACTTGCGAACCATTTCACGCAGAATTTTCGCCATGCGTGGGTGATCGAACTCGCATGCTTGAGCCCAGCTCTCATACTGTTCTGCTAGCTCACGCTCTTGCGCGCCCCCTTCACCTCGCCAGGTCGCACCGCGCGCATTATAACGTCCGATTGTGACGCCCCGCTCTATCTCGACGGTATAAAGATCGTTAACAGCCTCTCGGACAGGCTCGCAGGGCCACGAACCGTCTTCCGCCAAAGGCGCGTGTGCTAGAATTTCCCCAATCTGATAGTCAAGCATGGCGCGATGACCTGTCTTCTCGCTGATGCGCCTTGCCTCGATAATCCATTCCTTCAACTTCTCGGCCTGAATGACCCCATGCTCATCAATGCCAGGCACTGATGAAAGCGCATCAATAAATGTGTTCGCGTTTCTGGCTGCCGACTTCTGTTCCTCAGTAAGTTCCACATCTCTGGGATCATCCTTGCCCCTGTAGGCCATACGTATGGCCTCGCAGAAGAGAGACGGGTTGTCATTCACCTCGGCCTCAAGGTTAGGGATACGCCCCCTATCGAACCTGAAGACCTCCAGATACAGGAACTCAAGACCGGCCATTCTCTCACGCCCAATTGTTCCGCGAGAATTGAGGATCTTGAACACCTCCTCAATAGAGTGACGGTCCATTGAGGATGCTCTCAGATCTGCTTCATCGCTTCGGGGAAGAGCCTGTAGAATTTCGTAGAGCTGCTCGGACTCGATGCTCTTCAGGTCCAGATGAACGAACTGCAACGCAGTTAGACCGCGGCGGGCTTCGATGAGCTTTGTTACAGCGTAGCGCAGCTCATCTTCTGTCTGCATCGCCCAGTGTGCGGACACGGCCTTCCAGTACCCCTTGGACACCGCCGGGCTTGAAGCATCTACCGCGTCCCAAACTGTCTGTCCAAAGCGGCAAAGGCAGAAGAGGCGCACGAGCTGATCATCGCTCAATTCACCGCGCAGTTCATCGATAAAGCCGACTGCCTTTTCGTCACCCAACGAGTAAAAGAACCCGTCCAGCAAGAACTGTAGCTTCGTCGATGCCAAGAACTCGGGATCGTCTATGATGCGCCGAATGAAGGCGAGTTGATCCTTCTCGGAGCTCATGATCTGTGCGAGGTTGTTCCCTACTACGTGCGAAGCGTTCCCAGATAGGGCAAGGCGCACCGCTCCGGGGACACCTTCTTGCGCCAACACAGCTTCTACAGCCGCTTTTCGTTGTTTGGCGATGCGCACATCTCGCGCCTCGAAATCGTGCTCATCGTCATGGATATCTTCCCACGAATTCTCTACCCATGAATTCTTGAAAAGCCATGCGTGCTTCCAGACGATATCGCTGGGCTCCAACTCATCATAAATATCGCGCGCCTTGCTCACCTTGGCCTTCGTGGCCGTCTTAGGCGCTCCCTTCTTGCTAAGGCGGCGGGCACTCCTACTGACACCCACGCGGATTTGCTCCCTTAGCCATGCGCGATCCTCGTCGGTGGCCTCTTTTGCCCAATCTACTACGCGCTCCCATACGCGCGCACGATAGTCCTCTCCGAAACCCTCAAGGCTATCCACCAAATCGGCAAGTTTCTCTCTTGTCATAGGCGCCCAAGAAAGGGCGACCTCAAGGCAGTGTTCCTCGAATTTCCAGCGCTCTGCGTTGGTTACCACTTCGCCGCTCCCAAAGGCATAGTCACGCCATTTTGGCTTAACGCTGTACTGGCCGGTGCGTGACCGCACGTCGTATTGGTCCCTGGCAACCGCCCATCCGACTTCTGGATAGTGCTTCACCAATTGATTCAAGACTGCGATCCGCTGCTCTACGGAGGCAGAGGTCTGGGGCATCCAGCTACGGAAGATCGAAAGCAGGCTTTGCATTGCGCTGTTGCCGCTGCGATCCTCGGGCTCCAGTTCGCTAAGCCTTGCAAGTACATCCACGACACGCTGCAGGTATTCCGGAGACCATGCCAACAAATCCAGCGCCCAAAATAAACCAACCCGTGGATTGCTCGAAAACAGGGGGTCATCGACCGGGCGCATCAAGACTTGCGTACTCGGATCATTTCTCGCCAAGTCGCACTCGATTATGCTCAGGAATTCCTCTGGAGCAGCCTCCGCATATCGCTGGAATTCATCGGACTGAGACTCCATCGTCTCGCCGTCCATGGTAGCGAAGAGCTTTCTCACGAGTAGCGCTGCCTGAGATTGCGTATCCACACCCAGTCGGCCCCTGAAAAGTCCTTTGCCGTGGATCGCCAGAATAACCAGGCTATCGGCAATGCCTTCTCTCAGCGCAGAAGATATGTCGCGGGTCTTACCGTGGATACTTGCCGCCCAGCGTTCGCTTTCTGGAAGTTCGAGTGAGGGATCGGGCTCCGAAAGCACAAGGTCGGCTGCCTGGTAGAAGCGTTCAAGGTCCTCTGCCGTCACCCACTGATGCACCGCGTAGAGGGCATCAATCTTGGATACGATCCCCCGGAAGGAACCTATCGACCAGACAGGCGCACTCTCGACAGGTAAAAGATCACCGAGTTTCCTCTCGACCTCGGCATAACTGTCCTCACCCATCAGATGGCAAAGGACAATTCGGTCAGCTTCGTTATCACTCTTCCATGCACCTGCCAGCATGAAAGGAAACACGGAACGCGCCAGTGCTTTGTCAGAGCCCCAAGCAGGTGACTTGATTGCCTGATCTCTTGCCAGGCGGCGGCGTAGTACCGTAAGCGACCGTCCTGACTCGTTCTTTAGACGCTCTATCTCATCGCCGCCGAGCCCCATCGATTCGAGACCTTCGCGGAAGGCTTCTCCGCTAAGGGTATCAAGAACAATATCTGCTTCGCTTTGTACCATCGTACGCGGCACGATGGATATTCCGCCAAGGCGTGCCCCGGTCTCAGCCAGTTCCACCTCAGTTTCACGGTTGGTAACAATCGGTATGAAGTGAGATGACTTGCTGGCAAGTTCAGTGATTGGCCCGGTTTCGGAGAAGACAACAGCGCGGTCGCGTATCGCTGAAAGCTCAGGGTCGTCACCGCTCAACATCGCGTAAACGAACGCAAGACCTTCGAGTACCGAGTCTGTCGCGATCCGAAGTGTTCGATCCGCCCCTCTCAGATGTGCAAGGAGCTTCTTACCGGCGATAATTGACGCTTCGTCGAAAATCTGTGTTGTGAAGGCTGGATCGCAGTCTGCATTCCACTTCACCCAACAACGTTCCAGTGACTTCGTACCACGAAAGTCTTTGCCGCTTTCGTTGGCAAACCAAACCTGAGTAGGAATGGACTGTTCCATCCATTGCTCAAGATCGCTGGAGTCCAGGACGACAACATCTTTCCATTGTTTTTTGGCCAGCTGTGCTGTTTTCCATGCATCCTTTCCTGGCCAACGCCGGGGCGTGACAAAGACAAATGTCGTTTTAAGTCTTTGGGTTTTTGAGATTGCTTTTACGCTCTTTGAAAAGTCGCCGTCCGCTTTCTCTTTGATATTCCGGTTTGTTCCGAACTCCCAGCCGGACGCGCCAGTAGGCACCCACGGATTACCCGTCGGCGTCTCGACCTCTCCGTCCCAGCCGGGACGCTGGGAGTCGTCATGAGCTGGGAAATCCACTTTCTGAAGACCATCACAGGTCGAGTGAACTAGCATCCTCAACAACGCCGCTAACTTGGAGCGTGAATCCAAATTGTTTGCCCACTGCTCGATGTCATTTGCCTTTGGGGCAGCAAACGGCGGCACGAAGCTCCTTACAGTGTTCATGCTTGTCGTCGCCGCACTCATTCCGGCATCGAAATCACTCTGCATCGCAAGCAGTTCACTCGCGCTTACACCAAATACTTTCTCGAGTTTCATGGCCATTTCACTCGAAAGACTTGAGTTGCCGTTTAGGAGATTCGAAAGAGCTGGCCGTCCGACACCAAGCGCCCTGGCGGCTTGGGTTACGTTCAAGCCTTTCGGGATGACTTTGCTTTTGATGTACCGACCGGGATGGTCGGGTTTGGCCAACTTGCTCGACATGACTCACTCCAAAGCGAATTACTTAATGGCAATTGTATCGTGTAACGCTACACAATACAATTGCATTCTTGCCCGTACCCGACATACCGCATTGTGTATCTCTTTCGGCCGGTAATAGCTGTCGTTTACAGGTCGACTTACGCAGTCGATCAGAGGTGAACTCACACGGGTAGCGAACCTGCTCCCCCGTGCCAAACGGCTAGTAACGACAAAGCAAACGGTCAGCGAATCAAAAAGATCCGCTTTTGCGCAGCATCTAATGCGTCAGCCTTTGATCCCGACTCCGCGTAGCTAGTTCTCGTTCAGCCGTTTCTCGGCGTCTTTCGCTAATTTCCAGCTGGTCTCTAATCCCGCATGAAGCGTATCGTAGTTCTGCTCCTCGCGCAGCAAGTCGGCTAATGTGGTGACGGACGTGAGATGTGATTTCATCAATAGCGCCACGCAATGCGCCAAGCCATTCACCTTGCTTTCGATCCTGCTGGACGAGCGTTTCTCCAAGGCGTTCAATTCCTTGGCCGAGCTCTCGCAGGCCGTCACCAACCGCTCGACGGATGCGAGCAATTCGCGCTCCAATGCTGTCAGGGGTGTTGTAGGTGTCTGCGTCATCTAAGGTTCCTTTATCTCGATGCAGATGATTGGCGTTTGCGCCATCGTGCAGGTCTTCAGCTCGGTCCGGTTCGGGTCCAGCGTCACCCATGTCTGCCCGGACCGTTCGATCCGGGTCAGGCCAAGCCTCGTCATCTCCGAGCGCGTGATCAAACCCGTCCACAACCAACTCGCCATCAGCACCGTCGCGATCCAGGCTGAAACCATCCCCATTATCACCCAGGGCGAAATCGTCAGCCAGCGCCGGATCGTGTCGCTCCGCCTCTCCAACTCGCTCTTGCTGTCGCTCAGAAAGAACCTGATATCGGTTTCGATTGTATGCAGCGCGCTGGTCGCAATGCTGCTGAAATCGCTCCTGAAGCTCTCGAGTTGAGATGCCATCAAGGCGGCGTGATCGCTGCGTACTGTCTCTAGGTCCGCGTTCAATTTCTCGGCGAGGCGGTTCGGCTTGCCAGTCGTCATGGAAAATCTCTCCTTTCAAACGCCAGCGCTCGCCGGTGTCGGGGTCTTTGGCGGTGATGTAATTCTTGTTGGCGCGGGGGATATCGAAGCCTGCTTCGGTGAGCGCATCGATCATGCTGGCGCGGTCAGTGATGCTTCCGACGCTGATCTGATCGAGGATCCAATCGTGCAGCGCCTCACGACCTTGCGCGCGCGTCGGCGCTTCAATCGTTTCCCTCACTTCGCGAGCGCGTTCTGGCTCCAAAGGGTCTGCCCAACCGTGCGTCTTGTTCAAAAGATCGCGCAGGCTGGAAAAGGCGTTTTCATGGCCTGGCGGCGCGATGTTCAGCGCCTTGCCCGTGCTAAGCTCAAGGCGTGGCGCGCAGAAGTGCAGCTCGACATTGCCCTCGTGTGAGTGGCGCACCCAAAGACAATCGTATTGATCCCTGTCCAGTCCAGCAAAGGCCAGAGCCTCAAATAGCTCAATGGCCTCTTGCTGGGCGTCGGGACTGGGATAGTCGTTGTCGGCAAAGCTGATCACACCCGCCGTGTAGCTCCACTTGTTGGGGCTCGCGTCGATCAGGTCGCGGGTCTGGTCTGGATTGCCGTGCAGCACCTCGGGCAGCGGGTCGCGGATCTTGGTTTGCGGCTGGCCGTTGTCGTCGCGGATCAGATTGCGGTTCTCGTCATAGGCTAGAACTTCGCGCGCGGTCAGGTATTCAACGGGGGCCGCACCGCTACCGGTGCCAGTGGAGAAGAACGAGATGATCAAGCGTCACCGCCAGTGTACGCCGCCACGATCTGCGCCAACTGCCGCTCGATGACCACCAGCTGTGCCGCGACCCTGAGGGCATCGATCTGGCTCGCACGTCCGGATTTGACCGCGCTGTTGATCCAACGGGAGAGCTGATTGAGGTTGCCGCCCACACGGGCAATCGCAAAGGTCAGCTTCGGATCAACGCGAGGGACGGGCTTGCGCCGACGTGCCTCGACCAGCCCCAAGGCCTCTCGCATCAGCGTGGCATTAGGCAGGCCAGCGGCGCGCGCCTTGGCCACAAGCGCTGCCTTTTCGGACGGGGTGCATCGAAAGATCACACTCTCGGAAAGGCCCTCTTTGACGCCGCTTGCGCGCGTCTGGTTGGGGTTTGAAGGGGAGGCTTGCCGCCCCTCACAAGTCCCGCCGATGTAATCGGTGGGTAACCTTGCTCTCTGCTCTTTGTGGGCATCGGTCGCACTCATGCTCTGAGCCCCGCCGCCTCGATTTCAGCAGGGCTGACCAGGTTTGCAGCCAGCAAAGCGGTCACTTGGCCGGGTGTGATGTGGCGGCATAACGGATGGCGGTCCGTGACCCAATCGGCCAAGCCTTTCAGCAGTTCGGCCTCTTTGGCTTTACCTGTTTCTCGTGCCTCCTCGACGTCGTGAAGGTATTTTAGCCAGCGGCCAGAGCTGAACCAGTTGTCGGAGAAGCACACTTTCGAGCGGGTGAAGCCTTCGCTCTCGATCGCATAGGACCGCACGGCGTCCTCTAAGTCTTTGGCATCCACTCCGTCGGCCAACGCTTGGCGGATTTGTGAAATGCAAACCGCTTTGCCGCGAATGCGATCCTCGGGATAGGCGCACAAAATCTTCTCTGAAATCTCATCCTCCACCGCCGCCTTTGCGTGCGAAGGAATTGGTTTTTGATATGGTTTATATCTGTTCTTATAGGATTTGCCCTCTGGGGCAGACGGTTTGCCCTCAGGGGCAAATGCATCATTTTCCCTTTCGGTCGTGTCGATTTGCCCATTTGGGCAAATGGAGTTGCCCAGGGCATACCAACAGGTTCGGTCATAGCGATCATCGCTAAAATTGCCCTTGATGATAAGCTCTGCACTGACCAGTTTTTCGAGCGCTGTTCGTATCTGCTTCTCGCTCAGATAGGGGAACAACTCGCCAAAGGCCGAGATCGAATTGTAGGTCCAATACCGCCCGTCGCGCAGGTTGCGACGGTTGGCTTGGTTCTTCTCGATCCAGAAGGTGATGTTCTGGAAAATCACCGCCGCGTTTAGACCAACACGTCCGGCGATTTCGGGATCAAAGCTATGGCGGCTCATGATCGCCCCCCGAAATACGCACAAACGTGCGAATTTTGTACAGGTTTTGTACGAGAAATCGGCCGTTTCAGCCGATTTCGGCCTGAAAGCTCACGGGCCTTTTTGCAAGCTTCCGCACAACGTCCTGTAAATAAGCCATATTTTTCAGGAGTTTTTGGCGACCCCGGCAGGATTCGAACCTGCAACCTGCCCCTTAGGAGGGGGCTGCTCTATCCAGTTGAGCCACGGGGCCGTGTTGGTGCCTGCCAGTCGTCTAATCTGCAGGGCGCGGGATGTCTAGCGCCGCTTCAGTGTCTCGCCAGGTTCGATCTTGGGCGCAAGTTCCACCCGTTCGCCACCGGCAACCCCGCCATCCTGGGCGCGTTCGGCGATGATTTTGGCCGCGGCGCGCCCGATTTCAAGCCTGCAGGCATCCATTGTGGCCAACCGGCGCGGCAGGCCCTCCAGCAACTCCACCCCGTTAAAGCCCGCAAGCCCCAGTTTGCCCGGCACGTCGATGCCTTTGTCAAGGCAGTAAAGCAGCCCACCGGCGCCAATCATGTCATTGGAATAATACAGAAAATCCAGGTCAGGGGAGCGGGTCAGAATGGTCTCGGTCATCTCGCGCCCCTTGGCCAGCGCAGATCCGCCCTCATAAAACTCCTGATCCATGATCTCGATGCCCTCTTTCGCGAGCGCCTCGGTGAAGCCTTCAAACCTTTTGCGGGCGCGGTGATCCAGCGGCATCTTGGTGCCGAGAAAGCCGATATTGCGATAGCCTGCCTTGAGGATCGCCTTGGCCATCATCCGGCCGGCGCGGCGATGTGAAATGCCGACACAGGCGTCGATGGCAGGCCCGTCCGTATCCATGATTTCCACCACCGGAATTCCAGCCGCGCGCAGCATCGCCTTGGCGTTTTCGCTGTGTTCCAACCCTGCGATGATCACGCCGGAGGGACGCCAGGACAGCATTTCGTAAAGCACTTTTTCTTCGCGTTCCGGGTCATATTTGGTCACGCCGAACACCGGCTGCAGGGGGGTTTCATCCAGCACCTGATTGATGCCCGTCAGCACTTCGGGAAACACCATGTTCGACAGCGACGGGATGATCACCGCAACCAGATTTACCCGTTGTGATGCCAGCGCGCCGGCAATCTTGTTGGGCACGTAACCCAGTTCCTTTGCAGCGGCGAGAACCTTTTCCCGTGTGGCCTGACTGACATCCCCGCGATTGCGCAACACCCGGCTGACCGTCATCTCACTGACGCCGGAGGCTTCGGAGACATCGCGCAGGGTCAGGGGACGGCGGTTTGCAGAAGGGGCGGGGGAGGTCTTCGGATCAGTCAAAGCAGGCACCTTTCTCAAATTCGGTGCCTATAGTGTTAGCGTCTGATATCTGATCCGCAAAGCCAAATTTTATTGAATGTTAGTTCTAACAAAACCTTACCAGATCTGATCAAAGTAACCCTGCGACAAGGGCGTGGTGAATGTCGGGGTTCCCGGCCACCAGGCCATTGATCATCGGGGTCGGATTGTTGAAACGCACAAGCCCCGCGCGGCGGTCGCTCACATCGCCGCCAGCCTCTTCGACAATCAGGTTGCCAGCGGCAATGTCCCATTCCCAGGTGCCGCGCAGGCTCATCATCGCGTCAAACCGCCCTTCGGCCACCAAAGCCAGACGATAGGCAAGAGATGAACGAAAGGCGCGGGTCACCGGCGGGGCCTTGGCCCCTTTCCAGAACCACGGATCCAGATTGGGTTTGGCGGCAAGCACGGTGGCCCCGTCAATATCTCGCCGGCCGGAAACGCGCAGTGGCGCGCCGTTCAACGTGGCCCCCTTGCCCCGTTCGGCAGCATACAGCTTGTCAGCGGCGGGCAGGTAAACCACCGCGGCCTGCACAATTCCGCCCTTGGCCACAGCCAGCGAATGGGACCAGTGATAGGCCCCTTCGATAAAGGCGCGCGTGCCGTCGATCGGGTCGACGATAAACACGTGCTCAGCATCGAGCCGCGCCTTGTCATCCTCGGTCTCCTCGGACAGCCACGCGTAATTGCGCGCCGCCAGCAATTCGCCATGCAGCATGCGGTCAACGGCGAGGTCGGCTTCGGTCACCGGACCCTGGCCGCCCTCCTTGTGCCAGATCTCCGGGTCGTCCTGAAAGAACCCCATCGAGATCTCGCCCGCCGCACGTGCTGCCTTTATCAGAAGGTCGAGGTCGCCCACTTACGCCCCCGCAAGTGTCATGCCATCCACCAGCAGGCTGGGCACCAGGCGGCTCAGATGCGGTTCGGCGTCATTGGCGGGCACGAGGGTGCGCAGCATCTCGATCAGGTTGCCCGCGATGGTGCATTCATTGACCGGATAGGCAATCTCGCCGTTTTCCACCCAGAACCCGGACGCCCCGCGCGAATAATCCCCTGTGGTCGGGTTAATGGTTGATCCGATCATCGAGGTGACGATCAGCCCGGTCCCCATCTCGCGGATCAGGTCTTCGCGGCTTTGTGGGCCCTGTGTCAGGGCCACGTTGGAAATCGACGGGCCGGGCGGTGAGGAGGTGCCGCGTGATGCACTTGCCGTGCTTTCCATCCCAAGCTTGTCTGCCGTGGCCAGATCCAGCGTCCAGCCGGTCAGCACGCCCGCGTCAATGATCTTGCGGCGGCGGGTCGCCAGACCTTCGCCGTCAAATGGCCGCGATCCGGTGATCCGTGGGCGCAGCGGGTCTTCGATCAGGTCGAGCCCAGCGGGCAGCACCTCTTTGCCCAGCAGATCCCGCGCCCAGCTGGATCCGCGCGCAATCATCGCCCCATTGGTGGCGGCAAGCAGATGCCCGATCAGCGAGGCCGAGACGCGTTCGTCATACAGCACCGGAAAAGCACCCGTGGGGGGTTTCTTCGCCCCGGCCATGGCAACCGTGCGTTCCCCCGCCTTGGTGCCGATCTCTTCGGGAGAGGGAAGGTCGGCCTGAAACACCCGCATTTCCCCGGCATAGTCCCGTTCCATATTGGCGCCTTCCCCGGTGATTGCCACCACCGAAGTGCCCCGGTTGGTGCGCCCATACCCACCAGAAAACCCGTTTGAGGTCATCAGGTGGAACTGGTGCCGCCCATACCCGCCCGAGGCCGATGACACCTGTGTCACGCCTTTCACGGCAAGCGCTGCCGCTTCGGCCTCAGCCGCATCACGCTCAAGCTCCGCCGGGTCCGGCTCATTGGCCGGATCCGCCAGCTCCAGCGCGGCCAGATCCCATTCTTTCGCAAGCTCATCACCCCGCGCCAGCCGGATATGCGGATCTTCGGGGGCCTCTTTTGCCATCGCCACTGCGCGTTCGGCCATCGCCGCGATTGTTTCGGCGGACGTGTCCGAGGCCGAGACGATGGCCTGCCGCTGACCGATCAGGACCCGCAGACCAATATCAACCCCCTCGGACCGCTCCGCATGTTCCAGCTTGCCGCCCAGCACGTCGATGGACACCGAGGTGCCATCTACCGCCAGCGCATCCGCCTGATCGGCCCCCGCGCGCCGTGCCGCGGCCAGAAGCTGTTCGGTCAGGGTCTCAAGCTTGGAATTGTCCGTGTCGGGCCGGGTCATGGGCGCTCCTTCATTTGCTTCCCATTCAGGTAAACGCTGGGCCGGTGTCTCGCAAGGGCCACGATGGGGGCGGTGGTCATCATCCCGTCTGGTCACGCCTCGGTGACTGGGTTACTCTTGACCCAAAGAAGGGGGGCAACATGTTGGATATGACCGGAAAAACCGTTCTGATCACCGGTGCAAGCCGTGGGATCGGGGAAGCAAGCGCCCATATTTTTGCGGGCGCGGGGGCCAATGTCGTGCTGACCGCGCGCGGAGCGACCCAGATCAGCGCCATTGCCAGGGCAATTGGGGAAGACCGCGCACTTGCCGTGCCCTGCGACGTGTCGAAATGGGCGGACGTCAAGGCGGCCGTGGATGCGGGTGTAAAGAAATTTGGCCGCATAGATGTGCTGATCAACAATGCCGGCGTGATCGAGCCGATTGGCCCAATGATGACCAGCGACCCGGCCGAATGGGGCCATGTGATCGACGTGAACCTCAAGGGGGTCTATTACGGCATGCGCGCCGTGATGCCGATCATGGCGGCACAGGGGGGTGGCTCGGTGCTGACCATCAGTTCGGGGGCTGCCCATAATGCGCTTGAAGGCTGGGCCCATTACTGTGCCTCCAAGGCGGGGGTGCATATGATGACCAAGGCGCTGCACAAGGAAGGGGCGGGCAAGGGCATCCGTGCCATCGGCCTGTCGCCCGGCACCGTGGCCACACAGATGCAACGCGAGATCAAATCCTCGGGCATCAATGCCGTGGCGCAGCTCAATTGGGACGATCACATCCCGCCCGAATGGGTGGCGCGCGCGCTTTTGTGGATGTGTTCTGAAGATGCGGATGAGTTCAAAGGCGAGGAAATCTCGCTGCGCGACGTCTCGATCCGCCAACGTGCAAAGGTATTTGGATGATCAACCTGACCAAGGATGATGGGGTCTGGACGGTGACAATCAACCGCCCGGACAAGGCAAACTCGCTGACCAAAGCGATGCTGGAAGAACTCGCTGCAATTGCCCAGCAGGCAGCGGGGGATGCCCGTGTGCTGGTTCTGACCGGTGAGGGCAAAGTGTTCTCGGCCGGCGCCGATCTGGACGAGGCCCGCGCAGGTCTTGCCACCGACGATGTCTGGGAGCGCCTCTCCGGGGCCATCGCCAACGCGCCTTGCCTGACCATTGCAGCGTTGAACGGAACGTTGGCCGGTGGGGCCATGGGCATGGCGCTGGCCTGTGACATCCGCATCGCGGTGCCCTCGGCCAAATTCTTCTACCCGGTGATGAAGCTGGGCTACCTGCCGCAACCTTCCGATCCAGGCCGTATGGCGGCGCTGGTTGGCCCCGCCCGGGCCAAGATGATCCTCATGGCCGGGCAGAAAATTCTCGCGGAGGAAGCCCTCGCATGGGGTCTGATCGATCGCATTGTCGATGGCTCCGAGCTCATGATCGCAGCTCTCGATCTGGCCGATCATGCCCGCGGCCAAAGCCCGGATCACGTCGCCGCCATGAAGGCCATGGTGCCTGCCTGATCCGCGTCCGCTGCGTGTTGGTTTCCGGGATGCCTCCGGCGGGAGTATTGGTGCCAAGAAGAAAGCACGTGTCCTTCTTCTTGGCCCAAATCCTCCGGGGTGAGCGCGTAGCGCGAGGGGCAGCGCCCCTGAAGCGTTTCGGTCCTCCCCTGCTTCAGGTGAGAACCGAAGCTTTTTCGCAGGCTCACGAAGTGAGCCACCAACAGCGCGCCTGAGTGTAAGCGAAGGCGCCCTTTCCTCTACCGGCTCCTACCTTTGGTGGGGGCTTTGGTTGCCGCAGCCTTGGCACCAGAGGGTGCCGGCGCTGCTGCGCATCTGGTGGAATGGCCCGACCACATAATGGGCAAATTGGATCAGAGGTCTTGTTCTTGCCCGCCAAAGGGCTATCAACCTGTCTAAATTCGATGCAGTCTGATCACGAGTATGAGCGCAAGAGGTGAGGGATGGAAGACCAACCGGAAATCGTACAAAAAATCTGGGGATATCTGGAACCGGTATGGGAGGTTGTGCAGGGGTGGATCCTGTCTCCGGCGGCCTGGTCGCAATTTGCATTGCTGATCGCGGCGTTTCTGGCGGCCCGGTATGCCAATGGCAAGCTGACCCCGCTGATCCTGAAATACCTCACGCCGAAAGAAGGGCGGGGCGACATTTTTGCCAAGGCAATGAAATTTTCGCTCCTGTTCCTGCCCCTGATGATGCCCCTTCTGGCCTTTGCGTTCACAGGGATTGGTGAGGCGGTCACCCGTTCGATTTTCGGATCCGGCGCGGTGATTGCGCTGGGCAAGCGCATCTTTCTGTTCCTGGCCGTGCGCGCCTTTGCCCGTGAAATCCTGGCCGACCCGTTCCTGAAACTGCTTGGCAAATATGTTCTGATCCCGGTTGCGGCGCTTTACATGATCGGTCTGCTGGACCCGGCGATGACCTGGCTCGACAATGCGGTGGTGCCGCTGGGCAACATGAGCTTCTCGCTGCTCTTCGCAATTCGCTTTGCCGTGGTGGGCGGGATCATCTTCTGGTTTGGCCGCTGGTCCAATGATCAGTCCGCCCAGCTGATCAAACAGCAAGAAGACATGCGCCCCGCCACGCGGGAACTGGCGGCCAAGGCGGCCGAGATTGCCATTTTTGGCGCGGCTTTCCTGGTGTTGATGAACATCATGGGGGTGAATCTCACCTCGCTTGCCGTCTTGGGGGGGGCAATTGGTGTGGGGCTGGGCTTTGGCCTGCAACAGATCGCGTCGAACTTTATCTCTGGTGTGATCTTGCTGATCGAAGGGCAGGCCACCGTCGGCGATTATGTTGAGCTTGATGGCGGTGAGGCAGGCACCATCGTGAAGATGACCGCCCGCGCAGCCATTCTGGAAACCTTTGACGGGCGCTGGATTGTGGTGCCAAACGAGCATTTCATCACCACCCGCGTGGTGAACTTTTCTGACGCCGGCAGTGCCAACCGGTATGAGGCGCCTTTCTCGGTCAGCTATGACAGTGATGTCGAACAGGTGGCCGAACTGGTGGAAAAAGCGGTGGGGGAGCTTGACTTCGTGCTTACCGACACGCCCGAACACATGCCCGATTGCGAGCTGCGTGCCTTTGGTGACAGCGGGATCGAGTTTGCGTTGGAATTCTGGGTGGAAGGCATTGACGACGGGCGCAACAAGTTTACCCCGCGTGTGATGGTGCAGATCTGGAAAACGCTCAAGGAAAACAACATTGAAATCCCGTTCCCACAACGTGTGGTGCAGATCAGGGATGGTGTGAAAAACGGGTCTCTGCCCGCGTGAAAACCGCATTTGTCATAGGGGCAGGTCCCGCTGGCCTGATGGCGGCGGGGGAATTGGCGCGGGCTGGTGTCAGGGTCACCTTGGCCGAGGCCAAACCATCCCCCGCGCGCAAGTTCCTGATGGCGGGAAAATCCGGGCTGAACCTGACCAAAGATGAACCGCTTGAGGCGTTCCTTGCCAATTATTCCGGGTCCGAGAGGATCCGCGACATCACCGCAGGTTTTGGGCCAGAGGCGGTGATGGGCTGGGCGCGCGGCCTGGGGCAGGAGGTGTTCACCGGCTCCTCCGGCCGCGTGTTTCCAAAGGTGATGAAAGCATCCCCCCTGCTGCGCGCCTGGATGGCGGAACTTGGGGAACTGGGGGTGCAGCTCAGAACCCGCTGGCGCTGGATGGGCTGGGAAGAGGGGGCTCTGATCTTTGACACGCCGGACGGGCGCGTCATTGACTGCCCCGATGCCACTGTCCTCGCTTTGGGTGGGGCCAGTTGGCGGCGGCTTGGGTCCGATGCGGCCTGGGTGCCCTGGTTGGAGCGAAAAGGCCTTACCCTTGCCCCGTTCCAGCCCAGCAATGTCGGGCTTGTGGTGCAATGGTCCGACCATATGCAGAAACATTTCGGTCACCCGATCAAACCGGCCAGGCTAAGTGCAGGGGCGCATTCTGTTCGGGGCGAGTTTGTGATCTCGTCGCGGGGGCTGGAAGGCAGCGCGATCTATGCGATGTCGCGCGCCCTGCGGGAGGGGGCGGCGCTGTCCGTGGACCTCGTGCCGGAACGGGAGATCGCGGATGTAACCGCCCGTCTGGGCCGAGCGCGTGGCAAGGCGACGCTGACCAATCATCTGCGCAAACAGTTGAAACTCGGCCCGGCCCAGATCGCGCTTTTGCAGGAATTTGCCCGTCCTTTGCCGCAGGCACCTGGACAGCTGGCATCGCTGATCAAGGCGGTTCCGGTCCACCATGAGGGGCCGCGCCCGCTGGATGAAGCAATTTCTGTGGCGGGGGGGCTGCGGTTTGAGGAGTTGGATCAAGGCCTTATGATCCGTGCCCTTCCGGGGGTTTTTGCCTGTGGTGAGATGCTCGATTGGGATGCCCCAACAGGGGGGTATCTGCTGACCGCCTGTCTGGCCACTGGGCGTCACGCCGGTCGCGCTGCCGCGGAATATCTGAACGGGTAGGGGCGCCTTCGCCTACGCTTCGGCGCGCTATCGGTGGCCTCGCTGCGCTCGGCAGTCAGGGGCGCTGCCCCTCGGCCCCGCTCTGCGAGCGCGCCCTCACCCCGGGATATTGGGAACCAGAAAATGGGGTGGGATCATTTTCAACGCGCGGATATGCGCGCGCCATTAAAGTGTTTTGACTTTAACCTGAGACAGGGAACAATCGAAACGCCGCAAGAGATATCAATATCGTGGGCGTTTCGGAATAAACATGTCCTTCAAGTTTATCCTGAAACGTTTTAGGCGGGGTATTGGTGCGAGAGCTACAGAATGGCACATTTGTCGGAGGGGGCGGGCGTGCCAGCGGTTCCCCCTCATTTTCTGGTCGGAAATATCCCGGGGTGAGGACGCAGTCCGAGGGGCAGCGCCCCTTACCGACGACCGCCCAGCATGGCGAGGCGAATCAATGTCCGTTCCATCAGCGCCAATTGTGGTGCTTTTTGCGATGACCGAAGCGCGAGGTCGGTCTCGATCAGCGCCTCAAGAGCTTTTTCAAGTCGATGGGTGCCCCAGCTTTGGGCCTGTCGCACCATTCGGTCGCGGTTCTTGAAATGCACAGGCGGGCGCAGGCGGCCAATGCCCTGCGCTGCCCCTCCGGGGTCGGAGCTTGCGGCATGGAGTGCGCGGAAATGGCGGGTGGCCCCGATGCACAGCGCAACGGGCTGGGTGCCCTGCGCCTGCAGTTTCGATAGGACAGGGCCGATCTCAGTGGTCTTACCTTCGGCCACGATATGCAGCAGCGTGTCCAGTTCCGCTTCGGTGGATGCGGGCGCCATGGCCAGCACATCATCCGGGGTAACGGGGGTCGGGTCCGACAGCTTGTAGAGCGCCAGTTTTTCGATGGTCTGGCGAAAATCACCCGGATCCAGATCGCGCGACAGACCGATCAGGTCATTCATCGCCTCCCGGTCCACCTCTCCCAACCCGGCGCGCTTGAAATCGGCTTCGATCTCTTCGCGGGTGGGGGGATCGTCGTAAATGCCGGCGGCGTAGGCATTGGGGTGGGTTTCAAAGAGTTTGCGCAGCTTTCCTTTGGGTTTCAGCGAACCGGCGGTGATCACCACCTGAGCATCCCCCTCCTGCCAGTCCTCCAGCGCCTTTGTCACGATATCCCCCACCAGCTCGGTGGCGTCTTCCACGAAGGCCACGCGCGGACCGGGGAAAAAGCTTTGTGCCTTGATCGCATCGGACAGCATGGCGGGATCTTTGCGCAGCTCGCTCGCGGGGATGCGGGTCAGGCGCATTTCCTCCTCGCCCTGCGGTCCAATCAGCGCGGCAATCAGCTCTTGCCGCTTCAGGGCCACCCGCATCGGGTCAGTGCCGAAGATCAGAACGCCGGTGCGATGGGGCTCGGGCTTGGTGAAATACCGCGCCGCATCACGAGGAGAGAGTTTCATGCCCCCCAACCCGCAAAGCTGGCCATCAGGCGCGTGGTGATCATGTCCGCCATCGACACCATCAGGCGGCGATAGGCGTCACGTTCCACCGTCGCAGTGGACACGGTCGACCCTTCCGAGGAATAGGTGGTGAAGTTGGACACCGCCCCTTTGGTCACCACAGCCCCGCTGGCGCGCTCGGTCACCGTATAGGCCACCGTGCCCTGCACCTGGGTGCGTGTGATCTCCTGCGTGGCGGTCACCCCCATGTCCTGCGTCTGCGTGGCGATCTTGTAGCTGAGCAGATATGGCCCATCAAATGTACGCCCCAGCCGGCTTTCCAGCGCCTTCACCAGCTCATAGCCTTCGCGCGTGTCCGGGCTGGCAAAGCTGATTACCCCGCGCAACCCTTCGCCGGTGCTGCCCGGCCCATAGACCGGGGTGAACCCGCAGGCCGCAACGCCACCTGCGAGGAGAACTGACAGAAATGCGCGGCGATCAGACAACCACATTCACGATACGTCCCGGAACAACAATGACCTTTTTCGGCGCCTTGCCATCCAGCGCCCTGACCACAGCATCCTCGGCCAGCGCAAGTTTTTCAACCTCGGCCTTGTCCATGTCCTTGGGCACGCTGATTTCCGCACGGCGTTTGCCATTGATCTGAATGGGCAGGGTGACGCTGTCAGAGACAAGCATGGCCTCGTCCGCGACGGGCCACGCGGCCTGTGCCACCAGACCGGCACCTCCCAGCATCGACCAGACCTCTTCCGACAGGTGCGGGGTCATCGGGCTCATCAGCTGCGCCATGGTGCGCATCGCTTGCTTTTGTGCGCGCCCACCCGCGTTCGATTTCGAGATTGTGTTCTGGAAGGCGTAAAGCTTGGCGATGGCGGCGTTGAAGCCGAAGCTTTCGATGCCCATGGTCACATCATGGATGGCCTTGTGCATGGCGCGAATGAGCTCTTCGTCGTTGCCGTCCGCATCCTCCATCCCGGCGATCTTCACCGCAGAGGCATAGACGCGCGACAGGAATTTGGCGGCGGCTTCCGCACCCGATGCGGTCCATTCCACGTCGCGCTCGGGCGGGCTGTCCGACAGGACAAACCAGCGGGCGGTATCGGCGCCGAAGGCCGAGATGATGTTCACCGGGTCGACCACGTTGTTTTTCGACTTTGACATTTTGGCGGATGGGATCACCTTGATCTTCTCGCCGGTCTCTTTGACCACCGTCGCACCGTCGCGCTCTTCCACTTCCTCGGGGTAGTGATAGATCGCGCGACCGTTTTCATCGGTGCGCTCATCGTTCTTATAAATCGCGTGGGTCACCATGCCCTGCGTGAACAGCGCGTTGAACGGCTCACGCGCTTTGTCCGGCAGATGCCCGCAGATATTCATCGCGCGCGCAAAGAAGCGCGAATAAAGCAGGTGCAGGATCGCGTGTTCAATGCCGCCGATATATTGGTCGACATTCATCCAGTAGGCTGCGTCCTCGGCATCGGTCGGCGTGGCCGCATTCGGAGAGGTGAAGCGCGCGTAATACCACGAGCTGTCCACAAACGTGTCCATCGTGTCGGTTTCACGGCGGGCGGGTTTGCCGCAGGACGGGCAGGCACAGTCACGCCAGGTCGGGTGACGATCCAGCGGGTTGCCGGGGATGTCGAAAGAGACGTCTTCGGGCAGTTTGACCGGCAGGTTTTCTTTCTTCTCGGCCACGACGCCGCAATCGTCACAGTGAACGACCGGGATAGGGCAACCCCAATAGCGTTGACGCGAAAGCCCCCAGTCGCGTAGGCGGAATTTCTCGACGCCAGTGCCCCAGCCCGCCTCTTCGGCGAATTTCACCGTGGCGGTGATGGCTTCCTCGCCCGTGGCCTCATCCAGCCCGGCGAAGTGGTCAAGCCATTTCACCTTTTCGGTTTTCGGCGGCACGAAGGCTTCGTTTTCGACAGGCGCAGGATTGTCCAGCGACAGGAAGGTGTCTTTCACCGGCAGGTCATATTTGCGGCAGAAGTCCAAATCGCGCTGGTCATGGGCCGGGCAGGCGAAAATCGCGCCGGTGCCGTAGTCCATCAGGATGAAGTTGGCGATCCAGACCGGCAGCTCCCAATTCGGGTCCAGCGGGTGTTTCACGCGGATGCCGGTGTCATAGCCCAGCTTCTCGGCAGTTTCGATGGCTTCCTCGGTGGTGCCACCCTTGCGCATCTCAGTCAGTTTGGCGGCAACCTCGGGGTTCTCCGCCTCGAGCGCCTTCGAGATCGGGTGATCGGGCGAGATGCCGACGAAGCTGGCGCCCATCAGCGTGTCGGGGCGCGTCGTATAGACCTCGATCGGGTCGCCACCATCCACGCGTTCAAAGCTGAATTGCAGACCCTGCGAGCGGCCAATCCAGTTCGCCTGCATGGTGCGCACCTTCTCGGGCCAGTTGTCCAAGCCGTCCAGCGCGTCCAGAAGCTCGCCCGAGTAATCCGAGATCTTGAAGAACCACTGTGTCAGCTCGCGGCGTTCAACCGGCGCGCCGGAGCGCCAACCGCAGCCGTCAATCACCTGTTCGTTGGCCAGAACCGTCATGTCGACCGGATCCCAGTTCACCGTGGCGTTCTTGCGGTAAACCAGACCCTTTTCCATGAAGTCGATGAACATCGCCTGCTGCTGGCCGTAATATTCCGGGTCACAGGTGGCAAATTCGCGGCTCCAGTCAATCGACAGACCCAGAGGGCGCATCTGGCCCTTCATGGTCTTGATGTTGTCATAGGTCCAGGTGCCGGGGTGGCCGCCCTGCGCCATCGCCGCGTTTTCCGCGGGCATCCCGAAGGCATCCCAGCCCATCGGGTGCAGCACCGAATAGCCACAGCTTGATTTATACCGCGCAATCACGTCGCCCATCGTATAGTTGCGAACGTGACCCATATGGATACGGCCCGACGGGTAGGGGAACATCTCAAGCACATAATATTTCGGCTTGGTTTCATCCCGCTTGGCGGTGAAAATCCCGGCCTCATCCCAGGCCTTTTGCCATTTCGGTTCGATGTCGGCGGCGGTATAGCGGCTCATCCAGTGACCTTTCGCATTCATTTCGCGCAAATTCTTTCCGGTGATAAGCGGCACGCGCGGCGGCGTCCAGCCTTCTTGCCCTATTCAAGGGGGAAGTGCCGCGATAATCTGATGTAAAGCAAACCCCATTATCAGTAACGCGCAGTGGTTTTCAGGCAGGCACAGATGAAACTTCTCTTCATTCACCAGAATTTCCCGGGGCAATTTGTGCATCTGGCACCTGAACTGGTCCGTCAGGGCCATGACTGCGTGGCGCTGACCTTGCGGGTGAAAGAGGCGCGGGTCTGGAAAGGGGTGAAGGTGCTGCCCTATCAGCTCGATGTTCCGAAAAACGCCACCCAGCCGCATCCCTGGCTGACCAACACCAATACCCACCTCATTCGCGCGCACAGCTTTTTCAAAGCCGCGCTGCGCCTGCGCGATCAGGGGTTCAACCCGGATGTGATCGTGGCCCATCCGGGCTGGGGCGAATCCCTTTTTGTCAAAGATGTCTGGCCCGAAGCGCGGCTGGGCCTGTTTTGCGAATTTTACAACGGCCCCGAACAGGCCGCGTTTGAAGGAGAGGTCACGGCAGACGATGTGCTGCGCCTCCGGATGAAAAATATCACCAACCACCTGCATTTCGCGATCGGGGATGCAGGGCTCTCCCCCACCCGATTTCAGGCCGACAGTTTTCCCGCCGCATTCCGTGACAAGATCCACGTGATCCATGACGGCATCCGCACCGACCAGCTGGTGCGCGATGAAACCGTAGCCTTCCAGGCCGAAAACACCCCGCACCTGACCCGTCAGGATGAGGTGATCACCTTCGTCAACCGCAACCTCGAACCCTATCGCGGCTACCACATCTTCATGCGTGCCCTGCCGCAGATCCTGCGCGACCGGCCGAAGGCGCAGATATTGATCACAGGCGGGGATGACACCTCTTATGGCGCCCGCCCACCCGAGGGGCAGACCTGGAAACAGATCTATATCGACGAGGTGCGGGACCAGATTTCCGACGCAGACTGGGCGCGCGTGCATTTTCTGGGCCGGATCCCCTATGACCAGTTCACCCGAATGCTCCAAGTCAGCCGGGTGCATGTCTACCTGACCTACCCGTTTGTGCTCAGCTGGTCGCTGCTCGAAGCCATGTCGGTTGAGGCCGCTATTGTCGCCAGCCGCACGGAACCGGTGGAAGAAGTGCTGCAGGATGGCAAATCCGCGCGGTTGTTCGACTTCCACAACCCGCAGGACCTGGCCGACAATATCATCACCCTGCTCGATGACCCGGATCAGCGCGCCCGCCTCGGTCAGGTCGCCCGGGCCGAGGTTGTCGAAAACTACGACCTCCTGACCATCTGCCAGCCGCGCCTGATCAACTGGGTCCAGCACCTCTATGATATGCCCGCCGCCCCACCAGAACATGTCGCCCGCTAAAGCGTTTCGGCCTCAACCTGACAAAGGGAAACCCTGAAACGCGCCCCCTCTTCCTCTTGCTGAAAATATCCCGGGGTGAGCGGGCTTGCCCCGCGAGGGGCAGCGCCCCTGATTGACCGGCTGACGACTGAAGCGAAACACTTTAATCATACGGGTCACAAAAAAACGCGCCCCAATGAAGGGCGCGCTCCTGTTGAGATTTGAAAGCCCCCGTGCCTTCGCAAAGGCCAGACCGGCTCAAAGCTTGCTGTCGGCCACCCGCAGCTGACGGGCACGGGTCAGAATCGCATCCTCGACCTGCCGCACCGCACTCGCGCTGGCCGGACCGCCACGCGTATACATGGCAACCGTCAGTGACCGCGCATCAAGCGACGGGTCCTTCACATAAACCGTGGCCTTATAGCTTGAACCGCTGCCAGGCGGGCGTCCGTAATCAAACACGATGATGCCGGTGAACGGGTCAGCTGCCTTGACCGGCATGAAATCCAGAACATCCAGCGCCGCGTTCCAGATATACTTGTTGACCTCAACCGTGGTGTTCGGATCATCCACATTGGTGAACAGATCCCAGATCGTTTCCCGCTCTTCCGCTTTTTCCGGCGCATGACGCAGCCCGTCCTGCTTGGCCTCGGTCTTGCCCGACCCGCCAAAGATATTGCCCGATCCGATAGATCCGACCGATCCGCTGCCGCCTCCACATGCCGACAATGCGACCGAGGCGACCAAAGATACACCAAGAATAGATTTCCGCAGGTTGCTCATCAAAACGCCCCGTTCCTGTAAAGTCTCTTTGTTAGTATATAAGCCCCTTTGGGCGGGCAAGCGTTTTCCCCGGAACCGGCGCGCCAACCCCGGCACCATTCTGCTCAGGTGATTCCATTTTTAAAACCTGCCGGCCAATCCGGGCCAAACAGCGTTCCCACCGGTTTATTTCCGATTGTTTCAGACATTTCCGGCGTGGCGTGAGGAAACTGTGGCAAAGAAGCACCAACACTCCGGCCAAACCGCCTATCGCGGGTCACTGCGCTTGCAATGACCGCCGGGAAGGGGAAAAACACGCTCATACTCAATTCGGATCCCCCGTTTTGAGGTGCACTCTAAAAAATATCATGAGGGAAACCGAAATGAAAAAGATCCTTATTGCTACGACCGCACTCGTTGCAACCGCTGGCTACGCCGCTGCCGACATCAACCTGTCGGGTGCTGCTGTTGCTGGTTTCAAATATGCTGACGTCGACACCGTTGACGAAAAGCTGATTGCTCACGTTGACTACACCCTGACCATCGCAATGTCGGGTGAAACCGACGGTGGCCTGACCTTCGGTGCCGACCTGACCGTATACGGCGACGAGTCGAGCACCCTGAACGGTGGCGACCTGGTTGCTTACATCGAAGGTGGCTTCGGCAAGTTCTCGGCTGGTAACGTTGGTTCGGCTGTTGACGCAACCCTCGGCCTGGGCGACCTGGGCTTCGACGGTCTGGGCACCGACAACGTTGCTGAAGCTCTGATCGACTACAACGACCAAGGTACCCTGATGTACAAAGGCACCTTCGGCGATTTCACCGTTGCTGCTTCGTACAACATGTCGGTTGACAACACAGATCCGACCATTGACTACACCGCCGACCCGGCCACCCCTGACGCTGCAAACGAATTCTCGATCGCAGCCACCTACAACATGGGCGACTACGACTTCGGTCTGGGTTATGACGAGCGCGGCGACGTGATCACCGTGAAAGCTGGCGCAAATGTTTCCGGCTTCGACATCGACGCTCTGGCTTCGTTCGGTGACAACGACGCAACCGCTTACGGTCTGACCGCTTCGTACACCATGGGTGCAACCACCGTGACCGCTGCTTACTCGAAAGCAGAAGACGCTGCCTTCACCGGCGACGACGGTGAAGCCTTCGGTATCGGTGTTGCTTACGACCTGGGTGGCGGCGCCAAAATCAAAGGTGGCATCGCAGAAGTTGCTGACGTCACCGTTGCTGACCTCGGCATCACCATGTCGTTCTAATCCTCACGGATTATTACGAGGGAAGAGCGGGCCTTGTGCCCGCTCTTTTCTTTTGGGAGATGTGGACAAAGAGATTCACCCATGAGGTCCCCCATGCCCCTTGCTGACATTCAGGCCCGCATCACCAAAGAAGAAACCCGCCTTGGCCGCGCCCCCGGCTCCACCCGGCTGATCGCCGTGTCAAAGGTCCAGCCGCTTGATCGCGTGGTTGCGGTGCTTGATCAGGGGCACCGGGTCTTTGGCGAAAACAAGGTGCAGGAAGCCGCCGGGAAATGGCCGGATCTGAAAGCGCGATATGACGGGGTCGAACTGCACCTCATCGGTCCGCTGCAAACCAACAAGACGCGACAGGCCATGGATCTGTTCGACGTGATCCATTCCGTCGACCGCCCGAAACTCGCCAAGACCATCGCGCGAATCGCCAAGGAAACAGGCCATTGCCCGCGCCTGATGATCCAGGTGAATACCGGCGAAGAAGACCAAAAAGCCGGGGTGCTGCCCGCTGAGGCCGATGCATTCATCGCCGAATGCCGCGCGCTTGGCTTACCGGTCGAAGGGTTGATGTGCATCCCGCCAGCCGACGAAGAGCCCAGCCTGCATTTCGCCCTGCTTGCCAAAATCGCCGCGCGCAATGACCTGTCGGAACTGTCCATGGGCATGAGCGGTGATTTCGAGCGCGCCATCGGTCAGGGGGCCACCTATGTGCGGGTCGGTTCCGCCATTTTTGGCGAACGCGACAGCCACGCCTGATCACCTCTTTTTCTGGTCCTCAATATCCCGGGGTGAGCGGCAAAGCCGCGAGGGGCAGCGCCCCTTTCAGCTTCACCGACAGCGCGCCGAAGCGAAAGCGCAGGCGCCCCCGGTTGCTGGTCGATCCATCGCTGAAACACATACCTTACCGCACAAGGATACGGCTATCCGCCTGCCAGCGGGCAAGGATCCAGTTAAGGTCGTTCGCTGCAAAAGCAATGCAGCCCGCTGTGGGAAACCGCGGACGGCGCCAGTTATGCACAAACAGGGCAGACCCCTTTCCCGGCACGGCGTCAGGCCAGTTCTGATCCGAAATCAGAAAAACATCGTAAAGCGGGGCCGCCATACGAAGCTGTTCGTGGCTGTGCGGATAGCGCAAAGCGCGGACCGGGTGATTGTAATTCGGGTCATCAGGATCGTCTGACCAAAGATCCCACGGACCGATCGGACGCAAGGGTAGCGGGCTGGCCGGGTGCGCACGCCGATCCGCCCGATAAAGGCCGGCCGCCAGCTCCCAGATCCCGCGCGGTGTGGCGCCATCCCCCTCCCGCTTGTCATCGGTCAGGCCGCCACGTCCGATGGAACAGGGAATGCTGCGCCCCATGAACCGTGCACCCCAGCGGGTGACCAGCATGTCCTGCCGACGTGGCAGCAGGCGCGTCACAGGATATGCCCGGATTTGCGCGCCTTGGTGGCGAGGTAAGCGGCGTTATGTGCCCCTTCGCCCACTTTCAGCGGCACACGTTCAGTGACCTCAATCCCGGTGGCCTGCATCATCTCGACCTTGCGCGGGTTGTTGGTCATCAGCCGCACGGCGGAAAACCCCATGGTCTTGAGGATCTCCGACCCGATGCCGAAATTGCGCTCGTCATCCTCGAACCCCAACCGGTGGTTGGCTTCGACCGTGTCAAACCCCTGATCCTGCAGCGAATAGGCGCGCATCTTGTTGGCAAGCCCAATGCCGCGCCCTTCCTGATTGAGGTAAAGCAGCACCCCGGCGCCGGCCTCTCCCATCCGGCGCAAGGCCGTGTTCAGTTGCGGGCCGCAGTCACATTTCAGACTGCCCAGAACGTCACCGGTAAAACAGGCGGAATGCAGCCGTGTCAGAACCGGTTCATCGCGTGGCGGGCGACCGATTTCGATTGCGTAATGTTCCTCGCGCCCGTCTACGGGGCGGAAAATATGCAGACGTCCCGCTTCCGACGCCGCCATTGGCAGGCGCGCATGAACAATCGGCACAAGGTTCAGCGCCGCCACATGATCATCGGTGAGCTTCAGCACGGTGAGAAGATGGGTGCGGGCCAGCTCCTCGGCCTCTTCAATCTCGACCACCAACGCGGCGGGCAGGAGCTGTGCGGATTTTGCCAGGGCCACGGCCTGCGCCTCAAGCCCGTCCTCGCCACCACGTTTTGTATTGAGCGGGCCTTTCATCGGGTGGGTCAGGTCGTCGGCCGGATCGGCAATGGCGGCGATCCAGCGGGTGTCTGCCTCCTCCGGCAGCGTCACACGGGCCACCTTGTCGGAATAGGCGCGGGCCTTGAGCGTCTCGGCACGGCGGGTGGTGATCGCCAGCACCGGCTCTCCCAATCCACGCAATTCGCGCAGGCGGGCGCTGGCCAGCGTCTCGGCCGCCGCGGCAATGACGGCGCGGCCATTTTGCATGAGCACCACCGGCACCCCCATGCGCAGATCGGCACGGGCGCGGGCAATCAGTTCGTTCAGATCCGGGATCAGGTCCGCAAAACGGGTCATGGGGCACTCCTTGCGCCCATATTTAGGGGCTTGGCGGGATAAGGGAAACGGCTTTTCAAGGTTTTTGCATCAGATTGCCGGGGCGCGATGCAATGAATTGAAACATTTCCCACGAAATCATCGCCCCCTGGACACGAGGGCGTGAAGGATCTGTTGCAATGCTTGTCAAACCCGTGTGGGCGGCACATGTCTTGGAAAACGCAATCGTGATTGCTGCCTTGATCGGCCCAACAAAAAGGGAGAGCGAAATGTCGAATCTGAAGAAAATCCTGCTGGTGGATGATGATGAGGACCTGCGTGAGGCGCTTGCCGAACAGCTGTTGATGACGGAAGAGTTCGACGTGTTTGAGGCCGGCAACGGCGCCGAGGCGATCGTGAAGGCGAAAGAGGCGATCTATGATCTGGTGATTCTCGATGTGGGGCTGCCGGACACCGATGGGCGAGAGCTGTGCCGGGTGATGCGCAAGCAAGGTGTGAAATGTCCCGTCGTTATGCTGACCGGCCATGATACCGATGCCGACACCATTCTGGGGCTGGATGCAGGCGCCAATGACTACGTGACCAAACCGTTCAAATTCCCGGTGCTTCTGGCCCGCATCCGCGCCCAGCTGCGCCAGCATGAACAATCCGAAGATGCGGTGTTCCAGCTTGGGCCGTATACGTTCAAACCGGCCACGAAAATGCTGATCACCGAGGATGATCGCAAGATCCGGCTGACGGAAAAAGAAACCAACATCTTGAAATTTCTCTATCGCGCCACAGATGGTGTGGTGCCCCGCGATGTGCTGTTGCACGAGGTCTGGGGCTATAATGCGGGTGTGACCACGCACACGCTTGAGACACATATCTACCGTCTGCGCCAGAAGATCGAACCCGATCCCTCAAACGCGCGCATTCTGGTGACCGAAAGCGGTGGCTATCGCCTGAACGGCTGACTTTGCCACCAGAACCTCCCCCGTGCCGGGGCGTGCATTTCCGTTGATCGGAAACGCATAACGGCACATCCTCCCTGTCAGACTGCCCGGGCCATCGTGCCCGGGTTTTTTTCTGCCTGGCCATTTATGCTATGGTTGGGGGCGCAGGCTGGGGCAGGACTGCGCCAGTCTGGATCAGGTGTTGAACAATGTTCCCACCCCGTAGGCCAGCGCCGCCGCCGCCCCGCCGATCAGCAGCGTTTCCCCGGCTGAGCGCCACCAGGGGCTCAGCGACCAGTGGCTTTTCAGCGCGCCGATGGCAAAGAAGCTCGCCATGGTCATCCAGGCAGAAAGGGTAAAGGCCCCCTCCAGCCGGAAGATGAAGGGCAGAAGCGGCACCATGCCCGCGACCAGAAATGCCAGAAAGGTTGTGGTGGCAGAGCGCAGGGGATTGGGATCCAGCCCGCCCAGCCCATATTCCCCTTCCATCATCAGGGCGATCCAGCGTTCCCGGTTCTGGGTTACCGCATCGGTTGCCTCGTCCAGAATGTGGTCCGACAGACCCTTCTGGGCCAGAATCTCGCGCACCTCGCGCCATTCGCCCTCGGGATTGGTGGCGATGTGACGCTCTTCAATCCTGCGCAGGCGGCGATAATTGTCCTGTTCCGCCTTGGAGCCGGAATAGGCGGCGGCGGCCATCGAAAACCCGTCGGCCAGCACATTGGCCAGCCCGAGGATCACGATAATGAGGGGGGATAGCCCGGCACCCGCCACACCAGCCACAATGGCAAAGGTTGTGACGGATCCGTCAATGGCGCCATAAACCGCATCACGCAGAACGCCGCGCCCGGGCGGGGCGCCTATGCGGGCGGCGATTTCCTGTGGGCTGTGGCCATGCTCTGACATGCGGCACCTCTTTCGGACCCAGTCTGAGGGTCTGCGCCGCCATCTGCCTTAAGGCAGATCAAGCAGGCGGGATTGTTGTGTCGGCGTGGCGTCAATCCTCTGGCCTCACCGCCTCATCCCCCATCAGGTAACGGGGGCCGGCGCCTTTGTCGGCGGCCACGTCATCGGGGTTGTAAAGCGCGCAGCGATCCAGCGAAAGGCAGCCGCAACCGATGCACCCGTCAAGCTTGTCGCGAAGCCGGGTCAGGGCGGCAATCTGTTCGTCCAGCTCCGCGCGGAAATCCTGCGAGATTTCGGTCCAGTCCCTCGCGGTTGGAGTGCGGCTTTGCGGCAGACGGGTCATGACCTCGCGGATGCGCTCAAGCGTGAAGCCGAATTTCTGCGCGATCATCACGAAGCTCAGACGCCGAATATCTGATCGCAGAAACCGCCGCTGCCCGCCCGCATTGCGCTCGGGCGCAACCAGCCCCTGGGTTTCATAATAGCGGATCGCCGACACGGCGAGCCCGGTGCGTTTGGCCAATGTGCCAATGGAAATCTCGTTTCTGCGCTCCATGAAGGGTCTCCGAAAGAAATAGCTTGAGCTAAAGTTAGCTTTAGGAATTATCAACCGAGTCGCAACGAAAAAAGGAGGCCGAAATGGCAGTTTTAGAACATGTGAATGTCACCGTTAGCGACCCGAAAGCCACCGCCGCCTGGTTGGGGGCTGTCTTTGGGTGGAAAATCCGCTGGCAGGGGGACGCGATGTCGGGCGGATACACCGCGCATGTGGGCGACGAGGGGTCCTATGTGGCGCTCTACACGCCCAATATGGAGATGAAGGATCCGCAGCATTCCTATACAACCCGCGCGGGGCTGAACCATGTGGGTGTTGTTGTGGACGACATCGACGCGACCGAGGCACGGGTGAAGGCCGCAGGATTTGTGCCCCATAATCACGCCGATTACGAACCGGGTAAGCGGTTCTATTTCGACGACCATGATGGCGTGGAATGGGAAGTGGTATCCTATGCGTGATGAAATGGGGGGCGGGGGAAACTCGCCCCTGTTCCCCATATGTTTCTCGGTGTAGGGTGGCCCCGAACGCGCGAAACCGGAGGATAACATGAGCTTCACCCTGGCCACCTGGAACATCAACTCGGTCCGCCTGCGCGAACCGATTGTGCTGAAGCTGCTCAAGGAAGAAGCGCCGGATGTGCTGTGCCTGCAGGAATGCAAAAGCCCGGTCGACAAGATCCCGATGGAGGGGTTTCGTGCGCTGGGATACGAGCACATGGTGGCGCGGGGGCAGAAAGGCTATAACGGTGTCGCGATCCTGTCGCGCCTGCCGATGGTCGAGGCAGGCAGCTTTGACTTTGCCGATCTGGGGCACGCGCGCCATATTGCGGGGCAGCTGGAAAACGGGGTCACGATCCACAATTTCTATGTCCCGGCGGGCGGCGATGTGCCGGATCGCGAGGTGAACGAGAAATTTGGCCAGAAGCTCGATTATCTCACAGGGATGCGGGATCATTTTCTCAAGGAGAAGCCGGGCAAGTCGATCCTTGTGGGGGATCTGAACATCGCCCCGCGGGAAGATGACGTCTGGTCGCATAAGCAGCTTTTGAAAGTGGTCAGCCATACACCGGTTGAGGTTGAGGCGCTGGGCGAGGTGCAGGAGGCCGCGGGCTGGGTGGATGTGACCCGGCAGGATATTCCCGAAGGGCAGCTTTATTCCTGGTGGTCCTATCGGGCGCGGGACTGGGACGCGGCGGATAAAGGGCGCAGGCTGGATCACGTCTGGGCCACATCGGATATTTCCAATGCCGGGCATGGATCGCGGGTTTTGCGGGATGCACGTGGCTGGGAGAAGCCGTCGGATCACGCACCTGTTTTTGCGAGTTTTGACCTGTAAGGGGCGCTGCCCCTCGCCTCTTCGAGGCTCACCCCGAGGTATTTTCAGCAAGAAAAAAGCCCGGTTCCGGGGGTGGCCCTTGCATGGCGTGTGGGGTTGCGCCATCTAAGGGGCAACGCAAGACCGTTTATCGGAACATAAGGATGCATCGTCATGGAACTTGACCTCGGCCAAACTGCCGCCCCCGCTGCTGATCTGATCAAGGACAGTTCCGAAGCCACTTTCATGCAGGACGTGATTGAGGCCTCGAAAGAGGTGCCGGTGATTGTTGATTTCTGGGCGCCCTGGTGCGGGCCGTGCAAGCAGCTGGGGCCGGCTTTGGAAGCGGCTGTGACGGCTGCCAAGGGTCGGGTGCGGATGATCAAGATCAACGTGGATGAGAACCAGATGATCGCCGGGCAATTGCGGGTGCAGTCTATTCCGACGGTATATGCGTTCTGGCAGGGCCAGCCTGCGGATGGGTTTCAGGGCGCCTTGCCGCCGAGCGAGGTCGCGGCGTTTGTGAACCGGGTGGCTGATCTTGGCGGGGATGGCGGTCTTTCCGAAGCGATTGCGGCGGCGGAGGAGATGCTGGAGGTGGGCGCTGTGGAAGATGCGGCCCAGACCTTTGCGGCAATCCTTGAGGAGGATCCGAACTCGGCCGCTGCGTTTGGTGGGCTGGCGCGGGCGCAGATTGCCCTTGGCCAGTTGGATCAGGCGGAGGCGGTGTTGAATGGCGCCCCGGCCGAGATTTCATCGGCCCCAGACATCGAAGCGGTGCGGGCGCAGATTGAACTGGCCCGGCAGGCTGAGGATGCGGGGCCGGTGGCTGAGCTGCGGGCGCGGGTGGAGGCCAATGATGATGATCACCAGGCGCGGTTTGATCTGGCGGTGGCGTTGAGTGCGTCGGGGGACAGCGCGGCGGCTGTGGCCGAGCTTTTGGAGCTTTTCCGCCGTGATCGTGACTGGAATGAGGGCGCGGCCAAAGCCCAGCTGCTGACAATTTTCGAAGCGCTTGCCGCAAATGATCCCGTGGCCCTGAACGGGCGGCGCAAACTGGCGTCAATGATCTTGGTGTAATCGGATCCGCGGGGTAGGGTAGGGTATGATCACCGCTGCTGACCTGCCCGATACCGTGCCGATCTTCCCGCTTGCGGGGGCGCTTTTGCTGCCGCGCGGTCGTCTTCCCCTGCATATTTTCGAGCCACGCTATCTGGCGATGTTTGAGGATGCGCTGAAGACGCGGGAGAGGTTGATTGGCATGGTCCAGCCGCAGGGCGAGGCGCTGCACGGGATTGGTTGTGCCGGGCGGATCACATCGTTTACCGAAACCGAAGACGGGCGATACATGGTGACGCTGACCGGGGTATCGCGGTTTCGTCTGATTGGGGTGCAGGACGGGTTCACCCCCTACAAACATGCGCGCGTCAATTGGACCTGTTTTGATCGCGATCTTGGGAAGCCTGAACGGGACCCCCGGATGAAGCGCCCCGCTTTTCTGGATCTTCTGGCGCGCTATTTTGCGCTGGAAGAGTTGCAATCGGACTGGGAAAGTCTGAAAGAGGCGGAAGATGAGTTGCTGATCAACGCCCTGGCCACGCTTTGCCCGTTTGGCCCCGAAGACAAACAGGCGCTTCTTGAGGCACCATCACTGACCACTCGCCGTGAGACCCTCGAGGCGCTAATGGAAATTGCCCTGCGCAGCAGGGAAGGAGATGAGACCCTGCAATGACTGATCAGAAATCCGCCCCCCAGGTTGACCGCCACATGATCGAAGCGCTGGTCTGCCCGGTCACTCAGACCACGCTGAGCTATGACGCCGAGGCACAGGAGCTGATCTCCAAAGCTGCCAAAATCGCCTTTCCGATCCGTGATGGGATCCCGGTGATGCTGGTGGATGAGGCGCGTAAACTGGAGGGGTGAGCCGCGTGCCACTTCCCGCCCCCGGCTGAAAACGTCACCGGGTGCCATACCGGGCGCCATGGCATTTTGCGCAGGCGCCCGGCGGAAAGTTGTCACCCTGCAAGCGGGGCGTTGTTGATCGCACTGACCTCTTCCATAATGTCAAACACATGATCCGAGGTCACTTTGATCCCGATGCCCTCCAGGCGCTTCATATGCATGGCCTTGTAGGTTTCCAGATCATCGCGGGTGCGAAACAAGTAGGTGGACCCGTAGTGATTTGTGCCCTCTTCGGCGGTCCAGATCTTCCAGATGATGCCCGGTTCTTCGGCAATGCTTTCAGCAAGCTGTTTGGTGCCTTGCAGAAACTCGTTGGTGATCGGACCGTCATAGGTCATGTGCAGGTCCCAGATTTTCAACATACTCATGTTCTTGTTCCTTGATGGGGGTTGGGATTATTTGTTCTTGCCAAGCTGCACGAAGCTCAGAACAGCGAGCAGCGCAAAGAAGGCAGGGTCCGACCAGCCGAACCCGGTGAAAATACCGGTAAAGCCCGCGTAAAGCGTGATGATGACGCCCAGCAGGTTGGTCCAGATCAGGCCGGTCAGGATCGACCGTGCGGCGGAGCTGCTGTTTTCGACATGGCGAAACAGGAAGCTGATGATGCCGATCCCGCCCAGGAAGATTGAGTTATGCTGGGATAGGAAGACGGCATATTGGTCATTCAGCTGCACACCATAATTTGGCCACAGGAGGGTCGGGCCAAAGAATAGTGCAAGCGCGAAAAACATGTAGATCACGCCATGTGCGGTCAGGAAGGTTTTGTTGGTCATGGTTTGTCTTTCTCGGATTGAGGCAGCTTTTTACGAAGCTGGTTGAGCACCCTGATTGCCTGTCGCTTGTCCTGGGCGTTGATGCCCGCGAACACCTGCTCCAGGGCGCGGTTGTGGGTCGGCATAAACTCTGCCACTTTTTCATGTCCCGCCGGGGTCAGGCGCAAAACCCGCGCCCGCCTGTCGTTTTCATCGACGGTTTTTTCCACCCATCCGGCCTGGATCAGGTTCTTGACGACCACATCCAGATTGCCGGACGTTGAAAGCGTCAGGCGCATCAGGTCATTGATCGACAGGGGCCCCTTGTTGCTGAGCGTTTCCAGGGCGTCCCATTGCGGGGCCGTCAGGCCGCCGGAACGAAACACGGGACCCATCGCACGCATGAACAATTGCTGACTGCGCAGCAACGCCAGAACCAGGGTTTGGTTTTCTCGTATGTGTTTCTCGTTTGTCATGACGGATATTTACCCCTAACTAGGGATAAATTCAAGAGATGGGGCTGAAAATTTTTCTTACCCCTGCTTGAGAGGGTGTTAAATCTTTGTAATCTATGAGTATTTTAGGGCTTAATTCGCAAGGTGCCCCAAGGGGGTAGGGTCAGATCTGCCGCCCCTGCAACAGTTTTGGCAGATCTCCGGTCAACCCCGCCGCCTCGCGGATGAAACCACGGCGCAGGCCGGGGAAGGCGTTGACCACCCCCAGTCCGATGTCGCGGGTGGCGCGCAGGATCGGGTTGTCGTTTGAAAAGAGCCGGTTGGTCAGCTCGGTTGCGCCCACCATCTGCATCACGTCCCAGCGCCGCCATTGCTGATACCGTTCCAGAACGTCGATCCGGCCAATGTCTTCGCCACGGCGCTTCGCCAGCGCCAGCACTTCCGCCAGCGTCGCCACGTCCTTCAACCCCGCATTCAGGCCCTGCCCGGCAATCGGGTGCATCCCATGTGCCGCGTCTCCCACCAGTGCCAGACGGTCAGACACAAATGCCTCGGCCACGGTCAAGTTCAAGGGATAGGTGAAGCGTTTCCCGGCCAGTCCGATCTCACCCAGGAACGATCCAAAGCGCGGGCGCAGCTCGTCCAGATAGCCCGCGTCATCCAGCCCCTGAATGCGCGCGGCTTCCGCGTGGCTTTCGGTCCAGACGATCGAGCTTTGATTGCCCGGCAGCGGCAGGATGGCCAGAGGGCCGGGGGGCATGAAAAACTGATGTGCCGCGCCATTATGGGGCAGCGCGTGGTCCACGGCGCAGACCAGCGAGGTCTGACCGTAATCATGCCCCCAGCGTTTGATCCCCGCCCGCTCGCATGTGCCCGAGCGCCGCCCGTCACAGCCCACCACAATCTGCCCGGTGAGTGTCTTACCCGACCCGAGCGTCAGCGTGACAGAGGCCGACCCCACCTCTTGCGCCACCACAGTTTCCTGATCAATCAGGGTGATCTTGGGATGCGCTTCGACCGCGTCCAGAAAGGCGCGGGACAGAAACCGGTCCTCGACCATATAGCCCATCGGGCCTTCGTCGATCTCGGCATGGTCAAATTCCAGCACAAACGGGCCGGGGCCTTCGCCCGCGCGCCCGTCCGAGATGCGGATATCCAGAAGCGGCTGGGAATGCGGGGCCACCTTGGGCCAGACGCCAATCGCCGAAAGCAGGCGTTGCGAGGCGAGCGCCAGCGCATAGCCGCGCCCGTCAAAATCATCCGCCCCCCGCGTGCCCTTGGGCATTGCGTCCACGATGGTGACGTCAAAGCCGCAATCCGCCAGCGCCAGCCCCAGCGCCGGGCCATTCAGCCCGCCACCCACGATCAGAATATCAGCATCCAGTTTCATGCCCCCTTTCTCGCGCGATTACGGGGGATTGTCCATGTGCGATCCTGCCGCTACCGTCCCTGCGGATATGAGGAGAATGTCATGAGCCGTGCGTGGTTGAAAATGTCTGTGGGGGATCTGGGGCGCGGTATTGGCGCGGGGCAGATCGACCCGGTGGATCTGGCTGGCAGCTATTTTGAGGCAATCCGCGCGCACCCTTTTGCCGACCGGATCTATGCCCGCCTGACCGAGGAGCGTGCGATGGCCGAGGCGAAGGCGGCCAGCCTGCGCGCCAGGTCTGGCCAGCGTCTGGGGTTGGTTGATGGCGTGCCGGTGTCGTGGAAAGACCTGTTTGACACGGCGGGGGTCGCGACTGAGGCGGGCTCTGCGCTCCTGAAAAACCGCATCCCGACCGAGGATGCCGAGGTCTTGAAAAACGCCACCGCACAGGGGCTGGTCTGCCTCGGCAAAACCCATATGAGCGAGCTGGCTTTCTCGGGTCTGGGCCTCAACCCGGTCACGGCCACCTCACCTTGCGTGAATGACCCGGACGCCGTGTCGGGCGGGTCCTCGTCCGGTGCGGCCACCTCGGTCGCCTTTGATCTGGCCCCTTGCGGGATCGGGTCGGACACCGGCGGGTCGGTGCGGATCCCGTCTGCGTGGAACGATCTGGTCGGGCTGAAAACCACCTCTGGCCGCCTGTCCCTGAAGGGCGTGGTGCCGCTGGTCAAAAGTTTCGACACGGTGGGCCCGCTTTGCCGCACTGTGGAAGACGCCGCTTTGATGCTGGCCGCGCTTGAAGGCGGCAGGCAAGCTGACCTGCGCGGGGCCACGCTTTCCGGCGTCCGGCTCATGGTCTTGGAAAACGGGCTGGACAATGCCCGCGACGCCCCGCGCGCGGGCTTTGAAACCGCAATCGGGCGGCTGCGCGACCATGGCGCCGACATCACCCGCGCCCATCTGCCGGTGGTGGAAGAGGCGCTGGCCCTGTCCGGCGTGCTGTTCACCACCGAAGCCTACGGCACCTGGAAAGACCAGATCGAAGCGCAGCCCGACCTGATGTTTCCCGAAATCCGTGACCGGTTCCGGGCGGGCGGACAGTTTTCGGGGGTGGAGTTTGTGCAGGCCTGGCAGGCGCTCGATCAGATGCGCACGCAGTTCCTCGCGCAAACCGCAGGCTTTGACGCCGTGGTCCTGCCCACCTCAACCATCCTGCCGCCCAACATGCAGCGCCTGCTGACCGATAGTGAGTATTACGTCGAGGAAAACCTCTGGGCGCTCAGAAACACCCGTATCGGCAACCTGGTGGGATCCAGCGGGCTGACGCTCCCCACCGGCCTGCCCTCAACCGGCATCATGCTCCTGGGGGAACCAATGGCAGAAGAACGCCTGCTGCGGTTGGGCGCTGCGGCGGAAAAGGCGCTGGGGTAGGGACGGATGGGATCACCAGAAGAAAAGACAGTTCACTGCAATCTGCATGGCCCGTCAAATCCGGCCTATGCGTGCTCTCACTCTCTAACCTCATTGCACGACGGGCGTAAGAGAGGGCTGGTATTTGTTCGCGATGAAGACGGGCAATACAACGGATGGTGTGAGGAATGTGACAAATTTCTCATGAACCATGGTGAAGAATGGAATGATGAGACCGAAGCATTTGCCAAGATAGGCCTGCTTTGCGAGTTCTGTTTTGAACGGCTCATCGAGATGAACAAAACGTCATAAGAGCGGATATTGGCGGGTCCCTGGCGCACGACCGCCCCGCCTCGCGCTGCCACCTTTGTGCCAACACTCTCCCTCCCCCACTGACCAAAAAACCACACCTTCCTGTCGCAACGCGCGAAAATAATGGGGTTTTTCTGGACCGCGGCAAATTTGCGGCCTATTGTGGATAAAAACGGGGCGACATGATCCCGATATCTGAGGCAGAAAAAAGACGTTCCAAATGACGTTTCCCGAGCGGTATTCCGGCTTGCCAGCCTATGCATTCCCGCGCCTGCGCGCGCTTCTGGATCACCTCGATCCGGGGGGCGATCCTGTGCATATGACCATTGGCGAACCCAAACACGCCTTCCCCGATTGGGTGATGGGCATCATCAATGAACACGCCGATGAATTTGGGCGCTACCCGACCAATGAGGGCACGCCCGAACTGCTCTCGGCCATCTCGGGCTTTCTGAAACGCCGCTATGGCGTGGACATGCCCGAGGGGCAGATCATGGCCCTGAACGGCACCCGCGAAGGGTTGCACAACGCGCTTCTGGCGCTCTGTCCCGAGGAAACCTCGCGCGGGCAGCAGCCGATTGTGCTGACGCCGAACCCGTTTTATCAGGTCTATGCCGTGGCCGCGCGCAGCATCGGGGCGGAGCCGATGTTCGTGCACGCAACCGAGGCCACCGGCCATCTGCCGGATTACACCAGCCTGCCGCCCGAGGTGCTGAACCGGGTCGAAGTGGCCTATATCTGCTCGCCCGCCAACCCGCAGGGCGCGGTGGCGGACCGCGATTACTGGGCCAATCTGATCCAGCTGGCGGAAAAGTTCGATTTCAAGATTTTCGCGGATGAATGTTATTCCGAGATCTACCGTGACACACCACCCGCCGGTGCCATGGCCGTGGCGCAGGAAGGGGGGGCGGATCCTGAAAGGGTGACGATTTTCCATTCCCTTTCAAAGCGTTCCAACCTGCCGGGGCTGCGTTCGGGGTTTGTCGCCTCCGGGCCGGAAAGCATCGCGCGGATGCGCCGCCTGCGCAATTATGCGGGCGCGCCGATCCCGCTGCCCCTTCAGCGCGTGTCGGAACGGGCATGGTCGGATGACGTGCATGTGGCCGAGAACCGCGCGCTGTATCAGGAGAAATATACCATCGCGGATGAGGTGTTTTCCGGTGTGCCCGGATACATGTCGCCCGAGGCGGGGTTCTTCCTCTGGTTGCCGGTCGAGGATGGAGAGGCCGCCGCCGTGAAGCTTTGGCAAGAGACCGGCGTGCGGGTCCTGCCCGGCGCATATCTGTCGCGCGACGTGGACGGGTTCAACCCCGGCAAAGGCTATATTCGGGCCGCGATGGTGGCCCCAAAAGAAGAAATGCGGCGCGGGCTGATCCAGCTTCGTGACTGTCTCTATACGTGAGGTTTGGCGAAATGGCGTTTCAGGCGAAGCAACGGAATCCGATCTTTGACAGCACCACCCAGGCGGTGATCGAAAAGCGTGGCAAGGAACTGATCGGCATCGGGTTGATGGTGGCCGGGATTGTCATCGCCTTTATCCTGGGCAGCTACTCGCCCGAGGATCCGGGCTGGATGTCCGCAACCGATGCGCCTGCGAAAAATGCGCTGGGGCTGGTGGGGGCGTTCATCGCCTCACCGCTGTCGGTGATTTCTGGTCTGGGCGCCTGGGTTCTGCCGGTGATCCTCGTGGTTTGGGGGGGGCGTTTTGCGTTCCACATGGGCAGCGAGCGGGCCGTTTCGCGGGGGATTTTCGCCCCGATTGCCGTCGCGGTTGCTGCTGTTTACGCCTCAACCCTGGTGCCGGGGCCTGAGTGGACCCACAGCTTCGGATTGGGTGGTCTGTTTGGGGATACGGTTCTGGGCGCGTTCCTGGCGGCCCTGCCGGTCACCACCGGGGTTGGGCTGAAGCTGATGTCAATTGTGTCCGCATGCGCTACGCTGGTGGTGCTGGGCTATGCGCTGGGTCTGAACAAGGCTGAGGCAAGCCGGATTGGCCACTTCCTGCTGTTTGGCCTGATCATGAGCTACGCCGGCGTGATGTCGCTCTTGGGCCGTGGTGCCAAAGGGGCCGCAAAAGGTGCCGCCGTGGGGGCATCGGTGACGGCAAAGGGGCTCTACGCGCGCCATCAGGCTCGCAAAATGGCCCGCGCCGAAGAACGCGGGCACGCCGAAGCGGCAGAAGACAGCCTGATTGATGAGGAAGATTTCGCCGCCCCGCCGCCGCTGCGGGCCGCACGGGTGCGCCGCCCTGAAACCCATATGCAACCGGCCCATGTTGAGCCGCCGATGAGCGCAACTGCGCTGTCGCAGGACCCGGATCTGCTGATGGCGGCCCCCGCGCCGGAACCGGTGCAGAAACCCGGCCTTCTGGCTGCAATCATGCGCCGTGCGCAGCCGACACCCCCGCCGGAACTGGTGGAGAACCCCGCCTTTGAAGGCGAGATCCCTGAAGGTCTGGGCGGAGAGGATCGCATCAAGGCCAAGGTGGCCAATGCGCTGAAAAACCGCGCCCGCCATGCCCCGATCCCCCATGCCCCCGGTGCCATGCGCAATGAGCCGCCGCTGGAACGCGCCGTGGCGCGCCACCGTCGCAAGCCGGACCCGATGATCCTGGACACCACGCCCGAAGCCCCGATGGTTGAGGCCCCGCTGATGGATGATCCCATGGCGGATCATGAGATGATGCCGATGCCGTATGACACCCTGTCCGATGTCATGCCCGCGCCGGTCCCTGCCGCCATTCCTGTCGCCCCCGCCCCGCATATGACCGAGGAAGAGGACGATCTGGTTGTGGAAAACCTGATGGATGCACCGGCGGAAATTCCGCGCGTCTATACCCCGCCCCAGGCCGGGTTCTCGACGCCCGCCAAAAAAGTGGTTCAGCACAATACCCGCAAACCCGCACAACCCTCGACCCAGGCCAAGGCCGAAGCCCAGCCCAGCCTGAAATTCGACGACAATCGCCCGGCATTCGAAGTTCCGCCACTGGGCCTGCTCACCGATCCGGTCACCATCGACCGCCATCACCTGTCTGACGAGGCGCTGGAAGAAAACGCGCGGATGCTGGAAACGGTGCTGGATGATTATGGCGTCAAAGGTGAGATCGTTTCGGTCCGTCCCGGCCCCGTGGTCACCATGTATGAGCTGGAACCCGCGCCGGGCCTCAAGGCCAGCCGTGTGATTGGCCTGGCTGACGATATCGCGCGCTCGATGTCCGCGCTCTCGGCCCGTGTGTCCACCGTGCCGGGTCGCTCGGTGATCGGTATCGAACTCCCGAATGACAACCGCGAAAAAGTGGTCCTGCGTGAGATCCTCTCGACCCGTGATTTCGGGGACGCCAACATGCGTCTGCCGCTGGCGCTGGGCAAGGATATCGGCGGTGACCCCATTGTCGCGAACCTCGCCAAAATGCCCCACCTCCTGATTGCAGGCACCACCGGGTCCGGTAAATCTGTGGCGATCAACACGATGATCCTGTCGCTGCTTTACCGCCTGACACCGGAAGAATGCCGGATGATCATGATCGACCCGAAGATGCTGGAACTGTCCGTCTATGACGGCATCCCGCACCTCCTCTCCCCCGTTGTGACCGACCCGAAAAAGGCCGTGGTTGCGCTCAAATGGGTGGTGGGCGAGATGGAAGATCGCTACCGCAAGATGTCCAAGATGGGTGTGCGCAATATCGAAGGCTACAACTCGCGCGTTGCCGACACGCTGGCCAAAGGCGAGATGTTCGAGCGCACAGTGCAGACCGGTTTTGACGATGATACCGGCGAACCGATTTTTGAGACCGAGGAATTCGCGCCGCAGAAAATCCCCTATATCGTGGTGATCGTCGACGAAATGGCCGACCTGATGATGGTCGCGGGTAAGGAAATCGAGGCGTGTATTCAACGGCTTGCGCAGATGGCGCGGGCATCCGGCATCCACCTGATCATGGCCACGCAACGCCCATCGGTCGACGTGATCACCGGTACGATCAAGGCCAACTTCCCCACCCGGATTTCGTTCCAGGTGACGTCCAAGGTGGACAGTCGCACCATTCTGGGGGAACAGGGCGCTGAGCAGCTTCTGGGGATGGGTGACATGCTCTACATGGCGGGCGGTGCGCGCATCACCCGCGTGCATGGGCCATTTGTGTCGGATGAAGAGGTCGAGGAAATCGTGACCTATCTGAAATCCTATGGCCCACCTGACTATATCGGTGGCGTGATTGACGGCCCGGATGACGACAAGGCCTACAATATCGATGCGGTGCTGGGGCTGAACACGGGCGGTAACACGACCGGCGAAGATGCGCTTTATGATCAGGCGGTGGCGATTGTGATCAAGGATCGCAAATGCTCGACCTCTTACATCCAGCGCAAACTGGGCATCGGATACAACAAGGCCGCGCGTCTGGTTGAACAGATGGAGGACGAAGGTCTGGTGTCGGCGTCCAACCATGTGGGCAAGCGCGAGATTCTGATCCCGGAGCAGCAATAACGGATCGTTCAAAAACAACTAAAAATTAATCTAAAGCGCCGAGCGTAGGGGGCGACAAAGACCCCCGCGACTCGCGTCGCGCATTCCTGAGGCAGAGACATGATTCAAAGACGTTACACCAGCGATCGCATGAGCAAGATCGTCAAACATAAAGGGGTGGTTTACCTCTGTGGCCAGGTCGGCAATCCCGGCGACAGCGTGGCGGACCAGACCCGCGAATGCCTGCAACGGGTTGAGGCGCTGCTGGAAGAGGCAGGATCGTCGACCAAACAGATGCTGCAGGCGATCATCTGGCTGGATGATATGAAAGATTTCGACGAGATGAATGCGGTCTGGGACAATTGGGTGCCTAAGGGCCACGCGCCCGCGCGCGCCTGCGGATCGGCCCATCTTGCCAGCCCGGATCTCAAGGTTGAGGTGATCATCACCGCCGCTTACGACGAGTGATCTTTTGCGCCGTGGCCCCCTTTGCCGCGGCGCAAAACTTTAAAGTTCCGAAATTTCACCGTCAGAAACTTTAAACTTTGCCTTTTGAAGAGCTTAAAAACCTTAAAGTTTTACGGGGCTGGGGTCACATTCCGGTTGTATCCGAATTCCCCCGGTGATGACGTGGCATGACACGCGCATGTTATCGCCTATCACGCGAGGTTCGGGGTTAAATCCTCTGTGGAAAAGGGGCAAACTGGTCCCGAACAGAAGGTAGGATGTATGAACGCTTTTCGTATGATGATTGCCGCCGCCGGGGTGATGCTCAGCGCGGCACCCGCTCTGGCCGAGAAACTCTCGCTGAAGGAAATCTCAAGCTATCTCAATGGGTTGCAGACCGCCAAGGCGCAATTTACCCAGTTGAATGGTGATGGGACATTGTCCACCGGGACGTTTTATATCAAGCGGCCAGGGAAGGCCCGGTTTGAATATAACCCGCCGGAAAAGGCTCTTGTCGTTGTGGGAAGTCAGCAAGTTGCTGTTTTTGATGGGAAATCCAATGCTGGACCGTCGCAATATCCGCTCAGCCGCACACCGCTGTCCGTGATCCTCGCCAAGACGGTTGACCTGTCGCGCGCCAAAATGGTGACGGGGCACAGCTATGACGGCACCGCCACGACCATCACCGCACAGGACCCGGACAACCCGCAATATGGCAATATCAAACTGATGTTCACCTCCAGCCCGACAGAGCTGCGTCAATGGATCATCACCGACGACAGCGGCACTGAAACGACAGTGATACTTGGGGAGTTGAACAAGGGGGGCGATCTGCCCAATAAGCTGTTTTCAATCAATCAAGAGATCAGAAAAAGACAATAAATCAATGGATTACCGGCCCCTTTCCGATTTGGATGGGGCCGGAGATGCCTTAACGGCGGCAACCCGCCAGCTGCGAGCGATACATGTAAGAGCGGTCCTGAACACGGTTCGCCACGTTCAAAAGCCAGCTCTTCCCATTATGGCTACCGCGCAGATATCCGGTGCGCCCTTCGTGATAGGCCAGATACTGCCCACGCGCATCCGACAGGGGAATCCCGGTCACCTGCGTGGTCTCGGTCATGTACCAGCCCATGAAATCCGTGGCATCGCGAATGTCCGTGCGCTTGGCGCCGCGCCCCCCTTCTGTCCGCTGATATTCCTTCCAGGTGGCATCCAGAGCCTGCGCATAGCCATAGGCCGAGCTCTGCCGTCCCATTGGCAAG
Source organism: Aliiroseovarius sp. xm-d-517 (assembly GCF_013283135.1). NCBI lineage: Bacteria > Pseudomonadati > Pseudomonadota > Alphaproteobacteria > Rhodobacterales > Paracoccaceae > Aliiroseovarius > Aliiroseovarius sp. xm-d-517. Next base: position 2,310,795 of record NZ_WBXT01000001.1, read on the forward strand.
ACGCCCAGAACATATTTCACCGGGGTGCGGGCATCGGCCACGAATTTTGATTCCTGATGGATCACGGCCATCTGCACATGCACCGGAACCCCCCATTTTCGCTGGGCTTTTTTCATCGCCCGATAAATTTTGGGCTTTTGTTTGATAATGCTGCACGCGTTGTCCAGATTGCGTGGTGCCTTTGATCCGCCGCCGCCACAGGCTGCGAGGACGCCTAAAACAAGGCCGCTGATGACTACGGTGCGAAGAAAGCTGCTCATCTGCCTAACTCGCTATTGTTTGTTATTGGTCCCAGCATACACGGTTTGCAAGGGCTTGAAAACGGACCAACTGATCACAAATGAGGGGGGCGAGAGATGATGCGTAAGACGGCTCGAAGGAGAGGCGGAAAGTTGCTACCTGCTGAAGAAGGACAATTTGTTTCTAATATTTCCGGCCTCCATGCATGGACGCTCGGGTGTTAACGCGGTAGTAACGGATGTAGGGGCTAAAAGATGTTGAAGACACACGCGAAATATCACTTGGGCCAAATTGTGCGCCACCGCAAACATCCGTTTCGCGGGGTGATTTTTGATGTCGACGCCATGTTTTCGAATACCGAGGAGTGGTATGACGCCATCCCCGAGGACAGCCGCCCCTCAAAAGATCAGCCCTTCTATCATCTGCTCGCCGAAAACGATCAGAGCTATTATGTGGCTTACGTATCCGAACAGAACCTGATTGCGGATTATTCCGGAGAGCCGGTGAGCCACCCTGATCTGCCTGATATGTTCGGTGAATTTGAGGACGGGCAATACCCGCTGCATTTTCAACTGAACTGATCATAAATCCCTTTGTTTTCAATCAGTAACCAATAGCGCACCCATCTTTTCGATGATCTGATGCCCCCATCAGGACGCCTCTTTGATGGTCGATCCGAATGGCCTGTCCACCACCGATCGGGACCTCTGGGATTTCAACACGGTGTCCCATTTCAACCAATCTGGCGGCCACGCTGTCCGGATAAGCCCGCTCCAGCTTCAATATGTTTCCATCGGCAAATGCCCGCGGACCATCAATGGCGGACTGAATATCCATGCCGTAATCCACCAGATTGCTGAGGAAACGGGCATGTCCCGTGGGCTGGTATGCCCCCCCCATGACACCAAAGGGCAGAATGACTTTCCCATGCTGGCGAATCATCCCCGGGATAATCGTGTGCATCGGTCGCTTTTCACCATCAGCTTCGTTCGGATGACCGGGGATCAGGTTGAAGCCTGCGCCCCGGTTTTGAAACAGAATGCCGAATTTATCTGATGCCAATCCGGATCCGAAGCTGTGGAAAATCGAATAGATCAGCGAAACAGACATCAGGTTCTGATCGACCACCGTGAGGTAAACCGTATCTTTGTGAACCGCCTCTGAAATCTTAGCGGTTGAGTGCATAGCCTTTGTTGGGTGAATGCGCGCGGCAAGTTTTTCTGCGGTCTCGGTGGATATCATGTGGTCCAGCCGTGTGGACAGGGATGGGTCGGCGATGAAACGGTCTCTGGCGTCATAGGCCAGCTTTGCCACTTCGGCCTCAATATGGATGCGGGCCGCACCTTCCGCGCGCAGATCCGGAAGATTGAAACACTCCAGCATCTTGGCCATGAGAATCGCGGTTGCACCTTGCCCATTCGGGGGGTGCTCAACCAACTCAGTTCCCTTGTAGAAACCGGAAATCGGATCTGTATAGAAACTTGCCGTTTTGGCAAAATCTTGCATCTCGTGGGCTCCCCCGAGCGCGCGCAGGCTGTCCACCATATCTTGCGCCACCTCGCCGGTGTAGAAACCTTCCCGTCCATGTTGCGCAATACGGCGCAAAACGGCGGCCTGCTTTGGGGCGCGAAAAAGGTCGCCGGGCAAGGGCGCGTGCCCGGATTTGAGATAAAAGCTCGCGGCGGCCCCCCGCAAAATATTGCTGCGGGCGGCGATGCCCCAGTCGAACGCTACCCGTGGGGCCACCGGGATACCTTGTTCGGCGTAATGGATTGCGGGGGCAAGGATCTGCTCAAGCCCGAGCTTACCCCAATCTGCGGACAGGCGGCAAAAGGCGTCGATGGCGCCCGGAATAGTGACGGATTGGGCATCACGCAGGGGCATGGCCTTGTGGCCTGACTGACGCAAGGTTTCTGCCTTCAAACCCGCTGGCGCCTTGCCTGAGCCGTTCAGGGCAATGACCTCGTCAGAATTTGGGGGAGACAAAAGTGCGAAACAGTCGCCACCGATTCCCGCCATGGCGGGTTCGCAGATCCCCAGTAGAAAAGCTGCGGCCAAGGCTGCGTCCACCGCATTTCCCCCGGCTTTCAAGATGTCGAGTGCTGTCTGGGCCGCAAGAGGGTGGGATGTTGCACAGATCGCGTTGGGGGCAAAAACAGGGGAGCGTCCTGGCAAATGAAAATCGCGCAAGTTCAAACCTCAACACGGTTGATGATGGGAGGATAGCGTGATCTTACTGATCATTGTCGGGATTTCAAACCGTCCTGACGCTGCGCGATATCACTGATCGGAAAATGCGTTGCGTGATTCCCCGACGCCGCGAACTGGGTGGGGGCTGTGATTTGCGGCATCGGGGCAAGCTCTTACGCTACCAGATCACATTGTCATTTGTTTCTGTCTGCAAAAGGGTGGAACTGGGGCAATTTGGGGGCGAGTGTGTAAGTTTCCCAATGTAGTTAAATCAAATTGATCGTTGAAGACGTGTAAGAGATAGAGAAAACGCTCCCGAAAGTCATGGGAGCGTTTGGGCGATCCATTTGTAAACAGGCCAGCTTTAGGACAGGCTGTTCTCCAGCGGAATGGAGCAGGTCATCTTGTTCTGGGAGCCGCTACGATCATAGCTTAGGTTTTGTGTTAACTCGCGAATGAGAAACCACCCGAAACCCCCTTCGGGTAGATTGCCATCCATCTGCTCTAGATCATAGGGTTCGCCCTCCGGCAGATCACCGTTCGGCATCGGGTGCCCGTCATCCAGAATACTGATCCACAGGTCACTGCCTTGCCGGTGCAAATTCACCTCGATTACGCCTGAAAGGTCGCGATAGGCGTGTTCCACCACGTTGTTCAGGGCTTCAGCCAAGACAATTTCCAAGGTGCCCTGGATGTCGTCACGGATACCAAGGGTTTCCAACTGATCCCTTATAGATTGCAAGGCGTCGCGCACGGCCAACGCGTCACCTGGAAAAACCAAGTTCAGCCCGGAATGTGTGGCCGCTGTGGTGCCAGAATTGAGATCGCGTGCGTGGCCCATGAATGACAGGCTTTCAAACTGCATTTTCCATGCCGCCATCCAAGGCGGATTGCAGGTCGGCATGGATGGTGAAAACAGTGTCCATGCGGGTCAGTCGAAACACCCGTGTGACGGTTTGCGACAGGCAGGCCAGTTCAAGTTTGGAGTCTGCGTCCACTTGTTTAAGGGAGGCCACGACGGCACCCAGTCCGCTGGAATCAATGAAATCGACCTTTGTCATGTCCAGAATGTTACGCTTTGGACCTCCATCGGTCAGCTCTCGCATCTTGTCTTTGAACGCAATTGCAATCGCAGCATCAATACGACTTTCGCCCATGGTGATGACACGGGTTTGGCCGAAATCTTCAAAGGTCAGTTGCACGTCAAATCTCCTTACGGTGTGGGTTCACTCTCTCTTCCGCCGCATAAATCCGTTTGGATCTCGTTGTTACGGCGGGTCACTTTCGAATGAGACTAGACGTGGATCGTTACCATTCGGTAAGCGGAAGGCAGGAATTTCAAGGAATTGGAGAGGGCCATGAAGAATGTTGTGATTGCCGGGGCATCTCGTACCCCGATGGGGGGCTTTCAGGGGGCTTTCACCGGTGTGACCGCGTCTGAGCTGGGCGGTGCCGCGATCAAGGCTGCTCTTGAAGACGCAGGTGCCAAGCCGGACCAGATCGAAGAGTTGCTGATGGGCTGTGTGCTGCCCGCCGGTCAGGGACAGGCCCCTGCGCGTCAGGCCGGTTTTGCCGCCGGGCTTGGGCAGGACGTGCCTGCGACAACCTTGAACAAGATGTGCGGCTCCGGCATGAAGACCACGATGATTGCCTTTGATCAGGTGGCCCTGGGCGCCACCGATATCATGGTTGCTGGCGGCATGGAGAGCATGACCGAAGCGCCGTATATCCTGCCCAAAATGCGCGGTGGGGCCCGCATTGGCCATGGCGCCGTGGTGGACCATATGTTCCTTGATGGTCTGGAAGACGCCTATGACAAGGGTCGCCTGATGGGCACCTTTGCCGAGGACTGCGCCGAGAAGTTTCAGTTCACCCGCGAGGCACAGGATGAATATGCGCTGAAATCGCTGTCAAATGCGCTGGAGGCACAGAAATCCGGGGGCTTTGAGGGCGAGATTGCTCCGGTTTCCATCAAGACCCGCAAGGGTGAAGTTGTTGTCAGCGAAGATGAGCAGCCCGGCAACGCCCGGCCCGAAAAGATCCCGGCGCTGAAGCCTGCTTTCAAGAAAGATGGAACGGTCACCGCAGCCAATGCATCGTCGATTTCCGACGGGGCCGCGGCGCTGGTTGTCGCGTCAGAGGCGGCGGCGCAGGCGGCGGGTCTCAAGATCCGTGCGCGTATTGTGGGCCATGCCAGCCACGCTCAGGAACCGGGCTGGTTCACCACCGCGCCTGTGCCTGCGGCGCAAAAACTGCTCGACCGTCTGGGATGGAAAGCCGAAGACGTGGACCTGTGGGAAGTGAACGAGGCCTTCGCCGTGGTGCCGATGGCGTTTATGCATGAATTTGGGCTGTCTCGCGACAAGGTCAACGTGAATGGCGGTGCCTGCGCGCTGGGCCACCCGATTGGCGCCTCTGGTACGCGCATTATCGTGACGCTTTTGAATGCGCTGGAGAAGCGCGGGTTGAAACGGGGCGTTGCCGCAATCTGCATTGGGGGCGGCGAAGGCACTGCAATTGCAATTGAACGCGACTGATCGCTGAACTTATAAGGGAAAGGGCGCGGCATGGTTCCGCGCCCTTTTTGCTGCAAAGTCAGGAGCCCCCATGCCCCGTGTCAATTATACCGACCTCGCCAAAACCATCGCGTCCCTGACCGAAGGTGAAACCGATGATGTGGCGTTGATGGCAACGGTGACCTGTGAATTGCACCACGCGGATGACCGGTTCGACTGGACCGGGTTTTACCGTGTCACAGAACCGGGGCTGTTGAAGATCGGGCCTTATCAGGGCGGTCATGGCTGCCTCGCGATCCCATTTTCGCGCGGTGTTTGCGGTGCGGCCGCGCGCACCGGAGAGGTGCAGCTGGTTCCTGATGTCGATGCCTTTCCCGGCCACATCGCCTGTGCCAGCTCAACCCGATCGGAACTGGTCCTGCCGGTTCACAACCGGACGGGGGATGTCATCGCGGTGCTTGATATCGACAGCAACCAGCCTGCGGCCTTTACTGAGGAGGACGCAGAGAAACTCTCTCAAATCCTCGCCGCCACCTTTGCGCGCTGACCACCTAATTTTCTTTTTCTTGCTGAAAATACCTCGGGGTGAGCGCGCAAGCGCGAGGGGCAGCGCCCCTTGATGGGCTGTGTAAACTCCCCCACGCCTGTTCATATCAGGCCGCCAGCACACGGGGGAAAGCTGCCAGACCTTTCCCAAATGCGACGGACTGAATGTCGTTTTTTTGTTTGCATGACACCCCTATCCACGCCATCGTGAAAAAAAGCATGAAAATTTCACGCTTCATTTCATGTTGGCGTCAAACCTGAAGGGCAGCGTCCCGCCGGGCCAAAGGAAAGGGTACGACGTGCTGCAAACCGATCCGACCAAACCGCAAAGCCTCGGGGCTGACCTGCGCGCGCTTCGCAAGCAGCGCAGCCTGACCTTGACCGAGCTGGCAGATCAATTGGGCCGTTCCGTGGGGTGGCTCAGTCAGGTGGAACGCGACATGTCGGATCCTGCGATTTCCGACCTGCGTGCCATTGCCGAGGTCCTGGGCGTGCCAATGTCCCTCCTGTTTGCCCATGCCTCTGCACCGGCAGAGGAAAAGGGATATGTGGTGCGAGAGGGAAGCCGCCGTCCGATGGGATCTGGCGATGAGGGGCTGCGCGAAGAGCTTCTGTCGCCGGACCTGACCGATGACTTTGAAATGGTGCATTCCACGTTCGCCCCGAAATCTGCGATGCAGACCCCAGCCAATCGACCCACGCAAGAGGTGGGTTACATGATCTCCGGCAGGCTTGATCTGGTGATTGGTGGGCGCTCCTTCACCGTGGGGCCGGGGGACAGTTTTCGCATCAAGCATGAACCTTATGAATGGGCAAATCCCTATGACGAACCGGCGGTGGCGATCTGGGTGATCGCACCTCCGGTTTACTGAGTATGCCGATGAAAATCAGGCGCCAAGACACCGTTGATACCGCCGTTGGTTGTGTGGCGGGTCAAACTCCCGGTGGGTCGAGAAATCGACGCCAACTGACCTCGTTCAGAGGGGGGTGTCCCTCTGAACGGGGATTTTTGGGGGAACTGGCTTGAAGGACTGGACTGGAGAAAAAAGATGATCAGGGGGAGCTGCCTCTGCGGCGCTATTCATTTTGAAACGGATGCCAAACCCAAAGGGGCCTCGATGTGTCATTGCTCGCAATGCCGTAAACAGTCGGGCGGGATCTGGTCGTCTGCTCAGGTGCCTGAGCAGGAGATCAGCATTTCCGGCCCTGTCAGCTGGTATCAGGCCAGCCCACAGGCCAGTCGTGGCTCCTGTCCCACATGTGGTGCCTTCCTGTTCTGGCAGGGCGTCGGCGAGGACAATATCAGCTTCTCACTTGGTGCGGTGGATGGACCGACCGGCGTTGTGCTCGAGAAACATATCTTTGTGGCCGACAAGGGGGATTACTACCAGATTGCCGATGGCTTGCCGCAGGAGGATCAATGATGCTTGAGACCCTTTTTGCCATGGATCCATGGGTGATTGTCACCTTTATCGGAGCGTCGATCATCCTCTATGTCACCCCCGGCCCGGACATGATGTTCATCATCGCATCGTCGATCAAAGGCGGGGCAAAGGCCGGGGTGATGGCCACAACAGGCATTATCTTGGGGTTGCTGTGCCACGTGACCCTTGCTGCCGCCGGGCTTGCGGTGGTGATTGCCGCCTCCCCCATTGCGCTGGACCTGATCCGCTATGCGGGGGCGACCTATCTGGCCTGGCTTGCCTGGACCAGCTGGCGCTCCGTCGAGGTCGTGTCTGACCGCGAAGGTCGTGCCGATCTCTGGCGGGCCTTCCGGCGCGGGTTTGTCACCAATATCCTGAACGTCAAAGTGATCCTCTTCATCCTCGCCTTCCTGCCGCAATTCATTCGCCCCGAGGTGGGGCCGGAATGGCACCAGATTGTGATCCTTGGCGTGATCCTTGCCATCGGAGGGTTTGTCGCGGACGCGCTGATCGGCGTGTTCGCGGGGCTGGCTGCTGACCGTATCCGTCGCTCCACCCGTCTCATGAACCGCATTTCCGCCGTGATTTTCGGCGCGCTGGCCGCCCGGCTGGCCCTCAACTGAACACAGAAACAAAGAACACTCGCATCACAGGGAGACTGCAATGTCTGACTTTCCAACCAAAGCCCGCGTTGTCATCATTGGCGGCGGTGTCGTCGGTGCCTCGACGCTGTATCACCTCGGCCTGAAAGGCTGGACCGATTGTGTCCTTCTGGAAAAGAACGAGCTGACCGCCGGGTCCACCTGGCACGCGGCGGGCAACGTGCCGACCTTCTCGACCTCATGGGCGATCATGAACATGCAGCGTTATTCGACCGAGCTCTATGCCCGTCTGGGCGAAGAGGTCGATTACCCGATGAATTATCACCAGACCGGCTCGATCCGCCTGGCCCACACCAAGGAACGGATGCAGGAATTTGAACGCGCCTGTTCGATGGGACGCTATCAGGGGATCGAGATGGAGATCTGGACGCCCGAGCAGGCGAAGGAGCGGTATCCCTTCCTTGAGATCCATGACCTGGCCGGTGTTCTTTGGGACCCGTCGGATGGCGACATTGACCCGGCGCAGGTCACACAAGCCCTAGCCAAAGGTGCGCGCGACATGGGTCAGAAAATCCTGCGCTTCACCCCGGCCACCGGTGTCACCCAGAAAGAAGACAAGACCTGGATCGTGCACACCGAAAAGGGGGACATCGACTGTGACTATGTGGTGAACGCCGCTGGTTACTATGCCCAGCGTGTGGGGGAAATGTTCAAGCCCTATGGCGGACGCACCGTCCCGATGATGGTGATGGAGCATCAATATCTGCTGACCGAACAGATCCCCGAGATCGAGGCCCACACCAAACAGACCGGCAAGAAGCTTCCCCTGATCCGCGACGTGGATGTGTCTTACTATCTGCGTCAGGAGAAGCACGGCTATAACCTTGGTCCCTATGAACCGAACTGCAAGGCGCATTGGCTGGGCGAAGACAAGATGCCCGAGGATTTCAGCTTCCAGCTCTGGCAGCAAGATCTGGACCGGATCGAGGATATTGTTGTCGATGCCATGGCCCGTGTGCCGCTGATGGAAAGCTCGGGCGTGTCCAGCGTGATCAATGGCCCGATCCCCTATGCCCCCGATGGCCTGCCGCTGATGGGTCCGATGCCGGGCGTCGAGAATGCGTTTGAGGCCTGTGTGTTCACCTTCGGGATCGCCCAGGGCGGCGGTGCCGGAAAGGTCATGGCAGAATGGATCGTTGATGGCGCGACCGAGTGGGACATGTGGGCGGTCGATCCGCGCCGCTATACCGACTACACCGATCAGGATTATTGCGTTCAGAAGGGCATGGAGGTCTATGGCAACGAATACGCCATGCATTTCCCCCGTCACGAATGGCCCGCCGCGCGCGACAAAAAGCTTTCGCCGGTCCACGCAAAGGTCAAGGAATTGGGCGGTGTGATGGGCGCCTATAATGGCTGGGAACGCGCCAACTGGTTTGCACAGCCCGGCGATGATACCTCGCTTGAGGCGACCCATACCTGGGGCCGCTCCGGCCCGTGGGAGAGCCGCGTGAAGGAAGAATGCGAAGCGGTGCGCGATGGTGTTGGTGTGCTTGATCTGCCCGGCTTCTCTCGCTTCAACCTTGAAGGCGAAGGCGCGGCTGAATTCCTGCGGGGCCGTATCACTGGGGCCCTGCCCAAAGCGGGCCGCATGAACCTTGTCTATTTCGCCGATGACCGGGGGCGGATCCTGACCGAAATGTCCTGCATGCGCCACGCCGAAGATCACTTCACCATGATCACCGCGGCGTCTGCCCAGTGGCATGACTTTGAGGTGCTGAAAAAGGGCCTGCCCGCCGGGATCTCGCTCACAGATCATTCGACCGAGTTCGGAACCATGATCGTGACCGGTCCCAAAACCCGCGAGATGTTCGAGGCGATTGGCACTGATGCCGACCTTTCGCTGGGGTGGCTTACGCATCAGGATGCCACAGTGGCCGGCACCCCCTGCCGCCTCGTGCGCGTCTCCTTTGCCGGCGAACTGGGCTGGGAGGTGCATTGCGCCAATGAAAATCAACCCGCGATCTATGAGGCGCTCTTGGGCGCGGGCGCCAAACCCTTTGGCATGTATGCGCTCGACAGCCTGCGCCTGGAAAAAGGCTACCGCACCTGGAAAGGCGATCTGTCCACCGATTACTCGATGCTCGAAGGGGGGCTGGACCGCTTTGTCAAACTCGACAAACCGCAGGATTTCCCGGGCAAAGCCGCGCTTCTGGCGGAAAAACAGCAAGGGTCGAAAAAGCGCTTTGTCACCATGGTGGTGGATGCAGGCGACTGTGATGCGCCCTATATGTCCTGCGTCTGGTCCGGGGATGAGATTGTTGGCGAAACCACGTCTGGCGGTTGGGGCTATCGCGTGAACAGGTCGATTGCCTACGGCATGGTGCGCCCGGAACTGGCCACCCCCGGCACCGAACTTGAGGTCGAGATCTACGGCGAGAAACGCAAAGCCGTGGTCCAGCCAGACCAACCGCTCTGGGATCCTGACAATACCCGGATCCGCGCCTGACCGCCAAAGTCATGTCCTTCCCCCTTTTTCTTGCCTGAAATACCTCGGGGGGAGGACGCAGTCCGGGGGGGCAGCGCCCCCTTCCAGACAGGAGGACACTCATGACCGATCCGGCAAAGAGCGTGCCCGTGCATGTCGACATCCTCATTGCAGATGATTTTGTTCTGACTGAACTGACCGCCGTGGTCGAGGTGATGCGCCTGAGCAATCGGGTCACCGCGAAAAAGGCTTTCAGCTGGACGTTTCGCGCCCGCCGGCCCGGGCCCACCCGATGTCGGGCCGAGGCGACCGTCATGGCTGAGGCGATCCCCGGGAAACCCCGGGCGGACTATCTTTTTGTCATTGGTAATTCAAACCCCGATCACCCGGAACTGTCGATCAAGCCGTTGATCAAATCCTATATGTGGTCCGGGGCCAAGGTGGTGCTTCTGGCTGAGGCCGCCAGCCGTTATATTGCCGAAACCGGTGAGCAGGGCAAACACCACACAACCCATTGGGAAAACCGCGCTGTCTTGAATGAGAGGGGCACGCCGGGCAACGGCTCTTATGCGCTGGCGGCGGATGACGGGCGTTTGATCACCAGTGCGGGTATGGCCTCGACCTATGATCTGGCGCTGTCGCTTCTGGGGCAGCATGTCTCTGCGGCTGCGATCACCACGGTGTCGGATATCCTGCTGCATGAAAACATCCGTGCGCTCACCAGTCTGCAACCCTTTGGCGGCAAGCAATTGTCCGTCACCGGCAACAAGGCGCTGGATCAATGTATCGAACTGATGCAGGCCAATCTGGATGAACCTTTGCGCATTTCCGAACTGGTTGACCTGCTGGGGATTTCGGAACGGTCCCTCGAACGCCATTTCCGCGCCCATTTCGATATCACTCCCAACGCCTATTACCGTGAACTGCGGCTCAACCATGCCAATACGCTCCTGCTCAATACCCGCATGTGTGTGCGGGATGTGGGGCTGGCCTGTGGATTTCCAAACGGGTTCTCCTCGCTCTTTCATCGCCATTTCGGCGTGACCCCAACCGCGTGGCGCAGGCAGGGGGATGGATTGCGGGTCTATGTCTGATAGCCGACAAATCTGGCGGAAATCAGATATAATGACCGCAGGACCCGTGCCACTCTCATCCGGCAACGCGAAATGCGACTCTGGTGTTTGTCTTTGATTGGAGGAAAGACATGAGCAATCTGCCGCAAAAGGCCCGTGTGGTTATTATTGGGGGAGGGGTGATTGGCTGCTCGGTGGCCTATCACCTGACCAAGAAAGGCTGGAAAGACGTTGTGCTGCTTGAGCGCAAGCAGCTGACGTCGGGCACCACCTGGCATGCGGCCGGCCTGATTGCCCAGCTGCGCGCGACGGCCAATATGACCAAGCTCGCCAAATACTCGCAGGAACTTTACGGATCATTGGAAGAGGAAACCGGTGTCGCCACCGGGTTCAAGCGCTGCGGGTCGATCACCGTGGCCCTGACCGAAGAGCGCCGCGAAGAGATCTACCGCCAGGCCGCCATGGCGCGCGCCTTTGGGGTTGAGGTGGAAGAGATCTCAGCCGCGCGGGTGAAAGAGATGTATCCGCATCTGAATGTCGAGGATGTGAAAGGGGCGGTCTACCTGCCCAAGGATGGGCAGGGGGATCCGGCCAATATCGCACTGGCGCTGGCCAAGGGTGCGCGCCAGCGGGGCGGTATCGTCAAGGAACGCATCAAGGTCACAGATGTGACCAAAGAGGGGCGTCGCGTCACCGGTGTCGACTGGGTGTCGGATGATGGATCGGAAAGCGGCCATATCGACTGTGACATGGTGGTGAACTGTGCGGGCATGTGGGGCCATCAGGTGGGCCGCATGACCGGCACCAATGTGCCACTGCATGCCTGTGAACATTTCTATATCGTGACTGAAGCCATCGACGGGCTGACGCAACTGCCGGTGCTGCGGGTGCCGGATGAATGCGCCTATTATAAAGAAGACGCGGGCAAGATGCTTTTGGGGGCCTTTGAACCCAACGCAAAGCCGTGGGCGATGGACGGTATTCCCGACGCGTTTGAGTTTGATCAGCTGCCGGAGGATTTCGATCACTTTGAGCCGATCCTGGAAAATGCCTGCAACCGGATGCCGATGCTGGCCGAGGCGGGGATCCACACTTTCTTCAACGGCCCCGAAAGTTTCACCCCCGATGACGCCTATCACCTTGGCCTCGCGCCGGAGATGGACAATGTCTGGGTCGCCGCCGGCTTCAACTCGATCGGCATCCAGTCGGCAGGTGGGGCGGGTCATGCGCTGGCCGAATGGATGGACAGTGGCGAAAAACCGTTTGATCTGGGGGATGTGGATATCAGCCGGATGCAGCCGTTTCAGGGCAATAAGACATATCTGTATGAACGCTCCAAGGAAACGCTGGGCCTGCTTTATGCCGACCATTTCCCCTATCGGCAAAAGGCCACCGCGCGCGGTGTGCGCCGCACCCCGTTCCATCACCACCTGAAGGAACAGGGTGCTGTTTTTGGCGAACTGGCCGGCTGGGAACGCGCCAACTGGTATGCAGAAGAGGGTCAGGCGCGGGAATATCAATACAGCTGGAAGCGCCAGAACTGGTTTGAAAACTCGGCCGCTGAACACCGTGCTGTGCGCGAAAATGTCGGCATGTATGACATGTCCTCTTTCGGCAAGATCCGCGTGGAAGGCCCGGATGCGGAGCGGTTCATGAATTATGTGGGCGGCGGTGACTACTCGGTGCCCAATGGCAAGATTGTCTATACCCAGTTCCTGAACCGCAATGGCGGGATTGAGGCGGATGTGACCGTGACCCGTCTGAGCGAAACCGCCTATCTCGTCGTTACACCTGCGGCCACACGTCTGGCGGATCAGACCTGGATGGAACGCAACAAGGGCAACTTCAACGTGGTGATCACCGATGTGACCGCGGGGGAAGGCGTGCTGGCGATCATGGGGCCGAATGCGCGCAAGCTCTTGGAGAAGGTCTCTCCCAACGACTTCACCAACGCCACCAACCCGTTTGGCACCGCGCAGGAGATCGAGATCGGCATGGGCCTCGCCCGTGCGCATCGCGTGACCTATGTGGGGGAACTCGGGTGGGAGCTATATGCCTCTGCCGACATGGCCGGACACATGTTCGAAACCCTCTGGGAGGCCGGACAGGATCTGGGGCTGAAACTGTGCGGCATGCATATGATGGACAGTTGCCGGATCGAAAAGGGCTATCGCCATTTTGGCCACGACATCACCTGTGAGGATCACGTGGTCGATGCGGGGCTGGGCTTTGCGGTGAAGGTCGACAAGGGCAGTGACTTTATCGGCCGCGAGGCGGTGATCGCCCGCAAGGAAACCGGGCCAAAGGCCCGTCTGGTGCAGTTCAAACTGACCGATGCCGAACCGCTTCTGTTCCACAATGAACCGATCCTGCGGGATGGCGAGTATGTGGGCTACCTGTCCTCAGGCAACTACGGCCACACGCTTGGCGGCGCCATTGGTCTTGGCTATGTGCCCTGCGAAGGTGAGAAAGCAGCCGACGTGCTGGCCTCAAGCTATGAGATCGACGTCTGTGGCGTGAAGGTGAAGGCAGAGGCGTCTTTGAAGCCAATGTATGATCCCAAGTCGGAACGCGTGAAGGTCTGACGGGAACCACGCAGGCAGGGGTGTTCCGGTTTCAGCCTGATGCGGGAAAGTCGAAACACCTTAACGACCACAGGAGGGCACCCTGCCGGGTGTCCTTTTCTTTTGACATTTATCGGATGCTCGGGGCCTGTGTGCCAGGCATCACGCATCCTGATGAATGACGTCACAGAATTCACTTCGCACCACAAACTCTTCTTTGTCATAGATACTGGATAAGTTCTGCGGAAAGGATGCAGCATGGCGCAGATGAAGGACAATGTGGACACCCCGCGTGGGCTGGCCTTTGTGATTGCGGCCTATTTGCTGTGGGGGTTCTTGCCGCTTTACATGAAGGCGCTGTCCCATGTGTTTCCGGCAGAGGTTGTGGTGCATCGGGTGATCTGGTCCGTCCCGGTGGCGGGTGCGGTTCTGATTGTGATGGGGCGCACGCGAGAACTGCGCGAAGCGTTTGCCCATCCGCGCATGCTGGCACAGGCGGCGCTGACGGCGGCGCTGATCTCGGTGAACTGGGGCATTTATATCTGGTCGATTGCAAATGGGCA
>NZ_WBXT01000001.1:2330000-2607500 GCF_013283135.1 Aliiroseovarius sp. xm-d-517
GACATGAGTAGCGACAAAGGGGGTGAGAGACCCCCTCGCCGAAAATCCAAGGGTTCCTGCTTAAAGCTAATCTGAGCAGGGTAAGCCGGCCCCTAAGGCGAGGCCGAAAGGCGTAGCCGATGGGAACCAGGTTAATATTCCTGGGCCAGAAGGAAGTGACGGATCTCGAAGGTTGTTCATCCTTATCGGATTGAATGGGCAGCTTAGAGGTTCCTGGAAATAGCCCTTCATGAGACCGTACCCTAAACCGACACAGGTGGATAGGTAGAGTATACCAAGGCGCTTGAGAGAACGATGTTGAAGGAACTCGGCAAAATACCTCCGTAAGTTCGCGAGAAGGAGGCCCAGTTTCTACGCAAGTATTGACTGGGGGCACAAACCAGGGGGTGGCGACTGTTTACTAAAAACACAGGGCTCTGCGAAGTCGCAAGACGACGTATAGGGTCTGACGCCTGCCCGGTGCCGGAAGGTTAAAAGGAGGTGTGCAAGCACCGAATTGAAGCCCCGGTAAACGGCGGCCGTAACTATAACGGTCCTAAGGTAGCGAAATTCCTTGTCGGGTAAGTTCCGACCTGCACGAATGGCGTAACGACTTCCCCGCTGTCTCCAACATCGACTCAGCGAAATTGAATTGCCTGTCAAGATGCAGGCTTCCCGCGGTTAGACGGAAAGACCCCGTGCACCTTTACTACAGCTTCGCACTGGCATCAGGCACAACATGTGCAGAATAGGTGGTGGGCTTCGAAGCAGGGACGCCAGTTCCTGTGGAGCCTCCTTTGAGATACCACCCTTGTTCTGCTTGATGTCTAACCGCGGTCCGTTATCCGGATCCGGGACCCTGCGTGGTGGGTAGTTTGACTGGGGCGGTCGCCTCCTAAAGCGTAACGGAGGCGCGCGAAGGTTGGCTCAGAGCGGTCGGAAATCGCTCGTTGAGTGCAATGGCAGAAGCCAGCCTGACTGCGAGACTGACAAGTCGAGCAGAGTCGAAAGACGGCCATAGTGATCCGGTGGTCCCGAGTGGAAGGGCCATCGCTCAACGGATAAAAGGTACGCCGGGGATAACAGGCTGATACTGCCCAAGAGTCCATATCGACGGCAGTGTTTGGCACCTCGATGTCGGCTCATCTCATCCTGGGGCTGGAGCAGGTCCCAAGGGTATGGCTGTTCGCCATTTAAAGAGGTACGTGAGCTGGGTTTAGAACGTCGTGAGACAGTTCGGTCCCTATCTGCCGTGGGTGTAGGATACTTGAGAGGAGTTGCCCCTAGTACGAGAGGACCGGGGTGAACGATCCACTGGTGGACCAGTTGTCGTGCCAACGGCAGTGCTGGGTAGCTATGATCGGAAAGGATAACCGCTGAAGGCATCTAAGCGGGAAGCCCCCCTCAAAACAAGGTATCCCTGAGGACCGTGGAAGACTACCACGTCGATAGGCCGGAGATGTAAGCATGGTAACATGCTCAGTTGACCGGTACTAATGGTCCGATAGGCTTGATTTGATCCAGTAGAAGACAAATCTACTGATAAATCAAAAGCATACACAAAAGTGTACCAACTTGGATATTTGGAAAACCAAATTCGGGCTCAAGTAGCCGAAGGCGGTAGCCCAAATAAAATTGGATTTTTACTCGGTTTGGTGGTCATAGCACAAGTGAAACACCCGGTCCCATCCCGAACCCGGCCGTTAAGCACTGTCGCGCCAATGGTACTGCGTCTTAAGACGTGGGAGAGTAGGTCACCGCCAAACCTAGTAAAAATCCAACCTATCCTCTCAATACGATCACATAAATCAAAAAACGCCCTTCGCACAAAAGCGAGGGGCGTTTTTGCTGTTGGCAAGGCTAATAATTAATTGGGAAGAGCTGTAATCTCATGGCCATTAACGGAAACAGCCTAGCGTAATAATCTGCGACCTAAGCCCTCGATAACTCAGGTAACAGCTGGCTATCATGAATTCTGAGGATTGCTGTCTCCGTATCTAGGGCACTTTCGAGGATCGCCGAAAGCCAGTTACGTTGGCCGTCCCGAATTATCCCCGGCTCATCGACACCTTGAAAAAGATTCAAATCTCGTTCGAACGACTTCAGTCGTATCCAACTCAAAAATCACCCACATTATATGACTTTGCCCCAATGAGTTGGGCGCTGAAACTGCCAAGGGAGCATTCGAATGTGGAGGAGTTAATGATCTTGCTGAGAGAAACCTGCATTATTGAAGCTGCCGAGAATACCGCATCAGAACGGTTTCAAGACCAGGGTTCGGGCGGCCCAGGCTACCGTTTGAGCGGTGATCAAGGGACACACCAACACGGTCACCATTTTCCCGATAGATACCGGCCTCCAGACCTGATCGAAATTCCAATGGGTAACCGAGTACAGGACCGGTTTCACCCCGGATCCAACGGCCGGGCATGAAGCTGAGCTCAGCATAGGCGTGGCCTTCTGCGGTTGTAAACTCATTGACCGCTCCGGCGCCGATCCAGACATCTCCATGGGTATCTACTGACAGGCCAAATGCGGGACGGAAGGGACCGAAGGAGACGGGGGCATCGATCCGGTAATAGGCTTCCTGCCCGATCACATCCGCCTCAAACACCAATTGGCCAGCAGATACTGTGTGGCGCACCCCACTCCAGACAGCGCTCATGCAACCCCGGTCACAGTGATTGACCGCCATGTCAATCAACCCCGTCAGCAGAAACACAACCGCTAAAGTACCATCCATGAGAGCGTCCTTTCAAAACAGAGAGTTAGGGTAAATGCCCTGATTTGTCACCCTTCTGCTGGCTGCGAAAGAAATATGACAGTTTTTTGCCATACCCCCTTGTGGTTCCGAACGCGCAGGCGTATATCAGCCCCACTGTCGCGGGATGGAGCAGCCCGGTAGCTCGTCAGGCTCATAACCTGAAGGTCGTAGGTTCAAATCCTACTCCCGCAACCAAAATATGCAAATAAATCAAATGCTTAAGACGATGGTACCATAGTACCATCGGCCTTTTGCGCGTTTACGTCAACACCACGTCAACAATGCACAAGGGCTTACCCCAAGCAGCGGCCTGATCGGCCGGAAGGTGGCAGGACCGATATTTCCGCGCAAAATACTACGAGATCAGTAGTGCGCGACGTTTCTTGACTGATTAACCAAGCTAATCTAAGGATTTACCAGCCAAACAGATTTTGCTTTGATTTCCGTTTACCAAGTGGTTTATTGAGAATTCAAATCCTGCCTTTCAGGATGACCAAACGCAGGGCTTATGCTGCAAAATGTTAGACGAACGTAAACGTTACTTACCCGCCGCATTTTCAACGCAACTGAGAAATTTGACTTCTTTCTTACCGGCGGCAGCAATGACAGTGCTGGTCGCCAGTGGGCCGGCAAATGCTGCCGAGCCTGTTGGAAAAGTCGTGTTCGGCGCAGGTTTTAATGACGCTTACGGCGCAAATCTTCGGTTTGGATTGACCCACAATCAATTCCTTGGTCGAGATCAAACGATTGATGTGGGTGCACAGGTTGGTGAAGACGGTGCACGATATCAGTTGTTCTATAACAATGAAAAGCTGAGTGGTGGCAATCCTGTTCTCGGGGTGAGTGCTTTTTTCACTCAGAAGTTCAGTGGTGACTTGTTTCACTTTGAGTCCCAGAGGGTGGGCGTGACGCCATCGCTAACTTGGCGCCTGAACGAAGACTCATCTTTGAAAGTGCTGGCAAAAATGGGCGCTGATGATCTGAATGGCTTCGCGCCGGATGCAAGCTCGCTCATCACCGCCGAACCGGATTCACGTCAGTACGTGGGGCTTGGGGTGGCGTATTCCCGCCAGCTGGGTGGTTTTGGCTTAGACCTTGCCACCCTTCTTCAGGGCACTAGTGAAAACCAAACCATGCTGAAAACCACCGCTGCATTGTCGGGTGGTACGACCGCAGGGCCAGCAGAGCTTGAGATGCGACTTAAGGGCGGTACGATCAAAATGCTTGATCGACAAAGCTCGGTTTTGGATCGGTTCCTTATTGGCGGCAACGGGTTGCGCGGATTCGCATATGGCGGACTTGGACCGCGTGACACCCGCACTTTAGACAATCAGGCCTTGGGTGGTACCAATTTTGCATCGCTACAGCTTGATGCGCGCTTTCCCGGAATGATCAGTGCGGCGCCCAATATTGTGCTTGGCGTGTTTTTCGATGCGGGTGCCGTTTGGGGGCTGGATGCCTCTGCTGCGGATCTATCGGGGCGCGCTTTGGTGGATGATGGGTTCGACCTTCGCAGCGCGGCGGGTGTGACGCTGGGCTACGCGGTGGACGCTGGGCGTCTTGAGATGAGCCTTGGGGGAGTGCTTAGCTCACGTTCGTTCGATGAGAAACAGCAATTACAAATAGCCTTTACGGCTGATTTTTAGGACGCAAATAGGCTGGAGAAGTTCGTTGAACGTGTTTGATACCCCCAAGGCCCCCACAAAAAGCGTATATTCTGTGTTCATCGCGCGGTTGATGACGCTAGGTGTTGTTGCCTCAACCGTTGCGGGCTGCGCTGAACCGATCAAGTTTGACGACACGGCTCAAGAGCTTGTTGCACGGATCGAAAAAGACGGCCCCAAAGTCCCATTGGCCGCCGCCATCGAAGACCGCGAACCGTCGGAAAATGGATCTTTGTTGGCGTATGCCAAGGTGGTCAGTGAGAATACCCCAAGCGTCCGCGCGGCGCGCCGCGAAGTGCTGGCGGCGCAAGAGCGTGTCGCCGAGTTGAAGCGCGGTTTCGGGCCACAGGTTTCCATTGAGGTCAGGCAGACAACAACGGATCAGGAGATCATCGAGTCTTCAAATCCTTCCTTTGAAGGCAACCAGTCGCAATACGACTCTTTAGATTCGTCTTTGATTGTGCGACAGCGCCTTGTCGATTTGGCGGCATCGGCGGATGTGGCGGCTGTGCGGGCTGAATTGAGGGCGCGAGAGGCCGAATTCGCCGAGGCGCAGCAAGATGCGTTCGATGAGGTGTTACGCCTGACGCTGGACGCCTCGGAAGCCCTAGAGCGCTATCGCCTCGCCGCAGCCGAGGTGCGCTATTACGCAGCGCGCAGCGACTCTGAGCGGGATGCAGTGTCGGCTGGTGAAATGCGGGCATCAAAGCAATCGGAAACACGTGCACAGATGGCGCGGGCCCGCAGTGAAATGCGGATATCAGCGGCTGACTACCGGATTCGTGTGGATCGGTTGTGTCGTTTGTCTTCGGCGGCTGAGTGCCCACTTCCCCAAGCGGTCAGCCTATCGCAAGCCCTGCCGCAGCCTCAGCCATTGACGGCTGAGGAAATTGCGGCTGTAGCGGAAAGCCCGGCGCAATTGGCCTTGCAAGCGTCCACAGACGCCGCCTTGCGCGAGGTCGATCGCGCAAGAATGGGGATGCGCCCGCGCCTAGCGTTAGAGCTTGAGGCAAGGATGCGGGACCGTGGCGGATCGCTGTTTGATGGATCAAGTGAAACGCAGACAGCAGATTTGGGGCTCGTGTTCGAATGGGATCTGTTTACCAGCGGAAGTAAACGCAGCGCCATTCGCCGCGAATTGAACGAGGCACTGTCTGTTGATCTGCAGCGCGAAGCACGTTTGCGCGAAGGGATCGGCACCCTGGAAACCGCGCACTCGGCTTTGATGGCGCTGTGGCAGAATGATCGCGCGCTGGCCACGGTTGTCGGGTTGCAGGCGCAGGCCTTGGGCGAGGTGCGCAAGGAACAAGCCGCAGGCGGCGCCACGTCGGTGGACGTGCAGTCGGCGTGGTTAGAATTGACCAGACTGGAAACGCTGCGTCAGCGCACAAGGCGCAGTTTTGTGGCGGCCACTGTGGCGCGCGAACGCGCCACTGGGAATTTGAATACTGCAACGATTGAATTGGTTGAACGAGTGCTATCGGACGGACGGCTTCGCGCTCAGGTCTACGGAATGCGTAGATAACATACAAAAGGCGCAAGCCTATTCGGCATCAAGCGATGCAGGGGGAAAAGATGAACAAGATCTTTGACAAAAAAAGCAAACCTTTGGCGGGTCGTCGGCAAATATCGGTCGAACCGCTAGAGGAAAGAATTTTGCTTTCGGTGGATCTTATCCCTTATGCGCCCGATGATCGGGATGATGCGGACCTGCAATATGAACAGGTTGTTGAGCCGGAAAACACGACGGCTGAAACAAGCGAGGTATCAGTCGAGACAGAGCCACGGGAATTGGTGTTGCTTGATACCAGCGCCGGAACCCTTGGCGATATTGGGTCGGCGCTGACCGACATAGGCTTTGGCGTCGAGGATGGGAAACGGATCGTCGAGGTTTCCAGCGCCGAGGACATCATCAGCGCGTTGCGTGGTGAGACCTACGATGCAGTCCATTGGTTGACCCACGGCAGCGCGGATGCGCTTCGCGTTGGCGGTGATTTCTTCGATGCGGATATCAAAGCAGATGATCCGCTGGTTCTGGCGTTCGAGGCTGCGCTTAGCGCCGAGGGCGATCTGATGCTTTACGGGTGTGATGTCGGTCAGGGCATGATGCCCGAGCGTCTGGCGCTTTTGACAGGGGCTGATGTGGCCGCGTCGATTAACGCGACAGGCACCGGCGGGGACTGGATGCTAGAAGCATCGGTGGGCGAGATCGAAACAACGGCCCTGAATCTTGGCGATAGCATCGGCACCCTTGGAAGCCTTAGCGTTTTTGAAAGTGTCTTGACTGGTGCGTCCTTGGATTCTGCATCTGAAAGCGCGTTATCGCTGGGCGCATTCTTTGAACAAAGCGCCGATGCGGCCATTGCCGACGGTGTGTTCAGCGCGGCGACGATTGCGTCGGATGCGACATGGGCGGCAGAGTCGCATTCTTTGTCCGATGCGGCATACAAGGATAAAGATCCGCTGGAATGGATCGGCAATGGCATGCCCGGGGTTGTGGGCTATGTTCAGGCGGCCATCGCGTCTGCCGGTGCAGCGGCTTATACCGCTGCTTTCAACGAAATGACGGCAGCGGGCACGCTGGATGCGGATTCGGCAAACTGGACTGCACAGCAGATTGAACGGCTGGAACAAGCCTTTGTAGGATCGGCTGAAGATGCCAGCCGGACCACGGCGGGCAGTATGGCGCAAGCCCTGCAAGCCAATCTTGTCAGCAACGGGTTTGCCGCACCGCCGGCCCAGAAATTGACGTCACGCATCCTATCCTTGGTGTCGGGTATCAATGTTCGGGTCGATATATCGACCCAAACCCTTGAGACCACGATTGGCCTGACGGGTGATTGGATTGGTCTTCCGCCTGCGTTGACCGGCGGCTTTGCTGTGGCGAATGGAACGATCTCGGTGACCAACAAAGTGGTCGGTGATGTTGTGACCCGGTCGCAGCTGGCCGAAATGGTTGCGGCACCCTCAAGCGTGTATGCGCAGACCGGAGACATTTCGACTTTTGCGCGCATGGTCGCGCCCGATGCTTCGGGCACGAGCATTGATTTGTCGGCCGTACCAGCAGAGCACCCATTCTGGAGCGTTACGATTGGCGATGAAAACCGCCTGCTCGTCGTGCCGGACAGCCTTGACGCGGCCAGCGCAGTTGCGACTGCCTTGGCGGATTTGGCAGCGCAACATGGTTTGACGTTGAGCGCATCCAATAACAATTTATCAGCTGTTAAAGTTGCAAATGAAACAACGGCCACCCGCCTTGAAATCGTAGCGTCCTCAGAGATTGCGGTTGTCGATGTGCCGGGCTTTGATGCCACGGTGTCGGTCGTCGAAAACGGCGTGTCTGGTGATATGGCGCTTGCCGATGTCATGGGGCGGATTGATGACACGGTTGCCGCAGATACCTACAGCTTGTTTGACCTGTCTTTGGTTGATCAAGGGACGTATGCGGAGGCTAACACATTTGCGGTGACGCCCGATGTCGAGGTGTCGAAAATCAAGCGGTATATCCGTGCGGTCGGTGGCGTGGATGCGGTAACCGGCGGTCAATGGGTTCAGGCCATGCCGCTTTCGTTTGGTGACAGCCTGTTGGCCGGGCAATTTGCGAACAGTTACGCGACGGGTGGCGTGTTCACGACTGCCCCCAGTTTTGTCCCAGATGCCAGACATTTACTTGGTAGTCTGGAGGTGATGGACGACATCAAGGCAGCCAATAGTGCGCCTGATGTCGTTGCCTGGCTGGATGAATTGGCCGCGAAGGTGGCACTCAGCCACCCGGTTGGCCATGATGCCATGACGTTGCTGGGCTTTCAGAAGGTCATCAATGACCTGCGCGTTCTGCCGGTGCCCGTCAACAAATCGGTTGTAACACCGGCGACAAACAAATCTGCCCTCGACAAAACGCAGTTGCCTGTCGTGCGTGACGGTGAGGCGTTTGTTGATAATCCTGATGTTGGTTTTGGCGATCTGTTGGGCGACGGCGAGGCCGACACAACCGGTGGCGTCGATTTCGCTGAACAACAGGTTGCGGATTTGACAACCCTTCCGGAATTGGCCGGATTTGGCGTTGATACAACGAATGACAGCGGCACTGGCCTGCCGGATCGCGATGCGATTCTGGCTGACAAGCTGGAACTGGTTGCTGACGCAATCGCGCGTGGCTGGTTGAACCGAACAGATAACTCCGCCGCCGAGTTGAACGCCGTTTTATCGGCTATAGACTTTGATGCGCTGGGCTTGGAGGCCTACACTGGCAATGTGCTGCCGTTGCCCGAAACCGCCGAAGTCAGTGCCTTTTCGCTGGCCTACGACAGCACTGCCAACGAACTGAAGGTCGATTTCAAAGGCCTGACGCTGGAAGAAACAGAAGGTCGGCGCGCGGTTTGGGGGGAAATCCCGCTGTTTGCCAATCTTGGTGAGCGTGTGGCAGACACCACATTGGTAAGCAGTCTTGGGTTTGCCTACGCGGTGAATGACACTGCAACCACCCAAAGCGATGATTTGGATATCACGTTGGGGTTGGATGTGCGTTCAGCCGATACCAATCTGGCGCCATTAGACCAAGATTTGCCGGGCGATCCGGTGGTCGATATGGCCACTCTGCGTCTTGGCCTAAGCCAGACTTTCAAGCTGTCGCCGGATGGGTGGAACGCCGCAAATTTCAGTGACTTGGCATGGGAGTTGGCGTTCGATCTGGATTTTAGCGATCCGCGTGGTTTGAATGGAACAGCCGCCGAGGCCGTTCTTGATACCACGTATGAGATGAGCGGCGACGCCGCCGATAGTTTGCGGCGTTTGAACACCGGCAGCGACGATCTGTTTATGGGGGATAGCGACCGCAGCAATGCGCTTTACCTGCTGTCCTTGCGTCAGTCTGACGTTTTGATCGGCGAGGCCTTCCTGAACGGTTTGTTGTCCGCCCCGGAAATGAAGGCGATGATACCGGTCGTTGGCTATAGCCTTGCCGATATGATCGTGAATGATACGGCGGGCACACTGGCGACAGCCGATTTTTACGATTTCCTTGTCAAGGATATAGCCGCCGCATTTGATGCGTCTGAAAATGCGGACAAGACGTTGGATGAAACAGTCAATTTGTTTGGTCCCAACAATTCTGTTGCGTCGTCTTATAGCGCAAACCTTTCAAAGACTGGCAGTGCGGCCGATGGTGTCGAATTCGATGTCAACATCAACAATGCCAGTCTGCCGAGCATTACCATTGATTTTGCAAAACTCAGCACGCTTGCCCTGTCTGGTGCAAGCTACACGCTGAAACCAAATGCTTCGGCCTCGGTCAAAGCGCGTATCCGGCATCAACTGACAGATGTTGCTGGGGCGGATCAAAAGCTGATCTTTGCCACCACGTTCCACCCCGGAACGGGAAATGGCGGAGACCTGTTCACGCTTGATCTTGGCCTTGATACGGCAACTGAAGTTGGCCAGTTGATGCTGGATCTTGGCTTTATCGGGCAGCAGGAAATTGACACGCCGACGCTTGATCTTGACGTCGCCTTTGCGGCGGAAACGCGTGACGTAGAGGTTGCTGGCGGCACCGAAGTTCAGATCCTTGGTGGGGCGTCGCCCACAATCACTCCGGCAGAGGCAAGTGGGTCCACCGTTGGCTATAAATTCAGTCTGCCGATCAATCTGAATGTCACGGCAGAGTCGCTTCCGGTCGATTTACAAGATGACGAAACCTATAGGCTTTTGGATGGGGTGACACCCTATACGCCGCTGTTTGAAGCAAACGGTTTCGCCGAGCTAAGCGCCGACGATCCGCGCATCCTTCTGGTGAATGACGCCGAATGGGAAATGTCGCTGCTTTTGGAAACCCTTGCCGAGCGCTTTAATCAGGCTTGGCTGGTTGAATCCGGGGGCACGTCGCAACTGGACCGTTTGTTGCAGCGCACTGTTGCGTCCAGCGCCGGGTTGAGCGAGTTCATGAATGCGCCCATGGCGCTGTTGAAGGGCGCAAGTTACTTTGACCTGTTGCAAGATCCCGCCGCCAGTGTCGCGTATAGCGATTTGAGCGATGTCATTTTGGAGCATCTGGCAGAGCTTAACCAATATGACATGACCGGCGAAGCGCCGATGCACCCTGCGGGCGACGCCGATCTTGTCGCTTTTGTTGATAATCTCGCGGTGCGACTGTCAGAAATGGCTGAGGTCACAAAAGTGCCGTCGCCGCTTTTGCCGAACGAAACGGGATCTGGCACGCCAGTCAAGTCCCCGGACTCGGCTTCGTTCCTTGAGAATATCGGGCGCGTAGAAAGTGCGGATGCCCAGCTTTTGGATGAAGTCCGTTATCGGGTCACCTTGCGCGATTTGATCACGTTGGAAAAATCGGTCGGTCAGGACGCCCTGAACCAGTTGATTGACCTTTCGGCGATGGGGATCACGCTGGATGGGACAAATGTCGATATTGATGGCTACGAATTTGGCCTAAGCGCCGATCTTAACCTGAATATTGATTTTGGTCTAAAGCGGAACGGTGGCCAGTTTGACCCCTTTGTTGAGATGTCCGAAGTCACCGGCAATGTCGTTCTAAGTTCGACCACTCTGCGCGATCCGCGGCCTTTCATTACCTATCGCTATGACAGCGCCACGATAGGCGACAAGGTGTTTTCCAATCTGACTGATCGTCAGACGCTGACATTTGCGCCAACTTTTGTTTACCGCCCAGCCGAAGGCGCATTGGATTTTTCCGGCGGGATCGTGGCCGACATCGAAGGTAAGGCCCAGTTTGAGATCGGCCTGAAAAGCGCCGGTCCGGGGGCCGCAGGCAAGCTGATTGTCGATCTCTTACCGGGGGCGCGGCAAGAGGGCCGGGTGTTCACCTATGCGGGTGCGGTGCCTCTGGAACTGGCCGATTTTGCGCAACACGTTTCGGATCAATTGAACCTTTCAGAGGTTGCCAAGGGCGACTTGGTGCATGACGTCAGTGGCACCGATCTTTACCGGTATTTGGGCGATAGCGCGCCGACCGTCGTTGATTTCACGGACGATACGCTGTGGAAGAAAGAAAGCCTGATCACGGTTCAAGGCATTGTATCGACCGGCCCGGAAACGGAAAATCGGACGATCACGGGTGTAACCGGTCATGGCGACGCCAATAGCCAAGCGCGTGGGTTCTTGATTGCGGGGGGCAACACCATTCGCCTCGATGCAACCGAAAAAGGATCACAATGGAATGGTTATTCCATTGTGATCCAGCCGGCTGATGATCAGATTTCAGAGCCTGAAGTCGTTCATGATGTCGACGCTAAAACACTGACGTTCCGTTCGCCGACATCCATTGATGCAATTGTATTTGCTGATCTGTTAGAGGGAATGGATAACGCGCCTTTTGTGGCCAGCTTGCTGTGGTCCGAGGTGACAGCGCCGAACGCAACTCAAAGGGTGTATGCCTTTGCTTCGGATGCTCCGGCAACATTGGAGGTAAACTCGGCCTTCCGTCTGCCTGCGACACTGGCAACTGGATCAGCGCTGGATCGTCTTGCGATTTTTGCCGATGGAACCGTGATGAAGGCCGAAATCACCGTTGATTTCGCCGATCAGAAATTAAGCGAACTGCCGGACGGCATCAAAGACCTGACATATGATGGCGACATCAAGGGTGCGATTGATCGCCTGAACGCCGCTTTAAGCGACGCTGACGGTATGTTTGCCGGGTTGTTGGATGTCAAACTGCCGTTTTCCGGCGGGCAGACCATTAAGGATGTTTTGACGAAGCCAACAGACGGCGGCAGCTCGGTTCGGACAATTGGCGAGGCGCTTGGGCTGACAACGCTGGCGACAAAGCTGGACAACCCAGACTTGGCCAATTCTTCAATTGGAGCCGCTGCTACGACGCTGGCCACCGCATATGGCAAGACGGAAGTGGGCGGTCAGGACGTCGCCGATATGCCGGATGCGGTACGATTTGGCTATGACGTGCGCAGCGGCGAGTTGGTGTTGAACTTTGCGCCGACACTGGTGGTCGATTATTCTGCCAGCGCCACGCTGCGCCGTGAACAGTTGGCCGCTTTGTTGGGGCTGACGGTTGGATCACCCGATTTCGATGCCGGGTTGGAAGGCGATCGCCTGACAGGCGATGCGAAACTGTATGTTGAGCCAAATTTCAAGATCATGATCTCGCCCGAGGGTGAGGTGCGTCTTGGCACAGGAGCGCAAGGTCAAATCGACTTTACGATTGCGTCGGGATCTGCAAGCGCACAACGCGCGGCTGATCTGACCGAGGCGGACAAGTCGATATCGCTTTTGCCTGAAGACAATGTTTCATCTGTATCGCTTGAACTGGATGGCGAAACGGCTGGAACTGCAAACGCGTCTTTCGATTTTGATGCGGCCACGCTGGATGTTTTGGGCGACGCTGGGCGTTTCTCGCTTTCGGTGGCGCCGGGAACTGGCGGCGCGGTGTCTATGGATGCGATCAAAGGCGAAGTTTCGCTTGCGGCTTTGCAGTCGCAGGTTAATCTCGCCTCCGAGGTGTCCGGTGATGTGTCCGACAAAGCCGATGATGTCGTCCAAGCCGCAATCTTGTTGGACGATGCCCAGGCGACCCTGAAAGAGGTCGAAGACCGTATCAAGCTATTGCCGTCCTATGTTTCGGGAACGACAAGCGATTTGGCCGACGTGGCGAAAGCGGATGATTTGGTGCTGGCCGACAAGCTGGAACAGGCCTTGTCGGATGTCGCTGCGGCGACCACGGCGTTTGATCAAAAGCAGGCGGTTTTGGCCGCCGCAAAAGCCGCGCTTGACGCTGTGGTGGCTGACATCCAGTCGGCCCGTCAGCAGGCCGTTGATCAATTTGATACCTCGACGTCCGAGACAGAAATGGCGGGTGCGTTGGGCGTTTTGCAAGATCGTGCAGATGCGGCCATCCGCCGGTTGGAGTCGTTGGGCGATGTGGCTGGTACGGTTGTGACGGCAGATGCCGCAACAGCCGCCGGGCAAGACGCAAAGGTAAGGCTTGCAACCGAGGTCGACGCCGTGTTGGTCGAGCAAGCCCGCCTTGAAAACCGACTGGGCGAACTTTCGGCGACAGTCAAAGACGTTGTGGCGCGTGTGGCGCTTCCAGCAAGCGACCCACTGGCACAACCGACGGCCATCGCACAAGCGCTTGACGCGATCGAGGCACAGCTTGTGGTCGTGAACGCGCAGATTAGCCGCGCCAGCCAAAGCGCGACCGCTTTGACGGACCGCGCCAATGCGATGTCGGATGTCGGTGACCTGACTGCGGCGTTGGCTGCGGTGGTTGCAGGGTTGCAAGACGCGGACGCGATAGGTTCGTCGCTGGCCGACTATATCCTGCAGGTTCAGCGCGCGACCAGTATCGACTTGGATGTGGCGCGTGACACGATGGACGCGATCACGCTGGCCGAGGCTTTGTATCTGCGTGCCGGTCAAGAGGTGGTCAAGCTGGCGGAAACGCTGCGGGCTGCCGCAACGGCTGTTGCGAATGGGCAGACGGTCGATTCACGCCTATCACAAGTGCACATCGCCTTGACTGCGTTAGAGACGCTTGTTGCCAATGCGCAAACGCTGAAGGTTGCGGCGCAAACACAAATCGACACTGCGGCGGACGCGTATGACAATATCAGCGGCTTACCGTCAGGCGTTACCAAGCCTGATTGGGACGTCGTAACAGCCGCACGCTTGGATGCCATTGATTTGGTGGCGCTGACCGATGCAATTGCATTGTTCCAAAACGCGGTGGCATCCAACACGGCCCTTCAGGACAATCTAAGTGCATTACAGGCGGCCGTTTCCGACAATGGTGTCGTCTTTGATCGTATATTGGGCGATTTCGAATCCGAAAATCTTCCCAATATTGATTTCTCAACTCTGGCGTTGGCGTTGAAAGCCAACGAGGCACAGGCAAGCTTCGAAAGCTCAAGCGAGAAGGTCTTGCTTGATTTCTTGGCCACGGCGACCTTGCCGGCCACGGTGTCGGCAGGGTCCGGCGAAGCGGTTGAAGCGGTGAATGCGTTTACACCGCCCTCCATGTCGGACCTGCGGTTTGGCATGCTCAGCGGGTTGGATCAGGTCGTCTTGCCTTCGGCTGATCCACAAACCGGCGCTTTGTCGGGATTGGCCAAGACCATAGCCGATACGCTTGATGCTATGCTTGCCCCATCATCTTCAGCGACCGGAACGGCAGTTTTCTATCAAGACATACCGCTTTTGGGCAAAAGCCTTGCGGAATTGATCAACCTCGATGACCGTTTGGATCAGATCACCGGTTTGATTGCCTCCGCGCCAACCACGTCGATTGCCCAGTTGGATGCGATTGTGAACAAAGGGTTGGGCGACTCTCCGTTGTCGCTCAGGCTTGAGGCGCCCGGCGAAATGAACGCGGGCGAGGTCAATCGCCTGAACGTCATCCTAGAAATCCGTGCTGATCAACTAATAGGTGAAGGCACGGCGCTTGACCTGAGCGATTTTGCCGAATTCTTCGGCATCCCGACGCCCGAGATCCCGCTTGTAAAAGATCTGGTTCTTGATCTGAGCGGCACTGTTGTCACAAACAAATCTGAAATAACCCTGACGCAAGACCAGGTTCGGACACTTTTGTCCGGAACCAAAGACGATACCCTTGCCAATGGTGATCGCCTGCGGCTGCGCGATAGCAATGGAACGACCTTGGCAACCGGTGTGGTGCGCAGTGTCGACTACACGTTTGGGAGTGGACAGGACGCACCGCGCGCAGATTTCTACGATAGCCTTGATGCCAATAACGCAACGGCGATGACCGTTCTAAAAATTGATTTGCAGGGTGATTTCGATCCTGCTGATGTCGGCGATATTGTGCGCGATGATCTGAATGCCGACCGGGTATTGATCACATCGCCGGGGGTGGGCATTGCATCTTCGGATGCGAATGTGACGTTCGAAATGTCCCAAGATGCGCCTCTTTTGGCGGCGTTTCAGTTTGGCATAGACCTGTCGAGTGTCAGTACGCAATGGGACGGTTTCGACGCGTCTGCGCTTTCACAGCATATCGGCGAGGATATTGCCGTGATCCGCGACGGTGCGGTCGTCGGGCGAGGTCTGCTTGCAAGCGCGAACAGTTCGGGCGCGGGGTTTGTTTTGAACTCGGGCACGTTACGGGACGGTGATTCCATCAAGCTGCGGACCGGCGCGCAAACGTCGACGACGTTTACCGGCGCAAGCGATGTGACCTATCTGCCGATGGAAACGGTGGACGAATTTGGCACGCGGGCAGGGGCCGACCTGGTCATTGGGCTTGCGCCAAAAGACGGCACGGGCGCGGGATCGCTTATGGAATTCCGCAGTGGCGTTTTCGGTGCCGACAGTGTCAAGGTTGCGGTCACTGGTGGCACACAGGCCGCGCCGCTGGAATTGGGCCGCACGGCCTTGCGTTTGAAGCTAGACGATGGCTTGCCTGATTTTGAACCGATTGTGGCCGCGTTCGAACCGTCGCGATTGGTGCCGACATCCGCCTTTGCATTCAAGTCAGATGCTATGCTGGACGTGACCGCAACAGTGGTGGCAGACAAGACCTATCCCCTTGATTTGGGAACAGCCGACCTGTCGGCGCTTTACGTTGACGGGAAGTATACCGCCCCGAAACTTGGCTTTGCCAATGGCACTTTAGTCGACGCGATGACCGCGGCGCTGTCACAGGACGGGGCAATATTGGCCCAGATGGCGGCTGGCTGGGAAGACCTGACACGGTTTGAGGCTGGATTTAGCGATCTGTTGGGGCAGGTTGTTGGCGATCTGGATCGCAAAGACGGTTTGCTGGACATGGTCATTCCGGGATTGGGGCAGTCCGTCGAAGAGATGACTGGCGTCAAATCCAGTTTGCGCGCGGCGCTATCGGCCCTTGAAGAGGCAGGGGACCAATCGCTGGACTATGCCGCCGGATTGATCCATCAGGCCATGACCGATGCGACAGATCCGCTAAGCTTTAAGCCGGACGAATTGGCCGTCAGCCTGATGCCGGATGAGCCCGACGCAACATCCGGGGTGTCCGAGGCGGTTATTCTGTCGCTGAAAGGCACGCGCATCCTGAATGGCGAGATTGATTTTGGGATGGACCTTTCGGAATTGCCAATCGGCAATTTGGAGGCGCTGAAATCAGTACTTAACCTTGATCAGCCGGGTTTGCTGAGTATCAGCGCGCAGGATCAGAGCTATCTGCGCTATGCGTTGTCGTTGGGGCTGGATCTGACCGTTCGCATCGGGTGGGATGACACCGAAGGCCAGCCAACCGTTACGTTCGTGAAGCAGGACTTGCAGGATGGCACCTTCAAAGAACTTGCAGACGGGCAAACGGCTGCGCCGCTTGAATTGCGGGTGTTGGGCGATCTGGGCCCGACCGATGTGTCCTTTGCTTTGGATGCGGGCAGTCTTGGCACTTTCGGTGTTATCGCTGAAGATACGCGGTTTGTCTTGGGCCGGTCAGGCGACATCACACCCAAACCTGCCTCTGACGCCTCTCTTAGCGCGCAGTTAGGCGCGCTTGGCGCGCGCTTGGCGGTTGAAGTGGACCATCAAGGCAGTGTGGATTTATCTGCCGAGGGCGCCTTTGGAATGGGGCTTGCGCTGTCTCGTATGTTCGGCGAGGCGTTGCAGCCGATTGACGGCTTCCAAGACGCGCGCTTTAGCGGTCTGATATCGGCACCTTCGGATGTGTCCAGCACAATGCCCGTTCTGGATGTGCAATTTCTGGATGTGCCCACCGATCTGAACCTGCGGTCGTTGTTGATGCCGCAGTTGGATGATTTTTCCTCATTCAGTGTCACTGATCTGATTGACATGACACAAACTGCCCTAAAATGGGTTCGTCAAAGCAACGATGCGACCGCAACAAGCCCGGTTTTGGATAGCGAGTTGCCGTTTATCGGACAGTCCTTGTCTGAAATGCTGCCTATCTCCGATGTGTTCGAAACCATTGAAACTGCCCTGACCGCGCTGAGTGGACAGGATTTTGTTCAGGCCGCTTTGACATTGGAAGAAACCGTCAATGACGCGCTTTCGTCACTGGCAGGTTGGGTGTCACCGCCGGTTTTCGGGCTTAATTTTTCAACGTTGCCGGGGTCGGTCTGGAATGGCGTCGTGCCACTGCGCGGCCTTGAGATGACGCTTAACTTTGACGAGGCGGTTGTCTTTGATCAGGCGTTGGCGCTGGATTTGGCCAAAGCCTTGGGTCTGGACGGCATCATGGAGGCCAACATGTCGGCCCTGCTTGAGGCGGGTGTTGGGCTGTCTGGCACATTGGTGTTTGGTGGAGCGCTGTCCTCGGATGCTTCGTTGCAATCCCTGGGGTCATTGGCAGATGATCCAAACCTTACAAAACCGGTTCTGTATGTCGGCGGAGGGAGCGGTTTGACGCTTGGCTTCAACGCCGGGGCCTCTGATGTTGCTATGAAACTTGGCTTCGATGTTGGTAGCGATGCGCTTGCGGCTTCGGTGTCGGGAGGCGAAATTTATCTGGGTGGCGCAGGTGGCGAGGGACAGGCAACGCTGCGCTATGGGCTTCCAGGTATTTCAGATGACCAAAGCGCCGATGGCATTCGTCAGGCGTATCACCTTATTGACACGGCGGGTACACTCCAAAGCGCGGCGGCCGGTGCAGTCGACACCACAGGTGTAGCAGCGGCCCAAGGGGGCACGATTACCTACGTGACTTTGGACAGTGCGCTGGTAACCGGGTCGTCACAGCGTCTGGGCAATGTTGGTGCAGCCGACGGTTTGGTGAATGATCAAAATGCGACCGATGAACAGTATATCGCGCTGGGCAAGCAACGGATCGGTATCGTTCTTGCCGGTGGCGAACAGATGCTGTTGCACGAGACAGGCATTGGCAGCGCACAAACGTCTTTGAAAGAGGGCGACAGTCTGCACCGCGTGATTGTCGATGCGACATATGACGTGACAGTGTCGGATCGCACAGGTCAAACCGCGACGGTAAACTTCGCGCCGGGTTCAGGTATTTCTGCGGCAAATTATGATGGCCTGAGCCATGCCTTGCTTGAGTTCGACTACGAGGTCGGCGGACAGACGACGGCGATGTCGTTGCCGCTTCCCATCGTGCTGCCCGAAGACCTGTCCGAGCAAAACCTGCGGATTCTATTGCCAGCCGGTGTTCTGTCAGATGGGACTTGGTCCAATGTTCGGCTAACCGGGCTGGCCCCCGGTGCCACGGTCGTATCCCAGCCAGAACCGCGCCCAATTGCGGATCTGCCGTTTGTTTATGATGTGACGTTCGACAGCCACTCAGCCGAAGGCATGGCGCTATTTGCGGCGCTGGATGGCGTAAGCACTGCCTCTGGCCCCGATGCAAGCAGCGTGGTCTTTGGTCCCACGGACTATAACGGGCGCACGGTTATGGTGCATGGTCGGGTGCTGTCGACTGATGCAACCTCGGCGCGGATGGTGCTGGATACCGAAGACGTGCTGTTGCAACAGGCGCTTCGCAGTGGCGATGTCGCCGCCATAGGTGCGGCGCTGAATGCGCTGGACATGTATCAAGGCGACGTGCCCCTGTTCAATCCCGAGAGCGTGGCCCCCGAACTGAACGGTGAAATATCGGTCGATTTGACAGCCGTTTCTGATCTGATTGGGCAAGAGATTGGGTCACTGTCCACCACTATGGATCTAAGCGATTTCGCCAAGTTGGATGTGGATCCTAATGGCGACGGGTCACTATCAGGGCTTAAGCAGCTGTTTGACGATCTGGGCACCGCCGCAGGTGATCAGGCGGTCGGGATATTCAGCCCTGCAATGACGGATGTTGCCGACTACCTGTCAGGTCAGTTGGACAAGGTGACAGCCGCTTTGGCAAACCTGTCGTCGATCACCCCGGCACAGCTTGTGTCCTATATCCGAAGCGGGCTTGATGCTGTTGTCAACGGCGAGGGGACGGCGGCTAACCTGTTGCGCGCAGAGATTCCCTTTGTCGGCAAGTCACTGAACGAGCTGACAAATCTGAAAACCATTCTTGCGGGCGTTCTGGATCAATTGCCGACCGGCGATCAGCCGATCCAAGAGTGGCTGGACGCAATCAACAACGATCCGTCTTTGCCGCGCGGCCTGATAAATCTCAGCTACACGGACCTTGAAGACGACAAGTGGTCCCTGTCGGTTGATGTGGACTACGCAAAGATTATTCAGGTTGCAAATGATGTGACCTTGTCGCTGGGCGATTTTGGCGATCTTGGTCCTATCTCGGGGTCTGCCCTGAGCGACGGCGTAGATCTGGAAATGCGTCTGGATGGCACTGCGGCGCTGGCGCTGAACCTTGAGCTGCATGGCGATGGGTTGTCACCCGTCGAATTGCGTCTGTTGGACAGCAGCGGTCTTGATCTTGGCTTTGGGATGCGTTTGGCGCAAGAGACGGGCGTCTCTTTGGGCCTGTCCGAAAGTGTCAAAGACTTGTTGGACACTTTTGCCGGTAGTGGGACCGACGTGTTCGCACCGGACCTTGCAATCAATGGCGCTGTCATGTGGTTGTCGTCCGATCCGAATGCACAGCAGCAAACGCTGACGCTGTCACGCCGCCTGCCCGACGGGGGAACGGCGTCCTTTGCCCAAGATACGTTTGAAATCGGGCAAGTTTTGACAACCTCTGTTGCTCAGACATTTGTCGGCGCCGACGCAAAATACGGGATCGTGACAGGTTGGGACCACACAAGCGGCACCCTGACGCTGTTGGCCCCATCCGGAACGGTGACTGACGAGCACGACAATGCCGTTTCGGTGAATAGCTTTACAACGCAAGACCGCCTGCGCCTTGTGGTGGACGCCAAGGTGCAAAGCGGCGGTTTCACGATTTCACGTGTCGATCGCCCCGAGGCGTCCGAACTGCGCACCACCCTTGTCAATGGGGCGGATCGCTATTTCGCAAGTGGTGACCTGATAGCCGCCGATGATGGCAGTTGGACCGGCGCGGTTGTGGCACTTGACCAAGACGAGCTTATCGCAGTCAATCAGACCGGAGCGTTGAACGAGACAGCGACATTGGATCGCCTGGTTGAATTTAGCGATGGGACGACGGCACGCTTTGGCGAGTTGGCCAAATCGATTGATGCTAACACGCGCATTTTGGGTGCGGTTGGCGACGCAGCAACCCAGCCTGATCAATCGGTCCGCTATGAGGTAACGCTGACGCCAGAGTCGACCGGCACATTGGAGTCGGGGAATTATTATCTTGATGATGCGGGCCGTTGGTTCGTTGTTAAGCGTGTGTCTGACACTTCGGCATGGCTGCAAGCGGTCGGGCATAATGCGGCCCCTGTTGCCGGTGGTGCCTTGCATAGCCCAAGTGCCGTTGTCGACAGTGTTTCCGAAATCACGGTCTCGCCGGGCGAAACTGTACAGCGCGTGACGCTGGCTGCGGGCACGCCGGTCAGTAAATGGCTTATGGATGTGGGTCTGTTGCGTGGGCCCGGCGGTTGGTTCCGCGTTTCGGGCTTGGACCCCGTCGCCCGGACCGTAGATTTGCAGCCAGTTGATACAGCATCGGTCATTCAAGCCGCCGATACCTTGCGTGTCGCGCCGGTGAATGTTGCGCTTGATGGTCAGGTCTATGATGTGCCGTCGAAAGCCGGGCTTTCGATCGGGATCAAAGGTGCCGATGATGCGGGCTATGCGCGGATTCCGTTCAGCACGGACCAAACGCAAATCACAGGCGTCACATCGTTGAAGCCATACGACCTGAGTGTCGAAGATACCTCTGCGTTGGCCGATGCAACGACCCGCATCGTTGAATTGCGCCTTGTCGGGAACGAGGTTGCCAGCACCACAAGCGCAGAACTTCTTGACCGCGACGGAACGACGCTGCGCCTTGATCAGGGGGCAGCAACCTTTGACCCTGACGCCAACGCTACCGATATAACTGAGGTTGCGTATTTCGGCGTGATTCCGGGGGCGACGGCCTCGCATACTTTGGGTGATCTGGCCACCGCGCTGGCGCTGACCTGGGCGGATTTGAGCGAAGGCGATATCGCCTTCGAAGCCGCCCCGGATCAGACAGAAAAAGACCAAATCGTTGACGCGATAAATCAAACAGCAAGTGTGCGGCTGGTGGCGGCGGGTGGAACCACGACGCTATTTGATCTGGGGTCGCTTGTTTCCGGGGCCCTGGCCCTGACAAGCACCGAGATATCCGGGTTTCTTAGCGCCATTCAGGCAGGGGCTTATCTTGAGCTTACGACCGAGCTGGAGGTTGATGATGACACCGATAACGGCACCGAGACTCATACCGCGACAGTAACCCTGGCGGATGTCACCGCAGCGTTGCATGTTGATGCGCCGCAGTGGTCGGGTGCAAGTGATCGTTTGCTGAAGATTGCGAACGTCGGCTCGCGGCTTTGGGCCACGACAGGCGATGCCGCCCTAAACATTGATCTAACGTCGGCCGCACCCGATGCAGTGCTAAGCCAGACGGCAACCGCAACAGGGCTTACCCGACTGTCCGCTTCCAACGGTTTTGCCGTGACCGCCATTGGCGTCGCTGAAACATGGCAAAGGCTGACGGTAGATAGCGTGGATGGCTTTGGCGTTGGAACGTCTGTCGAAGATACGCAGACTGGCGCCACCGGAACGATCCGCGCGATTTATGGCGACGCCGACCAATATGTTGCGGTGGAACTGGATGGCGCCACCGGCTTTGGCGTGTCGCCTGCGACCGGCGCAACAGACACATTGCGACAGACGCGTGATGATATCGGCTATCGCGGAGACATGAGCGCCTCAATCGGGTTGTTCGTGCCTGTCAGTGCCTCTTTGGGGGGCGATGGCGCGGTTGCCGTGATGCGGGCATCGGCAGGATTGGACGGCGCGACCTTTGCGCTGCCCGAACTGGTAATCCCTGCTGGCTTGGTTGATTTTCTGACGGCCGAATATCAGGCACGTGTCGAACAGGCGATGGGCGCTTTGTCAAACCTCAGCTACGCTGACGTGCTTGATGGCGTGATTACCGCCCTTGATGTGATCTTGGGTGAAAGCGACGGTGACGGGCTTATTGACACCCAGATTCCGGTGATTGGAAAATCGCTTGACGATCTGACAGGCATCAGTGCCCTGCGCGACGCCTTTAATACGGTAAAAGCCTCGGGGGCGCAGACGCTTGATGGCGTCGAGGGCGCCATTCGCAGTGCTTTGGAAATGGTGTTCGGTGATTTGGGATCGGGCACGATTTCGGTTGAATTGGCACCCGTTGCGGACAGCGGTAACAGCCAGATGCGCGCCAATATCCGGGTTGAAAATCTTGATTTTCAACGCAGTGAGCGGTTGGAGGTGTCTGACGCCGATCTGTCTGACGCATTGGGCGTCGATCTTGGCCCGCTTAAGTTCAATGGCGGTGGTCAGGTCGATATTGCAGCCACGTCGAACATGGTGTTCGACCTGTTGTTTGAAGTTGAGACAACGGCACCCCTTGGACAAACCCCCGAGGTGTCGGTCTACCTCAGTGATGAAACCGGCATAGATTTCGCGATTGATCAGATGGTCCTGACGCCTGTTGGCGCGACCAGCATTGACTTGGGCTTTGCCGAAGGCACTGCCGCATTGACCGGCGATGCCAGCATCGAGATCGACGCTGGTACAATGACGCTGCGCAATATTGAAGATGACCTGAGCAGTCTGGTCGGTTTGACCTTACAGCAAAGCAATGGGGCCATCTTCAAGGTGCTGGCGTTCAAGCCAAATACCGGCACAAGCGCTGATCCGAATGGTGTGCTAAAGCTTGAGCGGATCAAAGGTGCGATCCAGACGGCTGATGATACATCTGCGGATGTCACAGAAGTTAAGACGACAGGCCCATCTTTCGGCAACCATATCCTCACAGAATATGACATGAACGGTGATCCGACGGGCCATTATATAGACATGTGGTTCGGGCAGGCCCCTTCGAACATTGGTGATCTGAGCGTCGGCTTTGAGGGGTGGGATAGTGCCACGCGGGCGGCGACAGACGAAAGCGGCATGCTGCTGCTGGCCGATGGTACGTCTGTGGAAATGGTCGGAACAGAAGTTTTGACCAAAGGACTTCGGCCGACAGGGGCGGCCTTGGCTGGTCAGACGTTAACCTTGACCATGGCCGCGCCACTGACTGCGGAAACCGCGCCACAGATCGGGGCGCTTGTACCGCTTGGAAACGGCTTGATTGGCCGCACGACTGCGGCCACCGTGGGCGGGTCGACCGTCACGCTGGATTTGTCCGGCGAAATGAAACAGCCCACTTTGGTCGGGACCGAATTGACAGCAACTGTCAACGGCAGTTCGGCATCGGTCGATCTGTTGCAGGCGCCGGTCTTGCGCGCTGGTGTTGTGATAGATGCAATTGCTTTGAACGGCGACACCGGCCGCGCGACGATCAAACTGTCGGAAACACTAGGGCAGGCTGATCTGCCACCTGTGGGCACCGCAGTGACGATCAATGGCTTGGATGCCGTCGTGATCGGGCGCGCGGTTGATACTGATCTGCTGGAAGTGGCGTTTACAGGCGAAGTCCGTCCTGTTGCACAGGGACAGGGCGTTCGACTGTCCTTGCCGTTGATGACGCAGCTTAGCGATGGCACAACCACTTTTGACGTGACCAAGGCCGGTTTTGCTGATGATGGCCGGACCTTGCAACTGACGCTGGAGTCCGGTGGCGAAGCCGACAATGTCCAAGAGGTTGAAGAAAAGCTGAACGCGTTGCGTGAGCTTAAGCCTGGGATGGTCTTGTCCTCGGCGGACGCAAGTTATGTTGTTTTGTCGACAGACCCCAATGGTGGAACGGTTGATGTCCTTTGGTTGGCAGGATCGTCTGCCACGCCACCCGCAGTTCATAAGGTTGGGTATGACAGCGATCAGCCATCCTTTGAATATTCCGACGGAACGGCAAACCAGTCTATTGATGTCTCGCAGGTCACGGTCACCGAGGACGGGGTTCTGTATCTGTTTGCGAAAGACGCCGAAAATTCGACCACACAAGCCGATCATCTTGAAACGCTGGCCGATGCCGCCGCTGGCGCTTCGGTTACAATCAATGGTGAGGCGATTGATACAGATCGCGTGACGGTATCGGAAGCAAAGCGCACGGTGTTCATCTCACATAGCGCGATTGATCTGGCGGCTGGCAGTGTCCAGACGGTGGATGCGACACCGGCTATGGCGTCCGGCCTTACACAGTTTTTGCGCAACGCAGGGACAAACCTAAGCAGCGATCCGGTCTATGCGGCGCTGCGCCCCGTCGCGCAGTCTGCAGGCGTGGATACCAGCGTAACCGAAAATGGTGTGACAACAGATTTCGTGCGCGTGCTGAATTCGGCTGGTGCCACCAATCTGGGAATTTCCAGCATTTTTTCGGGGATAGGGCTGTTTTCCAACCTGCCGATCGCCATTTCCGGTGGGATCGGGGATATTGACCTTCCCACGCTTCCGGCGTTGGATCTTGGCTTTGATTTTTCGCTGCCGTCGATCAACTTCGGGTTGGGCGATTTGGGGCTTCCGGATGTGCCGGGCCTGAATCTGCCTGATTTCGATGTTCCAAACTTGGTTCTTCCGAGCCTGCCAGGCCTGCCGTCGCTGGATATTCCTTTTGATCTGTCGCTTCCGGATCTTCCGGACCTTCCTGGCATCGGGGCATTCCCGAGTTTGCCTGACTTCGACATTTCGATGCCTGATTTGGATTTCACTGGGCTATTTGGTGATTTGAATATTGGGTCGTCGCTTACCGCGCTTATTGACCTGATTGAAACCGTGTCAGCCTCGATTGTGACCGAGGGGGAGATCGGCAACGACATCCTAACAACTGAACTGCCGTTGCTGAATTTTTCCCTTGATAGCAAACTTGGGATCGTGCCGCTGTTCCGCTCGATCAGCAGCGTCGTGGCAGGGTTGGACGACAACCTTATGCAGATGCAGCAATTGTTGGATGCCGAGTTGGCGACGCTTGGATTTGATGTCGGTCTTGGGGCTGACGACAAGCCCGTCGACAGCCGTGTCACGGTGGCACGCGTTAATTATGATGACCCGAGCAATCAGGACAATCGCAACGATCTGGTGTTCGGCATCAACATTCGCAAGCTGGTGAGTGAAACGGTCGATACGGATATTGATCTTGCGGCTGTGATGGCCGGAATGGACAACGCATTGGCGGGGCCATTGGCCAAACTGTTCGCCATGAACGGCAACTTCAAGGGCGCGTTCGAGATGTCGGCGGGCCTGATGCTGGACCTGGTTTTGAATCTTGACGATGTGCGCGCACCCAAAGCCTTTATCGGTGCTGATTCGGATCTGTATGTCGATTTTGACGTGGTCACCGATCAGGCCGATATGGAGGTTTCATTTGAGGTCGGTGAATTCGCGGCCGAAGCGCGCACCGGCACGTCAGAGGCCGATCCGTTCGTCTTTGAGATGGTCAACAGAGATGGCTCTGCTTTGGCCCCTGATGCCAATACCCGTTTCCTGAAGATGGGTCTTAACGGCGATGGATTGAGCACGTCGCGATTGAGCGTCGATCAGATAGCGCTTGAGCTGGCCAGCGAAGAAAGTTTGCAGGTTTCGGTTCCGGTCTATGCAGGCATCGAACATGATTCACTTGGCAGCTTTGAAACCAAAGTGGTGGATTTCGATCTGTCGTTTGACCCCGGTCAGTTCATCAGTGAAACGCGTCCAGAGCTTTTTGTGTATCAAGATGCGAACGCATCGACAGCCGTCGCATTCAGTGCTTTCCGCCAGACGGGTGTCGTGGCTGTAAGTTACCAGTTCGCGGACGAGTTTTCCTTTGACACTTCAGTTCTTGATAAACTGATGGCTGCGGCCAACCAACCATTGAATTTCACCGACCTGTTCAAACAAATGCAGGGGGTCGTGAATGGCGTGAAATTCGCCACGACGACGGTCGAAGTTCCGTTCGTGGGTGAAACAATTGCCGGGTTGATCGGGATCGAGGATGAGGCCAACACTGTTTTCTCAAAGCTGGATGACATCTTTACAGACTTAATAACTGCGACAACGCCCGACCCAGATGATGAGACAGATGGGACGGTTAAAAGCCTTGATTTCATCAACACTAAAATCGGTGAAGTTCTGTTCAAGGGCCAACAGGATCAGGTCGACGGTTTGCTATTCAATGCCGGCTTTACCTTCGGTCGTAATGCCGAAGACAAGCTGGTTGCAAATGCTGTAAACGTAACGTTCGATCTAAGCTTCTTCGCGCTTCTGCAGGTGCATAACATCATCGATGTTGACCGGACCGTGCGCCAGACGTTGCGCCCAGCCGATTACCTGCCGCGTGAACAGTTGAACATGCTGCGGGCGCTTGGGGTTGATATCGACCTTGAGATGGACCCGATAGATTTGCTGTTCAACTTTGACATTGGTGTCAAAGGCAGCATCTCGCTTGGGATCGGCGGCACGTCGCGCTCACCCACTTACACGACAACTCTGCACGAAGGGGCCGGGGTTTATATCGGCTTTGGCGCGCGCGCTTTTGTCGAACAGGCACAGCTGAAAGCAGGGCTGACATTTGTGCCGGGCGCACAAATGACGGCATCGGTGCTGGATGCAACCTTTGCACTGGATGCCGACGGTGATGTTGAGCGCGATGGCGCAGGGCGTATCATTGATGATGGGCTTGCGGTCGTAGAATACGTGACCTCTTCTGCGCTGGTTGCCTCGGGGATGACTACCAATCAAACGTTAAACAACGCGATGAGCCTGAACACCAAGGGTCATGCGGCACTTATGGTTCCGATCTATTTCCCGACCAAGTCCGCGCCGTTGACTGGTAGCTCCGATGTGATTGACGACGATTTCCTGACGGACGAGGCAGGGCGCTACGCGAAATATGCGTCGACCAAGATGGACCAATGGACCGGTGCCGATGTTCAGCGAAACGCGATTTTTATCGGCTACGACCTGACCAGTACCAACCTGACCAACGCCGCAGAGCTGGTGAACGATTCGCGGTTTTACTACTATGTGCCAAACCCGATGCCGCAAATCGGCTTGGGGATGTTCATCAACGATCCTTTGCTGCTGATTGACGGACTTAGCAGTGTTCTGGACGCATTGGACAAAACCATTCGGCAGGCACCGCTATTCGCTATGGATTTGCCGTTCATCGGTAGTGAAATGCGGCGCGGGGCTAACTTTGTCAGTTCGACTTTGATTGACCCGCTTGAGGATGTGCTTGGCGATCTGTCCAACCTTATCCGGCTTGAGCAATCGAAGCGTGACGGCGAGTTTACGACAGTGGATCTGTTGCAGCTTGCGATGTACGAGCTGTTCGGCGAGATTGAAGATGCCACAGGCGACCTGATTGAATTCGTTGCGGCGGATGGCACCGCTTTGCGCAGTTATGACGATGTTGATGTCACTTTGACGGATACGTTCGACGACCTGCGTGTCGGAATCCGTGCCATGGGCAATATTTTCGATCCGATCGATATCGAGTTGGATGTCAATGGCGCGGTGCCGGGGTTGCCGGTGTCGTTTGCATCGGATGCCATGATCCAACTGGGCATGACCTATGACATGTCGCTGGCATTAGGCGTCAGCTATATCAATGACAAGCTGGACTTTTACATTGATACGGCACGTGAAAACGAGATTCTGGTCGAAGCCTATGCCGACCTTGATGACAATGCGAGCCTGTCTGCGGCGCTTGGCTTCCTTGATTTCGATGTCAACAACCTGCTTAAAAACGGGCACAAGGAGCTGTCAGCGGCGCTAACAGTTGACCTGAAAGATCCCAATGCCGGCAACACATCGAAGCCCGAATTGGATGACGGACGACTGTCGCTGATCCAGGAACTGCGGGGCACAAAGTTCAAGGATGTGGTCGACGCACAATTCACGGCCCGCGCCGAAGTCAGCCTTGCGTTTGTCGGCAGCTTTGGAGGATCAACGCAGTTTCCACGGTTCCTGACCGATTTCCATTATTCGCAGGTTTTTGCGGATGTGAACCTGACAACCGGTGTGAAACAATCCGAATTCGGCGGCACGCCTGAAATCGTTCTGGCGGGTATACGGCTTGATCTGGGGACGTTCATCTCGAATTTCGCCGGGCCTATCTTGCAAGAGGTGCAGAAGATCACGCAGCCGACGGGCGAGGCATTGCAGCCGGTGGTTGATCCGCTGCCTGTTGTCTCTGACTTGTTGGGCTCGCCCACATCGGCGCTTCGGTTGATCGAGATGTTCGGCGGCGCGGGTGTTGCGAAATACACGACCTTCTTCAGGGTTCTGAAAGGCATTGTGGATTTGATCAACGCAATGCCGCCGCCTGATGACGCCAACGGTGTCATGATCCGCTTTGGGGATTATGTCGTGTCGGGTGCAAATCGTGATGCGCGAAATCCACAAAAATTCGATCAAAATCAGATCAGTACTGAAAACAAGGGACGAAAAATCAATCCGCAGGCACAGGCGACATCGCCCAAGCTGCCGACGGCTAATGTGGGGCGGCCAACGTCGGACACGTCCGGTAAAAAGGCATCTGGTAAGACCAAGGGCTTCTTGTCAAAGTCGGGTGCGCTACAGGGGCTGCGCTTCCCGATCCTTAACAACCCGTCGACTGCGATTGGGTTGCTGACCGGGGCCAGCAATGTTGATCTGGTTGTGTTTGACCTGCCTGAACTATATATCGAGAAATCGGTCAGTCAGGATATCTGGATCTGGGCGCCTTTCCTGTCGGCGACGTTTGGGGCTGGCATCAGTGCAACTGTCAATCTGAGTTTCGGCTTTGACAGTCGCGGCTTGAACCTGTTCCGCGACAGTGGGTGGAACAATCCTGAATATCTGTTCTTCGGCTTGCACGCCCGTGATTGGTATGATGACGGCAGCGAACGTGTTGAACTTCAGATCGACATGCAAATCACGGCATCCGCGCAGATTGGC
Source organism: Aliiroseovarius sp. xm-d-517 (assembly GCF_013283135.1). Lineage (NCBI taxonomy): Bacteria > Pseudomonadati > Pseudomonadota > Alphaproteobacteria > Rhodobacterales > Paracoccaceae > Aliiroseovarius > Aliiroseovarius sp. xm-d-517. The sequence goes on from NZ_WBXT01000001.1 coordinate 2,359,266, forward strand.
GGCAATTTCGTGGTGATGTCGGTCAAGGCCGGAATCGCGGGCGGTATCTTTGGCACCGTCAAATTTGATCTCAACGACGTTGCCAGCCGCGAAGGCACCTATGACGGCAAGCTGTATATTGATGAATTAGCCTATATCGTGCAGCGCGATCCATTGGGGCTTTTTGACGTCAGTGCCGAATTCCGCGCCAAGGTTTGGGCGTTTGTCGAAATCAAGCTTAGCCTTTTGTTCACCACGATTACGATCTTTGAGAAGAAACAAACGTTGGTGGACGTGGTTCTGTGGCGGTTTGACTATCACAAACATTTCCAACTTGCCCCGCTGGGCGAGGTCAACGACGGCATCTTGACCGTCTTTACCTCTTCTGGTGCGGATAAGATCACGATCCACGAAACCGATGATGGACGGGTCATGGTTGATGCGTCGGGTGACTTGCAGCGGTTCGAGGATGTGACCGAGGTGGTCATCGATGCCGGTGCGGGTGACGATTACATCGTCATCGCAGACACCTTTACCCGCAAGGCGACGGTGCGCGGCGGTGCCGGGCGCGATACCTTGATCAGTGAAGCAGATGCCGAAATTTATTTTGACGGTGGAGCAGGGGCAGATGTCCTGATCCAGCGCGGCAGCACCGGTGCGATCCTGCGTGGTGGTGACGGCGATGACCGGCTGACCGGTGGCATCGGTGACGATCAGCTATACGGTGACGCCGGAAACGATATCATTTTCGCGGATGAACCCGATACGGTGTTCGGAACTGCAGACGCCTATGGCATCGGCGGCAATGACACGATCTATGGCGGTTCTGGAAACGACGTTCTTTACGGCCAGTATGGCGATGATGTGATCTTCGGAGACGCGGGCAATGACCTGATCTTCGGCCAGATGGGCGACGATACATTGAATGCTGGCGCGGGCCGTGACGAGGTGCTTGGCGGTGACGGCGATGATCGTATTCTTGGCGCATCAGGTGTCAATGTTTTGGCTGGCAATGATGGCGTTGATTATATCGTGGGCGGCACGGGGGCCGATACCATTCGCTGGTCAGTCGGTGACAAAGCGGATGTGTTTGACGGCGGTGCCGGTCGCTCGGACGTGGTCGAGTTGCGCGCGGCGGAATTCAGCCGTGGTCAGGTTGCCCAAGATAGCGTGAACGTGTCGACGCTGAAGGATGGCCGCACGCGGGTTGAGTGGCGGGACTCTGTTCTTGAGCTACTGGAAATCCGGAATGCCGAAACAATCGATATGATGTTTGGCTTGGGACAAGATGACATTGTGCTGAACACGCCCGATGGCGTGGCGGATGCAGCCTCGATCGTGTTGCAACTGGGGGCCGCAGTGGCAGGTCGCCCCGGAGATCGGTCAACCGACACTGTGCGGATTGTCGGATCGGATGATGACGACAAGATCACATCAACGGCTGTAACGGCAGACAGTTCCAGCTATGCCCTGCATCGCAAAGCCAGCGATGGCAGCTTTGAAAAACTACAGGTCGTGACCCTGCGGGACACAGCGCGGGGTGAGTCAGAAGAAGACACGCTGCGCCTCATGACAGGTCTGGGCGACGATACAGTCGATTTGTCCGGTCAACGGATTATCGCGAATAGTGTCGGCGGTCTGGTTCGCGTCATCGAAACAGAAGGTGGTGACGATACTGTAATCGGCAGCGCACGCGACGAGATCATCAATGTCGGTGCGGGCAACGACGAAGTCCGGCCCGGCCGGGGAAATGATGTTCTGATTGATGGCAGTGGCCGCGATACCTTGGTCTATGACGCGGCCGAGGAAGCGGGGAACGCAAACCCGGTGACATACCGCCTCTATGGCCAACAGCTTGAAATTGAACAAGCTGGGGATATCCAACGCGAATACCTGTGGGATTTCGAGGTGATACGCCTGTTGGGTACCGACAGCGATGACACCTATGATATCCGCGAATTCATGGCCCGCGCCGAGCTTGACGGTCGCGAAGGGTCCGATGCCTATCTGGGCCGCGCGAACGAAGGCGTTGCAAGGTTCGGGGTCGAAGGCTTCTCGGACAATACCGTTGTGGTGGATGGCACTTTGGACGTTCAGGACGGTGATGTCCTTGTTGGTCTGGAAGTGGCGCGTCTGCTGCTTGAATCCGGGTCCGGTGCCATTGAGGATCTTGAAGAAAACAAAACCGTTTTGCGTGGTGTGCGTTCGGGTGTGCTGGCCACTTTGATCAGCTATTCCGAGCAAACCGGCGAACTGGTGCTGCGCGGGCTGACCGGGGTTCCCCAGCATGGCGAGAAATTCGAAGTCGTGGGCAAAGCCGCCGTTGATGCCAAAACGCTTGCGCTTTCGGTAAATGACGCGGCTGGTTTTGCCGCCGGCGATTTGTTGACCCGTGAGGAAAAGCGCACGGCTGGCGAATTGGTTACGACGAACGATTTCATCAGCGTTACGGGGTCGGTTGAACTTTACGTTCCGGATCTGGATTTCCCTGATTTTAAACTTGTGGAAGCGGACGGCGCGCTGGCACCTGAAACCACGCTTCGCCGGGAGCTGGGGGATGGCAGTTTTGAACGGATCGGCGTGATTGAGGCGGTTGATCCCCCGAACGGCACCTTGGCAGTCAAGTTGCTTTCGGGCCTATCGTTGAGCGCTGCCGATCTGTCGTCAGGGTCGATTTTCTATGGGGTCGGCGCAACCGATGCGGTATTGCCGGGCAATACCACCGGGCTGGTCGGGCTGAGCGCCCAGACAGAAATTCGTTCGGTGTCTGAAGGTGACGCAACCCTTGGCCTGAGCCTTGAAGGCGCGCCGGCGGACAATGCCTTGGTCTATGCAAGTCTGGGTCAAGAGCAACGCCAGATTGGCAAACTTGCCAGTCGCACGGCCACCGAATTTGTAATCTCGGTGGATGGCGGCGAAGTGCTTGAAAGCGGCCAAACGGTTGAGGTCGAATTAAGCCCGCATACCGTGATGCGTGTGACGTCTGTGGATTCCCAGCTTAACTCGCTTGCCGTTGACCTGCTCAGCGGAACCGCGACCGGAGGTGAGGCCGGCTTTGCTGTGTCCCACAATGGGCAGGATGTGAATGTTTCGGTTCGCAACAGTGACACGGCCCAAGAGCCGACCATTCTCACTTTGGCGCGCCCGGACGGGGTGACATTGTCGGTCGGCGATCTTTTGAGTGAGCAAAGCGGCGGCGCGAACGCGCTTTACCGTGTCAATGCGCTTGGCGCGTCGACGATGGAATTGGCCCTGCTTGAAGGGCGTTGGATCAATGGATTTGGCGCGGCTGCAAGCGTGGCCAACATGGCCAGCGGATATGATATCCCGCAACGCGCTGTGCAGACCGTCACTTTGGAGTTCAGCGCCGTCAACGGGGCCACACGCCAGCCTGTCGCAGGCGAAATTTGGCAAGCCACGAATGCGGATGTCGAAGCGGTCTTTTATGTCTCGGCTGTGGCCGGGAACGAGGTCACCGTCGAATTGTTATCGGGTCGTTTGGGGACAGGCTTCCTTGATCTGACGCTTGAATACACTGCGCCGGGCGACAGCGCCCCGACCCAACCGGCGATTGGCCAGTTCGGGCTTGCGCCGGTTGGGACCGATGCGCCGCTTATCAGTATTTCGGTCGAAGACGAAGCGATTGAAACACTGTCTGCGCCAGTTGAACTTGATGCTGACCTGTCCGAATTGCCCGCGACACCTGCGATTTTGATCAATAGCAATGGCGACAGCGTTTTGCGCGTGTCAGCGGAAGGCATGATTGAGCTTCTGCGCGGTGCGCCGATTTCGGGTGGCGTATATTCGATGGCGGGATCGACCACAGAGACATTTACGTTGTCTCCGGCGCGTATCAAACTGGACGATCATATCGCCCTTGCCGCTGAGATAAGCCTGCCGTTCTCGTCTTTGGAAGACGAAAGTGGTGCACCCCTTGCAGCCCCGCAAGTGGGCGAGATTTGGAGCCTAAGCAGTGATCCAGAAACGTTGCTACAGGTCGTTTCAACGGACAATAGTGTTCTAAAGGCGCGGCTGTTGACCGGTGCGTTGCCGGTGATCAACGATACAACACTGGATCAGTTTGAAACCCAACGTCAGATTTTTGGCGATGGCGCTTTGGGCCTGATGCCTTTGGGGGCATCTGCTCCGCAGGCTGTGATTTCGGTTGACCGGGCTGGCCTGCTAGCAATCGACGGCACACCTTTGCCGGTTGATGGGGCAGGGCGCATCGGCGACCCGGATCTGTGGATATCGGAAGATGGTTCTACCATTGTGCAAATTCAGGATGGCGTTGCAGTTCTGTTGAACGGGTTGGCCGTTGATGGGCTGGAGTTGTTCCCTGATGGTGATCTCTTGGCCACGCCATGGGCACTTAAATCCAGCGGTCGTGTCGCTACCTTGACCGGGGCGCTGACTCCGGCTGTGACGCAAAGCTATACCTATCAGGTCGCGGTTGAGGGTGATCTGTCGGATGTTCAAACACCCGTGGACGCGATTGCAGAGCGTTTGCAAGGCGGTGACGGCGTCACACTTAGCACGATTGACCGCGCAGGACATGAAACCGATCTGGATATCGTTTCGGTCAACGCAACCGCTGGCACAATTGATATTCGCGTGGATGGCTCGACGCTGTCGTCTGGCATGGGGCTTTACGATTTGTCTGCCGCGGCAGGCATCGACCTGCTGCGCACGGATCGCGCAGTTCTACGGATCGAACGCGAGGTCGAGGCCACAGGCGCAGCCGATGGCGTTCGCCGTTTCGTGTATGTTGAAACGGCCCCGCTTGAGCGTTCTGCCACTGCTCGGGTCTTTGAGGAGTTCGCCAATGCCTCAGCGACAAACCCGATCAGCCTGTACACCTCTTTGGGGCAACGCGTTCTGATTACTGGTGCGGATGCGTCCAAGGGGACGGTCACGATGCGTTTCGCGGCCCCGGATTTTGACGAAACCGGTGCCGAACGCGCCCGCGTCGTGTTTAACGATATGGCGCTTTATGCCCTATCAGATGCGACTTTGATCTCGGATCAGCCGGTTTTGCGATTGATATCGCAAACCGAAGGTGATGCGCAGGCGATGAATTTGACCGCCGCCCGAATAGCGAAAACGGCAAGTGGCACCTCTGACCTTAAGATTTCAGGCCTGACGCAGCCCCTGTTCGAAGGGCTAAGCACCGTTTTGTTGAATGGAACGACAGCCTCGAACCTTCAGACTGTGACGCAGACCGATCTTGATACGTCCAAGCTGCATATCTCGGTCAGCGACACTGGCGGAGAGGCGACAACGCGGCTTGATCTGGCCAATGGTCAGACAGTTCCATCGTTGCCAAACCGAAGCGTGGTTGTAAATCTTGACACGGCGATTGTTCGCTTGCCCGCGGGCTTTGATGGCACGTTCATCAAAGGTCAGGATGTGTTCATGGCTGGCGTGTCCGATGCTATCGGCACCGTCAAGGTGTTCAAGGCTGGTGCGGGTGAACTCCACATTGACCTTCATCGTGATGTCCTGAACACCGCCGAAGCCGTGGTTGGCTTTGGTAGTCGTTTGTATTCGCAATACACCGCCCAAGGTGCGGATGCACATTCTGGCGATCTGGTTATCTCTGATCCCGATGACCTGAAAACTGTCAATAAACAGGTGGTGTGGGACTCGGTTGATAGCGGCACGGACGGTATGGGGTTCGTTTCCGGTGATGGTTTGATTTCAGAGGATGGTCGCACGCTGTTGGATGTCGGCTATTTCGGCACCGAGAGGGATGAGTTTGGCAATCCCATTGGCGGTTCGAGCGAACTGGATCTGGTGTTCAATCGCGTGCGCGTGCCGGTGCAGCCGTTCAATCCGGGCGATGATCTTAAACTGCTTTCGCGCACAGGCACCACGTATGCCGACCTACCAGTTGATCCAACTGATCCGGCTATCGGGCAGATCAACGTTGGTGGTGGGTCTTTGGATGTGGCCTTTGGACCGGATGGTTGGGAAGTCAAGCTGGGCCAAGATGCGGCTGACGCGTTCGAAGCTGGCCTGATAGCCGAGTTGAAGCGCCTTTATCCAACTTCGGACAGCAGCATCGTTGATCCGGGGGCGTTCCAGAAGCTGGTGAACGAAATGGCGGGCCGTGACGGGCTTTACCTGTCGTCTGCTGATGGCAAGGATATGGGCCGGATCATCGGATGGAATGGTGATCAGCGTTTGGTCACCATCGAGGTGCTGGAAGAAGACCGCGCCGAAGCCAGCCTGTCGGACAACTACAATCAGGCGTTCTACCTGCGCGAGGCGCCAGTTTATCGTTTGGACGATATCCGCTTGCAAGCCGGAGATGGGGAAACGCCAATAAGCGTCACAACCGAGGATATTGCGAATGAACAGGCACAGCGTGTCAGCCTGTCAGTTCCGAAATCCCAAATCGACGCTAATTTCCCGTTGGATGCGGCCTATTCACACGTCTACTTGATTGACGAGGCGACCGATGCTTTGGTTGCCGTGGCCAAGATTGACAAAAATGCAACGGCGGCCTCTTTGGCTGGTGCCAGCGGTAGTGGTAACCGGACGATCATTGCTGTTGCTGAAGGCAAGGATAACAATGGTTGGGATAGCTCGCTGACCGGCGTTAAAGTTGTCGTCTCCGAGGGGTATGACCAGATTGCGCGTGTTTCGGACGTGGGCAGTGTCACCACCGCAAAAGATACCGGCATCCGCACAACTGTTGTCACTGTCAATAAATCCAATGCGTTGACGCTTGAGTATGCCGAAGATGGCACTCCGCGCTTTGCCCAAACAATCGGATTGGTTGGATCGGATGCAAACCGCTATGAAAACTTGATGTTCGGGCGCGTCGCTTCGGTTGCCGAGGTGGGCGATACCTATGAACTGACGGTGACTTTGGGGCAAACGGCGGCAGCACCAGTTGCGGGCGACGTTGTGCGGTTGGCGACGGCGGATCGGATGCCAGCCTTTATGCTTGGCGATGCCAATTCGGCGCTGATCCAAGCGGCCAGCGCGCAATATTCAGCGCAAGTCAGCCTTGGAAACCTGTCTTGGGAAGTTGACAATATCACCCAGACACTTGAACTGGATGATGTTGCGGGCCTGAGTGTTGGCGATGTGATCACGGGCGATGGCTTGTCCGCCACGGTCAACGCGATCAACGGGACCACGGTCGATGTTACGTTGCGCCGTGATCGTGATATTTTCGCCGGTCTGTCCGATCTAGAACTGAACCGTCAAGGCGATGCCGTCGGGGCCAACCGTTGGCAGATCGAAGGTCAGCCCGAGCAGGTATGGGAAGCGGTCGACGCAGATGGCTGGTATGCTGACAACCTTTCAGATTGGGATGTCGAAGAAGGTGGAAATGCCACACGGGATGTCTGGACCTTCGTTGTGGAATACACCCCGACAGGGGCAGAAGCCGATGTTTTGCAAAAAATTGCTGACGGTCAGGCTCTGACTGCTGCCGAAACTCTTGTTTATGAGGGTATCGTTCAGCCCGTGCGCCCGTTGGTGAACGACCGGTTGATGTTCCGCGAAGGTGACTTTGACGGTGGCACCCGCTCGGCTGATCAGGCGACGGTTCTTGATATTCAAGAGATTGACGGCGAAGGGAACGAGTATCGCTTCCGCATCTTTGCCGAGGTTACTTGGCAGGATCTTCAAGATCCCGAAGCCTTGGCCGGTATGACGCTGGACGGTCGCAAGGTGCTGGATGCAAGTGACGTCACAGTGCAAACTGTCGATGATGTGGATTGGCAAACTGCGGATACGACGGATGAAGATTTTATCGCGCGTCGTCAGGACGGTTTGGAGAGAGCCTCACCGCGTGAGTTCTATTCGGCGCAACCCTTCCGTCTGTATGATGCAGCGGACAGTGGCCTGACCACGCAGATTGCGACTGGTCGTGTCAGCGATTGGAATTCCGAAACTGCCACAATTACGCTGTCCCGGCTTTCGTCTTTGGATAGCAACGGCGCGGTGCTGAAAGGCGATGCGGCGTTAACGCAATCCTTGCGCGATATCATCGGCAATGGGGATCTGTTGCGCAGTGACATCGACGCGTCCGGCGCGACGATCGTGGGCGAGCGTGTGATGGTCACTTTGGCTGATGGCACAACGTCAACCACGCTGACCGGCACGAAACTACCGAAAGTGGGCAGTGTCTTGCGTGCCTATGGTGTCGTTGGATCAACCGCATATGACGCCGAAATCGGTCGTATATTGTGGGTCGAGGACAATGGCTCCATTGAGCTTTTGATCAATCGCGAGGCAATCGCCGAGTATTCGATTGGTGCCGGGCTGAACGTGCGTTGGACCTACGAAGATGACAACGACGATATTGATGGGAACGCGGCCCTGAAGACGGGCGAGGGGGCGATCCTGTCGCTGGAAACGGCTGCGGTCATGTCGTTTGTCCTGCACCAGATACCCGACATAGACACCAGCACTGGAACGCGTGGCGACAAGAACCCGATCGACGATTTGAACCGCGCCGACATAAACCCGGTGGCCGGTGATCTGGTTGCAATCGGTGGCGTGATTGTTGGCGAAGTTCTAAGTTTTGACCCCGAGAAGGCGCTTTTGGGCGTCGCTGTGGATCATGACAAGCTGTCTGCGGTTCGGCTTGATGCGGCAAGAATGCCCAATGATCTGTCGGGCGTTGGCATCGAACTGATCAAAAATGTTGATCGTGACGCCGCTGCGATCAAAACCGGAACCTATGCAACCAAGTATCAATTGAACGAGATCCGCCTTGGGTCGATCCGCTTTGAGGGCCAAGGTGTTGCTGTACCTGCCGATCAAGGTGGAACTGGCCTGTCTCTTGCGGGCCTTGCTTTGGGCTTTGCCGGTGACTCGGTCGGGGGAGAGGCGCTGGTTCTTCCGAATTTGGGGATGCTGGACGGCACCCCAGATCGTGTAACAGGCACAGATCAGGCCGATGTCGACTTCCGTAGTCAACTCGATGCTCTTAGGTTGGGCTTTGAGGGGGTTAAGTTCTTCAACCGTGACCGCGTTGTGGTCGGGCTTGATGCGCTTCCCGATAGCGCGGTTGGGTATCAAGAGCACCGCGATTTCAGCATGGCTACACCGGCAAGCGAGTCGCATCTGTTCGGCATCCAGCGCACACAAATCGGGGTCGCAGTGGACGGCGGACAAGCGTATCGCTTCCAGAACGGTGAACTGGTGACAGTTGCCCAGAAAGCCGAACAACGCTTTGTGAACTATGCCGGTATGGACGAAGTGTTCCTGCATGGCTCAAATGCGTCTGATATCTTCAGCTTCGATAACACTGGCGCGTTGACCTATGCATATGGTCACGGGGGCAAAGACAGTTTTAACGTCGGGTCGATCATTTCGACCCGTCAGGCCCCGAACCCTGATGGGACAGGCGGTACAGTGACAGTTGTTGAAACCACGTCCGGCACGGCGCATGATACGCGGATGTTCGGCGGCGGCGGAAATGACTATTTCCAAGTCTACCGCAACAAGGGCGAGACATGGCTGTTTGGTGACGCGGGTGACGACACCTTCTTTGTCAAGGCGACGCTAGGGGTCACGAACCTTGGTTCTGGCAAAGGTAAAAACAAGGTCGGTTTCAATCGCAACGCCCCGCTGCATATCGACGGCGGAAGCGGGTTTGATACGTTCATCCTTGAAGGCACCGAAATTGGTGACCAGTTCATCGTCTTTGTCGATGATGACGGTGTGCAGCAAATCAAAGGCGCCGGGCTTGATCTGGGATCAATCAAGAATGTCGAAAACATTCAGATCAATTCCATTGATGGGGACGACACGATTTATGTCTACGGGGTCAACTCTGAGACACGCCTGACAATCAATTCAGGGCGCGGCAATGACGCGATCACAATTGGCGGCCCGGCACAGGTGTTCAATCCTGAAAGCCAAACGATTGATCTGGATTCCACGGCGGCGGCGGCCAAAGTGCCAACTATCGTCTATGAAGAGGTCGAGGAGTTCGTGCCGGGCTTCACCCGTGTCGAACGGACAGCCAACCCCGATGGTACCGAAACCGTGCGGCAGGTGGTTGTTCCCGGCTATACCCGGATCAAGAAGGTTGCGACAGTCGAGTTGGTGGATGTGGCAGCAACCACCCAAACCGAGCGTCGCCGCTTTTCGCCCGATGCAACACGTATCGGGGCACAGGATGATCTGTCGGCCTTTGATAATCTGGTGATCATTGACGGGTCTGCCGGTGCAGATACCATTGATGTCAAACTGTACGGAAATACCGATGGAAGCCGCGCCAATGGTGCGCTCGGTGTGACGACGGACCGCGATATTCAGATCCGCTCTCTCAAGGCTGTGTATGGTCAAAGTTATCAACCCTCCGAAAGCGAACTTGTCGCCATCGACAGTCCAGACAACCAATCCTATGGGTGGCTCACCGGGTTTGCCGGAAACCGGCAGGGGATTGTTCTGGACAATCTGGAATTGGTGCGCATCCAGCTTGGGGATGCTGACAACAACTTCACGCTTGAGGGGCTGGACACGGACATCGACTATGCGGTGATTTCGCTGGGCGGCGGGGATGATACCCTGTCTGTCGGCCAGATGTCCGAAACTGATGATCCCGGCAACCTTGTTGGATTGACTGTCGAGGGCCAGACAAATGATGTTCAGGATTGGCTGGCGGACAAAAAGGATGGCTTGCCTACGGGCATGACAAAGCTGCATTTGTTGATGCAAGCCGCACGTGATGATGTGCCGTTCTCGGTTGTGTCGCTGAATGACTGGTTCGCCCAACTTGACCTTGAAGCCGTTGATCTGGCGCAGTTGGAATCGGATTATGCGGCACAGAACGGCAAGTTGCACGGGGCGCTTTTGACCCGCCTGTCGCCCGAATTGCGCGATTGGTTCGCCCTGCGCGATACCGCCTTGTCGCGGGCCGGGCTGACGCAGCAGAACTTGTTGACCGCCGCGGTGCAGGAATTTAACGTTACGGTCACTGATCTTACGACCTTGGACTTGGATGGCTGGTACAATGGTCTGGCTCTGTCGAGCTTGAACGCACAAGCACTGACACGCGCATGGGAGCAGGCCAACCCGCGCTGGGGCGGCGTTGTGGGGTCTTTGGAAAACCTTCTGTCGCGCGCGGTTTTGATCGGTGGGACGGGCAATGACGAAGTGTCGATTTTCGACAGTGCCCGCGCGGATGCCGTGCTTGCCGAGGTTTCGACCTTTGCGGCCAAGCCGTACAATCCGGCCGACCCAACGGTCGCCACGCCAGATGAAATCGCCAAGGACCCACTTCAGGAACGTATCGCCTTTACTAATTTGGCGTTCTCACCACGCGATGGTGACAGCGATTTGAAAGGCTCTGTCGCGCTCAATAGTTTCGAGATGTCGATGGTCTATCTTGGGGCAGGCAATGACGACGTCCACATCAAGTCCGCTTTGCAGCCGTTGTTTATCTACGGCGGTGGGGGTGATGATACGTTCTTTGTCGGCTCGACGCCCGATGATACGCTGACGTCATCGCTTGACGGGGTGGATACAACGATCTCGCTTGATGGTGGTCAGGGCTCGACCCGCCTGATTGTCTCTCGTGGTGGCGATACGGACCAGACTGGCCCGGTCGAAATCAACGACAATGCGGTCATCCTGCGCCATTTCGCGGGCGATAACGTATCCGTTCCCCCGATGGTCACAAGCATCCGCTATGATGCAAAAACTGACCCCATTCAGGATGCAGCCAAAATCGCCGGCAGCTATATAGGCGAGGCGTCGCTTGGCTTTGATCGTGGCGTGACCGTCTATACTGGTGAAGGCGATGACAAGTCGGTCTATATCAAAAGCATCCGCTCGGAAGCGCCGACCAGTATCTATCTGGGCGCAGGGTCTGACATTGCAAGTGTGTTGCCAACCCTTGGGGCCGCGACAAATCTGGGTTTGACGAACGACCGAACCGGCGACCCACATGATAAATTGCAGGTCTTCGGCGGTGAGGGTAACGATAAGGTCGATCTGTCCAAAGCTTTGGTCAATGTGCGTGCCTACGGCGATGCCGGGAACGATACACTGATCGGGTCAACCGGCGTGGATATCTTGATTGGCGGTGCCGGTCACGACGAATTGCAAGGCTATGGCGCAACCATTCTGGGGTCGCCCGATGACGGCAGCCTATGGGCCAGCCAACTGGAAGTGTTGGCCGGGGACGATCTTGGCCGCTATTTTGCGATTGGGGCGGGTAGCGATTTGGTCAATTATCGCCTTCCGGGCTTTATTGACGCCAACAGTCAGTTCTTTGATGCACGTTGGATGGAAGCCGGTGGCGTATATCTGTTTGATCGTAGTGACAGTGCAGGGCAACTGTTCGACCTGTCGCAAGCCGTGAACGCGGATGGGATCCTGCTAGAGCAATATCGCCAAGGTGATCCGCTGGCCGAATGGTATTCGGTGGCCTCTCCGACCGAGACGCTGGGCGACGGTGGCAACGACATCATTTTCTCAGGTGTGGCGTTGGCGAATGATCTGGGCCTCAGTTCAGATGTGGCGTCGGCGTTGCAGGGCACAAACCTTGTCTTGGCTGGCAGCGGTGCCGACCGTGTTTATCTGGGTAACGCCAATGCTGCACATGCATTTGGTCATGTGATTGCAGGCGACGAAGCGCAGATGCGCTTCAAAGCGGATGATGAAAATATCTTCGATATGGAAGATATCGCCGCAGCCCGTCCACCGTACATGGAGCCGCGTGGCGATGACTGGATCCAGTATGGTGCCGGCATGGCGCATGTTCTGGCCGGGCATGGCAATGACGCGATTTTCGGGGGCTTGACCCCAGAGGGCAGCAACGCGGCGGGCCAATATGAGCATCGTATTGTTTCCGACATGGGCGTCATCCGCTTGTTGAACGATACAACTGAACTGAACTATCTGGCGACCCAACAGGATCGTCCGGGTGGCGACGATACGCTTGTTCTGGGCGATGATGATGTGAACTGGGTCGGCGGTGGCGGCAATGATCGCATCTGGGCGGGCTATACTGCCGAGATTTCGCCAAAACCAACCGATCCCGCCTATGTGGATGGATCTTGGATCACCAATGCCGAAGATCAGAAAATTGATCTTGGGGCGCTGTATACCCAGTCCACTCAGGTCACATGGGGCGGCTATGACAAAGGTTTTGCCAGTGGGTTTGTTGGCAAGGCCGTCAATATTCTGCGCGCGGGCGAACAGGTTGGTACAGGCAAACTGACTGTTGCGGGCAAGACTGGTGCCGGCATCGTGTTGGACAGCGGCACGATGCGCCAAGGCGATTTGGTGCAGGTCATTGTGGATATCAGTGGCACCACAGAAGATCTGCCGCTGTTGACCGCTGTGCTGAAGGAAGCAGTCGATTACGATTTGTTGCCATATCTGTTGCGCGGCACATGGGGCGGTAGCGCCCTTGCAACCGGCAGCGATAGCTGGACATGGACGCCACGCGTTGTGGCGATCGACACCTCGTCGATGGCGCGCACAGTCCAGAACGTCAATCTTGTGTCGGATTACGGCAGCATCGAACGCGATGTCTATCTCGCCGGGAGTGACGCGGATCCGTATAAATACAATGACGGCTCGTATTCTGTGAACCTGTTCGAAGATGGCAAACAGATCACGGCCCTTGTGGTGACGTCAAACACCCCGTCCGATGATTTTGATGCCGAACTTGCACAACCCATTCTGGGGCTTGATACGCGCACGCGGGCGGTCAATCGTGGCGACGGGGGGCATGACAGTGTCATACTTGGCTCGGCGCAGGGCAGCATCGTGTTGGGCGAAGGCAATGACCATATCTATGCAGCGGATAACAACAAATCTGTTGATACGCCGTTCGACGATATGGCTGATGCCACAAACAATGAGGCTGCTGACGGTCTGGCGATCATGGCCGACGCAGGTGAGCTGCATCGTTTGCTGGGCGTCACCGATCAAGGCGTGCCGCTGACCGGTCAAAACGGACGGCGCTTGATCCATGCCGCCACCAGCAAGAATGAAACCCCGGTCGGTGTGACTGGTGCCAATGGTCAAACTTTGGTGTCGCAGGTCTATCGTGGCGGTGACGATCAGGTCAGCGTTGGCGCTGGCAATCATGTCATCGTCGGTGGCATTGGCGCGGATACGATTTCCGCAGCCGATGGGGCGGATACCGATTATCGCCAAATCATCTCTGGTGACGGCGCGACAATGATGTTCGACCCAAGGCTGGGCCTTGGGGCACCGCTGACCTTGCTGACGTTTGAGACGATGGAACGCTCCAGCCTTTCTGACCCGGATGAGGCTGATGCCTTTGCCGCGACGGTTGGCGCGGTCAACGATCTGGGCGCGCGCTCGGGTGATGTGATCGACGCTGGTAATGGTGATGTGCTTGTTGCGGGCGGTCTTGGGGCCGACGATATCACCACCGGAACCGGGCGGCACATACTGGCCGGGGACGGGCTTGCCGCACAAATGCTGCGTGCCGGGTCTGTTCCACTTTATGCCGAGAACAACCCGCTTGAGCTGTGGATTCGCGACTTGGATAACGCCGTGTCAGGTGGCGGTGATACCATATCGTCATCCGCACGCGATGTTGTGGCGTTGGGTGGCGGCGGCGATGATCAGATCGCGCTTCAGGTTGGGATGGCAACGTCCCAGACCGGACGCGCCCTCGTGATCGGCGGTCGTGGTGAAATGGTGTTCAAGCTGAACGCGAACGGTGATGAAGGGTTCACAGGCGCCGCAACCGATGCTGCATTGGATATATTCGATCAAGCAGCGCTGGCCCGTGCGACAAGCGCGGATAGCACATATGCTGACGACAACCCCGACAGCGTCGCAACACAAAGATCGGGTGGCGATGACCTTATAAGCCTTGGTCATGGGCACCTTCTGGCCTTTGGGGGCGGCGGTGAGGATACGATCACCGGCGGGCATGCCGACGCCCAATCGACCGCGATTTTTGCCGGTGACGTGGCCGAAGCCGTTTTGACCCCGGATACGGATAACCTGTTGTTGCAGCGGTTTGAATCCGCGCGCATTGAGGTTGCCGGAAAATCGGAGCTGCGTCGCTCGGGTGGGGATGACAGCCTTGCGCTTGCCTCGGGTCATCTGATGGCCATCGGCGGTGATGGCGCTGACCGCATTCAAAACGGCAATGGCGAAGCCACCGTTTTGGGTGATCACGGTGAAATGCTGTTTAGCGCCGACAACGGGCACCAATTGCAAAGCGTCACCAATGCGCCACGTGATGGTGAGGCGGCGGCCTTTACCGAAATTGCCGGTGATGACACCGTGCGATTGGGGCAAGGATGGCGCCAGATCGTCATGGGCGGCGAAGGCAATGACAACGTCGCGACCCAAGTGACCGTCAGCTTTGATGGCAGCGACGAGGTTCTGACGCCGCTGCCCGCAACAGGGGCACGGAACGACAGTTATTTTGTCGGCGACTATGGCATGATCGTGTTTGATCCAGCCCATCCCGACAATGCGTCGGGTGGTCTTTTGTCGATGACCGGCCTTGACGGGGCGGACACCAGCAAAGGCAACGATACCTTTGCCACCGGCGACGGTTTGCTGCGGGCGGTTCTGGGAACCGGCGATGACACGCTGACCGCTGGCAATGGCGAAGCCATCGTTCTGGGTGATTTCGGCCGTATCCTGAATGACGTTGCATTCCGTCTGGAAAGCGTCGCGAACAGCCCGACCACAGAAGGTGATCAAGATACCTATGACCGGCTTTCGGGCGATGACACGGTTACGCTTGGTGATGCCTCTAGGCAGGTTATCATGGGGGGTGCCGGGGATGATCGTCTGGTGTCAGGTGATGTGGGTCTTGGATATCTGGCAGGGGATCACGCCGTTCTTACGTTCGATCCCGTCGCAGGCCGAATGTTAAGCCTTGTGTCGATGGATTGGAGCACGGCGCTTACCCCGGATGCCGGTTTGAGCTTCAACGATGATTTCCAGATCGGTGATGGCGATATGCGCGCGGTTATGGGGATCGGAAAAGACAGCCTGCGTCAGGGCGATGGCCTTGGTTACGTGCTGGGGGATGGTGGCATTCTTGACCAAAGAAATGCCAGCTTTATCCTGCAACGGATCGCGGCAGTCGCGGATGGCGTCTATGGCCCGTTGGGCGACGATGACACCTGGAGTGCAGGTGATGGTCGGCACGTCGGTATCATGGGCGCAGGTGACGATAGCGCAACGCTTGGTGATGGGGCTGTGTTCGCCTTGATGGATCACGGTCAGATCGACTTTGACCCGGTCAATGCCAAAATGGACAAGGCCCAAGACCTGTCCACCCGGTGGTTTGGCGATGACACGCTGACGTCAGGGTCTGGCTATGGTCTGGTCGTCGGCGGCGGTGGCAAAGATGACATCCGCACGGGCCGCACCGCTGCGGGCGGTCTTGCTGCGGGCGATGGCACACATGTCTTGCTGGGTGATCTGGGCGTGATTGATGGCGCGCCGGACGTCTCGGGTGTTCTTCCGCTCAAGCAGATTGAGGCGCTTGTACCCTCTATCTATGGCAATGATTGGCTTGCGGGCGGCAACGGGCGCGACGTGGTGATTGGCGGAGGCGGTAGCGATGAAGTGCGCGGTGAAGGGGGCCGTGACATTCTGGCCGGTGACTATCTGCGAGTTGATTATGCCAATGGGCTGGTCACGGAAATCGAAACGCCGCAACAGTTCAACTTTTCCGGGGCTGGCGATACTATCCGTACTGGCTACGACGGCGATTTCGTCTTTGGTGGCACACAGTTCAATCGGTTCGAAGTTGCGGCGAGTGTCGATATCATCTTTGAAACATTCGGTCGGGTTCTGACCGAACAAGGGACGGGGATCGACAAGGTTGCCTACATCTTCAACCAAGGCGTCAGTGGCAGTTTGCTGGACGATCGTGTGGCTGATGGGCAGGTGCCGACCAAACGAGATCGCGAATACAGCGCTGATGGATATGATTTCTTGGACCGCTCGTCTAAAGATTCGAGCGCGCCTGAAAGGACCGAAAATCAAGCTGGAGAGGACCTTTCGCAGACCTTCATGGCAGCACAATTGCTCGTGGACTCTGGACAGCAGAATTTCATGGGATCCAGTATGACGCAGGAGTCCGATGCTGTTGATGCGGATCTTCTGAACCTTGCTGGTATTTCCATGAAGCCTGATTTGCCTGCGGACCCAGCCGCAGTAAGTGATGCTGTGCAGACCGCCGCGAAATCGCCGGATGTAAAAGCTGACCAGATAACAGATAAGATTGGCTTTGTGTCGGATGACGACTCCATGCCGGTTGATATTCTCAGCGTGCTTGAACTGGGGGCTGGGGCTGCAGCAGTCAAAAGTTTGGGGCTGCGTCGGTATGGTCCTGTCAAGGTTGGCAGTCTAGAACAGCGGCTGCGTGTTTGGGATGGCAGTCGTTTTGTCCTCAGGGGCAAAAGTGCGGTTGACCATCTGGTCGATATGTAATGAGTTTCACGCGACAAATTTGAACAAAACGAGGATCAAAACACATGGCTGAGCAGGACAAGAAAAGTACCGAAGGCGGAAAAACAGTTGTTTTCCGCGATCAGAATATGCGCACAAGCTATTCCAACGTGGTGAACGTTGCGGCGACATCTGAAGAATTCGCGTTGTTGATCGGAACCGGACGCACTTGGCATGGACGGGGTGACGAGTTTGAGGTTGATTTGAACGACCGGATCATCATGACGCCTCAAACCGCCAAGCGGATGGCGGCGATGTTGGTGAACGCAATTGCCCAGCATGAATCGCGATATGGCCAAATTGATGCGGCAGCGCAGCCGCCGATGCCTGAAACGGCCCCCAAAGACATGACATAAGCCCATCTTTGGTTGGATGCATGGCACACGAGCAGTCAAACACCCAAGCCGCTGATCCGACCGTGGATAGCGGTTTGGGGGCGGCCTCAAGTGATAGCTCAGCTGCCCTGATGCAGTGGTGCTGT
The DNA here is from genome assembly GCF_013283135.1 of Aliiroseovarius sp. xm-d-517. Taxonomy (NCBI): domain Bacteria; kingdom Pseudomonadati; phylum Pseudomonadota; class Alphaproteobacteria; order Rhodobacterales; family Paracoccaceae; genus Aliiroseovarius; species Aliiroseovarius sp. xm-d-517. The sequence continues at coordinate 2,377,177 of NZ_WBXT01000001.1, forward strand.
GATTTGGTGGAACGCACGCGCGGCGTGCGGGAAGCTGCTGTTCTTGTGTTGGATGGGGCCGCCGCTGCGCCAGTGGCGCGTGCCCCCGAGGCGATGGTGATTGAGCGGCGCGGTTATCTGACCGCGCTGCAGCAGATGCAACAGGCCAACGCACCTGTGGTCGTCCCGTTTGACCGGCCCGAGGATGAGATATTCGAAGCGATTGCCTTGCCCGTCGCGTATAAGGGCGGGGCGGGTGTTTTGCTGGTTGGGCTTGATGAGATGCCCGCGCGGCAGGCCGAATTGGTCATGGCGCATTTACAGGGCGTGTTGGGATGGGTGGTATACCACTTGTCCCAAGAGACATTGCAAGCGGCGCAAGATACTGTCGATATTCAGAAAAAAGGGTTTTTGGTGTCAGCGGAAATGTTGGATGCCGAAACACCTATAGAGGCGCGGCATGCGCTTGTGTCGCTGGCCGCGGATTATCTGGGGGCCACACGCGCAACACTTGTGCGGCGTAAGCTATTGGGCGGTACAAGGGTTGAAGCAGTCTCGGGTGAGACAAAGTTTGACCGCCGGTCGCGTCTTAACGATCTGACATTACAGGCGGCGCAAGAAGCCTTGATGCGCCGCGAACCAATCAAGTGGTGTCGCGGCCAGTCTGCCAACAACTCCATGGTGGCGCGTCTGGCTGCCGACCAAGGCGAAGAAGCGGCGATTGCATTGCCGTTGGCTGATGCGCGTGGTCGCATGTCTGAGGTGATTGTGCTTCAATGGGCCCATGCCGAGGTCATGCCGAAGATCGACAATTGGTCGTCTTTGTGGATATTGGCGCGTCCAATATTGGCGCTGCATGATAGGGCCAGTTACGGGGCGTTGGCGCGTTTTGGACAAACGCTTTGGCGCGGGATCGAAACGCTTTTCGGGCCTGCAAACATAAAGACAAAGGTGATTGCGTCTGCGGCTATTTTGGCTGTTTGGGCTGTGATTTTTGTCGAGGTTCCCAACACCCTGCGGGCCGAAGCCGTTGTCGACGACCCAGATCTGCGGGTTATCAGTGCGCCTTCAGAGGGATTTCTTGACGCCACGTCGGTGCTGCCAGGAGACTTTGTAACCGAAGGGCAGGAATTGGTGCGCTTGGACAGCACCGACCTGCGCTTGCGCGAAGTGGAACTTCAGGCCCAGATGGCCCGCCACGCGGCCGAGGCCGCTGTCGCGCGCCGCAACAGGGATCGTGGCGCGGTAGCCGTTGCCGAGGCCGAGGCCGCTGAAACTGCAGCACGCCTTGCCCTTGTCCAGCGTGATATCAGTGCCAGCATCATCCGTGCGCAAGCCGATGGGCTAGTCTTGGATGGTGACTTGCGTTCGCGGTTGGGGGCGCGTGTCACAGAAGGTGAAACCCTCATGCAGATTGCCCCGCGTCGGGGTGTCGAACTGCGGGTTTCGGTAAGTAATCGCAATGGGGCAGAGCTTGAAAACGGTTTGGAAGGCACAGTGCGGCTTAAATCTGCGCCACAAGAGCAACTTAGCTTCACAGTGACCCGTGTCCGTCCGGGCGCCGAGCCTATAGATGGGGATTTGCGCTTTGTGGCCTATGCCCGTCTTGCGAAGACCGATTTGAATCTGGAAAATGGGATGCAGGGGATTGCCCGCCTTGACAAGGGGACCGCCCCGATATGGCGGGTTTGGCTGCTGCCGATCTACGAAACTGCATATCTGTTCTTCTGGCGCTGGATGCCTTAATGTCACGTGCCCCGTTGCTCAGCCAGGATTGGTATCGGGTTGCGGACCTAAAACCGCGTATCCGTCCGCAGGTGTCTATCGCCCTTCACGAATATCGCGGAAAACCGTGGTATGTTCTGACGGATCGGTCATCCGGGCGATCTTTTCGCCTGCCAACACAGGATTTCGACATTTTGCGTCGTTTCGACGGCGATACGACTGTTGAGAAGATTTGGAACGACTTGGCATGGAGCGGCAACACTGACCTGCCCCCGCAAGACGAATTTATCGAGGTCTTGTCGCGGCTCTATGATGCGGGGCTGGTTTTGGTGAACAGTCTGCCGCGTTTTGGGTCTTTGGCGCGTAGTCAAACGGCCAAGAAACGCGAATGGCTGACGCGCTTTTTGAAATCCCCAGTGACCCAAAAGATACCGTTGTTCAATCCATCACCTTTGATTGAAACACGGCTTGTGACAGCGTTGTCTCATTTGGTCTTCAGCCGAAGCGGGGCGGCTCTTTGGGCGTTGCTGATCCTGTCGGGTCTTTACGCGGCTTTGTCCAATTGGGAGCCTCTGACAGCGAACATAACAGACCGGGCTTTATCCCCGACGAATTTGATCGTTATGGTCTGTGTCTACCCGTTTGTGAAATTGCTGCACGAATTGGCCCATGCCATGGCTGTGCGCAGATTCGGTGGGACCATCACCCAGATGGGGATCATGTTTTTGATCTTCGTGCCCATGCCGTTTGTGGACGCATCACAGGCTAACGGCTTTCGCACCCATAGCTCTCGTGCTCTTGTAGCGGCTGCCGGAATCCTTGCCGAATTTGCGATCGCGGCGATTGCCGTGATCCTGTGGGCCAAGGCCGACCCCGGCTTGATGCGGGCCATCTTGTTCAACACGGTTGTGATTTGCACCATCTCGACGCTGTTCTTCAATGGTAACCCGCTGTTGCGCTTTGATGCTTATTTCGTTCTGAGTGACCTAACCCAGACACCCGGTCTTGCGACACGCGGCCAACGCTTGTTGGGGCGCAGGTTCAAAAAACTGTTGGGCGTTGATCCCGGTCCCGATCCCGAGACGGCCTTGCAAGGTGAAAGACTGTGGATGGCAAGCTATGCCGTGGCGGCAGGTATTTATCGTATCTTCATTGTTTTTTCTATCGCGTTGATTGTGGCCTCGACACTTGGAGAATTGGGGCAGATCCTTGCGGTCTGGGTCATCGTGGGCGGCCTTTTATGGCCGCAGGCGAAGGCGGCTATTGATCTGGTGGGCGCACCGTCGGTTCGTAAAAGAAAGGAACTTGTCATGGCGCGTGGCTTTGCTTTGGTGGCTGTCTTGGCGATTGTTTTGTTTGTGATCCCGTTCCCAAGTCGGACCACGGTCAACGCGCTTGTCACCCATGCGCCGGGCGCAGAAGTTTTGGCACGCGCCGAGGGTACGATTGAATCAATCAATGTCATGTCGGGCACGCCACTGCAGCAAGGTGATGTTATCCTGACGCTTACAAACGACCGGCTTGTGACGGAAAGTGGGGCACTGGAGGCGCGTTTGGCGGCGATTGACGCCCGTCTGAGGCGTGCCTCGGCGCGGTCTGAAGTCACGCTTTCGACCGCGATCAAGCGTGAGCGTAGCGCGGTTGAAAACTCTTTGGGCGAAGTGCGGCGCCAGATAAGCCGTGGGGCAGTGCGCGCCACGACCAATGGCCTTTGGGATCCCTCGGATCCGCCGCCACAATTGGGCGCACATGTGGTGCGCGGTATGTTGTTGGGCTGGCTAGACCAACCAGAAAAGCGCCGACTTGTCGCGCACATCCCGGAATCGGCTGGCCGTCAAATGCAGCGCGGGATCACGGGGGTAAAGGTGTTGCTATCCGCCCATGAGGTCCATGAAATACCGGTGTCCTCGCTGGCCGTGCGCCTTAATGCCAGCCGCATCCTTGCCGAACAGCGGATGGCCGATCGGTTGGGCGGGCCGGTTCTGACCGACCCGGAATCTGAAAATGGTGATCTGCGTGCCCTGAACCCCGGACACCCCGCGGAAATAAAAATGGACCTGTCGGGCGTTCCTGTCGGGCGCATCGTAGCTGTCAAATTGATGCATCCACCTGAAACCCTGTTTTCGCAGATATGGCCACGGATCACATCAATCGTAAGGGACCGCTTTGGACCAGGTGCATGATATTCCGCTTCCAAACTCGGGGCGTTTCTTGCGTCCGCCTGAACGGATTGAGGTGCCGCATTCCAAACGCGGCTGGAATGTCCGCCCGCGGCTGCGCAGGGGCCTTTTTGTCACGCGGTATAACCGCCGTGTCATCCTGAAGACCGTTCATGCGCTGAGATCACAAAAGCGCATAGCGGCCCTAGATGCCGAACAGTTAAAGCAAGAGGCGGCCGATGTAGGACGTGACCTTCGCAAAGGCCGTTTGACCCGCGCCCTTGTTGCGCAGACCATCGCCTTGGTGGACGAGGCGGTATTTCGCACCAACGGATTTCGCTTTCATGACAGCCAGATTCAGGCGGGTATGTTACTTGGGGCTGGCTGCTTTGTTGAGATGGCGACAGGCGAAGGCAAAACATTGACCGCCACCATCCCGGTTGCGCTGCATGGGTTGGCTGGCTGTTCGGTCCATGTCGTGACAGTGAACGATTATTTGGCAAAACGTGATGCTGGCGAAACCCAGCCGATCTATGCGATGTTAGGCCTTGAATGCGCCGCGTTGGAACACGACATGAGCGCCGGCGAAAAACGTGCCGTTTACCAAGCTGAAATTGTCTATTGCGCCAACAAAGATCTTGTCTTCGACTACCTCAAAGACCGCGTGCGTTTTGATGAGCTGTCATCTTTGGCCTACCGTGTGCAAATGCATGGCAGTGACCAAGGACCGATCCTGAGCAATCTGGATTTCGTCGTGATAGATGAGGCCGACTCGGTCTTGATCGACGAGGCAAACATCCCCCTGATCCTGACCGAACCGCGTGATGATGCGCTATCAGAGGTTTTTGTCAGACAGGCAGTGGACCTGGCTGCAAGCGCACCAAGCGATGTTTGGGAACTGGCCGACAAGCTGGGGTATCGGACGTTGAAACCAGAACGGCTGCGTTCACTGATTGATACGCTGCCTGATCCTGCGCCAGAGTGGGCTTCTCTTGCCGTGGCCGAAGAATTGCTTGTGCAAGCGCACACCGCGCAGGAACGCTATGTTCGCGATGTCCACTACATGATAGAAGACACAAAAGTCGTCCTGATCGACCCACAAACCGGACGGCCAACTCCTGATCGGACCTTGCCGTGGGGCTTGCAACAAATCATCGAACTTCGCGAAGGTTTGGAAATCAGCAAAAGCCGCCGTGTGATCGCCAAGCAAAGCTTTCAGGGCTATTTTGGAAAATATCACAAGGTCGCGGGGATGAGCGGCACCCTGAAAGAGGTGGGCGGCGAGTTGCGGCGCATCTACAAAATGCCCGTGATCCCTGTGGCACCCAACAGGCCCGTCATTCGTTTCCTTGACCAAACCCGGCTTTTTGCCACGTCGGATCAGAAAATTGATTGGGCAATCGGTCGTATCACAGAGTTGACCAAGCAAGGCCGGCCTGTCCTGATTGGCGTCACCAGCGTGCTGTTGTCCGAACAAGTCAGTGCCGCATTGGACCGAAGGGCGTTGCCGCATGATGTTCTGAATGCACGTTACTTGGAACCAGAAGCAGATATCGTCGCGCGGGCCGGTGGTGTCGGCCGCATCACGGTTGTCACCAACATGGCGGGTCGTGGCACGGATATCAAACTGACTGCCCAAACTCGGACGGCGGGCGGATTGCATGTGATTATATTGGATGCGCTCGAAACGTCCCGACTAGAGCGCCAGCTTTTCGGTCGTGCTGGTCGACAGGGCGATCCGGGCAGCTACGATGTGGCACATGCGCTGGACGAGCCAGAGCTGTCTCGCCTGATTGGAAAGAACCTTGTTTCGCTCTTGCGGCACAGCTACACAGTCGCGCCCAGTTTGACGAAATCACTGTATTTCCGCATTGTTGCACTGCGGCGGGCAAAACTGGAAAAAGTCAGGCGAAAAAGACGGATCAAGGTTTTGAAAAGCAAGGAAAAACGAGATGACCTTATGGCGTTCACACGGCGTATTTAGCCTGCTGATGCTCACTTTTTTCGGGGGTATGGGCACCGTTGTAGCAGCGCAAGGCCAAGACGAGTCGTATTGCTTGTTGGCCCCCCTTAACGATACGGCGCTTGGCCTGCCCGGTCGCAAAATTCTGGCGGACAAGCCAGCCGATCTTGGGGATGCAGTCAAAAAGGGTGACGTGCTTTTGCGATTTGCATCGGGCGGTTTGCCGGCGCAGATCGAAGAAGCCCGCGCTGAAATGGAATACGCGCGTAGCAATGTCGAGCGTGCGAAAGAACTTGACCGCGTCCTGACGCGCGCCGAACGCGACGAACGAGACACCCAATTTGCCGTCAAATCGGCACGTCTGCGCCAGTTGGAGCTTGAACTGTCAGATCACATCATCGTTGCCCCGCACGACGGGATTGTTGTGGATGCATCACTATCTGTTGGTGAGGTGTCGGGTGATGATCCCGCAATGCGATTGGTTTTTCTGGAAACGCTGCGGGTCGAGATGGATTTTCCGCTGACCGCTTTCGGGCAATATCGCGTTGGCGACACCTTGTCGATCGCGGTGGATGGTGTGACACAGCGTGACGCGACGATCACCTTTGTCGATCCGTTGATCGACCTGGCCAGCCGAACATTCCGCGTGCAGGCTCATTTGCCCAATGAGGATGGTAAATTTACAGCCGGGATGGAATGCCGTATGTGATCAATTTTTTTGGGGGGGATGACTGCGACCTCGGTCCCCACCGCCTTGCCTGATGCCTTTTCCATTTTGGCAGGCATTTGTGCTGCCATCACGGCTCCGAGCAGCCAGGCCTCTGCTCAATTCAGCCATCCTTCCAGCACGTGTTCGCCTGCCCTGCAGACATCGCGTACGCAGTAATGATCATAAAGCAATGAAATTGCTGCGATTTTACTACGCTAATCGGCGTCAAAGAGCGATGGTCATAGCACCAAAACGATGCAACTCACCTGAAAGGCCCAAGCCATGAGCAACCACATCACGCTGCCCAGCCAAAACGAAACCTTCGGCTTCTTTGGCACGGTGACCAATTGCCCGCACCGCGACCGCACAAGCGCGGAGGTCTGGGCCCTGGCCTGCAGCCTTATCGCGGACGCAACCCACGCTGACAGCGAAGACGAGATGATCGGCATCCGCGATTTTCTCGACAGCCGCATGGGCCGGCATTTCGCCGACGATGTGATCGGCAACCTCACCGGCTGTAGCATCAACCTTGAGACCGCGATCACCGCCACAATCACCAAATGGCAGGACTGGCGCATCAGCCGCCGCACCCAGCGCGAAGAGGGGATACCCGCGGGGCTGCCTTACCTCACCGGCTGGGTGCAGCATTTTGCGATCACGGCAGCGATGGAAAACGCCGACTGACCCAAGATTTGCATCCCAAACTTAACGAGGTCCCGATGCCAAAACTCACCGACACCCAAGCCGCCATTCTTACCCGCGCCGCCTCTCGCCCTGGGAACTTGGCCATGCCGCTACCCGACGGGTTGGCTGGCGCTGCGGCCAAGATGGCGGTGACCAAGATGATCGAGCGCGGCTGGCTCGACGAGGTCGATGCCAACATTAGCCGCAATGAGCCGCTCTGGCGCGAGACCGGCGATGGTCATGGCACCACGCTGATCGCCACCGAGGCTGGGCTTGAGGCCATCGGGATCGACCCTGTCGTGGCCAGCACGCTCAACAATGTCCGCAAGGCAGCCCCGGGCACCAAATCTGGAGGCGTTGCTGCGGACGACATTCCGACGCTGAAGCTGGCGTCCATCCGGCAGGGTACCAAGCAGGCCCTGTTGATCGAACTGCTTCAGCGACCCGAGGGCATTTCTATACAAGAGATTGCCAAAGAGCTCGGCTGGTTGCCGCATACCGCGAGAGGTGTGATTTCCGGCGCGCTCAAAAAGAAGCTTGGCTTGCCGATCAGTTCCGAAAAGCAAGCCGGTCGCGGTACCGTTTACAAATTACATGCGGCCTGAGCACGCTAGTCATCGCCAGCGCTCAAACAGCCGTCGAAGGGCGTAGCAGCGCGCAAGCGATATCATCACGAACATTGCGCCGATCGCGAGGTTGTCGCCCAGACTGACCTGCAACCCAAACCACGGGAACACCATAAGCTGCGTCATCACCGCGAATAAGTAGCCGACCATGACATTGATGATCGCTTCGATTAGCGAACGGTGGCGCGACTGCATCAGGCCGCCAGCCTCTGGGATTTCAGCGCGGCGAAGGTTTCTCCGCTGTCTACCAGCACCGCCTCTTCACCGGTAAAGGCCTGCCAGCGCTCGATGGCCACATCTACGTAAATTGGGTTCAGCTCCACGCCGTAACAGACCCGCCCTGTGGTTTCCGCCGCGATCAGCGTGGTGCCGGACCCCATGAAGGGCTCAAACACGGCCTGGCCGGGGCTGGAGTTGTTCAGGATTGGCCGGCGCATGCATTCAACCGGTTTCTGTGTGCCGTGGACGGTATCTGCGTCCTGATCCTTGTTTGCAATCTGCCACAACGTGGTCTGTTTGCGATCCCCCGCCCAGTGGCCTTTGCCCTTGGCGCGCACGGCAAACCAGCAAGGCTCGTGCTGCCAGTGATAGTCACCGCGACTGAGCACCAGCCGGTCCTTGGCCCAGATAATCTGCGAGCGGATGTTGAAGCCCGAGGCAATCAGGCTGTCGGCCACGGTCGCTGCGTGTAGCGCGCCGTGCCAGATATAGGCGACATCGCCGGGAAACAGAGACCAGGCCTCGCGCCAGTCCGCGCGGTCATCATTCAGCACCTTGCCAGTGCGTTTGGTTGCGGCAGCACCTGCTTTGTTGCGCCAGCCTGGGTCGTATTCCACACCATAGGGTGGGTCCGTGACCATCAGCAGCGGTCTTACATTGCCGAGCAGGCGCCCAACCACATCGGCAGACGTACTGTCACCACAGATCAGCCGGTGCGATCCGAGCTGCCAGAGGTCGCCCATAACAGAGACCGGCGTGACCGGTACTTCCGGGATATCATCCTCACCCTCGACCGGACCATCAGTGCCCAGCGCATCAGGGTCTTGCAGCAGCGCGTCGAGTTCTTCGTCCGTAATCCCCAGGAGCGACAGTTCAAAATCATCCGCCAGCAGCCCAGCGATCTCGTCGCGCAGCATGGTCTCGTCCCAGTCACCCAGTTCAGTCAGTTTATTGTCGGCGATGCGGTAGGCCCGCCGCTCGGCTTCATCCAGATGCCCCAGCCGAATGACCGGCACATCTGTCAGCCCCAGCATCGTTGCGGCCAGCACCCGGCCATGCCCGGCGATCAGTTCGCCATCGTCGGCCACCATGCAGGGCACGGTCCAGCCAAACTTGGCCATGCTGGCGGCAATCTTGGCCACCTGGTCGTCGCCATGGATCTTGGCATTACGGGCATAGGGGCGCAGCCGGTCGATCGGCCAGACCTCAATCTGGCTCGGTGCAAAGACGAGGTCCATCGACGGTTCTCATTTAGGGCAGGGGCGACATACCGATGCTCACGCCGGTGTGACCGGCGAGCAGAACAGGATCCGCGATGTCAGGAAAACTAAAAGCGCCCGAAAGGGTTATTCTTCGGGCGCAATTCTTCGATGATTGAGGGGTACGTCAAGGGGGCTAGAAAAGTCAATCCCAAATGTGAATCAGAGTCACATTTTTGCCAAGAGGGTGCTGTGCTAGAGGCGTCAGTGGTGGATTCTTGACAAAGATAGGTGGATTCCCAAGTGGATTCTTGATTGAAATAGTCAAGAATCCACTCTGAAAATACTTAAGTCCCTGAAAGTAAACATTTAATAACGGCCTCTTTTTTGGGTGGATTCCAAAGTGGATTCCCCGGTGAAAAAGCCACGCGCTAGCGAAATGGCGTGCTGCGCCCCCCCGTATACAGATCGGGCCGGGGAGGAACCACGCCCGGGGGGTATGCTGGTCATCTGACCACTGGCAGATCCGAGATTCTCGTCGTGTAGCGTGGACTGCGGTGGTTGGCGCGCAGTTGCCAAGAGCGTGACGTACCTTCACTGGCGAGGACCATCGTCTTCTTACCGAACCGGTTGTTGACAGCATCAAGCGCAGTCATCAGTTTTGGTGATCGCTGCGGCGCATCGAACAGCGTCCTAGGTCGATCCTCAAGAGGGAGCAGATCATCCAACATGACCCCCGCTTTGGTGAAGGCGTAGCTTTGAGGGTCGACCTTTGGCCACGCGGCGATTGCACATCGCTTGGCGGCTGCGACCATTTCAAACGTGTCACAGGACATCGGCGTCAGGCGTGTTGAACGCGAGCCTGCATATTGGGGCCGGTCGGGGCGGTGCCGGTTGGTGTGAAAGAACACCGTCAAAGTGCCCGCGACCAAACCGTGTTGCCGGAGCTTTTCGGCCGCGCGCGTTGCATGCGCCGTGATCGCTTGGAAAACGGTATCGAAATCCGTCATCGGCGTTCCGGCTGAGCGGGTCACCGCCATGCCCTTACGCTGCGGTTCGACGTCGTCAAAGGCGATACATGGCTCGCCTTGCAGCTCAAGCACTGTGCGCTCGAGAACGACAGTTCCCAGCGCACGTGCCTGGCGTAGTGGCATGTCACGCAGCTGGGCGGCTGTGCTGATACCTAGACCTTCAAGCTTTCGTGTTGTGCGCCGCCCAATGCCCCATATGTCGCCTACCGGTACGAGGGGCAGCAGCCAATCGGCCAACTCAGGGTCGGTCATATCCAGAACGCCGGCGAAGATGGGATTCTTCTTCGCGATATCATTGGCGCATTTTGCGAGCGTTTTGGTCGCCGCAATCCCGACCCGAACGGGTACGCCAACGCGGCGCAGCACATCTCGGCGTAGTGCCTTCGCATGGATTACGCGGTCCTTGAACCCGCTGAAATCGAGAAAGCATTCATCGATCGAATAGATCTCGACGTTCGGTGTGTAGTCTTCATAGACCTCGACCACACGGCGGCTGATATCCCCATAAAGCGTATAGTTCGATGAAAACACCCGAACCCCATGTGCTGCGATCTTGTCACGCAGCAGGTGCAGCGGCTCGCCCATTTTGATGCCCAGCGCTTTCGCCTCATCGCTGCGTGCCACAGCGCAGCCATCGTTGTTTGACAGAACGATGACCGGGACGCCGTTCAGGCTTGGATCAAAAATTCGCTCGGCGCTCACATAGAAATTAGCGCTGTCGCTGATGGCTATGGCTCGCATTACGCCAGGTCATAGCGCCGCACGACGCCCGCAATGACGCCCCAGATCTCACTGTTTTCTGTGAGCTCAATGTCGGGAAAGGCTTCTTGGCTGTTGGCGGGCGACAAGAAGTATTTGCCATCCCTCTTGCGCAGTATTTTGGCGGTGACTGCGCCATCTACGACTGCGAGAACTGCACGGCCGAGACGGCGTTTTCCGGCTCGATCAACAGCAATTATATCGCCATCACGAATTCCAACATCCCATAGACAGTCGCCCTCAACACGCCACCAAAAAGTCGATGTGGGATGCCGTACGACCCAAGCGATGGGATCAATCTCGTCCTCGAGGTCGTCCCCGGCCGGCGAGGGGAAGCCCGCGCTGACCAGGGGCAGGTGGATGGGTATGGTTTGCCCAGATGCGAAAATGGGCGCTTCTATCGGATAGACGGGCATGCACGGTTCCCTCTTGTTCGCTGTTTGTTCTCATAGGTCGCGCATTTAGGTATGTGAGTCAAGCGGTGACAGCGTCCGTAGATGGAGGTGTGTGTGGTTAGGCAGATGTTAGCGTGGTTGTTCGGTAGAGCCTCTATGTCAGCGTAGGCGTTCAAAGTCGTTCGCATCCAGGTTGAGGCGTATGCCCAGAGTTCCGCTACCATCTTTCACAGGACGTTTGTGCAAGCCAATATTGAGACCAGTGATCTCTGTGTATGCAGCACATGCTTTTGCAATCCTGCTTACAAGCCATTCTTGCGTCTCGTAATGACCATCACGCGCCAATCGGTCAATCTCTGCAATTAATGGATCATAATCAAAAACGTGGGTCATTCCGTCTTCTGACACGAGCACTTTTTCTGCAGCGATCGATAAGGTCATATCTAGGATATGGGCCTCCGGAATCGTGTCATTTTCGCCGTAAGTTCCAATGGCTGCTTGCAGCACCAAGCCTTTCAGTTCGATTGTGGCGGTGGCTACCAATTGAATGCTCCTTGAGTTTTTAAGCCTGCTCCTGGCGCGAAACGGTCAGGCAAAAAGTTGTTATTTTGATGATGCGTTAAGGTGATCTTAGGCGGGTTTGTTTCGGCTTCCAAGGTCGCTGTGCCGGCAGGGGGGCGGCTATTTCAACTTCCCGCAGCATATTCCCGATTTGTAGGCCTTTTTGGATCCATTCCAGCGCCTTCCACCAGTCGTTATACGCTCGTCTCGCCGCTGCAATCTGCTCTGGATGGGGCGAATAAGTAACGGGACAGGCCCGCACCTCCATGGTCCGCCACTTCCCTTTCACCAACACGCGCTCGGCCCCAACGACAATGCTGACAGCGCGATCCCCGTGGCGGTTCCGTTTGATGTCCACTGGAACGCAGCGTGGCACAGCCCCCGGCATCCAATCCGGCGTGAGCCCAGCGCGCGCGAGCTCGGCCACCCGGACGGCCATGCGCTTGCCACCGAGGTTGTCAGGGATCCCGGCTACGGTGGCCGCTATGACCTCAGCTTCCTCGTGGGTGGAGGTGCCCATCTTGTACTGGCCGCCATCGATTTTGCAGCCCAGAACTGCGCGTTGCATGAGGACATATTCGAGGCCGAACCCAAACCCCTGGCCGCGCTCTGGATCAGGTGGTTCGGGCAGCTCAAGCTGAGCGCATTCGGTGCGAAAGGCCCATTCCAGCGCCTGCTGTACAGTCATCACGCGCTTTTGGCGCCCATTGCGGGATTGGAGCCCCCCTTTATGCGGTGAGGCGGGCGGACGCCCGTGGAGTTTGCGATCAATCCGGCTCATAGCACCCCCCGCATCCGCAGTTGGTCATGGGTCACCAGTCCTCGCTCCAGCATGGCTTGGCACATGGCGGTGCTGATCATGCTGGTTGGCAAGTAGCCGTCGCCCTTCACTCGGTCTGCATAGAATGCTGCCAGCTCGTCGATGCTGGGAGCCGGCGCTGAAGTCGCCTTTCCCCGCCGCCCTTTTCCGTCCTGGCCCTTGGATCTGTTCGAAGCCGCTTTTGGCTGCGCCTTACGCTGGGCTGTGCGCTGCATGACGCGGTCCAGCGCCTTGGGTCCGTCAGGGGGCTCAGGGTGGTCGTGCCGGGAGTTTTCAGCAGTCTCGAGGATTTCGATCTCGGTCAGCCCAAGATCGTCAATCCATCGCTTTACATGCTCTCGGGGTGGCCAACCCTGCCACCAGCCAGGAAGACGCCCGGCAGGATCGAAGCCCAGCACTTTGAGCAGCTTTCCAAAAAAATCATCAAAAGCCGTTTCGCGCGCTCGCGCGTCCTCCTCCTCCTTTACTGGTTTACTTAAAGGTTCCCTTACAGGGTTAGTCTCCGAATTTCGGAGATGGCTTTGGCGATTTTTCGGAGATGGAACTGCCCCAAATTCGGAGTTGGCTCCGTCTCCGAATTCTGGACACGGCTCGGCGTCATTTTCCCAGTCTGTGCCTTGCGGGCCGTCTCCGATTTCTGGAGATGGGTCTTGTGGGTCGATCATTTCAAACCCCAAGATGTAGCGTGTGGCTTGGCGGCGCTTGGTTCGATGATCTTTGCATTGAATGCGCTGAATGAGCCCGAGCTCTTCCAGCTTCTTGAGGTGATCGTTGAGCGAAGAGATCGACATTTCGGCGTCCTCGGCCAGACGGACCTGCGTCGGAAAACAGCCAAAGTCTGGATTGTGGCGATCGCACAGATGCCAGAGAACGATTTTCGTCGCAGGCTTCAGCCCCCGCTGCTGTATCGCCCAGTTGGTGGCGGCATGGCTCATGGCGCAGCCCTCCGACCTGGAGCGGCCACGCGCGTTGTTAGGCCATGATCCGCCAGCGCGCCCAGCGCATCGTCCAACGACTGCACCAGCGCCCAGCCAAAGCCTTGCGCCTTCATGGCATCACGAAACGCTTCCTGCGCTGGGCTGAGCCGCCCCTTGGGGGATTTCAGCTCAAGAAACAGTACGCGGCCGTCACATAGGATGACCAGGTCGGCAAAGCCGGGATGGACACCCATGCCGACCAAGATCGCCTGCCGCTTTGCGCCACGCGGGCCGGCCTCGGTCACCTCATTGGCGCAGTGATGGATGATGGCGCTCTTGGGGAGAGCAAAGCGCAGCGCGGTTACGACAGCGCGCTGCAGGTCTGCTTCTGGAGTTCCGCGGCGCTTCATGTGCGGTCCTCCCTATCTGGTGCGGGCAGCCGCCCGGGCGTTTTGGCGTCGAGGACGACAAGCAGGATACGTGCGTCCTCGCGCTCCTCAGGGGTTTCACCATGCTGAACCAACACATTGCAGGCGAGCCGAACGAGATAGTCTGAATGGTGAACCATATCGGCGACCACCATTCGCGCTTCGCGCCGACGCTCCTCAATCCACTCCTGGCGGACACGGTCCCGGGCGCTGGGCTTGCGGAAGGGAAGGGGGATGCTCATCGGCGTGACCCCGCACGGCGCGGTGCAGGGGCTTCCTGCAGCATCAACCATTCCTGCACGGCATCTCGGCGATAATAGATCTTCCGGCCGGCGCGTACGCAGGGCGGGCCGAAACGGATCTTCTCCCAGCGGTGTAGGGTTTCGACGGTGACCCCGAGCTCAAGGGCGAGGTCGAGGCGGCTGATCCAACCGCTCATAACGCGCTGGGGGTTACTGGATCGGGGGGCATTTCCAATGTCTGGCATCTGGGTTCTCCTGAGTTTGGCCCGGCAAGGGCAGAGTTCAGGTGTTCAGAAGCGCAGAGCGGAAAGGGTGGCGGGAAGGCAGAAACCGGCGGTGATGCGCCAATTGGCTGCCGGTTATTGATTTCATTGAGGTTTTACGGTTTTGGCGCCGGTCGAGTTTGCGGCGCAGGGCGTTGCAGAAGCCGAGCAAATTGGCTGGAGAAGAGTCGTGACGGCCCAAAATCGGCCAATTTACAAGATTTCGCCGTGTTCCAGCGGGTTTCACGGGCGTTCAAAGGTATTCGCCGAACCGGCAAGGGGTCGGGACCCTTGCCGGTCATTGATTTTAAACGGAATTTACAAAATCAGGCCCATTTTTAGGAGCAAGATGGCCTTCAGTGCGCGCTTTGGGGCGCGAGATCGAGACCGCTGGCCCACAGATTCGCCCAGCGCGATGGACGCTGCCCGGCATTTTCTTCCATGTTTTCAACGACCGGCAGGGTTTTGGCGCATCACCGCCGGTCACCGCCTATGTGCCGCCCAAAGCCTCATGCTTCGCTTGATAAGCCTGCGCATCTACGCCTGTGTCATGCGCATGAAGGAGGTGTGAATATGGTCAACAGATTGCGATTAAATGATAAAACGGTGCGTGAGCAGATCCCGGAAGAGGATCGGGCCTACCAGGTTTTCGATACGGAGATACGGGGGCTTTCCATCCGCGTGATGCCCTCAGGCGAGCGCTCCTTCGTGATGGATTACCGCTTTGCCGGACGGCAGCGCCGCATGGCGATTGGACGCTGGCCCGAATGGAGTGTCACCGCGGCCCGAGAACGCGCCCGAGACCTGCGCCGCCTGATCGATGAGGGCACAGATCCGATGGAGGAACGCGACACGCTGCGAGAGGCGCCCCGTTTCAACGACATGATCGAGCGGTATTTGATCGAGCATGCCTCAACGCTGACGCCTTTGAGCGCGTCCGATCATAAATCTTTCCTGACCAAGCTCGTCGCACCGCATTGGGGCAACAAGCTGGTCACGGAGATCACGCCACATGATGTGACAAAGCTTTTGAACCTGATTGCAGAGGGCAGGGCGCGGCCATCGAAGGCGAAGCCGAACAATCGTGCGCGCAAGCTGCAAGGGCGCAAGCCCACGCCGGTGCGCGCCAACCGCGTTGGCGAAGTACTGCGTAAGATGTTCAATCTCGCCATCCAATGGGGCTGGCGCACGGACAATCCTGCCGCCGGATTCAAAAAACGCGTCGAGACGGCGCGCGAACGCTTTCTCTCCCATGACGAAATCGGCCGACTGGCTGAGGTGCTGGATGCGGCCGAAGATCAACGTGCGGCGGGCATCATCCGCATCTGTATGCTGACAGGCTCCCGCGTTGGAGAGGTGCGACAGGCGAAGTTCGAGCAATTCAATCTGGAACTGGGGATTTGGTCAAAGCCCGCTGCCACCACCAAGCAGCGCAAGATCCACCGGGTGCCGATTTCCGCTGACGTCGCGGCGATCGTGCGCCAACGGGCGCTTGTGGTACCCAAGGGCAATCCATGGCTTTTCCCGGGCGATGTGCCGGGACAGCCCGTCAAAGAAATCCGCCGGTTTTGGGTGAAGGTGCAGCGCGAGGCAGACCTGCCGGATGTGCGCATCCATGACCTGCGCCATACATTCGCCTCGCTCTTGGTCAGCGGCGGCGCTTCACTGGAAATGATCGGCAAGCTTCTCGGCCACAGCCAAATGCAGACGACCCTGCGTTATGCGCATTTGATGGACTCGCCGCTGCGCGCCGGGGTTGATGCCGTGGCCGGCATGTTCCGGCCACGCCCGAAGATTGTGCATGACGCGGATGCCGAGAAAGAGGCAAAGCGGGCTTGAAAGCTGGGGCCTGCTTACTTCTCGCCGCGCATGGCGCGCCAGAAGGGGCGCAAGCGACGCCGAATGGTGCTCTCGTCGGGGATTTCCCCGTTCTCGGCCACATCGGCGAACCAGTCCTGAAGATAACCGATCAGTTCGGCCTGGGTCTCTGGAATGCCATGTTCGTGGACGCGCTTCAGCAGGGCCACATACATGCCTTCCCAGTCGTAGGGCGAGAGCGCGCCGGTGCCGCCGCCAATGCGGCGCAGCAGGTCATATTCGTCTTCGAACCGAAGCACGTCCTGACCGGTGATCAACAGGTCCGCGATGGACACCTCGACCCCATCTGCGGGCTCGGTGACGTAGCACCACTCTTCGGAGTGCTCGGGCTTGATCCGCTGCAGCTTGATGACCGTGGGGCCGGTGCCCGCGCGGCGAAAGAGGGGCAGCATGTCCATCGGCGAAATCGTGATCTTACCAGAGACCTTCTCATCGCCGCAGATCGCGAGAGAAACCCCTGTGATGATGTCCAGCTTGCCCTCGCTGGCCCAGCCGCCAATGTCGGCGATCGTGCAGCCCCATCGGGATGCGGTTTCGTGCAGGGTGAAGAATGCTCTTTGAGGTAGTGCCATGTGGGCTCCAGTTCTGATGTCGAGGTAAGACAGCGGGCGGCCTGGCAAGTTGCTGACGCCGCCCAAGTGGCAGCGAGGCAGAAACTCCGGGGTGCTGGCCGCATGAAGCTGCACCCCCGCACTCATGCTCATGCGGCGACTGCCAAATTCTCCAATCGATCGGCATCCTTAGGACGAATCGTCCTCTCTCGGGTTATAACCCAGGCACTACGTCAAGAACTGTCGGGGATGCGCGCCATGTCGTTCCAAAAGGCACAAGACCTGTTGAAGCTCGCTGGCATGTCGGCCAGCCGGCACGGCGGCATCACTGTAAAGGAGGTCGCCGAAGCGTTCAGCGTGAATGAGCGGACCGCCCAGCGCATGATTGCTGCCCTGAAAGATGTCTTCCCAAGTATCTCGCATCAGACGGACAGCCAGCGCCGCCGACGGTGGAAGCTGCGCGACACCAGCATGCTCGGCATGCAAGGGCTCTACCGCCGGGAACTCGTCGCGCTCGAGGCCAGCATCACGCGGGCTGAGCGGGAGGGCGCGCATATGGAAGTGGAGGCGCTACGGTCCCTGCGGGACCGCTTGGTGGCAACCTTGCCGTCAGCGCAGGCCCGGAGCATGGAGGTGGATGCTGAGGCGATCCTCGAGGCCAAAGGCTATGCCTGCCGCCCAGGCCCAAAGGTCAAAACCTCTCCGGCTGTGCTGAACATCGTTTCGGCTGCCCTCAGAGGGCCGTTCCGGCTCATCATCCGGTACCAGGGGGCGCAGGATGCTAAGCCGCGCAAGCGCGTGATCGAGCCCTATGGAGTCTTGCTCGGCACACGGCATTACTTGATTGCCCGTGATACGGCCAAGGATCACAATCTGCGTCGCTTCCGCTTGGATCGCATAGAAAAGGCCGAGATCACCAACGACTGGTTCGAAAAGGACAAGGACTTCGATCTTGAGGCCTATTCGGCGCGGTCATTCGGGTCGTTTCACTCAGACGACGAGTTCAGCCGGGTCGTGTGGCGGTTCAGCCCAGCGGCCGCGGCTACGGCCCGGGAGTTTGAATTCCATCCCAAGCAAGACATGATCGACTTGGAGGATGGCGGGTTGCTGGTAAGCTTCGAGGCCAGCGGGCTGGTGGAGATGGCCTGGCATTTGGCCAAATGGGGGAGGGAGGTTGAGGTGCTTGAGCCTCGGGAGCTGCGTGAGACGGTAGCAGGATACCGGAATGCTTCCGTTCAAGTATTGCCATGATGCAGGGTCTACCACGGTCCGCGAAGGAGCTTCTATACTCGATGATGAGGGCGGAAAGCGGTCGTTCGCTGCGACCGCAAGTTCGCTCTTTGGCAATTAGTCAAGTATCAGTTTGTTTAGATATAGGCTCTTAGTGCAGCACGTGGCGTATGTCACAATGCAAACTTGTCATGACTCAATCACCGCGGCGGTGACGATTATCTCGACCCTAAGGTCTGCATCGGCCAGCTTGGCTTCGCCGCATGCGCGCGCCGGGGCAGATCCTCGTGGCACCCAAGCATCCCAAACGGCGTTCATTTCGTCGAAGTCAGCCATGTCCGCCAGCCAGACGATCGCCTGCAATATATGATCACGCGAAGAACCTGCTTCGCGGAGCAACCTATCGACGCGGCCAAGGCAATCTTCGGTCTGCTCGGCAACGGTGGCACCATCGCCGACCTGTCCGCAGAGATAGACGACCCCATTGTGCTTGACGATTCTACTCATGCGCTGATTGGTCTGGTGGCGTTCGATCATGGTCATATTCTTTCAGCTGTAGGAAGGGCGACCGCATCGGATGAAGCAGTCGTCGCGCGGCGGGTTAGATGGCGCAGATAGCGGCGTTCGATGCTGCGGAAGATCCATGTGATGCAAAGAACGATCAGGAAATAAAGCACAGCGGCGGTGATGAAGCCTTCGTAGGCGAGATAATAGCGCCCGTTGAGCCAGCGCCCGACGCCGAGGATGTCTTGAAGCGTGATCGTGCTGGCAATGACCGATCCGTGCAGCATGAAGATGACCTCGTTTGAATAAGCCGGGATCGCGCGGCGAAAGGCCGAGGGCAGAATGATACGACGCATGCGCGAACGATAGGAATGCCCCGTGGCGATGGCTGCCTCGACCTCGCCCTTGGGCGTATCTGCGATGGCGCCGCGCAGTAGCTCGGTCGTGTAAGCTGCAGTGTTGAGCGTGAAGGCGATGAGTGCGCACCACCAAGCCGACGACAGGATTGGGTCCCAGAGAAAGCTCTGGCGGATCACCTCGAACTGCCCGACGCCGTAGTAGATGAGATAGGTCTGCACCAGAAGCGGCGTGCCTCTGAATACATAGGTGTAACCTTGGACGAGCGGGTTAAGGACCGCATGCCCTGAAGCGCGGGCAATCGCCATAGGGATCGACAACAGTCCACCCAGCACAAGCGACAAGAAGGTCAGATTGAGCGTCACCCAGACGCCATAGAGGAAGCGGTCGAAGTTAGCAGCAATGAGGGCAACATCGAGTGGAATATAGGTCAGCACAGTTTCCATGATCACGCCCTCACCACGCCACGGTTGTAATGACGCTCCAGCGCGCGCAGAGCTAAATCGGAGACGCCGGTCAGCAGCAGATAGATAACAAAGGCCGCCGCCATGAAGGTGAAAAGCTGGCCGGTCGAGCGGCCGGCGGTGAAGGCATTGTAAACCAGATCCTGAAGCCCGATGACCGACACCAGCGCCGTGGTCTTGAGCTGCACCAACCAGTTGTTGGTGAAGCCCGGCAGTGCAAAGCGGATCATCTGGGGCCAGATGATATGGCGAAAAATCAGCGATCTGCGCATTCCGCAGCTGATCCCCGCCTCGATCTGGCCACGGGGAATGGCCATGATGGCGCCGCGAAACGTTTCGGTGAAATAGGCGCCGAAGATCACCCCGATGGTGCCCGCACCAGCCGCGAACTGGCTGACCTCCACATAGCCCCAAAGCCCGGTTGCCGCGCCGAGATTGTTAAGGGTCACCTGTCCGCCGAAGAACACCAGCAAGATCAGCACCAGATCGGGCACGCCGCGCACGACGGTCGTATAGGCGCCGGCCAGCCGCTGCGCCGCGCGATTGGATGAGAGTTTTGCCCAAGCGCCCAGCAGGCCGAAGATCAGCGCGATCACCAGCGATGTCAACGCCAGCTTGATGGTCATGATCGTGCCGTCGATCAATTGGTCTTGGTAGTCCAAGAGCAGGTTCATCGCGTGTCCTCCGTTGGATCATCAGGGCGGCGCTCTGCCGCCCCAAAGCAAAGCTTGTTCTTCAGGTCATTGCCCTTCAGGGCGACCGCCGTAGATGTCGAAGGGGAAGTATTTGTCGTTTATCTCGGCATAGGTGCCGTTCTCGCGGAGCGCAGTGATGGCCTCGCTGAAGTCTTCACGCAGCTTATCCTCACCCTTGCGCACGGCGATGCCAACGCCTTCACCGTAGCAGTCGACATCGGTGTGATCGCCGCCGAGAAAGGCGTAGTCCGCGCCTTCATCGGAACTCAGGAAGCTCTCCTGCGCGATAAGACTGTCGGACAGCTGTGCGTCCACCCGGCCAAGCGCCAAGTCACGAAACACTTCGTCCTGAGAGCCATAGAGCACGATCTCGGCCTCGGGGAACATCTTCTCGGCGTAGCACTGGTGAGTGGCACCGCGCTGGACACCGATGCGCTTGCCGGCCAGTCCATCGGGAGTGCCTTCGAAACCGGCACCCTTCGGGGCAACCAGTCGCGCCGGGGTCTGGTAGTATTTTTCGGAGAAATCGATCTGGCGCTTGCGCTCTTCGGTGATCGACATGGAGGCGACGATGGCATCGAACTTGCGCGCCTTCAGGGCCGGGATCATGCCGTCCCACTCCTGCTCGACCAGCTCGCATTCGCGCTGCATTTCGGCGCAGAGCGCTTTGGCAATGTCGATGTCAAAGCCCACCAGCGTGCCATCGGACTCTTTGGAGGAGAACGGAGGGTAGGCCCCCTCGACGCCGATGCGCAGCGTGTCTTGGGCGGCAAGCGGTAAGGCGATGGCGGCCAGTGCGGCGGCCGCGACGGTGCTCAGGATGGTTCTACGAAACATGGTTTGGTCCTCTCTGTGGTTGGTCAGTTCATGCGTGACAAGAACGCTTGAAACTCGGGGGTTTGCGGGTTGGAAAACAGCTCTGCCGGCGGACCCGCTTCGCAGACCTCGCCCTGATGCAGGAACACGGTTCGAGTGGAGACATCGCGGGCAAAGCCCATCTCATGGGTCACCACAAGCATGGTGCGGCCTTCTTCGGCCAGATCCCGCATGACGCCCAAGACCTCGCCAACCAGTTCGGGGTCCAGGGCCGAGGTCGGCTCGTCGAATAACATCACGTCGGGGTCCATCGCCAGCGCCCGGGCGATCGCCACCCGTTGCTGCTGGCCACCGGAAAGATGCGCCGGGTAGTAGTCCGCCCGGTCAGACAGACCTACCTTTGCAAGCAGGGCCTCGGCTTTCCCGCGCGCCTCGGTTTTCGAGATACCTTGAACGTAAAGCGGGCCCTCCATGATGTTGTCCATCACGGTCATATGCGACCAGAGATTGAAGCCCTGAAATACCATCGCCAAACGGGCGCGCATGCCCTCGACCTGCCGCAGGTCTGCCGGGACGATCTCGCCCCGGCGGTTCTTCGTCATGCGCATCTGTTCGCCGCGCAGCCAGACCTCACCGGAATTCGGGGTCTCAAGCAGGTTGATGCAGCGTAGGAACGTGCTCTTTCCTGAACCAGAGGCACCGAGGATCGCGATGACCTCGCCTTTCTGTGCCTCGAGCGAGATACCCTTAATGACCTCGTGGGAGCCGAAGCTCTTGTGCAAATCCTTGATTTTCAGGGCGGCGGGAGCGCTCATGCCGGGTCCTCCTTGATGGGTGAAAGTGCGGCCATTTCGCCCAAGGCGATCGGCTTGATCGGGCTGCGCGCGCGCGGCGGCGTGATCGGGTGGTTGCCCTTCGCTTCGGCGCTCAGGAGACCGCGTAGGGTGGCGTCGCACATGCGGCCCTGACAGGGCCCCATGCCGCAACGCAAAGAGGTCTTGATCTGCCGGTGCCCGTGAGGACCTTCGCCTATCGCCTGACGGACAGCGCCGGCGGAAACCTCCTCGCAGCGGCAAACAATCGTGTCGTCTGCCGGGGCGAGGATCTCTGCCGGGGGAGCATAGGCGGCATCAAGAAACGGGCGGATGGCTCGGGCGCGGAACAGGGCGGCTCGCGGGCTCGCCGCACGCTGGTCGCGCGCATCGGCGTCGCATTTGCCAAGCTGACGCAGGATGTTCAGCGCCGTCAGTTCACCCGCCGCCGCGGCGGCTTCCGCCCCTCCGATTCCGGCGCCGTCGCCTGCGGTATGCAGACCGGGTTGATTGGTGGCGCCCCAGCGGTCGCATTCGGGTTGGTAGGCGCCCTGATCCTTGTTCCAGCTGTGCGAAATACCCGCCGCCCGCGTGATATGCGTTCCCGGCACCACCCCTTGGTGGGTCAGCAGCAGGCCGCAGATGAGAGATTGTGCCTCTCCCGCGGCGCGGAAGGAAAAGCGGATATCACCGCTCCTCTCCGCAGTAGCTCGGAAGTCCGAAGCAGCCGTATAGCGCGGCACGCCCGCCCGGCGGATCTTCGCGATCAGGCCCAGTCCCTTCAGCAGGGTCGCCGCCCCGAACATCGCCCGGGGCAGATGCCGCATCGCGCCGAGCAGTCCGCGGGTGGTCTGTGTTTCGACAAGCGCCTGCGGCGCGCAGCCGGCGTCAATCATCTGTGCCGCGACGAGGTAGAGCAACGGTCCCGAGCCTGCGAGCACGGCATTTTGGGGGAGCATGCCGGCGGTTTTCATCAATATCTGTGCTGCACCAGCGGGCATGACGCCCGGAAGCGTCCAGCCCGGAAAGGGCACCGGACGTTCCTGCGCGCCGGTCGCAAGTAGCACATGAGCCGCCGAGGATGTCTGGCTCGCCCCGCCGCGCGACCACGTAACCCGCGGCCCCTTGTCCACCTTCCAAACGGTCGCGCCTGACAGCAACTCGATGTTCGGATGTTCAAGCGCCTCAACAAGGCCCGCCCCCTGCGCATAGGCCGTGCCGAGCCAACTACGGCGGCCCTGGTTCTGCGCGACGTTGCGGTAAATTTGCCCACCGGCCTGCGGCTGTTCATCCAGCATCAGCACCCGAAGTCCGCTGCGCGCCGCCACAGCGGCCGCTGACATGCCCGCCGGTCCGGCCCCGATGACGATGAGGTCCACATCAGTCATGTTGGCCGCCGTTCAGGCTGCGCAGACCCAACTGGCGCCGCACTACCATCCCTTCGCGCACCGGCGTCATGCATGCCTGGGTATTAGGCGTGCCATTAACGTTCACGAGGCAGTCGAAACAGATGCCCATCATGCAAAACGCCGTGCGCGGCGCGCCCTGTGCGGTTTGCCGCGTCCAATCTCCCGAATGCGCCAACAGCGCTGCCGCCAGCGTCACACCGGCGGGGGCCGTGACCGGCAGATCGTCAAGGTAAAATTGCACGCAGTCTCCCGTGTCAGGCAGCGTGCGAAAGCGCGAAGCGACGCTCATCGAAAGCCTCCATATCAGGGGTGGGAGATGTGTTCAGAATCCATTCGGCAAGGACGCTGGCGTGCAGAGGTGCGAGCGTGACACCGCTGTGACAGGTCACAAGAAAGGCGCCAGGGTGCGCCGCAGACTTGGCATAGACGGGGTAGCCGTCAGGAGACATTACCCGCAGCGCGCCCCAAGCGCGGACGACCCGCACGCCTTCAAGCGCGGGGAACACGGTCACCGCATGGCGCGCGAGGCCTGCCATGACGTCAAGGCTCTCGCTGTCGTCCATCCCTGTTTCCGCCTTGGTGCCACCGATCTGGATACCACCTTCGTCGACCTGACGGATGGTGCTGGAAAGGAACGGCAACCGATCCCCAAGTTTTTCGGTAATCAGGAGCTCGCCACGTTGCGGCCTTACCTGAGTCTCAAACCCGAGCCCCCTGGCCAAAGCGGTTGAGCCAAGTCCGGCGCAGAGCACAACAATCTCGGCCCCAAGGGATTGACCATTCGCCAAGGTAAGCAAGAAGCCACCGTCCGGCTGTGGCGTGATCGTGGAAACTGTCGCGCCCATGGTCACGCATCCGCCCAAGACATGCACGGAACAGCGGAGGGCCCGAAGAAAGCGAAGCGGGTTCACATGTCCGTCACGGGGCGAAAAACTCGCTCCGACGACTTTCGGCCCGATGCCCCCCAATTGACTGCGCAGGTCATCTCCGGTCAGAATTTCAAAGCTGGCACGGTCGTTTAGGTGGGCGGCTTGCTGTTCAAGCTGCGCTGCAAAACCGGCCATCTCGGCTGAATCGGTAAAGAACTCATACCCACCCGACTGATCCAAAGCCACATCAATGCCCGAAAGCTCCTTCAGCTGGCGCGCAAAACCCGGCCAGGCGGCCAGCGCATCCATCGTCCAGTTCGCATAGGGCGCGAAATTCCAGCCCTTGCCCTGTCCCCAGATAAGCCCGAAGTTCCCTTGCGAAGCCCGCGCGTCCCCGTCAGCACCGTCCAGCACCCGCACTCGCCTTCCGGCCGAAAGCAGACCGAGCGCGACAGATAGGCCGACAAGGCCGCCGCCGACGATTGTGATTTCAGGGTCGCTGTGCTGCATGTGATTCCTCCGAGTCCAAGATCGCAGGGTTGATCACATAAGAATAATCGTAATATTTTCATTATTCATTCTCTGAGGTTATATATCACCATGATCGGCCGGCTCACACATCGACAAATTGAAGCCTTCCGCGCTGTGATGGAGACCGGCAAGGTCACCTCCGCCGCGCAGGTGCTTGGGACGACACAGCCCTCTGTCAGCAAGCTTATTGCAGATCTGGAGCATGCGGCCGGTTTCGGGATGTTTGAGCGCCAGGGGCGGCAGGTCGTGCCCACTCCGGAAGCCCGGGCGCTCTATGAAGAGGTCGAGCGATCTTTTGTCGGCATGGCGGAAATTTCACGGGTGATCGAAGATATCCGAGATTTCCGGACAGGTAGCTTGCTCATCGCCGGAATGCCGGCCCTCGCGCTGAAGTTCCTTCCCGATGTTATCGCCGAGTTTATCGCCGAAGAGCCGGGCATCGCCGTGTCACTACGCACGCGCAGTTCCCAAGCGGTGCTACGCCATCTCAGTTCGCAACAGTTCGACCTCGGCTTTGCAGCTCTGGATAATGATCATCCCGCCGTTCTGCGCCGTCCGCTGTTTACGGGGGCAATGCTGGCTGTGCTTCCGCCCGGACATGAGCTTGAACGAAAAACCGTGCTTGAGCCTAAGGACTTCGATCAACGGCCCTTCATCGCACTTGGGGCAGAAATTGGCACACGGTCGGAGACAGATGCCTTTCTATCACTTCGCGACGTCCGCCCCCGGATTGTCGCCGAAGCGCAATTGTCCGCTTCGATTTGCGAGATGGTCGCGGCAGGCGCGGGAGTTTCGATCGTGGAGCCAGTGACTGCGAGACATTTTGCCGAACTCGGACGCTGCGTCGTGCGACCACTGTCACCGGCCCAGCCCTTTCGCTACGATCTGCTGCTTCCCGCGACCCGTCAGCCTTCACGCGTCGCCGGCCAATTCTTGAGGTTGGTGAACGCACGTTTCGAGGCATTTCCTCGCACTCAATTTTAGTCACCTGGGCAATAGGTGTTGCGTTGGCACCCCGCGAATATGAACTCATAAACTTGATCGCTGCACTGCGGCAGCGCATGGTGTAGCGAAAGGCCGGTATGGGCCGAAAACGATTATCTTCCCATCGGTCGAACGATCATCATGTCAACGCCATGTCAACGAACGTACGTCATTTTTTAAGTGTGAGACACGGTGGATGTTGGCCGATGTAAGCGAGTTTCAGGGCTGAAAATTTGTGAATTCAAAGGGTTGCCGCCTATGCTCTTGAAATTATTAAGTTATTGGAATCGCTCAATAATGGGCTCATAACCTGAAGGTCGTAGGTTCAAATCCTACTCCCGCAACCAAATACTGACATTGGTCAGACATAAGAAGGTCGCTCTTTGGGCGACCTTCTTTGTTTTGGGGATCAGAGGGTGAGAGCTGCTGGTGGGATTTGTTCAGGCGGCGTGCTTTCTACAAGGCAAGACAGCAAACGTTCCAATGCCGGGGCCATTTCCTCTTCGCAACAGCTGCAGAACCCCAGGATCAAGCCATTGAGGTCGCACTGTTCAGCCACATATGCGGACAAGGCCTGAACCTTAACCCCCTTTTCCTCAGCGCGTTTGGCAATTCCGCGGTCCCTGAATTCGGACCTCAGCTGAAAAACAATCTGCATCCCGGCGTGATGATCCGCAAATGACCCAAAGCCCGAGAAATCCCGGCGCAGGCGCTCCAGAAGGAACTGCCGACGATCGCCATATGTGCGCCGAACACGTCGCAAGTGCCGGTAAAACTCTCCCGAGGTCATGAATTCTGCAAGCGCCTGTTGCGGCATATAGCTGGCGTGGTGTCCAAACCGTCTCAGTGTTTCACGAAATTGCGGAAGCAGCTCTTTTGGAGAGATGACGTAGCCAAGGCGCAAAGTGTTTGAGAAGATCTTTGAAAAACTGCCGACATAGATCGTGCGGTTCAGGCAATCGAACCCGGCCATCGCCGGTATTGGTCGGCCTGCATAGCGGAACTCACTGTCATAATCGTCTTCGATAATCCAGGAATCGGCGGCTTTGGCCCAGGACAAAAAGGCAAGCCGACGATGGGGCGACATGGCCCCTCCAAGGGGATATTGATGGGAGGGGGTCAAAACGGCCAGACGGGCAGGGGGATCAAGGTCAGGCAGTTGAGCGCCCTGATCATCCAGCGGAAGGTTCTGTATGGACAGCCCGTGTTCATGAGCAAAATGGCGCAAGGGCGGGTAGCCTGGACTTTCCAGCCCGATCTTGTCACCTCGTGAGGTCAGGGTGCGCAGGCAGATCTCCAACGCGTCGGTTGAGCCGGCGGTTATAAAGATCTGGTCAGGAGAGGCAGCTATGCCCCGCCATTCCGAAACATGTGCTGCGATGGCCGCGCGCAAATCGTGATTGCCAAAGTGATCCCCGCCCAACAGCATCGCTTCGGGATTTGCCCGACAGACGCGCGCCACCGCTTTGGCCCATTGCCGATGTGGAAACAGGCGCATGTCTGGCTGCCCGGCTGCAAATGGCATGGGGGTGCGCTTGGATTGTG
This sequence comes from Aliiroseovarius sp. xm-d-517, assembly GCF_013283135.1. Classification (NCBI taxonomy): domain Bacteria; kingdom Pseudomonadati; phylum Pseudomonadota; class Alphaproteobacteria; order Rhodobacterales; family Paracoccaceae; genus Aliiroseovarius; species Aliiroseovarius sp. xm-d-517. The sequence continues at coordinate 2,404,501 of NZ_WBXT01000001.1, forward strand.
TGACCGGCGGAGCGGGCTGCGGAACATGATGCGGGTTGGAGGGCGCGGTCGGTGTGGCCCGGCTCAGCTCAACCTCCCCCAACGCACAGACGCGATAGGCAGACCCCTGTCGGCTGCTGACATATCCCTCAGCGATCAGCTGTTCATATGCGGTCACAACGGTTGAACGCGACACGCCCAACTCGGTTGCAAACGCGCGGGTCGGCGGAAGGGCGGTTCCTTCCACCAAGGCACCGGAAATGGCGCGTCTACGGATTTCTGCGCAGATTTGTTCAAAGACCGGTGTTTTGGAACTGCGGTCTAATGCGAACCCTAACCAGGCTGTGTCTTGCATATTGGTCCGTTGGTATCATTCACTTCTTGATAATAGGATCAAACCAAACTTCGCGCAAACTTGCCGGGCATCCGGTTCGAACGGGGCTGGCTTTACCCGATGTGTTCCGACCGCCGGACATCGACGTAGGTTTCGTGATAGCAGGCCCCATCTTCAATATCGGTGCGCTGATCGGCCGGGATCAGGGCATTGACGGTCAGGCCGGTTTGCGACGTGGCGCGCCAGGTGCCTTTGGGGGAGTAAAGCACGCCGGGAAGCGTGGCATCTGTCACCTTCAGGGTTAGCGTGACCTCTGCCCGATGGTTGAACACGCTCAGAAGCTCTCCGTCTTGTAACCCGCGCTGTGCGGCGTCTGAGGGATGCATTTCGACCTGCTCGGGCCCGCGCGAGGCATCCAGCCCGCCAAAGGTGGAGTTGGTGCGCTTGTCCGAACTGGGGCTGATCAACACAAATGGAAGATCTTGCGCGCATGGGTCATACCGCGGCACGCCAAACCCGAACCGATCCTCAAGATCCCGGCTGAACAGTTCGATCTTGCCAGAGGTGGTTTGTGGCGTGACCGTCTGGCACATGATCATATCGTCCCCAGCGTCGGTGCGCATTTCAAGTGCGCGGTCGGTCGGAAGGGCGCTGCCCTTTGTTCCCTGAAGCAGTGGATGCTCCGAGAGGAGAGCCTCATCCATCAACTGTTGATCGCTGGCCTTGAAAACCGGGTCATCATAGCCAAAGCGGGCCGCAAGCCGTCTGAAAATCTCGGTGTTTGGAAGGGCTTCCCCGATAGGGGGGATGACCGGCTCCGCACGTTGCAGGTAGTTTTGCCCATATGCGCCGAAAAGATCGTCATGTTCGAAATGTGTGGCGGCAGGCAGGATGACATCACACAGGGCCATGCTATCAGTCATGGTCACGTCACACCCGGCCAGAAACAGATCTTCGCGCATAAGGCCCCTGATAAGGTTGGACTGATCAGGATGTGTTGCAACCGGGTTGTGGTTGTAGATCATTGCAGCGGTGATTGGCGGGTCGAGCGTCTTGTCCTGTAGGGCAGCACCCAGATCAACGATATTGAGCACCCGCGTGCCGGGTTTCAGCAGATGGTTCCCGTGAAGGCGGCTTTGGTTTTTCGGTGTCGCGAGGCCTGACTTGGCAACAACCCCGGCCCCCAGGCGCCCGTGATGGCCGGTAAGCGCGTTCAGGGCCATGGCGGCGCGAAGACCCGAGCCGCCCGACCGCCCCCGCTCGATGCCATTGCCAAGCGCGCAAGCCATGTTTCGTGCGGCTTTCATCATGTCGATGACGGTCTGAAATTCACGGGCTGGAATGCCACAGATCTCTTCCATCCTCTCGATCGAATAGGTGCGGGCCTGAGCCAGATAGCGGTCGCCCCCGTCCACCCATTGTGAGATGAAGTCAAAATCCAGCGCCGCCTGACGCTCCAATTCGGCAGCCAGAGCCATGGCAAAGACGACATCGGTATTCGGTCGGATCTGGATATGCAGATCACATTGTTCAGCGATTTTGGTCCGCTTGGGGTCAATGACCACCAGTTTGCCCCCACTTGCCCGCATCTTTTTCAATAGGGGTGCAAGGTGCAGGTTCGACACCGTGACATTGTTGCCCCAGACCAGAACCAGATCGGAATGCAGCACTTGTTCCGGTGGCATTCCGGGGGCGTTGCCAAACAGGCTGGCATAGGCCCCACCACGCACACCGCCACACAGGGGGCCGCGGTTCAGCAAGGTGGCCCCCATGTGATAAAAGAACCGCCGGTCCATTGAGCCTCCGGCAAGCTCTCCATGGGGGCCGGCATAGTTGAAGGGCAGGATGGTTTCCGGGCCATGCCGGGCGATAGCTTGCGTAAACCCGTCATGGATCAGGTCAAGTGCTGCGTCCCAGGTGATCGGTTCAAATTTGCCCTGTCCACGCGCCCCCACGCGCCGTAACGGGTGGGTCAGGCGCGCGGTTCCATGCACAAACTCGGGATAATACCGTGCCACCTTGTTGCAGATCACGCCATCCGTATAGGGATTTGCTTTTGATCCTTTAACGCCAAGCAAAATGCCCCCCTGAACCCTGGCTGACAGGCTGCAGGTGTCAGGGCAGTCCAATGGGCAGACGCTGGGGAGGGATAGGGTATCGGTTTGTCGGGACATGGGGAACCTCTAAAGAACAAAGACCCCATGACGCTACCCACGAAAGGGTGGCCCAGAAAGCGCCAAAACCCAACCAAACAACCATACCAATTCACGTGTCCTGTGGCGTGAAGCCCCTAGGCAGATACCATCCGGGATCAGTTCAGATCCTTCAGGAGGCGCGAATGCGTTTTCGCCTCTGCCACGGCCTCGGCGAGGGTGGCAATGCCCCGAGATTGCAGCATTGCCAGCATCTTGCACAGGACCTCTGCCGTGGCATGGGCATCGCCCAAGGCGGTGTGACGCAGCTCGGGCGGGATGACCACATCCAGACGTTCACACAAGGCATCCAGCGTGTGAACTTCCGTGCGGCCAAACAGAACGGCAGACAGAAGAACGGTGTCGAGGATCGGGTGGTTCCAGTCCAGCCCCGCTTCCTTTTCGTGATTGTGCAAAAAGGCCATGTCAAACGGGGCGTTATGGGCGACCAGAACGGCACCTGACGCAAAGCTGTAGAGCTTTTGTATGGCTGGAATCACGGTGGGAGCGCCGGTGACCATTGCGTCGCTGATCCCATGCACTTTTGTTGACGCTGCTGGAATTGGCCGCTCTGGATCAACCAGCATGTCAATCTGCTCACCGGGGACGATTTTGGACTTCATCACGCGCACGGCCCCGATCTGCACGATCTCATCTTTGTGCGGCTGCAACCCGGTGGTTTCGGTATCAAACACCACAAAGGTCAGATCGTTCAGGTTGGCTGTCCACAGATCGCCTGTGGCTTCGGACTGCATGAGTTCAAAGTCGAACACCACCGGACGGGCTGCGTCTGGTGAGAAATCGGCGTGGGTATCGTCAATCACCAGCATGTATCCATCACCGCTGTCGAGCGGTTTGATCCGCACGTCAAAATGAAACTGGAAATGTGCGGAACGATCCGAGAAGCCCTGCTCATTGCCGGTTTCCAGCATCTTCTCATAGGCCTCCATAAAGGGACCTTTCTGGAAATACTCAAAGATCGAGGCGTTCAGGCGGGGCGGGGAAACCTGTGACAGGATGCCCGCCGCCTGGCTGTCATAAAGAACAATCTGGTGGTTGGGGTTGACCAGCACCATGGCCACGGGAATTTCCGACAGAAGCGCGGTCAGCCTGGCCTTGTCCGCATTCAGGCGGGCCGTTTCATGGGCGACCGCACTGGCCTGATCCATGGTCGAGGTCGAGAGCTGTCTGGTGACGCTTTCCGTGGCTTCGACCAGATCACCAAGATAGCGCCCGTCATGTTTGTCGATACCGCCCGCCTTGGCGTGAACTTTTGCGCGCAGATTGGCGGCCAGCCGCTCGATCGGGCGGGCGATGTTCTCATCAAACAGGAACCAGATCCCCGTGATGATGGCCAATTGCGAAAACAGGGCGACGACACCTGCAAAGGTAAAGGCCGATGCGGTGCCAAACTCGTCTGCACGCCGGTAGCCCAGATAAAGTGCCCCAAAGGTTGCCATGATCACCGCCAGGGCCAGAAACGCGAAGAACAGGAAATTCCTGAAACGTAGTGACAGGCGGTGAAGCGGTTTCATGGATCAGCCTCCCTTGTGGCAGATATTGGACAGGAGCGGGTCCGTCATGTCGACCGAAACCCAGTCAACGCCGCTGAGACTTCCGTCATCCCCAATTGTGATTGCGTCACTTAGCGGCGCGCGGGTATTGGCGGCACAATCAATCAGGACCGGGACCTTGTTCGGTGCCGACCATCGGCCAAGAAACAGGGTATCGACCACGCGCAGGTTGGGCTGGTCGGGATGGGTGCGTTCGGAAAACGTGTCGACAACGACAAAGCGGTCGATAAAGGGCGTGACATAGGTCCAGGGGCGATAGGCCACCCGGTTTTCGCTCTCCATGATGACCGTCAGCCCCTCCGGCAGCGAGTCCACCGTGCGCCCATACCAAGCATACTCATTTGCGATGGTTGCAGCGAGCATCGCCAGCCCCGCCGCAACGGGCATGACCCATTTCGGCAGTCGGCCGCGAATTGTATGGTTCACGGCCATCACAATCCCGGCCATGGCAAGACCGGCAAACACGGTGGCGATTGATTCAAAAAACATGCGTTTCTGTCCGTCCTTGCATTTTATCCAAGTGTGCCCCGGCCATGCCCGATTGAGCTTTGCAGCGATTTCACCACCACAAACGCATCCCTTAGGTGGCTGCGCTCGAAATCTGAAAGGTCAGAGGGGGTGAGGAAATTGTCAGGGGCATCGCCGGCCCGGATCTGTGCGGCCTGATGTTCCAGCCGGGTGTCGGCGATCAGGTCATAGGCATCCAGCAGATCACTGCCGCCAGAGGAGCTCAGCACGCCAGCGCGCTGGGCCGCCTCCAGGCGCGCGCGGGTGTTCACTTCGCTCAGCTTTCCCTGAAGCGCATAGATCCGCCCCAGATCGACAACCGGCACAACACCATTATGTTTCAGATCCAGCTGGTTCTTGTGCTCCCCCGAGCGGATCGTGGCAAACCCGCGCAACAGGCCAAGGGGGGGCGTGTGTTTCAGGCTGTTCGAAATCATATGCGCCACAAAGATCGAGTTCTTGGCGGCCAGCTCCAATGTTGTTTTCTGAAGACCATCAAACAGCGTGTCATCACCGCCGATTGCGCGCAGATCGAACATCACCGAGGCAAGCATCTGTGCCTCGGGGTCGGGTTTGTTGATCCACCCGGTGAAATAGCTTTTCCACACGGATAATGGCTGACACCAGCGCGGATTGGTCGCCATCATATCGCCCGGACAATAGACATACCCGCAGGTATCCAGACCATCACAGACAAAACGGGCAAGTTGGGCGAAATAGCCGTCGCGGTCAGCCTCTGTCACATCGTCATGCAGGATCAGGCAATTGTCCTGATCGCTGACCCCTGTCTGCTCCTGACGTCCCTGACTGCCGCAGGCAAGCCAGAGATACGGCACAGGAGGAGGGCCCAGCTTGTCTTCGGCCAGCGTCAGCAAACGTCTGGTGACGGTATCCGCCACATCTGTGATCAGCCGGGTCACAATCTGGTGCGACAGGCCCGACCCAACCAGCTGAACCAGCAGCCGCGGGATGCGGGCGGTGATGTGCTTCATGTCCTCAGCAGAGTGCGCCACGGCAATCTCGCGCACCAGTTCGGCAGAGCTGACGGTTTGGAACCGGGTCAGGTCGGTCTGGGTGACGATTCCCACCAGCTTGTCCGCCTCGACAATCGGCACATGGCCCACGCGTTTTTCCATCATCAGGTGCAGAACATCCGATCCGATGGCGTTGGGGCTGAGGGTGATCGGGTCTTGCGCCATGATATCGGACACGGGACCGGAAATGTCACGGGCCTCGGCGACCACGCGATGGGCAATATCGCGGGTGGTGACGATGCCGGTCAGGGTCTGGTCATCAAGCACGCAGACCGAGGAAATCTTATGTTCGCCCATTTTCCGCGCCACGGCCTGAATGCTTTGATCCGGCGCGCAGGTGATCGGGTTCGGGGCCATCAGGCTGTCAACCGTGACGGTGGACAGGTTGTTCGGCTCATCTTTCTGTCCACGATTGCGGTCAAAGAAGCGGCGGACTGACATGTGGGCACCGTGCAGGTCCCAAAACGTTTCCGTGGGCAGCAGCAGAAGCGTGCTGTCGCTTTCCGCCATGGCACGGGTCACAGCCTGTCCATCCCGCAAAAGCCCGCGCTCACCAAATGAGTTTCGCAGATGCAGGTGGCTGATCAGCCCGCCATTTTCATCCCGGACTTCGACGTCACCTTCATGGATGATGTAAATCCCGCCCAACGTATCCCCGACGTCATAGATGACCTCGTCCTTGGCATAGGAGCGCGCCACCATGGCGGGCACAAGCGACTGCAGGGCCTCAGCCGGGAGGCTGTCATAGGGGTGTACGGATTTCAGGAAACGGTGGATCTGATCAGGAGAAAGCGGCATGGGTCAGCCTTTGAAATTCTTGTTGCCGTCAAAGGTTTACACCCTTTGGGGCAAAAGGGAAGAAGGCCGCCCCAAGAGGCGGCCTTCGACGTAGTTTTTAGTGGTCTGCAGCAGCAGCGCCTGCCCCTTTCGGGATGCGGACGTTTTCCACCAGTTCGTTGATCTCGGCCGGAATGGCTTCCGACGATTTCGATACCAGGAAGGCCACAATGAAGTTGATCATCGCGCCAACAGCACCGAACGAGGTCGACTTGATGGTGCCCAACAGCGGGTCAGCATCCGAGAACGAGTTGGTGCCCGGGATGAAGAACCAGCCTTTGTGCAGGAAGATGTAGATCAGGGTCACAACCAGACCGGCCAGCATGCCAGCCACGGCGCCTTTGTTGTTCACCTTGGTGAAGATCCCCATCATCAGAGCCGGGAAGATCGACGCAGCAGCCAGACCGAAGGCCAGAGCCACGGTTTGTGCGGCGAAGCCCGGAGGGTTCAGACCCAGATAGGTTGCAACTGCGATGGCCACAGCCATGGCAATACGCGCCGACATCAGCTCGCCTTTTTCCGAAATATTCGGGCTGATCGCACCTTTGATCAGGTCATGCGACACGGCCGACGAGATTGCGAGCAGAAGACCCGCAGCGGTCGACAGAGCAGCAGCCAGACCACCGGCAGCCACCAGAGCAATCACCCAACCCGGCAGGTTGGCGATTTCCGGGTTGGCCAGAACCAGGATGTCGCGGTTGAACTTGACCAGTTCATTTTCGCTACCCAGACCAGCGGCTTCCATGGCGGCAACCTTCTCGGGGTTCTTGTCGTTGAAGTAGGCAATTTTGCCGTCGCCGTTTTTGTCTTCCCAGTTCAGAAGACCAGTCTTCTGCCAGGTTGCCATCCAGGCATAACGCTCGTCGGTTTCCATCATCTCAACCGAAACAGGCTCAGACGAGGTGCCGTTCGGCCACATCATGTCCGAGATGTTCAGACGTGCCATGGCACCAACAGCCGGAGCGGTCAGGTAGAGCAGCGCGATGAACACCAGGGTCCAACCAGCCGACCAACGGGCCGAAGACACGGTGGGAACGGTGAAGAAGCGCATGATCACGTGCGGCAGGCCGGCGGTACCGATCATCAGCGACAGGGTGAACAGAACCATGTTCAGCGTGTCAGCATGGTGGGCGGTATATTCCTTGAAGCCCAGCTCGGTCACGATCTGGTCAAGCTTCATCAGAAGCGGTTCACCCGAAGCAGCGTGGTCGCCGAACAGGCCCAGGGCCGGGATCGGGTTGCCAGTCAGCTGCAGCGAGATGAAGATCGCCGGGATGGTGTAGGCGATGATCAGAACGCAGTATTGGGCCACCTGGGTGTAGGTCACACCCTTCATGCCGCCAAACACGGCATAGGCGAACACAACAGCAGCACCGATCAGAAGGCCGGTGGTGTTGTCCACTTCCAGGAAGCGGCCAAAGGCCACCCCAACGCCGGTCATCTGGCCGATCACGTAGGTGGTCGACGCCACGATCAGACAGATCACGGCCACCAGACGTGCGGTGGGCGAATAGAAGCGATCACCAATGAATTCCGACACGGTGAACTTGCCGAACTTGCGCAGGTAAGGCGCCAGCATCAGGGCAAGCAGCACGTAGCCGCCGGTCCAACCCATCAGGAAGGACGAGTTGTCATAGCCGGTGAAGGCGATCAGACCCGCCATCGAGATGAATGATGCCGCTGACATCCAGTCAGCGCCGGTTGCCATGCCGTTGACGACGGGGTGAACCCCCTGGCCAGCCGCATAGAATTCAGATGTCGAGCCCGCGCGGGCCCATACAGCAATACCGATGTAAAGCGCAAAGCTTGCACCGATAAAGATCCAGTTGAGTACAAACTGATCCATGTGTCCCTCTATCCCTCTTATTCGTCCACGCCGTGTTCGGCGTCGAGTTTGTTCATGCGCCAGGCGTAGAAAAAGATCAGCGCCAGGAACACAAGGATCGAACCCTGCTGGGCGAACCAGAAGCCCAGATCAGTTCCGCCGACGGCAATGCCGCTCAGCATTGGGCGCAGCAGAATGCCGAACCCGAAAGAGACCAGCGCCCAAATTACGAGGCTGATCTGAATGATGCGAATATTGGCTTTCCAATACGCGTTGTTGGATGAGTTGTCAGACATGAAGCCTCCTCCCTCTTCTCCGTTCAGAAAAGCGATATCCTCCTGATATCGCCGGTTTCCCTTAGCGTGTTGCCGATGTGACAATCTCGCTCAGGGTGCCTGCGATTTCGTCGATTGCTCCCATGGCATCGACTTTTTGCAGGCAGTTGGCCGCGTCATAATACGCAACCAGCGGTGCCGTTTGTGCGTGGTAGGCCGTCAGGCGGCTTGCCACGGTTTCGGCATTATCGTCGGCCCGGCGTTTCATGTCCGTGCCGCCGCATTTGTCGCAGACACCGTCTTTGACGGGCTGCTTGAATGTGTCGTGATAGCCTTCGCCGCACCCTGCGCAGGTGTAGCGACCGGAAATGCGCGTGACCATGTCGTCATCGTTCACTTCAAGGCTGATGGCTGCGTTGATACGCTGCCCGGTTTCCGACAGCAGCGCGTCCAGCGCTTCGGCCTGAACCGTTGTGCGGGGGAAGCCATCCAGGATCACACCTTTGGCGCAATCGGCTTCGCCCAGCCGGTCGCGCAGGATATTGATGACGATCTCGTCGGAGACCAGCTCGCCAGCTTCCATCACGGCTTTTGCAGCCTTGCCCGCGTCGGTGCCAGCCGCCACAGCGGCCCGCAGCAGATCACCGGTCGACAGCTGCACCAGACCATATTTCTCCTCAAGCATCCGCGCTTGCGTGCCTTTGCCGGCCCCGGGGGGGCCGAGCAGGATCAGGACAGGAGCAGCGGATTGGGTATTCATGCCGTCCATCTGATCAATCCTTGTTCATGCGGTTGTCGATCAACTCGTCAACCACAGTCGGGTCGGCAAGGGTCGAGGTGTCACCCAGTGCGCCATAGTCGTTCTCGGCGATCTTGCGCAGAATACGGCGCATGATCTTGCCGGACCGGGTTTTCGGCAGGCCTGGGGCCCATTGGATCAGATCGGGGCTGGCGATCGGGCCGATTTCGGTGCGCACCCAGGTACGTAGCTCTTTGCGCAGCTCTTCGGTCGGCTCGACACCGTTCATCAGGGTGACGTAGCAATAGATGCCCTGACCCTTGATATCATGCGGATAGCCAACCACGGCGGCTTCGGCCACGGCCTCATGTGCCACCAGCGCGCTTTCCACCTCGGCGGTGCCCATACGGTGGCCGGACACGTTGATCACGTCGTCCACACGGCCAGTGATCCAATAGTCACCATCTTCGTCACGGCGGCAGCCGTCACCTGCGAAATAGTAGTTCTTGTAGTCCGAGAAATAGGTCTTCTCGAACCGTTCATGATCACCCCAGACGGTGCGCATCTGGCCCGGCCAGCTGTCCTTCATGCACAGAACGCCCTCGGTCGGGTATTCGTGGATTTCTTCGCCCGAAGTGGGTTCCAGAACCACCGGCTGCACACCGAAGAACGGTTTCATCGCGGCACCCGGCTTGGCGGCATGTGCGCCCGGCAGCGGGGTCATCATGTGACCACCGGTTTCGGTCTGCCACCAGGTGTCAACAATCGGGCAGTTCCCCTTGCCGACGACCTCGTGATACCAGGTCCAGGCTTCCGGATTGATCGGTTCGCCCACGGTGCCCAGCACCTTCAGGTCGCTCAGGTCGCATTTCTCGACAAACTCATTGCCTTGACCCATCAGCGCACGCAGCGCGGTCGGAGCGGTGTAGAACTGGTTGACCTTGTGCTTTTCACAAACCTGCCAGAAGCGGCTTGCGTCCGGATAGGTCGGGGTGCCTTCGAACATCACGGTGGTCGCGCCATTGGCCAGCGGGCCATAGACGATATAGCTGTGACCGGTCACCCAGCCCACATCAGCGGTACACCAGTAGATGTCACCATCATGGTAGTCAAAGGTGATCTCGTGGGTCATCGAAGCCCAGACAAGATAGCCGCCCGAGCAATGCACAACGCCTTTCGGCTGGCCGGTTGAACCCGAGGTATAGAGGATGAACAGCGGATCTTCGGCATTCATTTCCGCAGGCGGGCAATCGGCGGATGCGGTTTCCACCAGCGCGTTGTAATCGTGGTCACGACCATCAACCCAGGTCACGTCGCCACCGGTGCGGCGCACCACCAGCATCTGCGGGTTGTTTTCAGCGTGATCCAGGGCAAGGTCGGCATTGGCCTTGAGGGGGGTCTTGCGACCGCCGCGCGGTGCGAAATCTGCGGTAATGACCAGCTTGGCTTCGCAGCCATCAATCCGGGCGGCCAGCGCGTCAGGCGAGAAACCGGCGAAGACGATCGAGTGGATTGCGCCGATCCGGGCACAGGCCAGCATCGCATAGGCAGCTTCGGGGATCATCGGAAGATACAGGATCACCCGGTCGCCTTTGCCCACCCCAAGATCCTTGAGGATATTGGCCATCCGGCTGACATGTCCGTGCAGCTCGCGATAGGTGATATGCTGGGCTTCTTCGGTCGGCTCATCCGGCTCAAAGATGATCGCGGTCTGATCGCCACGGGTTTCCAGGTGGCGATCAACGCAGTTGGCCGAGACGTTCAGCGTGCCGTCCTCAAACCATTTGATCGAGACATTGCCCGGCGCGTAGCTTGTGTTCTTTACAACCGAAAATGGTTTGATCCAGTCGATGCGCTTGCCGTGCTCGCCCCAGAAGGCGTCCGGGTCATTGACCGATGCGGCATACATCTCGTCATATTTGGCTGCATCGACATGGGCGTTAGCAACGAAATCCGAATTTGGTGCAAATACTTGCTTTGTAACGTCGTCCAAGGACATGGTCTCCTCCGGTAATCTCTCTTTCTGTATTTGCGCGCAAAGTGATTTACTTTGCAAATACAGCCCTCCTGTCGCGGAAAATACTGTTGTAACCCGATGTGTAGCAACAGTTTTTTGGTAAATTTATTTCCATTTCAAGTGTGAATTTTGTAAATTCCTTTAACTGTGAAATAAAAAGGGATGTGTTCTTAACGTAATGTCAGGTGTTGCACCGGATCCCGGCCGGGACATCTGGGGGCAAGCTTTTTGTTTTGGGTCCTGAAAATGTCAAAAGAAACGGGGGTGGCTGCGCGATTTACAGGGCGGATTTCGAAAATTCAGGCCAAATTATCTGGGGATTCGTCCGGGTTGATTGATTGGAGCAACCAGCCACAGAAAGCCTGAACGTCAGGGTTTGTGTTGTTGTGATCTGGCGCAACGGCATAAAAGCTGCGGCTCAGTGGCAGACGATGGGGCAATGGGCAGATGACGTGCCCCCGGTCCAGAAAGTCACGGGCAAAATCTTCGGCGACAATAACCGCCCCTGACCCGGTGGTCAGAACCTGAAGGGCCATCAGCGAACTATCGACCTTCATGATGGGAGGGGTGTGTGGACAGGGCCGTCCCAGCAGGGTCGCCATCTGCCCCCAGTCGGTTTCTGATCCGATGATGTGGATGGCCCGTTCAGCCAGTTTGTCAAACCCTTCGGAGGGGGCGAGGTTCTGTGCCAGATCCGGGGTGCAGACCAGGATCCCGAACCGATGCCCAAGAGGCCGGATGTCCCGTTCGGCCCAATCCCCGTGACCATATCGAATTTCCAGATCCACCGGTTCTTTGCCCGCAGCAGGCGTCCAGACACTGGTGCTGACTTGCAGGTCGATATCCGGGTGGTCTTTTTGAAATGCGCCAAGGCGCGGGGCAAGGATCAGGGTGGCAAAGCTGATCGAGGCCCGTATGCGGAGCGGACGTTTGGCAGGCCGGGCAAATAACCCATTTGTCGCCTCCTGCATATCGGTAAAGGATTTACGGATCGGTTGAGCATAGGCGTGACCAATATCGGTCAGGGCAACACCGCGGGGCAGGCGGGTGAACAGCGGGGCACCAAGATGTTGTTCCAGCAACCTGATTTGCTGGCTGATCGCAGCCGGGGTAAGGTTCAGCTCCTGTGCGGCGCTGGTAAAACTGCCAAGACGGGCGGCCGCTTCGAAACTGCGCAACCAGATCATATGCGGTAATATTGTCATGCCAGTGCCTGGGTTGGAGATATAAGCATTAAATATAGTTTAGGCAAAGGCGTCAAAACCATTGTTTGAATTGTGGCTTTGCTTGGCTTCTCATGATCTTGACGCCAGCCAGATGGTTTTGGGGAATGGAATTTGATGTTGTCATTGTCGGGGCCGGCAGCGCGGGATGCGTTCTGGTTGAGCGCCTCAGTGCGGAGGGTGCGCTCAGCGTGCTTGTTTTGGAAGCGGGCGGAGAGGCACGCAATCCCTGGATCAAACTGCCGGTGGGATATGCGCGGACATTTGCAGAGCCTCGTTTGAACTGGGGATATGTGGCATCGGCTGATCAGGGCCTTGCCGGGCGTCAGGCTTACTGGCCGCGTGGACGGGTGATTGGTGGGTCCGGTTCGATCAATGCCATGGCCTATGTGCGGGGGCTGCCGCGGGATTTTGCAGATTGGGAACAGGCTGGCGCTGTGGGGTGGGGCTGGGACACGGTCCGCCGCAGCTATGACCTGATGGAAACTCGTGTGACCAGAGACCAAAACGGGCGGATGTTGCTGACGGGATCGGGGCCGGTTTTTGTGTCCGACCTCAGCCGGGACATGCATCCTTTCAGCAACCATTTCCTGCAGGCGGCAATGGAAATGGGCTGGCCGGTTGTTGATGACATGAATGAGGTCGAAACGGAGGGAGTGGGGCGGTATCGAAGCTCGGTATGGAAAGGCAGGCGCTGGTCGGCGGTGGATGCCTTTCTCAATCCTGCCCGAAAACGGCCAAATGTCAGGGTTATTTCGGGCGCCATGGTTGAACGTATTTCGGTAAAGGAAGGTCGGGCGAACGGCGTTTATTTCCTCTCGAAGGGTCAGCGCCAGTTTGCGCACGCGCGTGCCAGCGTGATCCTGAGTGCAGGGGCCATCAATTCGCCCCAGTTGCTACAGCTTTCCGGCATCGGGCCCGGTGACCTCTTGCAAAGGGTTGGTGTTGAGGTTGTGAAAGATCATCCCGGCGTGGGGGCCGGGTTGCAGGATCATCTGGCGATCACCCATCATTTTGCCGCGACCAAACCGACGCTCAACAACCGTCTTGGGTCGTTTGTGGGACTGGGCATTGCGGCGCTGCAATATGCCCTGACGCGTGGTGGTGCGCTGAGTGTGCCGGTCAATCAGGTGGGGGGATATATCCGGGACAGATCGGGGGCCGGACAATCCACTTTTCAGCTGTATTGCAACCCGGCCACCTATTCGATCCCCGAGAACGGCAAACCGAAAATGGGCCGTGATCCGGGGTTTATTCTATCGGTGCAGCCCTGTCGTCCGACCAGCCGTGGACATATCCAGATCACCTCTGCCGACCCCCGATCTCCGCCCCGGATATCGCCCTGTTCCCTCTCGACCCCGCACGATGTGACCGACGCCATTCTGGCCTCGCAGCTGCTGAAGACACTGGCGAGCACGCCGACGATGAAAACGGTCACCAAGGCCAGATATGAACCGGACCTGCTGACGATGACGGAACAGGAGATGCTGGAGAACTTCCGGCAACGGGCCGGCACGGTGTTTCACCCCTGTGGAACCTGTGCAATGGGTAAGGATGATGGCCTTTCTGTGCTGGACCCTCGCCTGCGGGTGCGCGGTTTGCGCGGTTTGCGGGTGGTTGATGCCTCGGCCTTTCCAAACATCACGTCGGGCAACACCAATGCGCCGACCATGATGCTGGCATATCGGGCGTCTGAGCTGATTTTTCGGGACCTGTGCCGTAGAGAGGAATGAACCATGCAGCTTGATAAAATTGAAACCTTTGTCGTGGGCAACCCGCCACCGCGCCATGGGGGGCGCTATTTTATCCTGCTGCGCCTGACCACCAGATGTGGTGTGACCGGTGTGGGTGAGATTTATAACGCAACCTTTGGTCCAGACCTGTGCGCGGCCATGGCGCAGGACATGTTCGGGCGTCACTTCCATGGGTCCGATCCACATCATATTGAGCACATGTGGCGATCAGCATATGGCGCTGGCTACTCGGCCCGCCCGGATATCACCATCATGGGGGTTCTCAGTGGGCTGGAGATGGCCTGTTGGGATATCATAGGTAAAGCCGCTGATAAGCCCGTCTACGACCTTCTCGGCGGCAAGATACATGACAGGTTGCGCAGCTATACCTATCTGTACCCGCCGGAAGGGGATGTTTACCCGGATGAGACCCAGCCCAACGTCTATAACAATCCCGATCTTGCGGCCGAAGCGGCGCTGAAGATGGTCGAGCAGGGATTTACGGCGGTCAAGTTTGATCCCGCTGGCCCGTATTCAATTTATGATGGGCGCCAGCCCCGTCTGGAAGATCTCGAGCGGAGTGAGATGTTTTGCAGACGGATCCGTGAAGCGGTGGGGACGCGTGCGGACCTGCTCTTTGGAACCCACGGGCAGTTTACCGTGTCGGGTGCCAAGCGGTTGGCGCGGCGGCTGGAAACCTATGATCCGCTCTGGTTCGAAGAACCTGTCCCCCCGGAAAACCCAGCCGACATGGCCGAAGTGGCGCGTTTTACGTCCATTCCGGTTGCGGCAGGGGAACGCCTTTGCAGCAAGCATGAATTCGCCCGGCTTCTGGAAACAGGGGCTGCGTCGATCCTTCAGATGAACCTGGGACGCGTGGGCGGCATCCTTGAAGCAAAGAAAATTGCCGCAATGGCAGAGACCCGACAGGCCCAGATTGCACCGCATCTGTATTGTGGCCCCGTGGTGGCCGCGGCGAATATCCAGATCGCAACCTGTAGTCCCAATTTCCTGATTTTGGAAAGTATCGGGCGTTTTGACGTGCCCTATACCGATGTGATCTTGGGGGGGATCGTTTGGCAGGACGGCTATGTCATTCCGCCCAGCTCTCCGGGACTGGGGGTGGAACTGGACGATGCGGCGATTGCAGCAATGCCCTATAACGGTCAGGCGCTGCATCTGGAGCCGCGGACAAGCCCCGTGCAGGTTTGACGTATCAGAAGTAACTTCGGACCAGCGCCCCGGAAATCAGCGTCCAACCATCGGCTACGACAAAAAAGGCAAGCTTGAACGGCAGGGACACGATGGCTGGTGGTACCATCATCATCCCCATTGACATCAGGATGGCTGCGACAACCAGGTCAATGATGAGGAATGGTAGAAACACCAGAAAACCGATCTGAAAAGCGCGTTCCACTTCGGACAGAAGGAAGGACGGCACAAGGATCGACAAGGGGGATGAGGCTGCCAGCTCTCCCGTTTCATCAGGGCGCAGTGAAGCAAGATGTTGGAACGTGTCGGGGTCGATCCGGTTTGCCATGAAACCGCGAAAGGGTTCCAGCGCGGCATTGAATGCGGGCTCCAATGCCATTTCACCCGTCGTGTAGGGTTCCGCCCCAAGGCGCCAGGCTTCGTTGAACACCGGCTCCATCACAAAGTAAGTCAGGAAAAGGGCCAGGCTGATGATCAGCATGTTGGGGGGGGATTGCTGCAACCCGATGGCCTGACGCAGAATTGACAGCACGGTCACGATGAACGGGAAACAGGTGACCATGATTGCCAGTCCGGGAACCAGACTGAGCAATGTGATGAGAATCATCAGTTGGATGGAACGGGTTGCAAGCGATCCATCGTCGCCAAGGCTGATGGCGATATCCTGTGCGGACAATGATGTTGGAAGCGCCAGCATCATGGTTAACAGGACAGCCCATGCAAATCCCTTGTGAATGGTCCGAGCTGGGGTCATCGTCAGAGACCGGTTGAGAGATCGGCAACTTCCGTCAATCGGACCGCAAGCTGGCCCGACCCTTCGCCACCAACTTCTTCCAACTCGCCACGGGCGATCAACTTGTCCCCGACATAAAGCTCAACCGGATCTTCGAGCTTTTTGTCCAGTTGCAGGATGCTGTCGTTTTTCAATCGCAGCAATTCGTGCACTGTTGGTCGGGCTTTGCCGACAGAAATCATGATTTCAATAGGCACCTGGGTGAAGGGGCTCGTCTGAGCTGTGTTTTGAGTGTCATCAGCCATTTTGTTTTGCCTTTTCGTTGATTTGATACAGACCCGAAATTGCCTCTCCGATCCGGTGTATGGCACCACTCAGGTCGATCTGTTTTTCAGTGGCCCCCATGCGGATGTAGACTTGCCCTTCGGCAAGTGTCTCTTCTTCAATAAGCTCAATGGGGACCGAGGTATTTTGCGACAGCAATGCTTCGAGCATGTCCCGCCCACCAGGGTAAATGACGACCTGCATGGGAGAATCTGCCGCATCTGCGGCCAGCGGCAGGATTTCTTCTACGATGGCATGGCCGATTGTGTCAGAGACAAGGCTGGGAAGGACCTTCTCGACCATGTTGGCCAAAAGGGGTTCCAGTGATTTCATGATATGACTGCGAGCCTCGTGAAAGGTAAAGCCGAGATCCTGTAAGTTGCGCGCAAACTCGGCACTGATCTGGGACTTGTCTTCGTCACCTGCTCGGATGGCGTCATCCCAACCCGCCTGATAGCCCACTTCATATCCTTCCAGCCGCGCTTTCTCCAGATCTGCCGCTGTTGGGTTTGCAGCGGGTGTGGATGCCGGATTGATTGGTTGCGGACCGGAGAGGGGCGTGTCGAAATCTTGGAGCGGAAAAATCGGCGGCATCAGACAGTCTCCTCATCCATCCAACCCCGGAGGATTTCGAGGGTTTCACTTTGCCGTTCTTCGATCAGATTGCGCAGGCGTTTAACCGGATCATCGGACCTGCCAAGGGGGTCTTCGTCGAAGTCGATGTCGGAAACTGTCGCCATTTGTGGCGCCGGAAATTCCCCGTCATCAATTTCACCCGATAGCGACGGCATATCCGAAAAATCGGTATTGAACTGAATTGGGGCGGGAGCCAGCATGTCCGATGGGGCTTCTGCTGCAGGGGAGGGCTGTTGACCTCCGGCCAGCTGGGGGCCGGGCAGGGCGCCCGCTGAGGGCGTATTCTCCAACGCGCCCTTTGAATTGGCGAGGATCGGCCTGATTACAAACAGCCCGAGAATGAGGGCCACAACGGCCAGAACGGCAAGTTGAATGATGGACATGAGGTCAAATTCGACGCCTTGCATCAAGGACGACGTCACCTCAGTGCCCGCCTCCGAAACCGGCTCGAACTCCATGGTTTTAATGGTAATCGTATCGCCGCGGGACTGATCAAAGCCGATGGCGGAGGCCACCAGGTCGCGCAGGCTGTTCAGCTCTTCCTCCGAGCGCGGCTGCCAGATTGTTTCACCCGCCTCATTCACGCTACGCAGCCCATCGACCAGAACGGCCACGGTTATACGTTTGGTGGCACCAGGGTTGCGGATAATCTCACGGGTTGTTTCTGATACCTCATAATTGATCCGCTCCCGTGTCTCACTGTTTTGGGCTGAGGATGAGGCCCCCGCGCTGCCCTCCCCGTCTGGAAGGTTGGATGCAACGGTCACGCTGCCATTCCCACTGTCAGAGCTCTGACTGGAATTTTCCTGGGTCTCGGTGGAAATCGCGACGCGGCTGTTGGGGTCGAATGTTTTTTCCAGTATCGATTCGCGTTCTGTCGCCGTTTCCAGGCTCAGCTCAACCACCGCATTCCCAAGGCCCACACGCGCTTCCAGAAGGTGTTGAATATTGGCCTTCATTTCCTCGGCGCGATTTCCGACAGAGGATTGTGCGGTTTCAGTTTCATCCCCTGCGGTTATCAGACCTCCGCGGCTGTCGATGATGGAAACATCTTCCGGGGACATGCCCGGCACTGCAGATGACACAAGGTATTTGAATGCCTTCGCCTGTGCCGAAGAAATGGTGCCGGACGTGCTGCTCAAGGTCACCGACCCGGTTGGCTTCGCGCGCCGCCGCAAACCCTGTTGGACAGATTGGGCAATGTGAACCCGCGCGCTTTGGACAAAGGGGCTGGAGACGATGGTGCGTGCCAATTCGCCTTCTTTTGCACGCCAATAGGCGGCATCAAACATCTGAGAGGTCGTCCCAAAGCCGGACAACCCATCAAGCAACTCATATCCTTTGGCTGAATTTGACGGCAACCCTTCGCTGGCGAGGGTCATTCGTAACCCGTCACGTTGAGAGGCATTGACATAGATTGCGCCGTTGCGGACCTCAAAGCTGGCAGACTGTGCCTCTAACGCCTTGATCACTTCACCAGCGGCACCCGGTTCCAGCCCCGCGTATAAAAGACTCATCGACGGCTTGCTGGCCATACGTGAAATGCCAAGCACGGCAGCAAACATTGCCAAGGTCGCCAGAACGACAATCACTTTTTTACGCATGTCCAGTGCAGACCAGACAGTTTGGATCTGTTGCAAGACGTAACTCCTTCTTCGAGCGGGCTTCTGCCCCCGTCATGCCAACAGTTTTCTACGACCAGCCTTAACAATCGGTTAGTGCCCGCCGGTCTATAACGATTCGTAGAAAATAAATCTGGTGATGAGATGGCAGAAGCTGAAGAACCGGTAGACGGCGAAGAAGATGCGCCGAAGAAAAAATCCAAAAAGGGCCTGATCATCGGGCTGATCCTTTCACTTGTGCTGGGAGGGGGAGGGTTTTTTGCCGTTTATTCCGGCATGATTCTCGCTCCGTCCACTGAGGAAGAGATGGTCGAAGAGGCGGAGATGGTGCTCGATCTGCCCAGCGTATCTTATGTCGAACTGGATCCGCTGGTCATTTCCCTTGGCACATCCGGTAGCAACAAACACCTGAGATTTCGTGGTTCCCTCGAGGTGGATCCGGCCTATGCCGAAGATGTGGTTCAAGTGCGCCCCAGGGTGCTGGATGTTCTCAACACCTATCTCAGGGCCGTTGAGATGTCTGATCTGGAAGACCCCAGCATGCTTGTCAAATTACGCGCCCAGATGTTGCGGCGCATCCAGCTTGTAACAGGAGAAGGGCGGGTGCGAGACCTGCTGATTCTCGAGTTTGTTTTGAACTGATTTCCGGAGGGACAAGAAATGGACCTTATAGCAGATGTACTTTTGGCGGCTGGCGCGATTGGTGCGGCGATCTATTGCATTGTCCTGGCGCGTCGTCTGAAGCGGTTTAACAATCTGCAGAACGGGATGGGGGGGGCGGTTGCCGTCTTGTCCGCGCAGGTGGACGATATGACAAAGACCCTGGAAAAAGCGCAATTGGCGGCAGGTGCAAGCGCTGCTCAGCTGTCTGATTTGACCCAACGGGCCGAGGCTGCATCGCGTAAACTTGAGCTTATGATGGCAAGTCTTCATGACCTTCCTGACGCGATGCCCCCAGTTGCACAATCCTCATCTGCCGAACCGGAACCAGATCCCATACCCGAGCCCAGGGCATCTGACATTCCGATGTTTCTAAGTCATCGCCATAACCGCATGGAGGCCGCAGAGTGATGTTTGGTCGAAAGAAAAAGGCGGCCTCCATCCCTCCGCAGCGAAAGAAAGCGGCGGGCCGAGGTGTTTTATGGGTAATTGCTGTTTTGTTCCTGTCATCAGGGATGCTGCGCCTTGGCGAGCACGGGGTTGCAGTTGCCAAGGAAGTGGGGGCGCTCGCGGGTAAGGTTGCCCATGATGACAAAGGGGGCGAGGTCTGCGAGACGGAAGAGGATATTGCGCATGTTTTGGGGCTTCTGCGGGAGCGGGAAACCGTTCTGGAAGAGCGGGAAAAAAACCTCGAAAGCCGACTGCAGGTTTTGAAGGCGGCTGAAGAACAGATCGAAAAGAAAATGTCGGCCCTTGTGGATGCTGAGGAGGCTTTGAAATCGACAATGGCCTTGGCAGATGGTGCTGCCGAAAGGGACCTGACCCAGTTGACTCAGGTCTATGAAAACATGAAACCCAAGCAAGCTATCCCACTGTTTTCACAAATGGACCCTCAGTTTGCGGCAGGTTTCTTAGGCCGTATGAGGTCCGAAGTTGCAGCACAGATCATGGCTGGGTTGGAGCCGCAAAAATCATATGCCATCAGCGTAATTTTGGCAGGGCGTAACTCAAATGTCCCAACCAACTAAGATCTGCGCACGGTTTATTAATGGACGTTTGCCATGTTCTCGGTGTCGGGACCAGTTTTGTGGAGACAGTTGAATGATTGGTATCATTGGCATTGCCCTGATTTTTATCATGGTGTTCGGTGGTTATTTGGCCGCTGGCGGAAAAATGGGGATTATTCTGAAATCTCTACCCTTCGAATTTACCATGATTGGGGGGGCGGCGGCTGGCGCTTTTGTCATCTCAAATGATGTGCCGGCGATCAAACATACGCTCAAAGATGTCGGAAAGGTTTTCAAAGGGCCAAAATGGGTACATGAGGATTACCGTGATCTGCTGTGCCTGCTTTTCGAACTGATCCGCCAGGCCCGCCAGAATGCGGTTGCGCTGGAAGAGCATATCGAAAACCCCGAGGAAAGTGCCATCTTCAACCGTTATCCCAAAATCCTGGGTGACAAGGAGGCCATCGAACTCATCTGCGACACGCTGAGATCGGCATCCATGAATTACGATGATCCGCATCAGGTGGAAGAGGTGCTTGAAAAGCGGATGGAGGCGAATTTGCACCACGCATTGCACGGCAGTCATGCGCTGCAATCGGTTGCGGATGGGTTGCCTGCACTGGGGATCGTGGCGGCGGTATTGGGGGTTATCAAAACCATGGGTTCCATTGATCAGCCACCTGAGATCCTTGGGAAAATGATTGGGGGCGCGCTTGTTGGGACATTTCTGGGGGTGTTTCTCGCTTATGGTCTTGTAGCACCATTTTCCTCGAAGGTTAAAACCGTGGTGGAAGAGGATTCTCACTTCTACCAACTGATCCGTGAGGTGCTTGTTGCGAATCTCTACAATCACTCAGTCAATATCTGTATCGAAGTCGGACGCCAGAACACTCCAGGTCATTGCCGCCCAAGCTACTCGGAGCTTGAAGAAGCGTTGAAGGAAGTCAAGAAAGCGGCGGCGTGATGAAACAACTTTGGGTAATGATGATCGTGTTATTGACGGTGCAGCCTGGCATTGCTCAGGATTTGGCCGTTCGGTCAGGTGAGCATGATCAATTCACACGTCTTGTGGTCTATACCCAGCAACCTTCGGGTTGGAAATTCGGCCGCGTGCCTGGGGGGTATGAGCTAAGGCTGGCCACAGATGGTGTTGGTTTTGATTTGTCCCGGGCATTCAACTTGATCCCCAGATCACGCATCAAAAATCTCGAAGACCGGGGAAGGGGCACGCTGTTTCTGGACATTGATTGCCAATGCTATGCGGATGTTTTCATTGCCTCTGGGGGCCAAATTGTTGTCGATATCCGATCCGGAAAACCGGGAGAAGAGAGTGCCAAATATGAAGCCTTTCTGGATCAGCTACCACTGCAGGTTTCTCCCGGGACAGAAAATAGCGCAATCGCCCGGTTAGGCCTGCCTTTATTTCCCAGACCCCAGTCGGATCTGGCAAAATATCTGCAACCAGAGAATGAGAAACTGGAGGAAACACAGGGAAGTTCAGAGCAAGATGAACCGCTCTTGTCCGATGAACATATTCGTGATGATCAGAGTGAAGTGGTGTCCCCCGAAGAACGAGTAATGCAGACCGAGCTTGCACTGATTGAGCAAATTGGGCGCGCTGCTGCACAGGGATTGGTTGATGCCAATCTTTCCACACTGGAAGCAGAAGTGGATAGAATAACGCGCCCAATCAAAGCTCAGGAACCCGAAGAAACCGCCCCGGTTCCAGACCTGCAACCGGTTCGGACGATTGATGCCAATGATCACATCGCGGTGCAGACCTCTATTGACCGAGAAACGAGCCTGCGGAAGTCGGAAGTCCTGTCTACACAAGAGGGTTTTGCCTGTATCCCCGATACCGAATACGACATTGCAACCTGGGGCGGAGATATCAGAAATGGCGCGGAACTCGCCAAATACGCGTCTTTGATATTAGGGGAGTTTGATCGGCCAAATCCCGACATGTTAAATGCCTATATTCGCCACCAACTGTATCTGACCTTTGGTGCTGAGGCGATGCTCCTTGCAAACGAGTTTCCTCAGGCGGTGGGGCGGCCGGAAATTATTCAACAGATTGCAGAAATCATGGACTGGCACAAATCGGCGAGCTTTGGTGAATTCGCACCACAAATGGGCTGTGACGGCAAAACTGCGCTGTGGGCTGCTCTTGCACAACCGGAGTTTCGTCCAGGGCAAGAGATTAATCAAAAGGCGATTATTTTGTCATTTTCTGAATTGCCTTTGCATTTGCGCCGCCATCTTGGCCCGGACTTGGCACATAAATTTCTGACATTTGGGGATATGGGCACCGCCAACGCCCTGCGCAATCTCCTGGATCGTGCTGAAGGGGACCATGGCCCAGGTTTCAATCTCTTGGAGGCGCGTCTCGCATTGCAATCTGGGGGGGTTGAAAATGCTGAACATACGCTCACGCAACTCGTTAACGAAGACTCAGATATAGCTCCGGTTGCAGCCTTAGAATTTGTGAACTCCCGCATTGCTCAGGACCAGCCTATCCCCGAAAGATATTTGGAAATTCTCTCCACTTATGCTTTCGAACAAAGAGACCTGCCCCTGGGTGCTGATCTAAAATCTGCAGAGATCAGGGCGCGGGTCATGGCGTCTGATTTTAGTGAAGCTTTTGCCCAGATGAAAATGGCGCAAAAAGAAAATCTGTTTGACGACGAAGAGCTTGGAAATTTGCAGCAATTCGTGTTTTCAAAGCTAGAGAAGAACGGCTCGGATGCTCAGTTTTTAAGATATGTTTCGGGAGCATCTTCAGTCTTGGGTTCCCTTGGTGAAGGCCTGAAAACATCTCTGTCTGCACGGTTGTCTAACTTGGGGTTCTCGTCACAGGCAAGAGCCCTCTTGAACACGGCAACCGTGGTTCCCGATCCTTCACGCCGGTTGGTTTACGCAACAATTGCACTATTGGAGGGGAAGTCTGAGGTGGCGCTTGGTTATCTAGCTGGGCTGGAAACGCCAGAGGCAAACCTGTTGCGCGCGCGAGCATGGGAAGCTTCGGGTGATTTTGACGCAGCGGCAGAAATATATCGAACTCTGGGCGAGACTGAAAAGCAGATCAAAGCAGAACTGCGTGGGGGGAATTGGGGCGGCCTTTCACAGTCTGGTCCTGCGGCGTTGCAAGACATGGGGCGCCTTATATCTGCCTCGTCGACACAAGGTCTGGATCAAAACGTCGGCTCGCTGGCGCGCAATGCCAGCATTTTGACGGAAAGTGCAGCGATGCGGACAACAATCGAAAACCTGCTCACGGAATTGCCGCATCCCTAATGTGATTACGTTTTGTAAATACATGACCGCTACGTTGGGGTTAACCAACATCGGCAAGAAGTGCGCGAAAAATGACAAGAAATGTCAATAGCCTCAAGAAGGTTAAAATGTTTATTGGGAATACTGCCAGCAAGGTGGCTTTCCTACTGATTTTCAGCTCTTTACAGGTCCAGGCTGAAGGGGATGACTCTTACATTTGCGACCAGATTGCAGCAGCTGCATCAGCGCAAACCGGCGTTCCCATTTCTGTCCTGAAGGCAATCTCCCTTACGGAAACCGGTCGGAAAAGGGGGGGGGCGATGCGACCATGGCCCTGGACAGTTAATATGGAGGGGAAAGGGGTTTGGTTTGACACTGAAGATGAGGCCAAATCCTATGTTTTCAAACACTTTAAGCGAGGCGCGCGTAGCTTTGATGTCGGGTGTTTCCAGATAAATTATAAATGGCACCACCAGAACTTTAGCTCTTTGGAGGAGATGTTTGATCCGCTTGCCAATGGATTATATGCGGCAAAATTTCTCAATGATCTCTTCGTGGAAAAAGGAAATTGGCGGGATGCGGCAGGCGCTTATCACTCGCGCACTCCGAAATACGCAGATAAGTATAAAGCACGGTTTTCAAAGTTCCGATCTCGGTTTGCGGCGCAGGACAAAAACCCACCAGTTCTGGCTCTCGCAGATGCGGGAGACCTAACCGTAGCCCCCCCCCCTATCCCCGAATTGTCATTGGCGCCGCGCGTCAATAATTTCCCACTTTTGCAAACAGGAACTGGCACAAAATCACTCGGTTCTCTGGTCCCAGCCGGCCGGGGGATGATCAGGCCCTTTTTCTCAAACGGTAACGGGTAACCAATCATGACCTTTAGCCTGTCAGAGATTTTCAAACCCACCATTTTGCTCGCATTGGCTTTGATGGCTATCATCGTAATGATGATTTTGCCAATGCCCGCTTGGGTGTTGGATATCGGGCTGGCCACGTCATTTGCCTTGGCCATCTTGATGTTCACGGTGACCCTGTTTATCGAGCGGCCTTTGGATTTTTCCGCATTTCCCACCGTCCTTCTGGCCTCGTTGATGTTGCGCCTTTCGATGAATGTCTCATCGACAAAACTAATTATCGGTCAAGGGCACACCGGGACGTCCGCTGCTGGTGATGTGATCGAAGGGTTCGCCAATTTCGTCATGGGCGGAAGTGTATTTCTCGGGCTGGTGGTATTCTGCGTTCTCCTGATCGTTAATTTTATTGTCATCACCAAGGGTGCGACCCGCATGGCTGAAGTCGGGGCGCGGTTTGCATTGGATGGAATGCCCGGTAAACAGTTGGCCATTGATAGCGATATGTCCGCCGGGGCAATCGACCATGCTGAAGCCAAGGCGCGCCGGGAAAAAGAGCAGGCAGAAACCACGTTTTTTGGGTCACTTGATGGTGCGTCCAAGTTTGTGAAGGGGGATGCCATTGCTGGCCTGCTGATCACACTTCTGAACATCGTGATGGGGTTGGTGATCGGAGTGGCGATCCATGGTATGGATCTGGGGCGTGCGTTTGAAACTTACGCGATCCTGACGGTTGGTGATGGGCTGGTCAGCCAGATCCCTGCCGTGATCATTTCCATCGCTTCGGCATTGCTTTTGGCACGGGGTGGGGCGACAGGCTCCACCGATCTCGCCCTGTTTTCGCAATTGGGTGGCTATCCTGCCGCCTTGGGAACGGTTGCCGTTTTGATGGCGTTGTTTGCTCTTGTGCCGGGGTTGCCGTTTTTACCCTTTGTTTCCGGGGCGATTGCGCTCGGCATTGCCGCCTGGCTTGCCCACCGCAAACAACTTGAAAAGGCGCAAAAGATCCAGTCGGAAGAGGTGCTTGAGGCTGATGAGAAAAAAGAAGAGAGCATCGGTGATATTCTTGATCTTGACGACATCCACGTTGCGTTCGCGCCGGACCTCATCCCGATGGTGCTTGATCCTGCGACCGGGCTGGATGCCCGGATCAACAATATGCGAAGCCATGTGGCGGGTGCTTTTGGGCTTATCCTACCCGAAATTCGCCTGACAGATGACGGATCCCTCCAACCGGGAGGGTATGTCATTAAAATTCAAGGTGTTATCCAGGCTGTCGACCGTTTGGAAATGGATAGGGTCCTGATGATCCTCAGCGGGACCGAGATTGATCTTCCTGATGGGGATGATGTGCGCGAGCCGGTTTATGGCGCTCCTGCAAGGTGGATCAACGCGGATGATCAGGAAGATGCCGCCTTGCAGGGGGGCACAATTGTCAGCCCGACAGAGGTTCTGGCGACACATTTACTGGAAGTGATCAAACGCAACTTCCCGCGGCTGCTCACGCTCAAGGCGTTGCGCCGGCTGATGGATGAATTTGTCAACCTGTCCGATCCTGTGCGGGCCGAAGCCAATAGGCGGCTTCTGGATGAGCTTGTGCCGGAAAAAGTGCCTCTGGATCTTTTGCTATCGGTCCTGCGCCTGCTGTTGGAAGAGCGGGTTTCCATTCGAAACCTTCCGTTGATCCTGGAAAGCATCGCTGAGGCCCGCCCGATGTTGCCAACACCAGAAAGCATTTGTGAACATGTCCGCCACCGTCTCGGGTTTCAATTGGTCTCGGAGTTGAAACGTCCAGATGGCACCATTCCCCTCGTGCAGCTTGCACCGGAATGGGAGGAGCGGTTCTCGACCTATCAGATCGAGAGTGATCGTGGACCACAGGATGTCGCCTTGCCGCCGGATGAGTTCAATCGGCTTGCCACCTCAATCGCTGACCGTATTGCCAAGGCAGGAGAAACTGGGATCTATCCTGCCCTGGTGACGTCCACCCGCCGCAGACGCTTTTTGAAAACCGTCATGGTGGCAAAAGGAATTGCCAATCCGGTTCTGTCTTTTGAAGAGATAGGCACTGAGGCCCGCCCGTCGCTGGTGGGAATGGTGCCAGTGTGAGTTTTCAACTGGCAGAGCTGTTGGGGTTCGGGCAATCTGCGCTGATTGTTGGATTTTTTGTGTTCTTGCGCGTGGGTGCCGCAATGGCGCTTTTGCCAGCCTTTGGTGAACGATCAGTGCCGGAACGCGTGCGGCTCTTTCTGGGGTTTGCCTTTACCTTGATTGTGGCACCTGCCAGCGCCCTGCAGATTGAAACCGCGCTTGCCGATCCTATGCGTGCCAGTGCAATGGTATTTTCAGAGCCGATTGCCGGACTGGTTCTGGGCGGAGCGGTGCGCCTGTTTATCTTGGCACTGCAAATAGCGGGCAGTATGGCGGCGCAATCCACGTCGTTGGCGCAGATTTTTGGTGGGGCAAACTCGGATCCTCAGCCTGCGATTGGCCATGTGTTGCTTGTTTCTGGTCTGGCCCTGGCGGTGATGCTGGGCCTGCATGTGCGGTTGGCTGAACTGTTCATCCTGTCTTATGAAGTCATGCCGGCAGGGCAGTTTGTTGCGGGCGATATTCTCAGCCAATGGGCCTTGGATCTTGTGGCCCGGATTTTCGGTTTGGCCTTCACACTGGCGGCCCCCTTCCTGATTGCATCATTGATTTACAACGTGGCGCTGGGTGTCATAAACCGTGCGATGCCCCAGCTGATGGTAGCGTTTGTTGGGGCGCCAGCGATTACAGCGGGCGGCCTGATTTTGCTGTTTGTTTGTGCGCCGCTTTTGCTGCCTTTATGGGTGGATGCCTTGGTTGCATTTCTTGACCGGCCATTTGGGGAACCGTGATGGCAGATGGTGAAGACGACGATAAGCAACATGAGGCGACACAGAAGAAGCTGGATGATGCCCGCAAACGTGGCGAGGTGCCGCGTTCTCAGGACCTCACGACAACTGCCGCTTTTGGGGGAGTGTTGATTGTAGGTGCTGCGCTTGGCGCGCGTAGTTTGGAGGCATTGGGAACCTTCCTCGCAAACCTGCTTGCACGTGCCGATACCTTTTCGATGGATCTGTTCAATGGCGGTGGCCCCACCGGCATTGGTACGTTGCTATTGGGTGTCTCACGAAACATGGCGCCGTGGTTTGCAATACCTGCGTTGGCGGCAATACTTCTGACCATTGCCACCAGAAGTTTTGTTGTGGCTCCAGAAAAGCTCAAACCAAAGCTTTCAAAGATCTCGCCACTGTCCAACGCGAAAAACAAGTTTGGGCGCAACGGGCTGTTTGAGTTCGCGAAGAGCTTCACCAAGCTATTGATTTATTCGGTCATTCTCGGGGTTTTCCTTTTTGCGAAGCTGCCCCAGATTGTCGGGACGCTTTACCTGACGCCTGCGATGGCAACAGCCACTTTGCTTGACCTGTCGATGCAGTTTTTTGCCCTGGTTTGTGTGGTCATGCTGGCAATCGGCGGCGTGGACTACTTGTGGCAGTGGCAGGAACATCTTCGCAAGAACCGGATGTCGCATAAAGAGCTGATGGATGAGGTCAAGCAGAATGAGGGTGATCCGCATGTGAAAGGGCAGCGTCGGCAGAAGGGGTATGAAATAGCGATGAACCAGATGCTGGCGGATGTGCCTGATGCGGATGTCGTGATTGTGAACCCGACCCATTATGCCATTGCGCTGAGGTGGTCTCGTCTGCCCGGTGAAGCGCCTGTCTGTGTCGCCAAAGGGGTGGATGAGATTGCGGCGCGCATTCGTGAAGTTGCGCAAGAGGCAGGGGTGCCGATCCATCGGGATCCGCCAACAGCGCGCGCGATACATGCTTCGGTCGAAATTGGACAAGAGATTTTGCCGGAGCAGTACCAGGCTGTTGCGGCGGCAGTTCGGTTTGCAGAAGCGATGCGCAAACGGGCCCGTGCGTTTGGAGGTCGCAAATGAAGAAGCAACTTCAGCAACTTGGCGAGGTGTCGAACATGATCCTCGATCTCAAACTGGCGGATCTTCAAACGGTGGCACAGCAGATTGGTGCCCTGCAGGCTGAAAACCACAAGGTAAGGCAGGATCAGGAAAGGCGTGCTCATGAGTTAGGTCAGACCGAGGCGCCAGACCTTGCTCAATATGCCGGTCAGGATGAGCGATGGAACGCCTGGGTGCAGACCAAGATAAAAGCCCGGAATATCGAACTGGCGAAACTCAGTGCGGAGCGGGAGGACAGAATGGCGGCTGCCCGCACCGCAATGGGAAGAGCCGAAGTCATCAAATCCCTTTTGAGAAAAAATCAATCATAGCCGCGCAAGGAAAAATGGGGGCCGCGTTTCCGGCGACCCCCAAATCGTTTTCTGGATCAAACGGCTTCGATCTGCCGGGTGGTGGTTGCCAAAGACACGGTTCCGGAACCGAAATCACTGACAGGAATTTTAAGGTCAACTGACCCGTTGGCGGCGGCACTCATGGCTGCAAGCGGCACTGGTTGCATCGACACCCCTGCGAACCAGACCTTATGGGCCGCGCCCGTATCGGGATGCCCTGCAAACCCGCCTGATCGGTTGGAGTAGTTGGCCTGCCAGAACACGCGAACATAGGTCGTGCCGGGAGCGAAGTTGAAGGGGGCGTTTGTTCCAGATGTGTCAATTCCGCCAATATGGGCAGATGCATCATACCAGCTGTCCACCGCCGGGATGTAATCACCTTCCAGAACCACGTTCTTGTCGTTGCCAATACCGCTATTGGCAATTGACGTGCCCGCGGGCCAGATCCCCGAAGGATCGTCGGGGTTGCCCAGGCTTGCGGGCAGCGGCTGGTTCAGTGTGACGACATGGGTGGTTTTATTGACCTGTCCCAGATCAAACAGACCAGCTTCAACAAGACGAGAGTAATGCGCATATCCCCGACCGTTGCTGTCCTTGTAGCCGAAAATAATCACCCCCTGCTGGTTGGCATCTGCGCTGCTTTCATTCCATCCGGCGGAATTTGTCAGGGTGATGGTGGTGTCGCCCGGCTGGAGCGGTGCGGCCAGAGTGGTCAGGCTGTCGGTGCCACCATGATAATAGCGCATGTGATGTTTGCTTTCGATCACGTTCTGGTCGGCATCCAGACATGTCAGGCCCATATATTGCTGGTGTCGTTCGCCCTCGGAATAGCCGGACCAGTCACCCGCTACGCTTTCTTGTCGAACATAGGCCCCAAGGCGATAGGCGCGGTTTGGATCAACCGCGATCAGCTCACTCATCGCAATCGGCCCGACATGATGACCGGTAAAACAGACTGCGCCGCGCAGATCCGGGGTGCTTTGCCCGTCAAAAACCAGCTCTGCGGGGAAATTGTAGGCATTTCCAAGCCCACATCCGCCGTTCGTCACCAGATCGGTGCCGCGCGCCAGGGCATATCCAGAGGTGATCAGATCTCCGGTCAGAGCTGCTGGGGCAAGGCCGCTCACTCCTGAGGGAAAGCTGATGGATCCCGTGGCGCTGTCCGCGACAAGGGCCTGGTGAAACGAACTGCCATCCGCGCTGACCTTGATTTCAAAATTGTCAGACCCGGTTGTGCCCATTTCTGCGCGACCCGACCAGTTGGTCTGGAACAGAAGGCTGGCAGTGTCTCCGCTTGAGGCCTTGTTCACTTTGATCTGGTGGCCGTTGCCTTCGTTGTTGAACAGCGACGCCGGGGATGACACGGACAGGCGGTTGGTGGGGTTGGCGGAGGCGTTGACACCAACCAGCGGCAGGTTTTGGGTGTCGGGTGTGGTGCTCAGCTCAACCCAGTTGGCGCCATCAAAAACCTGCGGTTTGGCTGTATCTTCCACGAATGAGATCCAGCCCGTAGCCGGAGACAGGAAAACCCAGGCATTTTCTTCGAAAACTGCGATGTTGCCGGTCTGTCCGGCCCAATCACCAGTGGCGCCTGAGGGAATGATAAACCGTTGGCCGTTCTCGGGAGAACCGGGTGGGGTGGCAGAGCTTGCGCTGGTTACGCTCAGTTGAACGACGGCATCCAGTCGGCGCATCCCCTCATTATGGGTGACATGCTTTTGGGCTTGTGAAGCTTGAATATATGGCAGGGACAAGTTGGCGGAAAAGGACATAGCACCCTCGAATTGCGGAAAATCGAAGGGAGTATCGTCACCAGATTGTTAAGTTCAGGGCAAAGCAGCGTACGGTGGGCAGGGTGCGCAACGGGTATTCAGTTGGAAATGGAGGGAAACAGCAGCACAGGGTCGCCTTCTTTCCAGGGGGTATACTTGGCCATCACGTTGAGAAGGCGCTGACTATTGATGAAACTGTCCAGCCATTCCCGCGTCGAGGCGTCTGCTTCGCGATCAAAGCGCGGTTTGTCGATCATGGCGAACTGGCGCAGAAACGGCAGGATCGCAAAATCCGCCAAACTTGGGGTGGCGCCAAATAGCCAGGTATTTTTTTCCAGCGACTCGGTCAGCTCATCGATGATTTCCATGGCGCGAGCGCGCTCTGCCTCCGGGTCGCGATCCGGGTGCCGCACGACATATTTTGTATGATCCAGTGCCTTTTTGAAGGGGCCGTCAAACCGGGCAATCAGGGGGTGACCCTCCTGTGGCATTTGCAGCAGACCTTCCGGGTCTGACTGATCCAAAGCCCATTTCATAATGTCCAGGCTTTCGTCAATCACCCCGTCTTCCGTGACCAGACAGGGGACCGTGGCGCTGGGCGACTTGGCCAGAAATGCAGGGGGTTTCTCACGCAAGAGGATTTCACGCAGCTCGACCTGGATGCCGGCGCTGGCAATCGCGAGGCGGGCGCGAATAGCATAGGGGCAACGTCGAAAGGAATAGAGGAGCGGGCGCATTTATTGACCTTTGAAGACGGCCGGGCGCCGCTCCAGCAGGGCGTTGACGGCTTCGTCATGGTCTTCTGTCTGGTGGCATTCCCCCTGATAGATGGCGGCCAGTTCCAGCAGCTGATCCAGACGCAGGTTCATCCCCTCGCGTAAAAGGCGTTTGTTCAGACGGAGTTGCTGCGGAGGATTATAGGCGATGCGCTGGGCTAGAGACCTGGCTTCGGGCAGAAGGTCCTCGGCGGTGGTCACCTTGCTGACCAGCCCCCAATCCGCCGCAAGCTGGGCTGAGATAGGCTCCCCGGTAAATGTCATTTCTGCCGCGCGGGATAGCCCGATCTGTCTGGGCAGCAACCATGCTCCTCCATCACCGGCAATCAGGCCAACGCGGGCAAAATTCTCGGCAAAGACGGCGTTGTCCGAGCACAAACGGATGTCGCACATGCAGGTCAGATCGCAGCCTGCCCCATAGGCCGGACCGTTCACGGCGGCGATCATGGGCACTTCGCAGTCCCAGACTGCACGGGCCACTTTCTGGATGCCCGATTTATAGGCGTTGCGGATCTCCAACGCGTTGCCCGCAAAGATTGAACTGCGATCCCGCATGTCTTTGAGGTTGCCGCCTGAGGAAAACGCCTTTCCCGCGCCTGTCAGAATTGCGCATCGGATCGACATGTCCCCGTTGATTTTCGCCATGGCTCTGATAATGGCGTCCATCATTTCCTGATCGGTCAGGGCGTTGCGGGTTTCCGGGGCGTTCAGGGTCAGGGTTGCCACATGGCCGTCCTGTTCGAATAGGAGTTTGTCGCTCATCTCGGTCCTCATGGATTGTGGGATCGGTTTAGACCGCTGAGCCCGGTTTCGCAAAATGTAACGCTGCGGCTTTCGGTGCAGGGGGAGGCTGTGAAATTGTTTTGGCAGAAAAAGCAAAACACGTTAAGAAAAACCGGGTGAGCTGATGGTACGGTGTGCCTTGCGAAAGGAATGTGACGATGGATTGCGAAATGGCTGCGGACAATGAGCGCCCCTGGAAGCCCGCGGTTGCCAAAGGGTTGCGGCTGCGCTGCCCGAAATGTGGCAAGGGTAAGCTGTTGCACTCCTATCTCAAGGTGAATGACCAATGTGCAGAATGCGGTGAGGAATTGTTCCACCAGCGTGCGGACGATGGCCCGGCCTATCTGACCATCCTGATCGTTGGCCACATTTTGGGGTTTGCCCTGCACTTCATCTACACGCAGTTCAAACCTGAACCGCTGTTTTTTGCCCTTTGGCTTTCGGCGATCGCGGTTGTTTCGTCGCTTTTGCTTCTGCCGCGGATGAAGGGGTTGATGGTGGCGTATCAATGGTCACAGCGCATGCACGGATTTGGCAAAACCCCCTGATCACAGGTTTTGCGAGGGGCGTAGAATCGATCAATACCTGTTGAAACGTGGGTTTCAGAGGGTTTGGGGAGAATCAGTTGCCCTTTGCCAGTATCCTCAATGCTGCTTGGCCTGTTTTTGAGGGAATGCCTTATACAAGTATATGAAATTATGAATAAATAACCCTCTGACAGGATATCCATACTAATCAAATGAACTGGCATTCTGCGAAAAATAGCCTTTTTTGACTAACCTTTTAGACAAGTTGTCGAACGCATATCACCGTCTAAACTATTAATTATTGTTAAGTATCTTAGCCATTTTAAGGCCAATCGATATTTCGAGATAGGGTTTGTCCTGTCAAGAAGTCGCTGCTGTCAAACGATTTTAGGGAGATGGTATATGTTTCGTGGGGAGAATAGCGCGTTTGCGTCGAAAGATTACGTTTCAGAGGAAGCAACCCAACCAAGCGTTGCTTTTGTCGGGAGCTCTTTGAGTTTCTCAGATCAGATTATTCGGATTGCCAATATCGAATTTGAAGGGGTTGCGTTCAAACGATATGATACGATCGCCGATTTCAGGGCTTCCAATGCCGCCCAGGGAAACCTGATTGCGGTCATCGTGGAAGAAGCCCTTGCCGGTCAACTGGGTGATCTTCTGGAAATGTTCCAAGAGCTGGAAGCAACATGTCAGGTTGTCCTCGGCTATCGGGATGCCAAGCTGGCGGTTTCCGTTTTTCAGAAACTATCCGGGCAGGGGGATCAATGCGAGGTCAGCTATTTGCCCATGGGGTTGCAGTTTGACATCTGGCTGTCAGTTCTGCGCCTGCTGCTATGTGGCGGGAAATTCATTCCGGTTGAGATGGTGGCGGATATGTCCGGCGGACCGGAAGACAGTCTGCGGATTGCACATGCTGATGCCGGTCTTTCCGAGTGGACCGAAAGGGAACGGGAAGTTCTGGCTCTTGTGTCCGAGGGCAAGCCCAATAAAACCATCGCAACCGAGCTTGATCTTTCCGAGCATACAATCAAGCTTCATATCCACCATGTGATCAACAAGCTTGGCGTGCGCAATCGGACCGAAGCGGCGATCCTGTTTCTGGGGGGTGGACGGGCAGCGTGATGGCGTGCCCGTCACGACTGTCCCGCAACCCGGAAGCGAATTGGGGGATGGCGCGCAAGATACCTAAAGCGTTTAGGACGAGCGAAGCATCCGAGGCTGTTTTTTAACCGCGACGCCGCTTGGAAAGTGCCAGGCTCAAGGCGTCGATAGCGATTTGCTCGGCACCTTCGATATGGCTGATGGATGGCATGATGGTTCCCTCAAACCCTCCCATCTTCAAAGCTGCGGGAACGTCCAATCGCACATGGTCACCCTTCATGGCAAAGAACGGCAAACAGATTGCGCCGGGTCCCAGGGCCTTGGCCTTATCGCCGATTGATGGCTCCTGTTCCAGAAAGCCAAGTTCGATCGTGAGGTCTGGCAACTCAGCCTGTAGCCGGTCTGTGAACAGGCGGGCCGAGGCCGCAGGGGCGTCACCAAATGCCGACCCATGGGCCACTACCAGCAACTTGTCCGATCCGGTTGCGGCCAGTTCTTTGCGGACATTTTCCGCGGCTACTTTTGGCAGGGACGAAGCCAGACCGTAGGGGGGCATGATGCTGACCACGATCCCAAGCGCCGCTTCTGAAATCCGTTTGATCAGAGCGGTGCGCACGAACCAGCCATCTGCCATGAAAAGGGGGTAAATGACCCCTCCATCTTCCATTTGTGCAAGCTGCGCCTCCAGCTTTCCGGGGGCTGCCAAAGTGGCCGAACGGATCACATGATCCGGGAGAGCCGCCTGGATAACGGCTGCATATTCCGCCAGCGCCTGTTCCGCCGGTTCCGGGTCCGAGGGCTGGCCGTGTGAAACGATCAGCGCCTCGATCGGTGCTTGGTCTTCATCAGTGGCTGGTGCCTTCGGAGAAGGTGATTTTGTTCCAGACATTATATTTCCCTGATGGTTTGCGCATGGGCAGGCGGTTTACGATTTCCAGCGTCTTTGCGTCATAGATCAATACTTCGCCTTTGTCTTCCCAAACTGACACCAGCGCGTGGCTGCCATCCTTGGTGAACTCAACATGGGCCACGGTCGCGCCGGGGACAGGTTGAAGCGTTTTGACGATCTCAAGCGTTTCCTTGTCGATGATATGCATCTTGTCCTTGTTGGGGCCAAAGAACACATCCGCCCAGACATAAGGCGAGTTTTCATGGCTGCGCATGAAGAACCCGGGTCCTTCCGTCTTGATCTGCTTCACGGTCTCCCAGCTTTCCATGTCGATGACAGACACGGTTCCATCTCGTAGATGTGGGGTGGCCATCACGGTTCGGTCCCCGCGTTTCCAGGTGATGCCAGATCCGAGATGCGGCATGCCGGGCAGGTCAAGATCAGCGACTTTCTGGCCAATCACCAGATCGATCACCAACCCGCCGGTCCCTTCGCGCGATGCGCCCATCACGTATTCGTAAGATTGGTCAAAGAAGAAATCATCCAGGAAATCCGGTGTGGTGATCCGGCGGATGGGAAATCTGGTTTCCTGTGGAACCGGGCCTTCGATCTTCCAGTCATGGGCAAGCCCACCGGCAAAATAGTTCATGTCCGGGTATTCTGCATAGGACACTTCCCAGATTTCCGGCACGTCCTTCAGCGCCAGAACGAAACTTTCGCGGGGGGGGGCCTGATAGACGGCAGACACGCGCGAAGGGGTTCCATCCTTGCCCACGACCTCATGCACCTCGGCCACTGACAGGTCTTCGGTCGACAGGATGGTCAGTGAATTGGGCAGGTAGCTGGCCACCGCAAGCCATTTCCCGTCGCCCGACATGGCGATGTTGCGACTGTTCAGGCCTGCCCGAACCCGGCCGACCTCCTGCAAAGACCAGATGTCATATTTCTGCACCCAGCCATCGCGTGACATGATGAAAACATAATGCCCATCCGGGCTGAATTTCGGTCCGCCATGCACGGCGAAAGGTGTGGCGAAACGATCAAGCCGTTCAAAGGTATCGCCATCCAGAACCGACACGTGGTGATCACCGGTTTCCACCGCCAGCGTGATGTTCATCGGATCGGATTTCCAGACCGGCGCAGGGGCGGCCACATAGTCTTCGTTCATCACGCGGCTTGCCATGATCTCGGCTTTGCCCCAGGGCGGGATCTCATCCAGCGGAGATTTGAGGTATTCCGCCAGCGCCTTGATCTGCTCATCCGACAGGTCTTCGCCAAAACCGGGCATCTGGGTGGCAACACGTCCTTCGCGGATGACCGCTTCGATTTTTGGTCCCCTCATGCGCTTGAGCGTTTCCGGGATCAAGGCGGGGCCAGCGGCGCCAAGACGGTTTTCCAGATGGCAATCGGCACAGTATTCCTTGTAATCCGCGACCGGATCGGCGCTTGCGGTGCCACTCAGCACCAATGCCCCGAGACCGACCAGCCAGGCGCGTGAGCGTTTAAAAGAACTGATGTTTCGGATCATTGCTCTTTCCTCGGAACGGAGTGGTTTCAAGACGTTCGGCATCGGCCACGCCGATCTCGTCATTTGTAAGGTAACAGGCGGGGTCTTCCGCCCAGGGATCACCGGTCACCTGCAGGGCGCGAATGCGGGTGTTGCCGCCGCAGATATCCTTGATCTTGCACGCGCCGCAACGTCCCTTGAGCGGACGCGGGCGGGTGCGCAATGTGGCCAACATCTGGTCATCGCTGGTCCACCATTCGGAAAACTTCTTCTTCTTCACATTCCCAATGGTGTAATCGGACCAGTAGGTGTCGGGGTGCACATATCCCAGATAGTCGATATTGGCGACGCCCAGACCAGAGGAGTTCCCCCCCCAGGCGGTCAGGTGTTCGCGCAGATTGGCCACCTTGTCGGCGTCAAACCGCTCCTCTGCCCATTGCAGGAAATAGCCCGCATCGGCGTCATTGTTGCCGGTCACGATGTCCAGGGGCTTGTCTTCCGACACGGCCTGCCAGGCGCGTTCCAGCAGCATGTCCAACCCTTTGCGGGTCATCTGGTGATGCGCATCTTCGCCACGGTGCTTGTCGCCCCGCCCGGCGTAAACCAGGTGCGAGAGGTAAAACTTGTCCACCCCTTCGTCGTCACAAAGCTTCAGCAGATCTGGCAGGTGGTGCTGGGTGCCTTCGGTCAGGCAAAAACGCAGCCCCACCTTCACGCCGCGCTTCTTCAGCTCGCGCACACCGCGCACGGCGGCATCATAGGCGCCGTTCACACCGCGGAACCAGTCATTTGTCTCACCGATCCCGTCGATCGAGATACCTACATAGTCAAACCCGATCTCGGCCACCTTGTCGGCGGTTTCGCCAAAAATCTTGGTGCCGTTTGTCGACAGCGCCAGCACACGTACCTTGTCGCGCGCGGCTTTCGCCAGCGGGAACAGGTAGGGGCTGTCGAGCGGCTCGCCGCCTGAAAGGATCAGCGCGGGGACCTTGAAATCACCCAGGTCGTCCAGCACGTTCATCGCCTGCGCTTCATCGAGTTCGCCGGGGAAATTCACATCCGCCGACACGGTATAGCAGTGACGACACCGCAGGTTACACCGGCGGGTCAGGTTCCAGATCACCACCGGTTTCACCATTCCCGAACCGCGGCGCTGGCGCACCGGGGTGGGATTGACAAGTTGGTTCATATATTCGGTCAGGCGGAACATTGGCTCACCCTTTCTTACGAAGCCGAAGCCCCGTCTTTTTCAAAATGCGGGTGGAATAGAGAATGTCTTTGCCGCGCAACGCGCCGCCCAGAATGCTTGCGATTTCAGCGCGTTTCTCTTCCACTTCGCCTGCGGTTTCCCCATGGATCATGGCAAACAGGTTATAGGGCCAGTCGGGCAGCGCCCGCGGGCGTTCATAGCAATGGGTCACGTAAGGAAGTGCACCAATTTTCTGCCCCAGCTTCGTCAGCTGATCGTCCGCCACATCCCAGACGCTCATCCCGTTTGCGGTCATCCCCAGCTTGTAGTGATTGGGGGCGGCGGCAATGCGACGGATCACGCCGCTGTCCTTCATGGCGGTGATCCGCTCCATGATTTCGGCTTCATCCAGTCCCAGAATGGCCCCCAGATCAGCATAGGGCGTGGGCGATAGCGGCAGACCCGACTGGGTTACCTCAATGATCTTGCGGTCTGTTGCGTCGATAGTCATGCCGCCACCCGGAAGCCGATGTAGAATTCTTGCAGTTTGGGGAATTGGTGGACCGTCAGTCCGGTTTCCCCTTCGATCACATCCGCGATCTGGCCAATCCCTTCCGGCGTTTCGCAGGCCAGAACAAACCACATGTTAAGCGAATGCTTGCGTTCATAATTATGCGCCACCTCGGGATGTGCATTGACCTTTGTTAGGACCGCTTCAAATTTGTCCTCGGGCACGGCCATGGCGCAAAGGCAGAAGGCGCCCCCCATGGCGGCGGCATCAAAGAACGGGCCAAAGCGGGTCAGAACACCGGCATCCTTCATGGTGCGGATCCGGTCCAGAAGCTCGGCCTCGGTGATGCCCAGATCGTCGGCCAGCGGCTGAAACGGGCGGTGGGTCATGGGCAGGTCATCTTGCAGCGCGTTGATGATCTGGCGGTCAATCTGGTCCAAAGTCATGCGGGGACCTCCGTATTGCGGGCGCGGTCGATCAGCGCCCCTTTCTGTTTGAAGCAGCGGGTGGAAAAGAGCACCTTGCGGTCTGTGCCGGAAAGTTCGGGCAGGCTGGCCGCCCTCTCGATATTTTCCAGCGCCACTTCGCGGGATTTTGCGTGGAACATGGTGTAAAGGCGCCAGGGCCAGACGTCCTCGACCGGGCGGCGTTCATAGCAGAGCGTCACGCCCTTTTGCGCGGCCAGTTTCGGGCCGATGGTTCCGATCTGATCTGCGTCCACATCCCAGACCACCATTGCGTTTGAGGACCAGCCGAGTTTGCGGTGGCGCACGATCACCCCCAGGCGTGAGATAAGCCGGGCCTCTTGCAGGATGCGGATGCGCGCAAGAAGATCCTCTTCGTCCCGGCCCAGTTCGGTGGCAAGGTCGATATAGGGTGTCGCAGAGAGGGGCATGCCCGAGGACAGCGCCGCCATGATCGGCCGGTCGCCCTCTGTCAAAACAGAGCGGTCCACCTTGCGGGCGGGCGGCATTGCCTCACCCTTGCCGGTCAGTTTGAAGCCAAGGTCGATGTTGAACGGGCGCACCAGCCGCAGGTCAAGCACTCGCAGCCCGGTGCGTTCACTGATCCGCTCCAGTGCCGCGTCCACATCTGCGCGATCCGGGCCGGTCATGACAAACCAGATGTTCCA
The DNA here is from genome assembly GCF_013283135.1 of Aliiroseovarius sp. xm-d-517. Classification (NCBI taxonomy): domain Bacteria; kingdom Pseudomonadati; phylum Pseudomonadota; class Alphaproteobacteria; order Rhodobacterales; family Paracoccaceae; genus Aliiroseovarius; species Aliiroseovarius sp. xm-d-517. The sequence goes on from NZ_WBXT01000001.1 coordinate 2,443,622, forward strand.
GATATCTTCGCGCAGATAGGAGTGATTCACGCCGTCTTCTTCATTGATCAAAGCAGCGATGTCTTCGATCCGGTCCTCGGGGGCTGCCACGGCGGCGAGTGTTGACGCCGAAACAGTGTTGGGTGCGCAGGTGGCGCCGATCCGGCTGATCTGCCCGTCATCAAGCAGGTGTGCATATCGGCTCAGAACGGCATCTTCGCCAATGCCCAACGCGCTGCCAATGGCCTGAAACGGCCGGCGCGAGAGGGGGAACTCCCGTTGCCACCCGTCCAAGAGGGCGCGGTCAATGTCATCAAAATGGTCCACGGGTCACAGCCCCGTGCGGTGGGCGCGGGCGGTAAAGAATATGCCTGAGGGGCTGTCGGCTTCAATTTCACGCAACAGCTCAAACGTGCGCGTGTCGTAGATCTTGACCTTGTTCTCATCGCGCACCGAGACCCAGATTTCATTGCCGCGCGGGGTGAATTCCATGTGCAGCACGGCGGGGCCGGGTTTGAATTCGTGAATGATCTCTTTCGAGACACTGTCGATCACCTGGATCGTGTCATTCAGCGGGTGGGCAAAGTTCACCCAAACCTGCCGCCCATCGGGGCGCGCCATCGCAAAAACAGGCTGGCCATAGGTTTTGGTGCGTGCAGTTTCTTCAAGCGAGTTTGCGTCGATCCAAAGAACCTCGTGGTGGCCCACAGCGGGCAATACGAATTCGGCGCCGGTATGCGCCCAGCCTTCGAGGTGGGGCATTTTATAGACGGGCATTTCTTCTTGTCCGCGGCCATAGTTCGGCAGCACACGGATCGGTTCGGGTGTCTCATCCCAAAGGTCCAGCGCAGTCAGCCCGTCCTCACCAAACAGTCCGGTGATATAGGTGCGACCATTGGCAGTGACCAGCGCATCATAGGGGTTTTTGCCCATATCGGGGATCTTGGTGATCTGGGCTTCTCCCCCCGTGGCCACGGCCGACATGTCGGCAATCCAAGTCTCCCCGGTGTCCCACATGGTAAAGACGAAACGGCGACCTGGCGCATCCACAAGGCCAATGGTTTTCGACCCGGTGGGAATATCCGCGACGAGGTCCAGCGTGTCTGCGTCAAAGATCTTCACGCCGCCGGGTTCATAGTTTGACACCGCCACGAGCTTACCATCGTCAGAGATGGCGCCGCCGATCGAATTGCCACCCTGAACAACGCGGTTGGCCACTTTGCGCTCGACGATATCGACCTTGGTCAGCCCCCCGTCACGTCCAAACACATAGGCATAACGCTCATCCGGCGAATACACCATTGATGCGTGGCTGAGATCACCCAGCCCTTCGATCCGGGCAAGGGCGGCGCGGTCGGACTGATCGATCAGAACCACCGACCCCTTGGCGCGCTCGATCACCAGCCCCAGATCGCCAGTGGCGATGGTTTTGGTTTCGGCCACCGCCGTGGTGGCCATCAAAAGCGAAAGTGCGAGCGCGGTGCGGAACGGTTTCATTGCGCGTCTCCATTCAAAAGGTAAAGGGCGATCCACTGGGCTTCCTCTTGGGTGATGAGGGGGCGCCATGGCGGCATTGCCGTGTCCGGGATCCCGTCAAGGATCACCATTTCCAGAATGTCCGGGTCGTAATGGGTGAGGTTTTCCGGACGGATATCGGGGCCAAGCCCCCCTTTGAGCGTCAGCCCGTGACAGGACCCGCAGTCCTGGTGCACCAGGCGCTTCAGCTCTTCGGTATTCAGCCCCCGATCCGCACCGGCACTGCCTGCCAATGCGACCGGGGGGGTAAGCGCCGCCAGTGCCGCAATCGCCATTGCGGGCAGTAGGGAGAGAAGGGGCAGCGCATTAGCCATTGGCAGAGATCCCTTCGGGCTCCACCTGTTCGGATTGGTAAAGTGAGACCACGCGCCCGATGATAAACAGGGTAGGGGGCTTCAGGCCGGCGTCACGGGCATCCTGTGCCACCCGGTTCAGCGTAGAGACCATGCGGCGTTCATCAGGTGTGGTCGCGCGGGAAATCGCAAAGACCGGGGTGGCGGGATCCAGCCCTTCGGTCATGAGACCAACGGCGATCTGACCAATATTGGCCACGCCCATATAGACCACCAGCGTGGTCATCGGATCGGCCAGACGTTTCCAGTCCAGGTCGAGTTTTTCATCGCGGGCGCGGTGGCCGGTGACATATTGCACACCGGTGGCCAAATCGCGATGGGTCAGCGGCACGCCGGAAATAGATGCGGCGCCCTGGGCTGCGGTGATCCCCGGAACATATTCGCATTCCACACCCTCAGCGGCCAGATCTGCCGCCTCTTCGGACCCGCGCCCAAAGATCAGCGGGTCGCCGCCTTTGATCCGGGCCACATTGTTGCCCGCCTTGGCCTCACGCACGAGAATGGCGTTGATTTCGTCTTGGGGCACCGGGTGATTATGGGCAGATTTTCCAACGAAAATCATCTTGGCCTGTTTCGGAGACATGGCGATGATTTCGTCCGAGACCAGCCGGTCATAGACCACGACATCCGCCTCTTGCAGCAGGCGCACGGCCTTCATTGTCATTAGCTCCGGGTCGCCGGGCCCCGCGCCGATGAGATATACTTTACCCGTCATATCTGGTCTCGCTCGTCCTATGGATGGCTGGACGCCGGACCCTCTCCGGTTTGGCGACATGGCTGCCTGTGGGTGGGGGTGAGGGGCAGCGATGAGAACGGAGCCTTTGAGGGCCAGGCTTTATGACCACAGAATTAACGGCTCGTCGGTGTGATTCCTTGACATGTGTTAAGGTGGCCCGGTTTTTGGGCGGCTGCGCTTGTTAACGGTGAAAATATTTCCCCAAAACCGGCTCAATTGCCGGATGTGTCAACGGTAATGCGGCCAATCATGTCCTGAGTTTCCCAATGGGGGCCGCAAAGAATCTCCTGCGGGCCGTCGGTCAGGAAGGTGAATTCAAGGAATTCTTCCGGAAAGGCGCGGTCGCTTTCCGGTTCGCCGGAGCCTTTCACGATCACCGAATGGCTGGTGCGTTTGTCCACATTGACCCAGCGCACGGTGGTTCCGAGTGGGACGGTCAGGTCAACCGGGCAGAAGCTGTATTTATACATCTTCACAACCGTCACCCCTTCTTCTTCGGAAGACGGATGGCCGAACAGCTCGACGTATCGCTCTTCGGCTTCGCCGCAGATCTTTGCCATGTCCTTTTCCTTGGCCCAGGTCGGGGCCGCGGCCAGACAGGTCAGCAACAGGATCGGTAGGGATTTCGTCATCTGCATCATTGTTCTCCTGTGTGTGATGAAAAGCCGCTGGGTGGGGCGTCTTCGCATCATAGAACGCTTTGATCTGTGGGAACGCACAGAGAAGTCCGAGTGCAAATCTATACGGGTTTCAGGGAGGTATCAAACAAAACGGGCCCCGCGTGATGCGGGGCCCGGTTGCTGGCCGGAGGGGGATCCGGCCAACCCTCTGGGGTTATTGTCCAGCCACGTTGATCTGGGCGTCTGCGTTGTCCAGGGCCATGGTGGTGTTCAGCGTGACATGGTGGAAGCGCGCTGCGGCAAAGTCGTCATGGATGGCAAAGCCAACCGTGTAGGTTTTGCCTGCTTCCAGAGCAACGTCGCCTACGGCACCGGCCAGCGGACGGGCGAAGGTGACGGTCCACATACCGCCGGACAGGTTGGCAGAGGCGGTGATCTCACCGTCATTCTGCACCCGGCGATCCAGAAGATAGCCGTTTGAGGCAGAGCCGTCGGCATAGACTCGCATCAGGTCCATAAAGGTTCCATCTGCCAGCATCTGCTCGATCTCTTCCGGTGACTTCAGCTGGTCCCAGCCACCTTGTGCCTTGCCGCGACGCCCCTTGATCTCGATCTTGGTGCGGGTTTGCGACAGGTATTTGGTGATCGACCCCTGAGCCTGCAGTTGCGCGGCCACAGTATCATTGGCGGCAATCGCATCTGCGCCCGGATCAAACGGCATGTAGGTGTTGTCTGCATGGCAGGTGGCCCAGCAGCCGACCTGATCGCCCATTTCGACACTGTCACCAGAGATCATCATGGCCACTTTGACCTGATTTTCCGGGTCCATTTTGCCACCATCCACGAAGGGGGCGGGGTTGTGACCGGTATCTGCCCAGCTGAGTTGGACATACATGTTGTCCGCATCATGAGCCGCTTTCAGGGTTGCGCTGATGATGCCCGGCTTGCCCGGGATCGGGGTCGGTTCCAGCTCATCTTGCTTGCCGCCACCGCCAGCAACGATCTTGCCGCCGATTGCGTCAAGTTCCTTGGCGTGACAGGTGGTGCATTGGTCGCCACCCTGGGTCAGCGGGCGTGCGCCGCCGTGCTGTTTACCGTTCTGCACCCATTCAAACGAGGCTTGTCCCGGATAGAACAGGGTCAGGTCGGTCGACGGGACAGCAGCCCAGTCAATGCCGGGGGCCACATCTGCGCCACCGCCAGCTACTGCCGGGGCTTCCCCAGCTGCCAGCGCGCGCTCTTCAGCCACTGCTGCATCAACCGCCGCGGCGATTCGCGCCTGCAAGGCCTCTTGCTCGGCTGCTTTTGCGGCCTTTGCTGCTTCTGCTTCGGCGGCTTCCTTGGCTTCTACCCGTGCAAGGCTCTCCATATACTCCTTCGGAATTTCACGGATGAAATCCGGGTTCGGAGCCTCGAGAACTTCGAGATATTCATCTTCGGCCCGGTCACGAATGTTCTTGTGTGCGATGCCCTTGTGGCAGTCGATACAGGTTTGACCCGTGGACATGGCGTTCAGGTGCTGTTGGCGTGCACGCGGTCGCTGGAATTCCGGCATCATCGATTCGAAATCGTGACAGTTGCGGCATTCGCGCGAGTCGGTGGCCTTCATCCGCTCCCATTCGTTCATCGCCAGATGCAGGCGTTTGGCATCAAACTTCTCGGGGGTCGAGATCGTGCCGGTCAGCTTGCCCCAAACCTCTTTCGAGGCTTTGATCTTGCGGATGATCTTGTGGGTCCAGTCTTTTGGCACGTGACAGTCGGAACAGACCGCGCCGACGCCCGATCGGTTCACATCGTGGATCGTGCCTTTGTATTCTTCATAAACGTAATCCTCCATCTCGTGGCACGAGATGCAGAATGGCATGGTGTTGGTTGCTTCCATGGCGGTGTTGAAACCACCCCAGAAGATGATCCCGGCGACAAAGACACCGGCGATTCCGGCAACGGGCATTCCCCAAAGGAAATAGCGTCGCCAAATTGGCTTTTTCGGTTCAGCACCGTTGGTCTGGGTCATGTCCCGGCTCCGTTTGGCTGTGTTTGGTTTTGTTGGGCGCGTGAGGGGCGCCAAAAAAAGGGGCGGGCGTAAAGCCCGCCCCTTTATAGGCTCGCCCTAAGGGGCGATGTCTTGACTTAGGTCACGTGGTTCGAACGGTTGTAGACGTTGAACTTACCGGTCGGAGCATAGAGCCCTTTCACGCGGCCGATTTCTTCCAGAGTTTTGGCGTCATAGATGACCATTTCGCCATTCGGCTCTTTCGACGTTGCGCGGTTCCATTTCGAAACCCAAACCTCGGTGCCGTCCTGGTTGAATTCGAAGTGAACAGCAACGTTGCCTTCTTCTTCGGTAATCTGGATCGTTTTCACGATCTCACCAGTCTCTTTCGAGATGACCTGAACCGATTGCTGCACTTCGAGATCCGGAGTTTTGGTCTGGTCAGCCCAGATGTAATCCGATTTCGGGTGCGTCCGGATGAACAGGCCCGGGCCGTCGGTTTCAACCTCGTAGCAGGTTTTCCAGGCTTTGTCCGGGGTGCCTTCGGGGTCGTTGCCCCAAACGGTCACAGTACCTGCGCCGAGGTGGGTGGTGCCAGCCACCGGACCGCAGTTCGGGTCGTTCCAGTTGGCGCCCGGGCCGGGGTGCGGCAGGGCAGCGGTGTCGATCAGGGCCTCAAGCTTGCGCTCTTTGGTGTCGACAACAACCATTTTGTTCGATGCGTTAGCAGCGATCTGGAAGTAACGACCGGTCGGATCAAAGAAGCCATCGTGCAGGAACTTGGCCGAGTTGATCTTGTCGATGCGCAGGTTGTCCAGGTCCGAGTAGTCAACTTGCCACAGCTGGCCAAGTTCTTTCACGGCAACGATCCAGGTCGGTTCGTTCGGGGTGGTGTAGATGGCTGCCACGCGGCTTTCTTCCACATAGTCACCGTCAACGTTCACACCGCGGGTCGAAACAACTTTCAGCGGCTCCATGGTCATGGCATCAACGATGGCGAAGTGCGGAGGCCAGTAAGCGCCACCAATCACGTATTTACCGTCGCCGGATACAGCCACGTCACGGGCGTCATAGCCAATGGTAACTTCCGAAACCAGCATCTTGTCCGGCGTCTGCCAGAGGTCGATCTTGGTCATTTTGCCGTCGCGGCCCATGGTGTACCAGAAGCGACCCGGGTTTTCCGGCTCTTCCAGTTTGTGGTGCTCAGAGGCTTTCAGCACGTGCACAGCATAACCGGTCGGGATGTGTGCCAGAACTTCTTTGGTGTCGCCGTCGATCACGGCCACCTTGCCTACGTCACGCTCGATGACGACGAAGAAGTTTTCCCAGTTGCGGCCGTGCAGCGGCTCGGTCGGGTAGTCAGCTTCTTCGACATAGACCTTGCGGGTCTGTTTCATCTGAGCAAGCGACATTTCTGGCGGCTTCGGCGGATCCATCTGGATGTAGGTCGCCATGTCCTTGATTTCCTGCTCAGACATGATGTCCGAGAAGTTGTTCATGCCGCCTTCGGTCCCCCAGGAGATGATTTTCTCCAGGCGTTCCTGGCCCAGTTTCAGCGTGCCGCTGATGGTCTCGGTGCCGTCGGCGTTCTTTTTCTTCACAACCGGCTCAAGGCTTTTACCGGTGGCGCCTTTGCGCAGAACGCCGTGACAACCGGCGCAACGTTCAAAGTAGAGTTGTTTCGAAGCTTCAAATGCTTCCTCGCTCAAGGTCGGACCTTCAGCAACAGCCGGCAGAGCGACGCTGCCGAGCAGGATTGCGAAACCGATCCCTAGCGTGTGGCGTGTTTTGTTGGTGATTCCAAGTGACATGATCACTCTCCGTTTGCTTGGTAAGGCTGAGGGAAAGATGGGCGGTGGGACCTTGGTGAGTCTTGACATTTGTCAACGAGGCTAACGAAAATTTGAACTTTCGTGCGCGCCCCGGCATTGACCGGAAATCTGGTCTATTAACTGGCTCGCGTCACGCGCGCGCGGACAACATGTGTAAACGGCTCCGCCATTTTTCAGACAGAGTGCAGGTATGACGCCAGTTTTCCCCCGATCAAAAAAATTGCACGAACTGCGACAATCTTGACTTTCGTTAAGAACGCACCGGGGAAAGCTCGTCATGCTGCAGGTAGGTTTACACCGGCCGTGGGGTGAAGTCTTGCGGCCTTCAGCAAGGAGGAATTGATGGGGTCACCCCAAAGGCACGTGGGTCGCTCCGGGTTTGCCCGGTGCAGACGACATCTGCCGATTGTCCCCGCTTCTTTCATTTCGAACACCCCGTCTTGCCACTCTCTCCTGCGATTTCGACCTCCCACACGTCATTCGCGAAATCGAGTATTCCCGGCAGGTTCGTGGGTCAGGCGCCAGCTGGCTGCGTCCCTTGTCCGGCTGGCGCCGACGCATTTTCCGTCCTTCGGGGCGCGTTTGTCATCGCAAACACGGAATGCGGCCTCTTCGTTTCCAATCCTGCTGTCTTTGGGTGAGGCCAGCAGCCACCGGGAACGATCATGTGCAATGTCCCGTGAAGGAACGGTCATGGGCGAGCCGCACATACTGCCAGCCGTCTGACTGCATCTAGGTGCAAAATGAGGCCGCTACCGATCTTGTATCGGTGGGCGGCTGGCCTTCTTTTCCCCCTGTTTTGGCCCGCACATGCCCCGTGTCTATCGCACGCCACTTCCCGTGTATTCGTGAAGGGTTTTAAATCTTGGGTTGCGTTGTTTGGGGCAGCTTTTAGGATTGTTCAAAGTTTTTGAGTATAATTTACAATGAAAACGCTCCACGCCCGCCTCAGATCCGTTCTGTTGCTGTTGGCTTTGCCCACGGTGGTTCTGGTTGTTCTGCAGGCCTTTTTTGAACGTCGAGAGGTCCTGATCGGGATCGGTGAAGAGGCAGAGCGGACTGCTGGCGCATTGGTGTTGGAGCAAAAGCAGTTCATGGATGAAACGCGACAGTTTCTGATGCGGTTGGCGCGCTCCCCGCAGGTGCAGGATGCCCAGCAATGCTCAGCGTTCCTTGCTGAGGTGGTTGATCTGAACCCGACCTATGTCAACCTTGCGGTGGCGCGCGCGGATGGGGAGCTTTTATGCAATGCCCCTGCGCCGCCCCGCGCTGTCAACGTGCAGGACAGGCCCTATTTTCGTCAGGCCCGGGACCAGCGCCGTTTTTCGGTGTCCATGATGCAGGAGGAGAGGCAGGGGGAGCGCGCGGCGGGTTTGCCAGACATGACTTTTGCGTATCCGATTCAGTCGGACGGGGCGGATGGGCCGGTTGTTGGCGTAGTGGTGGCGGCGGTCGCGCCGAAGCGATGGGCGCCGCAGCGCGATCTGTTAACCGCGCCGAAGGCTGTCATTTCCTATGTGGTTGAGGAGGCGCAACGCGTTGTGGCCCTTGCGCCTCGACGCGGAGAGATATTGGGGCAAGCCCCGCCACCGCCCGAGGGGGGGCGGGGACAGAACGGGGCTGAGAGGAATGGCGTTGTCGCAGGATCTGATGGTCAGCGCCGCCTGTTTCGCCACGAGCGCGTGTTTGAGGATGATGCGGGGGCTGTGCTTTACGTGGGGGTGGGGCTGCCAATTGATGCAGCACTTGCCGCAGCCAATGGGCGAGCGTTTCTCAGTCTGGCCCTGCTTTTTGGGTTTGGCGGGGGCCTGCTTTGGCTGGTCAGGCACGTGACGCAGCGGGCAATCTTGCAACCCCTGCAGGACCTGAAACAGGAAGTTGCGAGTGACGCGGTGTGGGCCCCTCACGCCTCGTGCTCTGCCAATGTGGAGGAGTTCGGCTTTCTGAGCGCGGAATTTGCGAAGGCAAAAGGGGGGCGTCTCGCGGCAGAGAAGGCGGAGCACATGCGCCAGGAACAGCTTGAAGCCGTTCTGGATGCCCTGCCTGATCTCTATTTCCGTCTGGATCAGAATTACGTGGTGCTGGATTACAAGGCCCGTGAACATGATGACCTCCTGCATCCGCCAGAGGAGTTTCTGGGCCGGAATATGGAGGATCTTCTGCCGTCGGAGGCAGCACAGAAATTCCGGGAAAACATCGAAAGACACCAGCAAAGCCAGGATATGGTCAGTTGGGATTACAGCCTGGATATCAACGGAGAGACACGTCATTTCGAGGCACGAGCCTGCCCTGTTCACGGGGGCCGGGAAACCATCCTCATCGTGCGTAATATTACCAATCGGCGCAATGCAGAGGAGGCAATGCGCCTTGCTGCAATGGTGTATGAAAGCAGCTCTGAAGGTATGATTGTTACCGATGCCGCGCACCATATTCTGACAACCAACCCGGCATTGACAAGGCTGGTTGGGCAGGATGACAAGGCCCTGATTGGTCGCAATTTACGGTCCATGCTGCCCGCCCCGATGCGGCGCAAGCTGCGCAATGGGTTTGCCCGTGCCAGGGCCGGGGGAAAAGGTTGGGGGGGTGAGGTGCAGATCCTGTGTCGCGAAGGGCGATCCATTCCGGTCTGGTTGACGATCAACGCCATTTTCGACAAGATGCATTCCCCTTATCGCTATGTCATTCTGGTGCGTGACATGACCGCTCAGAAGAAGGCAAATGAAACGATTTGGAAGCAGGCGCATATCGATGTGTTGACCGGCCTGCTGAACCGTGCGGCGCTGGGCGAATATCTTGAGGATGTGATCCGGGACGCCAGCGCGGGCCGCAAGGAAATTGCGCTGTTGTTCATGGATCTCGACGGGTTGAAACAGGTCAATGACCGGTTGGGTCATGCGGCCGGCGATCAGGTGTTGAAGCGCGTTTCCGACCGGCTGCGCAACTGTTTGGCACAGGGGGTGACAATCGCGCGCTATGGAGGGGATGAGTTCATTGTGGTGCTGGATCAGGACCATATTGCTGAGCAGGCGCAGATTGTCGAAACCTTGCTCGAAGAGGTTGCGATCCCGTTCGGGATTGAGAAAGACGTGGTGCATCTGACCGGCAGCCTGGGCATTGCGCGCTATCCGACGGATGCGGTCACCGCAGAAGATCTGATCTCTGCCGCGGATCAGGCGATGTATGTTGCCAAGTCGGGTGGACGGAACCGGGCGGTTCCCTTCAGTTCCGGAATGCGCCGGGCTGCAGTGGAAAAGATGAACCTCGTGTCCGCATTGCAAAAGGCGGTGCACAGCAGGCAGATGGATGTCCATTTCCAACCGATCATTGATTTGAAAACCGGAAAGATCTGCAAGGCGGAAGCCCTGTTGAGATGGCACAGCGACTCACTTGGACAGGTGCCGCCTGCGCAGTTCATTCCGCTGGCCGAAGAAGCGGGATTGATCGACCGGCTGGGGGATCTGGTGTTTGAGCAATGCTGCGAAGCTTTGCCGTCCTTGCGTCGCTGCTTCGGGCCCGCCTTTCAGATCAGCATCAATGTTTCCCCATTGCAGTTGATCTCTTCCATAAAGGGTTTCCAGAGCTGGCTGCAAAGGCTGGAGGAAAGTGGGCAGAGGGGAGATGGGTTCATCATCGAGATCACCGAAAACGCTTTGCTGGAAACGCAAGGCCCGTTGGTGGGCAAGCTGGACACCTTGCAGCGGGCAGGTTTCCAGCTTGCGCTGGATGATTTTGGCAAGGGGTATTCCTCGCTTTTCTATTTCCTCAAATACAAGATCGACTATCTCAAGATTGACCAGGCCTTCGTGCGTGATCTGTCGGGGAACAACACGGCCGAAACCCTGTGCCGATCAATGGTCGAAATGGCCCATCGCCTGAATGTGCAAGTTGTCGCTGAAGGGATCGAAACAGAAAACCAATGCGCCTTTCTGGCACAGATTGGCGCTGATTTTGGCCAGGGCTATCTGTTTGAGCATCCCGTGCCGTTGAAGGATCTTCTGAACAGCCGAGAAGGTGAGCGGGTGACCCGTGTTGCAAAGGCGAAAGCCAAAGCGTTTCGGACCTGACCTGAGGCAGGGGAAACGGCCTTGCCTTAAAGTGTTTCGACTTATTGTTGAGACACAATAATGAGGCGAAACGCTCTAGCTTTGGTTTGCAACGATTTGTGCCACATCCTTCAGGGATGTGCCGGTGTGATGGGGCGTCACATCCAGCTGCTCAAGGGGCAGGCCGTACCGGTTCAGCCAGATCGTCTGATACCCAAACCAGGTTGCGCCACAGGCATCCCAGCAATTCGAGGATACAAACAATATGTTCTCTGCAGGCAGGTCGAACGCATCCGGCCCCAGTTGATAGGTTTCCGGGGCTGTCTTGAACCTGCCGACACTCTCAACGCTCAGCACATGGTTGAACAGGTCTGAAAACCCGGCATTCTGCGTCACTCGTTGCAGCATGTCAGCTGTGCCGTTCGACAGGATGGCAAGCGGTATGCCTTCTGCCTTCAGCTCCAAAAGCACGGACCTGTTTTCGGTGAAAGCCTCCAGCCTGTCATATTGCCCCATCAGCTGGTTTCTTGTGTCGGTTGTCAGGTCCAGATCAAGCAGCGCGCAGGTATAGACCAGCGCATCCTGCGTTACCTTCCGAAAGTCCGCATGGCGGTTGCTAAGGGTGCGCAGCCGTGTGTATTCGATCTGCTTGTCGCGCCAGATTTGCGCCATTTCGCGCCCTTTTCCCGGAAACAGATCCTCTGCAAGTTTGGCGATTGAAAAGACATCAAACAGGGTGCCGTAGGCATCGAAAATGACGGCTTTGATCTTTTGTGGCATGAGGCCTCCGGTAAAGCGTTTTGAAACGCCGTAAGAGCTATCGATAGCTGGTGCCTTCGAAGGGTAGCGTTTCCACCCGCTGCAAAGCAATGCTTGTGGTCGAGATGATTGGAGGGCTCACGCCTCGCAGACCCGGATCTCCGTGTGCCAGTCGGCACAACGCGCAGCAAGCTGTTCCGTGACGGGCTGATCGGTGAAGAAGGTGTCGATCTCCTGCAAAGAGGCGATCCGGGCGGGGGCGCTGCGATGGAATTTCGAATGATCCGCCACAAGGAAGGAGCGGCGCGCCTTTGACAGGATCACCCGGCTCACATTCACTTCCTGCAGGTCGAAATCCATCATGTCACCCTCTGTGTCCAGCGCTGAACAACTGGTCACGGTGTAATCGAACTTGAACTGCTCGATCGCGGCTATGGTCAGATTTCCCACCAGACCCGCGTCGGTGCGGCGCAGAACCCCGCCTGCCACAATGATCTCACATTGGGGATTGGCGGCCAAAATTCGGGCAACGTTCAGATTGTTTGTGACCACCAGAAGATCCCGGTGGGACAGCAGCTCTTGCGCAACCGCCTCGGTGGTGGTGCCGATGTTCAGGAAAACGGATGCCCCGTCCGGGATCGCCTCGGCGCAGGTGCGGGCAATATCGGCCTTCGCGGTTTCATGCAGGCCCCTCCGATCCGCATATCCGATATTGGACACGCCTGAACTCAGCACTGCCCCTCCATGCACACGTTCCAGCTTGCCCGCGTCAGCAAGCTCGCTCAGATCGCGGCGAATGGTTTGCACGGTCACATCAAACCGGGCGGCCAGCCCTTCCACCGTAACCCGCCCATCGGTCTTGGCGATTTCAAGAATATCCGTCTGGCGAAATGAGAGGGACATGGGGGCACCTTTGGTGAAGGGAAAAGCTGGCGCATTGTGCGGGATTGTTCGGATTGTTTCAACCCGCCTGAGATTCCGGCATATTTTGAGAAATCTGACAGGAATACCACACAATAACGAACTAAAAACGTAAGAAGCGAAGAAAAGCGAAAAAAGAAGTGGAGAATCGCGCAATCTCGGTGTTAGGGTTTCAGGCATATGAAATAACGGCACTGCAGGAGCCCCCTTGGCCAGTTCTTCCCCCAACTCTTCCACGCCCGAGATCTGCGACCTTTTTGTCATCGGGGGCGGCATCAACGGGGCCGGGATTGCCCGCGATGCTGCCGGACGGGGGTTGTCCGTGATGCTGGCCGAAAAAAACGATCTGGCTTCCGCCACGTCCTCTGCGTCAACAAAGCTGTTTCATGGCGGGCTGCGCTATCTGGAATATTTTGAACTGCGCCTGGTGCGCGAGGCGCTGATTGAGCGTGAAACCCTGCTCAGGGCGATGCCGCATATCTCATGGCCGATGCGTTTTGTGCTGCCGTATCATGACGATATGCGATTTGATGCGGAGACACCGGTGTCCCGTCTGCTGCGCATCGGAATGCCGTGGATGAAGGGGCGGCGGCCCGGCTGGCTGATCCGGATGGGCCTGTTCCTGTATGACCATCTTGGTGGACGCAAAATTCTGCCGGGCACCACCTCGATCAACCTGCGTCAGGCGCCTGAAGGCAAACCGCTTCAGCACCGCTTTGCCAAGGCGTTTGAATATTCCGATTGCTGGGTTGAGGATGCCCGTCTGGTGGTCCTGAATGCCCGGGATGCCGAAGCGCGTGGGGCGCAGATTCTGGTGCGGACCGAGGTTGTTTCCGCGATGCGAGACGGACCGCATTGGGCCGTGACCTTGCGCGATGGGGTCACCGGGCAAACCCGCGTTCAAAAAGCGCGCGCTCTGGTCAATGCGGGTGGCCCATGGGTCGGGGACGTGATCCAGTCGCGCATCCATGTGCCCTCGCGCGAAAACGTGCGCCTGGTGCGGGGCAGCCATATTGTGACCAAACGTCTGTTTGACCATGACAAATGCTATTTCTTTCAGGGGCAGGACGGGCGGATCATTTTCGCAATTCCCTATGAGACCGACTTCACCTTGATTGGCACCACGGATCAGGATCACCCGGATCCGGACACGCGCCCGGTCTGCACCGAGGCCGAGCAGGACTATCTGTGCAACTTTGCCTCTCAGTATTTCGAACGCTCTGTGACACGCGATGACATTGTCTGGACCTATTCCGGCGTGCGTCCGCTTTATGACGATGGGGCATCAAGCGCCACTGCGGCCACGCGCGACTATGTTTTGACGCTGGATGATGCGGAGGGCGCGCCGGTTCTGAATGTGTTTGGCGGTAAGATCACCACCTATCGCAGGCTGGCAGAGGCGGCGATGGAGAAGCTTGCCCCGCATTTTGCAGGGCTGCCCGGTACGTGGACCGCTGGTGTGGCCTTGCCGGGGGGGGATTTTGCCGTCGATCAGGTTGACCGGTTGGTCGAGCTGCTGCGTGCGGAATACCCGTTCCTGTCCGCCTTCTGGGCGCGGCGCCTGATCCGGGCCTACGGCACTGAGGCGTGGCAGGTTTTGGGCAATGCCATCAGCGCAGATCAGCTGGGTGAAGATTTCGGCGCAACCCTGACCGCGCGTGAGGTGACATGGCTGATCAACAAGGAGTTTGCACGCAGCGCGGAAGACGTGATCTGGCGACGCAACAAACTTGGCCTGCGTTTGAGCGAAGATGAAATCTCCCGGCTCCAGAATTGGATGGAGACCTATCTGGAAACGCCCGCGCGGAGCGGATGAAATCAGGGTTTGGGAAAATATCCTCTCCGGTGTAAACCCATAAGGAACAACAGAAAACAGTCGAGGTCCCCATGTCACATATTCTGGCGATTGATCAGGGCACCACCTCCTCGCGTGCCATTGTGTTTGATCAGGCGATGCGTGTGCAGGCTGTGGCGCAACAGGAATTCCCACAGCATTATCCCGCTTCCGGCTGGGTGGAGCATGATCCGGCAGACCTGTGGGAGAGCACTCTGACAACCTGTCGTGAGGCGTTGGACAAGGCGGCAGTGCCCGCCGGGGATGTCGCGGCGATCGGGATCACCAACCAGCGCGAAACCACCTTGGTGTGGGACCGGATCACCGGTGCACCCGTCTATAACGCCATTGTCTGGCAGGATCGGCGCACCTCGGCTCTGTGCCAGACCCTGCGTGAGGCTGGCCATGAGGAGATGGTGACAGGGCGCACTGGCTTGCTGCTGGATCCCTATTTCTCGGCCACCAAGCTGGCGTGGATCCTGGACAATGTTGATGGCGCGCGGGCAAGGGCAGAGGCAGGTGAGCTTCTGTTTGGCACGGTGGATTGCTATCTGATCTGGAAGCTGACCGGTGGTAAAAGCCATGCCACAGATGCCACCAATGCCGCGCGGACGCTGCTTTACGATATCCACAAAGGGCGGTGGAGCAAGACCATTTGCGCGCTTCTGAATATCCCGATGGGCATGTTGCCCGAGGTCAAGGATTGTGCGGATGCGTTTGGTGTCACTGACCCCGCTTTGCTGGGGGCTGCCTTGCCGATCCTTGGTGTGGCGGGGGACCAGCAGGCCGCGACCGTGGGGCAGGCCTGTTTTGAACCGGGGATGATGAAATCCACCTATGGCACCGGATGTTTTGCGTTGCTGAACACCGGGGAAACGCCGGTCCGCTCCGGGAACCGCCTGCTGACCACCATTGCCTATCAGCTTGATGGAAAGCCAACCTATGCGCTGGAAGGGTCGATTTTTGTGGCGGGTGCGGTGGTGCAATGGCTGCGCGACGGGGTGAAGCTGATTGATCAGGCAGGTGATACGCAGGCATTGGCTGAGGCGGCAGACCCGGCGCAGGGCGTGGTGCTTGTGCCGGCTTTTGTCGGGCTTGGTGCGCCCTATTGGAACGCTGATTGTCGCGGGGCGATCTACGGGTTGACCCGGAATTCCGGGGCGGCGGAACTGTCCAGGGCGGCGCTGGAAAGCGTGGGGTATCAGACCCGCGATCTGATGCAGGCCATGGTGGCGGACTGGAGCAGCGATGGCGGTGATCAGGTGCTGCGCGTGGATGGCGGGATGAGTGCGTCGGACTGGGCGATGCAGTTCCTGTCCGATATTATCGGCGCCCCCGTGGATCGGCCGGAGGTGCTGGAAACCACCGCTCTCGGTGTGGCATGGCTCGCCGGTATGAAGGCGGGCATCTACCCGGATCAGGCGGGATTTGCACGGGAATGGGCGTTGGAGAAAAGGTTCACCCCGGTGATGTCCAGCCAGGAACGGGAGGCAAAATATGCCCGTTGGAAACGCGCTGTGGCGGCAACATTGTCGGTCTGATGTCAGGCAAACCGGGCGCGGGTTCGATTTGCAAATCCCACCAGTGACAGCATCACCGGCACTTCAACCAGCACACCGACAACGGTGGCAAGGGCCGCTCCGGAATGCAGGCCAAACAGGCTGATAGCAACGGCCACCGCCAGTTCGAAGAAGTTTGACGTGCCGATCATGGCACAGGGGGCGGCAATGCGATGCGGCACTTTCAGCGCATAGGCGGCGCCATAGGCCAGGGCAAAGATGCCATAGCTCTGGATCAGGATCGGCACGGCGATCAACCCGATGACCAGAGGGCGTGACAAGATCACCTCCCCCTGAAGGCCAAACAGGATGACAACGGTGGCAATCAGCCCGATGATGGAGATCGGTTTCACGCGGGCAATGAAGCGGCTGATCGCTTCCTCAGATCCCAACGCCCGGCGGGTAAGCAGACCCGCGATCAGTGGCAGCACCACGTAAAGCACCGTGGCCAGAACCAGGGTCTGCCAGGGGACCGTGATTTCGGTCACGCCCAGCAAAAACGCCACGATCGGAGCAAAGGCCACCACCATGATCAGGTCATTCACGGAAACCTGCACCAGCGTGTAGGTGGCGTCGCCGCGGGTGAGCTGTGACCAGACAAACACCATTGCCGTGCAGGGGGCGGCCCCCAGTAAGATCAGCCCGGCCGTATACTGGGCGGCGTCTTCGGGGGTGATCCACGGCGCAAAGACATAATCGAAAAACAGCACCGCCATCAGGGCCATGGTGAAGGGTTTGATCAGCCAGTTGACCACAAGGGTCACGATCAGGCCTTTCGGCTGACGGGCCACGCCGGCCACGGCCCCGAAATCGACACCAACCATCATCGGATAGACCATCGCCCAGATCAGCACGGCGACCACAAGATTGATCGAGGCGAGCTCTGCACCCGCCACAATTCCGACAAGGCCGGGGGCGATGGCGCCCAGTGCAATGCCCCCTGCCATTGCCATCGCGATCCAAAGGGTCAGGTAGCGTTCGAAAAAGCCCATGGCGCTTTCGGTATGCTGGCTGTTGTCGCTCATGGGGGCTCTCCGAACGGGTAAGGTGGTCGCTTGTGTCGCAATAGGAGGAGCACCCCGTCCGGGTCAAGGCCCCATGGTGGCCGGGCCGGAGTGGCCTTGGGGGGGGTGTGAAAAGGGGTGGGTGTGAAAACGACCCCATGAGGCGGGGTCGTTTTCTGTGGTCATGTTGGGATCAGGCCGGGGTCAGGCGGCGAGCCCTTCCAGTTCCCGTTTTTCGCCGCGCTTGAAAAAGATGTAATAAAACACCGGGGCCGCGACCAGCGTGAGCACCGAGGCGAAGGCAAGCCCGCCCATGATTGTGATCGCCATCGACACGAAGAACGCGTCCCCCAAAAGCGGCACCATGCCGAGGATCGTGGTGATTGCCGCCAATGCCACCGGGCGCACCCGCGAGGCCGAGGCGTCGATGATGGCCTTGCGCAGTGCCACCCCGTCTTCGCGTACCAGATCAATCTCTTCCACCAGAACAATGCCGTTCTTGATCAGCATGCCCGACAGGCTGAGCAGCCCCAGAAGCGCGGTGAAGGTAAAGGGCAGCCCGGTGCCAAGAAGGCCAATCACCACCCCGTTTACCGACATCGGCACCAGAAGCCAGATGATGATCGGCTGGCGGATCGCGTTGAACAGAAGGATCGAAATCATCACCATGATCAGCAGGCTGATCGGCAGTTGCTTGCCAAGGCTTTCATTGGCTTTCGAAGAGTTTTCAAACTCGCCGCCCCACTCCATCGAATAGCCAATCGGCAGATCCATGGCCTCAACTGCGGCGCGGATTTCGCTATGAACTGATGCGGCGGTCAGGTCGGCAGGGATGTCGGCCCCAACCGTGATGGTCGGCACGCGGTTCCAGCGGTTGAACTGGGTGTTCTCGACCCGAAGGTCGAACCCGTCCGTGACCTGCTCAATCGGCAGATACCCCCCTTTGACCGAAGAATAGACCAGTTGGTTGTTCAGGTTGTATTCGCCATCTGCGGGCCGGCGTGAAATGATCGGGATCAGCCGCTCGCGTTCACGATAGGTGCCCGCGCGCACCCCGTCGGTTGAAAAGGCCAGGGCCTGTGCGATGTCATCGCGGCTGACGCCCGCAGATTGTGCCCGGTTGGTGGCGTAGATCGGGGTGATGGTCAGTTCCTGTTCGCGCCAGTCGATGCGCATGTTCAGCAGGTTGTCAGAGGCGTCCCGCATCACCTGTGCGGTCTGCTCGGCCAGGTGGCGCAGCATTTCGGGGTCGCTCCCGGACAGGCGCACCTGAATGGGGGCACCGCCGCCGGGGCCAAAGATCAACCGTTCAACCCGGAATTCCCCTTCTGGGAAGGTTTCCGCGCCGAAGGTTTCCAGCCGTTGGCGCAACGGGGGGATCTCGGCGATGCTGTCGGTGCGGATGATCAGGTGCCCGTAGCCCGGATTGGATTTCCCGGCATCATAGGTGAGCATGAAACGTGTTGCCCCCTGACCCGCATAAGAGGCAACCGAGACCACCTCGTCCTGCGCCAGCAGCCAGTCCTCCATGATCTTCAGATCGTCCGAGGTTTTCTGGATCGAACTGCCCTGTGGCAGCTGGTAACGGACAAAGAACAGTGGCGTGTTGGAATTGGGGAAGAATTGCTGTTTCACCAGCCCAAAACCTGCATAGCAGATGACAGTGACGGCAATCAGACCCGCGACCACCAGCCATCTCAGGCTGAGCGCCCAGTCGAGTGACGCCTTGTAGATGCGGAAAAACGGGCCGGAAAAGGCGTCCTCCGCGCTCTGATTTCCGTGTTTGAACAGAAGATGGCCCAGATAGGGGGTTACGGTCAGGGCGAGCAGCCAGCTCAGCATGAGCGAAATGCCGATCACGGCAAAGAGCGAGAACAGAAACTCGCCGGTGCTGTCCGGGGACAGGCCGATGCCGGAAAAGGCCATGATGCCAATCACGGTGGCCCCCAGAAGAGGGATCTGCGTTTTCTTGGCGGCATCGTCTGCGGCCTGACGCGAATTGCGCCCGCGCAGCATCGAGATCTGCATCCCCTCGGCCACCACAATGGCGTTGTCGACCAGCATCCCCATCGCAATGATCAGGGCGCCCAGCGAAATCCGTTCCATCTCGATGGAAAAGAGCCACATGAACATGATCGTGCCCACCACGGTCAGCAGCAGCGTGGTGCCGATCACGATTGCCGCCCGCCAGCCCATGAACAGGCCCAGAACCACAATCACGATGCCCACCGACATGGCGAGGTTGACCAGAAAGTCGTTGGAGGCCTGTTCGACCACCAGATGCTGTTGGTAAATCGGGTGCAGTTCGACACCATAGGGGATGTCCGCATCCAGTTCCGCCAGCTTGGCGTCAACCTTGTGCCCCACCTTCACGATGTCTTCGGTTTCCAGCCCGGCCACGGCAAGGGTAAAGCTGTCCTGCCCGTTGAAGCGGATGATCTGGGTCGGATTGGCGTCTCGTGCACGTGTCACATCCGCAAAATCGACAAGGTTCAGAAGCTCTCCATTCACCCCCACGCTCAGTTCGGCAATGGCCGAGACCGTATCGGAGCCTTCCGGTGTCTCAAGCCGGGTTCGATTGGTCGGACCGCTGATCGCCCCTGCGGACGCAACCGAGTTGGCATCACTCAGCGCGCCGTTGATCGCATTGGGGGGGATGCCCTGATTGGAGGTCAGCGTCATGTTGGGTTCGACATAGATCACCTCTTCAGGAAGCCCGGAGACATCAACATCGGCCACCCCATCAACGGTCAGAAGCTCCCGTCGCAGAAATGTGCCCAGCTCATGTAATTCCGCATCAGAAAACCCCGGTGCGGTGACCGCAAAATACAGCCCGAACACATCACCGAAACTGTCATTGACCATCGGGGTGGAGACCCCCTGAGGCAGGCCACGTGCCGCGTCCCCGACCCGGGCGCGCAGCCGGGTCCAGATCGCTGGCAGTTCATCGGCCTTGAACGTGTCGCGGATCTCGACGTCGATGCGGGAGATGCCGGGCTGGTTGTCCGAGGTGATCTTATCCACCTCTTCCATTTTCTGGATGGCGCTTTCCAAAGGTTCTGAAACCTCTGTGGCGACCTGTTCGGCGCTTGCGCCGGGATATTGGGTAATGACCACCGCCTGTTTGATGGTGAAGGCCGGATCTTCCAGCCGTCCAAGGTTGAAGAACCCGTAGATGCCGCCGAGCAGCATGGTCAGGATGACAAGCCAGGTGTAAAGCGGCTTGTCGATGGATGCTTTTGCAATATTGACCATGGGATGTTCCTAGTTCGAATAGCCGGTAAACGGACGCACGGTTTCTCCGTCAGAAACCTGTCCGGCCCCGGCGGCAACGATGGTCTGGCCTGCCGCCAGTCCCGAGGTGACAACCATGTTGCCGTTTTCAGCAGGGGTGGCCTGAATGGGGGTTTTGTGCACAATTCCGGACCCGGCTTCGGTTTCCGTGTAGGTCATCACTGAAAGGGATTTGTCCGAATTGGTCACGAGTGCGGTGACCGGCACGATGATTTCGCGATCATCGGTCTCTGCATGGGCAATCACTTCGGCCGAGGATCCCGGCAGGATCTGCAACCCGACAGGGGCCTTCATCCCAAGCGTCAGCCGGTAGGACTGCCCCACCCCCGATGCATCTGCGTTGAACTCTCGCAATACAAGAGGATACTCGGTGTCGTTGGCGGGAAAACGTGCCGTCAGGCGGACATTCTTGTCGCCGCTGGCTTTCTGAAACAGGATTTCCGGCACGTCAATGTCAATGCGAATTTCGCTCATGTCGTGCAGGCGCACAACCGGGGTGCCTGCCGCCGTGGTGACGAAATTCCCGACATTGCGTTCAGCCACCAGCGCGTCAAACGGCGCAACAAGGGTGGTGTGTTCCAGATCGAACTCTGCCTTGCGAACGGCCACATCGGCCAGGTTGGCCTGGGTGGCGGCATCATCCAGCGCCACCTGGCTGACGGTCTGGCCGCGCAGCTTTTCCAGCCGGGTCAGAGTGCGGTCGGCCTGATCCTTCTGCAAAACCGCCTTTTCCAAAGCAAGCGCATATTGCTCCTGATCCAGCTGTGCAATCAGCGAGCCCTGTTTGATGACATCCCCTTCGATCACCGGGAAGTCGATGATTTGCCCCCCCACCTGAAAGGACAGATCAATGGTCTGGCGGGCCACCACCTTGCCAAAAAAGATGCGGTCAAGATCGGCGCTGCCTTCAACAACCGTCATCAGTTTGACCGGTTTGATCGGGTCTTGGGCAAAAGCCGGGGTGAAGGACAGGCCAAGGGCAAATGTGGTCGCTGCCAGAACGGGTTTCAAAAATGTCATGCTGGGGTTCTTTCCAGGGAAGAGGTGTCAAGCTCATCAATCAGCTGGGGGTTCTGCACCACATGCTGAATGTTGGTGTGTATTTTGGTGCCGATCCGGGCAAGCGTTTCAAGTTCCGCATCATCAAGATGCAGAAGGTCCTGCAGCAGGAGGCGTGACAGGCGGGTGTATTCCTGACGCAGCTGCTGCCCGGCCTCGGTGAGGGCCAGCAGCCATGCGCGCCGGTCGTTCGGATCGCGCTGGCGGCTGACCAGACCCATCCGCTCCATCTGGTCTGCGACGGCGGTCATGGTCGAGGGGAGCGAGCTGGTTTCACGGGCCAGCTGGCCAAGGCGTTTGGGGGCTTTCAGCCGCACGATAATGCTGGATTGCAGCTTGGTCAGTTCCGCCCCCGGATGATGGTCGCACATCTGGTTTTCCAGAAAAGAGTGAAATGCCATGATGCCCATGAAGGCCCGAAACTCTGGTTCAAGCTGCGGGTCGGCCTGGTGCATGTGAATACGGTCGTCGTTGCGGGAACTCATCTGTGCCTCTGTGATCTGCAATCCTGCCAATATAGTTCATTTGATGAAATATCCAATAGGGAAAATAAAACCCCTGCCAAACCGAGGTCAGCAGGAATGGCGTTAAAAGTGGCCGTAACGTCAACTTTTTGGTCTTCTGCGGGCGAAAAAAGGCCCGGGCCAGAAAAACAAAGCGGTTGCGCCTCCAATTATGGGGTGTGCGTTGCAGGTGGGGTGAATTGGTAAAGCCACCTTACCAGATCTGGAATTTATCAATTGAAATCTGGACCGACTTCCGTAGTAATGACCATGGCAATATGGCTGATTTCGGACAGATCTGCGGGATTGGCCGCAATTGACTATAAAATGAACTGAAGATCTCGGAGGAGGAATTTTCATATGGAACGCCGTAAGTTTCTGACAGGCGCCGCGCTGGGCGCAGGTGCAACCGCACTGGCGACGCCGGCACTGGCGCAAAGTGGTAAAACCCTGACCATCGTGTCGACCTGGCCGCGCGATTTCCCGGGCCTGGGTATTTCGGCGCAGCGCCTCGCTGCGCGTATTGCACAGCTGTCGGATGGCGCCCTGAATGTGGAATATTTCGCCTCGGGTGAGCGCGTGGGCGCGTTTGACGTGTTTGACGAAGTGGCCTCTGGCAACGCGCAGGCCTATATCGGCGCCGAATATTACTTCACCGGCAAACACCCTGCCTTTGCCTATTTCACCTCTGTGCCGTTTGGCATGACCAACCCGGAATGGAACGCCTGGATCAAGTTCGGCGGCGGTCAGGAGCTGTGGGATGAAGTGTCGGGTGAGTTCGGCCTGAAAGCCTTTACCGCAGGCGCGACCGGCACCCAGGCCGGCGGCTGGTTCAACAAGGAAATCGAAAGCGCTGATGACCTGAAGGGTCTGAAAATGCGTATTCCGGGCCTTGGCGGTCAGGTGATGTCGAAACTGGGCGCCTCAACCGTGTCGCTGCCGGGGTCGCAGATCTATGAAAACCTCGTCTCGGGTGCCATTGATGCGACCGAATGGGTGGGTCCGTTCAACGACTATTTCATGAAGTTCTACGAAGCCGCCAAATTCTATTATACCGCAGGTATGCATGAGCCGGGTGGCGGTCTGTCCTTCTCGATGAACAAGTCGTGGTTCGACGGCCTGTCCGACTGGGAAAAAGCCGTGATCGAAGCCGCCTGTATGGAAGAAAACGCAGCCGCTTACGAAGAAAACATCGCCAAAAACGGTGAGTATCTGGCCAAGCTGGTGGATGAGCAGGGCGTGCAGATCCGCAACTTCAACGACGATGTCTGGGACAGCTTTGGGGAAGCCGCCGCGGAAGTGTTCGAAGAAACCCGCGACCATTCGGACCTTGCTGCACGCGTCGATGACTCGTTCCAGTCCAAGCTGCGCGAGATGGGCACCATGAACGCCAATTTCGAAATCGGCTATGTGAACCAGCGCAACCGCGTGCTGGGCCTCGTCTGATAGACGATCGGGTTGAAAACACGAGAGCGGGGCTTCGGTCCCGCTCTTTGCAATCGTGCGGCGGCCCTGTGCCAGCGCGCGTTTGAGGGGAGCATATCGTGACGGATTTCACTGACATTCCACGGACCGGAGAACCTGCCATTGCCGCGCGCCTGTTTGCATGGGGCATGCTGGGGTTCCTGTTTGCCTTTCTGGTCAATAACGCGCTTGAGGTCGGCTTTGGGCTGCCCGGGGCCAGACAGATCCTGACGGGAAATGGCGCCGCCGGGGCCTGGGTGAATGTGGCGGTTTATCTGGGGTCGATTGCGCTGGCGGCCGTTTACGTTCTGGGACGTCGCGCCACGTCCCTCAGGTGGGACGCCATGGCAATCCACCGGTTCAATGTCTATCTGATCCGCGCCTGTTTCTGGTCGGTTCTGTTCATCGGTGTGGCTGACAGTGCCATTGCCTTCATGCGGGTAGAAGGCCTGCTGGAGGTTTTCTTTTCGCAAGACACCACCAAGCTCTTCGCCAAATCCCGCTGGGTGGCCCCCTATATCCACATCCCGCTGCTGATCGCGGGGTTTGTCATGGCGGCATTCACTCGCACGCTGGGCTTCACATGGCTTGCGCTGATGATTGTTATGGCTGAGCTGATCATTGTGCTGTCGCGCTTTGTCTTTTCCTATGAGCAGGCGCTGATGGGGGACCTCGTGCGCTACTGGTATGCGGCGCTGTTCCTGTTCGCTTCGGCCTATACGCTGTTTGAAGAGGGGCATGTGCGGGTTGATGTGCTTTATGCCGGTTTCGGCCGCACCACCCGTGGCTTTGTCAACGCGTTCGGCTCGATTGTGCTGGGCATGTCGACGACATGGGTCATCCTCATGGTCGGGCTCAGCGGCAAAACCTCGATCATCAACAGCCCGGTGGTCAATTTCGAGATCTCGCAGGCCGGGGCCGTGGGGATGTTCATCAAATACCAGATGGCGGCCTTTCTGGGCATTTTTGCCATCACCATGCTGATCCAATTCGTCAGCTATTTCCTTGAGGCCGTTGCGGATAAACGCGATGAACCCGGCCATCGGGAAGTCGCCCCGGCGGCGCATTAAGAGGATAGCAGATCATGGAACTTTATTTCCTCGCCCTTCTCATCCTGATCATGGCCGCCGCTCTGGGCTCGGGCTATCCCGTGGCCTTCGCGCTGCCCGGTGCCGCGATCATCACCATCGGTCTTGCGGCCGGGGCCGGCTATATGTTTGCCGGATCGACCGACGCCTATTTCCATTCTGGTGGCCCCAGTCAGTGGCTTTCTGCGGGGGTGACAAACCTCAGGGGGGTTTACTGGGAGGTCGAGCGGGACACGCTGATCGCCATTCCGCTGTTCATCTTCATGGGCATCATGCTGCAGCGGTCCAAGATCGCCGAAGACCTTCTGGTCACCATGGCGCAGCTGTTTGGCCCGGTGCCGGGGGGGCTGGGGATTTCGGTTGTCTTCGTGGGGGCGCTTTTGGCGGCCACCACAGGCATCGTTGGCGCCACCGTGGTGGCGATGGGGCTGATTTCCCTGCCTGCCATGCTGCGCAACAATTATTCTTCACCTCTGGCAACCGGGACAATTGCCGCCTCGGGCACGTTGGGGCAGATCATCCCGCCGTCGATTGTGCTGATCATTCTGGCAGACCAGCTGGCCTCGGCCACGGATCAGGCCTCAACCGCGCGCAAACTGCTGCACAAGGATGCCACCGGTGAGCTGTCGATGCCGTCCGTGTTCGACGTGGCGTCCACCTCAGCCGGTGAGATGTTCCTTGGGGCCTTTGTGCCGGGCATGTTGCTGGTTGGGCTTTACATGGCCTATATCCTGATCTTCGCAATTCTGCGTCCGAAACTGGCCCCGGCCGTGCCTTACGAGGGCAAATACGACCTGAGCTTTGTCAAAAACGTGGCCATCACCCTTGTGCCGCCACTGGCGCTGATCTTCCTGGTTTTGGGGTCGATCATTGCCGGGATTGCCACCGTGAACCAGGCCGGGGCGATCGGGGCCGCTGGTGCGATGATCATGGCAAGCTACCGCCTGCCCAAAGGGGGCAAGACGCTATACTACCCTGCGTTTCTGGCCATTGCGGCGATGGTGCTTGTCGGCGTTGCCCTTGCCAATTTCGATATGAATGTGAAGTCGATCGAGGACGGGACCGACCGTCTGGGAATCGCGCTGGGTGTTATGGCCACGGTGCTGTTGCTGATTGCGCTGATCTGGTCAGGTATCCGCATTTTCAAGATCGACAACACATTGCAGGGGGTGATGCTGGAAACGGCAAAAACCACCTCGCTCGTCTTCATCATCCTTTTGGGGGCCGCAATGCTGACCGCCGCCTTCCGGGCCTTTGGGGGCGAAGAGCTGGTGAAGGAGTTCCTGCTGGGTCTGCCGGGTGGGTTCTGGACACAGTTCATCATCGTGATGCTGGTGATCTTCATCCTGGGGTTCTTCCTCGATTTCATCGAGATTGCCGTGGTGGTGGTGCCGATCGTGGCGCCGATCCTGCTGGCGGACCCCTCGGCAAACATCACGGCCGTTTGGCTTGGTGTGATGATTGGTCTGAACATCCAGACCAGTTTCCTGACACCTCCCTTCGGGTTTGCGCTTTTCTATCTGCGCGGCGTGGCGCCTGCGGTGGTGAAAACGGTGCAGATGTACAAGGGCGTGATTGCCTTCATCCTGCTGCAGATCTCGGCCTTGGCCATCGTCGGACTGTATCCGCCGCTGGTGAATTACCTGCCGAACCGGGTGAGTTTTCTTTCCGAAAGCAGCCCGCCGCCGCGCAACCCGAAACTGCAGCTTTGTCTGGAAGATTATGTCGGGCAGCAATTGGCGGAAAGCAGCGCCACGCGGGATGCCATCAAGCTGGCCCGTGGAATGGATCTGTCCGTCCTGCCCAAATCCCTCGCCAAGGATCTGACCGAAGGGTTTGATCAGGCCGATCTGGCAGTGGCGAAGCTGAACGAAGCGTTTGACGCTGCGGCGACGGTTCAGGCCGCCGCCCCCGCCTATCGCCCAATGCATGGAGAGGTGCGTGCTGTTGAGAAACAGATCCGTAATATCGAAGCACATGCGCGGGACCTTGAAACCACGATCAGCCGTATGCGGGATGAAAGCGAGGCACAGAAGCGGGCGAAGCTGCAATCGCAACTGGACCTGCTGGTTGCCGAGGCTGATGCGCTGCGCGCAACCATCCCTGCGGAATGGGCCGAAAAACAGGCTGAGTTCCTGAAGCTGACACAGGCCGAAAACAAGGCGCGGTCGCTTTATCGTCGCGCTGCGGATGCCTCTTACGAGGGGCCGGAGGAGGTGCTGGCGGTGCTGGATGCCAATGCGGCCTACACCAAGCTGCACGTGGATCTGCTGGCCCTGCGCCAAAGCATCGAAACCCTGTCCGAAAAAGAAGGGGAAGGGGTTGTGAAAGACTTCGCAAAGCGGGTTGGTGACGTGGAAGGGGCAGGTGATGTGAAAAAGGCGCTTGGCAAAGTCCGCAATGCGCTGAAATCCAAGACCCCGGATCGCGAAAAAGCCCTGGCCGAATACGAAAAGGCGCTGAAAGCCTATGAAGCGCAGCTGACGTGGCGTCAGGATGCCGAGGCCAAATTGCGCCCCGGAATTGAAGCCTATCTCGAGGGGATTCGGGGCACTCTGGGCGTGCGTTTGCAACCCAGATTCACCCGCGATCAGGCGCTCTCGATGGCGTCTTGCACCGCCTATCACAGGGATATCTCACTGAATTTCTGATATCTCACGAGAAATTAATGAAAAGACCGGGCACGCTCCCGGTCTTTTTTATTGCGCAGTGGGTGTTTGTCGCGAACAATCATCCCTGTGTCGTATAAATGACATGGCTGGTCGGTTACGACCCTTGTCATCCGCTAACTTCTGAGCAAAGTTTTGATCAGACAGCAAGAAAATATGTAGGTCGAACTGACCTCGATCTAGGGAGAAATAAATGTCCAACGAACTCGAATATCTGTCCAAACGCGTGGCCCAACGAAAGATGTCGCGCCGCGACTTCATGGGGCGTGCTTCTGCGCTTGGCGTTTCTGCTGCCGCAGCCGGGTCGATGCTGTCCACCGCTGCGCTTGCCGAGGGGCCAAAGAAAGGCGGCACCATGAAGATCGGTATGTTGGGGGGCGAAAGCACCAACACGCTTGATCCGGCCGTCGCTGCCACCCAGGTTCCCGGCATGAACCTGCGCCTTTATGGTGATCAGATCGTGGATGTTTCACCTACGGGTGAGATCGAACTGCGCCTGGCCGAAAGCATTGAAAGCTCGGCTGACGCGCGCGAGTGGCGTTTCACGGCCCGTGAGGGTGTGGAATTCCACAATGGCAAGACCATGACCGCCGAAGATCTCAAACGCACCGTTGAGCGTCACGCCAATGAAGAGTCGAAATCCGGTGCGCTCGGTGTGCTGCAAGGCATCGAAAGCCTGAGCGTCGACGGCAACGACTTTGTCGTAAAAATGGAAAACCCGACTGCTGACCTGCCCTACCTGATGGCGGACTGGCACCTGGTTGTGCAGCCGGACGGCGGGTTCGACAATCCGACCGCAGGCGTCGGCACCGGCCCTTACATGGTCGAGGTGGATGAACCGGGCGTGCGCCACGCCTTCAAGAAAAACCCGAACTACTGGGATGACACCCGCGGCCACGTGGATGAGGTTGAGGTGCTGGTCATCAATGACAACACCGCCCGTATGTCCGCTCTGCAATCGGGGCAGGTGCACATGGTCAACGGGGTGGACCCGAAAGTGGCCAGCCTGCTGAACCGCGCGCCGAACCTGGAAGTACGCAATGTGGCCGGTCGTGCCCACTATGTGTTCATCATGCATTCGAACACCGCGCCGTTTGACAACAAAGACCTGCGTATGGCGCTGAAATACGCGATTAACCGCGAGGAAATGGTTGAAAAGATCCTGCGTGGCTTTGGGTCTGTCGGAAATGACATGCCGGTTAACGCAGCTTACCCGCTGTTTGACGATACGATTGAACAACGCAAATACGACCCGGAAATGGCGGCTGAACTTTACAAGAAGTCGGGCCATGACGGATCGCCGATCATCCTGCGTGTGTCGGATGCCGCCTTTGCGGGCGCGGTCGATGCCGCCCAGCTGTTCCAGCAATCTGCCGCTGCTGCCGGTATCCCGCTGGAAATCAAGCGTGAACCGTCGGATGGCTACTGGTCGGAAGTCTGGAACAAACAGCCGTTCTGCGCGTCTTACTGGTCGGGTCGCCCGGTGCAGGATCAGATGTACACCACCGCTTACCACTCGCAGGCGGACTGGAACGACACCCGCTTCAACAACGCCGAGTTCGATGATCTGCTGATCAAGGCGCGGGGCGAGCTGGATCCGGTTAAGCGCAAGGCGATGTATTCGCGTATGGGCCAGCTGGTGCGTGACGAAAGCGGCCTGATTGCGCCGATGTTCAACGACTTTGTGGATGGCGTGTCGAAAGACGTGATCGGATACGAAGATGATCCGAATGGCTTCCTGATGTATTCCTGGGCACCGATCAAGTGCTGGTTGAATGCATAAGGCGAACTCATGCATCCTATCTTAAAATTGGTGGCTCAGCGCTTGGCGCTGAGCACCCTGCTTCTTCTTGCGGCGTCGGTGCTGATTTTTGTCGGCACCACGATCCTGCCAGGCGACGTGGCCCAGAGTATTCTGGGGCAGGCCGCCACGCCGGAAAGCCTTGCCAATCTGCGCAAGGAACTCGGCATGGATGTTCCCGCAACTCAACGATATTTCAACTGGCTGTTCGGCGTGATGCAGGGGGACCTTGGAACCGCGCTGACAAACGGGCGTGACATTGCCGACAGTCTGGGCGGACGCCTGAAGAACACCCTGTTCCTTGCGTTCTGGGCTGCTGTCGTGGCCGTGCCGCTGGCCATTTTCCTTGGCCTTCTGGCGGTGCGCTATCGTGAACGCTGGCCGGACAAGCTGATCTCGGCGGTAACGCTCGCCTCGATTTCGGTGCCCGAGTTTCTGATCGGTTACGTGCTGATGTTCTATGTCGGGGTAAAGCTGGGCTGGGCCCCGACCGTCTCGACGATCTATGACAGCATGTCGCTGGGCGAAAAACTTTCGGCCATTGCGTTGCCTGTGACCGTTCTGACCATGGTGGTTTTGGCGCATATGATGCGTATGACCCGTGCCGCGATCCTGAACGTGATGCAGTCTGCCTATATCGAAACGGCGGAACTGAAGGGTTTGACCAGCTTTCAGGTGATTGCGCGCCATGCGTTTCCAAACGCGATTGCGCCGGTTGTGAACGTGGTGATGCTGAACCTGGCCTATCTTGTTGTTGGTGTTGTCGTGGTCGAGGTGGTTTTTGTCTATCCGGGCATGGGCCAATACCTCGTGGATCATGTTGCTAAACGCGACGTGCCGGTTGTGCAGGCCTGTGGCCTGATCTTCGCTGCCGTCTATATCGGGCTCAACATGGTGGCTGACATCGTGTCCATTCTGGCAAATCCAAGGCTGAGGCATCCGAAATGATGAGAATACCTCCTGCGGCCTTGATTGGCCTGTTTTTCACCGGGCTCTATTTCTTTATGGCGATCTTCGCCCATTGGATTGCGCCCTATTCCATGACCGAGATTGTGGGGGATGTCTGGGAACCTGCCTCGGCTGAACATTTGCTTGGCACTGACAATATCGGTCGCGATCTGCTGACGCGGATGATCTATGGCGGGCAGACGACGATTTTCATCGCAACCGCCGCCACCATCCTCAGCTTTGTCACCGGGTCGATCCTCGGCTTTAGCGCGGCTGTGATCGGAGGCTGGATTGACCAGGTTCTGTCGCGTTTCGTTGACCTGATCATGTCGATCCCGACACTGATCTTTGCCCTTGTGGTGCTGTCCGTGATGCCGGTGACCCTGCCGATCCTGATTGTCGTGATGGGTCTGCTGGACTCCACCCGTGTCTATCGCCTGGCGCGTGCTGTTGCGGTGGATATCAATGTGATGGATTTCGTCGAAGCGGCCAAGCTGCGCGGCGAGGGTAATCGCTGGATCATCTTCCGTGAAATCCTGCCCAACGCGTTGTCTCCGCTCGTGGCCGAAATGGGGCTGCGCTTCATCTTCGCCGTTCTGTTTGTCTCGACCCTGTCGTTCCTTGGCCTTGGCGTGCAACCGCCGAATGCGGACTGGGGTGGCATCGTGAAAGAAAACAAAGACGGGATTGTCTATGGCATCCCGGCAGCGCTTGTGCCTGCCGTCGCCATCGCCACGCTTGCGATTTCCGTGAACCTTGTGGCCGACTGGGTGCTCAATCGCACCACCAGCCTGAAAGGGGGCCGCGGATGAGCGAGACACTTCTGAAAGTCAAAGACCTGAAGATCGGGGCTCGGATTTATCCGCCGGGTGAAAAGCCCAAGGATATTGAGATCGTGCATGGCGTGTCATTTGAGCTGGAGAAGGGCAAGGTGCTTGGCCTGATCGGTGAAAGTGGCGCTGGCAAATCCACCATTGGCCTCGCCTCGATGGCGTATGGCCGTGGCGGGGTTGAGATCACCGGCGGCGAGGTCTGGGTCAATGGGCGGGAAATCCTGCACACCAATCTTCGCGATCTGCGCAAGCTGCGTGGGCTTGAAGTGACCTATGTGTCGCAATCTGCGGCGGCGAGCTTCAATCCGGCCAAGAAGATCATGGAGCAGGTGGTTGAAGCGTCCCTTCACGCGGGCAAATTCTCGAAAAAGGACGCCGAAGCCCGCGCGGTGGAGCTCTTTACCAAGCTTGGTCTGCCGGATCCCGAAAACATCGGGGACCGCTATCCGCATCAGGTGTCGGGTGGTCAGCTGCAACGCTGCATGACCGCGTTGGCGCTGTGTCCGGAACCGGATCTGGTGGTGTTCGACGAACCCACCACGGCGCTGGATGTGACCACGCAGATCGACGTGCTGATGGCGATCAAGGACGCGATCCGGGACACCGGCGTTGCCGCGCTCTACATCACCCACGATCTGGCCGTTGTGGCGCAGGTGTCGGATGAAATCATGGTGCTCAAGATGGGTGACATGGTGGAACATGGCACCACCGATCAGATCATCAACAACCCGCAGGAAGAGTATACCCGTGACCTCGTCTCGGTGCGCTCGACCCAGCATGAGGGCAAACCGCCCACGGATAATCCTGTGTTGCGGGTTGAGAATGTGACCGCGCGCTACAAGGGCACCAGTTTCGACGTTCTGCACAATGTGGTGATGGATCTGCATCCCGGCCAGACCCTTGCGGTTGTGGGCGAAAGTGGCTCGGGCAAATCCACCACCGCCCGGGTGATCACTGGCCTTCTGCCGCCGCGTGACGGCAAGATCATCTTTGATGGTCGCGAACTGTCACCGGATCTGGAAGGGCGCTCGCGCGAGGACCTGCGCGAGTTGCAGATGATCTACCAGATGGCGGATGTGGCGATGAACCCGCGTCAGACCGTCGGCACCATCATCGGCCGTCCGCTGGAGTTCTATTTCGGCATGAAGGGCAAGGAAAAGCGCAAGCGGATCATTGAGCTTCTGGACGAGATCGAACTGGGCGAAGCCTTTATGGATCGCTATCCGGCGGAACTGTCGGGCGGGCAGAAACAGCGTGTCTGTATTGCCCGCGCGCTGGCCGCCAAACCCAAGGTGATCATCTGTGACGAGGTGACCTCGGCGCTGGATCCGCTGGTTGCGGACGGCATCCTCAAGCTTCTGGAAAACCTTCAGAAAATTGAGGATGTGGCCTATCTGTTCATCACCCATGACCTGGCGACCGTCAAGGCAATCGCCGACAGTATTGCGGTGATGTATCAGGGCAAGGTGGTGCGCTATGGCACCAAGGCCGAGGTGCTCAGCCCGCCGTTTGACGACTACACCGACCTGCTGCTCAGCTCGGTGCCGGAAATGCGTTTGGGCTGGCTGGAAGAGGTGATTTCCCATCGCAAGATGGAAAGCGCCGGGAACTGATCTGTGGGTCAGTTGACCGGGTGAAAATCGACCGGGGGCGTCCGACCGCTGCCCCCGGTTTTTCTTTTGAAATGGTCAAAAACCGACCGGCTTTTGGCGTGTCTGTTACATAAATCAGCGACACCACCGCCCAATCTGACCGGAACGAAATGCGCAATGGGAAAGGCGCTGACATGGATAGAAAACTTCTGCTGCTCATCATCGACGGGGTGCCGCTTCGCAATTGGCTCAAGCTGTTTGGCAATATGGAAGGCTGGGCGCAGTCAGGCGAGGCGAAGCGCTTTACAATGCGCGCGGTGCTGCCCTCGACCTCGGCCAGTTGCTATGCGTCGATCCATACCGGCGTGACCCCGCAGGAACATGGCTGCACCGGCAACAACAATGTGTTTCGCCTGTCCCACGATGATATCTTTTCTCAGGTGCGCAAGGCGGGGGGCGTGACCGGGGCGGTCACCCATTCTTTCTGGTCTGAGTTCTTCAACCGTGCGCCCTTCGATGTGGTGCGCGACATTGAGTATGATGAGCCGGAAAGCGACACGATCAACCATGGCCGGTTCCACACCATGACCGGCTATAACCTGATCAATCAGACCACGCCCGCCGACACCGACCTGTTTGCCACGCTGACCATGCTGTGTGAGCGCAAGGGCATCGACTACGGTATCCTGCACACCTGCACCCTCGACAGTATGGGGCATCGCTTTGGCCATGAATGTCATGAGATGGATCATGGCTGTTTTGCCCTCGATGAGCAGATGGCGCCCTTTATCCGGCGTTGGCGTGATCTGGGCTATGACATCATTGTCACCGCCGATCACGGCCAGTCGGATCGCGGGCATCATGGCGGTCATGAGGATGTTCAGCAGGACGTGGCGCTTTATTATTTCGGGGATGCCGAGGTGGCGGATGACAGTGAAATCCTGTGCCAGACCCAGCTTGCCCCCACCGTGTTGTCGTTGATGGGGGCTCAGATTTCCGAGACGATGAAAGGCAAGGTGTTCCTGAAATGAGTTGGGTGTTCGCCCCGTCGCCGCGCCCTGCGCTGCCTGTTGTCGGGACCGAGGAGCAATTCCCCGTGCGGCGCATCTTTTGCGTGGGCCGAAACTACGCCGCCCATGCGCGCGAGATGGGCCATGACCCCAAGCGTGAACCGCCGTTTTTCTTTTCGAAACCTGCGGATGCTCTGGTGGGCGACGGGGTGGACATCCCCTATCCGCCCGCCACGAAGAACCTGCATTTCGAGGCAGAGCTGGTGGTGGCGATTGGGCAGGTCGGGGCAAATATCCCGTCCGGCACCGCGCTGGAACATGTGTTCGGCTACGCCATCGGCAACGACCTGACCCGCCGCGATTTGCAGGCGGTGGCGAAGGAAATGGGGCGCCCATGGGACATGGCGAAAGGGTTTGACCTCTCTGCGCCGATCGGTCCGGTCCATCCGGTAAAGGGCGGACAGCATCCCGTATCGGGGCGCATCGCCCTGAGCGTGAATGGTGAAACCCGGCAGGAGGCAGACCTCTCGGATATGATCTGGTCGGTGCCCGAAGTGATTTCGTTTTTGTCGGAGATGGCGAGATTGCAGCCGGGGGATCTGATCATGACCGGCACGCCGGCAGGGGTCGGGCAGCTTGTGCCGGGGGATGTCTGCCGGGTCGAGATTGATGGGCTGGGGCAGTTGACCACCCGTATTTCTGCACCTGCCTGATGACCACCCCGCCCGTGCGTCGCACTTCCCTTACATGGTGAAACCTCGAATTAACCAATACCCCTCATGGTGACGGTGTATTGAAATGAAAGAGGTATTCATGCGGACCTTTTCAATCATTGCGGCCCTCATGTCCGGGCTGTTTCTGTCGACCGCTGCCGGTGCAGAAGGGGGCTTTGTGGTGGATATGGAGAGAAAGGACATTCAACGTCTGGATGGCAGTCGTTTTCTTTCCGATATTTTAGTGGGCGAAACGGCTGAGGTATCATACCTGCCAATGTGTCTAAAGGATCGGGCTATGGTTTTATACGAACGTGTTACACTGAGTGAAAAGCCAAGTCATGCAATTCGGATTTTTGTTACCCGCGAAACCGAAACGGATGTGAAAATCGAAATGACAGCTACAGATCAGGCTTCGCCGCGTGATATCCGGCGACACGTCACAAGGTTTTCATCGCTAACCTGCAAAGAAAAAGGAGAGGAGGCTGCTTACTGGGGTGCACCACAATTTCGTGTCCTCAGCATCAATGGGGCGACCAGCTTTACCGTGCTACTGAAAACCCCACCCTTTGCCGGGGCCATGTTGGGGCAATAGATGCGTTACAACTTGCTGAGGTTCTTCAGCAGGCTGTCTTTGGATCCGAGGATGTGCTGGCGGGTCAGCTCTGCGGCGGTGTCCGCATCGCCCCGTTCGCAGGCGGCCAGAATGCGGATATGTTCATCATTGGCGCGGATCATGCCGTCGCTCAGAACCAGTTGCGCGCGCAGATATCGGTCAATCCGGTCCAGCGCGCTCTCGATGGCTTCCAGATGAAAGCTCAGGCCGGATGCATTATAGAGAGTTGCGTGGAACTGCCGGTTCAGGTTGCCCCATTCCATCGGGTCTTCCGACTTGGCAAACGCCTCAAGATAAGCGCGGGCCTCGGTCAGAATGGCCGGGGTCATGTTGGGCACGGCTGCGCGGATCACGTGGGGTTCAAGCAGGGAGCGGTAATCGAAGATCTCATCCGCTTCCTCCGCTGACAGGCCAGAGACCACCGCCCCCTTATAGCGCTGCGACTTGACCAGCCCGTGTTCTTCCAGCCGTGAGATCGCCTCGCGCACGGGTATGCGGGACGTGCTGAACATGCGGGCAATCTCATCCTGGCGCAGCGGCGCCCCTTCCTCCAGATCCCCTTCGATGATCGCCTTCTTCAATGCGTTGAAGATGATCGAGGCGGCAGAGGCCGTTTTGGAGATATCAACTGGATCGACTGACTTGAGCTGCATGTTCCCTCACGTTTTCAGAGAGGCTAGCAGGTTGCCTCGCTCAGATGAAGAGAGTTGGAGGGTGAAAATTGCATGTTGGATCCAATTTTATCGCAGATTGTTCGAAATCCCGCATCAGCGAAAAACGGTAGGGAATGGTCTGAAATCGGCAGAGCTTCGCCAAGACCTATCCGAAAGGTTAGGAATGCCTCAAACACGCCCTATTCTTATGACAAAACAGTTCCAAAGATGCGAATCGGAGGAAAGACGTATGCGCCCCCTGAAAGGTATTGTCGGAGTAATGGTTCTGTCCGCAGTTGGACTGATGGCACCCGAACTGGTGTCAGACACATTGGATGGATCCACCGCACAAATCGGCGCGGCCCATGCCAAGAACGGTAATGGCGGTGGCAATGGTGGCGGCGGTGGTGGTGACCGCGGCGACCGTGGCGACCGCGGTGGCAAGGATCGTGATGGCAAAGATCGCGGTGGTAAAGGTGGCGGTCGCAAGGACTGGAGCGCAAAAGGTTCCAAATCCGGCGGCGCAAAATCTTCTGGCGCGCCCGCGCCCAAGGCGGCGACAAAAGCCCCCCGTAAAACGGCCCCGAAATCTTCTGTCCGACCCGCCGTTAAGCCCAAGAACATTCACGCGCAGCTCGGCGGGCTCAATTCGCTCAACCGCAACATCAATGGGCTTATGAACAGCTCTGATCCCAAGATGGCAGGGTTCCGCGACTATCTTGAGGCCAAGGCCGCCTATATGGAGCAGCAAGCCGAGATCGAAGAGATGGAAGCCGAGCTGGAGCGGATGAAGGACATCGAAGAGCCGGTGGCGCCTGATGCCGGTGCCTATGAAGATGAAGCGGCATACAATGACGCGATGGCAGCCTATGAAGAGGCCCGCCAGGGCTGGGAAGATGCGCAGGCGGCAATTGAAACCGCAGAAGCCGAACTGGAAGCCGCCAAGGCTGCTCAGGAAGAGCAGGCAGCCGAGCTTGATGCCTCCCTTGATCAGGCCATCGTCGATGGTCTGAATGCAACCGGCAACAAAACCGTGACGGATGCCGATGTGACCGACGAGATGCGGGACTGGGTCGATGGCCAGATGGAACGGCTCGAAGGGGAATATCAGGAGTTGCAGGAGAAAGCCGCCGAAGAAGTTGCCGATGGCGATGCGGAAGACGGTGAGGGTGACGCGGACGAGGGCGATGGCACCTCGGACGACGAAACTGCCTGATCCGATACTCAGGACATATCAAATCAAAGCCCCGGTCGAACTGGCCGGGGCTTTTTGTTTGGCTCAGGTCAGCCGTCAATGGGCAAACGGATCAGGCGCATTCTTGAAAGAAGTTTCGCAGATCCGCCACATTGCCCAGATGCACTTTCCGACCCTGGCTGGCCACCCCAAAGGGTTTAAGCTGGCGAAATGCGCGCGACAGACTTTCCGGTTTCATGCCGAGCTTGCTGGCCAGAACCTTTTTGCCAAAGGGCAGGGTCAGCTCTTCTCCGCCATCATTCGCGCCGATCAGGTCCAGCAGGAAACCGGACAGGCGTTGTGCCCCGGTCTGGCCTTTCAGCTGCTCGATATGGTGGATCATGTCATGGGCGTGATCATGCGCGGCCTGCAGCACAGCAAGATGCAGTTCCGCGAAGGCATTTTTGCAGGTGCAGATTGCGCTGAGGTCGAGATGCAGCACCGAGCAGTCGGTGATTGCTTCCGAGGATTGAAAGGCGGCGCTTGAGGACAGGGCGGGCACCTCGTCAAAACTTTCACCATGTTTCAGCATCGCCAAGGTTGCCTCTTCTCCGCTTTGGGTGAGGCGGTAAAGCTTGACCCAGCCAGAGATCACAATTTTCAATGTGGGGTTCAGATCGCCTTGCAGGGCGATAAGCTCTCCGCGCTTATGGCTGCGGATGGTGGATTTCTTGATCAGGCAGGCGCGTACATGGGGGGACAACTGGGAAAAGAACGGAAGTGACGCCAGGGTGTTGGTGGGCTTTTCGCGCATGGGGTGTTCCTTGATAATAGAGGAACATCTTAACGAGTGAAATGTAACAATGGATTGACGCAGATCAAAATTTTCAAATTGGTTTCTCAGCTGAAAGAAGATTGCAAAATCAATCTTTTAAAGCCTGAGCATGGATGGCCACGACACCCATCAGGGTTTCCATCTGTTGGAAGGCGCGCAGGTCATCGCGGGCCAGAACCGCATCCATGACCGCGATATGGCCCTGTGCCAGACGCTCCATGCTGTCGCGGGAGAAATAGCGAAACCAGAAGCGGCGCGAATGGGTTTGCAGGGGGGCCAGGATATTGGTCAGATAGGGGTTTTCGGCCGCGCCCATCAAAGCCTCGTCAAACCCTTTATCCGCTTTGAGGTAAAGTGAGGCATCCTGATCTGGCAGGCTGTCCAGCATCATTTGCCGATATTGTTGAATGTCATCCAGCAGATTGGGGGTGGCGAAACGTGCGGCCGACCGGGCCAGCCGTGGCTCCAGCACCTGCCTCAATTCCGTGACCTTGGCGCAATCTTCGGCGCGAATATCGGCAATTTTGATCCCGGCTCGCGGGCGCACTTCGATCAGCCCTTCCCAGGACAGCCGTTGCATCGCCTCGCGCACCGGGGTGCGGCTCAGCCCGATCATGTCAATCAGACTGCGTTCGGAAATCAGCGATCCGGGTTCCAGCACCAATGTCACGATCCGTTCCTCGATCGCGAGATAGGCCTGGGTGGCAAGATTGGGCGGGTTGGACATGGGGTTGATTCCGGCTGCTGGCCGCGTGTTGGCGTGTCACTAATATATCAGTAACGCCGCAATTTTGAAGACCTTTCCGTAAAGTCAGGTGAATCACTTTATGGTGGGTGCTTTATCAAAAGATCAAAATACCCCATGGTGGCGGTAACAATATTGCGTAAACGCATGTTAATGCGGCAAATATTTTGCTGATATATCAGTGTTGATTTGCGTTAATCTTCCTCATAAGCTGCCCCCATTCCGCGCCGTTTGGCGCGTAGACCTGATTGGGAGGAACTCATGAAAAAACAATTCACGCTGGCCGGCTTTGCCGCGGCCGCAATCATGACTGCGTCGACGGCCCTGGCCGGTGGCACGCTGGTCTATTGCTCGGAAGGCTCGCCGGAAGGCTTTGATGCAGCACTTTACACCTCGGGCACCACGTTCGATGCATCGTCGAAGGCGATCTACAACCGTCTGACCGAATTTGAAACCGGCACCACCAATGTGATCCCCGGACTGGCCGAAAGCTGGGAAGTTTCCGAGGATGGTCTGGAATATACGTTCCACCTGCGTTCGGGTGTGAAATTCCACTCCACCCCCTACTTCACCCCGACCCGTGACATGAATGCCGACGACGTGATCTTCACGTTTGAACGCCAGGGTGACGAAGCGAACCCGTATAACAAAGTGTCGGGTGGCACCTGGGAATATTTCAACGGCATGTCGATGCCGTCGCTGATCAAAGAGATCGTTAAAGTCGACGACATGACTGTGAAATTCGTGCTGACGCGCCCCGAAGCGCCGATGGTCTCGAACCTGGCCATGGATTTCGCGTCGATCGTTTCGAAAGAATATGCAGATGCGATGCTGGCAGCTGGCACGCCTGAAAACCTGAACCAGCAGCCGGTGGGCACTGGTCCGTTCCAGTTTGTGGGCTATCAGAAAGACGCCGTTGTGCGCTATGCCGCCAACCCGGACTTCTTCCGCGGCAAAGCGGATGTGGACAACCTGATCTTTGCGATCACCCCGGATGCGGCTGTGCGTTATCAAAAGCTGAAAGCGGGCGAATGCCACGTCATGCCTTACCCGAACCCGGCTGACATTGACGCCATGCGTGCAGATGCTGACGTCAACCTGACCGAGCAGGAAGGCCTGAACGTGGGCTATCTGGCGTACAACTCGATGGTTGCGCCGTTTGACAAGCCGGAAGTGCGTAAAGCTCTGAACATGGCGATCAACAAGCAGGCCATCATTGACGTGGTGTTCCAGGGCGCTGGCAAAATCGCCAAGAACCCGATCCCGCCGACGATCTGGTCCTATAATGACGCGATCGTGGACGATCCCTATGATCCGGTGAAATCGAAAGAGATGCTGGCAGCCGCCGGTGTGACCGATCTGTCGATGAAAATCTGGGCGATGCCGGTTCAGCGTCCCTACAACCCGAATGCCCGTCGCATGGCTGAGCTGATCCAGGAAGATTTCGGCAAGGTTGGTGTGCAGGCCGAGGTTGTGTCTTACGAATGGGGTGAATACCTGTCGCGTTCGAAAGACAAGGACCGTGACGGTGCTGTTCTGCTGGGCTGGACCGGTGACAATGGCGACCCCGACAACTTCCTGGCCGTTCTGCTGGGCTGTGACGGTGTAGGTGGCTCGAACCGCGCGCAATGGTGTAACGATGAGTTCCAGTCGCTGATCGAACAGGCCAAGCAGGAAAGCGATCCGGCCAAGCGGACCGCGCTTTATGAAGAAGCGCAGGTTGTGTTCAAGCGTGAAGCGCCCTGGGCAACCATCGCGCACTCGATCGTGCACATGCCGCTGCGCAACGAAGTCAAAGGCTATAAGATCGACCCGCTGGGTGGTCACATCTTCTACGGTGTAAGCCTCGAAAACTAATAAGTTTTTCAATGAAATAAGGGCCGGGCGCATCATGCGCCCGGCCTCGCCAGTTCAAGCGAGCCACAACCATGCTGTCCTTTCTGCTGCGCAGACTGCTGACCTTCGTGCCCACGTTCATCGGGGTGACGATCGTCTCTTTCCTTTTCATCCGCCTGCTTCCCGGTGACCCGATCCTGCTTTTGGCAGGGGAACGGGGTGTCGGCGAAGAACGTTATGCTGAGCTGGTCAAACAGTTCGGTTTCGACCAACCGATCTGGCGACAATATATCGACTATCTCTGGGGCGTCATGCAGGGCGATCTGGGCACGTCTTTCGTGACCAAGAAACCTGTTGTGTCCGAGTTTTTTGCGCTGTTCCCCGCAACGCTGGAGCTGTCGATCTGTGCGATCATTCTGGCCATTGTGGTGGGCATTCCGGCAGGTGTGATTGCAGCCGTCAACCGGGGCAAGTTCTTTGACCAGGCGCTGATGACCGGCGCGCTGATCGGGTATTCCATGCCCATTTTCTGGTGGGCTCTCCTGCTCATCATCGTGTTTTCCTCCGGCCTGGGCTGGACGCCTGTTTCAGGGCGGATCTCGTTCCTGTACTTCTTTGACGAAGTGACCGGCTTCATGCTGATCGACAGTTTCCTGTCGGGACAGAAAGGCGCGTTTGCCTCCGCCGTGAGCCACCTGATCCTGCCGACCATTGTGCTGGCCACCATCCCGCTGGCCGTGATTGCACGCCAGACACGGTCGGCGATGCTGGAAGTGCTGGGCGAGGATTATGTGCGCACCGCCAAGGCCAAGGGGTTGTCACCCTTGCGGGTGAACGGCCAGCACGCGCTGCGCAATGCGCTTATTCCTGTCGTGACCG
This sequence comes from Aliiroseovarius sp. xm-d-517, assembly GCF_013283135.1. Taxonomy (NCBI): domain Bacteria; kingdom Pseudomonadati; phylum Pseudomonadota; class Alphaproteobacteria; order Rhodobacterales; family Paracoccaceae; genus Aliiroseovarius; species Aliiroseovarius sp. xm-d-517. The sequence goes on from NZ_WBXT01000001.1 coordinate 2,484,503, forward strand.
TGATCGGCCTTCTGGTCGGCACGCTTCTTGCCGGTGCGATCCTGACCGAAACGATCTTTTCCTGGCCGGGCATCGGCAAATGGATGGTCGACAGTATTTTCCGCCGTGACTACCAGGTGGTGCAGGGCGGGCTTTTGCTGATTGCGTCCATCATCATGATCGTGAACCTGACCGTGGATGTGCTCTACGGCTGGATCAACCCGAAAATCAGAAAGGGCTGAGCGAGATGACCGATACCTCCGCAACCCAAACGATGCAGCCGCCCAGCCCTCTTCGCGAGTTCTGGAGCTATTTCCGCGAAAACCGGGGTGCCGTGATCGGCATGTATGTGTTCATGGCGTTTTTCATCATCGCCCTGATTGCCCCGCTGATTGCCCCCTATGCCCCGAACGAACAGTTCCGTGACCACCTGTTGCAGCCGCCATTCTGGCAGGAAGGCGGATCAGCCGAGTTCCTTCTGGGCACCGATCCGCTTGGCCGCGATATGCTGTCGCGCCTGCTGCACGGCGCACGGTTCTCGTTCTTCATCGGTGTGATTGTTGTGTCGATCGCCTCATTCTTCGGGGTGATCATCGGCGTGATCTCGGGCTTTGCGCCGAAATGGGTCGATACGCTGATCATGCGCCTGATGGACATCATCCTGTCCTTCCCGTCGCTGCTTCTGGCGCTGGTGCTGGTGGCCATTCTTGGGCCGTCCCTGATCAACGCCATGATCGCCATCGCGCTGGTTCTGCAGCCGCATTTCGTGCGCCTGACCCGCGCTGCGGTGATCTCGGAACGCACCAAGGATTACGTGACCGCTGCCAAAGTGGCAGGCGCAGGGCGTCTGCGCACCATGTTCGTGACCGTGCTGCCGAATTGTCTGGCACCGATCATCGTGCAGGCTGCGCTGTCGTTCTCAACCGCCATTCTGGACGCGGCGGCCCTGGGCTTTCTTGGCATGGGCGCGCAACCCCCCACACCGGAATGGGGCACCATGCTGGCCGAGGCGCGAGAGTTCATCCTGCGTGCCTGGTGGGTGGTGACCCTGCCCGGTGTCTGCATCCTCGTGTCCGTGCTGGCCATCAACCTGATGGGCGACGGGCTGCGCGATGCGCTTGATCCCAAGCTGAAACGGAGCTGACGCATGAGCCTTCTCGAGATTAAGAACCTCACTGTCGAGTTTCGCACCGCAAACGGGCCTTTCCGTGCGGTGGACAGCGTCGACATGACTGTGGATGCAGGTGAGTTGGTTGCCATCGTGGGCGAAAGTGGCTCCGGTAAATCCGTGTCGATGCTCGCTATGATGGGGCTGTTGCCCTGGACCGCCAACATCACCGCCGACAAGATGGAGTTTGATGGCAAGGACCTTCTGACCCTGTCGCCGAAAGAGCGTCGCAAGATCATCGGCAAAGATGTGTCGATGATCTTTCAGGAACCGATGTCATCGCTGAACCCCTGCTATACGGTAGGCTTTCAGATCAAAGAAGTGCTGCGCCAGCACACCGATCTGAGCCGGGCCGAGCGGCAAACCCGCGCGGTGGAACTGATGGAGCAGGTCGGCATTCCCGACCCGAAGAAACGCCTGAACGTGTTCCCGCACCAGCTCTCGGGCGGGATGAGCCAGCGGGTGATGATCGCCATGGCGCTCGCGTGCAAACCCAAGCTGCTGATTGCGGATGAGCCCACCACCGCGCTTGATGTGACCATCCAGGCGCAGATCCTTGATCTGCTCATCGATCTGCAGAAAACTGAAGGCATGGCGCTTATTCTGATCACCCATGACATGGGTGTGGTTGCGGAAACCGTGGAACGTGTCAGCGTGCAATATGCCGGCCAGCGGGTGGAAGAGCAGGAGGTGAACTCCCTCTTTGCCAACCCGCATCACCCCTATACGGCGGCCCTGCTTGCGGCCCTGCCGGAACGGGCCACCGGGCGGCATTTGCCGACCATTCCGGGGGTTGTGCCGGGGCAGTTTGACCGCCCGCAGGGCTGCCTGTTCTCGCCCCGCTGCGCTTTTGCCGATGACCTGTGCCGCACCAAACCGCCGGTCGCGGCCCATGCGGATCTGGGCAAGGCCCTGTGTCACCGCCCGCTTGAGCAGGGTGAACCACAAGAACTCAAGGAGGTCCTGGCATGAGCGCCCCGATCCTGACCGCAACCGACCTGCGCCGCCATTTCGAAGTGAAATCTGGCCTGTTTGGGCAACCCCACACCGTGCGCGCGCTGGATGGCGCCAGTTTTGAGCTGGTGCCGGGTCGCACCCTTGCCGTGGTGGGGGAAAGTGGGTGTGGGAAATCCACCCTCGCCAACCTCGTAACCATGATCGACACACCCACCTCGGGGTCGTTTTCCATTGACGGGCAGGACATCCAGCCCGGTGATGAACTGCGCGACAAGGTGCTGCGCGCCAAGGTGCAGATCGTGTTCCAGAACCCCTACGGTTCGCTCAATCCACGCCAGACCATCGGCAAGATCCTGATGGAACCGCTGCTTCTGAACCGCCCGGAGATTTCCGCCGAAGAGCGCGAACGCCGGGCCCGGGAAATGGTGGAGCTGGTGGGGCTGCGCCCCGAGCATTTCAACCGCTACCCGCATATGTTCTCGGGTGGACAACGGCAGCGGATCGCGGTGGCCCGGGCACTGATGCTTGAGCCGGAAATCCTGGTCCTTGATGAACCTGTCTCGGCGCTGGACCTGTCGATCCAGTCGCAGGTTCTGAACCTGCTCACCGATCTGCAGGACAAGTTCAACCTGGCCTACCTTTTCATCAGCCACGACCTCTCAGTGGTGCGTCATTTCGCGGATGATGTGATCGTGATGTATCTGGGCAAACCGGTGGAGCAAGGGGCCAAGGAAGAGGTGTTCGAAAATCCGCGCCATCCCTATACCAAGGCACTTTTGTCCGCGACCCCCATGGCCGATCCGACCCGCCGACAGGAGCGGATCAAACTGGAGGGAGAGCTGCCCTCACCGCTCAATGTGCCCGTAGGTTGTGCCTTCAACCCACGTTGCTGGAAGGCCACGGAAGACTGTCGTGCCTCACGTCCGGATATGAGTGATGGCGCACATCGGTTTGCCTGTTTCCACCCGGAAAACGGTGCAACCTAAAGGGAAAGGGGTGCCAACCGGCGCCCTTTTTTCTTGCCCCAAATACCTCCGCCGGAGGCACAGGCTCAAACCGCAGGTTTGAGCCACCCCAAAGCCTGTCGACCGCAGGGAGAAAAGGCGCGGGCGCAACGGGTGGGTAGAGGGCGCTTTTACTTACGTTCCAGCGCGCTTTTGGTGGCTCACTTCGTGAGCCTGAGGGGCGCTGCCCCTCACCGCGTGCGCGGCTCACCCCGAAGTATTTCTGGCAAGGAGAAAATGGTTCAGTTGAGGATGACCATGTCGCGGGGGAGGTTGGAAAAAACCTCGGGGCCGGTGGCGCGCAGGATCACAATCTCTTCTAGGCGGATGCCGAACTGATCAAGAAGGTAGATGCCGGGTTCAATCGAAAAGACATTGCCTTCTTCGAGCACGACATCTGAGTTTGACACGATGTCGGGCTTTTCATGCAGATCAAGCCCAAGCCCGTGACCAACGCGGGCCGCGAGGGTTTCGCCGTAGCCTGCGGCAATGATCACGTCCCGTGCGGCCTTGTCGACGTCGCCCGAGGTTGCGCCGGGTCTGGCTGCGGCCAGTCCGGCTTTGACAGCCTGCTCGACGATGGCAAAAATCTCTTTGTAGTGATCGGTTGGTGTGCCGAACCAGCCGCATCTGGTGTTGTCGGCGGGATATCCCATGTGGCGGCACCCGCAATCAATCTGCACGGCCATCTCTCGGCTGAGCGTGGTTGGGCCAGTGTGGTGATGGGGGAAGGCGCCGTTGGGGCCGAAGGCCACGTTGATGAACTCGACCTCTGCGCCATGTTCGGCGTAGGTGGCGGCAATGATCGCGGCCACGTCCTCTTCGCTCATCCCTTCGTGCAGCCCGTCAAAGGCGCGGGTCAGAGCGATGTCGTTGGCAAGGTGACTTGCCTTCAGCGCCTCATATTCGGCGGGTTCCTTGACCTTTCGCAGCGCCCCGATTGTGTCTTGCATGAAGCCATGTGTGGCCCCGGGCAGTTTGTCCAGAAGCAGGAAGGAGAAGTCGGAGCGCATCATTTCGTCCAGAGCCAGTTTCGGCCGGGCGGGCAGGGTGAGGCGGGTGAGGATATCCTCCAGCGCGCCGTGCGGCCCGTCAGCGTCTTTCCAGGTGGTGAAGGGCAGTGCTGTGTGCTGGCGCACGCTGTCGGCATTCAGGGCAGGCATCAGAAATTCGGCCTGATCCTGTGTGATCAGCAACAGCACCGGGCGCTCATCCCCGTGCGGATCCAGCCCGGTCAGCCAGGCCAGATGGCTGGTTGGCCCCACTGCCACCAGATCGGTTCCGGTGTCATGCATTTTCTGGCGCAGGCGGGTCAGGCGGGCGGAGTAGTCCATCAGCAGTCCTTCATGTGATCGTGGGTCATGGGCGCATGACGGGGCGCTTTCGTCAAGTGGATTTTGGATCCAATTGAGGTGTGCAAGAAAAACGGAGGCCGAAGCCCCCGTTTCGCAGCGCAGATTTTATGCGTTCTTACTGGAGGCCCCATTTGGCGGCGGTGGCCGCGAAGAACCCCTTCTCCTGTTTCAGCTTGATCCAGTTGTTCACATAGTTGATCCAGACCTGATCAGCCTGCGGCAGGATCATTGCAATTGGCGTGGGGCGCGCGGGGGCGTCGACCTCCATCCGGCGGATCTGCGGGAATTTCTCGGTCAGCGTGGCGCCTTCGATGTTTGAGGTGATGAAGACGTCAGCCCGGCCTGCGATCACTTCCTGATACCCGCGGGCCGGGGCCTCAACCACCTTGATATCTGCGTTTGGGAACCAGTCCCGCACCATTTTCTCAAATGAGGTGCCCAGGGTGGTTGCCACTTTCACGTCCGGTGTGTTGATCGAGGCGAAATCCGTAAACCGGCCCAGCTTGTCTTCGGTTGTGTAGGGCCCGATCTGCACCGAGATATAGGGGTTGGAAAAGCCCGCCACTTTCATGCGGGAGGGGGAGATCGAAGCGGATCCGGTCATGTGGTATTTGCCTGCAACGATCCCGTTCACCAGCGTCTTCCAGTCGGTTGGTACAAATTCCAGCTCAACTTCAAGATCCTTGGCCAGCTCGGTCATGACATCAATGTCATAGCCTTTATAGCTTTCCGTGGCCGGGTCGCGCACGGACATCGGGTTCCAGTCGCCGGTGGTGCCAACTTTCAAAACACCGTTGGACAGAATGTCATTCAGGGCGGACTGGGCCTGCGCTGGGGCGGCAAAGGCCAGACCAGCGATCAGGGCTGCGCCGAGGGTTCGTAGAAATGCCATGGAAGGGTTCCTTTTCTTATGTGCGACCCCGTCTGTTTGGCCTGTCTGTTTGGCCAGCTCCAAGGGTGAGGTGCAGGTATCATATTCATGTTGCACGCATTTTGTCACAACCCTGTGAAACGGTGCGCCGTGAAACGCTTTGGGCTATCAGATGCGGTTCGTTTCTTTATATTAGAACAAAATGTGAATTGTCGTCACCACCTCACGGATTGGTGATCACTTGTAAGGAAGCGCGATGCAGGCTGCGGTGAGGGTGAACGGGCTGAACAAATGGTTTGGCGAGTTTCAGGTGCTCAAGGATGTGACGCTTGAGGTGGCGGCTGGTGAGAAACTGGTGATCTGCGGACCGTCCGGGTCGGGCAAATCCACCGTTGTGCGTTGCATTGCCAATCTCGAACCCTTTGAAGGAGGAGAGCTGCGTGTGCTTGGCGGGGGCCCCGCCGATGTTGGGCGCGGGGATGTTGGCATGGTGTTTCAGCAATTCAACCTGTTTCCGCATCTGAGCGTTCTGGACAACCTCACCCTGGGGCCGATCCGTGCAATGGGCCTGACCCGCCACGCGGCAGAGGAGCGGGCGCGGGCGCTTTTGGAACGGGTGAAGATCCCCGATCAGGCGGCGAAAAAACCGGGGCAGCTGTCGGGGGGGCAGCAGCAGCGGGTGGCGATTGCGCGCGCGCTTTGCATGGAGCCCAAGGTGATGCTGTTTGACGAACCGACCTCAGCCCTGGACCCGGAAATGATTGCCGAGGTGCTGGAGGTGATGGAGGAGCTGGCGGCAGATGGCATGACCATGATCTGCGTGACCCATGAAATGGGGTTTGCCCGCCGGGTGGCGGATCGGATTGCCTTTATGGATGGTGGAGAACTGGTTGAGGTGGGGACGCCGGACCAAGTGTTCACGGCGCCAAAATCCTCCCGCTTTGCGGATTTCCTCAACAAGATCCTGAGCCATTGAGGGCGATATGATGAAACGAATTCTGCCCTTTGCCCTTCTGGCCTTGCTTGCGGGCTGTGCAAGCCAACCCGGCAATTGGGGTTGGTATGTGATCGACCCGACCACAAAGGCGGGCTGGACCAATATCCAGTTTCTGATGCGCGGGTTTTCCTCGACCATTCAGGTGTCCTTGCTGGCGGCGGGGGCCTCGATCATGATCGGGCTTTTCGTGGCCCTGCCCAGCCTGTCGCCCAATCGCTGGATCCGTCTGCCCAACCGGATTTATGTTGAGTTCGTCCGTGCGATCCCTTTGCTGCCAATGTTGTTTTGGGTGTTTTACGGCCTGCCGGTTGTGCTGAAATCCGTCGGCATCTCTTTGAATATCGATCCATTCTGGGGGGCCGTGATCACCCTGGCGATCTCGGATAGTGCTTTTACGGCCGAGATTTTCCGATCAGGGATCCAGTCCGTGCCCCGCGGGCAGAGCGAAGCGGCGCAGGTTGTTGGCCTGACAAAGGCGCAGGCGATGCGCCATGTGATCTTGCCACAGGCGGTGCGCCGGATTCTACCGCCATTGGCCAACCAGTTTATCTATATCGTGAAAATGTCGGCCTTTGCCTCGGTGATCGGCATGCAGGAACTGACCCGCCGCGCCAATGAGCTGGTGGTCACGGAATATCGTCCGCTGGAAATCTATTCGTTGCTGATTCTCGAATATCTCGTGCTGGTGCTGATCATCTCCTCCGCCGTGCGCTGGCTGGAACGGCGTATGGGGGCGGATGAGCGCGGGGTCTGATCGCGCAGTGCCACCGGGGTGATCACGTCCCTGTCACCTCTTCGTCACCGGACTTCCCTTCGCCTCTTTTCCCGCCAATATGGGTGAGTGCAGAGAAGACCAGAAGGAGTGGTGGGATGGATTCATGGCAGAAACCGTGGGCAATATTGGCCGTTTCGGCAAGGATGTGCCGGACACGATGAAAGGGTTCACCCAAATGGGTGTGGCCGCCAAGAAGGACGGGGCACTTTCGGAAAAGACAAAGGAATTCATCGCATTGGGGATTGCGATCGCAACCCGCTGTGACAGTTGCATTGGCTTTCATGTGCAGCATCTGGTGCGGCTGGGGGCCTCGGTCGAGGAATTGAACGAGGCGCTGGCCATGGCGACCTATATGGGTGGTGGCCCGTCGCTGGCCTATTCCGCCAAGGCGCGCGCTGCGTTTGACCATTTCAGCGCGCAGGGCTGATCTCGGAAGACCACGCCTGCCCCATCTGCGTGACGCGGGTGGGGCTTTCTTTCGAAAAAATCGTTGCAAATGAAATGAACTTGACAGGCGCCACATGGATCCCGATAGTGCACCCGTTAAGAATGCCCGCCGGGAGAGGAGACCGCACCCATGAAAATCGAACAGATCCACCACGTTGCCTATCGCTGCAAAGACGCCAAAGAGACCGTGGAATGGTATGGAAAAATGCTGAACATGGATTTCATTCTGGCGATTGCCGAAGACCATGTGCCCTCGACCCATGAACCCGACCCCTATATGCATATCTTCCTGGATGCGGGCATGGGCAATGTGCTTGCCTTTTTTGAACTGCCGACAAAGGCGGAAATGGGCCGGGATCTGAACACGCCGATCTGGGTGCAGCATATCGCCTTCAAGGTGAAAGATCGCGCCACGCTGATCGAGTTCAAAGAGCATCTGGAAGCAAATGGCGTTGAAGTGCTCGGCGTGACCGACCATTCGATCTTCCACTCGATCTATTTCTTCGATCCGAACGGGCATCGTGTCGAACTGGCCTGTCCGGACCCGGAGGAAGAAGCCATGCTGAAGCGCATGGATGAGGTGAAATGGGACATGCTGAACGAATGGTCCGTGACCAAAAAGGCGCCCAAACACGCCGATTGGCTGCACGCGAAAGAGCTGAACAAAGACGGCTGATACGGATGGGAAAAGGGGGCTGCGGCCCTCTTTTTCTTTAGGGTCAGGCCGGGGTGGTAACGTCTGCCAGCAGGTCAAGCAGCCGTGTCTCGCGATATGCGATGTGATCAGCCGCGGCAATCACCGCTTCGGCTGGCTCATGCACAAGCCCACAGGCAATTGACAGGTCTGCCAGGCGCATTGCCCCGGCATCATTGTCCCCGTCGCCCACAAAAACCACATAATTTCCGCGGGCCTGCAAATCCGCCACGACATCGGATTTGCGCAGGATATGTGTGACGCCAGATACTTTGCCATCAACAACCTGCCCGCGCGAGCTGTGAACCTGGCAACCAAAACGCATGAGCAGGGTGGAAATCCAGACATCCAGATTGCCCGTGGCGACGATGCAGTCACTTTGCCGGCGCTGAATGAACTCAAGCAGCCCCTCGAACAAAGGGATATCCGCCAGCAGCTGATCCACCTCACTCACGGGAAACTGCCCGAGGATCCCAACCCGTTTCAGAAAGCTGTCTTCAAACGGAATATGGCCGCGAATGGTGCGTTCGGTCAGCTCGGCAATCTCTTCCTCAATATGGAAATGGCGCGCGATCAACGGCAGGGTCTCCACCCGTGTCAGGGTGCCGTCCAGATCAAAGACATATTTGACATCCTGTGCCAATCTGCGCCCCGCCCCTCTGTTCAGGTTCATTCCGTCTTGCCAAACAGGCCCGGTTGGGTCTGAGGCGCCGTTGAATTAGCACCCAAAGACAGCTTTGTCACCGCCAGCAGCGGCATGTTCCCGTGTCCAAACGTCAGTCCCGCGACAGTTGCCGTCTCTTGGCGGCGCGCTCTTCGCGCAGCTTTTGCTCCTGACCGAGGCGAAAGCTGGTTTCCACGAATTTCAGATGGTCCCGCGCGGCCTTTTCTGCGCGGTCGGGGTCGCCGTCCAGAATGGAATGCACAATCTCGCGGTGTTGATCCAGAAGCATCCGTCCGCTGCCGTCCATCGTGCGTAGGAATTTGCGATTGTAGAAAATCCCCTGTCGGGTGAGATCGTAGATTGAACTCATCATGTGGATCAGCGTGGTGTTCTGGCTGGCATCCACCACCGCCACATGCAGCGCGAGATCGGCCTCGCTTGAGGCCTCGGCATCGCCGGTTTCCCACGCGGCCTGAAGATCGTTCATGATGTCCTTCAGACGTTCCTTGTCTGAGGAGGTGGCGCGCTCAGCAGCAAGGCGGCTGGCAAATGCCTCCTGTTCCGAGCGATATTCCAGATAGTCGTAAAAGGCGCTGCCATGGCGGGCATAAAGGGCCAGCATGGCAGGGGACATGGCGCGGCCTGAAAGGGTGGCGATGAAGGTGCCCTCGCCATGGCGCACATGGACCAGTCCGCGATCTTCCAGTGTCTGCAATGCCTCGCGCAGCTTCGGACGAGAGACACCCATCGCCTCGGCCAGCTCACGTTCCGAGGGCAGTTTGCGCCCTTCTTTCAGGATACCGTCGACGATCATCTGCTCGATCTGGTGCACCACGGCTTCGGCAATCGATTCGTGCCCCACCTGCTCAAATGGGCTTGTATCCCCCATGTCCTGCATCCCCTGAACTGTGCCGGTTGTCATTTATCTTTACCGCTTTTGCCCCGGATCTCAAAGGAAAGTTGGGGGAATTTCCTGCGGCAATTCTTGCTTCAATGCGCTGATGCAGATCGGTTTTTTCGGGATTTCCCGGTCCTTCCTCCATCCGGCCGGGATGAGCACGTGGCTCGGGTGGAAAGGTTTAACTGGTAAATTAATTTGTTGACATAAATTGGTGGTAAAGAATATTGACCAATTTAGGGAGTGCCAATGGCACAGGGCAGCCGTGGAGGCGGTCTGCTTGCATCTTGGAGGAGATACACATGAAAAAGACCCTGACATCGGTGGCCATTGCCGCCACCATGCTGACCGCACCGATTGCGGAAGCCGCTGATAAACTTCTGTTGAAAACCCCGATTGCTTTCTCGACCGCTCTGCCCGGTCTGGGATCGCCCATTCCACGTGTGGCCGAACAGCTGCAGCTCATGTCGGGCGGTTCGCTCAAGATGAAAGTGTATGAGCCGGGCAAGCTGGTGCCGCCGTTTGAAATCCTTGATGCAGTCAGCTCGGGCAAGATCAATTCGGGTTACACCACCGCCGGATATTGGGCCGGCAAGATCCCGGCCGCACCGCTGTTTTCGGCCGTGCCCTTCGGCCCCGAAGCGGGGGAATATATGGCGTGGCTTTACTATGGCAACGGCATGACCCTGTATCAGGAAATGTATGATCAGGCCGGGTTCAACGTCAAAGTGCTGCCCTGCGCGATCATCGCCCCGGAAACCTCGGGCTGGTTTGCAAAAGAGATCAACCAGCCGGGTGATCTGGACGGGTTGAAGATGCGTTTCTTTGGCCTGGGCGGCAAAGTGATGCAACGTCTTGGCGTGGCGACCTCGCTGCTGCCGGGCGGTGAAATCTTCCCGGCGCTTGAGAAGGGCGCCATCGACGCAACCGAGTTTTCTATGCCCGCCATCGACGCGCGTCTGGGGTTCCACAAACTGGTCAAATACAACTACTTCCCCGGCTGGCACCAGCAGGCCACCGTGTTTGAACTTCTGGTCAACAAGGACGTGTGGAACGAAGCCTCTGACCAGCACAAGGCCATCATTGAAAACGCCTGTAAGGCTTCGATGACCGACAGTTTTGCTGAAGGGGAAGCGATCCAGCACGCGGCCCTGATCGACAACGTGGAAAACAACGGTGTCGAGATCAAGAAATGGAATGATGAGATGCTCGCCACCTTCCGCGAAAACTGGGACGCCGTGGCACAGGAAGAGGCGGCAAATGACGCCTTCTTCGCCAAGGTTCTGGGTGACATGACCGAATTCCGCGATGGCTATGCCATCTGGAAGGAAAATGCCTTCCTCCCGCGCAAGTAACCCATTCTTGCGCCAATAAGGCAAACGGGGGGCGGTGGCCTACCTGCCCCCCACACCTTAGCGCGGCGCCTTTCTGCCGCGCCCCTTTTCCCGCATTTGTTTGTGACTTTTCCATCCTGTGACCCGCGCCATTTGCGCGCAAGTTTCTGAGGAGGACGCCCCATGGCCCAGAACGTGACCCAGAATATTCCCGCCCCAAATGATCCCGATCTGGATCCGATTGATGTGTATGAGCACATCCTGGAGCATGAAGACCGCGACACGCAGGTGACCGCCGTTGCCATCGACAAGACCGTCAAAACCGTTGGCAATCTGGTGATGTGGGCGAACCTTCTGCTGGTGGCCGCGATCGTGACCCAGGTGGCGCTGCGCTATCTGTTCAACGTGAACCTGCCCAAGCTCGACGAGGTGCAGTGGCATTTCTACGGGTTGGTGACGATGGTCGGTATTTCCTATGCGCTGGTCACCGACAGCCATGTGCGCGTCGATATCCTGCATATGCAGCTGAGCCGCCGGGCCCAGCGGGTGATTGAGGTGATCGGGATCCTCGCTTTGCTGGTGCCGTTCATCTACCTGATGGTCGATCAGGGCTATGATTACTTTTACGAAAGCTGGCGGGTGAATGAACGCTCCGACAGCCCCACTGGCCTGCCGGCACGCTGGGCGCTGAAAGCGGTGATCCCGGCGAGTTTCGTGCTGCTGGCGCTGGCTGCCATCGCGCGTCTGATCCATGACGCCCACGCCATTTTCGTCGCCCATAGCGAGGAACGCGAGGGCAAGGACCTGCGCCTGATCCTCTGGGCGCTGGTGGGTTTTGCCGTGGTGGCCACCGGCCTGACCTTCCTGGTGGAAAGCACCGAGGAAAAGCTGGTCATTGCCATGTTCCTCACCTTTATTGCGCTCCTGTTCACCGGCTTTCCGGTGGCCTGGACCCTAGCCGGGGTTGGGGTGGCCTATTGCGGGCTGGCCTATCTTTTCGACAATGACCTGATGTTGTGGACCGGGTTGGAAAGCACCTTTACCGGGCTGGATTACCTGACCCTTGGCGCCGTGGTGAACCGGGTTTATGCCACCATGTCGAACGCGGTTCTGGTGGCCCTGCCAATGTTCATCTTCATGGGGCTGATGCTGGATGAAAGCGGTGTGGCGGAACGCCTTATGACCGCGATGCAGCGCCTGTTTGGCACCGTGCGCGGCGGGCTGGCGATCACCGTGACCATGATCGGCATCATCCTTGCAGCCTCGACCGGCATTATCGGCGCCTCCGTCGTGCTCTTGGGTGTTCTGTCGCTGCCGTCGATGATGGAGCAGAAATATTCGCCCAGCCTTGCGGCCGGTGTGGTGTCTGCCTCGGGCACGCTGGGCATCCTCATCCCGCCCTCGATCATGCTGGTGATCATGGCGGACCAGATGGCGCTGTCGGTGGGGGATCTGTTCATGGCAGCCGTCTTCCCCGGTGTGATCATCGGCGCGCTGTATCTGACCTATATCTTCGTGATCGCCCTGATCAAACGCGACGTGGCCCCGGTGCCCGAGGGTGCAACCCGCCCGGACTGGGCTGCTGTAAAAGACGTGCTGATTGCGGTCTTGCCAACGCTGGGCCTGATCCTCGCCGTGCTGGGTTCGATCTTTGCAGGCCTGACCACGCCGACCGAAGCCTCTGGCGTGGGCGCGCTTGGCGCGACCCTTCTGGCGCTGGGCTATCGCAAGCTCACGCTGCGCAAGCTGTTGAATGTGCTCAAGGCCACGTTCAACACCACCGCCTATATCTTCGCGATTTTCCTTGGCGCGACTGTCTTCAGCTATGTGCTGCGGGAACTGGGGGGCGACGCGCTGATCGAAGATATGATCCACGGCGCGGGGCTGGGTGCCAATGGCACGGTCTTCATGATCCTTTTCATCGTCTTCCTTCTGGGGTTTGTCCTGGACTGGATCGAGATCACCCTGATTGTGCTGCCTTTGATGCGCCCGATCGTGAACGCGCTGGGGCTGGATATCCCCGGATTTGGGGCGATTGATGAACCGGCGCTGGTGTGGTTCGTGATCCTTGTGGCCGTGACGCTTCAGACCTCGTTCCTCACGCCGCCGGTTGGCTTTGCGCTCTTTTATCTCAAGGGGGTCTGCCCGCCCGAGATCCGGCTGACCGACATCTATAAGGGCATCATTCCCTTCGTGCTCTTGCAGCTCTTGGGCCTGATGCTGGTCTTCCTCTGGCCCGCGCTTGCCACCTGGTTGCCATCGGTCGCCTATTGAGAAATGGTGGGACCATGACCGATCAGGATCTCATCGCGCGATTGCAAAACATCTGTGGGCGCCGGCATGTGCTCACAGGTGCGCGCCGCACCGCACGCTTTCGCAAGGGGTTTCGTTCAGGAGAGGGCGAGGCGCTGGCGGTGGTGCAGCCGGGCACGCTGCTTGAACAGTGGAAGGTGCTAGAGGCCTGCGTGGCGGCGGACAAGATTGTGATCATGCAGGCGGCCAATACGGGTCTGACCGAAGGGTCGACCCCAAAGGGGCGTTATGATCGCGACGTGGTCTTGATCAACACGCGCCGCATGGATCGGTTGCAGCTGATCAAGGATGGCACGCAGGTGATTTCCTTTCCGGGGTCCACCTTGTTTGCGCTTGAAAAACTGCTCGCACCGCTCAAGCGTCAGCCCCATTCGGTGATCGGGTCCTCCTGCATCGGGGCGTCCGTGGTGGGCGGCGTGTGTAACAATTCCGGCGGTTCGCTGGTGGAACGCGGCCCGTCCTATACTGAGCTCTCCCTTTTTGCCCGCATTACCGAAGAGGGGCGGCTGGAGCTGGTCAACCATCTTGGGATCCAGCTGGGAAAAACTCCGGAAGAGATCCTGACCCGGTTGGAACAGGGGGATTATTCTTCCGCGGATCTGGAAAGCTCAAACCGCAAAGCGTCAGACACGGATTATGCCCGCCGGGTGCGGAATGTGGAGGCGGACACACCGGCGCGGTTCAATGCCGACAAGTCCCGCCTTTACGAGGCCGCGGGCTGTGCCGGGAAACTTGCCGTGTTTGCCGTGCGGCTCGATACCTATCCGATGAATGCGGATGAGCGGACCTTTTATGTCGGCACCAAGGACACCGCCGCCCTGACAGAGCTGCGCCGCCGGATCCTGGCCGATTTCGACACGCTGCCGGTCTCCGCCGAATATATGCATGAAGAGGTGTTTGACCTCTCGGATCGTTACGGCAAGGACACGATGGTAATGATCGACAAGCTGGGCACCGATCGCTTGCCGATGTTCTTTGCCATGAAGGGTGCGGTGGATGCGCGGCTGGCGCATGTGCCGGGGATGGCAAACTTCACCGATAAATTCATGCAGATGCTTGCCCGGATCTGGCCGGATATCCTGCCTGCGCGGATGCGTGATTTTCGTGGCCAGTATCCCCACCACCTGATCCTGAAAATGCGCGATGGCGGCATTGAAGAGGCGCAGGCGCTGCTGGCGGAGATGTCCGGGCAAGGGCGGCTGGACTATTTCGAATGTGACCCGCGTGAGGCCAAGATGGCCGGGCTGCACCGCTTTGCCGCTGCGGGTGCCGCGGTGCGGTATATGAATGTGCATCGCGATGAGGTCGAAGACATCCTTGCGCTTGATATCGCTCTGCGCCGCAATGACCGGGACTGGTTTGAAGAACTGCCCGCCGAGATTTCCGACCAGCTTGTGAGCAAGCTCTATTACGGCCATTTCATGTGCCATGTGCTGCATCAGGATTACATCGTGAAAAAGGGGGCGGATCCCAAGGCGCTGAAAGCGGCGATGCTGAAGATCCTGGATGCGCGCGGAGCGGAATATCCGGCTGAGCATAACGTGGGGCATCTTTACCCGGCCAAACCCGATCTTGCGGCGTTTTACAAATCGGTCGATCCGACCAATTCGATGAATCCGGGGATCGGGAAAATGTCGCGCCGGAAGAATTACGGGTAAGAGCCGGGGGCTTCCTGTTTCGGACAAAAGAAGACAAAAGAAAACGCGCGCCGGATGGGCGCGCGTTCTTGCTTTGGATATTGCTGTGGTTATTCGGGTTTCTGACGGGGTAGGAACAGGTTCAGGACCAGCCCGGCCACACCGGACAGGCCAATGCCGGCCAGGGTGAAGCCATCTCCGAATTCCAGCGTCAGCCCACCGATGCCGATGATCAGCACGGTCGAGACAATCACCATGTTGCGCGCGTCCTGCAGATGGTCGCCCAGGCGGATCAGAACAGTCAGGCCCACGACGGTGACCATCCCAAAGAGCAGGATCATGATGCCGCCCATGACGGGCATCGGGATGGTGCCAAGTGCGCCGCCCAGCTTGCCGACAAATGACAATGCGATGGCAAAGATGGCAGCCCAGGTCATGATCGCCGGGTTGAAGGCGCGGGTCAGGGTCACGGCGCCGGTCACTTCGGAATAGGTGGTGTTGGGGGGACCGCCCAGCAGGCCCGCTGCGGTGGTGGCAAGGCCATCCCCCAGCATGGTGTTCTGGATGCCGGGGTTCTCGATATAATCCTTTTTGGTGACTGATCCGATTGCGAGGATATCGCCGAAATGCTCAATCGCAGGGGCGATGGCCACGGGCAGGATGAACAGGATGGCCGCAAGGTTGAACTCGGGCGCGACAAAACCCGGCACCGCGAACCACGCAGCACCTGCCAGGGGCGCGGTGTTGATCAGGCTTTCGCCGGTGATCGCCCCGATGATGAGCGCGGTGACGTAACCCGCAATCACACCGACAATGATCGGCACCACACGCATGATGCCACGGCCGAGAATGGCGGTGATCATGGTCGCCCCAAGCGAGACCGCGGCAAGGATCAGGGCAATGCCCTTGGGCACGATCTGCGCATCCCCGGCCACACCGGTGGACATGTTGACCGCAACCGGCGCCAGCGACAGGCCGATCACCATGATCACCGGACCAACTACAACCGGCGGCAGCAGCTTGTGCAGGAAATCACTGCCAAAAATGCGGATCGCAAAGCTGAGTGCGACATAAAGCAGACCGGCGGCCGCAAGCCCCCCGGTGGTGGCAGCCATGCCCCAGGTCTGCACCCCATAAATGATCGGTGCGATAAAGGCGAAGGATGAGGCCAGGAAGACCGGCACCTTGCCGCGGGTGGTGATCTGGAAAATCAGCGTGCCAAGCCCCGCCGTGAACAGCGCCACGCTCGGGTCCAGCCCGGTCAGAAGCGGCACCAGCACCAGGGCCCCAAAGGCCACGAACAGCATTTGCGCGCCGATCAGCGCCTGTTTTGCGCCAAAGGAATATTCAGTGTTCGACAGGTCGTTTGCCCCGCGAACGTCGGTTGTATCAGTCATCTTCCCCTCACTTCTTCAATGGGTGATATGTGCGCGATACAGGGTCTGTGCCCCGCTTGGAGCCGCGACAAACTGCCCCCTTCTGAAGCATTGTTGGCGCTAAATCCAGCCTTTGTTGAGCGGAAATGGCATTTTCCTGACGGGGGTGGTTGGGCTGCTTCCAACGCCGAAAAAAGGTCAGAATATTCCCATGGCCAGCCCCGCGCCCAGCCCCAGACCCAATGCACGGCATTGTTCCAGATCTGTGTCGGAAATGGTTTTTGGCGCGAGGATCTGCTCAGGTGTCTGGGCATGGGTGCAGATGATCAGCCCCGGCTGAACCTCTTTGAGCCGCCACCCGGTTGCAATGCGCGCCATTTGCCGCAACGCGTTTTCGCCATCTGATCCGGCACAGACCATCAGCGCATATGGCCGCCCTTCGATCCGGCCCAGCACCGGGTAATAGCAGCGGTCAAAAAACTCTTTCATCTCGCCGGAAATGGCAGCGAGGTTCTCGGGCGCGCAGAAGAGATAGCCATCAGCCGCCATGAGGTCGTCCGGGCCGGCCTCATGGGCTGGTTTCAGCACCACTTCCACCTCGCCACGGGCGGCCTGACAAGCGGCCTGCGCCATCTGCTGGCTGCCGCCGGTGCGGGAGTGATAGACAATCAAAAGCCGGGTCATGCGGCGATGCTACAGCCAATTTCACCAGCTTTGAAGCGCGGTTTCAGCTTTCGGGCAGGCTGCGTCCCTCCGGCCCTGCATAGGCCCGTTCGACCTTTGCCACGCGCAGTTCGAAATGGCTGTACCACCGCTCAAGCCCCAGTTTCTGGGCCACGAGGTGTTTGGCATTGGCTTTCCAGGCGCGGATGCTGTCTTCGCTGTCCCAATAGGAGACGGTGATGCCGAAATTGGCTGTGTCGCGGGTGCTTTCTGCGCCCAGGCAACCGGGTTCTTCCAGCGCCAGCGCATACATGCGATCGCCCATTTCGGCGTAACCCGCATCCTCTTTGCTAAGCTGATTTGTGAAAATCACCGCGTAGTAGGGCGGTTCGGGGGTGCGGGCAAAACGCTCGGTCATCCGGGGACTCCTTGCTGGGATGCGTTATGCCTACAGCGTTTCGGGAAAAACCTGAAACACATGTTTGTTCCGCAACGCATTCTGCGCAGATGATCTTGGGCCGGGCCTGTGCCGGGACAGTTCGGAACGCGGGGCAGAGGAACACAGGGAAAGGAGAGGGCAGACGGGCCGCCCCCTCCTGTGAAAATGCTTCAGCGTGGGCCGGGATTGGCGATCAGGTCGCGGGAAATCACAAGGCGCTGAATGTCGCTGGTGCCTTCATAGATTTGCGATACGCGCACGTCGCGATAGATACGCTCAACCGGATAGTCGCGCAGATAGCCATAGCCGCCGAAGGTCTGGATCGCGGCTGAGCACACTTCCTCGGCCATTTCGGTGGCAAAGAGTTTCGCCATCGAGGCTTCGCGCAGGGCGGGCAGGCCCGCATCGCGGCGGGCTGCAGCCAGATGCACCAATTGGCGTGCCGCTTCGACCTTGGTGGCCATGTCAGCCAACCGGAACCCAACGGCCTGATGCTGGGCGATCTCCTTGCCGAACGCCTTGCGTTCCTGCGCATATTCCAGCGCGCATTCCAGCGCTTTGCGGGCCATGCCCACCGCCTGTGAGGCGATGCCGATGCGTCCGCCTTCCAGATTGGCCAGGGCGATCTTGTAGCCTTCGCCTTCCTGACCCAGCAGGTTTTCGGCCGGCACCCGCATGTTTTCAAATGACAGTTGGCAGGTGTCCGAGGAATGCAGCCCCAGCTTTTCCTCGACCCGGACGACCTCATACCCCGGCATGTCGGTTTCCACGATAAAGGCGCTGATGCCTTTCGATCCGGCGTCTTTGTCGGTCACGGCGAAGACGATGATCACCTTGCCGTTCTTGCCTGAGGTGATGAATTGCTTGGCGCCGTTCAGCACGTAATGATCCCCGTCCCGCACCGCCGTGGTGCGCAGTTTCGAGGCGTCCGAGCCTGCCTGCGGTTCGGTCAGGGCAAAGCCGCCGATCCATTCGCCCGAGGCCAGCTTCGGCAGGTATTTCTGTTTCTGGGCCTCGGTGCCGTATTTCACGATCGGGCCGCAGCCGACCGAGCTGTGCACCGACAGGATGGTCGAACAGGCGCCGTCACCTGCGGCCACTTCCTCGACCACGCTGGCATAGGTCACCGCGTCCAGTTCAATCCCGCCATATTCTTCCGGCACCAGCATCCCGAGAAAGCCCAGCTCACCCATTTCGTCCAGTTCCGTGCGGGGAAAGGCCTTGGTGCGGTCGCGTTCCTCGGCGCCGGGCCACAGGCGTTCGCGGGCGAATTGCGCGGCCATGTCGCGGATGGCGGATTGGGTTTCGTCAAGCATGTTTGTCTCTCCTGATCTGTCCGGCCTGATCTTTCCGGGGCGTGTTGCGGTGCCGGTCAAAGTGATTCCCTGATCCTAAAGTTGAAATCACTCGCACGCGATGCCACAATGTTTCAGAAATTTGACATGAAATGCCATACGATTTGTGATGCCCACCCCCATGCAGTCACCACCGCCCGCGCAGATGTCCAGCGCCCCGATCCCTGCAGCATTTGCAGCGGAAGCAATTGAATGTGGCCGTCTGGCGGGGGTGGATATGGGGGCGCTGATCCAGGATTTGGGTATCCCCGAACAGGACCTGCAGCATCTGACCCCGGACCAGTTCGGTCAGATCTGGCTGGAGCTGTCCTTTCGCATGCGCGATGAGTTCTTTGGCCTTGCTGCCCGTCCGATGCGGCCGGGCAGTTTTACCCTGCTTGGCCACGCAACCCGCCACGCGCCGACCCTTGAGGTGGCGGTGGCCCGGGCGTTGCGCTTTCTGACAGTGGTGCTGGAGGACCCGGCCGGGACGCTTTCTGTTGAGGGGCGACATGCCGAGGTGACGCTGCGCGAAGAAGGCGCGCCGAAATCGGCCTTTGCCTACCGGCTTTATTTTACCATCCTGCATGCGCTGAACTGCTGGCTGATCGGAGAGCGGATCCCGATCCAACGCATCCAGTTCCCCTGTGCAGCCCCGGAAGGCACCAATGATTACGGGGATTTCTTTGGCGTGCCGGTGGTGTTTTCCGCCCCTGTGGCCCGCCTGGAATTTGAGCGCAAATATCTGCGCAAACCGATCAACCGCTCGGACCGGGCGCTGAAGGTGTTTCTGAAATCCGCCCCCACCGCGTTCCTGTCCGGCTATCGCCACGGGGACGGGATCAAGGCGCGGGTGGTGGCAGAGCTGTCGCTGGGAGAGGTCGGGGGCTGGCCCGGTGTGGATGAGATTGCTCAGCGACTGGGCCTGTCGACCTCGACCCTGCATCGGCGCCTGAAAGAGGCGGGGCAGAGTTTTGGTGAAATCAAGGAAGAGCGTCGCCGCAATCTGGCGCTGTCGCTGTTGAAGAAGACCGATCTGCCGGTGGCGGAGATTGCCGGGCGGGTGGGCTATGCGGAACCCAGCGCGTTTTTCCGCGCCTTTCAGCGTTGGTTCGGCACCACGCCGGGGGCGATCCGAAATCGGGGCTAAAGCCGAAACGTTTTAGTCAGGATGTCGGGAAAAAACAAAAGGCCCCGAAGCGGGGCCTTTGCTGAATTGGTCGGGCTGAGAGGATTCGAACCTCCGACCCCCTGCTCCCGAAGCAGGTGCGCTACCAGGCTGCGCTACAGCCCGACCGTGGCGTGCGAAATAGCCTCAATACGCGGGCGCTGCAAGCCCCAAAATGCATGGGAGCCGTGGGAAGGGTCAGAAACCCCCTGTCCCGGTCGCAAAATGAAAACGGCCCGCCGGAAGGCGGGCCGTTTCATCACTTTTCAGGACCAAAGCGAAACGCTTCAGATCAGAGGCTGGCGTTCAGGGCTGCGATTACCGCGTCGCCCATTTCGCTGGTCGAAACCGGCTTCACGCCCTCTTCGTTCAGAAGGTCCCCGGTGCGCACCCCATCGGCGAGCACTTTCTCGACCGCGGCTTCCAGACGATCCGCCTCTTCGCCCATGTCAAAGCTGTAGCGCAGCGCCATCGCAAAGCTGAGGATACAGGCACAGGGGTTGGCCTTGCCTTCACCGGCAATGTCAGGGGCCGAGCCGTGCACGGGCTCATAAAGGGCTTTCGGGCGGCCATTGGCCATCGGTGCCCCCAGCGAGGCGGACGGCAACATGCCCAGCGAACCGGTCAGCATGGCGGCACAATCCGAGAGGATGTCGCCAAACAGGTTGTCGGTATAGATCACGTCAAACTGCTTTGGCGCGCGCACCAGCTGCATCGCACCATTGTCGGCATACATGTGGCTCAGTTCGACTTCCGGATAGTCTTTGCTGACGCGGGTCACAACTTCACGCCACAGGATGCCCGATTCCATCACATTGGCTTTTTCCATCGAGCACAGGCGCTTGTCGCGTTTCATCGCCAGTTCAAACGCCGAACGGGCGCCGCGTTCGATCTCGGCTTCGGTGTAACGCTGGGTGTTGATGCCCACACGCTCGCCGTTTTCTTCGAAAATGCCGCGCGGTTCACCGAAATACACGCCCGAGGTCAGTTCGCGCACGATCATGATGTCGAGGCCGGACACGATGTCTTTTTTCAGCGAAGAGAAATCGGCCAGAGCGTCAAAGCACTGCGCCGGGCGCAGGTTGGAATAGAGGTCCATTTCCTTGCGCAGACGCAGGAGGCCGCGTTCCGGTTTGACCGAGAAATCCAGATCGTCATATTTCGGGCCACCCACGGCGCCCAGCAGAACCGCGTCCACCTCTTGCGCTTTTGCCATGGTTTCGTCGGCCAGCGGCACGCCGTATTTGTCATAGGCCGCGCCCCCGACCAGATCCTCGGACACGTCGAAGCTCACGCCGCGCTTGTCACCGATCCAGTTGATGACCTTGCGCACTTCGGCCATGACTTCCTGGCCGATGCCATCGCCGGGGAGGATGAGGAGAGAGGGGTTCGACATGTCGGGTATCCTTGAGAGACTTGCAGAAATTCTGTTCCCGAACGGCCTAGCGAGTTGGGGCGGATGCGTCAAGAAATGCAGGGGGATTTGCGCGGAAATAGCCGTTAAAAGTTGAGGTCGACCCAGATCAGATGGTGGCGTGATGCGGTGGTAGCGGTCACGGCCATCCCATCGTCTGGTTCGGGCCAGAATACGCCTGTGTCCAGAACCTGCGCGTCTGCCCAGGGCAGAATATAGCTTGCACGGAGCTTCCCGACGCCGATGCCGCTCCAATCTGCGGTATCCGTGCCCTCTGCCCCGGTGGGGGCGGGGTCGGTCAGGCGGGGGTGTCCGATCAGGGCGCGTATGGCGTCATGGTCACCGTCGCCATCCTCGGGGTCGATATTGGCCTGGCCGATCACCACGAAAGGCGTCGTGGGGGCGGGAAAGGGCAGGGCGCCCTCAAGGAGCCGGATCCAGAACCGGGTTTCGTCACCGCCGCGTTTTCCGTTCTGATCTTCGGGCCCGTCAAAGGCCGGGGTGGAGCCGTGCCAGGTCAGCAGGTCAAGCGTTTGACCGTCTGGCAGGATCACCGGCACCTGCCAATGGGCCACGCTGGACAGGCGCTGAATGGCTTGCGCTTCGGCGGAGGGAAAAGGGCTGCCATCCGGGTGGGTGGGCAGGTTGGCCCCAGGCAGATCACGCCAGAGAAACTGCGAAAAATCGCGGGCCGGGCCAAGCGGCAGGCGTGACAGCACGGCCATTCCCCCCGCTCCGGTAAAAGCGCCATAGCCCTGGCTGTCGCGGGCGGTGCCCCGCTGGCCGTCCCCATCCAGATCCAGCCCTGTGGGCAGGCCCGCATTGGGTCGGATGGCGAATGCATGGGGCATGGGATGGCCGGCCTGCGCGAGGGCGGTCTGGAAGGCGGCAAGGGCGTGGCCCTGCAGGTCGTGGTCGAAATCCTGCAACACCAGCACATCGGGCGCGGTTTGGCGGATCACGTCGATCACGGCCTTGATCTGCTTGTCTTTCCCACGGGAGATGTCGCGCAGCAGCAGCCCCGGCCCATCCCGACCCAGCTCGGTGTTGTAACTGGCAAGGCGCAGGCGTTCTGCCATGGCTGAGGAGGCAAGGGCGCTGATTACAAGCGCCAGAACGGGGATCAGGCGGGTTGCCACGCCTCCTCCTGTTCGGCTTTGGCGTTTTTCTTGCGCTCATCGCTGATCATCAGGGCCACACGCCCCATGGCGATGCCACGCATGAACAGCGAGGCGGGCAGGAAGGCCCAGGCGGTGAGGGTCCAGATCAGGGTCTGGTCATTGGCCACCGAGACAGATCCGAACAGCGCAGATGCGGCCTGAATGACGGCGGGCGTCACAAAAGGCAGCAGGAAACCCAGCGCGATATTGAAGCGGGCGTCGCGTTCCAGCCGTTTCACCACATCCCCGCCTGCAGTGGGGTCGAATGTGGGCAAATTGACCCAGACATTGAAACACCCATTGGCGGGCCAGCGGCTTGAACGCAGGGCAATGACGAAAACACCCAAAGACAGAAGGGAAATCAGGTAGGTCATGCCGGCAGCCGTGCGCATGGCCGAGATGTCGGCGGCGCTGGATCCCTCGGGCAGCATCAGCACCACAAGGCGCACCGGGGAATAGGGGAAGTCAATTGCCCGCCCGATCAGCGTGCCGATCTGGGTGACAAACTCGGTCATGATGGTCGGATCCGTTTTTCCGCGCACCACAATGGACAGGGTGAATACCATCGCGAACAGGCTGAAAAAGCGAATTCTGTTGAAGGGGGGGGCGTCACGAAACTCGACCAGGCCGGGATAGGTGGCGGCATATTCAAACAGGGTCAACGCCCCGGCGCACAGGGCAACAAGTGCCACGATCTGCGCCGTGTCGGTATTGGTGCCGGGCACCATGATCGATGGGAGTGCGATCACCACCACGATAAGTATTGCGCGTAGCAATGCGCCAGCCAGTTTTGAAACCACAGCCTCTACCCTCAACTTTGGACGGGAGCGATACGATGCCGCATCCCTTGTTCCGATGTTGATCCCCGCCTTATTGGCGGATGCCTCTTTAGGGCACGATGCCCCGATAGGCGGGAATCTGCAAGTTATGGGTTAATATAGCTTTACCATTTTGCCGTTTTTGTGGCGGAACTGGTGCGGCAATGCATCATTGCTGAGAAAAGAAAAGGGCGACCCGTAGTTGGCCGCCCTTCAATTCTTAACGAATTTGCCGGTATTTCCGAGGGGTTACACCCAGGGACGGGCCGCGGCAGCCTGTGCTTCAAAAGCGTCGATCGAGGCTTTCTTCTCCATCGTCAGGCCGATGTCATCGAGACCTTCCAGCAGGCAGTGTTTTTTGAACGCATCCACTTCAAACGCGATGGTTTCGCCGTCCGAGGTGGTGATTTCCTGCGCTTCCAGATCCACGGTCATGCGCGCGTTTGCGCCCTTCTCGGCATCTGCCATCAGGATGTCGACCTGCTCTTGCGGCAGGACAATCGGCAGGATGCCGTTCTTGAAGCAGTTGTTGAAGAAGATGTCAGCGAACGAGGTCGACACGACGCATTTGATGCCGAAATCGGCAATCGCCCACGGGGCGTGCTCGCGCGAGGAACCACAGCCGAAATTGTCGCCTGCGATCAGGATCTCGGCGTCACGGTATTGCGGTTTGTTCAGCACGAAATCTTCGATCTCGGTGCCGTCGCGGTTATAGCGCATCTCGTCAAACAGGTTCTTGCCAAAGCCCGTGCGTTGGATCGACTTCAGGAACACCTTTGGGATGATCATATCCGTGTCGATATTCACCAGCGGCATGGGGGCCGCGATACCTTGGAGTTTTTCAAACTTTTCCATTTTGCGGTCCTCTTAGATCAAGTCACGAACATCGGTCAGCTTGCCGGTCAGCGCGGCAGCGGCGGCCATGGCAGGCGACACCAGATGGGTGCGGCCTTTATAGCCCTGACGCCCTTCGAAGTTGCGGTTCGAGGTTGAGGCGCAGCGCTCGTTCTCGGACAGCTGGTCGGGGTTCATCGCCAGACACATCGAGCAGCCTGCCAGACGCCATTCGAAACCGGCCGCTTCAAAGATTTCGGCCAGCCCTTCTTCTTCGGCTTGCGCGCGAACCAGACCCGAACCGGGAACGATCATGGCGCGCAGGCCGTCCTTGATCTTCTTGCCTTTCACGACCTCGGCCACGGCACGCATGTCTTCGATGCGGCCATTGGTGCAGGACCCGATGAACACGGTGTCGATCTCGATTTCGGTGAGTTTCTGACCGGGGGTCAGGCCCATATATTCGATCGAGCGGCGGGCAGCTTCGACCTTGCCGCCTTCGAAATCGGACGGGTTCGGCACAACGCCGGAAATCGGCAGCACATCCTCGGGCGAGGTGCCCCAGGTCACAACCGGCTCAATCTCTTCGCCTTTCAGCGTGACAACCTTGTCGAAATGCGCGCCTTCGTCGGTGAAGAGGGTTTTCCAATACTCGACTGCGGCTTCCCACTGCGCACCTTTCGGGGCGTGCGGGCGGCCTTTGCAGTATTCAAAAGTGGTCTCGTCCGGGGCGATCAGGCCCGCGCGTGCGCCGCCTTCGATGGCCATGTTGCAGACGGTCATGCGGCCTTCCATCGACAGATCGCGGATTGCTTCGCCGCAATATTCGATGACATAGCCGGTGCCGCCGCCGGTGCCGGTTTCGCCGATCACGGCCAGCGTGATGTCCTTGGCGGTCACGCCCGGCTTCAGCTTGCCGGTGATTTCCACCTTCATGTTCTTGGATTTCTTCTGGATCAGCGTTTGCGTGGCCAGAACATGTTCCACTTCCGAGGTGCCGATGCCGTGGGCCAGCGCGCCAAACGCGCCATGGGTCGCGGTGTGGCTGTCGCCGCAGACCACGGTCATGCCGGGCAGGGTCCAGCCCTGTTCCGGGCCAACGATGTGCACGATGCCCTGGCGCACGTCGGTCACCGGGTAGTAATGCACGCCAAATTCCTTGGCGTTGGTGTCAAGGGCGGCCACCTGAATGCGGCTTTCCTCGGTCATCTGCGCCGGGTCTTCGCGGCCTGCGGTGGTGGGCACGTTGTGGTCCGGCACGGCGATGGTTTTGTCGGGCGCGTGCACCTTGCGGCCCGTCATGCGCAGGCCTTCGAACGCCTGCGGGCTGGTCACTTCGTGCACCAGATGGCGGTCGATATAGAGAAGGCAGGTGCCGTCATCAGCTTCGTGGGCTACGTGGGCATCCCAGATTTTATCATAGAGTGTCTTCGGGGCGGTCATGTTCGCTCTCCGTGGATGGTCAAAATGTGATGTGTGACAGGGATCATCGGCCCGAATACCGAGCGATGAGAGCCACCTTTCGCAGGCGGCGGACGCTTATAGTCGGGCGAGCACGGCCTTCATGGCGCCGTGAAAGCGCCACGGCAAAAAGGCGTGGTCATCCATGTCAAAAATCCGAGTCATGCCGCCCAGATACTCTTTTGCGGCGTTCAGAGCAAGCCTGTGCGCATGCGAAACCGGTGCGCGCCGGGCTTTTATTGCGTGAACACGCGGTCTGGACGCAAGAAAACTCCCGTGACACAGTGGGGTTATGGAGCAGGACGAAGTCAAACCCCCTCAAAGAACACATCCCAACGAGGCGGCCGCAGAACCGCCTGCCGAGCCCCCCGTGGAGGCACCGGCAGGTGGGCCAGCGGACGGGCCGGCAAACGGGCCGGCAGACGGATCAGCCACGCCACAGCAACCTGACCTGACGGACAGTGAAACCGTGGCAAGCCTGCGTGATCAGGTGGTTGACCTTGCACGGGACGGCGGGGATTTCCTGTTCAGCCTCACCCAGACATGGCGGCTGTATCAGGTTGCGATCATCGTGGCCCTTGCGGCGCTGTCCTGGGGGCTGGGGCGTTTCCTTGACCCCAAGCTGGAAAACTGGCTGCGAGAGCGCGAAGGCTGGTCCAAGCGGCGCCTGCGCTTTGCCCTGCAACTGCGCAGACGGGCGCGGATGATCATATTTGTGCTGCTCTCATGGGTGACCGTGGTGGTGATGCGAGAGGTGACCTGGCCGTCGCGATCCTATCTGATCGGGCTGGTCTGCACCATTGCACTGGCCTGGGTCGCGGTGGGGATTGCCTCTTTCGTGGTGGAAAACCGCGCGCTACGCCGGGTGATCAAATGGGGGCTGTGGATCTATGTCACGCTGTTTTATGTCGGCGCAATTGACGAAGTGTCCGCGGTTCTGAACAATCTTGCGCTGTCGGTGGGCGACATGCGCCTTTCCCTTCTGGATGTGATCCGGGCGGTGGTGATCACCGGGGCATTGTTTGCCGTGGCCCGCATGTTCAGCCGCACCTCGTCTGAGCAAATCCAGAAGAACGAGGATATTTCACCCTCAATGCAGGTGCTGATGGTGAAGTTCCTGCAGATGGTGCTTTATGGCGCGGCTTTCTTCATCGGGTTGAAGGCGGTGGGGGTGGACCTGACCGGCCTTGCGGTCCTGTCCGGTGCCATCGGTGTCGGGCTTGGCTTTGGCCTGCAGAAAGTGGTGTCGAACCTTGTTTCCGGGGTGATCATCCTGTTGGACAAGTCGATCAAACCGGGGGACGTGATTTCGCTGGGTGAGACCTTTGGCTGGATCCAGCAATTGGGCGCGCGCTATGTCTCTGTGGTGACCCGCGATGGGCGCGAATACCTCATTCCTAACGAAGACCTGATCACCGGGCAGGTGGTGAACTGGTCGCATACCAACGCCTTTGTGCGGCTCGATATCTTTTTTGGCACCGCCTATGCCAATGACCCGCACAAGGTGCGCAAGATCGCGATTGCGGCGGCCAGTGGTGTCGACCGGGTGCTGAGCTTCCGCCCCCCTGTCTGCCATATCGTCGGCTTCGGTGACAGTTCGGTGGATTACATCCTGCGCTTCTGGATTGATGACCCGACCGGCGGGCTGACCAATATTCGCGGCAATGTCTATCTGGCGCTCTGGGATGCGTTTCAGGAAAACGACATCGACATCCCCTTCCCGCAACGTGAGGTGCGCCTGCTTGATGAGGCGCCCGGTGGCGCGGTTACGGACGCAGCCGACGGGGTGGGCGACGGGGCTCAGAAGGGGTGATGGGATCCATGACGCGCGCGCGGCGCCGGCGTGGCGGCTCCAGCGGCGGCAACAGGTCTGCGGCCCGACCCGGCCCGGCATCTGCCACGGCTTCCAGTCGCGCAAACGGGTCTTCGCGCATCTTTTCCGGCGGGGTCTGTTCGGGGTTCAGGTCGGGCAGGTAAAGCCCCTGCGTCCACCGTTCCGGCAGGCGGTCTATCGCTTTGTTCAGCAGGTCAATCCCCCGCACGGCGCGTGAATAAAGCTGCTCGGCCTTTGCCGGGTCGCGCGCCTTCAGGCGCTGAAACCGCCGGATGATGAAGGCGTCCACCGCCTCTGGCCCGACCGAGAAATAGGTGATGGCCGCAACCAGGCCCGCCACCAGCAGCAGGGCCAGGATGAACAGGGGGTGGGCCACTGTCACCGCGGCGATCAGCGCGATGGCCAGAACCCGCGGCGTGCGTGGGTGGCGCAGCACCTGCCAGAGGAACCGCGCCAGCAGCCCCACTGTTTTACGGCATTCTGCAAAGATCCTGCGCCCGATGCCCGGCCCTTGGCGTTTTGTCCTGGGGGCCTTTTTGCGGGCAGGGTTGGCAGGCGGATCGGCAGGGGATGGGGCCGGCTCTGCAAACTGCGCGCGGTCGGTGTCGGCCTCGGCGGTTGCGATCATGGTTTTGATGGAGGTGTTGAGACTGTCCTCCCGGCGGTTGGCCATGGGCGCGGCGGGGGAAGGGGAAAGAGCTGGGGAGGGGGCAGGAGCAGACGGGGCTGTGGCAGGCCGAGCCCTGTCCTTTAGCCCCGGTGCCGCAATTTCCCCATCGGCAGAGGCCTCGCGCATCATGGCGCGGATTGCGGCCAGATCCGGGTCGAGATCTGATCCGGGGCTGTGCGGTTTTTCACCTGTCTGAAGTCCGGTGTCTGGGGGGGATGTTTCAACCGGGGCGGTCTCAGTGGGGGAGGGTGCGCTACGCGTGACGGTCTCCGGCGTGCCAGTTGCATCCTGCCCGGCACCCTTGCTGTCCGCCTTCATAGTGCCAGCACCCGTGTTGCTGCCCACTGTGTTGTCCGCTGATTGCGACATCGCTGTCCGTCGCTCCATGCAGTCCTCCCCGTATCGCGATGGTATCGCGCATGCCCACGTGCCGGTCCCATAGGATAGGGGCAAATCTGGGCAGGAATGTGGCAAAGGCATACGTGACCCTTTTGCATCCATCCGTTTTGATGTATCACCGCCCGTCATTGAGATCGTTCCCATCTGGTGTTACGATTCGTTTATGCCCAGCGCCGGGGCGGATCGGCGTGCTTTGATCGGAGGACTATGTCCTGTCTCTTGAAAATCAGGTCGCAGCAGTTTCGACCGCAGGAGGACCGCAAATGACGGTTCAGGTCCTGAAATCCGCCAAGGACGGTGCCCTGTTGGCGCACATCCTCAAATCCCTAGAAGAAGACAAAGCCGAAGATGTGGTGGTGATCGATTTGCAGGGCAAATCGGAAATGGCCGATCACATGGTCGTCTGCTCTGGCCGCTCGTCGCGTCAGGTTGCAGCAATCTCTGAGAAGCTGACCGACAAGATCAAGTCGGAATTTGGCATCTATTCCAAGGTTGAAGGCAAGGCGCAGGGGGATTGGGTTCTGATCGACGCGGGGGACGTGATCGTTCACGTGTTCCGTCCCGAGGTGCGGGAATTCTATCAGGTCGAGAAGATGTGGATGGAACCGGGTGTTGCCCCCACCCCTCCCGGTCCGGTGGATGTCACCAACCAAGAGGGCTGAGCCCGGACGAGGCCCAGATGCGTGTGCAAATCTGTGCTGTGGGGCGGCTGCGTGGCGGCCCCGAGCGCGATCTGATCGACGACTACCTCACACGGTTTGACCGCACCGGGCGGCCCCTTGGGCTTGGCCCGGCCAAAATCGTTGAGGTTGAGGACAAGAAAGGCGGCGGCATGAAGCCCGAAGCCGCTCTTTTGGATAGATCCATCCCCAAAGGGGCGCTGATCTGCACCCTGGATGAGCGCGGCAAGCTGATGTCCTCTCCGGATTTCGCCAAGATGATCGCGCGCTGGCGGGATGACGGGCGGCAGGACGTGGCGTTTGTGATTGGCGGGGCCGACGGGATCGACCCGTCCTTGCGGGCGCAGGCCGATGCCTCGCTGTCCTTTGGCAAAATGGTCTGGCCCCATATGCTTGCCCGCGTCATGCTCACCGAGCAACTTTACCGCGCGGCTTCCATTCTGGCAGGCAGCCCGTATCATCGGGTGTAATAGGGAGTGCAGGTAAGGGGGCGTGTGTGGTGTTTGCAGGTCTGGATGATGTTCCATGGGAAACTTTTGAACATGCCTATGGATCAGCGGAGGATGTGCCGGGTCTGATCCGGGATCTGGTCTCGGGTGACGCGGATCGCGCAAATGCAGCCCTGGATGCGCTGTTTGGAAATATCTGGCATCAGGGAACGGTCTATCCTGCCAGCGCCCCAGCCGTGCCCTATTTGATCGAGGCGCTCGATCATGTTTCCCCCGAGATCCAGGCTGCCCTGCTCACTTTGCTTGGCGACAT
The DNA here is from genome assembly GCF_013283135.1 of Aliiroseovarius sp. xm-d-517. Lineage (NCBI taxonomy): Bacteria > Pseudomonadati > Pseudomonadota > Alphaproteobacteria > Rhodobacterales > Paracoccaceae > Aliiroseovarius > Aliiroseovarius sp. xm-d-517. The sequence goes on from NZ_WBXT01000001.1 coordinate 2,514,608, forward strand.
GTCAGAGGGGCACGGGTATTACGACGTGCACCGCCATTACAAATGGGCGGATGAGGCGATGAGAGCGTCCTTTGTCGAGGATCCGGACCACCAGCTTCGAGAGGAAAAGGCCGTCGTCCGCCGGACAACTCTTGCGGTCTTTGAGGTGGCGGACAAGGCCTATCACCTGCTGACCTGCTCCAATCCTGCGGTCCAGATGGCGGCGGCCGAGGTGCTGACCCGCCTTGCCCGCTGTGATCAACGCGACAAAGCGCCGGATGACCGGCCTGAAGCCTATCTTGGCATCCGCCCCGAGGGCACAGAGCAGGGGGCCTTTGCGGATCGGTGGATTGGCTGGGTCGTGGATGCGTTGGATCAGGGCAGATCGGAAATTGCGCCTGCGGTCCTGTTGCAGATCCTCGCCCGTCTCAACTGCAGATCCCACCCTGCCCTCCAACTTGACCGGGCTGCCGATGCGGCACCGCTTGAGCGTTACGTGATCGTCGTGTTTCAGGCGGAGCAGGTGCTTGCCAAACAGCCCAGACTTCCACTGGAATTTGCTGCGCTCATCAAGCAGATGATGGCCGAGCGTGACACGCTTCAGGCTGACATGAAGGCGGTCGACTGGCCCTGGCCCCTTGGTGCGACGGCAACCCTGATGTCGCTGGTGCTGCACCTGCCTGATGACTGCATTGATGACATGGCCCCGCTTTGCATCCCTCTGTTAACGGATCCGACCCTGATGTTTCAGTATGACCTGATCCTGTCGCTGATCCTTGGGGACAGGCGGCCCAACATCCCAACGGACCCCTGCACGCTCGGGTCCGGGCGTCGTCAGCTTGCATTGGCTTTTGTGGAAAAACCCCGCAACCCCGGAAATTTCTGGTTTTGGGCGAGGACCAACGGGAATGCCGCCGCCGCGTGCAAGAGGTTTGGGGTTCCCCATGATCGGGCGAAGTGGAGGCAATGGCTGGGCGAGCGCGGGATCCTTGTTCGCCTGTTCAGGCGCGATGTTTGAACTTGTCTGCGTTGCCTTATGCCAGAATGCGGCCTAGAACATCCCCGAGCAGTCAATCCCTAAGCAAGGAACATCCCGATGAGCGCCCCGAAACCCGTAGTCCTGTGTATTCTCGACGGATGGGGGCTGCGTGAAGACACTGCCCATAATGCGCCCGCGCTGGCAACCACGCCAAACTTCGACCGGCTGATGGCCACCTGCCCGCATAACACCCTGATCACCCATGGTCCCGATGTGGGCCTGCCCACTGGACAGATGGGCAATTCCGAAGTGGGGCACACCAATATTGGCGCAGGCCGCGTGGTGGCGATGGATCTGGGGCAGATCGATCTTGCCATCGAGGATGGCAGCTTTTTCGCGAATGAAGCTCTGGCCGAGTTTGCCGCCAAGGTCAAAGCCACTGGGGGCACGGCCCATATCGCCGGGCTGACCAGCCCCGGGGGGGTGCATGCGCACCAAGACCACCTTGTTGCCGCCGCAAAGGCGCTGACCGATCAGGGGTTGCAGGTGGCAATCCACGCGATCACCGATGGGCGCGACGTGGCGCCCCAAAGCGCGCGTGCGCAGATTGCCGCGTTCCAGGCAGCCCTGCCCGAGGGCGCACAGATCGTCACCCTGTCCGGGCGTTACTTTGCCATGGATCGCGACAATCGCTGGGAACGGGTCTCGCTGGCCTATAAAGCCATGGTGCTGGGGCAGGGCACACGGTTCAGCAGCGCCGATGGCGCCATTGGCTCGGCCTATAACAATGAGACCACGGATGAGTTCATTCGTCCGGTTGTGTTGGAGGATTTCGATGGGATGAAGGATGGCGATGGCCTCTTCTTCATCAACTTCCGCGCCGACCGCGCCCGTGAAATCCTGCGCGCCATTGGCGAACCGGGCTTTGCCGAATTTGACCCCGGCCCGCGCCCGAAGCTTTCCGCGCTGCTTGGTATGGTGGAATATTCCGACGCCCATAACGCCTATATGACCACCTGCTTCCCGAAACGGGACATTGTGAACACGCTGGCCGAATGGGTCGCCAAACAGGGCAAGACCCAGTTCCACACGGCTGAGACCGAAAAATACCCCCATGTCACCTTCTTCCTGAATGGCGGCAAAGAGGATCCGGTTGAGGGCGAGGTCCGCTATATGGCCGCCAGCCCCAAAGTGGCCACCTATGATCTGCAACCGGAAATGTCCGCACCCGACGTGACCGAACATTTCGTGGAGGCGATCGAAGCGGGCTATGACCTGATCGTCACCAACTACGCCAACCCCGACATGGTTGGCCATACCGGGGATCTGAACGCCGCCATCGCCGCCTGTGAGGCCGTGGATGACGGGCTTGGCCGGGTCATGGCGGCGCTGGAAAAAACGGGGGGCGCGATGATTGTCACTGCCGATCATGGCAATTGCGAAACCATGTGGGATGAGGACACGGGTGGGCCGCATACCGCACATACCACAAACCCGGTGCCGGTGATCCTGTTTGGCGGGCCAGAAGGCGCCACGCTGGGCCATGGCCGCCTTGCGGATCTTGCCCCGACGCTGCTGGAGCTGATGGGCTTGCCGCAACCTGCGGAAATGACCGGCACCAGCCTGTTGGGGAGCGCATGACCCCGTGAAGCTGATCGCGCGCCTTCTTGCTGTCTGCCTTGCCTGCCTGTCTGCCGGACAGGGTCTGGCACAGGCGGGTCCGGCCGCGGATGCGCGCGCGGCCATGATCTCGCTCGAAATGGCAGGGGCCGCGCTGGAAGAGGCAAAATCCGCCCGTGACCGGGTGGCGGCGCTGACCCAGACGGTGAAAGCCTATGAGGCGGGGCTGGCGGCCCTGCGCGAAGGGCTGCGGCGCGCGCGCCTGCGCGAGGCGACCATTCAGGGCGCGTTTGATGCCGAAAGCGAACGGCTGGCGCAGCTTCTGGGGGTGCTCCAGACCATCGAAAAGGCACCGGAGCCGTCGCTGCTGATCCATCCTGACGGGCCGATTGGCACCGCCCGGTCGGGCATGATCCTGTCGGATGTGGCGCCCGCGTTGCAGCAGCAGGCCGAAACCCTGCGCGAGGGGCTGGAAGAGCTGGCCACCATCCGCGCGCTGCAGGAAGGGGCGCTTGAGACCTTGCAGGACGGGTTGAAAGGGGCGCAGACGGCCCGCGCGGAACTGAGCCAGGCCATCGCCTCGCGCACCGAACTGCCCCGCCGTTTCGTGCAGGATGAACAGGCGATGCGCACCCTGATTGCCAGCTCCGACACATTGGCCAGTTTCGCCAGCGGCCTCCTGTCCGATCCGGCCAGCCATCAAAGCGGCGGCGCCCTTCAGGATTTTGCCTCGTCGAGAGGGCGGTTGAAACTGCCGGTGCTGGGGCGGGTTCTGCGCCAGTTTGACGAGGCGGACGCAGCCGGGGTCGAGCGTCCGGGCTGGGTGGTGGCCACCCGGCCGCTTGCACTGGTGACCACGCCCTGGCCGGCCACGATCCGTTACCTTGGCCCGCTGCTGGATTACGGCAATGTGGTCATTCTTGAGCCGGGGGACGGGTATCTGCTGGTGCTGGCCGGGCTGGGCCAGCTTTATGGCGAGGTGGGTGAAGTGATCGCGCAGGGGGCTCCGGTTGGCCTGATGGGCGGGGCGGGGCGGGGTTCCCCGGACAATGCGCCAGATCCATCGGCAGAAACCAGCACAGATCAAGCGTTTTTGATCGAAGTTGCGCAAGGTGCTGGCGCAGAAGCGTCAGAAACGCTTTATATAGAGTTGAGAGATAACCAAAGGCCAGTGGACCCGGCAGAGTGGTTCGCGGCAGGTAAGGATTGAAGTCAGATGAAGAAATTCGTGATGGCCGCGCTGGGCGGCACATTGGCGGGCGCGCTGCTGACCACACAGGTCGCCGCTCCGCTTTTGGCGCAGGACAGCGGGCGCGGCAACACGGTTTATGAACAGCTCGACCTGTTCGGTGACGTGTTTGAACGCATCCGCGCGCAATACGTGGAAGAGGTCGATTCGAAAGAGCTGATCGAGGCGGCGATTGACGGGATGCTGTCGTCGCTGGACCCGCATTCAAGCTACCTGTCCGCCGACGATGCGGCGGATATGCGGGTGCAGACCCGTGGGTCCTTTGGCGGCCTTGGGATCGAAGTGACCCAGGAAGAAGGCTTTGTGCGCGTGGTCACGCCAATGGATGGCACCCCGGCTGACAAGGCGGGCATGGAAGCCGGTGATTTCATCACCCATGTGGATGGGGAAAGCCTGCTGGGGCTGACCCTTGACGATGCGGTAGAGCTTCTGCGCGGCCCGATCGGGTCCGAGATCATCGTGACCGTGGTGCGTGAAGGGGTGGAAGAGCCGTTTGACGTGTCGATCATCCGTGACACGATCAAGCTGACCGCCGCCACCGCCCGCACCGTGGGTGACACGGTGGTGCTGCGGGTGACCACGTTTAATGACCAGACCACGCCGAACCTGACGGACGGCCTGAAACGCGAGGTCGAGGCGCTGGGCGGTATCGACAAAGTGTCAGGCTTCGTGCTGGATCTGCGCAACAATCCCGGTGGCCTGCTCGATGAGGCGATCTCTGTCTCTGATGCGTTTCTTGAGAGCGGCGAGATTGTCTCGACCCGTGGCCGTGTCGCAGGTGAAAGCGAGCGCTGGAATGCAGCTGCGGGTGACCTGACCAATGGCAAACCACTGGTGGTGCTGATCAATGGCGGATCTGCGTCTGCGTCTGAGATTGTGGCCGGTGCGCTGCAAGATCACCACCGCGGCATTGTGGTGGGCACCAAAAGCTTTGGCAAAGGGTCGGTTCAGACCGTGATGCCGCTGCCGTCCAATGGCGCTATGCGCCTGACCACCGCACGGTATTACACCCCGTCGGGCCGCTCGATCCAGGCGCTGGGCGTCAGCCCCGATATCGTCGTGGAACAGCCACGCCGCAACCCCGATGCGACGGAAGAGGAAGAGGCCCGCAATCCGCGCACCGAGGCCGATCTGCGTGGCAGCCTGGGCAATGACAGCCTGACCGAGGATGAGCGCCGTCAGATCGAAGAGGAACGGGAAACCGCCGAGGAAACCGCAAAGCTGCGCGCCGAGGATTTCCAACTCTCCTACGCGGTCGACCTGATCCGTGGTCTTGCCACGATCGAACAGGCCGGGCTGACCAAACAGGCCAGCGCGCAATAAGGGCTCTGAAAACGGGTGGATATTGTCACACCAGCAAAAGGCCGCCCCTGATCGGGCGGTCTTTTTGCGTTTGAATTCAGAACGGTGTAACAGAAAGCAAGAGATTTGAGGAAAAGCGGAAATGACGCCAGAAGAGATTGCAAAACTTCCCTATCGCCCCTGTGTTGGCATCATGCTGGCCCATGCGGATGGCCGCGTGTTCGTGGGCCAGCGTCTGGATGCGCCGAAACTGGGCACCAAGGCTGCCTGGCAGATGCCGCAGGGTGGTGTGGATGAGGGCGAGGACCCTCGCGATGCCGCCTTGCGTGAGCTGTGGGAAGAGACCGGCGTGAGTGCCGATCTGGTTGAGATTGAGGCCGAACTGCCCGATTGGCTGCCCTATGACCTGCCGCATGACATCGTGCCGAAGATCTGGAAAGGCCGATATCGCGGCCAGAAACAGCGCTGGTTCCTGCTGCGCTTCAAGGGCTCGGACAAGGATGTGAACATCGCCACCGAACACCCGGAATTTTCCCAATGGCAATGGATGCCCGCCAATCAGGTGGTGGACAATATCGTGCCGTTCAAACGCGAAATCTATGCCAAAGTGGTGGATGGTTTCGCGGCTTACCTTTGATCAACGGAGCACGCTGATGCGCTTTCTGATTGCAGCTGTTTTCACCGTCTTTGCCGCCGCCCCGGCGCTGGCATTGTCCTGCATGCCCTATAACGCGGTGCAGGCCTTTCTGGATGCGCAGGAAAGCCCGGACGAGTATCTGGTGGTGCTGGGCACACTTCGTTTCGACAAGGCAGATTTGCCGCAGGGGGGGCTGGCAGGTCAGACGGAAACCCAGCCCGACAATGTTTTTCCAGCCCGGCTGGAAGGGCATAGCCTTGCAAGACGCGGGTTTGTGCTCCCGTTTCGTGAAGACATCACCGCCAATGTGCAATGCTACGGTCCCTGGTGTGGCGGATTGACGGATGGAGAGGTCTATCTGGCCTTTCTGAAACGAACGGATGCGGGGTATCTTTTGGAAACCAACCCCTGCGGTGGGTTTGCCTTTGGCGATCCGGACCCGGATATGTTGTCACGGGTCAAGGCCTGCATGCGTGGATCAGGATGTGATCCGGAACTGCCGGTACGCTGACCTTAACTGGCCTGAGCTGATCGGGCCGGCGGGGCGCCCGCGTTGACACTCTGGGCGCGCGTTCGGTGGCCTCGCGATGCTCGGTCAGGGGCGTTGCCCCTCTCCTCTTCGAGGCTCACCTAAAGTGTTTCGCCTTATTATTGAGACACGATAATGAGGCGAAACGCTCGAAACCTACTGATGTTGCGGGCGTTTCGAAATCAACTTGTGTCTCGAGGTAATCTCGAAACGCTTTAGGATATTTTTGACAAGAAAATAAGGTCCGGCGGGGGGCACGGTGGCGGTAGGTGTGGTTTTTTCTGTCGCTCGGCGGGAAACCGGCTATAAGGCGCGCAACAGAGAAACAGGAGCTGCCCGCCATGTCCACCATGCCTTTTGATCGTTCCATCAAGATTGCCCCATCGATCCTTTCTGCGGATTTTGCCAATTTCGGGCAGGAAATTCAGGCGATTGAAGCGCAGGGCGCCGATTGGGTGCATGTGGATGTGATGGACGGGCATTTCGTGCCGAACCTGACTTTTGGACCGCCCGCGGTGAAGGCGTTTCGGCCGCATGTGAAAACCTTCATGGATGTCCATCTGATGATTGCGCCGGTCGACCCTTATATCGAAGCCTATGCCGAGGCGGGGGCGGACATGATCACCGCCCATGTTGAGGCCGGACCGCATATTCATCGCACGCTTCAGGCCATCAAGGCGCAGGGGGTGCAGGCGGGGGTCTCGCTCAATCCCGGAACGCCGCTGGAGAGTATCGAGCATGTGCTCGACCTCGTGGATATGGTGCTGATCATGACCGTGAATCCGGGGTTTGGCGGGCAGAAATTCATCCATTCCGGGGTCGAGAAAACCCGCCGTCTGCGCCAAATGATCGGGGATCGTGACATTCACATCCAGATTGATGGTGGCGTAACCACGGAAACCGCGCCGTTGGTGGCTGAGGCCGGCGCTGACGTGTTGGTGGCCGGATCCGCTGTCTTCAAGGGTGGTTCGGTCGCAAAGCCCGAGATCTATGGCGCAAATATTCGCGACCTGCGGGCCGCAGCCGAGGCCGCGCTGGGCTGAACCACCACCGCGGTAATTTCCGATCCGTAAAGAGGGCTTCCAGCAGGCCCTCTTTTTTCTTGCCTAAAATACCTCGGGGTGAGCGGCAAAGCCGCGAGGGGCAGCGCCCCTTAATGCATCTCGGCTTTTTCCTGCCACCGGGTCTGAGCCTATGCGGGGATCCGGTGGCTGTTTTCTCTGGAATGATACATGCGAATGTGTCTATGTTAAATCTTAACAGGAGAAGGAATAACGTGCATGACCCGAATGATCCCTACCGCCGTCACCCTGGCGCTGCTTGCCACTCCGATTTGGGCGGATGAGGAGATTGCGGACCAATATCCCGGCTCCGTGCTTTATGAAAAACCGGTTGAAGTGATCCCGGATGTCTGGACCGCCATCGGGGCCACGGCGCCGCCGACTTACGAAAATGCCGGTCATAACAATAACCTCAGCTTTATCGTGACCGGGGATGGGGTGATCGTGATCAATGCCGGTGCCAATGTGAAACTGGCCGCGGCTCTGCATGATGAGATCCGGAAAATCACCGACCAGCCCGTGAAGCTGGTGATCAATGAAAACGGGCAGGGCCACGCCATGCTGGGCAATAATTACTGGACCGAGCAGGGGGTTGAGGTGCTGGCCCATGTGGACGCGGCTGAGGTGTTCGAACATGACAATGGCATGTTGCTGCAACAGATGCAGGGCTACGCCAGGGAAAATTCGGAAGGCACCGATCCCACCGGCCCAACCCGCACCTTTGAGGATCGTGAGGTGATCACCATGGGGCGGTTCACCATCGAGGTGCTGCATCTTGGCCCCGCCCACAGCCCCGGCGATACTCAGGTCTGGATCCCGGATGAAGGGCTGATGATTGCCGGGGACATGGCGTTTCACAACCGGATCCCACCGATCTTTGAAGACACCTGCACAAGCTGCTGGATCGAAACCTGGGAAACGAGCTTCGCCCCGCTGAACGCCACCTATGTCATTCCGGGGCACGGCTACCCGACCAATATGGCACAGGTCGAAGATCACACGATCGGGTATCTCAAATACCTGCGCAGCAGGATCGGCGCGCATCTGGAAAATGGCGGCACGCTGGAAGATGCCTATTACGTGGATCAGTCAGCCTATGCGCATCACGATACGTTTGGCGAACTGGCGACGAAGAATGCGGGCCAGGTCTTTTCTGAAATGGAGTTTGAGTAAGGTCCCGCCCCGAGCCTGAGGCCAAACGTATCAGGGCTGTGCGCGCAACTGATCCAGCACCTCGCCGCAGGGAAATCCATCTGCCGGATATCCCGCGGCAACCTGCCAGCTGCGCAGTGCACGATGCGTGTTCGGCCCCGCCAACCCATCGGCCCCCCGGGTGTCATGCCCAAGCGCGGTCAGCCGCTCCTGTAACTCGCGCATATCTGCACGAGACAGAACCCGCTGCCCCTCTGGCCAGGGGCGGGTGAATTTCTTGTTGCCGTCAATCCGATGGGCCAGGCAGCCGACGGACAGGGCGTAGTGAACCGAGTTGTTATAGGCCAGGAACACATTGAAATTGTGATAGGCCAGATAGGCCGGGCCCTGTGCCCCCGCCGCCAGCAGCACCATCGCATCCCCGTAATCCACCGGTTGCAACCCGCGCGGGGACCGCACACCGTGCTCTGCCCATTCGGCCACGGGGCGCACCTGATCGCGCCCGGTCAGAGACAGGTCAAACCCGTCCGGCAGATACATTTCTTCGCCGCAGGGTTGCCCGCTGCGCCACCCATGTTCCCGCAGGTAATTGGCGATCGAGGCCAGCGCATCCGTCGGATCCTCTGCCCAGATGTCACGCCGCCCATCGCCGTCATGATCCACCGCATATTTCAGATAGCTTGAGGGCATGAACTGCCCGTGCCCCATGGCTCCGGCCCAGGACCCCAGCATCTTTTCAGGCGCAATGTCACCTGCCTGAACGATGTGCAAAGCCGCAACCAGCTCATCGGCGAAGAACGCTCTGCGTTCGCCGGCAAAGGCCAGAGTGGCCAGCGCCGAGATCACCGGATAATCCCCGCGATTGGCGCCGAAACCTGTCTCCAGCCCCCAGATCGCCAGCACCGCATCCGCCGAGACGCGATAGGTTTCTTCAAGCTCCCCCATCAGCGGGCGGTACTTGCGCAATGCCTTGCGCCCTTTGCGCACACGTTCGTCGGAAACAGTGATTTCAAGGTAGTCATGCACAGAGAGCAGAAGCTCTTTCTGGTTGGCCTGACGGTCCAGAACCTCGGGCAGGTATTGTGCGATTTCAAGGAATCGGTTGCGGGTCCGGGCGCGCAGCCGTTCATCCTGCAGGCGCAGGGCGAACTCCTCTTTCCATGAGGTAAAACTTCTGTCCCTTTCGTCGATCACGGCAAATCCCTCTCAGATCGATCCCCTAAACATGCGGTCAGCATCATTGGTCTGTCAAAACGAGATACCTCACTTTCTTGTGAGTTTCCGCTTTAATTTTGCCTGTTTGTGCTTGCCACGATTGGCTTTGCGCTTGACCACACGCCCCCGGCGCCCGCGCCCACCCTTTGGCAGCGGGGCGCCATTCAGGGTCAGAAGGTCGAGCATCACGCCGCCCGTGGTGGGCACCGCTTCGGCCAGCCGCACAGTGACGCGCCCGCCAACCCCCAACGTGAGGCCGGAATGCTCTCCGGTCAGGGTCTGTTCCTCGCCATCATAGCGGAAATATTCAGTCCCGATGCCCGCCACCGGAACCAGCCCATCGGCGCCGGTATCATCCAGTCGCACAAATACGCCAAACCGCTGCACCCCCGAGATCCGCCCGGTAAATTCATTGCCCAGCCGTTCCGAAAGATACGAGGCGAGGTAGCGGTCATTGGTGTCGCGCTCGGCCAGCATCGACCGGCGTTCGGTCTCGGAAATATGTTCAGCGGTGGCTTCAAGCTGTTCAATATCGACCGGGGACAGCCCGTCTTTGCCCCAGCCATGACCGGTGACAAGGGCGCGGTGCACAATCAGGTCGGAATAACGCCGGATCGGGCTGGTGAAATGGGCGTAGCTCCTCAGGGCCAGACCAAAATGGCCAAAGTTTTCAGGGTGGTAATAGGCTTGTGTCATCGACCGCAGGGTCGACATGTTCACCAGTTCGTCGAATTCGGTGCCCTCGGCCTGTGCCAGCAGGTTGTTGAGGTGACGTGTCTTCAGAACCTGCCCCTTGGCCAAGGTGAAGCCAGAGGCTTGTGCCACCTCACGCAGGGCGTCAAGCTTCTGCGGGCTGGGCTCTTCATGCACCCGGAACAGAAGCGGGCGTTTGAGCCGGGTCAGCTCCTCTGCCGCCGCCACATTGGCAAGGATCATGAACTCTTCAATCAGCCGGTGCGCATCAAAACGTTCGGCAAAGCGCACGCTTTCCACCTTGCCCTCGTCACTCAGGACGATCTTGCGCTCCGGCAGGTCCAGATCCAGCGGCTGGCGGTCGGCACGGGCAAGTTTGGTCGCGGCATAGGCGGCGTAAAGCGGCGCAATCACCTCCTCCATCAGAGGGGCGCATTTCTCGTTCGGATGGCCATCCTGCGCGGCCTGCACCTCGGCATAGTTCAGCGAGGCGGCGGATTTCATCAAACCGCGGATAAAGCTGTGGCGGATCTTGTGACCCTGCGCATCCAGCACCATGCGCACGGCAATACAGGCGCGCGGCACGCCTTCATGCAGCGAACACAGATCGCCCGACAGACGGTCAGGCAGCATCGGCACAACCCGGTCCGGGAAATAGGTGGAGTTGCCGCGCTTGCGGGCCTCGTGATCCAGCGCCGATCCCGGCGTCACGTAATGCGCCACATCGGCAATGGCGACCCAGACCACATGTCCACCCGGGTTTTTCGGGTTGTCATCCGCATGGGCATAGACCGCGTCATCATGGTCGCGCGCATCATGGGGGTCGATGGTGATCAAGGGCAGGTGCCGCAGATCCTCGCGCCCCGAAAGGCCCGCAGGCTTCTGCCGGTCCGCATCCTCAATCACCGTATCGGGGAACCGGTCGGGAATGCCGTGCTGGTGGATGGCGATCAGGCTGACGGCCTTGGGGGCAGAAGGATCGCCAAGCCGGGCAATGATCCGCGCCTTGGGCAGCCCCATCCGTGCCTTTGGTCCAACCTGCTGCGCTTCGACAAGTTCGCCGTCGCGCGCCCCTTCGTCCGACCCCGGGGGCACCATCCATTCCCGGTCTGCCCCCTTGTCGACAGGCACGATCCGCCCGCCCTCGGCACCTGCGCGGAAAAGACCCAGAATGGTGCGGGGGTTGGTGCCGATCTTCCGGATAAGCCGCCCTTCATAGGCGTGCTCTTCTCCGTCGATCTCGGTCAGGCGCGCCAGAATGCGATCCCCTTTTCCCAGTGCGGGTTCGGAGGTCTTGGTGATCATCAGCACCCGCGGCATGGCCCCTTTGCCCTGCCACTCCAGGGGCGTGGCAAAGAGATCACCATCCCGGTCCACATCTCCCACCAACAAAACGGCAACCGGCGGCAGCTTGTCCTTTTCGCGATAGGTTTTCTTTCGCTTCTGTAGATGCCCCTCGGCTTCCAGCTCTTTCAGGATCCGCTTGAGGTCAATCCGCGCAGCTCCCTTGATCCCGAACGCCTTGGATATGTCGCGCTTCGAGGTGAGGGTCGGGTTGTCGGTGATCCATTGCAGGATCTCGGCTTTGGTTGGCATCTGTTTCATGACCTGCCCCTATCACAGAGAGTTGTAATGAGAAAGCGCCCGCGTGGCGTCACAAGGGCAGAGTTGCTCCCGCGCCCTTACGCCCTTGCGGGCGACAGGCTTGGGCGTGGCCTCGCTGCGCTCGGTTCATTCCTGCCTGCGCCGCTGCGCGCCGCGCCGGGGCTTTGCCCCCGAGCCTTTGGCTCTCCCCCAGGATATTTTCGGCAAGAGGAAGATGGCAGCTGCTCTTTTCCTCTTGCCGAAAATATCCCGGGGTGAGCGAGCTTGTCTCGCGAGGGGCAGCGCCCCTGGCAGGCTCACAAGGTGAGCCACCGGTCGCGGCGGCGGAGCGACGCGGAGGACGCCCGCCAGTATCAGATCATGACGTGGCGAAATACTTGTGCATCAGCGCCTTGTAGATTGCTTTCAGCTGCTGGATCTGGACCAGCTCTACCCGCTCATCCACCTGGTGCATCGTTTTGCCGACGAGGCCGAACTCTACCACCGGGCAATGGTTTTTGACAAATCGTGCGTCCGAGGTGCCGCCCGAGGTGGAGAATTCGGGGCGGCGGCCGGTCTCGGTTTCGACGGCATCTGCCACCAGGTCAGACAGGGCGCCGGGGGGTGTCACAAAACTTTCGCCCGACACTTTTATCTGCAGTTCGATCTCGATCCCGGTATCTGCAGCGATCCGGCTGGCTTCCTGATGCAGCCATTGGCTCAGCATGTCAGAGCTGTGGGCGTCGTTGAACCGGATATTGACCGTGGCGCGGGCCTCGGCCGGGATCACATTGGTGGCCGGGTTGCCCACATCCATGGTGGTGACCGCCAGGGTGGAGGCATCAAAGTGATCGGTGCCGTGATCCAGCACATGGGCGTCCAGGTCTGCGATCAGCCGGGCCAGAGCGGGCACCGGGTTTTTGGCGCGGTGAGGGTAGGCGGCGTGACCCTGCACCCCTTTTGCAGTGAAATATGCGGTCATCGACCCTCTTCGGCCGATTTTCATCATCTCGCCCATTTCATTCGGGCAGGTGGGTTCGCCGACGATGCAGTCGGTCATGACCTCGCCTTCGGCCTGCATCCAGTCCAGCAGAGCGACGGTTCCGTCGGTGGCATCCCCTTCTTCATCCCCGGTGATGGTAATCACCAGCGCAGCATTGTCGGGGGCGTCTGCGACAAAGTCGATGGCGGCGGCAACCCAGGCGGCGACGCCGGATTTCATATCGGTCGCCCCGCGCCCCCATAGCAGGCCATCGCGGATTTCCCCCCCGAACGGGTCCACTGTCCAGGCGGTTTCATCCCCCACTGGCACCACATCCGTATGTCCGTTGAAGCCCAGTGTGCGAGCGTTTTTCGACCCCCAGCGCGCAAACAGGTTCGGCGTGCCGGCCCGATCCACCCGGGTGCAGGCAAATCCCGCAGCCGACAGCATGTCTTCAAGCAATGCCAATGCGCCGCCTTCTTCGGGGGTGACCGATGGGCATTGGATCAGGCGTTGGGTCAAGAGGACGGGATCGGTGGGGGATGCGGTCATGGGGAACTCCTTTCCCCATCCCTTAGCGCGTTGTGGGGCAAAGGAAAACCGGGGGATCATCGCTGTGGGGAAAATGCGTCACTTGGGGCGAAGCTTTGGGAAAAGCACAACGTGAGGGTTAACAAAGCGTCAATTCTGCGCCATAGTTGGGGCAATAATATGACCCGAGGCAGGGTAAAGAGCTGAAAAACAAGCACAAAAGTGCAGCGGCTCGTTATGCAGTGATCCATGAAAGGCCGAAATAAGGCCTGTGATTCCTGTGCTTTTGCCTCATGAAAGGGGCAGGAGGCAGATCATGGTCGCAGCGTCAGAGCTTTCGATCGACACAAATGCAAGTGCCTTGGCCATGGCGGAAACCATCATGGGCGATGGTGTCACCGTGACCGGTGCGTCCTATTCGGGCGACAATCGCAGCTCGGGTATATTCTCCGGCGGGGATGAGACCTCGCCCGGTGTGACTCCCTCTGACAGCGGCGTCATCCTCTCGACGGGGCGGGCGACGGATTTCACCAATTCATCGGGGCAGGCGAACCAGGATAACAACCAATCGTCAAATATGCGGCGTGGCATTGACCGGGACGATGATTTTGACGCGTTGGCGGGTGCGCGCACCTATGACGCCTCTTTTATCGAGATTGATTTCATTCCCGACCCGGAGACGAATTTCATCTCGTTGCAGTTCGTATTCTCATCGGACGAATACCCGGAATACATCAACTCGATCTACAATGACGTGGTGGGGATCTGGGTGGATGGCCAGCCGGTTGACCTGTCTTTTGGCACCTCAAGCGTGACCAATGTGAACGAGGTCGATAACCAGAACCTCTATAACGACAATACCGGCGACCAGTTCAATACCGAGATGGACGGGTTCACGGTCACCATGTCGGTCAAGATACCGGTTACCTCGGGCGAGGTGAATTCGCTGAAGATCGGCATCGCGGACGTGTCGGACAGCAGCTATGATTCCAACCTTCTGATTGCCGCCAAAAGTGGACAGTCGGCGCTTCTGGCCTTTGATGATACGGTCAGCCTGCTGGGGGATCAGACCAAGGTGGTCGACGTCATGGCAAATGACGATGTGGCGTCCGGACTGAATGCCACGATCACCCATATCAATGGGATTGCCGTCTCCCCCGGTGATACGGTGACCCTGGCCACCGGGCAGACCGTGGGGCTGAACGCGGATGGCACGCTGACGCTTGTGGGCGACGGCACCGACGAAAGTTTCTCCTTCACCTATACCCTTACCGGAGACCCGTCAGGGGTCAGCGATGTGGGGATGGTCACGGTGGATGCGGTGCCCTGTTTCGTGGCTGGCACATTGATCGAACTGGCAGATGGACGGGCGGTGCCGGTGGAAACCCTGACGCCGGGGGACATGGTGCTGACCCATGACAATGGCCCCCAGCCGCTGCGCTGGATCGGCTGTCGCCGCGTCCCCGCCCAGGGCAAGTTTGCCCCGATCCATATTGCGGCAGATACGTTTGGCGATCACGATCACCTGCTTGTGTCACCGCTGCACCGGATCCTGATCCGCGATGTCCTGGCCGAGCTTCTGTTCGGCGAACGCGAGGTGCTGGTTGCGGCACGCGATCTGGTCAATGACCTGACCGTGCGGCGGATCGAAGGGGAAGAGGTGGTGTATGTCCACATCCTGTTTGATCAGCATCAGGTGGTCTATTCGCAGGGGCTTGCCACCGAGAGTTTCCTGCCCGGCCCGCAGGCGACAAACAGTCTTGATCATGACGCAGTGGAAGAAATCTGCGCACTGTTCCCTGAGCTTGACCCCCTGACCGGCGCGGGATACTCCCCGGCCGCCCGCCGCACCCTGCGCCCGTTTGAGGCGCGGCTTCTGGCAGCGCAGGGCCACGCGGCGTAAGGAAAGATGGAATGACAGGGCATCGGCAAGCTGAGGACAGGCGGGGGGCAAAGACAGCTTTGCACTCTGATCCGTCCGCAGCGCGGCTTGTTGCCAAATCGCGCACGCTTCTGGCGGGGCCGGTTTCCTGGATCGGTGTCCGGGGGGCGGGAAAGCTGTGGTTCAACCGCTGTGGCCTCATCGGTGGCAGCAGGGATGTTGCCCCGTCGGCTGCCTGTCCGACCTCATCTGATCCGGGCCCACAGGGGCTGATTGCCACCGGAACCATCGTGATCGAAGCCCGGCTGGAGCCCTGGCCCGGCCAGCCCGCCCCGGTGCTGCGCTATGGCGCGCGCGAGGGGTGGCTGCGCGGGATGATGATCACCTATCACCCGGATGACCACCGGGTTGTGGTGGATATGGTGCAGGGGGATGAGCTGCGCCGTGCCTCGGTTCATGTGGCGCCGATCATCGGCGAATGCGACCTGCGCATCACCTATAGCTGGGACGCCCCGTGCCGGTCGGGGGTTCTGAGTGTTGAACATCTTGAAGCCGAGACCCTGCACCAGACCCGGTTTCGCGACCCACTGCCGCTGCCCTATTCTGATGCGGAGCGGATGTTGCGGGGGCAGGCCGTGGCCGGGGAGCGGGGCAAGATCCTGATGCTTGGGATCGCGCGCGGTATCGCGCCCGTGGCGCTGGCGCCGGGCCTTGCCAGTGGCAGTCTGATCGACACACCGATGGGGCCACGTGCGGTGGAAACCCTGACGGCCGGAGATCTTGTGCTCAGCACCTCAGGGGAGGTGCACCGGGTCCGTCATCTGGCCAGTCGGCAGGTTCCGGCAGTGGGGTTGATGCGCCCAATGACATTGCGTGCGCCTTTCATGGGCCTGTCGCGGGATCTGGTGCTGTCGCCCGAGCAACGCCTTGTTCTGACAGGGAGTGATGCGGAATATCTCTATGGCGAGGATGCGGTGATGGTAAAGGCGCGGCATCTGCATCATTTCCGCGCTGCAAACCAGCATGAAACTGGCCCGTTGATCCGCTATCATGCGGTCCTGCTGGACAGTCATGAATGCCTGTCGGTGCAGGGGCTGTGTGCCGAAAGCCTGTTTGTGGGGCCAATGGTGCCGGATATCCTGCGCACCACGGTTCTGTCCGGGCTGCCACCCCTCTCCGTGCCAATTCACAAGCTGATGCCCACGCCCACCCTGTCCCAGTTCGAGGCGCGCAATCTGGTCAGCGCCATTTACGCGTGATCCCTCTGGACCCGTGCTGGTTGCGCGCGTAGCATCCCGTCAAATCATTTATGCCCCGTTCGGGGAAAGGAGATAGTGATGAGAAAACTTCTGCTGGCGCTAGCCCTGATGCCGCTTGCCGCCTGTTTTGATGCGGACATGACCTTTACGGTTGAAGACAGTGACAACGCCAAGATGCATGCGGTGATGAGCATGGGGCCGGAGCTTTACGGCATGATTGCCGCTTCGGGGGAAGACCCCTGTGAAGAAGGCGTGGGGGAGGTGCTGGCGGATGGTGGCTATACCTGCACCATCGAAGAAAGCGATACGATCGACAATATCATTGCCGAGCTGAACGAAGGGGTGTCCGAGGACAGCGAAAACCCGATGGATATGGGCGAAGGCTTTGCGCTGGAGCGGCTGGAGAACGGGAATATCAAGGTGGCCTTCGATCTGGGCAGCATGAATGATGACATGGCAGAACAGGGGATGGACCCGCAGATGATGGCGGGCATGATGCAGGCGTTTACCGGGCGTCAGATCTCGATCACCGTGGTGGGACCGGAGGTGGTTGAAACCAATGGTGTGCTGGCTGACGACGGGAAGTCGGCGTCGATGGTGATCCCGCTGACCAAGCTGTTTGCGCCGGAGAATGACCTGCCGGACAGTTTTGACGTGGTGATCAACCCGAACTGATCTGGGTAAAAAGTTATGCAAAGGGCAGGGTTTTGGGCCTGCCCTTTTTGGTTGAAAAGGGCTTGTTTGTCGGGCAGAGGTGGCAGATTTTTTAGAAAACTAGAAAACTAGAAAACTAGAAAACTAGAAAACTAGAAAACTAGAAAACTAGAAAACTAGAAAACTAGTTTTGTCAGGCGTGAGGGCGGCCAAGCCTCCTCTTAAAGCATTTCCATATTACGTTGAAGCAACGTGATGTGGAAATGCAGCGCACCCTGGAAGGATGATGGGCGTTTCCAGTTATTGCAGCGGTCCAACAAGAACTGGAAACGCTTTAGCCAATCAGATCCCGAACCGCCGTCGCCAATTCCCCCGGCGTCTTCACAAACGCATCCGCCGCTGACAGGTCATCCGCGCCGCCATAGCCCCAGCCCACGGCAATGAACTTCATGCCTACGTCGCGCGCCGCTTTCAGGTCGTAATGGCGATCGCCCACCATCACGGACTTTGCCGGATCATTGCCGGTGATTGTCAGCGCATGGGCCAAGAGCGCGCCCTTGTCATTGCGGGTGCCATCCAGTTCCGGGCCAAACTCCTGCGTCATATGCGGTGCAATGCCGTAATGGGCGGTGATTTTCTTTGCATAGGCATGGGGTTTGGCGGTGGCGAGGTGCATCTGGTGACGGGCGCCGATTTCGGTCAGGGCCTCCAGAATGCCGTCGTAAACCGTGCAGTCGAACATGCCTTTGCCGGTATAGGCTGTGCGGTAATGTGCCAGCGCCGCTTCGGGGTCGGGTGCTCCCAGCTGTTCAAAGCTCCATAACAGGGCGGGACCGATGCACCATGTCAGATCATCAGCGGGTGGCACGGGCAGGCCCAGCTCATGCAGCGCATATTGGATGCTTTCCGTGATGCCCTTCTTGGGGTCGGTCAGGGTGCCGTCCAGATCCCAGTAAACCGCCCCCCCGGTCCGGGTCATGCTTCACCCGCTGCATCATCCAGACGTTCGCCATCAAAAAATGGGGTCATCTGGGCGATGACCACCGAGTTTTCAGCCAGGGCACGCCCCATCAGCTTGCGCTCTTCCGCAGGAATATCGTGTCCTTCCGCCAGCCGGTCATCCAGCGCGCCGTAGCCCGACACATCCAGCGGGGCCAGATCGGCCTGCTTCAGGATCGCAACCGTTTCGCGCACCGCTTCCGCTTCGTCCACACCTGACGCATAGCAGACCAGCGCGCCCCCGGTGGCCTCATCCGGCAACCCGTCCCCCTCCTTGCGGCCCACTTCAACCAGCAGCGTATAGACCTGCTGTTTCTTCTTCGGCTTGGCCGCAGCTTTCGGGTTTTGGGTCATCATGCTCTCCTGCAGCAGGATTGGGATCTGTCTTTCACATGCCGAAAAATCTGCGAAAGGTCCAGCCCTCTGATGTCGCCTGCGCTGTTGCAGGAAGGCAAGAGGCGCGGGGGTATCGTTTTCCTACCCTAGCCCCGTGCCTGCAAAGGGTATAGAGCGGGCGACACTGTAGGTGGGGACCTTCGTCATGATTCCATATATCCGTAATTTGCCGATGCTGATCGGCCTTGTGCTGCTGCTTGTTCCGCAGGCGCTGGCGGCCCAGTCGAAGAGCAGATCGGCACTGGTCTTCGCCACCGTGGAACGCGCGCCTTTTGCCTATCGGGACGGGGATCAGATTGCCGGGTTTTCGGTTGAGCTGATGCGAGATATCGGAAGAGAGATCGGGCGGCCCGTGGAGTTCAAACTGGCCCCGCGATTTGCCGATATGCTTGGGTTGGTTGAGCTTGGACAGGTGGATGGCGCGGTTGCCAATATCTCGATCACGGCGGCCCGTGAGGAGGTTATGGATTTTTCCCAACCTATCTTCGAGGCGGGGCTCCAGATCATGTTGCCACCCGAAGATGACAATAGCGGCAGCCTGTTTGCCGCATTGTTCAACCGCGATATCGCATTGGCCATCCTGGGGGCCGCGGCGCTTCTGTATGGCGGGGGCATGATGATGTGGCTGTTTGAACGCCGCCGTCAGCCCTATTTTGACCGGCCGCTGAAAGATGCAATGTTCACCTCTTTCTGGTGGGCCTTGAACCTGGTTGTAAACGGGGGGTTCGAAGAACGGGTGCCGCAGTCGCGCGGTGGGCGCGTCTTTGGTGTCCTTCTGGTGATCTCATCCCTGTTCATCGTGTCGATTTTTGTCGCCCGGATCACCGCGGCCATGACCGTGGCGGCGATTTCCGGCAATATCGACAGCCTCGCAGACCTTGACGGCAAGCGTATTGGCACCACGGCGGGCTCAACGGCTGCGCTGTTTCTGGACCAGCGCGAGATTGCCTATGGTGATTTCGATGACCTGAACGTGTTGTTGCAGGCGTTTGAAGCGCAGGAACTTGACGCGGTTGTCTTCGATGGGCCGCTTCTGGCGTGGTATCTTACTGAGAATGGCAGCCAGTCGGGTCGTCTTCTGCCGCGGGTGTTCAAACGTGAAAACTATGGCATCGCCCTGCCATCGGGCAGCGCCCTGACCGAACCGATCAATCGGGCGCTGCTGTCGTTGCGTGAAAGTGGGCGATATGATCAGCTCCGGCGCAAATACTTCGGTCCGTCAAGCTGATAAGAGTGAGGGCGCTGGGCAGGAGGGGCGCTGCCCCTCGCCTCTTCGAGGCTCACCCCGAGGTATTTGAAGCAAGAAAAAGGGGGCGGGTTAAAGCGTTTCGGGATGAACTTGACACACATGTTTCTTCCGAAATGCCCACGCCATTGATATCTCGTGCGGCGCTTTGACTTTTCCCTGTCTCGGGTTGAAGTCGAAACACTTTAGGGCGCTTTGCCCGGCTTGAGAAAGGCACGGAGAGCGAGCCAGGCCAGAAGGGTCAGCAAAGCCACAAAAAGCCCCACCAGCGTCGCCGCCCAGGGGGTGCTGAGGCCAAACAGGTAAATCAGTAAGATAAGCGGTTCAAAACAGATCAGCCCAAAACCGGCCACGCAGCCCAGGTCCAGAATGGCAAGGGCGCGCCGCGCATGTGGCCCGGCACGCCCCGTGTTTTCCGCGATGGTCGCAAAGATCATCGGTCCGTCCGGATCCTTTAGTCGCGCAACAGGTCGTTGATCGAGGTTTTCGAACGGGTTTTTGCGTCGACGCGTTTCACGATCACGGCGCAGTAAAGGTTCACACCGTTTTTCGAGGGCATCGAGCCTGCGACCACAACAGAGCCGGCGGGCACTTCGCCATACATCACTTCGCCGGTTTCACGATCGACAATCTTGGTCGACTGGCCGATGAACACGCCCATGCCCAGAACGGACCCTTCGCGCACGATGCAGCCTTCAACCACTTCGGAACGCGCCCCGATGAAGCAGTTGTCTTCGATGATTGTCGGGCCCGCCTGCATCGGTTCCAGCACGCCGCCAATGCCCACGCCACCCGACAGGTGCACGTTCTTGCCGATCTGTGCGCAGGAGCCAACGGTCACCCAGGTGTCAACCATGGTGCCTTCGTCCACATAGGCGCCGAGGTTCACAAAGCTGGGCATCAGCACCGCACCCGGTGCCACATAGGCTGACTTGCGCACAACGCAGTTCGGCACGGCGCGGAAGCCTGCTTCTTTCCATTCATGGTCGCCCCAGCCCTTGAATTTGCTGTCGACCTTGTCCCACCAGCCGCCGCCCTGCGGGCCGCCATCCTGGAATTCCATGTCCTTGATGCGGAACCCGAGCAGCACGGCCTTTTTGGCCCATTGGTTCACATGCCAGTTGCCATCCTCCTGACGTTCCGCCACACGCAGCTTGCCACTGTCCAGCGCGGCCAGCGTGGCCTCAATCGCTTCGCGGGTTTCGCCGCCGGTGGATGAGGTGATGGTGTCGCGGGCGTCCCACGCGGCTTCGATGGCTTGTTCCAGTTGGGCGTTCGACATGGGTCTCTCCGTTCACGTTCCTGTGGACTGGCCGGGGCAAGGTGCCGCCAGTTTCCCTTGCGTATAAAGGCGCGCGCGCGGGCGCTCAATTGCCAAAACGACTGTTTTGCCTACGGATTGCGGCGAATTGCAGCGGAAATGTCAGGAAAACGGGTCAGGTGCCGGGTTGGCCCCGCAAATCAACACGGCAATGCGCTCTTGCGGGGCGGGTGTGTAGGCGCCGGACAGAAGCGCGGCAAGTGCTGTGGCCCCTGCCGGTTCCACATGTTGCCGCACCCCTTGCCACAGAAGTTTTTGCGCATCGGAAATGGCATTGTCCGTGACCAGAACGCTTTGGTGCAGGTGGCGGGTGGCAAGGTCAAAACACAGGCTACCGATCCGCCTGGCCCCAAGCGCATTGGCGGCAATGCCGGAGACCTCCACATCCACCGGCTTGCCCGCCACGAGGGCCGCGTTCAGCGCACAGGAGGTTTCCGGCTCGACCGCGACAATCTTGCGGCCCCCTTGTGTCCACGCCAGAGACCCGCCGATCAGCCCGCCGCCGCCCACCGCTATCAGCACAGTATCGGCCGCCAGCCCCTGTTCTTCCCATTCCCGAAGCACAGTGCCCTGACCGGTCACCGTGCCGTTGCCGTCATAGGCGTGGATCTGCATTGCGCCGGTTTCGGCCTCATAGGCCAGGGCGGCCTCCAGCGCGTCCGCATAGGCGCCCTGCACCACCCGAAGATCCGCCCCCGCGCGGCGGATCAGGTCGATCTTGGCCGGTCCCGCCATCTGGGGCACAAACACCGCTGCATTATGGCCAAGCTGGCTGGCGGCATAGGCCACCGCCGCCCCGTGATTGCCCCCGGAGGCCGCCACGATCCCGGCTTTTGGCACCGTGCCGGACAGAAGAGAATTGAACGCCCCGCGCGCCTTGAACGTGCCGGTGTGCTGCATCTGCTCGAACTTCATCTCGATCGGGTCGTCCCAGCCGGGCAGGGTCAGCGTTGCCACCGGGGTGCGCCGCACATGGGGGACGATCCGCGTATGGGCGGCGGTGATCTCGTCTTTCCAGTTCATGGATTATCCTATCTAACGCGGCGCAGATGGCGGGTAAGGATATCGCAGGCCGCCACGCTATCCCGTTTCTTCATCGCCTGCAGGATCGCCGCGTGGTCCATATCCGCGCGCTGGGACCAGCGGTGACGCCAATGGGCAAACAGGTGGCGGGCGCTGGCGATGTGCAGATCGTCGATGGCCGCCAGCAGCCGTGGCATGGCGCAGGGGGTCAGGATCGCCCGGTGAAAGGCGCGGTTCTTTTCTTCCCAACTGGCCATGTCTTCTGCCGCATCACAGGCGATCCGCGCCGCATCAATCTCTTTCAGATCTGCCGCCAGCAGGCGCGGGATGGCGTGGGACAGGGCAAGGGTTTCCAGCGCCACCCGCATCTCGATCACCTCGCGCACCTCGCCGGGATCCAGAGCTGTCACCCGCATCCCCCGGCGCGGCTGACTGATCGCCAGACCATGCGCCTCCAGCCGCAAAAGGGCCTCACGCACGGGCACGTGGCTGGTGTCAAACGCCTTGGCGATATGGTCCTGGCGCAGCTTCTCTCCGGCCTCAAGCTGGCCCGAGATGATCTGCTGGCTCAGCGCCAGGTAAATCGTGTCGGCAATGGTGGCGGTCATATCGGGCCCGTTCCTTTAATGGCAAGATAATAGATAAAATCACCGGTGCGGCCCGGCAAGGAAAATTCCCCGCCAATGCACGTCTGTTTGCACCGAAAGGTGACGCGCTGTGACTGGTCACCTGACAAGACGCGCGCTAACATCGGATCATAAGACCAGTACCCTCTGTCGAACAGGATATTTCATGGAAGATCAAAGCTCTGCCCCCCGGCACCCCCTGCGTCGTTCGCGTCAGGACCGCGAGGCATCCCATCATACACCGGATACGCCGCAGACGCGTGCGCCAGCCTATCGCCTGGCCTATGACGATCAGGATTTCATGTGCCGCGAAGAGCTGCGCCCGGTGCGGTTGCAGCTGGAACTGCTGAAGCCCGAAATGATGATGACGGAATATGGCGTGGACAGCACCGTGGTTCTGTTTGGTGGTGCGCGTATCCCGGAACCCGCCCGCAAAGACAGCGCCCGCACCCAGACCCTGGCGGATCTGTCTGCCTTTTATGACGAAGCGCGCAGCTTTGCCCGGCTGATGACCGAGCGTTCGATTGCCTCTGGTGGGCGCGAACATGTGGTGGTCACGGGGGGTGGTCCCGGCGTGATGGAGGCGGGCAACCGCGGCGCCGAAGATGCAGGTGGCGTGTCGATCGGGCTGAATATCGTGCTGCCGCATGAACAGGCCCCCAATGAATATGTGACCCCTGACCTCTGCTTCAACTTTCACTATTTCGCCATCCGCAAGATGCATTTCCTGATGCGGGCTGAGGTGATCGCCGTTTTCCCGGGCGGGTTCGGCACGCTGGATGAGCTGTTTGAAACGCTTACCCTGGTGCAGACGGGCCGGATGAACCGGGTGCCGATCCTTCTGTTCGGCAGCGCGTTCTGGAAGAAAATCGTCAACTGGGATGCCCTGTCCGATGCGGGCACGATCAGCCCTGAAGACCTTGACCTGTTCCGT
This sequence comes from Aliiroseovarius sp. xm-d-517, assembly GCF_013283135.1. Taxonomy (NCBI): domain Bacteria; kingdom Pseudomonadati; phylum Pseudomonadota; class Alphaproteobacteria; order Rhodobacterales; family Paracoccaceae; genus Aliiroseovarius; species Aliiroseovarius sp. xm-d-517. Next base: position 2,538,461 of record NZ_WBXT01000001.1, read on the forward strand.
TTTGTCGACAGCGCAGAAGAGGCGATTGCCGCAATTGATTGCTGGGATTGTGCCGATACCCCGCGCGATGTGATCCCGGGCCGGTAAAGTGTTTTCGCTTCTGCGGACACAGATGCAAGCGGATACAGGCGGCGTCTGAAAATTTCCCGGGCGGCAATCTGCCGGACACTCCTTGAAACAGCAAAACCCCCGGCCTTCCGGGGGGTTCAGCTTTCGGGAAGGCTCTTTGGGGCAGCCGGGCGTTTTAGATCACCCAAACAGGTCTTGCGGCACCGGGCAGACCTTCTGAAGGGTGGGAAGGGCATGCACAAAATGCTCGCCTTCGTCGCAGCGAATGCAATAGCCGTAATTGCGCAACCTTGCGCGGAAATCGGCAAAGCTTGCCACCTGCGCCCGCTCCTGTTTCAGAAAGCGGATCAAAGTCTGCATGTCCTTGAATTGTCGATGGGTCAGATCCACAGCCGCCTCCCGTGACCATATTAACCTTAACAACAGGTAACGCGCGGGAGATGGCGCAATTCGTTCGCAATTGTGGCAATTGTAAGGAATTCAGAACCAAACGGGATGATATGGTGCAATTGACGCCAATCGGGATACAGGCGGCGAACGCCTGACCTCAAACGCCCCGCCCCCAAATGCTCTGTTCTCAAATAGCTGGCCCAAGGCCACTGCCCCGGCGTACGCTCTTTTTCTTGCCAAAAATACCTCGGGAGCGCGAGGGCAGCGCCCTCGCTCCTACCCGGGCGTCTTGATGCTGCGCTATCGAAGGCGCGTTACGAAGAAATCCCCGCTTCTTTCTCGATCTGCTTGCGCGACTTGCGCGCGCGCTCCGTGGCTGATTTCAGCTGTCCGCAGGCGGCCATGATATCATCGCCACGCGTCTTGCGAATGGGGCTTGCATAGCCAGCCTGATAGATGATGTTGGCAAAGGCCCGGATCCGGTTGTTCGAGGACCGTTTATAGGGGCTGCCCGGCCATTCGTTGAACGGAATCAGGTTGATCTTGGCGGGGATATTGTGGCGCTTGATATGGTCGATCAGGCGATGTGCGTCCTCGTCACTGTCATTCACCCCTGCCAGCATCACGTATTCAAAGGTGATCCGTTCCGAGTTTGAGGCCTTGGGATAGGCCGCCAGCGCGCCCAGAAGCTCTTCAATATTCCAGCGCTTGTTGATCGGCACCAGAACATCGCGGGTTTCGTCGGTGGTGGCGTGGAAGGAAATCGCCAAAAGGCAGCCGATCTCTTGCGCGGTGCGGGCGATTTCCGGCACGATCCCCGAGGTCGACAGCGTGATGCGGCGGCGCGACAGCTGGATCCCCTCCGGGTCCATGGCGATCTTCATCGCGTCACGCACGTTTTCAAAGTTATACAAAGGCTCGCCCATGCCCATCAGCACGATATTGGACAGAAGGCGGGTTTCGTCCTTGGGGGCGCCGGGCACCGGCCATTCATCCAGATCATCGCGCGCCATCATCACCTGGCCAATGATCTCAGCCGCGGTCAGGTTGCGCACCAGTTTCTGGGTGCCGGTATGGCAGAAGGAACAGGTCAGCGTGCAGCCGACCTGGCTGGAAATGCACAGCGTGCCGCGCCCTTCCTCGGGGATATAAACCACCTCGACCTCATGACCGCCAGCAATGCGCACCAGATATTTACGGGTGCCATCCTCTGAGACGAGTTTCGACACCACCTCCGGGATTTCGATCACGAAATGCTCCGCCAGCTGGGCGCGGAACGCCTTGGCCAGATTGGTCATCTCGGCAAAATCGCGCTTGCCCCATTGATAGATCCATTGCCAGATCTGGTTCACCCGCATCTTGGCCTGCTTTTCCGGCGTGCCCATGTCGATCAGTGCCGCTCGCATCACGTCGCGGGTCATGCCCACGAGGTTTGGCTTGACCTCGGGCACCAGAATGCGCGGCGCGACTTTCACGTCCTGAGTGATCGGGGCCGCGGCCCCGGCTGCGGCCTGGGTGCCCGTGGTTTGGGTGTCCGTGGCCTGGGTGTCAATGGTCTGGTCTTTGCGATCCATCGCGCGTCATCCTGTAACAAGGCGGTTCGGAAAAATCCTGAGACACATGTTTGTCCCGAACCACCCGCATCATTGATATCTCTTGTCGCGTTTCGGTCATTGTCCCGATCAGCTTAATACTGTGTCGGGCCAAAACTGAAATGCTTTAGAAGGCAGCAGTCTATAGCCTAGCATGAAAGGCTTGTCACCCCATGCACAACGCAGGGCCAGAGAAATGAAAAGCCCCGTCCGGTCGGCGGGGCTTTGGAAAACAGGGGCGGATAACCGGGATCAGTTGCCGCAGCGTTTTGCAGCTTCGTCCACCGCCGCCGTGAAACCCAACAGCGAAAACGTGTCTTCGGTCCGGGTGCCGCGACCGGAATAGGCCGTGACCACCGCCTTGGCCCCGCGTTTCATGGCGGCGACGATCTGCGCTTCCTCGCTGGGATTGGCCCAGGCTGTCTCGCGGTTCTGCGGGCTTCCTTCGGAATAAAGCTGATAGCTTTTCGTATCGATGGTCAGCGTGATCGCCTTGTTGCGGTCAAACGGGTAACCGCCAGCAAAGGAAACCTGCCCCTTCACCTGAGAGCCGGGGTGATAGCTGACAAACAGACGGATATCGCCACGCTTTGCCGCCACGGCCCGCCCGTCACGGGTGTTGACCACTTTGGTGGGCGCGGACACGCTCCAGCAACCGGTGGGATTGTCCTCGACAAACACGCTCCAGTCGGTGTTGGCGGCAACCCGGTTGGTGCTTTCCTGCGCCACGGCGCCCGTTGCGGTGAAAGTGGTGAGCACGGCGCCAGCCACAAGGGCGCTCCGCGCTGCTGCGATCATTCGTTTCATATCCTTACAGCCTCCAAGCTGTCTCTGCCTCGCGCCCCTGCAACGTCCCGGCCGTCTTTGGCGGCGTTCCATTCCATGCCATCACATTCAGGCGCATCTATCCCTACGCCGCGCAGTCTAACGTGAAAAATGACTGTTGTGAAAGCCCCGGAGCGGTAATATGCGGCGGAAAATCGCGCGCGCCCGCCATCACCGGACGGGCAAAGGATCAGAAAAGGAACAACACATGCCCGCAATCACTCAAGATCCCGCCCGCCTTGTCGAGATATGGCGCGGGCCGTTCATGGAATCGCAACATCTGGGACATGCAGTGATCTGTAATACCGCAGGTGAGGTGGTGGAGAGCTGGGGGAATGCCGATGAGGTGATCTTGCCGCGCTCCTCGGCCAAGATGCTTCAGGCCCTGCCTCTGGTGGAAAGCGGGGCTGCGGATGCGGCGGGGCTGGGCTCATCCCATCTGGCGCTGGCCTGTGCCAGTCATGAAGGGGCGGCAATCCATACCGATCCGGTGGCCAAATGGCTGGCTGAAATGGGGCTCGGGGCCGGGGACCTCTGCTGTGGTCCGCAATTTCCCCGCGACAAGGCTGCGAAGAAAGACCTGATCTGCTCAGGGGATGCCGCCTGTAAAATCCACAATAACTGCTCTGGCAAACACGCGGGTTTCCTGACGCTTGCCCGCCACATGGGGGCGGATCTCAAGGATTACGTGGCCCATGATCACCCGGTGCAGCAGGCTGCCAAACTGGCGTTTGAGGAGGTGACGGGCATGGACAGCCCCGGCTTTGGCATCGACGGCTGTTCGGCGCCCAACCATGCGACCACGCTGACCGGCATGGCCCGCGCCATGGCCGCGTTTGCCGGCGCGGTTGAGGGGCGTTCCGCGCGGGACACGGCCATGGTGCGGCTGCGCGAAGCAATGATGGCGCATCCGGATCTGGTTGCCGGAGAAGGGCGGGCCTGTACCGAATTGATGCGCGCCATGCCGGGTCAGGTTGCCGTGAAAACCGGGGCAGAAGCCTTTTTCATCGCCATCCTGCCGGGGCAGGGGCTCGGCGTTGCACTCAAGATCAATGATGGCGCGACCCGCGCATCCGAATGCGCCATCGCCGCAATCCTTGCCCGTCTTGGCGTGGCTGATCCGGTGGACCCGCTGGTGAAAAAGCGCCTGAACCCGCGGGTGCTGAACTTTGCCGGACAGGACACCGGTGAGATCCGGCCAGCGGCAGAGCTTTGGGCGGGGTAAGCCCTCCCTTCGGCTTGGGCGCTGCTGCGGCTTCAGGGGGTCACTGTGTGAAACATGTCTGATTTGCGCCGCTTCGCGTCGCGATGAGGGGCCCTGCCCCTCGCCCCCGCTCGCTGAGCGTGGGCTCACCCCGGGATATTTTGGGCAAGAGGAAAAGGCGGACCCATCGTCTTTTTTCTTGTTGGAAATATCCTGGGGTGAATGCGCTAGCAGAGGGGCAAAGCCCCTGCCGAGCGGCGCGAGGTTTGCGTTAAGTTCGGCGCCCCCGCTGTCACATCCATTCGCCGATCAGTTTGATGGCCATTGCGGAGGCTGCGATCACCAGCACCGGTTTGATCAGTTTTGCGCCGATCCGGCTGGCCAGTTGTGAGCCGAGCCAGGCGCCGGCCATTTGCGCCGCTCCCATCGCCAGTCCGAGCAGCCAGAGCGGCTGCAGCACCAGCAGGAACCCAACCAGCCCGCCGACATTCGATGCGAAATTCAGCAGTTTCGTATGGGCGGTGGCACGCAGGATGCCATAGCCGGCGAGGCCCACGAAACCCAGCATGAAAAACGCCCCGGTGCCGGGGCCGAGCAGCCCGTCATAGAAGCCGATCAGGGGCACGAAGCTGATTGAAAACAGAAGCGGAGAGAGGCGTTCGTGTTTGTCCACATCGTCAAGCCCGGGCTTCAGCGCAAAGAACAGCGCCACGCCGATCAGCAGGACTGGCAGCCCCATGCGGATCACATCGGTGGGCAGCGAGGAGGCCATCAGCGCGCCAAGAACTGCGCCGGCAAAGGATAACAGGGCCGGGCGGATCTGGCGGCGCAGGGTCACATGGCCTGCGCGCGCATAGGTTGCGGCAGCCATTCCGGCCCCGAACAGTCCCTGAACCTTGTTGGTCGCCAGTGCCGTCACTGGGGGCACCCCTGCCAAAAGCAATGCAGGCACGGTGATCAGCCCACCGCCCCCTGCAATTGCATCGACGAAACCTGCAACGAAGGCGGCCCCAAGCAGGAGGGCAAACAGCTCGGCTGACATCTCGATCATTTTCGTGTCCTGTCTCTTGCCACAACGGGGAACTCATGTCAGGTTCTGCCCGTTCTCAGGGCGGGGTGCAATTCCCCACCGGCGGTTAAAGCCCGCGAGCGGCCCGGTTCGGGTGACAGCAGATCCGGTGAAATTCCGGGGCCGACGGTGATAGTCCGGATGGAAGAGAGCGGGTAAGGGCGCGCCGGATCAGGCGTGCAGAGGGGCCTCGTGTGCCCTCCTTTCTTCGTTTGCGCCTTGGGTGACGTGTCTGATGAAGAAAGGAAACGCCATGACACACACCCGTTACGCATTCATCAAGGCCGCATGGCATGCGGATATTGTCGATCAGGCCTTGCTGGGATTTCAGGAAAAGATCCGTCCGGATCAGGTGGATGTTTTCACCGTGCCGGGCGCGTTCGAGATGCCCTTGCTGGCCAAAAAGCTTGCCGCATCAGGCCGGTATGGTGCGATTGCCGCCGCTGCCCTGGTGGTGGATGGGGGCATCTACCGCCATGATTTTGTCGCGGCCTCTGTGGTGGATGGGCTGATGCAGGTGGGGTTGGAGACCGGGGTGCCGATCCTGTCAGTCTCGCTCACCCCGCATCATTTCCAACCCACCGATCATCATATCGAGATCTACAAGACGCATTTTGTGACCAAGGGGCGCGAGGCCGCAGAGGCGGCGCTTCAGATCACCGCGCTTCATGCAGACTTGTCGTGAAACAAGGGGGGGGCGGGGGTTATGCCCCCGCAAACTCCTCTCGCGAATAGCCTTGAATGTAAAGCAGCGCGGTCAGATCGCCGTGGTTGATGCGAATGTCACATTCCGCCGCGACCGAGGGTTTGGCGTGCAGCGCCACACCCGCGCCCGCCAGCCCCAACATCCCCAGATCATTGGCGCCGTCCCCCACCGCCATCACATCGGCATGCTCCAGCCCAAGACGGGCGGAGATTTCCTTCAGCGCCTGCACCTTGGCCTCGCGCCCCAGAATGGGCAGGCCCACGGTGCCGGTCAGCGCACCGTTTTCCACATGCAGCGTGTTGGCGCGATTTTCGTCAAATCCCAGCGCCTCCGCCACATGGCCGGTAAACGCCGTGAACCCGCCTGACACCAGCGCCGCATAAGCGCCCTGTGCTTTCATGGTCGCCAGCAGGGCTTTGCCCCCCGGCATGAAAGTGATCCGCTTTTCAATCACTTCGGTGATCACGCGTTCAGGCAGCCCTTTGAGCAGACCAACCCGTTCGGTCAGCGCGCCATCAAAATCCAGCTCGCCATTCATCGCCCGCGCGGTGATGTCCTTGACCCGCTCACCAACCCCTGCCTCATCTGCCAGTTCGTCGATGCATTCCTGCTGGATCATGGTGCTGTCCATATCGGCCAGCAGCATCTTCTTTTTGCGTCCCTGCGCAGGCAGCACAATCAGGTCCACACCCAGTTTCTGCAAATCCGCCCAGACGTCCCAGCGATTGCCGGGCATCTCGGCCAGCGTGAACTCGGCCGCCTCATCCGGGGCGAGCCAGCGGATATCGCCGCCGCCCCATGCGTTGCGCAGATTGTCCACCAGCGCGGCGTCGAGAGTGCGGTTGGTCGGGGCGGTGAGGAGCGTGGCAATATACATGGAACGGCCTTTGATCAGCGGTGTCGGATGGCCACAGACATGCGGCGAATCCCGGTCCGACGACAAGAGGAAATTCGGCAAAAAGGCCTGCGGTTTTCCAGAAACTCCGGTTTCGTGCTGCTCCGAAAGTTTCCGATAGTGGTCATTTTGCGCCGGAATTCGACCGATCAAAATTCAAAACCGACATTTTTTCGCTTGTGCAGCATTAGAAAGCCCCTTACCTCAGGTCTCGGGACACCCTTCCCCAACGAAGGGCATTTATCTGGAAGGATAGCATCTATGGCTACCGAGCAACCGGCAACGCGGCCGGCTAACCCGCGGTTTTCTTCTGGCCCCTGCGCCAAACCCCCCACATGGAATTTGGATGCTCTGTCGGACGCCGCTCTGGGCCGTTCGCACCGCGCGGCCATCGGCAAGGACAAGCTGAAAGCCGCGATTGAAGGCACCCGTGAGGTGCTGGGCATCCCCGCAGATTACAAGATCGGCATCGTTCCGGCGTCGGACACCGGTGCTGTGGAAATGGCTCTGTGGTCGCTTCTGGGTGCCCGCGGCGTGGAAATGCTGGCCTGGGAATCGTTCGGGTCGGGCTGGGTCACCGATGTGACCAAGCAGCTGAAGCTGGATGCTGTGACCAAAGTGGCCGACTATGGCCAACTGCCGGATCTGGCCTCGGTCGATTTTGCCAATGATGTTGTCTTTACCTGGAACGGCACCACCTCGGGTGTGCGGGTTCCGAACGGTGACTGGATCCCGGCGGACCGGGACGGGCTGACCATCTGTGATGCCACCTCGGCGGCCTTTGCGATGGACCTGCCCTGGGACAAGCTGGATGTGACCACGTTTAGCTGGCAGAAAGTGCTGGGCGGCGAAGCAGCCCACGGCATTCTGATCCTGTCGCCCCGCGCGGTGGAACGTCTGGAAAGCTATACGCCCGCATGGCCGCTGCCGAAAATCTTCCGCCTGACCAAAGGTGGCAAGCTGATCGAGGGCATCTTTACTGGTGCTACGATCAACACGCCGTCGATGCTGGCGGTCGAAGATTACCTGTTTGCTCTCGACTGGGCGCGCTCGGTGGGTGGTCTGAAAGGTCTGATCGCCCGTGCGGATGCCAACACCGCCGAAGTGACGAAATTTGTCGAAGCCACCGACTGGATCGAGTTTTTGGCCGATGATCCGGCGACCCGGTCGAACACCTCGGTCTGCGTGAAGTTCAACGACGCGCGTATCACCGATGGGGCCAGTTTCGCCAAGGCCGTCGCCAAACGTCTGGAAGCCGAAGGTGTGGCGCTGGATGTGGGCGCCTATCGTGACGCACCGGCCGGTCTGCGGATCTGGTGTGGTGGCACGGTGGAAGCCTCTGACGTGGCGGCGCTGATGCCGTGGCTTGACTGGGCGTTCAACGCGGAAATCGCAGCCCTCTGATCCGGCACGGATCCTTTTCAAAGATGACCCGCAGGACCCTCGAAAAACTTTAAACTTTCGCCTCAAAGGCAGCAAAAAGTTTAAAGTTCTGGGTCCCGGCCCCTTACAAACTTTAAAGAATAGGAGCCCAGCACATGGCCCCCAAAGTTCTCGTATCCGACAAGCTGTCGGAAACCGCCGTTCAGATTTTCCGCGACCGTGGCATTGATGTGGATTTCATGCCCGAGCTTGGCAAAGACAAGGAAAAGCTGGCTGAAGTTATCGGTCAATATGATGGTCTGGCGATCCGCTCGGCCACCAAGGTGACCCCGACCATTCTGGAAGCTGCCACCAATCTGAAAGTGGTTGGCCGCGCTGGGATCGGTACGGATAATGTTGATAAAACAGCAGCTTCCAAGAAGGGTGTGATCGTGATGAACACGCCGTTCGGCAACATGATCACCACCGCTGAACATGCGATTGCAATGATGTTTGCGGTTGCGCGCCAGATCCCTGAGGCCTCTGCCTCGACCCATGCGGGCAAATGGGAAAAGTCGAAATTCATGGGGGTCGAGCTGACCAACAAGACGCTGGGCGTGATTGGCGCCGGCAATATCGGTGGCATCGTCTGCGACCGCGCGCTGGGTCTGAAGATGAAAGTCATCGCTTACGATCCCTTCCTTTCGGAAGAGAAAGCCGCGCAGATGGGTGTTGAAAAAGTTGAGCTGGAAGAGCTGCTGCCGCGCGCGGATTTCATCACTCTGCACGTGCCGCTTCTGGACGCGACCCGCAACATCCTGTCGCGTGAAGCCCTTGAAAAGACTAAGAAAGGTGTGCGGATTATCAACTGTGCCCGCGGTGGCCTGGTGGATGAAGCGGCGCTGGCGGATCTGCTGAAATCGGGTCATGTCGCAGGCGCGGCCTTTGACGTGTTCGCCGAAGAACCCGCCAAGGAGAACCCGCTCTTCAACCTGCCCAACGTGGTCTGCACCCCGCATCTTGGCGCTGCCACCACCGAAGCACAGGAAAACGTGGCCCTGCAAGTGGCTGAGCAGATGTCGGATTACCTGCTGACAGGTGCTGTGCAAAACGCGCTGAACATGCCGTCGGTGACGGCCGAAGAAGCCAAGGTCATGGGCCCGTGGATCAAGCTGGCCGAACATCTTGGCGCCTTTGTGGGTCAGATGACCGACGAGCCGATCAAGGCGGTGAACATCCTTTATGATGGTGTCGCCTCCGAGATGAACCTGAAGGCGCTGGACTGTGCGGTGATCGCAGGTCTGATGAAGCCGCAAACCCCTGATGTGAATATGGTTTCTGCCCCTGTCGTGGCGGCGGATCGCGGCATCAAAACCTCGACCACCACCCAGGCCAAGGGCGGTGCATTTGATGGTTACATCAAGGTGACCGTGGTGACCGACAAGCGCGAACGTTCGATTGCGGGCACCGTGTTCTCGGATGGCAAGCCGCGCTTCATCCAGATCAAGGGCATCAATATCGACGCCGAGATCGGCAACCACATGCTCTACACCACCAATGACGATGTGCCTGGCATCATCGGGACGCTCGGGAAAACCATGGGCGAAAACGGCGTGAACATCGCGAACTTTACTCTGGGTCGGAAAGACGCGGGGGGGGATGCGATCGCGCTTTTGTATGTGGACGCGCCGGTGCCTGCCGAAGTGCAGGCGGCCTTGAAAGACACCGGTTTGTTCAACTCGGTCACGCCGCTGTCGTTTGACGTGTAAGGTGTTGAAATAGAAAGAAAGCCCCGGATATTCTCCGGGGCTTTTTTGTTGGTTACTCCGTATCCAGCACGCCTGATTTGAACAGGGCCCCGGCTGCAGCGGCGCCCAGAACCGGGGCAAGGATGAACAGCCACAGCTGGCTGATGGCGTGCCCTCCCGCAAACAATGCCGGACCAAATGACCGCGCCGGGTTCACCGACACGCCGGTCACGTTGATCCCCACCAGATGGATCACGACGAGGGTCAGACCGATGGCGATACCTGCAACGGCGCCGGGGGCGCCTGATCCGGTGGCGCCAAGGATCACCACGACAAACAGGAAGGTGGCGACCAGTTCGAACACAAAGGCGGACATCATATTGTATTCACCCAGATAACCGGCACCCCAACCGTTCTGACCCAGCCCGGATGTGCTCACATCAAACCCGCCCCCTTTACCGCTGGCGATGACAAACAGGATCGCAGCCCCCGCCACGGCGCCGGCCAGCTGCGCAAGGATATAGGTCAGCGCCTTGGAGCTGGGCAGGCGACCAGCGATCACCGCCCCGATGGTCACGGCGGGGTTGATGTGACAGCCTGAGACATTGCCAATTCCATAGGCCATGCCGATCAGTGCCAGACCAAAGGCAAAACTGATGCCGGTCAGCCCGATATCGCCGCCCGCAATCACGGCGGCGCCGCAGCCGAACAATACCAAACTCATGGTGCCAATAAATTCTGCAACTGCTTGTTTCATATGGGGACTCCCTGTTACTAGAAACGCATTGGTGCCCATTTTGCGCAGCTTGCCCCGTCTGGTCGCGGGGAATTTGGAGGCGCAGACCACCCCTACAGGAGCCGCCCATGACACGCGTTTATGCCATTGGTGATGTTCACGGCCATCTGGATAAGCTGATCGCAGCCCATGCGTTGATTGCAGAAGATCGCGCGCGTTGCTGCGACGCGGATGCGCCTGTTGTGCATATCGGCGACCTTGTGGATCGTGGCCCGGACTGTAAGGGCGTGATCCAGTATCTGATCGACGGGCAGGTGCGCGGGGAAAACTGGGTGGTGCTGAAAGGCAATCACGACCGCATGATGGAGATGTTCCTGCGGGATTATCCGATGGTCGATCACATGCTGCTGCATGACCACAACTGGCTTCACCCTCGGATCGGTGGGGTGGAAACGCTGGCCAGTTATGGGGTTGAGGTGCCCGAGGGTATCCGCACCTATCAGTTGCACGCACAGGCCCTGGCCGCCGTGCCCCAAGCGCATCGCCGGTTTCTGGATACGCTGCCCTGCCTGCATCGCATAGAGGATTTGTGTTTTGTTCATGCGGGCATCCGCCCCGGCGTCGCGCTGGAGGATCAGGTGGAAGATGACCTGACCTGGATCCGGCAGGAATTCCACAATTCAGATGCCGATCACGGCCCGCTGATCGTGCATGGGCATACGCCTGTGGATGAGGTCACGCACTATGGCAATCGCCTGAACATCGACACCGGCGCCGGACACGGCAAAGACATCGGCGTCGTTGTGATCGAGGGGCGGGACGCTTGGGTTCTGTCGGAGGACGGGCGCAAGCCCGTCAAAGGCTGTGCCTACTCCGCCGCATAGGCCGCCCGCGCTTCCACCACCATTTCATGACGTTCGGCTGCCCAGATCAGCAGGGGTTTGAGATGTGCACAAAGCTCCTGCCCCAATTCTGTCAGCGCATAGGTGACAGAAACGGGCGGGCCTGCATCCACCGTCCGGGTTAAATAGCCATCGCGTTCCATCTTGCGCAGGTTTTCGGTGAGCACCCGTTGCGTGATGTCCCCGACAGACCGTTTCAACGCGCCAAATCGCAGATCGCCATCGTCCAGAGCAAATAGGATCAGCATCTGCCATTTGCCCGTGACCTGCGACAGAACCTGCCGGATCGGACAGTTCGCGGCCTCTTCTTTTGTCAGTGCGGTTACTTTGACCATACCTGGTTCCTAAATAGTGCGTAATTGATACCTGGTGCAGAAATAATACTTAATACGGCACAGAACAACAGTTGATTCGAAAGGATAGCGAAATGACCCCGACTGAAACCGTTCTTGCCGCCGTGACTGCCCTGTTTGTGGACTTCGACCCCGAGGCGGCGGGCAAGCTTTTGAAAGAGGATTACATCCAGCACAATCCGGCCGTGCCGACCGGTGCTGCGCCCATCCTGGGCTTTCTGCCCGCGCTCAAGGAAAGTGGTCTGACCGCAGAACCGCATCGCGTGATTGCCGAAGGGGATCTGGTGGTGCTGCACTCAACACTGCACAATGCCCAGGCTTTTGGGGGCGAAACGCTGGTGGCCTTTGATGTGTTCCGGGTTGAGGATGGTAAAGTTGCCGAACATTGGGACAACCTGCAAGCCGCCGTGCCCGCCGATCAAACCGCATCGGGCAATTCAATGACCGACGGGGCGACCGAGATCACGGATCGAGAGAAAACGGCCGCGAACAAGGCGCTGGTTGAAGCATTTGTAGCAGACGTTCTGCACGGGGCCGCTCCGGAAAAGATCACCGACTACATTTCGACCGAGACATATATCCAGCACAACCCGCTGGTGGGGAACGGGCTGGATGGTCTCGGGGCAGCCCTTGCGGCCCTTGCAGAGGCGGGTCAGGCCATGGCCTATACCGATACCCATATGGTGGTGGCCGAGGGTAATTTTGTCTTTGCGGCCTCCGAAGGTACGCTGGGGGATCAGCACACCGCTTTCTTTGATCTGTTCCGGGTGGAAGGCGGCAAGATCGTCGAACATTGGGACACGATGTCAGGGATCCCGACCGAAATGGCCCATGGGAACGGCAAGTTCTGATTTCTTGAAACAAAAAAGCCCCGGTGTTTCCACCGGGGCTTTCTGTTTCAGAGAAAATGCTGATTAAGCGTCTTCGTCTTTTTTCTTTTTCGGCTCAGGAGCAACCTCTTCGCCGGTTTCCTGATCGACAACTTTCATCGACAGGCGCACCTTGCCGCGGTCGTCAAAGCCAAGCAGTTTGACTTTCACTTCCTGACCTTCTTTCAGAACGTCCGACGGGTGGTTCAGGCGGCGGTTTTCGATTTGCGATACGTGCACCAGGCCGTCGCGCTTGCCGAAGAAGTTCACGAAGGCGCCGAAATCGACGATCTTCACGACCTTACCGTTATAGATCGCACCTTCTTCCGGCTCTGCCACGATCGAGTGGATCATGTCATAGGCCTTCTGGATGGCGTCGCCGTTCGGCGAGGCGATCTTGATCACGCCGTCGTCATTGATGTCGACCTTGGCGCCCGACACTTCCACGATCTCGCGGATGACCTTACCGCCCGAACCGATCACTTCACGGATCTTGTCGGTCGGGATGTTCATGGTCTCGATACGCGGGGCGTGTGCCGAAAACTCCTGACGGCCTTCGGTCAGGGCTTTGCCCATCTCGGCCAGGATGTGCATACGGCCATCCTTGGCTTGTGCCAGGGCTTTCTCCATGATCTCGGGCGTGATGCCTGCGACCTTGATGTCCATCTGCAGCGAGGTGATGCCGTTTTCGGTACCAGCCACTTTGAAGTCCATATCGCCCAGGTGATCTTCGTCACCCAGAATGTCGGTCAGAACAGCGTACGACCCGTCATCTTCCAGGATCAGACCCATGGCCACACCAGCAACCGGAGCCTTCAGCGGAACAGCGGCGTCCATCATGGACAGCGAGCCACCACAGACCGATGCCATCGAGGACGAACCGTTCGATTCGGTGATCTCGGAGACCAGACGGATGGTGTAGGGGAAGTCGGTGGCCGACGGCAGAACCGCCTGCAGCGCACGCCATGCCAGCTTGCCGTGACCGATTTCACGACGACCCGGAGGGCCAAAGCGGCCCACTTCACCAACCGAATAGGGCGGGAAGTTATAGTGCAGCAGGAAGTTGGATTTATAGGTGCCGGTCAGCGCGTCGATCATCTGTTCGTCGTCGCCGGTGCCCAGCGTGGTCACAACCAGACCTTGGGTCTCGCCGCGGGTGAACAGGGCTGAGCCGTGGGTACGGGGCAGGATGCCAACCGAGCTGTCGATGGCGCGGACAGTGTCCAGTGCGCGGCCGTCGATACGCTTGCCGGTTTTTACAACGTCGCCACGAACAACAGCCGATTCCAGCTTCTTCAGGGCGGTGCCGAGGTTGGCATCTTCTTGCTGCTCTTCGGTCAGCGAGGCGATGATCTCTTCCTTGGCAGCGGCCACGGCAGCAACGCGTTCCTGCTTGTCGGTGTTGCCGTATGCGGCGCGGATCTTGTCTTCACCAGCGGCTTTAACAGCCTCATACAGGTCCGAGTAGTCAGCAGGCTGGAAGTCAAACGGCTCTTTCGCAGCTTCTTCGGCCAGTTCGATGATCAGGTCGATCACCGGCTGAATTTGCTCATGCGCAAATTTCACGGCGCCCAGCATTTCAGCTTCCGACAGTTCGTAGGCTTCCGATTCCACCATCATCACGGCGTCTTTGGTGCCGGCCACAACAAGGTCCAGACGCTGGTCTGGGTTGTTGCGCAGATCGTGCATGTCGTCGCAGGTCGGGTTCAGGATGTATTCACCATCTTCAAAACCAACGCGGCAAGCGCCGATCGGGCCCATGAACGGCGCACCCGAAATGGTCAGCGCGGCCGAAGCTGCGATCATCGCAACCATGTCGGGGTCGTTAACCAGGTCGTGCGACAGCACGGTGCAGATCACCAGAACTTCGTTTTTGAAGCCGGGAACAAACAGCGGGCGGATCGGACGGTCGATCAGGCGCGAGGTCAGCGTCTCTTTCTCGGTCGGACGGGCTTCACGCTTGAAGAAACCACCGGGGATCTTACCAGCGGCATAGTATTTCTCATTGTAGTGAACCGTCAGCGGGAAGAAGTCCTGACCGGGCTTCTGCTGGCGCGCGAAGGTCACGTTGGCCATGACAGAGGTCTCGCCCAGAGTGGCGATGACCGAACCGTCGGCCTGACGGGCAACCTTGCCCGTTTCCAGAGTGAGGGTTTCTTCGCCCCACTCCATCGATTTTTTAGTTACGTCAAACATCATGTTTTCCTAGTTGGAAGCACTCCCGGCCCTCCGGGTCTCCCGTTGAAATGGCGGCCCCATTGCCGCCGACCCCACTATCCTATTCGAGCGCCGGGGTCCGGGCGCAAGTCTCAGATGTTTGCGCCATACATGAAAAGGGGCCGCTTGGGAAGAGGGGGTGGTTTTGGCGCCGGATTGTTTCGTGATCTGTGCTGGATTTTGCGCGGGATTTCGGCAAGGGTGGCGGCAGATTGTTTAACACGTTCCAGAGCCTGCAAATGCTGCGTCCCCTTCTTTCGGTTTTTTTATTGTCCCTTGTCTTGAGCGCAGTCCTGAGCGCACCGATCATGGCAGAGCCCGCAGCGCGCATTCTTGCCATCGGTGACAGCCTGATTGCGTGGAACGGAGCAGGGCAGAAATCCGTGGCGGATGTGATGGCGCAGGAATTGGGGGAACCGGTCAAAAGCCGGGCCGTATCGGGTGCGCGGATCATCTATGGGCTGCCAATTTCTGGCGCGCTGGGGATGCGGATTTCACGCCAGTTCAACCCGAAACAGCCGCGTGACTGGGTGGTGCTGTCAGGCGGCGGCAATGACCTGTGGTTTGGATGTGGCTGCAGCAAATGTGACCGGCGCATGGGGCGAATGATTGCCGAGGATGGCCGCAGCGGCGCGGTGGTGGATCTGGTCGCGAAAATTCGCAAGTCCGGCGCGCGGGTGGTGATGCTGGGCTATCTGCGCAGCCCCGGTGTGAACTCGCCGATTGAAAGCTGCCGCGATGAGGGTGACGCCTATGAGGCACGTCTGGCGGCGATGGCAAAACGCCTCAAGGGGGTGCATTTCCTGTCCAACGCCGATCTGGTGCCTCATGGCGACAAGAGCTTCCACGCCTTTGACATGATCCACCCGTCAATCAAGGGCAGCCGCACGATTGGAAAGCGGGTGGTGGAGTTGATCCGGCGTGAGGATAAGGGGCGTTAAACTGGGTGCTAACGCGAGGCGTTTGGGGTTTGACACAAAAAACGCCCGCCTCTTTCGAGACGGGCGCATCATTCCGAATATCGGAGCGATTAGCGGCGCAGGCCGAGGCGTTTGATCAGGTCCTGGTAACGGGCCTCGTCTTTTGCCTTGGTGTAGTCCAAGAGCTTACGACGCTGAGCAACCATTTTCAGAAGGCCACGACGACCGTGGTTGTCCTTCTTGTGGGTTTTGAAGTGCTCGGTCAGGGTCGCGATACGCGAGCTGAGGATGGCAACCTGTACTTCGGGCGAACCGGTGTCACCGTCTTTGGTGCCGAACTCTTTGATCAGACGAGCTTTTTCTTCGGGCGTAATCGACATCGGGGTCTCCTTTACAAGGTTAAAGTGGATGGCGCAGGCCGGGATGTCGTCCAGCAGGGCCCATGGAGGTATCGGTCCCGTTTCAGAAACCGATGCGCGCGTATAGGGGGATTCTGCAGCAATGGCAAGGAAAACAAGGCTGCTCAGGGCGTGGATTGCGGGGCGTTGATCTGCTCGATGATCTGTTGCGCCCAATTTCCGATCACTGGAATGAAGTCGATCGAAGACAGCATCTGCACGACCACGGCCACAAGAAAGGTGGCGCCCAGAACCGACCCCAGCCCAAAGGCCAGCCCCCGGTAAAGCTGAAACAGGCCCAGTTTCCACAGGCTGTCATGCAGGCGGATGAAGCGGTGACTGTTCAGGTGATGCACTTCTTCCCGCAAGGCGCGGATCTCGTCACCGATGCTGGAGGTGCGGGTGTCAACCGGCGTCTGATCTGATTTTTGCACGGAGCCTCCGTTAACTATTTCTTATATTTTTAAGGGCATTTAGTGAAATTTGAAGGCATTTTTTTTTGCAAGTCGGGTGTGGTTGCGGTAGCCTCGGGCGAGTGGTTGTGTGTCACCTCACGATTCTCGTTATGGTGTGATATAAGTGGTGATGGCAAAAAATACAGGTGCCAAATGCTGTTAGGTCTATTGTTTCTCGGTCTCGTGCCCGCTGCCTTCATGGCAGAGGGATTTCTTGAAGGCAGCAAAGAGATTGAGCCGGATGATGTGCAACCGACGACCAACGGCCAGACCACGGGGGAATCGACCGGCGATTTCCTGAACCCTGACAGCTCCCAATCTCCCGATGAGGGCGATGTTCTCAACCCGATTGATCAGCCGGGTGAAGGGGCTGGTGAAGGGCCGGACGCAACCTTTCTTGACAAGCTGCTGGCAGAAAACACCGACGCGATCTACGGGTTGCAGGACTATGACAAGATCACGGATGATCGTGACCCCGACCCTGTTCAACTGGGCGATGGGGATGATGTTTTTGTCGGGTCCAGCGATGGAACGGCCTCGGACGCGGCGCTTCAACTGTTTAACGGCACCCCCTTTGTCGATCTGCAAGAGGACGAGCTGGTTGAGGTGATCGACGGGCAGGGCGGCGATGACACCATCACCACAGGGGATGATGCCAGCTTTGCCTTCGGAGGTGCCGGGGATGATCTGATCACCGTGGGCGCCGCACCTGCGGCCGTTTTTGGCGGTGAAGGCAATGATCAGATTGTCGGCGCCTATACCGCAAATGATGACCAATATTCGGGCTATCTCGATGGGGGGCTTGGCAATGACAGCATCCTTGGCGGCGAAGGCATTGACCTGATTTTCGGCGGGCAGCATGATGATACCGGTGACGGGCCGGATGATGATACCCTGTCCGGCGGTGCCGGGGATGACCAGATTGCCGGCGGTTATGGTGCGGATGAAATCTCTGGGGATACTGGCGATGACATTCTAAATCACCTCGGCCACGCGATGGAAAACAGCGGTGCTGAGCGCAGCAGCTTTGACTGGCACATCGATGGTGACAGTGACACGCTGGATGGTGGGGAAGGCAATGACACTCTGATCTTTGACCGGTTCGATATCGCAACTGGTGGCGAAGGAGCGGATAATTTCCACCTCTATTCCGATCAGGGCGCCGGGCTTGGCCATGCAACCGTCACCGATTTTGTGTCTGGCGAGGATTTTCTGCGCATCACGCTTGATCCAGATGTCGACCCCGACACCATAGCGCTCGAGGTGACCCCTTCTGATGATGGGGAGGATGGTGTGGTTTCGGTGAACGGCGAAGTTGTCGCCATCTTGCAAGGTGCGCCCGGAGCCACGGTTGCCGACCTCTATGTTGAGGTCATGGAAGAGGTCTACGCCTAACGATCGGACCGTCGTGAGTGTGCCCGCAAACTGTTCTCTAGCTTTACTGGCCCCCGTCAGTCGCGTTTCCGCGGTCCCAGCGCATTGGTTGCGTAGCATAGGCAATATACAGTGGATGCTTTGGATGCCCCGCTTTGCTCAGCCCAAGGTGATACAAGCGGTGGCCTCGCGCGCGCAGTAGATCTGCAACCTCATTCCCCCTGTCCCGATGCGCTCCATGTGTCCCCCAGCCGCAAATGATCTGGTCGGCCCAGTCACATCCTGCCAGCAGTTCCAGATCGTTTTCCGGCCCGACCGGATCTGCCGCCTGGCGCATTACCTGTGGATGCGTCTCGCGTAGGCCAAAGATGTTGACCACACGAAATCCGCCAAATCCCAATGCGCGCGCCCGGCGTTCACACCGCTCTACAGTGGGATCGTTCTGAATTTCCGTCGCCTTGGAGGGGTTCAGCATGATGAAAAGAACCCGTTTCGCCTGTGGGTCCCATACGCGCGTCAGAGCATAGCGATAATGTTCGCAATCCGAATAGACCGCTACGCTGGCGGCATCGCCTTTTTGAAACTCTCGTGTAATCATGCCTGTCATTGCCCCCGCTTGACGGGAAAAGCAATCCCTTGCCAATTTTGTCCAAAAGGTCAAAACTGTTCGCTTGAGGAAAGGACACCACCATGCTGATTGCCGAGATCATTCGTAAAAAACGCGACGGGCACCGTCTGGAAATGGACGAGATTGCTGCCATGGTTCAGGGGATTACAGATCAGACTGCCAGCGAAGGGCAGGTGGCGGCTTTTGCCATGGCGGTCTTTTTCCAGGGCATGGTGCCGGACGAGGCCGCGCAACTTACCCTGTCCATGCGCGACAGCGGGGATGTCTTTCGCTGGGATGACCTGCCCGGCCCGGCGGTCGACAAGCATTCGACCGGAGGGGTGGGGGATAATGTCAGTCTGATGCTCGCACCGATTGTTGCCGCCTGCGGCGGGTATGTGCCAATGATTTCCGGCCGTGGGCTGGGCCATACCGGGGGCACTTTGGACAAGATGGAGGCCATTCCCGGCTATACCGTGACCCCCGACAACGCGCTCTTTGCCAGGGTTGTGAAAGATGTCGGTTGCGCGGTGATTGGCCAGACCGCCAATCTCGCCCCCGCTGACAAACGCTTTTACGGCATTCGTGATGTGACCGCGACGGTGGAAAGCATTCCGCTCATCACGGCCTCGATCCTGTCCAAAAAACTTGCGGCTGGGCTGGGTTCTCTTGTGATGGACGTGAAGTTTGGCAACGGGGCTTTCATGGCCAACTATGAAACGGCCAAGGATCTGGCCCTTTCAATCACACAAGTGGCCCGCAGTGCAGACCTGCCATGCCACGCTTTGCTGACCGATATGAACCAACCGCTGGCCTCGGCGGCAGGCAATGCGTTGGAAGTGGTCAATGCGATCGAATTCCTGACCGGCACCAAGCAAGATCCCCGTCTGCGTGAGGTCACGCTTGCCCTTTGCGCGGAAATGCTGCTCACCTCAGGCTTGCAAACAGATCGCATGGCAGCGTTGACTGCGGTCACCCGCGCACTGGATAGCGGTAAAGCGGCCGAGCTATTTGGCCGTATGGTGACGGCGCTGGGCGGCCCCGCAGACCTGATCGAAAACCACAGCTCCCTGCTGCCAAAAGCAAAGCATGTTACGCAGGTATGTGCGCAGGCCGATGGATTTATCCGTGCAATTGACACCCGCAATATCGGCCTTGCCGTGGTTGAACTTGGCGGTGGACGCAGGCGCGCCTCAGATGAGGTCAATCCCGCTGTCGGGCTGACCGGGCTCCTGGATTTGGGGGTGGCAGTCTCAAAAGGTGATCCAATTGCCTTGATCCATGCAGATGATGATACCCATGCCGCCGCTGCCCATGAGCAGATCCTTGCGGCCTACCAAATCGGCACCGCCCCCGAAAAAACACCCGCCTTACGTGACATTGTCGAAGGCTAATGCTGTTCAGAGATCTTATCCGCAAAGACCACTCCCGCAATGCATAAGGGGCGCTGCCCCTCGCCTCTTCGAGGCTCACCCCGAGGTATTTGAGGCAAGAAAAAGGGGCGCGCACGCCAGCCTCATTTTCTGGTTAGCAATATCCTGGGGTGAGGCCACGCTATAAAAGCGGGGCCGAGGGGCAAAGCCCCTTTTGGTTTGGGCCGCGATAGCAATGCGGTGTTGTGGCGTCTTCGTGCGGGTTACTGATTGAAAACGCGGCTGGGATGCAATTCACCCGAGCGGAATATCCCCACCGCAACTGCCTTGCCTTCAAAGGAAGCCCAGGCTTCATCGCCGTATTCTACGTCGGATCCCAGCACCATGCCAGGATTGCCATGTTTCAGGCGCGTGGCACCATCTGCGGTGCAGATCAGTTCGGGCAGTTCGAACAGGCCGTCTTCCAGAGGCAGCAGATATTGGTCCAGCTCACCTGTTTTGGAAAGGCTTTCAACCAGTTCCATGCTGACACCATCCTCAACCTCAAACGGGCCGGACCAGATCCGACGCAATTCGCGAACATGGCCAAAACAGCCAAGGGCTTCGCCCAAATCGCGGGCAATGGCACGCACATACCCCCCTTTGCCGCAGGTCATTTCCAGCGTTACATGATCCGCATCATCGCGCTCGACCACCCGCAGTTCCTCGACCCAAAGTGGTCGCGCGGCAATCTCGAAATCCTCATCGTCCCGGGCGAGCTTGTAGGCGCGTTCACCATCGATCTTGATGGCAGAAAATTTGGGCGGAACCTGCATGATCTGACCCGTGAACTGGTCAAGGGCTGCCTCGATTTCATCATCGGATGGGCGTGCAGTTGTTTCGGAAATCACCTCACCCTCGGCATCATCGGTGTTGGTTGCCTGTCCCAACCGCACGGTGAAGCGATAGGCCTTCAGCGTATCCGTCACATAAGGAACCGTCTTGGTGGCCTCCCCCAGCGCAACGGCAAGAACGCCGGTGGCTTCCGGGTCCAATGTGCCCGCGTGGCCCGCTTTTTTTGCGCCCATCGCCCAGCGCACCTTGTTCACCACCGCGTTTGAGCTGATGCCCGCCGGCTTGTCCACAATCAACCAGCCGTGAATGTCGCGTCCCTTGCGTTTGCGTGCCATATGCCGTGCCCCACAGATGAATTTTCCCACCCGCGGGTCAATCGGGGTGGCGGTGTCAGTCTAGTTGAAGAGAAGAGGTCAGTCTTCGTCGCTTCTGTCGTCGTCCAACCCTTCGTCCAGATCCCGCTGCACGTCCTCTTGTGCGAACAGGCGACGGGTTTCGTCCATCTGGTCGAAGGTTTCGTCAATCTGGAACCGTAGGTCAGGTGTGAACTTGAGGTTCGTCGACTTGCCAAGGGCGCGGCGCAGCTCGCTTTTGTTGCGGGCGAGGGCCTGAATCGCTTCGTCCTTCCCATGCCCGCCAAGAGGCAGCACATAGGCGGTGGCAATCTTCAGGTCCGGCGACGTGCGCACCTCACCCACCGTGATCGACATCCGGTTCAGCTCGGGGTCATGCACATCGCCGCGTGCCAGCACCTCTGACAGGGTGCGGCGAATCAATTCAGCCACACGCAGCTGTCGCTGCGACGGGCCATCGTGGTCATGAAATCGGTTCTTTGCCATGGCGTCCACATAGGGCGGAATGCGCAATCATGCAAGCAGGGCTTTGCCAAGCAGGGAAATGCGGGTTAGGAGAGGAACGAAATAAGGAGACAAGACATGAGCGAATTGCCGGGCATTGTTGTGATGGGGGCGTCAGGCCGGATGGGGCAGATGCTGATCAAAGAGGTCCTGGCCTCGGACAAGGCGCGGCTGGTTGGTGCGCTTGATCGCCCGGGGCATGACTGGATCGGGCGTGATGTGGGCGAATGTATGGGCGGCCAGCCGGTTGGCGTTGCGGTCAGCGATGACGCGCTGGAAACCATGTCCAAAGCACAGGCCGTGATTGATTTCACCGCCCCGTCTGCGACCGTGGACATGGCTGAAATCGCCGCGCAGGCCCGTGCCGTGCATGTGATCGGCACCACTGGGCTGACCGATGAGGATCTCGAAAAACTCCGCCTTGCCGGGCGGCACGCCACGATTGTGCGGGCTGGCAATATGAGCCTTGGGGTGAACCTCCTCACCCAGCTGACCAAAAAGGTCGCAGCGGCGTTGGATGAAGATTACGATATCGAGATCATCGAAAGCCACCATCACCACAAGGTGGATGCGCCCTCTGGCACTGCATTGATGCTGGGAGAGGCTGCCGCTGAAGGGCGTGGTGTGAACCTGACGGATGTGTCCGATCGTGGCCGCGACGGGATCACCGGAGCACGCAAACGCGGTGATATCGGGTTTCATGCCATCCGCGGCGGTGACATCATCGGGGAACATGATGTTCTGTTCGCCGCTGAGGGGGAGCGCATCACGCTTCGTCACGTGGCCAGCGATCGGTCTGTCTTTGCACGGGGTGCGTTGAAAGCCGCGCTTTGGGGGCAGGGCCAGAAGCCTGGCGAATATGACATGCTGGATGTGCTCGGTCTCTGAAGCCGCGCGCCTTTTTCTTGCCCGAAATACCTCGGGGTGAGAGCGAAGCTCGAGGGGCAGAGCCCCTTTCGGCGTGATTTGAGGGGCGCCTCAGAAGTCGATGGCGATGCCCTTTTTTTCCCAATCGCCATAGCGCACGGGTTCGGGCCCGTCGCGTCCACCATATTCCTTGGGGATCGCTTTTGCATCGGCTTCCGCCTTTTTTCGCCGTGCCTCTGCCTCATCCAGGGCGCGTTGGGCGGCGGGTGGCAGATCTCGTTTTTCGTCGGACATGTCGATATCCTTGTCGCTATGCTGGGATTGATATAGGCCGCTCATGACAAAAAGGCAAAGGTGAGAAAATGGCGGGTGCAAGACAGGCCGGGCAAAAAGGCAAAACACGTGTCATCGACACGCGGCATGTTGTGGTGGACCTGCTGGGGGATGTGATCGAAGACAAGCGTCTGCTGTCCGAAGTTCTGCCCAAGCGGTTGAAACGTCTTGAGGTGGAAGAGCGCGCACGTGCCCAACGACTGGTTTTGACGGTTCTGCGCGGTATGGACCGTGCCGACCGGATGCTGGGACCGCATCTGAAAAAACGCCCCCCGCTCCGGGTGATGAATATCCTGCGCCTGGGGGTGGTTGAAATCTGCTCGGGGGGGGCAGCACATGGGGTGGTGAATTCCTGTGTCTCCGCCGCGCGTGAGGACCGCACCACCGAGAAAATGTCAGGGCTGGTCAACGCCGTTTTGCGCAAAATTTCGGGGGAGGTCGATAAATGGGACAAGTTGCCCGTGCCCCGTCTGCCGAAATGGCTGCGCAAACCGCTTTTGGCAGATTACGGCAAGGAAGCGGTCGAAGCGATGGAGGTCGCGCATTTTGCTGGGGCGCCGTTGGACCTCTCCGCCAAATCGAATTCGGCAGACCTTGCAGATCGCCTGACGGGGATGCACTTGCCGACGGGGTCGGTGCGCCTGATGGATCCCGGACAGGTGACGGCCTTGCCGGGTTATGCATCCGGGGATTGGTGGGTGCAGGATGTGTCGGCGTCTCTGCCGGCGAAGGTGCTGAGCGCGCAAGCCGGAGAGCGGGTTCTGGATATGTGTGCAGCCCCCGGGGGCAAAACGATGCAGCTTGCGTCAGCGGGGGCGGAGGTGACCGCTTTGGATATTTCCGAGGGGCGCATGAGACGGGTTGAGGAGAACCTTAACCGCACCGGGTTGCAGGCCACCACGGTTGTCGGTGACGCGCTGGAATTCGAGGACGGACCGTTTGATGCGATCTTGCTGGATGCACCATGCACGGCAACCGGTACAATCCGGCGTCACCCGGACCTGCCACATGCCAAGGATGGAAGCGAGTTTCCGGGCCTGTTCGAGCTGCAGGAATATATGATCGACCGGGCGCTGCGCCTTTTGCGGCCGGGCGGGCGGCTGGTGTTTTGCACGTGTTCTTTGCTGATTGACGAGGGGGAAGAGCAGGTGCGGGATGCGCTGTCGCGCCACGAAGGCCTGAAACTGGACCTTGACGCCTTGCGTATTCCCGGTGTGGATGAGGGTTGGATAGGCCCTGAAGGGCTGCGCCTGTTTCCCCATTATCACGCCGATCTGGGCGGGATGGACGGGTTTTTTGTCACCGCTTTTCGCAAGGCCTGACATCGCGGTTTAACGTGCCCGCTGCAGGCGTGAAATCGCCAGATGACAGAGGCGACGCCCGGATGTATGCTCCTCTCAACCCCCGACAAAAAGAGGGGAATACTGGTTTGAGGTGAAGCCCGGTTGGCCGCAAAAAGGCCATGCAGGGCAAGGAGTTGCCAAGGTGAAGCAGGTGGCACAGCGAACGCCCCCAACAGATTTTCGAAACCAGCTCGCCAATCGCTGGCAGGCATGGCGCTCTACCCGTGCGGCGCCGGCAACGGGGTTTGTGTCGCAGCCAGAGCCACGGACAGTGGGATCTTTTGCCAGAGGCAAGCAACTGGTGGCGGGCAATTTTCTGTTTGCCGGACATCTGGTGAATGCGCCTGCATGTGGATTGTGGGATCTTGCCCCGCCGAGTCCGCAATTTGCCAAAGAATTGCAGGGGTTTGTCTGGCTGGATGACCTGGCGGCCCTCGGGGATCTTCAGGCCAGGAAACGGGGCCAGGACTGGTTGATCGACTGGATTGATCACTTCGGTGCAGGACGTGGACCGGGCTGGACCCCGGACCTGACCGGGCGGCGTTTGATCCGCTGGATCAACCATGCGCTGTTCCTGATGGCTGGAATGGAGCCTGCAAACAGCAAGCGGTTTTTCTCCTCACTTGGGCAGCAGACGATTTTTCTGTCGCGCCGCTGGCATGGGGCCAGTCCGGGACTGCCCCGGTTCGAAGCGTTGACGGGGTTGATCTATGCGGGCCTCAGCCTGACCGGGATGGAAAAGCATGTCGCGCCCGCGGTGCGCGCGCTGGCGCAGGACTGTCGTGAGCAGATTGACGCCGAAGGTGGCATTCCGACCCGCAACCCCGAAGAGCTGCTGGAGGTATTTACCCTGCTGACCTGGGTGGCGTCCGCCCTGTCCGAAACTGGACAAGCCGCACCTTCAGATCATCTTGCAGCCATGGAACGGATCGCTCCCACCCTGCGGGCCTTGCGCCACGCTGATGGTGGGCTGGCGCGGTTTCATGGCGGCGGGCGTGGCCTTGAGGGGCGATTGGATCATGCGCTGGCAAGTTCCGGCATTCGCGGAGGTGCGCATCCGGGTCTGTCGATGGGATTTGCCCGGATGACCGGAGGGCGCACAACAATTGTAGTGGATGCGGCCGCCCCTCCTCGGGGAAGGGCGTCTGTCAATGCCCATGCCTCAACCCTGTCTTTCGAACTGACCTCGGGGCGGCGCCCGCTGATCGTGAATTGCGGCACCGGCGTTCAGTTTGGAGAGGATTGGCGCAAGGCGGGGCGGGCCACACCTTCGCATTCCACACTGGGCCTCAAGGGGGTGTCGTCCTCACGCGTGGCGGATGGAGGGGATGGGGCAAGTGGTCAACTGGTTCAGGCCCCCGAAGATGTGCGGGTGCAGATGACACAGGATGCGGGGCGGGTGGGTATCTTTGCCGATCATGACGGCTATCTGTCCAGCCATGGCCTTTTGCACATGCGTCGTCTGGAGCTGAGCGTGGATGGTCGTGACCTGACCGGCGAAGAAACGCTTGCGGCACTCGATCCCGACCATAAGGGCCGGTTTGATGCGGTGATGGATGCGCGCGGGTTGCAGGGAATTCCTTTCGCGGTGCGTTTCCACCTGCACCCGGATGTGGATGCGGCGCTGGATCTGGGGGGGACGGCCGTGTCGATGGCGCTCAGATCAGGTGAAATCTGGGTTTTCCGCCATGACGGACAGGCCGAACTGACGCTGGAAAACAGCGTTTATCTGGAAAAAACGCGTTTAAAGCCCCGTGCGACGAAACAGGTGGTTCTCAGGGCGGTCGCAATGGATTATGCGACACGCATTCGTTGGTCATTGGCAAAGGCGCAAGAGACCCCTTCGGTTCTGCGCGACCTTGAAGACGGTGACCGCGAGCTGCCACAGTAACTTCGCTGCCTAAGGGGCCAGACCGACATGACCGACCTTC
This sequence comes from Aliiroseovarius sp. xm-d-517, assembly GCF_013283135.1. Taxonomy (NCBI): domain Bacteria; kingdom Pseudomonadati; phylum Pseudomonadota; class Alphaproteobacteria; order Rhodobacterales; family Paracoccaceae; genus Aliiroseovarius; species Aliiroseovarius sp. xm-d-517. The sequence goes on from NZ_WBXT01000001.1 coordinate 2,564,690, forward strand.
ATCGCGTAGAGCGCGCGCTTATTTCCGTATCCGACAAGACCGGGCTTATTGAGCTGGGACAGGCGCTGGAGGCGCGCGGTGTTGAAATCCTGTCGACCGGCGGGTCTGCCAAGGCGCTGCGTGAGGCCGGTGTGGCCGTGAAAGATGTCTCGGAAATCACCGAGTTCCCGGAAATGATGGATGGTCGGGTGAAAACCCTGCATCCCCGCGTGCATGGTGGCCTTCTGGCCCTGCGCGACAATGACGAGCATGTTGCCGCCATGACCGAGCACGGTATCGGCGCCATCGACCTTCTCGTTGTGAACCTTTACCCGTTTGAGGCCACTGTCGCCAAAGGGGCCGATTATGACACCTGCATCGAAAACATCGACATTGGTGGCCCGGCGATGATCCGTGCCGCGGCCAAGAACCACGCCTTCGTGAACGTGGTTGTGGATGTGGAAGATTACGAAAAACTGCTGGGTGACATGGATCAGCATGGCGGCAAGACCTGCCCCAAATTCCGTAAAAAGCTGGCGCAGAAGGCCTATGCCCGCACTGCGGCCTATGATTCGGCCGTGTCGAACTGGATGGCCAAGGCGCTGGAACTGGATGCGCCCAAGCGCCGCGCCTTTGCCGGTGAGCTGAAACAGACCCTGCGTTATGGCGAAAACAGCCACCAGAAAGCGGCGTTTTACACCGATGGCTCGAACCGTCCCGGCGTGGCAACCGCTGTTCAGTTGCAGGGTAAGGAGCTGAGCTACAACAACATCAACGACACTGATGCAGCCTATGAGCTGGTGGCCGAATTTGACCCCGCCGAAAGTGCTGCCGTGGCGATCATCAAACACGCCAACCCCTGCGGTGTGGCAAAAGGTGCGACGCTGGTTGAAGCCTATCAAAAGGCGTTCGACTGCGACCGCACCTCGGCTTTCGGGGGCATCGTGGCCCTGAACAAACCGCTGGATGCCGAGACCGCAACCAAGATTGTCGAGATCTTCACCGAGGTTGTCATTGCGCCGGGCGCATCTGATGAGGCCAAGGAAATCTTTGCTGCCAAGAAAAACCTGCGCCTGCTGCTGACCGATGGCCTTCCGAACACGCGTGAGCCGATTGTGGCTTATAAACAGGTTGCCGGTGGCATGCTCGTTCAGGACAAGGATGTCGGCTATGTCGGTATGGAGGACCTGAAGGTTGTGACCGAAAAAGCGCCGACCGATGAGCAGATGCAAGACCTTCTGTTTGCATGGAAAGTTGCCAAACACGTGAAATCCAATGCGATTGTCTATGTGAAAGGCAACGCAACCGTCGGTGTTGGTGCAGGGCAGATGTCGCGTCTCGACAGCGCCAATGTTGCCGCGTCGAAAGCGGGCCGGATGGCGGCAGAGCTGGGTCTGGATGAAAGCCTCGCCAAGGGCTGCGCCGTGGCATCGGATGCGTTTTTCCCCTTCCCCGATGGCCTGATGGAAGCCGCCGCTGCGGGTGGCGCCTGCGTGATCCAGCCCGGTGGCTCGATGCGCGATGACGAGGTGATCAAGGCGGCAAATGAGGCCGGCCTCGCCATGGTCTTCACCGGTATGCGTCACTTCCGCCATTGATCCCGATGCGTGTGATTGCTCTTTTTGCTGCCCTGTCGCTCCTGATTGATCAGGGCAGCAAGTTTTTTGTGCTGAATGTGCTGGACCTTGCGCAACGTGGCTGGGTTGAAGTGTTTCCGCCTTTTCTGAATTTCCAGATGGCCTGGAATCGGGGGGTCAATTTCGGCCTCTTCGGGTCAGATGGCTCGGCGATGCGCTGGGTGTTGATTGCCCTTGCGCTGGGCATCTCTGCCTGGGTGGTGCGCTGGGTTGTCAAAACAGGCGCGGGTCGCCTGGCGCTGATCAGTGCGGGGCTTTTGGTCGGTGGGGCGCTCGGGAATGTGGTGGACCGGGTGATTTACGGGGCCGTGGTTGATTTTCTGAACATGTCCTGCTGTGGTTTTCAAAACCCCTATTCCTTCAACGTCGCGGATATATTTGTCTTTGCCGGCGCATTTGGGCTGGTGCTTTTTGCCGATCCTGCCAAGTCCGAGTGAAAGGCGCGTGACGCGCGTTTCCAGATGGGCTAAGAAACGGTAAGAAATGGGGGTTTGCTCAATGCGCAATGTAACGATGAAAGTTCTGATCCTCGGGGCCACCCTGTTTGCGATCTCTGCCTGCAGCAGCGATGACAACCCACGCCTGATGAACCTGAAATCGACACAAAGCAGCCCGGATGAGTTTGCCATCCTGCCAACCAAGCCGTTGCAGGAACCCCCGAGCTATCGTGATCTGCCCCCGCCAACCCCCGGTGGCAGCAACCTGACCGACCCGACCCCGATCAAGGACGCGGTGGCGGCACTGGGCGGAAAGCCCGGATTGCTGGACGATACCGGGATCCGGCGCAGCGAAACCGCGCTGGTATCCTACGCGGGGCGCAAAGGCGTGACGGGCAATATCCGTCAGGCGCTTGCTGCGGAAGATCTGGAATGGCGTCGCGAAAACGATGGGCGCCTGCTGGAACGCCTGTTTGACGTGAATGTCTATTTCCGTGCGTATGAAAGGATGGAGCTGGATCAGCACCGTGAGCTTGAACGCCTCCGCCGTGCCGGCGTCTGGACCCCGTCCGCTCCGCCTGAATTCCTTCCGACCGAGTAAACCCGTCCCCCCTGTTGCAGCTTTGCACTTTTGCGCGCTTGGGTGCAGAAGCTTATCAACTTTGCGTGCGCATGGCTTGCAGCCCACGTCAGGGACCCTAACTTGATCGCAACAGAACAGGAGTGTTCCATGCGACGATTGATGGCCGCCTTGGCGGTTTGTTTCGCGCTGCCGGTGCAGGCGGCACAGGATGGTGTGACAGAGTTCAAGCTCGAGAATGGGTTGCAGGTGGTGGTGATCGAAGATCACAGGGCGCCGGTTGTCGTGCAGATGCTTTGGTATCGGGCCGGGGCGGCCGATGAAAAGCCGGGGGTGTCTGGGGTTGCGCATTTCCTCGAACACCTTCTGTTCAAGGCCACCGATACGATGGAAGCAGGAGAGCTGTCGCGGGTTGTCACGGAAAATGGCGGCTCGGACAATGCGTTCACATCGCAAGATTACACCGCATATTTTCAACGCATCGCGGCAGATCGCCTGCCGCTGATCATGCGGATGGAAGCAGATCGGATGCGCAATCTGCGCCTGACCGAAGAGGATGTGGCGACGGAGCGTGAGGTGATCCTTGAGGAGCGCGCCCAACGCACCGACAGTGATCCCGGATCGCTCTTTTACGAACAGATGCGGGCCGCGCAATATCTGAACCACCCTTATGGGATCCCGGTGATTGGTTGGCGGCATGAGATGGAAAACCTCTCGCGCACGGCCGCACTGGAGTATTATCAGCGGTTTTACGCCCCCAATAATGCGACGCTGGTGGTGGCAGGGGATGTGAACCCGGAGGAGGTCAGGCAGCTTGCTGAGACCTATTACGGTCCGCTGGAGCCGACGGCGGATCTTGCCCCGCGCGCCCGGATCACCGAACCCCCGCAATTGGCTGAGCGGCGTTTGCGCATGGCGGATGCGCGGGTCTCGCAACCGTATCTGATGCGCAGCTATCTGGCGCCGGAACGTGATCCGGGCAACCAGAAAGAGGCCGCAGCCCTGGTCTATCTGTCGGAAATCCTTGGCGGCTCCGGGGCCACCTCGGTATTGGGGCGGGCTTTGCAGTTTGACAACCAGATCGCCGTCTATGCAGGGGCAAGCTATGGGGCCACGGCGCTGGATGACACGAGCTTCAGCCTTGTGGTCGTGCCCAATGGTGAGACCTCTCTGCGCGCGGCGGAAACCGCTCTGGATGACACGCTGGAGACATTTCTGGCAGGCGAAATTGATGTAGCCCAGTTCGAGCGGATCAAGTTTCAGCTCAAAGCGTCTGAGATTTATGCCCAGGACAATGCACAGGCGCGGGCGGATCGTTATGGTCGTGCGCTCAGCGCGGGTCTGACCCTGCAAGACATAGATGCCTGGCAGGATGTGTTGCAGGCGGTCACGCCCGATGACGTCATGGCAGTGGCACGCAAAGTGCTGAACAGGAAGCAATCGGTCACGGGCTGGCTGGTCCCCGAAGGTGGAGAGGAAATGTGATGCTTCGATTTCTCCTTGTTGTTCTGGCCCTTGCGGCCTTTCCGGCCCGCGCTGAAGTGGCCATTCAGGACGTGACCTCAAAGGCGGGGCTCAAGGCCTGGCTGGTCGAAGAACACAGCCTGCCTTTTGTCGCGCTTGAGATCAGTTTTCGCGGGGGGACCTCGCTGGATCGGCCGGGCAAACGGGGCTCGGTTGAGTTGATGACATCGCTTCTTGAAGAAGGGGCAGGTGATCTGGATGCGCGCGGCTTTGCAGAAGCCGCCGAGGCGCTGGCCGCGTCTTTCATGTTTCGGGCCGGGCGCGATGGTGTGGATGTGTCCGCGCAGTTTCTGACCGAAAACCGGGAGGAGGCCATGGCGCTGCTGCGTTCGGCCCTGATCGAACCCAGGTTTGAAGCGGACGCAATTGAACGGGTCCGCGATCAGCTCCTGTCGAACCTGCGCTCCCGCGCCACGGACCCGGCCGATATCCTGTCGGAAACCTGGGATGTGACCACCTATGGCGACCACCCCTATGGCAGCTATGATGGCGGCACGGTGGAAAGTGTCGAGGGGTTGACGCGTGAGGACCTGCTGACCGCCTATCGTGATACTTTGGCGCTGGATCGGGTCTATATTGCCGCCGTTGGGGATATCACGGCCGGGGAACTGGCCGAGTTGATGGACCGTCTTCTTGACGGGATGAGCGCCGAAGGAGCACCCTTTCCCGAGCGGGCGGATGTCTCTTGGAACGGTGCGCAGACCGTGATCCCCTTTGATACCCCACAATCCATTGCGCGGTTTGGTCATGGTGGGATCGACCGTGAGGACCCGGATTTCTTTGCCGCCTATCTTGTCTCGCAGATCATGGGCGGTCTGGGGTCCGACAGCCGGTTGATGCAGGAAGTGCGTGAAAAGCGGGGCCTGACCTACGGGATCGGTGCCTATCTGTTTGACCGTGAATATGCCAACGGGTTCGCCGGGCAGTTCTCCAGCCAGAATGCCAGTATGGCCGAGGCGGTAGAGGTGGTTCGTCAGGAATGGGCCGACATGGCGCAGAACGGTATCAGCGCCGAGGAGCTGTCGGCGGCAAAAACCTATCTCACCGGTTCTTATCCGCTGCGCTTTGATGGCAACTCGAATATCGCCAACCTTCTGGTGGGGATGCAGATCGAAGGCCTGCCGATCGATTATATCTCCACGCGCAATGACAAGGTGGAGGCCGTGACGCTGGAACAGGCCAATCGGGTTGCAGGTGAGATTTTCCGCCCGGATGAGCTGACCTTCATGATCATCGGAAAGCCAGACGGGCTGGCGGATCAGCCCGCATCGAACTAACCAGAGGGGAAGCGAGAGCGAAGCCCAGAGCCGCCGATACGCGCCTGTGCTTCCCCGTTCCGAATCGGGTGTCGAATCGGGCGGAGCCATGCTAAATTTTGTGGTATGCCCGAGGACACCCCCCATATGAGCTTGAATTCCGCGCCGAAACGCCCTGTGATCCGCCAGTTGGATGACGCCGCGATCAACCGGATTGCAGCCGGTGAAGTTGTCGAACGCCCTGCGTCTGCGGTCAAGGAACTGGTGGAAAATGCCATTGATGCGGGGGCCACCCGGATTGAGGTGGCTTATGCAGATGGCGGCAAGACGCTGATCCGGGTGACCGATGATGGATGTGGCATCGCACCCGAAGATCTGCCTCTGGCCTTGTCGCGCCATGCCACGTCAAAGATTGATGGCTCTGACCTGCTTGATATTCACACTTTCGGTTTCCGGGGTGAGGCGCTGCCATCGTTGGGGGCCGTCGCAAGGCTTACCATAACATCGCGCGCCGAAGGGGGTGAGGCTGCTACCCTGCGTGTGACCGGCGGCAAAATGGGGTCGGTGAAACCCGCGGCCCTGTCTCGGGGCACGATGGTCGAGTTGCGGGACCTCTTTTTTGCCACACCCGCCCGGTTGAAATTCATGCGCACGGATCGGGCCGAGGCGCAGGCGATCAATGATGTGATCAAGCGTCTGGCCATGGCAGAGCCACATGTGGGCTTTACCCTGCGCGATGTGTCTGGCGGAGGGGAAGGGCGCGTGACCTTCCGTGCCGATGCCCAGTCCGGGGATCTGTTTGATGCGCTTTATGGTCGGCTGACCCAGATCCTGGGCCGTGAGTTTACCGAAAATGCGCTGGCAATTGATGCCACGCGGGAAGGGTTGCGGCTGACGGGTTATGCCGCGTTGCCAACCTATTCGCGCGGGGCGGCGGTGGCACAGTTCCTGTTTGTGAATGGTCGCCCGGTGAAGGACAAACTGCTGACCGGCGCATTGCGCGCGGCTTATTTCGATTTCCTGTCGCGCGACCGCCATCCCGCGGCGGCGCTTTTCATCACCTGTGATCCGCAACTGGTGGACGTGAACGTGCACCCGGCCAAATCCGAGGTGCGTTTTCGTGATCCGGGGCTGGCGCGCGGGCTGATCGTCACGGGGCTGCGCCATGCGCTGGCGGAAGCTGGCCACCGTGCGTCGACCACCGTGGCCGGGGCCACCCTTGGGGCGATGCGCCCGGAGGAGCCCACCGCGACCGGTGCTGCGCGGGTTTACCAGATGGACCGCCCGTCAATGGGGGCTTTACGTGCCTCGTATCAGGGGCAAGCGCCGCAAAACCTGCCAGAGCGGGATTATGGTGCGCCGGGGTTTTCCGAGATGGCAACCCCGTCTGCCCGGTTCGAAGATGAGGTATTGGACCCGTCCCCCGCACCTGTCGACGCGGTTCGGGCCACGGAATTGCCACTGGGAGCCGCCCGGGCGCAGGTGCATGAAAACTATATTATCGCCCAGACTGAGACCGGGATCGTGATCGTTGATCAGCACGCCGCACATGAACGGCTGGTCTATGAAAAGCTCAAACACCAAATGGCGGAAAACGGCGTGGCCTCGCAGGCTTTGCTGATCCCGGAAATCATCGAACTATCCTCAGACGAGATTGCCCGCCTGTTGGAGGTGGCCGAGGATCTGAAAACCCTTGGACTGGTGATTGAACCGTTTGGGGGCACGGCGGTTGCCGTGCGCGAAACCCCGGCAATCCTGGGTGAGGTCAACGCCACCGCGATGATCCGGGATGTGTTGGATGAGCTGGCGGATCTGGGTGACAGCAACACGGTGCAGGCGCGGATCGAAGCGGTTCTGTCGCGGGTGGCCTGCCATGGCTCGATCCGGTCCGGGCGCTGGATGCGTGGCGAGGAAATGAATGCGCTTCTGCGCGAGATGGAAGCAACGCCGCATTCGGGGCAATGCAACCATGGCCGCCCCACTTATGTGGAGTTGAAGCTGGCAGATATCGAAAGGCTGTTTGGGCGCACATGATTGAAATCGGAGAATTCTCACTGCCATTGACCCATCCGCTTGTGTTGGCGGCAGCAGGCGTCGTGGCGCTGATCCTTGTCTTGCTGATGCTGTCCCTGCGGCGCGCCGGGCAATCGGCACGTATGGGGGAGGATCTGGCCCGGCAGATGCACTGGCTCGGGCAGAACGTGCAGCAGCTCGGCCAGGGGCAGGAGCAGCTCCGCGGTGGATTGAACCATGTGTCAGACCAGCAGGCCAGCGCGCAGGTGCAGGTGATCCAGACCGTTGAGGCCCGTCTTGGCGCAGTGCAGCAGCAGATGAATGACCGGCTGCATGACAATGCGATGAAATCCGCCCGGGCGCTGGCTGACATGCAGGAGCGGATGAAGGAAAGCCTGCAGGGTTCCGCGGTGAAAACCACCGAAAGCCTGACCCAGCTGCAGGAGCGCCTGAAGGTCATCGACAAGGCGCAGGACAATATCACCCGGCTGTCTGGGGATGTGCTGTCGCTGCAGGATATTCTGTCCAACAAGCAGACCCGCGGGGCGTTTGGCGAGATCCAGTTGCGCGATATCGTCTCAAAGGCGCTGCCCGCTGACAGCTTTGGGTTACAGGCCACCCTGTCGAACGGCAAACGCGCGGATTGCCTGATCCACCTGCCCAATCCGCCCGGGCCGATTGTGATTGACAGCAAGTTTCCGTTGGAAGCCTATGAAGCGCTTGTCGCGGCCAGCACCGAGGCGGAGCTGAAAGCTGCGATGCAGATGTTTCGCAGCTCGGTGCGCAAGCATATCAACGATATTTCCGAGAAATACATCATCGAGGGTGAAACTGCGGATGGGGCGCTGATGTTTCTGCCGTCTGAGGCAGTTTATGCCGAGCTTCACGCCAAGTTTCCCGATCTGGTGCAGGAAAGCTTTACCAAACGCGTCTGGATCGTTTCCCCCACCACCTGCATGGCGACGCTGAATACGATGCGGGCGATTTTGAAAGACGCAAGGATGCGGGAACAGGCCGGGGCCATCCGCAAGGAATTGCATCTGCTGTCGGCGGATGTGGGGCGGCTGGGCGATCGGGTTGCCAATCTCGACCGGCATTTCCACCAGGCTTCCAAAGATATTTCCGACATCAAGATTTCCGCCGAGAAAGCGGGCAACCGCGCGAAACGGCTGGATAATTTCGACTTTGAAGAAGTGGCGGCCGAGGACCAGACCGTGGTGCCGATCGGGAAGGCGCCAAGTTAACGCCTCTCAACTTCTTTTGGGTCGCAGCAATAATTGGAATCACCACCAACCTTTCATGATGCGTGGGGTTTCCACATCACGCTGTTTCAGCGTAGTGTCGACACGCTTTAATTATTTTTTAACCGTGAAGTATGGGCGGAATATGTTTTTTGGGATAGCGGCCCTTGTTATGATTTACGCTGTAATGGCGGTTTCCGCTTTCAGCTTGGTGTTTGCAGTCTGGTGCGGGTTTCATTCTAAACCGAGGGCGAGCTTCTTTGTGGCTGTAGGCCTCAGCGTAATGACCATGGCATTGGTTTTGAGTGCTATGCTTACTCAGAATACAGAAGAACTCCGGCAGGCTTTCGGTTCAGAAACCCACGAAGGTGTGATACTTGGGACGGGCGTGATCGTTGCGTTTGTTGCTATTCCCTCAGTCCTTCTTTCGGCACCTCTGTATTGGATTGGTAAACTCATGAAACGCAGAAAAGAAATGCGTAAAACAGAGGTATGAGCATCTATTGCCCGACAAGGCCAGGTTTGCGAAACACAAGGGCTGACCGTCATCAAAACCGGGTCGGCGAAAATGCTGCGATATCGAAGCACGGCTTCTTTTCCTGTGCCAGATCTGAAATCACCTTTCCGGTGATCCCCCCCAGGGTGAGGCCGATATGTTGGTGCCCAAACGCAAAAAGCACACGGTCGGAATGCGGCGAGGGACCAATGACCGGCAGGGCATCGGGCAGGGTGGGGCGGTGGCCCAGCCATGTCGCATCCGGCGTTCCGAGCGGGCCGAACATGTCTTGTGATTTTCGGGTGAGGTAATCGGTGCGACCTGTGTTGAAGGGCGCGTCGAGGGCGTTGATTTCCACCGTGCCAGCAATCCGCAGCCCCTCCGCCATTGGCGTGGCGTAAAACCCGGCTTCGGCCCAGCCCACGGGGCGTGAAATCAGGTGGCCGTGGTTGCGATAAAGCACATGATAGCCGCGTTCCGTGCCCAGCGGGAGATGCTCGCCCCCCGTCCCCCGGATGCGTCGTGAATATGCGCCTGCGGCGAGGACAAATTTGCGCGCGCGAAGGGTCTTCTGGCTCTCAAGATGTGCGGTTACACCTGTTTTGTCAGGGGAGACGCGGCCAATGCCCTGTGTGAGATACACCCCTCCCAGCTCTTCAAACCGGGCGCACATGCGCGATACCAGCAATTCAGGGCTGGTCACGTGGCGGGCCCCTTTGAACAACAGGCCGCGATAGAGGGGAAGGGTCAGGTTCGGTTCCAGATCCCGCAACTCGTCTGGGGAGAGTTCTTCAAATGCGACCCCCTGTGCGCGGCGCATCTCATTGCCGTGGCGCGCATTGTCATAGCCGGATTTTGACGACCAGACATAAAGGCAGTCATTCTGGACAATCAGGTCCTGGGCGCGGGCCTCGGCAATCAGCGGGTCAAGGCCCGCATCTGCCTGGGCCAGAAACTGGCCGAGGGCGCGGGTAATGTGGTGCACCCGCCCGGCGCGGCAATTGTTCAGAAAGGACAGCATCCAGCGGGGATTGCGCAGCCCGTGCCAGAGGTTGAAGCTGAGCGGGCTGTCTGAACTGGTCAGAAGCTGGGGCAGAGAGGTCAGGACAGAGGGGGAATTGACCGGAAGGCAGGCGTAGGTGGCGATGGTGCAGGCAGAGCCGGACGTGGTGCCGGAACCGGGCGGGTTCGGGTCACATAGCGCCACCCGCAGGCCCGCCTTTTGCGCATAAAGCGCGGTGGACATGCCGACAATGCCAGCCCCGGCCACGATCAGGTCAAAGTCATATTGCTCTGTCACGTTCCTGTCTGGTCCTTGTTCTTCGGGACATCCTCACGGGTTTCATTCAGCTCCATATGCCCCTCGGTTCGGCTGAACACCCGGCGCAGCATCGGTTCAAAGAACTCAAGTGGTTTGGTGGGGTAGTCCGGGTCGAAACTGGCCTGATCATACTCGTGACAGAACCGCACACAGGCGTCGTAATGCGGGCTGTCCTTGTATTTCTCGCGGGCATGGCGATCACCGCCAAGGTGATGGTTGTAGTAGTAGCCCTGGAAAACGCAGTGATGTTTCAGGATCCAGTATGTGCGGTCACTGACATAGGGTTTCACGATGGCAGCGGCCAGTTCACCATGGTTGAACGGGGCCAGCGTATCACCAAGATCATGCACAAGGGCGGCCACGATCAGATCCTCCGGCTCCCCTGCTTCATGGGCCCGCGTGGCGGATTGTAGCGAATGCTGGTAGCGGTTGATCGGATAGGGGGTGTCCTCTTCGTCCAGTTCTTTCAAGGCCACCAGCAGCCGGTCAACCACGGCATTTGCATAAGCCTCGTCATATTCCATGACGGCAAGGAAATCTTCCTTGGTGGCGGTTTCGAAACTGGTCCAGCCGGGTCTGGGCCATTTGGATTGAGCGGTGTCTGGCATGGCGTCCTCCCTTTCCGGAAAGCCTAACGCCCTTGGGACGCCATGCCGAGTTGTTTGCGACAGGTTCATGTCGTTCGTGGCGTGTCGCTCAGGCGATGTGATCGACAATGGCCAGATGTTGAGCAAGGGTGCGCACCTCACCCATCCAGCTGTCGATCAGGGCCGGATCCGAGGGGGCTGCGCTGACGCCTGCGGAAATTTTGCTCCCTTGCACCGCTTCAATCGCCAAAGAGACCGGCGTGGAGACAAGCCGCGCCATGGCGGTGCCACGGGCGTCGCCCCAGGCATCCATCACATAGGTTTTGTGATAGGTGACCGCGCCATCTTTTTCCGCTTTCAACGCCACACACATGATCACGCGGTCAGGCTCGCCTTCGTCATAGGCATTGTCCTGCCAGAACTGGTCGGACATTTCCTTGAGACGCGCGTCACCTGCCGCACCTTCCAGCGTTTCAACCTCGGCAAACACATCTTTCCACGCATCAGCCCAGCCGTTCAGGCGCAGGGTGCCGCGCACAAACAGATCGGTGTTCCAGTCAGGATCAAAGCCGTATTCTTCCATGAACGGCAGGCTGTCCCGGTTGGGGTAGACCTCGAAACTTTCGGCCTGCGGCAGCGGGGCGTCATAGGCGGAAATCGCGTCCCATGGGCGGGCCACGTCAAAAATCTTGCCGCCTTTCAGTGATCTGGATGGCGAACGCAGCGCCTTCAGCACCCCCAGCGGCGACCAGCTGAATTTGTATCGGAACGGGTTGGCCGTTTTCGGCACCCCGCCGCAATACGAGATGAACGAGAGCACCTGCCCCTGATCGGTGTCCTGGCTGGCGCGGTAATCAGCCACCAGCCAATGGGCCATCAAATGGTCAATGCCGGGGTCCAGCCCAACCTCGTTCACCGAACACAGACCCGCATCTTTGAACTTGGCGTCCAGGGCGCGCATCTCGGGGGAGATATAGCTGGAGGACACGAAATGCGCGCCGTTTTTCAGGCACAGCTCCGCCACCGGCACATGCAGATCACCGGGCAGCATCGACACGGCGATGTCACCGGGTTGAAGGGCCGCATCCAGCGCGTCCATCTCAAAGGCGCGAATGTCCTTTGCGATGTCACCCACCGCGTCGCGGGCCTTGTCGATGGTTCGGTTCCAGACCACCACATCCTGTCCGTTTTCGATCAGCCGACGCAGGCCGGGGATGGCCGATAGGCCGGTGCCACACCAATGGATGGTCATGTCAGATCTCCTTCATATGTTCGTGAAAGGTGGCGGCGGCCCGCCCCCAGACCCCGGAGGAGAGGTCAGTCAGGGTGAGCAGGCTGGGCAACAGCTGACCCGCGTAATCAATTGAACTTTCTACCGGCAGCATCGAGGGCAGGTTGTCGATTGCCATCACGTCGAGCACCGGGTCGGTCGCAACCCGCAGCGCCGGGGCGGCCCAGCTGGTGGCCTTGCTATAAACCGGCACCGGGTTGTAATCGCTGTCCGGGTCGCAGGCCACATCGCCAATGGCGATGAGCTTGCGGTCGGCCTCTTTCGCGTCTTGTGGCACAAATACCGGGGTCTGTGGCCCGGCCAGAATGCAGTTGATGAATATGTCGTGGGTCAGAATTTCCGGGAATGGCCCGCCATGGGCGGTTTCCGCCATGTCCCATTTGGTCACGGCAACGCCCATCGCTTCCATCAGGTCGGAGGCCCCGGTGCCGACCCGGCCCAAAGCGCCGATCACGATGGCATTGGGGCGCGGCGCGCCGGTGGCGTCCAGCTCGGATTTCAGTTCCGCAAGCAGTGCATCTTTGCCCGGATAAGCATCGACCGGCCCGCAGATCTCGCCGCGCTGCTGGGCGGCCCAGCTTTTCAGGGTCACGGCGGCACCCGCGAACCCAGCCCAATAGCCAAAGGCGGCCACGCGGCGCCCGTTTTCCGCCACCAGATATTCAAGGTCATAAAGGGTGCCGCCACCAGCCTTGAACCGTTCCAGAAGGATCTTGCCGGAAAACTGCCCCTTGAAGGCATGGCCGAACATGATGTGCTTATGGCGCAGGGGTGTGCCGTCTTCGGGCAGTTCCTTGAGGCCAAAGATGATCGCATCAAGCGGCGCATCTGGCCAGCTGTTCTCGGCGGCGATGTCACACCCGGCTGCGCGGTAGCCCTCGATGCCGATACAGCGGACCTTGCTTTCCTCGACGGTGACGCGAATCCCTGCCTCGATCAGTGCCTTGGCACCGTCCGGGGTCAGGCCAACCCGGTCCTCATTCGGGCGCTGCTCGGCCCGTACCCAAAGATGTGTCATCCTGTTCTCCTGGATAAGTGTTGGTCTGGCCTCAGAAATGGGTCTGGGCGTGATGGCGGTCGGGATGTTCCAGATGTGGCACCCCGTTGAACTGGGTCAGCGTCAGCCCCGCAGGCAGCATCCGCATCCGATGGACTGAGCTGTTCATGATCGGCAGGATGGCGCGGGTGAACGGGCCGATATCCAGCCCCATCACCACCCGCGTGGCCATGCCGATAAAGCCACCAGAGGTGAAAATGATCGGGTTTTCATGGGCTTGAGCGATATCGTGGATCACTTCCTGCACGCGGGTCTGAAAGTCGTGAAAGCTTTCGGGGGCGCCGTCGATCTTGCCTTCCTGCCAGGCGGAAAAGGTCAGGGGCAGGTGATCGACGAAATCCTCATGCGTCTTTGGATGGGCCAGGCCGTATTGGGCGTGCATCCGTTCTGACAGGTCGAAATAGCGCACTTCATTCAGGCGCGAATCGCTGCGCACCTCCGCAGCGCCCCATTCTTCGGCGGTCTGTTTGTGACGGGTCAGGGTGCCGGTGAAAACGGCATCAAACGCCTGCCCCGTGGCGCGCATATGCTCGCCCAGCCAGCGGGCCTGCTGACGCCCCAGATCGGACAGGCGGTCATAGCCCGCCTCATCCGTGGCGCTGTTATTGGCCTGCCCGTGCCGGATCAGGGTGATTTGCGTCATGACATTCCCTTTCACACATCCTTCACCGCATTGCTAAGGGATTGGATCCAATCTTGAAAGGGGGGCTGGCGCAAAATCCACAGCTTATGTCGTGAATGACGAACTGAAAGAAACGCGCAAATGCGATATACTGGCCCCTGAAACGGAGAATTTACTATGGCGGATGGGCAAAACATGTCGGGGATTACCTTCACCTTGGACGGGCGCGAAGTGGTTGCGCAACCGGGCGAGAGCATCTGGGAAGTGGCAAAACGAGAGGGCACGCTGATCCCGCATCTGTGCCACAAGGATGTGCCCAATCTGCGGTCCGACGGGAATTGCCGTGCCTGTGTGGTTGAAATCGAAGGTGAACGCACCCTGGCCGCGTCCTGCATCCGCACCCCCAGCGACGGTATGGTGGTGGTGACCGACAATGCCCGCGCCCGGTCTGCCCGCAAGATGGTGGTGGAGCTTCTGGTGGCTGACCAGCCTGAGGAACGCCACGACGCCAACGCGCATTTTTGGGATATGGCAGAGCTGAATGGCGTGACCCAAAGCCGTTTCCCGAAGCTGGAAGAGGGGCGGGTGCCGCTTCTGGATGACAGCCATGTGGCGATGTCGGTCAATCTTGATGCCTGTATTTCGTGCAACCTCTGTGTCCGGGCCTGTCGTGAAGTGCAGGTGAATGAGGTGATTGGTATGGGTGGTCGTGGTCACGACGCCTATCCGGTGTTTGATATCAACGACCCGATGGGGGCCTCGACCTGTGTGGCGTGCGGTGAATGTGTGCAGGCCTGCCCGACCGGCGCGCTGATGCCGGCCACAGTCAAGGACAGCTCGGATTTCGATAAAGAAGTCAAAACCATCTGCCCGTTCTGTGGCGTGGGGTGCCAGGTCAGCCTGAAGGTAAAGGACGACAAGGTGGTCTATGCCGAGGGCATCAATGGTCCCGCCAACGAAGGGCGTCTGTGTGTGAAAGGCCGGTTCGGCTTTGACTATATCAACCACCCTCATCGCCTGACAAAACCGCTTATTCGCAAAGGTGGCGCCGAGAAGGGGCTGAATGTGGACCCGGCCAACCCGCTGACCCATTTCCGCGAAGCCAGCTGGGATGAGGCGCTGGATGTGGCCGCCAAGGGCTTGATGAAGCTGCGCGATGAGCATGGTGGCGAAGCTGTTGCTGGCTTTGGGTCCGCCAAATGCACCAATGAAGAAGCCTATTTGTTCCAGCGGTTCATCCGCGAAGGGTTCCGCCACAATAACGTCGATCACTGCACCCGCCTGTGCCACGCCTCGTCGGTGTCGGCCCTGCTGGAGAATGTGGGTTCCGGTGCGGTGACCGCGTCGTTCAACGAAATTGAAAACGCCGATGTGGCGATTGTGATTGGCTCAAACCCGATCGAAAATCACCCGGTTGCAGCGACCTATTTCAAACAGTTCACCAAGCGTGGTGGTAAGCTGATTGTGATGGATCCGCGCGGTGTGGGCATGGGGCGTTACGCCACGCATCGCCTGCAGTTCAAGCCCGGTGCGGACGTGTCGATGCTGAACGCCATCATGCATGTGATCGCTGAGGAAGGCCTGCAAAACGACGCCTATATCGCCGAGCACACCGAGAACTGGGAGGCAATGCGCGAGCACCTCAAGGCGTTCTCGCCCGAGGAAATGGCCCCGATCTGCGGTATCTCTGCCGATGATCTGCGCGCCGCGGCGCGCACCTTTGCCTCCGGCAAAAACGGCATGATTTTCTGGGGCATGGGCGTGAGCCAGCATACCCACGGCACCGATAACTCGCGCTGCCTGATCGCGCTGGCGCTGATGACGGGCAATGTGGGGCGTCCGGGCACGGGTCTGCACCCGCTGCGTGGCCAGAACAACGTTCAGGGCGCGTCGGATGCGGGCCTGATCCCGATGTTCTACCCCGATTATAAATCGGTGAAAGACCCTGAAATTCAGGCGCTTTACCGCGATGTCTGGGGGGTGGATGAGCTGAACCCCAACCCCGGCCTGACCGTGGTCGAGATCATGGATCAGGTCTATGATGGCAACATCAAGGGCATGTATATCCTCGGCGAAAACCCGGCCATGTCCGACCCGGATGTGAAACATGTGCGTGAAGCTCTGCGGCGGATGGAATTCCTTGTGTCGCAGGACATCTTCCTGACCGAAACCGCCTCTTACGCGGATGTGATCCTGCCTGCCGCCGCGCTGGCCGAGAAGCTGGGCACCGTGTCGAACACCAACCGCACCGTGCAGCTGACACGCCCGGCCGTGCCGCCCGTAGGTGAGGCGCGTGAAGACTGGCGGATCACCGTGGATCTGGCCAAACGCATGGGGCTGAACTGGAATTTCGATCACCCGAGTGACGTGTTTGCCGAGATGAACCGCGTGATGCCCTCTCTGAACAACATCACCTGGGACCGTCTGGATCGTGTTGACGCGGTGACCTATCCCTCGCTTTCGCCGGAAGATCCCGGTCAGGCTGTGGTGTTTGGCGACAGGTTCCCGCGTGAAAATGGCCGCGCCCGCTTTACGCCGGCTGCGATCTTGCCACCGGCTGAAACCCCGGATGCGGATTACCCGATGGTCCTGACCACCGGTCGTCAGCTGGAGCATTGGCACACCGGCTCGATGACCCGTCGCGCCACGGTTCTGGATGCCATCGAGCCGGAGGCAAACTGCTCTCTCAACCCGAAAACCCTGCGCGAAATGGGGGTGGAACCCGGTGACATGATCCGCCTGACCACCCGCCGCGGCACCATTGATGTGATGGCGCGGGCGGATTATGCGGTGGCTGAAAACATGGTGTTCCTGCCGTTTGCCTATGTCGAGGCGGCGGCAAATATTCTGACCAACCCGGCGCTGGATCCCTATGGCAAGATCGCCGAAATGAAATTCTCGGCGGTTCGGGTGGAGAAAATTGATCAGGGGATTGCGGCGGAGTAAATTCCCACGTCATTGATAACACATGAAAATGCCCTGCGAACTTCCGTGGGGTATTTTTATTTGAATTTATGAATGTGTTAAGGGCTTGATTCCTGTTAAGTCCTCCGGATGGGGGCTGTGGCAGCTTGGATGGCGATCCAATGTGAACAGGAGTGACTACCCTCATGGAGAAGAAACAAACCCCATTTGCCACCCTGACGCAGGTGGCGGCAGTTGCGGCCATAGCGCTGTCCACCACAAATGCTGCGCTGGCCTGGTCGGACCAGACCACCAATGAGCGCGACTACAACACCGTCTGCGAATATATCCCCGAAGCTCAATGTGCCGGTGCGATCCGTATGGATGCAGATATGTCGGGTGTGGACATGACGGACGCGTCGATGACCACCATGCGGCTGGACCGTGCCAACCTGTCACGCGCCAAGCTGGAGCGGGCCATTCTGCACATGACCAACCTTGTTGAAGCTGATCTGAGCTTTGCCAACCTCACCGGCGCGCATATGCATGCGGTGAACCTGCAAGGGGCCAATCTGATGATGGCCAACCTGTCCGGGGTGAACCTTTTGGATGCCAACCTAAGCGGGGCCAATCTGCTGGGAGCCAATCTGAATGGTGCCATCCTGATTGAAGCAAAGCTGGACAATGCGACCTGGCCGGATGGGCGTGTCTGCGCTGCAGGATCGATTGGCGAATGCCGCTGAAGCGGATGTCACTGAAACGCTTGGGTGACTTCGGAAAACCGCCTGCGGGGATTACCCCCAGCGCACATTCCCGAGAAAGATATAGCCCGCGCCATAGATCGTTTTGATCAGGCGCGGGTTTTTGGGGTCTTCCTTCAGCTTGGTGCGCAGGCGCGAGATGCGCACATCCATGGCGCGGTCAAAGCTTTCACCGGCGACACCCCCCAGGCTTTCCTGCATCTGGGCGCGGGAAATCAATCGGTTCGGGGCATCGAGGAACAGGCGCAGCACCTCACCCTCGGCATGTGAAAACGTCGTTTCGGCGCCGCTTTCATCTTCCAGAACGTATCGGTCGAAATGCGCGGTCCAGCCATTGAAATGGGCGGTGTGCGATGCGGGGGCACCGACTTTCTGGCTGCGCAGGCGGGCGCGCACACGGGCAACCACTTCTGCCGGTTCAAACGGTTTGATGATATAGTCATCCGCCCCGAGCTCCAGCCCCGTAATCTTGTCCTGCACCTGCACACGACCTGAAATGATGATGATCGAGGCACCGGATTCCAAAGCCAGCCTGTGCACTAGCGTCAGCCCGTCCCGGTCCGGCAGACCCAGATCCACCAGGCAGACATCGGGCGCCATGGTGTTCAGGGCGGCTTCGAACTCGGTGGCGCGGGCAAAACTGGCTGTGCGAAACCCGGCATCTTCCAACGCCTCCGACAACATCCGGCGGATTTCAGGTTCATCGTCCAGAATGGCGATCATCGGGCGATGGCTGGATGGTTGGGTCATGTGCGGACCTCCTGCGACAGGAACGTGGCGAGTTCCCCCTTGGTAAAGGGCTTATGTAAAACAGGAAAGCCTGCTTTTGCCCGTCTTGGGTCTTCTGACGGTAGGGAAGTCATCAGGAGTTTGGGAATATCCACCCCGGCGGCGTCCAATCCACGCAGGAATTCCGGCCCGGTCTGCACCCCTTCAAGAATCACGTCGGACAGGATCAGGCCAATCCCCTCCAGCGTCATCAGCCCAAGCGCCTCCTCGGCGGAGACGGCTTCAATCACCTGATGCCCCATCTCGGTCAGCATGGTGCGGACCGAGGCGCGGATGTCGGCATTGTCTTCGATCAGCAGGACCAGCCGCGGTGCGATCGGTCGGGCCGGTTTGCGCAGGGGCAGGCGGATCGAGATCACAGCCCCCCCGTCAGGCGCATTGGCGATTTTCAACTGGCCACCTGCCACCGTGGTCTGGTCATAAACCATGGACAGGCCCAGCCCGGAGCCATCCCCCCCTTTGGTGGTGAAAAACGGATCCATCGCCCGCTCCAGCGCCTCATCGGAAAATCCGGTGCCGGTGTCGCGCACCTGAAATTCGACCCATGTTTCGCGGATCGGTCTGGCCGACAGGGTGATCCGACCGGGGCCCGATCCGATGGCATGGGTGGCGTTGATGATCAGATTGAGCAGCCCATCCTGCACGGCGCCGGCATCCAGCACCACGGGATCTGCAAGGTTTTCTTGGGTAATCACCAGCTCTACCCCGTCGGGGAGCGTCGGTTTTGCCAATGTTTCCAGCCCCTTGAGGAGTTCCGGAATGTCAGTTGGTTCGAAATGAATTTCGCGTTTTCCGGAAATCGACGCAATGCGTTCCAGAAGTGTGCCCCCCCGGCGCACAGCGGCGGTGGTGGCCTGAACTAGCTCTTTCGCACCGTCGCCAATGTCCATTTGCCCCAGCCGGGATTGCAGCCCGAGGATAATGGTCAGCAGGTTTGAGAAATCATGGGCCACGCCAGAGGTGAGCTGTGCGGCCAGTTCACGTTTGTGGGTCTGGGCCAGTGCGGCGCGGGCCTGAGCTTCTTCGGTGATGTCCATGGACAGGATGTAGATCCCGGTGATCAGCTCGCTTTCCTCGTCCCGATCCGGGGTCAATGCCACGCGGATGCGCCGCCCGGACCCCTCGTGGCTGAATTCAAATACATTGGCCTCACCTTTGAAGGCTTTCTGAAAATAAGGCGAGATACGTGCATAGGCTTCGCTGCCAAGGGCTTCGCTTGCGTGCAGGCCAAACAGGTCCGTGGGGCGGCCTGGGATCACCCGGCCCAGTCGGCGGTTCGAGAATGTGTAGGTCTGATCCAGGTCGATCCGCGCAATATGGGCGGGCATCATTTCGGCGGTCAGACGGGTGCGGCTTTCCATTTCCAGAAGCTCGCGCTTGGTTTCCTCCAGCGCCTTGTTGGTCGAGGCCAGGGCGCGGTTGGTCTGGGCCAGCTCTTCGGTGTGTGAGAGCACCTGATCGGACAGTTCCTCAGAGCGCGCCCGCAGCAGGCGTTCCTGCCGCTTGATATGGGTGATGTCGGTATAGACCGTGACCCAGCCCCCCTGTGGCAGAGGGTTTCCTTCAACCGAGATCACCGAGCCATTGGCGCGGGTGCGTTCGATGTAATGCGGCACGAAGGCTTTTGCCTGCTCCACGCGGGCCAGAACAAAGGCGTCGATATTGCCGACAGCGCCGTAATCACCGCGCTCGGCAAGGTGGCGAATGGTTTCACCGAACTCGGCGCCAGCACGGACCAGCCGGTCGGGCAGATCGAACATATCCTGGAACTGGCGGTTGCCAATAACCAGCCGAAGCTCTCGATCATAGATGGAAAGCGCTTGCTGGATGAGGTTCAGCCCGGCCTGTGTCAGGGCGGTGGCTTCTTTGCTGTTTGGCATGAATTTCGGTCCCCTCTTTGTCTTCGCTATCACCGAACCCCCTTTCAGAAAAGGGGTTTGCTGCGGAAAAACCCTGCTTAATGAGGCTGTTACAATTCGTTAGGATTTGGAAAAAGTGCCGAAACCTTTGACGGCGAGATTTTTTTCGTCAGGGTTGTTGGCATAGATTCGTCTGCAACCGGGTCCGAGGAGAGGCCCTGACATTCGAAGTCGGACAGGCCGACGGTGGGAGGAAAATTTGGGACAAGAATTAGCCGCAGCTGGTGCATTCGCTTCCATTCCGGCGCTCCTTGCGCGGAACGTGAAGGAATTTGGAAATCGCCCGGCCTATCGGGAAAAGGAATTCGGGATCTGGCAAAGCTGGACCTGGGCGCAAGCCGCCGAAGAAATCCAGAACCTGGCCATGGGCCTGCTGGCGCTGGGGATTGAACGGGGCGACCATGTTGCCATTATCGGGCGCAACCGCCCTGCCCACTATTGGGGGATGGTTGCTGCGCAGAAAGTGGGTGCCGTGCCGGTGCCGCTTTATCAGGACGCTGTTGCCGAAGAGATGGAATATGTGCTGGAAAACTGCGGCGCCCGTTTCGTGATCTGTGGTGACCAGGAACAGGTCGACAAGGTGATCGAGGTGCAGGAGAAGATCCATGGCATCGAACACGTCATCTATTTCGACAAGCGTGGCCTGCGCAAATATGATCACAGCCATCTGCACTGGTATCACGACATTCAGGAAGAAGGCCGTGTTGCGCATGCCCGTTTCGAAGAAGAAATGGCTGCCCGCGAGGCTGAGCTGACCTATGACAGCACCTGCGTGATGCTTTACACCTCGGGCACCACCGGGCGCCCGAAAGGTGTGGTTCTGTCGAACCGCAACATCATTGAAAGCGCCAAGAACTCGTCCGAGTTCGACAATCTGGGCGGCAATGAAGATGTTCTGGCCTATCTGCCGATGGCATGGGTGGGGGACTTCATCTTCTCGCTGGGGCAGGCCATGTGGAGCGGCTTCTGCGTGAACTGTCCGGAATCGGCAGACACGATGATGACCGACCTGCGTGAGATCGGGCCGACCTATTACTTTGCCCCGCCGCGCGTGTTTGAAACCCAGCTGACCAATGTGATGATCCGCATGGAAGACAGTGGCGATCTGAAATACGCGCTGTTCCATCACTTCATGGAATTTGCGAAGACCACCGGTGAAAAATACGGGATGCCGAAGCGCAAGGTCACCACGCAGAAGCGTACGCTGGAGCAGAAGATCCGCCACGGCTTCCGTTACGCGATGGGGATTGGCTTTGCCGTTGAGACCCTGATCGAAAACACGATCCGTCTGGGCTTTACCAAGCTGCGTCACCCGCTGGAAACCCGCAAGCATTTCAAGGCAAAAGACCCGATCGGCCTGAAACTCTATCGTGGCAAGCTGCAGGAATATTTCAAATATCGCTGCGGTGAGGTGCTGGTTTATGGTCCGCTGAAAGATACGCTTGGCTTTGGCCGCATTCGTGTGGGCTACACCGCCGGTGAAGCAATTGGTCCTGAGATTTTCGAGTTCTATCGCTCGATGGGGATCAACCTGAAACAGCTTTACGGTCAGACCGAAGCCACCGTGTTCATCACCGTGCAGCCTGATGGCGAAGTGCGCAATGACACCGTGGGTGTGCCTGCTCCGGGTGTTGAAATCCGCCTGGCGGACAATGGTGAGATCTTCTACCGCTCGCCGGGGACGTTTGTGGAATATTACAACAACCCGGAATCGACCGCGGACACCAAAGACCCCGAAGGCTGGGTGGCCACGGGGGATGCTGGTTTCTTCGACAAGCAGTCGGGTCACCTGCGCATTATCGACCGCGCCAAGGATGTGGGCAAAATGGCCGATGGCCGGATGTTCGCGCCGAAATATGTTGAGAACAAACTGAAGTTCTACCCGGACATCCTCGAAGCTGTTGTCTTTGGCAATGAACGTGACATGTGCACGGCCTTCATCAACATCGACCTGACCGCGGTTGGCAACTGGGCCGAGCGCAACAACGTGGCCTATGCCTCGTATCAGGAACTGGCTGGCCACCCCGAGGTGCTCTCGACCATTCAGGAGCATGTTGAAGCCGTCAACAAGTCGGTTGCTGAAGATGAGATGCTGTCGGGCTGTCAGATCCACCGCTTCCTGATCCTGCACAAGGAACTGGATGCAGATGACGGTGAGATGACCCGGACCCGGAAAGTGCGCCGCAAGATCGTCGAGGAGAAATACGCCCCGCTGATCGACGCGCTGTATGGCGGGAAATCCGAACAATATATCGAAACCGAGGTCACCTATGAGGACGGCCGCAAGGGTTCGATCAACGCCACCATCGAAATCCGCGATGCGGTTGTGGTTGGCACCAAACAGGGGATGGCGGCAGAATGAGCTTAGATATGAACGCCGACAGCTACGTCACGGAAGACGGGCGCACCATTGGCCCGGTGGTCATGGATTTGAAGAATATCACGCTGCGGTTTGGTGGTGTGGTTGCGATCAAGGACATCAGCTTCAACATTCGTGAGGGCGAGATCCGCGCGATCATCGGTCCGAACGGGGCTGGTAAGTCCTCGATGCTGAACGTGATCTCGGGGTTTTATAAACCTCAAGAAGGCGAGGTTTGGTTCCGCGGCGCAAAACGCCCGCCGATGCGCCCCTATCAGGTGGCACAGCAGGGCCTGGCCCGGACCTTCCAGAACATCGCGTTGTTTGACGGCATGACCGTTCTGGACAACATCATGACCGGCCGTCTGAACCACATGAAAGCCAACCTGTTTGAGCAGGCGATCTGGAAAGGCAAAGCCGAGAAGGAAGAGCTGGCCAACCGTGAGATCTGCGAAAAGGTCATCGACTTCCTGGAAATTCAGCATATCCGCAAAACCCCGGTGGGGCGTTTGCCATATGGTCTGAAAAAGCGGGTGGAGCTGGCGCGTGCGCTGGCAGCGGAACCGTCGCTGCTTCTGCTCGACGAGCCGATGGCCGGCATGAACGTTGAGGAAAAAGAAGACATGTCGCGCTTCATCCTCGACATGAATGACGAATTTGGCACCACCATCGCCCTGATCGAACATGACATGGGTGTGGTTATGGACCTGTCCGACCGTGTGGTCGTGATGGATTACGGTAAGAAAATTGGGGACGGCACCCCGGACGAGGTGCGCAACAACCAGGATGTGATCGACGCCTATCTCGGCGTGGCACACGACTAAGGGGGGAGACATGTCTGATCAATTGCTCTTTGCAGCGGAAGTCACCCTGAACGGCCTGATGGCCGGGGTTCTTTACGCACTCGTCGCACTGGGGTTTGTCTTGATTTTCAAGGCGTCCGGTATCTTCAACTATGCTCAGGGTGTGATGGCGCTGTTCGCGGCCATGACGCTGGTGGGTATCCAAAACGGTCAGGTTCCGTTTTCGCACCTGATCAACGCCATCTTCGGCACTGAGATCCACCACTTCCCGTGGCACGTGCCCTCGATCATCGCGATCATCCTTGCCGCTGGCGTGATGGTTGGCTTTGCCTGGGTGGTGGAGCGTTACATCCTCAAACACCTTGTCGGCCAGCCTGACATCATCCTGTTCATGGCGACCATCGGTCTGGCCTATTTCATGGAAGGTTTCGGGGACATCATGTGGGGTTCTGAAATCAAGACGCTGGATGTGGGTCTGCCGGCCGGTCTGAACGAGACCATCGACAGCGTGACCTACAACTGGTTCGGCTATGGGTTCTTCATCGACAACCTTGATATCGTTGCCGCCGTGATTGCTGCCCTTCTGGTGGCTGCGCTGACCATCTTCTCGCAATACTCCAAACAGGGCCGGGCGCTGCGCGCTGTGGCAGATGATCACTCGGCCGCGCTGTCGGTTGGTATCTCGCTGCGCTTCATCTGGGTTCTGGTCTGGTCGATTGCAGGCTTTGTGGCGCTGGTCGCTGGTATCATGTGGGGCGCCAAGTCCGGTGTGCAGTTCTCGCTGTCGCTGATCGCGCTGAAGGCCCTGCCGGTTCTGATGCTGGGCGGCTTCACCTCGATCCCGGGCGCCATTATCGGCGGTCTGATCATCGGTGTGGGTGAGCAGCTTTTCGAATTTGCCATTGGTCCGCTGATCGGTGGCGCGACGCAGAACTGGTTCGCCTACGTTCTTGCGCTCGTCTTCCTTATCTTCCGGCCGCAAGGCCTGTTCGGCGAAAAAATCATCGAAAGGGTCTGATCCATGTTTTACCGTGAAGCTGGTGATTTCAAAACATCCTACCAGGACGACAACCAGACCTTTCCGATCCGTCTGGACCGGGCTGGCTATTGGGTCGCAATGGCAGTTGCCTTCCTGATCATTCCGTTCATTGTGAACGACTACTGGGTCAACTCAATCTTTGCCCCCTTCTTCATCTACGCCATTGCGGCGCTGGGCCTGAACATCCTGACGGGCTATGCCGGTCAGGTGTCGCTGGGCACCGGGGGCTTTATGGCGGTGGGGGCTTATGCCTGCTACAAGCTGATGGTCGCCTTTCCAGAGATCAACATCGTGTTCCACGTGTTGATTGCCGGTGGCATCACCGCGGTTGTGGGTGTTCTGTTCGGCCTGCCGTCGCTGCGCATCAAGGGGTTCTACCTCGCTGTGGCCACGCTTGCCTCGCAGTTCTTCCTGGTGTGGCTCTTTAACAAGGTGCCGTGGTTCTACAACTACTCGGCATCGGGTCAGATCAACGCGCCGGAACGCACCGTGTTTGGCATCATCGTAACCGGTCCCAACACCGACGCCTGGGCGAAATACCTGATCTGTCTGGTGTTCCTGGTGGCGCTGGCCTGGGTGGCCCGCAACCTGACGCGCGGCATGACCGGTCGGAAATGGATGGGCATTCGTGATATGGATATCGCGGCTGAGATCATCGGGGTGAACCCGCTGATGGCCAAGATGTCGGCCTTTGCGGTCAGCTCATTCTTCATCGGCGTGGCCGGGGCCCTGTTCTTCTCGGTCTACCTCGGTGCGGTTGAAGCAGGTGAGAGCTTCGGGATCTCCAAATCGTTCCTGATCCTCTTCATGATCATCATTGGTGGTCTGGGCTCGATCTTCGGGGCCTTTGCAGGGGCGGCCTTCATGGTGCTGATGCCGGTTCTTCTGAAGAACGTGCTGGTGGGTGGCCTCGGCTGGCCGACCGACCTGGCAGCCCATTTCGAATTCATGATCGTGGGGGGGCTGATCGTGTTCTTCCTGATCGTGGAACCGCATGGTCTGGCCCAACTGTGGCGCCTGACCAAAGAGAAACTGCGTCTGTGGCCATTCCCCCACTAATTGGGAACGGCCCCTGACGGGGAAAAAGATTGGTCTTCCGGTTCATGAGGAGCGGACCGGACGACCGAAACCAAAGTGACCCATAACGGGCACGATATTTTTGCTAATCTAGGGAGGAAGCAAATGACCTTTAAGAAAGTTGCAGCGGCGTCGGTTGCCGCGCTGATGGTAGGCGCACCGGCAATGGCCGATCTCGTTTTCCCGTCGCTGAGCTATCGCACCGGCCCCTTTGCCGCTGGTGGCATTCCTTACGCCGACGGTTTTGCCGACTACATGACCCTGCTCAACGAGCGTGATGGTGGTGTGGGTGGCGTAAAGATCGCCGTGCCGGAATGTGAAACCGCTTACAACACCGAAAAAGGTGTGGAATGCTATGAATCGACCAAAGGCGAGGGCGCTCTTGCCTATAACCCGCTGTCGACCGGCATCACCTATCAGCTGATCCCGAAAGCGACCGCAGATGACATCCCGCTTTACACCCCGGGTTACGGTCGGACTTCGGCTGCCAACGGTAAAGTGTTCAGCCACGTGTTCAACTATCCGGCCAACTACTGGAACGGTGCCTCGGCTGCTGTGAACCACCTGCTGGATCTGAACGGCGGCGACCTGAACGGCAAGAAAGTGATCTTGCTGCACTTCAACGGTGCCTATGGTAAAGAGCCGATCCCGACCCTGACCAAGCTGGGCGAAAAACACGGCTTCAACTTCTCGGCCATCCCGGTTGACTATCCGGGTCAGGAGCAGAAGTCGCAGTGGCTGCAGATCCGCCGTGAGCGTCCGGACTATGTTCTGTTCTGGGGCTGGGGCGTGATGAACCAGGTGGCCATTCAGGAAGCTGCCAACATCCGCTTCCCGCTGGAAAACATGATCGGTGTCTGGTGGTCGGGTGCTGAGCACGACGTGAAACCGGCTGGTGACGCTGCAAACGGCTACAAGGCTGTTGCCTTCCACGGTGTTGGCTCAGACTATCCGGTCTTTGGCGACATCCAGAAATATGTTGTGGACGCAGGCAAAGCCGCCGGTAACGGCGACAATGTCGGCACCGTGATCTACAACCGTGGCGTTTACGCTGCGATGGTGCTGGCCGAAGCTGCCCGCAAAGCGCAGGAGATCCACGGTGTGAAAGACATCACCTCGGGTCAGATGCGTGATGGTTTGGAGCAGCTGGAAATCACCGATGCCCGCATGAAAGAACTGGGCATGGAAGGCTTCGGCCCGGCATTCTCGGTATCGTGTGAAAACCACGGTGGCCCCGGCACTGCTGCGATCTCGCAGTGGGATGCAGGCAAAGGCACCTGGTCGCTGATCTCGGATTTCGGTCCGTCGGATATGGAAGTGATCCAGCCGCTGATCGACGCCGACTCGCAAGCCTACGCTGCTGAAAACAACATCGCTGAGCGCTGCAACTAAGCCGCGATACGCGAAGGGTTCGGGCCATTTGGCCCGAACCATCCCATGAACGACTACGTTAAGGACGACCAATCATGCTGGACGCCGCGAAAGCAAAAGAGAACCTGCTCGAGGTCAACAATATCGAGGTGATCTACAATCACGTGATCCTCGTCCTGAAAGGTGTAAGCCTCTCGGTCCCGAAAGGGGGCATCACCGCGCTTCTGGGCGGGAACGGTGCAGGGAAGACCACCACGCTCAAAGCCATTTCCAACCTGTTGCAGGCAGAGCGGGGCGAGGTGACCAAGGGAACCATCGACCATATGGGCGAAAACATAGCCGAACTGAACCCGGCTGCGCTGGTGAAGCGCGGGGTTATTCAGGTGATGGAAGGCCGCCATTGTTTCGAACACCTGACAGTGGAAGAAAACCTTCTGACCGGGGCCTATACCCGCACGGATGGCCGTGCTGCCGTCGCAAAAGACCTGGAAATGGTCTATGAGTATTTCCCGCGCCTGGCAGAGCGCCGCAAGTCTCAGGCCGGCTACACCTCCGGTGGGGAACAACAGATGGTGGCCATGGGCCGCGCCATGATGTCACGCCCGGAAATGATCTTGCTGGATGAACCCTCGATGGGTCTTGCACCGCAGCTTGTGGAACAGATTTTCGAGATCGTGAAACGTCTGAACGAAGAGCAGGGCACAACCTTCCTTCTGGCTGAACAGAACACCAACGTGGCGCTGCGTTATGCCCATTACGGTTACATTCTGGAAAATGGCCGCATCGTGATGGACGGTCCCGCTGCTGAACTGCGCGAAAACCCGGATGTGAAAGAATTCTATCTCGGCATGTCCGATGAAGGGCGCAAGAGCTTCCGCGACGTGCGCTCCTACCGCCGTCGTAAGCGTTGGCTGGCCTGATCGCCCCTCAACGCCACCTTTAAAAGTTCCGTATCGCCGGTGGCTGCCGGCTCAGACAAGAGGTTTCACTCATGTCCAAGTATTTTGACGCGCTGGAAACCCGTTCCGCAGATGAACGCATCAGCGCATTGGCCGTTGCACTGCCCGCGCAGATCGCACGCGCACAGGCCCTCTCGGGCTATGGTGAAAGCCTCAAGGGGGTCGACGCCGCTTCGGTCAAAACCCTGGCTGATCTGGCCAAACTGCCGGTTCTGCGCAAGTCCGAGATCGGCAAGGCGCAGGCTGCAGATGGTCCTCTTGGTGGGTATGCTGCCCTGCCGACACATAAGTTTGCCCATATCTTCCAATCGCCCGGACCGATCTATGAACCCGGTGGGGTCGGACATGACTGGTGGCGCATGGGGCGGTTCCTCAATGCCTGCGGCATCGGGGAAGGCGACATTGTGCAGAACTGTTTCGGCTACCACCTGACCCCTGCGGGCATGATCTTTGAAAATGGCGCGCGTGCTGTTGGGGCTGCTGTGGTGCCGGCCGGAGTGGGCCAGACCGAGCTTCAGGTGCGCGCCGCGGCCGATATTGGCACCACTGCCTATGCCGGCACGCCGGATTATCTGAAGATCATTCTCGACCGTGCCGATGCAGATGGTGTGAAGCTCAAGATCACAAAGGCTGCCGTGGGGGGCGGGGCACTGTTCCCGAGCCTGCGTCAGGAATACGCCGATCGCGGCATCACCTGCCTGCAAAGCTATGCCACTGCCGATCTGGGCAACGTGGCTTATGAAAGCGACGCGATGGAAGGCATGATTGTCGATGAGGGCGTGATTGTCGAGATTGTGCGCCCCGGCACCGGTGATCCCGTGGCACCGGGAGAGGTGGGGGAAGTGGTGGTGACCACGCTCAACCCCGACTACCCGCTGATCCGCTTTGCCACCGGCGACCTGTCAGCGGTGATGGAAGGCGAAAGCCCCTGCGGTCGCACCAATATGCGTATCAAAGGCTGGATGGGTCGCGCTGACCAGACCGCCAAGATCAAAGGGATGTTCGTGCGCCCGGAACAGGTCGCCGATTTCGTGGCCAAGCATTCGGAAGTTGCGAAAGCCCGCGTGATTGCCACCCGTGAGGGCGAGATGGACGCGATGACCGTGCAGGTGGAAACCGACGCCACCGACCCGGCCC
Source organism: Aliiroseovarius sp. xm-d-517 (assembly GCF_013283135.1). NCBI lineage: Bacteria > Pseudomonadati > Pseudomonadota > Alphaproteobacteria > Rhodobacterales > Paracoccaceae > Aliiroseovarius > Aliiroseovarius sp. xm-d-517. The sequence continues at coordinate 2,593,849 of NZ_WBXT01000001.1, forward strand.
CGTTTGCCAAATCCGTGGCCGAGACACTGAAGCTGAAAGGCAAGATCGAGATCGTCGCCCGCGGCAGCCTGCCCAATGATGGTGTCGTGATCGACGATCAGCGGGTCTACGACTGATTAACCGAGTTGGTTTCTGCGGCTGCAGCCCTGACCGCATCCGCAGGACAAATCCCCGTCAGGTAACTTCTTCCTCCTGATGAACTGGGCCGAGCTTTGTCTCGGCCCTTTTTTCATAAGATGAGGTGGTTACTGGGGATCAGGTGTAGGGCGCTGCGGGTCACGCTGGGGCGTGTCACCGCGATCACGTGGATCGCGCGGTTCGGGGCAGGGATCCACCAAGGACCCATTGGCGTCATAATAAGCGGGATCCGCACATTCCCCACCATCGGGGACACAGACCGGCGGGGCCGCGGTTCCTGCAACCAGCACATATCCTTGTTCACATCCGATCGGCTCCCCTAGTTTGTTGAACACGGGATCCGCGCGAATGGGTTCGGGGGCGGGGGCCTGCGAACATGCGGCCATAAGGGCCATGACGCTCGCAAATGTGGAAAGGGTCTTGAAATGCATAATTGTTCTCCCTGTCTTCGAAGGTGGGTTGTGGTGCAATGCTTGTCCCGTCTGGAAACCGGGGGGCCTGTTCGTCATCCCTGATTTTTCACGTTATCCGAACAGGTGCTGGACATTAAGCATCTCAAACGCCTAACCTTCCTGCATATTTGCAGGTTACTATGCGCAGGCCTGGCTGCCACGGCTGGCCACAAGACCCGAGGTGCAGGATGGACTGGAGCCATTTGAAAGTCGTGATGGCGATTGCGCGCGCCGGAACACTGACGCAGGCCGCACAATTGCTGGAAATGGATCAGACCACCGTCGGGCGCCGCCTGAACGCGCTTGAAGCCCAGTTGGGAGAGATTTTGTTCGTCCGCTCCAAATCCGGCTTCATGGCGACAGATCAGGGGCGCATCGTGCTGGAACATGCCAGAAGCGTCGAAGCGATGCTGGAGCAGATGCAGGATGACCTGCGAGAGCAATCGGAAAATGTGGCCGGGGTTGTCAGGATCGTCAGCAATACCTGGATTTTGCAACGTCTGGCATGTCGTGCAGCGAAGGATATTCTGAACAGCCATCCAAGGCTTGAGCTGCGCCTTTCGGGGCGCCTGCCCCCCGTGCCGCCGCATGGCGAGGCAACCCTGTCCCTGTGGTTTGATGCGCCCCCGGCCGCGATGGAGTTTTCAACACCGTTTTGCATGTTGCCCTATGCGAGCTACAGGGCCTTCGATCTGCCCGCACAATCACTGCGATGGGTGCTGTTTCGGGATGATGACGCGCCGGGGCCAACCATGACGCGCCAGCTTAGGAAAAAGCTGGGTGAAAAGGTGCAGGTTCCACTGACGGCCACGGATGCCAGCATTTTGATGACGGCGGTTGAGGATGGCATTGGCAAGGGAGTGTTGCCGGAATGTCTGGGCGGTGAAAACCCCCGTCTGGTTCGGCTGCAGGAAGGGGAAGGCGCCATACAGATGGGCCGGGTGCTTCACCTGCATCGCAACCCGGACACGATGGAAAGCAAGCGGGTCAGGGCGGTGATCACTTGGCTCCAGGCGGCGATGCTACGTGACTTTGGGGCGCAGCTGATCACACCGGGCAAAACAGCTGCCCGCCCCGAATAGCGGCGCAAAGAAAAAGCCGCCCAGAAGGACGGCCTTTCAAATCGCTTGGCTGATGCCAAAACTCCGGGGATTAACCCTGACGAGCTTTGAAGCGGCGCTGCGTTTTGTTGATCACATAAACGCGGCCTTTGCGACGCACAACGCGGCAATCGCGATGGCGGTTTTTCAGCGAGCGGAGCGAGTTACGAACTTTCATGTCCTATCTCCTTCAACGCGGCGCTGCGGATTGCGCCTTGTGCTTCATTTTGCCAACACCTGATCGGGGACCCCGATAATCCGGTGCGGCGGTTCATGGTGGGCGATACTGGGATCGAACCAGTGACCCCTTCGATGTCAACGAAGTGCTCTACCGCTGAGCTAATCGCCCTGAAATCCTATCCGAAACAAGGTTTTCACCCTCTTTCAAACAACACAACGCGGGAAATCCCGCGCCGGTCCCGTCCCTATAAAAGGAGTCGGCGCAGGACGCAAGGGCTTTTGGTGAGAGTTTTTTTGCCTTTATATGAAAGACAGAAGACACCAGTGCGAGCAACCATGCAAAACCAACCTTACGCGCTATATCTGCCGGCTGAGCGATGCACCAGCGTTGTTTTTGCGTCCCCCCATTCCGGGCGGGCCTATGAGCAGTCTTTTCTGCGCGCGACCCTTCTGGACCAGTGGCAGATCCGTTCCTCTGAGGATGCGTTTGTGGACATGCTGTTTGCCGATGTGCCGCTGTTCGGAGCCCCGTTTCTGGTGGCCAATGCACCGCGGGCCTATGTCGATCTCAATCGTGGGGCCGAAGAACTTGACCCGGCCCTGGTGCGCGGGGTGCGGCGACAGGCGCTGAATGCGCGGATTGCCTCGGGCTTGGGGGTGATCCCCCGCGTGGTGGCCGGTGCGCGCCCGATCTATCATGGCAAGATCAGCCTGAGCGAGGCCCAGCAACGCCTGTCCGAGGTCTGGTTCCCCTATCATGACCAGCTGCAGCGCCTTCTTGATGATTGCCATCGCCAGTTTGGTCAGGCCGTGTTGATCGACTGTCATTCCATGCCGCATGAGGCAGTGCGCAATGTGACCTATAAGGGCGTGCGCCCCGATATTGTCCTCGGGGATCGTTATGGCGCGGCGGCCTCGGCCGGGATTGTGAAACTGGTGGCCTCTGCTTTCGAAGCCCAGGGGTTCAGCGTTGCGCTGAACACGCCCTTCGCGGGCGCCTATATGGCGCAGCATTATGGCCGCCCGACATATCATCAGCATGTGGTGCAGGTTGAGATTGATCGCGCGCTTTATATGAACGAAGGCATGGTGCGGCCGAATGGGCAGTTTGATCAGGTCAGAACGCGGCTGACGAAAGTGGCGCAGGATATCTGTCAGATCGGGTGTTCTGAAGAGCGGCTCGCGGCGGAATAGCCGCATAGGCGTTTTGGCTTTGGCACCCCAAACGGACATCCGCGCGCTTTATTTGCGCAAAGCCCGTCCCTTGACGATAAGCGTCTTGCCAAAGCGCGCGCGGATCTCATCCGTGGCCCGTTCAGCGGCCCGCCGTTGGCGCGCTTGCGGGTCAAGCAGGTCATCGGTCAGATCGGCCCCCTCAGCCCCCACCAGATCGCTGATCCCGACGCCGATCAGGCGAAACGGCCCTTCGCTGAGCGCCCGTTCCAGCAAAGGACGTGCGGTGCGATAAATCCGGTCAGCGGATTGGGTGCTGTCGCCAAGGCTCACCCGCCGGGTCAGGCTGGCATGATTGGCGCGTTTCAGTTTCAGGGTAACCACCCGCCCCGCCTTACCCTTGGCCTTGGCGCGGTCTGACACCTGTTCGGCCAGGCGCCACAGATGTCCGTCCAGAAGTTCAAGCGCCCCGGTGTCTTCATAAAACGTGGTTTCCTTTGAAATTGATTTGACCGGGGCATGGGCCGAGACCCGCCTCCGGTCCTCGCCACGGGCCAGATGGAAAAGTCGGGTCCCCATTGAGCCGAACCGTGCCACCAGATCGCTTTCGTCCCAGCGCAGCAGGTCGGTAAAGGTGCGGATGCCAGCGCGCTCCAGCTGGGTCTGGGCGGCGGGGCCAACCCCCCAGATCATTCGCACCGGCTTATCGCGCAGGAAATCCATGGTCTCGGCTTTGCCGATCACGGAAAACCCCCGCGGCTTGTCGAGGTCCGACGCCACTTTGGCGAGGAATTTATTGTGTGAAAGCCCGATGGAACCAGTCAGGCCCAGCTCATCTTTCATCCGCTTCACGAGGCCCGCCAGCATCACCGCCGGGGGGTTGCCATGCAGCTTGGCGGTGCCGCTCATGTCCAGAAAGGCCTCATCGAGCGACAGGGGTTCAATCGACGGCGTCAGCTCCTCCATCATTGCGCGGATCTGTTTTGAAATGGCCGCGTAATGGCTGCCACGTGGTTTGATGACAACCGCATCAGGGCAGAGCTTCAGAGCCTGAAACATCGGCATCGCTGATTTCACGCCGCGAATGCGCGCCACATAGCAGGCGGTTGACACCACGCCGCGCCTTCCACCCCCGATGATGACGGGCTTGTCGGCCAGATCCGGATTGTCGCGTTTTTCGACCGATGCGTAAAAGGCGTCACAATCCATATGCGCGATGGAAAGGTCAAAAAGCTCTGGATGGGAGGTCAGGCGCGGGCTGCGACAGACCGGACAGCGCCGCGTCGGCGGGTCTGTTTCAAAGGGGGTCAGGCAGGATCGGCACAGGCTGGGCATGGCCTGATCATATCCAAGCATACGCGGGGGTGAAAGGGGAACATGCGGGCCGGAGGCCGGTGCAACCGCCGGGTCGTATGCCGGGCAGGATATTGTATTTCCCCGAGGATACGACCATATGTTGTGGAAATTGAAACTATTATGATTGACGAGGGATAAAATGAACGAACTTCTTGGTGGCGGTAATATTGTTTTGCTGGTCTTTGCCGCCTTTCTGATCCTGACGGTTTTCAAGGGCGTCAAGATTGTTCCGCAAAGTCAGAAATTCGTGGTTGAACGTTTTGGGCGCCTGCAGGCGGTTCTGGGGCCGGGGATCAACTTTCTGGTGCCGTTCCTTGATGTGGTGCGCCACAAGGTCTCGATCCTGGAACGCCAGCTGCCGACGAACTCTCAGGACGCCATCACCTCCGACAACGTGTTGGTGCAGGTGGATACGTCGGTGTTTTATCGCATTCTGGAGCCGGAAAAGACGGTTTACCGTATCCGTGACGTGGATGCGGCAATTGCCACGACGGTTGCCGGGATTGTTCGGGCCGGGATCGGTGAGATGGAGCTGGACGAGGTGCAGTCGAACCGCCAGCAGCTGATTGCCAAGATCAAGCAACAGGTTGCGGATGCGGTGGATGACTGGGGGATCGAAGTGACCCGTGCTGAAATCCTCGACGTGAATCTTGATGCAGCCACCCGCGAAGCAATGCTGCAACAGCTGAATGCGGAACGCGCGCGCCGCGCGCAGGTGACCGAGGCCGAGGGTAAGCGCCGTGCGGTGGAACTTTCTGCGGATGCCGAACTTTATGCCGCCCAGAAAGAAGCAGAGGCACGCCGGATCTCGGCAGATGCCGAAGCCTATGCAACACAGGTTGTGGCCAAGGCGATCAAGGAAAATGGTATTGAGGCAGCGCAATATCAGGTCGCTCTGAAACAGGTCGAGGCGCTGGCCATTGTGGGCAAGGGCGAGGGCAAACAGACTGTGCTTCTGCCGTCCAATGCGCTGGATGCCTTCGGGGATGCCTTTAAATTGCTGAAAGGTAAATCCTGATGCTCTGGCATGAATGGTGGGTCTGGGCGGCCGGTGCCATTGGCCTGGTGATCCTTGAAATCTTCGTGCCAGGTTTCGTCTTTCTGGGCTTTGCCGCCGGGGCTGCGGTCGTGGCGCTGTTGACCCTGATTGGCCCCTCAATCGGTCTGCCCGCCCTGTTGGTGATCTTTGGGGCTGTGTCGGTCATCGCCTGGTTGATCATGCGCCGTGCATTCGGGGTGCGGGACGGGCAGTCGAAAAGTTTCGACCGCGACATCAACGAGTAGCCGCGTTGTCAGGGCGCGCGCCGGTCTCAACCGGCGCGGGTTCGTAAAAATAGGGCAAGGTGTCATGCAGCGCCTCGCCCTTCATCAGCCAGGACAGGCCAAAAGCCCAAAGGGCAACACTTTCTGCCCAGAAGGTGAAATGCCAGCCATTGTCCCAAACATGCCCCAGCTCTGGAAACACCAGTTTGACGCCCCCTACCAGGGCCACCATGGCATAGATGACCCAGCCAAATAGCCGGTAACACAGGTTGCGCCGCTCTTTTTGCATGCTGCAGGGTGGGGCGGTGCAGCGGGTGAACAAGGTATGGGACATGACGCCGAGGCTGGTCAGGAACAGGCCGGCGGCTCCAAGATGCAGTGCGGCTTGCAGGCGGTCATCAGCAATCAGTTGATCCATCAGGGTCTGAGGCGGATAGCATGTTGCCTGCAGGCAATTGGTTGGGACCGCGGCCATGAACAGAACGCTGGCCCCGGCCAAGTTCGAAACACGGCGATCCGTCAGCCACTCGCCATTCATTGCAGGATATCCCTGATAGGCCAGCAAAAACAGTCCGACCCCGGCCGCGGCGCCGATGAAGATTTCGCGCAAGGGGGAGTAGTAGAATTCGGAAATGGAATTCTTCATGGGCATCTGCGCAATCATCGCCCCCAGCATGAGAACAATTGGCAGGCCAAGGCCAATTGCGCCGATTGACCGGCGCAGGCGCAACATGGTGGCAAGGTCGGGGCCGTGGTGGCGGGACATGATACAGGGGCCTCGTGCTCAAAGGGCGTGGTGCCACGGCATGTCACGCCGCGTGTCACCAACTACGAGGCCATGTTCCTGAGAGGGCGGTCGCAGGGCAAATCGCGTTTGCTCACATCTTGAGGAGCGGGGCGGAGGGGAGGGGCGTTGCCCCTCGGCCTGACGGCCTCACCCCAGGATATTTGTAACCAGAAAATATGACAGCAGGTCAGTGCTGTGTCAGCGGCGTGGCGAGTTCTGCAAGGATCGCTTCGGCGGCCGCGCGCGGGTTGGCGGCGTTGCGGATCGGACGACCTACCACGATGTGATCGACGCCGTCGGCCACGGCCTGCGCCGGGGTTGCGACGCGTTTCTGGTCCCCGAGAGCGGCACCTGCGGGGCGTACGCCGGGGGTGACAATCAGCTTGCCTTCGGCCTCGGGCAGGGCGCGGATGAGTGCGGCTTCTTGTGGTGAGGCAATCACCCCATCGGCGCCGGCGTCCATCGCGCGGGCGGCGCGTTCGAGCACAAGATCCTGCACGTCACCGGGTTTGATCAGGCTGGCATCCAGATCAGCGCGATCCAACGAGGTGAGGATGGTCACGGCGAGGATCTTCATGTCTTTGCCGCCTTTGCCTTCCTGCGCGGCGCGCACCACATGCGGGTCGCCATGCACGGTCAGGAAATCCAGGTCGAATTGAGCAAGCCCGCGCACCGCTGCTTCGACCGTATTGCCGATGTCGAAGAGTTTCATGTCGAGGAAGATTTTCTTGCCCTGTTCGGATTTCAGCTCATTGGCAAGTGCAAGTCCGCCTCCGGTCAGCATGCCGAGGCCGATCTTGTAGAAACTGACAGCATCCCCCAGGGTTTCAGCCAGCTTCAGCCCCTCCAGCGCATTGGGGACATCAAGGGCAACAATCAGGCGGTCATCGGCTTTGGTGGTCATGGCAGGCTCCTACTTGGTCCTGCCTCTCCTACTGCGCGTGTGCGACAAAGGCAAATGGCAGATGAATGGTCAGGCCACGAGCGTGATGTTCTGGGGGTGGAATGCGGTGTTTTCGGCAAGATCAACGCAATCCGGCAGGCGCCGGGCCTGGCGCAAGGCCTCACGGGCAAGGGAGAGCAATTGATGGTCGCGGGGTTGGTCCGGGCCGATGTCGGTCCGACACAGGAACTGCGCGCGGGTGGTGATATCGGTTTCCGATGTGCCAAGTGTTAGGACAACAGAGGCGTTTAGCTTTTGCTCCGCCTCGTTAAATGTGACCCCGGAAATGGTAATGGATGTGATCATCATGGCCCCTCTCATGGCCCCAATATCAGGGACAAGACAGCGATGTTTCAGGGTAATTTCCGAACAGCATTCCCCGCGAAAAGACACCACTTGCATTCAACCAAAAGGATGCCCATCTGACTTATGAGGCCCGAACCGGGGTGTGCCGCAACAGTGGGCATCCTTTCTCTCGGGCGCTTGAGATAAGGAGAATGATATGGACGTATCGAAATTCACCGAGCGGTCGCGTGGGTTTATTCAGGCCGCCCAGACCATCGCCATGCGCGAGAATCACCAGCGCCTTGTTCCCGAACATGTTTTGAAGGCCCTTCTGGATGACGAAGAAGGGATGAGTGCCAACCTGATCCGCAAGGCAGGTGGGGCGCCGGAACGTGTGCTGGCGGCACTTGAGGAGCGGATGGCGAAGCTGCCCAAAGTGTCCGGCGAGGGTGCGCAGGTCTATATGGACAATTCGATCGCGGTTCTGGTGGATGAGGCGGGCAAACTGGCCAAGCAGGCCGGGGACAGTTTCGTGCCGGTTGAGCGACTGCTGACCGCGTTGGCTGTTGTGAAGTCAAAGGCGCGTGATGCGCTGGAAGCGGGCGGTGTGGATGCAAAATCGCTCAATGCTGCGATCAATGATCTGCGTCAGGGGCGCACGGCGGACAGCGCCAGTGCCGAAGACAGCTATGAAGCGCTTTCGAAATATGCCCGTGACCTGACCGAGGTGGCGCGGGAAGGCAAGATTGACCCGATCATTGGCCGCGATGAGGAAATTCGTCGCTCGATGCAGGTGCTGTCACGTCGCACCAAGAACAATCCGGTTCTGATCGGGGAGCCCGGCGTGGGGAAAACCGCCATTGCCGAAGGGCTTGCCCTGCGCATCGTCAATGGCGATGTGCCGGAAAGCCTGCGCAACAAGCGTCTGCTGGCGCTTGATATGGGGGCGCTGATTGCCGGTGCGAAATATCGCGGTGAATTTGAGGAACGCCTGAAAGCGGTGCTGAACGAGGTAACCGCTGCGGCGGGTGAGATCATCCTTTTCATCGATGAAATGCACACGCTGGTCGGTGCCGGGAAGTCGGATGGCGCGATGGATGCGGCCAACCTGATCAAACCTGCGCTTGCCCGCGGGGAACTGCACTGTGTGGGTGCCACCACGCTGGATGAGTATCGCAAATATGTGGAAAAAGACGCGGCCCTTGCCCGCCGGTTCCAGCCGGTGATGGTTGAGGAACCCACTGTCGAAGACACGATTTCGATCCTGCGCGGCATCAAGGAGAAATACGAGCTGCACCATGGGGTGCGGATCTCGGACAGTGCGCTGGTGTCGGCGGCCACGCTGTCGCATCGCTATATCACTGACCGCTTCCTGCCGGACAAGGCGATTGACCTTGTGGACGAAGCCGCCAGCCGTCTGCGCATGGAAGTGGACAGCAAACCCGAGGAGCTGGACGCGCTGGACCGTCAGATCATGCAGATGCAGATCGAAGGGGAAGCGTTGAAGCTTGAAGATGACAAAGCGTCCAAAGACCGCCTTGAGAAGCTTGAGCAGGAACTGGGGGATCTTCAGGAGAAATCCGCGTCCCTGACGGCCAAATGGCAGGCGGAACGGGCCAAGCTGGAAGGTGCGCGTGAGTTGAAGGAGCATCTCGACCGCGCCCGCGCCGAACTTGATATCGCCAAGCGGGATGGCAACCTCGCCCGCGCGGGGGAGCTGTCTTATGGCATCATCCCCGAGCTTGAGAAGAAACTCGAGGCGGCCGAGGATGCAGACAGCGATATGATGGTCGAAGAGGCGGTGCGCCCTGAGCAGATTGCCTCGGTGGTGGAGCGCTGGACGGGTATTCCGACCTCGAAAATGCTTGAGGGCGAACGCGAGAAGCTTTTGCGTATGGAAGAGGATCTGCACCGTCGCGTGATCGGCCAGCATTCCGCCGTGAAAGCAGTGTCGAACGCTGTGCGCCGCGCGCGCGCCGGGCTGAATGATGAAAACCGCCCGCTGGGCAGTTTCCTGTTCCTCGGGCCGACCGGCGTGGGGAAAACCGAGCTGACCAAAGCTGTGGCGGAGTTCCTCTTTGATGATGACAGCGCGATGGTGCGCATTGATATGTCCGAGTTCATGGAGAAACACGCGGTGGCCCGCCTGATCGGTGCGCCTCCGGGCTATGTCGGTTATGACGAAGGCGGTGTTCTGACCGAAGCCGTGCGGCGACGTCCCTATCAGGTTGTGCTGTTCGACGAGGTCGAAAAGGCGCACCCCGACGTGTTCAACGTGCTGTTGCAGGTCCTGGATGATGGGGTGCTGACCGATGGTCAGGGTCGAACGGTTGATTTCAAGCAGACGCTGATCATCCTGACGTCGAACCTTGGCGCGCAGGCGCTCAGCCAGCTGCCGGATGGGGCGGATGCCTCGGACGCAAAGCGCGATGTGATGGATGCGGTGCGGACACATTTCCGGCCCGAGTTCCTGAACCGGCTGGATGAGACGATCATATTTGACCGTCTGGGACGAGCGGATATGGATGGCATTGTCGAAATCCAGCTTGCGCGTCTGGGCAAGCGTCTGGCGCGGCGGAATATCTCGCTTGATCTGGACAAGGGTGCGATGACCTGGCTGGCGGATGAAGGGTATGATCCCGTGTTCGGTGCGCGTCCTTTGAAACGCGTAATCCAGCGCGCGCTGCAGGACCAATTGGCAGAAATGCTTCTGGCCGGGGATGTGATGGATGGCGACACGATCTCTGTCACCGCCGGGGCCGAAGGGCTGATCATCGGCGACCGTGTTGGCAACACGAACCAGCAACCGCCCGAGGATGCAGTGGTGCATTAAACCACGCAAAACCAAGCAAGAGCCCGCTTTCCCGGCGGGCTCTTTTTTTGTTAAGGGTGAGGGACTTGAGCAGGAAGGGTCTGCAATGACAAAGAGAATGGAATGGGCGTCGCTTTTGAATACCGGACGTCACGGCAAACCGGGACAGGCAGAAGACCTCGCGCGACCGAATTATACGATAGACGCGGACCGCATCACCTTCTCAGCGCCGTTTCGCAGGTTGGCCAACAAAACGCAGGTGCATCCCCTTTACGACAATGACCACCTGCGCCATCGGTTGATCCATTCGGCCGAGGTTGCCAGCGTCGGGCGCAGTCTTGGAATGCTGGTTGGCCACTGGCTTGAAACCCAGGGGGAAATCGACAGCGGGAAAGCGCATATGGTGGCCGGAATTGTTCATGCTGCCTGCCTGGCACATGATATCGGCAACCCGCCGTTTGGTCATTCGGGTGAAGAGAGCATGAGCGGCTGGTTTGCCGAGAAATTTGCCCAAGGCTCCGGGCTCTTCAAGGACATACCCGCCCCCTTGCAGCTGGAATTTACCGCCTTCGAGGGGAACGCGCAGGGCCACCGGATCGTGACCCGGCTGGAGATGTATCGCGGCGAAGTGGGGATGGATCTGTCCCATGCGGTGATCGGTGCGTTTTCGAAATATCCGATGTCCGCCAGCACCTCGGCCGCAATCCAGAAAGCCAAAGAAGATGAGGGGGTGCCCGCAGATGAGGTCAAAAGACACATCTATGCCGGAGCAAAGAAGTTTGGATTTTTTGAGGGAGAGCGTGTCACTTTTGCCAAAACCGCTCAGGCGTTGGGTCTGATCGAAGAGACCGGCCCGGATGGGCAAAGCTGGTGGCGACGCCATCCGCTTGTCTGCCTGGTCGAAGCGGCGGATGACATTTGTTATAATATCGTGGATCTCGAAGATGGGTTCACGGCAGGGGATCTGAGCTTTGATGAGGTGCGCGCGCTTTTGTTGCCGTTGATCCAAACCAAACCCAATGATGATGATCTGGGCGCGCATAGGGAATATGAAAAGATCTCGCATTTCCGTGCTATGGCAATTGGTGGGGCGATCTGGGCCAGCTTTGAGGCATTCAAGGCGCATTACGATGCCATTATGGCGGGGCAATATTCTGGTGAACTGATCGACGATTCTCAATTGGGTGAAGAATTTCGAAAAATTCGGAACGTGGCTGGGAAGCAATTGTTCGTGGCGCCGCGAAAGACCAAGCTTGAGGTGCGTGGTCGCAATGTCATTCGGCGTGTTCTGGACGGTATCTTGCCGGTGTTCAACGCCTTGCAGGCCTGCAATTGGGAGGCTTCAAACCTGCCGGAATACGAACAGAAACTGACACGCGCGCTGGATCTGGATCTACGAGGAATTGAGAGCGAATACTCTGCCCTGCATGTCATGGCGGATTACGTGTCAGGCATGACCGATCGCTATGCGGTAGAGGTGGCCAAGCTGGTGTCCGGCACCTGAAAGGCATAAAAAAGGCCCCTGCCGTTGGGGGACGGCAGGGGCAAGGGGCGTGAGTGGCAGAGACGTGGGGTTACATCTCTGAGGGGATAATGCCGGCCTCACGCGCCGCAGCCAGTTCCTCAACGCTCAGCGTGCCGTCATCATCCGTGTCGGCCTGCGAAAACGTATCGGTGCTGATCTGGTCATAGACAGCCACCAGTTCCTCCATGGTGATCTGGCCGTCTTCGTTGGTGTCAATCTGGGTGTCGGCCAGAGCAATCCCTGCGCTTGCAATAAAGGTCAGCGGGATGAGGGGGAAAAGTTTCATGGTTCTCTCCGTTTTTGTTCCGTGAGTGGTTTGTGAGTGGTGCGCCCCGTGGGGCACGGGCTTATCTGGCGCAATGCGGTTCCCCTGTGCATCGGTAATCGTCAAATCGGGTGTTTTGAGCGTGGATTTGCGAGAAAGCGCACCACCTGCGCGCGAGAAATTGCGCAGAAAAGCACCAAGATGGGATATTGGCGAAAGCTCACCTATGGTGCGCGCGGGTTTTGGCGAAAAGTTGCTTAAATCACAGTGGCTTGCCTGCTTGGCGGGAGTTTGCTTCCGTAGGGGCAACCTTCTGCGGCTGAGCCGTGTTGGCGGCGCTGCCCAAAGCTGAGAAGGGGTGCACCGCAGGGGAGGGGAGACGATTTGGTGGAGGCTGCACCCTCTGTCCGAGAGCTCTTTAGAAACCGCAGTGATTGATGCAGGCAGGTAATAAGGATGGATTGTTACAATGCGCCAACGCGGACGTGAGGTGATGTGCTTTGGCATCTGTGACATGATGCACTACCTCTTTTGCAACAGACAGAAAAAGGTGCCCCGATGGCTTACTCGTCCAAACTGAAATATTCCGATGTCACGCCCAAGGCGGATTTTCTGAACCGACGCCAGCTGATGAAGGGGATCGGATCCGTGGCGCTGGGCACTGCCATCGGGGGCATTGCCGGTCCCGCAGTAGCGGCGGGCAAGTATTCCACCAATGCCAAACCCAATTCATTGGAAGATATCACCGCCTACAACAACTTCTACGAATTCGGCACCGGCAAAGGTGATCCCGCCACCTATGCGCACCGCCTGACCACGGCGCCCTGGTCAATCCAGATCGACGGGATGGTCGACAAGCCGGGCAATTATGGGTTGGAGGACATCCTTTCCAAGGTCAGCATCGAAGAGCGGATCTATCGGTTCCGCTGTGTCGAGGCGTGGTCGATGGTCATCCCGTGGAACGGGTTTGAACTGAACCAGCTTCTGAACCGGGCCGGGGTGCAATCCGGCGCCAAATATGTTGCATTTGAAACTGCGGTGCGCCCGGATGAAATGCCGGGCCTGCGCGGCAGCGGTATTGAATGGCCCTACCGTGAAGGGCTGCGTCTGGATGAGGCGATGCATCCGCTGACCTTGATGGCCACCGGTATCTACGGTGAGGACATGCCGAAACAGAACGGTGCGCCCATCCGGTTGGTGGTGCCGTGGAAATACGGGTTCAAGTCGATCAAATCGATTGTTCGGATCACCTTGACCGACAAGGAACCGCCCACCACCTGGAATATGCTGCAACCTTCGGAATATGGGTTCTACTCCAATGTGAACCCGACCGTCAGTCACCCCCGCTGGTCGCAGGCGTCCGAGCGCAAGAT
>NZ_WBXT01000001.1:2612500-3177654 GCF_013283135.1 Aliiroseovarius sp. xm-d-517
TACTCCCGGGGGTAGAGCACTGAATGGGTAATGGGGGCCCACAGCCTTACTGATCCTAATCAAACTCCGAATACCGGGAAGTACTATATGGCAGACACACAGCGGATGCTAACGTCCGTTGTGGAGAGGGAAACAACCCTGACCTACAGCTAAGGCCCCTAATTCATGGCTAAGTGGGAAAGCAGGTGAGACGACCAAAACAACCAGGAGGTTGGCTTAGAAGCAGCCATCCTTTAAAGATAGCGTAACAGCTCACTGGTCTAAATAAGTTGTCTTGCGGCGAAGATGTACCGGGGCTCAAGCCATGAGCCGAAGCTTAGGGTGTGCATTTATGCACGCGGTAGCAGAGCGTAGTGTGACATAGTTCCATTCCTCCTTAGATCCTTCGGGGTCATTGGAGGATCGGAGCTTTCTGTGAAGCCGGCCTGTGAGGGATCCGGTGGAGAGATCACTAGTGAGAATGATGACATGAGTAGCGACAAAGGGGGTGAGAGACCCCCTCGCCGAAAATCCAAGGGTTCCTGCTTAAAGCTAATCTGAGCAGGGTAAGCCGGCCCCTAAGGCGAGGCCGAAAGGCGTAGCCGATGGGAACCAGGTTAATATTCCTGGGCCAGAAGGAAGTGACGGATCTCGAAGGTTGTTCATCCTTATCGGATTGAATGGGCAGCTTAGAGGTTCCTGGAAATAGCCCTTCATGAGACCGTACCCTAAACCGACACAGGTGGATAGGTAGAGTATACCAAGGCGCTTGAGAGAACGATGTTGAAGGAACTCGGCAAAATACCTCCGTAAGTTCGCGAGAAGGAGGCCCAGTTTCTACGCAAGTATTGACTGGGGGCACAAACCAGGGGGTGGCGACTGTTTACTAAAAACACAGGGCTCTGCGAAGTCGCAAGACGACGTATAGGGTCTGACGCCTGCCCGGTGCCGGAAGGTTAAAAGGAGGTGTGCAAGCACCGAATTGAAGCCCCGGTAAACGGCGGCCGTAACTATAACGGTCCTAAGGTAGCGAAATTCCTTGTCGGGTAAGTTCCGACCTGCACGAATGGCGTAACGACTTCCCCGCTGTCTCCAACATCGACTCAGCGAAATTGAATTGCCTGTCAAGATGCAGGCTTCCCGCGGTTAGACGGAAAGACCCCGTGCACCTTTACTACAGCTTCGCACTGGCATCAGGCACAACATGTGCAGAATAGGTGGTGGGCTTCGAAGCAGGGACGCCAGTTCCTGTGGAGCCTCCTTTGAGATACCACCCTTGTTCTGCTTGATGTCTAACCGCGGTCCGTTATCCGGATCCGGGACCCTGCGTGGTGGGTAGTTTGACTGGGGCGGTCGCCTCCTAAAGCGTAACGGAGGCGCGCGAAGGTTGGCTCAGAGCGGTCGGAAATCGCTCGTTGAGTGCAATGGCAGAAGCCAGCCTGACTGCGAGACTGACAAGTCGAGCAGAGTCGAAAGACGGCCATAGTGATCCGGTGGTCCCGAGTGGAAGGGCCATCGCTCAACGGATAAAAGGTACGCCGGGGATAACAGGCTGATACTGCCCAAGAGTCCATATCGACGGCAGTGTTTGGCACCTCGATGTCGGCTCATCTCATCCTGGGGCTGGAGCAGGTCCCAAGGGTATGGCTGTTCGCCATTTAAAGAGGTACGTGAGCTGGGTTTAGAACGTCGTGAGACAGTTCGGTCCCTATCTGCCGTGGGTGTAGGATACTTGAGAGGAGTTGCCCCTAGTACGAGAGGACCGGGGTGAACGATCCACTGGTGGACCAGTTGTCGTGCCAACGGCAGTGCTGGGTAGCTATGATCGGAAAGGATAACCGCTGAAGGCATCTAAGCGGGAAGCCCCCCTCAAAACAAGGTATCCCTGAGGACCGTGGAAGACTACCACGTCGATAGGCCGGAGATGTAAGCATGGTAACATGCTCAGTTGACCGGTACTAATGGTCCGATAGGCTTGATTTGATCCAGTAGAAGACAAATCTACTGATAAATCAAAAGCATACACAAAAGTGTACCAACTTGGATATTTGGAAAACCAAATTCGGGCTCAAGTAGCCGAAGGCGGTAGCCCAAATAAAATTGGATTTTTACTCGGTTTGGTGGTCATAGCACAAGTGAAACACCCGGTCCCATCCCGAACCCGGCCGTTAAGCACTGTCGCGCCAATGGTACTGCGTCTTAAGACGTGGGAGAGTAGGTCACCGCCAAACCTAGTAAAAATCCAACCTATCCTCTCAATACGATCACATAAATCAAAAAACGCCCTTCGCACAAAAGCGAGGGGCGTTTTTGCATGCAGGGAAAAGACAATTATCAAGAAAGTGAAACTGTAAGTGCCATCACCGATGGCGAGAGGATCAGAGGCTGTTCGCTCCCTGCAGTTTCAAAATAACACCTTCAAAAAAAGACCTTACCGCCATACGGCCCCAATCAACGGCTGAGACGTACCTATCAAGTAGCGGGTCGAGTTGGGGAGCCGCTTCGGCGACGTTCGGTGCGTATGCGTAAAGAAGAAGCAGGATCAGGGCGAGCCCGACGCTCAACACAAACCCTTTGCGATATCCGCTACGGGTCTTTGATGTGGCAGGATCACTGCCGTCCTGCTCTATCTCATCCCCTTGTTGGGCATCGAGAGTAGAGTTGATTTCCTCAATGTCCGGCAACAGATCTCGTCCACGACCTTCGGTAAGTGCCTGGGTGGCTTCGAAATCATCGTCGGCACCGCGAAGTCGTGCCATACGTTCACGTATGGATTGCCGTTGCGCCTCTTCCTCATCAAAGTCTTCCAAACCCATTTCGGTTTGGGTTTCGATCTGTTCCTGATGTGATTGACGCGCTTCCAATTCGCGCTGCGCTTCCTCTTGCAAGATCGCCTGCACGTCCGGGCTCAGGGAGCGCCGTGGCGGCGTTTCCTCTGCAGCTGCACTATCGGATGTGGGGTCAGAAACCGGCTCTTGCTCCGGCTCCTCCTCCTGAGGGATCTCTTCGGCCTCGGTTGCGGCGGGATCCATGATCGCTTCTGCGGTGTCTTCCGGCATCTGGGCGCCGCGTTGAAACCAGGCGTGGCCACAGGCAGAACACTGCACATCACGCCCGGTCTCAGGCATGACGCGATCGTCAACCTCGTATTGTGCTCCGCAATTGGGGCAAACCAAACGCATTTTCTCACCCGTCCCGCCACCTCAATGGGTGGCACCACCTGCCTTTTAAGATGTAATATGAGCAAGATAGACCTGAAAACCGAACCAAGGCAATCATTACATTGAAACAATTGACCTTGTGGGGCAAAACTGTCGCCACATCAGGCGGGGGTAGAAAGTGATCGAGCTGACACAAGTGTCTTACGGGTATGGCGGCGGATCGCTGTTGCGTGACATGACGCTACAGGTCCCACCGGGATCGTTTCATTTCCTGACCGGCCCTTCGGGGGCGGGGAAGACCACCTTCCTCAAGCTGTGTTACGGAGAACTGGTGCCGACCCACGGGGCGGCGACCCTTTTTGGGCAGGATACCCGGCAGATGAGCCGGGACGACGTGGCTGTGGTGCGGCGCCGAATCGGGGTTGTTCATCAGGATTGCCAGTTCCTCGACCATCTATCGGTTGCCGAGAATATTGCGTTGCCTTTGGCGGTTGCGGGGCGCCCGATGAGCGACATGCAGGAACTGAATGAGCTTCTGGCCTGGGTTGGGTTAACCTCCCATGCCGATGCGCGCCCCCCGGAATTGTCCGGCGGCGAGCGGCAGAGGGCCGCATTGGCCCGGGCAGTGATTATGTCGCCGGATGTCATCTTGGCGGATGAGCCGACGGGCAATGTTGATTGGGACATGTCGTTGCGGTTGCTGACCCTGCTGGTCGAACTCAACAAGCTGGGGAAAACCGTGCTGATTGCGACCCATGACATGAACCTGATCCGACAGGCAAAGGCGCTGGTGCCAACGCGGGTGCTGCGGATCTCAGGGGGTCAGTTGCAGGCAGCGGGGGCAGACCTATGAGCGTTCGGGTGAGGCAGCTTTTGCATCTGGTGTCTGGCGATGCACAGGCAGACCGGGTTGTGCCCCCAACGGGTTTTACGGCGCGCCTGACGGTGTTTGCTGCAGGGGCTATGGCCTTTCTGGCGGTCTTCGCACTTGCTCTGTCACTTGCGTCGGGGCGGCTTGCGGATCGCTGGGCGCAGGCACTGGCGAAAAGTGCCACGATTCGCATCTCGGCGCCTGCGGATCAAATTGACATCCAGGTGCTGGCCGTGATGGAGGTGCTTGCGACCACAGAGGGGGTCAAAGAGGCCCGTCCACTGGGGGATGACGAGCAGCGCAAGCTGTTGGAGCCGTGGTTCGGGCCGGACCTGCCGCTGGAGCGTTTGCCTATCCCGCGTCTTATCGAGGTGATCGAAGATGACACCGGCGTGGATGTTGAGGGGCTGCGTGCGCGTTTGGCAGGGGAGGCGCCGGGCGCTGTCTTTGATGATCATAACCGCTGGAGAGAGCCTCTGGTCAAAGCGGCCGGTCGGCTGCGCCTGTTGGGATACGCGGCCATGGGGTTGATCACCGCGCTGGCAGGGGTGGTCATTACCCTGGCGGCCTCAGCTGCCCTTTCCGCAAATGAACAGGTCATTCGGGTTTTGCGCCTTGTCGGTGCCCAGGATGCCTATATCGCCCGGGCTTTTGTGCGTCGGTACACCCTCAGGGCGTTCATGGGGGCGTTAGGTGGCACGGCGATTGGGATGATTGCAATCCTGCTGTTGCCCTCAGGTGTGGATCAGGGCAGTTTCCTGACCGGGCTTGGGTTCCAGGGGGGGCACTGGCTTTTGCCGCTGGGGATACCGCCCGTGGCTGCTTTTGTCGCCTTTATCGCAACCCGACAGGCCGCTTTGGCCACCTTGCAGGAGAAACGCTAATGCGTCACGCCATTCAGTGGGTTCGCTCGCTTCTGTTCATCACCCAGATGTATCTGGTTCTTCCCATTATTGGTTTTGGTTTCATCCCGCTGATCTGGGTGAAGAAGGATTTTACCTTCGTGGCGATCCGCGCCTATTGCAATTGGGTGCGCTGGACGGCGTCCTGGATGGTGGGGCTGAAATCCGAAATCCGGGGGGAGGTGCCGCAAGATGAGGTGATCATTGCGGCCAAGCATCAAAGTTTCTTTGATATTTTGCTGATTGCAAGCGTCCTTCCCCGTCCGAAATATATCATGAAAAAGCAACTGAAATGGGCGCCGGTGATTGGGCTTTACGGCAAATACACCAATTCGGTTCCGGTGGATCGCGGCAAGCGCGGGGCGGCGATCAAGCAGATGGTGGCGGATGTGAAATCCGGTGCGGCGGCCCCAGGACAGTTGGTGATTTTCCCGCAAGGCACACGTGTGGCTGCAGGCGCAGAGAAGCCGTATAAAATCGGTGCCGGTGTGCTTTACAAGGAAACGGCGCAGGACGTGGTGCCGGCGGCCACCAATGTGGGTGTGTTTTGGAAACGCCACGGGATCATGCGATATCCTGGAACAGCTGTGGTCGAGTTTCTGCCACGGATTGAGGCGGGTAAGGACCTTAAGACCTTCATGTCGGAGATGGAGACTGCGGTGGAAACCGGGTCTGACGCTCTGATGGAAGAGGCGGGGTTTGACCTGGAGACAGGGAAGCGCAATTTCTAAGAAAACTAGAAAACTAGTTTTCTGGTTTTGTTGGGGGGAAGACGTGGAATTTCTTGAAAACATAGAAGAGCTTGAGGCGCTATATTCCTCCCCTTCAAAAGCGTCGCTTGTCAAAGTGGCGAAGCGCATGACCCCCACCTATCGCAAATGGATCATGGCGTCCAAGTTCTGCGTGCTCAGCACTGTTGGCCCCGAAGGGACCGATGGCAGCCCGCGGGGGGATGACGGGTCGGTGGTGTTGGAACTGGATGAGCGCCATATCGCGGTGCCGGACTGGAGGGGCAACAACCGGATCGACAGCCTGCGCAATATTGTCCGCGACCCGCGCGTCTCTCTCATGTTCATGGTGCCGCATGTCGATATTGTTGTGCGTCTGAATGGGCGGGCTCGCCTGACGGTGGATGAGGCGCTGCGCCAAAGGTTTGCGCGTGCGCAGGGAGAGAAGCTCCCGGGGTTGGTGACCGTTGTGCAGATTGATGAAATCTATGCCCAATGCGCCAAATCCATCATGCGGTCGGGGCTCTGGCGTGCGGATCATACTCCGCCCGACATTCCCAGCCTGGGGGAGATGTTGAAAGAACAGTCCTCGGGCGAATTTGATGGGGAGGCCTTTGATCGGGATTGGCCCAGCAAGGCGGCGCAGACACTTTGGTGATCTGACATAAAAAAGGGCCCTCTCGGGGCCCTTCCTGTTTCTGACGGAGGATTGCGATCAGGCTGTGAGGCCCTGCGACCCCATCTTGAGGAATTTCTCGCGCCGCTCCTTTTTCAGGGCGTCGCCCTTCATGCGGTCCATAAGGGCCTTCAGTTCCTCTTCGATGGCTTTCCCAACGGCTTCGATTGTGCCTTTGCGGTCGCGTTGCGCACCGCCCATAGGCTCGTCGATAATCGTGTCGATCACACCCAGTTTCTTGAGGTCCTGCGCGGTCAGACGAAGAGCTTCGGCGGCCTCCCGCATCTTCTCGGCGTCTTTCCACAGGATCGAGGCGCATCCTTCGGGGGAGATGACAGAATAGACCGAATGTTCCAGCATCATCACCGTATTGGCCGTGGCCAGAGCAACCGCCCCACCAGACCCGCCTTCGCCGATGATCACCGAGATCACCGGAACATTGGCGTTGAGGCAGCGTTCGGTCGAGCGGGCGATGGCTTCGGACTGGCCACGTTCTTCTGCCCCCTTGCCCGGATAGGCGCCGGGTGTGTCGACAAGTGCCACGATGGGCAGGCCGAACCGATCCGCCAAATCCATCAGACGGATGGCCTTGCGATACCCTTCCGGGCGGGCCATGCCGAAATTGCGTTCGATGCGGGACTTTGTGTCATGACCCTTTTCCTGACCCATCACCACGACAGGCATATCGCCGATCCGGGCAAGCCCGCCCATGACGGCGTGGTCATCGGCAAAGTTCCGGTCGCCTGCCAGCGGCGTGTATTCGGTGAAAAGGGCGTCGATATAATCCTTGCAATGGGGGCGTTCCGGATGGCGCGCTACCTGGCATTTGCGCCAGGCTGTCAGGTTTTCGTAAAGCTCTTTCAGCAATGTGTCCGCCTTGGCGTCCAGTGCTGTGGCCTCACCCTCCACATCCATCTCTTCATTGGCTCGCGCCATGGCCCGCAGCTCTTCTGCCTTGCCTTCGATTTCTGCCAGTGGTTTTTCAAATTCGAGATAGTGAGTCATGGCCACGCCTGATTGATACCTGTTTCCTGCTATATGACGCTTGGGAAGCCGCATTGCAACGGCCAGCCCCCGGAAAACGCGCCTTGAGCCCGGTTGGACAGAGGGAAGTTTGGCAAGATTTATGCACGGCTCTTGCGGCAGAAACAGGGGGAAAGGTCAGAAGGGACGCTCAAATGCGATATGAAGACCGGCTGGTCCGGGTGCTTAACCACATTCACGACAATCCAAACGGCGATCTGTCACTGGATACTCTGGCGGATGTTGCTGCGATGTCGCGCTTTCACTGGCACCGGGTGTTTCACGCCATGACCGGTGAAACCTGTGCGCAGGCGGTGCGTCGGATGCGTCTGCATCGGGCCGCCGGTCGATTGGTGAGAGAGGAACTGCCTGTCGATCAGATCGCCCGTGACTGCGGCTACCCCAATCCGCGCAGCTTCGCTCAGGCGTTCCGCGCGTCATACGGGATGAGCCCGGTTGAGTTTCGCAGATCAGGTCATTTTTGCGCCCCAGCCTTGCTGCAACAGAAAGGAATAATCACCATGTATCCCATCGAAATCCGCACCTTTCCGGCCAGAACCCTGATCGGTTTGCGCCACAAGGGGGCCTATATGGAAATCGGATCCACCTTCGAGAAATCTGGCGCCATGATCGCCGCGCGGGGGCTCTGGCCGAAATGTGGCCAGGTCTACGGCGTGTATTTTGATGACCCCGCCGCTGTGCCCGAGGCGGATCTGCGTAGTTTCGCAGGGGCTGAGTGGACGGCTGGCGAGATCCCGGAAGGGTTCGAAAGTGTTGAGCTTCCGGCAGGGCAGGCGGCTGTTCTGACCTTCAAAGGCCCCTATGCCACGATCAAGTCCGGCTATGACGCGCTTTACGGGGAATGGTTGCCACGATCGGGTGAGACCCCGGCTGACAGCCCGTGTTTCGAGATCTACCTGAATGATCCTCGGGAAACGGCTCCCGAGAATTTGTTGACGGAACTCTGCCTGCCGCTCGCGTGATATTGGGGGGGGCGGAGCGGCTCCGCCCCATCCGTTCATTTCGTGGCGATTTCAATCAGCTTGGCAAACTGTTCAGGGGTCAGCACCTCACGCCAGTGATCGGTGCAATTTGAACGCATCATCACCAGCGTGGTTTCATTGGCGCCGATTTTTCCGGCCAGGGCTTGGCGTTCTTCGACTGGCGACCCCTTGATGATGGCAGCTTTCATCTCTGCGCGAAGGGCCACGGTTTCATCCTCCAGTGCCTTGCGTTGCGCGGGCATGGACGCCATCCAGTTTTGTAGGATCTCTTTCTGCGCTTCATCCAACCCAATCACATCCTGGTTTTTATTCAGGATGCCGGTCAGCATGATTACGGGCACTGAAAGGCCGGTTTTGGCGGGTTGCGATTGCTGGGCATGACCGGGGATAGCCATGGCGCAGGTCATGGCGGCAGCAAGGAAAAGTGGTTTCATACGAACCTCTTACATTAAAGAGGCGTCCCTTTGTGGCAGGGCGTAGTCAGCGCCCAAGGAAACTTATAAACACATCTGAATTTAAATAATTGATGTATGTCATAGAGGGCCGGGAAACGGGATCCCAACAAAAAAGCCCTGCCGCGTGGGCAGGGCGAGTTGGGGAAGAGAGGTCTGATCAGCTATTGGCGATCAACTCTGCCTGGGCGACGATCACTTCGGCCTGTTTGATGCTTGCGATGTCGACAAGGCGGCCCTTGTAGACAGTGGCGCCTTCGCCATTGGCCTTTGCCTGTTCCATCGCGGCCAGGATCTCGCGCGCTTCGGTGACGGCTTCTTCGGACGGGGTGAAGACCTCGTTTGCGAGAGCGATCTGTTTCGGGTGGATCGCCCATTTGCCCACCATGCCCAGCGTTGCCGAGCGCTTCGCCTGTGCGATGTAGCCCTCATCGTCCGAAAAATCGCCGAACGGGCCGTCGACCGGCAGGATGCCGTGGGTGCGACAGGCGGCAACGATGGCAGCCTGTGCCCAGTGCCACGGGTCGGACCAGTGCTTTTCGCCTTCGCGCAGCATGTAATAGTTTTCCTGCGTGCCGCCGATGCCGGTGGTCTGCATGCCCATCGAGGCGGCGAAATCAGCGGCCCCCAGCGACATGGCCTGCAGGCGGGGGCTGGATGCTGCGATGGCTTCGACATGGGCGATACCGGCAGCCGATTCGATGATCACTTCAAAGCTGACCGGCTTGGTGCGGCCCTTCGCGCGTTCGATTGCCGTGACCAGCGCGTCCACCGCATAGACGTCTTCAGCACACCCCACTTTGGGGATCATGATCTGATCGATGCGATCACCGGCTTGCTCCAGCAGGTCCACAACGTCGCGATACCAATAGGGCGTGTCGAGGCTGTTGATCCGTACCGACATGTATTTGTTGCCCCAGTCGATCGTGTTCAGGGCCTCAATGATATTGGCGCGGGCCACGTCCTTGTCCGACGGAGCAACCGAATCCTCGAGGTCCAGGTTGATCACGTCAGCAGAAGATGCCGCCATTTTGGGGAACAGCTTGGTGTTTGATCCCGGGCCAAACAATTGGCAGCGGTTCGGGCGGGCCGGGGCAGTGGGTTGGATACGGAAGGACATGTGTCACCTCTGAGCAATGAAGTTGCGATTTTCTTGGCGCAATCGTTATGAAATTGCGTGGACTAAGGCAAGTTGATTTTGCATTTGCAGCATTATGCCGCGCGGCGGCAATATCCCTGCTGGTGACAATTTGGCGAAAGGAATTTGCGCCAGATTGTCAAAATGACGAAGAAACTTGTGCAAATGCCGCCAGTGCTCATGCCTTCGCAAAAAAATGCGGCATTAAATCGTGAAAATGCCCGTTGGGGAATATTTAACACCGAAAAAAGAGGAAAGGGCCAAGGCCATGATCAAAACTCCGTACCTGTTGTTCCTGGGCGATGCGCCTGATCAATTGGCCGCCAAGGTCGCCATTGGCATCCGTGACTGGCGTCCGGAAAATGCCGTGGGGCAGTTCCGCATGGAGGGCTGCGGTGCGGATCTCGGCCTGACCGACATGACCTTGCAAGAAGCCAAGGCGGCAGGTGCGAAAACGCTTGTGGTTGGTGTGGCCAACCGCGGTGGTGTGATCTCGAAAGAGTGGAAGAAAGTGCTGGTGATGGCGCTTGAGGAAGGGTTTGATCTGGCCTCGGGCCTGCACAACCTTCTGACCGACGAGCCCGATCTGGTCGCCGTGGCCGAAGCCACCGGGCAGGAACTGCATGACGTGCGGATCCCCGAGGTGGATTACCCGATTGCCAATGGCAAAAAACGGACCGGCAAGCGCTGCCTGGCCGTGGGCACCGATTGTTCCGTGGGCAAGATGTACACGGCCCTATGCATGGATGCGGAGATGCGCAAACGCGGCATGAAGTCGACCTTCCGCGCCACGGGCCAGACCGGTATCCTGATCACCGGTGACGGTGTGCCTTTGGATGCAGTGGTCGCCGACTTCATGGCCGGCTCGATTGAGTATCTGACCCCGGATAATGACGATGACCACTGGGATCATATCGAGGGTCAGGGTTCGTTGTTCCACGTGTCCTATTCGGGTGTGACCATGGCGCTGATCCACGGCGGTCAGCCGGACGCTCTGGTGCTTGCCCATGAACCGACCCGCGCGCATATGCGCGGCCTGCCGGAATACACTCAGCCCTCGCTGGAAGCGCTGCGCGACACCGCGCTGAAGCTGGCCAAGGTGGCGAACCCGGGCTGCCAGGTGATTGGTATCTCGGTCAACACGCAGCACATGTCGGATGAGGATGCCAAGGTCTATCTGACGAAGGTTGAGGCCGATATGGGCCTGCCGGCGACCGATCCGTTCCGCTATGGCGCGGGCAAGCTGGTGGATGCGCTGGCGGCGATCTGATAGGCCGTTGATGTGATCAGAAGGCTGGGGGCTTTGCCCCCAGACCCCCAAGGTATTTCAGGCAAGAAAAAGGCGGGCGCATGGAAATCTCAGTTACTCCTGACGTGTTCAAACTGGCGCAGGTGTTCACTATCTCGCGTGGATCACGGACCGAAGCGAAAGTGCTGACGGTGCGGGTGAAGGATGGCGATCATCAGGGCTGGGGCGAATGTGTGCCCTATGCGCGTTATGATGAAACGTTGGAGAGTGTAACGGATGAGATCATGGGGCTGTCTGGCGACATCACGCGTGAGGTGCTTTATGATCTTCTGCCGGCGGGGGCCGCGCGCAATGCCGTTGACTGCGCGTTGTGGGATCTGGAAGCCAAGCGCGCGGGAAAACGGGTTTGGGAACTGGCGGGGCTAGCTCGTCCGGGGCCGGAGATCACGGCCTATACGCTGTCATTGGCGGAGCCTGCCGAGATGCAGGTGCAGGCCGCAAAAAACGCTCATCGTCCCTTGCTCAAGATCAAGCTGGGCACGCCCGATGATATGCCGCGCCTGGAAGCGGTGCGGGCAGGGGCGCCAAAGTCGCGTATCATCGTGGATGCAAATGAGGGTTGGACCGCCGAGGTTTACGCCGATCTTGCCCCGCATCTGGTGCGGCTTGGGGTGCAGCTGGTGGAGCAGCCCTTACCGGCCGGAGAGGATGATGCGCTGATCGGGATGGAGCGTCCTGTGCCGGTCTGTGCTGATGAAAGCTGTCACGACCGCTCCAGCCTGCCGGGGCTTGAAGGCAAATATGATGTGGTGAACATCAAGCTGGATAAGACCGGTGGCCTGACCGAGGCATTGCGTCTGCGTGAGGCGGCCCTTGCTGAGGGCTACAAGGTGATGACCGGCTGTATGGTTGGCTCGTCCCTGGCGATGGCGCCGGCGGTGCTGGTTGCGCAGCGGTCGGTTGTGACCGATCTGGACGGGCCGCTTTTGCTGGCAGAAGATCGCGAGGCCCCTTTGTTGTTTGACGACAAGGGGGTGCACCCGCCGGAGGCCGCCCTTTGGGGGTGAGCTTAACCGCGCCCGGCGATCTGGGTCAGAAAGACCCCGGCCCCCATCACCGCGATACCGCCTGCACGGGCAAGGGTCAGTGGATGCTGCGTGGCGCCGAACAGGCCCCAGTGGTCGATGATCGCAGCTGAGATCAATTGTCCGATCAGGACGAAAAAGACCGCGTTGCCCACTCCGAATGTGGGGGCCACCCAAGTGATGGTCAGCACGTAAAACGCCACCAGGCACCCGGCAAGGAACAGGTGAGGAGGGGCACCGATGGCACCTTTGAGGGAGCTGCCGGAAAACAGGAAAACCGCGCTGGCCGTGATCAGCGCCACCAGGAAAAGGATCACCCCTGCCGCTACGGGCGACCCCATCCGCTGGCCCAGTGCCGCATTCAGTGCTGCCAATACCGGGATCCCGATCCCGGCCACGAGCATGATCAAAGCAGATTGTGTGGCGGGCATTGAGGCTTCCCCTTTGCAAATTCATCCGTTAGGCCAGTCCTGACGACTTCAATGTCAACAGCCAAGACAGCAACCCACTGCCCCGTCAATCTTTCTTGTATCCCGTGACGCGGCGTTCCAACGAGGAGACACAAATGACCCGTACCGTTTATGTGAATGGCGACTATCTGCCCGAAACCGACGCCAAGGTTTCGATCTTTGATCGCGGATTTCTGTTCGCGGATGCGGTTTATGAGGTGACGTCGGTTCTGGGCGGCAAGCTGATTGATTTTGAAGGTCACGCGGTGCGTCTGGAGCGTTCGCTGAAGGAACTGGGGATTGAGAGCCCGATTTCGAAAGAGGACCTGCTTGAGGTGCACCGTGAGTTGGTGCGGGCCAATGGCATTGACGAAGGTCTGATCTATCTGCAGATCTCGCGCGGGGCGGACAGTGACCGGGATTTCGTGTTCCCGGATGCGGACAAGGTCAAGCCGACAGTGGTGCTGTTTACCCAAAACAAGCCCGGCCTGGCTGAGACGGTAAAGCCGGTCAAGGTGATCTCGATTGAAGACATCCGCTGGGGCCGTCGTGACATCAAAACGGTGCAGCTGCTTTACCCGTCGATGGGCAAGATGATGGCCAAGGCGGCAGGCTGTGATGATGCCTGGCTGGTGGAAGATGGGTATGTGACCGAGGGCACCTCGAACAATGTCTATATCGTCAAAGGGGGCAAAATTATCACCCGTGCCCTGTCCAACGACATCCTGCATGGCATCACCCGTGCCGCCGTGCTGCGCTTTGCCCGCGAGGCGCAGATGGAAGTGGAGGAACGTAGCTTTACAATTGCTGAGGCACAGGAGGCAGATGAGGCTTTCTTTACCTCGGCCTCAGCCTTTGTGATGCCGGTGGTCGAAATTGACGGGGTGGCATTGGGGGATGGTCAGCCCGGCCCGGTCATGGCGCGCCTGCGTGAAATTTACCTGGAAGAAAGCCTGAAAAAGGCTGAGTGATTGAGCGTCACATCCAAGAAGTGTAGCCCCGCTCCGTAAGGTGCGGGGTTTTCTCTGTGATTTGATCTGAGAAGAGGATGGGCTGTCATCCGATTAAAGCGTTTTCGGCTTTGACCAGCGGTGGGAAAAGTCGAAACGCCCGGTGACAAACACCCTCATGTGCAGCCCTCTCACATATTACCCAAACCGGAAACTGGTGGCGGTGACCCCACCGAAAATGCCCTCTTCGTGGTAGCACACGGTGGCCGCGTCTTCTTCGGCTGCGCCAAGCGCGGCAAAGAGCGGCACGAGATGGTCTTCTTCCTTGTGCGCAATCCGGGCCGAGGGGGCCGTTTCCCAGTTCAGGATCGCAGCCCGGCGTTTGTCGGGTGACAACGTCATGGCCTCGTTCAGCCAGGCGTCAAACTCCGCTGAAGGAATGCGCGCCTCGGGACCCATCAGGCGCAGATTGTGATAAGACAGGCCGGATCCGACAATCAGCACCCCTTCATCGCGCAGCGGGGCCAGGGCCCGGCCAAGTGCCATGTGCTGGGCAGGATCGTACGTCCTGTTCAGGGACACCTGGTAGGTGGGCATATCGGCTTTCGGATACATCACTGCCATCGGCGCAAACACCCCATGGTCAAACCCCTGCGCCGCATTCGGCGCGCTGGGCAGTCCCGCAGCGCGGATCAGATTCTGCGTCCTTTGTGCAAGATCAGGATCGCCGGGGGCAGGGTAGGTGATTTCATATGTCTCCGGCGGGAAGCCGGAATAGTCATAGACCATGGGTGGCGCGGCGGATGACATCACGTCAAACCCGTTGCTCTCCCAATGGCCTGAAATCATCAGAACTGCTTTGGGGCGTTCGGGCAATTCCGACGGCATTGCGGCAAGGGATCGCTCCAACGTCGCAAACATCTGGCGCATGCGGGGTATCCACGGCCAGGGGCCGCCACCGTGGGAGATGAAATAGGTGGGTTGTCTCATGTCTTGCTCCTTTTGAAGCAGATATAAGGGGCAAATTTACGTGCGAAATATCGAAGTTTAAACAGAGGGTGTGCGCAATTGCGCAGGGTCCTGCAGGTGCTTTGCAATCCCGCCAACCGTCAGATCCGTAAGCCCTTCAGGTGATCCTTGCCTTGTTTGGGTGATGATCCGGGGCAGAACCTCGGAAAACAGCTCTTCCAAATCCAGCATCAGATCGTCGATTACGTGATCCGAGGGGCGCAGGGGCAGGGGATTTTTGGCCGAGGAGCAGGTGTGCTGGATTGTGTCATAGACTGCACGGGCGATGGCCGGATCCACATCCGGCAGCGCGGTCAGGAACGTGTCAAACCCCTCGCCTTCACGCGCGCGGTAAAGCGCCAGCATTTTCTGTCCGCCATTCCAGATCGACAGGCCGATCAGCACCATGCCACCGAGCATGAAGAGACCAAGGGCAGGGTGGTAATAAAACCCGGCCACGGTCAGCGCGGCGGATGCGGCCGTCAGGATCAAAAGCGTGCGGGTCACGCCTTCTCTTCACCCACATTTTCAGCGAAAGCCACCTTGAACTCCGCCTGTTTCTCCGGGCTGGCATCGGTCTGATACTTGGACTTCCATTCGTCCATGCTCATGCCATAGAAGATCTCGCGCGCTTGGGTTTTGTCCATCTCGATCCCGCGCTCATTCGCCGCTTCCTGATACCAGCGTGACAGGCAGTTGCGGCAAAACCCGGCCAGGTTCATCATGTCGATGTTCTGCACGTCGGTGCGCTTTTCCATCAGATGCGCACGCAGCGCGCGAAACGCGGCGGCTTCAAGCTCGATACGGGTCTGGTCGTCCATCCTGGGCTCCATTTATAAAATGTCTTTCGCATAAGACGGGCTGAGATCTGCTACGTCAACGGACAGGCTGCCGACATTTGGCAGTTGGCGCCGCAACACCGTAAGGATCAGCTGCGCCAACTCACTCTTCACCGTTTCGCTGCGCCCCGGCAGCAAAGCCAGAGCCGCATGGCAAAAACTGGCAGGGTCGGTGCCGATACGATGGGCATCGCAGGGAAGGGCGCGCACTTTCAGGCTTTCGGGATGGGGGATCGCGTCATGGGCTGCCAGCGCCTCGAAAACGGCCTCACATGCCGGCTGCATTCCCGATGTCACACCAGCATATTCTATCCTTACATGTGGCACCGTGCTCTCCTTTTTCTTGCCTGAAATACCTTGGGGTGAGGCCTCCCTCGCAGAGGGGGGGCGAGGGGCAAAGCCCCTTACAGCCCGCTCTCCACCAGCACCTCCGTCAGGATCGGTGCAAGCCGCTCTGCCCACCAGGCCTGTTGGGCCTCGGTTTCAATCAGGTCATTGCGGATCTCGATCAGCACATTGGGAAGACCCAGCTTCAACGCTTGTCGATCGATGCTGTCACCATCCAGATGGCCGCCATAAGGTTCGTTTTCACCGACACACCATTCGCCCTCGGCCTCAAGACGGGCCAATAGCGGCGTTGCCACCCGGCTGTCCTTGTCGTGCAGCACCGCAATATGCCAGGGGCGGGGTTCGCGCCCCTTGAGCTGAGGTGTATAACTGTGCATTGCCAGAAGAACCGGGTTCGGATGCGCGGCCAGAACCCCGGCCAATGCTTCGTGATAGGGGCGATGAAACGCCGCCAGGCGCCGCTCGCGCTCGGTGGCATCGGCGTGGCGGTTGGCGGGAATGATAGACCCGTCATAAAGCTTCATCAGAACAGTCGGGTCGTCCTCGCCCCGGTTCGGATCCACCACAAGCCGCGAAAACCGGGTCAGGATGGCAGGGCTGTTGAGCAGCCGTGACAGGTGGCGGGTAACCCCGGCGGCGCCCACATCATAGGCAATATGGCGGTTCATATCGGCCTCGGGCAGCCCGAGGTCTCCGCCATTGACGCAGGGCGGCACCCGGTTTGAGGCGTGGTCGCAGGAAATCACCCAGCGGCCAGTCAGGGTCTCGCCAATGATTTCAAAAGCATCATGCAAAATCGCGTCTTTCATCGGAGCACTGTCATGGTTTTGTAACGGTCATCTCTTACCGCCATTTACGTCAGTGCAAGGAAAAGCACCAGTTCCCTCATGCATAAAGTGACGTGAAACAAATTGATGAGAGCGCTAACATATCGTTTCACCGCCCCGCAATATTGGCTATAGAGCGGGTGAGGGATGATGTCGCCCAAAAGGAAATGCCGATGAGACGCCAGAGAAATGTAAAAATTGTCGCCACGCTTGGTCCTGCTTCCAACGATTATGACACTATTCGGGCCTTGTTCGAAGCGGGCGCTGATGTGTTTCGCATGAACATGTCCCATGGCACTCATGACGAGCAGCGCGAACGCCACGCGCTGGTGCGCAAGGTGGAAAAGGATCTGGAACGCCCGATCGCTATCCTTGCAGATCTGCAAGGCCCCAAACTGCGTTGCGGTGTTTTTGCAGCTGGCGCAACCGAGATCGAAGAGGGGCAGGTCTTCCGCTTTGATCTTGATGTCACACCGGGGGACAGCCACCGTGTCTGCCTGCCCCATCCCGAGATTTTTGCAGCTCTTGAGCCCGGGGCTACCCTCCTGGTCAATGATGGTAAGCTGCGCCTGCGGGTCAAGGATTGCAGCGCTGATCACGCCAATTGCATCGTCGAAGTTGGCGGCACGATTTCGGACCGCAAAGGTGTGAACGTGCCCGATGTGGTGCTGCCCCTTGCAGCACTTTCCGAAAAAGACCGCGCCGATCTGGAATTTGCCTGCCAGCTGGGGGTCGATTGGCTTGCGCTCAGTTTTGTGCAGCGGGCCGAGGATGTGGAAGAGGCCCGCACGCTGGCGCAGGGCCGTGCCGCAGTTCTGTCAAAGATTGAAAAACCGGCTGCCGTGGATGCGTTTGACGAGATCCTGAAAGCCTCGGATGGGATCATGGTTGCGCGTGGTGACCTTGGTGTCGAGCTGCCGGTTCAGGCCGTGCCGCCGATCCAGAAACGTCTTATCCATGCCTGCCACCGTGCCGGCAAACCGGTGATTGTCGCGACACAGATGCTGGAAAGCATGATCGAAAGCCCGATGCCCACCCGCGCGGAAGTGTCCGACGTGGCCAATGCGATTTATGACGGGACCGATGCGGTCATGCTGTCGGCCGAAAGTGCGGCAGGGGCCTATCCGGTTGAAGCTGTGGCAACGATGAATGCCGTGGCCATCGAGGTCGAAAATGATCCCACCTACCGCGAACAGGTGGATGCACAGCGCGT
Source organism: Aliiroseovarius sp. xm-d-517 (assembly GCF_013283135.1). Lineage (NCBI taxonomy): Bacteria > Pseudomonadati > Pseudomonadota > Alphaproteobacteria > Rhodobacterales > Paracoccaceae > Aliiroseovarius > Aliiroseovarius sp. xm-d-517. Next base: position 2,630,403 of record NZ_WBXT01000001.1, read on the forward strand.
GGCCGCGCGACGGGGCGTGAATGACGCCATCGTTGCAGCCGCGCGTGAGATTGCCGAAACCACCGACATCAAGGCGATCTGCTGTTTCACTCAGTCAGGCACCACGGCGCTGCTCACCTCGCGGGAGCGGCCACGGGTGCCGATCATCGCGCTGACCCCGCTGCGGGGGACGGCGCGCCGTCTCTGCCTGTCCTGGGGCACCAATTGTTTTGTCACCCCGGGGGAGGTCAAGCGCTTCAAGGCCGCAGTGGTTTCGGCGGCCCGGGCCGCCCGCGCCTCGGGTCTGGCGCAAGAGCATGATCAGATCGTCGTGACGGCGGGTGTGCCCTTCAACGTGCCCGGCACAACCAACATCCTGCGGGTGGCCCCCTGTGACGAAAGGTTGATTTTCGCCACGGATGCGGAGTAATAATACCTTATTTATATAGGGTATTCAGATGACACATGATCTTTTTCTGGTGATCGGGATCTGCGTTCTTGTCCTGTCGATCCCGGCCATCCTCAACGCGATGCTGGATGGCCATGCCCCCCGGGTGGCCGCCATTACGGTGCTGATCGGAGGAGGGCTGATTTTCATGGCGGTTCGGGGAAAGCCCGGCGGATATGCGATTGCGGATATCCCGGATCTGTTTGTCACCGTATTGGGGCGGATCCTCAACTGAGGAGGCATTGCGCCCGCGCGGTTTTTTTGTGCTGAATGGGGGCTGATACCCCTTGTCAGACTGGCGAATCCCTTCTATACGCCACACTTCATGCGCGCCCGGCTCAAGTGGCATGCCGAGTCGCGTCCGAACCGAACCCATGAAGGAGACGGAAATGCCCAAGATGAAGACCAAATCAAGCGCCAAGAAGCGCTTTAAGGTGACTGCAACTGGCAAGGTCCTCGCTGGCCAAGCCGGTAAGCGTCACGGCATGATCAAGCGGACCAAGAAATTCATCCGCGATGCCCGTGGCACCACCACCCTGTCCGCCCCCGACGCAAAGATCGTCAAGGGCTACATGCCCTACGACCGCTAAGAGGAGTATAGACTATGTCCCGCGTTAAAGGTGGAACCACAACTCACGCCCGTCACAAAAAAGTCGTCAAGGCCGCAAAAGGCTATTACGGCCGCCGCAAGAATACCTTCAAGGTAGCGCGTCAGGCCGTCGACAAGGCGAACCAATACGCAACCCGCGACCGCAAGAACCGCAAGCGCAATTTCCGCGCCCTGTGGATCCAGCGTATCAACGCGGCTGTACGTTCGCATGACGAGGCTCTGACCTATTCGCGCTTCATCAACGGCCTGAACCTGGCTGGTGTTGAAGTCGACCGCAAAGTGCTGGCTGACCTGGCCGTGCATGAGCCGGAAGCTTTCGGCGCGATCGTCGAGAAAGCAAAGGCTGCTCTGGCCTAAGCCGGACGCATTACACTAAGATCAAAGCCGCAGGGGAAACCTTGCGGCTTTTTCTGTTTTGGGCTGCGTGATTTCCTGTTGTTGCTATTTAACGAAGTTGCTGGAGGGGTAAGATGGGGCTGACAAAAGAGGATTTGCCGGAAATCGGCGACCGCAATTCGATCTTGGAGTTTGCGGCAGGTTTCAACGGATACACGCATTTTGGTTCATTTGGGGCCTGTTCCGATGCGGCCTGGGCAAAGAAAAGAGAGACCCTCATCGACCTGCGCAACGAGCTTTTCTTTTCCTACCGCGCCTCCAATCACCTCGGGACAGATGATTTCGTAAAGACATATGCCGATCTGCATCCGTATTTTCTCAGGCTTCTTGACGGCGAATGACCTCAGACCGTTTTTGGAAAAATGCTGATCGCATGTCGATTTGGTCGTTTCCCAAACGTCTGGTATCCAGAAAGGCACTGACCTTTCCCCATTTCAGGAAGGAAACCCGATGCAATACATGCTTCTGATTTACAATGCCGAAGACAATGGCCCGCAACCCGGAACTGAGGAGTTCGGGCCCTATATGCAGGGCTATATGGATTTCACCAAAGAGGTTCAGGATGCGGGCAAAATGCTCTCGGGGGATGCGCTGCAACCCGTGGCGACCGCCTCCACCGTGTCTGTCCGGGGCGGCAAAACCGAAATCGTGGATGGCCCCTTTGCCGAAACCAAGGAACAGCTGGGTGGCTTCTATATCCTCGACTGTGAGGATCTGGATGAAGCCCTGCACTATGCCGCCAAGATCCCCGACGCTGCTTACGGTCGGGTCGAAGTGCGCCCCGTGATGATCTTCGACTGATCCCTTATGGTGCCCCCGGTTGACCTCAGCATAGACCGTCTGATCCGCGAAAATTGGGGGCGCCTCCTTGCTGTGCTAACCGCCCGGCTGGGGGATTATGCGCTGGCGGAAGACAGTTTGCAGGACGCGGTGGTCGAGGCGCTCTCCCATTGGCCCAAATCCCTGCCGCTCCACCCGGATGCCTGGCTGTTGACCGTGGCCCGACGCAAGGCGTTGGATCGGTTGCGCCGCGCGCAGACCGCCAGCCGCAAAGAAGGTGAACTTGCATTATGGCTGGATCAGACCCGGTCCGAGGAAGGGGGCGGCATGGGCGTGATCCCCGATCACCGTCTGGAGCTGATCTTCACCTGCTGTCACCCGGCACTTGAGGAAAAGACCCGCACCGCATTGACCCTGCGGGCCATCGGTGGGCTGACCACCGCTGAAATTGCTGCCGCCTATCTGGACAAACCCGAAACAATGGCCGCCCGCCTGACCCGTGCCAAACAGAAGATCCAGCAGGCGGGCATTCCGTTCAGATTGCCGGATGAGGAGGATTTGCCAGAGCGGCTCAATGCGGTGCTGCGGGTCATATACCTCATTTTCAACGAGGGTTTCCGGTCCAACGGGGCGGAACTGACCCGCGCAGATCTTGTGGGTGAGGCGATCCGGTTGGGGCGCATTCTGACGGGCCTCCTGCCAGAAGATCCTGAGGTGAAGGCGCTGCTCGCCCTGATGTTGCTGGGGGATAGCCGCCGTTTGACCCGGTCGGATGAAGACGGGGCTTATGTTCCGCTTGAGGTGCAGAACCGTGCCCGCTGGGACAAGGCGCGTATTCGTGAAGGCATAACGCTGGTAAAGCAGGCGCTGGGCGTGGGCCCACCCGGCCCTTATGCGCTTCAGGCTGCGATCAGCGCGGTCCATGCAGAGGCGCCGGATTTTGACCGCACCGACTGGGCGCAGATCGTGGCGCTTTATGATCTGTTGCTTGCCCGGCACCCGAACCCGGTGGTCCATATCAACAGGGCCGTGGCGCTGTCCTATCTTCACGGGCCTGACGTGGCATTGGCGCAGTTGGATTGCCTGCCCACCCATGCGGGCCTTGGCCGATATCAACCTTTCCATGCCTGTCGGGCCGACCTTCTGGCGCGGCTTGGCCGGGCGAAAGAAGCCGCAGATCACTACCGGCAGGCCATCGACCTGACCACATCCGTGGCGGAAAAGACCTTCCTGTCCGGGCGAATGGCGGCTTTGCCCCTGTGATCGCCCACGCATACTTGCGTTTTCGTGCCTCAATGGGTAGCACGGCAGGGTGCAAACCGGGGCATCCCCCGGGGGTGATCCGATGGCAATCCATCGGCAGCAAACCAAGGGACGAAGATGGACGATCTGAGGCAGAAATATATCGACGCCGTGGCAGGGGCCGCGGATGAGGCCGCACTGGAAGATATCCGCGTGCAGGCCGTGGGCAAGAAGGGCGAAGTGGCCCTGAAAATGCGTGAGCTGGGCAAGATGACGCCCGAGGAACGCCAGATCATGGGCCCGAAGCTGAATGCGCTGAAGGACGAGATCAACTCGGCCATTTCCGCCAAGAAATCCGCGCTGGCGGATGCAGCCCTTGATGAGCGTCTGCGCACCGAATGGCTGGACGTCACCCTGCCGGGCCGTCCCGCACGTCAGGGCACCATTCACCCGATCAGTCAGGTGACCGAGGAGATCTCGGCCATTTTCGGCGACATGGGCTTCTCGGTTGCCGAGGGGCCGCAGATCGAAAGCGACTGGTATAATTTCGACGCGCTCAACATCCCGCCGCACCACCCTGCGCGGCAGGAGTTTGATACGTTCTACATGCACCGCGATGAGGGTGACAATCGCCCGCCGCATGTGCTGCGCACCCACACATCCCCCGTGCAAATCCGTGCGATGGAAAAGACCGGCGCGCCGATCCGGGTGATTGCGCCGGGCCGTGTCTATCGCTCGGATTATGACCAGACCCACACCCCGATGTTCCATCAGGTTGAAGGGCTGGCGATCGACAAAGACATCTCGATGGCGAACCTGAAATGGGTGCTGGAGGAGTTTTGCCGCGCGTTTTTTGAAATCGACGGCATCGAACTGCGCTTCCGCGCCTCGCATTTCCCGTTCACCGAACCCTCGGCCGAGGTGGACATCCGCTGTTCCTGGGCTGGTGGCACCTTGAAGCTGGGCGAAGGTGACGACTGGATGGAAATTCTGGGCAGCGGCATGGTGCATCCGAAAGTGCTGTCGGCGGCGGGTGTGAACCCCGACGACTGGCAGGGCTTTGCCTTTGGCCTCGGCATCGACCGTCTGGCGATGCTGAAATACGGCATCCCCGACCTGCGCGCCTTCTTTGACAGCGATCTGCGCTGGCTGCGCCATTACGGGTTTGCGTCCCTTGATGTGCCGACCATGCGTGGGGGGCTGAGTAGGTGATTTGGCTTGCCGGCGTTCTAGTCTCACTAATCAGTTTCGTTGCTGGCCGAGTGTTGAGCCAGTCGGAGTCGATTTTGGCCGATAAGCGCCGAGTCTATGAAGCGTTCCTCGAAACCTACCCTTCGCCGAACGAGGCATATTTAGAGTGGTCACAAGAAGTGGAACTCGACCGTTTGGAGAGAATGAGCCGCGCAAACGCCCCAATGATGCTATACGCAGGAAAAGACGTTTTGCGCGCGGTTTCGATCTACTCAGAGAAATTTGCATCGGCAGACGAGCAGTTGAGTCCCGACTCTCCTGCTCTGCACCCGATCTACAAAGAACTGGCGAAAGCTCACAACGACATTGCGCTTGAAATGCGAAGAGATGCCTTAGCGTGGTCAGTGTTTGGTTATCGCGGCCAATCCAGACTGCCAAACAAAGAAAGCCTTTCCTAATGCCGATCTGGATGAATGTCATTGTGGTTCTGGCGATGGCCTTGCTTGTCCTCTGGGGCATGCGCGGGCTGGCGCGGTCGATTGATCACTCGATGGAGAACCAGGGGGATGATGACACATCCAAATCGGCAGACCCAGCAGAGGATGAGGACAAGACATGAGCGATGAGATGGAAGACCTGCAGGTCACCTATCCCGGCGCGGGCACGTTCAAGTTTGGCGACAGCGCCGAACTGTCCAAACGCCTGATCGACCTAGTCCGCGCGGGCAAGAAACGCGCCACCTGCGGCGCGCTGGCCGATTTCAAGGACGAACCCGAAGCGATGCCCGTCGTGGGCCGCACCGATATTGCCGCCAACTGGGACGGCACCCCCGCTCTGGTGATCAAAACCGTGAAAGTGCAGGAAATCCGTTTCTGCGACGTGACCGAAGAGATGGCGCTGGCGGAAGGCGAAGACGACACGCTCGCCGGGTGGCGCAAAGGGCACGAGGCCTATTTCGCCCGCAATGGTGGGTTTGACCCGAACATGATGCTTGTGTTTGAGCATTTCGAACTGATTGAGGATTTGGCCGACCGCTAAGCCGGGGCCACGAAGGAACGCCGTCAGGGCAGACGACTGAGGATACGAACATGAAATTCACACTCTCCTGGTTGAAAGACCACCTCGACACCGAAGCCTCGGTTGACGAAATCGCTGAGGCCTGCACCGATCTGGGGCTGGAGGTCGAAGAGATTTTCAACCCTGTGGATCGTCTGGGGGCGTTCACCATTGCCAAGGTCACGTCTGCCGAGAAACACCCGGATGCGGATCGTCTGCGGGTCTGCAAGGTTGAGACCAACGAAGGTGAAAAGCAGATCGTCTGCGGCGCGCCCAATGCGCGCGAAGGCATCACCGTGGTGCTGGCCAAGCCCGGCGATTATGTGCCCGGCATTGATGTCACTCTGAGCGTGGGCAAAATCCGCGGCGTGGAAAGCCACGGCATGATGGCCTCCGAGCGCGAGTTGGAGCTGTCGGAAGAACATGACGGCATTATCGAGCTGCCTTCGGGCGAAGTGGGTGAGAAATTCGTCGACTGGCTGGCCGCCAATGACCCGACCAAAGTGGACCCGGTGATCGAGATCGCCATTACGCCGAACCGCCCCGATGCGCTGGGCGTGCGCGGCATTGCGCGCGATTTGGCCGCCCGTGGTCTGGGCACGCTGAAGCCGCTCAAGGATCACAAGGTCGACGGCAGCTTTGACAGCCCGATCAATGTCACCATTGACGATGATACCCGTGATGACGCGCCGGTTTTCATGGGCCGTCTGATCAAAGGCGTGAAGAACGGCCCGTCGCCTGCGTGGTTGCAGGCGCGTCTGAAGGCAGTTGGCCTGCGCCCGATCTCGGCCCTCGTCGATATCACCAACTTCTTCACCTACGACATGAACCGTCCTCTGCACGTGTTTGACGCCGACAAGGTCAAGGGCGACCTGCGGGTGCACCGCGCGACGGGTGGCGAGACGCTCATGGGGCTGGACGAGAAGGAATACACTTTCCCCGAAGGTGCCGTTGTGATCTCGGACGCGGAAGGCGTGGAATCGATTGCGGGCATCATGGGCGGCCTGCCCACGGGTGCGACGTTCGAGACCACCAATGTCTTCCTTGAAGCCGCTGTCTGGGACACGATCCAGATCGCAAAAACCGGTCGTGCGCTGAAAATCAATTCGGACGCGCGTTACCGCAATGAACGCGGCATTGACCCGGCCTATAACGCCCCGGCGATTGAAGCCGCAACCCAGATGATCCTTGATCTCTGCGGGGGGGAAGCCTCGAATGTGGTTGTTGCCGGTGAGGTGCCGGATGTGGCCCGTGCCTATAAGCTCGACACCGACCGCGTGCAGTCGCTGGTCGGGATGGACATTCCGGCCGATGAACAGCGTGCGACCCTGACCGCGCTGGGCTTCAAGCTGGAAGGCGATATGGCCCATGTGCCGTCATGGCGGCCTGATGTATTGGGCGAGGCGGATTTGGTTGAGGAAGTCGCCCGTGTGGCATCGCTGACCAAGCTGGTTGGCAAGCCGCTCGCGCGGGCCCATGTAGGTGTTCCAAAGGCGATCCTGACCCCGATGCAGAAACGCGAAGGCGTCGCGCGGCGCACCGTGGCGGCGCTGGGCTACAACGAATGCGTGACCTACAGCTTCATTGATCAGGCCAGCGCCGAGCGTTTCGGAACTGGTGGTGATAACGTTGCGCTGGCCAACCCGATCTCGTCCGAGATGAGCCATATGCGCCCCTCGCTGCTGCCCGGTCTGTTGCAGGCTGCGGCCCGCAACCAAGCGCGCGGTTTCATGGATTTGGCCCTGTTCGAAGTTGGCCCCGTTTTCCATGGCGGTGAGCCGGATGAGTATGAACAGATGGTCACCGGTATCCTTGTTGGTCACACCGGCCCGCGTGACCGTTTTGGCGCCCGTCGCCCGGTTGATACCTATGATGCCAAAGCGGATGTCGAGGCCGTGCTGAACGCCATCGGCGCGCCTGCAAAACTGACCTTCGTGCGCGATATGAACGCGTGGTGGCATCCGGGCCGCTCGGCCAAGCTGGGTCTGGGGCCGAAGAACATCCTTGGCGCCTTTGGTGAGCTGCACCCGAAAACCATTGAGCAATCGGGCGTAAAAGGCCCGGTGGTGGCCTTTGCCGTGCATCTGGCAAAAGTGCCCTTCCCGAAGTCGAAAGGCACCGGACGGGCTGCTCTTGGCGCATCCGACCTGCAACCGGTTGAGCGCGATTTCGCCTTTGTGGTGGATGCGGATGTGGAAGCGATCAACCTGGTGAACGCCGCAGCCGGGGCTGATAAGGCGCTGATCACGGATGTGAACGTCTTTGACGAGTTTATCGGCGGTTCGCTGGGAGAGGGCAAAAAATCCCTCGCCATCACCGTGCGCCTGCAACCACGTGACGCAACCCTGACCGATAAGGATATCGAGGCGGTTAGCCAGAAGATTGTCCAGAAGGTCGAGAAGGCCACTGGCGGCAGCCTGCGGGGTTAATTCCTTCGCCGGGGCGCCTTGCGGCCCGGCACACGCCCGCCCGTGCGGGCGCGTGCCTAACGTCTAGGGATGAAAGGGCTTCCTATGACACTTTCCGTTTATCTTTCCGGCGAAATCCACACCGATTGGCGTGATCAGATCATCGCGGCATGTGACGGGCTGGATGTAAGCTTCTCTTCTCCGGTGACCGACCATGACGCATCGGACGATTGCGGCGTGGCGATCCTGGGCGAGGAGCCGAACAAATACTGGCACGACCACAAAGGGGCGATGGTCAATGCGATCCGCACCCGCAAGGGCATTGAAGAGGCCGATGTGGTGGTGGTGCGCTTCGGCGAAAAATACCGTCAGTGGAACGCAGCTTTTGATGCCGGTTATGCGGCAGCCAAGGGCAAATCTTTGATCATTTTGCAGCAACCAGACCATGATCACGCGTTGAAAGAGGTGGATGCCGCCGCCCTTGCCGTGGCCCGCAACCCCGGTCAGGTGGCGGAAATCCTGCGCTATGTGCAAACAGGCGTCCTGCCCTCCTGAGGGGAGTGCTTGACGCCATTTCCCCTGTTTTCACGCAGCAGGTGATTGCATTAGGGTATGCACACAACCGGTCAACCGGTGCGCGAACAAGGGAAAGGGGCTGTTATGCTGCAAGAGTTCAAAGATTTCATTGCCAAGGGCAATGTGATGGATATGGCCGTCGGGATCATCGTCGGGGCCGCCTTCACGGCAATTGTCAAATCCATGGTGGGGGATCTGATCAACCCATTTGTCGGATTGTTTACCGGCGGGGTGGATTTCACCAACCTTTATGTGGTGCTTGCAGGCTCGGTCCCGCAAGGGGCATCGCTTGAGGCCGCCCGCGAAGCCGGGGCTGCGGTTTTCGCCTACGGGGCCTTTGTGATGGCCGTGATCAATTTCCTGATCATCGCATTCGTGGTCTTCATGCTGGTGCGCTATGTCAACAAGGTGAAAGAGGCCGCCGCTGAAAAAGAGCAAGAGGTGGCCGAAGAGGCCCCTGCAGGTCCCACCGAACTGGAGCTCTTGACCGAGATCCGTGACGCGCTGAAAAAGGCCTGAGACCAACACCTGCTGCCCCTTGGGGTGGCGTCAATTCGGGGCGGCCTTCTGGCCGTCCCTTTTCATGTGCAACACGCTCCGAAGCGGAGCATGAGATAAGGCAAAGACATGAGCGAACTTCTTTCCGGGGCCTGGGGCCCGATGATTTTGAATGTGGGGCAGGCCCTTTTGGTGCTTGTTGTCGGCTGGATCGTGGCCGGCCGCCTTGGTGCATTCGCCCGCAAACGTGTGAACCAGACCAAGGGCATTGACCCCACCTTGGGCAATTTTCTGGCCAGTATTGTGAAATGGGTTGTGCTGGCGATGGTGCTGGTGGCGGTTCTGGGGATCTTCGGGATCGAGGCCACTTCGGTTGTTGCCATCCTTGGCGCGGCCTCTCTGGCCATTGGTCTGGCGCTGCAAGGCACCCTGTCGGATCTGGCGGCAGGTGTGATGCTGGTTGTGTTCCGCCCGTATAAGCTGGGGGATTTCGTGGATATCAACGGCACCTCTGGCACGGTGAAGGATATCAACCTTTTTGTGACGGAACTGGCCACCACGGACAATGTGCAGATCATCGTGCCGAATGGTCAGGCCTGGGGGGCGATCATCACCAATTATTCGGCTCATGATACCCGTCGCGTCGATATGGTGTTCGGGATCGACTATGGCGATGATGCCAATGTGGCGAAAGACGTGATCCTTGAGGTCGTGTCTGGTGACGCGCGGGTGCTTGCGGATCCTGAACCCTGGGTGCGGGTGACAAATCTGGGTGACAGTTCGGTCGACCTGACCTGCCGTGTCTGGGTTGAAGCTGCGGATTATTGGGAGGTGAAGTTCCACCTGACCCAGTCCGTCAAGGAAGCTTTTGATGCCAAGGGCATTTCGATCCCCTATCCCCATACGGTCGAGATCCAGAAGAAGGGATGAGGCAAAAAAATGCGCGGGGTGATGGAGAATAATACACTTTCCATTTGACACCATGCGCGGCTTGGAATACTCACCGCCCACGATATGAGATGGCGTGGTAGCTCAGCTGGTTAGAGCACAGCACTCATAATGCTGGGGTCGGCGGTTCAAGTCCGCCCCACGCTACCATATCGAACAAAACCCCCGCCTCTGGCGGGGTTTTTTGTTGGGAAATGATCTGGCCCAGCTGGATGTTTTCATCTGATTCTGCACCTCCGTTCCCGCAAAAGAAAAGCCCCACCGGATGGCGGGGCTTGTCCTGTGTTCTCAATGGCGGTGATCAGATCGCAAGCGCCTCTTCCGGGGTGATGCAGTCCAGACCAAGGGCTTCGCCCACGGCGGCATAGGTCAGTTTGCCGGCATGTACGTTCAGACCGTTCAGCAGGTGCTTGTCGGCCTTGCAGGCCTCTTTCCAGCCCTTGTCAGCCAGCGACAGCATGAAGGGCAGGGTGGCGTTGCCAAGGGCGATGGTCGAGGTGCGGGCGACGGCGCCCGGCATGTTGGCCACGCAGTAATGCATGACGCCATCCACTTCGTAGATCGGGTCTGCATGGGTGGTGGCGCGGGAGGTCTCAAAGCAGCCGCCCTGGTCAATGGCCACATCCACCAGCACCGCGCCGGGTTTCATGGTGGACAGCTGTTCACGCGAAATCAGTTTCGGAGCTGCAGCGCCGGGGATCAGAACGGCACCGATCACCATGTCGGCGGTCTGGATCAGTTCGGCGGTGGCAGCGGCAGTGGAATACTGGTTCTTGAAGACCCCGCCATAGACGTCATCAAGGTAACGCAGGCGCGGCAGCGAGCGGTCCAGAACAGTCACGTCCGCGCCCATTCCGGCTGCGATCTTGGCAGCATGGGTGCCGACGACACCGCCGCCGATGACCACAACCTTGGCCGGGCCAACACCGGGCACGCCGCCCATCAGAACGCCACGGCCGCCATTGGCCTTTTGCAGGGTCCAGGAGCCGACCTGCGGTGCCAGACGACCGGCAACCTCGGACATTGGTGCCAGCAGCGGCAGGCCGCCGCGATCATCGGTCACGGTTTCATAGGCAATTGCGGTGCAGCCGCTTTCCAGAAGATCTTTGGTCTGTTCGGGATCCGGAGCCAGGTGCAGGTAGGTAAAGAGGAGCTGACCTTCACGCAGCATTTTGCGCTCGATGGCCTGGGGTTCTTTCACCTTCACGATCATGTCTGCCTTGGCAAATACCTCTTCGGCAGTGTCCAGAATGGTGGCCCCGACGGCCACATAATCGTCGTCGGTAAAGCCAGCGCCCATGCCGGCATTGGTTTCAACGATTACCGAGTGACCCCGCCCAATGGCTTCGCCAGCGGCGGCGGGGGTCAGACCCACGCGGAATTCTTGCGGTTTGATTTCTTTCGGGCATCCGATCAGCATGGGTGTCTCCTCTTTCCCTGCGCCGTTGTTCGTAAACTGCCCTAATTTTGAGCAGAAATTTGGTGCAATTGTTTTGAAAATTTTGCGGTGCTTGCTATGTTAACCTCGAAGAAAATCCTGACGATAGCGCAATCGGCGCAAGGAAGTTGTGTAATAATGGAACTCGACAGTATAGATCGCCGCATCCTGGGGGTGTTGCAAAAGACGGGCAGAATCTCAAATGCGGATCTGTCTGATCGCGTGAACCTGTCCCCTTCTGCCTGCCATCGGCGGGTCCAGCGCCTTGAGGCGGAGGGGTATATCAAGGATTATGTCGCCCTTTTGAATGCCCGAAAAATGAAATGTCCCAGCACGGTGTTTGTCGAGATCACTCTTTCCGGTCAGGCGGATGAGGTGCTGGATGCATTTGAGCGTCAGGTGTCGCTGGTTCCAAATGTGCTTGAATGCCACCTGATGGCGGGGAAATCCGATTACCTGCTGAAAGTGGTGGCCGAAGATACCGAGGACTTCGCGCGCATTCATCGGCAGTATCTGGCCAGCCTGCCGGGGGTGCAGGGCATGCAGTCGAGTTTTGCGCTTCGGACCGTGTTCAAAACCACCGCGTTGCCAGTGTAAGAGTGGTTGCCGCGCCCTGACGACCTGATGGTCGCAGGGCTTGGCGGTGGCCTCGCTTTGCTCGGGAATGTCTTGCCTCCGGCGGGGATATTTTGAGCAAGAGGAAGGGGGGGGTGACGGCTATGCTGTGCGGGCTGCGAGTGGCGTTTCTTTTACCGGCAAATGGACAATTGCCGAGAATGCGCCGATGCCCACGCCGAACCACCAGACCATGGTGTAATCCCCAAAGGCGTCATACATCCGCCCCCCGAGCCACACCCCAAGAAAGCTGCCCAGCTGGTGTGAGAAAAAGATGATCCCGTAAAGTGTCCCCATGTAACGTAACCCATAGATATGGGCGACCAGCCCTGATGTGAGCGGAACGGTCGCCAACCACAGGGACCCCATGGCGATTGAAAACACGATCACTGAGGTTGGTGTGATTGGCATCATGATGAACAGGGCCGCGACGACCGTGCGCCCGGCATAGATTGCAGCGAGCAGGTATTTCTTCGGCAGGCTCTTGCCCAGATACCCGGCCAGCAGGGTGCCGGCAATATTGGCAAGCCCAATCAGGGAAATCGAAATTGCCCCGAGCGCAGATGTGGTGGATACGCCGATTGAGGCCAATGTGCCGGATGGGTCGATAGCACCGCACATTTCGGTTACGAAGGCCGGGAAATGTGCGGTGATGAAGGCCAGCTGATAGCCGCAGGAGAAGAACCCCAGAAAGATCAGCGTGTAGCTGGGGTCGCGAAAAGCTTTGCGCAGGATCTGGCCGAGGCTCTCTTCCAGCTCTGCCCGGGTTGCGGTGCTGTCTGTCTGTATCAGGGGCAGAAGAGCAAGGGTGGAGAGGATGGCGGCGGCGAAAATCAGGAACACGTCCTGCCAGCTCATCATGCTCAGAAGGAATTCCGCGACAGGGGCGCCGATTACCTGTCCGGCTGAGCCTGCGGCGGTGGCGATTGCGAGCGCCATGGAGCGGTTTTCGTCACTTGCGGCGCGGCCGACCACCGCGAGGATCACGCCAAAGCCGGTGCCGGCGATGCCGAACCCCACGGCGATTTCCAGCAGCTGATGGGCGCCGGGTGTGACGGCGAAAGATGAGGCGACAAGCCCGAAGGCGTAGACAAGCGCCCCCATGATGATCGCCTTGCGGTCGCTCAGCTTCTCGGCAATGGCACCGAAGATCGGCTGGCCAAAGCCCCATGCAAGGTTCTGGATGGCAATGGCCAGCGAAAATTCCGCCCGCGGCCAGTTGAACTCCTGAGCGATTGGGATCTGGAACACGCCAAAAGAGGCGCGGATCGCAAATCCGACCAGGATGATGAGGCAACCGGCCACAAGAACCGGTGAAATGAGGGGCGCGCGTGTTTCTGTCATGTCACAAACATCTCAAATTCGGCCGGACGGTCAATTCTTGGTTTCTGATGTGTCGGTTCACCTTTCCTTATCTGACATCACGTTTTATGGATCAGACATGACCAGTCTGATCGAAATTTACTCTGAACTGGCCCGTAAGGGCGACATAACCCCGGATCCTGCACAAGAGGCCGTTTTGCCTGCGTTAGAGGATGTTCGTGCGCATCTTGAGGCCGCCCCGACCCGCAAGCGCGGAATTCTTGGCGGACTTTTCCATAAGCCCGTTGAAGTGCCGCAGGGGCTTTATCTTTGGGGTGGGGTCGGGCGTGGGAAATCCATGCTGATGGACCTTTTTGTCGAAAACCTGAATATTCCAGCCAAGCGCCGTGTGCATTTTCATGCTTTCATGCAAGAGGTGCATGAGGGTTTGAATGCCGCGCGCAAGACCGGGGTGGATGATCCGCTTGGTCCGGTGGCGGACAAGATCGCTGCTGATGTGCGCCTGTTTGCCTTTGATGAGATGCAGATCACCGATATCACGGATGCCATGATTGTCGGGCGGCTGTTTGAAAAGCTGTTTGACGCGGGTGTGGTGGTGGTGACCACATCAAACCGCCACCCGGATGAGCTTTATAAGGATGGCCTCAATCGACAGCTGTTCCTGCCCTTTATCCAACTGATCAAAGATCAGATGGTTGTGCATGAGCTGGTCAGCCCAAATGATTACCGGCAGGACCGGCTTGCGGGGGGGCAGGTCTATTTCTCACCGGCCAATGCCGAAGCGCGGGCTGAAATGAATGCGATCTGGCAGGATATGACAGGGGGGCATTCGGAGCCTCTGACCTTGTCGGTGAAGGGGCGAGATGTTGTCATTCCCGCGTATCGCAATGGTGCAGGCCGGGCAGGATTTCATGACCTGTGCGGGGCGATGCTTGGTCCGGGGGATTATCTTGTCATCGCGGATGCGCTGAAAGTGCTGGTGCTGGACAATATTCCCCGCCTGTCGCGGTCCAACTTCAATGAGGCAAAGCGGTTTGTCACGCTGATTGACGCGCTTTATGAGGCGAAGGTTCGCCTGATCGCCTCAGCAGCCGCCCTGCCGGAGATGCTCTATGTCGAGGGGGAGGGGTCGTTCGAATTTGAGCGCACCGCCAGCCGCTTGCGTGAAATGCAGGACAAGGATTGGGGAAGCTGAGCTTGTCCCCGCGCTTTTCTGGATGAGAGCCGCGCAGCCCTGTAGGGGGTGTGCGGCGCTTGCAGCATTTTTCCCCGCCATGGCCGAGAGTGAAAGGCCTTATGCTCCGGTGCTCAGCGAGGGAATGGTCAGGCGCTGACCGGCCCGGATTTGGTCCGGGGTCGGCAATAGACGGCGATTGGCGTCGAAAATGCGCGTGTATTCACCGGCATCCCCGTAGAATTTCTGGGCAATTGCCCCCAGGCTGTCGCCACGCTGCACCGTGTAGAACCGATATTGGAATGTCTTGTCTGCCTGCTGGACCACACGAACTTCGACGCCTTTGCCCCCGGCAATCAGTTCATCACTTGGCGGGTGGGCTGTTTCACCTGTGGCCGCACGGGCCAGCTGGTTGATCAGCGTGTCCTTGTCGATCTCACCTTCTGCCGTGCGCATCGCCGCGGGCACGGATATCATTCCGCGATCAATGGCTTCGCTCAGCAGGGCGCGGATCTGGTCATCTGAAGCCTGGGAGATTTGCGTGCCTTCAGATGTCTCGGTGTCCGTGACTGGGATGTTCGTGATTGGGGGGGCACCCAGCCCGGCCAGAACGGATGAGGTCATCTCCCGCAGCGGATCTGTTTCGGGAGGGGTTTTTTCCACGCCCAACCCGGCCAGCACCGAGTTTGTAAGGTCCAGAAGCTCGTCGCCGGCGGGGTCTTGTGTCGCCTGTGACGACGGGGTGTCGACACTGGCCGAGACGGTGGTGACCCGGGTGATCGGTTCAGCCATTTCCTGGGGGGTGGCCTGCGGCACGGAAGGCAGGGCGGTCTCCATGTCGGGCGTTTCGGGCTGCAACAGGATCAGGATCAGAACGGCGGAGAAAAACCCACCCCCGATAAGGGCATATTTATAGATTTCGTTTCTCGTCATCTGAAGTCTCAGTTCATGTTGGGGGTAATGGTCAACCCCAATGAGGACCACACCAGCATCCCACCCCGGTAATAGCGGATTTTATGTGCCGGATAGCCAGTGTTGATCAGGGCGCGGATGGCGTGGGGGCTTTGGTCACATCCGGGACCGCTGCAGAAAATCATCAGCGGGGTCGCGTTTACGAAGTCCCACGTGGGACCAGTCTTAACGCCCCCAAGTGCTCGAAGAATTTCGTCCCGATAGGGGTTCTTGTCCGTGAGGGTTTCGGCCGGAACATTCAGGGCGCCGGGGATAGATCCCTTGGCAAACAAATCGGGTGAACGGCTGTCCAGCAGTAATCCCTGGTCGGACGCCACTTCATGTTCGAGGAATGCTATTACCTCCAGCTCCCCCACGGTGCTCACGCCGGGGGCGGCTTCCATTGCGGTCACGCAAGAAGGGGGGCACAGGGCTGAGGGTTGGGAGAAATCGGGGGGAAGTGGTGCGTCAGGGGTCTGGTTGCGGGTAATTGTGATCGGCTTGCCCTTGATCACGAAGCTGGCATTCGCCTTATCTTTCGTGATGTTGAGTTGCTGCGCGAAACTGGGCGCAGCCGCAACCACAAGCGCCAACATGGCGCCTACCGCGAAACGAACCATGAGACCCCCCCAAGTCTATATGTACTGCTCGACAGGCCTGTCCGCTAAATCGAACTTATTGCCCGTAGAATGCCCTATATATAGAGCATGGAGGTGTAATTCGTCAATATTCTGGGGTGTGCCATAGGCTGTTGAGGGCCAACCCCGAAAAACCGAATCGTTTCAGTGGGATGAATCGCAAAGCTCACTTCTCCTTGAAACAAAACGAAAATTTTTTTCCCCTGTTTAGGGGAGGAGCCGCTGGTTTGGTGGGTGATTTGGGCGTTCAGACAAATCACCCATTGGTCTTCAGAATGTCGCCTGCAAGGTAAAGTGAGCCACAAATCAAGATGCGACAGTTGGGGTCCTTGGCCACAAGTGCTCTAAGGGCCGTTTCGGCGCTGTCGGCGGTTTTTGCCTGCATTCCCACGGCCCCCGCCTCAGCTGCCGTTGTTTCGGCGGGCAGGGTGTTGATTTCGTTGGGGATCGAAATGGCGGTCAGGCTGTCGGAAACAGCGGCCAGCGGGCGCAGATAACCCGCGATATCCTTGGTGTTGAGCATACCGCAGATCAGATGGGTTGCACGTTCGGGCAGATCCGCCAGCACCTTGGCCAGGGTTTCGCCTGCTGCGGGGTTGTGCCCACCATCCAGCCACAGCTCAGCCTTTCCTGCGGCGTCGACCAGCGGCCCGGTTTTCAGCCGTTGCATCCGGGCGGGCCAGGTCACGTCGCGCATGGCGGCTTCGCAGGCGGTTTCGTCAAACCCCAATACACGTAGCGCGGCAATGGCGGCACCGGCATTTTCGATCTGGTGTGGGCCAATCAGGGCGGGCAGGGGCAGGTCCAGGAGCCCGTTCTCATCCTGAAAGATCAGTCGCCCGCGCTCTTCCCACATATGCCAATGCTGCCCGTGCACATAGAGCGGGCATCCCAGTTTGGCTGCGCGCGCTTCGATCACTTCCAGCGCTTCCTCGGGCTGCGGCCCAACCACGCAGGGCACCCCGCGCTTCAGGATACCCGCCTTTTCACCGGCAATTGCGGTGAGGGTGTCGCCAAGGAATTGGGTGTGGTCGATCGAGATCGGGGTGAGGATGGTCAAAGCAGGCCTGTCCACCACATTTGTGGCATCCAGCCGCCCACCCAGACCCGTTTCCAAGAGCGTGTAATCCCCGGGCGTTTCGGCAAAGGCCATGAGGCCGGCCACGGTGGTGATCTCGAAATAGGTGATGTTCTCGCCATTGTTGCGGGCATAGCAGCGATCCAGCACTTCGCTCAGGGCGTCTTCGCTGATCAGTTCGCCTGCCAGCCGGATGCGCTCGTGAAAGCGGGCCAGATGGGGCGAGGTATAGGCGTGCACTTTCTTGCCCACCCCTTCCAGCCCTGCACGCAGCATGGCCTGGGTTGATCCTTTGCCATTGGTGCCAGCCAGATGGATTACCGGTGGCAATCTGTCCTGCGGGTTGCCCACCTGTTCCAGCAGGCGCCAGACACGATCCAGGGTCAGATCAATGATCTTCGGATGCAGGGCCATCATGCGGTCAAGGATAATGTCGGAAGAAGGCGCGTTGGTCATGTGGGCATGTCTCGGATGCTGTGGTCACGATTTGCGATCTCCTACCCGATTTCATGTGGGCAGGAGGGGCAGTTTACGACGTATTGCGGGCAAAGAACGGGTCTGTGCCAGGCTCAGCTTTTGTCAGAGCTTTCCTCGGAAGTCGCGGTGTCGGTCGCAGCGGGGGGCTCTTCCTTCGAGGTGTCTTCCGCAGGGCTTGGGGCAGGCAGATCGCCGGCCACGGCAGGCCCGAGGCCCATCAGCATCCGCAGGATCGTCACCAGTTCCGATTTCATCTCATTACGGTGGGTGACGCGGTCGAGCATGCCGTGATCCAGCAGGTATTCCGCGCGCTGGAACCCTTCGGGCAGCTTTTCGCGGATGGTCTGTTCAATCACGCGCGGACCCGCAAAGCAGATCAGGGCGTTGGGTTCGGCAATGTGCACATCCCCCAGCATGGCGTAAGAGGCGGTCACGCCACCTGTGGTCGGGTGGGTCAGTACGACGATATAGGGCAGGTTCGCTTCTTTGAGCATCTGGACCGCCACTGTGGTGCGCGGCATCTGCATCAGGCTCAGGATCCCTTCCTGCATCCGGGCGCCACCTGCAGCCGAGAACAGGACCAGCGGGCGTTTCAGGGCCACGGCCCGTTCGGCAGCGGCGATGATCGCATTGCCCACATACATGCCCATGGAACCACCCATGAAGCTGAAATCCTGCGCTGCTGCCACGATGGGTGTGCGACCGATTTCACCTTCGGCCACCAGCATGGCTTCGCGCTCGCCGGTGGATTTACGGGCCCCTTTCATGCGTTCGGGGTATTTCTTCTGATCCTTGAACTGGAGCGGATCGTCAATCGGTGCCGGCACCTCAACCTCGGCGAAGACACCGCCATCAAACAGACCGATGAAACGGTCACGCGGAGTGATCGCCATGTGGTGATCGCAATTGGTGCAGACATTCAGGTTTTCGGCCAGCTCCCGGTGAAAGAGCATCGTGCCGCATTCCGTGCATTTGGTCCAAAGGTTCTCGGGCACTTCGCGGCGCGAGAACAGGGAATTGATGCGTGGGCGGACGTAGTTCGAGATCCAGTTCATCGCCATATCCTTCGTCGTTTGGGCCTAGTTAATCTTCCCCGACGGCATTTGCAATTGCCTGAGGGTTTTTTGGCGTTCGGGGGGCCAGCCGCCACCAGATTGCAAATGCCAGCGCGCTGGCGGTGGTCTGCATCAGGATCGACGCGCCGACATAGGGGCTGGTCAGGTCCGGGGCGGACAGGAACAATGACAAGCCGTCGAGGCTTCCTTCATTGCCCAGAACCAGCAATGTGCTGTTATTGGCCATATGCAGCCCGGCAGCGGCGCCGATATTGCCGGTGCGCAATGTGATCAGGGACAGGATAACGCCGACCACCGTCGTGTGCAGCACGTAGAAATAGGCGTTTATGCCATAGGTCGTGGGGTCAAAATGCAGCACCCCGAAGATGAGCGAAGGCAGCAGACCCCAAATCCAGAAACGCTGAAACCGTGCCCGCAGCTGTTGCAGCAGGTAGCCGCGAAACACCAGCTCTTCCGCCATGATCTGCAGGAAAATCAACCCAAGCGCAAAGGGCAGGAGGGTGATCCAGCGCGCAAAGCCCATATGCTGGAATATGTCCGGCGGGGTGATGCCTGTCCCCGGCAGATGGCCACCGGTTTCGATAATCGCAGTTGTCACGGCAACGGCCAGGGCTGCAATCATCCCATAGGCAAAATGGCGCCAGCGGATCTTCCATGTCGGCCCGAACAGGCTGCGATAGGGGCGTTTATGCAAAAACCGAACCACCAGCCACAGGCCGATGTGATAGCCGATAAAGGTGGCGAAAAAGACCATGGTCTTGGCGGGCGTATCCGCGTCGAGCACCGATTGCGGGTTGAAGCCAAGAAGGGCGCCGCCTGCCAGGATGATACCAAAGGTGGCGGCGAAAAAAGTGACATGAATCAGGAACAACCCCAGAAGGCTGCGCCACAGCTGGGGAAAACGCTGTGCAGGCGTCCAAAACGCGTCTGCACCGGAGGATGGGCTGGAGGATGGGAGGGAAACATCACTCATAATGGGGTCCTTATACATGTCCCTCAACTGTAGCCTGCGTGGGTCTGGTCGCAACGGGGAAAAGTGAAAGATCGACGGCTTGTCCGATCGAATTTGCTCTTGTATGTCGGAAAGAGTGGAGGGCGTTCCTTGCGTAATTTGTTGGTATTGATGTGGTTTCTGGGCCTGTCGGCATGCGTCGCCGGAGGCGGGCAGGTGTTGTCCGGGGGGACGGCGCCCAAGAAACAGGCTGTGCTTCAGGGGGGAATGCAAGTGGTTGGTCCGCCGGGGTTTTGCGTGATCCGCTCTGGCATTCGTGAAGATGAGACCAGCGCCTTTGTCCCCCTTGGCCCCTGTGCACCCCTCTCAGGTCGGAAACAGGCGCGGGACCCGCGGTTTCTGTTGTCAGCATCGATTCAGCGGGTAGAGGCATTGGCAACCCGTTCTCAAAGGGAAACTGCAAGTGAACTGAAGGTCGACATGATGCAGGCGGCCCTTGGGGAGGGCGCTGAAATTCTGTCGTCGCACCAGCAGGGAACGGCGCTGATTGCCAAGACACGGGGCCCCCAACCGGTTGGCGAACTGACCAAAACGCAATGGCGCGCACTGTTCTTGCATGGGGCCTTTGTGGTGGCGCTAAGTGTTTCGGAATTTGCCGGGGCCACCGGCTCCGAAGGAGATGGCGAGGTGATCCTGTTGGCGTTTCTGGCGCAGATGCAGGCGGGAAACCCCAAGACAGAAATGGCCGCAGCTCCACCTGGGGCACAAACCGGACCGGCGACGTTTTTTCGGCGTTTGCTGAATTGAAACTATTCGGTTTGAATATGGAAACAATCGCCATAAATATGGCAGTGTCAAAGAGTTAACCGAATCCCATCCTCACGGATCTAATTGAACGGACCGCAGCAGAACTGATCTCATGGCCAAATACGCAACCGGACTTAGACATCGCCTTATTCAATGGAGGGCCACCCGACACTGGACGAAATTGGCACGTCTTGCGAAAGGGGCGGATCTGGCGTCCCTGCGAGTCATGCGATCCGGGGCGCGGCATTTGCGGGCCAGGCTGGACCAGGTGATCCGGGTTGCCGACAGTCGCCTTGCGCTGCCTTTGATTGGGTCCAACGCCTTTGCCAAACCGCTTTATAGTGACTGGTCCTATCGCCCCGAGCTGTGGCGCGAGCCGATTGCACCGATTGGGATCGCAGCCGCGCCCAGCAAATCGAGCTTTGGCGACGAGGTGATGCTGTTTCATGATTGCCGAAATTCGGAATTAACCATGCGCCAGGTGCGCAATACCCGCGAAAGTGACCTGGCCCCGTTTGGCTTGCGCATGGATGTGTTCCGCTTTGATGGCTCGTTTCTGTCCCTCGTGATCGAGATGCCGCAAAGCGCCGTTGAAGGATTGAAGCGGCGCCATCTGGTGCGTATGAATGCCGTGGTTGAGATGGAAAAACCTTTGGAAGTCTTTGCCCGCCTCAATATCAAACATGGCCCCAATACCGAGCAACTGGTGCGTGAGCTGCCCTTTGGGGATCTGGATGAAACCGACCGCGCGGAGGTTGAGATCGAATTTGATCTTGCCTACACAAATATGAACGAAAAACGCGTCGAGCGAATGTGGATCGACCTGGTGATCGAAAACCCGGAGATGAGCCAGATTGTGCTGCGCGATCTCACATTCAGCCGCCGCCCGCGTGCCGAAGTCTAATCGCTGCCGAAAGGAACCAACATGGCCGAAATGACCCTGACAAAAGCGCGCATTCTGGCAGGGGTCTGGGAAGGCGAGCTAACGGTGACTGGCGGCTCTTCCCTACCTGAAATCGAAGTGTTCCATCTGGCAAAGCCCTTGCCGGGGGCCTCGGTGGAACCGCTCCCCGATCAGGCCAGCCGCTATCTTGTGCGCGTGCCGATCCCGTCTGAATTGTTGAGCGAGGGGGTGCAGACCTTCGTGATCGGTGACAAGGCCAGTGGTGAAAAGCTCTCGCATTTCTCTGTTGTGGTTGGTCAGCCGCTTGATGACGATGTTTTGGCCGAAATGGACCTGCTGCGCGCTGAGCTTGATATGCTGAAACGGGCATTTCGCAAACATTGCCTGGAAACTGCGTGACCGGATGTCAAAGCGGAGCCGCGTCTTGATCAGTGCCTGCCTGCTGGGGCAGAAAGTGCGCTATGATGGACAGGCCAAAATGCTGCCGGGTGATCCGCTGCCACATCTGGAGCGGCTGGCTGAGCTGATCCCGTTCTGTCCGGAACTGGCGGGGGGCCTTCCGGTGCCGCGCAGCCCCGCCGAAATCGAACCCGGATTTTGCGGAGATGACGTTCTTGCTGGTCGCGCGCGCGTGCTGGATCTCAGGGGCGAAGATGTGACCGTCGCGTTTATCGAAGGGGCCCAAAAGGCAGTAACCTTCGCCCTTTCGCAGAATTGCAGCCATGCGCTGTTGACCGAGGCCAGCCCCTCCTGCGGGTCGCGGGTTCTTTATAGTGGGCACCATGATGGGCAAAAGCGGGCGGGGCATGGGGTCACGACATCTGCGCTGCGGTTGGCCGGGATCGCGGTCTTCTCCCCCGATGAGCTAGAAGATCTCTGTCTTGCGCTGGGGCGGTCCTGAGGCAATTTTGCAGATTTACGCTGCGTTTCAGGTGACAGAGCTTTACGTGCACGTCAATGTGTTGGGACGAATGCCAATCACAGGATCCCACCATGACCAGCTATCCCCACCTTCTTGCGCCACTTGACCTCGGCTTTACCACGCTGAAGAACCGCGTTCTGATGGGGTCGATGCATACCGGGCTGGAAGAGCGCGGTGACTGGGAACGGGTGGCTGCGTTTTACGGTGCGCGGGCGCGTGGCGGGGCCGGGCTGATTGTCACCGGGGGGATGGCCCCAAATGCCGAAGGGGGGGTGTTTCCCGGGGCGGCGGGACTTTACACAGACACCGATATTGCCAACCACAAGTCGGTCACTGACCGGGTGCATGAAGAGGGTGGCAAGATCGCCATGCAAATTCTTCATGCGGGGCGCTATGCCTATGGGCCGGACTGCGTGTCGGCCAGCGCGGTGAAATCACCGATCTCTCCTTTCCCGCCAAAGGCGTTGGATGAGGAGGGGATCCAGAAACAGATTGCCGACTTTGCCACCGCCGCTGCCCGTGCCAAACAGGCGGGCTATGACGGGGTTGAGGTGATGGGGTCCGAGGGATATTTCCTCAACCAGTTTCTGGTCACCCATACAAATAAGCGTGAGGATCGCTGGGGTGGTTCCTATGAAAACCGGATGCGTCTGCCGATCGAAGTGGTCAAGGCCGTGCGCGCGGCGGTGGGGCCGGACTTCATCGTGATCTATCGGCTGTCGATGATCGACCTCGTTCCAAACGGGTCTTCCTTTGACGAGGTGGTCCAGCTTGCGAAAGAGATTGAGAAGGCGGGCGCCACGATCATCAATACCGGTATTGGCTGGCATGAGGCGCGCATCCCGACCATTGCCACCTCTGTGCCGCGCGCGGCGTTCACATGGGTGACGAAGAAACTGATGGGGCAGGTGTCGATCCCGGTCATCACCTCCAACCGCATCAACACGCCGGCTGTGGGGGAAGAGGTTCTGTCCAGCGGTGCTGCAGATATGGTGTCGATGGCACGGCCTTTCCTTGCGGACCCGGATTTCGTCGCCAAGGCCGCCGCGGGTGAGGCGGATCGAATTGCGCCTTGTATTGCCTGTAACCAGGCCTGCCTGGACCACACGTTCAACGGCAAGATCTCGACCTGCCTGGTGAACCCGCGCGCCTGTTACGAAACCGAACTGCGCTATGACATGACCGATACACCGAAATCCATTGCCATTGTCGGTGCGGGCCCCGCGGGATTGTCCACCGCACTGGTTGCGGATGAGCGGGGGCATGATGTCACCCTGTTTGATCGTGCGGATCAGGTGGGGGGGCAACTCAACATGGCAAAGAAAATTCCGGGTAAAGAAGAGTTCATCGGGCTGGTGGACTGGTATGCGCGGATGGTGGAGGCCTCCGACATCGACTTGCAGCTGGGCAAGGACGTGCAGGTTGAGGATCTGGTGGGCTTTGATGAGGTAATCATCGCCACCGGCGTCACCCCCCGCGACCCGGCCATCGAAGGACAGGGCAGCGACAAGGTGTTGTCCTATATCGACGTGCTGCGCGACGGGGCGCAAGTCGGCGATCGTGTGGTCATCATTGGCGCCGGCGGAATTGGCTTTGATATGGCTGAGTTCCTGACCCAGGCCGGGGAAAGCCCCAGCGAGAACCTGAACGAATGGCTTGCCGAATGGGGTGTGGCCGACCCAGGTGAGGTGCGCGGGGGGCTGTCACCAGAGGGGCCAAACCCCGAAGCTCCCGCCCGTCAGGTAACGCTGTTGCAACGCAAGGCGCAGGCGCTGGGCAAGGGATTGGGGAAAACCACTGGCTGGATCCACCGCGCGACCCTCAAGATGAAGGGTGTCGAGATGGTGGGTGGAGTGAATTATGAGCGCATTACCGAGGACGGGCTGATGGTGTCGTCGGGTGAGGCGCGGGAAAATCCGCGTGTGATCGAGGTCGACAACGTGATTCTCTGTGCCGGGCAGATCCCCAATCGCACACTTGCTGATCAACTTGCTGAAAAAGGCATCACCGCTCATGTGATTGGCGGGGCTGATGTCGCGGCAGAGCTTGACGCCAAACGTGCCATTGACCAAGGATCGCGACTGGCGGCATCGCTTTGACCTGAACCATCAGGCAGGCAAGACACTGGGTGCCATCTGGAAATGAGGTCCCCATGCTGTTTTTGGCGATTTTTCTTGGATTGATGCCCTCCTTCCTCTTGGTCGGGCTGGGGGGGCTGCTGCGGCGTCGGCTGTCGGACAATGCCTGGCAGGGGCTGGATCGGCTGAATTTCGAAATCCTCTTTCCTGCGCTTCTGTTTGTCGCTGCCTCCTCTCGGCCGATTGAAATGTCAAAAGTGGCAGTCATCGGGCCAGCGGTCTGGGTCATCCTGCTGGCAGGGCTTTTGCTGGGCTGGTTTGCGCGGGGTTTCGGACCCGATCGGTTCCTCGATTTTGCTGGTGCATGGCAGGTGGGATGGCGCTTCAACACCGCAATCGGGTTGGTGGCGGTTGGGCTTTTGCAGCGCGGCAGCATGACGGAGATGGCTGTGGCGGTTGGTATGGCCGTGCCTGTGGCCAATCTTTTTGCGGTGTCTGCGCTGTCGCGCGGGGGATCCATGGGGTTGGGGGCGACGTTTCGCAAAGTGGCCCTGAACCCGTTTCTGCTCGCCTCTCTTGGGGGGGTGATTTTCGGTCTTATGGGGTGGCGTTTGCCGGACCCGGTTCAAGCGCCGCTGGACATGCTTGCACGTGCAGCGATTCCCATCGCGCTTTTGTCCATCGGGGCCACGATGAACTGGGGGGCGTTGGCGCGGCTTGACCGGTTCAACGGCGCAATCTGTGCAATCAAGCTGGTGGTCCTGCCTGCGCTGACCCTTCTGGGGGGGCTTTTGGTGGGGCTGCCGCCCGAAATCGGATCGGTGCTGGTGCTGTTTGCGGCGCTGCCTACCGCGTCAGCCGCCCATGTTCTGGCCTCGGCCTTTGGGGCAAACCGCGAGCTGGTCGCCACGCTGATTGCACAAACAACGTTGTTGTCAGCGGTGACATTGCCAATTTGGATCACATTTGCGGCATATTTTTTCTAAGGCTTTTCGTTCATCAATTGCCTGAAAGTGGCCTGATCCCAACAGGTTACGATGCATGCGCCCAGAGGAATAGCGCGACCGGGATTGGAGCTGTGCCCTAAACGGTGCGCCTAATTTCCCCCTTATTGTCCGTTACTGTTCACAGTCTTGCCCCAATTGGCTGCGATACAATCCAGTGCTGGGGATAGTATTGTAGAAAGATAAAAAATGGATCGACTGACCGAAATGGAAGCCTTTGCCACTGTTGTGGACCAAGGTGGATTTACGGATGCTGCCAAGAAAATGGGGATCTCCAAGTCTGCTGTCTCCAAACATGTATCCAGCCTAGAAGCCCGTCTTGGTGCGCGTCTGCTCAATCGCACCACACGCCGGGTAAGCCCCACGGAAATTGGTCTGGCCTATTATGATCGTGCCCGCCGCGTTTTGAATGATGCGGGTGAGGCGGACAGTCTGGTCACATCCATGCAGTCGGCCCCCTCCGGCATTTTGCGGATTTCAGTCGCAACCGATTTTGGTGTGAACCACCTCAGCCCCATTTTGGGCAACTTTCTGCAGGAATTCCCGGACATCAATGTGAACATGGTGCTGAACAACCGGTATGTCGAGTTGATCAGCGAAGGGTTTGATATGGCCATCCGTGTGGGTGAGCTGGAAGACAGCTCTCTGCGTGCCCGCAAAATTGCCGAAACCACCCGCCGTATGGTCGGCAGCCCCGCCTATTTCGAGAAATATGGCCGGCCCGAGCGGATTGACGATCTGAACAACCACAAGCTTCTGCATTATTCCAGCCAAAGCTCAGGCAATGTGTGGAAACTTCCCGCACCGTCCGGGGAAATCCGTCAGGTGCGCTCCGCCGGGTGGCTGTCGGTGAATGACGGCCAGTCGCTTCTGAATGCGGCCATTTCCGGGCTGGGCATCGCCTATCTTCCCAGCTTCCTTTATGCCGATGCGCTGGAGCAGGGTCTGGTCGAGGACGCCATTCCTGATCTACCCATGGACAGTCAGGGGATCTATGCGATCTATCCTCCGGGGCGCTTTACCCAACCGAAAGTGCGCGCTTTCATTGACTTCTTGGTCCATGCCTTTGCTGAAAAAGGCCCGGACAACTGGTAACACCAGATTTTCTGCATATCGCCTGTCCTGACATTTACCGTCTATGGGACAACTGAGCAGCCGGGCTTCCCCGTGCTGCTCTTTTTTTGAGGTCAGGCGTCACCCTCTGACGCTACTCGGTGTTCAGCAAGACCGCTTCGACGCGACGATTCAGCTCGCGCCCTTCCGCAGTCAGGTTGCTGGCGATGGGGGAAAGATAGCCAACCCCTTCTGCCTGCAGGCGTGTGGAAGAGATGCCATACTCCTCGATCAGTCGGGCGCGCACGCTGGCCGCGCGTTTGCGCGACAGGGCGATGTTGCCCTCAAGGCTGCCCTCGGCATCGGTGTGCCCAACCAGCGCAAGGCGGGCATTCGGCGCATCGGTCAGAAACTGAGCCAGGTCTTCCAGCTGCGCATTTGACCCTGCGGCAAGGGTTGAGGACCCCGTGTCGAAACTGACCTCGGTCAAGACGACATGTCCATGTGTGTTCAGCTCTGTCCCAAGGTCTCCAAAGGTCTGGTTCCGAGCTGGGGTGGTGCTCACGCTGGTTGGCGGGCTGTCCGTCTGAGAGCGAGAGATCTGAACAAACCCGTCGGTGCCCCCGTGGCTGACCAGCAGCCCCACAAAGTCGTCCCCCTTGCGCAAGGTGGCATATTGAAAGGCGCTCAGATCAATGAACAGATCCGGCGCGCCAAACTTCCCGACCTCAAAACGGAAATCATAGCCGCCGCAGGACACCGCCTGACAGCGAAACACCTGCTGGTATCCCTGTTGCGAAAGCTGATCGAGCAACGGGGTCAGCAATTGGTAATTGGTCTGTTTATTGCCAATGATCTGCCACGCCTCTACCTGCATCTCGCCGGGCGGCGTGAATAGGGGAACCTTTGTTCCGTCAAACCTCGCACGGGCAAATTCCGCGGGGCTGAGTGTGATTTCATTGGTTCTGACCGCGCCCGCCGGCAACTCCAATGCCGCCGCGGGCAGGGCCATGGAAAGGGCAAGAACCAGACTGAGCACAGGACGAATCATCGTGGCAGAAATGGTCGTGTTACCGGGCACTTGCGTGATAGGCGTCATTCGGTTTCATCCCAACGGCAGAGGCCATTCGGTTGGACATTGAGAAAAAGCCCACGGTTGCGGCGATGTCCCAGATGTCCCGGTCGGAAAAGCCCAGTATGCGCAGGGCCTGGCGGTCATGTTCTTCGATTTCCGCAGAGGATTTCGTGACTTTTTCGGCAAAGGCCAGCATGCCGCGCTGGCGATCATCCAGATCGGCAACGCGCCAGTTCATCACCATCGCCTCCCCCAGCTTTGGATCCCCGGACAGCTCGCGCACCGCCGCCCCATGGGCGACCTGGCAATACCAGCAGCGATTGACCGAGCTGACCACCACAGCGATCATCTCGCGTTCCAGCTTGCTCAGCCCGCTTTCCCCCAGCATCAGCTCATTATACATCGCCATGAAGGGGCGCAGCTTTTCCATGTCGAAAGCATAGGCTTTGAGAACATTTGGCACGAGGCCAAGCTTCTCGTCGCAGATGTCGAAATATTTCTGAATATCCTCAGGCAGCGGATCGACCATTGGCAGATCCAGTGCTGTTACCCGTTCTGTTTTCTGCCCCATCTTCTGCTCCTCAGGCTTGTTTTGCGCGATAATGGTAATGGCCCACCAGATGCATGCCAAGGTCGGCGTAAAGCGGGTTGGCGGCGTGGTTGCCCTGCGTGACGATCAGCGACAGGTATTTGGCACCATGTTCCTCGGCCCAGATCGCTGCCTGACGCAGCAGGTTGCGCGCGGTGCCCATCCGGCGCAACTCCTCATCGACATGCAGCGCATGAACCATGGCGATGTCGTCATGAATGCCCACAAACCCGACACCTGACGGGGTGTCATCCGTGCGTGCCAGCAGGCCGGTCTTAACGCAGTTTGCACGCTCCATCACGGCCTGGCGCCCTTCGCCAATCCCACCGCGTTCCCACAGCTCCTGCATCACGGCAAGCTTAGGCCAGATCGCAAAAGCCGAGACCGGAGGAGGCGTTTCGCGGGACAGGTCCCCTATGGGAGAGACCCAGATATTCACCTCGTCCACCCGATCATACCCATGGGTTTCCAGCATCTCATCCAGATGCTCGTCACCTGCGCGGATCTGAAACAGCGGGGCTTGGCCCATATCCCGCATCGCCTTTTCGGCCGCAGGCAGGTCGGCTTCGGTGGTCGGCCAGTTTTCGGTTGCGGCGGAAACACGTTTTCCACCCCCTTGCCCGTCGCGCACGATCCAGGCGCCGATACGATTGGTGCTCGCGGCAGGCCAGGTCGCTTCGCAGACCTCGATCAGCGTTTCGGCGCTGGGCAGTTCCAGATGCAGCTTGGCGTTGGCGGTCATTTGTCCTCCGGGAATAGCTGTTTGAGGGCGGTCATGGCATCAGACAGGCGCGCGGGCTCGGTGCCGCGCAGCACGATATTCGCACCATACACCCCTTCATGTATGAATGGGTAGGAGCCAATCGACAAATCGGAAAATTTCGCAGCGACCTCGGCAAGTGGTCCCGCCAGATCGCCTTCGCCGCGATTGATACGAAGGGTTTGTGATATGAGCGGCGCCCCGCCGGTGAGTTGGGGCAGCACGCTGGCCACCATCGCTTTGAAGACGCTGGGCACACCCGCCAGGACATGCACGTTTTCAAGCGTGAACCCCGGGGCGATGGATACCGGGTTGTCGATCAGCGTGGCGCGATCGGGGATTCGCGCCATGCGCTGGCGCGCGGCGTTGAATTCACGTCCCTCGCGCGCGTAATAGGCTGCCAGAAGATCATGGGCATCGGCGCGAATGTCGATATGGTCGCCAAATGCCTCGGCAATGCAATCGGCGGTGATGTCATCATGGGTCGGGCCGATCCCTCCTGATGTGAACACATGGTCATAGGTGCTGGACAAAGCCCGCACCGCGTCAATGATGGTCGGCGCCTCGTCCGGCACTACCCGCACTTCCTTGAGGTCAATGCCGCGTTGGGTCAACTCGCCTGCCAGATAATGCATGTTTGCATCGCGGGTGCGTCCCGACAGGATTTCATCGCCAATGACCAGCATGGCGGCGGTGGGATTTGCCATCACTTGCTCCTTTTCTGTCTTCGGTATAGGCCGGGGATATGCAATTTCCCACCCCCCTGATCCCCGCCCGCCTGACCAAACGCTACAAACGCTTTCTGGCGGATGCGGTGCTTGAGGATGGCCGCGAGGTGACCGCGCATTGCGCAAATCCCGGTTCGATGATGGGGCTGGCGGTGCCCGGCAGCCGGATCTGGCTGGAACCCAATGATGACCCCAAGAAAAAGCTCAAATTCGGCTGGCGTCTGGTGGAGCACGAGAACGGGCATTTCACGGGGGTAGACACCTCTGTTCCAAACCGTGCGCTGAAAGCGGCGCTTGAGGCCCGCGCCTTTCGGGAACTGGGGGCCTATGATCAGGTGCGACCTGAGGTGAAATACGGAGAGAAGAGCCGGATAGATTTCCTGCTGCAAGGCGCTGCGCTGACATATGTCGAAGTGAAATCCGTCACCCTTTCGCGCGAGGCGGGGCTGGCCGAGTTTCCCGACAGTGTGACCGCCCGCGGGGCCAAACATCTGGCGGAACTGGAAAAAATGGTGGGGGAAGGGCATCGGGCGGTGATGTTCTATCTTGTGCAGCGCACGGATTGCGACCGTTTCGACCTTGCCCGGGATATCGACCCGACCTATGCCGCAGCTTTTGATCAGGCCCGTGCGGCAGGGGTTGAGGTGATCTGTTATGATACGGTGATCAGCCCGGAAGGTGTCGATATTGGCAAGCCTCTGGCGATTCTTGCCTGACTGGCCTATTTAAGGCGCAAAGGGGCCATGCGGCCCAGGATACGTTGAAGGATGACGTCGATGGATGACAAGATGCGCGTGACCAGAGAAGGGATCCGCCTCTATAACCCCGAGGATTTTGCAGGCATGCAGGCGGCGGGCCAACTGGCCGCTGAGATCCTCGACCGGATTGCACCGATGGTGGCGCCGGGGGTGACCACGGCTGAGCTTGATAAGGCGATCGAGGATATGGTGGACGAAGCGGGCGCCGTGTCCGCCACGATCGGTTACAAAGGGTATAAACACGCCTCGTGCATCTCGCTCAATCACGTGGTGTGTCACGGTATCCCCGGCTCAAAAGTGCCGAAAGGCAAGAACGAGAAATCTGCGCGCAAACATGATGAACTGATCGAGGGTGATATTCTGAATGTCGACGTGACCGTGATTGTTGACGGCTGGTATGGCGACACGTCGCGCATGTATAAAGTCGGCAAAATCAAACCCTTCGCGGACCGCCTGATCAATGTCACCCATCAGGCGCTGATGGAAGGAATTGCAGCGGTCAAACCGGGCAACACCTTTGGTGACATCGGGCACGCGATCCAGAAATACGTGGAAGCGCAGAAAATGTCCGTGGTGCGCGACTTCTGCGGGCATGGTCTGGGCCGGGTGTTCCATGCCCCCCCCAACGTGTTGCATTACGGTCGGCCAGGCTCCGGCCCGGTTCTGGAGGAAGGCATGTTTTTCACCATTGAACCGATGGTCAATCTGGGCCGCCCTGACACAAGGATCTTGGGTGATGACTGGACCGCGATCACCCGCGACAAATCCCTGTCAGCGCAGTTTGAGCATTCGGTTGGCGTGACCGCCGAAGGGTGTGAAATCTTCACCCTCTCCCCCGCAGGAAAGTTCCACCCAACCTGGGAGTGATGCCGGAAGGCGGCGGTTTATTCCGCCGGCTCGCAGATTGAAATCACCGTGTCGCCATAGCGGCGGCTGTCCAGCAGCCGGATGCCCTCTGGCAGGGTGATCTCGGTGTTTTCTTCCCAGACGATCAACGCATCCGGCGCGATCCAGCCCCCGGCGATGGCTGCGCTCAGCGCCTTTTCTCCCAGACCTTTGCCATAAGGCGGGTCAAGGAAGATCAGGTTATGCGCCGTGCCTTCCGGCAGTCGGGTGGCATCCCGTTTGACCACTGTCACCTCGTCCTGACAGCGGCATTTGGCGATGTTTTCCCGGATGAGAGAAAGAGCCTTTCGCCCATCATCCACCAGCGTGACATGGGCGGCCCCGCGTGAAAGCGCCTCAAGCCCCAGCGCGCCGGTCCCCGCAAACAGGTCCAACACGCGGGCCTCGTTGATCGGGTCGCCAAACCGACCACCGGTCAGCATGGAAAAAAGGCTCTCGCGCACCCGGTCGGTGGTGGGGCGCAGATGGGCCCCCGCATCCCCCTTGCCAACGCTTGCCAGTGCGAGCCCGCGAAATCTGCCAGAAATAATCCGCATTACATCAACGACTTCAGTTCGATGCCTGTGTCCGCCACGGCCTTTGAGGCAGGGGACTTTCCGGCTTCGATCAGCCGTTTTCCAATCATATAGGCGCGAGGATCATTGGCCGCATCCACCGCCAAAAGCGTGTCGCCCTGATAATACCAAAAGCTGACCGCGCCCTCTTTGTCGCCGGGGCGCGTGATCACCTGATCATATCCTGTGTTCAGACCCGCGATCTGGAGTTTTACGTCATATTGGTCGGACCAGAACCAGGGCTTGGCCAGATACTCCACACCCTCTCCCATCATGTTGCGCGCGACCACTTCTGCCTGATCAATTGCGTTTGGCACACTTTCCAGCCGGATCCGCTCGCCCCGATACGGGAAGGAGGCACAGTCCCCGGCCGCCCAGATATCGGGGGCTGATGTGCGCCCCTGAACGCCGGTCTTGATTCCGTTTTCGATCTCGATCCCGGCTGCTTCGGCGAGGGCGGTGTTGGCCGTGATGCCGACGCCAACAATGACAAAATCCACCTCAAGCGCGGTCCCATCGGAAAGCCGCGCGCCCGAGACACGCCCGTCTCCCGTCAGGGTTTCAAGGCCGATCCCCTCGAGGATCCTGACCCCATGGGTTGCGTGCAGTGTGCGGAAATAATCAGAGGTTTCCGGTGCCGCAACTCGTTGCAGGATCCGGTCTGCCATTTCCACCAACGTGACCTGAAGCCCCTTTTTGGCGGCAACCGCTGCGGCCTCCAGCCCGATATAACCACCGCCGACAATCAACACCCGGCGCCCTTCGGAAAACTCGGGTTCCATCCTGTCGACGTCACCCAGGGTGCGGACCACATGCACGCCTGCCAGATCGCCCCCAATCGCGGCGGGCAGGTGTCGCGGGGCGGACCCGGTGGTCAGCGCCAGCTGGTCATAGGCAAGGCGTTCACCACCGATCACCACCTGTTTCGCGGCAACGTCAATCGCGTCCACGCGGGTGCTCAGCCGCAACGTGATGTCCTGCTCTGCATAAAAACTTTCAGGCCGCAGATAGAGCCGTTCAAGCGCCATGTCCCCCAAGAGATAGGCTTTGGACAGGGGCGGGCGTTGATAAGGGGGGGCACTCTCTTCACCAATCAGGGTCACTTGGCCTTCAAAGCCGGAATTGCGCAGCTTTGCCACAAGGGATGCGCCCGCCTGACCTGCACCGATCACAATGATATGGCTCATGTTCTTCTCCTGATCCGGGCCTTCTGGACCCGCCCTGTGTCTATCCCGAAATGCTTTAACGATTTCAGCAGATAATCCTAGCCCGCAAGCGCATCAAGCTTTTGTGCAAGCTTCACATCACGCAGGCTGAGCCCGCCAACATCGTGGGATGTAAGCGTCACATCCACAATATTGTAGATATTGGACCACTCCGGGTGGTGGTTCCATTTTTCGGCAAAAAACGCGGCGCGGGTCATGAAACCGAATGCGTCAACAAAGCCGGAGAACCGGAATGCCTTGTGGATGGCGTCACGATCATTGGTGATACGCCACCCATTGTTCAGAAGTGGCGGCAAGTGCGTGTTGCGTTCTTCCTCAGTCAGCCGTGTCATCTTTCGTCCTCTGCGGGTTTGCGAAACGGGCTCAACTCCTGCAAGGCATCCATGTCTTCACGAATAAACGCGGCCTCCTCGCGCAGGAAACGGTCAATTGCCTCGCGCAAACCTTCATCTGCAATCCAGTGCAATGAATGGGTGCGCGTGGGGATATAGCCGCGTGCGTGTTTGTGTTCGCCCTGTGCCCCGGCTTCGACCCGAGAAAGCCCATGGCGCAGGGCATATTCGATGGCCTGATAATAGCACAGTTCGAAATGCAGGCAGGGGTGATGCTCGGTTGCCCCCCAATAGCGACCAAAAAGCGTGTTGCGACCGATGAAGTTCAACGCGCCCGCGACCGGTGCCCCATTTCGCAGGGCCAGAAACAGCAACACATCATCGCGCATCTCTTCCTGGACAAGATCAAAGAACGCTCGGGTCAGGTAGGGGCTGCCCCATTTGCGCGCCCCGGTGTCTTGATAAAAGGACCAGAAGGCATCCCAGTGTTCCGGGCGCAGCTCCGCTCCGGTCAGGGATACAATCTCGCCGCCAAAACCCTGCGCGACCCTCCGTTCCTTACGGATTGATTTGCGTTTGCGAGAGGTCAGGCTGTCCAGATAGCTGTCAAAATCCGCAAACCCGGAATTCTCGAAATGATATTGCACCCCTTCGCGTGGCAAAAGCCCCATCGCTTCACCCGCCTTGCGTTCCTCTTCGGTGCAAAAGGTGACGTGGAGCGATGAGAGCTCATTGTCAGCGGCGATCTGAACCGCCCCCTGCACCAGGGCAGCGCGCCCGATGCTGTCATATCCCGGCCGGGTCAGGAAGCGACGCCCGGTGACCGGGGTGAAGGGGACAGCGATTTGCAGTTTGGGGTAATACCGCCCACCCGCCCGGTCGAGAGCATTGGCCCAGCTGTGATCGAACACATATTCGCCCTGGCTGTGGGATTTTGCGTAAAGCGGTGCGCAGGCGATCAACTGCCCTTCCGTGTGAACTGTCAGGTAATGCGGCTGCCAACCGCTTTGTCCCCCGACGCTGCCGGATTTTTCGAGGGCAGAGAGAAAGCGATAGGTGGTGAACGGGTCAACCGCCCGCCCGTTTATGGCCTCGGGGCAGGCACAGGCATCCCAATCCGCAGCAGAAATGGCGGAAAGTGAGGCATGGGCGCGGATTTCGATCTGGGTGTCAGTCACCAGCCCATTGAGGCAGCCACCGCCCGGGGGGTCAAGCCTCGTACCCTTCGAAGGTCACGTTGTCTGCAATCTGTCGGGCTGTTTCTTCGACCTCTTGCGAACGCACCGTCCAGCACAGAACCGGCAATCCGCGATCCTTCAACCGGCGCACCGCAGGGTTGGTCAGGTCATTGACATCATGGCTGATGAAACCCGCCCCGACACGGTCAAAATCCGGGATG
This sequence comes from Aliiroseovarius sp. xm-d-517, assembly GCF_013283135.1. Taxonomy (NCBI): domain Bacteria; kingdom Pseudomonadati; phylum Pseudomonadota; class Alphaproteobacteria; order Rhodobacterales; family Paracoccaceae; genus Aliiroseovarius; species Aliiroseovarius sp. xm-d-517. Next base: position 2,665,352 of record NZ_WBXT01000001.1, read on the forward strand.
TCGCGCAGGTGGCGACGGGTCGCGGCGGGCAGCAAGGGCCAATCCTCCTGCAAATAGGCGCAGGTGACCAGTCCAAGCGGCAGATCGCGCCGGTGTTTTGCAAATTCGGCGATGGCGTGGGGGTTGAAGGACATGATTGCCACATCTCCCCTGTAATGCTCCAGGCACTGGGCCGCAGCCTGTTCCAACTGGCCGGTGCGTGGCCCCATTGCCCCGTCCTGATCCTTGATCTCGACCAGAAGCGGAACCCGCCCCGCGACTAGCGCCAACACCTCGTCAAAGCTGGGGATCCCCTCATTCCCGCCGCGCAGCCCAATGGCGCCAAGATCATCCGCGCTGCGCTGCTGAATGGGTCCCGTTGCGTCGGCAAGGCGGGCGAGATCATAGTCGTGAAAAACCATTGCCTGCCGGTCCTTTGACAATTGCAGGTCGATCTCGATGCCGTAACCGCGCTCCACCGCGGCTTCGATCGCAGCGCGGGAATTTTCCGGCCGGCCATTTTTCACGTTGTGAAAGGCGCGGTGTGCGATGGGAGCGGTGAAGAATGAGGGGGGAAGGGGCGTCATTTGACTTCGAAAATCCCTTCGATTTCCACGGCTACGCCGAAGGGCAGGCTGGCTGCTGAAACGGCGGAACGGGCATGACGACCGGCCTCTCCAAGGGCTTCGACCATAAAGTCGGACGCGCCGTTGATCACTTTGGGCTGATCTCCAAAATCAGATGTCGAGTTTACAAAACCCACCAGCTTTACCACACGAACCAGACGGTCGAGGTCTCCGCCGCAAGCGGCCTTGACCTGTGCCAGCAGGGCAATGGCGCATTGGCGGGCGGCGGCGGCCCCGGCGTCTGCATCCAGATCCTGCCCCAGTTTTCCGGTGATGAAAGCACCGTCCTTCATCGAGATCTGCCCGGATACATGCACCAGGTTGCCGACCTGTGCATAAGGCACATAGTTGGCGGCGGGGGCCGGGGCGTCGGGCAGGGTGACACCGATTTCGGCCAGTCGTTGTTCATATCCGCTCATGTCGCGTCTCTCCTCATGTCATTTCCCCGGACGCTAGCCTGCTTCCGGGGCTGGGAAAAGGCGAAATGCGTCCATTAGCGATCCCGAAACGCCTTGGTGAAATAATCAGTGAACGGTTTCACCAGATAGGTGAAGGGTGTCTGTTCCTGCGTTCGGGCAAAGCCCGTCACCGGCATGCCGGGCAGTAAGGTGGCCCCTTCGGGCAGTTTCTGTATTTCACCCTCATTCAGCGCAATCTCGGCGCGATAGAAGCTTTCCCCGGTGCTGTCATTGCGGAACGCATCAGGGGACAGGGTGATCACGGTTCCAAGCAGTTCAGGGGTGGTGCGGGTGGAAAAGGTTGAAAACTGCAGCCGCACCTCCTGTCCGACATGGACCTGATCTATGTGCAGCGGGCTGACCTGTGCGGCGATGCGTAGGGGGCGGTCCTGCGGCACCAGAAACAGCACCGTGTCGGCCGGTCGCAGTACCGAGCGTTCGGCAAAGATCTGCATCCCATGCACCACGCCGGACACGGGTGCGCGGATGTCGAGGCGATGCATCTGTTCGCGCAGACTGATCCGTTGTTCGGCCAGTTCCAGCCGGGTGGTTTCCATGTCGCGGAGCGCGGAAATCGCCTCTTCACGTCCTTGGGCCGCAAGCTGGGTAATCTGCAGCTCAATCTCGGTCATACGCCCCGCGGCCTGTGCACGCCCTGCAATAAGCTCTCCGATACGGCCCGCCAGAGAGGCCTCCTCGCGTTGCAGTGCCAGAACCCGGCTGGCCTGAGTTAAGCCTTTTTCAAGTAACGATTTTTGACTGGCCAATTCTGCGCGGATCAACTCCAGCTGCCGGTTCAGCGCCGTTTCCTGCGCCTGCAGGCCGGAGATCTGGCTGTTAATCTGGCCGACGCGTTTGCGCAGTTGTTCGGTCTGTGAGGCGCGTGTTTCGCGGCGCGAGACAAACAGGCGTTCCTGCCCCGCCACCAGCGCGGCGATGTCTGGATGGGTTTGTGCTGCATTCAGCAGTTCCGGCGCAAAGCTCAGCTTGTCCAGATTGTCCCTTTCCGCAACCAGCCGCGCGCTGCGCGCCAATAGTTCGAAATACTGGCCTTCGACCACATTCAGGCGGGATTGCAGAAGGGTTGCATCCAGCCGGATCAGGACTTCCCCAGCCTCTACCAGATCCCCCTCTTTCACGTTGATATCCGCAACAACGCCGCCATCGGGATGCTGTACGATCTGCCGGTTCTGTTCGACTTCGATGGCGCCGGGAATGATCACGGCACCCGAGATGCTGGCCAGGAGTGACCATGAGCCGAACCCGCCAATCAGGAAGATCAGCGCCAGGATGCCAAGGGTCAGGGGGCGTCGAGCCGAGAAGGGACTGGTGGGGGAGGGCTGTGTCATTGCACGCCCCCTTGCCCCTGTTGGGATCTGATCTGCTGGGCGTTTTTCACATGTCTGGCGAGAATTTCATCACGCGGGCCGAAGCCGCGCACTGTCCCCGCTTCGAGCATCAAAAGCAGGTCGCATTCGGCAATGGCTGCGGGGCGGTGGGCCATGATGATGACACATCCCTGGCGAGATTTGATGTCTCGGATTGCCTTGTTCAGGGCGAGTGTCCCTTCATTATCAAGGTTCGAGTTCGGCTCATCCAACACCAAAACCACGGGTTCACCGTAAAGCGCGCGGGCCAGGCCGATGCGCTGCATCTGCCCACCGGACAACATGCCGCCGGACCCGGAGATATGGGTGTCATAACCGTCAGGCAGGCGCAGGATCATGTCATGTGCATCAGCCCGGCGGGCGGCCTCAACCACCTTTTCGTGGTCGGGCCGCGGGGCCAGCCCGGCGATGTTTTCCGCAATGGTGCCGTCAAACAGGGTGATGCGCTGCGGCAGATACCCGATATGCTGCCCCAAAACAGCGGGGTCAAACTGTTCTAGCGCGGCGCCATCCAGACGCATTTTCCCTCCTGCAAGGGACCAGGCGCCGGTGATGACCCGCGCAAGTGTTGACTTGCCGGAGCCGGAAGGACCGATCACCCCGAGCGCCTGCCCCGGAGCGAGTGAAAAATTCACCATCCGCAGATTGGCCGCGTTCTGTCCCGGCGGCACCACGGTAACGTTTTCGGCGGTCAGTTCCGCGCGGGGACGCGGCAGTTGCATCCGCTCGGGATCTTGCGGGATTTCTGCAAGAAGTTCCGACAGTCCCCGCCAGCCCGAACGCGCGCGTTGCACCACCTGCCACTGCCCAATGGCCAGATCCACCGGGGCAAGGGCGCGCCCCAGCAGGATGGAGCCTGCGATCATGGCGCCGGGGGAAATCTCACCCTGAATGGCCAAATATGCGCCCAGCCCCAGCATGGCAGATTGCAAAAACAGTCGGAATGTTTTGGACAGGGCCGAGAAGCGGCCCAATTGATCTGCGCTGGTCAGGTTTTCGACAAGGGCGTGATGGCGGACCTGATGCCAGCGATCAAAGGCGGCATCCTGCATTCCCAGCGCGCGGATCATCTCGGCTTCAGCCTGGAGCTGTGCCAGCATGTGTTCGGCCTGGGAACTTGCCGCCTGTGCCTGGGCGACAGGGGGCAGGGTGCGGATCTGGTTCAGGATGGCGATCACCACCAGAACCAGGCCACCGGCAACCGCCAGAGCACCCAGCCATGGGTGGAAAATGGCAATCGCAAAAAGGAAAACCGGTGTCCAGGGAATATCGAAAACGGCTGTAAAAACGGGACTGGAGACAAAGCGCTGCACGGCTTCCAGATCGCGCAGGCTATTGCTGTGGCTGGTGGTGCCGGTGTGTCTGGCCAGCCGCCGCAGAGAGGAGGAGAACACCCGTCGTTCCAGATCGGTCTGAAAGCCTGCGCCGATCCGACCAAGCACCCTGCCGCGGGCGTAATCAAGCACCCCCATAACAAGAAACAGGAAGGCCATCACAAGTGTCAGCCCGACCAGTGTTTCGATGCTTTGTGATCCCAGCACCCGGTCATAGACCTGCAGCATGTAGATCGGGCCGGTCAGCATGAGGAGATTGACGAAAACAGAGAAAACTCCGGCAGCCACAAGCAACCCCCGGTAATTACGCCACACACGGCGCAGTTCCTCTTTGCCGTTTTCCAGAATATCCTGTCGCATCGTGCCTCGATTTTGTTCACCCAGCATGCTCAAATAACCTTAATAATCTACAAAAAATATCACCCAGAGCGTGCTTGGCATTCTGTCGCCAAATAGTCACATCTCGGCCTTCAAAACGGTTGCCCTCTGGGCATTCACGTCCCAATCTCTATGTGTCTGTTGGATATCTATACCACTTAAAGGGGGCGGGCCACCGGGATTCGGAGGTGGCTTGTCTGGCTGCTGACGATGAAAAAGACGCATGTTTTTGCCGCGATCGCGCTGGTTGTGCTGGGCGCCTGTGCCAAGGCGCCGGTGCCTGCCGGATATGATGACCCGCATGAGGTGCAGAACCGGCGCACTCATAAAGCGAATATCGCGCTTGACCAGATGCTGGTCAGCCCGGCTGCGCAGGTCTATGGCCAGGTTCCGAAACCAACCCGCACGGCGGTTGCCAATTTCGCGGATAACGCCAGCCTTCCGGGAACCGTGGTGAACAAGCTGCTGCAGGGGCAGATCGACGACGCGGTGCACAATACGGTGCGGTTCCTGTTCAACAGCACCTTTGGTCTGTTGGGTTTGTTTGATGTGGCCAGCGATATCGGGCTGGAAGAACGCGAGAGTGATTTTGGCGAAACCCTGCATGTCTGGGGCATGGCCGAAGGGGATTACGTGGTGCTGCCCTTCTTTGGGGCCTCCACCGAACGCGACACGCTTGGCATTGTCGGAGATTTCGTGCTGAACCCGCTCGGCTATGTTTTGCCGACGGGCTGGACCAATGTGCCGAAAGGTGCTTGGGTGATGTCGAAATTCGGCGATCGCTATGATTTTGCCGATAGTGTTGACAGCATTCTTTACAGCGAGGGCGACGGCTACGCGACCTTGCAGCTCTATTATCTCGACAGCCGCCGGTATGAGTTGGGGCAGGTGGTCGAGGATGATGAACTTGATGATTTGTATGAGGCGTATGATGGGTAAGATGACATTCATGAACCGACGCACGGTATTGGCTGGCATGGCCGCCGTGGTTGCTTTGCCAGGGGCGGCGCTTGCCGCGATTTCCGCTGGTCAGGCTGAAAAGCTGATTGGCAAGGTGGTTGCGGATATCAACTCGATCATCAATTCCGGCATGCCGGAAAGCAAGATGATCAGTCGCTTTGAAGGGGTGTTCCGGCAATATGCGGATACCGACTTTATTGCGCTGGCCGCGCTGGGTGTTGACGGGCGTTCGGCCTCGGCATCGCAGAAAAGCGCGTTCACCAAGGCCTTCACCGGGTATATCGCAAATCGTTACGGCAGCCGTTTTCGTGAGTTCGAAGGGGGCAAGATCGAGGTGGTCAGCTCCAAGCAGGTGAAAAGCCGTTTCGAAGTTCTGACCATGACCAAATTGCAGGGCAAGGCGCCCTTCGATGTGGTGTTCATCGTGTCCTCGAAAAATGGCAAATTTATCGACATGCAGGTCGAAGGCATCTCGATCGTGAAATCCGAGCGCAAGGAAATCGGCGCCATGCTGGACAAGCGCAAGGGGGATCTGGATTTGCTGATCCGGGATCTGGCAAAATACTGACCGGCACACCCTGCCAAACAATAAAACCCGGCCCATCGTGGGTCGGGTTTTTTTGTGGGCGGGGCGGCTCAGCTCAGCAGCAGCGACGACATGCCCGCGACAAAAACGATCATGAACCCTGCCAGCATCATTGCCCAATGCAGGAAACCGATCCGGGCCATGCGGATGTGGCTGGCGCGCAGCGGATCGCCGAACGGACGCTGATAGCCCGCATAAAGGGTCGCAAGTCGCAGGTTGAGCTTTTGCCCGCTGGCCCGCAGTGCTGCAAATTCCCGACGTCGGGATGTAATCCAGAACGACAGGAGGACCGCAGGAATGACCATCACGGCAGCGGCATCAATCAACCAGTTCATATGGGGGCTCCGACCTTGATTCGCGTTGGGCGTTTTGCGGGCCTCACATGTCATTGCTGAGGGGGATCTGCAATGCGATTTTTGGGTCGCAAGGTCGATCCCCCGATCCTTCCGGTCGGATCAATTCTCCGGGCCTCAATTGCCGATGCTTCAATTCCCCTGACCAAAGATGCCGCGGATCACGTTGATCAGCACATCTTCAACCACATCCCCCAGATTGGTGCCTTCCTGTGACGGTGCGCGCGGCGCCGTGCCCGGATCGGATGAGAACGTATCGCCTTCAAACTGAGGGGCCGCATTGGGGCGGATCATGGGAAGGGGGCGGGCGGGAAGGTCTGTATGGATTTTGGCCATGGCGTGTTGCCAGATTTCGGCGGGCAGGCCGCTGCCGGTGACGCCCTTCAGCGGAGTGTTGTCATCATATCCCATCCAGACCCCGGCCACGTAATCAGCCGTGAATCCGACAAACCACGCATCCTTCGCACTTTGGGTGGTGCCGGTTTTCCCAGCGACTTCACGCCCCTTGATGCGCGCGCGATGGCCCGAACCCTTCTCGACAACCTGGTTCATCATATAGACCAGCTGCTCGGCTGCGCGGGGGGTGATGACGCGCTCGCCCATGCCGCCGGTCTGTGTCATCAACGGGTCCTTGTCGCCCACCAATGTCAGTTCGGTCAGCCCGTAAGGAGTGACCGATGACCCGCCATTGAGGATCCCGGCATAGGCACCGGTGGTTTCCAGAAGCGAACTTTCCGACACCCCTAAGGCAAGCGCCGGCCCGGCGGCGAGGTCGCTTTCGATGCCAAAGCTCTCGGCCACGGTTCTGACGGCCTCTCGTCCCACGGTTTCAGAGATTTTCACGGCGGGGACGTTCAGGGATTTGGTCAGCGCCTCGGTCAGGCTGACATTGCCGTAATGCTTGCGGGTGTAGTTTTTCGGGCACCATTGGCCAGAGCCGGGAACGTTCAAGCAATAGGGCTCGTCCAGCACGAAATCATTCCAGTTATAGCCCAGATCCAGGGCCGCCGCATAAACGAAGGGTTTGAACGAAGAGCCGGTCTGGCGCTTTGCCTGGGTGGCCCGGTTGAACGCCCCGACGACGCGTTTTTCGCGCCCCCCCACCATGGCCCGCACGGCGCCGTCGGCGCTCATCACCACGATGGCGGCCTGGGCTTTTGACCCTTCGCGCACCTTGTTTTCGAACACCCAGTCGATAGCGTCTTCGGCAGCGGTCTGGATGGCCGGGTCGAGGGTGGATTTGATCACCACATCCTCGGTTGTTTTACGAGTAAGGAAGGCGGGCAGATCGCGCATGATCCAGTCGGCAAAATACCCCCCGGCCTGCGCCTTGGCTGCGGCGGACAGGGTGGCGGGATTGTTCTGATACTTCTTTTCGTCTGCGGTCGAGATATAGCCCTGTTCACGCATCAAACGCAGCACGGTGGCCGCGCGATCCTGAGAACGTTTCAGGTCGTTGGTCGGCGCGTAAATCGACGGTTTGGGCAGCATACCAGCCAGCATCGCCGCCTGTGCCGGGTTCAGGTCAGATGCTGGAATGGCAAAATACCGGCGCGCAGCTGCGTCAAACCCGTGTGACCCCGCGCCCAGATAGGCACGGTTCAGATAGATGGTCAGAATTTCATTCTTGGAGAACTTCGCCTCCAACGCCATCGCATAGACCGCTTCCTTGATCTTGCGCCACAGAGAGCCGCGGCGGCAATCGGCCTCGTAATCGGCCTCGCTCTCCCACTGGTCCGGGTCGTAAGGCACGCCAAGGCAAAGCAGTTTCGCCACCTGTTGGGTGAGGGTTGAGCCCCCGTGGCCAGACAAGGGCCCGCGCCCTTCGCGCATATTGATACGAATGGCAGAGGCAACGCCGCGCGGGCTGACGCCCAGGTGGCGGTAAAAGCGTTTGTCTTCCGAAGCCACAACCGCATCACGCAGATATGGGCTGACAGTTTCGGTGGTCACGGTGCCGCCACGCTGATCGCCGCGCCAGGCGTAAACCTGCCCGTATCGGTCCAGAATGGTCACCGATCCCTTGGCCCGCCCGTCCAGCATGGTGGTCAGTTCCGGCATGGTCGAGGCGAAATAGAACACGGCCAGACCGACAATCAGCGCCACAACAAGCGCCCCTTTCCAGATCAGTCTCCACGTCAACCGGATCAGCCATTGCACCATGCGGACCGGCCACATCAGGATGCCGCCGCCACCCTTGTTGCCACCCCCGCCATTTGGTCTGGGGCTGCGTTTGGGGGATTTTGCCTTTGCCGGTTTCTTTGCAGCAGGCTTCTTGGCAGCTGCAGAGGACGACGGGTAGCGTTTGTCCGCCACCAGAACGGGGCGTTTTCGGCCGGATTGGCTCATTATATTCAGGTCCAGTTTTGGGGGCCGGTTTTGCGGTCCAGGTCTGCTCGTTGGGGCCAAGGTAACGAATCAACACCGATCTGTGTAGCCCGATCCTGTCCCCTGAGCGAGCTTTCCCACGGTGATTGCGCAAGGAACCGCACGCTTTCCCAATGGTGAAAAAATGGGCAAACCCGTTTTGCACGCGCAGCATTTTTCCGCAGCCTTCGTTTTCCGCCCAATAAATCCCGGCTTTCCCGACCGGCCCCCTGCCCATTTCCCGGCAAAGGCGCCCCGATAGGGGGGACGGCGTGATTTGGTTTTGCGCCACCTGGAATACGAAAAGGAGAAAGGCGTGAAACTGATCATTGCAGCGATCAAGCCATTCAAGCTCGACGAGGTGCGTGAGGCGCTCGTGGGGCTTGGAGTGAGCGGCATGATGGTAACGGAAATCAAAGGGTTCGGCATGCAGGCCGGACATACGGAAATCTATCGTGGGGCGGAATATGACGTGAATTTCCTGCCGAAGATGAAGCTGGAAATCGTGGTGGCGGATGATCTGGCGGAGGCGGTGGTCGCCACCATCGCCAAGTCAGCCCAGACCGGCAAGATCGGGGACGGCAAGATTTTCACGCTGGATGTCGCCAGTGCCATGCGGGTGCGCACGGGCGAAACGGATATGGATGCAATTTGAGGGGATGGACATGAAAAAAGCACTACTCGCAGTGGGGATGGCAATGCTCCCCGGGGTGGCACTGGCAGATGGTGAGGCGATGGCCCACAGCCAGTTCATTTTCACAACGCTTCTGTTTCTGATCGGCGGCTTTCTTGTTTTCTGGATGGCAGCGGGCTTTGCGATGCTTGAGGCCGGTCTTGTCCGGTCAAAGAATGTGACCATGCAGTTGATCAAAAACGTGGCGCTCTTTTCATTTGCGGCGATCATGTATTGGCTGGTCGGCTACGGGCTGATGTACCCGGGCGATGCGTGGATCATTCCGGGCTTCCTCGGCGCGATTGCCCCGGCTGCGCTTGAGCCTGTAGGGGTCGGGGCCGATGTGGCGGATGTGGGCTATGCCTCGGTCGGGTCGGATTTCTTCTTCCAGCTGATGTTCTGCGCCACCACCGCGTCGATCGTGTCGGGCACGCTGGCGGAACGCATCAAACTGTGGCCGTTCCTGTTTTTCGTGGTGGTCCTGACCGGGGTGATCTATCCGATCGAGGCCTCGTGGAAATGGGGTGGCGGCTGGTTGGATGGCCTGGGGTTCCAGGACTTTGCAGGTTCAACGCTTGTGCATGCGGCTGGTGGTTTTGCGGCGCTTGCCGGGGTGCTGGTGCTGGGTCCGCGTCTGGGCAAATACAAGGATGGCCGTGTGATTGCCATGCCCGGTTCGAACCTTGCTTTGGCCACGCTGGGGACGTTTATCCTGTGGCTCGGCTGGTTTGGTTTCAATGGCGGCTCGCAGCTGGCGATGGGGACCATTGGGGACGTGTCTGACGTGAGCCGTATCTTTGCCAACACCAATATGGCCGCCGCGGCCGGGGCTGTTGTCGCGCTGATCCTGACGCAGGTGAGCTTTGGCAAGCCGGATCTGACCATGGTTTTGAACGGCGCGCTGGCGGGTCTTGTGTCGATCACCGCGCAGCCGCTTGAACCCTCGCTGTTTCAGGCGCTGATCATTGGCGGTGTTGGTGGTGCGATTGTGGTCTATGCGGTGCCGATGCTGGACAAGCTGAAGATCGACGACGTTGTTGGTGCCATCCCGGTCCACCTGATTGCGGGCTTCTGGGGCACCTTCATTGTGGCCTGGACAAATGCTGATGCGAGCTTTGTGACGCAGATCATTGGCTTTGCGGCCATCGGTGGCTTCACCTTTGTGGTCAGCTACATCCTTTTCACCCTGATCAAAGCTGTGGTTGGTCTGCGGGTGGACGCAGATGATGAGATGCGCGGATTGGATGTGGCCGAGCTTGGCATGGAAGCCTATCCGGAGTTCACCAACAGCTAAGTAAGAGGTTGTCGCGCCTTTGGCGCGGCAATGCCTTCGGCGAGAGTATTTGGTCCAAGAAGAAAACCAGAGCGCATGCCGAGGGGGACGCAAGTCCGACAGGGAAGAAGAAAGGGGGCGCGGTTTGCGCCCCCTTTTGATTTCTGTTGCAGAGGCAGGTTCTGATGGCTGCGCTGACCCTCCTTCAAATGGCGACGGAGTTGCCGGCGATTTATGAGGCAGAAGATGTTGGGGATTGGTGATGCTGCGTCGTACCCATTGTGTTACGTGGGGTGCAGATTTTGATTTCAGCACAGGAGCTTCGAATATCTTATGCTTAATAAAGCGAATCTTATTAAAATTTTGTGTGCCTTTACTTCAGCGGGGGCGTCTTTTTTTGCTGCTATCACCAATGCTTATGCTGATACAAAAGAAAGCGGCCAGTCACTGGAAGATGAACTTTTAGAGATTGTTGCTTACTTTCAACCGCTGCTGCCAAAACACTACAAAGATGGGACGACCACAGCGGTAAAAGTAGAGGCGCGCGGGCATGTGTTCACCTACCACTATGTGCTAGATACTGACCGGGCTGGCCCCTTATCCGATGAACAAATCGCAACCGTAACTGGCCGAAGTTGTGATCCCTCGAGCGGTGCTTGGCCCTATATCAAAAAGGGTGCAAATATTGAGCACTCTTACACAAATCGTAACGGACAATTCTTAGGTAGTTTTGGTGTGAACCTCTCCAATTGCGGCTAGGCATCGCTGCGGTGCAGGTGGGTTGCTGCAGTTTTTACTCCACTAAACACCAACAATGAAAACGGCTCCCAAATCAGTGATCTGGGAGCCGCCAATCTCAACTAAGATGTTTGACCTTAAACGCCAGCCGCCACAATCGCTTCGGCCAGAATTGGCACGGTGTCTGCATTGAGGCCCGCGATGTTCAGGCGCGAGTCGCCGACCATATAGATGCCGTGATCCACGCGCATTTTCTCGACCTGCTCGGGCGTGGCGCCCAGGCGTGAGAACATGCCGCGGTGCTCGGCGATAAAGCCGAAGCGGTCGGAGTTGGTGCGGGTGCGCAGCTCGTCCGCCAGTTGCTGGCGCAGGCCAAGCATGCCAAGGCGCACGTCTTCCAGCTCTGCCATCCAGTCCGCTTTCAGGCCCTCATCTTCCAGGATCATCGTCACAAGGCGTGCACCGTGGTCGGGCGGGAAGCTGAAGTTCTGGCGGTTCAGGTGGGTCAGGTTCTGCTGGGTCACGCCAGCCTGATCGGCATTGGCCGAGAGGGTCATCAAAAGCCCGGTGCGCTCGCGGTAGATGCCGAAGTTTTTCGAGCAGCTGGCGGCGATCATCACTTCGGGCACCGATTGGGCAATCAGGCGCACACCGGCGGCGTCTTCTTCCAGCCCGTCGCCAAAGCCCTGATAGGCGATGTCGATGAAGGGGATCGCACCTTTGGCTTCGAGAAGGGTTGCGACCTCTTTCCATTGCTCAAGGTTCAGGTTGGCACCGGTCGGGTTGTGGCAGCAGCCGTGCAAGAGCACCGCGTCACCGGCTTTCACGCCCTTCAGGTCATCCATCATCCCGTCGAAATCCACCGCGCGGGTTTCATTGTCGAAATAGCGGTATTCGGCCATGGTCATGCCGAGGTGTTTGATGATCGAGGGGTGGTTTGGCCAGGTGGGGGCGGACAGCCAGATGGTGGCATCGGCGTTGGCCATTTTAATCAGCTCCACCGCCTGGTGGATGGCGCCGGTCCCGCCGGGCTGTGCGGCCATCGACAAGCGAGAGCCATCCTTGGCGCTGCCCAGGACCAGATCGGACAGCGCGTTGCCATAGGCGGGATCCCCGGCCAGACCGGTGTAGGATTTGGTGCCTTCCACGTCCCACAGCACCTTTTCAGCAGCCTTCACGGCGCGCATGACCGGGGTCACACCCTGGGCGTTCTTGTACACGCCGACACCGAGGTCGATTTTGTTTTCACGAGGGTCCTCGCGATACATTTGCATCAGCGCCATGATCTTATCGACGGGCTGTGCCTTGAGGGTGTTGAACATCGCGTTATTCTCCGGTTGCGACTTTCAGATCGTTATACATGCCCCATTCCGACCAGCTTCCGTCATAGACGGCGTGGCGGTCATGGCCGATGCGTTCCAGCGCCAAGGCCAGAATGCAGGCGGTCACGCCGGATCCGCAGGACAGGATGGCGGGTTTGGCAAGGTCCACGTTGGCGGCGTCAAAGGCGGCGCGAATGCCGGCCTCGTCCTTCATGGTGCCGTCGGCATTGAACAGCTCGCCAAAGGGCAGGTTTTTCGAATTGGGGATATGGCCTGAGCGCAGACCTTCGCGCGGTTCAGCCACCTCACCACGGAAGCGATCTGCGCTGCGCGCGTCGATGATTTCGTAATCCCCCAGCTTGGAGGCGGCTGCGACCTGGGTGACGTCCTTGATCATATGGGCCTGGCGGCTGACGCTCATATGTCGGTCCCGGATCACCGGGGGCAGGTCCTCGACCGGGCGCCCCTCGGCTTGCCATTTCGGGAAACCGCCGTCCAGCACCGCGATATCCATTTTGCCCATCAGGCGGAACATCCACCAGACGCGCGCGGCCGAAAACATGCCCAGCGCGTCATAGACCACCACCTGATGCCCATCGCCAATGCCCATCGCGCGCATCCGCGACATGAACTTTTCAACCGGCGGGACCATATGTGGCAGGTCTGACCGCAGGTCAGCAATTTCATCGATGTCGAAATAGCGTGCGCCCGGGATATGCGCGGCGTCATATTCCGCCTTTGCGTCCCGCTCCATGTCGGGCATGAACCAGCTGGCGTCAATCACCCGCAGGTCGGGATCTTTCAGGTGGGTTTCAAGCCAATTGGTTGAAACAAGGGTTTTCGGGTCGCTATGCGGCATGAGAAGGCCCTCTTTGATGCGTCGTTTCATGCCTACAAAGCGACGCGTGGTTAAGCAAGGGAAGAGGCGACGAATTCGGCTAAAAAGCGTGTCATTTGCCTTGTCTGCTTGATCGGTTGCCCCTAGGGTCCTGAGGGATCTGGAATGAGGAGCCGCCGGATGGAGAGTATCACCCCCCTGTTGACCTATGCGCTTGCCCTGTCGATTGCGGCGGTGATTCCGGGGCCCGGTATTGCTGCACTTGTGGGGCAATCTCTGGGCGGGGGATTTCGGGTGGCGATGGTCATGCTGGTTGGGATTGCGATGGGGGACATCATTTACCTCAGCGTTGCAATTGCCGGGTTGGCTGCGGTGGCCCGGGTATTTGCCGATGCCTTTATCGCGGTCAAGATCCTGGGTGGGCTGTATCTGTTTTATCTGGCCTACAAGTTCTGGCGCAGCGAGGCGGGGCTGACGCAGGTGCATAGGGAAAAAGGGCATGGGGCCGCGCGGGCCTTTTTTGGTGGGATTGCGGTGACACTGTCCAACCCCAAACCCATTGTCTTTTACCTCGCCCTGCTGCCCACCTTGGTTGACCTTGAAAGCATTGGCCTTTTGACCTGGGCAAAGCTGTCGATTCTGACCTTTTTGGTGCTGTTCGCCACGCTTACGCCCTATGCATTTCTTGCGGCCAAGGCGCGGGGGATGATGAAAAGCCCCACGGCCTTGCAGCGTCTCAACCGTGTTGCGGGTGGGGTGATCGGTGCGGCGGGGGCGGTCATTCTGGGGCAGACAGTGACCGAAATTGCCCGGCGGACTTAACGCGGTTCGGGATAAACTTGAAACGCTTGAAAGCGCAATGAAAATGGGGAGGCATGACGCCCCCCCTGCACTCATAAAACGAACCTGAAATAGCCTGTGTCAAATACCCTGCTCGGTTTGACCGCAAAGCATTATTTCGCAATGGCATTCCGGATCAGGCTGACAATGGCCAGCACAACACCGCCACCGACGCCACCCGAGGCGAGTTGGCCGATGATCCCCACGAGGTCCATGCCGCCCCCGGCAAGGCCACCGGCCCCCACCATTGACAACAACTGCCCGCCAAGGCCGCCGCCCAAGATACCGGCGATCGAATTGATCAGGGTCCCCTGATTGATAGACCCGATGGTTTTACCTGCAACGTTGCCGCCCACGGCACCTGCGATAAGGCTAATCACAAGTTCCATCTTTCCCTCACTCACTGTCGGGTATGCACCCAGTTGCCTCTGATAAAACCGAATGGGGGACTTCGATTAAGGGGAAAAATGGCTGGCTTTGCCCCGTTCCCTTAGGGAAAGATATCTGTGCTCAGAGGCGTTTGGCGGCCTGCACGGCGCGTTCCAGCGCATCGCGAAAGCGCGAGCGGTCCGCCTTGGAAAACGGTTTGCCACCGCCCTGGCGGAATGGGTCTGCCGCCCGCAGGTCAGCCATCAGGTCTCGGGTGGCAAGTGTCTGGCCGATATTGCGCTGGTTCAGAGCTTCGCCATTTGGGCGCAATACCTGCGCACCGGCCTCTACGCATTTGGCAGCAAGTGGAATGTCGCCCGTCACCACCACGTCACCTTTGCCGGCCCGCTCGGCGATCCACATATCTGCCACGTCGGGCCCGTCGGCGACATAGATCATTTCAACCAGCGGGTTTTGCGAAGGGCGCAACCCGCCATTTGAAACGAAATAGATCATGAGGCGGTGGCGGGTGGCCACCGCTTCGGCTTCGGCTTTTACCGGGCAGGCATCGGCATCGACATAGATCATCGCTGTTTCCTTTCCCGCCCGGCTGCGCTGGCGTTAAGCGTAGAGGGCTTCGGCGTGGAAGCTGACATGGTCTTCCATGAAGCTTGAGACGAAGAAATAGCTGTGATCATAGCCGGGCTGCATGCGGAACACCGCCTGCTGGCGACGGGTGGCAATGGCCTGGGCCAGGGCTTCGGGCTTCAGGAGGTCGATGAACTGATCCTTGGTGCCGGTGTCAATCAGCATGGGGCCTTCGAACCCATTGTTCTTCATCAGGAGGCTGGCATCATGTGCCACCCATTTGGTGCTGTCACTGCCCAGATAGGCGCCCAGTTGCTTGGTGCCCCAATCCGATGCGGTCGGATTGCAGATCGGTGCAAAGGCCGAGACGGAGCGGAAGCGTTCAGGCAGGGTCATGGCAATGGTCAGCGCCCCGTGTCCGCCCATCGAATGGCCGGTGATGCCTTGTCGATCCGCGTCGAGCGCAAATTCGTTGAAGACCAGCTCGGGCAGGTCTTCGGTGACATAGTCCCACATGTTGAAATGCGGAGCCCAGGGGGCTTCGGTGGCGTTTACATAAAAGCCGGCCCCCTGACCAAGGTCATAGGCGTCATCATCGGCCACACCATCACCGCGCGGCGACGTGTCGGGGAAGATCAGGGCAATTCCCTCATTTGCGGCCCAGGCCTGTGCTCCGGCCTTGGTCATGGCGTTTTCATGGGTGCAGGTCAGGCCGGACAGATACCACAGCACCGGCACCGGCCCATCCTGCGCCTCGGCGGGCAGGAACAGACCAAAGGTCATATCGGTGCCGGTGGCATCGGATTTGTGGCGATAGACGCCCTGAACGCCCCCGAAACAGGCGTTTTGAGAGAGAGTTTCCATCTGTGCAGTCCTCTGAAAGATTATGGTCCTGGCGCGGCGTGCGTGTGTGTATGTCGAACCGTAGCGTAAAATCTGCGGCCGTGGATCCCCATTCGCGACCGGTTATGAACTGGAACGTGCCTCAGCTTTGCAGGCGCGGTGTGAGCGCAATGGGGATGATGCGGATTGCAAACAGGATCATGCCAAGCGCCCAGAATGTGCCACCCGCGTGGATGAATCCGATGGGCGCGCCAAACCAATCCGCCATGACACGGATCGCCGCGCCCAGGTGAATGCACAGAAGCAAAGCCACGTCCAGCTTGCTGCCCACCAGCGGGCGCCCGGAATGGCCCAGCATTGCGCGCAGCATCACGATCACTGTCATTGAGCCGATGGCCCCTGCGCCAATCGCGTGGCGCAGCTGGCTTGCGGTGGCCATTTCACCCAGCCCGTGTAGCGCCAGCAGGGCCATGGAGATCACCAACCAGCCATAGGCTGCATGTTGCGCGAACAAAAGCGGCTCGGACAGGACAGACAGGCCGCACCAGCGCGACAGGCGCAGCGCCAGCGCAACCGCGGTGGCGGCGGCGAACATGCCCACCAAAGGGGTCGCCCCGATAAACACCCAACCGAGAGCGGTGGCCGCGGTCAGGGTGATGGCCACCTGATCCACCCGGCCAAAGGGGGCCGGAACGCGCGGCGCTTTGCGTTGGCGCAGCCAGTTGCGGCTGAATGCGGGGGTGACGCGCCCCCCAATATGCACCATCAGCACAAAGGCCATGGCAAAGCCAGCGGTCAGTCCAAGATCGGCATCGGTCCACAAAAACATTGCCTGCGCCAGTCCAAGCGCAAAGATCACCGCTGCGACAATGTAATTCCGGCTGTTTTGGGAGAGGATCAGGTTGCCAAGTGCAAGCCCGGCCACCACCGGCAGGAAGGCCACGGCAAGCTGATGGGTCCAGGCCGCTTCGGGCGCCACAAACATCGCCACCCGTGCAGAGGCCCAAAGGGTGAATAAAAGCGCAAGTGCTACCGGCCCCAGCGGCGGGCGTCCGGTCCAGTTCGGGATGGCGGTGAATAAAAACCCGGCAATGGCAGCAGGCAGATAGCCAAACAGCATCTCGTGCTGGTGCCACAGGTAGGGGGCACTCATCACATCCGAAGCACCCATGAACATCATCAGCCAAAGCGGAATGGCCAGCCCGGTAAACAGGGCGGCGGCGGGGAAGAAAAGGCGATAGGCGCCGGTGAGAAGGATCATGAGCTTACCCAGGCTAGAATGGCGGAAACCGTCAGGATTGACAGGAGTGTAGAGATAAGGATCGCAGCCGAGGCGCGATGGGGGGCAACATTGTAATGCTGCGCAAGGATATAGACATTGCCCGCAACCGGAAGCCCCGCGGCGGCAATCATGACCCCTGCCGGATAGGCGGCGACATCAAAGACAACCAAGGCAAAGAACGCAACCGCTGCGGGGTGCAGCACCAGCTTGGCAAAGCTCAGCCAGCTTGCCACCGACAGGCGTTCGGCGGATTTCACCGCCAGCGACGCGCCAATGGCAAACAGGGCACCGGGGGTGGAGGCCCCCGAAAGGATTTCGAGAAAGCGGTTGGCCGGCACAGGCAATGCCCATCCGGTGGAGGACCAGGCAAAGCCCAGAGCGATGGACACGATCATCGGGTTGGTCGCAAGCCCTTTGGCCACGCTGATCAGGACGGCCGGGCTGACCCTGCCATCCCGGTGGCCGGTGATCAGGATCACGATCAGGCTGCCAAACAGGAACAGATCCACGGCGAGGACCAGCATGACCGGGCCAATTGCGGCCTCTCCCAACAGAAGCGCGAGCATCGGCACGCCCAGAAAACCGGTATTGCCGATCACCGCGCATTGCGCCTCGACCGCGGCTTCCTCCACCCCAACTCGGCGCATCAAAGCGACGATTGTCGCCAGCGCATAGACCACGGCCCCTCCTGCCGCATAAGCCCAGATGAACGGCCAGTTCAGGACCTCGGACAGGGTCAGGTTGGCGGCAAAGCGAAACAGCATGGCCGATAGCGCGAAATAAAACACGAAACGGGTCAGATAGGCGGTGGCCTCAGGGGGGAAAAAGCCACGGGCGGCCGCTGCAAAGCCCAGGCCAATCAGGGCGAAAAACGGCAGGGTCTGAAGCAGCACATCAATCATGAAAACTGGCTATCGCACCTTGCGGGGCAATTGAACTGCAAAAGTCAAGTCGGGCCAGATTGGGCAGCAAAAAGTGGTCCCCCTGTGCAGGCATGGGGCAAAGGGGGCATTGCAGGGGGCCTCATCCCGGTCGATCTTCCAGCAGCTCCAGTTCGATGAAGGCGCATTCAAAGTCATTGTCGCTGATCACGTTATGCTCGGTGCCGATGTCGCGCGCATAGGGCACGCCGTGGCGCAGTTCAGCGATCATCTCCTCTCCGCCGGGCAGTTCGATTCGCAGCTGGCCATTGAAAAGCGGCACCACGACATAGTCGTACGCGTGGCGATGCCAGCCGGTTTGCGCCCCTTTATGAGGAAAGCGCCATTCGGTCACGCGCATGCGGGGGGTGTCGATCTGAACCGTGGGAATAGCGGTGGTTTTGTCACTTGTGTCGCACATGTCGGGCCCTCCTCTGAAGGCCCTCATTCAGCATGAAACCAGGCCCGGCGACAATGGAGTTTGATCCCGAAAGACCAAACGCCTCATCCGCCACCGATCAGAACACCGGCTGCAAAGACCAAGGCGCCCCCCATGACCACCTGCATGGTGGCGCGGCCAAACGGGGTTTGCATGTATTTGTTCTGGATCCAGACAATGGCCCACAGCTCAATAAAGACGACGATGATTGCAATCGTGGTGGCGGTCCAGAAATCGGTGATCAGATAGGGCAGGGCGTGGCCCAACCCACCCAACGTGGTCATGATGCCTGAGGCAAAGCCGCGTTTGACCGGGCTGCCCCGGCCCGAAAGCTCGCCATCATCTGAGGCCGCTTCGGTAAAGCCCATGGAAATCCCCGCCCCGACTGAGGCTGCAAGCCCGACCAGAAACGTCGTGTGCGTGTCATGGGTGGCAAAGGCGGTGGCAAAGATCGGGGCGAGGGTCGAAACGGACCCATCCATAAGCCCGGCCAGACCCGGTTGCACCCAGGTCAGGATGAACTGACGCCGCGCGTCGGCATCTTCCTCTTCGCGGGCGTGATCGGCCAGGTGCTCTGCCTCAAGCTGGCCGGCCACGTTGCCGTGATCCGCTTCAGCGGCCGCCAGATCCCCCAGGAGTTTGCGCGTGTTGGCATCCGTGGTCCGGTCCGCCGCTTTGCGATAGAACTGCTCGGCCTGCCGTTCCATCTCCCGCGCCTCTGCCCGAATGGTTTCAAGTCCGAGGTTTTCCACCAGCCAGACCGGTCGCCGGGCGTAAAACCCGGCAACATGTTCGCGGCGAATAAGCGGGATCACGTCACCAAACCGCGCCTTGTGGGCGTCAATCAGCAGGCGGCGATGCTCGTCCTCCTCCTCGGCCATCCCATCAAACACTTTGGCTGATGCGGGAAAGCTCTCGCGCAGAGATTCAGCGTATTGGCGGTAAATCCGTGCATCGTCTTCCTCGTTGGAAATCGCCAATGCAAGGACTTCCTGATCGGACAGATCGGAAAAACGGCGACGATTGAGGGTGCCAGACAGCATGGGGAAGCTCCTATTTAGAACAATTCTAACATACTCAGAGTTGCCGTATTGGCAAGATCTCTCATGGGGGGTATGCTTTTTTTCTTGTACTAAATATCTCGGGGTGAGGCCGCAGGCCGAGGGGCAGCGCCCCCCCCAGGCTCATCGAAGATGAGCCATGCCCAAGGGCTGCGCGGGAGTGCCAACGAAAAAGGGGAGCCAAGCGGCTCCCCCAATCTTTGCATTTCAGCCGGGATCAGAACTCGATCACGGCCCGGATGCTTTCACCCTTGTGCATCAGCTCAAACCCCTCGTTGATCTGGTCGAGGGAAAGCTTGTGGGTGATCATCGGGTCGATCTCAATCTTGCCGTCCATGTACCAGTCGACGATTTTCGGCACATCGGTGCGGCCCGATGCGCCGCCGAAAGCGGTGCCGCGCCAGACCCGGCCGGTGACCAGTTGGAACGGACGGGTCGAGATCTCGGCACCTGCAGGGGCAACACCGATGATGATCGATTCCCCCCAGCCCTTATGGGCGCATTCCAGGGCCTGACGCATGACGTTCACATTGCCGGTTGCATCGAACGAGTAATCCGCCCCGCCGCCGGTCAGTTCGATCAGGTGGGCCACGATATCGCCGTCCACTTTCGACGGGTTCACGAAATCGGTCATGCCGAAGTGGCGGCCCATTTCTTCTTTGCTGTCGTTCAGGTCCACGCCGACAATCTGGTCGGCGCCCGCCATGCGCAGGCCCTGAATGACGTTCAGGCCAATGCCACCAAGGCCGAACACCACCGCGGTCGATCCGATCTCGACCTTGGCGGTGTTGATCACGGCGCCGATGCCGGTGGTCACGCCGCAGCCGATATAGCAGATCTTGTCAAACGGCGCGTCTTTGCGCACTTTTGCCAGCGCGATCTCGGGCACGACGGTGTGCTGGGCAAAGGTCGAACAGCCCATGTAGTGGTGGATCGGCGTGCCATCCAGCATCGAAAAACGGGTGGTGCCGTCGGGCAGCAGCCCCTGCCCCTGGGTCGAGCGAATCGACTGACACAGGTTGGTTTTCGGATTCAGGCAGTAGTCGCATTCGCGACATTCGGGGGTGTAAAGCGGGATCACGTGGTCCCCCACTTCCAGCGAGGTCACCCCTTCGCCCACTTCGATCACCACGCCGGCACCCTCATGACCCAGAATGGCCGGGAAAATACCTTCCGGGTCATCCCCCGAACGGGTGAATTCATCCGTGTGGCAAAGACCGGTGGCCTTCATTTCAACCAGAACCTCACCGGCGCGGGGGCCTTCAAGGTTCACCTCCATCACTTCAAGCGGTTTGCCGGGGGCAACGGCAACGGCGGCACGGGTGCGCATGGGTATCCTCCAATAAGTCAAAGCGTTTTTCGGTTTTTCTTGCGGGCAATCCCGCGGAAGAGAAAGCGAAAAACGCCTGGGTGGGTTTTGCAATAGGGCGGGAAAACCGGACCATTGCGGATTGTCTCAAGGTGAGCGAAACTCGGGGTGAAATCAATACGAGGGACGACGCGAGGTGCGCTTATGGCGACATCCGCATTGAAAAAACGATATGATGCAACGAATTGGCAGTAAATTTTCGAGTGTTCTTGTGGTGGTGAGCGCGTTGGGGCTGGCGGCCTGTCAGGCGACTGGCCCGGTTGAACAGGGGGGCGACGTGGGCTTTGCTTCAAACAGTGCAGATTGCGGTGCGGTGGACCTTCAATACCTGATCGGCCAGCCACTTTCGGTTTTTGAGGCGATGGGTCACAAGGGAACAACGCGGATCATCCGGCCGGGGGATGCGGTGACGATGGATTACCGACCGGAGCGCCTGAATGTGAAGGTGAATGACCGGGGCCGGATTACCAGCTTTCAATGTAATTGATCAGGTGGCGCAAGGCGGGTGGATCGACCCGCCTTGATCTTGGTTTTGGACCCAAAGTGTTTCGAGAGCGTGTTGTGATTCAACCGGATCCCGAAAGGGGTTACTTTTTGCGATAATCGCTGTGGCACGCTTTGCAGGTGCCGCCGACCTTGCCCAGGGACCCTTGCAATGTGGCAAGATCCGGCAGGGCCGCATTGGCCTTAGCCGCCATGACCATCGCTTCGGATTTTGCGGTAAAGTCGGCCCAGTTTTCCCAGATTACGGGGAGGGCTTCACTTTTCGGGTCGGTTTCATTGGCCTCAAACAGCGCAGGGGCTTTCATGCCTTCACTGGCAATCGTCGCCATTGCAGCTTCCGCCTTGGCGCCGTCAAACGCCATTTCGCCCTTGGCCATACCCGCCAGCGTTTTCATGCTGCCACCAATGGCTTTCATGACTTCCATCCGCGCCATGACCGCCGGATTCTCAACGCCGTCATGGGCCAGGGCGGGCGCCATTGACAGGGCAAGCCCGGTTGCGGAGAGGGACAGGGCGGCAAGGGGCAGGGTGAATTTGTTCATGTGGACCTCATATGTGGAACGGTATCGGTTTCGCTCTGACTTTAAAGCGTTTCGAGATTGACTTGAAACACAAGTTGATTTCGAAACGCCCGCAACATCAGTAGGTTTCGAGCGTTTCGCCTCATTATCGTGTCTCAATAATAAGTCGAAACACTTTAGGCATGAGAACGAGAATGGGAACTGACGAAATTGTGATCAGCGCATTTCACAGCGCATTCAGCCCACCCAAAAGCATGTCTGTGACCAGATCTGCATATTCCTCGCGGCTCAGCCCCTGGCCGGGGCGGTTCCACATGTAATACCAGTTGAGAATACCAAAGACCGACATGGTGACCGGGCGGAGTTTGGCGCCATTGGCCAGAGAGTCGGGGGCTGCGGCCCTCAGGGCGTCCCCCATCATGTCGATCAGGCGTCGCTGCAGGTCAAAAAGCTTGTTCTGCAGTTCCGGTTCCAGCACGGACAAGGCGTCAAGCTGCAGCTTATGTTCGGCATCCGCCCCCTTATAGGCTACGAGAATGGCCCGCACGAGACCACGCAGCCCATCGGTTTCCGGGGCGGCCTCCACCTCTTCGACCAGTGTCGACAGGTGGGTGTCGAGAATGTCGAACAGAAGCGCCTCTTTGCTGTCGTAATAGTGGTAAATCAACGCCTTTGAGACACCGCAATGTTTGGCGGCCCCGGTCATGGATGCCCGATCGAACCCGTGTTCAGCGAAATAGTCGGCTGCCCCCTTGCGGATGGCAGCGCGTTTTTCTTCGTGGTCGCGGGCAATCCCTCGCGGCATCTCTTACTCCTTCGGACGGTTATCAACGATCCTTACAGCTTTCCCCTCGCTGCGCGCAACTGCCCCGGCGTCACGGACATGGACTTTTGCCGAAACTCCAACATTGGATTTGATTTTGCCAGACAGGGTGCGGGCCGCGGCTTCGGCGCCTTCCGAGGGCTGCCCATCGGCCATTTCCACGTAGATATGCATCTCGTCCATTCGGCCCGGGCGGGTCAGCTCAATCTGGAAATGAGGGCTGAGGGCCGGCACGTCCATCAACTGCTCTTCGATCTGGGTCGGGAACACGTTCACACCCCGCAGAATGATCATGTCGTCAGAGCGCCCGGTGATCTTTTCCATCCGTCGCATGGAGCGGGCGGAGCCCGGCAGCAGGCGGGTCAGGTCGCGGGTGCGATAGCGGATGATCGGAAAACCTTCTTTGGTGAGCGAGGTAAAGACCAGTTCCCCCAGCTCGCCATCCTCGACAACTTCGCCGGTATCCGGGTTGATGATCTCGGGATAGAAATGGTCTTCCCAGATGTGCAGCCCATCTTTGGTTTCCACACATTCATTGGCCACACCCGGCCCGATCACTTCCGAGAGGCCGTAGATATCCACCGCATGCATGTCGAAGGCCTCTTCGATTTCGCCGCGCATGGCGTTGGTCCAGGGTTCCGCGCCAAATATCCCGACTTTGAGCGGGCTTTTGCGCGGGTCCAGCCCCTGCTTGCTATACTCATCCAGAATGGACAGCGCATAAGAAGGGGTGACGGTGATACCGGTGGCGCCGAAATCCTCGATCACGCGGACCTGACGCTGGGTCATGCCGCCCGAGACCGGCACAACGGTAAGGCCATATTGTTCCGCCCCGCCATGCACACCCAGCCCGCCGGTGAAAAGCCCGTAGCCATAGGCGTTGTGCAGCACGTCACCTGGCCGCAGCCCTGAGGCCCGCAGGCAGCGGGCCACGACAGAACCCCACATGGTCAGGTCGTTTTTGGTATACCCCACAACAGTGGGCTGTCCGGTGGTGCCGGAACTGGCATGCACGCGGGCAATCTGTTCGCGCGGCACGGCAAACAGGCCAAACGGATAATTGTCGCGCAGGTCCTGTTTTACGGTGAAAGGGAACTTTGCCAGATCCGACAGGGATTTAAGGTCATCCGGATGCACCCCCGCCGCATCGAACTGTTGCCGGTAAAAGGGTACATTGTCATAGGCGTGGCGCAGCGACCATTTCATACGCTCCAGCTGCAACGCCTGAATTTCATCGCGCGAAGCAATCTCGATCGGGTCCAGATCTTCGCGGCGTGGTGTCAAATCTTCCATGCGGTCCTCCCTGACGCGCGGCACCCTCTCCTCTTGGGTGCATCAATGATTGTCGGCCCCGTTCCAAAGGCGGTGGTGTCCCTTCCCCCGCCGGGCCGGATGGCTATTCTTCGAAATGTGTTCCCTTGATCTGGCGGGAATGACCGCGAAAAAGTGCGACCTGTCGCCCATCCCCCCCCGTGACCACCACATCATAGATGCCCGAGCGCCCGGTCCGGCTGGTTTCCGTGGCGGTTGCCGTCAGGCACTCCCCCAACTGACCCGGAGCAAGATAGGTAATCGAGTTATGTTGCGCGACAACGCGCTGGTTGTAGCTGTTGCAGGCAAAGGCAAAGGCGCTGTCGGCGAGGGTGAAGATGAACCCGCCGTGACAGATACCGTGCCCGTTTGACATGTCTGCGCGCACCGGCATGGTGATGACCGCCCGACCCGGCGCGATGTCCGTCAGTGTCATGCCGAGGGCCTGACTGGCTGGATCATCCGCCCACATGGCCTCCGCCGAGCGTCGAGCGCGTGTTTCGGGTGTCATCATGCCTCCCAGCGTCGCATTGGCCCCTGTGCCGGGGCTTTTCTGTTGCTTTCCGGGAAGGATGCACAAAGCTGACCGCTCGGTCAATAGTGTTGTTTCGCAAAACCCACTTCGCAATCAGGCGTGACAAAAACAACAAACCCTGCACGCTTGTGAGCGGCAGGGTTTTGTCAGGTAGCTCCGGTGCCGCAGACTGGGTGGGGGCTGTAAATTTGCGGCACCGGATGAGCATTCGCTCGCTACAGGGCCAGTTTTCTTTCACAACCACGGCGGCAAAAGGGAGGGAACGCGATTATTCGCGGTTCTTTTCGGGGCAAAAATGGGGCAATTCCCCCTTTTTGCATTGGACCTGTTGCCGCGTGTGGCGCAGGGGATTGATTTGATCGGTGCGGCAAGGCAAGCTGAACATATGAATATCCAAAACTCCAATCCCAACGCGCCGGGCGGTTTGCCGCCGGAGCAGGTGGTGTTTGACCGGCGGGAACTTGGTGTGATCATGGGGCTTTACGGGCGGATGGTGGCGGCAGGCGAGTGGCGTGACTACGCGATGAGCTTCCTGCGGGATCTCGCCGTGTTTTCCGTTTTTCGCCGCAGCGCCGAACATCCTTTGTACCGGATTGAAAAACGCCCCCGGCTGCGGATGCGCCAGGGGCAGTATTCGGTGCTGGGAATGGACGGGCGGGTGCTGAAGCGCGGGGATGACCTGCGACAGGTGCTTCGGGTGCTGGAGCGCAAACTGATCCGCGTGGTTGAGTAAGGCTGGACAGTTGGGCACCGTCTGACCCGGCGCGGGTTATGGCGCGCGGGAAATGCCTGCACCACAGGCAGATGCTCACCACGAAGAGCTGTTCGTTACAGGCACCCGTTTACCACAGGCGCCTGCGCGCCGTGACATCGCCATCCCCCTGGGCCTTGATGCGGGCGGTTGCCTCGTCAATCCCTTCCAGAACCACGGCCATGTGGTGGGCGTTGGCGTGGATCAGGCGCTCGTGGTCAAACACCATGGCAACATGACCTTTCCAAAACAGCAGATCTCCCCGGGCCAGGGGGGCGGCATCGGGGATGGCGCGGCCGATCTTTTCTTGCATGTCGCTATCAGCAGGGCAGTCAAATCCGGCTGCGATCAATGCCGCCTGAACAAGGCCGGAACAGTCGATCCCCGCGCGGGAGTTACCGCCCCACAAATACGGTGTGCCCAGAAAAAGCGCCGCTGTGCTGGCGGGATCGTTCAGCTTTCCTCCCCGGTTTGACAAATGGGCGCTGGGCACGAAAAGTCCCTCTGCGGTTTCGCTGAACCGTCCGTGATCTGCGATGATGGCCAGCCGCGCGCCAAAAGACAGGCCCATGCGTTCGATTGTCTTGAAATCGGGCGTCGCATATAGGTGCGTGGCGGCAGCACTGACCCAGTGGGTGGACGCGACTGCCGGGCCAAGACAGCGCCTGTCGACATAACCCACATACCCGTCCCGCTCGGCCTGCACAAACGCGTGGCCTTCGTGCTCTTCCAGAGCCAGAAGCTGTTCGCCGTAGAGCGCCTGCCGGTCGCGCGGGCCATTGGGGGCGCGCAGAATATCGGCAACCGGCGACACAACCCGCATCAACAGGCCCGGTGAATAGCGTTCCGAGCTGACCAATCCGCGCAGGCTGTCATGGGCGACGCGCGGGTTGGCGGGGGTCAGTCGGCGATCTGGCGTTTTCGGCATGCTCATAGGGGCAGAAGCTCCGGCAGGGCGGCAAGGATGGCGCGCGCGCCCATGCCAACGCCGCCTTTCGGGCGGGCAGGGGCGGCGGTGGGGTTCCAGCCGTAGATATCGAAATGCAGATAGCGAGGGGTGTCGGTGACAAAGCGGTTGAGGAAAAGGGCAGCCGTGATCGACCCGGCAAAACCGCCGCCGGGTGCGTTGTCCAGATCTGCTATTCCCGGTTCGATCATGGTCTCATAGGGGCGCCAGAGCGGCAGTTCCCATACCGGGTCGGCCGCGCGGCTTGCCCCGGTGCGGATTGCATCGGCATCCTTGGAGGAGGTGGCATAGAACGGGGACAGATCGGGGCCGACGGCCACGCGGGCTGCCCCTGTCAGGGTGGCCATCGAGATGATCAGGTCGGGCGTTTCCTCATCGGCCAGCGCAAGCGCATCCGCCAGCACCAGACGTCCTTCTGCGTCCGTGTTGTTGACCTCAACGGTCAGCCCCTTGCGGCTGGTCAGGATGTCACCGGGGCGAAATGCATCCCCCGAGACAGCGTTTTCAACCGCAGGGATCAACACCCGCAGGCGCAGTTTCAGGCCAAGCGCCATGATCATCTGCGCCAGCCCCAGAACCGTTGCCGCCCCGCCCATGTCCTTTTTCATCAAAGCCATGGAATTGCCGGGCTTCAGGTTCAGGCCCCCGGTATCAAAGCAGACCCCTTTGCCCACAAGGGTAAGTTGCGGCCCGTCTGTTCCCCAGCGCATGTCGATCAGGCGGGGCGCGCGCGTGGGCAGGGCGGCGGCGCGCCCAACGGCGTGAATCATCGGGTAATTCTGTTCAAGCAGAGCGGATCCTTCGGTGGAGTGGATCTCGGCGCCGAATGTCTTTGCCATGTCCCGGGCTGCCTGTTCCAGATCAGCAGGGCCCATGTCCTGCGTGGGGGTGTTGATCAGATCGCGGGTCAGGGCCTCCCCTGCTGCAATCGCCTCAAGACGCGCCGCATCCACGCCCTCCGGGGCGACAAGATCTGCTTTCGGGGCAGTCTGAGAAGTGTAACGGCTGAAACGATACCCCGCCAGAAGCCATCCCAGCGCGGCCTCGTCGAGCGTGTCTCCGCTGAGATCACTTTTCAGGTCATAAACGCCCTCAGGAAGGGCGGCGCGGGCAGAGGCCAGACCAAACCGCTTGCGCGCGCGATCCTTGGCGGTGCCGCTGCCGACCAGCGCCATGGACAGATTACCCTGCGGATCCGGAACACACAGCACCGCCCCAAGCGCCGGCGTGAAGCTGTTTGCCTTGGCCCAGTTGCGGGCAAGCTCTGGCAGCGCGTCGAGCTGGGTCGGCGCGTCCTTGTCGATGACGTATAGCGGCAGGGCGTCGGGGGTGGGGCGGGCAAAGCGCATGGGCAATCTGACCTATCTGGTTGTTTTGCCCAAGATGGCGTGCGCCTGCTTTGCCTGCAACCCCGGAACGTCGGCATGATGACAACCCGGCGGCTTTGTGGTCCGCCTTTCTAGACGGACATGTCCTGCAGGTCCCAGACCGCGATCAGCGACCCTTCCCCTATGCGGTTGAGGCGGGCCAGAACGGCGGCGCATCCTGCAATATCAGGGCTGCCCACCAGATCCCGTGCGTCACGACAGATCCGGGCGAGGGTGGTCATTCCGAGTTTCTGGGCAATTGCCTTCAGGGCACGAATCTGTTCGCGTGTTTCCTGAACCTGCCCGGCGGCATGGTGTTTCTTGATCTGCGCCAACCCGATTGCCAGATCCTCCAGCGCCTGGTTGACAAGCTTGTCGGCGGATGTGGGCCCAAGCTGCAACAGCAGGATTTCGAGTTGATCCCGATCGAGACGAACGGCTTCCTTGTGATACAAATGACTGATCTCGCGCACGGCGGCACCCCTTGAACTTTCCCTCATGCGAAAAACATAGGGCGGAGTTCCTCAAAAAAGCGTATATCTACCCTATAGAAATCGCTCGAATTCCTAGCGAATTGTCACTAAAACCGTTCGAAATTCGGAGGAGATGAAGATGGAAAATGCGAAACCACTTCCCGCCTATCTGGTGCAGCGTTACCAGGGATGGAAAGCCACAGGATATGCCGAGAACAAAGCATGGTATCGTCGCCTGGCGGATGAAGGGCAGCGTCCACGTGCTATGATCGTTTCGTGCTGTGATTCCCGCGTTCACGTGACGTCGATTTTCGGTGCGGATCAGGGTGAGTTTTTCTTGCATCGCAATATTGCCAATCTGGTCCCGCCGTTTGAACCTGCCGGTGACTATCACGGGACGTCAGCGGCGGTGGAATATGCGGTCACGGCGCTTAAGGTCACCCATCTGATTGTGCTGGGCCATTCGAGCTGTGGCGGGGTCAAAGGGTTCCATGGCATGTGCAAAGGGCATGCCCCCGAGCTGTCCAACGAAAGCAGTTTTGTCGGCAAATGGATCAGCCTGCTGAAACCGGGCTATGAAGCCTTGGAAGCGAAAGAGGGCGAAATCACGGATCGGGATCTGGAAAAACAGGCCGTTGTCGTGTCGCTCAGCAACCTGATGACGTTCCCGTTCGTGCGCGAGGCGGTGGAAAAGGGCGAGCTGTCGCTGCACGGGCTTTGGACCGATATCGGGGAAGGTGGGCTTGAGTTTTACGACGCGGCAACGGACAGTTTCCTGCCAGTCTGATTTCTGCCGGTGTGAAAATTGCCTGATACGGGCGGGGTGTTTATCTCTCGTTAATCACCCTGTCGCAAACTCGGGTCATGACTGATGTGACGTTGAGATTGGAAATGCCGCTGCAGATGCTGGTCGACTTGAAACGATCCGCAGATGTGACGGGTATCTCGGTGGAGCAATATATCCGCGATCTGATCCGGTCCCGCAGTTTCTTAGAGTGCACAGGCGGTTCTGATACCTCAGAACCGCCTTTTTCACGCCCGCTGGCACGCCCGAAGACAGGTCGGGTCAAGGCCGCCAGCTAAGCGTCCATCCGTCGGGCCAGCTCAGACGCGTGTTGATCGTGACCTCGGCTTCTTCTCCGGGGGCAAGCGACAGGTTCCAGACAGACAGGCCGCGCTTGTCATCGTGGTTGCTTTCATCCGGGCGCGGGGTGGCGGTGACCCTGACCTCCAGATCTTCCTGTTCGGAATAGGTCAGGGGGTAGAAGGTTTTCACCTCATGCGTCTTGCCCGTCAGGTTCGTGACGCGGAAAAGCGTGTCCTGTTCACGGGTGTTGGTGGTGGTGATGATACCGCGATCCCCGGTTTCATTGTCCGCGACGACGTGTTCAAGACGAATGCCTTCGATGGGGCCGAACGGCAGGGTCGCGTCGTCCCCCGCGGCCAGGAAGGGCATCTGCGTGTGCCCGACCAAGCTGTCACCGCGATAGATACGTGCCGTACCGCCAAGCAGCGGCTCTTTGGTGTCGTTGATGAGCTGGGCCACCAGAAAGGCGGTGTCATCCCGACGGGGGACCGCGTAGATTTCGGAGGTGACGGGTAGGGTGAGACTGCCCAACTCAAGGATCGGCACATCCCCCCCGCTCGCAGACACCTTGCCGGGGTAATGATAGGTGACGGCGACACCGCCGGTGTCGATGGAAAACCCTGCGGCTGGTTCCACCACAACCAATTCCGGTTCGATGATCGGGGCTTCCATCGCCATATCCGCGGATTTCAAACTGCGGGTTGATGCCATCGGTTCTGGACGTGGTTGGCGAATATGAGCGCGTTTGTCGCGCGGGTCGCTGGGGGCCACCTGCATGGACGGGCGCTGGGTAGAGAGGGTCACGTCAATCTGGTCCCAAACCGCGCCTTGCGGGGCATCCAACCAGACAAATCGGGTGATGGTCAGGCTGTCTTGGGCGGGCTCTGCCAGCTTCAGATCATAGTTCGGCGCCCATCCACCGCCATATTCAACGGATGTGGTCTCAATCTCAACAAGCTGTGGGGTTGCCAGATTGACCGGCAACATGGCAAGGCGTCCTGTGTCTTCTGGAGGAGACAGGCGGTCATATGCTTTCCGGGCGGCAGTGAGTGCCTTTTCCAGATCGGCCTGCCGGTCTTTTGCCTCGCGGAGCGCGACCTGCTGCGTGGCCATGCGGCTGCGCACATCCTGTGTTTGGTTGCCAACCAATGCTGCAATGGCTTTCAACTCCTCAACCGATGTGGTGTCGTCCGGTGCGGAGATGCTTTCCAGAAAGGTGAGTTCATTTTTCAATGAAGCAATGCTGTCCGCAATGCCGGACACATTGTCCTGTGCAGAAACGAGGGTGTCCTCGGCGCTCTCGACCGCAGTCTTTGCCTTTGCCTGGGCAGGGGTCAGAAGTCCCGGATCCATGGTGGGGACATCAAAGAGGATGGTGACGGGGCCAAGATGCGCATCGCCGCCCACCAGGGTGACAGTCGGTGCACCCTCTGTATTTTCAAACGGTGCGGCAGGCAGGAAGAGGCGATGCTGGCCCGCGGGCAGCTCGATTTTGATGCGGTGGGTCTGCGTCGCGCCTTCTGGATAGAGGATGGCAGAAACCACCGGGGCTGAGGCGTAGAAATCATCCGCCCAGAGCGGCAGGGGCAGGGTGGTCAGGGCGGATAAGAGCAGGGCGCGGCGCATTGGAAATGTCCTTTTGGGTTCAATCTTATAGCGAGAGGACCATGTTGTGCTGCGCTTGGGAAGGGGGAGTTTTGGGACGGGCGGAGCTTTGCCGTGAGCGGATGTGCTCCCGCCCCCAGTGCCTGCGCACCCTTAGTGCTTGCCCGGGGTTGGGGGTGGCCTTGCTTCGCTCGGCGGCCTCCGGCGGGAGTATTTGCACCAAGAAGAAAGCAGGCGGTGTGTATGAAAAAAGCCCCACCATTTGGCGGGGCTTTCCTGGATTGGATTGTGAAAAGGGTTAGCCCTTTTTCAGAACCTCACGGCCCAGAAGCTCGGCGATTTGCACGGCATTGAGGGCGGCGCCTTTGCGCAGGTTGTCCGAGACGCACCACAGGTTCAGGCCGTTTTCCACGGTCACGTCCTGACGGATGCGCGAGATGAAAGTGGCGTAGTCACCCACGCATTCCACCGGGGTGACATAGCCACCGTTTTCGCGTTTATCGACCACCAGGATGCCCGGCGCTTCGCGCAGGATGTCACGGGCTTCGTCTTCGTCAAGGAAGTCTTCGAATTCGATATTCACCGATTCCGAGTGGCCCACGAAGACCGGCACGCGCACGCAGGTGGCGGTGACTTTGATCGACGGGTCGACGATTTTCTTCGTCTCGACGATCATCTTCCATTCTTCTTTTGTGTCGCCCGAATCCATGAAGACGTCGATATGCGGGATCACGTTGAAGGCGATCTGCTTGGGGTAGACCGACGGCTCGACTTCCTGACCGGGGACATACATGCCCTTGGTCTGGTTCCACAGCTCATCAATCGCGTCTTTGCCCGAGCCCGACACCGACTGGTAGGTCGACACGACAACGCGCTTGATCTTGGCGCGGTCATGCAGGGGCTTCAGCGCCACAACCATCTGCGCGGTTGAGCAGTTGGGGTTGGCGATGATGTTCTTGTTTTTATAGTCGTGAATGGCCTGCGGGTTCACCTCGGGCACGATCAGCGGAATGTCGGGGTCGTAGCGGTACAGCGACGAGTTGTCGATCACCACACAGCCAGCTGCGGCCGCTTTCGGCGCGTAGGTTTTGGTGGCGTCCGAACCCACGGCAAACAGCGCCATGTCCCAGCCGGTGAAGTCGAAAGTGTCCAGATCCTGGGTGGTCAGGGTCTTGTCACCAAAGCTGACTTCAGTACCGAGCGAACGGCGCGATGCAAGCGCAGCAATCTCGTCTACAGGAAACTGGCGTTCCGCCAGGATGTTCAGCATTTCGCGGCCCACATTACCCGTGGCGCCCACGACGGCGACTTTATAGCCCATTACGGCCTCCTATGTTTTCAATGTCTTTGAACCACCCAAAGACGGGGGGTTCCTTAGACCAAAAAAACCTTGTGTGGAAGGGCAATCCCGACGATCTGCCATGATTTCTCGTTGACTTGTCACCAAATTGCTGTGATACGGGCGCATTCTGTCCGGCTGACGCGTGAGCAGCCCGCCAAAATGAAACTGGCAGGCAGAGTGATTTGCGCCCGATATCTCAGGGGCGCAACCCAAGAGTTCCCAAATCACGCGGGGTGCTGACGGCCGGATCGGCGGGCAGGATACTGCACGGGGATATGCCCCACCGCGAGCGCTGGTCGCAACCGAAGCGATGGGCTGACGCGTGGCGCGGCCCCTGACCCGTGTGAAACGGTGCGCCCGTGTGCGTGCCAGAAAGATGATCATGACAAAATTTGCAGAGCTCGGGCTGGACCCGAAGCTGGTGACCTCTGTTTCAGAGGCTGGATATGACACGCCGACCCCCATTCAGACCCAGGCCATCCCGCTGGTCCTGTCGGGCCGCGACGTGATGGGGCTGGCGCAGACCGGCACCGGTAAGACGGCCGCCTTTGGCCTGCCGCTGATCCACCAGCTGTTGCGCAACCATGACAAGCGCCAGCCGAAGTCGATCAAGGCGCTGGTGCTTGCGCCCACCCGCGAACTGGTGAACCAGATTGCGGTGAACCTGCGGGACTATGTGAAGGGCACCCACCTGAAGGTGATGACCGTGGTGGGCGGTGTGTCGATCAACCGCCAGATCGAACAGCTGAACCGCGGCACGGACATTCTTGTGGCCACACCCGGTCGTCTGATTGACCTGATGGACCGCCGGGCCATTCGTTTGGATACGGCAACTTTCCTTGTGTTGGACGAAGCGGACCAGATGCTCGACATGGGCTTTATCCACGCCCTGCGCCGGATCGCGCCCGAACTTGGCACGCCGCGCCAGACCATGCTGTTTTCCGCCACCATGCCAAAACAGATGGAAGAGCTGTCGCGCGCTTATCTGACCGATCCCGCCAAAGTGCAGGTGACCCCTCCGGGCAAGGCCGCCGATAAGATCACCCAATGCGTCTATTATGCGCAGGACAAAGAAGACAAGGCGCGCCTGCTGATCAAGCATCTGCGGGGCGAACCCGATGGGTTGTCGCTGGTCTTTTCGCGCACGAAACATGGTGCTGAACGGCTGATGAAAAAGCTGGTGGCTGAAGGCTTTAAAGCGGTGTCGATCCACGGCAACAAATCGCAAGGCCAGCGCGACCGCGCCCTTGCAGCCTTCCGTGCAGGTGAAGCGCGCGTGCTTGTCGCCACCGATGTCGCAGCACGCGGGATCGACATTCCGGGCGTGAGCCATGTGTTCAACTTCGATCTGCCGGAAGTGGCTGACAACTACGTGCACCGCATTGGCCGCACCGCCCGCGCAGGTGCCGATGGTGATGCGATCAGCTTTGTGTCCGGGGTTGAGCTGGGCCTGCTGCGTGACATTGAAAAACTGATGAAAATCTCGATCCCGGTGCTGGGTGGCGAACGCCCGCAAGAGGAAAAACGCCCGACCCGTCAAGGTCGGGGTGGCGGCGGCGGTCGTGGTCGTTCCGGTGGTGGCCATCGTGGTCAGGGTGGCAACCAGAGCGGCGGCAAACCCTCTGGTGGCAAATCCGATCAACGCCGTTCGGCTGGTGGGAAATCTCGCTCGGGCGTGCCATCTGGCGGACGCCCGGGGGGCAGTCGTCGCCGTAAGAAAGCCTCGTAAATAATACACAAAAGGGTGCTGATTTGGGCGCCCTTTTCTTTCCCCGCTGTATAAGGCGGGCTTAGTCCATGCGGTCCTGACTGAACAGATAGAGCAGGCAACCCACCAACATCGGCACCGCGAAATAAAGTAGGACAGCCTGATAGGGAGCGGCGGTGCTGCCCGCTCCGAATGCCTGCGCCGATTTGAACACCGTGGCTGAGCTGAACTGGAAAAAGCCCACGCCACCGATCCCAACCATATTCATCAAGGTCACACCTCGTCCGACCAGATGTGGCGGGTAAAAGCTGCGCCCATGGGCCATGATCAATGGGAAGCTCGAGGCAAACAACCCAATGCCTGCCATCAGGAGGGCCACGGTCCAAACCCCAGATGCGGGCATCGCCCATAAGGCAAAGACGAAACTGACCGCTATCATGTTGCCGATGAAAATCACCCATTTGCGTGTGCCGAACAGGCGATCCAGCGGGCCGTAGGCGAAATTTCCCAAAACCATTGCAAAGGCGATCCCCATGGTGACCCAACCAATCCCCGTGGCATCCAGACCGTAAAGATCGCGCATGAACGGTCCGGCCCAGCTTCCCCGCAGACCCGCCGCCGCCGCGTAATTCACGAACATGATCGGAAAAATTGCCCAAAGCGCAGGCAGTTTTAGCAGGTCCAGAACGGACCCTTTCTGCCCATCCTGATGCGAGATTTTCGGGGGGTCCTGCACCGTTACCATGATGATCAGGGCAACAAGGAACGTAACAGCGGCCAATGCCCAAAGGCAGGCTCGCCACCCAAAGCTCTCGACCGCCAGCGCAAGCGGCAGTGCCCCCGCGATATTTCCTAGGGCTCCGAAACCGATCACCATGCCCGCCATGGTGCCGAACACGCGAGGGGAATACATCCGTGCAAAGATGAAATATGACGCCATCAGCACTGGTGAACACCCCACACCAATCATCATCATGGCGTAAAGGATGTGATCAGGATGGGTGGCATTGGCAAATAAAAGCGCGCCCCCACCTCCGCCGATTGCCAGCAGGCCTGCCGCAAGCCGCCGGGGCCCGATATTGTCCAGCGCCCAGCCCACCGGCAACTGCATCAGGGCAAAGATCAGGAACCACGCGCCAGATGCCCGCGCCAAGTCTTCGGGTGTTGCCCCGAGATCAAGCTTCAGCGCAGGGGTCATCACCGCCAGAAAAGCCCGATAGAACTGGCTCAGAACATAGGCGATGATCAGCGAAAAAATCCCAACCCGCATAAGGCGCTCCTCCCAAAATACAACTGGGCCACAAGACACGGGATAGGCGCATATGGCAAGCCCGTAGAACCACGCATCAAAAAAGGCGCGACATAAGATCCGCGCCCTTTTTCTTGCTGAAAATACCTCGGGGTGAGCCTTGAAAAGGCGAGGGGCAGAGCCCCTTTCCCGATTATCCGTTGCGGATCGTGTCGATCATCAGTTGAACGTTCTCCGGGTCGGCATCGGGGGTGATGCCGTGACCCAGGTTGAAGATATGCGGACCGTTCTTGAACGCTTCCACAATCGCGCGGGTCTCGTCGACCAGCGCCTGGCCACCGGTGACCATATGGCTCGACTTGAGGTTGCCCTGCACACAGCTGTCGACCTGCACGTTTTCCGCTGCCCATTCGGGGCTGACCGAATTGTCCAGCGCCACGCAGTCCACGCCGGTGGCCTTGGCAAACCCGATATAGCCCTCGCCCGCTTCACGCGGGAAGCCGATCACCGGAATGCCCGGATGGCGGCGTTTCAGTTCCTGCGTGATGACGCGGGCGGGTTCCACCGCGTATTTCTGGAAATCCTCGCCCTTCAGCGATCCTGCCCAGCTGTCAAACAGCTTCACCACTTCGGCGCCAGCCTCGATCTGCTTCGACAGATACTCGATGGTGCCTTCGGTCAGGCGATCCATCACCGCTTCAAACAGGGCGCGGTTCTCGGCCTTCAACGCATGGGCCGGGCCCTGATCCTTGGTGCCTTGACCGGCAATCATATAGGTCGCCACGGTCCAGGGCATCCCGGCAAACCCGATCAGAGTGGTCTCGCTGGGCAGTTCACGGCGCAGAATGCGCACGGTTTCATAAACCGGAGCGAGGTGATCATGGATGTCGTCCTTGCCCACCAGCTTGTCGAAATCGCCTTGGCTGGTGATGGTCGACAGACGCGGCCCTTCGCCGGTCACAAACCACAGATCCGCGCCAAGGGCCTGGGGCAGCAGCAAAATATCGGCAAACAGAATCGCTGCGTCAAACCCGTAACGGCGAATGGGCTGCAGGGTCACTTCGGCGGCCAGCTCGGAATTGTAACACAGCGACAGGAAATCCCCGGCCTGGGCGCGCGTGGCGCGATATTCCGGCAGGTAACGCCCGGCCTGACGCATCATCCAGATCGGAGGGGTCGGCAGCGTTTCACCCGCAAGGGCCCGCAGGATCGTCTTTTGCTCGCTCATGTCTTACGCCTTTCCTGTCAATTCAATCACGGCACTCGCCCGTTCGGCCCGCGATGTCAAGCATAGTCTCGGTCGCATGTGTTTGACCTATGTTATGGACATGTTGATTCTGCATGTTAAATGAGGCCCATGACACACAATAATCTCACCCCCGTTCCCACCGCCGAAGCCCCCTTCAAGATCGGCACCCGTGGCAGCCCGCTTGCGCTGGCGCAGGCTTTTGAAACCCGGTCCCGCCTGATGGCTGCGTTCGACCTGCCGGAAGAGGCGTTCGAAATTGTGGTGATCCACACAACCGGCGACAACCGCTCGATGATCGACGCGGATAAACCGTTGAAAGAGATTGGCAACAAGGGGCTCTTCACCAAGGAAATCGAAGAGGCGATGCTGGACGGTCGCATCGACATCGCGGTGCATAGCTGCAAGGACATGCCGGTGGAGCAGCCCGAAGGGCTGGTGCTGGACTGTTACCTGCCGCGTGAAGATACGCGTGATGCGTTTGTGTCGTTCAAATATAAATCCATCGCGGACCTGCCGCAGGGGGCGGTGGTGGGCACCTCCTCGCTGCGCCGCAAGGCCCAACTGCTCAATAAACGCCCCGACCTGAATGTGGTCGAATTTCGTGGCAATGTGCAGACCCGCCTGAAAAAGCTTGAGGCAGGTGTGGCCGAGGCAACGTTCCTTGCGATGGCGGGGCTCAACCGTCTGGGGATGGATGAGGTGCCGAAAACCGCTATCCCGACCGAAGATATGCTGAATGCCGTGGCGCAGGGGGCGATTGTGATCGAGCGCCGTATCGCAGATGAGCGCGCAAAGACCATGCTGGCCGCGATCCATGACACCACCACCGGGCAACGGCTCGATTGCGAGCGCGCTTTCCTTGGTGCGCTGGACGGATCCTGTGAGACCCCGATTGGGGCGCTGGCCACGCTGGATGGCGACCAGATCACGCTGAAGGGCGAAATCCTGCGGGTGGATGGATCTGAGGCCGTTTCGGATCAGATTACCGGCGCGATTGCCGATGGTCCTGAACTGGGCCGCAAACTGGCCGCTGACCTGCTGTCGCGTGTGGACGATGATTTCTTTGACTGGAAGTGAGGCGGTCTCAGGGACGATTGCTCCTTGACGCCTGTCGCTGGTAACCACTCTTTAAGAAAACTAGAAAACTAGAAAACTAGAAAACTAGAAAACTAGAAAACTAGAAAACTAGTATTCTGGTTTTGTAACGGAAAAGGGCGCCAGTTGGGCGCCCTTTTTGTTTCAGTCAGCCTGCTGGATGCCCCGTGTGGGGCGAAACGCTCAGGTCCGCTCGATGGCGATGGCGATGCCCTGTCCGCCGCCGATGCACATGGTAATCAGGGCTTTTGACCCGCCGATGCGCTCCAACTCATAAAGTGCTTTCAGCGTGATGATCGCGCCGGTTGCGCCAACCGGATGGCCAAGGGCAATGGCGCCCCCGTTCGGGTTCACTTTCGCCGGATCCAGGCCCAGCCCCTTGTTGACCGCAAGTGCCTGGGCAGCAAAGGCTTCGTTTGATTCGATGACGTCGAAATCTGCCACCGAAAGCCCGGTTTTCGCCAACAGGTTCTCGACCGCCGGGACCGGGCCGATGCCCATCACCTCGGGGCGCACCCCGGCATGGGCATAGCCCAGGATGCGGGCGCGCGGCGTAAGCCCTGCGGCCTCAGCGGCCTCGGCGCGGGCCAGCACCATCGCGGCGGCCCCGTCATTGATGCCAGACGCATTCCCGGCGGTGACGGACCCGTCTTTCCTGAAGGCCGGGCGCAATCCTGACAGCGCCTCCAGCGTGGTCGCCTTGGGGTGTTCATCGCGTTTGAACGCAACCAGCTCGCGGCGCTGCTTGACCTCGACCGGCACGATCTGATCGTCGAAATACCCGGCGTCGATGGCTTTGGCGGCGCGGGATTGGCTTTCCAGTGCAAAGGCGTCCTGATCGGCGCGGCTGACATCATGCTCTTCTGCGACATTTTCAGCGGTGATCCCCATATGACCAGTGCCAAAGGGGCAGTTCAGCGCGCCGAGCATCATGTCCCGCGCGCCTGCGTCTCCCATTTTCTGCCCCCAGCGGGTGGCGGGCAGGATATAGGGCGCGCGGCTCATGCTTTCAGCACCACCGGCAATGGCGAAGTCAGCATCCCCCAGCATCAGCGCCTGCGTGGCCGACACCACCGCCTGCGCGCCGGAGCCGCAAAGGCGATTCACGTTCATGGCCGGGGTTGTGTCGGGGATACCGGCCTCCATCGCGGCAATGCGCGACAGATACATGTCGCGGGGTTCGGTATTGATCACATGGCCAAAGACCACGGTGCCAATCTGCCCCGGTTCGACCCCGGCGCGGGCCATGGCTTCGCGGGTCACATGCGCGCCCAGGGCGCTGGGGGCGATGCCGGAGAGGCTGCCGCCAAAGGTGCCGATGGCGGTGCGGGCGCCGCCCAGAATTACGATATCGGTCATGGTGATCCCCTTACGTTTCGAACCGTTCACACAAGACTGTGCCACGGCGGGTGGGAGCTGTCTTTTGTGACGCCCCGTCAGAAAGGGAAAGTGGGATCAGGTCGCGGCGTCATCTTTGCCCGGACCCGTGTTCAGGTCCCGAAGCAGCGCGTTGATCTGGTGGTGGAACCCGTCCGGATCCTGCAAAAGTGCTTCCAGCTCCGCCTGATAAGCGTCCGCAATCGGGGTCAGGGCGGTCATCATCTCGCGGCCTTTTTCGGTCAGGCTCAGCTCTACCAACCGTCGGTCGTTCGGGTTTACGGTCTTGGTAACATAGCCCGCGCTTTCCAGCCGAGAGGCCGCCCGGCTGACCTTTGGCTTGTCCATATCCACGCGTTTGTGGATCTCGCGCACGCTGACGCTGTCGGCCTGGGAAAGATGTGCGACCACGCGCCATTCCGACACGGAAATGCCATAGGCCTTGCGGTAATGGCGTTCAAACCCGGCACTGATCCGGCTGGACAGCACGGCGATCTGATAGGGTAGAAAATTGTCGAGCTTGAAAGTGGTCACGTCCGGGCCTTTCATTTCCTTTAAAACAATCTGCCCGGTTGCGTGGTGCAAAGCAAGCTGCCTCGCCCTCAGATCAACGGATCATAGGCCCATTGCAACAGGGCCTGACGTTGGCGCGGGCGGCAAAAGACATCCCCCGGATCGCAATTGGCCCGGATTTGGCCCGCATGCCGGGCAAAGGCCCGCCAGCGTTTGATCTGGGCAGCGTCGGTATCGGGCAGGCGGCGGCCCATATAGTAGCGGCAATACCACTGAAACCATCCACGTGGATCAGGCCCGAAGATCCATCCCTTCTCACGCCAGACCGACAGGGGTTGGCGGCTTTTCACGCCAAAGAAGTTTACGGTCTCATCCGGGCGGTCCGACAATTTGGCCCCGTCAAACCAGGTTTGCGGAAACTCGTCGCGGCAATCATTGAGGTATTTGCCCTCGAACACCCCCATGGCGAGCATCTCGGCCGGGCTGTGATGCGGGGTGAAGCCGGGGGCAAACTCCGCACCCACCGGGGTCTCCAGACGATAGGAATACCCCGATTGCATCTTGTCGTTTACGTGAACTTCATCCCCGACCTGCGCCATCGTTCCCCCCCGGTCAGATCCATTTCGCCATAGGCGGCAGGCTCATGAGCACCGCATTGGCGTCATGCCCCGTCGCCAGGCCAAACTTGGTTCCGCGGTCATAGACCAGATTATACTCGGCATAGAGGCCGCGATGGACCAGCTGGGTGTCCTTGTCCGCCTCGCTCCAGGGTGTGTTGCGGCGCTTTTCGGTGACGGGAACAAAGGCAGGCAGAAAGGCCCGGCCAATATCCTGGGTCAGGGCAAAATCCGCCTCCCAGTCGCCCGAGTTGCGATCATCCATAAAGATGCCGCCCACGCCCCGTGCGCGCCCGCGATGTGGCACATAGAAATACTCGTCCGCCCAGGCCTTCAATTCCGGATAGAGCGTCTTGTCATGCGGGTCGAGATGCTGCTTTTGCACCTCATGAAAATGGGCCGTGTCCTCGTCATATTCGATGCAGGGATTGAGGTCGGATCCCCCGCCGAACCACCAGGCGTTCGGGGTCCAGAACATGCGGGTGTTCATATGCACGGCCGGGCAATGGGGGTTTTGCATATGTGCCACCAGCGAAATGCCCGAGGCCCAGAAGCGCGGATCATCCTTGATGCCAGGCACGCCGCGGGCCGCCATCGCGCCCTGTGCGGCTTCGCCCAGCGTTCCGTGAACGGTGGAAATGTTCACGCCGACTTTCTCAAACACGCGTCCTCCGCGCAGGACGGACATCAGCCCCCCGCCGGCATCCGCGCCATCGTCGCCCTGACGCTTGGTTTTGGTCACTTCGAACCGCCCGGCGGGTGCGTCGGCAAAGGGGCCGGTGGTCTGGCTGTCCTCGAGGGCTTCAAATCGGGCAACGATCTGGTCGCGCAACTCGTGAAACCACGCGCTTGCCCGCGCCTTCTGATCCTGCATCATGTCCATTGTTTTGATCCTTTACCTGATTGCGCGGTTTTCTTGGACCCGAGCTATCAGGTTTTGACAGCACAGGCCAACCCGCGTGTTGCCGCAGAGAGGCGTGCGCCGAGCCGAGGGGTGTCAGTGCGAGGGGTTGGAGACCACATCCAGCAGGCTCCGCCCGCCATCGACCTGCAGGATATGGCCGGTCATGAAACTCGACCCGTCCGAGCAGAGGAACTGGGCCGCCTCAGCAATTTCCGTGGCGCTGGCAATCCGCCCCAAAGGCGTGCCTTCGATAATGTCGGCACGTGTGGATTTATTGGCCTTGATGGTTTCGCGCAGGCTTGCGCTCATCAGGGACCCAAAGCTGATCGCGTTGACACGGATCCGGCTGGGCGCCAGCGCCACCGCCAAGGAGCGGGTCATCTGATCCACCGCCGCAGAGGCCACCGAATAGGCCAGGAGGCCCGGCTGGGTGCGGCAGGCGGCAATCGAGGAAAGGTTCACGATGGCGCCAAGCGGCGTGTCCTGGTCATCTTCGCTCAGGTCCAGTCCCTGCTGGATCATCCGCTTTGCGACCAGTTGGCTTAACCGCAGACTGGTCATCAGGTTCTGGTCCAGAAGGGTGCGCATCGCGGTATTGTCCGCATCCAGCGGATCCGAGATCATCACCTGGCGCGATGCATTGATCAGGATGTCGACCTGCTCAAACGCGTCAATTGTTGCCGACAGAAGATTGGCGATGGTCAGCTTTTCACGCAGGTCACCGGCAAATATCCGGGTGTTGGAGCTGCTGCCCTCATCATCCTCGGGGTTGTTCCCCCATTCTTTCAAAAGGCCCTCTTCGTCCATGTCCGCACAGACCACATTTGCGCCGTGATCGGCAAAATGGCGGGCGATGGCCAGACCAATCCCGTTGGCGGCCCCAGTGACGATGGCAGTTTTGCCTGCGATGGAAAAAGACATGCGGTTCTCCTGATTCCCCAGCCCGACCCTAAGCGATCTTACCGGGTCGTGCGAAGTGACTTTGTGTCCGGCCGGGTGGCACGGATGACCTTGAAGCCCGAGGTCCCGCCGATTTCGGACACGTCGCGGAAATACTGCGCCAGCGTGTCTTCATAGGGCAGGTGGCGGTTGGCGACCATGATGAACTGGCCCGCCCCCTTGAGGATCTTTGCCGCTGTCTGGATGAATGCGCGACCCAGATCCGGGTCGCCCTTGCGTCCGGTGTGAAAGGGTGGGTTGGAGACCACCGTGTCATAGGGCGCTTTGGCCAGATAGGTCGTGGCGTCCCCCCACAGGAAATGAGCACGCGGATCGGTGATATTGCGCCGCGCGCAGTCCAGCGCCGTGGCATTGGCCTCAATCAGGTCGAGATGCTCTACTGCGTCTTGCGCCAGAATATGTCGTGACAGATACCCCCAGCCCGCGCCGAGATCCGCCACGCGCCCGCTGAGCGTCTGCGGCAGGGCCTCAATCAGGGCAGCGGATCCCTTGTCGATCCCATCTGCGGAAAAGACGCCGGGACGGGTGATGAAATCCCCTGCAATCACCGTGTCCTTCGCCGCCCAGTCGGACAGGTCGGCACCGTGCAGCCAGGCAATCTTGCCATGGGCCTTGGACATCACCCCGTCAGGTGAGGCGCGCTTTTTGAGCAGTTTCAGCAGGCTGTCGATACCATCGGTTTTCTGCCCATCCAGAACGATCAGCCC
This sequence comes from Aliiroseovarius sp. xm-d-517, assembly GCF_013283135.1. Classification (NCBI taxonomy): domain Bacteria; kingdom Pseudomonadati; phylum Pseudomonadota; class Alphaproteobacteria; order Rhodobacterales; family Paracoccaceae; genus Aliiroseovarius; species Aliiroseovarius sp. xm-d-517. The sequence goes on from NZ_WBXT01000001.1 coordinate 2,708,001, forward strand.
GCCCTGCGCGGCTTTGCTGGCCTCCGCGGCCCAGGCCTGTGCCAAGGCTTTGGCGCGTGGAACACATATGATTGCGGCGGCGATGTCTTGCGCGGGCAGGGTGGGGGACACAGACCAGCCCTGTGCCTGCCAGGTCGCATGGGCCGGGAAATCCGGCGCGATGATCACGGTGCGTTCACGGGGAAGCCCGGACAAGTCCATGTCGGGCGTCGGGCCAAAGATCGCGATCTGTCCGTCTTCGGGCAGGGTAAGGCCAGCCTCGCCAGATGCGAGGGCAAAACGGGTGTGAAACATGTTCAGCCTCCGCTCAGAGGGTTGATGGGATTATTCTCGTTCCATGGTGCATTGCAGCGGGTGCTGATGCTCGCACGCCAACTGCATGACCTGGGTGACTTTGGTTTCGGCGATTTCAAAGGAAAAGACGCCCACAACGGCCAGACCCTTTTTATGAACGGTCAACATCAGTTCGAACGCCTGCGCATGGTTCATGCCGAAAAAGCGTTCAAGGATCATCACCACGAATTCCATCGGGGTGAAGTCATCGTTCAGGATCATGACCTTGTACATCGGCGGTCGCTTGGTCTTGGGTTTGGTGGCCAGCGCCACCCCCAGATCGCCATCATCGTCGCTTCCGCCGTTGTGCTGCGCGGTGGTCATGAGGATGGGGTCAAAACGCACGGGGCTTCTCCGAAGATCTGTCATGTTTGCAGCCGGGCCCGGTTGGGCCAGTCTGGTGCTTTGCCGAGTATATAGGGACGGCGCGGAAGTTTCAAAAGGACCGGTTCCCCCTGTCAGAGGCCCCGAATATCACGAGGCTCTTAACAGACTGCGCATAAAAGTCACAACAATTGGTTTCGTTGCAGCGGGCGCAGGGGGGATGAGGGTATGGCGGGATCTTGGGCGGAGGGCTGATGTTGTGCGCTGGTGGCGTTTGGGTCGCAGATACATCGTCGGAATTCGAACAGGTGGGGTGATTGGTCGATCCTGCGGGGGGGCAAACGGCAGATGTTGTGGTCTGCCCGTGCAAGGACACTCAAACTTGTGGCGTGGTCAGAAGGTCACGGCGCGGAACCTCTCGCAAAACAAGGGAAAATTGACTTTCCATGATTGGAATTCTCGTGTTACGCTGAAAAAAATAAATGAACGGGCGTCAGACCCGATTTCAGACGCAGACCCGAACAGGGCATGTCTGATTTGAGGCAGAAAAGGTAAGCGACGTGCAGACACGTCTTGGGCAGTGGGCCAGTTTTTGGCTATTTCTCGCAGTATTTTGCGTTATGTCGGCGGTTTCGGTCCGGCATGTGGTGGCTGCGCCGTATGCGGCCATGGTGATGGACGCGCGCTCGGGTAAAATTCTTCATGCCCGCAATGCCGATACCCGGCTGCACCCGGCGTCACTCACCAAGATGATGACGCTTTATATTGCATTTGAAGCAGTATCTCGCGGGGAAATCTCTCTGGATACGGTGGTGACGATCACCAGAAAGGCGGCCGCTGAGCCGCCCTCGAAGCTGGGGCTGCGGGCCGGGCAGAAGATCAAGCTGCGCTATCTGATTCGTGCCGCTGCCATCAAATCCGCCAATGATGCCGCCACCGCGATCGGGATTGCGATTTCGGGATCAGAGGCCGCTTTTGCCCGCAGGATGAACCGGACCGCCAAGGCGATGGGGATGACCCGGACGCATTTCAAGAATGCCAATGGCCTGACGGAAAGCGGCCACCTGTCCACGGCGCGGGACATGACGACCCTGGGGCGGCATGTTTTTTATGATTACCCGGATTATTACAACCTGTTCTCGCGCCGGACGGCGGATGCCGGAATGCGGCGGGTGAACAACACCAACACGCGGTTTCTAAACAGCTATCGCGGTGCGGATGGGATTAAGACCGGGTATACACGTGCGGCCGGTTTTAATCTTGTTGCCTCTGCGCAGCGCGGAAGCGAGCGGATTATCACCACCGTGTTTGGCGGGCGGTCCACCGCATCGCGCAATGCAAAAGTGGCGGAACTGATGGACCTTGGGTTCCGTCGTGCCCCCAGCCGTGTGGCTGTGCGCAAACCGGCCAAACCGACCTATCAGGGTAATGGCACGCCGCAAGGGGCGGGCAAGACCATTCGTCTGGTGGGGGCGGTGAAAACCAGTCCGCGCCCAATGCTGCGCCCCGCTTCAGGAACGCCTGAGACCACAGCGGAACCTGTTACCTCCGCGCAATTGGCGGCGCTGAGTGAGGGGATCGCCGAGGCGGTCGAAGAGGTGAACCGGGAAGTTGTGGTTGCCGCGGCAACTCCGGTTGCGCCTGTTCCCGCCCCTGTTCCCGCCCCGTCGCTGGTTGTGGCGCAGACATCTGCGACGCGCCCGGTCGCCAGCAGCCTTCTGGCTCCGGCTTCTGTCATGGCCCCGCGCCCGCGTCCTGCGGGGATCGTGCTTGCGGCCCGCGCCAAAACGCCCACCGATCCTGTGCCACAGGAAGTGGTGACGCGGATGTCCACGTCCGGTGGACGCCATTGGGGCATCAATGTCGGTATCCTCGGGTCGCGGTATCAGGCGGAGCGCCTGTTGCTGAAAACCGCGCTGAAAGAGATCGACACGCTGGATGATGCGCTGCGCAAAGTGGTGAAGCGTCCGAAGGGATGGTATGCGAATTTTGTCGGAATGACAGAGGAGCAGGCCGACCTTGCCTGTCGCCGCCTGAGCGCCCGGAATACGGAGTGCAAGGTGTTGGGGCCGAGCTGATCCCACTAACTTGCAGCACAGGTAGAGTTCGAAACAAAACAAAAGGGCGCGGTTTTCCGGCGCCCTTTGCTGTTTTGTCAGGCTTGTGATCAGGATTTATTGCGACACCGCGTCCGAGGCTTTCATGTCAAAGGCTGCGGCCATCAGCGCGCGGGTGTAATCGGTGCCCGGTGCGTCGAAAATCTGATCCGCGGGACCGCTTTCGACAATGTCGCCCGCGCGCATCACCAGCACCTTGTGGCTAAGGGCGCGGACCACGCGCAGGTCATGGCTGATGAACAGATAGGCGAGGCCGTATTTTTTCTGCAACCCGCGCAGAAGCTCTACGATCTGCACCTGAACGGTCATGTCGAGGGCCGAGGTGGGTTCGTCGAGCACCACCAGTTTCGGGCGCAGGATCATCGCGCGGGCGATGGCGATGCGCTGGCGCTGCCCCCCTGAAAACTCGTGTGGGTAGCGGTCCATCGTGGTGGGGTCAAGGCCGACCTCTTCCATGATTTCAGCCACCATCTCACGTCTGTTGCGGCCCGGCTGCACCCCATGCACGGTCAGCCCTTCGGCAATGATCTCTTCGCAGGTCATGCGGGGTGACAGCGAGCCATAGGGGTCTTGGAACACGATTTGCATGTCGCGGCGCAGCGGTTGCAGCTGGCGTGATTTTCGCCCCTGAATGTCTTCGCCCAGAAAGACGACCGGCCCGTCCGACCGGATCAGCCGCATAACCGCCAACGCCAGAGTGGTCTTGCCCGATCCGCTTTCACCCACGATGCCCACCGTTTCGCCGGCCCGGACCGTGAACGAGGCAGCATTGACCGCTTTGACATGGCCCACGGTGCGGCGCATGAGCCCGCGCTGAATGGGGAACCAGATGCGCAGGTCCTTGGTTTCGGCGATGATCGGCGCCTCGGCGTCCACCGGTTCCGGGCGGCCGCCTGCTTCGGCGTTGATCAGCGTTTTGGTATAATCATTTTGCGGATTGGCAAAGATCTCGGCGGTTGGGCCCGTCTCGACGATCTCACCCCCTTTCATCACGCAGACCCGGTCGGCGATCCGGCGCACGATGCCAAGGTCATGGGTGATGAAAAGCAGGCTCATCCCTTCGCTCTCTTTCAACTCCATCAACAGGTCGAGGATCTGTGCCTGAATGGTGACGTCCAGTGCGGTGGTGGGTTCATCCGCGACCAACAGGTCCGGCCCATTTGCGAGCGCCATGGCGATCATCACCCGTTGGCGCTGACCGCCGGATAACTGGTGCGGATAGTCGGACAGGCGCCGTTCGGCATCGCGGATCCCCACCTTGTTCAGCAGGTCGAGGATGCGCACACGCGCGTCCTCTCCGCGCAGCCCCTGATGCAGTTCCAGGCTTTCCGCCAGCTGCTTTTCGATTGTGTGCAGCGGATTGAGCGAGGTCATCGGTTCTTGAAAAATGAAACTGATATCGTTGCCACGCACATCCCTGAGATCAGCCAGCGAGGCGCCGATCATCTCACGCCCTTCATAGGTGATGGAGCCCGCGATCTGCGCGCTGTCAGGCAACAGTCCCACGGTGGACAGGGCGGTCACCGATTTGCCCGATCCGCTTTCGCCGACCAGCGCCACGGTTTCCCCATGCCCGACCTCGAAACTCACCCCGCGCACCGCCGGGTGAAGCTGCCCGTCCTGACGGAAGGAAATCTGCAGATTGTCAACTTTCAGAACGCGGGCATCCGTCATTGGAACGTCTTTCGCGGGTCAAAGGCGTCGCGCACCCCTTCGAAGATGAAGACAAGCAGCGACAGCAGGATCGAGAAGGTCAGGAAGGCGGTGAAGGCAAGCCAGGGCGCCTGCAGGTTGGCCTTGGCCTGACGGGTCAGTTCCCCCAGCGATGGCGCAGAGGAGGGCAGGCCGAAACCGAGGAAATCCAGCGTTGCCAGGGTTGAGATCGTGCCGGTGATAATGAACGGCAGGAGCGTGAGCGTGGCCACCATCGCGTTGGGCAGAACATGGCGATACATGATGACCCGGTTCGAGACGCCAAGCGCGCGCGCGGCGCGGACATATTCGAAATTGCGTGCGCGCAGGAACTCGGCCCGCACGACACCGACCAGCGCCGGCCAGCCGAACAGGACGGTCACAAAGACCAAGAGCCAGAAACTGCGTCCGAGAATGGCAAACAGGATGATGATGACGTAAAGCGATGGGGTAGAGCCCCAGATCTCCAGCAGGCGTTGGAAAATCAGGTCGGTCTTGCCGCCGAAATAGCCCTGGATCGCCCCCGCGGCAATGCCGATGACCGAGGTCAGCAGGGTCACGACAATGGTGAAAACCACCGACAGCCGAAAGCCATAGATCACCCGCGCGAGCACATCGCGCGACGTGTCATCGGTGCCCAGCCAGTTTTGCGCACTGGGGGCTGAGGGCACGGCCCCGCCCGTGTCGACAATAGTGGTGTAGCTATAGGGGATCGGGGGCCATAACAGCCACCCGGCTTCGACAGGTGCACCTTCGAACTGACCGGTTGCGGCCTCGGCGATCACCTCGTCGGGGGCGTCCCAGCAGGCTTCCAGCCCGCCGGTTTTGATCAGGCATTGCACCTCGATATCCCCATAGGGGGCTTCGGTCCTGAAATCGCCGCCAAAGGTGGTTTCGGGATAGAATTTCATGATCGGCACATAAAACTCGCCGCGATAGCTCACCAAAATCGGTTTGTCATTGGCCAGAAGTTCCGCGATCAGCGACAGGCCAAACAGCAGGCAGAAGATAATCAGCGACCAGAAAGCGCGCCCGTTGCGGCGGAAATTGCGCCAGCGGCGCTGGTTGAGGGGGGAGAGCGCCATGGATCAGCCCTCCCGCGCTTCAAAGTCGATGCGCGGATCGACAAAGACATACATGAGGTCAGAGAGGATACCGATCACCAGCCCCATCAGGCCAAAGACGAACAGGGTGCCGAAAATCACCGGGTAATCGCGTTGCAGCGCGGCTTCGAACCCCAGCCGGCCCAACCCGTCCAGCGAGAACAGCGTCTCGATAATGACCGAGCTGCCGAAGAAAACGCCCAGGAAGACCGAGGGGAAACCTGCGATCACGATCAACATCGCATTGCGGAACACATGGCCATAAAGCACCCGGTTCTCAGCCAGGCCCTTTGCGCGGGCGGTGACCACATATTGCTTTTTGATCTCGTCGAGAAAGCTGTTTTTGGTCAGCAGCGTGAGCGTGGCAAAACTGGCGATTGTGGTGGCCAGAACCGGCAGGGTGATGTGCCAGAAATAGTCGATGATCTTGCCCCAGAGGCTCAGCTCTTCGAAATTGTCCGAGGTCAGGCCGCGCAGCGGGAACCATTGCAGATAGGATCCGCCCGCAAACACGACCAGAAGCAGGATCGCAAACAGAAAGCCGGGGATGGCATAGGCGATGATGATCATGCCCGAGGTCCAGGTGTCAAAGCGTGACCCGTCCTGCACCGCTTTCTTGATCCCCAGCGGGATCGACACGATATAGGCAATCAGCGTGGACCACAGGCCAAGGGTGATCGACACGGGCAGTTTCTCGGCCACCAGTTCGAACACGCCGATGGACCGGAAATAGCTTTCGCCAAAATCCAGCCGCACATAATTCCACAGCATCAGGAAAAACCGTTCCACCGGCGGTTTGTCGAGGCCAAACTCCCGTTCCAGCTCTTCGATGAATTCCTTGGGAAGGCCGCGCGCCCCAATGTATTCGCTGTCGGACCCAAAGGTTTCCTCTCCCACATCATTGGCATTGCCGATGATCTGCTGGGTCACATCCCCTTCGCCCTGAAGTTTGGCCAGCACCTGTTCAACAGGGCCACCCGGAACAAACTGGGTCAGCGTGAAGTTGATGATCATGATGCCCAGAAGGGTCGGGATGATCAGCAGAAGACGTCGTAGAATATAAGCGCCCACAGGGGATTACCTCAGCACACCTTTGGATTTCAAAGCGGCGTATTTATCTTCGTTGATCCACCAGAAATCAAGAAAGCCCGTTGCATGGGGCGGCAGGTTTTCGGGATGTTCAAAAAAGTCGTAATAGGCCAGCCATGTATCGGGCACATACCCGGCGTGGATCATGATGCGTTCATGGCGCAGCGCACGGTCCAATGCGGTGAGGGTGGTGATTTCGTCTTCGCGGGTTGTGGTGTCCAGAGCTGCGGTGATGATGGCGTCAACCAGGGGGCTGCGCAGCGTGGCCGGGTTGTAAGAGGAGACTTCGGCTGTTTCAGAGCCAAATATCTGCCGAAGACCGGTGCCCGCCTGGACAAAGGAATTATATCGCGTGAACAGCATCTGGTAATCCTTGTCCAGATACCGTTTCTGCATCTGGGCCGAGTCGACCTTTTCCGCTTTCGCGTCGATCCCCAGATCCTGAAGTGCCTTCACATAGGCGGTGATGATCGCCGAGGCGGTGTTGGAGGTCGCCGATGACAGCAGGAATTCCAGCACCATCTGTTTGCCGGCTGCATCGCGCAATACGCCTGCGTCATCCACATCCCATCCGGCCTGTTCCAACAGCTTCAGGGCCTTGCGCTTGTTCTTGCGGTCTGATGGTTTATCGGGGTTTGAGCTGTGCGCCATTACCGCCGGTTCCGTCAGCATCTCTTCCGGCACCAAATCCCCCAGTGATTTCAGAAACGCAAGTTCCTTGCCCTTGGGCAGCCCCTCGGCCATCACCTCTGTCCCTTGCGAGAAGGAATGGCGCTGGGTGGTCAGGCCATATTGCAGGGACTTGCTGACCCATTCGAAGTTGAACAGAAGCGACAGCGCATGGCGAACCGTCTTGTCATCCAGCGGCGCCTTCAGGGTGTTGAAGATGATGCCGCTATTGCTGGGCGGGTTCTGCAGCAAAATCTCTTCGCGCACCACGTCGCCGTTTTCCACGGCCGGGAAATCATAATCGATGGCCCAGCGTTTGGTGCTGCCTTCGGGGCGGAAGGTGACCTCGCCTGCCTTGAACGCTTCAAACTCGGCGGTGTCATCGGCGAAATATTCAAACCGGACATAATCGAAATTGTGACGGCCCTGGTTGATCGGCAGATGCCAGCCCCAGTAATCGGGATTGCGCTTGTAAACCACATAGCGGTTCAGCTCGTAGTCATCCAACTGGTAAGGCCCGCTGGCCATCGGGGATTTCAACGATCCTTCGTCCAGCCGTTCACCGGTTTCCTCATACCAGGCTTTGGAGAAAATCGGCGTGCCCCCAACCTGGTCAATCAATGAGCGGCGGGAAATGCCATCTGCAAAGGTATATTTGATCGTGTGATCATCCAGCACTTCGACCGACGTGATCCGCTCCTTGACCGCACGCGCGTAGGAGCGAATGGCCTGTTCCAGAAACAGATTATGCGTGAATGCGGCATCATGTGCGGTCAGCGGAGATCCGTCGCGGAACCGCGCTTCGGGGCGCATGTGGAAGATGCAATAGGACTGATCTTCCGGGTATTCGACGCTTTCCGCGATCAGGCCATAGCTGTCGGTGATGTTGTCAGCGGGGACGCCGCCGCCAAAGGGCATGTCGCCAAACATGCTTTCCGCCACGACAGAAGAGTTCACTTCCGCATTCCCCGATTTCCAGGACCAGCGGTTAAAACCATCAAAGGTCCCACGTTCGGACAGGGTGATGGTGCCGCCTTTCGGGGCGTTTGGATTGACATAGGTGAGATGGGGGAAATCAGCCGGGTATTGCAGCTCTCCATAGAAGGAATACCCGTGGCTTCGGATCAATTTCCCGCCCGAGCCTGCGGTGCCCGATGCCCAGCCCGTGCGTGGAATGCCGCCAAGCCCCACCGCCGTTCCCGCTCCTATCAGACCAAGGGCCGTGCGACGGGATACGGGGCCAAAACGCGATGAGGTCATGATGGATCTCCTGATGTCATCTTGTTGCAGATACATAACCTGCGGTGAAACCGGACAGGCGTGTCATTCCTATCGGACGTTAAAGCGTTTTAGGAACTGTGTGAATCCCAAACTTGGCCCTGAAACCTCGCGCGGGATCAATCCTGCGTGGGTGTAGGCGAAGACTTGCTGGATGGGGGCAGGCCGCAAAGAAAAAGGCCACCAGCATCGGCTGATGGCCCTGTCTTCAATCTGTGTCAGGCGCTGCCTGTATCGGGGGCTTAGCCGCCGATGGTGCCCAGATAGGCAATCAGGTTGGCACGATCGGTGTCTTTCTTCAGACCCTTGAAGGTCATCTTGTTGCCCGGAGCGTAGCCTTTCGGATCTGTCAGCCAGTTGTTCAGCTCTTCCGCGGTCCAGTTGGAACCAGCCAGCCCAGCCAGCGCGTCCGAATAACCGAAGCCGTCAACAGAGGCGATCGGGCGATCGATCAGACCGTAAAGATGCGGGCCGGTGCCGTTGGCGCCGTCTTCCAGCTTGTGACAGGCTTTACACTTGCTCCAGACTTTCGCGCCTTTTTCGGCGTCGGCGGATGCCAGAAGCTCTTCAAAGGAAACTTCTTCCACCACTTCCTCTTCTGCGGCCTCTTCACCAGCAGCCAGAACAAAGCCGGTGGTGGCATGACCGTCAGCAGCGTGGCTATCGCCTTCGGTAAACAGAATACTGGCAACCCAGCTGCCCAGAAGGAAAACAAGCAGGGCACCGCACAGGGCACCACCGGCTTTCGTCAGTGTCATAGTGTCGAACATGTCGCGTCTCGTTTCATCCAAAGTTAAAGCCTTCTAGCCGCTTCCCTTGTGTCATTTCAAGCGATATGACGCTTATTCACAGGGACAAATTGCCATAGTGCAGGAGTGAACAGCCAAATGACCGGTCGGATCGCATTTCAGGGGGAACCCGGAGCCTACTCACATGAGGCCTGTATCAAGGCCCGTCCGGATATGGAGGCGATGCCCTGTGAGACGTTCGAGGACGTGATTGCCGCGGTGCGGTCAGGGGCGGCGGATCAGGCCATGCTGCCGATCGAAAACTCGACCTATGGACGGGTGGCCGACATTCACCGCCTTCTGCCGGAAAGCGGGTTGCATGTTCTGGATGAGGCTTTCGTGCGGGTGCGGATCAGTCTGTTGGCCCTGCCGGGGGCAAAGATCGACGATATCAGTCTGGTGCGCGCCCATCTGGTATTGCTGCCGCAATCTGCCAACTTCCTGAAATTGCACGGGATCAAAGGCGTCGCTGCGGCGGACAGTGCCGGGGCGGCGGCCAAGCTTGCCAAGACCAAGGTGGCGGGAGAGGGCGTTCTGGCCTCATCCCTGGCAGGCGAGATTTATGGGCTCGATATTCTGGCCGAGGATGTTGAGGATCATGGCCACAACACCACTCGGTTTGTGATCATGGGGCGTGAGCCGAATCATGAGCGGCGTGGTGAGCACGGCATGATCACCACATTTGTATTCGAAGTGCGCAACATTCCGGCGGCGCTTTACAAGGCGATGGGGGGATTTGCCACCAACGGGGTGAACATGACCAAGCTGGAAAGTTATATGGTCGACGGATCTTTCACCGCCACCCGATTCTATGCCGATATTGATGGCCACCCCGATGATCCGGGTGTGCGCCTGGCAATGGAAGAGCTGGATCATTTCACCGAGACGGTTGATATCCTCGGGGTGTATCCACGCGACCCGAGTCGCGACGAGTGAGCCTTTGGCAAGAGACCTGCGGGTCAACAGCCGAATTTGCATCTGAGCCGGGGTATCTCCGGGTCAGATGACATGGCGCGGATGCCGGCGATCGTCGGTGTCAGGCGGGGCTGTCAGGACCGGGCGCGGTCTTCGATCGTCTGCGCGTAATCAGCCACCCGGCGGCGGAACTTTTTGACCAGGTTCCCCCGCGCGAGCTTCATCGACTGCATCATCAGACGTGCGGGGATGGATTTCGGTTTCATTTCCACGTCAAGATTCAGGCGGGTGCGCCGTGGGGACAACGCTACCAGGTCAACACGAACCTCCGCTTCAATTCCCGAGATCTTGGAAAACAGGACCATGCCGTGCGGGGCTTCGTAGTGGGTAAGCTTCATGTCTGCTTGCCGTTCGCGATTGCGAAAGGGAAAAGTTGCCCGCCAGCTCATGCCCGGTCCGGGGGCGGACAGGGTATCCGTGCGCACCACATCTGCGCCCCGGCGCAGGGCGGCGCGTTCCAGCCCACCGAAATCAGATACCGATGCAAAGACATATTCGATGTTGGCAGCGATATCTTCGCGGGTGCTGAATCTCATGACAACCTCATTTGTTACGGAACCCACGCATACCGGAGTTCGGATGACGCAGCAAACTTGCGGCCCAATCTGCGGTCAAACGGTGTGATCCGCAAGCCAGTTTCTAAGCAGGAAATGGGCGATGGATCCGGGGCGGGCCGGGCGGATTGCGGGATGGTGCCCCGCGAAACTTTGCATCACCTCTTCGCGGGTCAACCATAAGGCGTCCTCCAGCTCGTTCGGGTCCAGCGTGATCTTGTCGCTCAGGGCTTCCCCCCGGGTGCCGATCATCAGTGAGGCCGGAAAGGGCCAGGGCTGCGACGCGAGGTAGCCAACCTTGCCGACCCGCACACCGGTTTCTTCAAACACTTCGCGGCGGGTGGCGGCCTCGATGGTTTCTCCCGGTTCCATGAAACCGGCAAGCAGGGAATACATGCCCTCGGGCCAGCCCGGAGAGCGACCGATCAGCACCCTGTTGCCATGGGTGATCAGCATGATCACCACGGGATCCGTGCGTGGAAAATGCATCCGCCCACAGGACGGGCAATCACGTTGCCACCCCGCCTGCGCGCTGAGCGAGGGCTGACCACAGCAAGAGCAGAACCTGTGGCTGCGATGCCATTCGTGGATCGCGCGCGCGGTGGCCGCAATCTCGGCCTGGGATGGGGTCAGCGCGGTCAGCATGGTGCGCAGCTCTTTGAACACACTGCCAGCCGGGGCCTCGGGGTGGCTCTGCTCCTGGGTGTCGAGGAAGCTGTTGGTGTCGGGAAGGGCGATGCCTTCCCAGTCCGGCAGGGTCACGGCAAAGACTGGCTGGTTCCCGGACAGACCGAGGAAAACCGGGGAATCATTGCAGTTTGCAACGAGGGGGTGGGTTTGCTCAACCAGCACCAGCCGAAGCCCCCCTCCGTCCTCCGGATGGACCAGAGGTTTGCCCCGCCAAAGCGGTAAAAAGACCCCATCTGCCTGAAGACCAAGGAGCTTTTCCGGGTCGGAGCGAAAATGTGCGGCCCGGTCCAACTGGTTGACTCCAAAACTCAAAATATCGGTGGCTGCCATTGAAATCGTCTTTCTTTGTTCCAGAAAATGCGTCCATCGCCTTTCATATAGGCGATCACATCCCTCATAGGTAGTGTATTGTATCTCGATTCATCTTTTGCTGGTGGCTCTTCCCATTCGGCGTTAAGCTACTTTGTGCAAAACGCAAATTTCCTGTGCAAGTGGGGAAATGGTAGAAAGGCAAGCAAGCGTGTCGCAAAACGCCGCGAATGTGGATGAGTGTTCCCGATCTCTCAGGATGCGGGTGCGCTTTCTGGCGACCACGGATTTGCATATGCATATTCTGCCGTATGATTACCTGAACGATCTGCCAAACGCACGTTGGGGGCTGGCGCAAACCGCCAAGCTGATCCAGCAGGCGCGTATGGAAAGGCGCAATGCAGTTTTGCTGGATGCGGGGGATTTCCTGCATGGCACGGCCATGGGCGATTTTGTGGTCGAACAGGCCAGGGGTGAGCGGGCGCGCGGGCACCTTCCGGAGGTTCACCCGATGATCGCCGCGATGAACCATCTGCGCTATGACGCAGCGACCATTGGCAATCATGATTTCGACCGAGGTGTGGACGTCCTGCTGTCTGCAATCGAGCAGGCCGAGTTTCCGATTGTCTCGGCCAATTCGGTGCTGAAAAAGGGCGAGCATCCCTTTCTCGACAGCACCTTCATGCCGCCCTACACGATCCTCAATCGTTGCTTTCAGGACTGCGATGGGGTGTCGCATATGCTTCGGATCGGCGTGATCGGCTTTCTGCCGCCAAACTCGATCCACACGGGCGAATCTCAACCCATCACGCCGGGCACACGTGATATCCTTGAGGCCGCGCGGAGCTTTGTCCCGCGGTTGCGCGCCAAGGGGGTCGACCTCGTGGTCGCTCTGGCGCATAGCGGAATTGACATGTCAGAGCCGCGACCCGGAATGGAAAACGCGGTTGTGCCACTCTGTGAGATTGACGGTATCGACGTGGTGATCGGCGGGCATTCGCACCAGTGCTTTCCGCCGCCACCCGGGGATGCAAACCCTGCCCATAACTGGCTGCACGCGGCGCATGTGGATCTCGAAGGGGGCAAGATCCATGGCAAACCGGTGGTGGTGCCGGGTTTCTGGGGGTCCCATCTGGGTGTGATTGATCTGGATCTGACCCGCAGCGATGGTCGCTGGCACATTTGCGCCGGCCGGTCCGAACTGCGCGAAGTGCCGGAAAGCGAGCAGGACGCGGTCGGGGCTGATTTCTCGGCGCTTCTGGGCCAGTTGCACGAAAGCACCCTGATGCATGTGCGCACCCGTATTGGATACGCGCATCAAAGTCTGCACAGCTATTTTTCACTGGTGGGACTGGACCCGTCGACCCGTCTGGTGCAGCAGGCCATGACAGATTTCACCCGCCAGCTGATCAGCGATGGTGAGGTGCCGGACCTGCCAGTGCTGGCCTCTTCAGCCCCGTTTAAAAGCGGAGGGCTGGGAGGGCCTGGCTATTTTACTTCGATCCAACCGGGAGAGCTGACCCTGCGCTCGGTGTCGGACCTTTACATCTTTCCCAATGAGCTGGCATTGGTGCGGGCCAGCGGGGCCTATATCCGAGATTGGCTGGAACGCGCAGCCAGCGTGTTCTGCCAGGTGGCACCGGGGCAGGCGCGGCAGGTGCTCAAGGATGTGGGCACGCCGGGATATCTGCTCGAAACCATTCTTGGGGTGAGTTATCGGATTGACCTGTCACAACCGGCGCGGTTCAGCACGGCAGGGCGATTGGAAAATCCCGCCGCCTGTCGGATCACGGATCTGCGATATCAGGACAGGCTGGTGCGTGATGAGGACGAGTTCCTGCTGGTCACCAGTGATTTCCGCATCCGGGGCGGCGGAGGGTTTCCAATCATCGACCCGGATCGGATCGTTCCCGTGAAACAGGTGTCGATCCGGGATCTGGTGCGCCAATATGTCGAACAGCGTCAGAACATCGAACTGGAGCCGACACTGCAATTCACCTTCGCTCCGGTCAGGGAAGCCAGCGTTGTCTTCCCGTCTTCGCCGCTTGGAAAAGCGCAATTGGCCGAGGGGGTGCCCTTGTCTTTGCGGGATCTTGGCGAAGAGGATCCGCGCGGCTTTTCCCTCTACGAGCTGATGCTGTAATCTCGTGCGCGCAAGGCTTGCATCCGGTTTGAACCCATCCTATATGAAACCCCGAGAGGTTGGCGCGGGCAGGCGCCTCGCCAACCTGGTCAGGTCCGGAAGGAAGCAGCCACAACGAGCCCCGCTTGGGTCGTGTTCAGCCTCTCACCCGCGTGCATTTCCGTCCGGAAATCACAAGCCCGACAGGTGATTGGCACAATCACCGAGAGGGACACTACCAGCCCCCAGAAGGTGAACGCAGTGTCACCAAAAGGGACACACCAACAACGCACCAGACGGAGGGACTTTATGATTGTAACAAACACCCTTCAGGCAGGTCGTTTCTGATCCAATCCCGGCCCAGCTGGCCGCAAGGGATCACTGCCTGATACACCCTTCCGACATCGCATCGCGATGCCCGGAAATGTTGTGTTCTCTACACAGGCAAACCAATGACATACACTCTTAAGGACCTCGGATGGTCCAACCACTTTGCGCGCCAACTGGAAGATGCCAGCGCGCAAACCCCGTTTCGCATCAGCGAAGTGCATCGCGACCGCCTGTCGGCGCTGGGCGCAGATGGCGAACTGACCCTGATCACTACGGATCACTCCACCGGCGATTTCGCCGTGGGCGATTGGGTGCTGGCCGATGATGCCAGCCGCATCACCCATCTGTTTGATCGACAGACAGAGCTGAAACGCCGGGCGGCTGGCACGGACGCTCGTTTGCAGCTGATCGCGGCCAATGTGGATGTGCTTTTCATCACCTCATCCTGCAATGCCGATTTCAACCCGGCACGCGTTGAACGCTATCTGGCCCTGGCCCATGAGGCCGGGTGTTTTGCGGTTCTGGTGCTGACCAAAGCGGATCTGTGTGACGACCCAAGCGTGGTCACACGCGAGGCCGAACGGCTGGCCCCGGCCTTGCCTGTCCTCGCCGTGAATGCGCTTGATCCGGAGGGGATTGCCCAACTGGAAAGCTGGCTGCCTGCGGGGCAAACCGCTGCTCTGGTCGGCTCATCCGGCGTGGGTAAAACCACCTTGATGAACGGGCTTTGCGATTTGCACGATGCCACTCAGGGCATTCGCGAAGATGACGCAAAAGGCCGACACACCACCACCGCGCGGTCGCTGCGGCCCACCCGCAAGGGCGCCTGGCTGATCGACACGCCGGGGATGCGCGCGCTGCGTCTGGCAGATGCGGGCGAGGGGATCGACGCGTTGTTTGATGACATCGTGACCCTGACCGCGTCCTGCCGGTTTTCCGATTGTCAGCATGAGGGGGAGCCGGGCTGTGCGGTGCAGGCGGCGATTTCGGACGGGGACCTTGACCCGGATCGTCTGAAACGCTGGCGCAAGTTGCAGGCCGAGGATCGGCGCAACACCGAAACCCTGGCCGAAGCCCGCGCGCGCGACAAGGCGTTTGGCAAAATGGTCAACAGCGTGGTGCGCGACGCGCATTACAAGAAGGGGCGGTAACGCTTTAGATGCGATCTGACGCAGGCGCGGCGGCCCAATCCTGCTGCGCCTGTGTCTCAACCGCACAGGGGCGGGCGTCGCGCAGGCGCGCCAGCGCCGCTTCGGGATCTTCCCCCAACTCAACCATCAACCGCATCACCGTCATGCCCGACCGGCCACAGCCGCCCCGGCAATGGGCCAGCACCTTGCCGCCTTGGCGCAGGATCGCCAGCGCCAGCATGGACACTTCCGGCCAGGTCAGCTCCACATCCGCGTCGGGTGCGCCGAAATCCGTGATCGGCAGCGCATACCAACTGATCCCCCCATCCTGCAGGTCGTCGCCCAGCGTGTTCGCGCCAACCGTGACAAGCTCGGCCTCTTCGGTCATGGTCAGCACCAGATCCGGCGACCAGTCGATGATCGTGTTCAGATCATCCGCATAGGGCGACAGCAGCCCCGGCATGGGGCAGATCCCAACCTGTCCTGCGGCTGCACTCAACGCGTAGATTTCAAATGCCATGGAGGGTGCCCTTTTCGAATATAGTGTGGCCGCATCAGCGGCTTCGCCGGGATAGCATCTGACGTCGCGATGTTCCACAACCGAACGCTGACCACCCGGCGGAATAGGGGTTCACATCCGCAGGGCAGGGTGACTATTCTTCCCTCATGCCCGACAGGACCGATACCGACAACCAATCAAAAGCAGAAACGCGCACCCGCTGGGCGGAAGACCGCACAATCATGGCCAATGAACGCACGTTTTCGGCCTGGATGGGCACGGGTCTGGGTGCCGTTGGGGTGGCCATCGGACTGAAAGCCGTGTTTGGCGATTTTGATCCGACCTGGGCTGCGAAACTGGTGGCCAGTATGTTTCTGTGCATCGCAGTGGTGATCTATTGGGCGGCGCAACGGCAGGCGTGCAAGACATTGCAGCGCCTATCGGAAAATGATGCCGAGACCATGCCCACCAAATCCTTCACCCGTCTGGCCCTGCTGATGTCGCTGGTGACAGTTGCGGTGGGTGGGGTCCTCTGGGCGCTCTGAGGTGATTTTTGCATCTGCTGTAGACCTCGCCTGCACGGGGGCTTAGGCTCTGCATGACACCACGAATCCCGACAAAGGCTGACGATGAGCGACACCCTGACCGACACCGCCGAGCCACGCAAAGCCTATCAGGTGCTTGCCCGCAAATACCGCCCCGAAACCTTTGCCGATCTTGTCGGGCAGGGGGCGATGGTGCGCACGCTGAAAAATGCCTTTGAAAGTGACCGGATTGCGCAGGCCTTCGTGATGACCGGCATTCGCGGCGTGGGCAAGACCACCACTGCGCGCATCATCGCAAAGGGGATGAACTGTATCGGCCCTGACGGCACTGGCGGCCCGACAGTGGAACCCTGCGGCAAGTGCGAACATTGCGTGGCGATTGCCGAAGGGCGCCATGTGGATGTGATGGAGATGGACGCGGCCTCTCGCACCGGGGTGGGGGATATTCGCGAAATCATCGAAAGTGTGCATTACCGGGCGGCCTCGGCCCGCTACAAGATCTATATCATCGATGAGGTTCACATGCTCTCGACCAGCGCGTTCAACGCGCTGCTCAAAACGCTTGAGGAACCGCCGGCCCATGTGAAATTCATTTTTGCCACCACCGAAATTCGCAAAGTGCCGGTCACGGTGCTGTCGCGCTGCCAGCGGTTTGACCTGCGTCGGATCGAACCCGAGGATATGATGGCGATGCTGAAACGCATTGCCACGGCGGAAGGGGCCGAGATTGCCGAAGATGCGCTGGCGCTGATCACCCGCGCGGCCGAAGGGTCTGCCCGTGACGCCCAGTCACTTCTGGATCAGGCGATTTCGCACGGGGCAGGGGAAACCACCGCTGATCAGGTCCGCGCCATGCTGGGGCTTGCGGATCGTGGCCGGGTGCTCGACCTGTTTGACCTGATCATGCGCGGGGACGCGGCAGGCGCGCTTTGGGAAATCGGGTCGCAATATTCCGATGGGGCTGACCCGATGGCGGTGCTGCGGGACCTGGCGGAAGTGGCCCATTGGGTCAGTGTGATCAAGATCACACCCGAAGCCGCCGAAGACCCCACCGTGTCGCCGGACGAACGCACCCGTGGTCAGGCCATGGCTGAAAAACTGCCGATGCGCGTGCTGGCGCGCATGTGGCAGATGCTGCTGACCGCGCTGGAAGAGGTGGGCAATGCCCCCAACGCGATGATGGCTGCTGAAATGGCGGTGATCCGCATGACCCATGTGGCGGATTTGCCGACACCGGAAGAGTTGGTGCGCAAGCTGAAAGATGCGCCTCCTCCCCCGACACCGTCCGGTGGTGGCGGTGGCGGCGCCCCGGTATCGCATGGCAATGGTGGCGCGAATGCGCAGGGGGGATTTGCCCCCAATGGTTCCGGCGCACCTTCTGGGCCGGGCGGCCCCACCGCCCTTGCCGTCGCGCATGCCCCCGAAAGCGCCCTTGCGGAATACGCCCGGTTCGAAGATGTTCTGCAGCTCATCCATCATCACCGCGACGGGCTGTTGAAGGTGCAGGTCGAGGAATATGTCCGTCTGGCGTCGTATCAGCCGGGGCGGATCGAGTTTACCCCCACCGAGGACGCCCCAAAGGACCTCGCGGCGCGGCTGGCGCAGCGCCTGCAGGGCTGGACCGGGGTGCGCTGGGGGGTGACGCTGGTCAATGGCTGCGAAGAACCCACGATTTACGAGGTGCGAAACCGCGAAAAGCTTGCCTTGCAAGAAGAAGCGGAAGCCCACCCTCTGGTTCGAGCAGTCAAATTGGCCTTTCCCAAAGCGACAATAAAAAAAGTCCGGTCCAATGCTGACCTTGCGCAGGAGGCGGCCACCGAGGCTCTTCAGGAGGTCGAGGACGAGTGGGACCCGTTCGAGGAGGCGTAACCTATCCTTGTATCCCAGCCGCCCGGCCCGTATCTAAGACCGAAGCTGAATTGTAAGGAGCATCAGATGTTCAAAGGACTGGGTGGGCTCGGCGATATGGCCGGGATGATGAAAAAGGCACAGGAAATGCAGACCCGCATGGCGGAGCTGCAGGAGAGCCTGGAAACCATGACCGTGGTGGGCGAAAGCGGCGCTGGGCTGGTCAAGGCCACGGCCACGGCAAAAGGGGTGCTGACCGGGCTGGACATCGATCCGACCATCTTCAACCCGGATGAAAAAGAAGTGGTTGAGGATCTGATCCTCGCGGCCATCAAGGATGCTCAGTCAAAGGCGCAGGAACGGTCTGCACGCGAAATGGCTCAGCTGACCGAAAGCCTTGGCCTGCCCAAGGACATGAACCTGCCGTTCTGAACGGTAGCCCTTTCCATGACAGACGCACCGCGCGACATTGAAAACCTGATCGAGCTGATGGCCAAGCTGCCCGGGCTCGGTCCGCGCTCGGCCAGACGCGCGGTGCTGCACCTGATCCGGAAACGCGCCCTTGTGCTGACCCCCCTGGCCGACGCGATGCTTGCGGTCGCGGAAACGGCACGCGAATGCGTGACCTGCGGCAATGTCTCAACCTCAGACCGCTGCGCGATCTGCACGTCCCCCAAACGCGCCACCGGAGAGATCTGTGTGGTCGAGGATGTGGCGGACCTTTGGGCGATGGAGCGGGCGGAAATCTTTACCGGTCGCTACCATGTGCTCGGGGGCACCTTGTCGGCACTTGATGCGGTGGGGCCGGAGGATCTGGGGATCCCGCGTCTGGTCCGCCGTGTGATCGAAGAAGATGTTCAGGAAGTGATCCTGGCCCTAAACGCCACCGTCGATGGCCAGACCACCGCGCATTATATCGCGGAAGAACTGGAAGGGCGCTGTATCGTGTCCTCGCTTGCGCAGGGGGTGCCCGTGGGGGGCGAGCTTGATTATCTTGATGAAGGCACCATCTCAGCCGCGCTCACCGCCCGCAAACGCATGTAGCGCGCCTGAAAAAGGAC
Organism: Aliiroseovarius sp. xm-d-517; assembly: GCF_013283135.1. Classification (NCBI taxonomy): domain Bacteria; kingdom Pseudomonadati; phylum Pseudomonadota; class Alphaproteobacteria; order Rhodobacterales; family Paracoccaceae; genus Aliiroseovarius; species Aliiroseovarius sp. xm-d-517. Next base: position 2,727,457 of record NZ_WBXT01000001.1, read on the forward strand.
CTCGCCCTCGCTCGGGCAGGTATTGCGCCGTATCGAAGCTCCAATGGACGCGGTTCGGGAGATACCCAAGGCACATGTCCGCCCCGATCTGCCCACCAAGCAGAGATCGCTTTGGGGTCACAAGCTAAGGCTGGAAAAACCGAACCGCTTCAGGGGCGCCGCCCCTCGCGGCTTTGCCGCTCACCCCGGGATATTGAACACCAGAAAAGGGGGGGGGGCTGCATTTCAGGGCATTGGTCATTCGCAATGAGGTGAAGAGGTACGGTCATGAACGGATGCCTGACCGCTGGTAGGCGATCATATTTGCAAGCCGTACCCCGGCCTGATCCCGAAACGCTTTAATTATCCGTTATTTTCTTGTCAGAAATATCCCGGGGTGAGGCCGAATGGCCGAGGGGCAGAGCCCCTTTCCTCTGGCTGCGGTCAGTGCGCAGGTCAGAACTGGTCAAGCAGGCGTTCAAAGTAATCCCGCTCCGGCTTTGGTCGGTTGGTCTCACCGGCGCGATTGCGCAACTCTTCTGTCAATTCCTGTGCGCGTTTTCGCATGTCCTCTTCACTGGTAAATCCCCCATCCGAGGGCCCCCTTCCCAGTTGGTTGCCGGTGGCGCGTCCAAGCGGGTCACGCGCATTGGGGTTGGTGCTCTCCTGTCCGGTTTGCCCCTGTTGCCCATCGCGCCCGGCCTGAGTGCTGTCCATCGCCTCGTCAAAACGGCGCAGTCCTTCCCGCAGGGCTTCCATCGCTTCGGCCTGACGATCAAGTGCTGCGCTGTTGTCGCCCTGTTCCAAAGCATCTGCCGCCTGATCCATTGCGCGCCCGGCTTGGTCCAGGGCATCCCGCGCGGCATTGCCGGCTTCGCTGCCAGCCCCGGGCAGGGCGCGGCGCTGTGCGTCCAGCTCCTGTTCAAGGCTGCGTTGTCTCTGGGACAGAGATCTGTTTTCAGCGCCCTCGGCCCCCTGTGGCCGGCCTTGCCTTTCTGCGCCTTCCGGTGAACTTTCGCCACTATGGGCCTGTCCGCGTCCCAGCTGGCCATCTCGTCCGGTATTGCCCTGGGATTCGCCCAGCTCATTTCCCTCGCCACCCTGTTCCTGAAGTTCACGGAAAGCCTCATCCGACAGACCTTGCTGTTGGCGCAGCGTGTCTGCCAGCCCGTCGCGCGCGCGCTGGTTGGCCCGTTCGCCCTGACCACGGGCCACTTGCATATTCTCCATCATTCGGTTGAGAGCATCGAGCATTTCCATGGCCTCGGCAAAACGCCCTTCCTGCATCAGCTCGTCGATCTGATCCATCATGGCGTCCAGATCCGCGAAACTTAGCTCCAGCAGGTCGCCGTCGGGCATGGGGGGCAATTCATCTTGTGGTATCTGGGCAAGGCGATCCAAATAGTCCTGAGTGGCGCGGCGCAGCTCGTCCATCAATTCGGCAAGCTCCTCGGGCGTGGCGCCATCACGCATGGCTTGCTGCAGCCGCTCCTGGGCGCGTAGCATCCGGTCTCGGGCGCTGTCAGCACCGTCTTCTTCGATCTTGATTGCGATCTCCCAAAGGGTGCTGGCCAACCGCTCCTGCGCCTCGGCGTTCATACCGGTGGCAAGGGCGCCCTCCAGGTCGCGGATTGCCGCCCGCAGCGCGAGGTAGCTACCATCCGGCAGGTCCAGATCTTCGGGACGGTGGAGTATTGCCCGCAACATCTGTGCCACTCGCGGACCCCCTGCGCGTGCCCAGAGCAGATCACGCCGCATCTCGATCACGGCGCGCGCTTCGGGGGTGAAAAATCGCCTTGCGGGTAAGGTCATGTGCAGCGGATCCGATCTGCCTGTCTGGCCGATGGCGTCGAATGCGCTCAACGTGACGGTGACCGGAAGGCCGGCCCATGGGTGCTGGGCGAGATCTTCGGTCCAGAGGCCCTGCAACTGCCGGGGGTCGGCGCGATAGGGGCGTGGCAGATCAAGGATTTCAGCCACCCGCGGATCGGGATCGAGGGACAGGCCATAGCGGCGTTCAACCGCATTCAACGCGAGCTCCAACCGTGCCTGCCCGGCGGTCACGCCATAGTCATCACCCGCGCGGTAGCCCAATTTGAACGTCCCTGAAGTCACGCGGGTCACTGCTCCGTCCGTGCGAATGCTGGGGGGCACATCGCCAATGGCGGTGAAGCGCCAGGCCGGTGTGGTCTTCGCCCCCCGGACATGGATGGAGAGCGTGCTGTTTTCGGTGATCTCTGCCTGCAGCCCATCCTCCTGCGCGCCTCGAAGCAGATCCCCTCCAAGCGTGATCCTCCCATCTTCCTGCCCGTAGAGCCGGAGGGTCAGGCGGCTGCCCGCGGGCACGGGTAACGGGCCGGGCGGTTGGTCGTTCAGGTAGAGGCTGGGCTGGCCCGTGTAGGCCGGGGGTTCGATCCAGCCTTCCCATGAGGCTGTCGGTTCGCATTCCGGGCAATCCGCCTGCGACATCCCCATCCCGTTTGGTGCGTCCACAAATCCCAATGCCATCACGCAGCCGAGGGCAGCAATCAGGCGCAGTGCAAAGGGATCGCGCTCGGCAATGCGCAGATTGGGCCATGGCGCGCGCGCAGTGCGGGCCAATTGGATCATCCGGCCCTGATGGGCATGCCAGAGGATTTGAGAGGTCTCTGTTGTCTCCAGCGCGGGCATGTCGCGCAGGGTCGCAAGGGCGGCATGGGGCAGGGTACTGTCCAGCCGCGCTTCGGCCTCAGGATCGGATGGGGGGTGGAACCTGCGGATCCCCCAGACCAGCGCGATCAGAAAACTCACCCCAAGCGCGGCAAATCCGACCGATCCAAACCCAACAAACCGTGCCCAGGTCACGGCGGCCATCACCACTGTCGCCAAAGGCCAGAACGCGCGCCAGCCCCGCTCTGCCCCGATCGCGGCCTTTGTCAGACGCAAAGGCCAACGTAGCTGGCGGGCCAGCTCGGGCGGGAGAGGGTGTCGGGCCCCGTTGCGTGCCATGTCACCTCATTTTGGTCAGATCCATTCCGGTATCGTATCGCGGGCAAGCATTTCTTCATAGGTGGGGCGGGCGCGAATAACGGAAAATTGCTCACCCGAGACCAGAACTTCGGGGATCAGCGGGCGAGAGTTATACTCCGATGCCATCACCGCGCCATAGGCACCGGCCGAACGGAACGCAATCAGGTCATCCGATTTCAGCGGCGCCATATTGCGTTCCTTCGCAAAGGTATCGCCGGTTTCGCAGATCGGACCGACAATGTCATAACCGGTCTGTTCAAGGCCCGGTTCGGCCTCGATCACCGGGATGATGTCGTGATGCGCCTCATACATGGCTGGACGCACAAGGTCGTTCATCGCCGCATCCACAATCAGGAAATCGCGACCTTCGCCTTCTTTCACATAGATCACGGAACTGATCATCAACCCCGCATTGCCCGATACCAGCCGGCCCGGCTCAATCTCGATCTCACAGCCCAGATGCCCCACGGTTTCGCGCACCATCTGACCATATTCGAGCGGCAGCGGCGGGGCCGAGTTCGACCGCTCATACGGAATGCCCAGTCCGCCCCCTAGATCCAGACGCGTGATGTCATGCCCGTCCGCGCGCAACGCCTCCGTCAGCTCTGCCACTTTCTGATAGGCCAGCCGGAACGGCTCCAGCTCGGTCAGCTGGCTGCCGATATGCACGTCAATGCCAACCACCTTGAGGCCCGGTAGCTTGGCAAGCTCGGCATAAACCTCACGCGCCCGCGCAATCGGAATGCCAAATTTGTTTTCGGATTTCCCGGTCGAGATCTTCGCATGGGTCTTTGCGTCCACATCCGGGTTCACCCGCACTGCAACCGGGGCTTCAACGCCCATCTCAGAAGCCACCTCGGACAGCGCGCGGTATTCCGGCTCGCTCTCCAGGTTGAACTGGCGAATATTGTGGCTCAGCGCCAGACGCATTTCGTCTTTGGTTTTGCCAACGCCCGAGAATACAATCCGCTCCCCCGGCACACCCGCAGCAATCGCCCGGCGAAACTCGCCGCCCGATACCACGTCCATTCCCGCGCCCATACCCCCCAGCAATTTCAGCACCGCGAGGTTCGAATTCGACTTCACCGCAAAACAGACCAGATGATCCGCCCACCCCAGGGCTTCATTGAAAAGCGAAATATGCCGCTTCAGCGTCGCCGCCGAATAAACGTAAAACGGCGTGCCCACCTGGGCCGCAATTTCGGGAATGGCAACATCTTCGGCGTGCAATACGCCCTCGCGGTAAAGGAAATGATCCACGTCTCAAGCCTGTCCTTGTTGGTCTTTGCGCTCCTACTGCCCTAAAGGAAGCGCGCCGCCCGTTCAATCCTCATAGATAGGCTTTTCCTCTTGCCACAAATATCCCGGAGCGCGAGGCAGCGCCTCGCAAAAAGAAAACGCCGACCGAAACGATGAATGTCTGGCCAGCGTTTGTAATATTATTGGGGCTGAATTTACCGCGCCGCCACGTCTTCGGGCGACCCGGGGCGGATCGGCTCTCCATCCGCGCCACAGCCCGCCAGTCCCAAAAGGACCAGAACCAACGCTACCCGGATCATGCCAGCTTCTCTTGCCAGCGGGCGATCTGCCGGCGCACTTCCGACGGGGCCGTGCCACCGTAAGAGGTGCGCGATGCGACCGAATTGTGCACACCCAGCACGTCAAATACGTCCTTGGTGATCGCCTCATGCACCGATTGCATCTCTTCCAGCGTGAGGTCCGGCAGGTCACACCCCTTGCCTTCGGCCATCGCCACCAGCGATCCGGTCACATGATGTGCGTCCCGGAACGGCATATTGAGCGCGCGCACCAGCCAGTCGGCCAGATCCGTCGCGGTTGAAAAGCCAGATGCCGCTGCGGTTTCAAGATTTTCACGCTGCCCTTCCATGTCGCTGACCATGCCGGTCATGGCGGCCAAGCCCAGCATCAGGTTGTCGGCGGCGTCAAACACCTGCTCCTTGTCTTCCTGCATGTCCTTGGAATAGGCCAGCGGCAGGCCCTTCATTACGGTCATCAGACCCACCGAGGCCCCCATGATCCGACCAATCTTGGCCCGCAGCAGTTCCGCCGCATCCGGGTTGCGCTTTTGCGGCATGATCGACGATCCGGTCGACCATTTGTCCGACATGCGCACGAAACGGAACTGTGCCGAGGACCAGATCACCAGCTCTTCGGCCAAGCGGCTGAGATGCATCGCGGTCAGGGTCGCAGCAGACAGGAACTCCAGCGCAAAATCGCGATCCGCCACGGCGTCAAGCGAGTTGGCGGTGGGGCGATCAAAGCCAAGCGCCTCTGCTGTCATGTGACGGTCAATCGGGAACGAGGTGCCAGCGAGGGCCGCCGACCCCAGAGGGCATTCGTTCATCCGCTTGCGAGCGTCCTGAAAACGGGAGATATCGCGGCCAAACATCTCGACATAGGCCATCATGTGATGCCCCCAGGTCACAGGTTGCGCGGTTTGCAGATGGGTAAAGCCCGGCATGACCCAATCCGCGCCCATCTCCGCCTGCGACAGAAGGGCGCGCACCAGCGCGGTCAGGCCTTCGATGGCGGCGTCCATCTGGCCGCGCACCCACAGTTTGAAATCGGTGGCAACCTGGTCATTTCGGCTCCGGGCCGTGTGCAGACGGCCTGCGGGCTCCCCCACGATCTCTTTCAGGCGGGCTTCCACATTCATGTGGATGTCTTCCAGCGCGGTCGAAAACTGGAACGATCCGGTCTCGATCTCTGACAAGACGGTGAGAAGCCCTTCACGGATCGCCTCCGCATCGTTATCTGTAATCACGCCCGTGGCCGCCAACATGGCGGCATGGGCGCGCGAGCCATCGATATCCTGTCGGGCCATGCGCTGGTCATAGCCGATCGACGCGTTAATCGCTTCCATGATTGCGTCTGGACCGGCAGAAAACCGGCCGCCCCACATGGCGTTCGCTTGCTTGTCGTTACTCATGGTCTAGCCCTTCGGAGGTCACATGTCTGTCTTGCGTTCCGCCCTGCTATACGCGTCCATCGCCCTTGGTGCAAATGCCGCTTTCACCATTGGGGGAGCAAATGTGGCTTTGGCAGAGACGGATGTGGCAGCACTTGCCGAAATGCGTGAGGGTGAGATGAAGAAGCTGGTGTTTCACGCCACGCCAAAACCCGCAGGCACCGCGCCGTTTGCAGCCCCGGATGGCAGCGATCACACGCTTGACGAGTTTCGCGGCAAAATCACCGTCCTGAATTTCTGGGCCGTCTGGTGCGCGCCCTGCCGCAAGGAAATGCCGTCACTTGATGCGCTGGAACAGGCCCTGGGTGGGGAAAACTTCATGGTGCTGCCGATCGCCACCGGACGCAACAAACTGCCCGCGATCGAAAAGCTTTTTGCCGAAACCGGCGTGACAGCCTTGCCGATTTACACCGATCAATCCCAGACCCTGTCACGGCAAATGGGGGTGCTGGGGCTGCCGGTCACGGTTATCCTGAACCGCGATGGGGCCGAAATCGCCCGTCTGACCGGGGACGCGGACTGGAACTCGGACAGTGCCAAGGCCATCCTGCGCGCCCTGATCGAAGGGTAATCTCCCGCACTCTGCCCCCTCTGACGAGGAGGCGCCGTTTGGGCCGGGCCTCGCTTCGCTCGGCTCAGGCCCGAAGCTGTATGCATCAACGAATGAAGCGCATCTGATAGATCCGTCAGGGGCTTTGCCCCTCGCGAGACAAGCCCGCTCACCCCAGGATATTTCTCCCCAGAAAATGAGAGAAACGTCCCTCTTCTTCTTGCCCTAAATATTCTGGGGTGAGGACATCGTCCGAGGGGCAAAGCCCCTAAAAGGCTCACGAAGTGAGCCGCCCCCAAGCAAGGCCAAGCCTCTGCGAGGCGCGGGTTTTGCGCGGGAGGGCCTGGGCATTTTGCCTGTCTGGCTTGACCCTTGGACAGCGTTGACACAGGCCAGCTGCTTTCTCTTCAATGTGCTGAAGAAAGCCGGAGCACGGTGAATTTCAGGGAGGACACGATGCCGCTGGAGGTATTGGCATCCATCGTGGTGGTGGGGCTCGCACTGATTTACGTGATCATGAAGATCTGGAAGTTTGACCGCTGCCTGGTGCTTGCGAGCGAAGAGAGCGCGCGGGCTGAGTGGGAGGCGGACAACCCGACCGCGCCGGCCCTTGAGGTGATCGTGGCGGCCAGTGGACAATCTGCGTTGGTGCGGTCTCGGCGTGGCTGGGGCGTGCTGTGGGTGATGGGGCTTGATGCGGCCAGTCACGAGCTGAAAGGGGGCGTGCTGCATGACCATCCCGCTGGACTGCGGGTGCAACTGCCGGATTTTGCAGCGCCATCCGTCGTATTGCAACTGACGCAGGATGAAATTCCCGTCTGGCGTCAACAGATTGAAGGGGCATTCTGATGGCCGTTGCCTATCCTAATGTAACCGACTACGCCGTGCCGTTTTTTGTTGCGGCCATCGCGTTGGAGCTTGCGTGGATCTTCTTTAAAAAACGCGGCGGTCGCTATGAGGCGCAGGATGCGATGACCAGCCTGTTCATGGGGGTGGGGTCAGTCCTGTCGGGGATCCTTCTTGGGTTTCTCGCATTCGGGTTTTTCATGCTGTTGTGGCGGATCACACCGTTTGATCTGGGCACGGCCTGGTGGGTGGTGGTGATCTGCTTCGTGCTTGATGATCTGCGTTATTACTGGGTGCATCGGTTCGGGCATCGGATCCGCTGGGTCTGGGCCAGCCATGTGAACCACCATTCCAGCCAGCATTACAATCTGACAACGGCACTGCGTCAGACCTGGACCGGAACCTTCACTCTGATGATGGTGGTGCGTGCGCCATTGGTGCTGTTGGGGTTTCACCCGGCGATGATCCTGTTTGTCGGTGGCATCAACCTGATCTACCAGTTCTGGATCCATACCGAGGTGATCGACAAGATGCCGCGCTGGTTTGAAGCGGTCATGAACACCCCTAGTCATCACCGGGTGCATCACGGGCGCAATGCGCGTTATCTGGATGCGAACTATGCGGGCGTGTTCATTGTCTGGGACAGGATGTTTGGCACGTTTGTGCCGGAACAGGAGAGCGAGCCGGTGGATTACGGGCTGGTTCACAACCTCGGAACGTTCAACCCGATCCGAGTGGCCTTTCACGAATGGGTAGCAATCTTCAGGGATTGGATGCAGCCAGGCGTGACGTGGAAAGATCGCTGGAATTATGCCATCAAACCGCCGGGGTGGCGCCATGACGGCAAAGGGGGATCCACAGAGATGCTCAAGCGTCTGGATGTCAAACGGCACCCGGAAAAGGCAGGCACACCAGGGTTTGAGCCCTCAAGGATGCGCTGACCGGGCAGGGGCTTTGCCCCTCGCCTCTGCGAGGCTCACCCCAGGATATTTGCAACAAGGAAACAGGGCGGGCGAAAGCTCGCCTTTTCTTTTCCCGGGGATTGAGGAAGGGGGAGGCTGCTTTATGCTATGGGCATGGATCGGGAGAGTGTCATGGTTTCACGGCGGGTTGTTCTGACAGGTTTGGTGGCGATGTCTGCGTTGCCGCATGTTGCCGGGGCTGAGGCTGGGTTCCGGGCCTGGTTGTCCGGTTTCGGGAAGACCGCGCGTCGCGCCGGGATCAAATCCGCAACCCTGAAACAGCTCGATACTGTTGCCTATCTTCCCAAGGTGGTGGCCGCAGATCGCAAGCCTGCTGAGACGGCCAAGTCACTGGATTTCTATATTTCCTCTGCGGCGTCGGCCTCGCGGATCCGAACGGGAAAATCCATGGCGCGCCGATATTCCGGGCTGCTGGAGCAGCTGGAGCGGCGCTATGGCGTGTCGCGCTACGTGCTGTTGGCGATCTGGGGGATGGAAAGCAGCTATGGCGGATTTCGCGGCAATGTTCCCACGCTGTCGGCGCTGGCCTCTCTGGCCTATGAAGGGCGTCGGAGGGAGCGTTTCGAAGCGGAACTTCTGGCGGCTTTGGAGATCCTGCAGGCGGGGGATGTGACCCCGAAACGGCTGGTCGGCTCTTACGCGGGGGCGATGGGGCATACGCAATTCATGCCCAGCTCTTACCTTGAGCATGCGGTTGATTTTGATCGGAATGGGCGGCGGGATATCTGGGGCGATGATCCCACCGATGCGCTGGCCTCCACCGCGGCGTTCCTGGCTGCGAAAGGCTGGTCCAAAGGGCCGCGCTGGGGAGAGGAGGTTCGGCTTCCACAAGGGTTTGACCTGGCGCTGACCGGGCGGATTTTTCCACGTAAGCAGACCGCGTGGGCGCAGCTTGGGGTCACCCGGGCCAATGGCCGGAAACTGTCCGGAAAACGCGAGGGCGCCGTGATCCTGCCTGCTGGGCCAGAGGGGCCGGTTTTCATGATTTACCCGAATTTTCACATCATCAAGACGTATAATTATGCCGACAGCTACGCGATCAGTGTTGGCCATCTGGCGGATCGAATTGCGGGGGAGGGGGCATTTCTGACCCGTTCGTCTGACCGCCCCTGGGGGATGAGTTTGAAGGAGCGTGTTGATCTGCAAAACCTTTTGAATACAGCGGGTTATAATGCAGGTCGGGCCGATGGGGTGATTGGGGAAAAGGGCCGCGCCGCGATCAGGGCCTATGAAAAGGCACATGGGTTGCGCCAGACGGGGGTTCCCAGCCGCGCGCTCCTTGCGCGTCTGCGTTAGGGCTGCCCGTTAAGGTCCGTGTGACTGAGACCCGGGTAACGGTGACAATCCCTCGTGTGGTTCATGAACAGTCCGCAGGCCTCCATCCACGCATAGACAATGGTCGGGCCGCAGAACTTGAACCCGGCCTTTTTCAGATCCTTGGAAATCTGAGAGCTGAGCGCAGAGGAAGTCGGTACATCGGCCTGGGTGGCATAATGCCCCACAAGCGGGCGCCCATCCACATAGGCCCACATCATTTTGGAAAAGGCCTCTGCGCCGCCCAGATCCAGATAGGCCTGTGCATTGGTGATGGTGGCTGCGATCTTGCCGCGATGGCGGATGATGCCGGGGTCTGCCAAGAGGCGAGAGATGTCTTCCTCGTCCCAGGTCGCAATCTGTTCGGGATCAAACCCGGCAAAGGCGGCGCGGAAATTGTCGCGTTTCCTGAGGATGGTGATCCAGCTGAGACCTGCCTGAAACCCGTCGAGAATCAGCTTCTCCCACAGGGCGCGCCCGTCCCGTTCGGGCACCCCCCATTCCTGATCGTGATAGGTTTGATAAAGCGGATCCTCGCCGCACCAGGCGCATCTGTTCATTTTTCTCCCAATATCAAATACTTGTTCGGAAAGTTATCAATTTTCCTCAAAAGCTGCGTTTTACCTGTTGTTAGCGAGTTTGCCGACAAAATGACAGTGTTGGGATGTGGCGAGCAGCATTGCTGAGGGGCGGCTGGTGCCACGCAAATCGTGTTGGGGACGATATGAACAAGAAGGTTAAAAGCAGCCCGTTTGATATTGCGGTGCAAAAACGGCAAAGCGAGACGCTGGACATGGTGCGCATTGCGCTGGCGCACAAACAGGTGAAACTTGCCTTCCAGCCGGTGGTGCTGACGGCTCAGCCGGATCGTATGGCCTTTTATGAAGGGTTGCTGCGCGTTACCGATCAGCAGGGGCGTGTGATCCCGGCCAAGGATTTCATCGATGTGGTTGAAGAGACCGATATGGGGCGTCAGCTGGATGCCCTGGCAATTGAGCAGGGTCTGATGGCTTTGGCTGAGGAGCCCGGCCTGCGACTTTCAATCAACATGTCTGCAAATACGATAGGATATGCCCCTTGGAACGAAGCTTTGCTTGCGGGCCTGTCCAAAGATCCCACGCTGGCGGAACGTTTGATTATCGAAATCACCGAACGTACCGCGCTGTGCAAATCCGATGACCTGCTGGATTTCATGACCGAGATGCAGGGCAAGGGGATCAGCTTTGCCCTGGATGATTTCGGGGCCGGATATACCTCGTTCAAATACCTCAAGGATTTCTATTTCGACCTGCTCAAGATTGACGGGGAACTGATCCATGGCGTGCATAAGGACCCGGATGCGCAATTGCTGACCGAGGCGCTGCTGGATCTGGCCCATAAATTCGAAATGTTTGTTGTGGCAGAAAATGTCGAAACCTTCGAAGACGCAGAATATCTCAGCTCGATCGGGATGGATTGCATGCAGGGGTATTATTTTGGAGTGCCGACCCTGACCCCCTATTGGCGGGTCAATCAGATACTGGGAAAAACGGCCTGACATCCAGATGCCCCCTGCAAAACGGGTGGTGGTCTGAGGTCAGAGCGTGCTCCTGCGCTATGCTGAAAGTTGCGCTCATCGTGTTTTCTTAAACATATTATTTCTCACGCTTGATTTTTTCTGCAATGCAGCACAGGATGCCGGCACCGCAATCACGCGGATATGGGTTGGCCTGTCTTGGGGAGGGCGGTTGCCTCTGACCCGCATGTAGGAATTTGGAACGCAGGTGATCGAGGGCGGCAACAGCCAGGTCAACTTGCATCAGGTGGAGGAAGACCATGACCAATGTCGTAATCGTATCGGCCGCGCGCACCGCGGTTGGCAGTTTCTCGGGTGCGTTTGCCAATACGCCCGCCCATGATCTGGGCGCAACCGTGCTGGAAGCCGTGGTGGAACGGGCCGGTATTGAAAAATCCGAGGTGGATGAAACCATTCTGGGTCAGGTGCTTGCGGCCGGTCAGGGGCAGAACCCCGCTCGTCAGGCCCATATCAACGCGGGCCTTCCGCAGGAATCGGCTGCGTGGAGCATCAACCAGGTCTGTGGTTCGGGGCTGCGTTCGGTCGCACTCGCTGCGCAACACATTCAGTTGGGGGATGCCGGAATTGTCGCCGCGGGTGGTCAGGAAAACATGTCCTTGTCGACCCATGTGGCGCATCTGCGCGCCGGGCACAAAATGGGGGACATGAAATTCATCGATTCGATGATCAAGGATGGCCTCTGGGACGCGTTCAACGGCTATCACATGGGTCAAACCGCCGAGAATGTTGCAAATCAATGGCAGATTTCGCGTGATATGCAGGACGAATTTGCCGTGGCTTCGCAGAATAAGGCCGAAGCCGCTCAGAAAGCGGGCCGGTTTGCGGATGAGATCACCCCCTTCACCGTGAAAACCCGCAAAGGGGATATCGTGGTTGATAGCGATGAGTATATCCGTCACGGCGCCACGATCGAAGCGATGCAGAAACTGCGCCCTGCTTTCGTGCGTGACGGTGGCTCGGTGACGGCGGCCAACGCATCGGGCATCAATGATGGTGCGGCTGCCGTGTTGCTGATGTCGGCTGATGAGGCCGAGAAACGTGGGTTGGAGCCGCTGGCGCGCATCGCCTCTTACGCCACTGCCGGGCTGGACCCGTCGATCATGGGTGTCGGTCCGATTTTCGCCTCGCGCAAGGCGCTGGACAAGGCCGGCTGGGCCGTGGGCGATCTGGACTTGGTGGAAGCCAACGAAGCCTTTGCTGCGCAGGCCTGTGCCGTGAACAAGGACATGGGTTGGGATCCGTCGATCGTGAACGTGAACGGCGGCGCCATTGCAATTGGTCACCCGATCGGCGCGTCTGGTTGCCGTATCCTGAACACGCTGCTGTTTGAAATGAAGCGCCGCGACGCCAAAAAGGGTCTGGCGACCCTGTGCATCGGTGGCGGTATGGGTGTGGCCATGTGCCTTGAGCGCCCGTAACCGGTGACATGATATCCAAGAAAGGGGCGCCGATGGGCGCCCTTTTTTTGTGCCAGATTCTTGTGCCTGATATCTTGAGCCTGACGTAAGGTCCGGGCAGCTTTTGTCATCTCGCGTTTACAAGTCTCGTGCAGCTTGTGATTGATTCGCCAGCAAGAGTGTCATTTTGCGCTGGCAGCGTTCCAAACTGCCTGAAAACTGAGCAATTTGCGGGAAATCTTGCTGCAATTGCAGTTAAATAGCCGCAATGCAGAAATATCATCGCAATATTGTTGCTCTTCTGGGTTCCTGAGGGTAATAACATTACCAATAAGTGATGTCTATTTGGGAGATATGAACATGGCAAAAGTAGCACTTGTAACCGGCGGTTCGCGCGGCATCGGAGCTGCGATTTCAACAACTCTGAAAGCCGAAGGTTACGAGGTTGCCGCCACCTACGCGGGCAACGACGAAAAAGCCGCGGCCTTTACCGCAGAAACCGGCATCAAGACCTACAAGTGGAATGTCGGCAGCTATGAGGACAGCAAGGCAGGTCTGGCCCAGGTTGAGGCTGATCTTGGCCCGATCGACGTGGTGGTTGCCAATGCCGGGATCACCCGCGATGCACCGTTCCACAAGATGTCCCCTGAGCAATGGCAGGAAGTGATCGACACCAACCTGACCGGCGTGTTCAACACCGTGCACCCGCTCTGGCCGGGTATGCGCGAGCGGAAATATGGCCGCGTGATCGTGATCAGCTCGATCAATGGTCAGAAAGGTCAGTTTGGGCAGGTGAACTATGCTGCGACCAAGGCCGGGGACCTGGGGATCGTGAAATCCCTTGCGCAGGAAGGCGCGCGTTTTGGCATCACCGCAAATGCGATCTGCCCCGGTTATATCGGCACCGAAATGGTGATGGCCGTGCCAGAGAAGGTGCGGGAAGCCATTATTGGTCAGATCCCTGCCGGTCGCCTGGGGGAACCCGAAGAAATCGCCCGCTGCGTCGCCTTCCTGGCAGATGAGAAATCCGAGTTCATCAACGGCTCAACCATCTCGGCCAACGGGGCTCAGTTCTTCGTCTGATCAGCACGGACAGGATTGCAGAGCGGGTCGCGGTTTCGCGGCCCGTTTTTTTATGGCGTCGCGGAGTGGGCGCAGGGTGAACAGGGCGTGAAAGGCTTGTGCCCGCAGGATGTGGGCTTTGCGATAGTGGCGCTGCATCTCGGTGATATTGGCAGTTTCCAGCATTGGATCCTCTCAAGTTTTATTTGCTTCACATAAGATGGGTGGCCTGAAACTAAATAACAAACGAGACTTTTCAGGGTTTCGGTTAAGTGATATTGAACTGATATGTCTGATCGCCTTCCCCCGCTGACCGCCCTGCGCGCCTTTGATGCCGCCGCCCGCCACATGTCGTTTCAAAAGGCGGCGAGCGAGCTGCACGTGACGCCCGCCGCGCTTTCGTTCCAGATCAAGTCGCTGGAAGAACATCTCGGGGGGGCTTTGTTTTACAGGCTGAACCGCGCGGTTGAGCTGACCGAGGCAGGCAAGGCGCTGGCCCCCGGGGCGCAGGAAGGGTTTGAGACGCTGACCGCTGCCTGGCGGGCTGCGCGCCGCAGTCTGGAAACCAACGTGCTGACTGTGACGGCCGGGCCGGCGTTTACCTCGAAATGGCTGGCGCCGCGCATGTATGCTTTTGCCCAGTCCCACCCCGAGGTTGAGTTGCGTTTTGCGGCCAGTCTGCAGATGGTGGACCTGTCGCGGGATGAGGTCGATGTGGCCATTCGGTTTGGTTATGGCCCCGATGGCGGATTGTTTTCGCATCCCTTGTCAGAAGAGTGGATCACGCCGGTCATGACCCCGGAAATGGCGCAGCGTTACCCCACGCCGGAGGCGTTGTTGCAGGCCCCTCTGATCTCTGATCATTCGATTGATTTTTTGCAGCCGCGGTGCGACTGGGCGGCGTGGTTTCGGGCGGCGGGGATCGATGCCCAGCCGGGGCCGGCGCTCAGTTTCAACCAGGCTGATCATGCGCTGGATGCTGCGATGGCCGGGGCAGGTGTCGCGCTGGGGCGGCGGTTTTTCGTCTCGAAAGACCTGATGGAGGGGCGGCTGGTTGCGCCCTATGGCGTGGCAATTTCGACCCGCGCGCATTTCCGGTTTCTTTGTGCACTCGGACGAGAGACCCGCCCGGAAATCAAGGCGCTGCTGGACTGGATGCTGGAGGAAATCGAAAAAACGGCCCATGTGTCGGATGACATGACAATTTTGCCGGTCGAGGCGCTGACATGACCCGGTCTCGTGCCACGGCTGTGGGGTTCATTGCGGTGTTGCTGTGGGCTTTGCTGGCGCTGTTTACGGTGGGGTCTGCACCGGTCCCGCCCTTCCAGCTTGCAGCGCTCTGCTTCGCCATTGGTGGGGCATTGGGGGCGGTCTGGATCGGGGCGACGGGCGGGTTTTCTGTGCTGCGCGGCATCAGTTGGAAGGTCTACGGTTTCGGGACGCTGGGGCTGTTTGGCTATCATGCGCTATATTTCTCGGCGCTGCGGATGGCGCCGGCTGCCGAGGCGGGGTTGATTGCCTATCTCTGGCCGCTGATGATTGTCCTGTTTTCCGGTCTGCTGCCGGGAGAGCAGCTGCGCCCCATGCATATCCTTGGTGCCCTGGTGTCTTTTGTGGGGGCGGCGTTGATCGTTCTTGGGGGCGCGGCCGGGTTTTCCGCAGACCACCTTCCGGGATATGGGCTAGCATTTCTCTGCGCGCTGACCTGGTCAGGGTATTCGGTGCTGAGCCGCCGGTTGGGCAGCACCCCGACAGCCTCGGTTGTGGTGTTCTGTCTGATGACATCCCTGTTGGCAGGGATTGCGCATGTCCTGGTCGAAGAAACGGTCTGGCCGGTCGGGGCCATTGGCTGGTTGTCCGTTCTTGGGCTTGGCCTCGGTCCGGTGGGGCTTGCGTTTTATGTCTGGGATGTGGGGGTCAAGCAGGGGGATATTCAGCTGTTGGGCGTGGCATCCTATGGGGCGCCGCTTTTGTCCACTCTGGTGTTGATTCTGGCAGGGATTGCCGCGCCAAGTGCTGCACTTTTGCTTGCTGGTGTCCTGATCACGGCAGGGGCCGTGATGGCGGCGCGCGCCAGCACCAGATAGCAGCACTGACAGGATGGAGGTTGTCAGGCGATTGCGGGAAGGCGCGCGCGGAGTTTACGTCAGATCAGATCTGTTTGGGATGCCGGTTCAGGCGTTTTCCAGACGGGCAATCTCTTCCTTGATCTTCAGTTTCTGCTTTTTCAGTTCGGTGATCTCCTGGTCCGTGGTTCCGGGTGCGCGCTGTGCGGCTTCGACCTCGCCCTCCAGGGCCTGATGTTTGCGGCGCAACTCTTCCACATGCGAACTGACGCTCATGGCGATCCTCCTTTGAAAACGATTTTGCCCTTCGAGTGCATCATAAAATTTCGGGGATGTCACGAATTGGTTGCAATTCTTGGCATATTTTCGCGCCTCCGCGAAACATTGTGAATTGGTCACCAAAGAGGGAAGGCATGGCCGTCACGCAGGATCGCCGAAACCTCGGGGGTGTAATGCTCGACATCCCCAACATGTTGTGGTCCTTCATGTAAAATGAGGGGCGCTGCGAGGCGGAAGGCACCCCGCCCACCTTTCCGGGCCTGCACAATGACAAGTGAGGTGACCCGGCCGATTCTGGGGCTGAGCGGTTTGACCATGATCGAGCCGAGCCTGTCATCCAGAGCGTCCATGATCTCCGGCAGGCGTTCGGCCTTTTGGATCATGGTCAGGTAACCGCGTGGTTTCAGTCGCCTTGTGGCCTGATCAATCCAGACGGAGAGCGGCAGGTCTTCACCCAACGCCCCTTCACGCAGCGTATCGGGTGAGGGCGTGCCGCGCTCTCGCAGATAATAGGGGGGGTTCATGATCACATGATCAAAACTTTCTTCCTTGAG
The DNA here is from genome assembly GCF_013283135.1 of Aliiroseovarius sp. xm-d-517. Lineage (NCBI taxonomy): Bacteria > Pseudomonadati > Pseudomonadota > Alphaproteobacteria > Rhodobacterales > Paracoccaceae > Aliiroseovarius > Aliiroseovarius sp. xm-d-517. Next base: position 2,744,061 of record NZ_WBXT01000001.1, read on the forward strand.
CGCGGCAGGTGGGTTTGCAATATCCGCTTCGTGAACCTCGAATGGGATGTGGTTTTGTGCCCCGTTGCGGCGGGCCAGCTCAGCATAGGGTGCCTGGCGTTCAATGCCCACAAGACGCAACCCTGCCACCCGTGTGCCAAGGCAAAGTGCTGCGGCCCCGGCCCCGCACCCCATATCCAGCACGCATTCCCCCGGATGGGCCTGCACGGAGGCCGCCAGAAAGACCGGATCCACCCCGGCGCGGTATCCGTTGACGGGTTGGGTCAGAACGAGCTTTCCCCCCAGAAACTTGTCCTCACTGAAACCCGTTGGTGCTGTGCTCATCCCGCTATCCTTCCGTCGCAATGTCATGGTCGCGCAGGATTGCCCGCGCCCGGAACAGATCCTGATCGCGGACCATAGCGCGACGAGGTAAAATTCCTATTGATCCCTCCAGTGCACTCATATGGACGTCCATGACAAATAAGGGTATATCCTCGGCCTCAAGAAGGGCTGTGACGTAGGGGATCAGTGTCGGGTCAGTGGTGCGGATAAGCTCTTTCATAGACAAAGACTTAAGGGCAAGCGCGTGAAACGCCAACGGGGTTTTGCGGCAATGTGACGGGATCGTGAGCAAAATGAAGGACGCAAGCTATAAACCGCATGAACGCCTTGGGGCGCATCTGGCGGCAGACATGGATGCTGTGAACACGCTGATTCGCGATCGGATGGCGTCCGAACATGCACCGCGCATTCCCGAAGTGACGGCGCATCTGGTGGATGCTGGCGGCAAAAGATTGCGCCCGATGCTGACCTTGGCAGCGGCGCGCCTGTGCGGTTATGGCGGGCCTTATCACGTGCATCTTGCGGCAACGGTTGAGTTTATTCACACCGCGACCCTGCTGCATGATGATGTGGTGGATGAAAGCGCCCAGCGGCGTGGGCGCCCGACGGCAAACCTGCTTTGGGACAATAAATCCTCGGTTCTGGTCGGGGATTACCTGTTTTCACGCTCGTTCCAGCTTATGACCGAAACCGGGGCCATTGACGTGCTGCGCATCCTGTCCAACGCTTCGGCCACCATTGCCGAAGGTGAAGTGCTGCAACTGACCGCCGCGCAGGATCTGAAGACGGATGAAGGCATTTATCTGCAGGTGGTGCGCGGTAAAACCGCAGCACTGTTTTCCGCCGCAACCGAGGTAGGCGGGGTGATCGCCGACGCGGATCCCGCCCATGTGCAGGCGCTGTTTGAGTATGGTGACGCCTTGGGTATTTCCTTCCAGATCGTCGATGATCTGCTGGACTACTGGGGGGGGGAGGCCACGGGCAAGAATATTGGTGACGATTTCCGCGAACGCAAACTCACCTTGCCGCTGATCAAAGCGGTGGCCAAGGCGGGACCCGAGGAACGCGCCTTCTGGGTCCGCACCATTGAGAAAGGCCGGCAGGAAGAGGGTGACCTTGAACAGGCGCTGGTGCTTCTGAACAAACATAATGCCTTGGAAGAAACCCGGCAGGATGCGCTGGCCTGGGCGGAAAAAGCAAAATCCGCCATGGCCTCTCTCCCCGAGGATCCGATCCGAGACATGCTGATTGATATCGCTGACTACGTGGTGGCGCGTGTCACCTGATCAGACTTGGGGCTTGCGCCCCAATGCCTCCGGTGGGGATATTTGGAACAAGAAAAAAGCCGAAAGATTCTGTTAACCAGTATCTGGCAGTTTGGAGCTGCGGTACAGGCGGGGACGCCGATGACCGTACAAGGAAAAAGCGATAAGCTTTGAAAAGAGAGGGCACTCCCCTCTCTTTTTTCTTGCCATAAATACCTCGGGGGTCTGGGGGCAGCGCCCCCAGCCACGGTTTACCTCAAAGCGCAGGCTGCGATCCACCAATCCGGATGGTCGCGGCGCAGTTGACCCTCGGCGGTCTCGGCGGCGGCTCTGGTGTCAAACAGGGCGAAACAGGTCGCACCGGAGCCGGACATGCGGGCAAGGCGTGCGTTGGGCAAAGCGGCGAGCGCCGTGAGCGTGTCTGCGATCACCGGTGATGCGGCGATGGCCGGTGTCTCAAGGTCATTGCGTTGCCGGGCCAGCCAGTCAATCAGGGCCGCGGTGCTTTTCCAGCGCGGCAATGTCTTGGGCATGGGGGCGTTGGTCTTCTGTGTCAGCGCCTTGAATACGGTCGGGGTCGACACGGCTGCACCGGGATTGGCCAGCACCGCAAAGAGGGGAGGGAGCCCCTCGACCGGGGTCACCCGCTCTCCGATCCCCTGCATCCGTGCCGCCTGACGTATCAGACAGACCCGCACATCCGCCCCAAGTGTCGACACGTCAGGCAGGCGCGTGTCACCTGTAAGCTCCGCCAAGGCCAGAACGGTCGCCGCTGCATCCGAGCTGCCCCCGCCAATCCCCGCCATTGCAGGCAGGTGCTTGGACAGGGTGATTTCCACCGGAATACCATAGAGATCTGCCGCCTTGCAGACGAGGTTGGATCCATCCGAAGGCACGCCGTCAGCCTGCGGCCCCACCACATTGAGTTGATTGGCCGCCGCCGGTCGGATCGAAATCCGATCGCCCACATCGGCAAATACGACCAGACTGTCCAGCAGGTGATAGCCGTCGCCACGTTGGCCCGTGACGTGCAGGGTCAGGTTGACCTTGGCGGGTGCAAAGGTTTTGGAGATCTGCAGCGTGTTGAAATCCATCGCTTATTTCGATCCGTGCAGCGGCGCGGCGCCTTCCTCTGCCAGCACCTGATCCAGCCCCATTTCGAGTTTTCGGCGAATCCGTTCCGGGTTCAGCTCTTCCAGATCCGTGTCTTCCGTGACAAAGCTGAGCGCGCGTTTCCATTGAAACTCCGCCTCGCGTTTGCGCCCAACCGCCCAGTAGGTGTCGCCCAGGTGATCATTGAGGATCGGGTCAACGGGCAGCAGTTCAACCGCGCGCTCCATCTGCTCAACCGCCTCGTCATATCGGCCAAGGCGATAATAGACCCAGCCAAGACTGTCGGTGATATAGCCGCTGTCGGGCCGCTCGGCCACGGCACGTTCGATCATGTCGAGTGCCTCCTCCAGATGCTCACGCCGTTCCACCAGGCTGTAGCCAAGATAGTTCAGCACATTGGGCTGGTCCGGGTTGAGGGCAAGGGCTTTGCGAAAATCTGCTTCCGCCGCGGGCCAGTCATCCAGTTTTGTCTCAACAATGGCGCGTTGGAAATAGACCCGCCACTGGGTGTCCAGATCCTGCTCAAACAGGGAAATGGCCTGATCAAAGGCTGCCCGGGCTTCTTCATATCGATCCTCGCGGGACAGAAATTCCCCCAGCAGGGTCGGGATGCGGGCCCGTGTCGGGAACTGGCCTGAAAGTGCGCGCAGCTCGCCAATCGCTTCTTCTGCCCGGTCTGACTGGCTCAGGGCCATGGCGCGCCCAAGGGCGGCTTGCAGGAATTGCGGGCTGTCTTGCGGGATGCGGGCATAGGCGGCTACGGCCAGATCATGCTGGCCCATATCCTCGTGCAATTGCGCCGTCAGCAAGGTGGCGTCATAGAGGCCGGGGCTAAGATATTCGGCAATGCGGGCATAGATCAGAACCGAGGTCAGGCCAGAATTGGGCGGGATATTGTTGGCGATCAGGTAAAACAGCTCTGCCGCCCCTTCCTGAACCGTGCGAACGGCGGTGAAGGGCAGGGGGGTTTCGGATTTGAGCGTGTCGATAATCGCGATCAGTTCATCGTCCAGCACCCCGTTTGAGGCCTGTGCAAGCACCTCCAGCGCCTCGTCATATCGGTCCAGCTGGCTGAGGATCTGCACATAGGCGATCACGCCGCGTCGGTTCAGGCGAAACTCGGCCACCTGTTGCTGCATCAATTGGGCTGCGGTTTCGAAATCACCGACAAAGGCGGTGGCCAGGGCCTTTTGCTGGATCGCAAAGCCGCGTGTGCCTTCGTCCTCGGCCAGCCGGTCCAGCACGGCCAGCGCCTGTGACATCTGTCCGCGCCCCAGCTCTGCCCAGGCGCGCAGCATTTCGGTCATCAGCGGCCCAACCGAGACGCCCTCTTCAAGCAGTGTCAGCGCCGCGTCCCATTTGTCATGACCAAAAGCATCCCCCAGAAGCACCAGCCGGGCGATGGCGTTCTGTTCGTCCAAGGCTGCCAGCCGGCGGGCATAGGGGGTGGTCTCGGGCAGCGGGTTCAGCACCAGCTGGGCGATGGTCAGCCCTTCCAGAATCCGTGCATTGTCAGGATCTTCCGCGATGGCCCGTGCGCCATATTCCAGGGTTGCGGAAAAATCGCCCTGATAATCTGCGGTGCGGGCGGCAAGATAGGCCCCCAGCCCGGTTTCACCTTCGGCAAAGGCGGGTGGGGCCAGCATGGTTGACAGGGTCAGGAGGGCAGACAGGGTCAGGGATTTGGGGGCATGGCGCAACATACGCAAGGGTTCTGCTTTCTTTACATGAGCGTTTCGCCCCGACCCTATCGTTGCGGATGCACAAAAACAATGAGGGGCCGCACCTGCAGCCCCTCACAATACGGTCATTTTCCGCCGATTTACATATTCGGGTAGTTCGGCCCGTCGCCCCCTTGCGGAACGGTCCAGGTGATGTTCTGGCTGGGGTCCTTGATGTCGCAGGTTTTGCAGTGAACGCAGTTTTGGAAATTCACCACAAAGCGCGGCTCGGCGCCGTCTTCCTTGATCACCTCATAGACACCCGCAGGGCAATAGCGCTGGGCGGGTTCGTCAAACTCGGGCAGGTTCACATTGATCGGCACATTAGGATCGGCCAGGCGCAGGTGGCAGGGCTGGCTTTCCTCGTGGTTGGTGGCCGCAAAGCTGACATTGGTCAGGCGGTCAAACGAGAGGGTGCCATCGGGTTTCGGATAGTCGATGACCTTGTAATCCGCCGCTTTGCCGGTGGCCTGCGCATCGTTTTTGCCATGTTTCACGGTGCCGAAGAAGGAGAAACCGAAGAGCGAGTTGGTCCACATGTCCAGACCGCCCAGCATCAGAGAGGCGGTCAGGCCCCATTTCGACCAGATCGGTTTCACATTGCGCACCTTCTTGAGGTCATCAGCGATCTCGCCCGTACGCAGTTCGGTCTCGTAATCAGCCAGCTCGTCACCCGAGCGTTCAGCGGCAATCGCTTTGGCGGCCGCTTCAGCCGCCGCAATGCCTGACAGCATGGCGTTGTGGTTGCCCTTGATGCGCGGCACGTTCACGAGGCCCACGGAACAGCCCAGCAGCGCGCCGCCGGGGAAGACCGATTTCGGCATCGACTGATAGCCACCTTCGGAAATTGCCCGCGCGCCATAGGCGATACGTTTGCCGCCCTTGAGCACCTTGGCGATCTCGGGGTGATGCTTGAAACGCTGGAATTCCATGTAGGGATAGAGGTGCGGGTTCTTGTAGTTCAGGTGCACCACGAAGCCCACGTAAACCTGGTTGTTGTCCAGGTGATAGAGGAACGAGCCGCCACCTGCATTTGACCCCAGCGGCCAGCCCATCGTGTGGGTCACGGTGCCTTCTTTGTGGTTCTCCGGGTCGATTTCCCAGATTTCCTTCATGCCGACGCCGAATTTCTGCACGTCGCGCCCGGCCTGAAGGTCGTATTTGGCGATGATTTCCTTGGCCAGCGACCCGCGCACGCCTTCGGAAATGAACACGTATTTGCCGTGCAGTTCCATGCCCGGCTCAGTGTTCGGGCCGTAAGAGCCATCTTCTTCCAGACCAAATACGCCAGCAACAACGCCTTTGACTTCGCCGTTTTCGCCGTAAACCAGCTCGGACGCCGCCATGCCGGGGAAGATTTCCACGCCCAGCTCCTCGGCCTGTTCTGCCATCCAGCGGCAGACATTGGCCATCGACACGATGTAGTTGCCGTGGTTGTCCATCAGCTTCGGCATCGGCCAGTTTGGCAGGCGGATCGACCCTGCCGGCCCAAGCATCAGGAAGTTGTCTTCCTTCACCGGCACGTTCAGCGGTGCGCCTTTTTCCTTCCAGTCCGGGATCAGCTTGTCCAGCCCGCAAGGGTCAAGCACCGCGCCTGACAGGATATGCGCGCCCACTTCGGACCCTTTTTCCAGAACGACAACCTCAAGGTCGGCGTTCAGCTGTTTCAAACGGATGGCTGCCGACAGACCAGCGGGGCCTGCGCCCACGATGACCACATCGTATTCCATGCTTTCGCGTTCAATCTCGCTCATAATCTTTTCCCCGGATGGTCCGTTTCAGCAAGATCGTTAGCCCGCCACTTGGGCAGGGTCAATCGCAACACGGCGTCAAATCAGGAGATTGCGACCTATCTGTCGGTTTTTTGTAAATTGTTTGCGCTGTCAGTCGCTGAATGACCCGGCGGGGGTTTGCGGCAGGTCGGTGGCCGGGCTGGGACGGGGGGCGGATCGCTCTTCGCGCCGCCGCAACCAGACCCAGAGGCCGATCATGACGAGAATCGAAAAATACCCGTCGATCGCATAGTGCCAGCCCTGATAGACGGACAGGAACTGATAGGTCGCTATGATCAGGATCGACAGGGGCAAAAACGCCCGGTGGCGTTCGTAAAGGTAAAGGGCAAAGACTGTGGCGGTGGCGATATGCACCGACGGGAAGGCGGAAATGCCGGAACCGGGCAGTTGCGCCTTGCTTTCATAGGCGGCCCAGAGGTTGTCGCTGAGCGCAACCAGAAAGCCGCCGGCAAAGCCGATCTCCTGCAAAGAGGCCATCATCGGGACAAAGGTATCGCCCCCTAACAGGCGGTCGTAAAAGATCGGCCCGGCCGACAGAAACGCCAGCGCCAGCACATTGCCCATGACAATCCAGCTGAACAGGTAAAGCAGGATAAAACGCCGGAAACGCCGGGCGTCCATATCGAACATCACGATCAGAACCGGAAGATACATGCAGGGCAACAGCCAGGCGGTGAAATAGATCGTCCCCGCCAGTTCCGGGTTGATCCAGGCAGAAACCGCATGGGTCAGGCGCCAGGGGTCCACCCCGAAATGCAGCGCCCGATCCAGATCCGCCATCCACGGATCCGCCCAGAAGGGCAGGATGAAGGGCATGGTGGTCTTCAGCATGGTGAACATGAGGAACATTGCCGAGCAGATCATCACCGCCAGAATGGCGCGCGACAGGCGCGTGACCATGGTTTTGCGGTCAAACAGGAAGGTGACGACCAGAAACAGGGGCAGCACCCACCAGCCCAAGGACAGAAAGACAAGCAGCGAAAACGGGATCGCCTCTGCCATTTCCAGCAGCAGATGCAGGGGATTGTCCCTGTAGATCAAGGTCACCAGCCCGCCCACGATAAGGTAGGCCAGCGTGATCAAGGCGAATAATGGCATTGCAAACCGCTCGATTTTGCTTTTCTTTTATACCAAATCTAGCGGCAGACAGCCGCTTTGCCTATACATCTTTTGGAACGAAAGGTTCCGGCGCCGTGCCGGGCCAAACAGGATCTGTAACACTTCATGGACAAGATACCCCTGACACGCGCGGGCCACACCGCGCTCAGTGATGAATTGAAACACCTCAAGTCGGTGGAACGCCCCGCGATCATCGAGGCCATTGCCTCGGCCCGTGAGCTTGGCGACCTGAAGGAAAATGCCGAATATCATTCCGCGCGCGAAAAACAGGGCTTTATCGAGGGGCGCATCAAAGAGCTGGAAGGCATCTTGTCCCTGGCGGACGTGATTGACCCCGCCAACATGTCGGGTGCTGTCAAGTTTTCGGCCACGGTGACCCTGATTGATGAAGATACCGAAGAGGAAAAGACCTACCAGATTGTCGGGGAACCGGAATCCAATCTGGAAAACGGCAAGCTCAACATCAAATCCCCGCTGGCCCGCGCCCTGATCGGCAAGGAAGAAGGGGACAGCGTCGAGGTGCGCACCCCCGGCGGAGAACGTGCTTACGAGATTTTGAAGATCCAGTATATTTAAAGTAACTTTACGCGTATCTCATCGTTGACCAATCAGGAGTGAGGCCATGAGTGCTGGCCCGCAAAACGACCCGGCCAAAAAAACCGCCAAATCGGGCGGCGGGTTGAACCGTCCGTTGCAGGCACCGGATATCTCCTCGCTCAGCGCGGGTGAGGTCATCGGGCTGGCCGTGTCGGCCGTCTGGCTGTTTGCCTGTGCGGCGTTTTTCATCGTGCTGGGGGGCGGTGGCGGCAATGGTGCCGATCCGCTGCGCTTCGTGATTGTCCTGCTCGCCATCTTCATGCCGGTGGCGCTGATCTGGGTGGCCGTGGCGGCAATGCGCTCGGCGCGTATCATGCGCGAGGAAAGCAACCGGTTGCAGGCGGCAATTGACGGGATGCGTCAGACCTATCTTCAACAGCAGGCGGGCGGTGTGAAACAGCCCTCTCAGGTCGAACGAAAACTCGAGGAAATTGCCGCCGTCAGCAAGAAAACCGAAACCGCGCTGGCAACCTTTACCTCGATCCGCCCCGGTGGGGTGCAGACCCATCCCGCCATGCCCGCCCTGCCCTCCGGTCTGGCCGGGGGAACAATGGATGATCAGACCAGCCTCGCGCTGGGCACACCGCTGGAGGACATGGCCCCGCCACTGTCGATCGAGGATTTCATCCGCGCCCTGCATTTCCCCGAGAACGAAAATGACGCCGAGGGCTTCCGCGCCCTGCGCCGTGCCCTTTCCGACCGAAAAGTGTCCGGCCTGGTGCAGGCCTCACAGGACGTGCTGACGCTCCTGTCCCAGGATGGCATCTATATGGATGATCTGCGCCCAGATCGCGCCAAACCTGAAATCTGGCGCAAATTCGCGGCCGGAGAGCGGGGGCGGACGGTTGCAACGCTGGGCGGGGTGCGGGATCGCTCTTCCCTGGCCCTGACCGCAGGCCGTATGCGCCAAGATCCGATCTTCCGGGATGCCGCGCATCATTTCCTGCGCAAATTTGACCAGACCTTCGCGGATTTTGAGAAAAACGCCTCGGATAGTGACATCGCCGAATTGTCCAACACCCGGACCGCCCGCGCCTTCATGCTGCTGGGGCGCGTGACCGGCACGTTTGACTGACACGCCGCCCCCGCGCCTTTCTCCCTGTCTTCCTCTTGCTCAAATATCCCGGGGTGAGCGGCAAAGCCGCGAGGGGCAGCGCCCCTTCAGGCTCAAACCAAAGGTTTGAGCAACCTCCGAGCCTGATGGTAATTCCCCCGGGATTTTGAAGCGCTTCGACGGTCACCTGAAACAGGGAAAAGCCGAAACGCTTTATGACCAGAAAATATGCGGCTTCGCGGTCAATTCCGGCTCAGCTACCGCTTGGATGCCAGAAGGCGAAGACTGCAATGTAGATGACAAGCGTGATCCCCGCTGCGGCCAGTATGAAGACACCCACTGCCAGCGGGGTGAGGCCGTAAAGCGTGGCCGCAGTGACGGCGGCCCCCAGCAGGAGGGCAATTGCGGTTGCCACCACCCCCAGCACCTTGCGCACCGCCCGGTGGGAGCGCGCGCGCCACAGGCGTCTGAGGGCGGCCACCATGCGGGCCAGATCTGCCTGCATCGCCACCAGTGCGGGCACCACGATCAGCACCAGAACCATGCCAAAACCCAGCCCATAGGTCAGGGTGATCACCGTTGGTTTCAGAAATTGCGCCTGGCGCGAGGTTTCATAAAGAAGCGGTGCCAGCCCCAGCACGGTTGTGGCCGTGGTCAGCATCACTGCGCGCAGCCGGTCTGCGGCGCCATCTATGATTGCAGGGACAAGCCCTCTGTCCCGCGCATAAGCGTCGATTGTGGTCACAAGCACGATGGAATCGTTGATGATGATACCAGTCATGCCAATCAGCCCGACGACAGAGAACATCGACAGCGGCACCCCCCAGCTGACATGGCCGATGATGGCCCCGATCAGACCAAACGGAATGATCGCCATTACCACAAACGGGCGGGTCCAGCTGGAGAAAATCCAGCCCAGCGTCAGATAGATCCCGAGCAGGGACAGGATCAGGCCGGTGCGGGCATCGTTCAGGAACTCGTCCTGCTGCTCGGCAAGCCCACCCAGCTGCCATGTGACGGAAAACTCCTCGGCGATACGGGGCAGAATGTCATCGGCAAGAGTGCGGGTGATTTCTTCGGCGCGGGCCGGGTCGCTTTCATCCAGATCTCCGGTGACATTGATCAGGCGGATGCCATTTTCGCGTTCGACGCTGGAAAAACCGGTGCGTGTCTGCACGGAAACAAGATCGGCCAGCGGCACATAGGTGCCAGCGGCGCTGCGCATTTGGGTGCTGTCCAGAAAATCCGCGGTCAACTCCTCTTCGGGGAGTTCCACCCGGATTGCGGCGGTGCGGGTGCCATCCGGGAATGTCGCCGCCTCAAGCCCGTTCAGACGCGCGCGCAGCACCCGGCCCAACCCGTCGATGGTAAAGCCGAGGGCCTGACCCTGCGGGGTCAGATCGAGGATCAGTTCGTCCTTGTCATAAGCCATGCTGTCTTCAAGGGCCGAGACCTCCGGGAAATCAGCCAGGGCTTTTTTCAACGCTTCTGCGGCCGCTTTCAGGGTTTCGCTTTCTGCGCCATAGAGTTCCACATCCAGCGCATCCCCCCCCGGTCCGTAGCGCGAGCCACGGAAGCTGAGCGTTTCCAGAAGCGGATGTTGCGGGACATTTTCCTGCAAGGCAGAGACGAATTCGCTCACCGAATAGGGGCGCAGATCGGCGTCGATCAGCTCCATCACAATGGCCCCCAACAGGTCGGTATCCTTGCTGTCGACCCCGGACAGGCCGCGCCCGGAATTGCCCCCGGTCTGGGCAAGCGCCACGGTCAGGGGCGCGCGGCCATACTCGGTCTCGAACCGGGCGGCGGTGCTGTCGACCGCCGCTTGCACCAACCCCATCATTTCAAGTGTGTCGTCGCGGGTGGCGCCTGAGACCATGGCAAAGTTTGCGGTGATCGAGCTGCGCTCGGGGGCGTTGAAAAAGCGGAAGGTCAGATCGCCGCGAATGAAGATTGCCGCCTGGTTCATCAAGAGCAGGATCACCGCCGCCATCACGGGGTAGCGGGCCCGGATCACCAGTTTCATCAGCGGGCGGAATGCCTGATCTCGGACCCAGCGAAAGCCGCGGTTCACCTGGCGCGACGGCCAGTCATACCAGTGTTCCTTTGCGGTATGGGTCAGCGCATGGGCCATGTGATGGGGCAGGATCAGGAAACATTCCACAAGCGAGGCCAGCAGGACCACAATGACGGTAAAGGGAATATCGGCAATCATGTCGCCAAACCGCCCGCCGATCGAGGTCAGGCCGAAAAAGGCAATCACGGTGGTCATGGTGGCGGAAAAGACCGGCGGAAACATGCGGCGCGCGGCGTTCTCTGAGGCCTCAACCGGGGTTTCCCCCAGACGCCGGGCGCGAAAATCTGCGTGCTCTCCGACCACAATCGCGTCATCCACCACAATCCCCAAGGTGATGATCAGCGCAAAAAGAGAGATCATGTTGATCGTCAGTCCCGACATATACATCAGGAAAATCGCGCTCAGCATCGCCACCGGGATCCCGGCCGCAACCCAAAGCGCCGTGCGGGCGTTGAGAAACAGGAAGAGCAGGATCAACACGAGGGACAACCCCTGCAACCCGTTCTCCATCAGCATGTTGATCCGGGCCTTGATCAGCTCGGATCGGGTGCGCATCAGGGTGATCTCGACCCCGTCGGGCAGGGATGGCAGCATGGCGGCGCGCACCTCTTCCACCTCTTCCTGCAGCGCAATGGCATCCCCCGCAGCCGAGCGCGATATATTCAGCGCAACCGCCGGTCGGTCGCCCACGAAATAGGACCGGTCCCGATCCACGCCCCGGGTCAGCACCCGCCCCACATCGCCAATGGTCAGTTTGGATCCGTCCGGGTTCGAGCGCAGCACAATGTCCTCGATCTGATCGGCGGAGCGTTTGGCCACGCCGGTGCGCACCCGCGCCGCGCCCGACGCCACATCCCCCGCTGGCGCGGTAGAGACCTCTTCCCGGATCGCCGCGGCGACCTGCGCCATGGTCACATCGTGGCGCAGCAGAGAAACCGACGGCAGTTCGATCAGGATTTCCGGTGCAACAATGCCGCGAATGGTGGTGCGGGTCACGCCGCGGTCAAACAGGCGCACCACCATTTCATCGGTGAACCGTCCCAGCTGATCTATGCCCACCGGTCCGGTGATCACCACATCCGTCACACTGTCGCGCCAGGCCCCGCGCCGGACAATCGGCGTGTCGCTGTCTTCGGGCAGGGTGCTGATCTCGTCCACGGCGACCTGCACGTCATCTGCGGCCTGGGCCACATCCCAGCCGGGTTCGAACTCCATCTCGATCCGGGCCCGGCCTTCGGTTGCGCGCGAAAACACCTCTTCCACGCCATCGACAGCCAGAAGGGCGGGTTCCAGCACCTGAACGATGCCCGTATCCACATCTTCGGCCCCGGCCCCGTCCCAGGACACGGTGACATTCACGCTTTCTATCACCACGTCGGGAAAGAACTGCGCGCGCATCCGGGGGTAGGTCATGATGCCCAAGGTGATCAGCACCACCAGCAACAGATTGGCCAGCGTGGCATGGCGGGTGAAATAGGACAGGACACCATTGGCAGCCGAGAGGGGGGCACGCGCGGCCATGGGTCAGCTCCCCATCCGGGCTTGCAGCCGTTCCAGCGTGGCGGCAGGCATCCTGCCTGCTTCGATCTGTTGAAGGATCCGCGCCTTGGCGTCGTCTTTCATCTGCGTGTTCTGTTCAACAAAGGCACGGATTGCGGTGATCTGTGCGGTGCTGAGGGCGACCTCCTCGGGTGTCTCTTTGCCACCGGCGCGGCGCGGTTTGATCCGAATGCCCGCGCCAAGGGTGGGGGTGCGTTCGGCCACCACCTCACGGCCCGCAAGCCCGTCACCGCGCACCAGGATCTCATTGCCCTGACGGCGCAGGAGCGTGACCGTCACCTCTTCCAGCCGATCCCCTTCGCCCAACAGCAAAAGAGTGCCATTGGCGCCAAGGCTGGATGCCGGCAGACGCGCCACGCGATCCAGTGCAGGCTCCGCCACTTCGACGGTCACAAAGTCGCCCGGGCGCAACCCGGCTGCTGCGTCCAGCGTTGCAAAAACCAGCCGCCCGGTCTGACCCTCGCCCACTTCCGCGCTTTCGCGGGCCAGTGTTCCGGTTGCCACCAGCGCCCCGTCTGTTCCGTCTGCCCCGCCTGTGCTGTCCAGTCGCACCTTGACCGGCGCACGGGGCAGGGTGCCCGCTGGGGTCAACAGGCGGGCATATTGCGCGGTCGACAGGCGGAACCGGACTTCCAGCGCGTTCGGATCGATGATCCGGGCCAGTTTCTCATTGGTGGAAACCACCCCGCCACGCAGCACGGTTACATCCGCCAGCGTGCCGGAGATCTCGGCATAGATTTCGGTGTTTTCCAGCCGGCGCTGTGTATCGTCAAGCTGGATCGTGCGGCGGGTGAAAGTGGTGTTGGCGGTGGCAATCCGTGCCTCGGCCGAGATCACCGCCTGCCGTTTGGCCAGCACCGCCTGCTCGGCAGAGGCCGCGGCCAGTGCGGCGGTTTCCACTGCGGCCTCGGTGCCGACCCCTCGTTTGACAAGGTCATTCTGTCGTTCCAGCGCCGCCTCGCGCAAACTTGCCTGCCGCTTGGCATTGGCCAGTTCGTCCCGCGCCAGCTCAAGGGCGGCCTCGGCCTCGGCGACATCCGCCTCGGCCTGCTCCACATCTGCCTGGGCCAGTTCCTGGGCCAGCATGAATTCGGTCGGGTCGATCCGCAACAGCAGCTCTCCTTCGGTGACGCGCGCGCCGGTTTCGAACCCGTCGGCCATGTCGATCACCGTGCCACCGGCCAGCGAGCGCACATCAAGCGCGCGCCGGGAGGCCACCTCGCCATGCACCGACAGGATCGGCACGTCGCGGGCCTCGATATAGGGCAGCAGATTGGCGGCAAACAGCCGCTCGCGCCCCTGCGGGCGGGCATTGTCGCGTTCCGCACGCGCCTTGAACGCGGCCGAAATTTGCAGCGCAGCCAGCGCAAGAAGACCGATGGTGGCGGCAAGCAGGAAAAGCCCGGTCAGGCTGCGACCCAGAAAACGCATGTGGAATACTCCGTTTCATCCATCCCCATCTTGCCCGGCTTTTGTCCGGTGGCAAGGTGCGGATGGTCACATCTGCAAGAGATGATACGGGTAAATCACCGATTTCTGTCGATTATTTCCTGCGTTGCTTGTGTTCTTCGAGGCGCGGGAAGATCTCGACGAAATTGCACGGGTGGTGGCGGTAATCCAGCTGGGCTTTGAGGATCCCGTCCCAGGCATCCTTGCAGGCGCCGGTGCTGCCGGGCAGTGCAAAAAGATAGGTGCCATTGGCCACGCCGCCCGTGGCGCGGGACTGCACCGCCGATGTGCCGATCTTCTCCATCGAAATCATGGTGAAAACGGTCGCGAAGGCTTCGATTTCTTTCTCATAGACATCGCGATGGGCCTCGACCGTCACGTCCCGTCCGGTCAGGCCGGTGCCGCCGGTGGAGATGATCACGTCGATCTCCGGGTCCAGGCTCCAGGCGCGCAACTGGTCGGCAATTTCGCCGCGCTCATCGCGGATGATCTTGCGGTCGGCCAGTTCATGGCCTGCGCTTTCCAGCCGTGCAACAAGGGTGTCGCCGGAGCGGTCCTCGTCCATCGAGCGCGTGTCGGAGACTGTCAGGATCGCAATGCGCACCGGGATGAAGTCACGTTTGTTGTCGGCGGGGATGTGGGACATGAAGGTGGCCTTTCATCGGAATATGGCGCTGTTTTGCCCGGATCATATCGGCAAATCCCTGATATGGATCAAGGGGGGTATGGATCAAGGGGGCGGCCGGGTCAGAGATCGCGCAGCCGGGCCTGCAATTCCAGCAGATCCGCCCAGGCCTCGCGTTTTGCGGCCGGGTTGCGCAGCAGATAGGCCGGGTGGAACATCGGCAGGACCGGTTTGTGCCATGCCTCCTCCCATTTGCCGCGCATCCGCGTGATCCCGCGCTTGCCAAGGACCGCCTGACAGGGCGTGTTGCCCATCAGCACAATCAGCTCGGGGGCGACCAGTTGGACGTGACGCTGAAGGAAGGGCACCATCATGGCCATTTCCTCGGGGCTGGGGTCGCGGTTTTGCGGCGGGCGCCAGGGCATCACATTGGTGATGTAGAGCGCGTCTTTTGACAGTGCTGCGGTGCGCCCCATGTTGATGGCGGCAAACATCCGGTCCAGCAGCCCCCCGGCGCGGCCCACGAAAGGTTTGCCCTGAATATCTTCGTCCCGCCCCGGGGCCTCTCCGATGATCATCACGCGGGCGGCGGGGTTGCCATCGGCCAGCACCGTGTTGCGTGCCCCTTTCTTGAGGTCGCAGCCATCGAACGCCTCCAATGCGGCACGCAGGGCGTCAATATCCTGTGCCCGTGCGGCGGCTTCTTTCGCGCGGGCGACCCAGTCCACTTCCGGCTCAAGCACACGGGTGGGCGGGGCGGCCAGCGGTGTCGGCGCGGCGGTTTTGGGCTTTCTCGCCTCCAGCTCATAGCGGTTGATCGGCGCATCGCAAATCGCATCCGTCACCCCCAGTTCGACCTGCCAGTCGAGATGGGCGCGGGCGATGTGCCAGTCGAGATCAGAGAGCGCGGGTGATTCCATGAGGGCAGGGTAGGCGGTGGTGCGGGCGGGGGCAACGCCTGTTGCGCAACGGGGCCTGCAGAGCGCCCCGCCGAATTGCGGTAAACCGTGAAGGGGTGGGTAGTTGGACGTCCAAGGCGGCATCTTAACCTGCCCAGTGAGGCCCCCATACGTCACGAGTTTCTGTGCGGCTGGTTTCCCCCGATGCGATGAAACGCCCTGCATTGCAGGATAGACGTCCCGCCCCCCCGATCCTATAAGCAAAGCAACACGGATCGGAGGCCCCCATGACTTTTCGCCAGCGCCATCTTCTGGGCATCGAACATCTGCACCCCGAGGAGATTAAAACCATCCTCGATCTGGCCGACACCTATGTCGACCTGAACCGCAGCGGCAACAAACGCTCCGATGCGCTGGCCGGGCTGACGCAGATCAACATGTTTTTTGAAAACTCGACCCGCACCCAGGCGAGTTTCGAAATTGCGGGCAAACGGCTGGGCGCGGATGTGATGAATATGGCGATGCAGGCCAGTTCGATCAAAAAGGGTGAGACGCTGATCGACACCGCGCTGACGCTGAATGCAATGCACCCGGATCTGCTGGTGGTGCGCCACCCGCATTCCGGGGCAGTGGATCTGCTGGCGCAAAAGGTCAATTGCGCGGTTCTGAACGCGGGCGACGGCAAACATGAACACCCGACGCAGGCGCTTTTGGACGCGCTCACGATCCGGCGCGAGAAGGGTCGCCTGCATCGTCTGACCATTGCGATCTGTGGGGACATTGCGCATTCACGCGTGGCCCGCTCGAACCTGATCCTCTTGGGCAAGATGGAAAACCGCGTGCGCCTTGTGGGGCCGCCCACGCTCATGCCCAGTCAGATCGACCAGTTCGGGGTCGAGGTTTATGACGATATGGAGGAGGGGCTGAAAGACGCGGATGTGGTGATGATGCTGCGGCTTCAGAAAGAACGTATGGATGGGGGCTTTATCCCGTCCGAACGCGAATATTACCACCGTTACGGGCTGGATGCCGAAAAGCTGGCAAATGCCAAGGATGACGCGATTGTCATGCATCCCGGCCCGATGAACCGCGGCGTTGAAATCGACGGCACCATTGCCGATGACATCAACCGCTCGGTCATTCAGGAACAGGTGGAAATGGGCGTGGCCGTGCGCATGGCCGCGATGGACCTGCTGGCTCGCAACCACCGCATCATCGCGCGTGATCAGGCGGAAAAAGAGACCTATGCCTAAGCGTGTATCAAAAGACTGGTTGCAGCTCGATCAGGGCGAAGACCTGATCCTGCGCGGCTCTGCCCGCCGTGAAACCGCGTTGCGGATTGCAGTTTTCACCACATTGGGCGCCACGGCAATCTATGGTGTGCTGGGCAGTTTCGTAGGGTTGTTCAGCTGGGCCATGGTGCCGGTCTTCGCGCTGATCTTTTACCTCGCTTTCGGAGCGTTCATGCTGGGTCTGCGCCATCAGGGCGATTGGGCCCTGACCTCCCGGGCGCTCCACCTGCGCAAGGGGCTGACCTTTTCGCGCGACAGTATCGCTGGCATCAAACCGCTGGACCGGGCGGTGATCGTCACGATCCGGCGCAAAGATGCGGTGGCCACCCAGCGCCTTGACACCGATGCCCCCGCGGATCTGGTGGCAGAACTGAAAAAAGCCCTAGAGGACTGATATGAAACTTGAACCCCGTCTGGAAGATCAGACCGTGCCGGATCTGGAACCCGGTGAAAAAATGCTGGCGCAGTTTCAGGGCAATCGGACCACCTATATCAAGGAACACGTCATGCTGGCCGCGATCGGCTCTGTGGTGATGGTGGTGATCTTGCTGGCGATCAAGAACCCCTTCCCGTGGACAGGGGTCGTGGGGGCCGTTCTGGCCATCGCCCTGCGTGGGGCTTATCTGCTCAAGGAACAGACCGGCTTTATCTGGACCCTCACCAACCGCCGCCTGATCGGTCCCACCGGATCGGCCATCCTTCTGCACAATATCGAAGCGGTAAACACCATCTTCACCGCCGCCCAGGTGGTGACGATTGCGGGCGACAAGCACATGCTGAAATATCAGGCGGATGCAAAGGACACCAAGGCGCAGATCAACCGCGCACGAGGGGCTGCATAATTTCGTCCCGGCCAAGCTTGCCACTGCGCCCCGATCCTCCGTAAGTTGATCATATTTGAGACAGCATTTGCGAGGATTGATATGAGCGATGGTGACGTCTGGATCAGCCAGGCAATGCATTTCACGACTACTAACAAGCCTCTCACTTCTGATATTCGAGAGGAGCGAAACCAAGATTTTTTACAAGCGGGCGAGCTAAAGTCGAAAGGCCTCCCGATCCCAGAAGATCTTCTCGCCAGAAAGCTTTTTGCGAATACGCCAAGGCCGATCAAATCTCTTCCTCATTTCTTTCGGGCTGGCGGATATCACATCGTTTCGCAGACCCTCGCGAATATTCTGCGTGACTTTGATCTTGGTGAAACGCGCCTGCATCCAATTGAGATTTATCAGTTTGATCGCAAAACACTTGTGGATGGGAAATTTGAACTCCTGTCGATTGGTGAAAGAAAACACTCCTTCCTGCCGGAGTTTTCGGAGGGAGCTAGTCGATCTTATGGTGAAGACTACGATATTTGGGAGTTGCCCGGGACCGTAAAGGACGACATGTTTTCGGTCAGTTCAGCAGCGCTGAGTGGTCCCGATCTCTGGATGGAAACACCAAGGCTGCCCAGATATTTCTTCCTGTCCGGCCGCCTGGTTGAAGCGCTTGAAAAGGCCAAGATCGCCAAGTCGCTATTGCTGCACCGATGCCGCGTGCTTGCCGCAAACTGATCCCCCCTTCTTCTTGCCCAAAATACTCCCGCCGGAGGCATCCGCCCCTTCATCCTGCGCTCGGATCAAACTCCCTGTAGAAACGCCCGCCAAAACCGATTAGGACATTTCCAACCAACCCCACGCCAAAGGGACCGCTTCGATGACCAAGACCTTCACCAATGCCCGCCTGATCAATCCCGAAACCGGCGAAGATGCTCTGGGCAGCCTGACGGTGGAAGATGGGGTGATCACCGCGCTGAACCAGAAACCGAAAGGTGAGGTGATCGACTGTGGCGGCAAATGCCTGGCCCCCGGTCTGATCGACATGGGCGTGAAAATCGGTGAGCCGGGCGAACGCCATAAGGAAAGCTTTCGAACCGCCGGGGATGCAGCGGCGGCGGGCGGCGTGACCACCATGGTGATCCGCCCCGATACCACACCTGCCGTGGACACGCCGGAAACGCTCGCTTTTGCCACAAGACGTGCCGCTGAGGTGGCACCGGTCAATGTGGTTGCCCTCGCGGCGCTGACCAAGGAACGGGCCGGGCGCGAGATGGTAGAGATGGGCTTCATGCTCGATGCGGGCGCCGTGGCCTTTACCGATTGCGACCATGTGGTCACCGATCCCAAGGTCTATTCCCGCGCCATGACCTATGCCCGGTCGCTGGGGGCGCTGATCATTGGTCACCCGCAGGAACCGGGCCTGTCGAAAGGGGCCGCTGTCACTTCGGGCAAATTCGCCTCGTTGCGGGGCCTGCCCGCGGTTTCGCCCATGGCTGAACGGATGGGGCTGGAACGGGACCTCGGGCTGGTTGAGATGACCGGGGTGCGCTATCATGCGGACAGCCTGTCCACCGCAAAATCCCTGCCGGCGCTGGAGCGCGCAAAGGCTGCGGGGCATTCGGTCTCGGCCGGGGTGAATATCCACCACCTGTGCCTGAATGAACTGGATGTGGGCGACTATCGCACCTTCTTCAAACTCAAACCACCCCTCCGGTCGGAAGAGGATCGCGTGGCGATGATCGAGGCGGTCGCCTCGGGGCTTGTGGACGTGGTGTCGAGCTTTCACACGCCGCAGGATGAGGAGAGCAAACGCCTGCCGTTTGAAGAGGCCGCCTCCGGGGCCGTGGGTCTGGAAACCCTGCTTCCCGCCGCGATGCGGGTGGTGCATTCGGGGCTGATCGACCTGCCTGCAATCTGGCGGGCCATGTCGCTGAACCCGGCCAGGTTGCTGGGGCTGCCCGGCGGTCGTCTGGCGCCGGGTGCGCCTGCGGACCTGGTGCTGTTTGACCCGGATGCGCCCTTTGTGCTCGACCGGTTCAAGCTGCGTTCGAAATCGAAGAACACGCCTTTTGACGGGGCGAGGATGGAAGGCCGGGTGATCGGCACCTGGGTGGCGGGTGTGTCGGTTTTTTCGGGGTAAGTTTTTGCGGGGGACGTAAGGGGCGCTGCCCCTCGACCTGCGGTCTCACCCCGGGATATTTTTGACCAGAAAATAAGGGCGCTGGCCGTCCGAGATGAGGAATGATCATGCCTGAGTTAACGTCTGTGCTGCCGGTTCTGGCTCTGGTGGCTGTGCTTGGCTACCTGCTGGGGTCAATCCCGTTTGGTATTGTGATGGCGCGTCTGTTTGGATTGGGGGATCTGCGTCAGATCGGATCCGGCAATATCGGCGCGACCAATGTGCTGCGGACCGGCAATAAACTTGCCGCGTTTCTGACGCTGATCGGGGATGCGGGCAAAGGCGGGGCTGCGGCGCTGGCGGCGCGTGCGCTGGTGGGGGAGGACGCGGCGCAGATTGCGGGTTTCTTTGCCTTTTTGGGCCATTGCTTTCCGGTGTTTCTGGGCTTCAGGGGCGGGAAAGGGGTTGCAACCTGGCTGGGCACGATGCTGGCGCTTTCGTTCCCGTTGGGCCTCGCGGCCTGCGCGTCTTGGTTGGTGACAGCGGTTGTGTTTCGTATTTCATCCCTGTCGGCATTGGTGGCGGCGGCGCTGTCGCCGGTGGTGGCGCTGTTGCTGGGGCAGGACAGTCTGGTGGGGCTGGCGGTTGCCTTGGCGGCATTGATTTTTTACCGGCACAGCGCCAATATCTCTCGTATTCTCAAAGGTGAAGAGCCGAAAATCGGCAAAAAGGAGTGAGTTTATGGATTTCCAAACGGCAGTCAAAACCTGCTTTTCCAAATATGTGACATTTGAAGGCCGCGCTGCGCGCTCGGAATATTGGTGGTTCACGCTGTTCAATGTGGCGGGCCAGCTTTTGCTGGGGGTCGTGGATATGGCGGTTCTGGGCATGACCGAAATCACCCCGCTGTCGTCGCTGTTTGCGCTGGCCTTGTTCCTGCCTGGCATCTCGGTGACAGTGCGCCGCCTGCATGACAAGGATCGCTCTGGCTGGTGGTTCTGGATCGTGCTGGTGCCGATCATTGGCTGGCTTTTGATGCTTTACTGGATGGTCACGCCGGGCACCGAAGGGCCGAACCGGTTTGGCAATGACCCGCTGGGGGGGGATGGTGACTGGTCCGCGCCCGAGGAGGAGTATGCGCAGTCGTCGATCCCGCGTGTGGGCGACTGACTGGCGGATTAATCCACCCGAAAGACCTTGTCGCGCGACGTGGCCCCATGGGTGAGGGTCAGGCGCGATTTTGACACTCCCAAGGCGGTTGAGAGCAGCTTCTCGACCGCCTTGTTTGCTTTTCCGCCTTCGGGCACCGTGGTGACGGAGATTTTCAGCCCGCCGTCGACCTCTTCCACCGCATTGCGGGATGCTTTGGGGGTGACGCGCACCGCAAGCGTGGCACCGGGGATTGCGAGGTGAGAGAGGCTGCCTTTTTTCATACCCTCTTGGTGGCGGAAATGGCTGGACGGGGCAAGGGTGCGCGTTAAGCTTGCGCCAAAGCGGAGGATATCATGGCCACGGGATTTTACTGGGATGAACGCAGCTTCTGGCATTCGGGTGGCAATTATGCAGGGACGCTTCCGGTGGGTGGGCTGGTGCAGCCGCTGGCAGCGGGCGGTTTGCCCGAAAGCCCCGAAACCAAGCGGCGGCTGAAGAACCTTCTGGATGTGACCGGGTTGTCGCGTGAGCTGGTGGGATCGAGCGCCCCTGAAGCCACCCATGAGATGCTGGCGCGGGTCCATCCCATCGCCTTTCTGGACAGGTTCAAGCGGGTGTCCGATGCGGGGGGCGGTGAGCTTGGCCTGCGCACACCGTTCGGACAGGGGGGATATGAGCTGGCGGCGCTGTCGGCGGGCCTCTCGGTGGCGGCCATGCGGGATGTGCTGAGTGGGAAGGTGGACAACGCCTATGCGCTGTCACGCCCGCCGGGGCATCATTGCCTGCCCGATTTTCCCAACGGGTTCTGTCTGCTCGCCAATCTTGCCATCGCCATTCGCACCATGCAGGCCGAAGGGCGCGTGCGCCGGGTTGCGGTCTTGGATTGGGATGTGCACCACGGGAATGGCACGGAAGCGATTTTTATCGAAGACCCGGATGTGTTGACGATTTCCATTCATCAGGAGCGCAATTACCCGGTTGATACCGGGGATGCGGATGTGCGGGGGGAAGGGGCCGGGCAGGGGACAAATATCAATATCCCGCTGCCCCCCGGCGGCGGACATCACACCTATCTGGAGGCGTTGGAGCGGATTGCACTTCCGGCGATGCACGCGTTTGAGCCGGAGATTATCGTGATCGCCAATGGCTATGATGCGGCGGTGATTGACCCTCTGTCCTGCATGTTGGCCACGGCTGATACGTTCCGGCAGATGACCCGCAGGGTGATGGCGCTGGCGGGGGAGCTGTGTGACGGTCGGCTGATGATGGCGCATGAGGGCGGGTATAGTGAAGTCTATGTGCCGTTCTGCGGCCATGCGGTGCTGGAGGAAATGTCGGGATCGGAGATCACCGCCCCCGACCCTCTGGCGGAGATTTTTGCCGCGCGCCAGCCCAATGCGCGGATGCAGGCGGTGTTTTCCGAGCAACTTTCCGAGCTTGCGGAGTATTTCGGGGTCTAGAGCGTTTCGGGATAAACTTGTGATACATGGATATTCCGAAACGCCCACGACACTGATCGCTCTTGCCGCGTTTCGGCTTTTCCCTGTTTCAAGTTAAAGTCGAAACGCGTTAGGGGCGCTGCCCCTCGCCTCTTCGAGGCTCACCCCGGGATATTTGGAACAAGAAAATGCGGGATCCTGAGATGTGAAAATCTTGATGTAAATTGGCTTTACATCTTGACGGGAGCGGTTCGAGATACGACATGTCACCGAAGCAAGCCGCGTGAGCGGTGCAGAGTGCAACCGTGCTGAAAAGAGAAGCGATATGCCTGAACGCAATGACGCCGCCCTGAAGTTTCTGCTGACACGTCGTTCCCGGCCTGCAAAGACCCTGACTGGGCCGGGGCCGTCGCGTGAAGACCTGATGCCGATCCTGACGGCGGCCGGGCGCACGCCGGATCATGGCAAGCTGGAGCCGTGGCGGTTCATTGTGCTGGAAAAGCCTGCGCTGGAGCGGTTGGCGGCTTTGGTCACCCTCCGCGGTGCGGCGCTGGGCATTGACGAGATGAAAGTGGCCAAGGAGCGCCACGCCTATGACAATTCGCCTCTTGCGGTTGTTGTGGTTGAAAGCCCGGTGGTCTCGGAAAAAGTTCCGGCGATCGAACAGACCTATTCGGCGGGGGCGGCCTGTCTGCAACTTTTGAACGCGGCGCTGGCGGCGGGTTGGGGGGCAAACTGGCTGTCGGGCTGGGCCTCTCAGGATCGGGGGTTTCTGCGCGACGGGCTTGGGCTTGAGGATCACGAACGGGTGGCCGGGATCATTCACATTGGCACGGAAACCGTGGCCCCGCCTGAGCGCCCACGCCCGGATATTGCCGCCCTTACCACCTGGATTGAAAACTGAGGACCCGTGATGATTGATGATTTTTTCCGCGCGCTTGCCCAACTGAGTGATCCGCGCTTTCGTAAGGTTCTTTTGAAGGGTCTGGGGCTGACGGTTGGGCTTTTGGTGGCGATCACCTGGGTCATGGTCACCTTGGTAGGGTTTGTGATCCCCGACGTGCTGAGCCTGCCGTTTGTGGGGGAGGTGTCTTTTGTCGGCGGTGTTGCCATGTGGGTGGCCGCGCTGTTGATGATCGTGCTGTCTGCGGTGCTGATGGTGCCGGTGGCCGGGGCCTTTACCGGGCTGTTTCTGGACGAGGTGGCGGATGCGGTTGAGGCGCGGCACTACCCGCATCTTGCGCCGAACGCTGCTCAGCCGATCTCAGCCGCAATCCGCGAAAGCCTTGGTTTTTTCGGCGTGATTGTCGGCGTGAACCTGGTGGCGCTGATCCTGTTTTTCTTTGTGGGGCCGCTGGCGCCGATCCTGTTTTACGCGGTGAACGGCTATCTGCTGGGGCGGGAATATTTCACCATGGCGGCAATGCGCCGGCTGGAGCGCGAGGCGGCTCATGCCCTGCGCAAACGTCACAACACCCAGATCTGGATTGCGGGCATACTGATGGCCGTGCCGCTGTCGATCCCGCTGGTGAACCTGCTGATCCCCATTCTGGGGGCCGCGACCTTCACCCATATGTTCCAGCGATTGTCGGGACGGTGAGTTCAGGAGCCCGAAACCCGTGACGCAATCGGGCTAACGGTTGGACATATCGTTGGCGATCTGGCGCAGCGTGATGTGACATTGATCCGAGTGTCGATCCTGATAGTAGCTGTGCCCCACATTGGGCAACATGATACATGTGTCGGGGATGGTTGATCGCCATGAGGCTGAGGGTATATCTGGGTCCTCCTCCCCGAAAAACACCAGGGACGGGGTGGAGATTTCCCGTTCGACTCGCAGCCGTGTCGAGGAAATGCAGTAAAGCCCTCGCAAACGCACATATCGGCAAGCGGTCTGCCACAGGGCGGTTCCCCCGGCGCTATACCCCAACCCAAACCAATCACTGCTCAGGCGCTCGGAAAGGGCGCGGACGGCCGTTTCCAGGCCACCCTGTTGGAACAGATGCTGATGTAGGGCAGGCCCGTTCAGATCAGGCGCTCCGCTCAGCTCAGGCAAGGAAAGGTGCTCGACCTGGGTCAGGTCTGGCAAGCGGGCGCTGATACATTCCACCGGGGCGGGCGCGGAAAAAATGTCGGTCACAACGCATAGTTTCATGGGTTGGCTCCGTCTGTGCTGCACCTCAAAGGCCGATGATCACCCCTCTGATCCCATCCGGTTGAACCAGTCGATATCCTCAACCGTGATCCAGCCCGAGACGATGATCCCCGCAACCACTGCCCAGGCGAGGCTGGCCCAGATGGTGACGATGATCATGGTGCGCCCAAGCCTGAAATTGGCGGGCGCACCGGCATGGGTTCCCCGCAGCACGGCCCCTTCGTCGCCCTGCGTGCGCAGGCGGATGGGCAGGACCACAAACATGGTCACGAACCAGATCACGACATAAAGGACTAGGGCTGCGGTTATGGTCATCAGACTTGTTCCAGCTCAACCAGAGTGCCGTTGAAATCTTTCGGATGCAGGAACAGGACCGGCTTTCCATGGGCGCCGATCTTGGGCTCTCCGGTGCCCAGCACACGTGCGCCGGCCTCTTTCAGCTTGTCCCGTGCGGCCAGGATGTCGTCGACCTCATAACAGATGTGGTGGATGCCACCGGCGGGGTTCTTTTCCAGGAAACCTGCGATGGGCGAATTTTCCCCCAGCGGGTAGAGCAGTTCGATCTTGGTGTTTGGCAGTTCGATGAACACCACGGTCACACCATGATCCGGTTCGTCCTGCGGCGGGTTCACCTTGGCCCCAAGCGTATCACGATACTGGGCCGAAGCCGCTTCCAGATCCGGCACGGCAATGGCCACGTGGTTCAGACGTCCAATCATTTCTCTCTCCCTTCGACAAGTGTTGGGGTCTTATGCCGTGTGGGTGGGGTCTGTTGCAAGAACGCACATGCCGCAGAGCAGCAATTGTGACTATTAAAGTGTTTCAACATTCCCCTGAGGCAGGGAAAAATCGAAATGTCGTAAGAGGTATCAATGTCGTGGGCGTCTCAGGATACCCACCTGCCCCAAGGTTTCCCGAAATGCTCAATGCGGGATATTGGGCCGGGCATGGGAGATTAACCCGTGGTTTACCCTTTTCGGCTTTCGTGGGGGAGGAAAGGAATCGCTGCCATGAGTGATGATCTCGAACGCTTCTTGATGAGCCAACCCGCAACCCCCGACCGCCCCCTGCAAGGCAAGACCGTGCTGGTGGTCGAAGACAGCCGATATGCCTCCGAGGCTATTCGCCTTCTGTGCCTGCGATCCGGGGCACGGATTCGCCGGGCGGATAGCCTGGCCTCCGCGCACCGGCATCTGCGGGTCTACCGCCCCTCGATCGTGATTGTGGATATGGGGTTGCCCGACGGGTCAGGGGCAGATCTGATCCGGGAACTGGCGCAGGAGCCGTGCCGCGTTCCGGTGCTGATCGCCATCAGCGGTGATGACGCCACCCACAGCGACGCAATCAAAGCCGGGGCAGATCGGTTCATGGCAAAGCCGCTTGAAAGCCTCGCGGTGTTTCAACAAACCGTGTTGGAGCTGTTGCCCAAAGGTGAAGGCCCTACAGGTCTGCGCGAAGTCTCCGGCGAGTTGGTGCATCCCGATGAAATGGCCCTGCAGGATGACCTCAGCCATATGGCTGAGATTATGGGGGAGGATCCGGATAATGCGGATGTCGGGTATATTGCCCAGTTCCTTGGTGGTGTGGCGCGTTCGGCCCATGACACAAAGCTCGAACATGCTGCTGATGATCTTGCCCGTGCGGGTCGGGGAGAAGGGGGCTGGCGCAAGCAATATGATCTGGTCGCCGGGCTGGTTCAGGAACGGCTTGCCGCGCGTCAGGCACTCTGACAGGCCGGATAGCACCGACAACAGCGGCTGGAGGTCTGGACCATCCCGCCGGTTTCTGACTGGCGCCCCTTCACCAAGAGACATCACGTCCCGCGCTGACCGATCCGGTTGAAGATCCGGTTGCAGACTGGTCGCTCAATTGCCCCCACCCCTTCACATTTACGCCCCAATTCGGTGGAACATTCGGTTGGAATGCAACACGAGGATCAAGGGGCTCGCTGCACAAATGGTGGCGAGACCGCGTAAAAGGTGGAGGAAATGGTGGACAAGATGGCGACCGCATTACCCCAGGCAAATACCAAGATGTTGACCGATGACAGACAGGCAGGCGCCAGCTGGGCAGAGGCCGCAGTGGATTGGGCTGTGCTTGTGTGTGGTGCTGCAATGTTGATGATTGCCGTGGCGCTCACTCTCGCAACCCCGTCTCAGGCGGTTGCCACGGAAGAGGTGCCACCAGTTGGGCAGGCGGCCCTGACCGCGCGCGTGTCCTGATCTTCTGATCCATAGGCTTTGCCCCGGCAGCGTCGTTGCCGGCTGCAGGGAAAAAGAAAAGCCCGCGCATTGCGCGGGCTTTCTGTTTCGCGGTCAGGCTGGACCCGGTTTATTCCTGTGGGATAACCCGCAGGTGAAGCTCCCGCAGCTGCTCGTTTTCCGGCAAGCTGGGTGCCCCCATCATCAGGTCTTCGGCGCGCTGGTTCATCGGGAACAGCATCACTTCGCGGATGTTTTCCTGATCGGCCAGCAGCATCACAATCCGGTCGATCCCGGCAGCACAGCCACCGTGCGGCGGGGCGCCGTAATGGAACGCGTTGAAGAGCGCGCCAAAGCGGTTCTTCACCTCGTCTTCACCGTAGCCCGCCAGTTCAAACGCCTTCAACATGATCTCTGGCTTGTGGTTCCGGATCGCACCGGACACCAGCTCATAGCCGTTACAGGCCAGGTCATATTGGTATCCCAGCACGTCGAGCGGGTTGCCGTTCAGCGCGTCCATACCGCCCTGCGGCATTGAGAACGGGTTGTGCTCAAAGTCGATCTTGCCGGTTTCCTCGTCGGCTTCGTAGATCGGGAAGTCGACGATCCAGGCAAAGGCAAACCGATCCTTGTCCGTCAGGCCGAGCTCGTCCCCGATCACGTCGCGCGCACGGCCCGCAACCTTTTCAAAGGCTTTCGGCTTGCCACCCAGGAAGAAGGCCGCGTCGCCCACGCCCAGACCCAGTTGCTGACGGATCGCCTCGGTGCGCTCCGGCCCAATGTTCTTGGCCAGCGGGCCAGCCGCTTCCATGCCTTCGCCCTGATCGCGCCAGAAGATATAGCCCATGCCGGGCAGCCCTTCTTGCTGGGCGAACTTGTTCATCCGGTCGCAGAATTTGCGCGAGCCACCTTTCGGGGCGGGAATGGCGCGAATCTCTGTGCCTTCGTTTTCCAGAAGTTTTGCAAAGATCGCAAAGCCGGACCCGGCGAAATGCTCGCTGACCACCTGCATCTTGATCGGGTTTCTGAGGTCCGGTTTGTCGGTGCCATACCAAAGGGCGGCGTCCTTGTAGGAGATCTGCGGCCAGTCAGTGTCGACCTTGCGCCCGCCGCCGAACTCTTCAAACACGCCCTGCAGCACGGGTTGAATGGTGTCGAACACGTCCTGCTGGGTCACAAAGGACATTTCCATGTCGAGCTGATAGAAATCGGTGGGCGACCGGTCGGCGCGCGGGTCCTCGTCGCGGAAACAGGGTGCGATCTGGAAGTATTTGTCAAAGCCCGCCACCATCATCAGCTGTTTGAACTGCTGCGGCGCCTGGGGAAGGGCGTAAAACTTGCCGGGATGCAGGCGCGACGGCACCAGGAAGTCGCGCGCGCCTTCGGGCGAGGAGGCGGTGATGATCGGGGTCTGGTATTCGCGGAAATCCGCGTCCCACATGCGTTTGCGCATTGAGGCCACCACGTCCGAGCGCAGTTTCATGCTTTGCTGCATCTGTTCGCGGCGCAGGTCGAGATACCGGTATTTCAGGCGGGTTTCTTCCGGGTATTCCTGATCGCCGAACACGATCAGCGGCAGTTCCCCCGCGTCGCCCAGAACCTCAAGGTCACGCACGAAAACTTCAACTTCGCCGGTCGGGATCTTGTCATTGACCAGATCCGCGTCGCGCGCCTTCACGTTGCCGTCGATGCGAATGCACCATTCCGACCGCACTTTTTCCATCTCGGCAAACACCGGGCTGTCCGGGTCGCACAGAACCTGGGTCACGCCATAATGGTCGCGCAGGTCGATGAACAGAATGCCGCCATGGTCGCGGACACGGTGGACCCAGCCGGAAAGGCGAACGGTGTCGCCTACGTTGGATTTGTTAAGCTCGGCGCAGGTATGGCTGCGATATGCGTGCATGTTACGGCCTTTCATCGGCAAAATCGGATCGGTGCCCGCAGGGTTCGGGCAAAGGTGTCATGCGCTGTAAAACGCGTCTTTGCCGATACACAAGGTTGTGCCGCGCTTGTCAAGCAAACTGGTTGAAATGGGGGCATTCCGGGGCCCAAATTGCCGGGGTTGCCCCACGCAGCGCATTGGTCAGGCGGATCTCGGTTGCGCCTTTCAGGTCATGTGGTGTCAGAACGGCCTCGGTGAGGGCGCCCGTGTTCAGGCGGCTCTGCCGATAGATGCCGGGCAGGCAGCCGGAGGAAAGTGGCGGGGTCAGGTTCTTGCCGTTGGGTCGGGTCAGCTCGATATTGGTGATGGTGCCTTCGCAGACCTCACCGCGTTCGTTCAGGAAAACCCATTCGTCGATGCCATCCGGCAAGGCCGCACGCGCGTCGTTGTAAAGGGCGCGCCGGGTGGTTTTGTGCAAAAGCCACGGATTGTCCGAGCGCAGCCGTTCCGGGTGGATTGCAAAGCGCCAGCTGGTGGCTGAGGCGGGCAGGGGGGCTGTGGTCAGATCCAGCCTTCCGTCCTGCGCAAGGGTCAGCCGCGCGCGCAGGGGCTCGGGTGCGGTTTGCGATGCCAAGAGGGCGCGCGCCTTGCCCTCATCAAAGCGAAATCCAAGCCATTGCGCAGACCGCGCCATCCGCGCCAAGTGCAGATCCAGCCGCGCCACGCCCTCGGGCCCCAGCGCAAAGGTTTCAATCAGCTCTGTTCCATCTGGAACGCTTCCGCAAACCGTGCTTTCCATAGGGCTTCCTCATATTCCGACCCGCTTGTGCTGTCCCACACGACCCCGCCGCCCACATTCAGGCGGGCCTGGCCGTCTTCGACCATCAGCGTGCGGATCGCCACGTTGAAACTGGAGGCGCCATCGGGGGCGGCCCAGCCGATCGTGCCGCAATAGATGTCACGCGGCTCCGGTTCCAACCCGCGCAGAATTTCCATCGCGCGGATTTTCGGCGCACCGGTGATTGAGCCGCAGGGGAACAATGCGCGCAGGATATCGGACAGCTGCACCCCCTCTGCCAGTTCGGCCGCCACGGTCGATACCATCTGGTGCACGGTCGCATAGCTTTCCACGCAGAAGAGTTCCGGCACATGCACCGATCCGGGCCTGGCCACGCGAGAGATATCATTGCGCAGGAGGTCGACGATCATCAGGTTTTCGGCGTTGTTCTTTTCATCCGTGATCAGGAAATCGCGGTTGGCGCGATCCTGCACCGGGTCCTCCGAACGCGGCTGGGTGCCTTTCATCGGCCGCGTTTCAATGCGGCCGTCGGCGGTGGTGCGGAAAAACAGTTCGGGCGAACGCGAGAGGAGCGCGGGCAGCCCGTCTTGCTCCACCAGCGCCCCATGCAGCACCGGCTGGCGGGTCATTAGGGCAGCGTAAAGCATCGCCGGATCGCCATGGGCTGTGCTGTCAATCGGGAAGGTCAGGTTGGCCTGATAGATGTCCCCCGCGCCAATGGCGTCATGCACCTGTTCAAAGGCGTGGCGATAGCGCGCTTCGTCCCAGCGGGGGGAAAGTGTGCCCAGCCCGACATCCCGTCCCGCCCGGCCCATGGGCAGGTCTTCGGCAGGCTCGGGCCCGTCATAGACACCAAAGCGCAACAGCGGCAGGCGGCGGTTTTCAGGCAGAAGCGGCACAAGTTTCGGCTCAAGCACATAGCCCAGCTCATAGCTTGCAAATCCGGCCAGCCACAGCCCTGCCGCCCGTGCGCCATCCAGCGCGTCAAGTGCTGCGGGCACCTCGGCCGGGGTTGTCGCCTCGATCATGCGGATCGGGCGGGTGAACTGGCAGGGTCTTCCCGCCTGACCCTGGTCATGACAAAACTGGTCGAACCTGATCTGCACCCGCGGTGTCCCTTTGCTGGTTGTGCTGCTGTTCAAGCGGTGCGCGCCAATGGGCGCTGTTGTGAAGGCCATGTATAATCCCCCTCGCAGCGAGGGAAGGGCAGAATGCGCCACTTCAGTGAAGTTTTACGCGCCGTTGCGCCTTCACATCCGTGCCACATGCCCGCATTTGCCCCTCAAACCCGGTCTTTCGCAAACAAACTGCGCAAACCTGTCGCGCAGACGTAATGAGGGCTTGCACAACATCTTTCGATCACTATAACGCAGGACAATTTGCGCGCGGGACAGACTCGCGCCTATACTCTGCCTTGACCTGCCGAAGGGGGATCCCATGCCGAAAAGAACCGATATCAAATCCATCATGATCATCGGGGCGGGCCCCATTATCATTGGTCAGGCCTGCGAGTTTGACTATTCCGGTGCCCAGGCCTGCAAGGCCCTGCGCGAGGAAGGGTATCGCGTCATCCTGGTGAACTCGAACCCGGCGACGATCATGACCGACCCGGACATGGCGGATGCGACCTATATCGAACCGATCACTGCTGACGTGGTTGCCAAGATCATCGAGAAGGAACGCCCCGATGCGCTTTTGCCGACGATGGGCGGGCAGACCGGTCTGAACACCGCGCTGGAGCTGGACGACCTTGGCGTGCTGGACAAGTTCAATGTGGAACTGATCGGCGCCAAGCGCGATGCGATTGAAATGGCAGAAGATCGCAAACTGTTCCGCGAAGCAATGGATCGTCTGGGCATCGAAAACCCGCGTGCGACCATCGTCACCGCGCCGACCAATGACAAGGGGCACGCGGATCTGGACGCCGGGGTGAAAATCGCGCTGGAGACGCTGGATGACATCGGCCTTCCCGCCATTATCCGCCCCGCCTTTACCCTGGGCGGCACCGGGGGTGGTGTGGCTTATAACCGCGAGGAATACGAACATTACTGCCGCACCGGCATGGATGCCTCGCCGGTGAACCAGATCCTCGTTGATGAAAGCCTTCTGGGCTGGAAAGAATATGAGATGGAGGTGGTGCGCGACACTGCCGACAACGCGATCATCGTCTGCTCGATCGAAAATATCGACCCGATGGGCGTGCATACCGGTGACAGTATCACCGTGGCCCCCGCGCTGACGCTGACCGACAAGGAATACCAGCTGATGCGCACCCACTCGATCAACGTGCTGCGTGAGATCGGCGTGGAAACCGGCGGATCCAACGTGCAATGGGCGGTAAACCCGAAAGATGGCCGCATGGTGGTGATCGAGATGAACCCGCGCGTGTCGCGCTCCTCCGCGCTGGCCTCAAAGGCGACCGGGTTCCCGATTGCCAAGATCGCTGCGAAACTGGCCGTGGGCTATACGCTGGATGAGCTGGACAATGACATCACCAAGGTCACGCCCGCCAGCTTTGAGCCGACCATCGACTATGTGGTTACCAAGATCCCGCGCTTTGCGTTTGAGAAGTTTCCGGGCTCGAAACCCGAGCTTACCACCGCGATGAAATCGGTGGGTGAGGTCATGTCGATCGGCCGCACCATCCATGAAAGCCTGCAAAAGGCGCTCGCCTCGATGGAAACCGGCCTGACCGGTTTTGACGAGATCGAGATCCCCGGCGCGCCGGACCATGCCGCCCTGATCAAGTCGATTTCCGAACAGCGCCCGGACCGGATCCTGAAAATCGCTCAGGTGATGCGCCACGGGCTGACCAATGAGGAAATCCAGCGCGTGACCGCGTTTGATCCGTGGTTCCTTGCCCGGATCCGTGAAATCGTCGATGCCGAGAACGCGGTGAAAGACAGCGGTCTGCCCTCGGATGCGGCGGGCCTGCGCAAGCTCAAGATGCTGGGCTTTACCGATGCACGTCTGGCCAAGCTGACCGGCTTCAAGGAAAGCGACGTGCGGGGTGCGCGCCGCAAGGCAGGCGTGAATGCGGTCTTCAAACGGATCGACACCTGTGCGGCGGAATTCGAAGCGCAGACGCCCTACATGTATTCCACCTACGAAGCGCCGATGATGGGCGACGTGGAATGTGAAGCCCGCCCGTCGGACCGCAAAAAGGTTGTCATTCTGGGCGGTGGCCCGAACCGGATCGGTCAGGGGATCGAGTTTGACTATTGCTGCTGTCACGCCTGTTTTGCGCTGACCGGGGCGGGGTATGAAACCATCATGGTCAACTGTAACCCCGAAACCGTGTCGACCGACTATGACACCTCGGACCGCCTCTATTTCGAACCGCTGACCTTCGAACATGTGATGGAAATCCTCTCGACCGAAATGAGCAATGGCACCCTGCACGGCGTCATCGTTCAGTTCGGCGGTCAGACGCCGCTGAAGCTCGCCAATGCGCTGGAGGCCGAGGGCATTCCGATCCTGGGCACCACGCCCGACGCGATTGACCTTGCCGAAGACCGCGAGCGGTTCCAGGCGCTGGTGAACCAGCTTGGCCTGAAGCAACCCAAGAATGGCATCGCCTCCACCGACGCCGAAGCCCTTGCGATTGCAGAAGATATCGGCTTCCCGCTGGTGATCCGCCCGTCTTATGTGCTGGGTGGCCGCGCGATGGAAATCGTGCGCGACATGGCCCAGCTGGAACGCTATATCGCCGAGGCCGTGGTGGTGTCGGGTGACAGCCCGGTGCTGCTGGACAGCTATCTGTCCGGGGCGGTTGAAGTGGATGTGGACGCGCTTTCGGATGGGGAAAAGGTCCATGTGGCCGGCATCATGCAGCATATCGAAGAGGCCGGCGTGCACTCGGGCGACAGTGCCTGCTCGCTGCCGCCTTACTCGCTGTCGGCGGAGATCATCGCCGAGCTGCGCCGCCAGTCCGAAGCCCTGGCGCTGGCCCTCAACGTGGTCGGTCTGATGAACGTGCAGTTTGCCGTGAAAGACAATGAGATCTACCTGATCGAAGTGAACCCGCGCGCCTCGCGCACCGTGCCCTTTGTGGCCAAGGCCGTCGGCAGCCCGATTGCCACCATCGCCGCACGGGTGATGGCGGGCGAAAAGCTTGATGCCTTCGATCTGGTCAACCCCGAGATCGACACCTTTGCGGTGAAAGAGGCGGTGCTGCCCTTTGCCCGTTTCCCCGGTGTCGACACGCTGCTTGGGCCGGAAATGCGTTCCACCGGTGAGGTGATGGGCGCGGATAAAAGCTTTGCCATGGCGTTCCTCAAGGCCCAGCTGGGGGCCGGCACACATCTGCCGACCGAGGGCAAGGTCTTCCTGTCGATCAAGGAAAGCGACAAGACCGGGCAGCTGGTGGAAACCGCCAAGATGCTGAAAGATCTTGGGTTTTCGATCATTGCCACCTATGGCACCGCCAAGTTCCTCAAGGAAAATGGCATTGAGACCGAAGAGGTGAACAAGGTTTATGAGCCGGGCCGCAACATTGTCGACCACATGAAAGACGGCGATGTGCAACTGGTGATGAACACGACCGAAGGCGCGCAATCGGTGAATGACAGTCGCCAGATGCGCAATGTCGCCCTGATGGACAAGATCCCCTATTTCACCACGCTGGCCGCGTCGCACGCCGCTGCGCGCGCGATGAAAGCGCGGGTGGAACGTGAGATCGAGGTGGCGCCGCTTCAGGCGTAACCCCCCTGTCCAAAACAAGAAAAGCGCCGTCCCTCGGGGCGGCGCTTTTGATTTTGTGCGGGGTTTTGACGTGCTTAAAGCGTTTCATCGTGTCGGGGCATGTTGCCCCCGTTCAGCCCCCCATTCAGCCCCCGTTCATCCCCCTGTCGCCACCCCGTCATTCAGATGGGCAAAGGGGCGATGGCTGCCTTTGGATCGGCTCAGCAGGTCCATCGACAGGCGCAACCATTGCCAGCATTTATCCGCGACCGCCTCGGTCTCGGGTTGGCGTCCGATGCTGGCAATCACCCGGCCCAGATCCACGAAATGCTCCATCCGCAGAGTGCGTGTTTCCAGCTGCGCGCGCAGGGTGCTCAGCACCTGACGGGCCTCTTGCTCCATGGTCTGTGGCAGGCGGGTGTTTTCGATTTCCGCGGTGATGCTGTTTAACAGGCTGAGCAGCCGGTGATGCTGATCTTCCGGCAGGTGCCGGGGTTTGACCGGGTCATGGCGGGCAAATTTCAGGCGCAGCGCAACCAGGGTGTGATCAATCTCATCCCGCAGATGGTTCAGGTTTCCCGCGTCTTTCAACAGCGGGATTTCGGGACGGGTCAGATGGGACAACAGCTGAATACCCAGCGCGTCCGCGGCCGCCAGCACCTTGTTCACATAGGCCAGTTGCGCCCGCAAAGGATCGCGGCCCTTCTGGTGCACATCTTCATCCAACGCCTGCCGGAACCCCTGTTCCATCCGCAAAAACGCCGTGTCATCATCCCCTGTCGGGTCAGGATAAGGAGGTTCCATCTTGCCTCTCGCTTACCAACCCTCGCGGGGGTAGCGTAGGATGTGACGGGAGATGAGGCAAGGGGGATCTGCTTGGGGTTGATTGTCTGAAAAGCAATTTCGCTTTCCCACTCGCATAGATTGAGTATGATGTGGGCCGGTTAGAGATGAGGGTGCCATGGGTGACGTGCTGAAAGATCTGATGGAAGCGGCGAACAACCGGATCCGTAGCCCGTTTTTGGGATCAATCCTCTTTGTGTTTCTGGTGGTGAACTGGCGACCCCTGTTCAACCTGCTGTTTGGGGATAGCCCGGTGCTGGTGCGGTTGGCGCATTTTGACAATGTGACCACCTGGGTGACGCTTTACCTGGTTCCGATTGTTGGGGGAGTGGTGTTTGCGCTGGCAAGCCCATGGGTGCAGCATGTCGGTGCACTTTGGGCAAAGCAGCCGAATGCGAAGCTCAAGAACCTGCAAGATGAGGTCGCGCACCAACACCAAATCGCGGAAATCCGTCGGGCGACAGAACTTGAGGAAACCCGTGCGGCGGAAGAGGACGCGCGTGAACGCCGCAAAATTGAGGCGGCGAAGCGAGAACAAGAAGCGGAAGAGATTGGTGGTGAGGAGTTGCGTGAGGAGGTTGCGCAAGATCGTCCGAAAACCAAAATAATGCAGAGTTTCCCACTGCTGACTGATGAGCAAAACCAGTTGATGATCCAGGCGGCACAGGACACCGTTCTCCATCTACCAACTCAGGATAGCTTCAGTGCTCCGCTGTCATTTGGTAAGGGAGTTTTGTTTTCAGCTTCGGCTGACACACCGGAGGAAGCGCAGGCAAACCAAGTGAAACGTAAAGTTGCGGACAAGTTGGTTGGGATGGGGTTGTTGAGCAGATCTGATATGGATGGTCCATGGAGGATTACTGCGAAAGGCAAGGCGTATGTGAAGCACCTATCTCAGCAAGGCAATGGCTCCATGAAGTATCCTACTGCACCTTGATCAGCGCAACACCCCCCAAAGGTCATACTCCCCAGCCTCATCCACCTCGACCGAGACGATCTCTCCGACCTGCAACCCTTCGGTGCCCTCGTCGATGAACAGGTTTCCGTCGATCTCCGGTGCATCCGCCTTGGTGCGGCAGGTGGCGATGCCGTCTTCGTCGATGTCGTCCACGATCACATCCATGGTCTGGCCTACTTTCGCCGCCAGTTTCGCCTCGGAAATTGCCTGCGCCTTTTCCATGAACCGTTCCCACCGGTCCTGTTTGACCTCGGCAGGCACGTGATCGGGCAGGTCGTTTGACCGTGCGCCCTCGACATTTTCATATTGAAAGCAGCCAACCCGATCCAGCTGCGCCTCATCCATCCAATCCAGAAGGGTCTGAAACTCGGCCTCGGTTTCGCCGGGATAGCCGACGATAAAGGTGGAGCGCAGGGTGATGTCCGGGCAAATGTCGCGCCATTCGGCAATCCGGTCCAGCGTGCGTTCCGCAGCCGCCGGGCGCGCCATGCGTTTCAAGGTGTCAGGGTGGGCGTGCTGGAACGGAATATCGAGATAGGGCAGGATCAGGCCCTTTGAATCCTCATAGGCCGCCATCAGCGGGATCAGCTCGCGCACATGGGGGTAGGGATAGATGTAATGCATCCGCACCCACAGGTCTTTGCCCACGCCCAGCGCGCCAAGGTCGCGCGCCAGATCGGTGATATGCGCTCGGTGCCCACGGTCCTCTGCGTGTTTGATATCCACCCCATAGGCGGATGTGTCCTGCGAAATGACCAGCAGTTCCTTGACGCCTGCCTCCACCAGCTTTTCCGCCTCGCGCACCACCGCATGGGCCGGGCGCGACACAAGGCGCCCCCGCATGTCGGGGATGATGCAGAATTTGCAATGGTGATTGCAGCCCTCGGAAATTTTCAGATAGCTATAGTGGCGCGGGGTCAGCTTCACGCCCGACGCCGGCAGCAGATCCACAAACGGGTCAGGCGCGGGCGGCACCGCCCCATGCACCGCGTCCAGAACCTGCTCATATTGATGTGGGCCGGTCACGGCCAACACGCTGGGATGGGTGCCGCGGATGTAATCCTCTTCCGCCCCCAGGCAGCCGGTGACGATGACGCGCCCGTTTTCCTTCAACGCCTCCCCGATGGCCTCAAGGCTTTCGGCCTTGGCTGAATCAAGAAACCCGCAGGTGTTCACGATCACCGCATCCGCCCCGGTGTAATCCGGGCTGATCGCATAGCCCTCAGCGCGCAATCGTGTCAGGATCCGTTCGCTATCCACCAGCGCCTTGGGGCAGCCCAGGCTGACCATGCCAATTTTCGGCTGGCCAGAACGATCAGAGTGGCGCACAGGGTCGGTGATGCGGGCCTTGGGGGCAAGGTCCGGGCGAAGATTGGGAGGGTTGATCGCATCAGTCATGGCGCGCGGTATACCCCGCTATGCCTGCCCTGACCAGCCTTCCAGAACATTAGTTGCAAGGGGGAGAACACCAATCCGACCGGCCCACCATCCTTATTTGATCCGCAAGGCTTCCACGTCACGCTGTTTCAACGCATTATGGAAACACTTCAGCGCAACAGCGTCGCCCCTCACAACAAGACAACGCCATGCGGCGATCCCGCGCACGCGTGTGATTTTCATCGCGCCACCGCCACCGAGATCGGTCACGCAGAGATTTCTGAAAGATCATGTCGGCTTCGGCACATGTTGATCCAGCATGATCGTATTGCCATCCGGATCGGTGATCAGCAGATGATCCGGGCCGTCCGCATCAGGCGCGGCCGGACGGATGGGGGTGATCCCCACCTCCTGCAACATGGCCTGAATTTTGCGAATATCATCAAACTCTTCCGCGCTTACGCCGGGGGCCGACCAGCCCGGATTGAACGTCATCATGTTCTTTTCAAACATGCCCTGGAAAAGCCCGATCACTGTGCCGCCACTTTCCAAAATGACCCAGTTCTGATCCATGTCACCGCCAATCTGGCGAAACCCAAGCGCCTGATAAAAGGCCACGGACGCGGTGATGTCCTTCACCGCGAGGCTCAGGGAAAAGGTGCCAAGCTGCATAACACACCTCCTTCGTGTCAGGCTCCCCCATCCTATCACAATTTCCCCGCCGCCGTCTTTTTCTTGCCGGAAATACCTCGGGGGGCCGAAGGCGGGGGCAGAGCCCCCTCGCGGCGGGCCACAAAAAAAGGCGCGGGATATGCCCACGCCTTTTCCGGATACAGTTGAACCAGAGCTCTTATCGTTTGCGGTCACGACGCGAGGACATCGGCTGGAACGCCACCCCCACATGGGCTTCGCAATACGGTTTGCCCTGCTGAACAGGCAGGCCGCAGAACCAGAATTCTTCGGTGGCCGGGTCGCCGATCGGCCATTTGCAGGTCTTCTCGGTCAGCTCCATCAGGCTCAGCTTCTTGGCGCCCTTCTCGACCTCGTTCACCTTGGCCAGCGCCTCGGGGCTGACCTCATTGGCCGAGGGTTGGGGCGGAAGGGGCTGGCCTGCGGGAATGATCGCCTTGCGGGCGGGCAGGGCCGGTTTTTCCGCAGCGGGCGCTGCTGCTGGTGCGTCTGCTTCAGCCGTCGCGTCTTTCTTGGCGGCGGGTTTGGGCTTCGGGGCCGCCTTCGCTTTGCTTGCTGCGGGTTTTGCCGCCGGTTTTTCCTTGGCAGCCGGTTTGGTGGCCGCCTTGGCACCACCGCTGGTGCGGTTTGACAGGCCCAGACGGTGCACTTTGCCAATCACCGCGTTGCGGGTCACGCCGCCCAGTTCCTTGGCGATCACCGAGGCCGATTGCCCCTCACCCCACATCTTTTTCAGAATTTCAACGCGTTCGTCGGTCCAGGACATGCAGTTTCCCGTCTTTCGGTCTGATTGGGCAGATATACCCGGTGAATTCACGAAGGCTTATATTAGCCACAAGCGCGCCGGATACAAGACGTCACACGAATCAATTTCTGCGACGTGGCGCATGGGCCTCGCGTCCGGCAAGGATCACCCCTCCGGCAATGATAATCCCTGCCCCAAGCAGGGATGTGGCGGCGGGGATCACGGAAAATCCGATGAAGTCGTAAAGGCCCGCAAAGATCAGCGTGGCATATTGGAACGGGGCGACGAAACTCGCATCTGCCCGTTTCATGCCCTGGATGAAGGCGGCCTGCGCCGTGGCCATCATGAGCCCCAGCGCGGACAGCGCCAGCCACTGCGCGCCATTGGGCCACTGAAACGTTCCGCTCATCCAGATCCAGAGCACCGCGCCGCTTGCAATGGTGCAGCCGATTGCATTGTTGAACCACAGGATCTGAAGCGGGCTTTCCCGCCCGGTCAGCCGCTTGATCAGGGTGATTTCGAACCCCATCGCAAAGGCGGCGGCAAGGGCCAGCAGCACCGCCGGGTGAAACCCGCTGCCACCGGGCTGCACCAGGATTAACGCCCCGGTCAGGGCAATCGCCGCCGCCCCCCAGCGCCATATCCCCACCCGCTCGCCCAGCAAGGGCACCGCCAGCATCATGGCAATGATCGGGTTCAGGAACGAGATCGCCGTGGCATCCGCCAGAGGAATGAAGGTCACCGCCGCAAACATCAGCGAAATCCCCAGCCAGCCCGCGGCAGAACGCGCCACATGCAACTGCCAATGCACCTGGTGAAAGCCCGGACGCAGCGCCAGCACGGCCCCGGAAATGGCAAGGAAGGCAAACAGAAACCGTCCATGGCTGATCT
Source organism: Aliiroseovarius sp. xm-d-517 (assembly GCF_013283135.1). Lineage (NCBI taxonomy): Bacteria > Pseudomonadati > Pseudomonadota > Alphaproteobacteria > Rhodobacterales > Paracoccaceae > Aliiroseovarius > Aliiroseovarius sp. xm-d-517. The sequence continues at coordinate 2,783,704 of NZ_WBXT01000001.1, forward strand.
GCAACGGATGGAGCGGCAGGCCCAGATGATCCTGCCCCACCAGCTTGGCCAGCAGGGTTGTGCCCGCAATCAGGGCCGAGGCGACAAGGATGAAGGCAGCCGCAGCTACCGGGTTTTGGCGCGTTTCCATGACCTCTCGCTTATCCTGTGCGCCAGTTGCAGAAAAGCAGAAGTTGAAAAGGCTGGACAGATCGCCGGCCAATCGCTACATCGCCCCCATGATCACGCGGACCCATCCCCTCTGCGGCGCTGCCGCCATCCGACGCCGACGCTTTTGCATCTGACGTCCGGTTTCGCATGATCGCGCGCCAGTTCGGCGCATTCCACCACCCCACTCCTCCTAAAAACCCATTGTAATTGTTGACTTGAAGCCCGCCTTTCGGCACGAAAGGGGCTTCGATAGACCACGAAGGATATCACCATGATCCCGTCGCTTCTGCCGACCTATAACCGTGTTCCCCTCGCGTTTGAGCGTGGCCAGGGAAGCTGGCTCGTGACCGAGGGTGGGGTGCGATATCTTGATCTGGCGTCCGGCATCGCGGTGAACGCGCTGGGCCATGCCCATCCCGCACTGGTTGAGGTGATCACGGAGCAGGCCGCCAAGCTGTGGCATGTGTCGAACCTTTACCAGATCCCCGGCCAGCAGGCGCTGGCAGATGCGCTGGTGGACAAGACCTTTGCCGACACCGCGTTTTTCACCAACTCGGGCACCGAGGCCTGCGAGCTGGCGGTCAAGATGGCGCGCAAATACTGGCACGATAAAGACCAGCCGGAGCGGGTGGAGATCATCGGTTTCGAAGGCTCGTTCCATGGCCGTTCCTCGGCGGGGATTGCCGCGGCAGGTGGTGAGAAACTGACCAAAGGGTTCGGACCTTTGCTGCCGGGCTTCAAACACCTTGCCTTTGGGGATCTCGATGGTCTGACCGATGCGCTGTCCCATGACACTGTGGCGGCGGTGATCATCGAACCGGTTCAGGGCGAGGGCGGTATTCGCCCGGTGCCGGATGCTGAACTGAAGGCGATCCGCGCGGCCTGTGATGACGCGGGTGTGCTGCTTATCTTTGACGAGGTGCAATGTGGTGTTGGCCGCACCGGCAAACTCTTTGCCCATGAATGGGCAGGCGTAACCCCGGACATCATGATGGTCGCCAAGGGCATCGGCGGGGGCTTTCCGCTGGGCGCAGTTCTGGCCACCGAAGATGCGGCAAGCGGCATGGTCGCGGGCACGCATGGCTCGACCTATGGCGGCAACCCGCTGGCCTGTGCGGTGGGCAACAAAGTGCTCGAGATCATCTCGGACGAGACCTTCCTGGATGAGGTGAACCGCAAGGCGGGGCTGCTCCGGCAGAAACTGGAAGGGCTGGTGGCAAACCATCCCGACGTGTTTGAAGAGGTGCGGGGATCGGGCCTGATGCTGGGGCTGAAATGCAAGCCTGCCAACACCGATGTGCTGTCCGCCTGTTACGACGCGCATCTGCTGCTGGTGCCGGCCGGCGACAATGTGCTGCGCCTGCTGCCGGCGCTGACAATTGAAGACGAAGATATTGACGCCGCGCTCTCGCGGCTGGATCAGGCCGCCACGGCGGTAGAAGGGCAAGCCCAATGAAACATTTCCTTGATATCCACAAAACCGAAGTTGCCGACCTGAAGGCGATGCTGACCCAGGCCCATGACATGAAACAGGCGCGCAAGGGACAGCCCAAGGCAACGCCGGATGCGGATCAGCCGCTGAAGGATCACATGGTTGCGCTGATTTTTGAAAAACCGTCTACCCGCACTCGGGTGAGCTTTGACGTCGGCGTGCGCCAGCTGGGCGGGCAGACCATGGTTCTGTCGGGATCCGAGATGCAGCTGGGCCATGGCGAAACCGTGGCCGACACGGCGCGCGTCCTGTCGCGCTATGTCGATATGATCATGATCCGCACCTTTGAAGAGGCCACCCTGCTGGAGATGGCCGAACATGCCGATGTGCCGGTGATCAACGGGCTGACCAACCGCTCGCACCCTTGCCAGATCATGGCCGATATCCTGACCTATGAAGAGCATCGCGGCTCCATCGAGGGCAAGAAAGTGGTCTGGGCGGGGGATGGCAACAATGTCTGCGCCTCGTTCATCCATGCGGCTGGACAGTTCGGGTTTGACCTGACCTTTACCGGGCCGGACGTGCTGGATCCTGAACAGGTTTTTGTCGCGGACGCCCGCGCCAAAGGGGCCAGGATCGAGATCGAGCGCGATCCGATGAAGGCCGTGGAAGGGGCTGACCTGGTGGTTGCGGATACCTGGGTCAGCATGCATGACGCCCCCTCAGCGCGCGAGCGGCGCCACAACCTGCTGCGCCCCTACCAGGTGAATGACGAATTGATGAAAGCTGCCAATGATGACGCGCTGTTCATGCATTGCCTGCCTGCTCACCGGGAAGAAGAGGTCACCAATTCGGTCATGGACGGGCCGCAATCGGTGATCTTTGACGAAGCGGAAAACCGGCTTCATGCGCAGAAGGCTGTCATGCGCTGGTGCCTCGGCAAATAAGCGCATTCAGCTTACGTCACGTCAATACCTCAGGAAGGGCGGATCCTCGACAGGATTCGCCCATATTTTTGCCTAATTTCCCGTTAAAATAGAGGGAGTAGCCAGTGAATGTGTATCGAGAAACCTTGATTTTCTGCCGATCAACACACTGAGATAAAATGAATTTTGAACATTTGACACATTTTTCGCAAACCCTCGCCAACCCGCATGTCGGGGCATTATTGGTTGGTGGTCTGTGGTCTTACTGGTTTGGCGCAACCTACTCTCGTTTCTGGGTGATGCGACGTCTTCACCTTGCGGGTCTGGTTGTGCTGATTTTGCTGACCTTCTACCTGATTGGCGTGCTGCTGCTCAGGGGGGGTGGCTATCTGACAGACACGCTGACCCAGATGCCGGTTGGCGGATGAGGATGCACTGATATCAAACTGCGAAATAAAAAAGCCGCGCTGAGAGGCGCGGCTTTTTCTGTTTCGATCTGTGCTTTCCTTGCCGGAGGGCAATTAGCCAACCATGGCGTTCAGGATGTAAAAAATCACCCCGGACATGAGGGCCGCGGCAGGCACGGTGATCACCCAGGCCGCCACAATGGTCATGAAATGGGACCGGCGCACCAGCTTGCGGCGGCGGCGCTCTTCGGCGGGCAGGCGTCGGGCTTCCGGGCGCTTCGATGCCTGACCACGCAGGCGGCGCTCCATATGCCATTCGCGGTAGAACCCCACGCCGAACACGCCGCCCACGGCGATATGGGTTGAGGAGACCGGCAGGCCCAGCCAGCTGGCAACAATCACGGTGATGGCTGCGGACAGGGCCACACAATAGGCGCGCATCGGGTTCAGCTTGGTAATCTGGCTGCCGACCATGCGGATCAGCTTGGGCCCAAACAGGACCAGGCCAAACGAGATCCCGAAGGCGCCGATCACCATCACCCAGACCGGGATCGGCACTTTCGAGGCAAAATCACCCACGCTTTCTGCATGTACGATGGCGGCCAGCGGGCCAACCGCATTGGCCACGTCATTGGCCCCATGGGCAAAAGACAGCATCGCGGCCGAGAAGATCAGCGGCAGGCCAAACAACGCCTTCAGCGATTTGGTGCGGTTCTCAAGCCCTTCTGCCTGTCTGGCAATCAGCGGCGCCGAAATCGCATAGGCCGTGCCCCCCACGAAAGCGCCAATCATCAGCGCAGTGACAAGGTCGATCTTGATGATCCGCTTGAACCCTTTGATGGCAAGATAGGCGCCAAAGGCGGCGGCCATGATGCCGATCAGCACCGGCACCCAGCGTTTGGCCGCTGCAATCTTGTCGTCCTGATAGATGATCTTGGCCTTGATAAAGGCCAGGAACAGGGCTGCGATCGCGCCGCCCAGAACCGGTGAGATCACCCAGCTGGCGGCAATCTTGCCCATCGTCGGCCAGCTTACCGCGGCAAACCCCGCCGCCGCGATGCCCGCCCCCATCACGCCACCCACAACCGAGTGCGTGGTGGACACCGGTGCGCCCACCCAGGTGGCAAGGTTCACCCAAAGGGCCGAAGAAATCAGCGCCGCCATCATGGCCCAGACAAAAATACGCACATCTGAAAACCCTGACGGGTCAATGATGCCCTTGGAGATGGTCGACACAACATCGCCCCCCGCCAGCATGGCCCCCGCACTTTCGAAAAGGGCAGCAATCACGATTGCGCCCCCCATGGTCAGCGCATTGGCCCCCACGGCGGGACCCATGTTGTTGGCCACGTCATTGGCACCGATATTGATCGCCATGTAAGCGCCAAAGGCAGCGGCAGTTACCACCACAAGCGAGGTCGGGGTGCCGCCGAAAAACACGGCAGCCCCAATGGCGGCCACGACGATAAAGACCAGCGCAACCCCCATGCCCACCAGCGGGCGCGAGATATATTGCGCGGCATATTCAAACTGGCTGATTTTGTTCAGGTCTTTGTCCAGCGTGTTCCACTGGTTGCCCTTCGGTGCGTCCGACATGGCTCCGGTCCCCTTGTCTTGGCCTGATGCCCGTTGACCGGCAGAGGTGTGACAGTGTCACAAAACGGTCATCCAAGCGTTACATTCAGGGCTGCGCTAGCGCGTCAGCGCCTCAATTGCAACAGGGAATGGGGCTGGTCGGCCCGGTGGGACGCAGTGTTGCAGAACTGGCGACAGAAGCCGAAATGATAGCGCCTGAAAATTGGTCAGAAATTGCGCAGGAGCCGTTTCAGACCCGGCTCATCCACCATTTTCGCCGCCTTTTCCGGGGCCACCCATTTGCGGGTGCGCTCATGGGATTCGGGAAACTCGTCGGCCAGTTTTTTGACCTTCAGCGGAAACACCGTTGCCTCGCAGCGGGTGACAAGCCCGTTATCAAGCGCCTTCTCATAAGAAAACGCCCCCACCGGCATATGTCCCAGCTTGGCTTCCTTGACGCCGGCCTCTTCCCAGGCTTCCTGCGCGGCCGCATCCGGGGCGGCTTTCCCCTCCATCGGCCAGCCTTTTGGCAAAATCCAGCGTCCGGTGCCACGCGACGTCACCAGAAGGACCTCTTTTTCTTCCCCCTTGCCGCGATAGCACAGCGCAGCCACCTGCGGATAAGACGGGCGGCGAAACAGGGGAGCGACATATTCCTCCCAGGCGTATTTCAGGATTTGAGGCATGGATCGGGCTGTTCTGGGCCTGTGGCGTGTTCTTCACGTGTTATTTTGCTGCGTATCGGGCGGATATAAGGGGGCTGTGGATAGAATTCAAGCACTGAGCACTTGGCGCCAGGCAACGGAGGCGTGGTTGGGACCATACGGGGGGTGGCAGCCTCGTGCCTTGGTAAGGGGCGTTGCCCCTCGGCCCCCCTCTTCGAGTGCGGCCTCACCCCAGGATATTTTGACCAGAAAATGAGGTGGGATGTTCCTGTCCGTGCCGGTGTGTCTGGCGCTGCGGTTTTTTCGTGCGCGGTTTGGTGCAGAATTTATTTTGTGCGCGGTTTCGCGCGGGGCTTACTTTGTGCGCGGTTTCGCGCGCAACGTCGGATCGGCCTGGGTCGGGTCTTCGGGCCAGGGATGTTTCGGGTAGCGCCCACGCATGTCCTTGCGCACATCGGCGTATGAACTGGCCCAGAAGCCGGGGATATCAAGCGTGGTCTGCACCGGTTTGTGCCCCGGCGACAGCAGGGTGACGCGCAGCGGGGTGCGGCCCACCCTGGGGTGATGGGTCACGCCAAAAAGCTCTTGCAGGCGGATCTGGATTTCCGGGTGGTCGCCGGCATAGTCAATCGGAACCTTCCGCCCCAGCGGTGTTTCGAAATGGGCGGGGGCGAGCCGGTCCAGCATCTGCATCTGCGGCCAGTCGAGCCGCGCGCGCAGGGCCTCAAGCGCGTCGAATTTTTTCCAGTCGGCGGCGGTTTTCACCCCGGCAAGATGCGGCAGCAACCAGGTTTCGAGGCTGTCCATCAGCGCGCTTTCGCGCATGTCCGGCAGCTCTTCCCCCTCTTGGCGCAAGAGCTCAACCCGCGCCACAAAACGTTTTGCGGCATCTGACAGGCGCAGGCCCAGGTCGCGCACCCCGTCCAGCATGGCGCGGGCGATCTCCTCGTTCGGGGCGTCTTTCCAGATCCGGTCGTCCAGCACCACGGCCCCGAGCCGTTCCCGGCGTCGCGCCACGACACGGCCGTCACGTCTGGACCATTCACAGTCATCATGCCAACGGATGTTGTCCGCGAACAGCTCACGCAGTTCGCTTTCGCTGATCTGGATGGCCTGACGGATTTTTGCTTCGCGCGGATTGCCGTCGGTATCGGTCACCACGATCAGCCGGGCATTTGCCAGGGGGGTGGCCGGGTCCATGATGCAGCCCTTGCCGCCGGACAGCACGAAACGGGGGGTGTCCCCCGGGCGGCGCAGGCCAATGCGGTCGGGATAGGCGAGGGCCGTCTGTTGGGCCTCAGTCAGGTCCGGCCCCTCGGGCACCATGCGTGCCACCCGCCTGGCCTCGGCCCGGATACGCTCAACCGCGCCCCGATTGGCCTGCAATCCCCGGCGCCGGGCAAACCCGTTGGGATCGCGGATCGCCTCAAGACGGAGCGCAAGATCGGGATCCGCCCCGCGGGGCAGCGGATCGCGTTCCCCCCAAAGGGCGGCGAGCGGTGCCGCGGATGCGCCGGCAACCACCATCATATGCCCGAGGCGCGGATGCATCGGCAGGCGGGCAAGCTGGCGACCGTGATCGGTGATCCGCCCGTCCGCATCCAACGCCCCCAGATCACGCAGCAACTGCTGGGCTTCGCGCAGGACCCCGGCATTCGGCGGGGTCAGGAAGGCCAGCCCAGACCCGTCGGCAGCCCCCCACATCGCAAGCTCCAACGCCAGTGGCGCAAGGTCGGCAGTTTCGATTTCAGCGGGTGGGAACGGCGGCAGCCCGCCTTCTTCGCCGCGTGTCCACAACCGGTAGCAAACCCCCTCGGCCACCCGACCGGCGCGCCCCTGCCTCTGGGTGGCTTCGGCCTTGGAGACACGTTCGGTCACCAGACGTGACATGCCGGATCCCGGATCAAACCGCGCCCGGCGCGCGAGCCCCGCATCGACCACCACGCGGATGTCCTGAATGGTCAGTGAGGTTTCGGCAATGGCGGTTGCCAGCACGATCTTGCGTCCCGCGCCTGCGGGTTGAATGGCCGCGCGCTGGGCCGAAAACTCCATGGCGCCAAAAAGGGTGTGGAGGTGGCAATCCTGCGGCAGGTGCCCCTTCAGGGCGGCTTCACAGCGCCGGATTTCCCCCTCGCCGGGGAGGAACACCAGCACGCCGCCCTTCGTTTCGTCAATGGCCCGCAACACGAGATCTGCAGTTGCCTCCGGGAGGCGCGCACCCTTGGCAAGGGGGCGGTCGAGATGCCGGGTTTCGACCGGAAATGCGCGCCCGTGCGAGCGGATGATCGGCGCGTCCTCCAGCAGTTGCGCCACCGGTTCGGCGTCCAGCGTCGCGGACATGACCACCAGTTTCAGGTCGTCTCGCAGCGCGCCCATGGCCTCCCATGTCAGGGCCAGCCCGAGATCCGCCACCAGGGAGCGTTCGTGGAATTCGTCGAAGATCACGGCGCCGACCCCTTCAAGGGAGGGGTCGGATTGCAACATCCGGGTCAGGATCCCCTCGGTCACCACCTCGATGCGCGTGGTCTTTGACGTTTTCACCTCTCCGCGAATGCGATAGCCTACGGTTTGCCCGACAGGCTCCCCAAGCGTTTGCGCCATGCGCTCGGCCGCGGTGCGTGCCGCAAGCCTGCGCGGCTCCAGCATGATCAGCCGCCCTTCAAAAGCGCCCGCCGCCAGCATCTTCAGGGGCACCACGGTGGTTTTGCCCGCCCCCGGTGGGGCCATCAACACCGCGCGCCCGGTGTCATGAAGGGCCGTGAGAAGATCGGGCAGGGCGTCGTGAATGGGCAGTTGATCCGTCATGCCCCCTTATCCCCAAGCTGGTGCAGCCCGTCCAGTCACCACTTTTTTCTTGTTTCAAATATCTCGGGGTGAGCGAGCTTGCCTCGCGAGGGGCAGCGCCCCTGATCTGCCCGGGTGGCCAGCCCCGCAAAGGGTGCGCCCGGCAACGCTCTGGACGAACCCCCTTTGCCCCGTTATGACTTTCGCGGAAAATCGAGGGGGCAGGCATGGACATTCAGGATCTCGCGAACCGGGTCGCGGCAGGAGAGCGCCGGGCGCTGGCGCGGGCGATCACTCTGGTCGAGAGCGCGCGCAAGGATCACCGGGCGCAGGCGACCGAGCTGCTCGAAGCGGTGGCCCCCCTGAAACGCGAAGCCTTGCGGATCGGTCTGTCCGGCACGCCGGGTGTCGGGAAATCCACCTTTATCGAAGCTTTTGGCATGTTCCTGATCGAACAGGGGCTTAAGGTGGCGGTTCTGGCCGTTGACCCCTCATCCGCGCGCTCCGGCGGGTCCATTCTGGGGGACAAGACCCGGATGGAAAGCCTGTCGCGGGAGAAAAACGCCTTTATCCGCCCCTCGCCATCGCAGGCGCAGATGGGGGGCGTTGCACGCCGCTCGCGTGAGGCGGTGGCGCTGTGTGAGGCGGCGGGGTTTGATGTGGTCCTGATCGAAACCGTGGGGGTGGGCCAGTCCGAGACCATGGTGGCGGAAATGGCGGATCTGTTCCTGCTCCTGATTGCGCCTGCGGGCGGGGATGAGTTGCAGGGGGTGAAACGCGGCATCATGGAAATCGCCGATATCATCCTGGTGAACAAGGCTGACGGGCCGCTGAAGGAAACCGCCATGCGGACCTGCGCGGATTATGCCGGTGCGTTGCGTCTGCTGCGCAAACGTCCCTATGACCCGGAGGGTTTCCCCAAGGCGCAGATGGTCTCTGCGGTGACCCATGCCGGTCTGCCCGAGGCCTGGGAGGCCATGACCGAGCTGAGTGACTGGCGCCGCGCGCAGGGCCACTGGTCCACCCGGCGGGCCGAGCAGGCGCGTCACTGGTTCGAGGAAGATGTGCGCCTTGGCCTTCTGGCGGCCCTTGAAAAGGGCGATATCCGCGCGCGCCTGAATGTGCTGGGCGGGCAGGTTGCCCGTGGCGAGGTGGGCGCCGGTCGTGCGGCGGAAGAAATGATTGCCCATATCCGCGCCGACATGCGCTGATGCAAACGGCGGGCCCTCCCGCGCCTTATTGACCTGCGGTCGTCAGGCTTGGGGGTGGCTCACTTTGTGAGCCTGAAGGGGCTTTGCCCCTCGGCCCCCCTTTTTGAGGGTGCCCTCACCCCAGGATATTGGTGACCAGAAAAAGGGGGCTGGGCCCGCGCGCGGTGCGCGGCTTTTGGCGCGGCTCTTGTTAGCGCATATGGGGCTTGATATGCGCTAACATCTGGGTTAGGCAGGGTGTCACGCATGTAAGGAGATATGCCGATGAAGCAGTTCAGGACCCCCTACCGAGGCTAAACCGCCGGTCCTGCTGTTGCGGGCTGTCGGTTTTTCAGCCGGTCCCGCCCATCATCCCATCCCTTTTGCGCTTTCCAGAAGTTGCGCTTTTTCAATCCGTTATGCCGGATTTCCGTTTTTGGAGCTTTAGATGTTTCGTTATTTTGAAAACCTTGTGAACCCCTTTGCTGCCCATGAAGGGGGCACGCCACCTGCCGCGCTTTGGCCTTTCATGACAAGCCAGTTCGGGCCGTTCAGAAAATGGATGGTCTGGATGGCACTGACCGGAGTTCTGGTGGCCCTGATCGAGACCGGGCTGATTTTCTACACCGGGCGGGTGGTGGATCTGATGAATGCCTCTGAGCGGCAGAGTTTCTGGTCCAGCCATGGGTGGGAGCTGTTGGCGGCGGCGCTGTTCATCCTGATCCTGCGCCCTGTTGCGATTGTCTGGAACCGGTTTTTTCTGGAGCAGACCCTTGCGGGTAACATGCAAGAACAGGTGCGCTGGCGGGCGCATAAGCACATGCTGGGCCAGTCGCTTTCGTTTTTCCAAAATGATTTTGCGGGCCGTCTGTCAAACCGGGTGATGCAGCTGGGGCCGGCGGTCGAAGACAGCACCTACATGTTTTTCGAGGGCATTTTCTATGCCACCACCTATGTGCTGTCGGCGATGCTGATCCTTGGATCGGTTGATTGGCGCCTGTCTTTGCCGTTGGCGATCTGGTTGGTGCTTTACATCGCCTACACCCGCCACATCGCCAGGCGGGTGGCGGTGGCGTCCGAGAAATGGTCGGATGCGCGGTCGCTTGTGAACGGGCGGGTGGTGGATGCCTATGCCAATATCGAAAGCGTGAAGCTTTTTGCACAAGGCGCGGGTGAGGAACGCTATGTGTTGTCCGCCATGCGCCGGTTGCGGTTGCGGTTCATGCGGTTCCTGCGCCTGATGACCGAGCTGTCCTTTGGCCTGAACATCCTCAACGGGATGCTGATCACCGGGGTGCTTGGCCCGGCGCTGTGGCTGTGGACGGCCGGACTGATTTCGGTCGGAGAGGTGGCGGCGGCGTCGGCGCTGACCGTGCGGCTGAATGGCATGTCGGGCTGGATCATGTGGGTGACGATCCGGCTGTTTGAACATGCCGGGGTGATCCGCGAGGGGCTGCGGTCGATCGCGGTGCCGCATGAGCTGGTGGATGCGCCGGGCGCAACCCGGTTGCAGATCGACAGGGGGGAAATCCGGTTTGACGCCCTGACCCACCATTATGGTCGGGGCAAAGGGGGATTGGACAATGTATCGATCACCGTGAAACCCGGCGAGAAAGTGGGGCTGGTCGGGCGGTCCGGTGCGGGGAAATCCTCGCTTGTGAACCTGCTGTTGCGGTTTCGGGACCCGGAAGGGGGACGGATCCTGATTGATGGTCAGGATGTGGCCCAGGTGACGCAGGACAGCCTGCGGGCGCAGATCGGCATGGTGACGCAGGACAGCTCACTTCTGCACCGGTCGGTGCGGGCCAATATCCTTTACGGTCGCCCGGATGCGGATGAGGCGATGATGGTTGCGGCGGCGCGCCGGGCCGAAGCGCATGAGTTCATCCAGACGCTGGAAGACCCGCAGGGGCGCCGGGGTTATAATGCCCATGTGGGTGAGCGGGGCGTCAAGCTGTCGGGCGGGCAACGCCAGCGGGTCGCCATTGCCCGGGTGATGCTGAAAGACGCGCCCATTCTGGTGCTGGATGAGGCGACATCCGCGCTCGACAGTGAGGTGGAAGCCGCGATCCAGAAAACGCTCTATGGCATGATGGAAGGGAAAACCGTGATGGCCATTGCGCACCGCCTGTCGACGATTGCCGAAATGGATCGGGTGATCGTGCTGGATCAGGGGCGGGTGATCGAACAGGGAACCCATGATGAACTGTTGGCGCTGGGCGGCACCTATGCCGGCCTGTGGGAGCGGCAATCCGGTGGTTTCCTGGCGGAAGAGTGATGTGGCGTCGGGGACACGGTGCGGGGGCAATGAGGATCCCGCCCCGTGTTATGTCCCGTTCGGATCCCCAGATCTGAGATGTCGATTGCATCGTGTAAGGAGTATCAAAGATGAGCAGATTTCAGATTGTGAAACCCGCGCTGAGCGCCAGCCTGGTCGGGGGGATTGCCAGCGCGCTGGTGATGGGGTCAGCCGGCCTGTCGCAAGAGGCCACCGGGCAGGGATATGGTGTCAACCGAAGCGCCGCCTTTGCCCCCGCGCTGGCCGCTTACGAGGCGGAGCTGGCGCAGGACTGCGCGGCTTTTGAAAAGGGTGAGCTGCACATCAATCCCGGCGGCCTGCAGACTGTTGCCGATTTCAATGGCGATGGCATCACCGATCCGGTGCTGGATACCGGCGTTTACAGCTGCTCCAGCATGGCGTCGTTCAACCGGGGAACCGGCGGGCGGGTGATCACGGTGTTTGTCTCTGATCAGACAGCGGAACAGGGCTATCACCGGTTCGAGTTCCTTGGCGAAGGCAATGTGACCGTCTCATTGGGGGATCGGGCGATTCTGCTGCTTGCCCAGCACGGCAGCGGATGCGGGCGCAGCGGGGCTGAAATCTGTTTTGGTGCCTATAGCTGGTCCGAAGGGGCTTTTATCTCGCTTGGGGGAGAGGTGACGCCGGTTCGCTAGTGCCTAATACGCCCGGTGGCGCCCTGTGGGTGTTCCTGCGCGATCACCGGGCGGATCTTTGTGGGCGTGCACGCTTTTTCCCCCATGTTCTCTTGGGGGAAAGCCCCTATCCCCGCATCAAACCCGGCCCGCAGATGTGCCCTTGAAATTCGCTGCTCCGACTCACTTGACGTGCCCCTGAAAGGCGTTTATTGAGCGCGGACGGAATTCGGGGTGCCGCTTTGGCGGTGCCTATGACTATTGACCGGCCAAATGTGGGTATCCATGGCGGACGGTGCAGAAGATGGGGATGGCCCCGGCTTTGCATCGCAAAATCCCACCAATCTGGCCCGAGAAGCAAGGAAGAGACCATGTCGCGCGTTTGCGAACTGACCGGAAAAGGCCCGATGACTGGCAACAATGTCAGCCACGCGAAAAACAGAACCCGTCGCCGGTTTCTGCCGAACCTGAACGACGTTACCCTGCAGTCGGAAGCTCTGGGTCGTGGTTTCAAACTGCGCATCTCGGCGGCTGCCCTGCGCTCGGTGGACCACCGCGGTGGTCTGGACGCGTTCCTGGCCAAAGCCAAAGACACTGAACTGTCGGCCAATGCGCTGAAGATCAAAAAAGACATCGCCAAAGCACAGGCTGCTGCCTAAGTCGTAGCCCGCCTGTGTGTTGCCCCCGGGGGCGACAAGATGGACAAGAGATGCCGCCCGAAGGTGACTTCAGGGCGGTTTTTCTGTGTTCCAGATAGTCTTCCGATCTAGGTTGCGACGTGGGGTATCTGGCCTGCCATGATGCCTGTTACCTTTTGTCACTTGCCAAGCGCAATCGACAGGCGTAGCCATTAGGACATGATCCGCGGTTTTGTCGCATATCTCCTTGCGCTGGTCCTCACCGTGACCGGCTTTTCGCTCGCTCAGGCGCGCGGCGGGGCCCCTGTGACCACAGCTTATGTGGACGGGATCGAGATGGTGATCTGCACCGGCATCGGTATGACCACCATCACCATCGGCCCTGATGGCGAACCGATCGAAACCCAGCATGTCTGCCCCGATGGCGCGCAGAATTTCGTGGCCGGGTTTGATATCCCCGCGATGGATGCCCCCGAAGGGCGTCTGCTGGCGCTGTCTCCGGTTGTGACCGCGCTGTCGGTGACGGATCGGGCTGAAACCAGCCCCTCTGCCCGCGGCCCTCCTGCCCTGATCTGATCCCTTCGTCGGGCGTTTTGCCGTCCGTTTACAGGTGATTTCCGTCTTGTGACGGGACCAATCCCATCTGAAACCGAGCGCAAATCCCCCGATCAGTCCCTGTGAATATGCAGGGCGATCCTTTCCGCGTGTCCCACGCCACCCTTATTCAAATCAGGATATCAGGAGCTGTTATGTCCAAATTGAAAACCCTTCTCGCCGCCGGCGCCTGTGCGTTTGTCACCCTGCCGGCCTTCGCTGACAGCAAGATCATGGTGCAGGATGCCTATGCGCGTGCGGCTGGCATGTCGGCCAAGGCCGGTGCGGCCTTCATGCAGATCATGAACCAGGGGGACGAAGATGATCAGTTGATTGATGCGCGCTCTGACATTTCCAAACGGGTTGAGCTGCACACCCATAAGATCGACGATCAGGGCGTGGCCAAGATGATGCACGTGCCGGAAGGGTTCACGATCCCCGCTGGTGGAATGCATGCGCTCCAGCGTGGCGGTGATCATGTGATGTTCATGGGGCTGAACGGCGCGATGGAGCAGGGTGATACCGTGACCGTGACGCTGGTGTTTGAGAAAGCCGGTGAGCTTGTGGTCGAGATCCCGGTGGATCTGAACCGTGATCAGATGGGCGGCGGCATGATGAAAATGGATCACAGCAATATGGGCCAGAACAATATGGGTCAGGGCCAGATGGGCAACCAGATGGGCACCATGGGCAGTGGCGCAAACGCCGGTGCCAGCAACTGAATTGAAGTTTTCGGAAGGCCGGGCCGCGCGGTTTTTGCGTCCCCTGCGGGCCAGGCCTTCCGATACGGGGACTAGTCACCCCCAAAGCGTTTCGGGATAAACTTGAACCACATGTTTATCCCGAAACGCCCACAACATTGATATCTCTGATTGATATCTTTGACAGTGTTTCGGCGTTTCCCTGTCTCGGGTGAACGTGTCTCGGGTGAACGTCGAAACGCTTTAAAATCGCACCTCTCGGGGTGCGGTCTCATTCTGTCAGGCTCTTGCGGGCGCTGCAACTGAAACCGGCTCTTTCGACGCCGGAATTTCTCTTATACGTCAAGGATTTCCTGCACCCATTCAGGAACGACACGGCTTGCCGGGCCATAGATCCCGCGATCAAACACGCCGCTGCCATCGCTGCGTTCAAGGTTGATCTCAAGGGTTGGAATGCCCATCGCTTGCGCTTCCCCCACAAAACCGGCCGCGGGATAGACCGTGCCGGATGTGCCCAGTGCCACAAACAGGTCCGCTTCGGACAGCAGGGTCAGGATGCGCTCCATCTGATAGGGGATTTCCCCGAACCAGACGATGTCCGGCCGGGTGGTGGCGGCGTGGCAATTGGGGCAGGGATCGGCAGGGTCCATTTCGCGCGGCGCAGCCCAGCGATGCCCGCAAGTGGCACAAAGCGCGCGGGCAAGCTCCCCATGCATATGGATCACATCCACCGCCCCGCCGCGTTCATGCAGATCATCGATATTCTGGGTGATCAGGCTGACCCGGCCGGGATGCCTGGCCTGCAGCTGGGCAAGGGCTGTGTGGGCGGCGTTGTGGCTGGCCTCCAGACAGTTTGCGCGCCGTGCGTTGTAAAATTCATGCACCAAAGAGGGGTTTTTCGCAAAGCCCTCCGGGGTGGCGACCTCCTGCAGATCATATCTGGTCCAGATCCCGCCCTTGTCGCGAAACGTGCCCAGCCCGCTTTCGGCGGACACGCCCGCGCCTGTCAGGATGACGATATTCTGAAAGCCCGGGTTTTGAAAGCCTGAGTTCTGAAATCTGTCCATCTGCCTGCCCCTTTTCTGTCAGGGCACGCGCGCAGCCATTGGTGAAAGCCACGGGCCGAGCGCTTTAACGATGCCCAGCCAGACTGTCGATGGCTTTTTGCAGCAGGTCAAGCAGGGCCGCGACCTCAGCCGGGTCCTGGGCCTCAATCCCCTGTGCCTCGGCAAATTCGGCAAATCGGCCCATGTCGTCGGCAACCTTGTCCACATCCCCCCAGTCAAAGCGCAGCCGCACCGGCGGCAGGGGCAGGGGGCCTACTTCCAGTGAGACATGGCCATCGGCGACGATCAGGCTGAACGGTTCGCCGTCGATCACCAGTTCCGCCCGCAAAGAGGTCTGCGGCGTGGCAATCCGTTCGATTGCGCCCGCCAGCGGCACCGCGCGATGGCGGCTGTTTTCCGGGTCGGACGGGATGTCGGGCATGGGCAGGGTTCGGCCAAACCGGGCCAGTTCGAACAGGATGCCACGGGTGGCCGTGCCTTCGGGGGTCAGCCGGTAGGACCGTCCCGCCTTATGGACCAGCCCGGCCTCGACCAGTTCCGACAACCGGGATGAGAGCATATTGGTCGCAATGCCGGGCAGACCCGCCTTGATCTCTCCGAAGGAGGTGGGACCGGCGTGCAGCTCGCGCAGGACATGGATCCCCCAACGGTTCCCGATCACATCCAATGCGCGGGAAATGGGGCAGGTTTGGGCATAGGGTTTTGCACGTTTCATAGGCTCATTTTCGGGTCGTTGCGTTTCAATTCAAGATAGGCGCACGCCCGTCGGCGTGGTTTCGCGGATGGGTGACAGCAGCAAACAGAACCGCTATCAGAAACTATGACCACTCGTATTCTCTTCGTCTGCCTTGGCAATATCTGCCGTTCGCCCAGTGCCGAGGCGGTGTTTCGCCAGATCGCCAATCAACACGCCCCGGAACTGGCGCTGGAGGTCGACAGTGCCGGCACGTCAGACTGGCACGAAGGTGAACCCCCATATAGCCCCATGCAGCGGGCTGCAAGGGCGCGTGGCTATGAGTTGGCAACATTACGCGCGCGTCAGTTTTCGCGCGCCGATTTTGACCGGTTTGACCTGATCATCGGCATGGATCGCGACAATATCACCAATATCGAGGCGCTGCGCCCAGCGGGGCGGACAACGCCTGCACATGTGTTTACCGACTACCTTCCGTCAGACCTGCCCGCGCAGGATCCGCGCCGGGGCATGGACCACGTGCCCGACCCCTATTACACCCGCGATTTCGACCAGACACTCGACCTGGTCGAGGCCGCGTCACACGGGCTGTTGCAGCAGTTGCGCCGGGACCCGGCAGCAGGCTGAAGCAAGAGGTAAGCAGGGGACAAACAAGATACGGACCGGCCAGGGAATAGGCTGGCCAAGCTATGCACTGGCAAGGGCGATGGGCACGCAATCCTGTCGCGGACCCAACGCCAGTGATGTCACAATTTAAATCTCAAACCACGCTTCAAATCCGCAGTTCTTGACAGGGTCGCCACCAAAAATGGGGCGGCAACCAGAGCGGGGAACAGGAAACGCTCAGCCGCAATAAGTGTTCACGGCCTGACCGAACTGCTTGTATTTCTGCCAGAACTTCTCATCCGTCCGCCGATCGGACTGACGCAGGACCTGGCTTTTATGCGGGTCTTTGAAAAACTTCACGACACGCGATTGCTCGCTCCTGCTCAACATGGCCCCTGCCACGTCTTCGATACAGCCGCACAGATTGCGTGATGCGGCGGACCGATCCGCGCTCATGCAGGCCTTCTGAATACCGCCTGCGGTGGCTGGGGTGGGGGCAATTGAACTGATGCCAAAGCCACTGATCCCCAGTGCAACGGCCATTGCCAGATATTTCATGTGCTGCCTCGTGCTCATATTTTCTTGGGGCCCGTTTTGCATGACCACGCACCGGTTTCAGCACCTGTCGCGGCGAAATACCCGCGTTTGGATGCCACCCTGACGCGCGGCCTGACCTGGGCCTTGGTTGGGTTGTTTTGGCCCCGGTTTTTCCGGGACTCGACTGGGAAAAGCCTAGCATATTTTTCCCTTTGGTGCAATTTTTCCTGTAAATCACCGGCGACAGCCCGCCGCTCACAGCGCGGTCAGGGACACCTGCGGCACGATCGCCTCGACTTCCGGGCGCCTGCACAGGGCGGTTGCCTCAGACATGACCGCCGCCGAGGCCGCCGCCACACCGTGGCACAGGGCCTGCGGGCCGGTCTGTCCCCGGACAAGTGCCAGAGTGAACGCGCCCAGAAAACTGTCCCCGGCCCCCACCTTTGAGCGCACCGGCACGTCAGGCCCAACCCCGTGCCATGCCTGATCTGCCGTGACCAGAACCGATCCCTCTGCGCCGCGCCCCAGCACCACCTGATCCGCAACACTCTGCCGGATCAGCATCCGGGCAAATCGGGCTGCGTCCTGCGGGCCGGGCAGGGGCTGACCCGCAAGCGCCTCGCTTTCGCTCTGGTCAAGCCGCAGCAGCGACAGGGCCGCGCCACGGCTGCGGTTGTGAACCGCCTCGTTCAGGGCGGCGCCGGATGTGTCGAGGATCAGTTTGCCCCCCTGTCGGGCCGTCCGGATCGCAAGCTGTTCGACAAAGCCATGGGTCACGCCCGGCGGCATGGATCCCGACAGCACCACCAGCATTCCCGGTATGATCCGCGTGGTGATCAGGTCCAGACAGGCAGAGCTGAGCTCGGGCGTCCAGGTCGGGCCGGGCATGACAAATCGGTATTGGCTGGCTTGGTGAGGGGTGGGCTGGTGAGGGGCGGTTCCGCCCCGCTCCCCGACCGCAACAGAAAGGCGGGTTTCACCGGGCAGTTTGAAATGGATCTGCGGGACATTTTCACGCGCCAGAAGGGCCGCCACCTGCGCGCCGTGGTGGCCTGCCAGGGCGACCAGCGCCGTGGCCTCGCCGCCCAGAATATGGATCGCGCGCGCCACGTTGATGCCGCCCCCGCCCGGATCCAGCCGGGGCGTGTCACAGCGGATCTTGTCACCCGCCACGATATGCTCGGCCTCGGTGGACAGATCCAGCGAGGGGTTCAGCGTCAGGGTCAGGATGGGCAGGGGATCTGCTGGCATGATTAGGCTCCGGCCGGTGTCGGTCGGAGCCTAAAGTGTTTGGGGATAAACTTGAAACGCTTTCGCCCCGCCCCCCCCAGTCGGGGTCCATGGGCCTTGTGCGCTATGGCAAAATCAGGCGGCGGGGGCCTGTGCCAGTCTGGCGGGAATGGCGCGGGAGACCACTTCCAGCGCCACATCTGCCGGGCTGACCTCGCGGCGTTCCGCCTCGGTCAGGATGGCCTCCATCGTGGCATCCAGCGCCTCCAGCTTTTCATCCACCCAATCCACGCGGTTTTCAATGCCGAGGATCTCGGTCGCCACATTGATGATCCCGCCGCCATTGGCAACAAAATCGGGGGCATAAAGGATGCCGCGATCCTGCAGGCGCTGCGCGTCTTCGGGCGTGGCCAGCTGGTTGTTGGCGCCGCCGGCCACGGCCTCAACCCGCAATTGCGCGATACTGTCTTCGTTCAGGATGCCACCGATGGCGCAGGGGGCAAAGATATCGGCCTTCGCGGCATAGATCTCCTCCAGCCCCACGGCCTCGGCACCAAAGCTGGTCACCGCCATCTGCACCCGTTCCGGGTTGATGTCGGTCACGATCAGCTTTGCCCCGGCCGCAGTAAGGCGATAGCACAGGTTCCACCCCACATTGCCCAGCCCCTGAACGGCGATGATGCGTCCACGCAGGGTCCAGTCATCAAACTGGTGCAGGGCCACGCGGCGGATCGCGTTGAAAATGCCGCGCGCGGTGATGGGCGAAGGATCGCCCGAGGCAAATTCCCCATCCGCCAGCCCGGCCACATACCGGGTTTCTTTCGCAAGCTCTGCCATATCCGCCGTGGTCATGCCCATGTCTTCGGCGGTCCAATAGCGCCCGGCGCAGGCCTCAACCGCACGGCCAAAGGCGTGCAGAAGCTCCGGCGTTTTCTGTGTCGCCGGATCGCCCATGATCACCGCCTTTCCCCCGCCCAGCGGCAGGCCCGCGGCGGCGTTTTTGTAGGTCATCCCCTCGGACAGGCGTTTCACATCCGTAAGCGCCTCGTCTTCGCTGGCGTAAGGCCGCATCCGCAGGCCTCCCGCCGCCGGACCAAGATCGGTGGAGTGAATGGCGATGAAACCGACCAGCCCGCAGGCCGGGTCTGCCACGCGCAGGATCTGTTCATGGGTGGTGGATGCAATGGTGGTGATGGTCATAAATCTCTCCCTTTGGGTCAACTTAACGCCGGGGCAGGGAAGATTTTCACCAATTTCACGCGTGAAGTTTTTATGGATTGGTGATAATCTGATGTGGAATCACATTTGACGCGAGAAATCTGATGGATGCCACTGATAGACGTATTATTTCTGCTCTGCAGCAAAACGGGCGGCAGAAACTCGGCGACCTGGCCGAGGAGGTTGGCCTCTCCCCCACGCCCTGCGCGCGCCGGGTGGCGGCGCTGGAAGACAGCGGCGTGATCACCGGCTATGGCGCGCGGGTCGATCAGGCCAGGCTGGGCCTGCCGGTCACGGTGTTTATCGAGGTGGAGCTGGAAAGCCAGAAGCGCGAGGCGATCAGCGCGTTTGAGCGGGCGATTTCGCGGATGGAAGAGGTGATGGAGTGCCATTTGATGAGCGGATCGCGCGACATCCTTCTGCGGGTTGTCGTCGCCGACCTCGCATCTTTTGACGCGTTCATGGAAAACCACCTGATGCGGGTGGAGGGCGTCAGCCGGATGCGATCGAGCTTTACCCTGCGCACGATGGTCCGGCGCAACCGCTTGCCGATGGGATAACACAATACAAGGGCCACGCCCGACCTCGGGAGGGCGATGTAACGGGACTGACAGGCGCGCCCTATCAAGAGCCGGAACGATGCGTGTGTTGAACCCGCGCAAAACGCCCTCCCGTCATGCCGAAGGCATGCCAACAATGAACAGCACACCTCTGGTGTGACGGGGAGGATCGGGCGTGGCCCGCGCTGCGCACGTGCCGGGGGCCTAGAAATACATGAATATGCGCATGCCCAATTGGACCAGCCACTCCAGAACCTGAACAATACGAAGCGCTTTGTAACCGGAATGGCCGTCGATCCTCTGGATGATATTCGCAGATTTCTTCGTTTCAAGGGCCATACGCGCGGCGCGCCCGAAGATGCGCGTTGCTTCATCCGCTCCCGGCAATCGCGGAGCGGTGTCAGGCACCGGTAACAAACTGTCATTGGTCAACGCGGGAATATCCTGTGCCCATTCCTCGGCCAACGCCTCGTCTGAAATCGCCTGCAATACAGGAAGGGCTTCCTCCAGTGTGGCTTTCTCGTGGGGTGTAAGTTCCCGCAAGCTTTGCTCTTGCAGAATTCTCCGGTTTTCAGCCACTTCCGGGTGGGTCGCCCGCACCGCTTTTGCCCCCTCCTCCAGTGCGGATTGCAGCGCGAGGTTTTCTTCGCTTGGCGGCAGTTCCCCACTGATGATCTGACGTGTCAGCCCCGCATGAACAGTGGTGAAATCCATCTCGATCCGTTGCGGATCATTTCCATACTTTCGGAAGGTGCGGGTGAGTTTGCGACACTCGATAGACCGCTCATTGATCCCATTGGAACCGGCTTCCATCACATCTTCTAATGCATCTTCAACCTGACTGAGGGTCGCGCCCAATAGGTCGGGCTTGGCCATCTCGCGTGGTGTGGTGTGGAACGTGCCACTGTCTTGGTCGAATGCGAGGTCTTCTGCGAGGGGGAGTTGCTCTGCCAAATATTCGGCTTTGATCTCGTCAATCTTCCGCGCAATATGCTCCGGGCCTTTTTCCCAGTCCTGATCTGGGATCAGCGCCACGCGGCGTTGCAGCTCCCAGTCGAGTGGTTTGCCGTCGAGAAAGCCTTGGTACCATTCATTCCAAAATTGAGTGATACCCTTTCGATAGTAACTGTTATGTGACCTATGGGATCTCCATTTCGGATTTAGAGGCTGCCCAATTTCAAGAGTACCTCTTTGGATCAATGTCGCATCTGTATATAGCGCTTTGTCCCAGTCCTCTGGTGTTTCCATGCTGCGATCTCGGAAGTATAGTGTGTCCCTTGGCTTACTTAGTGCGCTATGAGCACGCGCGCGCTGATTGAAAAGAGGGTAGACAACCTGAGCAGATTCATCATCGAAATGAAAAGGTATCTGTTCAAAGTTGCTGTATCTGATGCATTCGAAAGCCAATCCAGCGGGAGTGGTGATGAATCGGTGCAGCAAATCGAAAATCTCGCCTGAAAATCCTTCAGAGTGAACATATGCTGTACCTTGTTGATTTAGGTTTGTAACAGCGCGAACTAGGTATGAAAGTGCAAGCAGGCTTGGTTTTCCATCACCCTCCCAAGTTCCACCTAAGTTGGAAATAAAAATTGGAACGAGCCTAAGTGCGCCGCGTAAAGCTAGAGTGTGGAGTGTGTATGCGTCGGTTTGTTTTTTTATCCATGCATCAAACTCTTCAAAATCATCTATCATCTAAGGTTATGATCCTTGCGCCGTCTGCCGGGTGGTCTTCTGTTCTTGACCAATCCCCAAATCCCTATAATACGCTCCTCTTATGACTGACCTGAAACACATCCGCAATTTCTCGATCGTGGCCCATATCGACCACGGGAAATCCACGCTGGCCGACCGCCTGATCCAGGAGACGAACACCGTCGCCGATCGGGATATGAAAGAGCAGATGCTCGACAGTATGGATATCGAGCGCGAGCGCGGCATCACCATCAAGGCCAACACGGTGCGGATCGAATATACCGCCGAGGATGGCGAGAATTACGTGCTGAACCTGATCGACACGCCGGGCCATGTTGACTTCGCCTATGAAGTCAGCCGCTCGATGCGCGCGGTCGAAGGCTCGCTCTTGGTGGTGGACAGCACCCAGGGGGTCGAGGCGCAGACACTGGCCAATGTCTATCAGGCGATTGAAGCGGATCACGAGATTGTGCCGGTTCTGAACAAGATCGACCTGCCCGCGTCGGAATGTGACCGCGTGGCTGAACAGATCGAGGATGTGATCGGCATTGATGCCTCCGGCGCCATTCAGGTCTCTGCCAAAACCGGGGTTGGTATCCGTGAAACGCTTGAGGCGATTGTCACCGAACTGCCCGCCCCCAAGGGCGACCCGGATGCGCCGCTGAAGGCGATGCTGGTGGACAGCTGGTATGACTCCTATCTGGGGGTGATCGTTCTGGTGCGGATCATCGACGGGAAGCTGAAAAAGGGCGAACGCATCCGCATGATGTCGACCAACGCCGTTTACCCGGTGGATCGGGTTGGTGTCTTCACCCCCGAGATGAAGCCGATTGACGTGCTGGGCCCGGGCGAGATCGGCTTTCTCACCGCCTCGATCAAACAGGTGCGCGACACCCGCGTGGGTGACACGATCACGCATGAGAAAAAGGGCACAACCGAGGCGCTGCCGGGCTTCAAACCTTCGCAGCCGGTGGTGTTCTGTGGCCTGTTCCCGGTCGACAGTGCCGAATTTGAAGACCTGCGCGACTCGATTGAGAAACTGGCGCTGAACGATGCCTCCTTCTCTTACGAAATGGAAACCTCGGCCGCCCTTGGCTTTGGCTTCCGCTGCGGTTTCCTGGGGCTTTTGCACCTCGAAGTGATCCGCGACCGGATCGAACGCGAATACAATATCGAGCTGATCACCACCGCGCCCAGCGTGATCTACCACGTCTATATGAAAGACGGCTCGATGATTGAGCTGCACAACCCCGCCGACATGCCCGACCTCTCAAAGGTCGATCATATGGAAGAGCCGCGCATCAAGGCCACCATCATGGTGCCGGACGAATATCTGGGCGACGTGCTGAAACTGTGCCAGGACCGCCGCGGTATCCAGATGGATCTGACCTATGCGGGGTCGCGCGCGATGACGGTCTATGACCTGCCATTGAACGAGGTGGTGTTTGACTTCTACGATCGCCTGAAATCGGTCACAAAAGGGTATGCGAGTTTCGACTACCAGATGGAGGGCTACCGCGAGGACAATCTGGTGAAGATGTCGATCCTTGTGAATGATGAGCCGGTGGACGCGCTCTCGACCATGGTGCACCGCGACCGCGCGGAAATGCGCGGCCGGGCGATGGTGGAGAAACTGAAGGACCTCATCCCCCGCCACATGTTCAAAATCCCGATCCAGGCGGCGATTGGCGGCAAGGTGATCGCGCGCGAGACGCTGTCCGCGATGCGCAAAGACGTGACCGCGAAATGTTATGGTGGCGACGCGACCCGGAAGAAGAAACTGCTGGAGAAGCAGAAGGCGGGTAAGAAGAAGATGCGCCAATTCGGGAAAGTGGATATTCCGCAGGAAGCTTTCATTAGCGCGCTGAAAATGGACAATTAAATGAAAAGGGCCTCGCAAGAGGCCCTTTTCATTTGGTGGGCGACAGCGAATTTGGCGCAATTGAAAATTGCGCCAGTGCGCGAAAGCGAATTACGCAGTAAATCGCGTGCGCACCCCCTGCATGTTCTGCGAAACCCAAGCGGCAATCACCGCCCAAAAAGCCCCGCCATACACGCAGCTTTTCTACGGCGCACCTCCCTCAAAACCGCCCCGTCCGGTGGCACACCGGGCAGCGCCCGACCCTCCCCGTCAAACCGGCAAAACGGAGGGCGCCTTTGCAACGGTGCAAGTTGGGTCAGCGTATGTTTTGGGGTGGCCGGGTGCCAAACAGGCCTGTCCCTGCGCCCACCCAAGGTCCTGCGCTGTCCTGACGGTCCAGAGTGAAAAGGGCCGCGGATGCGGCCCAAATCTTATTTCTCTTTGCGAACACCTTTGAAGGGTTTCTTATCAGACTTAACGTCCATAAACCTGCCAGTGCTGGTGTCGCGTTTTACGTAGTGGCCAGATGGTGTCTTGGTTTGAGAGCGCCCCTTGACCATGCCTTTGCGATGCCCATCGCCTGTGGGAGGGTTGGTTGCCATTCGATATTTTCCTTATTGGGTGTGGCAGCTGGGGCAACAATAGTAGCAACCATTTACTTGGCTGTAATAGTCTCTAGCCTTGGTGACTGCCGGCGCACAGCTGCTGTAGTCACCAAGATAAATCCGATTTTCGGATTGAGGCATCCAACTACACCCTGTTGTGTGAACTTCGTGGTCACCGTTTGCTTGGGCATTTTTGTTAACGTAGTAAAGGGCCAATTGCGGCTCTCCTTTTGCAATTTGCAAAGGCCGCTTGACTCATTCGTCCTGAGTTGATTCAATCAGGTTGCACTCGAACTACCGCTGCGACCTTCTATCGGTTGCGGTTCTGGAGTGAAGCGTCACCTTGGTTGCAGCCTTGGTGGCGCATTTGATTATCCAGCTGTCAGAGTGATAATCCAACAGGCGGTCTTGTGGTGTCAAGAGGTGCAGGGTGTAAATATCGCAAAAACCCCTATGAGGGGTGTTTGTTGCCCCTTATTACCTCTACATTTTGTATAGTGTCAAAGAATATTTCCCAAAAAGGGCAATTTTTTTCCGTCAGATTCTACCATAGAGGTAAATTCGCCCTCGGCTTATTAACTTTCTGTTAATATTGGTTGCTAAATGCAACTTATTTTGAGGGCGTTAGCTCGGAAGGTTTGGTTGCGCCTGAATGAAACCCGCCCCGCAGGGGCAGCGCCCGACCCTCCCCACGGGAGGGCGCTTTTGCGAGGTTGCAAGTTGGATAAACGTATGGAGTGTTGTGACCGGGTGCCAAGCAGACCTGTCTCTACGCCCACCTAGGGTCGGGCGCTGCCCCTGCTACGCAACCTCACCACCCCCACCACCGCTTCCACCACACAGGCCGCGCGTCCCCCACACTCCCTTCTGAGGATTGCTCGGTCTCCGTGTCTTCCTCCTCCCACGACTTGATCTCAGCCTCGATCCGGGTGAGCATTTCCTGTTCCTCGGCTTTCTCCGCCGCCTCTTTCGCAATCACCTCCGCCTCAAACAGCGGGCGTGTCCACCCCGTCCGGGCGACCCATGCGGCGCCGTGGCGGTGGCCGGTTTCGGGGTTCACCGGCCCGTAAAGCTCGTAATCCTCATCGGCCCAGATCCGGTGCAATTCGTTGATCGTGACCAGCGCCACCACCGGTTTGCCGTGGCGGGTGATGATCATCCGCTCCTCGCCATTCAGGGTGCGTTTGATCATTTCGGTGAGGTTGAGGCGCACGTCGGTCAGGCGGACGTAGAGGGGCGGCAGGATTGTGGACATTCTGGGCCTTCAAAAGTTTAAAGTTTCGGTTTTTTGCGGGGGAAAACTTGCAAATCCGCCCCTGATGCTCGTTAAAGAGTTTAAAGTTTTGATGAGATGAGCGAACGGAGCCCCCCAATGTCCTGTCCCCTATGTTCGGCCGATGTGGCCATGGTGAAATATGATGTGAGCGGTGGTCCCGAGGGCGCGGCGGTTGAGGTCTGTGCCACCTGTGCCGGGCAGCTTTCAGGGGATCTGGATCCGGCGCATTGGCGCGGGTTGGCGTCCGCCATGTGGTCCGAGGATCCTGCGGTTCAGGTGATTTCTGCCCGTGTTCTCAAACGGTTAGGGGAAGGCTGGGCGCAGGACCTGCTGGATCAGCTGTATCTTGATGAGGACACGCAGGCCTGGGCCGACAATGTGCTGGACGCGGTGGAGCATCGCGACAGCAATGGCACGCGGCTGGCGCAGGGCGACAATGTGGTGCTGATCAAGGACCTGCCGGTCAAGGGGGCGGGGTTCACGGCGAAACGCGGTACTGCGGTGCGCGGGATTTCTCTGGTGCCGGATAACGCGGAACATATTGAAGGGCGCGTGGAAGGACAACGCATTGTTATACTTACGAAATTTGTGAAGAAGAAGTAAGATGAAGTCGCCGTTGTTCAAGCTGGTCATGACCTTTTACGGCATTATCGGGTCCACCGTGGCCTCCGTGCTGGTGGTGCTGGCGCTGGTCAATGGGATCACCGGACTCTGGCCGCTTTTGGCGGCGGCGGCGGTCGGATTTATCTTAGGGTTTCCCGTGAGTTACTATGTCGCACGCGCAATGATGGGTGACTGATCCAGATCAAGGAAGGGGCGGTTGGAGCGCGCAAGAATTCCCGAAATTGAATATTATTCATGAGGGATCGCCATGCTCCGCCTTACCGCCGTCATTTACACCTTGCTTGGTGCAACGCTTGCCGGAATATTCATCGTGGTCGCGCTGACCATGGGGTTTGATACTGGCAAACCCATTGTTTATTCAGCGATTTTGGGATTCATCCTTGCGGTGCCCGTGTCTTGGATCGTGGCCAAACAGCTCAGCAATCTTTCCTGATCCGGCCCTACCGGGCGCTTTACCTGCCAGGGCCTCTGGCGGATCAACCAGCTGTCTCACCTGCATAGCGGGTGGGCGGCTGGTTTTTTGATTTGGATATCCGGTGTGGGGGAATGGAGAGTGGCGACCCCGGAAGGACTCGAACCCTCAGCCTATTGATTAGAAGTCAATTGCTCTATCCAGTTGAGCTACGGGGCCGCAGAACGGTCATCTGACCGCATGTAACACTCTCATTGCTTTGCAACATCATGAAATCATTAGGGTAATCTGGAGGGAGCGTGTTTGGTGCCCCCCGTCGTCTGCCCGGCTTGACCTGCCATTGCGTTGCTGCAGGGCCGGTGTAGCAGATCCGAATTTCGCTGAAAAGCGCCTTTCGGACCGGGGGCATTATGGGACGGGAAATTTGATGGTCACGAGGTCAGAAGTGTTTCTGAAGGGCGCATGAATGGGCGATGGAAAATATTCCGAAAAAGGAATATCAACGCGACGGAAACCCTGCACTGCCACGTTTGAACAGATGCGCCCCTTTCGGAGATAAGATATGAACGTCAAACCCCTGTTGATCCTCCCGCCTCTGGTCCTCGGTATCGCGGGCTTTCTTTGGATGACATCTGGTGCCCCCAAGCAGGTGAAAGAGGCCAGTGAACATGCGCTGGCTGTTCGGGTGATGGAGGTGACTGAACAAACCGTCACCCCGTCTACAATCGCGTATGGGCGGGTGAAGGCCGAGCATAGCTGGTCCGCGCTGGCAGAGCTGTCCGGGCGGGTGGTGTCGGTGTTGCCTGGGCTTGCAGAGGGCAAGATGATCCGTGCGGGGGAGGTTCTGGTTGAGATTGACGCCACCGATTACCAGATCGGTTTGAGCAAGGCAGAGGCCAATCTTGGGGCCGCGCAGACACAGCTTGCACAATTGCAGCGCGAGGAGCTTAACACCCAGCGCAGCCTGGCGCTGGAGACCAGCAAACTTGCCATTGCCGAAGCTGAGTTTGAGCGGGTTCAGGCCCTGGTCAAACGGGGTGCCAGCACCGAAACAGCGTTGGACAACACCCGGCGCAACCTGCTGGCCCAACAGGCGGCCACCACCAATCTGACCAATGCGCTGGAGCTTTACCCGACCCGGCGCCAGACCACCGAAGCCACAATTGCCATCCGTGAGGCGGAGGTGGCCGAAGCAAAGCGTGCCCTGAGCAAGACCCGCATCCTCGCCCCTTTTGATGGGCGCGTGACCAAAGCGGCGGTTGAGCTGGGGCAGTTTGCCCGGTCGGGTGACGTTCTGGTGATACTTGATAGTGTGGAAGCTTCTGAAATTACGGCCGAAATCCAGCCGAGGTCCTTGGCGGGCCTGATCGAGAACGCTCTTGGAGAGATGCAGGCGCTGGACCTGCAGGGGGTGCAGGATGTTCCCGTGGCCCTGTTCGAAAAGGCCGGTGTGCGGGCGGAGGTTTCGTATCCTCATGCGGAGGATCTGGACCCCTGGCCGGCTGAGATTGTGCGGTTTCGGGGCAGCCGGGACAGCCAGACAGGTGCCATGGGTGTTGTGGTGCGTGTGACCGACCCGACCCGGCTGTCGTCTGAGGCGACCCGCCCGCCCTTGACCACGGGCAGCTTTGTCGCGGTGCGTTTCAGTGCAGCCCCCCGCCATAATGTTCTGGCGGTGCCGCGTGCGGCCCTGCATCAGAACGATGATGGATCGGCGCTGGCCTATATGGTGGACGCGGACAGCCGGTTGGAAATGCGTCCGGTCAGCCTGGGGGACGTGGTTGGACCGGATGTGATCGTGACCTCGGGCATGGCGCCGGGGGACCTGTTGGTTCTCAGCGATCCCCGCCCGCCGGTGCCGGGGCTGAAACTGACCCCGGTGCGGGAAGGGAGCATCGTTGCGGGTGCGGACCTGACGGAAGGGGACCAGTAACATGATCCGCTTTTTCGTAAGGCATCCGGTGGCCGCCAACCTGCTGATGGTGGCGATCTGCATCCTCGGGATCGGCATGATCTCATCAATCGAACGCGAAACCTTTCCCGAGTTTACCGCCTCCACCGTTGGGGTGAGTGCGATTTACCCCGGTGCCTCGGCGCGGGATGTGGATGAAAATGTCTGTGCGCCGATCGAGGATGCGCTGATTGGGGTGGAAGGGTTGGAGGACCTGACCTGCCTGTCTGTGGCCGGGCGGGCCAATGCCACGGCGGAACTGGTGGAAGGCGGCGACCTGACCCAGTTCTTCAATGACATCTTTTCTGCCGTGTCCGGCATCACCACCTTCCCGTCAGATGTGGAAACCCCCGCGGTCGAGGTGCTGGCCCGGTCCGACGTGGTGGCGATGATTGCGGTGTCCGGTCTGCCGACCCGGGCAGCCCTTGCGGATTATACCGATGGGCTGGCGGATCGTATTCTGGCGCTTCCGGGGGTGTCCAGGGCCAGCGTGTCCGGAATTACGGATCGCGAATTTCAGGTCGCGTTTGACGAGGCGACCCTGCGTCAGCATGGCTTGTCGAGCAGCGATATCACCGGTGCGCTCACATCGCGCAGCCTGTCGCGCCCGTTGGGGGATGCAGAGCTGAAGGCCGGGTCAATCACGCTGCGCTATGCGGATGTGCGCCGCTCGGTGGCAGAGCTGGAAGATCTGATCGTGTTGCAGACCAGCGCGGGGGCCGTGGTGCGCCTGGGGGATATTGCCTCGGTCACGCTGAGCGACAAGAACCCGGATATTTCCTCTTATATCAATGGGGTGCAGGCTGCGATCATCACCTTCTCGAAATCCAAGGAGGATGACAGCATCCGGGTTTACAATGCGGTTGAGAAACTGCTGGAGGCTGAACGGGCGACCTATCCCGACACGCTCTCCCTCAGCGTGATTGCCAATAATACAACCGAGTTGAACGAGCGTCTGGCGCTGATTGTCAAGAATATCGCCATGGGGCTGGTGCTGGTCTTTGCCACCATGTGGTTGTTTTTCTCGATCCGCGAAGCCCTGTGGATTTCCGCCGCCCTTCCGGTGTCGTTTCTGGGCAGCCTGTTTATCATGAGCGTGTTCGGGATCACCATCAATATGATCACGCTTGTCGCGCTTTTGATGGCGGTGGGGCTGATCATGGATGATAGCATCGTGATCGCGGAAAATATCGACAACTGGCGGCGGAAAGGGGCCAGTGCAACCGAGGCCGCCTGGCGTGGCACGGTTGAGGTGATGCCGGGTGTCGTGTCGTCCTTCCTGACCACGGTGGCGGTGTTTGGGCCGCTGATGTTCATGACCGGGCGGCTGGGTGTCATCCTGAAATTCATCCCGACCGTGCTGCTGATCACGCTGGCCCTGTCTCTGATCGAAGGGTTTTTGATCCTGCCGCATCACCTGAGTCATGCAGGCGGGGATGGGCCGGAAGGTCATGAAAACCGGCGAGCGGCGCAGATGCTTGAACGGTTCAAGGAAGGGGTGGTCCTGCCGGTGGCCGGCTGGCTTGCCAAATGGCGCTATGCCACGCTGGGCAGTGTGATTGCGCTTTTGATGCTGGCCCTCAGTCTTGTGGTTTCAGGCACGATCAAGGTGATCCCGTTCCCCTCCTCCGAAAGTGATACGGTCATTGCCAGGGTGGCGCTGACCGACGGGATTGCGCGGGACCGCACCATTCAAACGGTCGAACAGCTTGTGGCCGGGCTGACCAGGGTGAATGCCGATCTGAGCCCGAACACACAGGGGCAGGTCCCTCTCGTGGATCGTGTGCTGGTGGAATATGGCACCAATTCAGAGGTGAAGAACAACGGATCAAACACCGCCACGGTGACGGTGGACCTGCTGCCCAGCTCGCAGCGCAATGTCGCGGCAGATGACGTGGTTGAGGCATGGCGGCGGGCCACGGGGCCAATGCCGGATCTGGTGCAAAGCAGTTTTGCGCAATCGGTTCGCGGTCCGGCCGGGGCGGATCTGGATGTTGAGCTGCGAGGCCATGACCTGCACCAGCTGGAAACCGCCGCGTCTGAGCTTCTGGCCCGTCTTCTGGAGCGAGAAGACGTGATCGAAGCGCATCAGGATCTTTACGGGGGGCAGCAGGAATTGCAGTTTGCGCTGACCACCTATGGCTATGCGGTGGGGTTGACGCCGAAGATGCTGTCAGACCAGCTGCGCGCCGCTTTCGAGGGGGCAGAAACCGACAGTTTTCGTGTCAACCAGTCGAACCTGACCGTCCGGGCCCAATTGTCCGAAACGGTGCAGACCCTGTCCGAGCTGGAGCAGTTTCCGATCCGGCTGGCAGGTGGCGAGCAGGTCGCCCTGTCCTCGGTGGCTGAGATGAAGATGACCCGCGGCTATCCGGTGATCTCGCGCAAAAACGGCATGGCAATGGCGCGGCTGACCGGCCAGATTGACGGCAGCAAGGTCACCTCGGCGCAGATTTCCAAAGTGGTGACGGATGAGCTTGGCCCGGCGCTGGTGGCGAAATATCCGGGCATTGAGATCGGCATCGGGGGGGCCACGGAAGAGCAGAACAAAAGCCAGTCCTCGCTGGGCAAGCTGATGGGGCTGGGATTGATCGGGGTTTATATGATCCTTGCGTTCCAGTTCCGGTCCTACGCGCTTCCGCTGGTGATCATGGCCGCCATCCCCTTTGCGCTGGTTGGGTCCATCCTTGCCCATTGGGCGTTGGGGCTGGCCATCGCCATGCCATCGATGATCGGGTTTGCCTCGTTGTCAGGGATTGTCGTGAACAACTCGATCCTGTTCCTGACCTTTTTCCAGACCCATCTGGAGAAAGGCGATTATGAGAAGGCGGCGCTGAATGCGGCGCGGGCGCGGTTCCGGCCCATTCTTCTGTCCACGCTGACCACTTTTGCCGGGTTGGTGCCGATCATTTTCGACAGCAGCCCGCAGGTGCAGATCCTGGTGCCGCTGGTGGTCTCGGTGGCGTTTGGCCTGTTGGCCTCGATGGTGATGGTGGTGCTGGTGTTCCCGTCCTTGCTTTCGATCTATTTCGACTGGGCCTCACTTGCGCGCTGGACCCGCGCCTTTGACAAAGGCAGCGTGGATGAGGCGCTGGGTGTTGCCGGGGAGAAACCCGCAGGGTGATCGCAGATAACGCGACAAGAAAGGCCCGGCGACGGGCCTTTCTTTAATGCGCTTCAATATGTTGAGAGGATCACGCGCCGATCTCGTCGTGATTGGTCAGGCATTCGGAATGGTCACGCAACACTTCGATCACCCGACAGTCCCCGGTTCTGCCATGGCCGCAATCCGAGACCATGCGGGCCAGTTCCTGTTCCAGCGCCTGCAACCGCGCGATGCGATTGCGCACCTGCTCTAGCTGTTGTTGAGCGATATGGTCGGCCTCAGCGCAGGGCAGGGTCGGGTGATCTGAGAGTTCCAGCAGCGACCGGATCGCCTCAAGCGAAAAGCCAAGCTGCCGTCCGTGGCGCACAAAAGACAGGCGGTCGAGGTCGCCCTGATCATATCGCCGTTGCCCCCCCGCGCTGCGCCCGGGTTCTTTCAACAGGCCAATCTGTTCGTAATATCGAATGGTCTGCACCTTGGTGCCGGTCTTTTTTGCCATGGTGCCGATGGTCAGCATGGGGGTCTCCTGCGTGGGTCTGCTGGTCAGAAAACCACAAAGTTCGACAATGAAAAACCCGGCATCTTTCGATGCCGGGCTGATCTTGGACGGAATGCTTACACCCTGGTCAGATGAATTCTGCCTTGGCCGTTGCTTCCGGCTTTGCCACGGCCAGCGCCTCGGCCAGGTCCACGCTGCGGTCAAACAGGGCGCGACCGATGATCGTTCCCGAGACATGCGGCACATAGTGCAGGCGGGATACGTCGTCGATGTCGTTGATGGTGCCGCGCGCAATCACGGGTGCATTGGCCTCGCCTGCCAATTGCGTGATCAGGGCAAGCGTATCCTCGGCGTCCCCAATATCGGCATCGATATCGGTGATGAGGATTGCGGCCAGCGGATCGCCCTGAAAGCGGGCCAGAAAGCTTGAGGCGTCAAAGGCGGATTTGTTTTTCCACCCATCGCTGACAACTTTGCCTTCAAAGACATCCACGGCCAGAATGATCTGGTCCGGGTGCAGACGGGCCGCCTCTTTCACGATATCCGGCTGATAGACGGCGAGCGAGCCGACAACAATGCGTGCCGCGCCATGGTCAATCCACTCAGCGATCCGTTCCAATGTCTTGAAACCGCCCCCGATCTGCACCGGGATGCCCACCGTGCGGATGATCTCGCGGATGATTTCATCATTGCGATAATCGCCCGACATGGCGTCGAAGTCGGTGATCTGGATCGCTTCGGCCCCCGCTTCCGCATATTCCTGCGCGCGTTTAACCGGATCGACATGCCAGATCTGTGGCTCTTCGGTGCGGCCGCGATAGAGGCTGACACACCGTCCTTCAAGCAATTCGATCAACGGGTAAATCTGCATGGGCATCTTCCTTTCCAAAACTCGTGTATCGGGTTCACCCACAGCAGGCGCGATTTTCGCCTGCGCGTCGGATTGGAAACCGACTGGAAATAGGGCGAAACAGACAGTTTCACCTTAGGGGAGGGTCAGGAGAGTGTAGCAGAGAAACCTCGCGCGGGCGAATTCGGCGCGCCGGGCGGTGGGGCAGAGGGTGATTCCCCGTCTCAGAACACGATCACATTGCGTCGCGCGGCCCCGGTTCTGGTATCTGTGATGGCGTCGTTGATCTCTTCAAAAGACCAGCATCCTGAAATCAGTTCGTCGAGTTTCAACCGCCCCTGCCGGTAAAGCTCTACCATCCAAGGAATATCGCGTGAGATCACGACGTCGCCCATATAGCTGGCCTGAATGCCCTGCCCAAGCACGCCCATCACCACCGGTTCATATTGGGCCTTTTCACCCGAATGCGGCAGGCCCACCGCGATGATCCGCCCACCGGGGGCAAGAAAGCGATGGGCGCTGTCATAGGCGGGAATGGCGCCAACGGTGACAAACACCGCGTCCGCGCCGCCTCCTGCCGCTTTATAGGCCGCTTTCCACGGGGTGGGATCGCTGGCCAGAACGGCGGCTGTGGCGCCGAACTCTCGCGCCATGTCGAGCTTTTCTTCGCTCATGTCCACTGCGGTGATATGGGCGGCCCCAGCCAGTCGGGCCCCCTGAATGGCATTCAACCCGACGCCACCGGCCCCGATCACAACCACGTTTTGCCCCGGGCGCACACGGGCGGTGTTCACCACCGCCCCGATCCCGGTGATCACGCCGCAACCCAGAAGGCATCCGACCTGTGACGGGATGTCTTCGGGCAGCTTCACAACCTGCGCCGCCCCCACCACCAGCTTTTGTGCAAACGCGCCAGTGTCGAGCCCCTGCGCCAGCGCCGTGCCATCCGCGCAGGCAATCGGCCCTTGGGTCTGGTCATAGCGTTCCGTGCAGCGTGTGGGCTGGCCGGAACAGCAGGGCGTGCAGCTTTGGCACGACCGGATCAGCGTGACCACCACCTTGTCCCCAACCTGTAGCCCCGTGACCTCTGCCCCAAGGGCCGAGATGCGCCCCGCCGCTTCATGGCCAAAAACCGCCGGTAACGGGCCGCCCCAGGCACCATCCGCATATGAGATATCCGAATGGCAGATTGCCACCGCTTCGACCGTCACCTCCACCTCGCGCGAACCGGGGGCGCGCAGGGTGATATCTTCGATCACCAGATCCTTGCCGAACTCATGGCATATGGCGGCTTTGATTGTCTGCATCTCACGCTCCCTCGCGGTGTTTTCAATACTGTGCAAAGGGGGCGGGCAGGGGGCAAGGGAAATGGGCGTGACGTGGTGTCACGACCGGTGTGGGGTCAGATATGCTTGGTGATATGCAGGAAGTCCACCAGAGCTTTGGCATAGGCTTCGGGTTGCTCGATGGGTGGCATATGCCCGGATCTGCGGATCAGTCTGAAATCTGCGCCGGGGATCAGGTCCGCCAGCTCGCGCACCAGGTCTGCGGGGGTGGATCCGTCTTCGCTGCCCGCTGTGACCAGTGTGGGCAGGGTCAGGCGCGCCGTGCTTTCATAAAGATCCGTTTCGGCAATCGCCCCCATGCAGCCAAGGTAGCCCGCAAGCGGGGTGGCCTGCATCACCTCGGCTGCGCGCAACACAAGTTCGGGATGGTCTCGATGGGTGCTTCGGGCAAACCAGCGCTGCATGTTCTGGCCGATCACGGCGGCAATCCCGCCCCGGCGCACCTCCTCCATGCGGGCATCCCACAGGGCGGGGGTGCCGATCTTGACCGCGGTGTTGGAGAGCACCAGCGCGCGCACCAGATCCTTGCGTTCCGCCGCCAGCCCCTGCGCGATGATCCCGCCAATCGAAATGCCGACGAAGGTGCAGTCCCTCACCCCCAGCCGATCCAGCGTGGCAGCCACATCCCTGACCAGATGCCCCATCGGGTAGGCATCGCCCTGTTCCGCGGGCGGGCAGGGGCTTTGTCCATGGCCGCGCATATCCATACGGATCACCCGCAGCCCATCTGGAAGCTGCGGCAACAGCGCGTCCCACATGGTCAGATCCGCCCCGAGCGCATGGGCAAAGACCAGCGCGGGGGCCTCACGCGGGCCGGTGTCGGTGGTGAAAAGCGGAACGGGGGCCTCTCCTGGCAGGATCATGCGCCACCTCTCAGCGTAAGATGGGCCATGATCTGACCGTGATCCGACGCGAGCTTGTTATAAGGCGCCTCGGGGTGAGAGCCATCGGTGATATGATCGTTCAACACGCTGAAATAGGTCATGTCGGCAATCCGATCATCATTGTCCGGGTGAAAATCACGGCTGAGGAAAATCTGGTCGATGCTTTCAAACACACCGCCGAAACTTGCCGTATAGACCATGTCGCGCAGGGATTTTCGCACAAAGAGCTTTTCCGCCGAATGCAGCCGCACCTTCTCGATCGCGTCGGTGATGGCGGCGCTTTCGTCACGGGAATAGCGGTCATTTGCGGTCTTTGCATCATGGCGCAGCATCCAGGCATAGTTCTTGAACGGGACCTCTCCTGCAATGATTTCAGAGCTGACCGAGTGTTCGCCATCATTGAAGTCGCCCAGAACCACCACCGGGTGGCCGGCTGTGATTTCTTCCACCACCAGTTTGCGCAGCACCCAGGCTTCGGCCATTCTGCGCATGGCAGAGCGAGCCGCCCCCAGGGCCCGAGATACGGGATCATAGGCGGTGAGGTCCGCTTCGGGGGCAAATTCAGCGCCTTCCGGGCGGATAAACTCACCCAGTTTGGATTTCAGGTGGCAGTTGAACAGGGTGAGGATCTGCCGGTTCTGGCCCTCCCCGACAGGGATCCGCACCTTGAGGATCGGGCGGGACAGGCGGGTTAGCCGGAACATCCCGCCTCCCTCCCCTAACGGGACGTCCAGCGGGGTATCCAGATCCTGAATGACTTCCGGCTGGCCGACAAAGCCGAACCGCGACAGCACCGCAAGCCCCGGTCGCCGCGCGCCGGGAGCGCCGTCATTTGCGTTGGGAGCAAAGGCGATATTGTCGATGCTCCAGGGATCAACTTCCAGCCTGCGAAAAATCGCTTTCCGGTGATAGCGTTTTGAACGGTCCGGGATGGTGGCGGCGTTCAGCGCGCCCGCCCGCCTGTTGGCCTCTTTCACCACATCCAAGAGGGCATCCTTTTCGAACACTTCCTGAAAGCCGATGATATCTGCGTCCAGAGACAGCATCTGGTCGGCCATCCAATCCCGTTTCCACGCGTATTCTTCCGGGGTGTAGGACAGGAAACGGTAAAACTCCTGATCCGCTCCGATCAGGTTTTTCACGTTGAACGAGGCGATGGTGAAGTCGGTCATTGGTCAAGATACTCCAGGGCACGGGTAAAGATTGGCACATCCACATTGCCGCCCGTGGCGACGATAAACACGCAGTCCCCCTCAAGCGTGCCGGGGTGAAACAGGGCGGCGGCAAGGGCGGTGGCCCCGCCCGGTTCCAGAACAATTTTCAGATGGTGAAAGGCCAGCGCCATGGCGCGCAGGCACTCTTCTTCGCGGACCACCAGACCGGGGCCGCACAGGCGTTGAATGATCGGAAATGTCAGCGCCCCCGGTTCCGGGGTCAGGATCGCATCGCAAATGGATCCTGAGAGCTGGGTATTGCGCTGAACCGTTCCACTGGCGAGGGACCGGGCAATGTCGTCAAACCCGTCAGGTTCGACCGGGCGCGCCCGCATTCCGGGTGCCTCATGTTCCAGCGCAAGGGCAATCCCCGCCAGCAATCCCCCGCCACCTGACGGCACCAGCACCTCGGCCGATGCGGCATCCAGCGGGCGGGCGGCATTGGCGATTTCAAGCCCAACAGTGCCCTGACCTGCAATGACGCGCGGGTTGTCATAGGGCTTGATCAGGGTAAGCTCGCGTTCCTGCGCGATTTGCGCGCCAATTGCGTCGCGGTCTTCGTGCGCCCGATCATACAGCACCACCTCCGCCCCAAGGGCGCGCGTGCCATTGATCTTAGCGGTTGGCGCATCCGAGGGCATCACGATCACCGCAGGGCATTGGTGGGCCCGTGCCGCGCGCGCCACCCCCTGCGCATGGTTGCCCGAGGAATAGGCAATCACGCCCAGCTCTTTTTGAGTATCCGATAATTGTGAAATGGCCGCCCAAGCACCGCGGGCCTTGAAGCTTCCGGTTTCCTGCAGGTTCTCGGCCTTGACCAGAACCCGCCGCCCGGCAATGGCATCCAGTGCGGGTGAGGACAGGATCGGGGTTTGCCGGACATGACCGGCCAAGCGGCGGGCGGCTGCGCGGATATCATGAATGGAAACGCTCACGCCGCGCGCTCCTTCATGTCGTTGATCCAGTGCTGAATGACGATCAGCGCTTCCGGCTCGTCCAGAAAAGGCACATGCCCCCGATCCGCCACATGGGCATAGCGCAGCGCCGGAATGCGGCGGCGCATTTCCGCAACGGTTGCATCTGTCAGCAGATCGGAATTTGCGCCGTGGATCAGCGCCAGCGGCAGCCCCGCAAAACAATCATATAGCGGCCAGAGATCGGGCATCGGTTGCGCCCCCGCCTCCTCTACGGCGGTGCGCAGCGCCGGATCATAGCGGTTTTCCCAGCGCCCTTCGCGGTTTTCATAAAGGTAGGAAACCTCCTCTTCCCAACGCGTGTCCGGGACATTGTGAAACCCTGCCTGCTCCATCGCCGCCTTGCGCATGGCGACAATCGACCCAAAGGCGCGCCAGGCCGGGCGGCGGCCGAGATAGGACATGATATAGGTCAGCCCCGCTGGGTCGAGATCAGGACCGATATCGTTCAGACAGACCCCCAACAACCGCTCCCGCACGGTTGCTGCCAGACCCATCGCAATCAACCCGCCGCGGGAGGTGCCCAAAATTGCGGCTTTTTCAATCCCCAAATGATCCAGCAACCCCAACGCATCCTGCGCTTCCTGCGGAATGGTATAGGTCGCGTGGGGCGCCCAGTCCGACTGGCCGCGCCCCCGGTAATCCATGCGGATCAGGCGTATGCCTTTCAGATGCGGGGCGAGAAAGTTGAAGTCGTTTGAATTGCGCGTCAGTCCTGACAACGCCAGGACCGGCAGGCCGTCCCCTTCATCCCGATAGGCTATCTGTACGCCGTCCGCCGCCTGAAATCTCTGCATCACCACCTCCTGAAACCTTTGCCGCACCAAAGCATGGAACCTGACAAGGGTCCACACTCCTCTCCTCCCCTTGCGTCAAATATCCCGGGGTGAGGGGCCACTTGCAAAGTGGCGCTGAGGGGCAGGGCCCCTGCCGAGGCATAGCCAAGGCCACCGCAAGCCCGACGCCCCCCAGGGGGGGATAATAGGTGCAGGCCCGTTCACACCTTGCAAGAAAAAGGCCACCCGAAGGTGGCCTTGCAAACCCATTGTCCGGGTGTTGTCACAGGTTGTCCGGCTGCGGCATGCCCAGAACGTGAAACCCGCTGTCCACGGTGATAATCTCACCCGTGGTGCAATTGCCGTAATCCGAGGCAAGGTAAGCTGCGGTGCCCCCCACGGCCTCCAGCGTTGCGTTCTGGCGCAGCGGTGCATTGGCCTCGGTGTGGCGGAAGGTCTTGCGCGCGCCACCAATGGCCGCACCCGCCAGTGTTTTCATAGGACCGGGCGAGATGGCGTTCACGCGGATGCCATCGGGGCCAAGGTCATTGGCAAGATACCGCACCGACGCTTCCAGCGCCGCCTTGGCAACCCCCATCACGTTGTAAAACGGCGTCACCCGGTTCGATCCGCCATAGGTCAGCGTCAGGATCGTGCCGCCATTGGTCATTTTGGGGGCAACACGACGTGAGACTTCGATCAGGGAATAACAGCTGATATCCATCGAGTTTTTGAAATTCGCGCGCGAGGTGTCGACAAAACGCCCTGTCAGCTCGTCCTTGTCGGAATAGGCAATCGCATGGACAAGGAAATCAATGCTGTCCCATTTGGAAAACAGGTCGTCGAAGCCCTTGTCCAGGGCTGCGTCATCCGTCACATCCATGTCGACCAGCAGATCGGACCCGACGCTGGCGGCCAGCGGCGCCACGCGCTGCCCAAAGGCCTCGCCCTGATAGCTGAAAGCCAGCTCCGCGCCCTCATTTGCCATCGCCTGCGCAATGCCCCATGCGATCGACCGCTGGTTGGCTACCCCCATGATGAGGCCCCGTTTCCCTTGCATCAATCCCGCCATATCTTGCTCCTTAAATCCGGCCCTCCCTGCCGCGCCATTTCACGCGATCTGAAGGGCCTCTTAATACAGGTTCTGAAATCAGTCCTTGAACGTGCTCAAAATCATCGAGCCATTGGTGCCGCCAAAGCCAAAGCTGTTGGTCATCACGCTGTCCAGACCAGCGTTTTCGACCAGCGAGGTTGCAATCTCGCCCTCATTGATCGCCGGGTCCAGATTTTCCACGTTGATCGACGGTGCAATAAAGTCATGTTTCAGCATCAGGAGGCAGTAGACGGCCTCTTGTGCGCCGGTGGCGCCCTGGCTGTGACCTGTCATGGATTTGGTCGAGCTGATCGGCGGTGTCGAGCCTTCTCCAAAGACGCGGCGCACGGCTTCCACTTCGCCCACATCGCCAACCGGGGTCGAGGTGCCGTGGGCGTTGATATAGCCAACTTTGCGCCCCTCAGGCAGCATGTCCATGGCCAGACGCATGGCGCGTTCGCCGCCTTCGCCGGACGGGGCCACCATGTCGTGACCATCCGAGGTCGCGCCATAGCCGGTCACTTCCGCATAGATCTTCGCGCCGCGGGCTTTTGCGTGCTCAAGCTCTTCCAGCACCAGAATGGCCCCGCCACCACCGATCACGAACCCGTCGCGGTCGGCGTCAAACGCGCGCGAGGCTTTCTCGGGCGTGTCGTTATACTTGGACGACATGGCGCCCATCGCGTCAAACAGACACGAAAGCGTCCAGTCCAGTTCCTCACCGCCGCCAGCGAACATCACATCCTGTTTGCCCAGCATGATCTGCTCTGCCGCGTTGCCGATGCAGTGCAGCGACGTCGAACAGGCCGAGGTGATCGAATAGTTGATCCCCTTGATCTTGAACGCGGTCGCGAGGTTGGCGGAAATGGTTGAGCCCATGCATTTCGGAACCGCAAACGGCCCGATCCGCTTGGTGGCACCCGATTTCAGCGCGGTCTGGTGGGCGGCAAACATCGCGCTGGTCGACGGGCCGCCGGACCCTGCCACAAGGCCGGTGCGCGGGTTCACCACGTCGTCTTCGCCAAGACCGGCATCTTCGATGGCCTGGCTCATCGCGATATGCGCGTAAGCGGCACCTGGCCCCATGAAGCGCAGCGTGCGTTTGTCCACATGTTCCGTGATGTCGATATTGGGCATACCCGCAATCTGGCTGCGGAACCCGTGCTCCACCATATCCTGATTTGCAGTGATGCCGGATTTCCCGGCTTTCAGCGAGGCCAGAAC
Source organism: Aliiroseovarius sp. xm-d-517 (assembly GCF_013283135.1). Lineage (NCBI taxonomy): Bacteria > Pseudomonadati > Pseudomonadota > Alphaproteobacteria > Rhodobacterales > Paracoccaceae > Aliiroseovarius > Aliiroseovarius sp. xm-d-517. The sequence goes on from NZ_WBXT01000001.1 coordinate 2,823,999, forward strand.
CTCTTCGGCATTGTTCCCGATGGCCGAGACGATGCCCAGACCGGTGACGACTACACGACGCATATGCGCACTCCTCTGATTGCCCCGACACCACGCAAAGGTCATCGGGGCAGGGTATTGGGGTCAGCTCTCTGAAAGAGCCACTTTCATGTCTTTGACCTGATAGATCACCTCGCCATCGGCTTCGACGATCCCGTCAGCCACACCCATGGTCAGGCGACGGGTCTGGATCGCCTTGGTAAAGTCGATCTTGTAGGTCAGCATCTTGCGATCCGGGCGCACCATGCCGGTCAGCTTCACCTCGCCGACCCCCAGCGCATAGCCACGCCCCTGCCAGCCGCGCCAGCCCAGGTTGAAGCCGGTCAGCTGCCACAGACCGTCAAGGCCAAGGCAGCCGGGCATGATTGGGTTGCCGGGGAAGTGGCAGTCAAAAAACCAAAGGTCCGGGGTGATGTCGAACTCGGCCAGAACGTGGCCTTTGCCATGCGCCCCACCGTCGCCGGAAATCTCGGTGATCCGGTCCATCATCAGCATGGGCGGTGCCGGAAGCTGCGCATTGCCGGGGCCAAACAGCTCTCCGCGTGCGCATTTCAATAGATCTTCCTTGTCAAAGCTTGTCGGATAGTCCGCCATCAGCCGCCCCATATCTTGTGTCATTTCATCCCCTCTCCTCTATCACCCGCGCCAAGGCGGACGCAAGGGCAGGGCGCATGCAAGCCCCAGAAAACCGGGGCCCAGGGCGGACATTTACAGGGCGTTTATAATGCACATGTAAAAAAACATGGAAACCCGCGCAAAGCCCCCTTATATTACGGTCCACGAAACGGATCCGAGTCATGAACGTCACAGCATCCCCTCTTGAAGAAATCTGGCTGGCCAGTGCTGGCCTGCGCCCGACGCGGCAACGCCTGTCTCTTGCCAATCTTCTGGTGGGCGACGGAGAGCATCGCCACGTCACCGCAGAAAGCCTTTATGAGGCGTCTCGCGAGAGCGGTGAGAAAGTGTCCCTTGCGACCGTCTACAATACGCTCCGGGTCTTTTCGGAAGCAGGACTTCTGCGCGAAATCACCGTAAACGGTGCGCGTAGCTATTTTGACACCAACGTGTCAAACCACCCTCATTTCTTCTGGGAAGACACGGAAGAGCTGATGGATGCACCGGCTCAGGACCTGAAAATCGCCAGCCTGCCAGACGCGCCGAAAGGGGCTGAAATCAGCAAGGTTGATGTGGTCATCCGGCTGCGCCGCAGCTGAGCATTCAACACCACACACAGTCACGCACCGCGCCGCCTGTAACGTGTTTGCCTGCCTATAGGGCTCGGCGTGGCCGCTTATCTCATTTTCTGGTCAGAAATATCCCGGGGTGAGCCGCGGGTGCGGCGAGGGGCAGAGCCCCTCAAAAGGCTCACGACGTGAGCCACCGAGCGCCTGCCCCCCTTTGCCGATACCTTTTTCAGGTCGTGCAGAGGGGCAAGATCAGGGCGTGTATCAGCCGATGGATACAAGTTCAAAATCGAAGATCAGGGTTTTGCCCGCCAGCGCGTGGTTGGCGTCCAGCGTGACGCTCTCCTCGGTCAGGGCGGTGACGGTCACCGGGATCGGTTGCCCCTGCGGACCGGACATTTGCAATTGCAGCCCAACCTCCAGCGGAATCTCGGCCGGGATATCCGAGCGCGGCACATCCATGACAGCCTGATCGTGGCGCGGGCCATAGGCTTCTTCCGGGGCGATGGTGACTTTTTTCTTCTCGCCAACCGTCATGCCAGGCAGGGCCTTGTCGAGACCGGGAATGATCATGCCGGATCCCACGGTAAATGACAGCGGGTCCCGCCCTTCGGAGCTGTCAAAGACAGATCCGTCTTCCAATGTGCCGGTATAATGAATGGCGACCTGTGCGCCGGATGTGACTTCCGTCATGAAAACCTCTTGATGTCGGGGGGATGAATGGATGAGGCCCTTACGTGTTTCGCAACGGGTGCTCAAGATGAGGGGGCAACCCTAAACAAATGGGCTGCAAAGTAAACCACCTGCGCGGAAATGGGTCTCTTTCGAAACGGGTCGTCGCGTCAGAACCACTGCCCCGGTTCCATCAGCCCCAGATCCAAAAGCTGCTGGGAGGACCAGTCAAACTCGGTGGAGTTGTGCCATTTGAAAGTTTCGATATCGAAGGTCGAGCCCGGATTGGATTTCAAGGCTTTCGCAGTGCGGAAACTGGCGATCGCGGTGGTGATGTTGTTGTGCCACGGGCAGGCGTAGGTGTTGTATTCTTCATCGTTGAAGGTGTGATCTGCGCGCATGGTAAGCCCCGGTTTGGCGCGAAACAGGGCAATTCGGTCAATCTTTCGGCGGGGTGCGGGGATATGCTCTTCAAACCGCCAGCGCAGCCCGCCAAAGAAATCCAGTTGCCGTTCCTTGGGGTGGCCCTCATTGTCCGGATCCGGGCGACCAAGCGCGTAATAGCCGGATCTGTCCAGCCAGGCATGTTCCAGAGAGACCGCGTCGGGATAGGTTTCCAGATCATCCGCATAGAGGTCAACGACATAGGTCAGGACCGAACTGCGCCGTTCTTCTGTCTGGAAGGACAGCAATTCACCGATCGTGCGGGTTTCACAGAACGGGTGAAACAGGTATTCGGCATTGAAGCAATAATAGAGCCAGATCCCCGGCGCAGATTTGATCACTGCGTTCACGGCATCCACCATGGCATTATCGCGCGAAATGTCGAAATCGATCCGGTGGATCAGGTCGGACAGGCTGGGTGGCAGGCTCAGTTGCGTAGGTGCAAACACAAGAAGCGATTTGAAGCCGGCCAGATGGTGATGGCGAATGGTGCTTTCCACTTCGACCAGATCTTCAACAAAGATCATGCCGACAGGCCCTTTGGCCAGGGCCGCAGGGGTAGAGGTCAAGAACTCGTTCAAATTGGCGTAACGCATCAAAGGCTCCCCAAAGGCTCCCAGAAAGGCTCCCGGTCGGCCACCTGACGCACAGTCTGGGGGCGCCCGGTTAAAAAATCACGAAATTGCGGGTATTTGCAAGGGGGCGTGTTGAGGGGGTGGGTCTTGCGACGGGGCAAGCGGCGGGGCGTGGGGATGGGAAGGGTACGATCGTGAGCGCGCTGGGCGTTGCAGCGCGGGGCGCTTTTGTGTAGGAGAGCGCCTTGACCCCGGCGATGATCCAACATCACGCCAGCCAGACCCATCGGGAACGCCATCATGTCCGACCAGAAAACCGATCCGAAGAAACTCTTCATCCGCACCTATGGCTGCCAGATGAATGTCTATGACAGCGAACGCATGGCCGAGGCGCTGGGCGCGGATGGCTATGTGCAGACGGACAGTGCGGATGATGCGGATATGATCCTGCTCAACACCTGCCACATCCGCGAAAAGGCCGCCGAGAAAGTGTATTCCGAGCTGGGCCGCTTCAAGGGGCTGAAAGCGGAAAAGCCGGATCTGAAGATCGGTGTGGCGGGCTGTGTTGCCCAGGCCGAAGGGGAAGAAATCATGCGCCGCCAGCCGCTCGTGGATCTGGTGGTTGGCCCGCAGACCTATCACCGCCTGCCTGCGATGATGGAGCAGGTGGCCAAAGGGGAAAAGGCGCTCGATACCGAGTTCCCGGAAGAGGACAAGTTTGAACACCTGCCCAAGCTGCGCGGCACCAAGGCCCGGCGCAATCCGGCGGCGTTCCTGACCGTGCAGGAAGGCTGTGACAAGTTCTGTGCCTTCTGCGTGGTGCCCTATACCCGTGGGGCCGAGGTCAGCCGCCCGGTGGAGCGGATCCTGCGCGAGGCCAATGAATTGGTCGAACGTGGCGTGCGCGAAATTACCCTTCTGGGCCAGAATGTGAATGCGTATCACGGTCAGGGGCCGGATGGCGACTGGTCGCTGGCGCGCCTGATCTGGGCATTGAATGACGTGGACGGGCTGGAGCGGATCCGTTTTACCACGTCACATCCCAACGACATGGAAGAGGACCTGATTGCCGCCCATGGGGAATGTCGGAAACTGATGCCTTACCTGCATCTGCCGGTGCAATCGGGGTCTGACAAAATCCTCAAGCGGATGAACCGCAGCCACACCGCCGAAAGCTATCTGCGTCTGATCGAACGGATCCGGGCGGCACGTCCCGATATCCTGATCTCCGGTGACTTTATTGTCGGTTTCCCGGAGGAGGATGATCAGGATTTCGAAGATACGATGGCGCTGATCCGCGAAGTGAAATACGGTCAGGCTTTCAGCTTCAAATACTCAACCCGCCCCGGCACGCCGGCTGCGGAGCGGGCACTGGTGGACGATGATGTTGCATCGGAACGGCTGTATCGCTTGCAGGCTCTGATCACCGAACAGCAGCGCGACGTGCAGGATGGTATGGTCGGCCGTGAAGTGGGCGTTCTGTTCGAGAAGCAGGGTCGATTTGACGGGCAGATGGTGGGCAAATCCGACTATCTTCATGCGGTGCATGTCAAAGGAGACGTGGGTGTTGGTGACCTGCGTCGCGTGAGAATCACCGAGAGCGGTGCCAATTCCCTGGCGGGTGAGCTGGTTGACTAGATCGCGGCCGGTTTAGGGTTCAAAAAGCAACAGTTCGGCTGGCTTTCGGGTATTGTGTTGAAAAGAAACACAATACCTTGGGGAAACCCCTTTGTTGTAAACACAAAATTTGCTAAAATCCCCTCTAATAGGGAGTAAATTTGGCTGTCCGCTTCGTATGGTTTGCAGGTCGTTTTGTGCTTTTTGAGGGGGCGCGCCTGTGTCTGACCCGCGTTGCCATGCCAATCTGTTAAATGGAAGAGGGATAGTGGTGACGTTTCTTCGAAAAATTTTTACAGGTGCCGCCATGGCCTCAGCGGTGACGCTGGGTCTGGGTGCCGCACCTTCGCTGGCTCAATCTGCGCCGCCGGTCTATGGCAGCGTGAACTGGGGTGTCTGGGTCGATCATGATGGCTGCATGCATTGGTGGGCTGATGGTGGGCTTGAGGGCTACATGCTTGACCGGGTGGATCCGAAAACCGGCAAACCCGTCTGTCTGGCCAAGAACACGTGCCTGGTGGAAAATACCGATACGCTCTTTGCAACCGACAGCGCACGTCTGACGAGCTCGGGCCGTAAGCGTCTGGAGCAGTTTTTCTCTTCGTCGGACGCCTTTGGATATGGCATTTACGGCCACACCGACAGCCGCGCATCGGACAGCTACAACATGCGCCTGTCCAAGCGTCGCGCCGCCGCCGTGGCCAAGGTTGCCCGCTCGGTCGGGGCCGTGGTTGAGCGTGAGATCGGGTTTGGCGAACGTCAGCCGCTTGTGCCCAATACCTCTGCCGCCAATATGCAGAAAAACCGCCGCGTCGAAGTGGTATGCTATACGTGGGATGACAAATGATGGTGAAATCTTCTTTTCCGCTGGTGATGGGGGCTGTTGTTCTGGTGCTGTCCGGTTGTGTGGGGGGCGATGGGCTGCAGCAATATAACGGCAATCCAAACGCAATTATCGCAACCAGTCAGGACCGCGGTAGCGACAAGGTGTCGATTGCTGACGGCCATGCCGCCATCGTTTATGATCCGGACGGGTGTCAGGGCTGGATGATTGATGACGGGGTTGAGGGGTATTCCGGGCGTCGTTTCGATCCGAAGTCCGGTCTGCCGATCTGTAACAAGAAATACCCGCCGGGCACTGTGATTGGGCAATATCAATCCGATAGCCCGGGCATCCGGGACTATGTGCCGAGCAATGGCAATTGACCGGAATGGTTGTAGAATTTGCAAAAAGAAAGGCCGTCGGGTTTCCGGCGGCCTTTTTGTGTCAGGTTCATGAAGAATGCGTGAGAGGGCTTGCACTCTTGCCCGGCTCTCGGCACACTTTCAGGTAGGACACACGCTAACGGAGACCGTCTTGGGATTTGAAAACATGACCGCAGCCCCCCCCGCCGTTGAACACGAGCATGAGGTGTTGCTGGATTTCCCGGACAATCGGCTGCTGATTGATCTGTGTGGAGAGTTCGATCGCAACCTGACCCAGATCGAAAGCCACCTTGGGGTGCAGATCATCCGACGCGGAAATCATCTTGTTGTATTGGGGGAAGCGCGCGACAAGGCGGGCGAAGTGCTGAGCGCGCTTTACCAGCGGCTTGAAGCGGGACGCATGATTGAACCCGGCGATATTGATGCCGAGATTCGCATGGGAGGGTCGGGCGAAGACACCGGCACCCGCGAAGGCGATCAGATGGAGATGTTCAAACGTGGCGGCGTCGAGATCAAGACGCGCAAGAAAACGGTTGAACCCCGCACCGAAGCGCAGAAAGCCTATGTGCAGAACCTGTTTGAAAACGAGCTGGCCTTTGGTATCGGCCCGGCCGGCACCGGCAAGACCTATCTGGCGGTTGCTGTCGGGGTGAACATGTTCCTTGGCGGTCATGTGGACAAGATCATCCTGTCGCGCCCCGCAGTGGAAGCGGGCGAGCGCCTGGGCTTTTTGCCCGGCGACATGAAGGACAAGGTCGATCCTTATATGCAGCCACTTTATGATGCGCTGGGGGATTTCCTGCCCGGTAAGCAGGTGGCCAAGCTCATTGAAGAAAAGCGGATTGAAATCGCGCCGCTCGCCTTCATGCGGGGGCGCACATTGTCAAATGCCTTTGTGGTGCTTGATGAGGCGCAGAACGCGACCACCATGCAGATGAAGATGTTCCTGACCCGCCTGGGTGAAGGGTCGCGCATGGTGATTACCGGCGACCGCAGCCAAGTTGACCTTCCGCGCGGTGTGCAGTCAGGGCTGCGGGATGCGGAACGGCTTCTTGGCGGCATTGACCGGATCTCGTTCAACTATTTCACCTCAAAAGACGTGGTGCGTCATCCGCTTGTGGCCAAGATCATTGAGGCCTATGACGCGGCAAGTGAACGTGAACAGGCGCGTCGGGCCACCGAGGCAGGGGGCGCTGCCCCGTCCGCTCCCTGAGCGGACTCCCCGGGATATTTGAGACAAGAAAAAAGAGATGGACGTCGATATCGTTTTTGAAGATCCCCGCTGGGAAGAGGCGGGGCTGGAGGCGTTGGCCCAACGCGCTTGCGAAGAGACGCTTGGGCATCTGGATGTCGCGGATGCGGAGGTTGCGGTTCTGGCCTGCGACGACGCCCGCATTGCAGAGTTGAATGCCGAGTTTCGCGCCAAGGGGCAGCCGACAAATGTGTTGTCCTGGCCGTCTGAGGAGCGGGCGGCAGAGGAGCCGGGTGAGCACCCTTTGCCGCCGGAACCCGACTTTCCCGGTGCGCCGCTTGAGTTGGGGGATATTGCCATTTCCTATGAAACCTGCGCGCGCGAAGCAGCGGAGCAGGGTAAGGAATTTTCAACCCATGTGACCCATCTTATGGTGCATGCGACGCTACATTTGTTGGGTTATGATCACATTCTCGACAAAGATGCCGCTCTTATGGAGGGGCTGGAGGTTGAAATTCTTGGCAAGATGGGCATTTCAGATCCATATATGAATGAGTGAAACACTGTCGCTCCGCGCCTGAGCGTGGAGCGCCGAGGTTGAAACGCGGTTTCCCCGCGACAACGGAAAAGGTCAAATGGGCGAAAGTCACATGGATGAGGGCCAGGACGGCTCTTCTAACGCAGCGCAAAGCGCGCAGGACAAAGACGGATCGGAAGGGGCTGAGCCTCGATCTGCCAGATCCGGGTTTTTCAGCCGGGTGTTCGGGGCGCTCAGCCCGTCGGACGAAGCCAGAGAAGCGCCGGTGCAAGCCACAACGCCGGTCAATGGCGCCCCGCAGCTTACCGTGCCGGGGATGGTCAATCTGCGCCGGATGCGGGTCGAGGATGTGGCGATCCCGAAATCTGAAATTGTTTCCGTCCCGGTGGATATCGACAAATCCGAGCTGGTGGAAGTGTTTCGCGACAGCGGGCTGACCCGCCTGCCGGTCTTCGAAGGAACGCTGGACACGCCGATTGGTCTTGTGCACCTCAAGGATTTTGCCCTCAACCATGGCTTCAACGGGGCGACAGGGCAGGACAGCTATGATCTGAAGGCGCAGCTGCGCCCGTTGCTGTATGCGCCGCCTTCGATGCCGATCGGGGTGCTGTTGCAAAAAATGCAAACCGAACGGATCCACATGGCGCTGGTGATCGACGAATATGGCGGTGTGGATGGATTGCTCACCATCGAGGATCTGATCGAACAGGTTGTGGGCGAAATCGAAGACGAACATGACACCGAGGAAACCGCCCTCTGGTCCGAGGAAAAGCCGGGTTGTTATCTGGTTGAGGCGAAAGCACCGCTGGAGGAGTTCGAGGCCGAAATTGACGTGCCTTTGCATGATGATCAGGAAGATGAGGAGATCGACACTCTGGGGGGGCTGGTCTTTCTGCTTTCCGGCCACGTGCCGACACGCGGTGAAGTCATCCAGCATCCTGCCGGCCCGGAATTTGAAGTGGTGGATGCCGATCCACGTCGGATCAAGCGCCTGCGGGTGCGGATCCCCACCGGTCTGCCAGGCTGATCCGGGGCGAAATGCGCAAGGCGCTGCAATCCGTGGTGACCCGCGTCCCCCTCGTGCCCGTTTTGTCCGGGGCGGTTGCCGCCCTGGGGCAGGCGCCATTTGGTCTTTGGTGGGCTATGCTGGGCGGATTGAGCGCGGGGCTGTTTTACGTGTTGCGCGCCGCCAGTGCAAAACAGGCGGCGTTGCGGGGATGGCTTTTGGGGCTTGGCTATTTTGCCGCCACCTTGAACTGGCTGGTTGAGCCGTTTTTCGTGGATGCGGCCCGCCATGCCTGGATGGCCCCCTTTGCCGTGTTCGGGCTAGCTGGGGGGCTTGCTCTTTTTTGGAGCCTTGCCGCCGGATTGGCCTTTGGGGCCCGCACGGTTCAGACCCGCTGGATGGCGCTGGCCGCAGCGCTGACCGGGGCCGAGCTGTTGCGTGGCTATGTTCTGACAGGCTTTCCCTGGGGCGGGCCGGGGCTTGCCTGGATCGACACACCACTGGCCCAGATTGCAGAAGGGGTTGGGGTTTATGGCCTGTCGGCGCTGTCCTTCCTTGTTTCTGCTGGCGTGGCCCGTGCAGCCCAGATGCGCTCTTACCGAATATTTGCGGCCCTTGCCGCGCTATCTGCTCTGGTTTTCACCTTTGCGATGGCGCTGCCGAAACCGCCTCTGCCGGATCAGGAAACCTTTTTGCGGCTGGTGCAGCCCAACGCACCGCAGCATCAGAAATGGGATCCGCGTTATGCGCAGGGTTTTGTCCTGCGTCAGCTGGAACTGACCCGTGCTCCTGCAAAAAACGGCGCGCGCCCCGATCTGGTCCTCTGGCCCGAAACCGCTGTGCCCTACCGGTTGGGGGATACAGGCGGATTGGGGAAGGCCATGGCTAAGGCCGGGCAGGGGGCTCCTATCCTCTTCGGTGCCCAGCGAGGGGAGGGGGTGCGGTTTTTCAACAGCCTTGCGCTGGCCAGCCCTGAGGGAAAGCTGACCCCGGTTTATGACAAGCATCATCTTGTGCCTTTTGGCGAATATGTTCCTTTCGGGGATCAACTGGCGGGGCTCGGCGTGACCGCCTTTGCGGCCCAACTTGGACGGGGCTATTCTGCGGGGCAGGGCGCAGAAGTGGTCGATCTGGGGAAGGCGGGAAAGGTTCTGCCTCTGATCTGCTATGAGGCGGTTTTCCCCCAGGATCTGCGCGCCGCCCCCGAGCGGGCCGACTGGATTTTGCATGCCACAAACGACGCGTGGTTTGGCAATTTCTCAGGCCCGCAGCAGCATCTGGTGCAGGCGCGATTCCGGGCAATCGAATTTGGCTTGCCGGTGATCCGTGTGGCCAATACCGGGGTCTCTGCGGTGATCAATGCCTATGGTGAAATAGGGCAGTCGCTGCCTCTGGGTCAGTCTGGAAAGATTGACACAAAAATTCCCGGAAAGCGTGCCGCAACGCCTTATTCTCGCCACGGTGATCTTCCATTAACCGTGCTCGTGCTAGTCGCTCTTGGTGTTTTTGTTGCCCGGCGACGCGGCAAAAGCATTTGACCTCCTTACTGGGGGCATGTATCGGACAGGCATCCCCCCGTCACAACGGCTTCCTGGCGTGATGGGGATTGTATCAATGGAGCACTTCTCATGACCCGCAAATCCCACGTATTCACTTCGGAATCCGTTTCCGAGGGCCATCCCGACAAGGTCTGTGACCGTATCTCTGATGCGGTGCTGGATGCTTTCCTTGCCGAAGACCCGCATTCGCGCGTGGCCTGTGAAACCTTTGCCACAACCGATCGTGTTGTGATCGGCGGCGAAGTCCGCGGTCCGGCCAGCGTGATCGAGCGTGTGGAAGACATCGCCCGCGACTGTGTCAAAGACATCGGGTATGAGCAGAAAGGGTTTCACTGGGCCAATATGAAGGTCTCGAATTACCTGCATGCCCAGTCCGCCGACATCGCCCAGGGGGTGGATGCCAGTGAAGACAAAGACGAAGGCGCAGGTGACCAGGGCATCATGTTTGGATATGCCACGGTTGAGACCGATGCGCTGATGCCGGCCCCGGTGCACTACAGCCACGCGATTCTGCGTCGTCTGGCAGAGGTGCGCAAGAACGGCACCGAAAGCTGGATGGGCCCGGACAGCAAGTCGCAATTGTCCGTGCGCTATGAAAATGACCTGCCGGTCGAGGTGACCTCGCTGGTTTTGTCTACCCAGCACCTGGATGAAAGCATGACGCCGAATGATGTGCGCGACGCCGTTGCGCCCTATATTCGTGACGTGCTGCCCGACGGCTGGCTGACCGACAATACGGTCTGGCACGTGAACCCGACCGGGAAATTCGTGATTGGCGGCCCGGATGGCGACGCTGGTTTGACCGGGCGCAAGATCATCGTGGATACCTATGGCGGTGCGGCACCCCATGGCGGTGGCGCTTTCTCGGGCAAAGATCCGACAAAAGTGGACCGCTCGGCGGCATATGCGTCGCGTTACCTGGCCAAGAACATCGTGGCAGCAGGGCTGGCAAAACGCTGCACCCTGCAACTTTCCTACGCCATTGGCGTGGCGCGCCCGCTGTCGATCCTGGTCGACACCCATCGCACGGGTGAGGTGGACGAAAGCGCCATCGAAAAGGCCGTGATGGAGGCCATGGATCTGACCCCACGCGGCATTCGTGAACATCTGGGGCTGAACAAACCGATCTACCAGCGCACCGCTGCCTATGGGCATTTTGGCCGTGCACCCTCTGATGACGGTGGCTTTAGCTGGGAACGAACGGACCTGGTGGATACGCTGAAAAACGCGCTCTGAGCGCGGCAGATGACGTATTTGAAAGCCCGCCTTTCCCGGCGGGCTTTTCTTATGCGGCCTTGACGCAGGCAGGACTTCATGCGACAGGCGCGGCCATGACGGAAAAGACACATCACCAATCGGGCGCCCCGTGGCGCAACTTCTATGGGCGCCTGAAGGGCAAGCACCTTCGGGATAGCCAGCAAGGCTATCTGGATGAGGATCTGGCCGCCCTCAGCCCCGGTGCCGTGGACTGGGATGTGAACCCCGATCGCGCGCCCATCGACCTGAAATCCCTGTTTGGGGACAGGCCTGTCTGGCTTGAAACCGGATTTGGCGGTGGCGAACATATGGTGCATCAGGCAGCGAACAACCCTGATGTCGGCATCATCGGCTGCGAACCCTATATCAATGGCGTGGCCATGCTGCTGGGCAAGATACGTGACGCGAAATGCGACAATGTTGCGGTGCATCCCGGCGATGTGCGCGACCTGTTTGATGTGTTGCCAGAGCAGTCGATCAGCAAAGCCTTCCTGCTCTACCCGGATCCCTGGCCGAAAAAAAGGCACCATCGCCGCCGCTTCGTGACGCCGGAATATCTGGAACCCTTCCATAAAGTGCTCAAACCCGGTGCTGAGTTCCGGGTGGCCACCGACATTCCCGATTACGTGCGCCAGACGCTGGAAGAGGTGCCGAAAGCGGGGTTCGAGTGGCTCGGCGAAGGCCCGTCGGATTGGCGCAATCCGTGGAGCGACTGGATCTCAACCCGTTATGAACAAAAGGCCCTTCGTGAAGGCCGCACGCCGCATTACCTGACCTTCCGCCGGATCTGAGGTCGTCTCCGACCAGACGCGCTCTTTTTCTTGCCGAAAATACCTCGGGGTGAGCCTCGAAGAGGCGAGGGGCAGCGCCCCTGATGGGGCTTTGTGCTTACGGACCAGCGCCCTCGGCCTGTGCCTCGGGCCGCGCAGCGGCGGTGGCTCATCTGCGATGAGCCTGTCAGGAGCTTTGCTCCTCTTGCCCCCTTCGTGGGCAATTCACCTCAGGATATTTCCGACCAGAAAATTGTGAACCCTATCTGAGGGAACTCCCTGCTGGAAACTCCTGAATGGGTGCGCTATCAGATCTTGAACACGACGCGTTTCCGAGAACCTGAAGAAGGTTGGTGTGGGGCGCTGCAACGCTGTGGGTGTTTTCGGCAATCCCTGTGATGGGTTTCGAAACGCTTCAGGAGGAGAATACATATGTCCGGCCATGGCCCTGCTATTCCCATGACGTCACGAAAATGTGGCCCGCTGACAGGCGAAGCCCATGTTCCGGGTGACAAATCCATCAGCCACCGTTCCCTGATTTTGGGGGCGATGGCCGTGGGGGAGACCCACATCACCGGTCTTCTGGAGGGGGAGGACGTGCTGGGGACGGCCAGCGCGATGAAAGCCTTTGGAGCGGATGTAGAGCGGCTTGGTGAAGGGGAGTGGCGCGTCAACGGTGTTGGCGTTGGCGGGTTTGCCGAACCTGAGGACGTGATTGATTGCGGTAATGCGGGCACAGGCGTGCGGCTGATCATGGGGGCGATGGCTTCAACCGGTGTCACCGCAACCTTTACCGGGGACGCATCACTGCGTTCGCGTCCGATGGGGCGGGTGACGGACCCGATTGCGCTGTTTGGGGCGCAATCCTATGGCCGGGAGGGGGGGCGTCTGCCGATGACTGTGATCGGAGCGACCGATCCGGTGCCGGTGCGCTATACAACGCCAATGGCATCCGCGCAGGTGAAATCGGCCGTCTTGCTGGCGGGTCTGAATGCGCCAGGTGAAACCGTGGTGATCGAGAAGGAAGCCACCCGTGATCATACGGAACGGATGCTGGCCGGGTTCGGGGCCGAGATTACTGTGGAAGACACCGAAGAGGGGCATGTGATCACCCTCAAGGGGCAGCCCGAGCTGAAGCCGCAGACCATTGTGGTGCCACGCGACCCGTCTTCGGCGGCATTTCCGGTCTGTGCGGCGCTGATCGTGCCGGGGTCGGATGTGCTTGTGCCAAATATCGGCCTTAACCCGACACGGGCGGGCCTGTTCTATACGTTGCAGGATATGGGCGCGGATCTGGTGTTTGAGAACCCACGTGAAGAGGGCGGAGAACCGGTTGCGGATCTGCGCGCGAAGTTTTCGCCCAACATGAAGGGGATCGTTGTGCCGCCGGAACGTGCGGCCAGCATGATCGACGAATACCCGATCCTGTCTGTCGTTGCGTCTTTCGCGACCGGCAAGACCGAAATGCCGGGCGTGCATGAACTGCGCGTCAAGGAAAGTGACCGGATTGATGCGATGGCCAAAGGGTTGCGCGCCAATGGCGTCACGGTTGAGGAAGGTGAGGACTGGTGGTCGGTCGACGGGCTTGGCCCGGCTGAAAACGGAGGCGGGGTTCCCGGTGGGGCAACGGTTGCAACCGTGCTTGACCACCGGATCGCGATGAGTTTTGCCTGCCTTGGGATGGCGACCCAGAAGCCAGTGCATCTGGATGATGGCGGCCCGATCGCAACCAGCTTCCCGGTATTTGAAGGCCTGATGGCCAAACTGGGGGCACAGCTGACGCGGGACAATAAATGACCCGGACGGCCAAAGGCGGTTGTCTGTGCGAGGCTGTGCAATATGTGGTGAACGGCCCCTTGCGTTCGGTTATCGCCTGCCATTGCCACCAGTGTCGAAAGACCTCGGGCCATCACGTCGCGGCCACAGCCGCTCGGCGCGAAGATCTGGCTGTTGGCGGGACAGTTAAGTGGTTTGCTTCTTCGGAAACGGCGTCGCGCGGGTTTTGCCCCACCTGCGGGTCGAACCTGTTTTGGGATGGCGGTGGGGAGCGGATCTCGATCTTTGCGGGAACGCTGGACGGTGCGCCTGACCTCAGGATGGCGGCGCATATCTATTGCGCCGACAAGGGGGATTACTATGAGATCAGCGACGACCTTCCGAAATCGGACAAGTGGGATCCGGCGCTGACAGAGGTCTGACGGGGTCAGATCACCTCCGCCCCGGCGTTTTTCAAGGTCTCGAACGCTTTTTCGGTTGCTTTCGGCAGCGCGCCGAGAGTTCCGTCTTGCAGCAAGGTGACCTTATAGCCGCGGGCAAGGGCGGCCTGTGCGGTCTTGTTGACGCAAAAAGCTGCATCCAGCCCAGCAATCTGAACATGGCCGATGTCCAGCTGATCAAGCAGCGTGTCCAGAGCGCCGGTTTCAAACCCGTCCTGAACGCGCTTGATCACCTCGTATTCCCCCATACCGACAAAGGGGTTGGCCAGTTCGGCACCGGGTTGTCCGGCAAGCCCCTGACCTTTCATGAAGATACGCGCAAAGGCGCGGGTTGAGGGGGTGCTCCATTCCTGGCGAAGGGTGATCACGGGATGATCTTCAGAATTTGCGCGGGTGACGGCGGCACGAATGGCCTGCGTGGCCTGGGTTTTGTCTGCCTCATCATATTGCCCGCTGTTCCAGAAATCCTCTTGCAGATCCACCAGAAGCAGGGCCGTTCCTGACCGTTCGGGGATCTTGTCGCCCTGGCTGACATGGCTGATGTGACGATAGACCAATGCGGCCCAGATCACACTGGCAGCAAGAAGGGCAAGGCTGGTCCACAAGGCAATCATATCTGTTTCTCCAGTTTTGCATGGCAGTGGCGCAGCACCCTGAGCGCGATGGCCACCTCATCAGGTGACAGCCCGTCAGAGACCAGATCGAGGATCCTTGCCTCCCGCTCCAAAATCATGCGGATGCAGTCCTTTCCCTTCGGGGTCAGTCTGATAAGGGGCGAGCGGGCATGGCGGGGATTGGGGGATTTCTCGGTCAGGCCGGCCTTTATGGTGTCATTGACCATCACCTGCACATATTGGCGCTGGATTTCCAACAGACGCGCGAGGTCGGGCACGGGCAGGGGGCCATGATGGTGCAGGATCTCAAGCACGGCGCGCATCCGCACGGTCAGGCCGGTTCCAGTCAGGCCATGCTCAACCTGCGCTTCGACCCGTTGCATGATCGGGCGTGTCAGCCAGAGGAGAGATCTGAGGGTATCTATCATGACAATATACATGCCAAATTGACATGTATGTTGTCAATAAGGAGGCTTCCCTTCCCCCCCGCGATTTGCGATGGAAGGGCAGCAGAAAGGTTTCGGTTTGCCCGGCGACCGTAGGTGTCGGAACGCTTTAAAGCGTTTCGAGATGAACGTGAGACACAAGTTGATTTCGAAACGCCCGCAACATCAGTAGGTTTCGAGCGTTTCGCCTCATTATTGTGTCTCAATAGTAAGGCGAAACGCTTTAGGAAGGAGATGCCATGTCATTCACAGTTGCCATCGATGGCCCCGCTGCCGCAGGTAAAGGCACGATCTCCAAGGCGGTTGCCACGCATTTCGGTTTTGCCCATCTCGACACCGGGCTGCTTTATCGCGCGGTTGGGGCCAAGGTGCTGGCCGGGGGGGATCCCGTGGTTGCTGCCAAGCAACTGACACCGGCGGATATGATGGGGGATCTGCGCACCCCAGAGGTGGCGCAGGCGGCCAGCCGGGTTGCGGTGCTGGCGGATGTGCGGGCGGCGCTGGTTGCGTTTCAACGCGACTTTGCCCTGCAAGACGGCGGCGCGGTTCTGGATGGGCGCGATATTGGCACGGTGATTTGCCCGGAGGCAGATGTGAAGCTTTTTGTCACCGCAAGCGCCGAGGTGCGGGCCGAGCGGCGGTTTTTGGAATTGAACGCAAAAGGCCTGCCAGATACGCGCGAACAGGTTCTTGCCGATGTGATCGTGCGCGATAAACGCGACAGCGAGCGGGCAGAGGCCCCGTTGAAACCCGCAAAGGACGCGGTGCTGATCGACACGTCCGATCTGTCGATCGACGACGCGGTGGCCCGGGCGGTTGCGCTGATTGAAGCCTGCCGTTAGGTCAGCCCGGCCTCCCCCTTGATCCTCAAAGTCAAATGCCTAGCTGTCCGGTCTTCACCCGTTGATGACAGGACAATCCCCATGCTCGAAAAACTGAACTGGCGCTACGCGACCAAAAAAATGGACCCGACCCGGTCGGTGCCCGAAGAGAAGGTCAATAAGATCCTTGAGGCCATCCGCCTTGCCCCTACCTCCTCCGGCACCCAGCCGTTTGAGGTTTTCGTCATCACCAACCCAGAGATCCGTGCGCAGATCCAGCCTCATGCATGGAATCAGGCACAAATCACCGAAGGGTCACATCTTCTTGTTTTTGCCGCCTGGGATAATTACTCGGCGGATCGCATTGATGCGGTGGTGTCGCAGATGGAAGAAGAGCGCGGAGGCGGCAACCCGTTGCTGACCCAGTATTACGACAATCTGAAGGGGGCTTATCTGCCGCGTGAGGCGGGGGTGAACCACGATCACGCCGCGCGTCAGGCCTATATTGCGTTGGGGTTTGCCCTTGCCGCTGCGGCGGAGCTTGAGGTGGATTGCACGCCGATGGAAGGGTTTACGCCTGAGGAAGTGGATGACATCCTAGGCTTGAAAGAGCGCGGTTTGCGTTCGGTTCTGTTGCTGCCTCTGGGCTACCGGCACGCGGAACAGGACTGGCTTGCGCCACTGAAAAAGGTGCGTAAGCCCCAGGCGCAACTGTTCACCCGGATCGACTGAGGCCGGGATTGAGAGGTGGGGCGTGGCGAAACCGGCTGCGCCCTGCATGCCCGGTGTCGGCTGTCATCTGGCGACGTGTCGATGCGGTTGCGGATCAAGGGTGGGCGGTGAATAGAAGGCTCTTGCCCCTTGCTTTATTGACAGAATCCGCCTAAAGACGCCCTGTCGACAAGGTGAAAACACCGCGATACAGGGAAAGACGAGCAGGGTCGGATGTGCCGGCCCTCTTTGTTTTGCGGCTAACCTGTTGACCAAATTGGAAAATCCAAGACCTGCGGAGCCAACCGCACGGCCCGAAAAGCGACTTGTAAAGGAATAAAACGCATATGTGCGCTAAAACCACGATGGAGGAATTCGAAGCCCTCCTGAACGAAAGCTTCGAAATGGACACCCCCGAAGAGGGTTCGGTTGTCAAAGGCAAGGTCATCGCCATCGAGAACGGCCAGGCCATCATCGACGTAGGCTACAAAATGGAAGGCCGCGTCGACATCAAAGAATTCGCAAATCCTGGTGAAGCCCCGGAAATCGCCGAAGGCGACGAAGTGGAAGTCTACCTGCGCGCGGCTGAAAACGCCCGCGGCGAAGCCGTCATCTCGCGCGAGATGGCCCGCCGTGAAGAAGCCTGGGATCGCCTGGAAAAAGCCTATGCCGACGATGCACGTGTTGAAGGTGCAATCTTCGGTCGCGTCAAAGGTGGCTTCACCGTTGATCTCGGCGGCGCCGTGGCCTTCCTGCCCGGTTCGCAAGTTGACGTGCGCCCCGTGCGTGACGCAGGCCCGCTGATGGGTCTGAAACAGCCGTTCCAGATCCTGAAAATGGACCGTCGCCGTGGCAACATCGTTGTGTCGCGCCGCGCCATCCTGGAAGAAAGCCGTGCCGAACAGCGCGCAGAAGTCATCGGCAACCTGTCCGAAGGTCAGGCCGTGGAAGGTGTTGTCAAGAACATCACCGAATACGGTGCGTTCGTTGACCTGGGCGGCGTTGACGGCCTGCTGCACGTCACCGACATGGCATGGCGCCGTGTGAACCACCCGTCCGAGATCCTGACGATCGGCGAAACCATCAAGGTTCAGGTCATCAAGATCAACAAAGAGACCCACCGCATCTCGCTGGGCATGAAGCAACTGCAGGACGATCCGTGGGATCTGGTGGCTGCCAAATACCCGCTCGAGTCGGTTCACACCGGTCGCGTGACCAACATCACCGATTACGGTGCATTTGTTGAGCTGGAAGCTGGCGTTGAAGGTCTGGTCCACGTGTCGGAAATGTCCTGGACCAAGAAAAACGTCCACCCGGGCAAAATCGTGTCCACCTCGCAAGAGGTTGAAGTCATGGTTCTGGAAATTGACTCAGCTAAACGCCGCGTGTCGCTGGGTCTCAAGCAGACCATGCGCAACCCGTGGGAAGTGTTTGCCGAAACCCATCCGGCCGGCACCGAAGTGGAAGGCGAAGTCAAGAACATCACCGAATTCGGTCTGTTCATCGGCCTCGACGGCGAAATCGACGGCATGGTTCACCTGTCGGACATCTCGTGGGACGAGCGTGGCGAAGACGCGATCCAGAACTTCAAGAAGGGCGACATCGTCAAGGCTGTTGTTTCGGAAGTTGACACCGACAAAGAGCGTATCTCGCTGTCGATCAAAGCCCTGGAAGGTGACCCCTTCGCCGAAGCCATTGGTGGCGTGAAGCGCGGTTCGATCATCACCGTCGAAGTGACCGCCATCGAAGATGGTGGCATCGAAGTGGAATACGAAGGCATGAAATCCTTCATCCGCCGCTCCGACCTGTCGCGTGACCGTGCCGAACAGCGCCCCGAGCGTTTCAATGTCGGCGACAAGATGGACGTTCGCGTGACCAACGTGGACAGCAAATCGCGCCGCCTGGGCCTGTCGATCAAAGCCCGCGAAATCGCAGAAGAGAAAGAGGCCGTGGAACAGTATGGTTCGTCCGACTCCGGCGCTTCGCTCGGCGACATTCTGGGCGCAGCCCTGAAGAAAGACTAATCCTTAGTCTCTCGAAAGATCTTGAAACGGCCTCGCTCATGCGGGGCCGTTTTCTTTTGCACCTATCGTGGTCACCGGGGGGAACTTCTGGTTCCGAATCATGTATTTGACCGGAAAGCCGCTGCAAACCCACCCCGTCAGACAGATGCAAATCCCGTTCATTTCCGCGTTTGAGGTGGGCAAACCGCCCCATGGACCGGTTTTTTGCCGGAAAATTGCCGACGGACCCTCTAAGGGCTTGTTTATCAACAATCCCTTTGCTCCTATAGTTGGAACAACAAAGCGGCGCGAAGCCCAGCCTCGCGCCAAAAGCACTTTTTGGGGGGATATTCATGATCCGGTCGGAACTGATCCAGAAAATCGCGGATGAAAATCCGCATCTTTATCAGCGGGATGTCGAACGCATCGTCAATACGATTTTTGACGAAATCGTCGAGGCTATGGCACGTGGGGACCGGGTTGAACTGCGCGGCTTTGGCGCATTCTCCGTCAAGAAAAGAGATGCTCGTATCGGACGGAATCCACGCACCGGAGAATCTGTTCAGGTTGAAGAGAAACATGTCCCCTTCTTCAAGACAGGCAAGCTCCTGCGTGACCGTCTGAACGGCAAATAAGAGGTCAATATGCGGTATATCCGTTACCTGTTTCTGGCGGCCCTCGCGGTTTGCCTGGTAACAATCGCCATGGCAAACCGTGGCATGGTCACCCTTCACCTGCTGCCAGCCGAGCTGTCCGGCTTCCTCGGGTTCAGCTGGTCGATCACCCTGCCACTGTTTATCGTGATCTTCCTGGGCATTATCGCCGGGGTCATGATTGGGTTTGTCTGGGAATATCTGCGCGAACATAAGTTTCGTGCCGCTGGCAAACGGACCCGTAAGGAACGCGATGCCCTGATCCGTGAAGTGAAAAAGCTCAAGGATCCCAAGGCAAAACCCGGTGACGATATTATCGCGCTTCTGGAAGAGGCCAAGTGAGCAGATTTGTCCTTCCGGGCGGAAAACCTGACGCCGCCGTGAAAATTTGCGGACTGAAAACGCCCGAAACCGTGCAGGCCGCCTGCGCGGCCGGTGCCCGTTATATTGGCTTTAATTTCTTCCGAAAAAGCCCGCGTTCCGTCAGCATCGACCAGGCTGCATCCCTCATGCTCGATATGCCCATCGGCGTGGCCAAGGTGGCGCTTGTGGTGAACATGACCGATGATGACATCGCGCAAATTGTCGATGGCACCACCACCGAGATCCTACAGCTGCATGGGTCTGAGACACCCGAGCGGGTGGCCGAGGTCAAGGCACGGTTCGGGCTGCCGGTGATGAAAGCAATCGGAATTGCCGGACCGGAAGACGTGGGTGAGATCGACCGCTATGCCCCCGTCGCCGACCAGTTGCTGATCGATGCCAAGGCTCCAAAAGGGGCGGACCTGCCGGGTGGGAACGGGATCAGCTTCGACTGGCGCCTGGTGCAACGGAAATACTGGCCCTGCCCATGGATGCTCGCCGGTGGCCTCAACCCTGACAATGTCGCTGAGGCCATGCGCCTGACCGGCGCCAAACAGGTGGATGTGGCCTCGGGGGTGGAAAGCGCGCCTGGTGTGAAGGACCCTGATCTGATGCGCGCCTTTGTCCGAAACGCGACAGGCTCCTTCGCCTGACCCTTTCTTCTTGGCCAAAAACTCCGGGGTGAGGAACCGCTCGAAGAGTGGGGCCGAGGGGCAGAGCCCCTTTTTGGCCTTGCCCGCCATCAAAAACCACTGGAACTGACTCGCCGTGACGCCTATCAAAGTCCGGCAACGTAAACAGGGGGACCTCATGTCCAACGATCTTTTCAACAGCTTCATGAATGGCCCGGATGAGCGCGGCCGTTTTGGTGATTTCGGTGGCCGCTTCGTGTCGGAAACGCTGATGCCGCTGATCCTCGATCTCGAGGCCGAATATGAGAAGGCCAAGACGGAAGCCAGTTTCTGGGCCGAGATGGACCACCTGTGGAAGCATTATGTGGGCCGCCCCTCGCCGCTGTATTTTGCCGAGGGTCTGACCCGCCATCTTGGTGGCGCAAAGGTTTATATGAAGCGCGACGAGCTGAACCACACCGGCGCGCATAAGATCAACAACGTGCTGGGTCAGATTTTGCTTGCGCGACGTATGGGGAAAACCCGGATCATCGCCGAAACGGGGGCTGGTCAGCACGGGGTCGCCACCGCCACGGTTTGCGCCAAGTTCGGTCTGAAATGTGTGGTCTATATGGGCGCGCATGATGTGCGGCGTCAGGCCCCGAACGTGTTCCGGATGCGCCTGCTTGGTGCGGAAGTGATCGCGGTGGAAAGCGGCCGCGGCACGCTCAAGGACGCCATGAATGACGCGCTGCGTGACTGGGTGACCAATGTGCATGACACGTTCTATTGCATCGGCACGGCCGCAGGGCCGCACCCGTATCCGGCCATGGTGCGGGACTTCCAGTCGATCATCGGCAAAGAGGCCAAAGCCCAGATGCAGGAAGCCGAAGGTCGGCTGCCCGACACGGTGATTGCCGCTATTGGGGGTGGGTCCAACGCGATTGGCCTTTTCTATCCGTTCCTTGACGATGAATCCGTGCAGATCATTGGCGTTGAAGCCGGTGGTAAAGGTGTGGATGAAAAGATGGAGCATTGCGCCTCGCTGACCGGTGGACGCCCCGGCGTGTTGCATGGCAACCGGACCTACCTGCTGCAGGACGATGACGGTCAAATTCTGGATGGCTATTCGATCTCGGCGGGTCTGGATTATCCGGGGATTGGTCCTGAACACAGTTGGCTGCATGAAATAGGTCGCGCAGAATATGTCTCGATCACCGACAAAGAGGCGCTTGAGGCGTTTCAGCTCAGCTGTTCGACCGAAGGGATCATTCCGGCGCTGGAACCCTGCCATGCTCTGGCCCATGTGATGAAAATTGCGCCCAAACTGCCCGAGGATCACATCATTTGCATGAATATGTGTGGCCGCGGCGACAAGGACATTTTCACAGTGGCGAAATACCTTGGGTTCGATATGTCTGACACAGAAGGGCGCGAGGTGGACTGATCCACGCGTTCAATGGTCAAAAAGAAAGCCGCGCAAATCCAGCGCGGCTTTTTTGTCATATCCGACAGATTAAAGTCGCGGATCTGGGGGGAACGTGGTTGCCCCTCAGATCTCGGGCCGCAAAACTAGAAAACTAGAAAACTAGAAAACTAGAAAACTAGAAAACTAGAAAACTAGTATTCTGGTTTTACCTGCTTTGGGGCACCCCGCTGTTGCCAGCTTAAAGGCAGGTTATGTTCCTGCTGCGGCAGCGATTTTGCGCATCATGTCGATATTCGCTTCATGCGCGCCCTGTTCCCGAAAACCACGGTCTGCTGCGTTCACCGCGACAACCACATCTCGGTTCGTGTCGATGAAGATGTATTGGCCATAAATACCACGGGCAAAATACTCCCCCTCGGGAGCATCCGGCGCAATCCACCATTGATAGCCATATTGCTGTTCGCCCGGCTCTGTGGGGGCCGAGGGTATGGTGGAGGCTGCAATCCACTGCGCTGGCACCACCTGCTGCCCCTGCCATTCACCCTTTTGCAAAAACATCTGTCCAAACCGGGCATAGTCCCGGGTGCGCAGGTTCAGCCCGCCCAGCACAAAGGCCACGCCCTCCCCATCGCTCAGATAATAGGGGGCCATTTCGAAGCCCATCGGGCCGGTGATATAGGCGTTCATCAGATCCGGGATTGTGCGTCCGGTGGCCCCGCGGATGACCATGCCGATCACATGGGTGTCGATCGAGACATATTGCCAGGTCTCTCCTGGTTGGGCGAAACGTTCGGTCAGCTCTGCGGTGAAATCATCCATGGATTTTCCAAGCGCAAGCACCCGTCCCATCTTGTTGATGTCCGAACCGCTGTCCAGATAATCTTCGTTGAAGGTGACGCCCGAGGCCATGTTCAGCACATTGCGGATTGTTGCCCCATCATATGCGCCCCCAATCAGGCTGGGTGCATATTTGGTCACCGGGTCGTCCAGAGAGGCGACAGAGCCCTGCTCTACCAGCACCCCCATCAGGGCGGACAGAAAGCTTTTGGCCACCGACCAGCTGATGCGCAGGTCATCGGCTTGGGTGTCAAGGTGATAGCTCTCATGGCGCAGCTCCCCGCCTTGTAGCACGACAAGCGCGGTGACAGAGCGATCCGTGATCCACGCCTGGGCCCCGTCGGGCAGTTCCAGATTGTCGCCCTTGGGCAGCGGGCTGACCGGGCCGTCGCCACGCGACAATGGCACCGTCAGAAAAGCGTCCTTCATATGCGAGAAGTTGTGCACGATCTTTTCTTCGGAAAACAGCGTGTTAACCGCCAGCAGTCGCTTCAGTTCCTCGGCTTTCCACAGCCCCAGAAAGGCCACCAGGACAAAAGCCGCCAACAGCAGCTTGATGATGCGCTTAAACAGGTTTTCCATGAGGTCTCCGGGTTTGCATGAAGGGGGCGAACGCTGCGCTAAGGTGCCGTCCAATCGATCCAGCGTCCATG
The DNA here is from genome assembly GCF_013283135.1 of Aliiroseovarius sp. xm-d-517. Classification (NCBI taxonomy): domain Bacteria; kingdom Pseudomonadati; phylum Pseudomonadota; class Alphaproteobacteria; order Rhodobacterales; family Paracoccaceae; genus Aliiroseovarius; species Aliiroseovarius sp. xm-d-517. Next base: position 2,847,415 of record NZ_WBXT01000001.1, read on the forward strand.
AAAATCCACACGACCTAACGTCAGGCGTTGCCCGTCAGGCCATAAGGTCAGCGTGATGGCGGCGCCGTTGCCAATATGCTCATCGGCCTCCATCGACAGATGGGCAACAGGCCCCCGCCTGCCTGCGGCCTTGATCGCGGACAGGCAGCGCGTTTGTGTTTCGGTTGGGAAATACTGCCACGCAATGGTGTGGTAGATCAGCGTCAGGTGGTCCGGTGCCGTGCGCGTCAACTGGTCCACAAGCCAATCCGCCGCGTCGCCCTGATCGACCTTGGCATCAAACAATCCGATTGCCGCGCGGGTCCGGTCCAGACGTTCCGGCTGATCTGCCCAAAGATAGGATTGCAGGCGCAGCGCATCATCGGCGTTGCGCACATTTGGCGGAGAGATATCCACCCCCCGGCGATCCAGAATAACGGGGGCATGTGCCGCCTGTGTCGGAAGGTCCCCACGCCATTCAGGCCTGAGCACCACTTGTGCGTCTGCCGGTCCCATTTGCCCGTCTGGAAGCATAAGCGCGAACCGGTCCCACATCAGGTTCAACCCGCCAGAGGCGCCAAGCTCCAGCATTCGAAAGGGGAGATCAAAGCGGGAGGCCAGAAAATGCCCCGCCGCGATCATCACCACTGCGCGGCGCACCTCATTGGTTTGTGGGGGATTGTCGAGCCAGTGGTGCAGCAGCTTGCTGTGATCGCGCAGGGCACTCTCAAGGGCTGCCCAAATCCGGTCATCCTCCTCCGGGGCAGGATGGGGTGGGTACACCGCCACAAGCTCCGGGCAGGCTCCGGTCAGAACCAGCGCATGAAACCCTGCCAAAAGGCGCAAGGGGACGGACTGCCCAATGGGCCCCAGTTCGCCGGGCCAATGAAACAGCCTGTCGGTCAACTCGGTGCCGGGGCTCAGCCGCTGTGCTAGAAGCTGTAAAATACGTGCGGTAAAAGGCGATCCCAGACTGGTATTGCTGCGCGCCTGTTGCTCCAGGGCGGCGCGCAGGGTCAAGAGAACTTGTCCATCAGTTTTTGCAATGGCGACCGCGTGTCCTCAGCGGGCGTCGCTTTCTCGGGCTTTTTCTCCGGGGGCGTCTTTGACCCGTTTGACGAGCGGGGCGGGTTCACGCGCAGGCCGATGGCGTTCATGAACTTCCCGCTATCCCCACGCGCAAGGTCAGGCGCGCCATCTGCGCAGCCCCGTAACACATCGTCCAGCCAGCCCTGATCCGCCTTGGCAAAGTCATTCAGCACATAGCGCGAAACCGCATCCTTGTGACCGGGATGGCCAATCCCCATCCGCACCCGGTCATATTCGGCACCGATATGCTGATGGATGGAGCGCAACCCATTATGCCCGGCATGCCCGCCCCCGGTCTTGACCCGGCACTTGCCCGGCGCCAGATCCAGCTCATCATGAAACACAACCACATCCGCGGGGGACAGTTTGTAAAACCGCATCGCCTCTCCGACCGATTGCCCCGAAAGGTTCATGAAGGTTTCGGGTTTGAGCAAGATCACCTTCTCGGAACCCAGCTTGCCCTCGCAGAGCTGCCCCTGAAATTTCGCCCGCCACGGAGAAAACCCATGGTCAGAGGCAATCTGATCCAGGGCCATAAAGCCAATATTATGCCGGTTGCCCGCATATTTCGGTCCAGGGTTCCCAAGGCCAACAAAAAGTCGCATGGCATTCTCCACATGAGCAGAAATTTATCCGCCTGATGTAGCGCAACTGTCACGATGGCTCAACTCATGCGGCATCTGATGTGTCACCATATGCTTGCAAAAGGGTCCCATCGGGCTTTTTCTTGCCGCAAATACCTCGGGGTGAGGACGAAGTCCGAGGGGCAGCGCCCCTGTTTGGGGAGGCTGCCCTGATCTGGCCTCAGGGGGTCAGGCTGCTGGGTAACGGGCGAACAGTTCGGTCGAGCCATCTTTGCGCATCAAGAGCACATCATAGGCGTCCCGCTCGCTTTCCGGCCCCATGCCGGGGGCACCATAGGGCATGCCGGGAACCGTCAGGCCGATGGCCTCCGGACGCTCCGCCAGCAGGCGGTTCAGATCTGGTGCTGGCACATGACCCTCGATCAGATAGCCTTCGACCTCGGCAGTATGGCAGGACATCAGATCATCCTGAATGCCACCGGCACGCTTGAATTCATAAAGCGTATCATAATCCATGTTGTTGATCTCGGCCGTGAACCCGCTACTTTGCATCACCTTGACCCAGGCCCCGCAGCAGCCGCAGCTTGGATCCTTGTGAACAATCAGGTGCGGGGTGGTCGCAAAGGCGGGCAGGGCGGAAAGCGCCGGGGTTGCCAGAAGGCCCGCCAGGACGTGGCGGCGCGTGATAAGGCTCTGTGTCATGGAGTATCCTGTCGTCTGGATAAGTCTGTCCATTGCTACCCTTGCCAGAACTGCGGATGTGTTGACCTGAGTCAATTTCACGAAAATGTGTGAACAGCACCGGTGCTGCGCAGTCGGTTGGGCAAAAGAAAACGGGGCCCGATTGGGCCCCGCTTCCGCCTCGGCTTTCGCCCAGGGCTTATTCTTCGGCTGCAGCCTCTTCGCCTTCGCCTTCACCCTCGTCTTCGTTATCCGACGAACGCAGCGAGCTCGGTGCAGTGATGTTGGCGATCACGAAGTCGCGGTCGATGGTCGGCTTGGCGCCCGACGGCAGGGTCACGTCCGAAATGTGGATCACGTCACCCACGTCACGGCCGGCCAGGTCGACAACGATCTGCTCGGGGATGTCACCGGCAACAACGTTCAGTTCGACTTCCGGACGCACAACGGTCAGAACGCCGCCTTTTTTCAGACCCGGCGCATCATCGTGGTTTTCAAATTCCACGTGGATGAACAGGCTGATCCGCGAGGTGCGGCGCAGGCGCATCAGGTCGATATGGGTCGGCAGGTCTTTCACAACGTCACGCTGAACGCCGCGGCAGATCACGCGCACATCTTCCTCACCTTCAACCTTCAGGTTCCAAAGGGTCGACAGGAAGCGGCCGGCTTTCAGTTTCTTCAGCAGGTCGTTGAACGGAATGTTGATCGACAGGGGATCGGCGTCGCCACCATAAACCACACCCGGAACCAGCCCGTCACGACGTGCCTGGCGAGCGGCGCCCTTGCCCGTCCCCGCGCGTTTCTGAGCAACAAGATCAGGGATCTCTTTTGCCATTTGAATTCTCCAATATAGATAGGGCGGGGCTCCTCCAAGGCTGTAGCCCCGCGATGAAGCCCTGCCCATACAGGGGAATCATTCAAAAGGGAAGGCATTTCTGCGCTTATTCAAAGATGCCGAGAATGTTTTCAACCGGGATCATGCCGGGTCCGGTGGCGGCTTGAGGGACGCGACTGTCTGCGGCGTTATCGCGATGGTCCCCCAGGACAAAAACATGCTCCGCTGGAACAATGAATTCGGGGGTGGTGTCAAACCTGAACGTCCCGATATTCCAGATCTCGTAGCTCTTGCCTGATGGCAGGGTTTCGCGCAGCCGAAAGCGGGTGCAGCTTTTCCCCGGAATGGCAGGGCGCTCAGCGCATCGCGGGAAGGGGGGTGTTGTCGGAACCGTGGATATGTCCTCACTCAGCACCTCCTGTGGCAACGGATGTCCGTTCAGCACGACACCCCCATCCTTGAGCTGGATTCGGTCCCCGGCAATCGCCATCACCCTGAAAACAAACGTGGCGGGCTGCATCGGATGCGTAAAGCCGATGATGTCGCCGCGCTGAACTTGATCTGTTTGCGGGTCAATATGGCGCATGGTGGCGCAGTCCCCGGTCATCATCGTGGGCGCCATCGCCGCGGAGGATGCCCGGAAATTTTCCAGTTTTGGGTTAAAAGCGCAGGAAAAACAGATGCAGGATCCGGCAGCGGCACCGTGGGGTGTCAAGGTGATGGCAAACAAGAGGATGGTTGCGGCATATGAAGATAGGGTGCGGCGCATGGGTGGATACTTGGGTTCATACTCGGCAAGATAAAGGTCCCTTTTAACCTACCGATCAGATTGCCCTGTTCCAACCGGTTTTGCGCGCAGCCGGGCGGGCGAAAAGGCAGCCCCTTTGCAGGAGCTGCCTTCGGTTGTTATTTTTTGGTTCGGCGCGGCAGAGCATTGGCTCCGCGCGGCTGGTTCTTGCGGGCCTTTGGCGGTTTAGAGGGCGATTTGGCCGCCTTCCCGGCAGGTTTGCCGAACTTGCCATCAGACTTACCCGATTTGCCTGCTTTTCCCGCCTTGCCGGGTTTGTCTTTTTTCCAGCGCTGCTTCTTCCCCTCCGCATCGCGTTTCTTGCTGGGGGCTGTGCTCGCCGTGGTGGCTTTTTTCTCGTCACGCGATTTGGGCGGCTGATACTCGCTGCGCGTTTCGGGGTTCACTTCCGGGGCCAGTGCGGGAGCCCATTGCTCCGGCGTGTTGGCCGAGGGGGCCGCGGCGCGATCATCGCGCTGGTTTTGCGGACGCAGCGATTTCTTGGGTTTTGCAGGCCGTTCGGAGCTATCGCCCTTGCGGTGTGGTTGTGGCGCGCGATCTTCCCGGTCTGACCTGTCCTTGCCCTTGTAACCGGGGCCCGTGTAACCAGGCTTGTCGCCATATTTCCCACCCGGTTTTCCACCGGCCTTGCGCGGGGCAGGGGTCAGGTCCGGCTTGCCGTCCAGTTGTGTGGCGCGGATGCCATCTTCGAGCTCACCCCCTTGGGCTGCGGCCAGGAATTTCTCGACCGCGTCATTGGTCAGTTCGACAAAGGTCTCACGCGATTGGACCCGAATGGCGCCAATGTCGTTTTTGTCGAGATTGCCAGACCGGCAGAGCATCGGCAGGAGCCAACGCGGCTCGGCATTCTGCTTGCGCCCGACCGATAGGGAGAACCAGGTCGAGGGGCCAAAGTCCCGCTCCTCCCGGCGTGCCGGTTTGGCGGCGATTTCAGCAAGTTCTTCAGGGGCCGAGAACTGTTCGCGGTGCAGGCGGATACAGGCGGTGGCAATCTGTTCCGGGGTGAAGCGGGCGATCAGGTCACCTGCCAGCTGCCCTTCATCACCGGATTGGCCTTCCTGCCACATCGGGTGGTCCATGAGGCGTTCCACATCGCGCGCCCGGATGTCATCCGCAGAGGGGGGCAAATCCCACTTCGCGGTGATCTTGGCCCAACGCAGCAGGCGTTCGGCGCGTTTGACCATGCGGGGGGGCACGATCAGTGCAGACACGCCTTTGCGCCCGGCGCGTCCGGTGCGGCCCGAGCGGTGCAGCAGACCTTCGGTGTTTGTGGGAAGCTCTGCATGGATCACAAGATCCAGCATCGGCAGGTCAATACCGCGCGCGGCCACGTCGGTGGCCACACAGACCCGGGCCCGCCCGTCGCGCATGGACTGGAGCGCGTTGGAACGTTCGGACTGGGTCAGTTCACCGGAGAGGCACACCACCGACAGGCCTCGGTTCGAAAGACGTGAGGTCAGGCGGTTTACCGTGGCGCGGGTATTGGCAAATACGATCGCATTCTGCGCATCGTGATAGCGCAGAAGGTTGATGATCGCGTGTTCTTCATCCTTATCCGCCACGCGCAACGCCTGATAATCGATGTCCGCGTGTTGTTTTTCCTTCGACACGGTTGAGACCCGCACCGCGTCGCGCTGGTATTGCTTGGCGAGTTTCGAGATCAGCGGTGACACCGTGGCAGAGAAGAGCAGCGAGCGGCGCTCTTCGGGGGCGGCGTCCAGCATGAATTCGAGATCTTCCTTGAACCCCATATCCAGCATCTCATCCGCCTCATCCAGCACCACGGCCTTGAGCGCGTCCAGCACCAGGGCACCCCGGGTGATGTGGTCGCGCAGGCGGCCCGGTGTGCCGACAACGATATGGGCGCCGCGCTCAAGGGCGCGTCGTTCGGTGCGCTGATCCATCCCCCCCACACAGGATGCAATCCGCGCGCCCGCATGGGCGTAGAGCCAGCTCAGCTCAAACTTCACCTGCATGGCCAGTTCGCGGGTCGGGGCAATCACCAGCGCCAGCGGCGTGGCGGCGGGGCCGAAGCGCTCACCCTCCAGAATGGTCGGGGCAATTGCCAGGCCAAACCCAACGGTTTTGCCCGAACCGGTCTGGGCCGAAACCAGCAGATCCTGATCGGCCAGCTCCGGGTTGGTCACCGCCTCCTGCACATCCGTCAGGGTCTCATACCCTTTGTCCGCAAGGGCCTGGGCAAGAGTGGGAACAAGGTTGGGGGCGGGGGTCGGGGTCGTCATGGCGGCGTCTTTCATCGGGGCGCCGGGCAGGGTGCAGGCGCGAAAGACCTGCGCATACAGGGTTTCGAGGCAAAAGGATAGAGGCAGATTGATGTGAGCCTTTCAGAAAAGGCTGCACGTTTGAGTTGAAAGCTTGATTGCTTGGCATAGATAAACTGTGGTGTCTCCGACGCCAGAAGTTCGGGTTTATCTACAACAGGACTACCAATATATGTTTAAGATTGAAGGATTGGACGACGTCCAAAAGCAATTCGCCGAAATCGAGCAAGCGGTTTCTGAGTTGAGCGGTAGCTTAGGGTCCATCGAATTTGAGCCGACGAGCAGAGAAGGTGTTGAAAGAGCCATTCTCGCAGTGGAAAGCATGATTGATGATCGGCTGAGAAAGTTCTCTGGTAATGCAGCGATCTCAGAGATTGCAGAAGGGCTCAAACGAGAGGTCAAGGCTGCTATTATGAAAGATACCAAGCTATAATATGTCGTCGTGAAACCCCCGCCTGATTGCGCAGGCGGGGCCGTGAGGGGAAATCCGTGAGGGGTGGCTACTCCCAGTCGCCCGAAAACCCTTTTGGGATATAAAGGATATCCCGTGTCACGGTATTGATGTCCGTATGACCGCAAAATGCCATCGACACTTCCAGCTCTTTCTTTGTCATTTCAAGGACTTTAGTGACGCCAGCCTCGCCCTGTGCGCCGAGGCCATAGACAAAGGCGCGGCCGATATAGGCACCTTTGGCCCCCATGGCGACGGCCTTGAGCACGTCCTGACCCGAGCGGATACCGCTGTCGATATGCACTTCGATCTTGTCGCCCACCGCGTCCAGAATGGCAGGCAATGCACGGATTGATGACAGTACCCCATCCAACTGCCGCCCACCGTGGTTCGAGACAATAATGGCATCGGCCCCGACATTGCATGCTTCCAGCGCGTCCACCGGCTCCATGATCCCTTTGATGATCAGCTTGCCGTCCCACATTTTGCGGAACTGGCGGATGCGGTCCCAATCCAGGGACGGGTCAAACGCCTCGGCGGTCCAGGTGGCGAGCGATGAGGGATCTTCGACCCCTTTGGCATGCCCCACGATATTGCCGAAAAACCGCCGCTTGGTGCCAAGCATGCCAAGGCCCCATTGCACTTTGGTCATCATGTTGGCCACGGATTTCACCGTCAGCTTGGGGGGGGCCGACAGACCGTTCTTCAGATCTTTGTGGCGCTGGCCCAGCATTTGCAGATCCACCGTAATCACCACCGTGTCACATCCCGCTGCCTTGGCGCGATCAAACAGGCGTTGCATGAAGTCATCATCTTTCAGCGTGTAGACCTGAAACCAGAAGGGCGTGTTGGTGTGTTCCGCCACATCTTCGATTGAGCAGATCGACATGGTGGAGAGGGTGAAGGGCACACCGAATTTCTCCGCAGCGCGCGCCGCTTTGATTTCGCCATCGGCGCATTGCATGCCAGTCAGCCCCACCGGCGCAAGTGCCACAGGCATTTCCACATCCCGCCCGATCATCTGCGTCTTCGTCGACCGCCCATCCATATCCACCGCGACCCGTTGTTTGAAGTAGATCCGGTTGAAGTCGGATGTGTTCTCGCGGAAGGTCTGTTCCGTCCAGGACCCGCTTTCAGCGTAATCATAGAACATCTTCGGGACACGGCGTTTGTAGATCCGTTTCAGGTCTTCGACCTCGGTGATGACTGGGTTGAGAAGGGGCATGATCGGCTCATTTCTTGAATTGGTAAAAATTATTTACCACTTGAGATGTGATTATGCAATCCTCTTCTGTCCTGCTGTTTCCCTTCGGGGTCGCGTGCGGAAATGGGCTCAGGGGGTTCGCGCGCAAAGCCGTGTTACACGACTTGGGCCAGCCACAGCTTGTGTGTCGCCCGGATCGGGGCGGCACAGGGGACTGCGGTCAAAGGAGGTCATCTTTGAAGGGGGGAGAAGGTGGGGGCGAGGGATTGCCCGGTCCATCTGAAAAAACTGCCCCCGCCAGAAGCGCCGGGGGCAGCATGTTTATCTGTTGCCGGGTCAGGCGCGATGGGCGCCGTCGGCCAGGGATTTGACAAACTCCAGCACCTCACCCACCGGTTTCCCGGCGGCGATCTGGCTGACGATGGCGCTCCCGACCACGGTGCCATCGGCGGCCCCTGCAATGGCTTCGGCCTTCTCGGGCGTGTTCACGCCGAAGCCGACAATCACGGGAAGATCGGTTTTGGCCTTGATCCGGGCCACTTCCGGGGCAACGTCGACAGCTTGCGCTTCGGCCGACCCGGTGACGCCGGTGACCGAGACGTAATAGACAAAGCCCGAGGTATTTTGCAGCACGGTGGGCAGGCGCTTGTCATCGGTGGTGGGGGTGGCGAGGCGGATGAAGTTCAGACCCGCAGCCTGCGCCGGGATGCACAGCTCATCATCTTCTTCGGGTGGCAGGTCCACCACGATCAGCCCGTCGATGCCTGCGGCTTTGGCGTCTTTCAGAAACGTGTCGACCCCGCGGTTGTAGATCGGATTGTAGTAACCCATCAGCACAATGGGGGTGGTGTCGTCGCTCTTGCGAAACTCCGCCGCCATATCGAGCGTCTTTTGCAGGGTCATGCCCCCGTCCAGCGCACGCCCCCCCGCCAGCTGGATGGTCGGGCCATCTGCCATCGGGTCTGTGAAGGGCAGGCCCAGCTCGATCACGTCCACGCCAGCGCCCGGCAAGCCTTTCATGACCTCAAGTGACGTGGCCACGTCCGGGTCCCCGGCCATGATATAGGAAACGAATGCCTTTTTGCCCTGAGCTTTCAGCTCGGCGAATTTGGCGTCAATACGGGTTGCTGGGCGTGTCATCGGTGGTTCCCTGTTCTTGTCTCTTCACCGATGTGCCGGAAGCGGGCGGGGAAATCAATCCCGGCTGTCTTTTGTCTTCTTATCAAGGGGCGCCTGTCCATGCAGGGGCAGGCTCGTCCCGGGCCGCACCTCAGCGCCGGGCATCTCATCGTAAAGCTGGAAAAACAACACCTCTCCCCCAAAAATGCGGGTGTAGGTTTCAAAGGCATCGCGGCATGTGCCGCTGAAGGTCACATAGGGGGGCATTTTCATGGAACGTCGCCTTTCCTGTGGGTCCAGCCCACTTGCGCCCTGACGGTCAAAGCCCTAGAACGCGTCCAGCCGAATTATGGCGACAGATACGTATTATACTATGAACGGAGGCCGTGATGGGTTTCAAAATGGGCATCGTGGGCCTGCCGAATGTGGGCAAGTCGACGCTTTTCAATGCGCTGACCAAAACGGCTGCGGCACAGGCGGCCAATTTTCCGTTCTGCACCATCGAACCCAATGTGGGGGAAGTGGCGGTCCCGGACAGCCGTCTGGACAAGCTGGCGGCGATTGCCGGGTCCAAGGAAATCATTCCCACCCGGATGACCTTTGTCGATATTGCGGGGCTCGTGAAAGGGGCCTCAAAGGGCGAAGGTCTTGGCAACCAGTTTCTGGCCAATATCCGCGAAGTGGATGCCATTGCCCATGTGCTGCGCTGTTTTGATGATGGTGATGTGACCCATGTCGAAGGCCGCGTGAACCCGGTCGAAGACGCGGAAGTGATTGAAACCGAGCTGATGCTGGCGGATATGGAATCGATCGAAAAGCGCCTTCAGAACATCGTGCGCAAGGTGCGCGGGGGCGACAAGGAAGCGGTGCAGCAGGAACGGCTGATGAAGGCGGCCATGGCGGCCCTGGAAAACGGTCAGCCCGCCCGCACGGTTGAGGTGGACGACGAGGACCGCAAGGCATGGAACATGCTGCAGCTTCTGACCACCAAGAAGATCCTTTATGTCTGCAATGTGGATGAAGGCGACGCGGCGACCGGCAACAAATACTCGGATGCCGTTGCGAAAATGGCCGAAGAACAAGGTGCCGCCTCTGTGGTGATTTCTGCCAAGATCGAAGAGGAAATCAGCCAGCTCGACGCGGATGACATGGAGATGTTCCTTGAGGAGCTTGGGCTGGAAGAGGCGGGGCTCGACCGGCTGATCCGCGCCGGTTACGAACTTCTCCACCTGGAAACCTATTTCACGGTTGGCCCGAAAGAGGCGCGGGCCTGGACCATTCGCGAAGGCACTTTGGCGCCGCAGGCAGCTGGTGTGATCCATGGGGATTTTGAGCGCGGTTTCATCCGTGCCGAGACCATTGCCTATGATGATTACGTGGCTTTGGGGGGCGAAGGTCCGGCCAAGGAGGCGGGCAAGATGCGCGCTGAGGGCAAGAGTTATATGGTCAAGGACGGCGACGTGCTGCACTTCCTGTTCAACGCCTGATCGGGCCTGATCGGGTGCAAGACCAATGAAAACGGCCGGGGCATTGCTCCGGCCATTTTTGTTTCAGGGTCAGTCAAACCGTCCGAAGCTCATACGTTTCAGCACGTCATCCTTGTGGTAAAGATGGTGATAGAGCGCTGCCCCGATATGGCCAATCAAAACGGCCACCAGCGCCCATGCCGCATAGAAATGCACCGTGGCGAACAGTTCAGACAGCGCCTTGTCACCCGGCACAAACGGGTCATACATCTCAAACAGGTCAAACACTTTGTTCTTGATGCCAAACGTATCCTGCAAGGGAGAGGCCGACGCCATGAGCCAGCCGGAAAGCGGCATGATCAGCATCAGGGCGTAAAGCGCAAGATGACCCAGATGGGCGGCCAGACGTTCATGGGCCGGCATATGGTCGGGCATATCGGGCGCGCGGTTCATCAGCCGCCAGACAATGCGCAATCCCGCCAGAACAAAGGCCACAAACCCCCAGCTTTTATGCGTCTGGATCAGTGGAAACTGGGCCAGCGCATCGGTGACCCATTGTGTCATGTAAATCCCCAGCCCGAGGCAAAACAGGATCACCCCGGCCGTGGCCCAATGCAGGAGGCGCGCAGGCGCCCCCCAACTGGTCTGCGTGTTGCGGATCATTACTCCGGCCATCCGCCTTTGCGCAGTTCAGCCGAAATGCCCAGGCGCACCTCATCCGAGGTCAGCGGTGCAAACATGCCCACCCCGTAATCCGAGCGCAGCATCTCGCCCGTGCCCTGCACGCCGATCCAGTCGCCTTGATAGAATTCGACGAATTCCCCCAGCGGGTGGGCACCATTATGGTTGAGGGTGAAGGCCATCGTGATCGGCTTGGTGTTGTCCTTGATGGTCAGGTCGCCGGTCAGGTTGATGGTGTTGTCACCGGTCTGTTCTACCCCGGTCGAGGTGAAGGTGATTGTGGGATAGGTTTCCACATCAAAGAAATCGGCGCTTTTCAGATGCTCGTCCAGCGCGGTCACGCCGGTGTCGATCGAGGCCGGATCAATGGTGACGGTGACTTTGGTGGCTTCGACATTGGCCGGGTCGAAATCCACCTCTCCGTCGATCACTTTCCACTGGCCGTGCTGATCGGAAAGGCCAGCGTGGTTGTAGTAGAAATGGATTTCGGTATGGCCCGGATCGAATTTGTAGATCTCCGCGCTGGCGGCGGTTGTGAAGGTCAGGGAGGCAAGGGCGGTGCCAAGCAGGATCTGTTTCATGGAATCACTCCAAAGTGTGTTGCACTATTTAGATGCATGTGCATGTATCTAAATGACCACGCCCTTGCAAGCGAAACGAGGGTGACATAACAGGAATGTGAGATGGACACACCAAACCCAAATGACAGTACAACCGCAATCTGGGTGCTGCTGAACCTAGCGCACCGGCAGGTAACCGGCAGGTTCGAGGTTGCGCTCAAGCGCGCAGGCCTGCCCAATGCGCGCTGGTATGATGTCCTGTGGGCGCTTGAAAAAAATGGCGGCGACAAGGGGCTGCGCCAGTTTGAGCTGGAAAGCTTCAGCCTGTTTGATCAGCCCAACCTGTCGCGCACGCTCAAACGAATGGTGGAGTCAGGGCTGGTCACCCAATGTGCCGCGGAAAATGATGGACGGGGCCGGGTGCTGCGCATCACAGAGGCGGGACGTGATCTGCGGGCCAGGATGTGGCAGATCTATGGCTGGTTGATGATCTCTGAAATCGAAGAAAAACTGCCAGCAGATCTGGCCCATGCTTTGGGGCAGGGGCTGCAATACCTCCTTACCGATGAAATAGCAGAGAAGTTTGCGCATAAGTTCCCGCCCCGCGATCCGTCCAGGCCTGACGCCTGACCCGCAAATTCGGGGATTGCGCAAGCTTCATGGTTTTCTCACTTTTCCCTCTTGCCCCCCCCGTCGCATCCCATTAAACGGGTCGACGGAGACGTGGCCGAGTGGTCGAAGGCGCTCCCCTGCTAAGGGAGTAGGCGGGAAACCGTCTCGAGGGTTCGAATCCCTTCGTCTCCGCCACCACTTGACGGCATCCTATTGATTTTAATCATATATACTCCTTGAGCCGTGGGCGCATCCCCCAAGCTATCCCCCAAAAAGGTGCGGACTGACCCGGAACGAGTTGGAAGACATGAGGCGATTTACAGGCTACCATTCGGGCATGTTCAGTTAATTCGCGGCGGCCATGACAAAGGGGAATGCAGCAGACACTTACGAGGGATGGGTTTCAGTCGGGCTCCTTCTCCTGCCTGGAATTCCGCTTTGGTTCTACTGGGATGAGATTTTGAGGTGGTCTGGCGGTTACGGCGAAACTGTCGCAGGTGTCGTAATTTCCCTCCAAGCTGCCTCACTGTTGCTCCTCAGACCGCCGCTGATGCGCCGCATTCAAGACCTGTCGCGTTGGCTGGACGCTCGCCGGAGGAAACGGCGCTCCGATAATCTAGGCGACTCGAACCCGGCCTTCACAGGCCTTCAAGAAACTCTGCGCTCTATGCCAGAAACGCGCGTTCGTGAATTGGCGGCTATGGGCGCTGGTCTCGCGCGACAGGATCGAGAACAGAATGTGCGGGTAGCTTTGACCCAAATGATGGACAAACAATCCGAAGCGAATCAGTCGAAGGTGCGGTTCTTCCTAGTGGACGGCTCCATTCCCGCTTTAGAGTCCGAACCCGGTGTAATGCTCCTTATGCGCACTGACGGCACTTGGGCCTCCATCGTGCCCCGCGAGGTTCTCGGCGATGAAGGCTCGCCGGAGGTGTCGAAAGAAGCGTTCATCACCGCAGTGCTCCGGCTGGGCGGCTCCATACCCCGCGCGTCCTGATCGAACAGCCTGCGCCGTCCTGATGGACTGGCTTAATTCCCATGAAGCTTTTCAGCCCGCCATTTCGCCCAGCGCTGCCGTTGAGCCTCGGCTATTCGTTCGCGACCCTCTGGCGTCTTTGGTCCCGTTGACGCTCCGCCGTGGAACCTGCATCGGGCTTTGCCTGGTAGCGCATTTGCTTTGCAAGGTGCTCCCTTTCGCGTGCTTGCACCACAAAGGTTCTGCGGCGATTTCTGGGATAACCGCCCAAAGCCTCCTAAGACCCCACCTCGCGCGCGCGCGAAGTCGGGTGAAAAAGTCGTCTTCATAGAAGCCTTACAGCTCTGCATTCTGCCTCGGTGACACGGCCTTCTGAGACCAGCTTGCGCGCCTTGTGTGCAGTCACTCCTCGGAGCAAGTAGTCCTTACCGGCCTTGATCGCTTCAATTTCCATTTCCGTTTTGTTCGCGGCTTTCTTTGGCAGGGTTTTTTTAGGGTTCTTATTGGGTTCGGGCGCATCCTGTGCGGGGTTGGCCGTCGTCACCTGCGGGGGCTGGGTATCTGCTGTGCTGGGGCGCACCACATGCGGGGGTGCATCTGCTGCCGGGGGTAGCGTCAGGCGATACAAGTTGCATCCCCTCGGCCCAGCATTTCTCTCGACGCTGATTAAGCCACGCTCTTCGAGCTTCTTTAGCACGCCCTGCACCTTTCTGACTGAACAGCACACGTCGTCGGCAATCTTCTGGACGCTGGGCCAGCAAACGCCCGTCCGGTCGTTGACGCGATCCGCAAGCCGCGCGAGGACATGGCGCTCATAGGTGCATGCAAGGTCCAGCGCATATACGGCGTTCAATAGGTTGTTGGACATGGCGAGAGCTTTGTGAACGCGTCATGCGTTGCGCTGCTGGCGGCTTTCGAGCCAGTCGCCAATGTCGCTTTCTCGCCAGGCAACGAGGCGCGTTCCCAGCTTCACCGGCTGGGGGAATTCACCGCGCTTCATCCAATCGTAGAGAGTGCTCCGAGATAGCCCCGTCCGGGCTTCGACCTCGGGGCGGCGCAGCAAAACTGTGGATGCTTCGGGACTGCGGGGCAGAGTATCAGACATTATCGGTTCCTTCTGAGGCGTTTTGGATTCGCCAGAAGGTTGCCAAATGCCTGCACTACCGTCTGGTGCGCTTTGTTTGATCTTTGCGCACCAAGACCGCGCCGCCCATCAGTCCGATGCGCAAACAAAGCCACCAGGCGTTTGACGACACTCCGTCACGGTCTGACCCGTTTGCCTTGCGCGTTGCTCAAAGCAAGCGCGATTCACCGCATCATTGTACGCCTGATCCCGAACCGTGAGGCCGAGCCTCAGCTCCGTACCGCACTCGTTGCGAAGGGGTTCAGCAGGGCCACCACAGCCCGCAGCGCTCAACAGAGCTGCCAAAACGGCCCATCTCATCGTTTTTCTCCATTTGTGTTCTTCGTCAGAAGTTCAGGTCCTATCGGAAAACCTAGTTTTTCAAGAACGTCGTGAAACTCCGACCTGCCGCGCTGAAAGTCGCTTCTGATCGTCTCGAACCCGCTGTACTGGGCAAGAGAGCCATCATCTGCGAGGCAATGGTTCAGTGCTTGACTTTGCGTCATCTTTCTTTCGTTCTCCAAGTCCCAGACCCGATGCACGAGCCTGATCCTTCGAAGCATGTTTTCTTCGGTTAGTTTGTTTCCAGGTCTTCTTTTCTTCCCTCGGAGGCGGGCGGCGACGAAGGTCCTCGCATCAGGTGTCCGCAGCTCGCCTGTAATCTCGATCAGTTTAGCGAGGGGCTCAAAGTCTGCGTGCTCTTCTGCGATCCTCAGTGCTTCAAGTTCATCGTGGTTCTCATCGGCCAAAAGGAACACCTCAAGCATGCGCCTTGTGGTAGGGGTCAGGGCCGGATGGTGGGCCTCGCCGGTCAGATACTTCTTGAGAGCATCGCGGGTGGCTTCGGGCAGCTTCATCCGGCCGCCCCGAAATTCACGACATTTCCGATCTGCACAGCCTCGCCACGCAGGAACCCGGACCAATCGGCCATCATGGCGCGCCGCCGGTCGAGCATGTCGGATCGCTGATAGGCCCGCTCCACGTCCGAGCCAATGAAATGGGCCAGAGCGATTTCGGCCATGTCACGGGGATAGCCCCGCTCCGCTGCCCATTGCCGGAAGGTCGAACGCAGCCCGTGCGGCACGGCTGGACGTTTGCTGGCAGGGTCTAGGTAGCCTTGGTCGCCCCCCTTCTCCTGCCCCGCCTGCATGCGCCGCATGACGGCCGAAATGGACATGTCCGACAGCATCCCGCCGCGAGGCGCGAAGAACACGAAAGGAGAGCCATCAAGGCGCGGTAGGCTTTCAAGCAAAGCCGCTGCTTCGGGCGAGAGCGGAACGCGGTGCGGCCTGCCGTTTTTCATGCGCGAAGCCGGGATCGTCCAGACGGCCCGTGTCGCGGATGCCGCAAGCGTCGAAGCGTTTCCAAGGTCGACTTCGTCCCACATCATGCCCCGCACCTCACCGGAGCGGGCCGCGGTCAGGGTCAGAAACCGCAGCGCGTGCGCGGCCATCCCCTCGCGTTGAGCGAGGTCGTCCCACCAGCGCGAAGCATCCGCAAGAGCAAGTGCCGGTTGATTGCCCGACTTCGCCACCTTCGCGGGCTTGGGCAGCATTTCGGACAGGTTGCCCCGCCACCGTGCCGGGTTGTCCCCCGCGCGGTGCCCGGCCACAGTCGCCCAGGACAGCACGTTCTCGATCCGGCCCCGCAGACGGGAGGCGGTTTCGGTCTTGGTTTGCCAGATCGGTTCGAGCACGCGGAGCACGTCCTGCACAGTGATGTCCGAAACAAGCTTTGGTCCCAGTATCGGGGCGACGTAGGTGTCTAGCGTCGAACGCCACTGTTTGCGATGCTTCTCATTCCGAAACTCTGACAGCTTGGCCGTCAGGTAGGTGTCCACTGCATCGGCGAAACGCATGCCCTCGCGCGCTTTGCGCTTCTCGGCCAGTGGATCGCCGCCCAGCATCGCCTTGCCTCGGTTTTCGAGCGCCAGTCTGCGCGCCATCGCCAGCGGCACGGCAGGCGGACTGCCAAGACCCAGCTCACAGCGCTTGCCGCGAATGACGATGCGCTGGACCCACTGCCGCGCGCCGTTCTTGGTGACCTTCAGGAAAAGGCCTTGTCCGTCGAAGTATTTACCCGGCTCTGCCACCGTCTCCACGAAACGTGCCGAGAGCGCCTTTTCCGGTGTTCGGATATTCTCACGTGGCATAGCGTCCCCCATTCCATCCCCCACGACTTCGTGGATCGACTAGGATTATGCCGGAACATGACGCACAAAGGAAGGTGTTAAACAACTATTAAAACAAGACATTTAGGGAAGTTCACGGAAGACGTGGGAAACTAGCATGGCGGCCTTCGTCTCCGCCATTTCACAGCTAACCTGCTGATATAAAACGATACTGGTTTTTGGAAAGGCCGAAATCCGCGCCCTGGTACAGTCAAGTGGTACAGTGAGGGCAAGGATGGCCACGATACCAAGGCTGGTTACGCGCGGGCGAACCTTCTATTTTCGCGCCTCGGTTCCGCAGGATTTGTGGGATGTGGCGGGCCGAAAAGAGGTTAAGATTTCGTTAAGGACTGCTGAGCGATCATTGGCTCTCATGCGATGCCGCGCGATCAGCAATCATGTTGATCTCGTGGTGACGGAGGCGCGGAGGATGGCTCAAGGTCAGGACACAGCGATAGATCAGGCGATCCGCGACTATTTCCGCGAGGCGCTCGACTGGGGGCAGGAGTTTGCCGACATTTTCGCGCCCGAGGCTGAGGTGGATGTCGAGGATTGCATCGCGACCCTTGAGACGCGGCTCGCCCTCCTTCGTCGGCGTCTTGCGGTCAGGGACTTCCCCAGCGACGTGCAGAGCGACGCAACCACTCTTGTGGGGGCAATCCCCCCGGATACCCTAACAAGCCGCTTTCAGGCGCTCCAGCGCGCCCAGACGGGCCTGCTCAGGGCCAAGATCGAGGCGGACCGCCTGCTGTTGGCGAAGCTACACGGTGATTACGCTCAGACGCAGATTGCTGATCCGTTGTTTGAAGGTGTTGAGCCATCGCCAGATGGCACAGTCCCGGCGGCGGTGCATGTTATTCCGACAGTCCAAGCCACTTCAATTCCGGTCGCCCAGCCCTTGCGCGAGCTGGCCAAGAAATACGAAGAGGTGCTTGCCACGCAAAACATCAAGGAAAAGACGCTGGGCGATCTGCGCCTGTCCTTCGATCTGGCCCGTGCTGTGATCGACTTCGACAAGCCCGCGTCCCTGCTCGACACGAACGACATGAAGTCTTTGCGCGATCTGATCGGCCAGATACCTGCCCACTATCAGAAGAAGCCCGAAACCCGCGATCTGGACCCGGTTGCGGCGGTGGAAGCAGGCAAGCTGCTGCCCAAGATGGGTTATGAGACCCAGAAGAAGCGGTTCGATTTTTTCAAGCGGTTTGTCGCATGGATGGTGGCCGAAGAATATCTGCCGAAGGTACCGGGCGCTGACATCAAGCTGCTGGTCAAGAAGCCGCCCAAGGGCAAGCCCAAGCGGCTTCCCTACAGCGCCGAGCAGCTGCATCAGATATTCCAGACGCCGATCTACACCGGGCGGAGCAGTATTGCCCGATCTGGCGTAAAGGGTGATCTGCTGATGAAAGACGGTCGGTATTGGGTGCCTGTGATCGCGCTTTTTGCGGGGATGCGGTCGGGGGAGATTATCCAGCTGCTGAAAGCCGACATCAGATCAGAGGAGGGGATCGCCTATTTCGATATTTCGAAATGGGAAGACGAGCCAGAGGAGGAGATCAAGAACCTCAAGACGGGTTCCAGCTATCGCCGCGTGCCGGTCCACTCGGCCATCTTAAACCTTGGGTTCCTCGATTATGTAGCAGATCGACCCGGCGGTCGCCTGTTCCCAGATTTGAAGCTCGGTAGCGATGGGACATACAGCCAGCCGTGGTCCAAGTTCTGGAGCAACTACGGCAAGACATGGAAATTCCGAACCCCGCTGCATGTTTTTCACAGCTTCCGGCACAATTTTGTGGATGCGCTGCATGATGCCAACGTAACCGACGCCATCGCTATGCAGCTCTGTGGTCATTCTGATGATGCCGCGCACTGGGGTTATGGCAAGGGTGCGTCCATAGCGCGGTTGAAAGAAGAGATCGAAAAGGTGCGCTACACCGGACTGGACCTGAGCCATGCGACCGGCTTCGGGTGGAAGTGAGGTGATGCGGGTATGAACGACTTTCCGCCGAAAACCGGCTGGCTGCATAAGGTCACCGCCGCAGCGAAGCAGCAATTCAAAAAGGAGATGTTTGACGGCGAGCCAGCTAAGCCGTTCGTGCCGCCGCCGGTGGACAGTGGCAAGTTCACGACCTACGGCTTTGAAGAGTATCAGAAGCTTAGAAAGGCCCCACAGCCTAGCCCGGAGGACCTAAAGGGTGCGGCCAAAGAGGTATTTGCGCAGATCAAGTATTGGACGGAGCTTTCACCAATCCACGCCGAAGAGCGAGATTGGGCTGGGATCAAGCTGGACGACCTGGCGCAGGCCGTTGGGGTCAGCACCAAACAGGTGCAACGGATCGTCAAGAAACCTCCGTTTCACACTGCCACCAAGCTCATCGACAAGCGGACACGAAAGCTGATCAGGATCGGCTTGCCGTCAGACATGACCCACGAGGACTTTGCTCGCATAATGGTGAGCGACTGGCGCAAAGCGCCGGGGCGCAAAGAAAACAAAGAGGATTTCGGCCTGCTGGTCGGGATGGTCAAAGACGCGCCGAAAGGCCTCGCGCCGGACATCTTGCGCACAGTTGTAGCGAACTGGTCAGGCTTCATGGCTGGCGTCCATCTAGCAGTAGAGGTTGCGAAAGTCGAAGGTGATGCTTTCGATGGCAATCCCGAGAATTTCAAGAAGATGTTTTTTCACTACCCAGCGATTTCAGTGATACGTCGTTTCTGGCCAGTGGGTATCGAGTTTTATCACATGTTTATCCAAGAGAATTTGACGGGGGGTCCAATCCTTTATTACCAAATAAATAAATTACTTAATAAACATGAGATACAGTCACCATTCTGACCAGTGGTCATAAAGAAAAGGACATGGTGACAGTTGCTCCACTCGCTACGCTCGTGGCGCGCCTTTTCTTCGGAGAGACATGAACATGCGAAAACAGTTGGATTAAATCAGGAGTTTGTATGGCCAGCTGTAAGAACCAGAAAGCAGGTGTGGTTGCGTTGAGTGTAACGCTGAGCAGGACCGCCACACCAGTCAGCAGCCGGGCTTCCTTTCTTAACGCTCTGGTCCAGCTACTACGTTGCTGGTGTCTATTCCGTCGAGCGCAGGTGGTCGCTCAGGGATCGCATGGCAGCAACGAAACCGGCCGATCCTTGAACCAACTCCGCCACCTTTGGGCGTTTGCCTTGTGAGGTGAGCTTTTCATTGCCGGGGATGCCCTCCCGCGCCCAGCCATATTGGGCTGCCAGCTCCGCAAAAAAGCGGTCTATCGCGTCGTGGCTAGGAAGCTTTGTTTCTGGCTCACTGAACCAGACCGTGCCGCTCCTTTCGATGAAGCCGAGATGGGCGACATCTCCATTTGGCAGCGCCATCCTGATGAGCAGGGATTTCGAGAACTCGGGATATACGCCGTAGGTCTCGACCTTGCTCAGCATTTCGTTGATCTGCCGTGGCAGGTCCGCATCAATGCCGCGCATAGCGTCATAGAAGATGTCGGATGAGATGGTTTTTGCTTCGGGCGATACCGAGCGCGTGGACGATGACGCGCGGGGCGCTGGAGCCGGTTCGAACGAGGCAGACACGCCGTCCCCCTCCAGCCTGATCACGCCGCGCTCTATCCGATAGGTCTTGGCCAGTGTGCGGGGCACGACAAGCCAGCGGTCATCGTCGGCGTGGAACAGGGCCAGCTCGACCAGCGCGAAGGTAAATCGGAAGCCCGCATGGGTCTGCAACTGCTCGACCAACTTCTCCAGTTCGCCACGAATGCCATCTCCAGCCACGATGACCACGATCCGGCCAGTTTTCAAACGGTTGATCAGCGCGTCGATGAAGTCAGGTTCCTCCAACGTCTCCGGGCCATCGGCGATCTCGAACATCGTGCGGCCATTCGCGCCATCGGCCTTC
This sequence comes from Aliiroseovarius sp. xm-d-517, assembly GCF_013283135.1. NCBI lineage: Bacteria > Pseudomonadati > Pseudomonadota > Alphaproteobacteria > Rhodobacterales > Paracoccaceae > Aliiroseovarius > Aliiroseovarius sp. xm-d-517. The sequence goes on from NZ_WBXT01000001.1 coordinate 2,867,930, forward strand.
CTGACCGCAGCATCCAGTTCCTCATAACTCATGGAGAACAGGGCTGACGCATAGTCCAATGCCTGGGCCAGAACCGCCCGCCGCATTTCCGGGTTCCGCCAGAGCTTGACCTCAACGATGACGATATCGCCATCAGGCGTCAGGAATAGGTTGTCGAGATACCCGCAGCGAAGCGGTAGCTCCATGCAGACAGGGATCAACTCGCCCAACCCCGGCTCGATCTGATCCATGGGCAGCAGCGAAGGGTTCTTGAAAATCAGTTCTTGCAGCCAGCGCTCATCATAGTGCTCGTTCTGGGTCAGCGATATCTGCTCAAGGTGGCTTGCGCCGTCCGCGCTCACTATGACGGGTGTTCCAATGGCTTTCATCCCAACTCCGGGCAACGGCTGCGGTACGTCCCCGCAGGGTTGCTGACACTCTGAAATTCCCTGATCCGGGAGTTAGAACAACCGAAGCAAGCCCGGTCCCCATGGCCTTTAGGCGGGAGCCTTGGACATACGCCACAGGCTCCCGGACCTAAGAAGTCAGGGTCGTCGGCGCAGTTCAGGTCTGCACCAACCTCTTGCTTCGGGGTGTTCTACGCCCCAAGCGGCACGTACCGCTCATCTGAGCTTTTAGCGGATGGCTGGTGTTCGGTCGAGTTGAAAGGATGGCGCGTCGTGTTCGCCGGTCAGAAAAATGTCCCCGCGACAGTTTTGGCGACATTTCGATATTCCGGGTTCAGCCAATGCCAGTTGGCCGGATGCGGGGTAGCAAAAGTGGAAATTCAGCGCGGTTTTCCGGGGGGACAAAACCGGCCAATCCGCAAATCCAGATATTGTGCCAATGTGGATACTTAGCGAAATTGCAATTAACTGCACGCAAAATGGGGTGCTGTTTATTGGGGGGAACCCGACCTGTCACCCCGATTTCCCTTCCCCTGTAGGTGTCACAGGATACGCTTAATGTGGGTGAGACGATCTCGCCCCCCTCCGAAAATGCCAAGGAGGGCAATCCGTGATAAACACGTCCAAACTCACCAGATTTCGAACCACCGCCGCGCAAGAGATTGCCGCGCTTGATCCAGTGCCAAGGATCGCCCCGTTCACCAGCACCCACTGGGTCGCCAGCTCGTTGTTGCAGAAGGCCATCCGCCGGGGCGACCTGTATGCGGCGCGACAAGCCGGACGGTTTTTGCTGGAGGCCAAAAGGGAACACCTGCTGCGCCGTCTCAATGTCATCGCCGCCGAAGACATCGGCATGGCGGATATCGAAACCGTGGGGATTACAGCCGCCTGTCTGGCCAGCGCCAAGATACGGCGTGATCTGGGCGGGGATGTCTTGGTCACGGATTACCTGATCCGGCGCATGGTGGACGCCCGCAAATCCCGTGCTGCCGATGACCTGCTTATGAGCCTCGAACGACTGCCTGATTTGGGCGAGGATCGTACCCGCTTCACTGCGATGTCAGATGATCGCCTGCGCCAGATTGTTCTGGGGTGCCCGTCACTCGACCGTAAGGCCCTCGCGCTTTGGTATCTGGTCGGCACGGCCCGTTGCCAGAGCGATCACCTGCCGACCCGTAAAGGCAATCCGAACTTGGCCTTCGATACCCTGGCTGAATTGGGCGTCGCGCCCACGATGGTGCAGATCGCGCGGGCCAACTTCACCAAGACCTCGGCCATGCTGCCGCCGTTTGTCGCTCTGCTGTCCCTCGAAAACGGGGTGGTCGCAACCGGGGTTCAAGATGATCCAACCCCGGTTGAAACGCGGATCAATGGGGTGCCGTCCTATGCTTTCGACATGTACACGCGCCCCGGTCGGGCGGCCCTTGGTCGGCTGCTGTTGCGAAATGCAGGCATGGCGTCGTGGGCCGGGGCGTTCCTGCCGCGAACAAACCGGGTGCAGGTTGCTGGGGAGCTGCTGTTTCGGGTCGAAGGCCAGTGCCTGCGCCGCCACGCGGTCGGATCGCTGAGCGCCAGTCTGCGGGACAGGTGGCATTGGGACTGCTCAGGCTTACCGCGTGACGCTCTCGAATTCGGGCTGGCCGCCCTCAAGGATGCGATGCCCGAGCTGAACGCGATCCGGGCCGAGGTTGTGCGGGAGGGCGTGGCATGAGCGATCTCGTTCTAAACCGGCATAATCCTTTCTTATCCCGGCCCACAAAGGGCGAGGAAAGCACCGATTTGACCGCCGACGAAGCCGTCGAGCATTTCATCCGCGAAAGCCTGTCCGAAAACACGCGCAAAGCCTATCGCTCCGATCTGGCGCATTTCTCCGGCTGGGGCGGGGAACTGCCAGCGACGGCTGATTTGGTCGCCCGCTATCTGGCAGATCACGCCGATATGCTCGCCTCGTCCAGCCTCGCGCGGCGGATTGCGACCCTGAGCAAGGTCCACGAGGCAAATGGCTGGCCGAACCCGTGCCGCAGCGAGGTCGTGCGGGCCACCATGCGGGGGATCAAGCGGGTGAAAGGCACAGCTCAGGATCAGGCCCGCCCCTTGCTGCGTGAAGACCTGTTCATCCTGCTGGATGCGCTTGGCGATGATGTCCGTGGAAAACGTGACCGGGCGTTGTTGCTGATCGGATGGGCGGGCGGTTTCCGGTCCTCAGAACTGGTGGGGCTTGATCTGGCCGACATCGAAGAGGTGCGCGAGGGGCTGGTGCTGCACCTGCGCCGCTCCAAAACCGACCAGACCGGTACAGGTCGCAAGATCGGCATCCCTCTCGGTCGGACCCGTCATTGCCCTGTCGCCGCGTTGTCGGCGTGGCTCGATGCTCTGCGAGTTAATGACGGTCCAATCTTCCGCCCCGTTGACCGCCACGACAATGTGCAGCCCGACCGCCTACGCTCCGATGCCGTGTCCACCATCCTGCGCGAGCGCCTCGCCAGAGCCGGGATCAACTCAGAAGGCTACAGCGGCCACAGCCTCCGCGCTGGCCTCGCCACCAGCGCCATCAAGGCCGGAGTGCCGACCTACAAGGTGCGGGCACAAACCGGCCACGCCTCAGACTTGATGCTGTCGCGCTATGTGAGGGACGCAGGGCTGTTCGACGGGAACGCAGCGGGGGCGTTGTTGTGATCGAGGCCGCTATAAGTCCTTGAGAAATGCCCCTTCCAACCGCTAGAAGAGAGGCAACGGTTTCCGTTCAGAGCAAGGAGGCTCTGCGAAGCCAATAAAATAGCGGGAAATACGAATGAATGTAGTCGCCTCTGAATTCAATGAATATGTGCTTTTTTCCGAGGCTGAGAATAATGCTCTGGACGAGCGTAGTTTTCAAAAAGAATTGCGTGGAAGGCAAGTTACCTATGTGACCTGCCTCGTTCGCGGAAAAGACGTTCAATTGAAGCCGGAGGAAAGAAACCGTCAGCTTTGGCTGTCTCGTCTAATTGACAAGCTGGGCTACAGTCCTTCACGAATTGCCGTCGAATACCCGATCACTTTCGGGCGCGATACGTCAAAGCGGGCCGATATTGTTGTATTCGATGAACACCGGCCAACCGTCCCTTACATCATCATCGAGGTGAAGCAGAAGAAGTACAAGGACGGGAAAGAACAGCTGCGGTCCTATGCCCATGCGACAGGTGCACCCCTAGCGGTGTGGAGCGACGGCATTCTGGCCGAAGTCTGGCACCGTAAGAACCCCAACTATTTCATGCCGATCCACGAGCTGCCTCGGGCCGATCAGACCATTGAGCAGGTGGTGGATCAGCCGTGGACGATCCAGACCCTGATCGACCTCGAAGACGAGCGCGTGAAGGAAGGCAAGTTCGCCCGGTCCCTGCGCGATCTGATCGAGGATATGGAAGACGAAGTGCTGGCCAATGCCGGGGTCGATGTCTTCGAAGAAGTCTTCAAGCTGATCTTCACCAAGCTCTATGACGAGATGACCTCGCACCGCCGGGGCAGCGCGCTGCGCTTCCGCAACCAGAACACCGCCGCTCAGCTCAAAGAGGCGATCCAGAACCTGTTCGACGAGGCGAAAAAGAAGTGGGAAGGCGTGTTCCTCGAAGATGAACGCATCCGCCTGTCGCCTGACCACCTGCAAGTCTGCGTCGGGTCGCTGGAAGAATGGAAGCTGTTCAACTCCAACCTCGACGTGATCGACGACGCCTTTGAATATCTGGTCTCGAAATCGTCCAAGGGTGAGAAGGGCCAGTATTTCACCCCGCGCTGGGTGATCGACATGTGCGTTAGGATGATGAACCCGCAAGAAGGCGAGACGGTGATCGACACCGCCTGCGGCTCGGCAGGGTTCACGGTGCACAGCATGTTCCACGTCTGGCGGCAGATCATCAAGGACATGGGCAAAGAGGAAAGCCACCTCTTCACCATGGACGAAAAGCCCGCCCGCTGTGTCGATTACGTCCGCGACAACGTCTTTGCCATCGACTTCGACGAGAAAAGCGTTCGTGTCTCACGCTGCCTGAACCTGATCGCAGGGGACGGCGAAACCAACGTGCTGCACCTGAACACGCTCGATTTCACCAAGTGGGATGAGACGGTGAAGCAGGACGATTGGCAGGACACCTACGGCGATGGCTGGCGGCGGTTGCGCAAGCTGCGTGAGAGCACCCGGCAGAAGGACTATCGCAACTTCGCCTTCGACGTGCTGATGGCCAACCCGCCCTTCGCGGGCGACATCAAGCAGTCGGACATGCTGTCGCCGTATGACCTGGCCCACAACGCCAAGTCGAACAAGCTGGAACGGGCCGTGGCGCGTGACCTGCTGTTCATCGAGCGGAACCTCGATTTCCTCAAGCCAGGTGGGCGTATGGCGGTGGTGCTGCCGCAGGGGCGGTTCAACAATTCGTCCGACCAGCGGTTGCGCGAATACATCATGGAGAAGTGCCGCATCCTTGCCGTGGTGGGTCTGCACCCGAACACGTTCAAGCCGCATACCGGGACCAAGACCAGCGTCTTGTTCGTCCAGAAATGGAACGACGATGCCAAGGCGGGGCCGCTCTGCCCGAAGGTCGAGGACTACGACATCTTCTTCGCCACGCAGCAGGTCGAGAGCGTCGATAACTCGGGCCGCAAGGTGTACCGCAAGAACCCGGATGGAACCTTCCTGCGCGACACGCATGGGCATTTCGTCGTCGCCCACGACCTGTTCAACCACGATGCGCTGACCGAGGACGGAGTGGCCGAAGCGTTCGAGGAATTTGCCCGCAAGGAGGGCCTCAGTTTTTTTCGGGCCGCCCCTTCGACCAAGGCCGCCTAAGCGGTCTGTTGGAGGGGCTTGAAGCCACGGTTGCAAGCTCAGCGGATTTGGAACGAACCGCCCGGATCGACGCGGAATACTTCCAGAAGCGCTTTTTGCGGTCTGCCGAGTTGATTGAGAAATGGGAACGGGATGATGTTGCGACACTAACCCGCGTTTCGGATGGCAATCACTTCTCGATCAGCCAAGACTTTGTTGATGAGGGCGTGCCGTACTATCGCGGACAAGATGTAACGGGGCGGTTTTTCGTCGAAACTGCTGCGCCTATTCACATCACCCGCAAGGCTTTCGATCAAAAGCACATGGTGCGCTCGCACCTCAAGAAGGGTGATGTCCTTCTGTCGATCATCGGAACCATCGGGGAATTGAGCCTCGTCGCGTCCGAAGAGCCTGCGACATGTTCTTGCAAATTGGCCATTCTGCGCCCGCGAAAAGTTTCGCCAGAATATCTGGCGGTATTCCTACGCTCCGAACATGGTCAAAACCAAATTGAGCGCATGACGCGAGGTGCGGTCCAAAAAGGCCTGATCTTGGAAGACATGGATCAGCTTTGGGTGCCGAAGGTATCAGACGAGTTCGAAAACAGAATTGTTTCGATGGTTCGCACGTCGCGGACCACCCGTGATTTGAACACGAGAAAGCAAATCCAAGCAGAAGATACCCTAGGGTCAGGATGCATTGATTTTTGTCGCACGGCGTGATTCACAGTTCGGAAAACGGAGCGGTGACATGAGCGATCTTTACTGGTTGAACGAAGCGCAGATGGCCAAGCTGGCGCCTTTCTTCCCGAAGTCGCACGGCAAGCCACGTGTGGATGACAGGCGGGTGCTGTCTGGGATTATCTTCATAAACCGCAATGGGTTAAGGTGGCGGGATGCGCCAGAAGCCTATGGCCCTCACAAGACGCTCTACAGCCGCTGGAAGCGATGGAGCGAGAAAGGCATCTTCGCCCGGATGCTTTTGGAGCTGGCCGATCAGGGTGGCGAAACTGACACGCTGATGATTGACGCGACCCATCTCAAGACACACCGCACCGCCTCCAGCCTGGGCCTGAAAAAGGGGGGGCCAATCACAACCCCTGCCGCCTGATTGGTCGTACGAAGGGCGGAATGAACTCCAAGCTGCACGCCGTCACCGACGCGATGGGGCGGCCCTTGCGTCTGTTCCTGACGGCAGGCCAGCGCAGCGACTACATCGGCGCACGGGCTTTGCTGGATGCCCTGCCGCCCGCCAAACACCTGTTGGCGGATCGGGGCTACGATGCCGATTGGTATCGCCAAGCCCTTGAAAACAGGGGGATCAAGCCTTGTATACCATGTCGGAAGAACCGCAAGGTCCCGATCCCGCACGACGAGCTGCGCTATCGTAAACGCCACAAAATCGAGAACAGCTTCGCCCGCCTCAAGGATTGGCGACGCGTCGCGACGCGCTATGACAGGTGTCCGAAGGTCTTCCTGTCAGCATGCGCCCTCGCTGCTGTAGTCATCTTCTGGTTATGAATCCTGACCCTAACCAAGTCGCTCGGCCTCGCTGATTGGACGCCGCCCGAGCCGCTTACCTATGTCGCCTGTGTTGCAGATGTTTTCTCGTCGGGGCGCATAGATGCTCAGTACTTCATGCCTGCGAAGGAGCAGGTGAAGAAATCTCTTGCAGCGCTGCCGGGTCAACCTCTCTCAGAGCGCGTGAGAAGCGTGCGCGACCAGTGGGTTCCAAGCCGTGTGGACCCGACAATTCGGGTCCGAAACTATGACCTGACCGACGCGCTTGTGCCATTACTGGATGCCGAGAAGGAACCCAGCGTTGCCGCCGATATTGGCAGCATGAAGAAGGTGTTCAAGGATGGCGACGTCGCTATTTCTCGCCTTCGTGCCTACCTGAAAGAGGTCGCCGTGGTTCGAACCGGGGATGACATCCCGTCAGTCGGGTCGTCGGAGTTCTTCGTCCTGCGTCCCAATGGCACAGCGATTTCGCCTGAGACGTTGATGGTGTTCCTTCGCTCTGCCCCGGTGCAGACCATCTTGAAATGGTGTCAGGACGGTTCACAGCACCCACGTTTCAGCGAGCGCGATTTGCTCTCGATCCCGGTTCCAGACGCCGTTGCCGATGTCTCCTCCGAAATCACCAAGATCGTGCAAGATGGCTTCGCCGCCCGTCATCGCGCCCGCAAGTTGCTCGACGCTGCAAAACGCGCCGTCGAGATCGCCATTGAAGACGGCGAACCCGCCGCGATGGCCTTCCTCGATCAAGCAGAGGAGGCGATCTGATGGCCCGTCTGCCCAACAATGCACGGCTATGGAAGGAACGGGCGGAAATCGACTACATCGGGCCGTTCGTGAAAGCTTGGGCGGCGTTCAACGCTTGGTTCCGAGAAGAAGCCGGAAGCCGTCGAGATCGGAATGGGATCGAATACGTGAAGACCCATGCCAACCCGGTTCGATCCGAGATATTGCCGCTTCTGCGCCCGCGTGAAAACGGACCAGACGGACGGCCCCGGCGGGATACGGAGGATGCGCAAGAGCTGAAACTGCTCATTGCCGATTTGCACCGTTTCCTTGAAAACTATCAGATCGAGGTCGCCCGAGAAGATGATGTGCTGGAACGCATCACCTTTACATCGGTCGCCATCCGCCAGCGCATCCAGCTCCCGCAGTCCACCGTCAGCCGAGCGATCACGTTCACTGTGAACAAGCAGAATGGGCAATGGATTTCGACCGTCACGAACCGGGGCGGGCAGGTGACGGCAACGATCACTCAGGCGGATTATGATGAAGCAGACTTGATCGTGCATCCCCAGTATGTCGGCCTTTCCCAGACGATGCAGGGGCACCTGCGCGGCCTCTATCAAGTCTGCTGCCCGCGCCCGATGAGTAATCTCTTGGTCGGCACGGAACGCCCAATCGTCGCTGGGGATTTTGAGTTCCGCTGCACCAGTGAGGAATTGTTTTTCGGTTTGGTTGAAGTGATCTACGCCCTCCGCAACTCGCTCCTGCACGGCGAGCTACAACCGGATGAAAGAGCGTTCCGGGCCTATGAACCCGCCTACCGGATCGTAATGCGGTTCCTGAGCTGTGTACGGTGATCGGGATGAGCTGGGTGGGTGAGAAGATATGACCAAGGTCTTCTTCACCTATGTCTGGGGACCGCCCGGCAACCCGGCATGGCCGATGACGTTTGCCTCGAAAGCCGCGCGGTCACATGCTCGTAAGGTTCTGACGGAGGGCGACCTTGTCTTCACAGTTGGCACCAAGGGCGAACCGACAGCCCCGCAGGATCAGGGCCGGGTGCTGGGCGTGTTTCGCGTGTCCGACCTTGAGGTGAACACGCAGGACTATGGTCTGCCACGCCGCCACGAGAACCCCGAGTTCGACAGCGTGATCCGGTTCCCTTTCGCACTGCATCCCATTGCGGTCTGGGAGATCACTTCGCCGGACAACATGTTTGCCCAGCTGGTCGGGCCGCTGACCCCGAACCACCATCTGCAAGCGCAGTCGAAGGTGGTCGAGCTGGACGAGATCACCGCCGAGCCTTTGCTGGCGCTGGACCGGCAGGATGTGCCGCCTGCTTTACCCAAAACCGATTTCGGCAAGGGGCTGGTGGCGCAGAAGAACAGCAAGTTGGCCCCGAAGCATCAGGGCAGCTACACTGGCACGTTTGGGGATCACGACATCTGGTATGTCTACACGCTGGTGCTGCGTGACGCGAAGAAGAAGGCACTGGCGGTCAAGGTTGGGTATTCCAATGCACCAGAAGCAAGGGAAGCGGCACATAACGGCCCGTTGGCAGAAGAAGTGACAGGGCTACGCTGGCGTGTAGACGCGAAGCAACCGACCGCGAGTGAGGACACCGCCCGAGAGATCGAACAGGCCGTTCTGGCGAAGTATGAGAAACACAAGCTGGCCAGCAACGGCGAGATTATCTCCGGTGTCGATCCCCTGATGGTCGCCGCCGAGATCGGGACGCTGATGCGCTCACGCTCGACGGAGTAGCACGGTTATGAATTCTGGGGCCGGTTGGGGAAAGCGAAAGTAACGGAACCGCTACCCGCACGAAATTTGGTGGGTTTTCTGGCGACATCCCCTTCCCATGGTCCAGTCATCTGGTACAGTCCATGCAAGTACTTCGGGCGTGGTCCAAGCTAACCCACTGGTATCGTTACATCGGCAGATTGAAGTAGGATATCCCTTCGTCTCCGCCATTTCACATCATTGAGAGAGTAGATCGAGTGCTTGGGGTGAGCAGCCCTCAGGGCTGTTTCCGTTTTTCCTTGCCTAACAGACTTCGCTTCAAGCGCCCCTTGCGCCTTCATGATGCCTTCAACCAGCGGGAAATTTGCTCTCGGGTGTCGAAAGCGGTTGCATATTGATGCATCTCAAAGTTTTACTGACAGCTCAAACTATCCTTCAGGTTGCGTGAGCGCAGTTAGGGCCATTTTGACATGAAGCAACTGTATATTGCAGATGACAATTCCGATTTTGCCCTGTTCCTCAAAACGGTGGCTGAGCGCGATGGCTGGTCTGTTGTGGTCTGTGCAAATGGGCGGGAGCTTCTGGATCAGGTGCAGTTGGCAGGGGGGGCAGCCCTTTTGCTGGTGGACATCAACATGCCTGAACTGGACGGGATCCAGGCGGTTGAGGGGTTGGCCGGGGTGGATCGCCCGTTGCGGATACGCTTCATGACCGGGGGGGCGGATACGTCGATCATGGCGGCCAAGATGATTGCGCGTGCAAGGAGCCTGTCCGTGGGGCGCAATATTTTCAAACCGGTCACCCAGGATCGGTTGTTGTCAATCCTGGCGGATGAGGCGACTTTGCTTGCGGATGGATGAGGTCGTGGGGATGAGTGGCGCATATCACGGCCATGGGGGGTATCTTTGACAGTTCCCTTTTCCTCCGAAGCACCGCTTCAATCAGCCTCCGGTCAGGCCTTCTTCGATCAGTTTGTGCAATTTGCAGGCCTGCAGCTACAGGCGGAAATGGTCACAATCGGTGCGTTTCGGATGTTTGAACACGAGCGGGTGCAAGTCTGTGCCAGCTCGTTCCGGGACAATGATCGTGCGTTGTTTGAGTATGAAACCCTGGGGGCGCCCTGTCATGAGGTGGTGGTGTCGGGGCGGGCTCTGGTTGTGTTGGGCAATGTGCAAAACCTCTATCCGCGGGACAGTTTTTTCCGGCGCTACGGGTTTCACTCCTATGTGGGGATGCCGCTTCGCAATTCGGTTGGGGAAATCATTGGCCTGGTGCAGGCCAGTTGGAAGCGCAAGGTCGGCGAGGATGACAGCCGGTCCGCGCTTGAGTTGCTTGAACGATTTTCGGCCCGTTTGGGGTATGAGCTGGAAATGCGCGGAAAGATCGCGACGCTCAGTGCGCTTTTGCAGGATGCAGAGGCGGATGATGGCACCGCGCGGTTTCCGCGATTGGCTGCCAGCTTGCAGGCGGCGCTGGCGCTGAAAACAGTGTTTATCGCCGAATGTGTCGACAGTGATCCCGACCATTTCCGCATTCTCGGATATTGCCTGGCCGGGGTGGATGTGCCTGCGCTTCAGGGGGTGCTGGTCCCTTATGAAGGGTCCCCTTGCGACGGGCTTCGGAAGAGAAGCAAACTCCTGATCGAAGAGGGGTTGCAACAGATGTTTCCCAATCAGCCCGCCTTTGCCGAACAGGGGGTGCAGGCTTATCTGGGAATTGCTTTGCGTGATGCAGAGGGGCGGGTCATTGGTCACATCGCTTTGCTAAACGACCGGCACATGTCGGAACGGTTGGGGGAGAGCGATTTGTTGCGACTGCTTGTGCATCGGGTTGAGACCGAGCTGCGTCGTCACCAGTCGGATCAGCTGCGCCGCGCGGCGGAGGCTGCGTTTCTGATCAAACAGAAGACCGAAAGCCTGGGATTGATGGCAAGCAGCCTGTCGCATGATTTCAACAATTTGCTGGCCAGTATGGTTGGGCATTCGGAGCTTGCTTTGGACGTGCTGGAACCGGACCATCCGGCGCGCAACAGCCTTGATGTGATCAGCTCGTGCCTGGAGGCGTCCACCAGCCTTGTGGGGCGCCTTCTGGATTATGCCAAAGGGGCGGGTGCCGGTCAGATGCAGCCGGTGCAATTCGGAGAGACCATCCGTGAGGCGCTGCGATTGTTGCCCTTTTCAGCGACGCAATTTGACCTGCAGTTGGAGCTGCCCGAACAGCCACTCTGGGTGCAGGCGGACAAGACGCAGATTGCCCAGTTGCTGATGAACCTCGTGCTGAACGCGATGGAGGCCATGACGGAAGGCGAGGGTTGCATCACAATCCGGCTGCAGCGCCGCCCCCTGACATTGGAGGAGCGCGGGCGCATGGTGTTTGAATCTGCTCGCACCAAAGGGGAGTGTGTGCTTCTGGAGCTGTCTGACACAGGTCCGGGCATGTCGGCCGAGGTCGCGGCAAAAGTGTTTGATCCCTATTTTACCACCAAGGAGAACGGCAAGGGGCTGGGGATGGCGGCGGTGCTGGGGATTGCCCGTGCCCATGGGGCGGCGATCATGCTGGACACAGGGGAAGGGCAGGGGACCACGTTCTGCTTCGCCTTTCCCCCGGTGGCAGCGCCGTCTGCCGGGGCAGAGAACGCGACATGTGCGGATGGCGCGGCGCAGGGGGGCGCGGCGCGTGCGCAGAAGGTTTTGGTGGTGGATGACGAAGAGGTCTTGGGGGCGATGCTCAGAACCTCTCTGACCAAGGCAGGATATGCCCCGTTTGTTGCACAGGGGTGCGATGGCGCGCTGGCTTTGATGCGCGGCAAAGGGCCGTTTGATTGTGCCTTGATCGACATCACCATGCCGGGTCGCAATGGTTGGGAAACCTATCGCGCGCTGGCGGATATCCAGCCGGGCCTCAAGGCAATCATGATGAGCGGCTTTTCCATCTCACCTGCGGATGCGGGGTTTCCGGAGCTGGCGGATTTCCCGTTTGTGACAAAGCCTTTCCGACCGTCGCACCTCCTCCCGGTTCTGGCAGAGGTGCTGAAACAGCCAGACACCTGACCCGTGGTGGCGGGTTGGGATTTCACGGATTTGTCATCGTATTTCCCGGCGGGATTATGGTCTGCCCATTGCCTTTGGGCCGGGGCGTTCCATATCTTCCGTGTAAAGCAGCCGCCAGCCCAGGTGCTGGTCACAGACGTGGTAAGGAGAACCAATGGCACCTAAAGACATATATGAACCGCCGAAGGTCTGGACCTGGGATGAGGAAAACGGGGGCGAATGGGCCAAGATCAACCGCCCCGTTGCCGGGGCCACACATGACAGGGAATTGCCGGTTGGTGACCACCCGCTCCAGCTCTACTCTCTGGGCACGCCGAATGGTCAGAAGGTCACCATCTTGCTGGAAGAGCTGCTGGCGCTGGGCGTTGCGGGGGCGGAGTATGATGCCCACCTGATCCGCATCGGTGAGGGCGACCAGTTTTCCTCCGGTTTTGTGGCGGTGAACCCAAACTCGAAAATTCCCGCATTGTTCGACCGCGACACCGGGATCCGCGTGTTTGAAAGCGGCCACATTCTGCTCTACCTCGCCCAGAAATTCGGCCACTTCCTGCCAGAAGATCTGTCCCATCGGACCGAGGTCATGAACTGGCTGTTCTGGTTGCAGGGATCGGCCCCCTATCTGGGCGGCGGTTTCGGGCATTTCTACGCCTATGCGCCGGAAAAATACGAATACCCCATCAACCGCTTTACGATGGAGGTCAAGCGGCAGATGGATCTGCTGGACCGCGAGCTGGCGGAGCATCGCTTCCTTGGTGGCGACAGCTATACAATTGCCGATATCGCAACCTGGCCCTGGTATGGCAACCTTGTGCTGGGGCAGGCCTATGGCGCGGGGGAGTTCCTGCAGGTCGAAAGCTACAGGCATCTGCGGCGCTGGGCGGAAGACATTCTGGAGCGTCCCGCCGTTCAGCGCGGTCGTATTGTGAACCGCACCTGGGGCCCGGAAGAGGAACAGCTGCACGAACGCCATGACGCGTCGGATTTCGAGCGGCTCAGCCAGGGCGACGTGACCTGAAACACAGCAAGAGGGATCACTGATCCGGGTGTTTCGAGGCAGATATGTGTCTCAGGATGGACCCGAAACGCCTGAGGTCCCCCAATCGCACCCTGAGCCTGACGGTTCAGGGTGTTTCTGTTTGCGATAACGAAATTTGCCAAGGGGGCGTCAATCAGGATTCGAATCGTGACCCGGGGTAACTTATGCGACAATTTTGGGCGCATTCGGCGTGGGGAATCGCAAAAAGGCAGTTTGCAATAATTCGTTAGAATTCAGGGTAAATCTCTGAAAATAAAAAATATTACAAAAACACCCCTGTCGTTTTTGATCAAAAGTGCGCATGAAATTGCGCAAAAACGCCGCGTAAATTGCTTAAAATATTGCGCGGCATTGGCGGGATGCTGTAGGAGCCGGAGGCATACCGGCCTGCTGCTCTGCGTGACCGGACGGTATCCCTGAAGACTGTGAGGCCTTGCCTCGGGAGGAGACAAAATGACTTTCACAACCTTTACGCGCCGCGCGGCCCTTGGTGCCCTGGCCGGTGCTGCCGCCCTGGCCACCGTTGCAACCACCGCGTCGGCTGACACCGTGCGCCTGCGGTTCCACACCTTCTATGGCACCGAGATCGACCCGATCGCCAAGAAGTTCCGTGATGCGGTCAAGGATGCCTCGAACGGCACGCTGCGGATCCAGTATTTCCGCGGTGGCGAGCTGGTGGCTTCGGACCAGTTTGCAGATGCTGTTGCCAAGGGCACCGTCGACATCGTGCACGGCACGGGTGGCTACTGGTCGGGTCAGATTGACGTGGGCAATATCGAAGCTGGTCTGCCGGGCGCATGGGCAACCGTGGACGAAGCCAAGGGCCTGTTCGAAAGCGCCGAAGTGAATGCGCTGCTGACTGAAGCCTATGCCGAAGCGGGCACCGTTTATCTGGGCAAAGGTTATGGCCACAACTACGACCTGCTGACCAAAGAGCCGGTGACCTCGCTGGAAGACCTGAAAACCCGCAAGATCCGCGCCACCTCGAACGTGGCCAAGGTTCTGTCGGCCTTTGACATCCCGACCGTTTACCTGCCCGCGCAGGAACTGTATATCGGCATGTCGACCGGCGTGATCGACGGTGCGATCTATGGTGGTCCGGTGGAATACGAGCAGCTGAAACTGCACGAAACCGCTCAGAACTACACCTTCATGAACATGCTGATGCCGGGTTGGACCGAAACTTTCCTTGCCAACCCCGACAGCTGGAACAAGCTTTCGGATGAGCATAAGGACATCCTGAAAACCGCGATCCAGCAGTTTGCCGACGACATCCACCAGTGGCTGGCTGACGGCAACGAAGGCGTGGCTGAAGGCACGTTCCAATACGCCACCCTGCCGGATGCGGACAGCAAAGCGCTGACCCAGGCCGCGCAAGGCGTGTGGCAGGAAGAAGCCGCCCGCAGCCCGCGCAACCAGAAGTTCATTGACGCTCTGGTTGCCAATGCGAAGGCCCAAGGGCGCCTGTAATGGGTTGGGTGACAAGATATCTTGTCATTCAAGATGGCCTGTCCGAGTTCGTCGGACGGGCCATTTCTTGGTTGACGCTTGCGATGATTGCCGTGCTGATGCTGGAAATTGTCGCACGCTATTTCCTTAATTCGCCCACGATCTGGGCGCATGAAATGTCGACGATGCTCTATGGCGGTTTCTGCATACTTGCAGGTGCCTTCACGCTGCGCCACGGCGGACATGTGCGCTCTGAGGTGATCTGGGGCATGTTGGGCGAGCGCGCCCGCGCCACCTGTGACGTGATCATTTTTGCCATCGGCCTGCTGGTCATGGGGATCTTTTTTGTCATGGCGGTGGAGTTTGCCGCCGAAAGCTGGGCCGTGCGCGAATATTCGAACAAGTCGATCTGGCAGCCGGCGCTTTATCCGATCAAGACGGTGATCCCGGTGGCTGTCGGGCTGGTCTGGCTGCAGAACCTGGCCGAGTTCCTGCGCGCCTTCCTGACCATGGTGGGGATTGAGTTCGAAGATCCGCGCGATGGCGAGGACAGTTCGCAGACCGACCCGGAATATGTACCCGAGGCGCAAGACTAATACGAAAAAGGGGCGGAACGGGCCCCGGTTGGGAGTGTAAAATGGCGGATCTGGATCCCCTTACGATCACTGCGATCATGTTTTTGTCGATGCTGGGGCTGATGGCGCTGGGCGCGCCGCTGGCCTGGGCCTTGACCATTTGCGGCGTGGGCAGTGCCTGGATGATTTACGGGGATGGCGGGCTGGACCTGCTGATTTCCTCAACCTTCTCGGCGATGGACAATTTCCTTCTTGTGGCCCTGCCAATGTTCATCTTCATGGGGTTGGTGCTGCAGCGGTCGGGCATTACCGACGACCTGTTTGAAATGATTCACAAGCTGATGGGCCGTTTGCCCGGCGGATTGGGCATTGGCACAGTGATCATCTGTGCGCTGATTGCGGCCATGGCCGGCGTGTCCGGGGCGGCAACTGTGTCGCTGGGGATCATTGCGCTGCCGGCGATGCTGAAGCGCGGATATGACAGCAAGCTTGTGACCGGGACAATCATGGCCGGGGGCGCGTTGGGCTTTCTCATCCCCCCTTCGGTTCTGATGATCATCTATGCCTTCCTGTCGCGTGACAGCGTGGGCAAGCTTTTTGCCGCTGGCCTTGTGCCGGGCCTGATGCTGGCCGGTATATATATTGCCTATATCCTCGTGCGTTGCCGTATCAACCCGCTGATGGGCCCCCCGGCAGAAGAGCAGTTCTCGGCCAAAGAGAAATTCCTGTCGCTGCGTTTCCTGATTGCGCCGGGTATCCTGATTGTCACCGTTCTGGGCTGTATCATCGGCGGTGTCACCTCACCCTCCGAAGCCTCTGCGATTGGGGCGTTCGGTGCGCTGGTCATTGCCGGGATCCAGCGCCGTCTCAGCTGGGACATGCTGCGCTATGTCATGCTGACCACCACCAAGCTGATGGGGATGCTGATGTGGATCACCATCGCGGCCGTGTTCTTTTCGAAGATCTATGTGGGGCTGGGGGCCGGGCAGATTGTCGGTGAGTTGATCGAAGATTTTGACCTGTCGCCAATGTGGGTGATCATTGCCATGCTGGCCACCTATTTTGTGCTCGGCATGTTTCTGGATGACTTTGCGATCGTGTTCATCACGGTGCCGCTTTTTGTGCCAATTGTCCGTGACCTTGGCTTTGACACCACCTGGTTTGCGGTGCTGTTCATCCTGTCGATGCAGTCGGCCTATCTGACGCCCCCGTTCGGATACAACCTTTTCTACATGCGCTCTGTGGCGCCGCCCGAGATCACCATCGTGGATATCTACAAAGCGGCATTGCCCTTTGTGGTGCTGCAGATCATCGGGTTGGCGCTGGTTGTGGCCTTCCCGGAAATCGCCCTCTGGCTGCCGAACCTGTTGTTCTAAGCCAAACCAGATCCGGCGCTGCACCCCGTGGCGCCGGCCCGTGTCTGTTCAGACACTCCCATAACTGGCCGCCCGGTCCTGTTTTCAGGCGGGCGGCCTTTTTTGTTGTGGTTTTGGGAGGGGAGGTGGATTTCGAAGAAAACTAGAAAACTAGAAAACTAGAAAACTAGAAAACTAGAAAACTAGTTTTCTGGCTCTGTGCTCATTTCCGCAGGACCAAAAAAAGGCCGGGCGGAATGGCCCGGCCTGATGCTCGTTTTGGGGGCAGGATCAGGGTTTCGGCAAGACGGGTGCCGATTTGTCCAGGGCCAGGCTCGCATCCGAAAAGACCCAGGGGCCACGCACCCCGCGCACCCCTTCCGGTGCAATTTCCATGCCCCGGTGTTTGATCTGAGCGTCGTCAAATGCTTCACCGATCGAGTTGATCGGGCCAGCGGGCACCGTGGCGGCCTCCAGCGCGTCCAGAAGATCGGCCTTTTGCCATTTCTGCGTTTCCTGCTCGATTTCGATCGTCAGAACCTCCCGGTTCTCAACGCGCAGCTGATTGGTGGCAAAATCGGGATTTTCCCGAAGGTCTTCGC
Source organism: Aliiroseovarius sp. xm-d-517 (assembly GCF_013283135.1). NCBI lineage: Bacteria > Pseudomonadati > Pseudomonadota > Alphaproteobacteria > Rhodobacterales > Paracoccaceae > Aliiroseovarius > Aliiroseovarius sp. xm-d-517. Next base: position 2,885,167 of record NZ_WBXT01000001.1, read on the forward strand.
GGTCGATCACCTCGCAGAACCGTTGGAACTGCCCATCATTGCCAACGGCCAGAATGAAATGCCCGTCCGCGGTCGGCAGAACCTGATAGGGCGCGATATTTGGATGCGCGTTCCCGCGCCGCTCGGGGCTTTCGCCTGTGGCCAGATAATTCATCGCCTGATTGGCCAGCATCGCCGTGGCGCAATCCAGAAGGGACATGTCGATATGCTGGCCCTTGCCGGTGCGGTGGCGTTGCTCAACTGCGGCCAGCACGCCAATGGTACCATAAAGCCCGGTCACGATATCAGTGACCGCGACCCCCACTTTCTGGGGCTGACGATCCGGCTCGCCAGTGATCGACATCAGCCCTGACATGCCCTGCAGCAGGAAATCATACCCCGCCCGCTTGGCATAGGGGCCATCCTGCCCAAACCCGGTGATCGAGCAGTAGATCAGGCGCGGGTTCAGATCTTTCACGCTGTCATAATCCAGCCCGTATTTGGCAAGCCCGCCGACCTTGAAATTCTCGATCAGAATATCCGCGTCCCGGATCAGCTCACGCACCTGCGCCTGCCCTTCGGGGGTGCGGAAATCGCAGGTCACGCAGTCCTTGCCCCGGTTGGCGGCATAGTAATAGGCAGCACTTTTGTCGCCGTCGCGTTCAATGAACGGAGGCCCCCATTTGCGGGTGTCATCGCCCGCCGGGCTCTCCACCTTGATGACATCTGCGCCCAGGTCGGCAAGCGACTGGCCAATCCAGGGGCCTGCGAGAATTCGGGCAAGTTCGACAACTTTTAGTCCGGCAAGTGGGGTCATGTGAGGTCCTTTATAGGTATGGAGGGGTGCAAGCAGATATGACTTTGCATACTCTGTCTGAGTTATTTTTGAATCTGTGTGGTTCTTTTGAGTTGAAGAGGTATGCGTCGCCGGCTTTGAGGGTTCTGGTTTCTGGTCCGACGGTGATTTCGAGTTCGCCTTCGATGACGATACCGCCTTCATTTGCGTCATGTTCGATCATGGTTTCGCCTGTATCGGCGCCGGGTTCGTATCTTTCGTGCAGGATCTGGAGGCCGTGGAGTTTTGCGTCTCCGACCTGTTTGAGGGTTATTTTTTTCTGTGCGGCTTCGTTTCCCTGGTAGAGGAGGGATGTGAGGTCTCTGAGTTCTGCGGGTGTGAAGAAGTTTTGTGAGGTTGTTGTTGCGTCGGGTTCAAAAAACTCTGACATGGAAATTCCGAAACCGCCCAGAATTTTGCGCAAACTTGCGACGGATGGGCTGGATCTGTTGGTTTCGATCATCGAGATCTGCCCGTGTGGCACGCCTGCGGATTCGGCGAGCTGCCTTTGAGACATGTTGAATTGCTGTCTTAGCTGCTTCAAACGGGTGCCAACGTCAAATTCGTCCACCATGGATTGGGTCCTTTCATCGCTTTTTGCCAGATTGGGCGATTCAGCGAGTTTTGTCCAAACTCACCTCTAGCAATGCTCAATAAATTGAGCAATACAGGATGCGAGAATCAATGAATATGTGAATCGATCCCGGATTTTTTGGGGGAGACACATTCCGTCACCTGTGGAGGAGCCTCACGTGAGCAAGACTGAAACCCTCAAATCCCGCCGCGCCGAGGCTGTTGCCAATGGTGTGGCCACCCGTGGCATTTATGCGGTGCGCGCAGAGAATGCCGAGCTGTGGGATGCCGATGGCAAGCGTTATATCGACTTTGCGGCGGGCATTGCCGTGAACAATACCGGCCATCGTCACCCGAAGCTGATGGCGGCGGTGGCGGCGCAGTCCGAGGCGTTCACCCATACCTGTTTCCACGTGGCGCCTTATGAAAGCTATATCGCGCTGGCGGAGCGTCTGAACGCGTCGACGCCGGGGGACTTCAAGAAGAAGACCATGATGGTCACGACCGGTGCGGAAGCGGTGGAAAACGCGGTCAAGATGGCGCGCGCTTATACCGGCCGCTCGGGTGTGATTGCCTTTTCCGGCGCCTTCCATGGGCGCACTTTGATGGGCATGGCGCTTTGTGGCAAGGTGACCCCTTACAAGAAAGCGTTTGGGGCGATGCCGCCGGAAGTGCTGCATGCGCCGTTCCCGAATGAATTCCACGGGGTCACGGTCGAACAGTCGCTGGCGATCCTGGACAATATGTTCAAAAGCTCGATCGACCCGGAACGCGTGGCGGCGATGATCATTGAACCGGTGCAGGGCGAAGGGGGCTTCAACATCGCCCAGCCAGAGTTCCTGCGCGCCCTGCGCAAGATCTGTGACGACTATGGCATCATCCTGATTGCGGATGAGGTGCAGGCCGGGATTGCGCGGACGGGTAAACTTTTTGCGTTTGAGCATGCGGGCGTGGCCGCCGATCTGGTGACCATGGCCAAGGGCCTGGCGGGCGGCTTCCCGCTCTCAGCCGTGACTGGCCGGGCCGAGGTTGTCGATGCTGCCCCGGTGGGCGGCATCGGCGGCACCTATGCGGGCAACCCGCTGGCGGTGGCGGCGGCCAATGCTGTCTTTGACGTGATCGAGGAAGAGAAGCTTTGCGACCGCGCCACGGAGATCGGTGAGAAGGTCAAATCCCGTCTGAACGCGCTGGCGGCGCGCCAGGGGATGGAAGCGATTGGCGACGTGCGTGGCCTGGGCGCGATGATTGCCTTTGAACTGGTCACCGACCGTGACACCAACGCCCCGGATCCCGCGCTGACCCAGGCCATTGTGGCTGAGGCCGAGGCGCGTGGTCTGATCATTCTGCCCTGCGGCACCCGCGCCAATGCTGTGCGCCTTCTGCCGCCACTGACCATTCCGATGGAACAGCTCGACGAGGCGATGGACATTCTTGAGGCTTCGATTGAAGCTGCCATCAGCAAAACCGCCGCGTAAGCCGCGAACAGGAGACAAAGATATGGCGAAAGATCTTTCCCCCCAATCCCAGCCGGCGCTGGCGTCCTTCAACTGGGACGATGCCTTCCTGCTGGAAGACCAGCTGACCGAAGATGAGCGTATGGTCCGCGATGCGGCCCGCGCCTATAGCGAAGACAAGCTGATGCCGCGTGTGACCGAGGCGTTTGCGCGCGAGGAGACCGACCCGGAGATCTTCCGTGAGATGGGTGAAATGGGCCTGCTGGGCACCACCATCCCGGAGAAATTCGGCGGCATTGGCGCAGGTTACGTGACCTATGGTCTGGTGGCGCGCGAGGTGGAGCGCATCGACAGTGGTTACCGTTCGATGATGTCGGTGCAAAGCTCGCTGGTGATGTATCCGATCTATGCCTATGGCACCGAAGAGCAGCGCGCGAAATACCTGCCGAAACTGGCGTCGGGCGAGTGGATCGGCTGCTTTGGCCTGACTGAACCGGATGCAGGGTCCGATCCCGGTTCGATGAAAACCACTGCCAAAAAGGTTGACGGCGGCTATGTTCTGAACGGGTCGAAAATGTGGATCTCGAACGCGCCGATCGCGGATGTGTTTGTGGTCTGGGCCAAATCGGACGCCCATGATGGCAAGATCAAGGGCTTTGTGCTGGACAAAGGCACCAAGGGGCTGTCTGCTCCGAAGATCGAAGGCAAGCAATCTTTGCGCGCGTCGATCACCGGCGAGATCGTGATGGACAATGTCGAAGTGGGCGAAGACGCCCTGCTGCCGGATGTCTCGGGTCTGAAAGGTCCGTTTGGCTGTCTGAACCGCGCGCGTTACGGCATTGCCTGGGGCGCGATGGGGGCGGCTGAGGCCTGCTGGCACGGTGCCCGTCAATATGGGTTGGACCGCAAACAGTTCGGCAAGCCGCTGGCGCAGATGCAGCTGTTCCAATTGAAACTGGCCAATATGCAGACCGAGATCACCCTGGGCCTGCAGGCCGCGCTGCGCGTCGGCCGCCTGATGGATGAGGCGAAAGCCGCGCCGGAGATGGTGTCGCTGATCAAGCGCAACAATTGTGGCAAGGCGCTGGATATTGCGCGTCTGGCCCGTGACATGCATGGCGGCAACGGCATCAGCCAGGACTTCCACGTGATCCGTCACATGGTGAACCTTGAGACGGTGAACACCTATGAAGGCACCCATGACGTGCATGCGCTGATCCTGGGCCGTGCCCAGACCGGGTTGCAGGCCTTCGCCTGATCCCGTCGAACAGATCCGGCCACTTGTTCCTCTTGGTGGCCGGATCCCTGAGGAAAGCCGTACATATCTCCCCAGATTTGACATCTGCGGCTTTCCTCGTCTTTCCCTGACCTTCAAACATGACGAGAGAGCCGATGAAGCGAAACCTGATTGCCGGTGAATGGCTGGATGGCGTGGATGCCGTTCCAAACCTCAACCCCGCAGACCTGTCGGATGTGATTGGCACCTATGCCCATGCCTCTGTTGAACAGGTCAATGACGCGGTGGCGGCGGCCAATGCGGCGCTTCCGGCCTGGGCGAATGCCTCGCCGCAACTGCGCTCGGACCTGCTTGAGGCGGTGGCGGGGGCGCTGTTTGCCCGCAAGGATGAGATCGGCACGATCCTGGCCCGCGAAGAGGGCAAGACGCTGGCGGAAGCCATCGGGGAAACCGTCCGCGCGGCGCAGATCTTTCGCTTTTTTGCCGGAGAGGCGATCCGTGTGACCGGGGATGCGGTGGCCTCGGTGCGCCCGGATGTGGATGTGGAAGTGTCGCGCGAGCCGGTGGGGGTTGTGGGCCTGATCACGCCCTGGAACTTCCCGATTGCGATCCCGGCGTGGAAAATCGCCCCGGCGCTGGCCTATGGCAATGCGGTGGTGTTCAAACCCGCGGACCTGACACCGGGATCGGCGCATCTTCTGGCTGAGATCCTGCATGAGGCCGGCGTGCCCGCGGGCATCTTCAACCTGGTGATGGGGCGCGGCTCCGTTGTCGGGCAGGCCATCGTGGATCATCCCGGCGTCACCGCAATCAGCTTTACCGGGTCGGTGCCGGTGGGGCGCAACATGGCTGTGGACGCCGCGCGCGGTATGAAAAAGCTGCAGATGGAAATGGGGGGCAAGAACCCGATGGTGATCCTGGACGATGCCGAGATGGACATTGCCGTCTCGACCGTCCTCAATGGCGCCTTCTTCTCAACCGGCCAGCGCTGCACCGCGTCCTCGCGCATCATCGTGCAGGCGGGCATCCATGACGCGTTTGTGGAGCGGCTTGCTGCGGAAATGCAGGCGCTTACCGTGGGCAACCCGCTGGATGTGGCCACGCAGATCGGCCCGGTTGTGTCCGAAAACCAGCTGAACGGCAATCTGGGCTATGTGGATCTGGCCCGCTCCGAAGGGGCCGAGGTGATCGGCGGGGAACGCCTCAATCGTGACACCGAAGGCTTTTTCCAGGCACCGGCCATGTTCGTCGGGGCCACCAACCAGATGCGCAGCTCACGCGAAGAAATCTTCGGACCCTGCGCCTCGATCATCAAGGTCGCCGATTTCGACGAGGCGCTGGCCACCGCCAATGACACCGAATTTGGCCTCTCCGCAGGGATCTGCACCGCAAGCCTGAAACATGCCCGCAGCTTCAAACACAACGCACAGGCCGGAATGGTCATGGTCAACCTCCCAACCGCAGGCGTCGATTACCACGTCCCCTTCGGCGGTACAAAAGCCTCTAGCTATGGTGCAAGAGAACAGGGTAAATACGCCGCAGAATTCTACTCAACTGTCAAAACCAAATACTGCTGCGCGGGGTAAGGGAAATGAGCATTCAAACGGTAGGCGTTATCGGGGCAGGGCAGATGGGCAACGGGATTGCCCATGTGTTCGCAACGTCGGGATACGAAGTGGTCCTGAACGATATTTCCGCCGAGGCCCTGGCGGCGGCGCTGGCGCGGATTGAAAAGAACACGGCGCGTCAGGTCTCGAAGGGCGCGCTGAGCGAAGAGGAACGCGCAGCGGCGCTGGCGCGAATTCGCACCACCTCGGAGCTGGGAGAGCTGGGGGGCACCGATCTGGTGATTGAGGCCGCCACGGAACGGGAGGATATCAAGGACCAGATCTTTGCGGGCCTCGCGCCGTCGCTGGGGGAAAATACCATCCTCACCACCAACACCTCATCCCTGTCGATTACCCGCCTTGCGGCGAAAACGGATCGCCCGGAACGGTTCATGGGGTTTCATTTCATGAACCCGGTGCCGGTGATGCAGCTGGTGGAGCTGATCCGCGGCATTGCCACCTCGGAGGAGACCTATCAGACCCTTCTGGCCGTGGTCGAGCGTCTGGGCAAGACGGCCGCAAGTGCCGAGGATTATCCCGCGTTCATCGTGAACCGGATCCTGATCCCGATGATCAACGAAGCCTGCTATGCGCTTTACGAGGGCGTGGGATCGGTGGCGTCGATTGATGCGTCGATGAAGCTGGGGGCAAACCATCCGATGGGGCCGCTGGAGCTTGGGGATTTTATCGGTCTTGATACCTGTCTGGCGATCATGAACGTGCTGTATGACGGGTTGGCGGATACCAAATACCGCCCCTGTCCGCTGCTGGTAAAATATGTGGAAGCGGGTTGGGTCGGGCGCAAGGCCGGGCGCGGCTTTTATGATTACCGTGGCGAGGTGCCGGTGCCGACCCGCTGATGGCGTTTCATGGGTGAGATATTGCCCCACCCCGGTCCGGCCGGGGTGGGGTTTTTATTGGCATCTGCCGCCTGCGGGGTTGAATTATATTCATTTGTATGCATATGAGATTCAGCCCTGTGAATGGCCGGCCAGCCCGCCCTACACCCGGACTTGTGGATGGAAAGGAAATCTCATGTCGCGCGTCTTTGCACTCTCCCGCCTTGTGCTGTCTTTGCCCTTGCTTGTCCTGCCGACATTTGTCTGGGCCGAGCTGTCCCATACCGTGACCCCGGTCTCTGTGCCCGATTGGAAAGCGGTGTTTGGCAAGGTTGAACCGCGCGACAATGTCCCCGCCCGTTCACGTTTGGGCGGAACGGTGGTGGATCTTCGGATCACCGAAGGGGATCAGGTCGCCGAAGGGCAGGTGCTTGCCACGATCTGGGATGAGAAACTCGACCTGCGTCTGAGGGCGGTGGATGCGTCGCTGACCTCATTGAACGCACAGCTTGAAAATGCCGAGAGCGAGCTGAAACGTGCGGAAAACCTGATGGAACGGGGCGTTGTCACCACCCAGCGGCTGGATGCCCTGCGCACACAGGTTGATGTGGTGAAGGGGCAGATCGCAGCCACGCAGGCGGAGCGACAGGTGATCGAACAGCAGGCTGCCGAAGGCGCCGTGATCGCGCCGATTGCCGGGCGGGTGCTGCAGGTGCCGGTGACCCGCGGTGCGGTGGTGATGCCCGGCGAAGTGGTGGCGCAGATCGGCGGCGGTGGGGTTTACCTGCGGCTGGCCATCCCGGAACGCCACACGGCCTTTCTGACCGAAGGGGCCGAGATCCAGATTGGCACGGACAATGCAGACAAAACCGGGGCAGACAAAACCGGGGCAGACAGAACCAGCGCAGACAGAACCGGCCGGTTGGTGAAGATCTACCCGCAGATTGAAAACGGTCGGGTGATTGCCGACGTTGAGGTGGCAGAGCTTGACGCCCGTTTTGTAAATGCCCGCGTGCTGGTGCGCCTGCCGGTTGGGCAAAGTGAGAAACTTCTGGTGCCGGTTGAGGCAGCGGTGACCCGGATGGGGCTCGATTTCGTAACGATCCGGCGTGGTGACACCCCGGTGGAGCGGGCTGTGGTCCTCGGCGATCCCTTCATCGTGGAGGGGCAGCAGATGGTTGAAGTTCTGACCGGGCTGAATGTCGGGGATGTGGTCATTGATCCGATCCCCCCGGCCGCAGGTGCGGGTGCGGGAGGGAGCCATGAGTGATCAATCGCACAAGACCGCGCTTGGTATCGCCGGCGGGTTGACCAAGGCGTTTATCGGCTCGGCTCTGACCCCGCTGATGATCCTTGCAGCCCTTGCCGTGGGGCTGGTGGCGCTTGGGGCGCTGCCGCGTGAGGAAGAGCCGCAGATTTCCGTGCCGCTGGTGGATATCCACATTCAGGCGCCGGGCCTGAAGGCCGAAGATGCAATGAAGCTGGTGACCGAGCCGATGGAAACCATGGTCAAGGGCATCAACGGGGTGGACCATGTCTATTCCTCGACCCGCGATGACTATGCCATGGTCACGGCGCGGTTCCTTGTTGGCACCTCGTCTGATGCGGCCGTGTTGCGGGTGCATGACAAGGTGAATGCCAATCTTGACCGGATTCCGGTGGGGATCAATGCGCCGCTGATTGTGGGCCGTGGCATTGATGATGTGGCGATTGTCGCGCTGACGCTGACGCCCGACCCCCATGCTGGCGATGTGACCGCCGGGGACATCACCCGCGTGGCGCGTGAGCTGCAGGTCGAGATGGCCAAGATCCAGAATGTCGGGCTGACCTATTTGGTCGGTGATGCCTCCGAGGTGATCCGCATTGCCCCCGACCCGGAGCGGCTGGCGCTTTACGGCATCACGCTGCAGCAGCTGGCCGGTAAGGTCGAGGCCGCCAACCGCGCCTTCCCAACCGGGCTGGTCCGCGACCGTGGGGAACAGATCGCGCTGGTTGCAGGCCGGACCCTGCGGGCCCCTGTGGAGATTGCGAACCTGCTGCTCACCGCGCGCGATGGGCGCGCCGTTTACGTGCGTGACGTGGCAGATGTGAGCTTTGTGCCCGATGCGTCGCAAAGCATTGTGAACCAGGTCACGCGCGACGAACATGGGCTGCACCGCACCCCCGCTGTCACGCTGGCGATTGCCAAGCGGGCCGGGGCCAATGCGGTGGTGGTGGCCGAAGAGGTGCTGCACAAGGTTGAGGCCCTCAAGGGGCAGCTGATCCCGGACAGCATCCACGTTTCCATCACCCGCGATTACGGCGAAACCGCCAATGAAAAGGCAAATGAGCTGCTGTTCCATCTGGGCCTTGCCACGATCTCAATTGTCGGGCTTGTGCTGTTTGCGATTGGATGGCGGGAAAGCATCGTGGTCGCGGTGGTCATTCCGGTGACCATTTTGCTCACGCTGTTTTCGGCCTGGATCATGGGCTACACGCTCAACCGTGTGTCGCTCTTTGCGCTGATCTTTTCGATCGGGATCCTGGTGGATGACGCGATTGTGGTGATCGAAAACATCGCGCGGCACTGGGCGATGAAAGACAAGGCAGACCGGGTCACCAAGGCGATCCGCGCCGTGGCCGAAGTGGGCAACCCGACCATTGTCGCAACCCTGACCGTGGTGGCGGCCCTGTTGCCGATGCTGTTCGTCTCTGGCCTGATGGGACCTTACATGTCGCCCATCCCGGCCAATGCCTCGGCGGCGATGATTTTCTCGTTTTTTGTGGCGGTGATCATCACGCCCTGGCTGATGATCAAGATCGCAGGCAACGCCCCCGCCCATGACCACTCGGGGGAGGGGTCCCATGGCGGCCGTCTCGGTGCGCTCTACGCGGCTGTGGCCCGCCCGGTCCTGAAGACCAAGGGGCGCAGCCTTGCCTTTCTGCTTGCCGCCATTGTCCTCAGCTTCGGCTCGCTCGGGCTGCTTTATACCAAGGATGTGACGGTCAAACTTTTGCCGTTTGACAATAAATCAGAGCTTTCGGTGGTGATTGACCTGCCCGAAGGGGCGTCGGTCGAGGCCACGGATGCGGTGGCACAGGATGTGGCGCAGCTGGTGATGGATCTGCCCGAAGTGCTGTCGGTCGAAACCCATGCCGGGGCGGCAAGCCCGTTCAACTTCAACGGCCTTGTGCGCCATTACTATCTGCGCGAAGAGCCGCAGATGGGGGAGGTGGCCATCCTGCTGGCCCCGAAACATGACCGCACGCGCAGCAGCCATGAGATCGCGCTGGAGATCCGCGAGCGGATGAAGGCGCTGGATCTGCCGGCCGGGACCGCGCTGAAAACGGTAGAGCCGCCCCCCGGCCCGCCGGTGATCGCCACCCTGCTGGCCGAGGTCTATGGCCCCACGCCCCAGGCGCGTCGTGAGGCGGCCACCAAGATCCGGCAGGCTTTTGAAAGCGTGCCCTACGTGGTGGATGTGGACGATAGTTTCGGTACCCAGCCCCGCAAACTCCGCGCCGAGATTTCCACCGATGCGCTGGAATTCCATGGCGTGCAGGAAGGGGATGTGTTCCAGACGCTGGCGATGCTCAACTCTGCCAATACCGTGGGCTATTCCCATCGCGGAGAGGGGCGCAACCCGCTGCCGATTGTGATCGAGCGGGACAAATCCGACCGGGTGCTGGATGAACGGTTCCTGTCCACCCCGATCCCGGCCAACACCTTGCCCGGCGCGCGGGGTGTGGTCGAACTGGGCGATGTGATCACGGTCAGTGAGGAGCGTGCAAGCTATCCGATCTTTCGCCACAATGGTCGTGCAACCGAAATGGTGCAGGCTGAACTGGCGGGTGATTTCGAAGCTCCTCTATACGGGATGCTCGCCGTGGCGGATGCGCTTGACCAGATGGAATGGGCGCCGGGCACAAAACCTGTCATCCGCATGAACGGCCAGCCCGAAGATGAAAACGTGGTGACGCTTTTGTGGGATGGTGAGTGGGAAGTGACCTGGGTCACCTTCCGCGATATGGGCGCGGCCTTTGCGGTGGCGCTGCTGGGGATCTATATCCTGGTGGTGGCGCAGTTTGGGTCCTTTAAACTGCCCTTGGTGATCCTGACGCCGATCCCCTTGACGTTCCTTGGCATCATGGCGGGGCACTGGCTGTTTTCCGCCCCCTTCTCGGCCACGTCGATGATTGGCTTCATTGCGCTTGCCGGGATCATCGTGCGCAACTCGATCCTGTTGGTGGATTTCATCCGCCACGCCGATCCCGCGCAGGACAAGACCGAGATCCTGATCGAAGCGGGTGCGATCCGTTTCAAACCGATCCTTCTGACGGCCATTGCGGCGATGATTGGCGCGGTGGTGATCCTGGCGGATCCGATCTTTCAGGGGCTGGCGATATCGCTTCTGTTCGGGTTGTTCAGCTCCACCCTGCTGACGGTGCTGGTCATCCCGGCAATCTACAAGGTGTTCCGCACCTGATGGATGGGTGAAACGGGAAGGGGCGCCAGACGGGCGCCCTTTTCATTTTGTCTGACCGGTCGCTTCAAGTGCCCAGTTCAAGAGCGCATCCGGTTCGGGCGGCAGCTCCTCCGCGTCGCCCACATAGTCCAGAAAGGCGTTAACCGTGGTGCCTGCCACGCCGATGATGGCGGGTATGTCGCGTGAAAGTGCCTCCCCCACCGCATGGCGAAACCCGCGCCCTTCCGCTTCCTGTTTGCCAAACTTGTTCACGATCAGCAGATCGGCCCCCTTGGTGATCTGGGCCTCCGTTGCCGCGACGGCCATTTCCAACGCTTCGGGGTTCAGCTTGCAGCCCCGCGCATTGGCCCCCAGATACTGGCTGATCCGGATCTTCGGCCCATCGGGCAGCACCAACACGTCCATGTCACAGTGAAACTCTTCCGCGCGTTCGGTATCAAGCTGCACCGTGCCTGCCAGCCGCAGACCGCGTTCGCCAAGCGCATCGGCCACGCCTGCCAGAAGTTCGTTTGTTTTGCCGCGCCCCGGCGCAATGACATAAGCCAGTTTCATTTCGCGTGTCCTGTCTTGATACCGGTCCCGCATCGCATCCGTTTGGCGGCTTGTCAATTCACGGCTGGGTCAGGGACTTTTTCAGCACTCGCCCGTCCGCCCACCCGCGCGCTGCGTGGGGGCGGGGCTTGATTCAACAGCCGGCTGCCATCGTGGTTGCTTTCAACGAAATGTGCGCCTGCTCGGATCCTGCCACGACGGCACCGCGCAGCAGACGAAGACGTGCAGATCTCATTCGCACCCCCTCTTCGTGACATATGCTCCCTCCTTGCCGGGAAGGGAGGGCCGGGCCAATCAGCGCAAGTCAGGCAAGGTGAAGAAGGGCTTGATTTTTCACAAATGACCGGGCCTCTTAGGGAAAACCGCAGGGGGATTTCGTGTGAAACATGCTGTATCAGACCATGCCGCGCCCGAGGACGCGGATCAGCGCAAAGCCATTGCTCCGGTGATCTGCTATCCGGTAGAAGGATTGCCCGCGGCCCCCCTTGATCTCTACCGGGCCGCGCGCCAGACCGCCCAAAAGGTTGATGAAGTGCTTGTGCCCGCCCGGGATGCACGCTGCTTTTCGGTTCCCGCGGGCCAGTTTTTCCGCATTTCCTCCGTTGAGGGCCCGCAAGTCGGTGATCTGAACCTCTGGCAGGCCCATGACCTGCACGAACGTTTCTACTCCGGCAAAACCCGCGCCCTGCACGGCACCCACCTGTCCACCGGGGACCGGATGTGGAGCAGCTTTCCCGCCATGCGCCCGATGGCGACCATTATCGACGACACGCTGGACTGGTATGGGTTCGATGGGTTTGGGGGCGCGGTGCATGACGTGATTGGCACACGCTGTGACCCCTATACCCACAATCTCCTGTCGGGTGGGCAGTATCATCATTGCTGCCATTCGAACCTGACCCGCGCCCTGGCCGATCACCTCGGGATCCCTCCCTTTGATGCCGAACCCCATGTCCATGACGTGCTCAATGTCTTCATGTGCACGGGGTTTACCCAAGACACCGGCCAGTATTTCATGAAGGCAAGCCCGGTGCGTCCGGGCGACTATCTCGAGTTTTTCGCCGAGATTGACCTCCTTGGTGGCCTCTCCGCCTGCCCGGGCGGGGATTGCTCATCTGAACACAGCTCTGATACCGCCGCCTGTTATCCGCTGCTGGTAGAAGTTTTCCAGCCGCCGCCCGGCAGCCTCGCCAATTGGACCCCGCCACCTGAAAATGGCTACGACCGATCACACGGGCGCTGATCCCTCTTCCTCTTGCCGAAAATATCCCGGGGGGCCCGAAGGGCGGGGGCAGCGCCCCCATCCCCAAGCCTGCCGACCGTGAGGTCGCAAAGGCGCGGGCGGTGCTCGCCCGTGGCCCGGATGTTTGTTCGGTGCTCAGGCGAATGCGGCGTTCAGGGCAATTTCGACCATGTCGCCAAAGGTCTTTTCGCGCTGGTCCGAGGGCAGGGCCTCACCGGTCAGCAGGTGATCCGACACGGTCATGATTCCAAGGGCGCGCACGCCATACCGATTGGCGAGGGTGTAAAGCTCCGCCGCCTCCATTTCCACGCCCAGAATGCCGTGGCGCCGCATTTCCTTATCCAGATCCGGGCGTTCGGCATAGAATGTGTCCGAGGAATAGATCCCGCCCACATGCACACCCACATCCACCGACTTGGCCGCTTCCACCGCGGCTGCCAGCAGGGAATAATCCGCGCAGGGCGAGAAATTCATTTCGCGGAAAATGGAGGAACTGGGCGTGCTGATGGTGGTGGCCGTCATCGCAATCACCACATCGCGCACCTTGACGTGATCCTGCATTCCGCCGCAGGACCCGATGCGGATCAACGTCTTGGCACCATAATCCCGGATAAGCTCATTGGCATAGATCGACATGGACGGCATGCCCATGCCCGACCCCTGTACACTCACCCGGTTGCCGCGCCACATTCCGGTAAAGCCCAGCATGCCACGCACCTCATTGACCAGCTCAGCATCTTCCAAAAAGGTGTCGGCCACCCATTTGGCGCGATAGGGGTCGCCGGGCATCAATACGGTTTCAGCAATCTGGCCTTTTTCGGCGCCGATATGGACAGTCATGGGATCCTCGTTTCAGGAAAGTGTCAGACAGGAGGTTGCGGTTTCGGGGCCTGTTAGCGCCCTTCATCGCGCGGCACCATGCGCTTTCTTGTCCAAAAGGTCAAACCCTCTGGGCCGTGCCGGCGAAAGGACAGCTGAGCGGGCGGGCAAGAGCTCCGTCTTGACATTGTGCAACCCTGCCCGTTCTTTGAAACAGGAAAGCAACGGGTTGAGGCGAGGTCATGCGCAGTTTGAAGATTGTATCGGTCATCCTGGCCACCGCTTTGGGGGCTGGAAACCCTGCCTGGGCGCAAGACACCAGCGAACTTCAGCTGGTCAAGCGTATCTTTGAACAATTGCAGCCGATCTCAATTTCGAAGAACCGCGAATATTGCGGCTATATCGGGCGGGATGCGGCGGGCAATGTGGCCTTCACAAAGGCCCGGCGTGGACGCAAGGGAACCTGTGTTCCACGTGACCCGGATGCGCTTGCCGTGGTCACGGCCTCTTACCACACCCATGGGGCCTATTCGCCCAATTACGTGAATGAACTGCCGTCGGTTGAGGATATGGAAGGGGATGAGGCCGAGGGGATTGATGGCTGGGTGGCCACGCCCGGTGGGCGTCTTTGGTATGTGGACACGCAGGAGATGACAATCCACCTGATCTGCGATCTGGGCTGCCTGCCAGCTGATCCCGATTTTGTTGAAGGCGACACCGGAGAGATCCTTCCAAGCTATCGCTACAAGGCTTTGGTTCAGAAGATTGAGGAGGTGGGGGGATAGGCTGCCTGCCTGATTGTGCGGTGTCATCTGCGGCGGCCCCGGAGTGGCCTGCTGCGCGTCACTCTTTGACAGGGGCGGGCGTCGGGATGTCGGGGGCGTTGGTCTGAGGGGCATGTCCCCAGTCAATGTCCGGCCCGAAATAGAAAGGGCCTGATGTGATGCCGGTCTGCGCCGGAATTGGCTGCCCGTCTCGGGCGGTATTTGCCGCGGTTTGGGTCAAAAAGAGCCCCCCGCCGGAAAAGACCGCGCTATCCGGCAGGTTGATCATATGATGATGGGGGGGAAATGGGCGGTCTGGTCGCCGGGGATCCAGATTGTTTGAACCCGCCCCGCTATGGACCAGCTTGGGGGGCCTCAATTGCAGGCCAAATGAACTGTCCATCCGGTTGCCGGTGTAAAGCACCGCCAGACCAAAACCAACCGCTGGCTCCGCCCCGGTAGGAAGAGGCAGAACCAGCAGCGGGAGAAGATATAACAATCTGTTCATGCGATCTTTTCCCCCACAGGGATATGGTCACGTGGTGGTAGATCCTCAGGGTAGCCTGTCCGGCGGGTGCGGAAAATATACAGTTTGATCTAAACCCTTTCATTGGCGCCGCCGGGGTGCCGCTGGAGACAGGCAACAGCAAACCGCCCACATCAAAGATGCGGGCGGCTGAAAGGCGTCAATGCTTCGCTCAGGTGAGCGGCGAGGGCTGGGTGTGGATTACTCTGCCGCCACGGTCTGCGGCGCGACAAGGGTCACGATGTCGTTCATGATCACATTGAGCTCAAAATCCTTGGGCGTATAGACCTTGGCAACCCCCATGGCCCGCAGGCGATCCGCGTCTTCATCCGGGATGATCCCCCCGGCGACCACCGGGATATGCCCCAGACCTGCGGCTTTCATCCGTTCCATCAGCTCTTCGAGAAGCGGGATATGGCTGCCGGACAGGATCGACAGGCCCACCACATGTGCGCCGGTTTCCTGGGCTGACGCGACCAGCTCTTCGGGTGTCAGGCGGATGCCTTCATAGGTGATGTCCATACCGCAGTCGCGCGCGCGGGCGGCAATTTGCTCCGCCCCGTTTGAGTGGCCGTCGAGGCCGGGCTTACCCACCAGAAACTTGAGCTTCTCCCCCAGCTGGGCCGACACGGCGGCCACGCGGTCGCGGATTTCCTCCAGCCCTTCGGTGCGGTTCGAGGGGTTTTTGCTGACCCCGGTGGGGGCACGATACTGACCAAAGGTCTGGCGCATCACCTCACCCCATTCGCCGGTGGTCACACCGGCTTTGGCGGCCGCAATCGAAGAGGGCATGATATTGGTGCCATCCTTGGCAGCCTGACGCAGGTCGGCCAGTGCTTTTTCCACGGCGTCTGCATCGCGGGTCGTGCGCCATTTCTCAAGGCGCGCAATCTGATCGGCTTCCGCTTCGGCATCCGCCACCATGATCGCGCCGTCCCCGGCCGTCAGCGGGCTTTCAGCCGCTTCGGTCCATTTGTTCACACCCACGACGGTGGTGTCGCCCACCTCGATCTTGCCGATCCGGGCCGCGTTTGATTCGACCAGACGCGACTTCATGTATTCGATCGCAGAGATCGCGCCGCCCATGCTGTCGATCTGTGCCAGCTCGGCCCGTGCCCCTTCCTTGAGAGCCGTCACCTTGCGGTCCACGGCGGGGTTGTTGTCAAACAGGTCGTCATATTCCAGAAGGTCGGTTTCATAGGCCATGATCTGCTGCATACGCAGCGACCACTGCTGGTCCCACGGGCGCGGCAGGCCAAGCGCTTCGTTCCACGCCGGCAGCTGCACCGCGCGCGCACG
The DNA here is from genome assembly GCF_013283135.1 of Aliiroseovarius sp. xm-d-517. Lineage (NCBI taxonomy): Bacteria > Pseudomonadati > Pseudomonadota > Alphaproteobacteria > Rhodobacterales > Paracoccaceae > Aliiroseovarius > Aliiroseovarius sp. xm-d-517. The sequence goes on from NZ_WBXT01000001.1 coordinate 2,901,360, forward strand.
GGCATTTTTCGAAAGTGTCACGGCGAGCATCTCGATCAGGATGCGGTAGACATTGTTTTCCGGCTGTTGCTCGGTCAGGCCCAGGCTGTTCACCTGCACGCCATAGCGGAACCGGCGGAATTTCGGGTCTTCAACACCGTAGCGGTCGCGGGTGATTTCGTCCCACAGTTCCACGAAGGCGCGCATCTTGCACATCTCGGTCACAAACCGGATGCCCGCGTTCACGAAGAAGCTGATCCGGCCAACCATGGCGGGAAACGCTTCTGCGGGGACCTTTTCCTTGAGGTCGTCCAGAACGGCAATGGCAGTGGCCAGCGCAAAGGCCAGTTCTTCCTCGGGTGTCGCACCGGCCTCTTGCAAATGGTAGGAACAGACGTTCATCGGGTTCCACTTGGGCAGATGTTCACGCGTATAGGCGGCCACATCGGTGATCATGCGCAGGGACGGTTTCGGCGGGCAGACATAGGTGCCGCGGCTCAGATATTCCTTGATAATGTCGTTTTGCACGGTGCCTTGCAGTTTCGACACATCCGCGCCCTGTTCTTCGGCGGCGGCGATATACAGCGACAACAACCACGGCGCGGTGGCGTTGATGGTCATCGAGGTGTTCATCTGCTCCAGCGGGATATCGGCAAACAGCGCCCGCATGTCCCCCAGATGGGCCAGCGGCACGCCCACTTTGCCCACTTCACCACGGGCGAGCACGTGATCACTGTCATAGCCGGTCTGCGTGGGCAGGTCGAACGCCACGGAAAGGCCAGTCTGACCCTTGGCCAGATTGGTGCGGTAAAGCTCGTTCGAGGCTTTGGCGGTCGAGTGGCCGGCATAGGTGCGGAACAGCCACGGACGATCTTTGGGGAGACGATCTTTGGTGCGCTCTTCAGTGGTCATGGTGTGACTCGCTTTATGTTGCAGTGCAGCATTTCTTGCAGACGCAAGAATGTTACGCAAGGGGGAATTTTGAGATTAGGAAAGTTGCGCGACCGAAAAGGCGGCAAAGCTGACTTCAGCGCAAAACGTCGCGGCAATGCGTGGCAGGACAGGGGCGGTTTCATCAATGGCTTTACCTTTTCCCAAATTCCTGTGAAGGATTTTCCCCATGACGCAGACAATCGAGCTTCCACTATGGGTTCTGGTGCTGATCCTCGGCTTCGCCGCGGTGACCTTTGCGTCCCATTTCCTGTTCCCATCCGTGCGCTGGTTTTTTCGTAAACGGCTGGAACGCGCGGTGGCGCGGCTGAATGAGCGTCTGGAGCGACCGATCGAGCCGTTCAAACTCGCGCGGCGCTATGACATGGTGCAGCGCCTGTCCTATGACCCCGAAGTGGCCAGGGCCATTGCGGAACATGCCGCTGAAGAAGGCATCCCCGAGCAGGTGGCGTTTGAAAAAGCCCAGCGCTATGCGCGCGAGATTGTCCCGCGGTTTTCGGCCACGGCCTATTTCGGCTTTGGTATCCGGCTGGCCAAACTCCTCAGCCGTGCCTTTTATCGGGTGCGTCTGGGCGCCTTTGACGAGGCGCATCTGAAAGATGTGAGCAAGGATGCAACGGTCGTTTTTGTCATGAACCACCGTTCCAACATGGATTATGTGCTGGTCACATGGCTGTCGGCAGAGCATTCGCACCTGTCTTACGCCGTGGGGGAATGGGCGCGGGTCTGGCCGCTGCGCACGCTGATCCGCTCGATGGGGGCATACTTCATCCGGCGCAAAAGCCGCAATGCGCTCTATCGCAAAGTGCTGGCGCGCTATGTGCGTATGGCCACCGACGGGGGCGTGACCCAGGCGATGTTTCCCGAAGGCGGGCTGAGCCTGACCGGTGAGGTGGGGGCGCCGAAACTGGGGCTGCTCAGCTATATCATTGACGGGTTCGACCCTGAAACCAGCCGTGATGTGGTGTTCCTGCCGGTGGCCATGAATTACGACCGCGTGCTTGAGGACCGTGTGCTGGTGGCCGCAAATGTAAAGGGCACACGCAAGTTTGGGCTCAGGTTCAAATATGTCGCGCGCCATGTGGGCAAACATATGTGGCAACGGATCACCCGCCGGTTCCATCGTTTTGGTTACGCCAGCGTGTCTTTTGGCAGCCCGCTGTCGCTGAAGGCATTTGCGGGTGAGCATCACCGCAAGATGCCCGAACAGTTGGCCCGAGAGCTGATGGGGCGGATCAGGGCCGTTGTCCCGGTTCTGCCGGTGCCGGTGGTCTCAGCCGTGATGCTGGAGAAAGAGGCGCACACCCGCGCAGAGATCACCGACCGGTTTCAGACCCTCGTGGCCGAGATGGAGCACCACGGCGCCCATATTCACATGCCGCGCAATGATTTGGATTACGCGGTAGAGGTGGGGCTGCGTCTGATGCTGATGCGCGGGCTGATTATTGAGGAAAACGGCTGTTTTCGCGTCAATCCGGCGGACCGGGTGTTGCTTGGTTTCTATGCGAATTCCATTGCGCACCTGTCTGCGGCAATCACGCCAATGCATATCTCTGACCTGACCCCGGCCGAAGTGGCGGACGCGTCGCGGCTGTAAGTTACCTGTAACGTATTGCCAAAATTGACCTTCGCGTCATATGCGACATAAAATTACAAAATGTGGTGGAATGTGGTTGCAATGTTGCTTGCTGATGCGTAATGCTGCATTAGCAGCCGCGTTTCTGCACTGCGGCAAAAATGGAATCACTGCTTGTAGCTGACAGGAGGCCAGCATGGCTTTGGACACGCAAACCGGCATCGCGGAATACGATGCGCCGAAAAAAGATCTCTATGAGATTGGTGAAATGCCCCCGATGGGCCACGTGCCTGCGCAAATGTATGCCTGGGCGATCCGCCGGGACCGTCAGGGTGAACCGGACAAGGCGATGCAGGTCGAGGTGGTCGATACCCCCACGCTGGACAGCCACGAAGTGCTGGTCATGGTGATGGCCGCCGGTGTGAACTACAACGGTATCTGGGCGGGTCTTGGCGTGCCGGTCAGCATGTTTGACGTGCACAAGCAGGACTACCACATTGCCGGGTCCGATGCCGCGGGCATCGTCTGGGCCGTGGGCGACAAGGTGAAAAGCTGGAAAGTGGGCGACGAGGTTGTTGTGCACTGTAACCAGGACGACGGCGATGATGAGGAATGCAACGGCGGCGACCCGATGTTTTCACCCAGCCAGCGGATCTGGGGTTATGAAACCCCGGACGGGTCCTTTGCCCAGTTCACCCGCGTTCAGGCCCAGCAGCTCCTGCGTCGTCCCAAGCACCTGACCTGGGAAGAAAGCGCCTGTTACACGCTGACGCTGGCCACCGCCTATCGGATGCTGTTTGGTCACCACCCGCATGAACTCAAGCCCGGCCAGAACGTGCTGGTTTGGGGGGCGTCGGGCGGTCTGGGCTCTTATGCAATCCAGCTGATCAACGCCGCCGGCGGCAATGCCATCGGGGTGATCTCGGAAGAAGATAAGCGCGAGTTTGTCATGGGTCTGGGCGCCAAAGGCGTGATCAACCGCAAGGAGTTCAGCTGCTGGGGGCAACTGCCCACCGTGAATACGCCGGAATATGATGCGTGGTTCAAAGAGGCCCGCCGGTTCGGCAAGGCGATCTGGGACATCACCGGCAAGGGCAACAACGTGGATATCGTGTTTGAACACCCGGGGGCTGCAACCTTCCCGGTGTCGAACCTGGTCTGCAAAAAAGGCGGTATGGTTGTGATCTGCGCCGGCACCACCGGCTTCAACTGCACCTTCGACGTGCGCTACACTTGGATGCACCAGAAACGTCTTCAAGGCTCGCACTTTGCCCACCTGAAACAGGCGGCTGCAGCCAACAAGCTGATGATTGAGCGTCGGATTGATCCCTATATGTCGGAAGTGTTCCCGTGGGATGAAATCCCTGCTGCACACCTGAAGATGTATCGCAACGAACATAAGCCGGGGAACATGTCGGTGCTCGTGCAATCGCCGAAAACCGGCCTGCGCACGCTGGAGGATGCCCTGGCGGCCCGCGACTGACCTGAATTGGTCTCATGCGGACCTTAAAGCGCCCCGCCTTATACCTGAAGCCGGGATAAGGCGGGGGGCTGCGCAACATACGAGCGTTTCGCGCGTTTTGCCACAACCAGCCTTTCAGGTTTTTGGCGAAACGCATCAAAGATCCCCCCGCAGCCCGCTGCGGGGGTTTCTGTTTTGTTCTTACCTTTTCTTAAGCCGAATCACCTAGGGTTTTTGGTGAAATCGAATCAAATATTTCGGGAATACCGACGTATAAGCGCAACGGATCGCAACAAAACCAAATAGTTCGAAATTCTTACCTCACTATTTTAGGGGAGTAAGAACCAGTGAATTAAGGGGATTTGTTTTACGTGCTAGGGTTGTGTTGTGATGAAGCTCGAAAGGGGACTTTACATGGCGAATGAATGGATCATTGATGTTCTTACCGACCTGATGGCCTACGCTCGCAGGAACGACCTTTCTGTGACGGCCGAGGCACTGGACGACGCCCGTCTTGTTGCCCTGACCGAAATCGCGAGCGCCGCTGATCGGAAAGCGGAGATGATGCACGCGTATGAAAGCCAGTCTGGAACAGCAGCTCACCAATCTTCAGAGCGCGACCACGCTTGAAGACCTGCAAGCCGTAACCGAAACGTTGCGGGATCATTACGCAGTGGCCCATGTCGTTTATCACTGGGTCAATTCCGTTGGTGAACGCTTCGGTGCCGGAACCTACAGCCCAGAATGGGTGGATCGCTATCTGGAAAAAGATTATCTGCGGATGGATCCGGTTATTTTTGGCTGTTTTCAAAGGTTTACTCCGGTAATCTGGAAAGATCTCGATTGGTCGTCGAAACCTGCCCGCGCCATGTTGCAGGATGCTTTGGACCATGGGTTGGGCAACCAGGGATACACAATCCCGATCCGGGGCCCCTCCGGTCAGTTCGCACTTTTTACGCTGAACAATTCGGCCGAAGACGACGGTTGGGCAGAATTCATCGACAGAAATGCCCGTGACCTGATGATCGTAGCCCATGAGCTGAACAAGAAAGCCTTGGAGTTCGAGCAATGGGGGGATGCGGCCACAACACCTGTACTGTCACCGCGTGAATTGGGGGCCATGACCTGTCTGGCGAAGGGAATGAACCGGGCCCAGGCGGCGGCAGACATGCAGATTTCGGAACATACTCTCCGGGTTTACATTGAAAGTGCACGCCACAAATTAGGGGCACTCAATACAACCCATGCGGTCGCCAGGGCGCTGTCCACCGGGGTGATTATTGTCTGATCGTTAATGACGCGCGCGACGTGCTGGGCGCTGTTAACATCCGTGGCGGCAATGTGTCCTCGATCATTCGGACACAGGAGACCCGCCCATGCTGCGCTACATCTACGCCAACGACCTTTCCCGTTTTCCGCTGCTGCGTGACACCATGTTCCGCGACCGGGCGGAACAGTTTTCCAAGCGTCTTGGCTGGGATGTGACGGTGAACGCGGCGGGCGAGGAGCGTGACCAATATGACGACCTGAACCCGCTTTACGTGATCTGGGAAATGGCGGATGGGCGGCATGGTGGATCAATGCGCTTCATGCCAACAGTCGGCCGCACGATGGTGAACGAGCATTTCAGCCATCTGACGGGTGGCGTGACCGTTGAAAGCCCTCTGATTTGGGAATGCACACGGTTCTGCCTGTCACCGAAGGCGGACCGGCGTGCCTCTGCCGCGCTTGCCCTAGGGGCGGGTGAGCTGATGTCAGCGTTTCAGTTGAAGCATTACATTGGCGTTTTTGATCCGCGTATGCAGCGTATCTATCGCCTGATGGGATTGGAGCCTGAGGTGATCGGCTCCTCCGGGGAAGGACGTGATGAGATCGGTGTGGGCCTGTGGTCGATGGATGAAACGGCGTTTGAACCGACCCTGAAGCGGGTGGGTGTGTCACGAGAGATGAGCCGTGGCTGGTTGCGCTATTCGCTGTCGGGCAAGCCGGGACCTGTTCTGACCGACAACGTGGCCCATTCGGCGTAACAGGGGCTTTGCCCCTCGCGCTGTGCGCTCACCCCAGGATATTTGAGACAAGAAAAAAGGCGAAGCGGGAGTTTCGCCTTTTCGCGTATTGATGCAGCGGATAGGGTCGCGTCATGAGCGAACAGACCCCGATCACGTTTTCCGAGGACCAGGCAGAGGCCCATGACCGCGTGGCGGATATGCTGCGGGGGGCAGGGGTCAATCTGGATGACGCGTTGCTGACGCCGATGGCGGATGGGAAAGCGCAGGTCTTTGCGGTGATGGGCAAGGCCGGGTCTGGGAAAACCATGCTGTTGGCTGAGCTTTACAAGGCGCTTGAGGCCGCCGGGGTTGAGGTCGTTTCTGGCGATTATGAGGGCAAGAAAAAGAAGGATCGCCGCACATTGGCCATTCTTGCCCCGACCAACAAGGCGGCATCCGTTTTGCGGATGCGGGGGGTGCCTGCCACCACCATTCACCGAATTCTATACACACCGGTTTATGACCCGGAATATGAGAAAATCGCCGAATGGCTGAACGGCGAGGGCGAGCGGCCCGAGATTGAGGGGCTGACAGAGGAGGCGCTGGACCGTGCTTTCGCGTTTTTTCAGACCAACAAATCGATCCCAGGGGCTTTGGCCGCAGCCGGGCTGCGCGGGTCGGACTTTATCACCGGGTGGAAACGGCGCGATGATCCGCTTGATATCGGGTTCATTGATGAAAGCTCGATGCTGGATGACAAGCAGTTCGATGACCTGCGCGAGATTTTTCCGACGCTGATCCTGTTTGGCGATCCGGCGCAGCTGGCGCCTGTTGGGCAATCGGGCACGATGGTGTTTGATAAGCTGGGTGAGATGCGGAAGATGGAGTTGCACCGCATTCATCGCCAAAAAGATGACAATCCGATCCTGGATCTTGCCCATGCGCTGGCGGATGATGGGCTGAGTTTTCATAGCTTCGAACGCATGATTGAAGAGGCAGCTGCGCGTGATGACCGGGTGCGGATGGCGCCGCGGGTGAATGCGGACTTGATGGCGCGCTCTCCGGTTCTGGTCTGGCGCAACAAGACGCGGGTGCGGTTGATTTCGGCGTTTCGCGGGGCGTTTGGCGCGCCGGCAGAGGAGCTTTTGCCCGGTGAGCCCTTGATTTGTGATGGGATCGAGTTGCCGCTGAAGCACCGCAAGAAACGCATTGATCTGGAGGCGCGTGGGCTGATCAAAGGGGCGCAATGTGTCTATCTTGGGCCGGGGAAAAAGCCGGGGTTTTCGCGCCTGCATGTGATTGGAGCAGAGGACCCGCAGGTTTCTGCCGCATCAATTGTAAAGATTGAGCTTCCGGACGAGGAAGAGCCGTTCATTCCCTTCGCAGCCCGGATGGGGGCGGCTTTTTTGCATGGGGCCGCGGTGACCATCCACAAGGCGCAGGGCAGCCAGTGGCCCGATGTGCAGGTCTTTGCTCCGGATATTTATGCGGCGGCCCAGATGGGGCGGAATGAGGCAGGTATTCCACTGTGGAAACGGCTGGCATATGTGGCAATCACGCGGGCAGAGCATCGGCTGCATTGGGTGACACGATATGCGATGGCGCGCCCGCTTGAGGGGCTGGGAACCGATGATTTGAAAGCGCCGGCGGTGGCGCTGCAGCTGCAGGGGGAAGGGGGCGAGGATGTCTAGCATCCTGATCACCGGGGCCAGCGCCGGGATTGGCCGGGCGGTGGCCGAGCTGTTTCTGGCGGAAGGCTGGACCGTTGGCCTGCTTGCCCGGCGGGCCGAATTGCTGGAGGCGCTGGCAGATGGCAGGGAAACAGCCATTGTCCTGCCGGCGGATGTTTCGGATCCGGATGCGGTGGAAGAGGCATTTCAGCAGTTTGTGTCGCGGGCGGGGCGGCTGGATGTGCTCTTTAACAATGCGGGTCTGTTTACCCGCGCCGCGCCGATTGACGAAGTGTCGCTGGAGGATTGGCAGCGGGCGTTGGATGTAAATCTGACCGGCATGTTTCTGTGTGCCCGGGCGGGGTTTGCCCAGATGCGCAGGCAGGGGCCTCAAGGGGGGCGGATCATCAATAACGGGTCAGTTTCGGCCCATGTTCCGCGTGAGGGGGCCGTGACCTACACCGTCACGAAACATGCGGTCACGGGGCTGACACGGCAGCTCAGCCTGGATGGGCGCCCCTTTGATATTGCCTGCGGGCAGATTGATATTGGCAATGCGCGCACGGATCTGTTGCAGGGGATTGTCGATGACGCGGTATCGCGTGGTGAAGTGCCGCCGCCCACCATGGATGTGGACGATGTGGCGCGCTCGGTTCTCCATATGGCCAATTTGCCGCTGGAGGCGAATGTCCAGTTCATGACGGTGATGGCAACCAAGATGCCTTATATCGGACGCGGTTAGGGCTTGTTGTCGGCTTTCGAGTCTGTCGGCAGTTTTCCTAGAAAACTAGAAAACTAGAAAACTAGAAAACTAGAAAACTAGTTTTCTGGTTTTGATTTCCCCGCAGACCCCGTTCCCGAGAGTCAGCCGCGTTGAATAAAGCGGAAGATCGACGAGGCCCCCCATCCTGCGACAATGGCGATGAACAGCGACAGCAGGCCATAGATCAGGGGCTGGTTGCGGGCAAGGTTGAAGATCCAGCGTTCAAGCCCAACCTTCTGCACATTGATCACGGTCTCATAACTCGCCGCGACATACCCGCCTCGTGTCAGCAGGATCCGCGTGCGATACTGCCCCTCGGTCAGGTTCGAGGGCAAGGCAATCCGCGTGTCAAACAACGTGTCTTCCCGAACGGTGACATTGTTTTCCAAAAGTCGGTATGTGCCCTTGTTTTCGCGAATGCGGATCAGCGCCTGGGTGAATTCCGTCGGATCGACATTGGTGAACGGGCTGTCGCTGATCTGGATTGCGCGATTGACCGACACCAGGTGGCGCAGGTCATCCAGAACGCTGATGGATCCGTCCAGTGTGGACGAGGTGGACACGGCATAAAAGCTTGGGGCGGATGCAATTTCCAGAGCATCGGTATTGACCCAGATCCCAAAGCGTTTGTCCTTCTTGCGCACGGTCACGGGGTGGTTTGGACCTTCGACCACCACCACCACTTCCAGCGGTTCATCGGTCGGTGCGGGGCTTTCACGTTTTACCGCGCCGAAGATCAGGATTTCGGATCCCACGAAGGTTGCGTTGATCGACACCATGTTCTGGCTCAGGCCAGCGACGATATCTTCTTTTGCCTGCACGGGGAGGGCGGCAAAAATCAGGGCGAAAAGCGGGGCGAGGAAACGTCTCAATGGCCCGCCCCCGCGCCGATCTCGAACAGTTCCTCCGGCTGGATCAACAGGTCCAGGGCCAGCTTGCCGCAGACGACCAGCACCATCAGCGCCAGAAGAATACGCAACTGCTCGGCCTTCAGCTTCACCCCGATCCGCGCCCCGATCTGCGCGCCCACGACCCCGCCGATCAACAGCAACACCGCCAGCGCCATATCCACCGTATAGTTGGTAGTGGCATGCAAAAGCGTGGTGAAAGCGGTGACAAAGATGATCTGGAACAGGGACGTGCCCACAACCACTTTGGTCGGCATCCCCAACAGGTAAATCATCGCGGGCACCATGATGAACCCGCCGCCGACCCCCATGATGGCGGCCAGCACACCCACCAGCACCCCCACCAAGATGGGGGGGATGACGGAAATATACAGCCCCGACGTGCGGAACTTCATTTTGAAGGGCAGGTTATGCACCCAGTAATGCTTGCGCCGGGTGGACACCACCTTGCCGCCGCGGGTCTTCACAATGGCGCTCAGGCTTTCCAGGAACATCAGCCCGCCAATGATCCCCAGAAACAGCACGTAAGAGAGCTTGACCAGAAGATCGACCTGTCCAATCGCCTTGAGCGCATTGAAAAGCTGCACCCCAAGCGCTGCGCCGATCAATCCGCCGACCAGCAGCACCAGCCCCATCCTCAGATCCACGGTCTTTCGCTTGAAATGCGCCAGCACCCCGGAAAAGGAGGAGGCCACGATCTGGTTGGCCTCGGTCGCAACCGCCACCGCCGGGGGAATGCCGATAAAGAACAGAAGCGGCGTCATCAGGAACCCCCCTCCGACACCAAACATGCCGGACAGGATCCCGACGATCCCGCCAAGCCCAAGGAGCAAAAAGGCATTCACCGAAACTTCGGCGATCGGAAGATAGATTTGCATCAGCAGACCGAGTTGTATCGAATTGGAGCGTTAACCCAATTTATTGCGCAATTTCAGCTCTCTCGTCACGGGCTAAATACCGGCGAACCAGTTTTTCCAGCTTTTTTGCTCCGAGTGGCGCCATGGCTTTGGTATGTTCGTGGCTGATCGCTTCGTCCGACAGGCCCTGTGCCATGTTGGTGATGGTTGAAATCCCCATCACACGCAGCCCCAGGAACCGGGAAAGAATCACCTCCGGCACCGTGGACATGCCCACCGCATCCGCACCCAGCGTGCGGATCGCGCGGATTTCGGCCGGGGTTTCAAACGAGGGGCCGGAATACCAGGCATAGATGCCCGGCTTCAGGGTGATGCCCTCATCATGTGCAATGCCCTCAAATGCGCGGCGCATATCCGCGTCATAGGCCCCGCCCATCGGCACGAAACGCGCGTCTGTCGGCTCGCCGATCAGCGGGTTGAGGCCGGAGAAGTTGATGTGATCCTCGATCAGCATCAGATCCCCCGGCGGGATGTCACGGCGCAGTGACCCGGCGGCGTTGGTCAGGATCAGCCGGTCAGCGCCCAGCGCCTTCAGCACCTCCAGCGGCAGGCGCATCACATCCGCCCGCCCGCTCTCATAATAATGCGCCCGCCCGCCAAAAACGGCGACGCGGGTGTCTTCGAGCTTGCCGATCACAAGGTGCGGATTGTGGCCGGACACGCCTGCATGGGGAAAACCGGGAAGCTCACTGTAAGGGATCGCCACCCCCTCAACCGCATCCGCAAGATGCCCCAGACCGGACCCCAGCACCAGGCCAAGCTCAACCGGTTCAGGGCCCGCAAGGTCGCGAATTTTCGCGGCAAGGGTGTCAGCGTTCCTTGACATAAGGTTCCCCCCCGGCTTTGGGCGGCACCGCCTTGCCGATAAAGCCTGCCAGAATGATCACGGTCAGGATATAGGGCAGGGCCTCCATGAATTGTGAGGGCAGGGTGATCGGCCCGATTTCCAGTTTTGGGTAGCGGATCGAGATTGCCTGGAGCAGGCCAAACAGCAGCGTGGCCCCCAGTGCCGGCACCGGCTTCCACTTGGCAAAGATCAGTGCGGCCAGGGCGATGAACCCGCGTCCCGCGCTCATTTCCTTGCCAAAGCCAGAGCTGAGACCGGTGGCCAGATAGATCCCGGCCAATCCGCACAGCGCCCCGGCAATCACCATCGCGATATAGCGCAGGCGGATCACCGAAACACCTGCCGTATCCACGGCCGCCGGGTTCTCTCCCACCGCGCGCAGGCGCAGGCCAAACCGGGTGCGGTAAAGCCCATACCAGGTGACCGGCACCAACAGCAGCGCCACATAGACCAGCAACGTATGGCCGGACAGCAGGTCGGAATAGATCGGCCCGAGATAAGGCACATCTTTCACCGCATCTGCAAACGGCAGGGGGATCGGGTCAAACCGCTCTGGCCCTTCAAGCGTGGGCGTACGTCCACCCAGCCCGAACCAGCTGTTGCCGACCAGCACGGTCAGGCCTGAGGCGAGGAAGTTCAGCGCGACCCCTGAGATCAGCTGATTGCCACGGAAGGTGATTGATGCCACGCCATGCACCAGCGAAAATCCGATCGAGACCATGATGCCCGCCAGCATCCCCCACCAGACCGAGTCGTAATGCGCAGCCACCGCCGCCGAGAAGAAGGCTGCCACAAGGATCTTGCCCTCAAGCCCGATGTCAAACACGCCGGACCGTTCCGAGATCAGACCCGCGAGGCAGGCCAGCAAAAGCGGGGTTGCCATGCGCAGAGCTGAATCGAGGATTTGGATGATGGTCAGAAAATCCATGACTTATGCCCCCTTTCGCTTGGCGGCGCGGATGAAGGCGCGCTCTACCGGGATGCGGATCATATTGTCGAGTGCGCCGGTGAACAGGATCACCAGACCCTGAATGACCAGAACCAGCTCACGCGGGATCGACATCCACAGGGCAAGCTCGCCGCCGCCCTGATACAGGAACCCAAAAAGAAGTGCGGCCAGCAGCACCCCAAACGGGTGGTTGCGCCCCATCAGCGCCACGGCGATGCCAATGAAGCCTGCCCCCTCGACCGAGTTCAGGATCAGCCGCTCGCTTTCGCCCATCGTGTTGTTGATCGACATCATCCCGGCCAGCCCTCCAGACAGCAGCATTGCGATCATGGTGATCTTGACCGGTGAGATCCCGGCATAGACCGATGCGCTCTGGCTTTGGCCAAAGGACCGGATCTCATACCCCAGGCGCGACCTGAACAGCAGCAGATAGACCGCCACACAGGCGATCAGGGCGATCAGGAAAGAGACGTTGACCGGGGCGGATTTGGAAAAGGCGATGCCCAAGGGCGACAGAATGTCGTGGAAAGTGGGCAGGTGGGTGGCTTCGGGGAACCGGGCGGAAGCCGGATCCATCGCGCCTTTCGGGCGCAATATGTTCACCAGAACATAGTTCAGAAGCGAGGCGGCAATGAAGTTGAACATGATCGTGGTGATCACGATATGGCTGCCGCGCTTTGCCTGCAGATAGGCCGGGATCACTGCCCAAAGCGCCCCGAACAGCGCGCCGCCCAGCATGGCAAACAGGATCGCCACCGACCAATGCGGGAAGGGGATGTAAAGGCACACCAGCGCCACGCCCAACCCGCCAAGCGCCGCTTGCCCTTCGCCGCCGATGTTGAACAGTGCGGCTTTGAAAGCAATCGACACAGCCAATCCGGTGAAGATGAAATTGGTGGCATAGTAAAGCGTATAGCCCCAGCCATAGCTTGACCCCAGCGCACCGGTGACCATCAGTTTGACGGCCTCAAACGGATCTTGCCCAATGGCGGCAATCACCGCCATGGACAGGGCAAAGGCCAGGGTCAGGTTCAGGGCAGGGATCAGGGCTACGTCCGCCCATTTCGGCATCTTGTCCATTATGCCTGCCCTCCGTTCCCGTTTTCGCCGGCCATCAGCAGGCCAAGCTCTTGTTCATTGGTCTCGGATGGCATCCGTTCCCCCATGATATGTCCATCAAACATCACGGCAATGCGGTCTGAGAGTGACAGGATTTCCTCAAGCTCCACCGACACCAGCAAGATCGCCTTGCCCTGATCGCGCAGGGCGACGATCTGTTGGTGAATGAACTCAATCGCACCAATATCCACACCGCGGGTCGGCTGACCGACCAAAAGCAGGTCCGGGTTGCGCTCGATCTCTCGTGCCACGATGATTTTTTGCTGGTTGCCGCCGGAAAAGCTCTTGGCCGCAAGGTTGGGGTGCGGCGGGCGCACGTCAAACCGGTCCATCTTGTCCTGCGTGATTTCAACCATCTTCGCATTGTCCATCAGGACCGGGTTTTTCTGGTATTCCGGGTCATCGTGATAGCCGAACACCATGTTCTGCCAGGCCGGAAACTCCATGATCAACCCGCGCGCCTGCCGGTCCTCCGGCACATGGGCAATGCCCCGCTGCCTGCGCGAGCGCGCATCGGATTTCTTGCCGGTCAGGTCCAGTTCCTGCCCGTTGAGGCGCACGGATCCGGTCGCCTGCGCATAGCCACCCAGAACTTCCATCAGCTCTGATTGGCCATTGCCGGACACACCTGCGATGCCAAGGATTTCGCCCGCGCGGATCGTCAGGTCGATGCCCTTGACGCGTTCGACCCCCTGCTCGTCCACCACGCGCAGGTTTTCGATTTCAAGGATCGGTTTGCCCGGTTGTGCGGGGATTTTATCCACTGACAACAACACCTTGCGGCCGACCATCATCTCGGCCAGCTTCTCGGGCGTGGTGTCTTTCGTTTTGACCGTATCGGTCATCTGTCCGCGCCGCATCACCGATACGGTGTCGGTATATTCCATGATTTCGCGCAGCTTGTGGGTGATCAGGATGATCGTTTTGCCCTGCGCCCGCAGCCCGTCGAGGATGCGGAACAGGTGGTCCGCCTCGGCGGGGGTCAAAACCCCGGTGGGTTCGTCCAGAATAAGAATGTCAGCCCGGCGATAGAGCGCCTTGAGGATCTCGACCCGCTGTTGTTTGCCCACGCCCAGATCTTCGATCAGAGCATCCGGGTCCACCCGCAGTTCATATTCCTCGGCCAGTGCCGTCAATTCGCGGCGGGCCTTGGCCAGTGATGGGCGCAAAAGCGGGCCATCCTCGACCCCAAGGATCACGTTTTCCAGAACCGAGAAGTTTTCGACCAGTTTGAAATGCTGAAACACCATGCCGATGCCGGCGCGAATGGCGGCCTGGCTGTCCGGGATCTGGGTTTCCTGCCCGTTGATGAATATCTGCCCCTTGTCGGCTTTGTAAAACCCGTAAAGGATGGACATCAGGGTGGATTTGCCCGCGCCGTTTTCGCCGATGATCCCGTGGATCGTGCCCGGCTGGACGGAAATCGAGATGTCCTTGTTCGCCTGCACCGGTCCGAACGCCTTGGAAATACCACGGAGTTCAATGGCCGGGGAACCTGAGGGGGCAGCAGTTGCCTGCTGCCCCGGTTCGTTTCGCTGTTCGCTCATGATCAGAAATCAAGCACCGGGCAGCTGTCATTGGTGTAGTAGCTGACCACGTCGATTTCGCCGGCGATGATCTTGGCTTTGGAGTTTTCCACCGCGTTTTTCATTTCAACACTCACCAGCGACGAGTTGTTTTCGTCCACCGAGTAGCCAACGCCGTTTTCGGCCAGACCCAGACGAATCTGAGTGCCGGTTTCAAGGTCGTCACCCGCTTTCATGGCTTCATACACAGCCACGTCCACGCGTTTCAGCATCGAGGTCAGAACCTTGCCCGGATGCAGGTGGTTCTGGTTCGAGTCAACGCCGATCGACAGAACGCCCTCAGCGTCCGCAGCCGCTTGCAGAACACCGATGCCGGTGCCACCTGCTGCGGCGTAGATGACGTCAGCGCCCTGGGCAACCTGTGCTTTCGCAAGCTCACCGCCGCGCACCGGGTCATTCCAGGCTGTCGGCGTGTTGCCGGTCATGTTGGCGACAATTTTGATGTCCGGATTGGTGGCCAGCGCGCCCTGGGCATAGCCACAGGCAAAGTGACGGATCAGCGGAACATCCATCCCACCGATAAAGCCGACAGTGCCGGATTTCGATGCCATGGCGGCCAGTTGACCGACCAGATAGCTGCCCTGATGCTCTTCAAAGGCGATCATCTGAACGTTGGCCGGAATTTCCGGCATGAACCCGTCGATATTGACGAATTTGGTGTCCGGGTAATCGGCCGCCACATTGGCAACCGGATCCGCCATGGCAAAGCCGGTGGTCACAATCGGGCTGGCACCCGCTTCGGCAAACCGGCGCAGGGCCTGTTCGCGCTGGGCTTCGGACTGCAGTTCGATTTCCAGATATTTGCCGCCGGTTTCATTCGCCCAGCGCTGGGCGCCACGGAACGCCGCTTCGTTGAAGGATTTGTCGAATTTGCCGCCCAGGTCGAAGATGACGGCCGGATCGGCCAGAGCCGCGCCAGCGGTCACGGCAACTGCGGCTGCAGCGCCTAGAAGGGTCTTCATCAGGGTCATGTGGTTCTCCCGTTATCAGTGTTGGGTCGCCCCCGGTCATTTTTTGACCAATTGGTGTGATTCCCATTTTCAGAGCGAGAAAGTCGCTGCGCAAGATCATCCGGGTTTTGGATCAGAGGGCAAGGGGAAGGCGACGGAATGACTGGGGAAAGCCGTGATTTGCGCTGTTTTTCGCGATGATTAACGTGGGGTCAATCGTTTCGCAATTGTTTCAGCATCCCGATGGCATCCTGTTTTTGACCATTTGGTCTATCGTAATAACCGACCCGGCGACCGGATTCGCGCCACCCCGCACCGCGATAAAGTGATAGCGCTGACACGTTATCAGCTGCAACTTCCAGAAACAGGTCTTGCGCCCCCCGCGCCGCACTTGCCGCCTCGAACCGGGCCAAAAGTGCGCGGCCCAGCCCCTGACCACGTGCCTCGGGCAGCACCGCGATGGTCAAAAGCTCGCTTTCGCCTGCAATTTCACGGCCAAGCGCAAACCCCTGCTCGGCCATCTCGGCAAAGACAAAAGGCGAGGCGAGCAGCTCTTCAAATTCCTGAGCGGACCAGTGTCGCATGTTGTCAAAACTGGCCGCATGGATCCGGGCAAGAACGGTGGGGTCAGGAACGATGCCGGACATCGCTCAGTCCAGAACAACCGGGGCCGGATCGCGTGGCGGGGCGGCATCGGCGGCGCGGATATAAAGCGGGGCGGGGCGGGCTTCGGGCATCTGCCAGCGCGTGGCGGCAATCCGGGCGATGGCGGATGCAGGGGAAAAGGCCGCGGGAGCATGGGGCAGGCCGGTCATCTCGGCGACTTCATCGGCCCGCTGGCCGATGCAGCAAAGGCCGGGCAGCGCCCAGTCCGATGCGTCCCCAATCGGCACCAGTTCCGGACCCCGGTTGTTGCCCGTCGCAAAACGCTGAAGATACAGGTGATCGCGCCGGGCATCGAGGCAGGCCAGAACCGGCCCCGCCGCCCCGAAGGCCAGACATTCAAGCAAGGACACCCCGATGGCCGGTTTGCCCAAAGACAGCGCAAGCCCGCGCGCGGCAGCCACGGAAATGCGAATGCCGGTGAAATTGCCGGGTCCAATGCCCACCCCAATCGCCTGCAGCTCGCGCCAGTCTGCCCCGCCGTCCTGCAGGACCTCGTCCAGCAGTGGCATCAGCCGTTCTGCCTGGCCCTTGGCCATTTCTTCATGACGGCTGGCAACAATCACGTCCCCGCGCAGCAAAGCGGCCGCGCAATGCGCGGCCGATGTGTCAAACGCAAGGATCAATGGCTCAGGCGGCAACGGGGCGCACCTCGATCACTTCCGGGATGTAATGCTTGAGCAGGTTCTCGATGCCCATTTTCAGGGTCAGGGTCGAGGAGGGGCAGCCCGCACAGGCGCCTTGCATGTGGAGATAAACAATGCCGCGCTCGAAACCGTGGAAGGTGATGTCCCCTCCATCCTGGGCCACGGCAGGACGAACACGGGTGTCCAGAAGCTCTTTGATCTGCTCCACGATCTCGGCATCTTCACCCGTGTGCTCCGCATGTCCGGACGCGGCCTGACCATCCGCCTCCATCACGGCAGCTCCGGATTGGAAATGCTCCATGATCGCCCCGAGAATGGCGGGCTTCACATGGTCCCACTCGACCGCATCCGCTTTGGTGACGGTCACGAAATCGGCTCCGAAGAAGACGCCGGTCACCCCGTTCACGGTAAAGATACGGCGCGCAAGCGGTGAGGCCTCGGCCGCTTCTTTCGATGGGAAATCAGCCGTGCCCGCACCCAGAACATCCTGTCCGGGAAGGAATTTCAGCGTGGCGGGGTTTGGTGTGGATTCGGTCTGGATAAACATGGCGCACCTTTCGGAAACGTTCCGGGCTGTACAGATCGGGCAGAGCCGGAACATAAGAGTTGCAATGGATATGCGCCTGAGGGGCAAAACTGTCAAGGTTTGGTGCTGCTACGCACTGACACGGCGCTCTCGCCACGTTGCTCCGCCGCCGCGACCGGTGGCTCACGTTGTGAGCCTGCCAGGGGCGCTGCCCCTCGCGAGACAAGCTCGCTCACCCCGGGATATTTGAGGCAAGAGGAAAAGAGCACCTACCATCTTCCTCTTGCCCCAAATATCCTGGGGGAGAGCCAAAGGCTCGGGGGCAAAGCCCCCAGCGCGGCGCGCAGCGGCGCAGGCAGGAATGAACCGAGCGCTGCGAGGCCACGCCCAAGCCTGTCGCCCGACAGGGCGTAAGGGCGCGGGAGCGCGTGGTGATCAGAGCGGCCAGAAGAGCAGGATTGCGGGGATCGAAATTGCCACCACAAGAAGTTCCAGTGGCAGACCCATGCGCCAGTAATCGCCGAAGCGATACCCTCCGGGTCCAAGGATCAGCGTGTTGTTTTTGTGACCGATCGGGGTGAGGAAGGCGCAGCTTGCGGCCACGGCCACGGCCATCAGGAACGGGTCGGGGTTCTTGCCCAGGGCGTCTGCCATTTGGATGCCGACAGGTGCGGCGACAATTGTGGTGGCTGTATTGTTCAGCACATCCGAAAGCGTCATGGTCACAACCATCAAAACGGTCAATACTGCCCAGGCGGGCAGGCCCTGCGTGATCCCCACCAATGTTCCGGCGATCAGCTCGGTCCCGCCGGATGTTTCCAGCGCGGCGCCCAGTGGGATCATGGAGCCCAGCAACACGACGACGGGCCATTCGATATGGTCATAGATATCCGCAAGGGGCAGGATTTTCATCAGCACATAGCCAATCACCACCAGCCCGAGCGCCACCGGCAGGTAAACCAGCCCGAAGCTTGCCGCTGCAACCGCACCCGCAAACAGGCCAATGGCCCACCAGACCTTTTCATCCTGCGTCACGGTCAGGCCACGTTCCGCCAGCGGCAGGCAGCCCAGCCATTCGATCACATCCGCCTCTTTGCCTGCGGGCACAAGCAGGAGCAGGATGTCGCCCGGCATGATCTCGGTCTTGCGCACCTGTTTGGTGATCTGTTTGCCCGCGCGCGAAATTCCCATCAAGACCGTGCTGCGCCGCCAGCCCAGCCCGATGGCCTGAGCGGTTTTTCTGGCAATGCGGGCGGTTTCCGGCACCACGACTTCGATTTTCGAAAGCCCCGCCCCTTCGGCGGTCAGCTTCTCTTGCCGCGCCTCCTCGGCAAAGGCCAGGCCAAGGGCGGTGCGAAATTCATCCAGCGCCTCGGGGCGGGCCTCAAGCACAAGCGCATCCCCCGCCGCCAGCATCGTGTTGCGCTGGGTGCCATAGCGGCGCTTGCCGTCCCGCACCAGGCCAAGGATGGCGACGTCGTTTTTCTCGGCCGCCTCCAGCAGCTCTTTCAGGCGTTTGCCGATATGTTTGCTGTCTTCCGGCACGGTCAGTTCCGCGACATAGTTCCCTGCGTCCGCCATTGGATCGCGGGCGGCCTCGCTGCTGGCGGGTTGTGGGATCAGGCGCCAGCCGACAAGTGCCACGAAGATCAGCCCGGCCAGCGCGGTCACGCCCCCCACCGGGGCAAAATCGAACATGTGAAATGGCTCACCCATGGCGTCGCCACGAATGGACGCGATGATGATATTTGGTGGAGTGCCGATCAGCGTGACCATGCCGCCAAGGATCGTGGCAAAGGACAAAGGCATCAAAGACAGGCCCGGCGCGCGCCCCGCCTTTCGCGCCGTCTGCATGTCCACGGGCATCAACAGCGCAAGGGCCGCCACGTTGTTCATGAACGCCGACAGCACCCCGCCAACCGCGCCCATCAGCGTGATATGCGCCCCCAGCGAGCGGCTTGCATCCACCAGCGTGCGGGTGATCAGGAACACAGCGCCCGAGCGCACCAGCCCGGCCGAAACCACAAGCACCAGCGCCACCACCAGCGTGGCCGGGTGGCCAAAGCCGGAAAAGGCATCCTTGGTGGGCACCACCCCCAGCACCACCCCCAGCATCAGGGCGGCAAAAGCCACGAGGTCATAGCGGAACCGGCCCCATAACAGCAGGGCAAAGACGGCGGCGAAAAGCGAAAAGAGAATGATCTGATCTGTGGTCATGCTTTAGGGATACTGTGCATTGACCTCGGGGGGAAGTTCTGACCACGGGGAAAATGCGCGTCGGGTCGGCAGGTTAGCCAAACAGCACCGGATAAAGCGATGCCACCAGAAGGGCTGCCATGGTCACGTTGAAGGCGGTAAGGCGGGCCGGGTTGGTCAGGACGCGGCGGATCTGCTGGCCGAGCAGGGTCCAGACCGACACGGAGGGCAGGTTCACCGCGCCGAAAATCAGCGCCACCACCAGCACCGCCTGCAAGGTCCGATCCGGCGCATAGGCTGAAATCGCCGTCAGCGCCATGGCCCAGGCCTTGGGATTGACCCACTGAAAGGCCGCAGCCTGCAGAAATGTCATCGGGGTGCCACCCGCCTGTCCCGGCCCCTGTCCCGCTCCTTTACCTGGGGCGCCAGCATGTGCGATTTTCCAGGCAAGCCACAGAAGATAGGCGACCGACAGCCCCTTCAGCACCGTGTAGCTCACCGGAACCGCGTCAAACACCTGCATCAGCCCCGCGCCCACCAGCACAATCATCACGGTGAAACCGATGCCAATGCCCAGCATATGCGGGATGGTGCGGTGAAAGCCGAAATTCGCCCCGGAGGACATCAGCATCAGGTTGTTCGGCCCCGGCGTGATCGAGGACACGAAGGCAAAGGCGAGGAAGGCAGTGAAGAGGTCAAGTGTCATGGAGCTAACCCGTGGGCATCCTGTTGTCCTCTCAAGTGTTGGGCAATTCAGGCGCTTTGGAATTGCAAAATTGTGCATTTTACCGCTATCTTCACAATCAATGACGAGTTTTGACCAGATCAACCGCAAGATATTGCGCGAACTATCCCGCGACGGGCGCCTGCCCAATACCGAGCTTGCCGATCGCGTGGGCCTGTCGCCCTCGGCCTGCCTGCGCCGGGTGCAGGAACTGGAACGGGCAGGGGTGATCAAGGGCTATCGCGCCGTGCTGGACCCGGCGGC
The DNA here is from genome assembly GCF_013283135.1 of Aliiroseovarius sp. xm-d-517. NCBI lineage: Bacteria > Pseudomonadati > Pseudomonadota > Alphaproteobacteria > Rhodobacterales > Paracoccaceae > Aliiroseovarius > Aliiroseovarius sp. xm-d-517. Next base: position 2,922,045 of record NZ_WBXT01000001.1, read on the forward strand.
GATGGGCCACGGATTTGCCGCCTATGTGACCGTGGGGCTGAACACCCATACCAAGGCAGCACAGGATGCGTTTGAACGGGCCATGACCCGGTATGACGAGGTGCGCGAGTGTCACAATATCACCGGCACTGTGGAATATCTGCTCAGGGTCGAGACCGAGGATCTTGCGAGCTACAAGCTCTTTCACACCGAAAAGCTGGGCACGCTGCCACAGGTGCAGCAGATCGTGACCCATGTGGTGATGGGCTCCCCCAAGGATGAGCGGGCGTGACTGGCGGCTCTCCACCGTCGCGCCCTTCAGTTGACAGGCTCGTGAGTGGCTCAAACCTTCAAATCATCCTGTGCCTCCGGCGGGGATATTTGGAACAAGAAAAAAGCCGTAATTTCATTTTCTGGTCAGAAATATCCCGGGGTGAGGACGCAGTCCGAGGGGCAGCGCCCCTGACCCGAGCATCGCGAGGCCACCGATAGCGGGCTTGAGTGTGAGCGAAAGCCCCCCTTGCCCCTTCTCACCCCGATAGGGTATTGAACGCGTCAACTGATACACGCATGCAATGATTTACGGAGATCACCATGGCTGGCCACTCAAAATGGGCAAATATCCAACACCGCAAAGGTCGCCAGGACGCCGCCCGCTCGAAACTCTTTTCCAAGCTTGCCAAGGAAATCACCGTGGCCGCCAAGATGGGCGACCCGGACCCGGACAAGAACCCGCGCCTGCGCATGGCCGTCAAGGAAGCCAAGTCGCAATCGGTGCCGAAGGATGTAATTGACCGCGCGATCAAGAAGGCGATCGGTGGCGAGGCCGAGAATTACGACGAAATCCGCTATGAAGGCTATGGGCCCAACGGTGTGGCGGTGATTGTCGAGGCGATGACCGACAACAAGAACCGCACCGCGTCGACCGTGCGCTCGACCTTTTCGAAAAACGGCGGCAACCTGGGCGAAACCGGCTCGGTCGGTTTCATGTTCGACCGCAAGGGCGAAGTGATCTATCCCGCCTCGGTGGGGGACGCTGACACCGTGATGGAAGCGGCGATTGAAGCCGGGGCCGAGGATTGCGAAAGCGATGAGGAAAACCACCGCATCACCTGCGCCGATACCGACCTGAACGAAGTGGCCACCGCGCTGGAGGCCGCGCTGGGCGAGACGGAATCGACCAAGCTGATCTGGCAGCCGAACATCACCACCGAGCTGGATCTGGAGAGCATGCAGAAGCTGATGAAACTGGTGGACGCGCTTGAAGATGACGATGACGTGCAGCGCGTCACCACCAATTTCGAAGCCTCGGACGAGGTGCTGGCGCAGCTCTAAGCCGCCTCAGATCAAAGATGAAAACCCCGGCCATTGGTCGGGGTTTTTTTGTTTTGGGGCAGTATCCTTGCAGGAAGCGGGTATGGCGTTGTTAAGCGCACCGCACATACCTGTCCTTCATGCCTATTGTGCGAAGGTTCTGAAAGAACCCAATTTAATGGATGCTGCATGTCTTACAAATGACAGCTTTTAATCACCCGCGTGTCCTGGCGCCCGTTTCCAGCGTTGATCGGCCTTCGTCGGCAATCAAGTTAGCGGGCACCAGTTCGGGCGTCGAATTGCCGAAGAGCTTTTTTTAGACCACGATTGGACATTCGGACTACAATAGACTGTTCAGTAACGTTTAATATCCGCGCCTGGGAGCGATCAATAAGTATGACGAAATGCCCGCGATCACCTCGATTGTGGACCACAATATTGTGCCCGTTATTCGAAGACACATTGTCAAGAAGAAGGTGGAGTGCAGTGACCTCTTGAGGAGAAAAGTCAGGTACCCTTTCGAGCAAAAGCGCTGCGATCACCCCCAGACGTTCATTATGTGCTTGGCGGCAGCTCTCTTCTATCGTTTCTTTCGTTTCTTTGCTCAACCCGTAGCCGGACTTAATCAATGCAATGAGCTGCTCCTCTGTCTCAATTGACCTATTCTTTATTTCCGGGGCGACGAGGAGCCGGTTGGCCACTTCCATTCCGTTTAGGATAGCTTCCTTCCCCTGCTCTGTTCGCACCGCAATTCCCCAGATCACGGTCTGTAGGCCGAGAATACTTGCGAAATGGCCCGGCCGCACACCAATGAGTTGCTGTCCCGTCATGGACAGTATGGCGTGGGCAAAACCCGCCAGTTGAGTGTTCTCGATCAGGGCCTGCAAGCGGAGTGCTTCACGATCTCGAACACGTTGACTGCGGACGCTATCTGGTTTCAGGAATTGTTCCAACTTTGCAGTGTACACCGCATCCGGCACCACCCGCACACGAGGCAGAAGCCATGCGTTGATCATTGAGTGATAGTTAGCATGCGCTGCGAAAAACCGAGCATCAAGTGCGTCCAACGCAGACTTTTCCATCTCTGGCGCTTTAACCAGCGCGGCAAGACATTCGGCCAACTCCGTCAAGCCTGCACTCTTCAACCCGTTCTGCGCATGAGCCAGCGTCATCGGGTCCATCTTGGAGTTGTGCCGGAACTGAGAATGACCTCCATTGCATACTTGAGAGTAATAGTAGTCGGCATTGTAAACCTGCGGAGCTTCCTTTGCGATCTCATCTGCGGTGTAGGCACCTCGATTGCGGGCGGCGTTTACCCAGCTGACCACTGATCCAACGAGGGCATAGTCCTTTGCATCTTGGGCAACCACAGAGGCAGGAACAAAAATATCGTGTCTGCGGTGGAAGAATTTAGAAAAATAGCGAAACATCTGATTGCTATCCTAAATGAAGTGATGAATTAGAAAATTAAGATGAAATGCTAACGTGCAAGACGTGTTGATGGTAGAAATAAACTGACGCTGCCGCGAAGAAATCGGGGATATTTGGGAACCAATACCCCCTTTGGCATAACACACGCCCGCAATGCGTATTTGATCTGAGGCATGAAGTGGCGCCAAAAGACGCCACTTCAACAGTTTGCGTGCATTCCGGGCAAAGCCAGAGCGTCAGGTTTCTGGTGAGGCGTCACAGGTGGCCTGTGCGAAATCCCCTGAATACCCGCCGTCTTCAAGCCTGTGCTGGGTCTGCCTGATCTGCTCCAGAAGCGCGACCGCGTCGGGATCTTCCGACCCCTGCCCGAAACGCTCGAAATTCACCAGCTCCTCCAGCGGCAGACGCGGACGCCAGCCCGCGGATTGCAGCTCGGGCCGGTCAAAGAAATGTGACACATAGCCAAGGCACAGATAGGCCACGGGGACCACGCGGTCGGGAATATTGAGCACCTCACGCAGGCGGGTGTGGTCCAGAATACTGACCCAGCCAAGCCCCAGCCCTTCGGCGCGCGCTGCCAGCCACAGGTTCTGCACCGCGCAGACGCTGCTATAGACATCCATAACCGGTTCATGGGTGCGCCCGATCACCACAGGCCCGGCGCGGTCCTTGTCGCAGGTGATGCAGATATTGACCGGGCTTTCCAGGATCCCTTCCAGTTTCAACCAGCGATAGGTGTCGCGGTTGGCGCCTTCGAACATCTCTGCCGCTTCCCCATGGGCGGTTTCGAACAAATCATGGACCTTGCGCTTGGTGTCGTCCTCACGGATCACGACAAAATTCCAAGGCTGCATGAACCCCACCGAAGGCGCGTAATGCGCGGCCATCAGCACGCGGGTCAGCACGTCATCCGGGATCGGATCGGGGCGGAACTGTCCGCGCACATCGCGCCGGGTAAAGATGGTCTTGTAAAGCGCCTCGCGCTCTGCCGTGTCAAAACAATTGTCAAAAGATGTTTGTGGGTTGGCCATATCCATATCATTCCCCTTGATGGATGCCCTTGCCCCGTTGTCCACACGGCGCAGTATGATTTTCAGGCCGGTCTTCTGACTCAGGTTCCTCCCGACCGCGTCCTTCCCAGAGCAAGCTCCAGTGGATCGTTGCGGCCAGTCCCCTTTACAGCGTTGGGCACGTGGCAGGGTTGCACTGCCTTCCCGATTCTCCGCTTCAGTCGCCAACCCCTTGCGCGGTCGGCCGCATCAGCAGCACCTGAAAATGATGTGTGCCGGGGCCACCCCGGCGGGTCAGTTGTAGGAAGCCCGCGCTCCGCAGGCAATCCGTTTTTCGACCAGATGTGCCGCGAAAACGCCGTGGCGGCGGATCACTCCTCGACCAGACCACTGACATAAAGCGCAACCGCGTTGATCTCCAGCTCGGTCAGGTTCTTGGCCACCGAATGCATGATCGCGCTGTCATTTGTGCGCGAGCGATCCTCAAACGCCATCAGCTGTTCCACCACGTAATGGCGGTGCTGGCCGGCCAGCCGTGGCAGGGAGGCATCGCCTGCTGCAAATTCCCCGTGGCAATCGGCGCAGGGCGGGATTTTGGTATACTCATTGCCCTCGTGATAGATGTAATAGCCCACCGCCTCCAGCGCCTGTTTCGACGAGCGCACCCGGTGTTTGAGCGGCGGCTGCGCCGAGTAATATTGCGCCAGTGCCGTGATCTGCGCATCTGACAGGTTTTCGGCCATGCCGTTCATGATGTCGCTTTCCCGCGTGCCGTCGCGGAAATTGCGCAGCTGTTTCTCGATATAGTCGCGGTTCTGCGCGGCGAGGCGCGGATACATCCGGCTCGACGCCTCACCCTCTGCACCATGGCAATGCGAACAGACATCATTGCGCAGCTCGGTGATATCCGTGGTGTCCTCGGCCCAGAGTGGCGATGTGGCGAGCGTGAACGCGGTCAAGAGGAAAGGCATCAGACGCATGGTGGCTCCTGTTGGCAGGTTTTGCGCGCAGGCGGCGCGGGGTGATGCAAACATAGCGCCCGGACCGGCCGGGGGCAGGTCGCAAATTGCCACACCAATGCACAGGGCGCGCGGGAAGGGGCACGGGAGGGGTGGCGGCGAAGGTGGCCGCGCGGGTTTCCCTTGCCAAGCCGGGTGCAATCCGATCATGTCCCCCCATGACGCGCAGCAGCCCCACCCCCAACCCGGCGCCAAACCGACCGCCAAACAGGGCCCTGTCCGGCATCCTGTGGATGCTGGCCGCGGGGCTGATGTTTGTGGCGATGAATGCAATGGTGAAACATGTGGGGCAGAGCCTGCCCTCGACCCAGGCTGCGTTTTTGCGCTTTCTGTTTGGGCTGATCTTCGTGGCCCCCGCGCTGGGGCGCATCGCGCAGACGCGGTTTGACCGGCGCAGCTGGACGCTGTTTCTGGCGCGGGCGGTGGTGCATACGATGGCGGTGCTGTGCTGGTTTTACGCCATGACCCAGATCACCGTGGCCGAGGTGACGGCGATGAACTACCTCAACCCGATCTACGTCATGCTGGGGGCGGCCCTCTTTTTGGGGGAGAGTGTTTCGTGGCGACGGATGAGTGCGGTGGGGGTGGCCTTCCTCGGCGTTCTGGTGATCCTGCGCCCGGGGGTACGAGAGCTTGGCCCGGGGCATCTTGCGATGATCTTTACCGCAATCGGACTGGGAGGGTCCTACCTGATTGCAAAGCGGCTGTCGTCGATTACCTCGGCGGCGGTGGTGGTGGCGATGATGTCGCTGACCGTGACCGTGGCCCTGGCGCCCTTTGCCTGGATGGTCTGGGTCACGCCCAGCGGGATACAGCTGGCCTGGCTGGTGGCGGTGGCGGGTTTTGCCACCGGCGGTCACTATGCCATGTCGCGCGCCTTTGCCGAGGCCCCTGTATCAGTCACCCAACCGGTGGCATTTCTGCAGATCATCTGGGCGGTGATCATGGGATATGCGCTTTTTGACGAACCGGTGGATGGATGGGTGATCGCCGGTGCCGCGATGATCATGTCCGCGGTCAGCTATATCACCTGGCGTGAAGCAATGCTGAAACGGCGCAGCTCTCAGGCGGGCGTCACGCCTTCCTGACCTCGGCGTTTTTCCCCCGGCCCGACCAGAAGGGCACCTGCGGTGCGCTTGATGCCTCGCCACCGGCTGCGCCGCTGGCTCAGGCAAAAGGGGCGCTGCCCCTCGCGAGGCAAGCTCGCTCACCCCGGGATATTTTCGGCAAGAGGAAAAGAACACCTGCCATCTTCCTCTTGCCAAAAATATCTTGGGGGAGAGCCGAAGGCTCGGGGGCAAAGCCCCCGGCGTCCGTCTGAATGGAAAACGGGGCCGCCCTTGCTGCCCCGTCAGTTTGAATATGGTCAGTTTGAATATGGCCTGCGATCACTCGGTCCAGCTGACCCCGGTCAGGTCATTGGCCTGGGTCGGCGCGTTTTCCCACAGGCCCTGGATCTTGGCGTTTGCCACCCCGGTTTTGGCCAGTTGGAACAGGTATCCGTTCACGTAATCCTCGGCGATGATCTGTTGCATTTCGGCAAGCAGCCCTGCCCGTTGATCCGGGTCTGAGGTCAGGTCGAGTTTGGTGTTCAGCTCCTGGAACTCCGGGCGATCATACTGGAAGTAATAGTCCGGCCGCGCATAGATGCCGATATCGGCGGGTTCGGTATGGCTGACGATGGTCAGGTCGAAATCCTTGCCCTTGAACACCTGTTCGATCCATTGCGCCCATTCGAGATTGGTGATCTCGGTTTCGATCCCCACCGCGCGCAGCTGGGCGGCGATGATTTCACCGCCGCGCCGTGCATAGGTCGGCGGGGGCAGCATCAGGCGCAGTTTCACCCCGTCGGGGGCCGCTTCGGCCAGCAATTGTCTGGACAGGTCCGGGTCGAAGGATGAGTTTGCGGTCAGGTCCACATAGGCGGGCTGATGTGGGGCGTAGTGGGTTCCGATCGGGGTGCCATAGCCGAACATCGCGCCGTCGATGATGTCTTGCCGGTTGATGGCATGGGCAATGGCCTTGCGGATGCGGATGTCATCCAGCAGGGGCGCCTTGTTGTTGGTCGACAGGATCGTCTCGCCCTCGGTTGATCCGACGATCACGGTGAACCGTGGGTCTGCCTCGAACTGTGCGAGGGTTTCCGGGGCCGGGAAGTTGGGAAACGCGTCCACATCCCCTGCCATCATCGCGGCAAAGGCGGCGTTCGGGTCCGAGATGAATTTGAACGTGGCTTTGGCCAGCGCGGGTTGCGTGCCCCAGTAATCCGGGTTGCGTTCAAGCGTCACGTGATCGCCCTTGGCCCAGTTGCCAAAGGTGAACGGGCCGGTGCCGACCGGGTGGGTGGCGGCCTGTCCGATGCTTTCCGGCGCCACGATGACCGCATCCCCCCAGGCCATGTTGAAGGGAAAGTTGCCATTGGGTTTGGCCAGCGTCACCTGAACCGTCAGCGGATCCAGCGCCGCCACGCTTTCAATGCCGGCAAACAGGGCCTTCTGCGCGTTGGTGCTGTCTTCGGCGCGGGCGCGATCCAGCGTGAAAACCACGTCATCCGCGTTCATCTCACTGCCATCGTGAAAGCGCACATCGGGCCGGAGTTTGAACGTATAGACCGTGCCGTCTTCGCTCACCTCCCAGCTTTCGGCCAGGCCGGGGCGCACCGACCCATCCGGGCCAAACCGTGTCAGCCCTTCGAACAGATTGGCATAGACCACCTCGTCAATGGCCGCGGCCGCACCGCTGGTCGGGTCGAGGTTGGGGGGCTCCAGCACCATGCCGAGACTGATCGTGTCATTGCCCGCAAGCGCCGTGCCCGCCATCAGGGCCAGGGCGCAGGGGGCGGCGAAAAGGGTGGATTTGAGAAAACTCATGGCTGTCCTCCTTTGTGGACTGTCACTGTTGCCCCCATGAAACGCGAAGGGGTGGGGGCATGGCAAGGGGGAGTTGTGCGCAAACCAGACCTTTGATTTTCTGCGATGCAGCATGTATATTGCGCCGAATGTGGGGCGATGACCCCACGTGTCTTGTTCCGGGGAGGGAATACATGTCCGCCAGCAGCCACCAACCGGCCCTGACGCCGTCTGATATTCGCGCCATGAAAGGTGGTGCGCCCATTGTCACTCTGACGGCTTACACCACGCCGATGGCGCAGATGATGAACGACCATGTGGATGTGGTTTTGGTTGGGGACAGCCTGGGCATGGTGCTGCACGGGCTGCCTGATACGCTGGGTGTCACGATGGAGATGATGTGCCTGCATGGCGCTGCCGTGCGCCGGGGGCTCACCCGCCCGATGCTGGTGATCGACATGCCGTTTGGGTCTTATGAAGAAAGCCCTGAACAGGCGTTTCGAAACGCGGCCCGGATCATGCGCGAAACTGGTGCGGATGCGGTGAAGCTCGAGGGTGGCGTGACCATGGCCGAAACCATTGCCTTCCTCACCTCGCGGTCCATTCCGGTGATGGCCCATATCGGCCTCACACCGCAGGCGATCAACACGCTGGGCGGCTATAAGGTGCAGGGCCGCGGCGAAGACCGTGACCGCGTCATGGCGGATGCGCGCGCGGTGGAAAAGGCGGGTGCTTTTTCCGTGGTGCTGGAAAAGACCCCAAAGGGCCTGTCGGATGAGATCACGGAGGCGTTGTCGATCCCGACCATCGGTATCGGTGCCTCTGCCAGGTGCGACGGGCAGGTGCTTGTCGTGGACGACATGCTGGGGCTGTTCACCGCCTTCAAACCCAAATTCGTCAAGCGTTTCGGCACTTTGGGCGTTGACGGGGAAGAGGCGATCAAGGCATACGCCGCCGAAGTGCGCGCGCGGAGCTTCCCCGCGCCGGAACATGTCTTTGCTGACGAGGTGCCGCAGAAATGAACGCTGATATGATTGCCGGTGTAAAGCTGGTGCGTCGCAAGGATGAGCTGCGCGCCCTGCGTCGCAAGTGGATTTTTGCCGGGGAAAAAGTGGCGGTGGTGCCGACCATGGGCGCGCTTCATGCGGGGCATTTGTCGCTGGTTGAGGCCGCCAAAAAAGGCGCCGACCGGGTGATCGTGACGATCTTCGTGAACCCGAAACAGTTCAACAATCCCGATGATCTGGACAAGTACCCGCGCACCGAAATGGAAGACGCGGCCAAGCTTGCCCCCTACGGGATAGACGCACTTTATGTGCCCACGCCGGACCAGATCTATCCCGACGGGTTTGCGACCAATGTGCGGGTTTCCGGCCTGACCGAAGATCTGGAAGGCGCCCATCGCCCCGGCCATTTCGACGGTGTGGCGACCGTGGTGTCAAAACTGTTTTTGCAATCGCGCGCGGATGTCGCCTATTTCGGGCAGAAGGATTATCAACAGCTTCTTCTGGTTACCCGCCTGTCGCAGGATCTGGATATCGAAACCGAGGTGGTGGGCTGTCCGACGGTGCGTGAAGAGGATGGGCTGGCCATGTCGTCACGCAACGTGCGGCTCACCCCCGAGGAGCGTGCGATTGCCCCCGCGATGAAACGTGAGATGGACCGGGCGGCGCAAGCGATTCGCAACGGGGCCGAGATCCGCGTGGTGCTCGATAGCGCAAAACAGCAGATCGAAAACGCGGGCTACGGCGCGGTGGAATATCTGGAACTGCGTGATGCCGAAACGCTGGCGCCGGTCACCGACCTCAGCCGTCCCACCCGCCTGCTGGTGGCGGCGATGTTGGGGGATGTTCGGCTGATTGATAACATCGCGGTGTGATGGGATTGGCGGGGCAGGGGCCTCGCCTGTGGCTCGGTGCTTCTGGTGGCCTCGCGTTGCTCGGACATTGTGGTTTGCGCCGCTGTGCGTCGCGATGAGGGGCGCTGCCCCTCGCGAGGCAAGCTCGCTCACCCCGGGATATTTTTGACCAGAAAAAATGAAGCCGGAGAGTGGCGGATCTTGGCGGCGTGGGGGGCAGGAATTGTGGGCTGTAAAACTTTAAACTTTTACTTTTCGGGCGCGTGAAAGTTTAAACTTTCGATTTTCCGAGGGTGAAAACTTTAAACTTTCACAACAGCAGCTCCGCGAGCACCAGTGCCATGACGCCTGCACTGTCCACCATGTCATCGACCCCCACCCATTCATCTGGCTGGTGCGCCAGATCGAGGATCCCTGGCCCGTAGGCGATGCAGTTTTTCAGCCGGCCGATGCGGTCGATATGTTTCTGATCATAGGTGCCGGGGCTGACCACGTAGGCGGGGTGCTGACCCAGCACTTTTTCGATCGCGGCGGCGGTGGATTTGACCACTGGCGCGTCCTGATCGGTCATGGTCGGGATCACCTCATGCATGTCGGTGAGCGTGTATTCAAACGCGGGGCGTTCCGCTTTGATTTTGTCGAGCATCCGGTGGATTTCGGCTTTTACCTCGGTGATATCCTCTTCGATCAGGAAGCGGCGGTCAATCACGATACGGCAGCGGTCGGCCACGCAAGGTGCTGGAAATCCTGTGAAATCCTGGTCCTGCTCCGGTTCGCCCCCATGGATCGAATTGATGTTCAGCGTGGATTGTTTGGCCCCTTCGGGCAACACCGGCATGTCGGTGCGTTTGCTGGCCAAAAGCGGGAAGAGGTGGCGTTCCATCTCTTCCAGAACGGCCCCCATATGGCGGATTGCACTGTCGCCTAAGAAAGGCATCGAGCCATGGGCAATGCGGCCTTTGGTTTCAATCTCGGCCCACCAGACACCGCGATGGCCCAGGCAGATCCGGTCCTTGTTCAGGGGTTCCGGGATGATCACATGCTGGACCCGATCCGGGTCGAAATAGCCCAGTTCGGCCAGGTGCGCGACCCCGCCATAGCCGCCGCTTTCCTCATCCGCCGTGGCCGAGATTTCGACAGCGCCCGCGTGGTCGGGATAGAGGTCTACAAACACCTCTGCTGCGATGATGGAGGCCGCCAATCCGCCCTTCATATCGCAGGCGCCGCGGCCATAGATCCGTCCGTTTTCGAGTTCCCCGCCAAACGGGCCTTTGGTCCAGCCATGCCCCACCTCAACCACGTCGTGATGTGAGTTGAAATGAACGCAGTCACCGGGCGCCCCCCCCTCGTGTCGGGCAATCACATTCCAGCGCGGATAGGCGGTGCTGTCACCGGGGGCACCTTCTGCCCGGATCATCTCGATCTTGAAGCCCCGTTTGCCCAGTCTTTCCGCCAAGTAACTGCAAATGCGGCGATAATCGCGCCCGGGAGGGTTCAGGGTCGGGATGCGGATCAGGTCCTGGGTCAGGGAAATCAGCTCTTCCCGTCGGGCTGAGATTTCTTGCAGGAGCGGGGTGTCAGCGGGGTTGGTCATGACAAGACGTTAGGGGGGATCTTCGGGACACACAATGATTTTACGCGGATTTTGGCCGGGTTGCACGCGGGGGGGCGGAACGCCGGAATTTCCCCCTAAAGATGTGCGTTTTGCCTAGGTCCGATCTTGAAATCGCGCTACACTCGACCCAACTGAATGTTATGCTGATTAACTTCGCTTCACGCAATTTTAAAAGGGGCGACAGATGGGAAAGATTGACGGGAGGGTTCATGTCCAAATTTGAAACGCAGCTCAAGGAAAGCCAGGCGCAGGTGGCTGAGGCGCAATCAAAGATTTCCGAGCTGACCACGCGGATCGAAGCCGCGCGCGCCAAGATGAAATCGGGTGAGGACGTGTCGATTGATATCGAGAACGCGACGCTGGATGACGTGCATGCGCATACCGAGGCAATGAATGCGAATATTGCTGAGCTGATCATGGGGCTGGATGATGTGACCGCCGGATTTAGCTCGGAATTTGAACAGCTTAGATCCAAGACGGCCTGGGAAGGTTTTATCGGGATTTTCGCCAAGGGAAAATCCGAGGCGATGCGGCAGGAACGTCTGCGCTCGGCCTCTATTGATGACAAGCTGCAGGAGCTGATTGGCCAGTCCGACACGATTGTGCGCCTGCTGGAAGGGCAGCTGAATGTGCTCAATGAGCAGAAGGAAAAGGTGGAAGGCAACCTGACCGAGACGCTGGATGAGCGTGAGTTTACGGTGGGGGAACTGGAAACCGTGCGCGCTGAGATCCTCGGTATGGATCCGAAAATCATCGAACTGGAAAACAAGATCGCCAATGAGGTCGACGCTGCCGCGCGCACCGCGCTGGAAACAGAACTTGCCGATTTGAACAAGCAATACAATGCCTTGGTTCAGGATGAGCAGGTGAAGCTGGCGAAGTCGCAGACGCTGGAGCGTTATATCGAGAAGGGCAAGACCTGGGTGGACAGCCTGCAAAATCAGGCGGCCACACAGATGGTTCTGATCAACAAGCTGCAGACAGACACCAAACAGCGGGTGGTGCTTTATGATGCGCTGACCAAGTCGCTCAAGACCGCGCAGCAGCAGGACATTGCGCACAGGATCAACGAAATCGGGGTCGAGACTGACAAGGAAGCGCAGGCGGCGATGGCGGCAATTGGCACCGCAACCAACCAGCGGATGGCTGACATGATGGAAGCGCATGAAGACCAGATGGTGTTTGCGCGTGAGGTGCTCGAGGCCAAGGCCAAGGCGGATGAACGTTTTGCCCGCCGGTTTGCGGCGATTGTCGAGAAGCATGACAAGAACGCCTATGGTGGGTGAGGGCATGCCGCGTGTGTGTCTTTATGCCTTTTGAGTTGATTGCACCGCCTGCCGAACGGCAGGCAGCGCCCGACCGCCCCCCTGACCGCCACCGAGGGCGGGCGCTTTGCTCCCACCCTCGGTTGGTCGCTGCCCTTAGCGCCTTGCAGGAGCCACATGTCTGACGAAATCAAATCCACCGAACAGGCCAGCGCGGGCTTTGCACCGCGTGACCACGCCGAACTGACCGATACGCAGATCACCCGCCGTTACTTTGCGAAATTCGACGCCATTACCGGCCATCTTGCCCGCGTCGCAGGTCAGATGGAGGCCGAGGGGCGGATGGGGCGTGATGAGGTCACGGTTCTGGCGGAATATCTTGTCAAGCTGGGCTTCACCTTTCGCGCACTTGCGAACAAATATCATTTCTCGGGCGGGACCTCGGGGATGAGCGCGCAGGCGCTTACCTTTGATCGGGTTGAAAGCGGGTTTCCGGTCGCGGCGGAACTTATGCAGATGGCGGCGGATGCAGCGCAGGCATCCGGGCATCTGGCGGGACTGCCCTCCACCGACAAGCTGAAATCCGAAATGGTGAGCCAGATTGTGGGGGATCTGACCAAGCCCGTTAAGCTGCAATACAGCCTGTCTCAGCGGCTTTATTACGAAGAACTGGCCAAAGGGCAGCTTTTCTGGCCGCAGATGCACCCGGATGTGATCTGGCGCCGCAACGAAGGTGAGGGGCGGCACACACGGCGCCATTACCTGATGCATTGGGCGGTTTATGACAGCGAGGTGAACCTGCCGACCATCTATCTGATGGAGGTGGAGGATACCGGCAAATATGCGCTGCCCAAGGATGATGAACGCTGGCCGCAGGTGGGGGCGCATCTGATGGCGCAGTCGATGGCGGGGCTGAAGCTGGTGACAATCGCCACCGGGTTTGACCGCGACTTTGACAACCTGCACCCGAAACGCCTGCGCCGGTTTCACATTGGCCCGATGTATAGCCACACGTTCACGCGTCAGTCCGGGCCGCTGCGCGAGGTGCTGGAGGAGGCCAAGTCGCCCCTCGGTGAGGATTGGGCAATGGCCTGGACGTTGGAAGAACTGGAAAGCCGCGAGGTGAAGGAAGAGCGGTCCGGCTGGTTTGGCACCGTGGAGCGCGAGGTGTTTCAGCTTGATCCCTTTGCCGGGCGCGGGGCCGACCTTGGGGCCACCGGGATGGAACGCGCGATTATCCTGCCGGAGCGCCCGTTTCAGGTGCTGGCGGAAAAGGCTCCGCCCGGGTTTCGCGATGTGCGGAAATTTGTGGTGCGCCCGGGTGGGCAGGTTTTGAGTTACCGATGATTGATCAAGCTGGGGGCGCTGCCCCCAGACCCCCGGAGTATTTCTGCCAAGAAGAGGGGAGTGTGAGAGGAGAGAGTTATGTCGATGCCAGCAGATTTGATGGAGCTTCGCGAGGAAGAGATCCGGGCGCATTACGGGGCAGCAGCCGGGCTGCTTGACGGGTTTGATCACACGCCGCGCATTGCCCGGCCGAAAGAAGTGCCATCGGCACCAGAGCGATCCAGCGGGATTGGCTCAAGGCGGCGGTTTCGATCCACCACCCCGGGTTTGGTGACCCGGTCGACGGTGCGGCCTGAAGGGGTGCATCTGGTGGCGCGGATCGAGGGCGCGGATGGGGACGACCCGTTGGTGTCCCCGAAGCAAGCCACGGTGTTGCACGCGTTGCGCCGGGCGATTGCGATTGCTCTGGCAGTGGGGGAAGGATTTGCCGAGGCGACCGAGCTTGCCGCTTTGAAACGGGCCAATCTGCAGGGGGCGTTGGGGGCGGACAAGAAGGCCGCGTTTGCCGAGCTTTTGGCGGCGGAAAGCCTTGCTGTGTTGCATGTCTTTGCCAATGCCACGGCGTTTTTGCTGGCGCCGCACAGTTCCGAGGCTTCGGTGGAAATTGGTGCGGTGGAGGAGGTGCTGACGGACAACGCTCCGCTGGCCTTGAACGGCGCGTTGTGGGAGCTGGATCAGGATCTGGCGGCTTTTTCAGACAGTGACGAAAAGCTGGTGGCAACGGTTCTGGCCTTTGCCGAGCAGCTGATGGAGAAGGTCGCGTTGCGGGCGCAAAACGCCGGGCAGCTGGCGGCGTTTACCGGTGTGAATTACCGGGTTGAGGCGGATGATCTGACGATTTCCGGCTTCACGCCTGCGCGCGCGGCCAAGGGCAGCACGCTCACCATGGCGTTCAAGAAACCCAATGAGGTGGTGGGCAACCATATCGCCAAATATCAGGCGATGAAGCTATCGAAAATGCTGATGGCTTATGATTTCGAGCGCAAACTGAACCCCTTTGCTGAATTGGGCGGGTTCATCTTCACCTTCATGGGCGATGGTGCGCCGGGGACGGGCAAGACCACTCTGATCCAGATGATGGCGGGGCTGGTGAATGACTATTGCCAGGTGGCGGGCTATCCGTTCCGCTATCAGAATTTCGGCATCGACAATATCGACAGTTATCAGGGCAAGTCGGGGCAGAATGCCAAGGCGTTTATCCAGAATGTGCTCGACCCGCAGGTGATTGGGTTTGGCACGATTGATGACATTGATCAGATCGCGGGCAAGCGCGGCGACCGGCAGTCGTCAGCGGGCCAGCAGGAAGTGACCGCCGTGTTCATGGAGGCCTTTGCGGGTGCCAACACAGTCGTGCGCGGCAACTGCACCTTTGGCATGTTTTCGAACTATCCCGAGAATGTGGATGACGCTTTGCGCCAGCGGGCGGGGGCGCGGTTTCTGGTGGACGGACCGCAGACGCGCGAGGATTATATCGACATCCTCAACCTGCTGATGGGCAAGAACCACTCGATCCCGCTGGGCGAGCATGAGGCCTTTGCCGCACAGGAAATCAAACGCGCTGTGGCGGCGAGTTTCGAGGCGCATAACCGTCCGAAAGAGGCCGGTTTGCTGGACGTGTTTGACCGGGTGCATGGGCAGGTTGGTGAGCTGGACACCATTGCCAAGATGGGGACATACCTCAAGGCCATTCAGGAGGCGGATGCCCGCTTTACCGGCCGCGCGATCAAGAACATCACCGACGCGGTGAAGGTGCGCGCGATGGATTTTGAACTGCCGGACGAATGGATGGAAAACCCCGACCTGTTCCTGTTCAAATCCTACGATGAGAAGAAGGCGATGATTGCCGAGTTGCGGGTGCCGATCACCACGGAGATGGTCATTCAGGAAATCAACCGCTACGCCGACAGCGAGTTCCGCTACGCCGACAAATCGGACGAGGTGGCGATTGAAAACATGGTGCGCGACTTTGGCCGACAGGAAGAGGCGAAGCGGCGGTATTTGGAGGGGAAAGGGTGAGCAACTTGCGCTGCCCTTCCGGGTCGCAGACCCGGTTCACGCCCGATCCCGCCCCCGTTTCGCCGGAGGCGAACCTGCGGTTCGACGGTGGGCGTGAAATTGCATCGCCCTCGGGGTCGGGCGTGAACCTTTGTGATGCTTATCGGAGGCTCGCGTGATGGAAAGGCTGTCAAAACCCAAAGATTGGCTTTGCCGCCACTGGAAAGACGTGCAAGCCAACTGGCGGAACACGGACGATCCGATGAAGCTGGGACTGGCATGGTCCAAGGGTTTTGTGGCTTTGTTGTTTGTCTTGGCTTTTATTCCCTATTCCTCCGGCAGCGCAGGTTGGGAGTTGAAGGTCTGGACACTCATCAAATCGCGGCCCAATGAGATTGGGGATACGCTGGCCGGCATCGCTGGGGCGCTCGCATTTCTTTGGATCATTGTAACGGTGCAATTGCAAAGCAAAGAGTTGAGAGCGCAGCGGCAGGAACTCGAATTAGCGCGCAACGAATATGCGAAGATGGCTGAGGCGCAGGGAAAGCAAGTTGAGTTGATGGCTCAGCAAGCCGAAACTTACCGAACTGAGCAAAAGCAAAATCAAGAAAAGCAAACTGAGCAATTACTGGACCAAGTATTGGAGATACTCGCAAATTTCTATTCTGAACACAGTTTATTGAAATGGAGGTCTAATTACGGGAAAGATCCTGACGGTATGGTGTTTATTATGGACCATGAACTTTCGCTTTTCGATGAGAAACTCGTGCGGGGAGAAAAAACAGTAGATGAATTGTTGATCCATCAAACAAAGCACATGCACGAAATTTCCGATCAATTAAGATCATTATCGAGCCGGGGGGAGTTGTCATCCGAATTCCCGCAAAGAAGCGATGCTCGTGCTGTGTTGTGGCAAATTCAACAAGCTTTGAGGCTACATGATCAACTCTCTGAAGCCCAGCGCGCGCGATTGGACAAAGTCGGATTGTATGAAACCCAATCAGAGATTGAAGAGCTGATGTTGTTACCGTTTTGGTGTGAAGAGGAACCTCAGAAATGAAACGCCTCATCAACCTTGGCCTCATGTTTGGCAATTTGATCCGGGTGGACAGTCCGGCGCTGATTGCGCGTTACAATCGCGCGCTTTTGAAGCTCACCGGGCGCACCACCGATCTGACCGAGTTTCACATCGACATTTCCGGGTTTTCGCCCGAGATCGGCGAGGAATTCCAGGACGACGCTTACCTCAACCCCGGTGGTTGCAATCGGCAGTTCATCATCCTCACCGTCGACCAGAAAAAGGCGCCGCTTCTCAATGCGTCTTTCTCCACCTCACGGGGGATATTGAAACAGTTCATGGCGGAAAATGAGGCCAAGCTCTTTGCGCTCACCGCACATGATGCGGTGGCGGGGGAGCTCGACAATTCGGTTTATACGGTGGGGGACATGCGCGACCTGCTGGCGATCCGCAAGATTTCCATCAATGCGGATACGACGCAAAGCCATGTGGCCAACGCGCGCAAACTCGCTGAAAAGATTGATCATTTCCAGACGGTTGAGGGCGCGTGGTATGATGATCAGCTGATTGACGAGATGATTGATCTTGCCCGCGAAACCGGGGACGTGACCCGCGTGCCATTGGATCTGGGCGCGCCCACATACGAGCAGGGCAATTTCTGGACCAGCCATTTTGGCGGGGTCTATGTATTTCGTGACACCCAGACGCCCGCGATCATCACGGCGGGGGATCGTGCGGCCCTGAAAGGGGCCATGATTGACCGGGTTTATGATCTGACCGATGTGAATGGCATTGCTTCGTTCCTCAAGCACAATGATCTGGTTGAGCCGGTGGTCAAGGCGCGGGGCGTGGATGGGGCGCGGATCCTGCATCAGAAAATGCAATTCATGCTGGTGGATGCGGCCACCAGTGCCGGGATGGATCTAGGTGATATGTCAGAGCGCGCCCTGCGTCGGGTGGCAACCCGGCTGGGCGACCGCTTGCCAGAGGCGTTTCGCGGGCTTGCGGCCATGGTGCGCTGGGCCGAAGCCGGGGGCAAATGGCCGCGGATCGACAGCCGCCATCCGTCCTATTTCTATACGTTGCGGGCCCGCCCGGATCACCCGGATCGCGACTTGATCAACCAGTTGTTGTCAGAACTTGCCCCGCTGGATGTGCGCCAGCTCTTTATCTGTCACAAGCAGGCCTTCTATGACGCCTATGCCACATGGCCCGACGAAAAGCGTGAATTTGTGGCAGAGTTCCTGCATCGTGATTATATGGCCAATAAGGCGGGTGCGCGGGAGCGACTGTTTGGCGGTGAGGATCGCATGGTGGAGGAGCGCCCGACCCCATGGGGCCCTGCGCAAAACCCCTGGAGCCGCGCAAAAGCAGGCGGGGCAGAGAAACCTGCGGGGGTGGACAGGCGGATCGATCGGGTTGGTCCCTGGGGAAGCATCGTCAAAGGCGGGAGGAGATAATGGGATTTCTGCGATTTATCATATTCGGCTATCTTGGTCTGACCGTGATCTATTGGCTGATCTCACTCTATTCCCGTTCCGTTCGGTTGGAGAGGCTGGAAAACGAATGGGCCGAGGGGCATCCCGATGATGCGGACAGCCCGGAGCGGCAAAGTTTTCTGGATGCCGGGATGGCCGCCTATCACAGCTCATTCCGGCCCAAGCTGATCGGGCTGGTCTATATCATTCCGACCGTTCTGGTCATTATCGCGCTTGTTGTGCGCAACTCGAATTGAGGGATCCGATGGAGAATGTGAAACGTGTGTTTCGAACTGTCGTGCTGGTCATGCTTGGCCTGCTTTTCTGGTATGTGCTGCCGCAGCATGACGTGGTGCGGGTGACCGGAACCGAGATCATCCGGATGGATTTCTCCTCGGTCAACCGGCCGTTTTTTGCGCAATCAGATAGTGGCACAAATGAGCTGGTCACACGGGACATCCGGTTGATCAACACCGTCAAGCGCAAGACCTTTCTGATGGGGTTCATTCCGCGCGAGGCGGAAAAGGTGATGGTGTATCGCAACGAGGATACGGGCTGGATCTGGCCGCCTTATTTCAAGTTTGACAGCTCTGACCTGCAGGCGCAGGCCTCGGCCATTGCGCAGAAAGCGGATGGGGCGAACTGGGCGATCATGACCCATTATGGCTGGCGCAACCGGTTCTTCTCGATCTATCCGAATGCGGTGGGGTTGGAGCCGATTGACGGGCCGGATGTGCGGATCATTCCCTGGTTCAACATCTTCTTCTTTTCGTTCCTGATCATTGCGTGGCTGTTTCTGTGCGCGCTGTGGCGGCAGTTTCGCCAGCGCTCGATTGATCCCGCGCTGGAGGATGTCTCCGAGACATGGGATCTGATTGATGACAAGGCGGATGAGGCGCGAGGACGGGTGCGGCGCTGGTTTGGCCGGAAGTGATCCTTTTGCTGGACGCAAAGGAAAAAGCCCCGCGATTGCGGGGCTTTTGTTTTTGCCTTCGGCGAGAGTATTTTTTCCAAGAAGAAGGGGGCGGAGGTTTCGCCCTCCTGTCACTCGCCGTAGGGCACCCAGATGGTTTTGACCTCGGTCGCATGGGCGAGGAACTCTTTGCCCTCGGCCTGCATCCAGTCACGGGCGCGGGCGTTGTTGACCCAGGTCCGTTTCAGGTTGCCCGCGCTTTCCATCTCGACGACGGCCGAGATATCCGCCCCGGATTGGGCCCAGACCGCATCCAGGTTCAGGTGGCCCGCCATCGGGGCGGCGAGGTCGGCATGGGAGCCGGTCAGGATATTCACCACACCTGCGGGCAGGTCGGATGTTTCCAGCACCTGATAGAAATCGGTGGCGGCAAGCGGGTAGGGTTCGGATGCCACCAGAACCACGCGGTTGCCCATGGCAATGGCCGGGGCCATCAGAGAGACGAGCCCCAGCAGCGGGGTTTCGTCCGGGCAGAAGCCACCGATCACGCCAATGGGTTCGTGCATCGCCAGGGCCACACCCCGCATCGGCACCGGCTTGGCGGCCCCGTCATACTTGTCAGCCCAGGCGGCATAGGTGAAGAGGCGGCTCACCGCGGCCTCAACTTCTTTTGCGCCGGATTTCCCACCTGTCATGGCGTCGATCCTGGCCGCGAATTCTTCGGCACGGGCCGAGAGGTTTTCGCCGATATAGTAAAGGATCTGGGTGCGCAGATGGGCGGTGGATTTGGCCCAGCCCTTGGCCGCATGGGCGGCTTCGACCGCGTTGCGCACGTCCTTGCGGTTGGCGATGCCCACATGGCCCAGAAGCACGCCTTTGGGTGACCAGACAGCTTGGGAATATCCGCCATCCGGGCGGGCTTGTTTGCCGCCCACATAGAATTTTGCGGTGCGGTCCAGCGTGTCTACCTTCGCGTCTTTCGGCGCCGCCTCTGCGGCAATGGGTTTCAGCGCTTTCGCGTCCCATTTGGGCTTGGTATAGGCCAACAGCCCTTCCCAACCACCTTCGCGCCCAAACCCGCTTTCGCGCACGCCCCCGAAACCGGCGGCTGCGTCGAACATATTGGTGCCATTGACCCAGACCACACCGGCGACCAGTTTGGGTGCAATGTCCAGAGCAAGGTTCACGTTTTCGGTCCAGACGGTGGCCGCGAGGCCATAGCGGGTGTTGTTTGCCACCTCCACCGCCTCGGCAGGGGTGCGGAAGGTGGTGGCGACCAGAACCGGGCCGAAGATTTCTTCCTGCATCAGGGTTGCGGCGGGTGACATGCCGGTGATCAGCGTGGGCGGGTAGTAACAGCCATTTGCGGGCAGATCACAGGGGGCGTGATAGACCTCGCCCTCGTGCTTGCCGGCTTCTACCAGCGTGGTCACTGTCTGCAGCTGCACCGGATCGACCACGGCCCCCACATCGATCGATTTGTCCATCGGGTCGCCCACGCGCAGCTTGGCCATGCGCGCTTTCAGCTTGGTATAGAACCTGTCCGCAATGCCTTCCTGCACCAACAGGCGCGAGCCTGCACAGCAGACCTGGCCCTGGTTGAACCAGATCGCATCGACCAGCCCTTCGATGGCGCTGTCAATATCGGCATCGTCAAACACGATGTAAGGTGATTTGCCGCCCAGTTCGAGTGTGAGCGACTTGCCGGTGCCTGCGGTGGCGCGGCGGATCACGCGGCCGACATCGGTGGAGCCGGTGAAGGCGATCTTGTCGATATCGTCATGTGAGGTGATGGCCTCGCCCACGCGCCCGTCGCCGGTCACGATGTTCACAACCCCTTTGGGCAGGCCAGCCTCATCACAGACCTGCGCAAACAAAAGCGCGGTCAGCGAGGTGTATTCGGCTGGTTTCAACACCACCGTGTTGCCCATCGCAATTGCCGGAGCCACTTTCCAGGCCAGCATCAAAAGCGGGAAGTTCCAGGGGATGATCTGACCGCAGACGCCAAGGGCCTCGCGGTCAGGCAGTTCGGCACCCTGCAGCTGTGCCATGCCTGCGTGGTAATAGAAATGGCGCGCGACAAGGGGGATATCGACGTCCCGCGATTCCCGGATCGGTTTGCCATTGTCGAGCGTTTCCAGAACGGCAAATAACCGCGCATGTTTTTGCACAAGGCGGGCCAGCGCGTAGAGGTATTTGGCGCGGGCATGGCCGGGCAGGGCAGCCCATTTCGCTTGTGCTTTGCGCGCGGCGGTCACGGCTGCGTCCACGTCATCGGCGCTGGCCTGGGTGATCTGCGCCAGTTCTTCGCCATTGGCAGGGTTGTTGGAGGCAAACCTGTTGCCAGCGGTGGTCATCTTGCCGTTGATATAGAGGCCAAAGGGGGCGTTTTCCGCGATCCAGCTGTGGGCTTCCTTGGCGCTTTCAGGGGCGAGGCCATAGTCCATGGTTTCGAAAATTTCTTTCACGGTCATGATCTTATCCAATCGGATGACGATATCCGGCGGAGTAGTGGCCGGTCAGATGGTGTTCAAGCTGGCGTTCGATGTCGCCCAGCAGAGAGGAGGCCCCGAAGCGGAACAGATGCGGGGTGAGCCACGCGTCGCCCAGCTCTTCCTTGATCAGCGCGAGATAGGTGATCGCGTCCTTGGCCTTGGAAATCCCGCCCGCAGGTTTGTATCCGACAAGATATCCGGTGCGATCATAATAATCCCGGATCGCGCGAATCATCACCAGAGAGACGGGCAGGGTGGCGTTCACGCTTTCCTTGCCGGTGGAGGTCTTGATGAAGTCGGCCCCGGCCATCATGCACACGAGGGAGGCGCGGGCGACATTGCGCAACGAACCCAGCTCTCCGGTGGCAAGGATGGCTTTCACATGGGCCTCGCCACAAGCGTCGCGGAAGGCCTTCATCTCGTCATACAAGGCTTGCCAGTCGCCGGTCAGAACATGCCTGCGCGAGATCACGATGTCGATCTCGGTTGCACCTGCGCGCACGCTTTCGCGGATCTCTTCCAGACGCAGATGGAAAGGGGACAGCCCCGCAGGAAAGCCGGTGGATACCGCGGCGATCGGCAAGGTGGCCCCCAGCTGGTCGAGCGTCGCCACAGCCGGTTCGATCATGTCGTGATAGACACAGACGGCACCGGTGGTCAGCCCTTCCATATCAAGGGCTTGCAACAAATCCGGGCGCACGGGCTGGACCGCTTTTGCCACCAGGCGTCGCACGCGGCCGGGGGTGTCATCACCCGATAATGTGGTCAGGTCGATCATGCTGATCGCCTTCAAAAGCCATGCGGCCTGATGGTCCTTTTTCACCGACCGCCGTGCGGGCAAGGTGGCGCAGCGACGCTCAATGGCCGAAGTGTTGGCCTGGGCGCCGCGCACCCAGTCCATGTCCAGGGGAATTCCCGGGTTTCGAATGTCGGCGATTTGGGGCAGCTGAGCTGGCGCCTGACCCTGGGGCACAGAATGGCCCCGCTTTTGGTCGTTCCGTTGTTCACTAAGCACGGTTGATCCCTTTGTGTGATCTGTCGGTGTCATCTGTGGTGTCGTGGTTCCTGCGGGGCGGAGATCCGGGGGAAATCCTGCCGAAAATCCCGCCGAAATTCCTGCGGGCCAAGGGTGGCATGGGGGATTGGAAATGGCAAGATTTACCGAATGGTAAAAAAATATCACGATCAAGGCAGATAGTTGTGCCGAACCAGGCGTCAGTTTGACTTGGATCATGGAGCAATTCGCGCGAATTGACCGAACAAGATGGCAGATAGCTTGTCGTTCGGGAAAGAGTTGTTTCCGGTAACATTGTCCGCTTAGGATGCCCCATCTGCATGTTCTTCCGAGACGCGAGTCTCGGGTGGCGGGAGGAAGGCGCAACCGGTGCGAGACGCCCTGTGCAACACCGACCACGAGCTGCATCGAAACTGATATTGGGAGACACCACATGACCTTTACCATCAAAGCTGCACTGCTTGGCTCGGCCTTTGCGCTGGCCAGCCCGGCATTGGCTGCAGGCACCCATCCGGTGACCGGCGAGAAGCTGGCTGATGACCAGACCTTCACCTATCGCGTGCTGGACGAGCACACCTCGGTTGATCCGCAGATCGTGGAAGACGTGACCGGGTCCGAGATCGTGCGCGATCTGTTTGAAGGCCTTTATAATCAGGACAAAGATGGCAACCTGGTGCCCGGAGTGGCCACGGGGTTCACCACGAACGAAGACAAGACCGTCTACACCTTTACCCTGCGTGACAATGCCAAATGGTCTGATGGCACCCCGGTCACTGCCGGTGATTTCGTCTATGCCTGGCGCCGTCTGGCCGACCCGGCCACCGCGTCCGAGTACCAGTGGTATGTTGAGGTGATGAACCTGAAAAACGCGGGTCCCGTGATGGCAGGTGAGGCGCCGCTGGAAGATCTGGGCGTGAAGGCGATTGATGACCACACGCTGGAAGTGACGCTGGAAAGCTCGCTGCCCTATTTCGCGCTGACCACCACCCACACCTCGACCTTCCCGGCGCCGAAATGGGCAATCGAGAAGCACGGTGCCGACTGGATCAAGCCGGAAAATATCGTGGTGAACGGTGCTTACAAGCTGACCGAACATGTCGCCAATGAACGCTCGGTGCGTGAGCGCAACGAGATGTATTGGGACAATGAAAACACCATCATCGACAAGACTGTTGCCCTGGTGATCAATGATGAAAACGTGGCCCTGACCCGCTATATGGCAGGTGAGCTGGACCGCACCGAGATCCCGGCCGGCCAATATCCGTCCCTGAAGGAATCGAACCCCGATGAGGCCACGGCCTTCCCGCGCCTGTGTTCCTATTATTACACGATCAACGTGTCGGATAACGCGCCGGAATTCCTGAAAGACCAGCGCGTGCGTCAGGCCCTGTCTTACGCGATCAACCGTGACATCATCGTTGATAAGGTGCTGCAAGGTGGCCAGACCCCGGCCTATACCTTCACCCCGGGTGCCACCGCGAAATTCCAGGTGCCTTCGGTGGAATACGCCACCTGGACCCAGTCCGAGCGTAACGCAAAAGCGGCAGAGCTGATGGCCGAAGCTGGCTATGACAAGTCGAACCCGCTGGAACTGACCCTGATCTACAACACCTCGGAAGCCCACAAGAAAGTGGCGATTGCGGTGTCGCAGATGTGGAAACAGGCGCTGGGCGTGAAAGTGTCGCTGGAAAACCAGGAGTGGAAAACCTTCCTGAACACCCGTGGCGAACAGAACTATGAAATCGCTCGTGCCGGCTGGTGTGGGGATTATAACGAAGCCTCGACCTTCCTGGATCTGGTGCAGTCAGGCTCGGGTTACAACGACGCAAAATACAACAACGCCGAGGTGGACGCGTTGTTGAAAGATGCAAAAACCATGGATGATCCGCAGGCCAACTATTCCAAGGTGGAAGAGATCATCGCCGCCGACATGCCGCTGATCCCGATCTATCACTATGCGGGCAGCTTCATGATCAAGCCGGACGTCATTGGCAGCTGGCCGGTGAAGAACGTGGAACAGAACTGGTACTCGAAAGACCTTTACAAGGTGGCCGAGTAACGCTCTGACCAAACGGGGGCATTGCCCGGGGTGATCCCGGGCAGTGCCCCCTCCCTTTGCGGATCAGAGCTTGAACAACCCTTGAGAATCTGACACATGCCCGCGATCTGATGCGCCGGCCCTTTGTAAAACTGCAAAGGAACGCCGTGGCAGGGCGGCAAATCCGCAAATTTCTGGTGAGGCTCCGGGGTGGGACAGCCCTGTGTAATCACTTTTGGGGACAGTTGAGGCCGCGCTTGACCTTCATCAAGGCACGCTGCGCGCCGCTGTTACATGGGGACAGGATGTTTAACTTCATCTTACGCAGGGTCGCCGTCGCGATCCCGACACTGATCATTCTCTTGATCGCCAGTTTCTGGCTGATGCAGACCGCACCGGGCGGCCCGTTCACGTCCGAACGGCCCTTGCCTGCGCAGGTGCTCGCCAATATCGAGGCCAAATATGGGCTCGACCAACCAATCTATGTTCAGCTTTGGGATTATGTCGTGGGCATCGTGACCCAGTTCGACTTTGGCCCGAGCTATAAATACAAGGACCGTTCGGTCAATGATATCATCGCACAGGGGTTCCCGGTCACGCTGACCTACGGGGTGATCTCGTTTGTGCTGGCGATCATTGTCGGCGGCATCCTGGGCATGGCGGCCGCCATTCGGCAAAACAGCTGGCTTGATTATTTCGCCGTGGGGGTGACCATCGGTGCGCAGGTGCTGCCGAACTTCGTGATGGCGCCGATCCTCATTCTGATTTTCACACTCTGGCTGGGATGGCTGCCCGGGGGCGGCTGGAATGGCGGCCAGTGGGAAAACATCATCATGCCGGTGATTGCACTGTCGACCTCATATATGGCGTCGATTGCCCGTCTGACCCGCTCGTCGATGCTTGAGGTGCTGCGGTCGAACTTCATCCGCACCGCCCGTGCCAAGGGGCTGCCGGATCGCACCATCATCTTCCGTCACGCGCTGAAACCGGCGCTGCTTCCGGTGATTTCCTATCTCGGGCCGGCCTTTGTCGGCATGGTCACCGGGTCGTTCATCATTGATGCGATCTTCGGGACCGGCGGCATTGGCTATTTCTACGTCAACTCGGCCTTCAACCGCGATTATGCGGTGATGATGGGCCTGACGATCCTTCTGGGCTCGATGACGATCCTGTTCAACATGGTGGTCGACATCCTCTACGCCTGGATCGACCCGAAAATCCGGCTGTGAGGGTGGAGATATGACAGACAAGCTCGCTCAACCCTTTACGCAGGCCAAGACCGCAGAAATGGCCGAACGGATGGCGCAAGAAGACGTGCAGGGCCGCTCGCCCTGGACCGATGCGCGCCGCCGCTTCATGGCGAACAAGGCGGCGATGACCTCGGTCCTTGTGCTTCTGCTGGTGTTTCTCTTTTCGGTCTTCGGCCATTCGATCAGCGCATTTGACATCGAAACCATCGATTGGGATGTGCTGGGGAATGTGAAAGAGGCCGGACGGCCGTCACTGGAAAACGGCCACTTCTTCGGCTTTGATGAGAACGGTCGTGACCTTTACAACCGCGTGGTCCAAGGCTCGCGCATCTCGCTGGCCGTGGGGGTCGTTGGTGCCTTTGTGGCAGTGATTGTCGGCACGGTTTACGGTGCTACCGCCGGGTTCATCGGCGGACGCACCGACAGCATCATGATGCGCCTCGTCGATATCTTTATGTCGATCCCCTACATGTTTGTGCTGATCCTGCTCTTGGTTGTCGCCGGTCGTTCGATCACCATGATCTTTGTCGGCATCGGCCTGACGGCGTGGCTCGATATGAGCCGCATCGTGCGCGGCCAGACGCTCTCGATCAAGAACCGTGAATTCGTCGAAGCCGCCGTGGCGATTGGCGTTCCCACCTGGCAGATCATTTTCCGCCACATCGTGCCCAACCTGCTGGGGGTTGTGGTGGTCTATGCCACGCTTCTGGTGCCGCAGATGATCCTGACCGAAAGCTTCATCTCGTTCCTGGGTCTTGGCGTGCAAGAGCCGCTGACCTCTTGGGGGGCTCTGATCTCGGAAGGGGTGAAAAGCATGAACTATGGCACGCTTTGGCAGCTGGGTTTCCCGCTGACTTTCTTTGTGATCACCATCTTCTGTTTCTTCTTCATCGGTGACGGTCTGCGCGATGCGCTGGATCCGAAAGATCGCTAAGGGGGCCGCGACATGACACTTCTAGAAGTACGTGACCTGAAGGTCCAGTTTGACACCCCCGATGGCACCGTGACCGCTGTGGACGGGATCAGTTTTGACCTCAACAAAGGCGAGACGCTGGGGGTTGTGGGGGAAAGCGGATCCGGCAAATCGCAGACCGTTTTCGCGATCATGGGGCTTTTGGCTCAAAACGGTCGGGCTTCTGGCTCGGTCAAGCTGGACGGGCAGGAAATCCTGAACCTGCCCACAGCGCAACTTAACAAGATCCGCGCGGAAAAGATCGCAATGATCTTTCAGGATCCGATGACCTGTCTGAACCCGTTCCTGCGGGTTTCTGACCAGATGGCCGAGGTGCTGACCCACCACAAAGGGATCAGCAAACGCGAGGCTGTGAAACAGGCGGTCGACATGCTGGATGCGGTGCGCATTCCCGAGGCGAAAAAACGTGTGACAATGTATCCGCATGAGTTTTCCGGCGGGATGCGCCAACGGGTGATGATCGCCATGTCGCTTCTGTGCAAACCGGACGTGCTGGTGGCGGATGAACCCACAACCGCGCTTGATGTGACCGTGCAGGCACAAATCATGGACCTGCTGGCCGACCTGCAGCGCGACTTCAACATGGCGATCATTCTGATCACCCATGATCTGGGGGTCGTGGCAGGGTCGTGCAAGGAAACGCTGGTCATGTATGGCGGGCAGCAGATGGAATATGGCACCACCGAGGGCCTGTTTGAAATGCCGACCCACCCTTACACGATGGGCCTTCTGCAGGCGGTTCCCCGGCTAGATCTCGAAGGCGCACGTCTGGCTACCATCGCGGGCAGCCCCCCCAACATGATGAACATGCCCAAAGGGTGCCCGTTCTCGCCGCGGTGTGACTTTGCAGATGATCGCTGCGCCGTGGAACGCCCTGCACTGGACGGTGTCGCGGGCCGCAAGGTGCGTCGCCGCGCCTGCCTGAAATCGCTGGAGGACCTGGCATGAAGGACATGAACAGCAAAGACCCGCTCCTTACCGTTCGGGACCTGAAAGTCTGGTTTGATATCAAACGCGAGGGCGCCATGCCCTGGACGCCGTCTGATACGCTGAAGGCCGTGGATGGGGTGGATTTTGACCTGATGCCGGGGGAAACCCTTGGCATCGTTGGTGAAAGTGGGTGCGGCAAGTCGACCCTTGCCCGCGCCATCATGCGGATGGTGCCTGCCGAAGCGGGCACGGTGATGTGGCTGGGTGATGATCTTCTGTCATTGTCCAAACGCGAAATGAACCGCCACCGCAAAGAGATGCAGATGATCTTTCAAGATCCGCTGGCCTCTCTCAATCCACGCATGACGATCGGTCAGATCGTGGCCGAACCGCTCAAAACCCATTTCCCGAACCTGTCCACATCCGAGGTCAAGCAGCGGGTGCGAGAGGTGCTCGACCGGGTCGGCATTCTGCCCAACATGATCAACCGCTACCCGCATGAGTTTTCCGGTGGCCAGTGTCAGCGCATCGGCATCGCCCGCGCGCTGGTGGTGAAACCGCGGATGATCATCTGCGACGAACCGGTTTCGGCGCTGGATGTGTCGATCCAGGCGCAGGTGATCAACCTCCTGATGGACCTGCAGGAAGAAATGGGCCTTTCGCTCATCTTCATCGCCCATGACCTTTCCGTGGTGAAACATATCTCAACCCGCGTCATGGTGCTCTATCTGGGCAATGTGATGGAAGTTAGCGAGGCCGAGCAGCTCTATCGCGCGCCCGGTCACCCCTACACGCAGGCGCTGATCTCGGCGGTGCCGATCCCGGACCCAAAAGCCGAAGCCTCGAAAGAGGTGATGCTGCTGGATGCCGATCTGCCCTCACCACTCAACCCGCCGTCAGGCTGCGTGTTCCGCACCCGCTGCCCGCATGCAAAAGAGATCTGCGGCCAGGAAAAACCGCGCCTTACGGATCGCGGCAATCAACAGCAAGTGGCCTGCCATCTGCTTTGAGCCGCCTGAGAGCACACAATAAAGCCCCCACCTGACCGGTGGGGGCTTTTTCATGTCCCGCGCTTCGCTTGGGATCTGCCTCCGGCGGGGATATTTGTGACAAGAAAAAGACCGTTCTGGCAGCCTCTTTTTCTTGCTTCAAATACCTCGGGGTGAGCCTCGAAGAGGCGAGGGGCAGCGCCCCTTTCTGAATGAGCTCAGCTGGCCCGTCTTTGCCGATGCCGGGTCAGTCAGGCCGGGGCGGCGGGAAACCCGATTTCATTCAGCAGCTCAATCACCCGATCCGTTGACAGCCCCGATACGGCCACCTGACGATTTTCCAAGTCAAAGCTGACCTCAACCCCGTCACCAGCCCCCTCGAGTGCTTTGGTGATCGAGGCTTTGCAATGGCCGCAACTCATGTCGGGGACGTTGAATTTGGTCATGGTTCTGCTCCTACTGGCAGTTCGATAAAGTGAGAGAATTCCGCAATGGGAGTATCAGGTCAAGCTCAGCCTCGCCCTTTGACCTTTTGTCACATCAGCCCATCGTGGCCTGTTGCATACGTGTCGAACATGCACTGCCGTCTTAAGCTGCAGACACTGTTCCGACTGCGGGATACGCGTGGATAAGTCCGCGCTGAGGCCGGATTTTTTGATCTGTCACCACCACATAACGCCTTTTGGTTGATGAAGGTCAAAGCGGTTTTGTGTAGGTCAGTTATGACAAAATCATCCCCGTCACCATGGTGTTGGGCGGGGCAACCGGTTTCTTCAGGAGTGCGCAATGGACGCCCACCCGCTCAACCTGCTTTTCAACCCCCGTTCCGTTGCGGTGTACGGGGCCAGCGTGACCTCAAACTCCGTAGGGGCGCTCACCTATGCCAACCTTCGCGAAGGGGGATTTAAGGGCAGGATTTTCCCGGTAAACCCGAAACATGAGACGCTGGGGGAGGTGCCCTGTTACGCCCGCACAAGCGATCTGCCCGAAGAGGTGGATCTGGCCGTGATTGCCACTCCGGCCCGGGTGGTGCCCAGTATTCTGCGCGATCTTGGTGAAGAAGGGATCAAACATGCGGTTGTCCTGTCCGCGGGCTTTGGCGAAGGGGCGGCGGACAAGATGCAGGGCAAGCGGCTTGAGGCCGAAGCGATTGCCGCCGCGCGGAAATACGGGATCCGTTTCCTGGGGCCGAACTGTGTCGGGCTGACCCGTCCGTGGCTGGGGCTGAACGCGTCTTTCCTGCGCACCCAGGCCCCCGAAGGGCGGCTTGCGCTGGTGTCCCAGTCCGGGGCGCTTCTGTCTGCCATTGCGGATTGGGCCGGCCCGCACCATTCCGGGTTTTCGGCCATGGTCTCTTTGGGCAATTCGATCAATATCGACTTTGGCGATGTGGTGGAGTTTCTGGCGACCGACCCCAAGACCGATGCCATTTTGCTTTATGTCGAAGGGTTGCGGGATGCGCCCGGCTTCCTGTCCGCTGTGCGCCACGCTGCGCGGATGAAACCGGTGATTGTCGTGAAATCGGGCCGCCACGCGGTAAGTGCCGAAGCGGCCCATACCCATACCGGGGCGCTGATTGGGTCGGATGCGGTGTTTGATGCGGCCATCGAACGTGTCGGTGCTGTGCGGGCCGATACGCTGGGTCAGCTTTTTGCCGCCGCCGAAATCCTTGCCAACTCGAAAAAGGCCAGCGGAAAGCGGCTTTGCATTGTGACCAATGGTGGCGGGGCCGGGGTCTTGGCGGCTGACCGCGCGGTGGATCTGGGGCTCGAACTTCCGCCGCTGTCGGACAAGACGAAATCCGCGCTGGATCAGGTGCTGCCCCCGTTCTGGAGCCACGCCAACCCGGTCGATATCTTGGGCGATGCAAGCCCCGAGGCCTATCATGCGGCGGTCAAGGCCGCGATGGCGGATCCGGACAATGATGGCGTTCTCGTGCTCCTGACCCCGCAGGCGATGACCGACCCAACTGCCGTGGCCCATGCGGTGATTGATGCGTTGCCGAAGCGGCGCAAAAAGCCGGTTCTGGCCTGCTGGATGGGCGAAAGCTCGGTGCTGGAGGCACGCAAGCTGCTCAGCGAGAACGGGGTCTCTGATTTCCAGACGCCGGAACGCGCGGTCGAGGGGTTCAGCTATCTGGCTAAACACCATCGCAACCGCAAGCTGGCGCTGGAAATGCCGCGCGCGCTGCCGCCCGAAGCGCAGCCGGATTATGACGGGGCACGGATGATCATCGAAGGCGCCCTGTCCGAGGGGCGCAAGATGCTGTCGGATACGGAGAGCAAGGCGCTTTTGCGCGCGTTCCACGTCCCGGTAAATATCACGATCGAGGCCAGTGATCCGCGCGCCGCATTGGTGGCTGCGGAAACGGTGGGCTTCCCGGTGGCGATGAAAATCAATTCGCCCGATATCACCCACAAGACCGATGTGGGGGGGGTGAAAATCAATATCGCCCATGCGGCCAGCGTGAAACGGGCGTTTCATGAAATAGTCGCCAACGCGCGCAGGGCGCTGCCAGAGGCCGCCATTCACGGTGTCACGGTTGAGCCGATGGCGCAGTTGCGGCAGACCCGTGAGCTGGTGATCGGCGCCAGCCGTGACCCGGTATTTGGGCCAACCATCCTGTTTGGCGCGGGGGGCACCATGGTTGAGGTGATGCGCGACAGCGCGGTGGCGCTTCCTCCGATCAACTCGGTTGTGGCCAACCGTCTGATCAACCGGACCAAAGTGTCCAAGGCGCTGGACCGGTTCCGGGATTACGCCCCGGTGGACCGGGCGGCGGTGGTTGATGTGCTGAAACGCGTCTCGAAGATTGTCAGTGAGCTGCCAGAGGTGCTCTCGCTCGACATCAACCCGCTGATGGCTGGCCCGGATGGGGTGCTGGCTGTGGATGCACGTATCGAGGTGGCCCGCCCGCCGGCCAGTGACGGGATCTATGATCACCTGGCGATCCACCCCTATCCGCGCCACCTGATGCGCCAGACCTATCTGACCGATGGCACGCCGTTGATGATCCGCCCGATCCGCACCGATGATGCGGACCATGTGCAGGAGTTTACCCGCAACCTGTCTGAGGAAGCGCGACTGATGCGTTTCATGGGGCAGGTGAATGAGCTGAGCCCGGAAATGCTGGTGCAATTCACCCAGCTCGACTATCGCCGCGAAATGGCATTGGTCGCCATGGCCGAACTTGACGGGAACGAGGTGCAGGTTGGCGTGGCGCGCTATGTGATCAATCCCGATGGGCGCACCTGCGAATTTGCGGTCGTGGTCTCGGACCGGATCCAGCATCAGGGCCTTGGCACCAAACTGATGAAAGGCTTGTTCCATGCCGCCAGCCAGCATGGGCTGGAAGTGATCGAAGGCTCGGTTTTGAAGAAAAACGAACCGATGCTGCGGTTGATGAAAGAGCTGGGTTTCACCCAGCGCCCCGATCCCGATGACCGTGAACTGGTGATCGTTGAGAGGTGGATCTGACGGTCCGTAAAGGTGCCGTTGCACCGGACAGACCAAAAAGAATGAGGCAGAGGTAAGGGAGGACCAGATGCTGTCAATGATATCACACCCGGAATGCCGGGATCATGACGCGGGGGCGATGCACCCGGAAACCAAGGAACGGCTGGATGCGATCATGAACCAGCTGATCATGTCGGGGATGGATTACGTGATCCGGCACCGGGACGCGCCGCTGGTCACCCGTGAACAGCTCGAACGGGTGCATGCGGCTGAATATCTTGACCGGGTCTATGCGATTGCGCCGGGCGAGGGGATGCAGTCGATCGAAGTGGATGGCGACACGGTGATGAGCCCCGGCACGCTGCGCGCGGCCGAACGCGCCGCCGGGTCGGGGGTGATGGGGGTCGACCTGATCATGTCCGGCGAAGCCAACCCGATCTTCTGCGCCGTGCGCCCGCCCGGGCATCACGCCGAACGCGCCGAGGCGATGGGGTTTTGCCTGTTCAACAATATCGCCGTTGCCGCCGCCCATGCGCTTGAGGCCCACGGGCTTGAACGTGTCGCGATCATCGACTTCGACGTGCACCACGGCAATGGCACCGAGGAGATCTTCAAAGAAGAGCCGCGCGTGCTGTTCTGCTCCAGCTTCCAGCACCCGTTCTATCCGTTTACGGGGCACGAGAAGGAAACCGACAACCTTGTCGATATTCCCCTCTCCGCAGGCGCCGGCAGCACCGAGTTCCGCGAGGCCGTGAGCGACCACTGGTTGCCGCATCTGCATGATTTCAAACCGCAATTGGTGCTGATTTCAGCCGGGTTCGATGCCCATACCGCAGATGACATGTCGTCGGTCAATTTGGTGGATGCAGATTACGAATGGGTGACGCATCGCCTCAAGGAGGTGGCGGATCAACATGCTGACGGGCGGATCCTGTCGATGCTTGAAGGCGGGTATGAACCGGATGTGCTGGCGCGCTCCGTGGTCAAGCATCTGAACGTGTTGCTGGGCTGATCGCCCGGCGCATCCGCCCGAAGGGCGGGACACCAGCAAAGGAAAAGAGGCGCATTATGGCATTCCCGATCTCTCCCGGCGTGTTCCTGCAAGACAACCGTTGCCCGCCCGAATGGCTGGGGAAAGGGGTGGTCCTGTTTGTGGGGCCGTTTGCAAAGGGACCCGTGGGCGTGCCGGTCAGCGTGAAAACCGCGTTTCAGGCAGAGCTGATTTTTGGTGTCGATGACGGCACTTTCGTGACGGCTGCCGCGCTGCGCCAGTTTTTTGAACAGGGCGGGCGCACGGCCAAGGTGCTGCGCGTGGGCATCGGTCACCCAACCCCGGCACATTTGAAAGCCTCAGACAACAGCCGCGTGCAGGTGTTGCCGGCAGAGGATCTTGCTGCGGATCTGATCGCTGGTCAGGTCGGCGCAGTGGCGGAAAAGGGGGGCAGCGGGGGAACGGGCCAATCCGATTTCGACCCCGGCCCGGATCAAATTCTTCCCGGCCAGGCTGGGTGGGAACAGGCTCTGGCCACCCAGATGAAGGCCCCGTGGGGCATGCCTGAAGATGGGCTTTCTGTCCTGCGCGAACTTGCACCCGGACGGGTGGAAATGGTGGCCGCCCCCGTGCTGGCCTTCCTGCCGGCCGCAGACGCCCGTGCGATCTATCGCAAGCTGCATGCGCTTTGTGTTGAGAAAGATATCTTTCTGCTGCTTGATCCCCCGACCTGCGCGGATATTCCCGTGGATCGGTGGTTTGACGGGTTTGGGCTGGGGCGCAGCCAGCATGCGGTTGCACTGGGCAATCTGCTCACAGAAGGTCAGGCCCCCGCGCGGGTCCTGCCCCCCTCCGGGGCCGTGGCGGGCCTGCTTGATCGCGTTGCGCGGCAGCGTGGGGTCTGGGCGCCGGTTACCGGCAAACGCTGCTCTCTGACCGGGATGGGCGTGGCGCCGGGCGGATTGGATCCCCGCGCAGCACGGTGCAATATCAATGTGCTGCGCGATCTGGGAGAAGGCGTGGTTTTGCCTCCTGATGGAGTGTTCAGCCGGGCCGGGCATGACGCGCCACGGCTGCGGGTTCTGAGATTGCTGCGCAAAACCCGGCTGACCCTGCGGGCGGAACTGGTGCGCCTGATGGTTGCACGGGATATCGACAGCCGCCGATCTGAAGCGCGGTTGATTGCCGAGGCGTTGATGACGCAGCTTTGGGCGGATGGCGCCCTGAAAGGGGCCAAACCGTCCGAGGCCTTCCGCGTCTCAACCACGAAACCAGCCCCTGACAGTGACCTGTTTGAACTTTGCGTCGGGCTCGCACTGCAGAGCGCGGGAAAGTTTCACTGGGAGGCCATCAAAGTGGACGCACGGGGAAACTGAACGGCAGTGAGGGAAGCTGAGCGGCTTTGATAGGCATGGATGGGCGCTGATGCGCGGGAAGCGAACTCAGCTGAACCGATCCGGGGTCAGGGTGCGGACGATCTCCTCCGGCAGATCCGGCTGACGCCCCGCAACAAGGTCCGCCAGCAATTGTGACGCGGCAGGGGCGGATTGCATCCCGTATCCCCCTTGTCCGGCACACCAGATAAAGCCCTGATCCGCCGGGGCAGGGCCCAGCACCAGCGACCGATCCGGTGCAAATGTGCGCAACCCTGCCCAATTCGCCAGTATTCGTGTGACAGGTGTCGTGACATGCTCTTCGTAACGGGCAAGGCCCTCGGCCAGAACCATGTCATCCGCCCAGGCATCCTGCGGGGGCAGGGGATCTTCATCCGCGGGTGATACGATCAGCGCGCCCGCATCCGGCTTTGCATACCAGCTTTCCCCGGCTCCCATGAACATCGGCCAGTTGCTTACATCCTGCCCGTCCGGGGCGGGCAGGCGGGCCATGGAGCGGCGATAGGCCTGCAGCCCCACCGGAGCGACCCCGGCCATGTTGGCAATGTCATCCGCCCATGGACCGGCGGCATTGACCAGAATATGCCCGTCATGGCACCCGTTTGTGGTTTCGACCTGCCAGCCATGTGTCAGGCGGGTGATGCCGGTGACCCGCGCCCGTGTTTGGATCTCTCCGTTCTGGCGCAACTCACGGGCAAAGCCGTTCAACAGCAGGTCGGTGTCCAGATCCCACGCTTCGGGGTGATATCCTGCGCCGACAATCAGATCCGTGTTCAGGATCGGGACCAGATTACGGGCATCTTCTTTCGTGATCCGGGGCAGACGCAGTTCTGTCAGGTCGTTTTCAAACAGGCTTTCCTGTCCTTCGAGGGCAAGCACCATCAACCCGCGTGGGGTCAGCACATTTGCCGCCTCGTGATGGGGGCGTGAGGCCTGGCTGAGAAGTTTTACACCTGGCGCGCCGTAATTCTCTTCGAACATTGCCGCAGACCGGCCCGAGGCATGGTAGGCCAGCCCATCTTCCGCTTCGAGCACCAGAACGCGGCCCAATGTGGACAGGCGGGCGCCTGCGGAAATCCCGGCAATGCCGCCGCCGATAATGATAAAATCAAACATGTTCTTCCAAACGATCCGTTGCTGGGGGTGGGGATTGGGTGAGGGCGGACAGACGCGCATAAAGGGCCACGTCCATCGGGTATTTCAGCCCGTCAAGTGAGGGGCGCAGCTGTTCGGCTGAGCGGGCGGAGAGGATGGGGGCAGGGCGCGTCGGGTGGGCTGCGGCCCAGGCCACGGCCAGGGTGGCTGGATGGGTGCCGAGGGTTCTGGCGATCTCGCTCACCCGCTGTGCCGCTTGGTGCATCCAGCCCGGCCCATAACGGATGGCATAATCATCGTCTTCGGTCAGCCGTCCAGCCCCACCTTCGGCATATTTCCCGGTCAAAAGCCCGCCGCCAAGCGGTGAATAGGTCAGCGGCAGGATGCCTTCGGCGGCGCACATCGGCAGGATCTCTACCTCGGCCTGACGTTTGACCAGGGAATACATCGGTTGCAGCGCATCAAGTCTGGTGCCCATGGAATGCGCGATGCACTGGGCTTTCATCGCCTGCCATGCGGCATAGTTTGAGACGGCCAGATAGCGCACCGCCCCCTCCTGCTGCAACTCGGCCAGGGTTGCGATCTGCGCCTCGAGCGGCAGGTTCGGGTTGAACCGATGCAAATAGAGGAGGTCGATCACCTCCTGCCCCAGCCGCCTGCGTGACAGGTCAAATTCTTCGCGCAACGCGGCCAGATTGTCAGGGGTTCGGTAGCCGATCTTGGAGGCGATGATCAGGCGCTCGCGATGGGGTTTGATCAGGGCGCCAAGGATCTTTTCCGATGCGCCGCCAGTGTACAGATGGGCCGTGTCAAAATGGGTGATGCCCGCCCCAAGACAGGCGTCGAACATCGCCGCCGATGCAGCCTCGTCGGCCTTGGCGCCAAATTGCATCGTGCCAAAGGCGCAGCGCCCGGCGGGTGTGCCATCAAGAGAAATCAGCTTGGTCATGGCGCGACACTGCCTTGGAATTGTCGGAAGGGAAAGGGAAAAACCGCCCTCGTGCAAAGACGAGGGCGGCAAGCAGGCCACCGGGCGGGGACAGGTCAGGAAGACATCCGGCGGCCCAACTTGTTTCGAAGGGTCAGTCCCGCAGCAAGGCGGTGTCTGCGTTGTGGCTGTCGTGGCCAGATGTGCAATCCTGACCGGCGGGGGAAAACGCGCTGATCCCTTTCAGGGGCAGGGCGATGGCGATGAGGACGGATAGAAGCAGAGCTTTTTGCATGATGAAGGTCCTGTGTGTGCGTCTGAAACTGATACGCGGCACACAGATGTTTCCGTCTCTGAAACCTTGCGGGATAAACCTGGGACACTTGTTTGCCCGCTTGTTCTGGTCCCCATGCGCATTACGAGCAAAAAACACCCCCGCCGAGGGCGGGGATGTCGAGAGGCCTTATCAGGGGTCAACCGCGACCGAAATCGGATTGGGTGATGACACCGTCCTGATTGCGGTCCTGCCGGGTGAACCATGGCTCCAGCCCT
Organism: Aliiroseovarius sp. xm-d-517; assembly: GCF_013283135.1. NCBI lineage: Bacteria > Pseudomonadati > Pseudomonadota > Alphaproteobacteria > Rhodobacterales > Paracoccaceae > Aliiroseovarius > Aliiroseovarius sp. xm-d-517. The sequence goes on from NZ_WBXT01000001.1 coordinate 2,959,242, forward strand.
TGCAGGAATTCCTCCCGCGTGACCAGACCGTCGCCATCCAGGTCGGCATTTTGGCGTTCCATCGAACGGGCGGCACCATGTTCACCCATTCCCTGTCCCATTCCAGAGCCATTCCGCTGACCGTTTCCCTGGCCTTTGCCCTGACCATTACCCTGGCCATTGCCTTGGCCATGCCCCATGCCTTTGCCCTGACCTTTGCCTTGACCCTGACCTTTGCCCATCCCCTGCCCAGCAGACAGGCCATGCTCCTGCATGTCCTGCGCGCGGGCCTGATCAAAAGGCTCATATTCCTCGGCGCTGAGGACGCCATCGTCATTGCTGTCAAAAGTGTAGAAAATGTCGCCGCGTCGCTCTCGGGCCTCGTCCAGCGTAACCTGCCCGTCTTCGTTCAGGTCCCACATTTCGATGAAATGGGCACCGGGCTGGTTCTGAGCCATAGCAGGGAGGGCGAGGGCTGCAAGAAAGGCGGCCGTTGCGGTGGTGGTGAGAAAGGCGCGTGTCATGGCAGGTCTCCGTTCATGTCCATATATTCATGATACGGAATGTCGGTGGGTTTCCGTCGCGCCCGGACCAAGAAAAAAGCCCCGCACAGGGCGGGGCTTTCGAGGATCCTGAAACAGGAGATCAGTTTGAGGGGATCTCTGCGTCAATGCCTTCGACGTAGAAGTTCATGCCAGCCAGCGTGCTGTCATCTGCGACCTCGCCATCAGCCAGCCATGCGCTGCCGTCCTGCTTGTTCAGCGGGCCGGTAAAGGCGTGGTATTCGCCCGAGGCGAGCTGGGCAACCAGTGCTTCGGCTTCTGCCTTCACCTCAGCCGGAACCGCATCGGTGATCTCACCAATGCCCACCATGCCAGCGCCAATGCCGTCCCAGGTGGCAACCGACTGCCAGGTGCCATCCATCACGGCTTTGGTGCGGGCGACATAGTAGGGGGCCCAGTTGTCGATGATCGACGAGACACGCGGGAAGGGGGCGTATTCCGCCATATCCGAGGCCTGACCGAAGGTGATCACGTTGCCAGCTTCCTTAGCGGCAGCCTGCGGTGCGGTTGAATCGGTGTGCTGCAGGATCACGTCGGCGCCTTGCTCGATCAGGGCCTTGGCAGCATCCGCTTCCTTGGTCGGATCAAACCAGGTGTAGGCCCAGATGATCTTGAACTGCACATCCGGGTTCACCTTCTTGGCATGGATAAAGGCCGAGTTGATGCCGCGGATCACTTCCGGGATCGGGAAAGAGGCGATGTAGCCAATGGTGTTGGTCTTGGTCATCTTGCCCGCAATGTGGCCCTGAACCGCGCGACCTTCATAGAAGCGGGCCGAGTAGTTCGACACGTTCGGCGCGGTTTTATACCCGGTGGCATGTTCAAATTTCACGTTCGGGAATTTCTGCGCGACGTTGATGGTCGGATCCATGTAGCCAAACGAGGTGGTGAAAATCAGGTCTGCCCCGGCCAGCGCCATCTGGGTGATCGCACGTTCCGCATCCGCCCCTTCCGGCACGCTTTCCTGATAGATGGTCTCAACCTTGTCGCCAAAGGCTTCTTCCACGGCCAGCCGGCCCTGGTTGTGTTCATAGGTCCAGCCGCCGTCACCCACGGGGCCCACGAAAATGAACCCGACTTTGGTCTTGTCTTCGGCTTGCGCCGCGCCCGCCAGTCCCGCGACCAGTGCTGCACCGGCCAGCAGTGATTTCAATGCACGCATATTATTCTCCCTTGGTGGATTGAGCAGTTTTCGATTGGTTTTCTTTGTCCGCCTCCGAGGCGGAATTCGCAAGTTTTTTCTGGATGTTGGTATCGGCCTCAAGAAGCGCCGTGGTGATGATGGCGCTGGGCACGGCAATCACGCCCAGGCCCAGAAACAGCACAAATGTGGTAAAGACCCGTCCGCCCGCGGTGATCGGAACCATGTCGCCATAGCCCACAGTGGTAAAGCTTGCCACCGCCCACCACAGGCTTTGCGGGATCGAGGAAAACACCTCGGGCTGGGCATCATGTTCGAAGATATAGATCCCGACCGAGGCCACATAGAGCATGAGCCCTGCAATGATGCCAAAGATTGCCAGCTCGCCGCGCACTTCCTGAAAGGCGGTGGCCAGCCGCTCCATCGCGTGGCTGCCGCGAAACAGTTTGACAAGCCGCACCAGACGCAGCAGGCGGAAGATCCGCACGGCTTGCCATTGCGGGGTCAGAAGGGCGATGGCGGGCAGAATGGTGAGCAGGTCAACCAGCCCCCAGAAGCTGAAGATATAGCGCAGCCGGGGGCGGGTGCAGGTCACCCGCAGAAGATATTCTGCGGTAAAGATCCCCAGAACCAGCACTTCAAAGCCAAACAGGATGTGACGCAGGGTTTTGGGAAGCCCCGGTTCGGTCTCCAGCGCAATGGCCACGGCGGACAGCAGGATCAGCGCATCCATGCCGCGCGCCACGATCCCCCCGAATGTGGGGTGGCTGCCGTCCAGGATGTCGATGACCTCTTGCCGTTTCACGTGATTGCCTGCGCCTTAATGTGTTGCATGGAAAATCCTGCCGAGGGCCCCCGGTGCGCCGTGATCCCCTTTCATCGAGATCGCCACGAGGACGAGAATTGTGATGACGAAGGGGGAACTGGCCAGCACTTCAACCGGGATCGGCACGCCCGCCGCCTGCAGGTTCAGCTGCAGCACCGAAATGCCGCCAAACAGATAAGCGCCCAGCAGCACCCGCCAGGGGCGCCAGGAGGCAAAGACGACAATCGCCAGCGCGATCCATCCCGCGCCAGCCGTCATCCCATCCACCCATTGCGGCACCCGCACCAGAGAGATATAGGCCCCGCCCATCCCGGCACACGCGCCACCGAAGGCAATCGCCATCAGCCGTACCCGGATAACCTTGTAGCCCAGCGCATGGGCGGCGTCGTGGTTTTCCCCCACACCGCGCAGGATCAGGCCCGCCCGTGTATGGGTCAGCCCATACCAGACCACCGCAATCAGCAGCACGCTGAAATAGACCATCGGGTCATGCCGGAACAGAACCGGACCCAGAACCGGAATATCAGCCAGCAGAGGGATCTCAAATTTCGCCAGCGTCTCGACCTTCATCCCCTCATAGGGTTTGCCAATCAGCGATGACAGTCCAAGGCCAAACAGCGTCAGCCCCAGCCCGGTTGCCACCTGATTTGACAGGAGGTACTGGGTCAGCACGCCAAACAGCATCGACAGGCCCGCCCCGGCCAATGCGGCCGCCAGAAACCCGAGGGCGGGGTTTTCACTGTTGATCGTCACCGCAAAACCCACCACGGCGCCGGTGATCATCATGCCTTCGACACCCAGGTTCAGAACGCCCGCTTTCTCGACCACCGCTTCGCCGATTGCGGCCAGCAGGATCGGGGTCGCCGCCACCATAAGCGAGGCCAGAAGCAGGAGTGGATTGATCTGTGACAGGTCCATGATCTTTCCTCCTTACACGGGTTTTGCCGCAAAACGGATGCGGTAATTGGTCAACATGTCCATCGCCAGCAGGAAGAACATCAACATCCCCTGAAACATCTGGATCGCGGCCGCCGGCAGGCCCAGCATCAGTTGGGCCAGCTCTCCCCCAATATAGGTCAGCGCCATCAAAAGCCCTGCCAGCAGAATGCCAATCGGGTTCAGCCGGCCCAGAAAGGCCACGATGATTGCGGTGAACCCGTAGCCTGAATTGAAATCAATCGAGATCTGGCCCGCAGGTCCCGACACTTCGAACAGCCCGGCCATCCCCGCAAGTGCCCCGGAAATGCCCAGGCAGAACAGCACCAGCCGGGTGGGGTTCACACCGGCAAAACGGGCGGCTCGGGGGGCTTCTCCGGTCAGGCGCACCTGGAAGCCCAGCATATGGCGGGTCAACAGCACATAGGCAAAGATCACCGCGATAAAGGCAAAGACCACCCCCCAATGCATGCCCGTGTTTGCGATCAGTTCGGCATTATGGGCGGCCGGAAAATCGCGGAAATTGCGCGAGCCGGGAAAGCCCATTCCGTCCGGGTTTTGCAACAGCCCCTGCGACACGGACGCAAGCAGCGCCTCGGCCACATAGACCAGCATCAGCGACACCAGAATCTCATTCGTGCCAAATCGCACTTTCAAAAAGCCGGGGATCATCGCCCAGGCCCAGCCTCCCAGCGCACCCGCAAGGACCATGGCCGGGAAAATCAACGGGTTGGTGGTGGGGTAAAAGGCAAGCCCCACACCGGCGCCGCAGATGGCCCCGATGATGTATTGCCCTTCGGCGCCAATGTTCCAGACACCCGCGCGAAAGCCCAGCGACAGCCCGATCGCAATCAGGATCAGCGGGGCGGCTTTCACCAGCAGCTGGGGGCGTGAATAAGGCCCGAAAGTTTCGTGAAACAACGGATCCCAGAAAATCGTGCGAATGCTCTCCAGCGGGTCCTTGCCCAGCATCCAGAACATCAGCCCCCCGGCAAGCATCGTCGCCACAACGGCCAGAACAGGTGTCAAAGTGGCCCAGGCCCGCGACGGCGAGGGGCGTTTTTCCAAACGGATCATGTGGCGGTCTCCTCTTCACCGTTTTCTTCCCCGCCGCCCATCATCAGGCCGATGGTTTCAACGGTCAGCCCTTTGGTTGGCACCGGCTCAGCCAGTTTGCCTTCGTAAAGGGCGGTGAACCGGTCCGAGATTTCCAACAACTCGTCCAGGTCCTGACTGATCACGATCACAGCCGCGCCCTGCGCTGCAAGATCCAGAAGCGACTGGCGGATGGCCGCCGCTGCGGATGCATCCACGCCCCAGGTGGGCTGGTTCACCACCAGAACCTCGGGCTTTTGCAGCACCTCGCGGCCAATCACGAATTTCTGCAGATTGCCGCCGGACAGGGAGCGCGCGGCATTTTCCGGACCGGGGGTGCGCACGTCAAAGGCCTTGATCACGTCGCGGGCGAAGGTTTCGGTCTTGCCCCAGCGCAGGAACCCCCGCTTGGTCAGGCGTTGACGCACGGCTGCGGTCAGCAGGGCGTTTTCGGTCAGGCTCATGTCAGGCGCGGCGGAATGGCCAAGGCGCTCCTCCGGTGCGGACAGAACCGCCAGGGCGCGGCGCTCATTCGGGCGCAGATTGGCAATGCAGGTGCCCTTGAGGCGCACCTCCCCATGAGACAGCCACGCCTCACCGGACAAGGCCGACAGGAATTCGTCCTGCCCGTTGCCTGCAACGCCGCCAATGCCCACAACCTCGCCTGCCCGCACGGTCAACGAAATGTTTTTGAGGTCGGTGCCAAAGGCAGTGTGGGATTTCAGGCTGACCTGATCCATCTCCAACACCACCTCTCCCGGCTCGGAGGGCTCTCGCTCCGGGACATGCAGACTGGTCCCCACCATCATCTCAGCCAGTTCACGTGCGGATTTCCTGCGCGGATCACAGGTGTCGACCACCTGACCATGGCGCAGGATCGTGGCATGTTCACACAGGGCGCGAATTTCCTCGAGCTTGTGTGAAATATACAGGATCGCGGTGCCTTCTGCGGTCAGTTTGCGCAGGGTTTTGAAAAGAATTTCAACCTCTTGCGGGGTCAGGACCGAGGTGGGCTCGTCCATGATCAACAGTTTCGGATCCTGCAGAAGACAGCGGATGATCTCGACGCGCTGCCGTTCCCCGGCCGAAAGCTCCCCAACAATGCGCTTGGGATCAAGCGGCAGGCCATAAGCCTCGCTCACCTGTCGGATCTGTGAGGTCAATTCACGCGGCTTGGGCGGGTTGTCCATGCCAAGGGCGATGTTTTCCGCCACCGTCAGCGCGTCAAACAGCGAGAAATGCTGAAACACCATCGCCACGCCAGAAGCGCGCGCCGCAGCGGGGGTGTGGGGGGCAAAAACCTGCCCTTTCAGGCGCATCTCGCCGCTGTCCGGTTTCACCAGCCCATAGATCATCTTAACCAGGGTCGACTTTCCAGCGCCGTTTTCGCCCAGAAGGGCATGGACCTCTCCCTGCAGAATGGAAAAGGACACATCGTCATTGGCCTTGACGCCCGGATAGGCTTTGCTCAGCCCCTCAAGCGTCAACAGCGCGTCCTGCGCGCGCATCTCCTCCATCGGTCGGTATCCCCCTGTTCTGAAACCCGTTTTGGTTCGTCTTATCAACCGCGCCTTTCATTAGCGCGGTCGCCACCCCAATCGCAATGGCCTGCGGGTGTTTGCCAAGGCCCGGATCGCCGATCGGGCAGGTTATTTGATTGATTTGTCCGTTTCCATGGCCAAGGTCCCGCAGCCGGGCCCGAAAACGCGCCCATTTGGTGGCTGATCCGATCAGCCCAAGCCCGCCATGGCCGTGCAGGAGAATCGCATGGCAAAGGTCGAGGTCGAGCTGATGCGAATAGGTCAGCACCAGATGCTGCGCGTGTTGCGGAGCATAGCGGACCAGCTCATTTGGGGCAGCGGCTGGCAGTGCCGTGACCCCGTCCGGGATCTGTTCCGGGAACCGTTCCGGTCCCGTGTCCACCCATGTGATCACAAAATCAGACAAGGGAGCGAGCGTGTTTATCAAAGCGCGGCCCACGTGACCCGCTCCGTAAATCCACAGTGGTTGGCGGGCGGTTGTGATTGGTTCGATCATCCACCCCTGCACCAGCTGGGCCGTGGGCACCACACCACGGTCGCGCGCCTGCTGCAGGGCACGATGCACTGCAAGTGGCGGGTCTTCTTCATGAAGGCTGCGTGCGTAAACACTATTATTCTTCAATGAGTTGATCTGCTCAATGTCGAAGCATTCGCTGAGCAGACTTACCGCCCCTCCGCAGCATTGCCCAAGGGCCGGACCAAGCGGGTAGCGGTCAAATGTGCGACCCCCCTTCAACAACTGGCGGGCCTTTCGGGCCGCGCGCCATTCCAGCTCTCCGCCGCCAATGGTGTCTGATTGACCCTCTGCCCAGACCAGCATCGCTGCCCCGACGTCGCGCGGGGCGGATCCTTTCACCTCTGCCACCACCACCCGCACCACGGGGCCGTGATCACAAATGGCGCGTTCAAGGGCGGGAAGGTCGAAACTCATGACTGCACCCGTCCGATTGCGGCCAGCACCTCTTCGGCCGTGGCGGGGGCGTTCAGGTCATGAAACCCCGTGCCGCAGGCCGCAACCGCGTCTGCCAGCGCCAGCCAAGCCGAAATGCCCAGCATGAAGGGTGGCTCTCCCATGGCTTTGGAGCGGCCCACCGTGTCTTCGGGGTTCGGTTCATGCCAGAGGTCCACGGTGAACTGGCGAGGCCGGTCGGAACTGGCGGGGATCTTGTAGGTCGAGGGGGCGTGGGTGCGCAGCCGACCGGTGTCGTCCCAGACCAGTTCTTCGGTGGTCAGCCAGCCCGCACCCTGCACATAAGCCCCTTCGACCTGGCCGATGTCCAATGCGGGGTTCAGGCTGTTTCCGGTGTCGTGAATGATGTCCGCGCGCAGGATCCTGTTTTCGCCGGTGAGGGTGTCAATCACCACTTCGCTCAGCGCCACCCCATGGGAAAAGTAGAGAAAGGGGCGTCCGCGCCCGGCGGTGCGGTCCCAACTGATCCTGGGGGTTTTGTAGAACCCGGTGGCGGACAGGCTGACCCGGGCAAGATACGCCATCTGAGCGGCCTCGGCGAAAGATAGCGGCGCGCGTCCGGCGGCCTGCACCCGCCCCTCGGTGAACACCACATCCCCCGGGGCCACCGACCAGTATGTGGCGAGGTGGGTGCTGATCCTGTCGCGGATGGTCAGGCAGGCCGCGCGCACGGCCATCCCGTTCAGGTCCGACCCGCTTGAGGCCGCCGTGGCCGAGGTGTTGGGGACTTTGGCCGTGTCCGTGGCGGTGATCCTGATTGCGGACAGATCCACCGCAAAGACCGAAGCGGCCACCTGCGCCACTTTCTGAAACAGCCCTTGCCCCATCTCGGTGCCGCCATGATTGAGGTGAACCGAGCCATCCTGATAGACATGGACAAGCGCGCCGGCCTGATTGAGGTGGGTCAGGGTGAAGCTGATCCCGAACTTGACCGGCACAAAGGCCAGCCCCTTTTTCAAAACGGGGTTCCGGGTGTTGAACGCGTCGACGCCCGCGCGCCGTTTCACATATTCCGCGCGTTCAAGGAGCGCTTCGGTCATCGCCGGGATGTGAAAGCCTTCGATCTCCTGCCCGTAATGGGTTGTCTGCCCGTCGGCGTAGAAATTCACTTGCCGGACGGCGATCGGGTCAAGCCCCCTTGCGCGCGCCACATGGTCCAGGATCCGCTCAATCCCCAGCACGCCCTGCGGCCCGCCAAAGCCACGAAAAGCGGTGGCGGATTGGGTGTGCGTTTTCAGACGGTGGCTGGTGATTTCCACGTTTTCAAGGTGATAGGCGTTGTCTGTATGCAGCATGGCGCGGTCGGCCACGGGCAGCGACAGGTCCTGCGCCCAGCCGCAGCGCGCCATCTGCGTGATCTCAAGCCCGAGGATCTTGCCCGCCTCATCCACGCCCACGCGATAAGCAATACGGAAGTCATGCCGCTTGCCGGTGATCATCATGTCATCGTCGCGGTCATAGCGCATCTTGCAGGGGCGACCGGTCTGGCGTGCGGCAATCGCACAGGCCACGGCCAGCGCATTGCCCTGGCTTTCCTTGCCGCCAAACCCGCCGCCCATACGCCGGGTTTCGACCCGCACCGCATGCATGGGCAGGCCAATCGCGTGCGCCACCTTGTGCTGGATTTCGCTGGGATGCTGGGTTGAGCTGTGCACCAGCATGTCACCATCTTCACCAGGAAGGGCAAGGGCGGCCTGACCTTCAAGATAGAAATGCTCCTGCCCGCCCATCTCGAAGCGACCTTCGATGATGTGGGGGGCGTGTTTCAGGGCCAGGCTGGTGTCGCCGCGCGACCAGACCACCGGGCCCTCTTCGAACCGGCTGTCGGCGGCCAGCGCCTGATCAATGGTCAGGATGGCGGGCAGGGGATCAATGTCGATCTGTCCAAGGCGCGCCGCCTTACGGGCGTTCAGATGGCTGTCGGCGACGACCAGAAAGATCGGTTGGCCGAGGTAAAACACCTCATCCACCGCCAGCAGGGGCTCGTCATGGATCGACGGCGAGACGTCATTTTCAAAGGGCAGATCGTCTGCGGTCAGCACCGCGACCACGCCGGGCGCAGCGCGCACGGCGGAAAGGTCAACCTTGGTGATCTTGCCGCGGGCCACGTCGGACAGACCGAAACAGAGGTGCAATGTGCCGCTGGGCGTCGGGATGTCATCCACGTAACGCGCGGCTCCGGTCACATGCAGATGGGCCGCGTCATGCGGGAGCGGTTTTCCGATGCTCATGACGTCACCTCCAGCACATTGGCGGCGGTGCCGTTTTCCTCTTCGAAATAGCGGATCAGCATATTCTGGGCGGTTTTCAGGCGATATTCTGCACTGGCGCGCATGTCCGTCAGAGGTGTGTAATCCTGTGCAAAAGCGGGCATGGCGGCAGTGATGGTGGCACGGGAAAAGGGCTTGCCCATCAAGGCCTGTTCCACTGCTTTCGCCCGTTTTGGCGTGGCTGCCATGCCGCCAAAGGCAATACGGGCGCCGGTGATCTTTCCGCCTTCCACGGTCAGGTTGAACGCGCCCAATACGGCAGAAATATCCTGATCAAACCGTTTTGAAAGCTTGTAAACTCGCAGTCCCCGCGCGTGGCGGGGCAGGGAGATGGCTTCGACAAACTCGCCCGGTGCGCGGTCCTGTTGGCCATAGGCGATAAAGAAATCTTCCAGCGGGAGGGTGCGCCGGGTGCCCCCCTTGTTCAGGGTCAATTCCGCGCCGATTGCAATCAGCGGTGGAGGGCAGTCGCCAATGGGGGATCCGTTGGCGATGTTTCCGCCCAGCGTGGCCACATTGCGCACCTGTTTCGAAGCAAACCGGCGCAACATCTCGGCGAAATGCGGGTGGTGGTCCGCCAGCAATTGTCGGGTGCGTTCGATGGTTACACCCGAGCCGATGCGGATCTCGTCCTCACCAACATGGATATTGTGCAACTCCTTTACGCCGCCCAGAAAAATCACCGGGTCCAGATCCTGAAGCCCCTTGGTGGCCCAAAGGCCCACATCGCTGGCCCCGGCAATCAGGGTGGCGTCTGGACGGGCGGTGCAGGCCGCTTGCAACTCAGCCAGGTTGCCCGGGCGCTGGGTGTCATGGGTGGGATCCGGCAGGCAGATATTCGGCACGCCAAACCCCTCGGGGACGGGGTCCTGCCACGCTTTTTCCGCCGCGCGAATGATCGGAGCATAGCCGGTGCAGCGGCACAAGTTGCCCGCCAGCACGTCGTCGTGATTTCGATCCCCGGTCAGGTGAGAAGTGGCCAGGGACATCACGATCCCCGGTGTGCAGAACCCGCATTGCGACCCGTGTTCCTCGATCATCGCCTGTTGCACCGGGTGAAGCTGCTGTTCACGGGCGACCCCTTCGACAGTGGTAAGCGATTTGCCGTCCAGTTGCCCCATGAAAAGGATGCAGGCATTCACGGCGCGCGCGCCTTCCTCGTCGGCCAGCATCACCGTGCAGGCGCCGCAATCCCCTTCGTTGCACCCTTCCTTGGTGCCGGTCAGCCCACGCGTTTCACGCAGCCAGTCCAGCGCGGTTTGCGCCGGGTTCACGCCCGGCACATGCACACTCTCTCCGTTCAGAAGAAAGGTGATATCCATGGAATAATCCCGCCGCCTTACCCTGTTGTGGTCCCGTTTTGCGCGCCCTCGATGCGGCGTAGATTGCGCGCGGGAAAATATTGTTAACAAGGTAAGCGCAGAAAAATTGATCTGGCAAGAGATTCTTGCAGCTTATTGTATGCAATAGTATACAGCGCGCGTATGCCAAGGAATTTCATGATGTTGACCGCTCTGCACCACGTCCAACTTGCGATGCCGAAAGGGCAGGAAGAACAGGCCCGTCACTTCTATACCGACCTTCTTGGGCTGCCAGAGCGGCCCAAACCCGCACGTCTTTCCGGGCGGGGCGGCGTGTGGTTTGAAACTGGCGCGCTGCGATTGCACCTTGGAGTCGAGGAAGATTTTCAGCCTGCCCGCAAAGCGCATCCCGCCTTGCTATGCAGCGATCTTGATGCACTTGCCGCGCGGCTGGAACAGGCGCAGGTCCCCGTGAGGCGGGACCATGATCTGCCAGGGTTTCGCCGTTTCTACACCGCTGACCCGTTTGGCAACCGGATTGAAATTCTGGAAGCAATCTGACTTTCGCTAACCGGGCGGGGCGGCTAGGGTTGCGGGATGAGTGATATGCCCCGATTCATCCACCTCCGCACCCATACGCAATACTCGCTTCTCGAAGGCGCCGTTCCGGTCAAGAAACTGCCCGGACTTTGCGCCGATATGGGCATGCCTGCCGTTGCCGTGACCGACACGAACAATATGTTCGCTGCGCTGGAGTTTTCCGAAACCGCGGCAGGCGCGGGCATCCAGCCGATCATCGGCTGTCAGGTAGATGTCTGTTTTGACCCGCCCGCACCGGGGGAAAAACCCCGTGGCCCGGCGCCTGTTGTGCTATTGGCGCAGAATGAAGGCGGGTATGAGAACCTGATGAAGCTCAATTCATGCCTCTATGTGGACAAGCATGAGGACCTGCCGCAGGTGCAGCTGGATGAGCTGGAGGCGCATTGCGAAGGGCTGATCTGTCTGACCGGAGGGGCCGAGGGCCCGGTGGGGCAGCTTTTGCAGATGGGCAATCTTGACAAGGCCGAGGCGCTGATGAGCCGCCTGTATCGCGCTTTCGGGGATCGCCTTTATGTCGAGTTGCAACGCCATCCCGGAGAAGGTGGGCTGCCCACCGCGGGGGAGCGGGCCACCGAACGGGGGTTTGTTGAAATGGCCTACGCGATGGGCATCCCGCTGGTGGCCACCAATGATGTCTTCTTTCCCAAGACCGATCTTTACGAAGCGCATGATGCGCTGATCTGCATCAAGGAAGGGGCCTATGTGGATCAGGCCGAGGGCCGCCGCCGTCTGACGCCGCAGCACTATTTCAAAAGCCCGCAGGAAATGGTCACGCTTTTTGCGGATCTGCCCGAAGCCGTTGAGAACACGGTGGAAATCGCCCGCCGCTGCGCGTTCAAGGCCTATAAGCGTGCGCCGATCCTGCCGCGCTTTGCCGATGACGAGGTGGCCGAACTGCGCCGCATCGCCAATGAGGGGCTGCAAAAACGGCTGGCAGTGATCCCGCACGCGGTCAGTGTTGAGGAATACCAGAAACGGCTGGATTTTGAGCTGGGCATCATCGAGGGCATGGGCTTTCCCGGCTACTTCCTGATCGTGGCGGACTTTATCCAATGGGGCAAGGATCACGGCATTCCGGTGGGTCCGGGGCGGGGGTCCGGTGCAGGTAGCCTCGTGGCCTATGCGCTGACCATCACCGACCTTGATCCGTTGCGCTATTCGCTGCTGTTTGAACGGTTCCTGAACCCCGAACGGGTGTCGATGCCCGACTTCGATATCGACTTTTGCATGGATCGCCGGGAAGAGGTGATCAAATACGTGCAGGAGAAATATGGCCGCGACAAGGTGGGCCAGATCATCACCTTCGGTGCGCTTCTATCCAAGGCCGCCGTGCGCGACGTGGGGCGCGTGTTGCAGATGCCTTACGGGCAGGTGGACCGCCTGTCGAAACTGATCCCTGTTGAGGGCGTAAAGCCTGTGTCGATCAAGGAAGCGATTGAACAGGAACCGCGTCTGCGCGAGGAAGCGCGGTCAGAAGAGGTGGTGCAGCGCCTGTTGGATTATGGCCAGCAGGTTGAGGGGCTTCTGAGAAACGCATCGACCCACGCCGCCGGTGTGGTGATCGGTGACCGGCCGCTGGACGCGCTGGTGCCGCTTTACCAAGACCCCCGCTCCGACATGCCAGCGACCCAGTTCAATATGAAATGGGTCGAACAGGCCGGGCTGGTGAAGTTCGACTTTCTGGGCCTCAAGACCCTGACCGTCATTCAAAACGCCGTTGACCTGATCAAAGGACAGGGGCGCGACATTCATATCGGCCCGGATGGCGCGCAGCTTTATGATCCGCCGGAAGGTGCGGTGAATGAGATCAACGCCATCCCGCTGGATGACAAAGCAACCTACAAGCTCTACGCCTCGGCCAAAACGGTAGCCGTGTTCCAGGTGGAAAGCTCGGGCATGATGGATGCGCTCCGGCGCATGAAACCCACCTGTATTGAGGATATCGTGGCGCTGGTGGCGCTTTACCGCCCCGGCCCGATGGAGAACATCCCGACCTATTGTGAGGTCAAGAACGGCCTCAAGGAAATTGAATCTGTCCACCCGCTGATTGACCATATTCTTGAGGAAACTCAGGGCATTATCGTTTATCAGGAACAGGTGATGCAGATTGCCCAGGTGATGGCGGGCTATTCGCTTGGCGGCGCTGACCTGCTGCGCCGCGCCATGGGTAAGAAGATCAAGGAGGCGATGGACGCCGAGCGGCCTAAGTTCGAAAAGGGGGCTGCCGAAAACGGGGTCCCTGCCAAGAAGGCGTCCGAGGTTTTTGACCTTCTCGAAAAATTTGCCAATTACGGTTTCAACAAATCCCACGCGGCGGCCTATGCGGTGGTGAGTTACCAGACCGGATGGCTCAAGGCGAACCACCCGGTTGAATTCATGGCCGGCGTCATGAACTGCGATATCCACCTGACTGACAAGCTGTCGATCTATGCCGAAGAGGTGCGCCGTGGGCTGGATATCGAGATCATTCCGCCCTGCGTGAACCGCTCTGTTGCGACCTTCAGTGTGAAAGATGGCGCGGTTGTCTATGCGCTGGGCGCGCTCAAGAATGTCGGGGTCGAGGCGATGCAGCTGGTGGTCGAAGGGCGCAAGGTCGACGGGGTCGATAAGCCTTTTGCCACGCTTTATGATTTCGCCCGCCGGGTGGATCTGAAAAAAATCGGCAAACGCCCGATGGAGATGCTGGCGCGGGCGGGCGCTTTTGACCAGATCGACCCGAACCGCCGCCGGGTGTTTGACGTTCTGGACGCGCTTGTGGCCTATTCCGGTGCGGTGCATGAACAGCGGGCCTCCAATCAGGTGTCGCTGTTTGGCGAAGCAGGCGAGGACCTGCCGGAGCCGAAAATGCCGCCGGTGAATGACTGGTTGCCCAATGAGCGGCTGGCGGAAGAACATAAGGCCATTGGCTTTTACCTGTCAGGGCACCCGCTGGATGACTACCTGCCTGCCTTGAAGCGCAAGGGGGTGATGACACTTCAGGAATTGCGCGAGAAGGCCGAACGCAACGGCGCGGTGGTGGGCAAGGTGGCGGTGATCGTCGGCGGATTGCAGCAGCGCAAATCCGGGCGGGGCAATCCGTTTTTCCGCATGAATATCTCTGACCCGACGGAACAGGTGTCGGGTATGGCGCTGTTTGCCGATGATTTCGAAGCCTGCCGTAAGGTGTTTGATGAGACCTTGCAGGTGGTGATGACGTTGGAAGGGCGGTTCAATGATGGGCAGTTCGACCCGATTGCACGCTCGGTTGCGCCGATTGAGGCGGTGGTGGCGGATGCGGGCGGTATGGCGCTGAAAGTGTATCTGGATGAGCCGGGAGCGGTGGCGATGGTTGCCAACCTGCTGAACGAAGCGGCGGAGACCGCCAGGAATGTGCGCCCCGGCGAGGTGAGCCTGTGCCTGCTGGACCCGACCCTGCCCGGAGAGGTCGAGATGACCATTGGCCGGTCCTATCCGCTGAACCCGCAGATCAAGGGGGCGCTGAAGTCACTGGATGGTGTGGTGGATGTGGAAGAGGTGTAGCTGCCGTGCCTGATTGCCCTTTCGGGCGCTCAGACTTGGCGGTGGCCTCGCTTCGCTCGGCGGCCTCCGGCGGGGATATTTGTTGCAAGAGGAAGAGGGGAGGCCGCTTAATGCCGCTTAATAATGCGGCGGGCGTTCGTCGCCAAGGATCACCCCGCCCGTGCCGCCCGCTTCGCGCTGGGCTTCTCGCTCCATCAGCATCTGCACCCGATGGGTCATTTGGGCCAGTTCGATATCCTGACGGGCAATGACATCCGACAGCTCTTCGACCTGTTTGGTCAGATGGGCGACGGTTTCTTCCAGATGGGTGAGGCGATCTTGTGACATGGGGTCGGAATATCGGGTTTTGCGCCTGCTTCCTAGCCCGAAAACAGCGTGGCGCGGGAAACGCCGCCCTCACATGTGAAGATTGCGTAAAACATGGGGCTTTCCGCGCCGCTTGCCTTGCCCCAACGCCCCCCATCGGCTAGACCGCCCGCGTAAGCAAACAATGGGACCAAAGCGATGGCCAAGCAAAAGAAACAGCCCCGCCCCAAGGCAGAGACGCCCAAGGGGTTTCGTGATTACTTCGGCACCGAGGTGACACGGCGCAAACATATGCTGGATCAGATTGCGGCTGTCTATCATCGCTATGGGTTTGATGCGCTGGAAAGCAGTGCGGTTGAGACCGTTGAGGCGCTGGGCAAATTCCTGCCGGATGTGGACCGCCCCAATGAGGGTGTATTTGCGTGGCAGGAGTTTGACGAGAAGGGCAACGGTGACTGGATGGCCCTGCGCTATGACCTGACCGCGCCACTTGCCCGCGTCTATGCGCAGCATCGCAATGAGTTGCCCACCCCCTATCGCCGTTATGCAATGGGACCGGTCTGGCGCAATGAAAAGCCGGGGCCAGGGCGGTTTCGCCAGTTTTATCAATGTGATGCGGATACGGTGGGCACCTCGTCCATGGCGGCCGATGCCGAGATCTGCGCGATGCTGGCGGACACTTTGGAAACCGTCGGCATTCCGCGCGGCGATTATCTGGTGCGGGTGAATAACCGCAAGGTCATGAATGGCGTGCTTGAGGTGATGGGGGTCGAAGATGGCCCCGTGCGCGAAGCTGTTCTGCGTACCATCGACAAGTTCGACAAGGTGGGCGAGGCAGGCGTGCGTGAGCTGCTCGGCAAAGGTCGTCTGGACGCCTCGGGGGCCTATATTGATGGGGTCGGGCTGGAGCCGGAAAATGCGGAACCTGTGATTGCCTTCCTGACCTCGAAAGGCGCAGACGCTGCGGAAACGCTCGCAAACCTGCGCGCGGCCGTGGGCGACAGTGCCATAGGGGCCGAGGGCATTGCCGAACTGGAACAGATTGCAGAGCTGCTGGTTGCGCAGGGCTATGGCCCCGACCGGATCGAGATTGACCCCTCGGTCGTGCGCGGCCTTGGCTATTACACCGGCCCGGTGTTCGAGGCGGAACTGACTTTCGAAATCCTCGATGAGAAAGGCCGCAAGCGCCAGTTTGGGTCTGTGGCCGGGGGCGGGCGTTACGACGACCTCGTTGCGCGTTTCACCGGGCAAAAGGTGCCCGCCGTGGGCGTGTCAATTGGCGTCGACCGTCTGCTTGCCGCGCTGGAGGCCAAAGGCCGCCTGAAAAATGACGGGCAGGGGCCGGTGGTTGTGACCGTGATGGATAAAACCCGTCTCGCGGATTATCAGGCGATGGTGGGCGAGCTGCGTCAGGCGGGCATCCGCGCCGAGGTCTATCTGGGCAATCCGAAGAACTTCGGCAACCAGTTGAAATATGCCGACAAGCGCAACTCACCAGTCGCGATCATCGCTGGCAGTGATGAATTTGAGGCGGGCAAGATCCAGATCAAGGATCTGGTTCTGGGGGCCAAAATCGCCGAAAGCGCCACGCTTGAGGAATGGAAGGAACGCCCGAGCCAGTTCGAATGCGCGCGCGCCGATATGGTTGCCAAAGTGCGCGAAATCCTTGAGGCCGACAATGGATAAAGCCCTGATCAGAGCCGAGGCCGCCCGCCTGCTGGAGGTGTTCGAAGGCAAGGGCGCACAGGTGATCGAAGCAGACATCCTGCAGCCCGCCGAAATCCTGCTTGACCTTTACGGCGAAGACATCCGCGCGCGCGCCTATGTGACCCATGATCCGGTCCGCGGTGAGGTGATGATGCGCCCGGATTTCACCGTGCCTGTGGTGCAGATGCATATGGCGGAGGGGGCGGAACCGGCCCGCTACGCCTATATGGGAGAAGTGTTTCGCGCTCAGGATGACATCACCAACCGTACCTCCGAACAGTTCCAGGTCGGCTATGAGGTGTTTGACCGCGAAGCCCCCGCTGAGGCGGATGCCGAAGTGTTTGCGATCATGCAGGACGTGCTGGCGCCCCTGAACCTGCGTGCGGCCACTGGGGATCTGGGGTTGTTGCTGGCTGCGGTGCGGGGGTTGAAGACCACCGACCGGCGCAAGGCCGCCCTTGAACGTCACATCTGGCGTCCCCGCCGTTTCCGCGCGCTTCTGGATCGTTTCGCGGGCCGTGCCCCAATGCCCGAAGGCCGTGCGGCCCTTCTGGCCAGAGAGCACCCGATGGATGTGGACGCCCCTCAGATCGGGTTGCGCACCCAGTCCGAGATCGCAGCGCGTGTCGATACGTTGCGCGAAGATGCCCAGGCGGCGCCGATCTCCGCAAGCGAGGTTGAGCTGCTGGATGATCTGCTGGCCCTTCGTGAAACCACATCCAACGTATTGGAGCATCTGCGGGACATCGCCGTCGACATGCCCGCCATCGCCCCCGCCGTTGACCGGATGGAGCTGCGCTGTGAGGCGTTGGTAAAGCGCGGGGTGGATGTTGACCGCCTCGATTTCGAAGGCAGCTATGGCCGCACCTCGATGGAATATTACGACGGGTTCGTCTTTGGCTTCTATGCCGAAGCCCGCCCCGACCTGCAGCCGGTGGCCACCGGGGGGCGCTATGATGCGCTGACCCGCGTGCTGGGGCATCAGAACGGGGAACGTCGCGACATTCCCGCCGTGGGTGGTGTGATCCGCCCGGAACTGTCCCTTTTGCTGGGAGCCGCATCATGAGTGTGAAACTGGGAGTGCCCTCAAAAGGGCGCTTGATGGAAAAGACCTTTGACTGGTTCGGCAGCCGGGGCATCGAGCTTGCCCGCACCGGGTCAGACCGCGAATATGCGGCTGCGGTGCGTGGCATTGACGGCATTGAACTGGTGCTGCTGTCCGCCGGTGAAATCCCCCGCGAACTGGCCGCCGGACGTATTCATCTGGGCGTGACCGGGACCGATCTGGTGCGTGAAAAACTGCCCAGCTGGGCCGATAAGGTGACCGAGCTCGCTCCGATGGGGTTTGGCCATGCGGACCTGATCATCGCGGTGCCCAAATGCTGGGTGGATGTGAACACGCTGGATGATCTGGATGCGGTGGCGGCGCAGTTTCGCGCCAATCATGGCTTCCGCCTGCGGATCGCCACGAAATATCACCGCCTGATCCGCGATCACCTGCGCGACCACGGCGTGGCGGATTATCAACTGGTCGACAGCCAGGGGGCAACCGAAGGCACGGTGAAAAACGAAACCTCCGAAGCGGTGGCCGACATCACCTCAACCGGCGAGACGCTCCGCGCCAACCACCTGAAAATCCTCGGCGATGGTCCGGTGCACAAAAGCCAGGCCACGTTGTTCAAGTCGCGAAAAGCCCTCTGGGACGAAGCGGATCGGGCCACGCTCAAAACCCTGACCAGCAAGCTGGGCATCAACGGCTAAACCGGCGACACACGCAAAACGCCCTTCCGAAATGGACAAATCTTGTAAAGGCGGCCAGTTACCGGGCCGCCTTTTTTCCGAGCATCGCGTTGCCAAAGCTGTCTTGCCCCAGGCCGCGCCACGCGGGCACACGGATCACCACCAGATGCGACGCCACCCCCATATATGAGAAGGACGCGGAAATCCCGCGCCCTCTTCCTCTTGCCAAAAATATCCCGGGGGTCCGGGGGCCGCGCCCCCGGCCGGACCATTTACCGTTTGCGCGAGCGCAGGAACCCGGTGATGTCATAGGCTTTCTCAAGGATCGGCTGGGCAATCGCCTCGGCCTTATCCGCGCCTTCGCCAAGAATGCGGTCGATCTCCCCCTTGTCATTCATCAGCCGCGCCATTTCCGCCGAAATCGGCGCGAGCTTTTCCACCGCCAGATCCGCCAGTGCCGGTTTAAACTTGCCCCAGCCTGCGCCCGCATATTCCGTGATCACCGCCTCGGGGGTCACATTCGACAGGCTTGCGTAGATCTCAACCAGATTGCGTGCCTCGGGGCGGTCCTTCAATCCGTCCAGCGTATCCGGCAGCGGTTCCGGGTCGGTCTTGGCCTTCTTGAACTTCTTCGCAATCGTGTCCGCATCATCGGTCATGTTGATGCGCTCCATGTCACTTTCGCCGGATTTCGACATTTTCTTCGATCCGTCCCGCAGGTTCATCACCCGCGTGGCTGGGCCATCAATGATCGGCTCGGGCGAGGGGAAGAACTCCCCGGCCTTGAAGTCATGGTTGAATTTCTGCGCAATATCGCGCGTCAGCTCCACATGCTGCTTCTGGTCCTCTCCCACGGGCACATGGGTGGCGTGATAAAGCAGAATATCCGCCGCCATCAGCGACGGGTATGCATAAAGGCCAAGTGAGACCTTCTCGGCATTCTTGCCCGCCTTGTCTTTGAACTGGGTCATCCGGTTCATCCAGCCCACCCGCGCCACGCAGTTGAAAAGCCAGGCCAGCTCTGCATGGGCCGAAACCTGCGATTGGTTGAACAGGATCGACTGGGTCGGATCAATGCCCGCCGCCAGATAGCCCGCGGCCACCTCGCGGGTGGCATCGGTCAATTCTGCCGGATCCTGCCAGACGGTGATCGCATGCAAATCCACCACGCAATAGATGGTTTCATATGCCTGCCCCTGCATGTCGACGAACCGTTTGATCGCGCCAAGGTAATTGCCCAGCGTCAGACCGCCCGATGGTTTGATGCCCGAGAAAACGCGCGGCGTATGTGTGGTCATGAGGGTGCTCCGTTTGAAGGATCTGGATTTTCCGTGCCCCCTCGCTTACCCATGCTCCAGGGCCACGTCAAGAAGCCCCCCTTTGTGTAGCACCGATCAAGGCAGAAGAGCATGAATGCGACCCCGAAGAGAACCGACGAGACGCGCGATCCCCCCCATGATACCCCTCCTGGCCCCGCAGTAAATCCGCTGCCCCCCGTGGTGATTGCCCTGACCGTCTTCATGATCGGGATCGAAATCCTGTTTGCCGCAGGCAGTTCTGGTCTCATCGGCGGTCCCGCGGCCCTTGGCTGGCGTATTTCTGCAATCGAAGATTGGGGCTTTCGCGCGCCCCTGTTCAGCTGGATGATCGAACGTGGCGATTTCCCACTGCGCGATCTTGCCCGCTTCGTGACCTACCCGTTCCTGCATCTCAGTTTTCAGCACCTCCTGTTTGTGCTGGTCTTTCTGCTGGCGCTTGGGAAAATGGTGGGTGAGGTCTTCTCGGCCCCCGCTTTCCTTGCCGTCTTCTTTGGATCCTCGGTTGCGGGCGCGCTTGCCTATTGGGCGGTGTGGGATAGCGCCATTGTGCTTTATGGTGGCTACCCCGCAGTCTACGGCCTGATCGGGGCCTATACCTTCCTGATCTGGACCAGGCTCGCCCTCACGGGCGGCAACCAGATACAGGCGTTCAGCCTGATTGGCTTTCTCTTGGGGATCCAGCTCGTCTTTGGCCTTCTGTTTGGCGGTGGCATCGACTGGGTGGCTGAGCTTGGCGGCTTCTTTGCCGGCTTCGGCCTGTCGTTTCTTGTCAGCCCCGGTGGCTGGCGGCGCGTGTTGATGCGCCTGAGACAGCGCTGACCCGCCCGCCCCCTTTTTTCTTGTTAAAAATATCCTGGGGTGAGGGCGAAGCCCGAGGGGCAACGCCCCTTACCCGCGCCCCTTACCCGCATTGGGATCCTTGACCCTGCTTGATCCTGTCAGCCGCCGCGCCGGAAGGCCGCTTTCAGCTCGTGTGGGTAAAACGCGCCCAGCATACGGCCGAAAAGGAAGTAGCTGACCATCCCAATCGCAATCAGCACAAGCAAGGCAAGATACCGCCAGCCGGGGGCGGCAAGGGTCGGGCCCAGCACAAGGCAGGACATCCAGAGCACGCCGCCCATGGCAATCGCGGCAAAGCCAATACGCCAGATCCGGCGGCGAAAACGGGCGTCAAACCGGGCGACCTCGCCCAAACGCCGTCCGCCCAGCATCAGAAGCACCGCCATGAACCAGCCGGCAATCGTGGTGGCAAGCGCCGGGGCAACCCAGCCAAGCACCGGGGCCAGCCCGATGGCCAGCACCGCGTTTACCCCCATCGACCATAGCGCATAGCGAAAGGGGGTTCGGGTGTCCTCGCGGGCATAAAACAGCGGTTGCAGGAATTTCTGCAATACAAAGGCGGGAAGGCCCAGCCCGTAGATTGCCACAGCCATCGCAATGGCCGCCGTGTCATCCGCACCGGTCTGTCCGCGCTCAAACAGGACGGAAACAAGCGGCAGGGGCATGACAATAAGCGCCACGGCCGCCGGGATGGTCAAGGCGAGAGAGATCTCACCTGCCCGCGAAAAGGCGGCCCGCGCCCCGTCCTGATCATCGGCTTTCAGGCGCCGGGCAAGATCCGGCAACAGCACGATCCCCACCGCAATCCCCACCACGCCAAGGGGCAGCTGGTAAAGCCGGTCCGCGGCGTAAAGCCAGCCCACGGCCTTTTCGAAATTCGACGCCACCTGCTGCCCGACCAGAAGATTGATCTGCATCACCCCCCCGGAGAGCGCCGCAGGGATGGCCACCACAACCAGTTTTTTCATTTCCGGTGTCCAGCGCGGGCGACCGGGCCTGATCGAAATCCCGGCGCGGGCTGTTGCCACCCAGACGATGGCCAGCTGCACGATGCCAGCCACCGGCACCATCCAGACCACCCACCAGATCACCTCTCCGCCCAGAAGCGACCCGGCAAGCATCGCCCCGATCACCAGGATGTTCAGAAAGACCGGCGCGGCGGCTGCGGCGGCAAAACGACCGGTGGCATTGAGCACACCGGAGCACAGCGCCGCGAGCGAGATGAACAGGATATAGGGGAACATCACCCGACCATAGCCA
Organism: Aliiroseovarius sp. xm-d-517; assembly: GCF_013283135.1. Taxonomy (NCBI): domain Bacteria; kingdom Pseudomonadati; phylum Pseudomonadota; class Alphaproteobacteria; order Rhodobacterales; family Paracoccaceae; genus Aliiroseovarius; species Aliiroseovarius sp. xm-d-517. The sequence continues at coordinate 2,981,155 of NZ_WBXT01000001.1, forward strand.
ACCGTCAGGTCGAAACTCTCGGTTCCGGCAAACCCACCGGCAACCGCCCAGACCAGCGCCGGCATGAACAACAGGGCAAGCCCGGTGAGCAGTATCAGCACAAACAAAAGCCCGCTCATCGCCTGAGAGGCAAACCCGCCCGGATCATCACCCGCTTCATAGCGTTTGGAAAACATCGGCACGAAGGCTGCGTTAAATGCGCCTTCGGCAAAGAAACGGCGAAACATGTTGGGCAGGCGAAACGCGGCGACAAAAGCGTCAAGCACCGGGCCGGGGCCGATATAAGCCAGCAGGAATACCTCGCGCACAAGGCCCAGAACGCGGCTCATCAGGGTCCAGAACCCGACGGTCAGCACCCCGGAGATCAATCGGATCGGTTTCATTCCAGTTTCATGCCTGTCTTCTTGCCCGCCTTGATGCCCAGTTTTAGGCCCGGTTTCATGCCCGATTTCATGATTGTGCCCGCTCAGCCGCGCGTTCGATCGCCTCGCGCAGCCGTTTCTCGAGGGTTTGCTGCTTGCTTTCCGCGTGGAATTTCAGTCCGAACATGTCTTTGACGTAAAAACTGTCAACCACCTGTTCCCCATAGGTCGCGATCACGGCCGAGGCGATATAGACGTTGGAATTGGCGAGGGTCCGGGTGAGGTCGTAAAGTAGTCCGGGCCGGTCGCGCGTATCCACCTCGATGATCGTGTAGATCTCGGACCCTTCATTGTCGAAGGTGATTGTCGTGGGCACCTTGAAGGCGCGTTCCCGTTTCTTGATCTTGTCGCGCCCGGCCATGGCTTCGGTTGCCACAACCTCGCCTTTCAGCACCTTGTCGACCATTTTGATCAGCCGCGCCTTTTTCGAGACGTCAAACGGGCTGCCATCGGCCTCCTGCACCCAGAAACAGGCGGTGGCATAGCCATCATTTGAGGTATAGGTGCGCGCATCCACGATATTGGCGCCCACCAGCGTCAGGGCACCGGCAAGGCGTGAAAAGATCCCCGGATGATCGGCCAGAACGTAATAGACCCGGGTCACATCCCGGTCGTGATCCGGCTCCAGCTCAACCCGCACCTCGTCATCGCCAATGCCCCGCAGCATCTGGGCAAACACCGTATGAGCGGTGACATGCAGCCCCTGCCAATAGGCGTCATAATGGCGTTTGGTCTCGCGTTTGAGGTCCTTTGGATCCCAATCCGACAGCGCTTCGCGCAGGGCCCGTTTGGCTTCGGCGCCACGGTTCTCGCGGCTCAGCTCTTCCATCCCGCCTTCCAGCACCCGGTGGGTCTGGTTGTAAAGGGTGCGGATCAACGTGGCTTTCCAGTTGTTCCAGGTGTCCGGGCCAACGCCGCGAATGTCGCAGACGGTCAGGACGGTCAGCAGGTTCAGGCGCCGGACCGACCGCACCGCCTTGGCAAAGTCGCGCACCGTGCGCGGATCGGCAATGTCGCGTTTCTGCGCCATATCGGACATGAGAAGGTGATAGCGCACCAGCCATTCCACCGTTTCGCATTCCTTGGCGGTCAGCCCCAGACGCGGGGCCACCTTGCGGGCAATCTGTGCGCCCAGCACCGAATGGTCTTGCGGGCGCCCCTTGCCGATATCATGCAGCAGCATCGCCACCATCAGCGTCTTGCGGTTGACGCCTTTGTTGATGATTTCCGAACTGATCGGAAGCTCGTTTTCCAGCTCGTGGCGTTCGATCCGGGCAAAGTTGGAGATCACCTGAATGGTGTGTTCGTCCACCGTATAGGAATGATACATGTTGAACTGCATCATCGCCACGATCGGTTCAAACTCGGGGATGAACGCCGCCAGCACGCCAAGCTCGTTCATGCGTCGCAACGCGCGTTCGGGGTTTCCGTGTTTCAACAGCAGGTCGAGGAAAATCCGGGTCGCTTCCTTGTCGGCGCGCATCTCGTCGTCGATCAGGTGCAGGTTGGCTGACACCAGCCGCATCGCGTCCGGATGGATCAGCATACCGGTGCGCAGACCCTCTTCGAACAGGCGCAACAGGTTCAGCTTGTCGGACAGGAAGCTGACGGGTTTGGCTACATCCAGCCGGCCCTGATTGACAACAAACCCGGATTTGACCTTTTTGCGCCGTTTCAGAAACCGCATCAGGGCGGGCTCCTGCTTCAGGTGCTGCGCCTCAAGCGCGGTCAGGAAGATGCGGGTCAGCTCCCCCACCTGCGTGGCATGGCGGAAATAGGTCTGCATGAAATGCTCAACCCCGCGCCGGCCATCCTTGTCCCGAAACCCAAGCCGGTCGGCAATCTCGACCTGCAGATCAAAGGTGATCTGCTCGGTGGGGCGTCCGGTCAGAAGGTGCAGCTGGCAGCGGGTGGCCCGGAGGAACTCATCCGCGCTGCGAAACGTGTCATATTCCTCTTCCGTGAAAACACCCAGCCCGACAAGATCGGACGTGTCCACAACCCGGTGCTGATATTTCGCAACCCAGTAAAGCGTCTGCAGATCGCGCAGCCCGCCCTTGCCCTCTTTCACATTGGGTTCCACAACGTAACGCTGTCCGCCCTGTTTCTTGTGACGGGCGTCGCGCTCGGCAAGCTTGCCTTCGATGAATTCCGGCAAAGTGCCCTTGAAAAGCTCCGACCAGAGGCGGTCGGTCAATTCACCCGCCAGCGCCGCGTCGCCACAGATGGCGCGCTGTTCCAGCAGAGCGGTGCGGATGGTGATATCTTCGCGCCCCAGCCGCAGGCAGTCGTCGATGGTGCGCGCGGAATGGCCCACTTTCAGGCGCAGGTCCCACAGCATGTAAAGCATGCTTTCGATCACGCTTTCGGCCCAGGCGGTGATTTTGTAGGGCGTCAGGAACAACAGATCCACGTCGGATTGCGGCGCCATCTCGCCACGCCCATAGCCGCCCACCGCGCAGACTGCCATACGTTCCGATGCGGTGGGGGTTTGCAGCCGGTGCAGCACTTCGGTGGCCACGCGGAACACGGTGCACACGATCCCGTCGGTCAGGTGGGCGTAAGAGGCGGTGGCGGCATAGGCGGCAAAGGGGGTTTTTTCCAACGCCGCCGCAATGGATTTCCTGCCGTCCTTCATCGCGCCCCGCAGCGCGGCAACGGTCAGCTTGCGCCGCTCGGCATCGTCTTTTGCCTCCTCCAGCGCAGGAACAAGATCCCCCCACAACGCCGCCGCGTCGAAAATTGCGGCGGGCGGGCAGATCAACTGATCTGTCTGGGCATATGGCAGGGCAGCGGGCTCAGAAACCAGCACCGGCAAAACTTCTCGGCGCAGGGTCGATGACCACAACTTGGTTGTTCTGGATCTGGGCCACTGCCAGACCCCGCTCATTGGTGCCATCGCCACGCAGGCGGAAGATGCCGTTGACCCCTGCAAACCCCTGTGCCTGTGTCAGTGCGGTTGAGGTGAGCGCGTTGGCTTTGCCTGATTTGGCCAGGGCACCAATGGCGGCAATCCCGTCATAGGCCAGCCCGGCAATCGGGTGCGGAGGGGCGCCGTATTTGGCCTGATAGCGGGTGCGGAACTGATTGTTCAGGGCCGGGTCGGGAATGGCAAACCAGCCGCCCTGCAGGCCGGGCAGGCTCAGGGCATTGGCCGGGATGTCCCAACGCTGCAGCCCGATCAGCTGCACGCTGCCCGCCGCCACACCGTTTTCAGGCAGCAGTCCGGCAAGGAAGGGCAGGGCGCCAGAGGTGCCCGAGGTCAGGAACAGGGATTGCGCCCCCGAGGATTTCACCTCGCGGCTGATGCCCGGGATCGCGTTCACGATCCCATTCTGCGACAGCTCAAATCCACGAACACCAGCCAGTGTCGCCCCTTTTGCCGCGATGGCGTTCTGAATGGCGCGGCTGCCATCGGTCTCGGCGCCATCATCGCCATGCACCACCATGATCCGGCCCTTGCCCTGCGTCTTGGCATAGCTCACCAGTCGGTTGGCGGTGTTGTTGAACGTATTGCCCAGCACAAAGACATTGCCGCCAGCGATGGACGGGTTGTTCGAGAAGCTCAGAACGTTCACGTTCCGTCGGGCCACCGCAAGCCCCGCCGCGTTGGCATTTTTCGCAAATACCGGCCCCAGCAGGATCTTGGCCCCGTCATTCACCGCCTGCACCGCCATGCGGGCGGCCTGATCCGGGTTGCCGGCCGTGTTGTAGACGCGCAGATCAATCGTCACACCCGAAAGCTCCGACATCGCAAGGCGGGCCGCATTCTCCAGCGAACTGGCCAACACCGTGTCCGTGGATGACCCCGATCCCCCAGGCACCAGCAAAGCCACCGGCACAGGTTTCGACGGATTGATCCGTTGGCCCCCTCCGTTTGACGTATCAATGGTACAAGCGGTCAGAAAAATGGCTGAAGCAATTGAAATCGCGACCCCGGCTGACTTGCGGGCGCGCTGGAAAACAGCGAACATGAAACATCCTCTCCCGGATACAAGCTGGACGGTCCCGCCGCCCATTGCAGACGCCGACATAATAATCACCTTGCTCGATAGGTCCAGTGTGAAACCCGAAATCTCTCCCCTTGATGCAGGCCTCTACCTGGTGGCAACCCCCATCGGAAATGCCCGCGATATTACCCTGCGCGCCCTTGATATCCTGGCCTCTGCCGATGTGATCGCGGCAGAAGATACCCGCACTGCGCGTAAGCTCATGGATATTCATGGAATTCCGGTCAGGGGCCGCCCGATGATCCCCTATCACGATCACTCCGGGCAAAATGGCCGGGACGGGATTCGCAAGCTGATCGCAGAGGGGCGCTCGGTCGCTTATGTCAGTGAGGCCGGTACGCCACTTGTTGCCGATCCGGGATATGCGCTGGCGCGTGATGTGGCCCAGAACGAAGGGCTGGTGACGGCCGCGCCCGGGGCCTCTGCCGTTTTGACGGCGCTTAGCCTTTCCTCGCTTCCCTCCGACAGGTTTCTTTTTGCGGGCTTTCCGCCAGCGGCCAAAGGGGCGCGTAAAACCTGGTTGTCCGACCTGCTGACCACCGAGGCCACAATTGTCCTTTACGAAAGCCCCAAACGGATCAACCGGCTGTTAATGGATTTGTGTTCTCTTCAAGCGGGTCATCGCCCCGCCGCCATTTGCCGGGAGCTGACAAAACGATTTGAAGAGGTCTTGCGTGGCAACGTGCAGGAACTGTCCGAAATACTTGAGGATCGCACCTTGAAGGGTGAGATCGTTCTGGTCATCGGGCATGTCGCCGCGGCACCGGGGGAAGAGACGCTGGAACAGGCTTTGAGAAGAGCAATGAAAGATATGTCGAAAAAAGATGCGGTCGCTTTTGTTACGGAAGCTTTGGGTCTTCCGCGGCGAAAGGTATATCAGGTGGCGCTGGAACTGGAGCGTGAGGAATGAGCGGAAAAACCTCCTACCTGGCGGGGATTGCGGCGGAAAACGCCGTGAGTGTGGATTATGCGCAAAAGGGGCATGATATCGCTGCGCGCCGCTGGCGTGGAAAGGGCGGAGAGATTGATCTGGTTGCAAAGGATGGGGACGGTTTCATTTTCATCGAAGTGAAGAAGGCCCGGGATTTTGCCCGTGCCGCCGAAAGGCTGACAAAACGGCAGCTGTTTCGGATTTACAATGCTGCAAGTGAATTTGTGGCTCAGCAGCCAAAAGGGATGCTGACACCAATTCGAATTGACGTGGCCCTGGTCAATCAATTCGGCGAACGCAAGATTATCGAAAACGTCTCGGCCTATTAACTCAGGCACAGTGGGTCTGCGGAGGGATTGCGGGAATTTGCAGGGCGCCCCATTGATCTCCTGCAGCGGCTGCTCCATTTAGGACAAAACGCATAAGGAGCCGCCCATGTCATTGAAAGTTGCCCTTCAGATGGACCCGATCGATCGGGTAGATATTGACGCCGACAGCACGTTTCGCATTGCAGAAGAGGCGCAGAAGCGTGGGCATGAGTTGTTTTTCTACACGCCTGAGCATCTGAGCTTCCGGGAAGGGCGGGTGATGGCGCGTGGCCATAGGATCACATTGCGCCGGGAATATGGCAATCACGTCACCATGGCGCCGGTCGAGGATGTCGATCTAGCCGATTGGGATGTGGTCTGGCTGCGCCAGGATCCTCCTTTCGACATGGGCTACATCACCTCCACCCATATCCTTGATATGATCCATCCGCAGACTTTGGTGGTCAATGATCCCTTCTGGGTGCGCAACTATCCGGAAAAACTGTTGGTTTTGCAGTTTCCTGACCTGACACCACCCACGATGATTGCACGTGATTTTGAGACGTTGAAATCATTCAAAGACAGGCATGGCGACATCATTCTGAAACCCCTTTACGGAAACGGTGGCGCCGGGGTTTTCCGCCTCGACCACAATGATCGCAACCTCGCGTCGTTGCATGAGCTGTTCACCGGCATCAATCGCGAACCGTTGATTGCGCAGAAATTCCTGCCGGATGTATCCAATGGTGACAAGCGTATTATCCTGGTGGATGGTGAGCCGGTTGGGGCCATCAACCGTGTGCCCGCCGAGGGGGAAACCCGCTCGAATATGCATGTCGGCGGCCGCCCCGAAAAGATCGGCCTGACCGAGCGCGACCGCGAAATCTGCGCCGCGATCGGCCCGTTGTTGCGGGAAAAGGGCCAGATCTTTGTGGGCATCGACGTGATCGGCGACTATCTGACCGAGATCAATGTGACCTCCCCGACCGGCATTCAGGAACTGGAACGGTTCGACGGCACCAATACGGCGGAAAAGATCTGGCAAGCGATTGAGACCAGGATTGAGGCCGGGATCGGCTGATCGTCGGGGACATAACATGAGCCGCCGTCTCCTCTGGCTGAACCGCAGTCTGCGGTGGACCGTCAAGCCTGTCCTGCGCCGGATGGGCCAGCCGACCCGCGTGCGCTGGGCACTGGATTTCGGAACAGAGCTTCTGTTTCGTCCGCCTCCGCAGACACAACGTTGGCCAGAGACGATTGCAGGCATTCCCTGCCTCTGGGTCACAAATCGTGCCCAGACCCATCCACCAGAACCCGAACGGGTGCTGCTCTATCTGCATGGTGGGGGGTATATTGCCGGCTCGCCCAAAGCCTACACCCACCTGCTTGCCCGCCTGGCCCGGCTGACCCGGATGCAGGTTTGCGCTCCCAACTATCGCAAAGCCCCCGAGGCCCCCAGCCCGGCGGCGTTCGAGGATGCGGTGGCGACGTTCAACGGGCTGGTTGCAAAAGGATATGCCCCCGAAAACATCACCATAGGGGGCGACAGTGCAGGCGGCGGCCTTGCGCTTGCGCTTCTCGCACATATTAACGCGCAAGGCATTGTTCCTGCGTCTGTTTTTGCATTTTCACCTTTTACGGATGCAAGTTTTTCGGGCGGTTCGATGCATGAGAACGCCACCCGCGACCCGTTGCTGCCACCTGCCCGCAAGGATCAGGTGGCGGACTGGATCCTCGCAGGCATGTCCCCGCAAGATCCGCGCATTTCCCCACTTTTTGCGAGCTTCAGATCCCCCTTGCCGCCCGTGTTCCTGCAGGTCTCCGACACGGAAATCCTGCGCGATGACACAGTGCGGATGGCGGAAAAACTGCGGGCTGCCGGGGGGCGTGTCACTGTGGACCTCTGGCCTGATCCGCCCCATGTCTGGGTGTTCTTTTCCCGGCTCCTGCCGGAAGCGCGAGAGGCCTTGCGCCGGGTGGCTGCCTTTGTCTCCGATCCGCAGGACATTGCCCAGGTGGATCAGGAGGTTGAGGCAATCGACAACCGATAGCTTGCCGCTTCTGCCACATGGTGGCGGGCGACCTGGTCGCTCCCCTCAAGATCGGCAATGGTGCGTGCCACGCGCAAGATCCGGTGATAGCCGCGTGCCGACAGGCCGAACCGGTCGGCGGCCCTGATCAAAAGCTCGCGCCCTTCTGCATCCGGCTGGGCAACCTGGTCGAGCAGATCGCCGCTGATATCTGCATTCACCCGCACCTGAGCGTGGTCGCGATACCTCTCCTCCTGCAGGGCGCGGGCACGGGTGACGCGCTCTGCAACATTGGCCGAGCCTTCCCCATCCGGGGGCAGATCCAGATGCTGCATCTCAACGCGGGGTACGTCCACACGCAGGTCAAACCGGTCCAGAAGCGGCCCTGATAGCCGCCCAAGATAATCATCTCCGCAGCCGGGCGCTCTTGGGCAGGCCAGATTGGCATCGCCCAGTTGTCCGCATTTACAGGGGTTTGCGGCAGCGATCAGCAGGAATTTGCACGGGTAGGTAATATGGGCATTGGCGCGGGCGACCATGACCTCTCCGGTTTCGATCGGCTGGCGCAGGGTTTCCAGCGTCTGGCGGTTGAATTCGGGCAATTCATCCAGAAACAGGACGCCGTTATGGGCCAGGCTGACCTCCCCCGGACCTGCGCCGCGCCCGCCGCCGACAATGGCGGCCATTGATGCGGTGTGGTGGGGATCACGATATGGGCGGGTGCGGGAAATGCCCCCTTCCTGCAGCAGGCCCGCAAGCGAATGCACCATCGAGGTTTCCAGGGCTTCGGTGGGGGAGAGCGGCGGCAGGATCGTGGGCAGGCGCGCGGCAAGCATGGATTTCCCTGAGCCGGGCGGGCCGATCATCAGCATGTGGTGGCGCCCCGCAGCCGCAATTTCGAGCGCGCGTTTGGCGCGGGCCTGCCCCCTTACATCGCGCAGATCCCTGCCGCCCTGCGGTGTCTGCAATGTGCCCGGGTCAGAGGGGGGCAGGGGGGATTGTCCGGTGAAGTGCTGGATCAGGGCGGTCAGCGTGGCGGGGGCCAGAACTTTGGTGGCACCCACCCAGGCCGCTTCCGGTCCGCACGAGCGCGGGCAGATCAGTGTCCGGTCCTCTTCGGCGGCGGCCATGGCTGCGGGGAGGGCGCCAATCACGGGCAGGAGCGCACCGTCGAGGGACAATTCTCCCAGTGAAATGGTGCCTGCCACCTCCTCTTTCGGCAAGATGTCGATGGCGGCAAGCAGGGCAAGGGCGATGGGCAGGTCGAAATGCGACCCGATCTTCGGCAGGTCGGCGGGAGAGAGGTTGATGGTGACGCGCTGGGCGGGCAGGGCGATGGACAGGGCCGACAGGGCGGCGCGCACCCGTTCCTTTGCTTCGGACACCGCCTTGTCGGGCAGGCCGACGATGGAAAAGCCGGGCAGGCCGGGGGTCAGGGCGCATTGCACCTCGACCGGGCGGGCACGAATGCCTTCGAAGGCGACGGTATAGGCGTGGGCGACCATGATGTTTCCAACCCTGAGAAGATTGGAATGACGCTATCGTAATCTTGGTGAAGAAAAGGTTAACGTGACCTGTTTCACGGCAATTGAGCGGGCAAGGGGCGCTGCCCCTCGCCTCTTCGAGGCTCACCCCGAGGTATTTGAAGCAAGAAAAAGGGGGTCAGGTGGTTTCTGCCGCCATGGTCATGAATGCGGGCCAGGCTTCGGGATCGTTCAGGGTCTTGTCCCGACAGGTCGGGTTGCAAAAGCCCCAGATCTTGCCCTCCATCTCCAGAAAATCGGTGACTGGATCGCCTGAGTAGGGGCAGTGGTGGTTGAGCGACGGGCCGTTGCTTGGGCGGGCGGCGCGGGGGGCTGGGCCAGGCCAGTCCGCCAGTGGGCGTCCGTCGATATAAGGCACCGGGTCATAGGAGATGGTCAATCCGAGGGCTCGCCAGCGGCGGAAGGACAGGTCGGCGAGGTGGAGATCCACATAGGTGTGTGCCTCTTCACCGACCGACAGGCCAAACCCGGCAATCCGTGCGGCCACCGGGGCAAAGAACACGTCCGCCAGGGAATACGCGCCGAACAGCCAGGGCCCGTCCGCACCGTGGCGGCTGCGCGCCAGTGACCAGAGCTGTTCGAGCCGGTCAAGATCAGCCATGACAGCCTCTGACGCGGTGAAATCCGTGACCAATCCCAACAGTTGCATCGGGCAGTCGGTTCTGAGGGCGCCAAAGCCGGAATGCATTTCGGCCACCATCCAGCGGGCAAGCGCCCGTGCTGCGGGGTCTTCTGGCCACAGGCCGGCCTCGGGGTGGCGTTCATGCAGGGTTTCCGCCATGGCCAGCGTATCGCCCACCACAACCCCATCGGGGCAACGCATGGCGGGCACAAACCGGGCAGGGGCAAGTGGGGCCAGGTCATCCTGTAACGTCCCGGAATAAAGCCCTACCCGCGTTGTGTTCACGGGTAGGTCGAATTTATCAAACATCAGCCAGCCCCGCAGGGACCAGCTGGAAAAGCTGCGATCGCCAATGAAAAGGTCGTAAGTCATATTGTCCATGCAGGCAGCATGGCGGCGTCGGGTGGTGTGCGCAAATGGAGATTTGTGACGAGGCCCATCAGGGCAGGTGATTGATGGTGCACACGGACCAGTCGCGCCCGTCCCAGTCGAGCCGTGTGGCGGACAGGTTGTCAATCTTATGGCCAAGCGCCTGATAGGGGGTCATCCGGCCTGCCATGGCGATCTGGGTCAGGATCACGCCGAAATGGGCCACCGCGATGATATGGCGATGCTGACCGTTCAGTTGCGCGACCACGCCACTGACCCGTGTCGCCAATTGGTTCCAGCTTTCGCCTTCGGGGGCGGCCACGTCACCGGGTTCTTCCCAAAAGCGGCGGGCCAGGTCGGGGTCCTGGGCGGACATATCGCTCCAGTGCATCCCGTCCCACAGGCCGAAATCAAATTCGCGCAGGTTGCGATCATGCGGCAGGCGTGGTCGCTGTCCCTGCAGGGCGTTGGCCGTGTCAACCGCCCGGATCAGGTCGGATGAGATCACCGCGGCATCGGATGGAAGGTGGTCGGACAGGCGCCGGATCGCTGCGGTGTCGGACAGGTCCGCGGGCAGATCGCGCCATCCCACCATGTTCCTGGCATGGGTTGGTCCATGGCGCACCCACCACCAGCTTGTCACCGGCATTGGGGCACCTCGGGCAAGCTCCCTTTGAGGGCAAAGGGGAGGCCGGCCATCACCCCCACCACCAGATCGGACCTTGCGGCAAGGCGCTGGTTCAGCTCTCCCTGGGCCTGGCGAAACTGGCGGGCAAGCCTGTTTTCGGGCACAATCCCCGCGCCCACCTCGTTTGAGACCACCACCACGGGGGCGGCGCAGCTGGTCAGGGCGGAAAACAGTGCCGCCTCGGCCGGGGACAGGTCGGGGTGATCCGGATCGGGCTGGGCAAACAGCTGATTTGACAGCCACATGGTGGCGCAGTCGAACAGCACCACCTCGTTGTGGTCCGCATCGGCGAGGGCCGGCGACACGTCGCCCGGCGCTTCGATCGTGCGCCAGCCCGCCCCGCGCCGGTCCTGATGCCGGGCGATCTTCGCCTCCATCTCGCCATCAAAGGCCTGGGCGGTGGCAATATAGACCATTGGGCGCGCGGTTGCCGCGACAAGATGCTCCGCATAGTGTGACTTGCCCGAGGCGGCGCCACCCAATACCAAGGTCAGAGGGGGAAGTGTGATGCTCATGCCCCCAGATAACAAACCCAACGGCCCGGGACCAGCCGAGATGCGACGCTTTCCCATTGGGCCGCGATCAGCCGGAGCGGAATTCATGCGGTTTCTAAAGTGTTTCGAGATTTGGTTGCATAACAGCATAATCTCGAAACGCACGAAACACCGAGAAGGCGTGGGCGTTTCCACTTCTTATTGTGGTCTATCAATAAGTAGAAACGCTTTAATCTTGTTTGCTTTTCTGTGGCCGCAATTGGCCTTGGCGCAGGCGGGGGGCAAGGTGATGCAGGCCTCGGATGTGGTGATCCTGGGTGAGGTGCATGATAATCCCACCCATCACGAGGCGCAGGCGCGATTTGTGCGGGCGATCTCGCCCTCGGCGCTTGTGGTTGAGATGCTGACCCCGGAACAGGCGGAAGAGTTGATGGCGGATCCCGAGGGGTATCGGGACCGCTGGAACGCGTCCGGCTGGCCGGATTACGACCTGTATCTGCCGGTGTTTACGGCGGCGGACGTGCCGATCTTTGGGGCCGCCGTGCCGCGGGATGTGGCGCGGCAGGTTTACACGGATGGGGGAGCCGCGCATTTCAGCGGGGATGCGGGCGCCTATGGGCTGACGGCCCCCCTGCCGGATGATCAGCAGGCCGCGCGGCTGGATCTGCAGTTTGCCGCCCATTGCGAAGCGATGCCGCGCGCCGCCCTTGGCGGCATGATCGAAATGCAACGTCTGCGGGATGCAACGCTTGCCAAGGCGGCCATCGACGCGTTTGAGGTCCATGGCGGTCCGGTGGTGGTGATCACCGGCAATGGTCATGCGCGTAAGGATTGGGGGGTGCCCAGCCATCTGGCACGCCTGCGCCCGGATCTGACGGTGTTCAGCCTTGGTCAGGGTGAGGATGGCGGCACGCCGGAAGGGGGTTTTGACCTCGTGCTGGATGCGCCCGCTGCTCAACGGCCGGACCCGTGCCTGCAATTTGGCAAAAGCGCGCAATGATCGCGGAATGGAAGCGGAGAACTGAGCCGAGCCACCAACCCGTCCATTAAAGCGGACCATTGAACCCGGGGGCGCAACCGCTTAACACTTTGGGGAAATCACCTGAAAGGTGAAAGATCGACCGAAAGGGTGACGCCATGCTGGCAGGCAAACATATCCTCCTGATCATTGGTGGCGGTATCGCGGCCTTCAAATCGCTGGACCTGATCCGCCGGCTGCGCGAACGCGGCGCGGAGGTGACACCGGTGATCACGCGGGCGGGGCAGGAATTTGTAACCCCGCTGTCGGCCTCTGGTCTGGCCGCGCGCAAGGTTTATACCGAGCTTTTTGACCTGACGGACGAGGCCGAAATGGGCCATATCGAACTGTCGCGTGCGGCGGACCTTCTGGTGGTGGCCCCGGCGACGGCGGACCTGCTGGGCAAGATGGCGGGGGGGCTGGCCAATGATCTGGCGTCGACGCTTCTGATGGCGACCGACAAGCCCGTTCTGGTGGCTCCTGCGATGAATGTGCGGATGTGGGAACATCCCGCCTGTCAACGCAATGTGGCGACACTGATCGGGGATGGGGTGCGGTTTGTTGGCCCCAATGAAGGGCCGATGGCCTGCGGTGAGTTCGGCCCCGGTCGCATGGCGGAACCGCTGGAGATTGCTGCCGCGATCGAGGCGGCTCTGAAAGATGGACCCCTCAAAGGCAAACATGTGCTGGTGACATCCGGCCCCACCCATGAGCCAATTGATCCGGTGCGCTATATTGCCAACCGCTCCTCCGGGGCGCAGGGCACCGCCATTGCCAAAGCCCTGTCGGCACTGGGGGCCGAGGTGACCTTTGTCACCGGGCCCGCCGATGTGCCGCCGCCCGATGGGGTGCGCGTGGTCAGGGTGCAATCTGCGCAGGAGATGCTGGCGGCGGTCGAGACGGGCCTGCCTGCGGATGCTGCCGTGTTTGCAGCTGCGGTTGCGGACTGGCGTGTGGCTTCGGCCAGTGACAGCAAGATCAAGAAGGATGGCAAAGGGTCGCTTCCGGTTTTGGAATTTGCGGAAAACCCGGACATCCTCAAGACCGTGAGCCGGATGGAAACAGGGCGCCCGTCGCTGGTGGTGGGGTTTGCCGCCGAGACGGATGATGTGATTTCCAATGCCACCGCAAAGCGTGTGCGAAAAGGCTGTGACTGGATTGTGGCCAATGATGTCAGCCCGGAGACGGGCATAATGGGCGGGGCGGAAAACGCCGTGACGCTGATTTCCGATACGGGAGCTGAGGCCTGGCCGCGTATGGGCAAGGATGAGGTTGCCCGCCAGCTGGCACTGCGGATTGCCGAGGCGTTGACGCAATAGAATTCTGGCCTCCGGCGGGGATATTTTGGCAAGAGGAAAAGGGCGCGGAGATGGATCAACCTGTGGTCAGGGTGCTGTGGGAAGACTGGGCGGATCGCACGATTGTGCTTCCCTCTTATGAAACTGCAGGGGCGGCGGGGGCGGATATTCGTGCCAATCTGCAACCCGAAGATCGTGCGGAGGGGCTGGTGCTGGCGCCGATGGGGCGGGCCATCATCCCCACCGGGATCCGGGTGGAAATCCCTGCGGGGTATGAGTTGCAGCTGCGCCCGCGTTCGGGGCTGGCCATCAAACACGGGATTTCCCTACCTAATACGCCGGGCACCATTGATTGTGATTATCGCGGCCCGCTTGGGGTGATCTTGATCAATTACGGCGATGTCCCCTTTGTGGTAGCGCATGGCGAACGGATTGCTCAGGCGGTGATCGCCCCGGTTCTTCAGGCACGCTATCAGGTGGTCGAGGGGCTGAGCGAAACCGACCGTGGGGACGGTGGGTTTGGGTCGACCGGGCGGCATTGACGAAAGTCTGGGTCTGGCGGGCCAGCCAGGCGGAGCAAATGAGGGCAAGATGAGCTGGGTTCTATTCATAGCGGCGCTGATTTGGCTGGGCGGGGCCTATGTCGGCCTGTCTGTTGCGCGGCGTTGGGTCATGACGGCGCTTTTGGCGCTGGTGGTTCTGCTGACCCTTCTGGTTTTGCCAGAGGGCAACATGCTGGTGCGCGCGCTGGGGGGCAGTTTTACCAGCTGGGCCGTCGGGTTTGGTCTGGTGGCGGTGATCGGTCTTTATGGTGCCGGGGTAAAGTGGTTGAAATCCCGCGCACCCGCCGCCCCGGTGGCCGCGCAGGAGGGTCCGTTTTCGGACACGGAACTGGACCGCTATGCCCGCCATATTGTGCTGCGCGAAATTGGTGGCCCCGGTCAGGTTGCGCTGAAAAATGCGCGGGTTCTGGTGGTTGGGGCAGGGGGGCTTGGCTCTCCGATCCTGATGTATCTGGCCGCCGCCGGTGTGGGCACGATCGGAGTGATCGACGATGACGTGGTGGACAATTCCAACCTGCAGCGACAGGTGGTGCATCGTGATGCGGATATCGGCACGCCCAAGGTCTTTTCAGCCGAACGGTTCATGCGGGCGCAGAACCCGGCCATTGACGTGTTGCCCTATAATCGCCGCCTGACCGAGGACATCGCCGAAGAGCTGATTGCCGATTTTGATCTGGTGCTTGAAGGGTCCGACAATTTTGCCACCCGCTACCTTGTCAACAGCACCTGCGCCAAGCTGGGCAAGCCGATGATCGGGGGGGCGCTCAGCCAGTGGGAAGGGCAGATTTCCCTTTTTGATCCAGCCCGGGAGGCCCCCTGTTATCAATGCATTTTCCCCGAAGCCCCCGCCCCCGGTCTGGCGCCGAACTGTTCGGAAGCGGGGGTGGTTGGCCCCTTGCCCGGTGTGATCGGGTCGATGATGGCGGTGGAAGCGATCAAGGAAATTGCCGGTGCGGGGGCCGGGCTGCGCGGCAAGATGTTCATCTATGATGCCATGTATGCCGAAACCCGGGTGATCCGCCTGTCGAGGCGCAAGGGCTGTGCGACCTGTGGCTGATCTGTCCCTTGCCCCCCTGAGCGAAGAGGATGCGCCCGCCCTGTTCGCCTTCGAGGTGGAAAACCGCGCCTGGTTTGAAACATGGGTCGGACCGCGTCCGCACACATATTGGGAAGTCACCTCGCTGGCGCAGGTGATCCGCGCCCAGTTGGTCGGGGATGACGCGATGTTCCTGATCCGTCGCGGCGACGAGATCCTTGGCCGGTTGAACCTGACGGCGCGGGAGGGTGGCGTGGCCCAGCTGGGATACCGGGTCGGAGAACGCCATGTAGGGCAGGGAGTGGCCAGCGCTGCCGTGGCCCAGGCCCTTGAATGCGCGCGCAAACTTGGTCTCTGGGCGTTGGAGGCACGTGTGGCGAACGACAATCCTGCCTCTCGTGGTGTTCTGGAGAAGAACGGTTTTCTCGAAACCGGGCAAATCGAATTTGCCGGACATCAGATGACGCTGTTTCGCCGGGACCTTGATTAAAGCGTTTCAGGATAAGCCTGTGACACATGGTTGTTCCCCAACGCTTTGACCCCAACATAAGAAGGCCTGCCCGGTCCCATGGGCCTGCGGGGGACACAGGGGGGCAGGTTGGTTCCGGCAAGAAGAAAGGCGGGGCCTGCCCCCCCCACTTGCCAAACTCCTCCGCTTCGCCCTAGGGTCCTTGGGTTACTTTCTTTTACGATCCCGGGGGGATATCATGAAACGTCTTGCAACTGTTGGTGCCATTGCCATGGCGCTGTTTTCGACCGTATCGATGGCTGCGGACCTGCCTGATCTTGGCGGGAAGACCGTGGTGGTGGTGACCGAAAACGCCTATCCTCCGCTTCAATTTGTGGATCCGAATTCCGGCAATGCGATTGGGTGGGAATATGACGCGATGGCGGATATTGCCGAGCGGATCAATATCTCGGTGGAATATGAAAATATTTCGTGGGATGCGATGATCCCCGCCGTGTCCGAGGGGCAGTTTGACATGGGCATGACCGGCATCACCATTCGTGAAGACCGCGCCGAGAAGGTGGATTTCTCAGACCCGTATCTGCGGTCTGAAATGATGATGATCGTGCGCGCCGACGAAGACCGGTTTACCGATGCCAAGAGCTTTGCCGCAGAGGAGGATTTCCTGATGGCCGCCCAACCCGGCACCACGCCGTTTTACGTGGGGGTCTATGATGTTCTTGATGGCAACGAGGCCAATCCGCGGATCAAGCTGTTTGAGACCTTCGGGGCAACGGTTCAGGCGCTGAAAACCGGGGATGTGGATCTGGTCCTGTCCGACAGCACCGCCGCCAATGGGTATGTGGAGGCGTCGAACGGGGGGCTGAAGATCATTGGCGAGACGCTTGGCACCGAGGATTTCGGCTTCATCTTCCCGAAAGGCTCAGAACTGGTTGCGCCGATGAATGCGGCGATTGCGGCGATGCGTGCGGATGGCACGCTTGAGGCATTGAACAAGAAGTGGTTCCTCGACTACAAGATCGGCCAATAATCATGTTTGCGGTGGGGGCTTCGGCCCCCATTTTTCCTGAGGTCGATCCCCATGGTCCCACCCCCAAAGCCGGATGAAGACTTTCCCTGGTGGCTGGTCTTTGCCGTCGGACTGGCAGGTCTGTTCCTTTTTTATATCGTCAATGACGGGATCTACCTGCAGGTGCTGCGCACCCTCGGCAAAGGGGTGGGGATCACGGTCTTTGTCACGTTGGTTGGCTTTGTCTGCGCCAGTGTGATTGGCCTTGGACTTGCCGTGGCCAGCATGTCGCGCTTTCAGATCCTGCGCCAGATGGCCCGGTTTTATATCGAGATCATCCGCGGCATCCCGATCATCGTGCTGCTGCTTTACGTCGCCTTTGTCTTTGCGCCCGCGCTGGTGGCGCTGCGAAACTGGCTGGGGGATATGGTGGGGATGGATCCGATCCGCACCCGCGAATTTTCCCTGTTGTGGCGCGCCATCGTGGCGCTGACCATCGGGTATTCGGCATTTATCGCCGAAGTGTTCCGGGCCGGGCTTCAGGCGGTGGAAATCGGCCAGATCGAAGCGGCCAAGGCGCTGGGCCTGAATGGCTGGCAAAGGTTTCGCCATATCATCTGGCCTCAGGCCTTTCGCATGATCCTGCCGCCGCTGGGCAATGATTTTGTGGCCATGGTCAAAGACAGCTCGCTTGTATCCGTGCTTGGTGTGGCTGACATCACCCAGCTGGGCAAGGTGACTGCAGCAGGAAATTTCCGGTACTTCGAGACCTATAACGTGGTGGCCTTTGTCTATCTTCTGATGACGGTAAGCCTGTCGCTGGTGCTGCGCCGGCTGGAGAAGCGGTTACGGGCGAAGGGCGAGGTGGACGCCTAGGCCAGACCGCCCAGACCGCCCAGGCTGGCCAGACGGGGTCTGGCAAAAAGGGCCTGGCAAAAGGGGCGCTGCCCCTCGCCGCTTTGCGGCTCACCCCGGGATATTTGTGGCAGGGGAATGAGCCGGGTGTTTGGGCTGGAAGTTTTGGTCGGCGACGCATAGCTTTCGGGCAAAGGAGATCCGCATGACCAATCCGTTGCTTGAAACCTGGAAAACCCCGCATGGGCTGCCCCCGTTTGATCTGATCAAGGATGCAGATTTTGAGCCCGCCTTTGAGGTCGCGCTCGCGGAGGCGCGCGCAAATATTGAGGCGATTTCCCAATCGGCAAACCCGCCCAGTTTCGTCAATACGATCGAGGCTCTGGAGCGCGCGGAAGAGAAGTTGAACCGGGTTCTGGGTGTCTTTTATTCCGTGGCCGGGGCGGACAGCACGGACAAGCGCGAGGAGCTGATGCGGGTGTTCGGACCGCAGCTTGCGGCTTTCGGCTCGGAAGTGTCCTCCAACAAGGCGTTGTTTGGCCGCATTGAAGATCTGTGGGCGCGGCGCGAGAGCCTTGGCCTGAACGCCGAACAGATGCGGGTTCTGACATTGACCCGGCGTGGTTTCGTCCGGTCCGGTGCGCAGCTTGAGGGCCAAAAGGCAGAGCGGCTCAAAGAGATCATGCAGCGCCTGTCGGTGCTTGGCACCGAGTTTACCCAAAACCTGTTGGCTGCCGAACGAAGCTGGTTCATGGAACTGGAAGAAGAGGACCTGGTCGGCCTGCCGGATTTCGTTGTGGTGGCGGCGCGGGCAGCCGGGGAAGAGAAGGGCTGTCAGGGGCCGGTTATCACCACCTCCCGCTCTCTGATCACACCGTTTCTGGCCTTTTCCCCGCGCCGGGATCTGCGTGAAAAGGCATTTGCCGCCTGGGTGTCGCGCGGAGAAGGGGACGGGGCCGCGGACAACCGGCTGATTGCGCGTGAAACGCTTGCTCTGCGCGAAGAACGCGCCAGGCTGCTGGGCTATGACAGTTTTGCCGCGTTCAAGCTGGAAACCGAAATGGCCGGTGGCCCGGTGGCGGTGCGGGACATGCTGATGGCGGTCTGGGAGCCGGCCCGGGCGGCCGCACTTGAAGATCAGGACGTCTTGACCGAACGCTTGCGGGCGGATGGGATCAATGGGCCGCTCGAAGCGTGGGACTGGCATTATTATTCCGAGGCCCGCCGCCGAGATGAGCATGATCTGGACGAGACAGAGCTGAAATCCTATTTCCAGCTGGAGCGTATGATCGAAGCGGCATTTGACTGTGCCAACCGGCTGTTCGGACTTGAATTCGCCGCAATGGACGCGCCGCTTTACCACCCGGATGCCCGCGCGTGGGAGGTGACGCGGGATGGGCGCCTGATGGCGGTATTTGTGGCGGATTACTTTGCGCGCGGATCAAAGCGTTCGGGCGCATGGTGTGGCGCGATGCGCAGTCAGCAAAAGCTTGCCGGGGATATCCGCCCGATCGTGACCAATGTCTGCAATTTCGCAAAACCCGCCGACGGGCAACCCGCGCTGCTCAGCTGGGATGATGCGCGCACCCTGTTTCATGAATTTGGCCATGCGCTGCATCATATCCTGTCGGATGTGACCTATGAAAGCGTGTCGGGCACCTCGGTGGCGCGCGATTTCGTGGAACTGCCCAGCCAGCTTTTCGAACACTGGCTAGAGGTGCCCGAGGTGCTGGAACGCTTTGCGACCCACGCGCAAACGGGTGAGGCGATGCCCGCCGACCTGCTCAAACGTCTGTTGGCTGCCAGCAGCTATAATACCGGTTTCCAGACGGTCGAATACACGGCATCCGCATTGGTGGATCTCGATTTCCATGATGGGGTCGCCCCCGAGGACCCGATGGCCGCCCAGGCCGCGACGCTGGCCCGGATCGGCATGCCAGAAGCGATCCGAATGCGCCACGCGACCCCCCATTTTGCCCATGTCTTTGCAGGGGATGGCTACAGCTCGGGCTATTACAGCTATATGTGGTCCGAGGTGATGGATGCGGATGCGTTTGCAGCGTTCAAGGAGGCAGGTGGCGCGTTTGATGCCGCGACCGCAGAGAAGCTGGAGACCCATATCCTGTCCCGAGGAGGGTCCGTTGATGCCAAGGAACTCTACCTTGCCTTCCGAGGCAAAATGCCGGGGGTTGAGGCGCTTTTGAAAGGGCGTGGCCTGGTTTGAGACGGGTTTGAGACCGGATTGAAACGCACCTGAATGTGCGTTTCGACCGCTTATTTTCTGGTCATAAATATCCCGGGGTGAGCCGCAAGGCGGCGAGGGGCAGCGCCCCTGCCGAGCGGTGCGAGGCTTCATCCGTTTCGCGACAAACCTGTCTCAGGTTCAAACCGAAACGCTGCAGCCCAAGCCCGTTGGGGGTGGGGCGCCCAGTTGGATGCAAGGCGTAAGGACACGGAAACCCGCCGCCGCGCCCCCTTTCCCGGTCAGCGGTGGGGACCACGTGACGGATCCTCCGGGTGCGGCTGCACCCCCACCGGGTCCTTGTGCAGCATCACGTCGCTCATCGGATAGGCACGCAGGATCGCGCGGCGCAGGCTGGCACCAATTGCATGGGCCTCGTCCAGCGACTGCGCCCCGTCCAGTTCGATATGCATATTGACGAAAACCACCGATCCGGAGCGGCGCGTTTTCAGGTCGTGATAGCCGTGAATGCCGGGATGCGTGCGGGCAATCTCTTCAATCCCGCGCACCATGTCATCGGGTGCGGCCCGGTCCATCAACCCGTCCCAGGCGGTTTTGAAAATACGAACCGCCCCCACGGCCAGCAACAGGGCCGCGCCGATTGCGACCACGCTGTCGATGCTTTCCATGCCAAACAGCTGGGCCGCCCAAAGCGACAGGATCGCGCCGATATTGGGGATAAGGTCGCCAAGGTAATGCAGGCTGTCGGCCTTGACCACGGCAGAGCCCGTGCGCGCCGCCACATGGCGTTGCCACAGAACCAAGGCAAGGGTCAGCGCAATTGAAATCCCCATCACCACCATGCCTTTGTGAAAGGCAAGAATCGGCGCAGGTTCATTTGAAATCAACCGAGCCACCGCTGCCCAGGCAATCACCCCGGCGGAGACGAGAATGAACAGGGATTGACCAAGGGCCGCCAGATCCTCGGCCGCCGTATGGCCAAATGTGTGATCTTCATCCGCCGGGCGGGCCGCATACCAGATCGCGGCCAGTGCCCCCAGTGACACCATCAGATCCATCGCCGAATCCGCCAGTGACGCGGCCACGGACAGGGCGTTGGTCTCTCCCAGCGCCCAGAGTTTCAGGGCCACCAGCGTGATGGCGACCGTGCTCGATGCGAGCCCTGCGGAAAGGTTCATGCGGGTGCTGTGCGTGTCCATGTCTTTGGGCTACCGCGTCAGTTAAATAGTTGCAACCTTGTGCTGAGCGGTGGGCGCGATCAGCGCCACATCACCTTGTCGTAAAACCGCGCCATGAACCGTTTTACAAAGACATCTTTGGCGGGTTCCAGCCCGTGTCGCACCAGCGCCCAGTAGAAATATTTCTCATAGGGAAAGTCGAACATGCCCAGCGTGCCGAATTCCAGCGCCTCGCGCAGGTCGCCTGCGGTTTTCGCCGTGAGTGCCGCCTGCCAGTAGGGGGATTTGGCGCAATAGATCACCGGGCATTTCTGCATCAATGCCTCAAACCCCTGTGTCGCGTTCTGGGTCACGGCCAGATCAGAGGCCTCAACCAGATCATGCACGGAGGCATCGGTCAGGCGCACGTTCTGGTAATCTTGGGTGATTGCCATGATGCGCCGCCGCTGATCCTTGCCAATGGCCGGGTCCAGCTTGACATAGACCAGCGCCTTCGGGTCGAACTCGGCCGTGATCCGGATCATGTTTTCGCTCGACAGGTAACAGCTTTGCGCGTCGTCATCCCGGCTGGCCTGACAGAACACCGTGGCCTTGGCGCCCTGCAGGCTGCCATGCATCCGCTCTTCCTGCACCGACAGTGACACGTTTTCGCGCAGCATATAGCCGGTGACCCCGTTGAAGAAATAGGTGGCGCGTTCTTCGTCGATGCTGCTGGCGTCGAATTCGCTCAGCCGCAGCGCCGACTGCCACTCCGCGCCCAGCTCGTCCAGATGCCAGAACCCCCAGACAGGGGCGCGCCACAGATGCAGGATCCGCGAACCAAACCGGGCATTGTCCCCGAGCATGATATGGGCGGCATCGGGATCGTCCAGCACCCTGCCCGCGGCCGGGCTGTCCAGCCTGACCCGCTGCACCGGGATCGAGCGCCGTGCGAACGCCTTTTGGATCTGGTCGAAAATCGGGTGTTCCTGCGCCTCAATCGAATTCATCCAGGCGGCATCTGCATGAAACACGACGCGGCGGGATCCGGTGGCGCGGGCCTTGTTGGGATGGGTCAGAAGCTCAATCATTCGATCACCTCGTCGGGATTGACGCCCCAGATATTGGGTTTGGTGGTCCAGCCGCGAATGCCATCCGCCTGCAACCTGCACCAGACCGGCCCGCATTTCTCGACCCGTGCGATGACACCGGCTTCCAGATAGGCATTGACCTGCGCGCTTTCATCCGCGCGGGAATAAAGCGGGGTCAGGTCGGTGTCGATGATCACATGCCGCACCCCGGACAGGAGCGAGTAATGCACCCAGCCGCCCACCCCGTCCCGGTCGCGTATCTGACGCCAATGGCCAAATTCCCCCACCACTTCCAGCGGCAGACCGCGATGTTTGAACACCCAGTCAATCCGGTGGCGCAGGGACGGGCCGCGCCGCACATTCCCTTCGCTCGCCTTAAGCGACACATAGCGTGGGATCGGGAGATTGGTGACTTTGCCACGCGGGATTTCATCTGCCAGCGTGCCCAGGGGCATGACGCTTATGAATGCCGAAAGCAAACCTGCAAAAAATCGCATCAGAGTTCTTTTTGTCTATTGCAGCCCCCGCTCCGCGCAATATTATTGCGCATGCGTCATCGTTGCTGCTTGTGCCTCACCTCATTTGCAGGCAGTTTGGCAGGGAGACGCGGAAAAGGGAAGTAAAGGGAGTGCCATAATGGCTGCGGAACGTCTGAGTGTTGTTGTCACGCGACGGTTGCCCGAGGTTGTCGAGACCCGGATGAAAGAACTTTTTGACGTCACGCTGCGCGACAGCGAGACCCCGATGACGCGTGCAGAGCTGGTCGAGGCCATGAAAAACTGCGACGTGCTGGTCTCCACGGTCAATGACCAGATCGACGCCAATATGCTGGCTGCAGCCGGAGAGCGCCTGCGCCTGATCGCCAATTATGGTGCCGGTGTGGATCATATTGATGTGGGCACCGCGCGTCAGCGTGGCGTTCTGGTGTCCAATACCCCCGGTGTGTCGGCGGATGACACGGCGGATATGGCGATTGCGTTGATCCTTGCGGTCACGCGCCGCATCCCCGAGGGCATTCGTGAGATGGATAGCGGCAAGTGGCAGGGTTGGTCTCCGACCGCGCTTCTGGGCAACCGCATTCAGGGGCGTCGCGTGGGGATCATCGGCATGGGCCGTGTCGGTCAGGCCGTGGCAGAACGCGCCCGCGCCTTTGGCATGCAGATCCACTATCACAACCGCAGACGCCTGCATAAGGATATCGAAGCGCGATATGAGGCCACCTATTGGGAAAGCCTTGATCAGATGGTGTCGCGTATGGACGTGATTTCGGTCAACTGCCCGCACACCCCTTCTACCTTCCACCTGATGAATGCCCGCCGACTGAAGCTGCTGAAGCCCGAAGCGGTGATCGTGAACACCTCGCGCGGCGAAGTGATCGACGAAAACGCGCTGACGCGGATGCTGCAGGCGGGTGAAATCGCAGGGGCCGGGCTCGACGTTTACGAAAATGGCGAAGAGATCAATCCCGGACTGCGGGATCTGCCGAATGTCGTGTCTTTGCCGCATATGGCCTCGGCCACGGTTGAGGGCCGGCTGGAGATGGGGGAGAAGGTGCTGTTGAACATCAAGACCTTCGAAGATGGCCACCGCCCGCCGGACCAGGTTGTTCCGGGGATGCTGTAACACGGGCCATGCCCCAGGCAGGTCCTGCGACCTGCGGACAAAACCCAGGAGAAAGGGCCAGGGAAAGGGGTCGTGCCTCTTTCCCTCCCCGATTGGGGTTGCTAGGCTTTCACCATGTTTCGAGTGCTTCAACTGATCCTGATGGTTGGATTGGCCTGCCTGTTGGCGGGCCTTTATGGCATGGTGCATAATCAGGTCAGCTACAGCGTTGGCCCGGATTATTTCCACGCGTTCAAATTCATCCAGTTCCGCATCTCGCCTGAGCTGGCCCCGCGTATGGGCGCCGCCTGGGTGGGCTGGCAGGCCAGCTGGTGGATGGGAGTGGTGATCGGACTGCCAATTGCGCTTTTGTCACTGGCGATCCCGGATGGGCGCGCCGCCTGGCGGGCCTTTGCGGGCATTGCAGTGCTGGTGGTGGTGCTGACCTTTGCGCTGGGGATGCTCAGCCTGCTGGCGGACCCGCCGATGGAGCATATTCCCCTGCCGCGCGGCACCATTGATGCGATCGGATTTGGCCGGGCCGCGATGTTGCATGACACCTCCTATCTTGCGGGAGGGTTTGGCCTCTTGGTGGGGCTGGTGTTGATGGGGCGGAAAGTCAGACATGCGCGCCGCTCTTTCTAAGACGCTGCTGTTCGGGCTGGGGCTGATCGCCGTGGTGGCGGGCTGTGCCCGTCCGCTGACCCCAAATGAGCGCGCTTTGGCGCAGGAGGTTTTTGGCGACAGTTTCGACCCGGAGCCGGTGCGGGTGCGCATCGGGATCGGGCTGGCAGCCCTGCCAACACAGGCGCCATCTGATGGACGCGCGGCGCGTCTGGCGGAAAAGACGGGGCAAGATGGCGGGCGCCCTGCGCCTGTCCCGGGCAACGATATTCCCAAGGATGCCTGCGACCGGGTGGCCACCCCTGATGCGGTGGGCTGGCGGTTCCCGGCAGGGTTCGTGCTGGGCAATCAGGTGTTTTTGGTGCGTGCCGCCTATCGCCCCGACATGTTTGCGGGCTGGCCAGCGGCGCTGCCCATGGCGCAGTCGCTTCTGATGGCACATGAACTGGTCCATGTCTGGCAGTATCAGAACCGCGCGCGGACCGGGTTCACCACGCTGAAATCCGGGGCCGAATCCTTCCGCGAAGGTGACCCGTATTACTGGCCCGACAAAGGCCACAACACGCTGCTGGCCTTCAATTTCGAAGCGCAGGCCACGATTGTCGAAGATTACCTGTGTTACAGCCTGCTGTTGCCGGACCATCCAAAACGTGCCGAGCTGGCCGCGCTCATTGGGGACACGCTGCCCGTGACCCGAAATTTCGGCCCCTGAAGCCGCGCGTTCACCTGCAGGACCGGTCGTGTTTTTCCCCGCGGCGTGGCAAGGGCAGGGGGGCATTTGGCGGGGCATGACGCATCGGATCGGCGCCTTATCTGGCGGACGGAGTGCGTCCATGTCGCTTTTTCCCTGTTTTCGGTCGGCCAGACTTTGAGATGCAACCGGATTTGCGGCACAAATACGCAAACAGTTTTCCCAAAGGGAGTCGTCCATGAAAACTCAAGTCAAAGCGCTTGTCGTCGGCGGTGGTGCCGTTGGCACGTCGATCGCCTATCATCTGGCCAAAGCGGGCTGGGATGATGTCATGCTGATCGAGCGTGACGAGCTGACCTCCGGCTCGACCTGGCACGCAGCAGGCCTGCTGCCGCTCTTCAACATGAGCTATGCCACCACCCACATCCACGACTATTCGGTCAAGTTCTATAAGGAACTGGAAGCGGAAACCGGGTTGAATGCCGGTTTTGCCGTGGTGGGCAACCTGCGGATGGCGCAGACTGATGAGCGGATGGACGAATACCAGCTCTACGCCTCGACCGCGGACACCGTGGGCATCAACTATGAGTTCCTGACCCCGGACCAGATCAAGGAACGCTGGCCGCTGATCGAGACCTCGGACCTGAAGGGTGCGCTTTACCACACCGAAGACGGCTATATTAACCCCGCCGACGTGACCCAGGCCATGGCCAAGGGCGCCCGTCAGCGCGGCGTTGAGATTGTGCGCAAGATGCAGGCCGATGACTTCCACTGGAACGGCACCCACTGGGAAGTGACCTGCACCAAGATGGTGGAAAAAGGCGGCAACCTGATTGAGAGCGATGAGAAGGTCGTGATCACCGCTGAACACGTCGTGACCGCCTCGGGCAACCACGCCCAACGCACCGCCAAGATGCTGGGCATCAAGATGCCGGCGATCCCGGTGGAACACACCTTCATCGTTATGGACCAGGATCCCGAACTGGTGAAATGGCGCGAAGCGGGCAACCCGGAGCACCCGGTTGTGCGTGACGCCGACAACGAATCTTATGCCCGCGAAGAGCGTGGCGGCTGGATCCTCGGCATCTATGAGCGCGGCGCCCCGGCCCGTTTCGAACATGGCGTGCCGGACAGCTTCCGCGCCGACCTGTTCCCGCTGGATCTGGACCGGATTGCGGATCAGTATATGGCAATGGCGGAACGCGTGCCGTCCTGTGCTGAATCGGGTCTGAAAGACGATTTCAACGGCCCGATCTGCTACACCCCCGACGGCAACCCGCTGGTCGGTCCGGCGCCGGGTCTGCGCAACATGTGGCTGGCCGAAGGCTTCTCCTTCGGGATCACCGCGGCTGGCGGCACCGGTTACTACCTCGCCCAGATGATGGTCGATGGTGAGGCCGAGATCGACATGGCGTCGCTCGACCCGAAACGCTATTCATCCAACTGGATGACCACCGAGTTTGCAGCGCGCAAGAACGAAGAATGCTACGAGCATGTCTACATTCTGCACCACCCGGACGAAGAGCGCCCGGCCTGTCGCCCGCTGCGCTGCTCGCCCGCCTATGACCGGCAAAAAGAGCGCGGTGCGCAATTTGGC
The DNA here is from genome assembly GCF_013283135.1 of Aliiroseovarius sp. xm-d-517. Classification (NCBI taxonomy): domain Bacteria; kingdom Pseudomonadati; phylum Pseudomonadota; class Alphaproteobacteria; order Rhodobacterales; family Paracoccaceae; genus Aliiroseovarius; species Aliiroseovarius sp. xm-d-517. The sequence goes on from NZ_WBXT01000001.1 coordinate 3,007,786, forward strand.
TGGGTCAACGGCTGGGAACGCCCGAACTACTACGGCCCGCTGAACGCACCGGAAAACTTCGACGAAGAAAGCCGTTCGTTCCGCCGGGGTGAGTGGTGGAAATACGCCGTGGAAGAAGCCAAGGCGATCCGCGAAGGCGTCGGCCTCATCGACGCCACCGCCTTCACCAAACACGTGGTCAAAGGCCCGGGTGCCACCCAGTTCCTCGACTGGTTTACCTGTAACAAACTGCCGAAAATCGGCCGCATCAACCTGACCTATGCCCTGACCGAGGCCGGCACCACCCGCACCGAATACACCATCGTGCGCAATGGCGAGAACAACTACTACCTCGTTTCCGCCGGTGCCTGGACCGAATATGACGCCGACTTCCTGCGCAAAGCCGCAGAAGATAAAATGGAAGAGTTCGGTTACATCGAGATCCAGGACGTGACCACGCAGTGGGGCGTGTTTGCCATCGCAGGACCCAAGTCGCGTGACGTGCTGAACGAGATCATCGTGGATGCCGATCCGGCCACTGCGCTGACCAACAAACGCTTCCCGTGGCTCTCGGCCAAGCAGATCGAACTGGGCATGTGCCCGGTCAATGCGATCCGTGTGGCGTACACGGGTGAGCTGGGTTGGGAACTTCACCACCCGATCGAAATGCAGAACTATCTGTTTGATCTGCTTGAAAAAGCTGGTGAGAAACATGGCATGAAGCTGGTTGGCGCCCGTGCACAGAACTGGCTGCGTCAGGAGAAATCCTACCGTGCGTTCGGCACCGAGCTGGGCCGCGACGCGACCCCGGCCGAGGCCGACCTGCCACGCTTCATCGACCTGGAAAAAGACTTCCACGGCAAAGAAGCGATGATCGAGAAAGGCGTGCGTTTCAAATGCTGCACCCTCTTGATCGACGGGCCGGATGATGCGGATCCGTGGGGCCGCGAGGCGCTGTTCCTTGATGGCAAGAAAGTGGGTCGTCTCACCTCGGGCGGCTACTCGGTGGCGTTTGAGAAGTCGATCGGCATGGGCTACCTGCCGCCGGAGCTTGCCGTTCCGGGCCAGAAGCTCAAGGTCAAGATCATGGGCAACCTGTGGGATGCGGAAGTGACCGTCGACAGCCCCTATGACCCGAAAAACGAAACCATCCGCAAAAACGCAGAAGGTGCGTAACCGCGATCTGGTTTGAAACTGGAAAAGCCCCGGACATGTGCCGGGGCTTTTTCTTTATCTGGCTATGGGGGCGATCAGGGTGCCGGTGAAAGCAGGCGCAGGGTGGTCTGTTACGCGGAGGTCTTTACCAGGCGTCGAGCTCGTGGGCGGTGATGCTGCCATCAAGGTCGGTGTCCACCCGCTTGAACCAGAGGGCAGAATTGCCCTGATATTCGGCCTTGCTGACCAGGCCATTCCCGTCAAGGTCGCTTTCCTCCCAGCTCAGGCTGGCAAGGATACGGTGCGGTTTGTCGCCAAGGGCGCTGACCTCGGGCGTGGCCTCATGCGCGGCATGGGCAAGGGTCAGGCGGGCAAACTCCTCGGCTGTCAGAGCCCGGTCCCCATCCATATCAAATTTCAGGAAGTCCGCCGTGCGCGCCGAGGCGAGCTCCTTGAGGCTCACCGACTGGCTGCCATCCGTGTCAAACTGGGCAAAGAAATGACGCACCATGGCCGAAGGTTCCGCCATGGCGGCCCCGGTTGCTAGGCTGATGGCGACAAGGGTCGGGGGGAGAAGCAAAAAGTGGCGCATGGGGTCCTCTGCGGTGGGGTGTCCTGCCGCCTGCCTGTCATTCCCGCCCCGGTTTCGCAAGCAAACACCCCGGTTATGCGGCGCTTTGTCACCGCATAACCCCTTAACATGTATATGGAAATCAGCCCTGAATCTTCTCCAGAATGTCGTCCATCACCGATCCGTCGCCATCTGCGTCAAGAAAAGAAGTCAACAGATCCAGAGCCGGGCCGGATTTGGGGGCATCGTCCATTGACTTGCCCAGAACCCCGCTGACCAGTGACATCAACCCACCTGCGCCGGTTCGCTCAGGCATCATGGTGGAAAGCGTCTCGTCCGGCATGGATTTCTGCAACCCGCCCTGGACCATCGCCGCGAGCGCCGGCAGGAATGCAGCGATCTGGTCAAGCTCGATCCCGGTGCTGCTGGCCGCTTGTTTGGCAAGGTTTTTGGTGCCTTTGTCGCCCAGAATGCCGGTCAGGAACTGGGCGCCCTGTGCCTGGCCCTGCGCGCTTGCGGCAAGGCTTGCATCCTCATATAGCGCGGCCTGTTCTTGCCCCTGCAACGCGCCGATCACACCGGACAGGCCGCCGTTTTCAACCTGTGCTTTGGTGGCCTGACCAAGCTGAGGGGCCAGCATCTCGGTCAGCTGGGTGGCCTGTGCCGGATCCAGGCCAATCTGTTCGGCCAGCACCGACAGGCCCTGACCGTTCTGGGCTTGTTGCAAAAGATGTAAAAGGGACATGGGGGTCCTCCGCCCTGAAATGGTTACATTCTGCCTTTCTTCACGGATCCCTGGGCGGGCAAAAGGGGAAAGCTTGCGAAACCCTCCCCGGTTTGAAACTGTGGCAGCAATGAACTGCGAAAGGGTTTCAGAATGAGTGACATGATCCAGGGACGCTGCCATTGCGGCAAGGTCACCTTCGAAGTGAGCCGTCCGGAATTTGCGGTGCGGTGCAATTGTTCGATCTGTCGCAGATATGCCGCCACATGGGCGCATTGCCCCCCGAATGAAGGGCGTATCCTGACCGGGGAGGATCACGTGACCAGCTATTCCTGGGGCGACCACCTGATTGATTTTCATGCCTGCAAAACCTGTGGCTGCGTGACCCATTGGGGGCCGGGGTCCGCCGCGGATCAGGATCGGTTTGCCGTCAATCTGAACATGGCAGACCCCGCAGCATTGCACGGGCTGCGCATCCGCCGTTTTGATGGGGCAGACAGCTGGGAGTTTTTCGACTGATCAGGACCCTTGGCGCCGCGATCACACCGCGATCAGGTGGTTGTCCCAGGCCCACTCGCCCGCCACCGGGGTAAAGTGATCGCCCAGGGAGTCATGGTGAAACAGCCCCCCGTCACAGGAAATGATCAGCCCGCCCGCGCGGCTGCGTGCCACGCCAGAGGCCGTCCCGAGGGAGCGCGCCCCGGCAGGCTGTCCTTCGGCGTCAAAGTAAATCACCACGCTGCCTTTCGGGCCGGTGACGGCAAATCCCCCATCATGCGGCGCATAGGCGATCGATCCGGCATAGTTTTTCAGCTGCCCCTGCTCGGGATGGGTCAGAAGGGTGATCTCTTCGCCCCGCTTATGGCGCGCCACCAACGGCACGTCATCCAGCGGGTTGCCCTGCCATTGCAGCGCCATCAACACCGCGCCATCGGCGGCAATGTCGATATGACGGATCGAGTTTTTCTGCATGTTTTCAGGTAGAAACACCTGTTCCTCCAGCACCCCTTTCGCATCCAGATAGACCAGAGAGGAGCGCATGCTGGGGATGTTCAACCGGGCGCGGGGCATATCGGGATGGGTCTGAATTCCCCCATTGGCAACCACAAACCCACCTTCCTCACGGCGCAGGATTTCATGGGGGCCAAGGCCGCCGGATGGCAGTTCTCCCACCCGCCGATAGGCCCTGTCAGCATCGTAAATGCCAATTGCCCCGGTCAGGTCATCATAGTTGTTTTCGGTGGCAAACAGGAGGTTACCATCAGAGGAAAACGCGCCATGCCCATAGAAATGGCGCCCGGGCGGGCTGATGATCCGCGCGCGTTCCCGTCCCCTCACGCAGTCCAGCACAACCGCAAACCTGCCCGGGCGGCGGGCAAACCCGACCACTTCGGCGCGGGTGGGATGGGGCGTGGCGCCATGGCCGCGACCGGGCAGGGGCAGTTGGAAACACAATGTACCGTCTGCCTGCAGCCCGACCAGCCAGGTGGATTTGTCAGGCCGGTTGGCGGCGGTGATGACATCCGGTGCGCCTACTGCGGCCCACCCGGTCAGGCCGGGGGCGGTGGCAAGGGCGGCGGCAGAGGCCAGAAAGTGGCGTCGTTTCATCTGATCAATCCCCATCCCCTGCGCTGAACCCGGCCTGCAGGCCAAGTGCCGGGCCCACCGTGTCCTCAAGATAGATCTGCAGGGTCTGAAACCGGCTGATCACCCCTTCGATCCGAACCCGTAAAAGCGGATCTTCCACCGCATTCTGCAACGGTTGATCAATCTTTTCCAGCCGTTGTGCGAGGTCGGAAAGCCTCCGGGTCAGCTCTGCCCGGATTTCCTCCGGGAGGGCCGGGCCAAACCCGTTCGAGATCACCGGTTCCATCCCGTGCAGCTGGGCGGCGATGATCCGGGTGCTGAGCCCCGCGCGCCAGGCTTCGGCACGTTTCGGAAAGGCACGTTGATAACTGCCCAGCGGGCGTTTCAGGCGATGGTCACGCATCCGCAGGATGGAAAACCCAAGCGCGGTGAACATCTGGCGCGAAAACTCCTGATCGCTCAGATAGGTCGGGTTGTCCGGCCCGGCGCTGCGCACCAGATCCGCCCAACCCGGCTGGCCGAACCACTGATCGTAAAGGGCGTTGGATGTGGCGGCCAGCTGGCCGGTGATGCCGATCAGGACCGGGCATTGGGCGGGGGCGTCACGCGGGGCATCAAACAAAAGCCGTTCAATTGCCGGCAATCCCTGCGCCGCGACCGAATAGCGTGCGATGACCGCCGGATTGGCCTGCTCCTCGGCCGAGAGCCGCCGCAGCTGTGTCAATGCCCGCCCGACAAACCCTTTCTTGTCCGGGAAAAAGTTCACCCGCAACGCCGCGCCGAGGGTTTCCATCGGACCGAACTGATACGGGTCGAGGGGCGCCCAGGCAAGCCAGGTGGCGCGAAAGGCGGAAGTGACCTCTTCTTCCGTGCTGCGCCCTGCGCAAAACCCCTCTGCCTCCTCGGCCAGCTGGGTCGCATGGGTCTGGAACGTGCCGAATTGATGCTGCAACACGCCTAACAGCCGGTCGCCCATGGCGCCATGATCGGGGTTTCCGGCCCAACCGGTCAGGGGAAGCAGGCAGGCTGCTGCGATGACAAGGAAAGGTTTCATAGCGAACTCACAAAAGAAATCAGATCGTTGCGGTCAGAACGCGTCATTTGCTGCACCCGGTTCCGGGCGGCCTCTGCCTCGCCCCCATGCCACAGGATCGCCTCAAGCAGGCTGCGCGCGCGCCCGTCATGCAGATAGGCCTCGCGCCCCGAGACCTGCCGGGTCAGGCCAATGCCCCAAAGCGGCGGTGTGCGCCATTCGCGTCCGGTTGCCAGCCCCTCCGGGCGGTGATCCGCCAGCCCCTCGCCCATGTCATGTAACAACAGGTCGCTATAGGGCCAGATCAGCTGGAACGAGCGGGTGGGGTCCCCGTCCAGCGGGTGGGTGACAAATTTGGGGTTATGACAGGCGGCGCAACCGGTGTCGTAGAAAAGGGCCTTGCCGCGCAGCACCTCGGGGGCGTTAGGAGAGCGACGGGCGGGCACAGCCAGATTGGCCGTATAATGGGTCAGCAGATCCAGCGCCTGTGCCCCCAATTCGACATTGTCCTGGCTGGGCGAGTTGCCATCCCGCTCAGTGCGGCACGCTGTCTGCGCGTCGGTGCAATCGCCCCAGGCTGCGGGAAATAAGGGGCTGGAAAGGCCGATATCCCCGTTTGCCGCATCTGCCGATTGCTGGCGCAGGGTCGGATTGCCGGCCTTGTGACCAAACCGGCCCAGCATCCATTGGTCATATTCGCGTGACCAGACCTTTTGCGCCTTTCCGGAAATCCCATCACCATCCCTGTCCTCGGGGTCCGCAAGGGCAAGGATATCGGCCTCGGGGATGGCTTCAAGCAGCCCCAGCCCGATCATCTGCGGAGCAATCCGGGGGGAGGTCATCAGCGCCTCTCCGGGGGCACCATGAGAGAGCTGGGTGATTTCATATTCGGGCCTGCGCAGCTCAACCACCTCACCCTCCGCCAGCAGGACCGGCGTGGTCGTGTGGCGCAGTTGAAGCTTGCCCTCTGCCGCGTGGCCGGTGATGGCGCGGTCCTGCAATTGCGCGCCATAGATCGGGTGCGGCCTGAACGGGGCGTTTTCTTCCGCACCGGGCACTGATAGCCGCAGCACCAGCCCCGGCGTTGGATCCATGGCATCCTTGGGGGGCATCCCACGCCCATCCTGCTGGTGGCAGGCGGAACAGGCGCGTGCATTGTAAAGCGGGCCCAACCCGTCGGAAGATATGGTGGAGGAAGGGCCCACCACCCAAAGCTTTTCAAACAGTGCCTCGCCGAGGCTGAAATCCAACCGTGCCTCTGCGCTCAGCTTCGGTGCGGGGGTGGAAAAGGGGGGGCGGTCAGAAGGGGCCAGCTGTGTGCTGATCCCACCGGGAAGGGCTTCGAATGTCTCGGGGGTGGTGAAGTCCTCGGTCCATCGCAGCGCGGCCGCCCGTTTTGCCTTTTGCGCAGCGGTCAGCGGCAGATGTTTCAGGTGGGGGTCTCCGAACGCCGTTGACACATCTGCCGAAGCGGTGAAGGGGGAAAAGGCAAGACACAGTGCGGCGAGGGGCAGGGGGCGGCAGAGCATGGTAACATTCCGTTTTCCGTGCTCTACGCCGGATGGACCGAGAGGTAAAGAGTAATCTGACAGAAATACTCGGATAATACCCTTTCAAACGTGACGCGGTGAAGGGCGCGTACGGGTTTCAGGTTGGGATATTGGCGTTTTTCCGAACAAATTGCTCAATCGCCGGGGCGGGGATGGCGCCGGCCTGCCGTGTCACCTCACGCCCGCCCTGAAACAGGATCAGCGCCGGAATGCCGCGAATGCCATGTTTCTGCGAGACTTTGGGATGGTCTTCGGTATTGATCTTGGCCAGCCGGGCCTGCGGGGCCAGCGCGCGGGCGGCCTGTTCAAAAGCAGGGGCCATCATCCGGCAGGGACCACACCATGGCGCCCAGAAATCCACCAGCAGCGGCACGTCGTCGTTTTTCATGGCTTTGGCCAGTGTCGCCGGATCCAAGGCGCGCACCTTGCCATCGTTCATCTTCGCGCCACAGGTGCCGCATTTCGGCCCTGCGCCCAATTTGTCTGCGGGCACGCGATTGACGGCGCTGCACTCAAGGCAGGTCATTTTCAGGGATTTGGTCATGGGGGTCTCTATCGGGGTCTCTATCATATTCCAGTTGATGCATATCTAATGCGATGATGAAGGACTTCAAGGGCAGGCGGCAATGAAACGCCCCCTGCAGCCCCCCAACAAAAGAACCCGCACGGAGCGGCCGCGCGGGTTGCATCTTTCGGGGGCGGGCAGCACTCAGCCGATAAATGCCTTATACCCTGCCTCGTCCATGTAATCTTCCAGCGGCGAGGGGTCGGAGACTTTTATCTTGAAAAACCACGCCTCGCCTTCCGGGTCGTCATTCACCGCGCCGGGATTGTCGGCGAGTGCTTCGTTCACCTCGACAATCTCGCCATCCAGAGGGGCCAGGATGTCGGAGGCGGCTTTCACGCTTTCGATCACTACGACCTCATCGTCTTTCGACACGGTGTCGCCCTCTTCCGGCAGTTCCACAAACACCACGTCGCCCAGCTGTTCCGCGGCATGTGTGGTAATGCCCACCACCATCAGCCCGTCTTCTTCGCGCAGCCATTCATGTTCTTCGGTGTATTTCATCAAGGTCTCTCCAGAATTTGCCTTATTCATTTTGGTAGCGCCGGTCGGGCGGTGTGGCAATCCCTTGGTTGATTTCCAATGGTTGATCCTTGTGCCAGGATCAGGGCAGGGTGCGGGCAGGAGGGGCCGATTATGAAAGACCCGTTTTTCTTTGGATATGGATCGCTGGTGAACCGGCGCACGCATTCTTATGAAAACGCGCAACCCGCCCGGCTGAGCGGCTGGCGCAGGGCGTGGCGGGCCTCGCCGCTCAGGGCCGTGTGCTACCTGACCGCGGTCCCCGTTGAGGGGGGTGAGATTGATGGCCTCATCGCTTCGGTGCCCGGTGCGGATTGGGACGCACTAGACCTGCGCGAACGGGCCTATGCGCGGGTGCCGCTAAATGGCCAGACAGGAAATGGCCAGAGTGGAAATGGCCTGAGCGGAAATGGCAGGGTGGCGCATCAGGCGGGTGAGGTGGATCTTGCGGTTTACGCCATTGAACCCGGAGCGCATTTTGGCCCCACGCGCGAAAACCCGGTGCTTCTGTCCTATCTCGACGTGGTGGTGCAGGGCTATCTGGATGTGTTCGGCCGCAGGGGGGTGGATCATTTCTTTCAGACCACAGATGGCTGGCACGCGCCGATCCGAAACGACCGGGCCGATCCGATCTATCCCCGCGCGCAGGTCACGTCTGCTGAGGAAAAGGATCTGGTGGATGGCTGGCTCAAAGACCTAGCGGCGGAAGTTGAATAGCGCCAGTTGACGGCGTTGCCGGGTAAATCCAGTGGCCACGGTGCAGGTCTCGCGCAGCAACATGCGCTTAAACATCACCAGGGCGATCACCGCAAAGACCAGTCCGCCCATTGCCCAGCCGATCATCACCCCCGGCGCGCCCCAAAGCTGCGCGCCAAGGATCACGAAAGGCACGGTGCCCACGGTCTGACGGCCCCAGTTGATCATGGTTGAGCGGAACGGGTGGCCCAGATTGTTAAAGCCTGCATTGGTGACAAAAATCACCCCGTTGAAGAACCACAGCAATGCCAGCGGCCCACAGAACAGGTAGACCAGCTCGCGTGCGATGCCCTGCGCGTTGAACAGATCCGCAATCGGTGCGCGAAAGGCAAACAGGAGCGTGGCAACACAGAGGGTGACAATGGCGGTGAACAGCAGCCCGTCCCGGAATGCCTGACGCACTCGGTCCATGTTCCCGGCCCCGTAATTCTGGCCAATGACCGGCCCGATCGCGCCAGAGAGCGCAAAAATCACCCCAAAGGCCACCGGCACCAGCCGGCCGGTAATGGCCATGCCCGCCACCGCGTCTTCCCCGAAGGTCGACATGGAGCGGGTGATATAGGCCTGGCCAATCGGCGTGGCAAACTGCGTCAGGATGGCGGGAATGGCAATCTTCATCAGGTCGGGGAAATCGACGCTGAACGCGTCGCGGGTGGGGCGGTCAAGGCCGCCATGATGGATCAGGATCGGCCAGATCGACAGGATGGCGATGGTGATCCGTGCCGCGACCGAGGCCAGGGCTGCACCGGTCAGGTCCAGCCCCAGCCCAAAGATCAGGATCGGGTCGAGGACAGCATTGACCGCGCCGCCGGAAATGGTCGCCATCATCGCGCGGCGCGCATCCCCATGGGCGCGCAGGATCGCCCCTCCGACCATGGCAATGATCAGAACGGGCAGTGAGGGCAGAATGATCTGCAGGTAATGCTGAGCAAGATCAAGCGTGGTGCCAGACGCCCCGAGAAGAGCCGCCAGAGGCCGGATATTCATCCAGACAATTGCCGCAAACACGGCCCCCAGAACGGCCCCGTAAAAGAGGGCCGTGGCTGCGCGCCTGCGTGCTTTCTGCGCCTCGCCCTCTCCCAACGCGCGGGCCACCAATGCACCTGCCGCGATGGACATGCCGATCCCGAAAGACGAGGTGAAAAAAAGGATCGCGCCCGCATAGCCCACCGCCGCCGCCAGCTCGTCACGCCCCAGCCACGAGATAAAGATCATGTCCACAAGGTCGACAAGGAAAATCGCCATGAGGCCCACGGAAGAGGTCAGCGCCATCACCGTGATATGTCGCATCAGGCTGCCGGTCAGAAACTTCGCCTGTGCGGGGGGCTGACCTCCGAGGTCTCCCCGCCTGCATTATCGATTTCATCTGCCATCCGGGCCTCCTGTCGCGCTTTTGCCAGCTTGCCGGAAAACCGGGTCGTGCGCCAGTGGGCGGGATGCACAGGGACTGTGCGCAAACGCGGGCAAAGCTGTGACATCTGGCCTGCCCCTCTTTTCTGGGCCATATGCCCGGACCATTTGCCATACCCTGATGCCTTGACCGCAGCACAGCTGCCCGGCAGGGTTCTGTCAGCTAAACCAGTCAAAAGGAGGCAGCCATGTCCTGGCTACCCACTCTCATCACATCAACCCCCGAAGAAGGCTATGACCTGGCGATCAAACTGTCGCGCATGGCGGTGAAAAAGACCCAGCCCGATGATGAGGCGCGCTCCAAGATGCGCCCGGAATATGCCAATAATGCCGACAGCCTGACCCAGGTCTCGCAGGTCGTTGCCACCAATTTCCAGACCGTGGCACAGGCCAATAACTATTGGCGGGACTGATCCGGCACCCGGATGCTGCAATGAAAAAAGCCGCCCGATTTGGGCGGCTTTTCTGTTTTTTTGTTAAGGGGTTAGCCCTTGGCGCGGATCACCTGCAAAAGTGGCAGAAGGGCCGACATGTCCGGGCCGTGGCTCATCCCGGTCAGTGCCTTCCTGAGCGGCATGAAGAGACCACGCCCCTTGCGGCCGGTCGCGGCTTTCACCTCTTTGGTCCAGTTGCCCCAGGTCTCGCCATCAAACGGGCCTTCGGGCAGCAGCGCCAGCGCCTCGGTGACAAATTCCTTGTCCTCATCGTCGATCACCGGGTCGGCACCGTTTGCACAGAGGTCCCACCACGGCGCCAGATCTTTCAGCACGGTGATGTTTTCGCGGGCCACGTTCCAGAACGCTTCGCCCTGCTCTGTGGGCACACCCAGCCCGGTCACCGTCTCGGCCACCGCATCATAAGGCAGGGCGCCCAGATAGCGTGCGGTCAGGGGGTAAAGGTCATCGACGTCGAACTTGGTCGGGGCGGCGCCGAAGCTGCTCAGGTCAAACCCGTCGGCAATCTCATCAAGGGAGCTCATCAACTCAACCGGCTGTGACGATCCCAGCCGCGCCATCAGCGACAGAAGTGCTGCCGGCTCCACACCGTTTTCGCGCAGATCGCGCAGCGCCAGCGTGCCCAGACGTTTCGACAGGGCTTCCCCTTGCGGGCCGGTCAGAAGCGAGTGGTGGGCAAAGCTGGGCACCGTGCCGCCAAGGGCTTCGATGATCTGAATTTGCGTGCCGGTGTTGGTCACGTGATCGGACCCGCGCACCACATGGGTCACGCCGAAATCCACGTCGTCACAGACCGAGGCGAGCGTGTAGAGGAACTGCCCGTCCCCCCGGATCAGCACCGGGTCAGAGACCGAGGCCGCATCAATTGAAATGTCGCCCAGGATCCCATCGGTCCAGTTGATCCGCTCATGATCCAGCTTGAACCGCCAGTGACCTTGCCCACGCTCTTCGCGCAGGGCGGCCTTTTCGGCCTCGCTGAGCGCCAGCGCCGAGCGGTCATAGACCGGCGGTTTGCCCATGTTGAGCTGCTTCTTGCGCTTCAGGTCCAGCTCGGTCGGGGTTTCAAAACATTCGTAAAACCGCCCCATGTCGCGCAGTTCCTGCGCGGCGGCCTCATACCGCTCCAACCGATCCGATTGCTTTTCCACCCGGTCCCAGGTCAGGCCCAGCCATTCCAGATCTTCCATGATCGCATCAGCATATTCCTGCTTCGACCGCTCCGGGTCGGTGTCATCCAGACGCAGGATGAACTGGCCGCCGGATTTGCGGGCAATCAGGTAGTTGAAAAGCGCGGTGCGCAGGTTGCCCACATGGATATAGCCGGTGGGCGACGGGGCGAAACGGGTGGTGGTCATGCATAGATCTCCTTGGCCGGGACGTGTTTCACATCACGCGGCTTTTGTCCATATCCGCAAAAAGCGAGGGGGCGGGCAGCGGGGGGTGTCAGATCAGCCCGCGAAACCGATCCGGGATGGTGACAACCGGCTCGTCTTTCAACATGCCCGGCTTGTTCAGCGCATAGGGCGCGCGTTCGCGGCGCTGGCGCTGGCGGGCGGTGGGGAAATAGGTGTCGCCGTCATGGGCGCGTGCTTCGGTGATGATCTTGAACAGCGCCTCGCGCCGCTCCAGATGCCCGCCCCAACCGGTGGCCAGCCGGTCCTTGTCCAGCGTCTTGCCGGTTGAGCGTTCATAATCGACCATGCCGAAATGGAAGGTGAACAGGTTGGGGTCGATCCGAAACCCGTGCCCCTTGATCCGGTGCATGCCTGACCCCCAGGTGACGGGGCGAAAGGTGGTGATCGGCTTGGTGTAGCGGGCGGAAAGATGCGCGTAGCGGCGCTGATCCAGAAAGGGGCGGCTGGGATCCAGCGGCCCTTCTTCGACCATATGCTGCCCCACATCCAGACCCAGCCCGGAGACGGAAACCTTGTCGGTGAGCAAAGACAAGTAGCCGGCCAATGTGGTGTTCAGATTGGGATCCACCACCAGAAACTCGTCCACGTCGCAGGCCAGAACACTGTCGAAATACCGATAAAGCCCGCGCGCCAGCGCAGACATGACCCGAGCCCGGCGCCGCATGGCGCCCACGCGCTCCATCGGTTGATGTGGCAGGTAAAGGAAATTCACCTGATCGGCGCCTTCGCAATCAGGTTTTTCCTGATCATGGCCGTCCAGAAACACGTAAAGATGGCGATGACCAAAGGCCCGGCCATAGTGGTCAATCCATTTGGGCAGGAACAGGTCGTCGTTTCGAACCGTTGTCATTGCGGCAAAGAGTTTTGTCATATGCTCCTCGGATCGGGCTGTCCGGTCAGATGTCACCTCCTTTCATATCAGGCCGGATTTGTCCACTGCCCGCGCCGGAGGGGCGACTGCGCATGGCGAGAATTTCCGCCCCCTCTTAGCAAATATCAATGCTTTGGCCCGGGAGGCAGCTAGGGTGCGGGGGCAGAAGCCGGGGCGCAATGACCCCGCCGCGCGAGTTTGGAAAGAGCAACATGTTTTATCTCGTCTTGGTGGTGCATCTGCTGGGGGCCGCGGTCTGGACCGGGGGGCATATCGTGCTGGCGACCACGGTGTTGCCACGGGCGTTGAAGGCGCGCGATCCCGGAATTCTGCTCAGATTTGAGCAGGGATATGAGCGGGTTGGGATGCCTGCCCTGCTGGCGCAGGTGGCGTCCGGTCTGTGGCTGGCCCATGCGTTTGTGCCGGATATCGGTGACTGGTTGCGCTTTTCCGATCCGGCAAGCACCGGGATCGGGGTGAAGCTTGTGCTGCTGGCGATCACCGCGGGCTTTGCGGTGAATGCCCGGTTTCGGGTGATCCCGACCCTGTCGCCGGACACGTTGCCTTTGATGGGCTGGCACATCCGCGCGGTCACGACACTTTCGGTGCTGTTTGTGCTGACCGGGGCGTTCCTGCGCACGGGCGGGTTTTGAGGGCGGACGAGGGAAGAGGGGCGCTGCCCCTCGGCCTGCGGCCTCACCCCGAGGTATTTTGAGCAAGAAAAAGCCGGGAGATGAGCGGGCCAGAAGGGGAGCGGGGGCGGCGGTTTCATGCGGGTCTGTCCCCAGTGTCCGCCGCCAAACAGATACCGGGCCATCAAGCGCCGGAGCAATGGCTCAGCGGGCATCTGAAACGAAAAAGGTCTGCCGATTTGGGGAGGGTCTGGAGCGGGCGGCGGGAATCGAACCCGCGTCATTAGCTTGGAAGGCTAAGGTCTTACCACTACACAACGCCCGCGCAGTGAGGTCATGATCTATGACATGACAAATTGGGGGTCAAGGCCATTTCCGGTTGTCCGGGTAGAGTTTTGGAAAAATTCTTTTCGTCCGTTCCTCGTGTCATCGTGACGGGAGGCGTGGCGGCCATCGTGGCTGGTGGATCCGCCCGCGGGCCGGAACCGCTCGGGCAGATCTGTTATGTCCATTAGGGCAGCGCGACCGGTTAGCTCATGTCGCGCCAGCGGTTCACGATCGGATAGCGTCGGTCCAGCCAGAATGCCCCTTTGGTGAGCCGTGTGCCTGGCGCCGACTGGAAGCGTTTATATTCCGAGATGAACACCAGATGTTCGACCTTTTTCACGATGGCCCGGTCAAACCCTGCCGTGACCAGCTTGTCCACCGATTTCTCGTGGTCGACCAACCCTTCGAGGATCGCATCCAGCACGTCATAGGGGGGGAGGCTGTCCTCGTCTTTCTGGTCCGGGCGCAGTTCGGCCGACGGGGGTTTGTCGATGATCGACACCGGGATGATTTCCCCTGCTGGTGCCTTCATCCAGGGGCGATGATTGGCGTTGCGCCAGCGGCATTGTTCAAAGACGCGGGTTTTGTAGAGGTCTTTGATCGGATTGTAACCGCCTGACATGTCACCATAAATCGTGGCGTATCCCACGGCGACCTCGGATTTGTTGCCGGTGGTGAGCAGCATGGCCCCGGTCTTGTTCGACAGCGCCATCAGCAGCAGGCCCCGCAGGCGGGACTGGATGTTTTCTTCGGTAATGTCCGGTGCCATCCCTTCAAAAAACGGCGCAAGCGTGTTGGTGATCGCATCGCGCCCTTCCTTGATCGGCACGAAATCATACTGGCAGCCAAGGCGCTGGGCGATGTCCTTGGCGTCCTCCAGAGAGCCTTGTGAGGTGTATTCTGATGGCAGCATCACGCAGCGCACATTCTCAGGCCCCAGCGCATCGGCGGCAATGGTGGCCACGATGGCGCTGTCGATCCCGCCAGAAAGGCCCAAGAGCACCTGTTTGAACCCGGTTTTGCCCATGTAATCGCGCAGGCTGTCCACCATGGCGCGGTAATCCTGTTCCCATTCGTTGGGCTGGGGGGCGACCTCGCCCGCCGCAATGCGCCAGCCCGTGTCGGTCTCGGTCAGGTCGATATGGCGGATTTCTTCGTCAAACACCGACATACGCAGGGCAAGCTCCCCGCCGGGGTTCAGCGCAAAGGTGCCGCCATCAAACACCTGATCATCCTGACCGCCCACCATATTGAGGTAAATCAGCGGCAGACCGGTTTCCACCACGCGACCCACCATGTGATTGAGGCGCACGTCATATTTGCCGCGGAAATAGGGCGAACCATTGGGGATCAGCAGGATCTCGGCGCCGCTTTCCGCCAGTGTTTCGCAGACGTCATGGGCGTGCCACGCATCTTCGCAGATCGGGGTGCCGATGCGCAGCGGGCCAATGGAATAAGGGCCTTGTGGCGCGGCGGAGGTGAAATGGCGTACCTCGTCAAATACGGTTTCATTGGGAAGGCGTTGTTTCAGCACGCGGGTTTTCACCGCCCCCCCTTCCAGCACCCACCAGGCGTTATAGAGGTTCTTTCCGTCATGATACGGCGCGCCAATGCCCATGGCAGGGCCATCGGCGCAGTCGCGGGCGAGTTGCTCTACGGCCTCCATCGCGTCGCGGTAGAATTGCGGGCGCAGCACCAGATCCTGGGTCTGATAGCCGGTGAGGAAGGCCTCGGGCAGGGCGACCATCTGGCTGCCGGCCTCTTTCGCGGCGGCCCAGGCGGCCCGCGCCTTGTCGGCATTGGCGGCGATGGCGCCCACCGTGGGGTTCAGTTGGGCCAGGGTCAGGCGGAATTGGGCGGGGCGGAAATCGGGGGTGTGGAAATTCTCACTCATCGCGCGTCTTCTATTACCGGGTCTCAGGACATTTGCGCACAGATGTAGCAGTATTTGGCCGAAGGGGAAGCCCCCGCGCCGGAATGTGGGGGAAAAGCGTTGTTTCGCCCCGGAGGCTCCTCTATCTTGCCAAAGATGCCCTGATGATGTCGGGGCCTGTCTTGTCGTTTGATTTGAAGAGGTTGGGCATGAAGCACCTGCTGCGCTTTCCCGCGATCGGGGCCGTGATGGCCACAACAGCTCTGGCCGCGGGCCTGATGCCGGGGGGCGTCGTGGCCCAGGATGTCGAGATCAAGCAATATGATGACGGGGCTGTCTATGAGGGCACGTTCAAGGGCGGTCTTCAGCATGGGATGGGCACCTACCGTCTGCCCTCTGGCTATGAATATACCGGCGAATTCATTGACGGCGAGATTGTCGGGCAGGGCGTGGCCCGTTTCCCGAACGGATCGGTTTACGAAGGCAGTTTCGCCAAGGGCAAGCCGGACGGGTTTGGCCGGATCACCTTTGCCGATGGCGGCACCTATGAGGGCGATTGGGTGGATGGCAAGATCAACGGCACCGGCCTGGCAATCTATGCCAATGGCGTGACCTATGAAGGTGGGTTTCGCAATGCCATGCACCATGGCAAGGGCCGGATGGAGAGCCCCTCTGGCTATATCTATGAAGGCGACTGGGTGATCGGTGTGAAAACCGGGCGCGGTGTCGCCAGTTACGCCGATGGCTCGGTCTATGACGGAGAGCTGCGCGATGACCAGCGCGATGGTGAGGGCAAGCTGATCTCGGCGGACGGGATGATCTATGAAGGCCAATGGGCCAAGGGGCAGATGCATGGGCAGGGCAAGCTGACCCAGGTCAACGGCGATGTCTATGAAGGCATGTTCAGCGCCGGTGCGCGCGACGGCAAGGGTAAGGTGACCTATGCGGGGGGCGATGTGTACGAGGGGATGTTCTCGGGTGACAAGCGTCATGGCAAGGGCCGCTTTTCCGGTGCGGATGGCTATGTCTATGAAGGGGACTGGATCGAGGGGCGCATCGAGGGGACCGGCGTGGCAACTTACCCGGATGGCTCGGTCTACCAGGGCGCGTTTGTGGATGGGGTGGCGCAGGGGCAGGGCATGATCGTCTATCCCGACACCAGCTCTTACGAAGGCGAATGGGTCGCCGGGGTGATCGAAGGCAATGGCGTGGCCCGTTATGCGGATGGAACGCAATATGACGGTGCTTTTGTGAATGCGCTTTATGATGGGCAGGGCAGCCTGACCACCGCCACGGGGGCAAGCTACAAGGGGGACTGGCAGGCCGGTCTGCCCAGCGGGCAGGGCGTGTCGGTGCTGGAAGATGGCAGCACCTATGAAGGCGGTTTCTTTGCCGGCCAGCGTCAGGGACAGGGCGTGCTGACAACCGCTGATGGCTTCCGCTACGAAGGCGAATGGCGGGCGGGGCTCTTTCATGGCAAGGGCGTGGCGGTCTATGCCAATGGCGATCTGTATGATGGCGGCTTTGCCGATGGCAAACGCCATGGCCCGGGTGTGGTGATCCGCGCGGATGGTGCGCGGGAAGATGGCGTCTGGGAGGAGGGCTTTCTGCAAGGCAGCGTGCGGCACCCGGATCTGTCCTTGCCCGCCGATGAAGGGGACGCGGCCGCAGATCAGCCGGAGGCCGGATCAAATCCTGGCTCTGACCCGGCAGCGGAACTGACGGTAGAAACGTCCCCCGAGGTGCCCGCAGAAGCCGAGCCGGGCACATCGACCGGAAACTGAGACCGGACCTGAAGCGCTCGCTCCGGGTGTGTCCTTGGGCCGTGTTAATGGGCGGTGTTTCTGGTGGATCCATCACCGGATTTGCCAGAGATTTACCGGAGAATTACCGGCGAATTATGAGGGGAAGCCGAAAAAACCTCTTTCCCCCGGTAAAAACTGCCCTATAGTCACCGCCATGGTAACGCAGACACATATCGCTCCCTCGGCCCGTATCGGCCTGGCTGCTCTTTCGCTGCTAACACGCCTCTGAGCGTGCCATCTCGGCGCGTCCGCTCAGAGGATTTGCCTGATCGCGCCCCTTCCCAACATCCCGCTTGCAACTGATCGCTGTTCTTTCGTTGATCCCCGCCAAAAATGGCATGCGAAAACTGGTAATCCGCCGCGATCCGGGATACTCCACGGGCACGTTATGGCCCGACCCAAGATTTGATGAAGAGACCAGAGATATGACCCAGCCCAAATCCGACCACGTGTTGATCTTTGACACCACGCTGCGCGACGGCGAACAATCGCCCGGCGCCACCATGACCCATGACGAAAAGCTCGAAATTGCCGAGATGCTGGACGAGATGGGTGTCGACATTATCGAAGCGGGCTTCCCGATTGCCTCAGAAGGCGATTTCGCCGCCGTGTCCGAGATTGCCCAGCGGTCGAAAAACTCGACCATCTGCGGATTGTCGCGCGCCAATTTCAAGGATATCGACCGCTGCGCCGAGGCCGTGCGCAATGCCGCCAAGCCGCGCATCCATACCTTCATCGGCACCTCGCCGCTGCACCGCGCGATCCCCAACCTCACGCAAGATGAGATGGCCGATCTGATCCATGAAACCGTCAGCCACGCGCGCAACCTTGTGGATGACGTGCAATGGTCGCCGATGGATGCCACCCGGACCGAGCATGATTACCTGTGCCGGGTGATCGAGATTGCGATCAAGGCCGGGGCCACCACCATCAATATCCCGGACACGGTGGGCTATACCGCGCCGCGTGAAAGCGCCGACCTCATTCGCATGTTGATCGAAAACGTGCCCGGCGCGGATGAGATCACCTTTGCCACCCATTGCCATAACGACCTCGGCATGGCCACCGCCAACGCGCTGGCCGCGGTTGAGGCCGGTGCGCGCCAGATCGAATGCACCATCAATGGCCTCGGCGAACGGGCGGGCAATACCGCGCTGGAAGAGGTGGTGATGGCACTTAAGGTGCGCCATGACATCATGCCCTATAAAACCCGGATCGATACGCGCAAGATCATGAACATTTCGCGCCGCGTGGCGCAGGTGTCGGGTTTCCCGGTGCAGTTCAACAAGGCGATTGTCGGCAAAAACGCCTTTGCCCATGAAAGCGGCATCCACCAGGACGGGATGCTGAAGAACCCGGAAAACTTCGAGATCATGCGGCCCGAAGATATCGGCCTCGCCGGCACCTCGCTGCCGCTTGGCAAACATTCGGGGCGTGCCGCGTTGAAGGCAAAGCTGAACGATCTTGGCTTTGACGTGGGTGACAACCAGTTGAAGGATGTGTTTGTCCGCTTCAAGGATCTGGCCGACAGCAAGAAAGAGGTGTTTGACGAGGACATCATCGCGCTGATGACCGATGGGACCGATGCGCAGAATGACCGCCTTCAGGTGAAATTCCTGCGCGTGATCTGCGGCACCGAAGCGCCGCAATCGGCGGATCTGACCATGGCGATCGACGGGGTTGATCGTCAGGTCACCGCCCAGGGGGACGGCCCGGTTGATGCCACGTTCAATGCGATCAAGATGCTGTTCCCGCATGAGGCGCGGCTCAAGCTTTACCAGGTGCATGCGGTCACCGAAGGCACCGATGCGCAGGCCACTGTCAGCGTGCGGATGGAAGAGAACGGCAAGATCGTGACCGGCCAGTCGGCCCATACCGATACGGTGGTCGCCTCGGCCAAAGCCTATGTCAACGCGCTCAACAACCTTCTGGTGCGCCGGGAAAAGACCAAACCCGAGGCGGTCTGACGCATCTGACCCGGATGTTCGAAAAGTGAAAGCGTGGCCCGAAAATGCCGCGCTTTTTCATGTTTGGTGGCTGGCATAAATCGGAAATGTGCAACCTGTCTATTGAGGGCGGCGAGAAGCCGCCGGACCCCTGCAATTCGGGCTTCCACCAAACCCCATCGGGGCCTATAACGCTATGGTCTGCACTCGGGGGGAGTCGTGGACCATTTCTATTTTGCATGAAGGTTGGCAACACATGGCAGGTCTCGCAGGTTTGTTTTCATCGGATATGGCCATTGATTTGGGAACGGCGAACACGCTGGTCTATGTCAAGGGCAAGGGCGTGATCCTGAATGAACCCTCGGTGGTGGCCTATCACGTCAAGGATGGCGTGAAAAAAGTGCTCGCCGTGGGGGAAGATGCCAAGCTGATGCTGGGCCGCACACCAGGCTCGATCGAGGCGATCCGCCCGATGCGGGACGGGGTGATTGCCGATTTCGACAGTGCGGAAGAGATGATCAAGAACTTCATCCGCAAGGTCCACAGACGCACCACCTTCTCGAAACCGAAGATCATTGTCTGTGTGCCGCATGGCGCCACCCCGGTTGAAAAACGCGCGATTCGCCAGTCGGTCCTGTCTGCTGGCGCGCGCCGCGCCGGGCTGGTCGCGGAACCGATTGCCGCAGCCATCGGTGCTGGCATGCCGATCACCGACCCGACCGGCAACATGGTTGTGGATATTGGCGGCGGCACCACCGAGGTGGCGGTCCTGTCCCTGGGCGACATCGTTTATGCGCGCTCGGTGCGCGTGGGCGGCGACCGGATGGATGATGCAATCATTTCCTACCTGCGCCGCAACCAGAACATTCTTGTGGGCGAAAGCACCGCCGAACGCATCAAGACCGAGATCGGCACCGCCCGGATGCCCGATGACGGGCGCGGCGCGTCGCTGCAGATCCGGGGGCGTGACCTTCTGAACGGGGTGCCGAAAGAGACCGAGATCAACCAGGCGCAGGTTGCCGAGGCGCTGGCCGAGCCGGTGCAGCAGATCTGCGAAGCGGTCATGACCGCGCTGGAAGCCACCCCGCCGGATCTGGCCGCGGATATTGTGGATCGTGGCGTGATGCTCACCGGGGGCGGCGCGCTGCTGGGGGATCTGGATCTGGCGCTGCGCGAACAGACCGGCCTGTCCATTTCGGTTGCAGATGAAAGCCTGAACTGCGTGGCGCTGGGCACCGGCAAGGCGCTGGAATATGAAAAGCAGCTGCGCCACGTGATTGATTACGATAGCTGATCGCGCGTAGCCTGTTCTGGACCTGACCTGACGGGGCCCGGACCGGGGCCCGCCGGTGTGATCTGAGGCCAAAGTGATCGGAGGCCAAATTGGCGACAAACAAACAGCAAAATGTCGAATATGCGGGGCCGCTGCGGCGGCTCTTCATGGCGATGCTTGTGCTGTTTCTGGCGCTGGTGTTCCTGATCTGGCGGATCGACAGCCCACGGGTGGAACGGTTCCGTGCCCAGCTGATTGATACGGTGGTGCCCAGTTTCGAATGGGCCCTGGTGCCGGTCACCCATGTGGTGGGCATGGTCGAGGATTTCCAAAGCTACCAGCGGATTTATCAGCAAAACCAGGAACTGCGCCGCGAGCTGCGCCAGATGAAAGCCTGGAAAGAAGCGGCGCTGCAGCTGGAACAGGAAAACGCACGGCTTCTGAACCTGAACAATGTGCGGCTGGATGCGCAGCTCAGCTATGTGACCGGGGTCGTGCTGGCCGATAGCGGCTCGCCGTTTCGCCAGTCGGTCCTGCTGAATGTCGGCACCCGCGATGGCATCGTTGATGGCTGGGCGGCCACGGACGGGCTGGGGCTGGTGGGCCGGATCTCTGGTGTGGGGCGTCAGACCAGCCGTGTGATGCTTTTGACCGACAGCAATTCGCGCATTCCGATCACGGTGCAGCCCTCGGGTCAGACCGCACTTTTGCATGGTGACAACACGGCGTCACCGCCGCTGGAATTTCTGGAAAGCCCGGACAAGGTGCGTCCTGGGGACCGGGTGATTTCCTCCGGTGACGGCGGGGTGTTCCCGGCGGGATTGCTGGTTGGGCATGTGGCCATGGGCACGGATCGCCGGTTGCGCGTGCGCCTCTCGGCGGATTACGAGCGGCTTGAATTCCTGCGTGTGCTGCGCAGCCATCCCGGCGAACGGGTGCTCGATAGTGATGCGCTGATTGTCTCGACCCCGGCGCAGCCGCCGGTGGAAGACATCCTTCGTGAAGGCGAAGCGGATGAGACGCCCGGGGCCAGCGCGGAGAGTGGGCAATGATTGACCGCATCGCCCTCAGCCGTGGATATTATCGCCTGTTGCTGGTGGTGGTTGCCATCGTGCTTCTGTTCGGGCGCCTGTTGCCGCTGGAGCTTGGTGCCGGGCGCCTTCCCGGCCCGGATCTTTTGCTGGTTCTGGTGATGGCCTGGGTGGTGCGCCGGCCGGATTATGCGCCGGTCTTCCTGATCGCGCCGGTGTTCTTCCTGACCGACATGTTGCTTTTGAAACCTCCTGCGGTCTGGACCCTGATGGTGGTGTTTGGCACGGAATTCCTGCGCCGTCGCGAAACGCGCCTGCGCGAACAAAGCTTTCTGATCGAGTTCGGGCTGGTGGCTGCCACGCTTGTGGCCATGCTGATCGGCCAAAGATTGCTGCTGGGCGTGTTCCTGGTTGAGCAGGTTTCGTTCGGGCGCGAGATCCTTTACCTTCTGGCCACGATCGCCGCCTATCCGCTGGCCGCGCTGGTCACGGTCTATGGGTTCGGCATCCATAAATCGCAGCCGGGTGAGGACGAAATTTCGGGGCATTACGCATGAAACGCACCGGTGTGGATACGGATAAAAGCGCCCGCATAATCACCCGGCGGGGCCTGTTTCTGGGTGGGTTGCAAGTGTCTTTTGCGGCCCTTCTGGTTGGGCGGATGCGCTATATGCAGGTGGATCAGGGCGACGAATACCGCCTGCTGGCCGAAGAAAACCGTATCAATATCCGACTGATTCCCCCCTCACGCGGGTTGATCCATGACCGCAATGGCGTGCTGATCGCCGGCAATGAACAGAATTACCGCATCGTTCTGGTGCGCGAGGATGCAGGCGACCCCGAGGCGGTGCTGCGCAAGCTGTCCCATATTGTCTGGATGTCGGAGGAGGACATCGCCAACGCGCTGAAAGAAATCAAACGACGCAGCCCCTTTGTGCCGGTTGCCGTCGCGGATCGGGTCAGTTGGGACGAGGTGGCCGAAGTGGCGGTGAATGCGCCGGCCCTGCCCGGCATCACCCCCGAGGTGGGCCTGTCGCGGATCTATCCGCAACGCGGCGATTTCGCCCATATTCTGGGCTATGTGGGGCCTGTTTCGGATTACGACCTGTCCAAGCTTGATGACCCGGATCCCTTGTTGCAGATCCCCCGGTTCCAGATCGGCAAATCCGGGGTCGAGGCCAAGATGGAGCATGCGCTGCGCGGCTCTGCCGGGTCCCGCGAGATCGAGGTGAACGCGGTGGGCCGTGAGATGCGCGAACTGTCGCGCGAAGAAGGGCAGGCCGGGGCGGCGGTGCAGCTGACCATTGATGCCAAGCTGCAAAGTTATGTGCAGGCGCGCATGGCGGGGGAAAGTGCGGCTGCGGTGGTTATGGACACGGTGAGCGGGGATATCCTCGCGCTGGGATCGGCCCCCACCTTTGATGCCAACAAATTCGTGCACGGGATCTCCAGCGCGGATTACAAGGCGCTGTTGGAAGACCCCTATCGCCCGCTGGCGGCAAAAACCGCGCAGGGCACCTATCCGCCGGGGTCGACCTTCAAGATGGTCACGGCGCTGGCGGCGTTGGAAGAAGGGGTGATCGGCCCCGGCGAAACCGTGACCTGCTGGGGCAAGATCGAGGTCTATAACCGCAATTTCCATTGCTGGAAACGGGCGGGTCACGGCAAGGTTGATCTGCTCAAGAGCCTCGAGCAGAGCTGTGACATCTATTATTATGAGATCGCCCAGCGGGTTGGGATCGACAAGATTGCCGAGATGGCGCGCCGCCTTGGGCTTGGGGAAAAACACGACCTGCCGCTGTCTGCGGTGGCGCAGGGGTTGATCCCGAACAAGGCGTGGAAGCTGGAAAACCGCGGTGCGGATTGGGTCGTCGGGGACAGTCTGAATGCGGGTATCGGGCAGGGCTTTGTGCTGGCCTCTCCGCTGCAACTGGCGGTGATGACCTCCCGGCTTGCCACCGGACGAGCGGTGGTGCCGCGCTTGGTGCGCTCCATCAACGGGGTGGATCAGCCGATTGCAGAGCAGGCGCCGCTTGGGATCAGCTCATCGAACCTCGCCGCGGTGCGCCAGGGCATGTATGCGGTGGTCAATGCCCGGCGTGGCACGGCGGGCCGGTCGAAAATCACCGGGGATGAGTTTCGGATGGCGGGCAAGACCGGCACCAGCCAGGTGCGCAATATCACCAAGGCAGAGCGTGCGCGCGGTGTGACCCGCAACGAAGACCTGCCCTGGGAGCGGCGTGACCACGCGCTGTTTGTTGCCTATGCGCCTGCGGAAAACCCGCGCTATGCGGTGTCGGTTGTGGTGGAGCATGGCGGCGGCGGCTCGACGGCTGCGGCCCCGATTGCGCGGGACGTGATGTTGCAGACGCTGTACGGTGGCACCCCCCCGCTGAGCGCCTACCCATCCTCGCAGCGCGGCACCATCCGGTCGCGGCAAAAAGAGATCGAGGACATGATGCAACTGCCCTCTGACGACGGTGCGCAGGGGAGCGGGCGCGCATGAGTTATCTTGAATACAACGTCAAATACGTGCCCACCGGGCTGCGCAAGGTGCTGTATCTGAACTGGTTTCTGGTGCTGCTGCTGAGCGCCGTGGCCGGGGTCGGGTTCCTGATGCTGTATTCCGTGGCCGGTGGCAGCCTTGATCCCTGGTCGGCGGCGCAGATGAAACGGTTTGCGCTGGGGATGGTCCTGATGTTCATCACGGCAATGGTGCCGATCTGGTTCTGGCGCAATATGGCGGGGCTTGGCTATCTCGTCTCTCTGGTGCTTTTGGTGCTGGTGGAGCTGATTGGCACAACCGGCATGGGGGCACAGCGTTGGATTGACCTTGGTTTCATGCGTTTGCAGCCTTCGGAGCTGATGAAGATCAGCCTGATCATGATCCTTGCCGCCTATTACGACTGGCTGGATGTGAAAAAGGTTTCGCGTCCGCTTTGGGTGCTTTTGCCGCTGGTGTTGATTGCCCTGCCGACCATGCTGGTGCTGAAACAGCCCGATCTGGGCACGTCGATCCTGCTGGTGACCGGTGGTGGGGTGGTGATGTTTCTGGCCGGGGTCAGCCTGTGGTATTTTGGGGCGGTGATCCTGAGCGGCGTGGGGCTGGTTACCGGTGTGTTCCTGTCACGCGGCACGCCCTGGCAGCTTCTGAAAGACTATCAGTATCGTCGCATCGACACCTTCCTTGATCCCTCTTCGGACCCGTTAGGGGCGGGCTATCACATCACCCAGTCAAAGATTGCATTGGGGTCCGGTGGCTGGACCGGGCGGGGGTTCATGCAGGGCACGCAGTCGCGGCTGAACTTCCTGCCGGAAAAACACACGGATTTCATCTTTACCACGCTGGCTGAGGAGTTCGGCTTTCTGGGCGGAGCGGGTCTGCTTGGGCTTTACGTGCTGATCCTTGTGTTCTGCGTGATTTCCGCCGTGCAGAACCGGGACCGGTTCTCGTCCCTTCTGATCCTTGGGATCGCGGTCACCTTTTTCCTGTTTTTCGCGGTGAATATGTCGATGGTGATGGGAATGGCGCCGGTGGTGGGCGTGCCGCTGCCGATGGTCAGCTATGGGGGCTCGTCCATGCTGGTGCTTCTCATCGGCTTTGGTCTGGTGCAGTCTGCCCATGTGCATAGGGCGCGACAGAAGCGTTAGGCATCTGCGGCGCGTCCGATATCTTGAAAAGGATCCCCTGATGACCCCAGCCTCGATTGTTGCCCCGACCGCTGCCCACAGGAGTGTCAATGTGCTGTTTGCCGGGCGTGATGCGCTTTGGCCAGTGTATAAGCCCGCGCTGGAAGCCGCTTTTTGCGAGGCGGGCGTGGTGGCGGATCTGCGTCAGGCCTTTGCTCCGGAGGAGGTGGATTACATCATCTACGCCCCGTTTGGTCCCCTGTCTGACCTCAGCCCCTATACCCGGTGCAAGGCTGTGCTGGGCCTCTGGGCTGGGGTGGAGAGCATCGTCACCAACCCGACCCTGACCCAGCCTTATACCAGGATGGTGGACCAGGGGTTGACCGAAGGGATGGTGGAATGGGTGGTGGGGCATACCCTGCGCTATCACCTTGATATGGATCTGGATATCTGCCGGCAGGATCAAGCGTGGGAGGTTCACATTCCGCCGCTTGCACGGCACCGGACCGTGGGGGTGCTGGGATTGGGGAATTTGGGTGCTGCCTGTGCGCAGGCCCTGTCGGCGCTGAATTTCAATGTGCATGGGTGGAGCCGGAGCGCAAAATCCCTGCCGGGGGTCGGCTGTCATAGTGGGGAAGACGGGTTGCGCGATGTTCTGACCCAGGCAGAGATCCTTGTGTTGCTTCTGCCCGATACACCGGCCACGGAAAACACCCTCAATGCTAACACGCTGGCACTGCTGCCCAAAGGCGCGCGGATCCTGAACCCCGGGCGTGGCCCGTTGATCGAGGATAACGCCCTGCTCGCAGCGCTTGATAGCGGGCAGGTGGGCCATGCCACGCTGGACGTGTTCCGGGTGGAGCCCCTGCCCAAAACTCACCCCTACTGGGCGCACCCCAATGTAACCGTGACCCCGCATATCGCCTCTGAAACCCGGCCAGACACGGCCAGCCAGGTGATTGCGGAGAACATACGAAGATCCGAGGCGGGAGAGGCGCTGTTACATCTGGTGGACAAAACGCGCGGCTATTGAGGGCTTGACGGCCGGGAGGGGCAGTTTTCTAGTTTGCGCAGTGTCGAGTTTGCGCAGTGTCGAGGGCGGGGCAGGGGCGCTGCCCCTCGGACTGCGTCCTCACCCCGAGGTATTTTCGGCAAGAAAATGAGACATGAGGATGGCGATATGGCCCGTCGGGCGGGCCGCCACCCCGCTGCGTCAGCGCAGATGAAAGCTTGGCGCGCGGCCAATTGGGAGCGGCCCCAGGGACATGAAACCGCCGGAAAATCCCAAAGGCACATCCAGCGTGTCAGGGTCCCCCGAGAGGCTGGACAACAGTTGAAGCGCGCCGATGACGGTGCCTTCAAAGGCCGGATCAATCAGCCCAGAGGCTTTGGCCAGCGCCACCATTTCGCGCCAGTTCCGCGCCTTCACGGTGATTTTCCCGTTGGGCTGACCGGCGCTGTTCACGGTGAGGGCGCCTGCGGCCTGCAATACCATCTCACCCCATTTGGCCCGCAGCATGTCCAGTTTGATCTCGGTGGGCTGCGGGCGTTCCTGTTCCAGGGCGGCCAGATCCCAGGGGGCGTCAAACGCCACTTTGCCCTGCACTGTAACGCCTTCAAAAGACGGGGGCAGCAGGCTGTTGGTATCAAAGCTTTGCACAAGTTCTGAGGGGGGGACGAACTCTTTCACCTCCAGATGAACTTCATGTTCGGTCGGTTTCCCGTCCACTTGCCGGGTGGCGATATTGGCGGACCCCAGCGTGGCGGTCCAACCCAGAGAGGAGGTCAGGGTCATGTCTTCGATCACGAATGAGGAGCGGTTCAGGGGCAGGGAGGGCGTGGGATCCACGACAAGTGACGCTTTGAAATCCTGCGCCGTGATGTCGATATTCTGCAAGGGGGTCGACAGGCGCTGGGTGCCGGGCCAGACAGCGATCAGGTGGTTGGGCTTGTAGCTGAGGGTGAGAAGCTGGAACAGATCTGCCGACCAGGCCAGCCCGGTCTCCGGGTCCGCGAGATGAACGCCTTCAGCCACCATATCGAACCGGTTCGGAAACCCCTGCACGCGCAATGCCTCGTAGTCGGACACCCAGCCATCTGCCCGCCGTTCGGCAAACCAGCCCTGATAGGCGCGCTCGGCCGCTCCGGCCCCAACCCACCAATACCCGGACCAGAGCCCCGCCAGAACCACTGCAATCACAATCAGTTTGCGCATACCGCTTCCCTCTTAACACCTGCCCCCTTATATGGGGAGCGCGCGCTGGACGGAAAGGGTATGGGCATGGGCAATTCCGAATTGTGGGTCTTTGGTTACGGATCTCTGATCTGGCATCCGGGCTTTGATCATGATGAAACCGTGATCGCGACCCTTGCGGGGTATCACCGGTCTTTCTGCATGCGCTCGATCCATCATCGCGGCACCGAGGAAAAGCCCGGTCTTGTGCTGGCGCTTGACGAGGAGGCGGGGGCATCCTGTCAGGGCGTGGCCTTTCGCGTCACCCCGGGACGCGAAGACAAGACCATGGCAGAGCTGCGTGAGCGCGAGCTGGTCTCCTCTGCCTATCTTGAGAAAACCCTGAAAATCACCCTGGCCGATGGGCGCGAGGTCGAGGCCGTGACCTATGTGATCGACCCCGATCATGTGCAATATTGCCATATCGACCTGTTGGACCAGGCCCATATCATCGCCACTGCCGTTGGTGGGCGCGGCCCCAACACCGATTATCTTTATAACACCGCTGACCATCTGGCGACGCTGGGGATCGAAGACCCGGATCTCAGCTGGCTTGCGGCCCGTGTGCGCGAAATCACCGAAGCCCTCTGACCGCATCTGCCCCCTGATCGGCCTCCTGTTTCCCGAACCGCATTCGCGCTTGGCAGGGCGCCCAATCCCCCCTATCCTGACCGCAAAACATTCAGGCGATAGGGAAAATACCCGATGAAAGAGCCAGATAGCAGGCCGTCCGTGACGCGCCGCAAAGGGGCCGAGCCGCAATTTTCTCAACCTTTCCGCCAGATCTTTGTGATGCTGGTGGTGTTGGGCCTTGTGGGCTTCGGGGGCTTTGTCGCCCTGCCGCAGGTGCTGCCGGTCTTCCTTGCCAATCTTTATCTCAATGCCTTTATCGCTCTGGTCTTCGTGGTTGGCCTTCTGGCCTGTTTCTGGCAGGTCTGGCAGGTGGCGGCCTCGGTGATCTGGATCGAAGGATTTGTGGGCGAGCGTGAAGGGACCAACCCGGATCGCGCGCCACGCCTGCTCGCGGCCCTGGCCAAGCTGCTGTCGACCCGAGGGGCACGGCTGCAGATCGGGGCCTCGTCATCGCGCTCGATCCTCGACAGTGTGGCCACTCGCATTGACGAGGCCCGTGATATCACGCGTTACATTGTCAACCTCCTGATTTTCCTTGGACTTCTGGGGACATTTTTCGGCCTCGCCACCACCGTTCCCGCGGTTGTAAAGACCATCGGCTCGCTCGCGCCCTCTGGCGATGAAGGCGGGGTTGAGGTATTCAACCGCCTGATGAGCGGGCTGGAAGAGCAGCTGGGCGGCATGGGAACGGCCTTTTCCTCCTCCCTTCTCGGCCTGGCCGGGTCGCTGGTTGTGGGGCTGATGGAGCTGTTTGCAGGCCATGGCCAGAACCGGTTTTACCGCGAGCTTGAGGAATGGCTGTCCACCATCACCAAATTGTCCATCGCCCCTGCAGAGGGGGACGGGGACAGCGCCGCGGTTGCCTATCTTTCCGCCATGGCCGAACAGGTTGAGGCAATGCAGGCGATGTTCCTGCAGACCGATGTGAACCGGGCGAAACTGGATGCGCGGCTGGGGGATCTTGCAGGCCAGGTCCATGCGTTGACGGAAAAGATCGACGCCACACAGCACCAGCCCGCCCCGATGCCCGCCCCTGACCTGACCCCGCATCTTGCGCAACTTACCGACCTCAACCTTGCCATGAAACAGATGATCGACGGGCAGGGCCGGGTGATCAATGCGCTCGAAGGGCAGGGCGAAGTGGGCACCCATCCCGATGCCGAAAGCCGGATGCGCCTGCGCTCGATCGACGTGCAGATGTTGCGCCTGCTTGAGGAAATGCAGGCCGGGCGTCAGGAAAGCATGGCGGAACTGCGCCAGGATCTGGGGACCCTGATCCAGGTGATCCGCGTGGCGGCCGGGCAGGACGAAACAGAGGGTCAGGTGTAACCCATGGCCATGTCGCGGCGTTCCACCAATCGGGTCAGCGGGTCAATCTGGCCCGGCTTTGTCGATGCGATGACCGCGCTGCTTCTGGTGCTGTTTTTCGTGCTGACCATCTTTATGGTGGTGCAGTTTGTCCTGCGCGAAACCATCTCAGGTCAGGCGCATGAACTGGATGAGCTGAGCCTGCAGGTGG
Organism: Aliiroseovarius sp. xm-d-517; assembly: GCF_013283135.1. Lineage (NCBI taxonomy): Bacteria > Pseudomonadati > Pseudomonadota > Alphaproteobacteria > Rhodobacterales > Paracoccaceae > Aliiroseovarius > Aliiroseovarius sp. xm-d-517. The sequence goes on from NZ_WBXT01000001.1 coordinate 3,037,281, forward strand.
CCGAACTTGCTGATGCGCTGGGGCTGGAACGCACCCGCTCTGCGGATCTGGAAGGGCAGGTCGGGCGGCTCAGCGCAACCCTGTCCGAGGCGCGCAATATTGCCGATGCCCAGACCGCGCTGATTGCCCAGCTCACCGCGCAGACCACAGCACAGGAAGAGCAGATCGCCGCCCAGTCCGCCCAGATCACCAGCTTCGAGGCGCAGGTCGCCGCCCTCCTGTCGCAACGCGATGAGGCCCTTGCCGCGGGCACGCAAATGGCCGCAACGATTGAAGATCTGGAGGCTGCCAAAGCCGCGCTGATTTCAGATCAGGAGGCGTTGCAACTCGCGCTGGCCCAGGCCCGCGATGAGATTGACGCAGGCGTCGAAGCCGCGCGGCTGGCTGCGGCCAAGCGCGAAGCACTGGAGGCGCTGGTGGCCGGTCTTGAGGCGGACGTGGCGGAGGGGCAAAAGGCGTTAAGCGAAGAAGAGGCCGGGCGCCTTGCAGAAGCCGCCGCCGCCGAGGCGCTTCGCGCGCGGCTTGAAAATGCCGATGCGGAGCTGACCGCGATGACCCTCGCGCTGGAAGCAAGCCGCAAAGAGGCCGAGGAAACGCTGACCCTGCTGGCGGCGGCAAAAGCGGCCGGTGTGGATCTGGATGCGCGTCTGGCGGCCGCGATGCTGGAGCTTGAGGCGTTGAAATCCGAAGGGGTGGACGCCAAGCGGCTGGGCGAAGAGCTGCGTGCAGCCCTTGCCGAGCGGCTCGCCGCTGAAACCCGCGCCGAGGCGGCCCTGTCGGAGGCGGAGGAGCAAAAGCGCCTGCTGGCGGTGGCCAATTTGGCCTTGTCCGAAGAAGAGGCCAGCTCTGCCGAGGCTCAGCGTCAGGTGGCCCTGCTCAATGAACAGGTGGCGGCATTGCGCGCGCAGCTTGGCTCCTTGCAGGCGATACTGGATGCGGGAAATGAACGCGATGAACGCGCGCAGGTGCAGATCCAGAAACTGGGCACCGAGCTGAATGCGGCACTGGCGCGGGTCGCCGCCGAGGAGCGCAAACGGGCCGCGTTGGAAGAGGCGGAACGTCGGCGTTTGGAAGAAGAAGCCAAGGAGCTTGCCGCCTATCGGTCTGAATTCTTTGGGAAACTGCGTCAGGTTCTTGGGGATCGAGAAGGGGTGCAGATTGTTGGAGACCGGTTTGTGTTCTCCTCCGAGGTGCTGTTTTCCTCGGGTGATGCGGTGCTGAAACCTGCGGGACAGGCGCAGGTGGCCAAGGTGGCCGCGCTATTGTTCGAAGTGGCGGATCTGATCCCGCCCGAAGTGGATTGGGTGATCCGCGTTGATGGGCACACCGACAACCAGCCCTTGTCGGGGACGGGGGAGTTTCGCAATAACTGGGCGCTCAGCCAGGCCCGTGCCCTGTCGGTGGTGGAATACATGATTGACGATCTGGGCTTTCCGCCGAACCGGCTGGCCGCCACCGGTTTTGGGGAATACCGCCCGGTGAACCCCGCAGATACCGATGCCGCGCGCGCGCAGAACCGGCGGATTGAGCTGAAACTGACAGAGCGGTAAGAGGGCCAGCCTCCAGTGTTTTTGGGGGGCTTGCGACGGTGTTTCGGGAGGGGGCGGCCTTCGTCTATTCCGCGGCTCACCTTATGCGGCCCCTGCGGTCAGGACGCGTCCCGCCGCGTCTGGTCTGCCCGTTTCAGCGGACCGCAACCTCGGTTGAGGTGGCATCAATCACCTTGCCAGCCCGGATCATCCAGCTATCCAGCCGATATATTCCCTCAGGCCACGCCGTGCGGGTCTTTTTGCCAAAGGCGCGAAAGGCCAGAACCTGCGTTTTGGTCATCTCGATCTTCTGCTCGCCCACCATCCCCGTGGGACCTTCAATGCGCAGGTGCAGAATGTCCCCCCGGCGTGGGCCGTAAACCATGCTCCAACCCACCAGGGCCGGGCCGTCTGCGGGAAGAGGGGTGATAGGGGTGTTGCCCTGCTTGATCTCATCAAATTGGGGGATATCGCTGGCAAACCCGGTGCTGGCAATGCCGCCGGTCGGGTAGGGGATCGGGGTCAGCCAGAGCTGCCCGTCTGACAGGTCAGGTGAGAGGCATTTGGTTGGTGCTGCAAAAGCTGCGTCGGGGTGGAACGGGTCCACAACTTTTCCATCTTTGCGTAGGGACAGGTGCAGATGTGGAAATTGCGTCTTGCCGGACAGGCCAACCCGGCCGAGCACCTGGCCCATCCGGACCTTGTCGCCGGTTCGCACCGTCACCGATCCCTGGGCCATATGGCAATATTGACTTTCCCAACCACCGCCATGGTCGATCACAACCCCGTTGCCGCATTCCCGCCCGCTCACATCAGGGGCGCCTTCGGATCCGTAAAGCGCATCCTCCATGCCGTCCCGCCGCCCCTTGACCCGGCCGGGCGCCGCGGCCAGCACAGTCACACCCTTTCGCATTGCCGCGTAAGAGGGCAGGGCGAAATCGGTGCCTTTATGCCCGTCGTAGCTGCGCGGGCCGCAGGTGTAATCGGCCACGCCCTCGCCGGGGTCCGCGTCTGTGAGGTTCAGGATGAAACAGCTTTCGCCCAGAACACACTCAACCGGCTGGGCAAATTTTGGTCCTCTTAGTTTCGCGTGCCCGATATCTGTGCCCCCTATATCTGCAAAGGCCGCAGCGGGGGCTGCGGCCAGGGCAAGGATCATCAGATATCCGGTTTTCCGCATCAGTCCGCGGTGAGCAGCGGGGGCTTTTTACGGGATCCCAGCTGCGGCTTTTTCGGCTTCTCGATACGCAGCTCCAATTCGCCGCCCTTGATGCCGACTTGCACCATGCCGCCCTTGGACAGCTTGCCGAACAGGAGCTCTTCTGCCAGCGGCTTCTTGATATGTTCCTGGATCACCCGACCCAGCGGGCGGGCGCCCATCCGGTCGTCATAGCCCTTGTCGGCGATCCATTCGGCGGCGGCGCGGGTCAGTTCGATGGTCACACCGCGATCCAGAAGCTGGGCCTCCAGTTGCAGCACGAATTTCTCGACCACTTGCAAGATCACCTCTTTGCCCAGCGGCGCAAAGCTGATCACCGCGTCCAGACGGTTGCGGAATTCCGGCGTGAAGGTGCGTTCAATCGCGGCGGTGTCTTCGCCTTCGCGCCGCTCACGGCCAAAGCCCACGGCCGCCTTGGCCTGTTCCGACGCCCCTGCGTTCGAGGTCATGATCAGCACCACGTTGCGGAAGCTGACGGTGCGACCGTTGTGATCGGTCAGTTCGCCATTATCCATGACCTGCAGCAGGATGTTGTAGACATCCGGATGGGCCTTTTCCATCTCATCCAGAAGCAGCACGCAATGCGGATGCTGATCCACGCCATCGGTCAGGAGGCCGCCCTGATCAAACCCGACATAGCCGGGAGGGGCGCCGATCAGGCGGGAAACGGCGTGTTTCTCCATATATTCCGACATGTCGAAGCGCAGCAGCTCCACGCCGAGGTTGTCGGCAAGCTGTTTGGCGACCTCGGTCTTGCCGACGCCGGTGGGGCCCGCGAACAGGTAGTTGCCGATGGGTTTTTCCGGCTCGCGCAGCCCGGCACGGGCCAATTTGATGGCCGAGGACAGCGCTTCGATCGCCTTGTCCTGTCCAAACACCACCCGCTTGAGCGATTTTTCCAGATCACGCAGCGTTTCCGCATCATCCTTGGACACGGTTTTCGGCGGGATCCGGGCGATCTTGGCGACCACGGCTTCAATTTCGGTCACGCCGATCGAGGTCTTGCGCTTGTCCTTGGGCAGGAGGTGCTGGGCCGCGCCAGCTTCGTCAATCACATCAATCGCCTTGTCCGGCAATTTGCGGTCATTCACATAGCGGTCGGACAGTTCCACAGCAGATTTGATGGCATCGGCGGTGAAGCTGACCCCGTGATGTTCTTCGAAATAGGGTTTCAGCCCTTTGAGGATCTTCACCGCGTCTTCGACCGACGGTTCGTTCACGTCGATTTTCTGGAACCGGCGCGACAGGGCGCGGTCTTTTTCGAAATGCTGGCGGAACTCCTTGTAGGTGGTGGACCCCATGCAGCGCAGCTTGCCGCCCTGAAGGGCAGGTTTGAGCAGGTTCGAGGCATCCATCGCCCCGCCCGAGGTGGCACCGGCACCGATCACCGTATGGATCTCGTCGATGAACAGCACCGCGTCGGGATGGTCTTCCAGCTCTTTCATCACCGCTTTCAGCCGCTCTTCAAAGTCGCCGCGATAACGGGTGCCTGCCAGAAGCGCGCCCATGTCGAGCGAGTAGATCGTGGTTTCTGACAGGATTTCAGGGGTTTGCCCGCCAACGATCTTGGTGGCCAGCCCTTCGGCAATGGCGGTCTTGCCCACGCCGGGATCGCCCACCAGAAGCGGGTTGTTCTTGCGGCGACGACACAGGACCTGAATGGCACGTTCGACTTCGTGGTCGCGCCCGATCAGCGGGTCAATCTCGCCTTCGCGGGCTTTTGCATTGAGATCGACACAATATTTGCCCAGGGCGGTTTCCTTTTCCTCAACCGGCTGCGCTTCGGACATTTCCTCGTCGAAATCGGGGGTGCCGGTGATGGGGCGGGGCTCTCCGAAATCGGGATCTTTTGCCACGCCATGGGCGATGTAATTCACCGCGTCATAGCGGGTCATGTCCTGTTCTTGCAGGAAGAAGGCCGCGTTGGATTCGCGTTCGGCAAAGATCGCAACCAGCACATTTGCCCCGGTCACTTCGGTGCGGCCCGAGCTTTGCACATGGATGGCGGCCCGTTGGATCACCCGCTGGAAGGCAGCGGTCGGCACGGCCTCATTGCCGTCGACATCAGTGATCAGGGTCGCAAGCTCGGTTTCGATGAATTCCAGCAGATCCTTGCGCAGGGCGTTCAGATCGACCGAACAGGCCTGCATCACCCGTGCAGCGTCGGGTTCGTCAATCAGGGCCAGCAGCAGATGCTCCAGCGTGGCCAGTTCATGTTTTCGCTCATTGGCAAGCGCAAGCGCGTGGTGAATGGCGTCTTCCAGCGGTTTAGAAAAGGACGGCACGTGGCATTCTCCTCGTAATCTGCACAGGCTTCCCTGCTTGGGGTCAATTTCCCCCAGATTGGCCTCATATGTTTAAGTTTCGGTTTTCCCGGCGCTTCTTCAAGGGGTTTTATGTCAATTTTCTGGGAATTTACCGTGAAGATTAACGGTCTTCTATTGGCCCCGACAGGCGGAGGCAACAGAGAAACCCCTCATCCCAAGTGCTGCGCAAGCTGCTCAAGACATTGATATGATACGCGATTTTTTGGGAAAACTGAACTCGTGAATTGTTGAAAACGTCAAAACGTGTCTTTTCGGTGCCGAATTTCGGCAAACACATCGACATCAGCGGCACCTGTCATGCCAAGGGCGGCTTTCACCTCGGGCAGATGGGCACGCAGGAACGGGTTGGTAGCAAGTTCAAGCGACAGCGGGGCCGGAACGGTGGGCAGGCGCTGCGCGCGCGCCTTGTCGATATCCTGCCGGCGGGCGGCAAGGGTTGCGTTGTCAGGTTCGATGGTGATCGCAAAGGCGGCGTTGGAGGCCGTGTATTCATGGCCGGAACAGATATTGGTATCGGCGGGCAGTTTTGCAAGGGCAGACAGGCTGTGCCACATCTGCTCGGGACTGCCTTCGAACAGGCGACCACAGCCCATCACCATCAGGCTGTCGCCGGTAAAGGCGGCGCGGGCGGCCGGGACGTGAAAGGCGATATGACCGATTGTATGGCCAGGCACGTCAAGGATGTCGACGGTATGGGACCCGAATAAGAACGTCTCACCGGGCGAAACAGCCCTGGCCAGCGGGGGCAGGCGGTGGGCATCCGCAGCCGCCCCCAGAACCGGGGCACCGGTGGCGGCCACAAGATCAGCCACGCCATCAATGTGATCCCAGTGGTGATGGGTCAGCCAGATCTCACTCAGGTGCCAGCCGCGCATCTTCAACTCGCGCAGGATCGGCGCCGCCTCCGGCACATCAATCGCCGCGGTCGACCCGGTTTCATCATCATGCAGAAGATAGGCGTAATTGTCGGTCAGGCAGGGCAGGGTCACAAGGGTCAGCATGGAGGGCCTTTCATCACGTGGACAACCACTCTTGCGCAATTGCCGCCGGGACACAATACTGAGACACAGGACAATATGTGACAGGATGCAGAACGGAGCGGCGCATGGTCGGAGAGGTGCCCCATTCCACGGCCCATCCCGTTGGCCCGGAAGGGGCAGCGGCGCGCGATGATGTGCGCCTGTCCGCCCCGTCTGCGGCCCGCAATATCCCCCCGATCCTTGACGCCATAGCGCCCTATCTGCCGGAACGTGGCTATGGGCTGGAACTTGCGTCCGGGACCGGCGAACATGCCATTGCCTATGCCGGGGCCTTTCCCGGCATCGTCTGGCAACCCACCGATATCGCGCCAGAGCGGCTTGACAGTATCGACGCCTGGCGGGCCCGGGCGGGCCATCGCAATATGCGGATCGCGCAGTTTCTGGATGCCAGCGCACCGGGCTGGAAGGTGGAGGGGTTTGACGTGCTGATGACCGTAAACCTGTTGCATCTGATCAGCGAGGAGGCCCTGCGCGAAGTGGTGGCCGGGGTGGCGCGCTCGTTGGAAAAAGGCGGACGGTGGTGCCTTTATGGCCCGTTTCGGATGGGCGGACAGTTCCGGTCCGACGGGGATCGCGCCTTTGACGCCCGCTTGCGCGGCAGCGATGCCGCGATTGGCTATAAGGCCGTCGAAGATGTGACCCGGCTGGCGGAGGGGGGCGGCCTCACCCAGCTTGCCCTGATCGAAATGCCGGCCAACAACCTCCTTTGCGTGTTTGAGAAGACGGCGTGAGCTGCCCCCCCTCGCCAGTCCTGAGGCTGGGCGGTCCTGAGGCCGGGTGGTTGGAAAAGGGGCGGTTGGAAAAGGGGCGCTGCCCCTCGGACTTCGTCCTCACCCCGGGATATTTCTGACAAGAAAATAAGCTGAGCCAGTCCTTGGGTTTCCAGGCCGGGGTTGGGCCGGGGCGGGGGGAGGAAAGCTGCCGGGGCTTGAGTGCCGGGGGCGCGGCAGATCGGTTCTACCGACACAGCTTTTGTCGAACGGATTGAGAGTGCTGGCATTTCTCGCCGGGTGCGCTATCGTGCGGGGAAGATCCGCCAGTCAAAGGCCGCCCATGCATCTTGATGTGCAAGACCTTCGCAATTTTTATTACCGCAGCACGCTGGGCCGTTCGGCGCAGAAGGCGGTGCGTGACAAGGTGGTGGCGCTGTGGCCGCCCGAACGCTGCAAGGGGCAGACCGTGGCGGGGTTCGGTTTTGCGGTGCCTTTGCTGCGCCCCTATCTGAAGACCGCGCGCCGGGTGATGGGGTTGATGCCTGCCCCGCAGGGGGTGATGCCCTGGCCTGCGGGAATGGCCAATGTGGCCGCGCTGGTTGAGGATACGATCTGGCCGCTCGAAAACGGGGTGGTGGATCGGCTGGTCCTGATGCACGGGCTGGAGACAAGCGAAAACCCGGCCTTCCTGCTGGATGAGTGTTACCGGGTGCTGGGCCCCGGTGGCCGCGCGCTGTTTGTGGTGCCGAACCGGGCCGGGCTTTGGGCACGCTCTGACAAGACGCCCTTTGGTTATGGCCGGCCCTATTCGGCGGGGCAGCTTGAGGGGCAGCTCAAGACATATGGCTTTAACGTCGAGCGGCATCTGTCGGCACTTTACCAGCCCCCCTCGTCGCGCCGGTTCTGGCTCAAGACCGGGAATTTCTGGGAACGCGCCGGGCAGCAGTTGCCGATTGTGATGGGCGGGGGCGTCCTGATGGTCGAAGTGTCCAAACAGATCCCGGCACCACGCCGTCCGGGCCTGGCGCAGCGGGTGCGCAAGCCGCTGAAGGTGCTGGAAGGCATGGGGGTGCCGGAACCCACGGCGCCGACGACCTCCGGGTGATCTTTGGACAATACTCACTGCGCGGCACCTGTTGGACGGGGCAGGGGTTCAGGCCCCCGGTTGGTGGGGCGGCCCTGCGTGGGGTCGCAAATCGTCCTGAAAATGGCGAGAATCACATGCTGAACAGTCGCCGGAATAGGGTGTGGAGGGGGGCTTACTGTGGCAATTGGGGAACGATTTAACCTGTGAAATGCTTTTTGGGATGCAATTGCATACCGAAAACGACTCGTTATGACTTTTCCCCGGTTTTTCCAGATTTCCCCATGCCCATAGGGGTCTGACCGCGACAGATTGCGTTTAAGGGCGTCAGAACGGTATTATGTTGGCGTTAAACCCGTGCAAGCCTGTTGCGAGATTGGGAATTCCTTGCTACATCCCGACCCGATTTAGATGACACGCGAAAACCGCGGCATCTGTAGGCCGCCCCGATGTGCTTAACGGCACGTCACAAAGGGGCTCAAGACATCGGAAGGGTGGACGTGTCCGAACCAGTCGCGATCTCTGCTGGAATTGCCCAGCGATATGCCACGGCCGTTTTCGAACTGGCTAAGGAAGGCAAAGACCTGAAAGCTGTGGAAGGGGATATCGACGCCCTGGACGCAGCTCTCGCCGATAGTGCCGATTTCCGCAACCTGATCACTTCGCCGGTTGTAACCCGCGAAGAACAGGGCGCCGCAATCGCCGCCATCGCCAAGAAAATGAAACTTTCGCCAATGGTGGCAAACACGCTGGGTCTGATGGCCCAGAAGCGTCGTTTGTTTGCTGTGCCTCAACTGGTCGCCGCGCTGCGCGCGCTGATCGCCGAGGACAAGGGTGAGGTGACCGCTGAGGTGACTTCGGCCAAGGCCATGACCAAGGCGCAACAAGACAAGCTTGCCAAGGCGCTCACGGGCTCCATTGGCAAGGATGTGAAAGTGAGTGTGGCCGTTGATGAAAGCCTCATCGGCGGCCTCGTCGTGAAAGTGGGCTCGCGCATGATCGATACGTCGATCAAAGCCAAGCTCAATGCATTGCAGAATTCCATGAAAGAGGTCGGATAATGGGTATCCAAGCAGCAGAAATCTCTGCGATCCTTAAGGACCAGATCAAGAACTTTGGCCAGGACGCCGAAGTTGCTGAAGTTGGTCGTGTGCTCTCCGTCGGTGACGGTATTGCCCGCGTGCACGGTCTGGACAACATCCAGGCCGGTGAAATGGTCGAATTCCCCGGTGGTATCCGCGGGATGGCCCTGAACCTCGAAGCCGACAACGTTGGTGTTGTTATCTTCGGTTCGGACCGCGACATTAAAGAAGGCGACACCGTCAAACGTACGAACGCCATTGTGGACGTGCCCACCGGTGACGAACTTCTGGGTCGCGTTGTGGACGGTCTGGGCAACCCGATCGACGGCAAAGGCCCGCTGAACGCGAAAAAGCGTGGCGTGGCTGACGTGAAAGCCCCGGGCATCATCCCGCGTAAATCGGTTCACGAACCGATGGCAACCGGCCTGAAATCGGTTGACGCCATGATCCCGATCGGCCGTGGCCAGCGCGAGCTGATCATTGGTGACCGTCAGACCGGTAAAACCGCCGTTGCTCTGGACGCGATCCTGAACCAGAAATCCTACAACGACGCCGCCGGCGACGACGAATCCAAAAAGCTGTACTGCGTCTATGTCGCCGTCGGCCAAAAGCGTTCGACCGTTGCCCAGCTGGTGAAGAAACTGGAAGAAACCGGCGCGATTGAATATTCGATTGTCGTGGCTGCTACCGCATCCGACCCGGCGCCCATGCAGTTCCTGGCACCCTATGCCGCAACCGCCATGGCCGAGCACTTCCGTGACAATGGCCGCCACGCGCTGATCATCTATGATGACCTGTCGAAACAGGCCGTGTCCTATCGTCAGATGTCGCTGCTGCTGCGTCGTCCGCCGGGACGTGAAGCCTATCCGGGTGACGTTTTCTATCTTCACTCGCGCCTGCTGGAACGTTCGGCCAAGCTGAACGAAGATTTCGGCGCCGGTTCGCTGACCGCTCTGCCGATCATTGAAACCCAGGGCGGCGACGTGTCCGCGTTTATTCCGACCAACGTGATCTCGATCACCGACGGTCAGATCTTCCTGGAAACCGAACTGTTCTACCAAGGGATCCGTCCCGCTGTGAACACCGGTCTGTCGGTGTCGCGCGTTGGCTCCTCGGCCCAGACCAAAGCCATGTCTTCGGTTGCCGGCCCGGTGAAACTGTCGCTGGCTCAGTATCGCGAGATGGCAGCCTTTGCTCAGTTCGGCTCGGACCTTGATGCCGCAACCCAGCAGCTCCTGAACCGTGGTGCCCGCCTGACCGAGCTGATGAAGCAGGCCCAGTACTCGCCGCTGACCAACGCAGAAATCGTCTGCGTGATCTTCGCCGGGACCAATGGTTACCTCGACAAGATCGACGTGTCGGAAGTGGGTCGTTTCGAAGCTGGTCTTCTGAACCACCTGCGTTCGAACCACGCAGATCTGCTGGCAGATATCACCAACAATGACCGTAAGGTTAAAGGTGAGCTGGAAGACAAAGTCAAAGCTGCGCTGGACGCGTTCGCCGCTGACTTCGCTTAAGGGGGGCTCAAACGATGCCCAACCTTAAGGACCTCAAAAACCGGATCGAAAGCGTGAAATCCACGCGGAAGATCACGAAGGCCATGCAGATGGTGGCCGCCGCAAAACTGCGGCGGGCACAGGAAGCTGCCGAAGCAGGTCGTCCCTATGCAGAACGGTTCAACGCCGTTCTGGGTAGCTTGGCGGCCGCCTCGGCCGGGGGCAATGCCCCTGCGCTTCTGGCAGGCTCGGGTTCCGATCAAGTCCACATGCTTGTGGTCATGACCGCCGAACGCGGCCTCTGCGGTGGCTTCAACTCGTCGATCGTGAAGATGGCGCGTGCAAAGGCAGCTGAGCTGACGGCCAACGGCAAGACGGTGAAAATCCTGACGGTCGGCAAAAAAGGCCGCGAGCAGATGAAGCGTGATTTCGAAGACCAGATGGTGGACCATGTGGATCTTTCGGCTGTGCGCAACGTCGGCTATGCCAACGCACAATCCATCGCCCATGACCTCATCCATCGTTTCAACGAAGGTGAGTTCGACGTGGCGACGATCTTTTACAACAAGTTCGAAAGCGTGATCAGCCAGATCCCGACCGCGACGCAGGTCATCCCGGCCAGCTTCGACGCGCCTGAAGAGGGTGCGGATGCATCGGTGGTCTATGATTACGAACCGTCGGAAGAAGGCATTCTGAAAACGCTGCTGCCCTCGGGCGTGGCCACCCAGATCTTCTCGGCGCTTCTGGAAAACGCGGCGTCAGAGCAGGGCGCGCGGATGTCCGCCATGGACAACGCAACCCGCAACGCTGGCGAAATGATCGACAAGCTGACCATCGAGTTCAACCGCTCGCGTCAGGCTGTGATCACCAACGAACTTATCGAAATCATTTCGGGCGCCGAGGCGCTCTAAGAAATCGGAGAAACGACAATGGCAAATGCAAAAGGTAAGATCACCCAGGTGATCGGCGCCGTTGTAGACGTTCAGTTCGAGGATGCCCTTCCCGAAATTCTGAACGCACTCAACACCGACAACAATGGCAACAAACTGGTTCTGGAAGTGTCGCAGCACCTCGGTGAAAACACCGTGCGCTGTATCGCTATGGACGCCACCGAAGGTCTGGTTCGCGGCGCCGCCGTGGAAGACACCGGCGCACCGATCTCGGTTCCGGTTGGCAACGCCACCCTGGGCCGCATCCTGAACGTGGTTGGCGAACCCGTGGACGAAAAAGGTCCGGTTGAAGCCAAGGAATACCGCGCCATCCACCAGCCTGCTCCTGAATTTGACGAGCAAGCCACGGAATCGGAAATCCTCGTCACCGGCATCAAGGTGATCGACCTGCTCGCCCCCTATTCCAAGGGTGGTAAAATTGGTCTGTTCGGCGGCGCCGGCGTGGGCAAAACCGTTCTGATCATGGAACTCATCAACAACATCGCAAAAGTGCACTCGGGCTACTCGGTGTTTGCGGGTGTTGGCGAACGGACCCGTGAAGGCAACGACCTTTACTGGGAAATGATCGAATCGAACGTTATCAAGCCGGACAACCTGGAAGAAAGCCAAGTGGCCCTGGTTTACGGTCAGATGAACGAACCTCCGGGGGCACGTGCTCGTGTTGCTCTGACCGGCCTGACCCTGGCTGAACAGTTCCGTGACCAGTCCGGCACCGACGTTCTGTTCTTCGTCGACAACATCTTCCGCTTTACCCAAGCGGGTTCCGAGGTGTCGGCCCTTCTCGGTCGTATCCCCTCCGCTGTGGGCTACCAGCCGACGCTGGCCACCGACATGGGTGCGATGCAGGAACGCATTACCTCGACCAAGCAAGGTTCGATTACCTCGATCCAGGCCGTCTACGTTCCCGCAGATGACCTTACCGACCCGGCTCCGGCAACCACCTTTGCTCACCTCGACGCCACGACCGTTCTGTCGCGTGCGATCTCTGAGCTCGGCATCTACCCGGCTGTGGACCCGCTCGACTCGTCGTCGCGGATCCTCGACCCGCAGATCGTTGGTGAAGAGCACTACAAGGTTGCAAACGACGTTCAGCAGATCCTCCAGCGCTACAAGTCGCTGCAGGACATCATCGCCATCCTCGGCATGGACGAACTGTCGGAAGAGGACAAGCTGACCGTGGCCCGTGCCCGGAAAATCCAGCGTTTCCTCTCGCAACCCTTCGACGTGGCAAAAGTGTTCACCGGCTCGGACGGTGTTCAGGTTCAGCTCGAAGACACGATCAGCTCGTTCAAAGCTGTTGTGGCCGGCGAATATGACCACCTGCCGGAAGGCGCCTTCTACATGGTTGGCGGCATCGACGAAGTGATCGCCAAAGCCGAGAAAATGGCCGCTGACGCCGCTTAATCGGATGCGCGACGGGGTGGGGCAACCCACCCCTGACCATCCTGAAAGGAGACCCTAAATGGCAGATACGATGCAATTTGATCTGGTGTCGCCCGAGCGCAGCCTGGCCTCGCTCAAGGCAACCGCCGTTCAGCTGCCCGGGGCAGATGGCGACATGACGGCCATGCCGATGCACGCGCCGACCATCACCACGCTGCGTCCCGGCATCGTCAAGGTGGAAAGCCCCGAGGGCAACGCCGAATATGCCGTGACCGGCGGCTTTGCGGAAATCACCGCAGAAGGCACCTCGGTTCTGGCCGAACGCGCCGTGCCGGTGGCTGAAATGACCCAAGAGGTCGTGGACAGCTTTGTGCAGGACGCCGCCAACGCGACGGAAAACGCCACCGCCGAGAACCTCGACGAACTGGCCAAACGCACCGTCGACATCGCCGCCATGGCCAGCGAACTGGGCCTTTCCGCCCGCTAACGCGCAGCCAAACGGCCCCCGGACAAACCGGATAAAGATAAAAAAACCCCGCCCAAGTGGCGGGGTTTTTTGTTGGGCGGTCTACACGAATGTGTATTTTCCGCCGCACCCGTGAAATCTACTCCATTTTCTCTGCGCCTTATATTGGCCCAGTTCGTCGGATATCTCGGCTTTAAGCTAAGTTGAATATCAATCACGTTTTGAGGTGAGGATCCTGATTTTGAACAAGCAAGAAATTATGCACCTGCTTAATGATACCCGGCAGGAATTTGTCCATCTCAGAACCAATGGACAAGTAAAACTACCATTCATACCCGGCTCACAGATGAGTGTTCAGTTTGACCCATCCAATATCTCAATCAATGAAGTAGCGGATGCCGTTGGTGCAATTTCTGCGCGCCGTATCGGGCGGCAAAAAGAAGCAGAAAAAGCCCTGTTTCGGTCATGCATGCAGTCGTTTGAGGATTGCGAGGAAGACTTTGAAACGCCCCAGAAGCAGTTGGATTGGGAGGCGGAACAAACGGCTGCATTTGATGCACCGAAAGTGCCAAAAAGGCGGCGTGACATTTGGAAGCTCGTCAGATTTACGACCATTCAAGTGGAAATATCAACGGACCCTGCGCCTCTTTCCGGGACAATCGTGTCGTTGTTTGCTGAATGTGCTTGGGATGGGGAGCATGGGGTCGCATTACACTACACCTCCGGCAAGCGTTTGATCAAAGCAGGGTGAGCGAGGTTATAAAAACACTGGGCGGAGTCACAGTTTTTCTATTTTGCCCCCCCCTGTAAAACTTTAAACTTTCCCCTTCCACCCCCCTAAAAACTTTAAAGTTTCGCCTTCCCGGCCCCTCAAAACTTTAAAGATTGCAACCCGCGCGGCTTCCGGTCAGAACTTGACCCATTGGTTAATACTCACCGGACCCCCCAATGAGAAATCGCGCCGCCCTTTGGTTCATCCTTGCCACCCTGTTCCTTGATGCGATCGGGGTCGGGATCGTGTTTCCGATCATGCCGGATCTGATGGCAAAAGTGGGGGCGGGCAGTACTGCGGACGGGGCGTTCTGGGGCGGCATTCTGATGGCGTCCTATGCCGGGATGCAGTTCCTGTTTGCGCCGATTATCGGTGGTTTGTCAGATAGTTACGGGCGGCGTCCGGTGCTGCTGTTGGCCCTTGTGGCCCTATGTGTGGACTATGTCATCATGGCGCTGTCGACCACGTTTATCTGGCTTTTGATTGGTCGTGCCATGGCCGGGATTGCCGGGGGGACCTATATCACCGCCACGGCCTATCTTTCGGACATTTCGAAACCCGAGGAGCGCGCGGCGAATTTTGGTCTGATTGGCGCAGCGTTCGGCATCGGTTTTGTCATCGGACCTGCCATCGGTGGGGTGGTGGCCAGCTGGCATATCACCGCTCCGTTCTGGCTATCTGCGGCCATGGCTGGTATCAATGTCCTGTTTGGAATTTTCGTTTTGCCAGAAAGCCTTAGCAAGGAAAAACGACGCAGCTTTGTGCGCCGGGACCTCAATCCGTTCAGCTCTATTCTGGATGCGTTCCGCCTGCCGGGGCTGGGGCTTCCGCTGATCCTTCTGTTCCTGTTTGAGTTTGCCAATATGGTCTATCCCACCCTCTGGGCGTTCTGGACGCGCGAGGTATTTGGTTGGGGCACGGCGCTGATTGGCCTGACACTGGCGGCCTATGGGGTCGGGATCACCTTTACCCAGGGCGTGGTGATGCGGTTCATGATTCCACGCTTTGGGGAGTTTAAAACGCTCATCTTTTCAATAGGTTGTGCGATAGCTGCCTTTGTTGTCTTTGGCCTGACTGCAAGTGTGATGGTGATGTTTTCCTTCCTTCTGGTCGCGGCCCTTTCGGATATGGCGCCACCGACAATGACAGCGCTGATGGCCAATCGCGTGGCCGAGGACCGGCAGGGATTGTTGCAAGGGGTCATCGCCTCTCTTGGCTCGATCTCCGCCGTGATTGCCCCTATGGTCATGACCGGCATGTTCCAGTTTTTCGCCACCGAAGAGGCGGTTCTTTACCTGCCCGGTGCGCCCTTTCTATTCTCGGGCCTGATTGTGATCGTAATCTTCCCCCTCTTCTTCAGATTGCGCAGAATGCCTTGAAAACGCCTGAATTCTTTGGCTTATTGGCATGAAAGGAAATTTTCAGGTTCAACCATGAGGACATTTGATCGCAACTTATTGGGCGTCGAACAGGGCAGTCGCGTTCTGTTTTCCGATTTTGAACATGACGGCGATATGTGGACCGGAGAGGGACCGCGAGAGTTCCGCGCGTCGGTCAGCTTCAATGGGCGTTTTGCCGAAGTGCCGGTCGTGCAGGTAAGCATGTCCATGTGGGATATGTCCTGCAACACCAATCTCCGGGCGGATATCTGTGCTGAAAACGTCACCCATGAAGGGTTTGAGATCGTGTTCCGGACCTGGGGGGACACGAAGGTCGCCCGTATCCGTGCCGACTGGCTGGCGATGGGGCCGATGCCGGATCCGGATAATTGGGATGTAGAGTAATCCCTGGTGCGTAAAGCATTTCGGGACCAGCCGCAGACATAGGGTATTCCCGACACGCCCACATCATTGATAGCTCGTGCCGCAATTCGATTTTCCCTTTTCGATCTCCCCTTTGTGGGGTGAAAACGAATGGCTTTCGGTGGAATGGAAAAGGGCCCTGACGGGCCCTTCTGTTTGAACAAAGTTCTTTCAACGCCTTGAAAACGCTCAGGTATACATGCCTTCGTAAAGCGGTTCCAGCGTGTCATGGTCAAAGAGTGACGAAACCGACATGCCGCCCCAGATGTTCTGGATGGCCTGCGCAAAGATCGGTGCGGTGGGCACGATGCGGATATTCGGTGCGTTCTGCACGGCCTCGGTGGGTTCAATCGAATCCGTGATCACCAGTGATTTCATCACCGATTTGGTCACGCGTTCCACGGCCGGCCCAGACATGACGCCATGGGTGATATAGGCATGCACTTCGCTGGCGCCCTGTTCGATCAGAACCTCGGCGGCCTTGCACAGGGTGCCTGCGGTGTCACAGATGTCGTCGACGATGATGCAGCGTTTGCCGGTCACGTCGCCAATCACGGTCATTTCAGCCACTTCCCCGGCCTTTTCGCGGCGCTTGTCCACGATGGCAAGCGGGGCGTTGATGCGTTTTGCCAATTCGCGGGCGCGGGCCACACCGCCCACGTCGGGTGAGATGACCATCACCTCGTCGAGGCAATCCTTGAAATGGTGTTTCACGTCGAGGGCAAAGACCGGGCTGGCGTAAAGGTTGTCCACCGGAATATCAAAGAACCCCTGGATCTGGGTGGCGTGCAGGTCCATGGTCAGCACCCGCTCGATGCCCGACTGGGCGATCAGGTTTGCCACCAGCTTGGCCGAAATCGGGGTGCGGGCCTTGGTGCGGCGGTCCTGACGGGCATAGCCGAAATAGGGGATCACGGCGGTGATGCGGGCGGCGGAGGAGCGGCGCAGCGTGTCCGAGATGATCAACAGCTCCATCAGGTTGTCATTGGCCGGGTTCGAGGTCGGCTGGATGATGAACATATCCTCGCCGCGAACGTTTTCGTAGATCTCGACAAAGACCTCCTGATCGTTGAAACGTTCGACGCGGGCATCCACCAGCCCCACACGTTCGCCGCGATGAAGCGACATGCGTTTGGCAACAGCCTTGGCCAGCGGTTGGTTGGCATTGCCAGAGATGAGTTTCGGTTCGGTGATCGACGGCATGGTAGCTTCCCCAAGTGGCCCGTATGACAGAATCGTGACGATGACCTCCCTTACCACCCGCACAGATTCCTTTAAACAGGTTGCAGGAAAGAGGAGGGATTATTTTGGCCCATATCGACTATTATTTCACGGTTCTGTCCCCCTGGGCCTATCTGGCCGGGGCGCGGCTTGAGGAGATCGCAGCGCGGCACGGGGTGGGCATCACCTACAAACCGATGGACATCATGGCGATTTTCGAGCGGATGGGCGGGCAGAAACCCGCAGATCGCCATCCCAGCCGGATGGACTATCGGATGCAGGAGCTGAAACGCTGGTCGGCAGAGCTGGGCATGGAGATGAACCACACGCCCGCTTTCTGGCCAACCAATCCCGCCCCCGCCTCCTACGCGATCATTGCGGCGGCGAAAGCGGGCGGTGGTGATGTGGGCGCGCTGGTGCAGGCCATTTTGCGTGCCACTTGGGCCGAGGAAAAGGACATCGCCCAAGACGAGGTGATTGGGGATGCGCTGGAGGCCCATGGCTTTTCACGCATGTTGACCATAACCGGGATGCTTGATGGGGCCGAAACCTATGCGTCTAACACCGAGGATGCGGTGAAAGCAGGCGTGTTCGGGTCGCCTTTCTATGTCACCGATGATGACGCAAGGTTCTGGGGGCAGGACCGTCTGGTCCAGCTTGACGCCCATCTCGCCGCCCGCTCATAAGCGAGGCATGAGCAAAGAGAGTTTTTCGGGCACGCAAACCTTTTGGACACGCATGGGGCAGGGCAGTCGCGAGGCGCTTTTGCTGCATTGTTCGCTGGCCCATTCCGGGGCGTGGCGCGGTGTGGCCCGCCTGCTGGATGATGACCTGTCGATGCTGGCACCGGATCTGCCGGGCCATGGGCAAAGCGGGGATTGGGACCCGCAGCGGGACTATACCGCGCAGGCGGTAGATGCGGTTTTAGGGCTTCTGGACCGTGAGGCTACTGGCCCCGTCGATCTGGTCGGGCACAGCTTTGGCGCAGTGATTGCGTTGCGCGTGGCGCAGATTGCCCCCGCAAAGGTGCGCAGCCTGACCCTGATCGAGCCGGTCCTGTTTGCGGCGGCAAGAGGGCAGGAGGTGTTTGACGCGCTGGATGGCTTCATGAACGGGGCTTTTGCCTCGGCGTTCCATGCAGGAGACCGGATCGAAGCGGCGCGTCTGTTCCACGGGCTTTGGGGCGGTGGCACCCCGTGGGAGCGGCTGCCGACCATTCTGCGCGACGATATGGCGGCGCGGATCCATCTGATTGTTGCCTGCGCCCCGGTGACCGGGGACGACCTTTATGGTCAGGCAGCACTCGGTGCGCTTGAGGCGCTGACAATGCCGTGCCTGCTGATTGAAGGCGCGCAATCCCCGTCGATTGTCGCAGCCATTCACGACGTCTTTGAAGCCCGCCTGCCGGACGTTCGGCGGGTGGTTGTCGAGGGGGCAGGACATATGGCGCCAATTTCCCACCCGCAACTGGTTTCTGAAGAGATCAGGCGACATCTTGAACATGCGTCTGTTGGGGGCTGATCCCCCATTTGCGGCCTGTTCCAGCATTGGCGCTGCGCTTGGTTTTTGTGCCTCCGGCGGGGATATTTCTGACCAGAAAATGATCCCCCATCAGGATGTGTCCGCCGGTGGCGTTATCCCCGGATCAGCGACAGAAACTGGTCGACGTTCTCATCCGTTGTGGCCCAGTTGGTGACAAGGCGCGCCTCCAGCGCCTCATCCGGGTCATCCCCGGCAAGGTCGTCATTCCAGACATAATAGGCTGCCCCTGCCTTGTGCAGTGTCTGGTGGGCACGGCGCGACCAGCGTGCAAAGCTGATATTGGCCTCGGGCTCATAGATGTAGGACGTGCCGTCGATCTGTTTTAGCCCCCGTGCCAGACGAGCGTTGGCAGCGTTTGCACGCGCCGCCAGATCCAGCCAGAGATTGTCTTCGAGATAGGCCAGCAGCTGTGCCGACAGGAACCGGTGTTTTGAGAAAAGATGCGCTCCGCGTTTGCGGCGCAATTCAAATTCCCAGGCATGTTTGGGGTCGAAAAAGATCACCGCTTCCGCACCCATGCAGCCATTTTTGGTGCCGCCAAAGCTCACTGCGTCAATGCCCGCTTTCCAGGTCATGTCAGCGGGCGAACAGCCGAGTGCGACCAGCGCATTGGCAAACCGTGCACCGTCCAGGTGGGTGGCAAGGCCGTAGTCTTTTGCGACGGATGTCAGCGCCGCGATTTGGGCCACGGAATAAACAGTGCCCCGCTCGGTCACATTGGTCAGCGATACCGGGCCGCGCTGCGGGCCATGCACGCCGCGGGTTTCTTCCTTGGCGATGCTGGTGCGCAGGCTGTCCGGTGTCATTTTCGCGTCCACAGAGGGCACAAGGGTGAGTTTCGCACCACCGGAATAGAACTCTGGGGCGTTGCATTCATCTTCGTGGATATGCGCCTCACCAGTGCAGAAAATGGTTTCAAAGGGCTGGGCCAGGGTGGCCAGTGCCAGTGAGTTGGCCGCAGTGCCGGTGGCAACCAGATAAACGGCTGCCTCGGGGGCTTCGAACAGGTCACGAATACGCGCGGTCACCTGTGCATTCAGGTCATCCGCCCCATAGGGCATGGCGTAGCCATCATTGGCGGCGGTCAGGGCGGCAAGGATGTCGGGATGCACCGGGCCGGTGTTGTCAGAGGCAAAGAACATCAGTGTGGCTCCTCGATCAGGTGATCTTCCCATTCTTCTTCCGGGACATCGAATTCCGGAATGGTCCAGCCTTTGACCGACCGGCCCTCCGCGTGCATCCGTTCCGGCCCGCCCGCAATCAGCGGATGCCAGTCGGCAAGGGGTTTGCCTTCATGGCGCAAGCGATAGGCGCAGGACGCGGGCATGAAATACGCAATTTCGGCAATGTTCCGGCGGCTCAGCACAATGCATTCCGGTACGAAATTCAACCGGATGTCATATTGGGCGCAACGGCAGGTGTCATTGTCCAGAAGACGGCAGGCGATGCGGGTAAAGACCACTTCGCCACTTTCCTCATCTTCCAGCTTGTTCAGGCAGCATTTCCCGCATCCGTCACACAGGGCTTCCCACTCGTCAGGGGTCAGATCCTGTAGCGGGCGTTCCCAGAATTTCTTGCGCAAAGCGGCAGCCATCGGGTCAGCTCTGACCGGTCAGGAAATCAGCCGACATGCGCAGATCCCGCAACGGGCGGACCTTGTCGATGCTGGCCTGATATAGGGGATGGGCCTTGAAGGCGGCCAGCTGCGTTTCATTGTCAAATTCGCCATAGACCACAAAATCCGGGTGTGTGCCGGGGATCGGGTCCGTGGCCAGATTGCGTCCGACTTCAAGAAAACGCTTGTGCGGGATGCCCTGCAACAGGTTCAACCCGTCAAAGATCTGGTCGCGATATTTCGCCTCGCGCGCAGTGAAGAACACGACATGCCGGATCATGTATCCCTCCGTTTGCGCGCAGTCAGAATGTCACGCGCGGTATCACAATCGGCGTTCATCTGGGTGATCAGCGCGTCCAGATTGTCAAAGACCCGCTCCGGGCGCAGATATTCGATCAGCGCCACCGACAGGTGCTCGCCATAGATGTCGCCTTTGAAATCAAACAGGAAACTTTCGATATTGGGCAGGTTTTCCCCGAACATCGGGCGGGTGCCCATTGAGGCGGCGCCCCCGTAAGTGCCCTGGTGCGGACCGGTGAGAATATCGACCTCAACCACGTAGACACCAAATTTCGGCGGGTGTAGCCCCGCGATAGACATGTTGGCAGTCGGATAGCCCAGATCCCGACCGCGTTGATCGCCCCGGATCACCTCGCCCTCGATCCGGTGCAAATGGCCCAGCATCCGCGCCGCATCCTGCGGGCGACCCTCGCTCAGTGCCTGCCGGATCGCGGTGGAGCTGACCTCCCGACCGGCATCCTCCATCAAAGGCGCAATGGTGACACCAAAGCCAAGTTCCTGCCCAAGGGCCACCAGATCATCAGCATGACCCGCGCGCCCCTGACCAAAGCAGAAATCCGCGCCGACAACCACATGGGCCAGCCCCAGACCGTCAACAATCACGTCCTGTGCAAATTCACGCGGTGTGAGGGCGGACAGCGTGTCGTTGAAGCTCAGCTCATAAAGCCGCTCGACCCCCAGCTTTTCCAGACGGTGCGCGCGCGCCTCCGATCCCATCAGGCGAAAGGGCGGGGCCTTGGGGGCAAAATACTCGCGCGGATGGGGTTCAAAGGTCATGACCCCAAGCGGAGCACCAGACTGGGCTGCCGCCTTGCGGGCAATGTCGATCACATATTGATGGCCCAGATGGACGCCATCAAAATTGCCAATCACCGCGGAAGCACCACGGTCTTCAGGGGCAATAAACTGATAGTCTCGAACGATGCGCATGAGGCTGCATTACCGCTCCCGCCGCGCCTGTGCAACCCCGGTGATCAGCTCGGATGACAGCAAATCTGCACCACTGCTTCTTCTTGGCACAAATACTCCGGGGTGAGCCTCAGAGAGGCGAGGGGCAGAGCCCCTCTTTGCCGGGCCTTCCGGATGTCGGTCCTGCTGTCATCCACGCTTCGGGGCAAGCACTTTGGCCTCGCCAGTCAGAACCGGCTTTCCGTCCACCAGGCATTCGGTCTTGAGCGTGGCACGACCTTTTGCCGGGTCCACCTCCATCACCGTTACCTCTGCAGTGACCACATCACCGGGACGCACCGGCGCTTTGAAGGCAAGGTTCTGACCAAGGTAAATTGTGCCATGACCGGGCAGTTGCTCACCGATCACAGCTGAAATCAGTCCGGCGGTCAGCATTCCGTGGGCGATCCGGCCCTTGAACATGGTGTCCTTGGCATAGTCGTCATCCAGATGCACCGGATTGCGGTCGGTGGACACTTCGGCAAACAGCTCGATATCGCGATCGGTCACTTCTTTGGTGAGGGTGCGGCACATGCCGACCTCAAGCTCGTCTGCGTGGATGGTGCCACGGGTGATCGTGTCTGACATGGATTTCCCTTTGCTGTCCTTTGATTGCCGTTCGGCGAGTAACAAAAGGACGCGACTTGCGCCCTGCGCGCAACAATATTACTTTGCGGCCGCAGAAAGCAAGAGGGGAATTTTCGTCAGCGCAAATACCCGATGGCAAAGCTGGGGCTGATTTGCTCATCTGCAACAAATTGCGCCAGCTTCACCGGGTCAGGCTGCGTCAAGGTGCCGGTTTCCTCGCGGGCCAGCCCGCCGGTGATGAACAGAGAGTCGATATCCTCTCCCAATGCGCCACGAATATCGGTGTGGATGCCATCGCCAATGGCCAGAATGCGCGCATTGGGGATATCGCACCCTTCGGCCAGCATGCGGCGGCGGGCAAGGTCGTAGATGGGCGGGTGGGGTTTTCCGAAGTAGAGGCTCTCACCCCCCATTTCCGTATACATACGCGCCACGGCGCCTGCGCACCATTCCCGTGCCTCGCCTCGGTCGACGATAATGTCCGGGTTGGCGCAAAGCAGCTTCGCCCCCATCTGTTTCGCCATCATCAGATCCGCGCGCCATGTGTCCGGATCTGCCATCGGGTCGAACGGCCCACAGCAGACGATGCCCTCTGCCTCTGCCACCGGAACGCGGGTGATTTCAACCGGGGTGTCAATCACCTGCATCGGCTCAAAGAACCCGGCGTCGCGCTCCCATTCGCCCATGAAATAGACCTTGTTGCCCACAGCCCCGGTGAACATCGCGGCGCGCGCGCTGTCGCCTGAGGTGGCGATCGTGTCATAGCAATCCGAAGGCACACCAAAGTCCGGCAATTGTGCTGCGACGCCCGCGCGCGGTTTGGGAGAGTTGGTCACCAGCACCACAAAGCCGCCGCCCGCACGATAGGCGCGCAGCGCGGCCACCGCCTCGTCAAAGGCTGTGATGCCATTATGCACGCAGCCCCAGAGGTCAACGAACATCGCGTCGTAGTTTGCAGAAATCTCGGACAGGGCAGTGATGATACGGGGCATGGGGATCCTTTTCGCTTATGTGCGGGATATGCCAAAACAAAGCTGGTTTGACCATGAATAATCGCTAAATCATATCAGAGTTTAGAGCATTGCGTTGAATTTGGAGAGGGGAGTGGCCATGGTGTCCAGCTTTGCATTCGGGTGTTGTCTGCGCAAACTGGTGATCGTGTCAGCGGTGGTTCTGGCGGGGTGTGCGACGACAACTGAGCTCCCAAAGACGCGGCAGAGCGATCAATCGCAGGCGCAGGAGCTTTATCATGCGGCGCAATATGAAAACGTGGGCAAACTGTCACGCAGTGCCGCGCTGGCCCGGTTCAACCGGGTGATGCCGCGGGTGCGCCATGCGGGGGTGCGATATTGTCAGAAGGTGCGTCCGGGCGGAAACACCGCCTTTTGCAATGTTGATTTCGGGATTGATGCAACGCTGAAAGACCCCAACGCCTATTTCACTTTCGACAACGGGCGACCCATTGTGCGTGTGTCTGTGCCGCTGCTGCAGGCAAGCGGGTCGGATGATGAAGTCGCCTTTGTGCTGGGGCATGAATATGGGCATATGCTCGGCCAACATATCCAGAAGTCGGTGCAGCAGGCGCAGGCTGGCGCGTTGATCCTGGGCGCGCTGACGGCTGCGGTGGGCGCAGATGTCACAGCGATTGAGGCCAGCATGGACCTTGGCGCTGCCATTGGTGGGCGGGCCTACTCGCAGGATTATGAGCTGGAGAGTGACGTCCTTGGCGCGCGTATTGCCTATGCGGCTGGCTATGACCCGGTCAAAGGGTTGCAGTTCTTTACCCGCGCTTCGGCACAGGGCGCTCAGGGGCAGGGAGGGTTTTGGTCCACCCACCCCGCAGACCGTCGCCGCGTGGAAACGGTGTTGGCCGAGGTGGATCGGCTGAAAGCAGGGCGGTGATCGCACGGACATGATCGGATGAGCATAATCGAACGGATCTGGCCCAAAAGAAAAAGACCCGCGACAGGCGCGGGCCTTTTGAGTGTTCCGAAAGGCAGTGATTACACAGCCAGGTTCGGGATGATCTGTTTCTTGCGGCTCATGATGCCGGGCAGGACCACGGTGTCGCCCTCGACGGTGGCGCCAAAGCTTTTCTCGGCCACGCCTTTCACCAGATCGTTCGGCACGAACAGGGTGGCTTCTTCGTTCAGGATGTCGACGACAAACAGCAGCACCTGATCCAGCCCGTCTTCCTTGGCGACCTCCGGCATGGCGGCGACCAGTTCTTCTTTGCGGTCGAGGATCATTTTCGGCGCGGTTGTTTCCAGCACACCTACGCGGAACTTCACCCCGTCCACTTCGTATTCTTTCGAATCGAGGCGGCAAAGCTCGGCGGCGGTGAAGGCGGAAACATCCGATTTCGCTTCGAACATTTCAGACGCATAGGCCGAGATGTCGATGCCCAGATCGGCGGCCAGTTTCTCGGTCACTTCACGGTCGTGATCGGTGGTGGTGGGCGAGCGGAATTCGAGCGTGTCCGACAGGATGCAGGTCAGCGCGGCGCCCTTGATATTGTCGGGCATTTTGGCGGCATCATCGCCCATCAGGTCAATCATGATGGTGGCGGTGCAGGCCAGCGGACGGATGGTGATGTCGATCGGACCTTTGGTCTCCAGGCCACCAACCAGCTTGTGGTGGTCGATAATGGCCTGCACATCCGCGCCGTTGATGTTGGCGGGCAATTCGGCGGGGTTGTTGGTATCAACCACCACGCAGGGCTGGCCATCGGCCACGTCCTCGATAATCTCTGGCAGGTCAAATCCCCAGCGTTCAACCATGAACTGGGCTTCGGTATTGGGGGTGCCAAGAAGAACGGGTTTGGCCTCGACGCCTTTCACTTCGTTCAGGTACCAAGACCAGATGATGGGCGAACCGGTGGAGTCGGTGTCGGGGGATTTGTGGCCGAAAACAAGCGTGGTCATGTGTTCATTCCGTCTTTGCAATAAGGGATTTGCGCGCCTTATACGGGCGTTGTCTGGGCTTGTCACCCGTGTTGGCGCTGACAGGGCGAGGGATTGTGATTTTGGTTGACGATTGGGCCTGATGGGCATTTCCTAGAAAACTAGAAAACTAGAAAACTAGAAAACTAGAAAACTAGAAAACTAGAAAACTAGAAAACTAGAAAACTAGAAAACTAGAAAACTAGTTTTCTGGTTTTGTTGGGGGCGGAACGCGGGTGAGCAGGATATCCGAAACTGATCTTTACCTGCCGGTCAAGGCTTGGCTCGAAGGGCTGGGATATGGGGTGAAGTCCGAAGTCGCCGGGGCGGATGTGGTTGCGCTGCGTGATGGCAGTGACCCGCTGGTGGTGGAGCTGAAAGCCGGGTTTTCCCTGACCCTTCTGCAGCAGGCTGTGGCGCGTCAGGCCATCAGTGATCACGTTTATGTGGCGGTGCCGCGCTGGTCAGGGCGGTCTGGGTGGCGCGCTTTCAAGGGAAATATCGGTCTGTGCCGCCGGCTTGGGCTGGGGGTTCTCTCGGTGCGCCTGAAAGATGGGTTTGTGCAACTTCATTGTGATCCCGCGCCCTTCCTTCCCCGTAAGTCCAAAGTGAAATCGGCGCGGCTGTTGGGGGAATTTGTCCGTCGTGACGGGGACCCCAATATGGGGGGGACCAATGGCAAGATCGTCACCGCCTATCGTCAGGATGCCGAGAAGCTCGCGACGCATCTGGCTGAGCATGGGCCGATGAAAGGGGCGGATCTGGCCAAGGCGACGGGCGTGGAAAAAGCAACGACCATGATGGCGGCAAACCATTATGGCTGGTTTGAACGGGTTGAGCGGGGCATTTATGGGCTGAGCGATGCGGGTCGGGTTGCATTAAGTTGACTGTTTTGATCAGGATCAATTCCCTTCCGACCCTTTCCACGGTAGGGAACAGGAATGTAACAGGAGTTTTCCATGCGTCGCCTTGCCTTTCTGATCAGTCTGACCGCCGCCACACCTGCCGCCGCCTTTGATACGCTGGAAGCGTTGGGGGAGGCGTTGTTTTTTGACGTCAACCTGTCGAAGAACCGCACGCAAAGCTGCGCCACCTGCCATGACCCCGAGGCTGGATTTGTCGATCCGCGCGGCCCGGTGTCGCTGGGCGATGATGGGGAAAGCCTGGGCGGGCGCACCGCGCCGACAGCGACTTATGCGATGATGACACCTGAATTTAGCCAGCTCGACGAGGGGGCCTGGGTTGGTGGCATGTTCTGGGATGGGCGGGCTGCAGATTTGGCCGAGCAGGCAGGCGGCCCGCCGCTGAACCCGATTGAAATGGGGATGCCCGACAAGGCGTCCGTGGTGGCACGCCTGCAGGAAAACGCCGACTACGTCAGCAGTTTCAAGGCGCTCTTCGGCGAGGAGATTTTTGCTGATGACGCCGCCGCCTATCGCGCCATGACACAATCCATTGCGGCGTTTGAAAAGACCGATCTGTTCGCCCCGTTCGACAGCAAATATGATCGTTTCCTGCGCGGTGAGGCCAAATTGACCGATCAGGAAGAACTCGGACGGGTTTTGTTCTTTTCGCAGCAATTTACCAATTGCAACCAATGTCACCAGCTGCGCCCATCCCCGATCGCGGCGAATGAGACCTTTTCGACCTATGAATACCACAATATTGGCACGCCAAAGAACCCGGCCTTAAGGGGGCTGTTGGGGCCAACTGGCGTGGATGGCGGGTTGATCCAGAACCCTGATGTGGTGGATGGCAAAGCCTCGGGCCGGTTCAAAACACCAACCCTGCGCAATGTGGCCGTCACCGGACCTTACATGCATAACAGCGTGTTTGAAGATCTGCGCACCGTGGTGCTGTTTTACAATCGCTACAACACCACCGACCCTGCGCGCCAGATCAACCCGGAAACCGGCAAACCCTTTGGCAATCCGGAAATCCCGATGAACCTGGCCAATGATATCCTGACAGATGGGCCCGCACTGGACGACAAGCGCATTGATGCCTTGGTGGCCTTTCTGAAAACATTAACGGATAAGAGGTATGAGTCCCTTCTGGAAGAGTGAGGGCCGCGTCCCTATATCTGCCCCTCCGGATGTCCAGGTGCATCCTGAAGCCAGCGGCGGCGTGACCTTGAATTTTCTTGCGTCCTCCTGTTGACAGCCCGGATATCCATGCCTAACTGTTTCGCCGTTAGCACTCTCCGAAGGTGAGTGCCAAAGCGCCGGCCCATAAAGGACCGCGCGCAAAACGGAAACGAAACTGAGCTTAGGGAGCCTCAGAAATGGCATTTACTCCGCTGCATGACCGCGTTCTGGTCCGCCGTGTTGAAAGCGACGAAAAAACCGCTGGTGGTCTGATCATCCCCGACAGCGCCAAAGAAAAACCCGCAGAAGGCGAAGTGATCGCCGTGGGTGAAGGTGCACGCAAGGACAGCGGCGAGCTGATCGCACCCGCCGTGAAAGCTGGCGACAAGGTCCTGTTCGGCAAATGGTCCGGCACCGAAATCACCATCGACGGTGAAGAACTGCTGATCATGAAAGAAAACGACATCATGGGCATTCTGTCCTGATCGTCTGACCAGATTTACCAAGAATTCTAGGAGCAAGCACAATGGCTGCTAAGGACGTAAAGTTCGCAACTGACGCCCGCAATTCCATGCTGCGCGGCGTGAATATCCTCGCTGATGCTGTAAAAGTGACCCTCGGCCCGAAAGGCCGCAACGTGGTTCTGGACAAATCCTTCGGCGCCCCGCGCATCACCAAAGACGGTGTGTCGGTTGCCAAGGAAATCGAACTGGAAGACAAGTTCGAAAACATGGGCGCGCAAATGGTGAAAGAAGTCGCCTCGCGCACCAATGACGAAGCTGGCGACGGCACCACCACCGCAACCGTTCTGGCCCAGGCCATCGTTCGCGAAGGTCTGAAGCAGGTTGCAGCTGGCCTGAACCCGATGGACCTGAAGCGCGGCATCGACCTGGCAACGGCCAAGGTTGTTGAAGGCATCAAAGCTTCGGCCCGCGACGTGAAAGACAGCGAAGAAGTGGCCCAGGTTGGCACCATCTCCGCCAACGGCGAAGCCGAAATCGGCCAGCAAATCGCAGACGCGATGCAAAAAGTTGGCAACGAAGGTGTGATCACCGTTGAAGAAAACAAAGGTCTGGAAACCGAGACCACCGTTGTGGAAGGCATGCAGTTCGACCGCGGCTACCTGTCGCCCTACTTCGTGACCAACCCGGACAAGATGATTGCTGATCTGGACGACTGTCTGGTTCTCCTGCACGAGAAGAAACTCTCGTCGCTGCAGCCGATGGTTCCGCTGCTGGAGCAAGTGATCCAGTCGCAAAAACCGCTGCTGATCATTGCCGAGGATGTGGAAGGCGAAGCGCTGGCCACTCTGGTTGTGAACAAACTGCGTGGCGGTCTGAAAATCGCCGCCGTTAAGGCTCCGGGCTTCGGCGATCGTCGCAAAGCCATGCTGCAGGACATCGCGATCCTGACCGGTGGTCAGGTGATCTCGGAAGATCTGGGCATGAAGCTCGAGAGCGTGACCATGGACATGCTGGGCACCGCCAAGAAGATCGAAATCACCAAAGACGAAACCACCATCGTCGACGGTGCTGGCGAGAAAGCCGAGATCGAAGCACGTGTTGCCCAGATCCGCACCCAAGCCGAAGAAACCACCTCGGATTACGACCGTGAGAAACTGCAAGAGCGCGTGGCCAAACTGGCTGGCGGTGTTGCCGTGATCCGTGTTGGCGGCATGACCGAAGTGGAAGTGAAAGAGCGCAAAGACCGTGTGGACGATGCTCTGAACGCAACCCGCGCTGCTGTGCAGGAAGGCGTGATCGTTGGTGGCGGTGTTGCTCTGGTTCAGGCTGGTAAAGCCCTGGAAGGTCTGAAAGGCGCAAACGCCGACCAGAACGCCGGTATCAATATCGTGCGTAAAGCCATCGAAGCTCCGCTGCGTCAGATCGCTGAAAACGCTGGCGTCGATGGCGCTGTTGTGGCTGGCAAAGTGCGCGAGTCGGAGGACACCTCGTTCGGCTTTAACGCTCAGACCGAAGAATATGGCGACATGTTCTCGTTCGGCGTGATCGACCCGGCCAAAGTGACCCGGACCGCTCTGGAAGATGCGGCATCGGTTGCCGGCCTGCTGATCACCACCGAAGCCATGGTTGCTGACAAGCCGGCCAAAGACGGTGGCGCCGCTGCTGGCATGCCCGACATGGGCGGCATGGGCGGCATGGGCGGCATGATGTAATCTGAATTTCCTCTGGAAATTCAGGTGCCGCAGGCAAGTGGTCGACCGGCCAGTTTGCCGAGCCAAGAAAAATAGGGAAATGGCGGTCTTTTGGCCGCCATTTTCTTTTGCGTTTCAACTGGCAAGAAATTTCACATTCCCTCTTACAAGTTTCTTATTAGCAGCATATGTTAATGCGCATAACATCCAACTTTGGCGGGGACAGCCATGTTTCGACCTTTTCTGATGACCCTTCTTTCCTCACTGCTCGTGATCACGGCACTGCCCTCCCGCGCGCAGGAGGTCTATCGCTTTGGAGATGACGCCTATATTGCAGGTGACAATGTGACCCTGTCGGGGGAGGCGGTGGACGATGCCTTTGTCGTCGGCAACACTGTGCTTATTTCCGCCCCGGTGCAGGGCTCGGCCCATGCCGGAGGGCGCTCCGTCTCAATTTCGGCGCCGGTTGGCCAGAATGTCTATGCCGCCGGGATCAATGTGAATGTCTCGGCTGAGGTCGGCCGGGATGCACAGCTTGCCGGGGATACCGTCCTCGTCGCGGCCCCGGTTGCCGGGGATCTGCGGGTGGCAGCGCAGCGGGCTGAAATCACCGCGAATGTGGGCGACAGCGCGCTTGTTGCAGCAGAGAACATCCTGCTCACAGGGGTGATCTCGGGGGATGCAAGCTTTGCCGCCGATAACATCTCCTTTGGGGAAGGCGCCCGGATTGATGGCACGCTTTACCTTTTTTCAGAAGATTCGGACGGGATCCAGGTGCCGGAGCATGTGGTTGCCGCCGACCGCGTTGAGCGCCATGCCGAAGCCGAGTTTGATGGGTCCGCAGATCCAAAAGGTGGGGCCAAGGCAAAGCCCGCGTCGGGGTCAGGCTGGTTTGCTTCTGTCATGAACACGGTTGGATCCATCCTCGTGCTGGCCGTGTTGGCCAGCATCGTGGCCTATTTCGCGCCTGGGTTCCTGATGGCTCTGCGCGACAGAACAATTGAAAGCCCGTTTCGTGCGATGTGGATGGGTCTTTTGGCAGTATCGGCCCTGACCGGGACCGTGTTTGTGCTAGGGGCAACGGGGTATGGGATCCTGCTGGCGCCGTTCACGCTGCTGGCAGCGGGCCTGCTTGCGGCCGCTGGCTATGTCATCGGCGCCTACCTGCTGGGGGTCTGGGTGGTCAAACTGGCGGGCCAGCCCCTGCCGGTGACATTTGCGGAACGCGCGGTCGCGGCCCTTTCCGGGGCGGCTGTCACCACCATTCTGGCGATGATCCCGGTGATCGGGTGGCCGCTGGTGCTGGCGGTGACGCTGGCCGGGGCAGGGGCCCTTGTAATCCGCTGGGTGGCGCCGGGCTTCTACACGGAAGTCTGAGCCGCGGGCTGCTTGCGAACCACGACAAAATGGGCACCTCAGAGCGTTTCGAACTTACCTGAAGAGGGGAAATCCGGAACGTATTGGGGTGTCCCTGACGTCAGGAGGCGCAAATTGGCGCAGTTACGCATCCTCCCCTCGCAATAACACCGCGCCCGCCCTAGATAATGAGAATGTTTGGTTCCTTTCTACCTGTTCTGACCCTGTCCCTGATGGCTCTCACCGCCTTTGCCCCGCCCGCACGTGCGGAATGTGTTGTGCTGTTGCATGGGCTTGCCCGCGGTCCGTCCTCCCTCTGGGTGATGGAAGAGGCGCTGGAACTTGAAGGGTATCAGGTGGTCAACCTGGGCTATCCGTCGACCGAGGCCAAAATTGAAACCCTTGTCGCGCAAGCGATCCCTCCGGCGGTGCAGGCCTGTGGAGCGCAGAAGATCAATTTCGTGACCCATTCCATGGGCGGCATTCTGGTGCGGGTCTGGTTGCAGGACAATCACCCGGACAATCTGGGGCGCGTCGTGATGCTGGCCCCTCCCAATCAGGGATCGGAGCTGGTGGATGCCTTTGCGGATCTCGAACCGTTTGAGTGGATCAACGGTCCGGCGGGGCTTGAACTGGGGACAGATCGGGGCTCAATTCCCAATCAGACGGCCCCCCCGGATTTTGAGTTGGGGATCATTGCCGGCAACCGCTCGCTCAACCCGATTTACTCGTCGCTGATCACCGGTGAAGATGATGGCAAAGTGTCGGTTGAAAACACCAAGGTAGAGGGTATGAAGGATCACATCGTCATGCCGGTGACCCATACGTTCATGATGACCAATCCACTGGTGATTGCACAGGTGCTCGCGTTCCTGAAAGAGGGCGCGTTCGCGCATGGTCTGACCCTTGGGGCCGTGATCGAAAAGGTGGCCCGTGAGTCCGGCTACATCGACTGACCCCGACTGCGCTGGAAGGTGGGAAGCCCGATTGATGGGGCAGGCCGCGCCCATGGCACTTGCCAAATGAAAAGGGCGCTCCCTGATGCAGGAGCGCCCTAAAATGTTTCGGGATGAGTGGCCTTAGACAGCCTGACTGTGGCCCGCCTCGTTCATCTCATAGGCATCGAAGTAGCGCGCAATGATCCGGGCCAGCGGATAGGCTTCCTTGCGGATCAGCATCTTGCTGCCCTCAAATTCAAGCGTCTCCGGCATCGCTTCGTCCAGCCCGTCGGCCATGGCGGCAAGGCGTGCAGGGTCGTCGTTCAACTCTTCTGCCACCTGCGCGAAATCAACCTCGAAATCGCACAGCAACAGTTCAATGATCCGGCCGCGCACCAGGTCTTCGTGATCGAAGGCATGCCCCTTGGCAGTGGTCAGCGTGCCCGCCCGCGCCGCAGCCTGGTATTTCGAGGTGGCCGGTTCGTTCTGCGCATACCCCTGCGGGTAACGCGAAATCGAGCTGGCCCCAATCCCGATCAGCACTTCCGAACTGTCTTCGGTATAGCCCTGGAAATTGCGGCGCATCGTGCCCGCCTTGTGGGCAGTGGCCAGCCCGTCGCCGGGTTTGGCGAAATGGTCGATGCCAATCTCGTCAAATCCTGCTTCAAGGAACAGGTTGCGGGCCGTGTTGAACAGCTCCAGACGACCCTCGGGGGTCGGCAGGGCCTCGGTCGGGATCAGGTTCTGACGGCGTGCCATCCAGGGCACATGGGCATAGCCAAACAGCGCCACCCGGTCAGGGGCAAGGCTGATCAGTTTGTTCACCGAGTCGGTGATCCGGGCCTCGTTCTGATGAGGCAGGCCGTAAAGGATATCCATGTTCAGGCTGGTGATGCCGCGCTCACGCAGGCCATCCACAGTTTCCTTCGTGATTTCATAGCTTTGCGGGCGGCCAATGACCTCCTGGATCATCGGATCGAAATCCTGCACCCCGATCGAGGCCCGGTTCATGCCCGCCTCAGCCAGCGCATCCAGACGTGCACCATCCACCTCTGAGGGGTCGATCTCGACCGAGAACTGCGCCTCATCCGCCAGGGGCATGGTGTCGAGAATCGCTGCCGTCAGTTCGGTGATCATCTCAGGCTGCAGCAAGGTGGGCGTGCCGCCGCCCCAGTGCAGGTGCTCGATCTTGACGCCAGGGGCCACAATGCCCTTCAGGGTGGCAAGCTCCTGTTTCAGCGTATCGAGATAGGCGCGCACCGGCTCTGCCGTGGCCGTGCCCTGGGTGCGACATGCGCAAAACCAGCACAAACGACGGCAAAACGGGATATGCACGTAAAGGGAAACCGTGTCACCTGAGGGGATCGCCTTGATCCAGTCGGCAACAACCTCCGGCCCGAAGCCGGGTTTGAAATGCGGGGCCGTCGGATAGCTGGTGTAACGGGGGACACGAGCGTCAAAAAGTCCGAGGCGTCTGAGTTGCGTAAGTGTCTGCATTCCAGTAGCGTGTACAGTGAAACGCGCCCATAACCTTGATCAGGATCAAGCAGATGCTTCATCTGCGAAATTTTTAGCCATGACAACAGCCATAAAAGACGCCGCCTTCAACCTTCGCGATTGCGGCTCCTGCCCAATTCGCCACCGTGCCGTGTGTTCACGTTGCGAACCGGATGAGCTTGAAGCACTGGATAATATCAAGTTTTACCGCTCCTACGAGGCTGGGCAGCCGGTGCTTTGGGCCGGGGATCCCATGGAATTCGTGGCCTCTGTCGTCAGCGGTATCGCGACACTCAGTCAAACCATGGAAGATGGCCGCACCCAAATGGTCGGGCTGCTGCTGCCCTCCGACTTCATCGGCCGTCCGGGACGAGATTTTGCCCCCTTCGACGTGGTCGCTGTGTCTGATCTCACGGTTTGCTGTTTCCGCAAGAAACCGTTTGAGGAGCTGATGGCCTCAACACCGTCGATTGGCACCCGTCTGTTGCAGATGACCCTGGATGAACTGGACAGTGCGCGCGAATGGATGCTGGTGCTGGGCCGCAAAACTGCGCGCGAAAAGATCGCCAGCCTTCTTGCCATTCTCGCCCGCCGCGACGCGTCTCTGAACAAAATCCCCCCCAGCTCAGGCATGAGCTTGGACCTGCCGCTCACGCGTGAGGCAATGGCGGATTATCTTGGCCTGACCCTGGAAACGGTCAGCCGCCAGATTTCGGCACTGAAAAAGGCCGGGATCATCACCCTGGAAGGCAAACGCCACGTGATCATCCCAGACATCGAAGCACTTTTGGCTGAGACCGGCGATGACGTGGATGGTGGTCCGCTCTGAACGACTTGTGGCGGGTCTGATCTAAGGAACACGTCGTTGCCCTAAACACGTAACCAAGACCGGTCTTGGGGTGCGCGCCGCGCGCGCTTCCCCCACCTCATTTTCTGGTTGTAAATATCCCGGGGTGAGCGCGAAGCGCGAGGGGCAGCGCCCCTTTCGTTCCATTGCTTCAGGCTGGCATCAATGCGCCAGAAAGACCGGTTTCTCGGCGACCTCCAACATGTGACGCGTGGCCCCCCCAAGGATGCTCTCGCGGAAACGGCTGTGGCCGTAGGCCCCCATCACAATCAGGTCGGCATCCTTGTCGCGGGCATGTCGGTTCAGGATGTCGGAAATCCGCGGCAGGGTCTTGGCCATGACCGACACTTCGGCGCGCACGCCATGACGTGAAAGCATCTGGGTCAGGGATCCCCCCGGATCCGAGCGCTCCGGTCCGTGGGTTGGTGGATCAATGATCGCGATGGACACATTGCGCGCCTGGCTCAGGATTGGCATTGCATGGCGGATTGCCCGCAGGGCTTCGGTGCTTTCATTCCAGGCGACCACAACATTGCCGATGGTTTCCGGCAGCTCTGCCCCGTCAGGCATGACCATTACCGGAACGGAGCCGTCGAACAGGGCGGCTTCGACGATGGCTTCCATTTCATGTCCGCGCCCCTCGCCATATGGGCGGGGCAGGACCACGAGGTCGGAAAACCGGGTGTGGTGGGCGATCAGGCCGTTCAGGGCCACCATCTGGGCGGTCACGGATGATGTGGACCAGCAATGCGCGGCGCCGCCAAGTTGTGAGCGGCAATACTCCTCAGTCTCTCTGGCGTCTTCTCGGGCCTGCGCCAAATTGTCCTGAATAACCATTGCCGAGGCACCTGCGTAGTAAAAACCCTGCTGGGAATGGTCGAGCCCAAGGCAGATCGCATTCAGATGTGCGTCCTCTGACCGACACAGGGCGGCAGCCGCGTCAAATGCTGATTTGCAAAGGGTTTTGTCGGTTAAGACAGTCGTAATGGTCTTGTAGTCCATGGATTGCTCCGGGGGCTGGAAAGGTCTGATTTCGCGTCCAGCCTGCCTTTTTGCCCCCCTGCGACGCTTTGACATGGGTCAAGGGGCTGGAAATCTGCCCCACTGCGACAGTTTTGACATGGATCAAGGTAGGCAAATGGGGATAGGTGCGACACCGACGACAGTCGAAAAGTGTCCCCGAATCCAATTTCGGGATCTGGGGGCATTGCGTGACAAAGACGAAGGGACGCAAAATGTGGGATTACCTCAAATTGGTAGTGTATGGCCTTGTTGCACTTTTGGCCGCCATTGCCGCTAGCTATGCCCGCGACGTAGCCTACCAGGTACATGCCATCCTGGTGACACTCATCGCGGTCGGCCTTTTCATCTACTCGCTGAAGCGCGTGGGTGAACCGAAGGTCGTAGAAACTGGATATATGGATGGGCCGGTGCGTGTGGGCGCCGCGCTGACTGCGTTCTGGGGCGCAGTCGGGTTCCTGGTCGGGACGTTTATCGCGTTCCAGCTGGCATTCCCGTCGCTGAACTTTTCCTGGGCCGAAGGGTATATGAACTTTGGGCGTTTGCGTCCGCTTCACACCTCGGCTGTTATTTTTGCGTTTGGTGGAACCGCGCTGATCACCAGCTCGTTTTACGTGGTGCAGCGCACCTCGGGCGCACGCCTTTGGGGCGGCAACCTGGGTTGGTTCGTGTTCTGGGGGTACCAGATCGTGATCCTGCTGGCGGCAACCGGCTATGTGCTGGGGTCGACCCAAGGTAAAGAATACGCTGAACCCAACTGGTACACTGACCTTTGGCTGACCATCGTGTGGGTGGCTTACCTTCTGGTCTTCATGGGCACGCTGATGAAGCGCAAAGAGCCGCATATCTACGTGGCCAACTGGTTCTACCTGGCGTTCATCGTAACCATTGCCATGCTGCACGTCGTGAACAACCTGGTTGTTCCGGTGTCGATCTTCGGCTCGGCTTCGGTGCAGGTGATGGCTGGTGTGCAAGATGCAATGACCCAGTGGTGGTATGGCCACAACGCTGTGGGCTTCTTCCTGACCGCGGGTTTCCTGGGCATGATGTACTACTTCGTGCCGAAACAGGCTGAACGCCCGGTCTTCTCGTACAAACTGTCGATCATCCACTTCTGGGCGCTGATCTTCCTGTATATCTGGGCTGGTCCGCACCACCTGCACTACACCGCGCTGCCGGATTGGGCATCGACCCTTGGCATGGTGTTCTCGGTGATCCTGTGGATGCCGTCCTGGGGTGGCATGATCAACGGCCTGATGACCCTGTCGGGTGCATGGGACAAGCTGCGCACCGACCCGGTGATCCGTATGATGGTTGTGTCGATCGGTTTCTACGGCATGTCGACCTTTGAAGGTCCGATGATGTCGATCCGCGCCGTGAACTCGCTGTCGCACTACACTGACTGGACCATTGGTCACGTGCACTCGGGTGCTCTTGGCTGGAACGGTATGATCACCTTCGGGATGCTCTACTTCCTCGTTCCCCGTCTGTGGGGCCGCGCAGGTCTTTACAGCCTGAAACTCGTGAGCTGGCACTTCTGGCTCGCCACCATCGGTATCGTGCTTTACGCCGCGTCGATGTGGGTGACCGGGATCCTCGAAGGCCTGATGTGGCGCGAAGTTGACGCACAAGGCTTCCTCGTGAACTCGTTTGCCGACACTGTTGGCGCCAAGTTCCCGATGTATGTTGTGCGTGCTCTGGGTGGTGTGATGTTCCTCTCTGGCGCACTGATCATGTGCTATAACCTCTGGATGACCGTTAAGGCGTCGCCGGCAGCAGAAACTGCCAACGATACCGCAGCGGCACCGGCCGAATAAGGAGGGCTGGACCTATGGGAATTCTCGACAAACACGTCGTTCTCGAAAAGAACGCCACGCTCCTCCTGGTTGGCAGCCTTCTGGTTGTGACCGTCGGTGGCATCGTGGAAATCGCACCGCTCTTCTACCTCGAAAATACCATTGAGGATGTGGAAGGCGTGCGCCCCTACTCGCCGCTCGAACTGCAAGGTCGGAACATCTATATCCGCGAAGGCTGCTATGTCTGCCACTCGCAGATGATCCGTCCGATGCGTGACGAGGTAGAGCGTTATGGTCACTATTCGCTGGCAGCTGAAAGCCAGTATGACCACCCGTTCCAGTGGGGCTCCAAGCGGACAGGTCCTGACCTGGCGCGCGTGGGTGGCCGTTACTCGGACGAGTGGCATGTGGACCACCTGGCGGACCCGCAATCGGTTGTGCCGGAATCGGTGATGCCGAAATATGCTTACCTGCTGGATCGCCCGATCGAGCCGAAGTATATCCGCGAAGTCATGGAGACCAACAGGCTGGTGGGTGTGCCTTACACCGACGAGCAGCTGGCCAATGCCGAAGCTGACTGGCTGACCCAGGCAAATCCGGATGGCGATAACTCGGATCCGGATGCCCTTGAGGCCCGTTATCCGAAGGCACCGATCCGTAACTTTGATGGCCAGCCGGCCGTCACGGAAATGGATGCGCTGGTCGCCTATTTGCAGATGTTGGGTACCCTGGTCGACTTCTCGACCTTTACGCCTGACGCAAGCCGGTAAGGAGCAGGGATGATGGACACCTATAGCCTCATGCGCGCATTTGCAGACAGCTGGTTCCTGATCGCGATGTTCGCCTTTTTCATCGGGGCCGCAATTTTTGTGTTTCGCCCCGGAGTGAACAAAGTGCACGAAGACATCGCGAACATCCCCTTCCGCCACGAAGACAAACCTGCCGGTGATCAGGACTGATGTCCTGACGCTCAGCTCAAGGAGTTGCGGCAAATGAGTAAAAAACCTGTAGAGAAGAAAGAGATCGAAACGACCGGTCACGAATGGGATGGGATTCAGGAGTTCAACAACCCCCTCCCGCGTTGGTGGGTCTGGATCTTCTATGTCACCATTGTCTGGGGTGTCTGGTACACCATCGCCTATCCCGCATGGCCGCTGATCAAAGGCGCCACCGCCGGGTATCTGGGCTATTCGACCCGCGGTGAAGTTGCTGCCGAGATCCAGCGTTTTGATGAGATGAACGCTTCGATCAACGCAGAGCTGGCTGCGGCGGATCTGACCGAGATCCAGCCGGGGACCGAACTGTATAACTACGCTTCGCAATCCGGTCGTGCCACTTTTGCAACCTGGTGTTCGCAGTGTCACGGTGCGGGTGCGGACGGTGCCGTTGGCTATCCGAACCTGCTGGACGACGACTGGCTGTGGGGCGGCGATATCGAAGCCATCCACACCACCATTCAGCACGGTATCCGCGATGCATCTAATGATGACACCCGTCTGAACGACATGCCTGCCCATGACGAACTGCTGGAGGCCGAGGAAATCACCCAGGTGGTTGACTATGTCCTGTCGCTGAGCGGCGGCGAAGCCGATGCAGCCAATGTGGAAGCCGGTGCGGTGGTGTTCGAAGACAATTGTTCATCCTGCCACGCAGAAGGTGGTGTTGGGGATCGCGATATGGGCGGCCCGAACCTGACCGACTTCATCTGGCTTTATGGCGGTGACAAAGAGACCATTACGGAATCTGTTGCCAAAGGTCGTACCGGTGTGATGCCGGCATGGTCTGCCAAACTGACCGACGCTCAAATCAAGGGTGTTGCAGTTTACGTTCACCAGCTGGGCGGCGGCGAATAAGCCTTCGGCCAGAAGAGATCCGGGGCCTCACTCCCCGGTTCGGCACCGATCCCTGATCCTGTTCGCGCGTTTCTCCGGGATCGGTGCCTCCAAATTCAAAAGGTCCGGGCCGTGGGTCCGGGCCTTTTTCATGGGTAACGATAAAAATGTGCAAACCGTTCCCGGATTGCAATCCCTAAAGCGTTTCGACTTATTATTAAGACACAATAATGAGGCGAAACGCTCGAAACCTACTGATGTTGCGGGCGTTTCGAAATCAACTTGTGACTCAAGTTAATCTCGAAACGCTTTAAAACGCTGAAATCTGAGGGGTGAGTCTTGCAGCTCCCGGGCGTGAGGCTGGGAGGTTTGGACAGACGTGATTGGAAAATGGGCGTCCTGCACAGCGGTCGTTCAAAGCGTTTCAGCATTGACCAGAGGCGGGAGAAACCGAAACGCCTTAGGTGCGGCCTTTTGACTATGTGCGACGAGATGGCACTGCGTCAAATGCGAAATCCTATTATTAATAATGCCTTATGGGATATTAATGTGTGAACTATCTGAGAAGATTTTGATCCACATCAAGGCTTAAATGTAGAATAATTCTTAGATCGGAGCAGATCCGGGTCGCGCAGCGGCATGGTTTTGCAACGCCCGCCCCTTGCTCTCGCCCCGCGCTCGTTACGAGCGTTTTGCCGCATTGCCCCTCAGGTGAAAACAGGCGACACGCTTGGGAAACAGACACTTTTGATTACTCAGGACAGGATTCTGTCGATGTCAGACGCACCGGAACAGCTTTACGCACCACGCGAGCCAGTCTTTCCCAAACGGGTAAAAGGCACTTTCCGCAGCCTCAAGTGGTGGATCATGGCGATCACACTCGGGATTTATTACCTTGCCCCCTGGATCCGTTGGGATCGCGGGCCCAACCTGCCGAACCAGGCCATCCTCATTGATATGGCGGATCGCCGGTTCTATTTCTTCTGGATCGAAATCTGGCCGCACGAATTCTATTTCATTGCGGGCCTGCTGATCATGGCGGGGCTCGGGTTGTTTCTGTTCACCTCTGCGGCCGGGCGGGTCTGGTGTGGCTATGCCTGCCCCCAAACGGTCTGGACTGATCTGTTCATTCTGGTGGAGCGTTGGGTCGAGGGCGATCGGAACGCACGTCTGCGCCTGCATCGCCAGAAATGGAACGGTGAAAAAGTCCGTAAACGCCTGACCAAGTTCGTTCTCTGGATCATGATTGCCGTGGCCACGGGGGGCGCCTGGGTGTTCTATTTTGCAGATGCCCCGACCTTGCTGGTTGACCTGATCACCATGCAGGCCCATCCGATGGCCTATTCCACGCTGATGGTGCTGACCGCAACCACGTTCTTCTTCGGCGGCATCGCCCGTGAGCAGGTCTGTATCTATGCCTGCCCCTGGCCGCGCATTCAGGCTGCGATGATGGATGAAGACACAATCACCATCGCCTATCGCGACTGGCGCGGAGAGCCGCGCGGGCGTGGTAAGAAACGGGATGATCTGGGGGATTGCATCGACTGCAACGCCTGTGTTGCCGTGTGCCCGATGGGCATCGACATTCGCGATGGCCAGCAGATGGAATGTATCACCTGTGGCCTTTGTATCGACGCCTGTGACGAGATGATGGACAAGGTTGGCAAGGAACGCGGGCTGATTGACTATCTTGCATGGAAAGACGAGGCTAACGAACGTGCCGGACAGGCGAAAGTGCCGGTGATCAAGCACCTTCTGCGCCCGCGCACTATTTTGTATACGTCCCTTTGGACATTGGTTGGCGTTGGTTTGACCGTGGCCCTGTTTGTCCGTCCCGCCGTGGATGTGACCGTGCGGCCTGTGCGCAATCCGACCTATGTGACCCTGTCTGATGGGTCGATCCGCAACACCTATGACGTTGGGGTGCGCAACCGCCATGGGGAAGAATGGCCCTACTATTTCGCCCTGCCGCTTGGCTCTGACCTGAAACTTGAACTGGAAGGGTCAGACAAGTTGGTGGTGGTTGCAGACCCGGATACCGAAGCCAAGCAACGGGTGTATGTCATTGCCCCGCGCGGGTCGGAAACAGCCCGCAAGGACCGCACTGAAATCCGTTTGTGGATTGTCGATGGCGTGACCGGCGACCGTGCCTATCTGGATACGGTCTTCAACGGGCGCGGCAGCTGATCTGCATCCCATGTCTGGGCAGTGAACCCCGGATCATGCTACAACTCCGCCGGATGCGTCGAGGCGCTTCCGGCACACTCGAAAAAGGCGCGAACAGATGAGTGAACCAACCGAAAAGAAGGAATTCGAGCTGACGGGCAAGCATGTCCTCGCGATCACCGTGTCAGCTTTTGCCGTGATCATCGGCGTGAATATCTACATGGCCTATTCCGCGATCAATACGTTTCCCGGGCTGGAGACCGACAACTCCTATGTGGCCAGTCAGCAGTTTGACCGCATGAAAGAGGGGCAACTGGGGCTTGGCTGGGATGTGTCTGCCAAGGTCGAGGGGGAAACTCTGGTTCTGGATATCCGTGATGAGGACGGCCACGCGGTAGAGGTCAAATCCATCTATGCGATTTTCGGTCGGGCCACCCATGTGCGTGACGACCAGGAACCCAGTTTCAGCCAATCCTCCTCCGGGGCCTACACCGCTGCGGTGGGCGCGCTGGATTATGGCAACTGGAACCTGCGGGTAAACATCCTGTCCAAGGAGGATGTTCCCTTCCAGCAGCGCATTCAGATCTATATCCCGAAAACCAGCTGAGGCTTTCCCATGTCGACGCCGATTTCTGCCTGTCCCGCCTGTGATGCCGCCCCCCTTGCCAAGGAACAGGCAGGCAAGGGGCAATCAGGCAACGGAATGATAGGCAAACGCATTCTGTTGTCGCTGCCGCAGATCTATTGTGCGGCCTGTATCGCCGGTGTTGAGGCCGGGTTGTCAAAACAGCCCGGCGTTCGTCAGGCGCGGGTCAACCTCACCCTCAAACGTGCCACGATTGAAGCGGATCCGGAGGTCGAAGCGCAGGACCTGGCGGATTATCTGACGGGTATCGGGTTTGAGGCCTATGAGCTCGACCCCGGCCAGCTACGCTCCACGGCAACCGATCAGAAGGGCAAGGATCTGCTGATGCGCCTCGGCGTGGCAGGGTTTGCGATGATGAACGTGATGCTGCTGAGTGTCGCGGTCTGGTCGGGGGCGGCAGATGCCACCAGAGATCTGTTTCACTGGATATCCGCCGCCATCGCCATTCCAACCGTCGGCTTCTCCAGCCAGGTGTTTTTCCGGTCCGCCTGGACCGCGTTGCGGGTGGGGCGGCTCAATATGGATGTGCCGATTTCTCTGGCGATCCTGCTTGCGCTTGGCATGTCGCTTTATGAAACAATGCATTCAGGGGCACATGCCTATTTCGACGCGGCCCTGTCACTGACCTTCTTCCTGCTTGCCGGACGTTACCTTGACTATCGCACCCGGTCGGTGGCGCGCTCTGCCGCGGAAGAGCTGGCCGCCCTTGAGGTGCCGCGTGCCGCCCGTGTGACCGATACGGGTGATGAACAGGTGGCCGTGTCCGAGCTCCAACCCGGTGATATCGTGCGTGTCGTGCCCGGGGCCCGCGTGCCGGTGGACGGGATTGTCCTGACCGGGGAAAGTGAACTGGACCGAGCCCTTCTGACCGGGGAAAGCCTGCCTGTCGCGGCGGGTCCCGACACGATCGTCTCAACCGGGGAGGTCAACCTGACCGGCCCGCTGACCGTGCGGGTGACCGCGGCTGGCAAGGACAGCTCGCTGCACCGTATGGCGGATCTTGTTGCGATCGCGGAAACCGCGCGCAATCGCTACACCTCTCTCGCTGACAAGGCCGCCGCGGTTTATGCGCCGGTGGTGCATTTGCTGGCGCTTGCGGCGTTTCTGTTCTGGGTCTGGTATTCCGGTGGTGACTGGCGCATGGCGATGAATATTGCGGTGGCGACCCTGATCATCACCTGCCCCTGTGCGCTTGGCCTTGCCGTGCCGGCGGTGACCACCGCCTCCTCGGGGACGCTGTTCAAGCAGGGCATGCTGCTCAAATCCGCCACGGCGATGGAACGTCTGGCAGAGGTGGATCATGTCGTGTTTGACAAGACGGGCACCCTGACACAGGGCAAGCCGGTCATGGACGGGATTGAACGCCATCGCGAACAGGATCTGCAGGTGGCCCTTGCCCTGGCCGAAGGATCCAGCCACCCGCTGGCCACCTCGCTGACACAGGCCGCCCGCGCGCGTGGGATCCAGCCCGCCGAGGTAAGTGGCCTGCGTGAGGTGCCGGGCAAAGGGATCGAAGGGCAATGGAATGACAAGACTGTGCGCCTTGGTCGCGCCGAGTGGCTGGGGGCCAACGCGGTCGGGCAGACCGCAACCTACCTGTCCATCTCAGGCACACGCCCGGTTGCCTTTACCTTTACCGACAATCTGCGCGAAGGCGCTGAAGACGCCATTGCTGCGTTCAAGGCGCAGGGGCTTGGGATCACGCTGATCTCCGGCGATGTGCCTGCGGCTGTTGGTGAGCTTGCCGGGCGGGTCGGGATCTCTGACTGGAAGGCGGATACACTGCCCGAGGACAAGGCCGAGTTCGTGGCCCGTCTGGGGAAATCCGGCAAGAAGGTTCTGATGGTCGGGGATGGGTTGAATGACACGGCGGCGCTTGCTGCCGCGCATGTGTCGATCTCGCCCTCATCGGCGCTTGAGGCCGCGCGGGTGGTGTCCGACATCGTGTTGCTGGGGCAATCCATGGCCCCCCTGGGGCGCGCAACCGTGCTGGCGAAATCCGCAACCCGCCGGATCATTGAGAATTTTGCGATTGCGGCGGGCTATAATGCGATTGCCATTCCGATTGCGTTGGTGGGGCTGGCGACACCACTGGCGGCGGCTCTGGCCATGTCCCTGTCTTCCATCACGGTCAGCGTGAACGCGCTGCGCCTGACCACGTTCAAAGATCCGTAGTCTTCGCCCCGTAACATTCTCCAAGGTCCAGCCAACGGGAGCGTTTCGGTTTGTCCGAATGGCTGGCCTTTCCCGCAGGTCTGAGGCAAAATTGCACCGAAGCAATCGGTGACTTCCATTTGAAAGGCTGCGTCATGAACGTGCTTGTGTATCTCATCCCAATTTCGCTGCTGTTGGGCGGGGCAGGGCTGGCGGCCTTTTTCTGGACCCTCAGGAGCGAGCAATATGACGACCCGGATGGCAACAGCCAACGGATCCTGTCAGATCGCTGGGATGACACCCCTCCCGAGGAGTGAGTGCTCAGATCAGGTTGAGGTCACGGGCGATCATCGCGGCATGGGTGCGGTTCTTGGCGCCCAGTTTGCGCACCACGGCGCGCATGTGCATTTTGACGGTCACTTCCTGAATGGAAAAGGAATGGGCGATCTCCTTGTTCTGAAGCCCGTCGCACAGCCCGCGCAGCACCTGAATTTCACGCTCGGACAGATGAGACAGCGGGCGTCGACCGTTGACGTGAAACAGGTCATTCAGCAAGGTCACATACTTCCCCCTCAGGGCGAGGGGCAAGACACGCGCCAGATCCGTTGCGTCCAGTTCGCGCGATAAAACGGCGTTGGCCCCTGCTTGTTGGGCCCGTTGCGCCAGCTCAAGCGATCCCCCCTGCAAGACAAGGGCCATCTTTGTCTGCGCGAAGGCACGGGACAATCGCGACACAGTATTCATCCCCTGCAGGTCAGGCAGTTGATAGTCCAGGATGACCAGATCAAATGGGCCATGCCCCACCGCTTCAAGCGCCTGTCGTGATGTGGAAACCAGCAACCGTTCGTGGAATGGCAGCGTGTCCAGAGCTGTGTTCAGAGAGTTGGACAGCGTGGGATCTTCTACTGCTAGGAGAATTTTCAATGACGCGCCTAAGTGTTTGAAATGCTAGGTGACAATAAAAAACACTGACATATGGGTGGGTTGTGGAACACCTATCAATAAGTATAGGTGTATTGGGGTGCAATTTTGGCCAATTGCAAAATGATAACACCCAAAGGTTGTTCGTGTAAAAATAGAACCATTTTGCAAAACTGACCTTTGGGAAGGTTTCGTGGACGCAAAATCGTTTCGGTTTTGCACTGTGGCAAAGAGGAAACAATGTGAAGAAAA
Source organism: Aliiroseovarius sp. xm-d-517 (assembly GCF_013283135.1). NCBI lineage: Bacteria > Pseudomonadati > Pseudomonadota > Alphaproteobacteria > Rhodobacterales > Paracoccaceae > Aliiroseovarius > Aliiroseovarius sp. xm-d-517. The sequence goes on from NZ_WBXT01000001.1 coordinate 3,081,967, forward strand.
AGAGTTCATTGTTTCGCGTGGTTCGGGGTAAACCCGTGCCTCAAACCTGTCCAGAAATGCTTTATTGTTGCCCATCTGCGCTGTTGCTGGTCGCAGCTGGAAGGGCCATCAGAATTGTCGGGCCGATCTGATCCACGATCAGCTTCACACCTTGCCGGGTCGGGTGAAGCCCGTCCGGTTGCATGTAGTCCCGCAGCGCGGCCTGTCGGTCTTCCTGCGTTGTTTCAGCGTTGTCCAGGGCTGTGAAAAAGTTGGGGATGAATGTGCTCCCATGCTTTGACGCGAGATCGGCAAAGGCCTGATCATACGCCGCTTTCTCTGCTGTGCCGAAATTCAGGGAGGCGGGCACACGGATCAACACAGAAGGCAGGTTGCGGGTATTGATTTCGGTGAGGATCGCATCAAGGTTTCTGCGCGTTTCCGTAGCAGGCAGGCCACGCAGCATGTCATTCCCGCCCAGATTGACCAGCACCAGATCCACCTCATCTGTCAGGGACCAGCCCAGCCGCGCCCTGCCTCCCGCTGTTGTGTCACCCGAGACCCCGGCATTGATGACGGTTACGTTGCGCCCGTGCGTGCGCAGCCATGTCTGCAATTGCGGAACAAACCCGTCGCCTTGGTTCAGGCCGTATCCGGCGGTCAGACTGTCCCCAAGGGCCAGAAGGGTGACGGGCGTGTCGGCGTGGCTGAGATGCGGAACAGACAGGGCAAAGACGAAAGACAGGCGCGCCAGATGCGCCAGCCGGGCGGCAATTTTCGCAAAGGGCTTGTTCATGGCTTTTTTCACCCCATATCCGTTGGAACTCATTGCTTTTCTCCTGACAGGTGCCCGATGCCCGATGCCGCCCAATCCGCCGTCCTGACCCTGACTGATGCCCGGTTGACGCTGGGGCGCAATGCAGGACGGACCGAGATCCTCAAGGGCATTGATCTGGCTGTTGAGCGTGGGGAAACGCTTGGGCTGACGGGGCCGTCGGGGTCTGGCAAAAGCTCTCTCCTCATGCTGATGGGCGGGTTGGAACGCGCCACCGGGGGCACCATCACCGCCTTGGGGCAGAATTTGGGGCAGATGGGCGAGGATCAGCTTGCTCGGTTCCGCAGGGATCATATGGGGGTGGTGTTTCAATCTTTCCACCTTATCCCGACCATGACAGCGCTGGAAAATGTTGCAACCCCTCTGGAGCTTGCAGGCGTCCCAGAGGCGTTTGTCCGGGCCGAGGAAGAGCTGTCTGCGGTTGGGCTTGACCATCGTATGCACCATTATCCCAGCCAGATGTCCGGGGGGGAACAGCAACGTGTGGCGCTTGCGCGGGCTGCGGCCCCGCGCCCGGATATCCTGCTTGCGGATGAACCGACCGGAAATCTTGACGGTGCCACCGGGGATGTGATCATGGATCTTCTGTTTGGATTGCGCGACCGCCACGGGGCGACCCTGATCATGGTCACCCACGCAGCTGAGCTTGCGGCCCGCTGCGACCGGACCCTGTGCCTTCAGGACGGGGTCCTGGTATGATCCGTGAGATGAGGCAGGCCGCTCGGATCGCCCGGCGCGATATGCGCGGGGGGCTGCGCGGCTTTCGTATTTTCCTGGCCTGCCTGATCTTGGGGGTGGCCGCGATTGCGGCCATCGGCTCAGTGCGTGAAAGCCTGCAGCAGGGGCTGGCGGATCAGGGGGCGGTGCTTCTTGGCGGTGATGCGTCGGTTTCCTTCACATACCGGTTTGCAGATGAGGCCGAACAGGCGGTGCTGATGCAATCAGCCGACGCTGTTTCGGTGATCGCCGACTTTCGCTCCATGGCTGTGGTGGAGGAGGATCGAGGCCTCACGCAGGTGAAGGCTGTGGATGAAAACTATCCCCTTTATGGACAGGTTATTTTGGACCCGCCGATCCCGCTTGCGCAGGCGTTTTCGGGCAAGGATAACCTGCCCGGCGCGGTGATGGATGACCTGTTGATGGACCGGTTGGGGCTGGTGGTCGGTCAGGAATTTGCGCTGGGGGGCAACCGGTTTGTTCTGATGGCAGAGCTGGTCAGCGAGCCAGACAATGCCACCGGCGGGTTTGGTCTTGGGCCACGCACACTGGTTGCACGCGAGGATCTGACGCGCCTGGGAATGCTCGCGCAGGGCACCTTGTTTGACAGCGAATACCGGTTGCGTCTGGACGAAGGGCACGATCTGACAGAGGTCAAACCCAGCGTCATGGCGCAGCTCGGACAAACCGGAGCGCGCTGGCAGGATGCGCGCGATGGTGCGCCCGGGATCAGCCGGTTCATCGAGCGTCTCTCCTCGTTCCTTGTTCTGGTTGGACTTGCCGGTCTGGCGGTTGGAGGTGTCGGGATTTCAGCGGCCGTCAGGGCCTATCTTGATGGCAAGACAGAAACCATTGCCATTCTGCGTGCGCTGGGTGCCACGCGGCGAGTGATTTTCTTCAGCTACTTCATGCAGATTGCGGTTCTGACCATGCTGGGGCTGATGATCGGGCTCGCAATTGGAGCGGCCATTCCGCTTGTGCTTGCCCCTGTTATCGCAGCGGCCTTGCCCATTGAGGCAGCCGTTTCCGTTTATGCCAGCCCCCTGATCGAGGCCGCCATCTATGGCGCGCTGGCAACGCTTCTCTTCACGCTTTGGCCGCTGGCCCAGACCGAAGACGTGCAGCCAGCCTCTCTGTTTCGCGATGCCGCCCTTGGCCGCGCGCGCTGGCCCCGTCTTGTGTATGTTCTGATGACCCTTGCCGTGCTGGTGATCCTGGTCTTTCTTGCCGCACTCCTGTCAGGCATGTTTGAGCTGGCGCTCTGGACGTTTGTCGGCGTTGCGGGGGCCTTTGCGGCGCTCGCCCTGACCGGGCTGGGAATTCGGCATCTGGCCCGTTGGCTTGGGCATCTGCCTGGTCTGCGAGGGCACCCGATCCCGCGTATGGCCCTCAGCGCCGTGGGGGGGCCGGGTGGAGAGGCCGGCGCGGTGGTGCTCTCCCTTGGACTGGGGCTTTCGGTGCTCGCCGCTGTGGGGCAGATCGACAACAACCTGCGCGGCGCGATTGCGCGTGACCTGCCTGCCGTTGCGCCAAGCTTTTTTGTGGTTGATATCCAGCCTGATCAGATCGAGGGCGTTCTGGCGCGACTGAATGCGGATGAAGGCGTGTCGCGGGTCGATACCGCGCCGATGCTGCGAGGGGTGATGACCAGGATCAATGGCCAGCCCGCGCAGGAGGTCGCGGGCAATCATTGGGTGGTGCAAGGGGATCGTGCGCTGACCTATTCGGCCAAGCCCACCCGTACCCATGTTGTGGCGGGGGAATGGTGGCCCGAGGATTACCAGGGCCCGCCGCAGATTTCCTTTGCCGCAGAGGAGGCCGAGGAAATGGGGATTGGGCTGGGAGACAGCGTGACCATGAATATTCTGGGCCGGGACATCACGGGAGAGATCACCAGCCTGCGCGAAGTGGATTTTTCACAAGCAGGTATGGGGTTTGTTCTGACCATGAACCCCTCTGCATTGACCGGCGCCCCCCATACCTGGCTTGCGACGATCTATGCGGAGCCGGAGGCCGAGCCTGCCATCTTGCGTGATCTGGGCCGGAATTTCCCGAATATCACGCTGATTTCGGTAAGGGATGCTATCACCCGCATCTCTGGCCTGATGGGACAGGTGGCCGCCGCCGTCACCTATGGGGCGTTGGCCACTTTGGTGACCGGGTTTGTGGTGTTGATCGGTGCCGCAGCCGCAGGCGAGCGTGTGCGAACCTACGAGGCGGCGGTTCTGAAGACACTGGGCGCCACACGGGCGGAAATCCTGATGAGTTTTGCGCTGCGATCTGCCGTTCTGGGGGCCGCTGCAGGGGGCGTGGCCGTGATTGCCGGTGGCGTCGCGGGCTGGGCTGTGACCCATTATATTATGGAAAACGACTATGTTTTTGAGCCGGCTTCGGCCATTGCCATTGTTGTCGGGGGGATCATCGCGACCATTCTGGCTGGGCTGTTTTATGCGTGGCGTCCGTTGTCCGTGCGACCGGCACAGGTTTTGCGCGCAAGGGACTGATGGGGGCTCCCGCGCCTTTTCTCCCTGAGGGTCGGCAGGCTTGGGGGTGGCTCACTGCGTGAGCCTTGCCTCCGGCGGAGGTATTTCAGGCAAGAAAAAAAGATCAGGGAAGGGGGCGAGTGGCGCGGTGTTCCTTGCGGATGACGAGTTTGAGGCCGGACCAGATCCTGTCCACGGCGCAGACTTTCACGTCAACAAGGGTGGTTTTGAGGGCGGCGTTGCGGATCATGTCTTCGCTCATATCGGTTGGAACTTTCGACGCTTTCTTGGGCCAGGAGATCCAGATCATGCCGTCGCGATCGAGGTTTGCGAGGAGGATGGGCAGGACGGTTTCCAAGGTGGCGCGGTCATCGGTGAACATATGGATCACGTCATAGGGGCCGGAGAGGTGATCCGGCGTGGCGTCATCCACGAGGATAAACGCGCGGCTGGTGGTGAGGGGATTATGGGCTGCGGGGCGATTGATCCACGCCACGCGCTGCCCGTCTTTGAGGCCGAGTTTCTTGGCGAGGGGTGTGGTGGAATATCCTGTCATGACGTCAGGATATGTCCAGCCAATCCAAATGCAAAACCCAAGATTGCCCCCAGAGGCGGGGACCAGCTGTGTTTGACGGAAACTTGCGGGGCAATGTCCTGAAATATCAGGTAAAGGATGCCGCCTGCTGAAAACAACATAAATGCGCCAAGAACAGTGGGAAGGTCTGCCAGGAATTGATGCCCTGTGAGAGCGGCAAGGGGGCCAAGCGGCACAAGGGCTGCAAAAAGTATCAGTCGCGTATGACGTGGCACTGAGCCGACTGCCAGCTCGCGGTCTGCGTTGAAACCTTCCGGTAAGTTCTGGGCACCAATCATGCAGGCGAGCAATGCAGCCACTTTTGGATCAGCAGTCAAAATGGCGCCGAGGGCGAGGGATTCTGGAATGAAATCCATCAGCATGGCCATGAACTGAGCTTTGGAGCCCCCCCTACGTGCAAGGGTTATGTCCGCGAATAATGCGACCAGAGACCCCAGTAGGAAAAGCAACAGGGCAGGCGGTCCCGGGAGGCGGGACAGGCCTTCGGGAACAAGGATCAAGGCAATTGCCGAGAGAAGGGCACCTGCCCCGAAGGCCATGATCCAGTGATTGGTCTGATTGCGGATCGTGCCAGGCAGAAGCTGGTCGAACCGGGCAAGCCACGCCCCAAAAGGAATGGCCGCCCCGGCAAGGGCGGCCAATGTGATTGCATAGATGAGATCACCCATGTCCTATACCTGCTTACAGGTGGCGTTCCACCATCATCTTCTTGATCGACGCAATGGCCTTGGCCGGGTTCAGGCCTTTCGGGCAGGTCTTGGCGCAGTTCATGATGGTGTGGCAGCGGTAGAGCTTGAACGGATCTTCCAGATTGTCCAGACGCTCGCCGGTGGCCTCATCGCGCGAGTCGATCAGCCAGCGATAGGCATGAAGCAGCGCGGCCGGGCCGAGGTAGCGATCGCCGTTCCACCAGTAGCTCGGGCAAGAGGTCGAGCAGCTGGCGCACATCACGCATTCATAGAGACCATCAAGCTTCTTGCGGTCCTCAATGGACTGCTTCCACTCTTTTGCCGGGCGGTTGGTCTTGGTTTCCAGCCACGGCATGATCGAGGCATGCTGGGCGTAGAAATGGGTCAGATCCGGGATCAGGTCTTTCACCACCGGCATATGCGGCAGCGGATAAATCTTCACGTCACCCTTGATCTCATCCATTCCGTAAATACAGGCCAGCGTGTTGATCCCGTCGATGTTCATCGCGCAAGATCCACAGATCCCCTCGCGGCAGGAACGGCGGAAGGTGAGGGTCGGATCAATCTCGTTCTTGATCTTGATCAGCGCGTCCAGAACCATCGGCCCGCATTCGTCCATATTGACGAAATAGCTGTCCACCCGCGGGTTTTCGCCATCATCCGGGTTCCAGCGATAGATCTGGAACTTGCGGACATTGGTGGCGCCTTCGGGCTTGGGCCAGGTTTTGCCGACGCGAACGGTCGAGTTCTTGGGGAGCTTGAATTGTACCATCTGGCGTCCTCCTTAGAACGTCCGCGCTTTGGGCGCGATTTTCTTGAGATTGATGCCGCCTTCGGCTTCGGTGGTGAGCGGATCCACAATCACGGGGCGGTAAGACAGGTCTACCTTGGTGCCGGTCTCGTCGATGCGTGAAATGGTGTGAACACGCCAGTTCTCATCGTCCCGATCCGGGAAATCCTCATGCGCGTGGGCGCCGCGGCTTTCCTTGCGGGCCTCGGCCGATACGATGGTCGAGATGGCTGACGGCATCAGGTTGGTGAGTTCCAGCGTTTCCATCAGGTCCGAGTTCCAGACCAGCGACGTATCGGTGACCTTCAGGTCGCCCATCTTGCCGGCAATCTCGGTCATCGCTTCAACGCCTTCAGCCATGGTTTTCGCGGTGCGGAAGACGGCCGCGTCGCGTTGCATGGTTTTCTGCATTTCCAGACGCAGGTCGGCGGTCGGGATCGCGCCTTTTGCATAGCGCAGGCCGTCAAACCGTTCGAAGATCTTGTCGACGGCACCGGTGTTCAGCTCGGGATGCGCGGCGTTCTTGTCCACCACTTTACCGGCCCGGATCGCAGCCGCGCGGCCAAACACCACGAGGTCAATCAGCGAGTTGGAGCCGAGGCGGTTTGCCCCGTGCACAGACGCACAGCCTGCTTCACCTGCCGCCATCAGCCCCGGCACAACAGCGGTCGGATCTTCTGCGGTCGGGTTCAGCACTTCGCCCCAATAGTTGGTCGGGATGCCGCCCATGTTGTAGTGAACGGTGGGCAGAACCGGGATCGGTTCCTTGTTCACATCCACGCCTGCAAAGATCTTGGCGCTTTCCGAAATGCCCGGCAGGCGTTCGGCCAGTGCCTCGGCGGGCAGGTGGTCGAGATGCAGGAAGATGTGATCGCCATCTTTGCCCACGCCACGGCCTTCGCGGATTTCCATGGTCATGGACCGCGACACGTAATCGCGCGGGGCGAGGTCTTTATACTGGGGCGCGTAACGCTCCATGAACCGCTCGCCTTCGCTGTTCACAAGGTAGCCGCCTTCGCCGCGGGCACCCTCGGTGATCAGACAGCCAGAGCCGTAGATGCCGGTCGGGTGGAACTGAACAAACTCAAGGTCCTGCATTGGCAGGCCTGCGCGCATCACCATGCCGCCACCGTCGCCGGTGCAGGTATGGGCTGAGGTGGCCGAGAAATAGGCGCGGCCGTAACCGCCGGTGGCCAGCACAACCATCTTTGCCTTGAAGACATGGAATGTGCCGTCATCGAGCTTCCAGCACACCACACCCTGACACTGACCATCGTCAGACATCAGCAGGTCGATGGCGAAGTATTCGATGTAAAACTCGGCGTTGTTCTTGACCGACTGGCCGTAGAGCGTGTGCAGGATCGCGTGACCGGTGCGGTCTGCAGCGGCACAGGTCCGTTGCACGGGGGGGCCTTCACCGAACTCGGTGGTGTGGCCGCCAAACGGGCGCTGATAGATCTTGCCTTCTTCGGTGCGCGAGAACGGCACGCCGTAATGTTCCAGCTCGTAAACCGCCTTGGGCGCTTCGCGGGCCAGATATTCCATAGCGTCGGTGTCACCCAGCCAGTCAGAGCCTTTCACCGTGTCATACATGTGCCACTGCCAGTTGTCCGGGCCCATGTTAGAAAGCGATGCGGCGATGCCACCCTGTGCGGCCACAGTGTGCGAACGGGTCGGGAAAACCTTGGTCACACAGGCGGTGCGCAGGCCTTGTTCTGCCATGCCGAGGGTCGCGCGCAGACCGGCGCCACCGGCACCGACCACGACCACGTCATATTCGTGGGTTTCGTATTCGTAAGCTGCCATTGGGGTGCTCCGGTCTTAAAATGCAATGCGGCCAAGGCCATAAAGGGCCGTGGCGATGATGGTGTAGGAGATGGCGGTGCAACCGGCCACCAGCACCTTTTTGGTCACCCCGCGCGAGTAATCCTCGATCACGACCTGAATGCCGTGGCGGAAGTGGACCATGGCGGTGACGATGGTCATCGCGGCGATGATGGCGGGGAAGGGGCGTTGGTAATAGGCAAGTGCCTCTTCATAGCCCATGCCAAGCGCGTGGCCGAAGGTCAGGGCGAAAAGGGGCATCAGCACCAGCAGGCCAAGGGCCGAAATCGCCTGGCCCCAGAAATGATCTGTTCCGGATCCGGAAGAACCTTTGCCAACGGCGCGTTTGCGGTCAGTCAGAAACTGCATGTCAGGTTCCTTCTCAGATAATCAGAGCGACGAGGATCGCCAGCACAACCGAGCCACCGATCACAGCGAGGCCCATTTTCTCGGCGGTTTCGATATCAAGTCCGATACCGATATCCCAGATCAGGTGACGCAGGCCGGACAGCGCGTGGTAACACAGCGCCCAGAGCGCCATGAACATGACCAGATCGCCAATGAACGAGGTCATCAGGCCGTTCACGAAATCATAATAGCCCGGTCCCATTGCGGCTGCGAAAAACCACCAGGCGACCAATACGGCGCCACCCAGAAGTGCCACGCCGGTGATGCGGGCAAAAATGGAGGAGATGGAGGTCAGCTGCGGACGGTAAATCTGCAAGTGTGGGGAAAGAGGGCGGTTGCCTCTGTTCACATCGGCCATGGCGGCCTCCTCTTGATCTGTTGCGACTTTGATGCGCTCTGGAGATCGGGCCGCAGGGGCGTCAAATCCTAAGCGCGCGTGGTCTTGGAAAGTGTCTGCCAGACGGGGTGAACGGGTCCGGCAAAAACCCTTTGCGACAGGAATAGACCCTTTTGCGGCACAGAGTCACGTCTTGACTCGGGATAAAAATGCGTAATTTGCGCTAACAGATGCGAAAAAACACGTCTGTGATCACAAAAAAATAATTTGTGATCACGAAATGACGTGCTGCAATTCTGACGGAAAGAGTTGGTTAATGTATGCCGTGGCACACAGAAATATGCCGCCCTTTTTGCACCACCGCAGGGCTGATCTGAGCCGTTGCGGTGGCGCTATTGAAGGTTGGTTCCCTCAAATTACATCGGCATCAGAGCCCAGTAATCAAGATCCAACATGACATCGGGCAGGTATTTGCCATCGTCACCTTTCAGCGCAAACGCTTCTGCGCCATGTTTGACCGCGACAAGGCGCAGGCGAATGGCCCCAACGCCCGGCACCCCGGTTTCGGCCTTGTCGAGAACCTCTGACCACGCTCGGATCGTATCGCCCGAGAAGCAGGGGTTGGCATGGGCACCGCCATTGAGACCGACAATCATCTGCGCGTTGGCAAGCCCGTTGAAGGACAGGGCGCGGGCCATGGAAATCACATGCCCCCCATAAATCAACCGCTGCCCATCCGGACGGAAGGTGGCGTCAAAATGCACCTTGGCAGTATTCTGCCACAGGCGGGTCGCCATCATGTGCTCGGCTTCCTCCACGGTGACGCCGTCCACGTGATCAATTTTCTCACCGATCTCGTAGTCGCCCCAGCGATGCGGCTCACCTGCAAGGGTGAAATCGTAATCCTCAAAGGACAGCCCCTCCGGGATGACAAGGTCTTCGACGCCCAGAACCTGTTTCAGCTCCGGGATCACGGTTTCCGGGGCAGGGGCCTCCAGATTGCCTTTGCGCACCATGACCCAGCGCACATATTCCAGCACAGCCTCGCCGGTCTGGTTGATGCCCACCGTGTGCACCCAGACCACGCCGGATTTGCCATTGGAATTTTCTTTCAGGCCGATCACCTTGGACATCGAACGCAGCGTGTCGCCCGGATAAACCGGTTTCAGCCAGCGGCCTTCAGCGTAGCCCAGATTGGCCACCGCGTTCAGCGAGATATCCGGCACGGTTTTTCCAAAGACAACGTGAAAGGCAATCAGATCATCCAGCGGTGACCCTTCCAGCCCACAGGCCCCGGCAAACTCGTCCGAGGAGTAAAGCGCGTGACGGGCCGGATACAACGCGTGGTAAAGGGCGCGTTCCCCCTCGGCCACGGTGCGGGGCACCGCGTGGGCAATCTCGTCGCCCAGTTTATAGTCTTCAAAGAAGCGGCCCGGATTGGTTTTGGCCATCTTTCATCTCCTAGATTTGAGGTCACGCCCCAAAAGGCGCAGGGCCGATCAGCCCGTGTATATATCCGATCACGGCAAGCAAGATCACCGAGGCCACAAGGAACATCGCGTCCTTGGCAATGCTGCCTTTCGGGTTTGGGGTCCAGTTGGGGTCCGCCGCATTGATCACCTTCATCTCGGCCACTGCCCAGACGGTCAAGCCGCCAAACAGCACGTAAGAGGCCGGGTCAGGGTTCACCATCATATGCGCCACTGCCCAAACGATCATACCGGTCAGCATCGGGTGGCGCATCTTGTAGAGGATTGTGCCTTTCGACGGGCCGGGGCTCATCAGGTAGATGGCGATGAGCACTGCCAGGTTGTTGATATGTTTGAAGAAGGTCGGATAGGCAAACAGGTCATAGCTTTCCCATGCCTTGTAGCCGATCACCATCACGACCACGCCCGCCAGAATGATCCCGGCGGACACAGCTTTGGCCTTCTCACCCATGGCGGCATGGCGCCCGGGCAGGGCGCGTTTCCAGAAATGGCCGATATACCACAGGGCGAGGCCGAGGATGAGAAGGGTCATGATGGGTCTCCGAACGTGTTGGGCCTCAGCCCTCCAGCGCCTTGATCGCCTCGGCTTTGGCCAGAATACCTTTTGCCGTCACAACATGCAGGTTTTCGACGATTTTACCATCCACAACCGCAACGCCCTGACCCGAGGCTTCTGCCTCTTCAAAAGCGGCAATCTGGCGCTGGGCGAGGTCAATTTCCGCGTCAGAAGGCGCAAAGGCGTCGTTGGCAACGGCCAGTTGGGCCGGGTGGATCAGCGTTTTGCCATCCATGCCCATATCGCGCCCCTGGTCACATTCGGCCCGCAGACCGTCTTCGTCCTTGAAAGCGTTGTAGACGCCATCGACGATCACAACATCATAAGCCTTGGCGGCGATCAGGCACATATGCAGCCCGCCCATCATCGGCAGGCGGTCGGCGCGGAACCGGGTGTTCAACTCCTTGGCCAGATCATTGGTGCCCATGACAAAGCCCTTCAGGCGCGGATGGGCTGCAATTTCAGCAGCATTCAGCATCCCCATCGGAGTTTCCATCATTGCCCAGAGATCCACGTCAGGGATCAGCGCGGCCAGGTCATCGAGCTGCGCGGCTGAGCCCACTTTCGGCATCAGGATGGCGTCGATATCCGCGCCCACCATGGCCGCCACATCCTCTTTGCCCCATTCGGTATCAAACCCGTTGATGCGAACAATCTTGGCGCGGTTGCCATATCCGCCCTTGTCGAGTTCGGCGCGCAGAGTGGCGCGGGCTTCGACCTTGGCATCGGGGGCAACGGCGTCTTCGAGGTCGAAAATGATCGCATCGCAGGCCAGGCCACGCGCCTTTTCCAAAGCGCGCTCTTTCGAGCCGGGAATGTAGAGGACGGACCGGTAGGGACGTTGAGACATGATTCTGGTTCTCCGCAATATTCTTGCGCACAGCATCGCGATTGCGCAGCATTTCGCAAGGGTAGATTTGCTGCATTGCAGAATTTCTACGTGGCGTTCCTGCCCGTCAGGGCCAAAGTGCGGCGCGTTAACCAGTTCTTCGGGCTTGAGGCGCAGGCTGATTGGACCCGCCGAGCGACGGGAGGGCCCGTGGTCGGCCACCGATGTCACCCAGGTGACACGGGATGCAGCTCGGCACCTGATCGGACTTGGGATCTGTATCGCCGTAACCCGGATGGCCCGGTGCAGCGCCCCTGTATGAAAGGGAAGACACATGAACCTTTTGTTGAAACAACGGATCCTGGCCTTGGCGCTGGTGTCGGGGGCGCTGCTCCTGTCGATGCAGAATGCCTATGCTCAGGGGCGCAATTGTGCGCCGCGATTGGCGGTGGTGGAGCGCTTGGCGGAAACCTATGGCGAGACCCGGCAGTCGATCGGTCTGGCGACAAATAATACGGTGGTCGAAGTGTTTGCCTCTGCGGAAAGCGGCAGCTGGACCATTACCGTGACCAATCCGCAGGGGATCACCTGCCTGGTGGCCGCAGGCCGCAGCTTTGAGGTGCTGAACGAAGAACTGACTCCGGCCATGCTGGGGGAACCCGCCTAATGGCGGGGCTGACTGCCAGCTTCAGGTCAGCCCTTCCCAGATCAGCTTGGTGCCGGTTATCAGCAGGAACGCATAGGTCAGTCGGAAAAACCAATGCTCGGGCATCAAATGGTGCAGTTTCACACCCGCCCAGATGCCCGCGACCGCAAAGGGGGCAAGGAACAGATCGGCCTTGATCGTTTGCCATGAAAAGATGCCAAGGGCCGCATAGGGGATGAATTTCATCCCGTTGATCGCCCAAAAGACGATCACCGTGGTGGCCTGAAAGCTCAGCTTGTCGAGGCGGCGCGACAGCAGGAACACCGCCGCGGGGGGGCCGCCCGCATGGCTGATAAAGCTGGTCAGTCCCGCCAAAACGCCCCAGAACAAGCCCGGTCCCTTGCCCATCGGGCGCGCCGCCGGCGGGATCCACCCCCGGCCTCGGGCAATCTGGAAGGCGACAAACCCCACCGCAATCAGTCCGATCAGCAGGCGAAACAGATCCGCATTGGCGATGGAATACAGCACCGCCCCCAATGCGACGCCGGGCAGCGCGCCGAGGATCAGCGTCTTCGCCGCATCTCCGTTCCATTTGCCCCAATAGGGGCGCAGGGCGGTCACATCCATCAACATCAACAGCGGCAGCATCAGGCCAATTGCAGCGCCTGGCTCAAGAATCAGCGCAAGCAGTGGGGTTGCCGCAAAGGCAGCCCCCGAGCCAAATCCCCCCTTGGAAATGCCTGCAAACAGCACGGCCGGGATCGCGAAGGCAAAGAATGTGAAATCCAGAATTTCCGGCATAGGTTCGGTGCAAACTGCATGTTTTAAGTCGCTTTAGCGCTATCGTGTCACCTTGCTCTACGCAACCTCCAAGATATGCCGCATCGCAGCGCCCTTGCGTGAAAACGACATTGCGACTAGGCATAGCGTCAAATTTCAATGGATGGAGATCATTCTCATGGCACGACCCAAAATTGCCCTCATCGGTTCGGGTATGATCGGTGGCACCCTGGCCCACCTCGCAGCTCTGAAAGAAATGGGCGACGTTGTCCTTTTCGACATCGCCGACGGTATCCCGCAGGGCAAGGCACTGGACATCGCGGAAAGCGGCCCGGTTGAAGGTTTTGACGCTGCCCTGTCCGGCACCACCGACTATGCCGATATTGCTGGTGCTGACGTCTGCATCGTGACCGCCGGTGTGCCGCGCAAACCGGGCATGTCGCGTGATGACCTTCTGGGGATCAACCTGAAAGTCATGAAATCGGTGGGTGAAGGCATTGCCCAGCACGCCCCGAACGCTTTTGTGATCTGCATCACCAACCCGCTGGACGCCATGGTTTGGGCGCTGCGCGAGTTCTCGGGCCTGCCGCATGAGAAAGTGGTCGGCATGGCCGGCGTTCTGGACTCGGCGCGCTTCCGTCACTTCCTGTCGGTCGAGTTTGACGTGTCGATGCGTGACGTGACCGCGTTCGTTCTGGGTGGTCACGGTGACACCATGGTTCCGCTGACCCGTTACTCGACCGTTGGCGGCATCCCGCTGCCGGATCTGGTGAAAATGGGCTGGACCAGCCAAGAGAAACTGGACGCAATCGTTCAGCGCACCCGTGACGGTGGCGCCGAGATCGTTGGCCTTTTGAAAACCGGTTCGGCATATTATGCCCCGGCGGCTTCGGCGATCGAAATGGCTCAGGCTTACCTGAACGACCAGAAACGCCTGCTGCCCTGCGCGGCTTACGTTGACGGTGCCTACGGTCTTGACGGCTTCTATGTGGGCGTTCCGACCATCATCGGCGCAAACGGCATCGAGAAAGTCATCGACATTGAGCTGAACAAAGAAGAACAAGCCATGTTCGACAAGTCGGTTGACGCGGTGAAGGGCCTTGTCTCTGCCTGTAAAGAAATCGACCCCTCGCTGGCTTAATTCAAGTTATTGAGATGAAAAAGAAAAGCCGGTGCAACTGCGCCGGCTTTTTGCATTTCGTGGGGATCGGGGACTGTCAGAGGTTGCGTTCTCGGATCCGCTTTGCCAGCGTTTCGGCCTCTGTCCGAAGATTGGCGTTGAACCCGCTGGTGGTGAGGTCGACCTCAAGCCCGGGGGCGATCTTGGCAATGGACGCCAAGGGATCAATCGCCATCTCAATCAGCTTGCCGCGCTTTGACAATTGTCGTGCCTGCCAGCCGTTCAGGCAAAACAGCTCATCATAAATCAGAAGCGCCTCGGCCAGGGGATCTTCCGCACCATTGATCGCCATCACGTTGCGTTTGCGTGCGTTGTTCAACAGCATGTTCCAATGGTTGGTACGTTCGACATATTTCAGCGATTTATAGGCCCAGTGCAGCGGCGTGATACCGTCAAAATGCAAGATCCGAAGATGCTGCGCCGTTTCGTGAGGCAGCACATCCCCCCCGCGTTTTGTCTTGGCGTTGTGGATGGCAATAAAACCGTCCTCTTTGCGCGGGGTCAGGGTCTTTCCGCTGCTATGCCCACCCATGCCGCCAGACATGAACCGGTTGCTGGCCCCATAGATGTCTCGGGCCAGATCACGATCCTTGATCGCGCCGCGCAACATCCCTCCGAACAGGCCATAGGTCTGAGCGGGGTGGGGGACAGGCCCCCAGCACCGTTCCAGATTGGGAATTTTCAGCCAGGGTGTTTGAAAGCTGAAATCCTGCGCCATCGCGTCGCCCGGTGCCCAAAGAAATTCGTCCGCATCAATATGCAAGATCAGATCTGCTTTGCTTCTGTGCTTGGCATCGTTTGCGTTCAGCGCCTGTCGCCCGGTCTGCAGCGGCGGGACGGTGCCATTGTTCAACCTGGCCCAGTGGGCGGGATCGCAACGGGTGACCTCGACGCCATCAAGGGTCTCAAGCAGCTCTGCCGCCGGGTCCTGCGGGTTGTCGAAATAAAGGTGAACCCGATGCGCCCCAAGCGAGAGGTGATGACAGGCAAAGGCAAGAACCAGCGGAATTGGTTCGCGCACGGTGGACACGACGGACCAGCTTGGACAAGGTGTTTCGGGCAAAAGGGAACTCGCAGGTAATGATCTTGCTTGCACTCTAGCCAGCCCGATGTGAGAAGCCAATTCAGAAAGAGATTCGCGCCAGATTTACGGGTTTCTTCCCAGAAGTTGCTGATTTTGGGTGATTTACGTTCTTTCGGGCAGAAGCAGCGACATTTTCAGGGCAATATGCGGCATTTCCAATTTGTGATCACAGGTTTTGAGGGTGTGATCACAAATGAGAAAAAAATACCGAAAAAACCCATTTTCCCGTCAAAAATCGTTTCTTTACATGTTCTGTTGTGCATTCTGACCGGGAACACACTGGACCAACTGGATAGGATGATTTCATGAACATTCATGAATACCAGGCGAAGGCCCTTCTGAAATCCTACGGTGCCCCCGTTTCCGAGGGTCGCGCCGTATTGAAAGCAGAAGATGCCAAGACCGCCGCAGGTGAACTCGACGGCCCGCTTTGGGTGGTCAAAGCCCAAATTCACGCAGGTGGCCGCGGCAAAGGTTCCTTCAAGGAAGCTGATGCTGGCGAAAAAGGCGGTGTGCGCCTGACCAAATCGGTGGAAGAAGCCGCCGAAGAAGCCAAGAAGATGCTGGGCCGCACCCTTGTGACCCACCAGACCGGCCCGGCCGGCAAGCAAGTCAACCGCATCTATATCGAAGCCGGCTCCGGCATCGAGCGCGAACTGTATCTCGCTCTGCTGGTCGACCGTCAGACCTCGCGCATTTCGTTCGTTTGCTCGACCGAAGGTGGCATGGACATTGAGGAGGTGGCCGCAGCGACCCCCGAAAAGATCCTGTCCTTCTCGGTGGATCCGGCAACCGGTTACCAAGGCTTCCACGGCCGCCGCATCGCGTTTGCGCTGGGCCTTGAAGGCGCTCAGATCAAGCAATGCGTGAAACTGATGGGCCAGCTCTACAAGGCTTTCGTTGAGAAAGACATGGAGATGCTGGAGATCAACCCGCTGATCGTGGCCGAAGGCGGCGACCTCAAGGTGCTCGACGCCAAGGTTGGCTTTGACGGCAACGCAGTCTATCGCCACCCGGATATTGCCGAGCTGCGCGATGTGACCGAAGAAGACCCGAAAGAGCTGGAAGCGTCGAAATACGACCTGAACTACATCGCTCTGGACGGTGAAATCGGCTGCATGGTGAACGGTGCAGGTCTGGCCATGGCCACCATGGACATCATCAAGCTCTACGGCGCTGAACCGGCCAACTTCCTCGACGTGGGTGGCGGTGCGACCAAAGAGAAAGTGACCGAAGCCTTCAAGATCATCACCTCGGACCCCAATGTGAAGGGCATCCTTGTGAACATTTTCGGCGGCATCATGCGCTGTGACGTGATCGCCGAGGGCGTGGTTGCAGCCGTGAAAGAAGTGGGCCTGCAGGTTCCGCTGGTTGTGCGTCTGGAAGGCACCAATGTGGAAGCCGGTAAAGAGATCATCAACACCTCAGGTCTTGACGTGATCGCTGCCGACAACCTGTCGGACGGCGCCGAGAAAATCGTGAAAGCGGTGAAAGGCTGATGAAAAAAGCTTCTTACAAACTGGTGTTGGGCTTCGGAATTCTTGGACTAGGTTTTGCTAGTTCAGTGGCAGAAGCTGATCCCAACTCCGTTTTGAAGGGGTTTTCAAATGCCTGCCTGCAAGGAGAGATTTCGAATGCAAAATCGCGCCCTCTTATTTCCCATGCTGGAATGAGGGTTGCGAGTATGAACGAAGAGCTCTTTACCCTCGAAAATGAAGATGCCAAAGGGACGATCTACGAAGTCGATCCTTCCATGCTCAATTACAGACGACCGTTTGTTGCTGGTTGCAATGTTGTCTCGGTTGGGCGTTTCGCTGCTGATCTGAAAGCCCCACTGGAAGCGTTGCTGTTGAAGCGCGGTTATGTTGCCGTGAAAGCAAAGCTTAAAGCGGGCAAAATTTCGGGTGCGAAGACGGCTATTCTAGGGGCCTACAAGCGCGGGTCTCGTGTCTACGAAATCTACGTAGGGGATGTGAAATACTCTGGCCGGAAAGGCAGAACATTTCTCCTTGTTGGGCAATTACCGTGAAATTTGCGTTCGATAGATCGCTGAAATTTACAAATTAGGAGACTACCAAATGGCAGTCCTTATCGACGAAAATACCAAGGTCATCTGTCAGGGCTTTACCGGCTCGCAGGGCACCTTCCACTCGGAACAGGCAATTGCCTATGGCACCAAAATGGTCGGGGGCGTGACCCCGGGCAAAGGTGGCATGGAGCATCTGAACCTGCCCGTTTTCAACTCGGTGCACGAGGCGAAAGCCAAGACCGAAGCCAACGCATCGGTGATCTATGTTCCGCCGCCCTTCGCCGCGGATTCGATCCTTGAAGCGATCGACGCTGAGATGGAGCTGATTGTCTGCATCACCGAAGGCATTCCGGTGCTGGACATGATGGGTGTGCAACGAGCTCTGGAAGGCTCCAAGTCGCGCCTGATCGGCCCGAACTGCCCCGGCGTGATCACGCCTGATGCGTGCAAAATCGGCATTATGCCCGGTCACATCCACAAACGTGGCTCGGTTGGTGTTGTGTCGCGCTCCGGCACCCTGACCTATGAGGCTGTGAAACAGACCTCTGACATTGGTCTGGGCCAGTCGACCGCAGTTGGTATCGGTGGTGACCCCATCAAGGGCACCGAGCATATCGACGTCTTGGACATGTTCCTGGACGATGATGAGACCCAGTCGATCATCATGATCGGTGAGATCGGTGGTTCGGCAGAAGAAGAAGCTGCTGAATTCCTGGCCGAACAGAAGAAAAAAGGCCGCTGGAAGCCGGTTGCTGGCTTTATTGCTGGCCGCACCGCCCCTCCGGGCCGTCGCATGGGCCATGCCGGTGCGATTGTGGCCGGCGGCAAAGGTGGCGCCGAGGACAAGATCGAAGCCATGCGTTCCGCTGGCATCGTGGTGGCCGACAGCCCGGCAACGCTGGGCGAGGCCGTTCTGGAAGCCATTGGCAAATAAACATTTAAAACGCAGGCGTCCGGTATGGTCCGGGCGCCTGCATTCCAATTTCAGTTGAGACCGACACCCATGACGGATCAAAGCCCCAACGACATCTTCCATGCGTCCAGCTTTATGCAAGGCCATAATGCCGAGTATCTGGAACAGCTTTACGCACAATATGCCAAGGACCCTTCGGCGGTCGACGCAGCCTGGGCTGCGTTTTTTGCCGAAATGGGGGACGATGGTCAGGACGCCATTGCCGAGGCCGAAGGGCCCAGCTGGGCGCGCACTGACTGGCCGCCGACACCGACCGGTGATCTGGTGCACAGCCTTGATGGCATGTGGCCGGATGAGGAGACTGCCAAGGATGGCAAGGCTGCGGGCAAGAAAATTGCCGACAAGGCTGCCGAAAAGGGCATTCAGGTCTCTGATCAGGCGATCAAACAGGCGGTGCTGGACAGTATCCGCGCGCTGATGATCATCCGCGCCTACCGGATCCGTGGCCACCTGGCTGCTGACCTTGATCCGCTTGGCATGCGCGAGGCGACAAATCATCCCGAGCTGAACCCGGCATCCTACGGGTTCACCGAGGCCGACATGGACCGGCCGATTTTCATCGACAACGTGCTGGGGCTGGAAATCGCCTCGATGCGCCAGATTGTCGAGATCGTGAAACGCACCTATTGTGGCACATTCGCCCTGCAATACATGCATATTTCGGACCCGGAGCAGGCTGCCTGGCTGAAAGAGCGGATCGAGGGGTTCGACAAGGAAATCACCTTCACCCGCGAGGGGCGTCGTGCGATCCTGAACAAGCTGGTCGAGGCCGAGGGGTTCGAGAAATTCCTGCATGTGAAATACATGGGCACCAAACGCTTTGGTCTGGACGGGGGTGAGGCGCTGATCCCCGCCATGGAACAGATCATCAAACGCGGCGGTGCGCTGGGCGTGAAGGACATCATCATCGGCATGCCGCACCGCGGTCGTCTGTCGGTGCTCGCCAATGTGATGCAGAAACCCTATCGCGCGATTTTCAACGAATTTCAGGGCGGCAGCTTCAAACCGGAAGAGGTTGATGGCTCGGGGGACGTGAAATACCACCTTGGCGCCAGCTCGGACCGTGAATTTGACGGCAATAATGTGCACCTCAGCCTGACCGCCAACCCCTCGCACCTTGAGGCGGTGAACCCGGTGGTTCTGGGCAAGGCCCGCGCCAAGCAGGAACAGCTGGGCGACAAGGACCGCATGCAGGTTCTGCCGATCCTTCTGCATGGCGATGCCGCCTTTGCCGGTCAGGGTGTTGTGGCAGAATGTTTCGGCCTGTCGGGTCTTGTTGGTCACAAGACCGGCGGCACCATGCATATCGTGGTGAACAACCAGATCGGCTTTACCACTGCGCCGCATTTCTCGCGGTCAAGCCCCTATCCGACTGACATCGCCCTGATGGTGGAAGCCCCGATCTTCCACGTGAATGGCGATGATCCCGAGGCCGTGGTGCATGCCGCACGGGTGGCCACCGAATTCCGTCAGAAATTCCACAAGGACGTGGTTCTGGATATCTTCTGCTATCGCCGCTTTGGTCATAACGAGGGCGACGAGCCCATGTTCACCAACCCGGTGATGTATAAGAAGATCAAGAAACACCAGACCACGCTGCAGGTCTATACGGATCGCCTTGTGAAAGAGGGGCTGATCCCGGCTGGCGAAATCGAGGACATGAAAGCCGCGTTCCAGGCCCGCATGAATGAAGAGTTCGAAGCGGGCAAGGAGTTCAAGCCGAATAAGGCGGACTGGCTGGATGGCCGCTGGTCGCATCTTGACAAGAAGGCTGAGGAATATCAGCGCGGTCAGACGGCGATCAAGGACGAGACCTTTGTCGAAGTGGGCAAGGCTTTGTCGACGGCGCCTGAAGGGTATCCGCTGCACAAGACGGTGGGACGCCTGCTCGATACCAAGGCGAAAATGTTCGAAACCGGTAAGGGCTTTGACTGGGCAACGGCCGAGGCGCTGGCCTTCGGGTCCCTGCTGACCGAAGGGTTCCCGGTGCGTCTCGCTGGTCAGGACTGTACCCGCGGCACCTTCTCGCAACGCCATTCAGGCCTGATCAACCAGGACAACGAAGAACGTTACTATCCGCTGAACAACATCCGCGAGGGTCAGGCCCATTACGAGGTCATCGACTCGATGTTGTCGGAATATGCGGTGCTGGGCTTTGAATATGGCTATTCGCTGGCTGAGCCGAATGCTCTGGTGATGTGGGAAGCGCAGTTTGGCGATTTTGCCAACGGGGCGCAGATCATGTTCGACCAGTTCATCTCGTCAGGTGAAGCGAAATGGCTGCGCATGTCCGGTCTGACCGTGCTTCTGCCACATGGCTTCGAAGGGCAGGGGCCGGAGCACAGCTCGGCGCGTCTGGAGCGGTTCTTGCAGATGTGTGGCGGGGACAACTGGATTGTTGCCAACTGCTCGACGCCCGCGAACTATTTCCACATCCTGCGTCGCCAGATGCACCGTGGATACCGCAAGCCGCTGATCCTGATGACGCCGAAATCGCTTCTGCGCCACAAGATGTGTGTCTCAACCGCTGAGGATTTCACCGAAGGGTCAAGCTTCCACCGGGTCCTCTGGGATGACGCGCAGAAGGGCAATTCGGACACGAAACTGGTGGCTGATGACAAGATCAAACGCGTGGTGCTGTGTTCGGGCAAGGTCTATTACGACCTGCTGGAAGAGCGCGATGCCCGCGGCATTGACGACATCTATCTTCTGCGGCTTGAGCAATTCTATCCGTTCCCGGCCATGTCGATGGTCCGTGAAATGGAGCGCTTCAAGAACGCCGAAATCGTCTGGTGTCAGGAAGAACCGAAGAACCAGGGCGCCTGGACCTTCGTGGAACCCAATATCGAATGGGTGCAGACGCGCATCGGCGCCAAGCATACCCGCCCGATCTATGCCGGTCGTCCGGCTTCGGCTTCGCCCGCAACGGGCCTGGCCTCACAGCACAAAGCACAACAGGAAGCGCTGGTGAACGACGCGCTGAACTTGGAAGGGAATTAACCCATGAGCATTGAAGTACGTGTGCCCACCCTGGGTGAAAGCGTGACGGAAGCAACCGTAGCCACCTGGTTCAAGAAACCAGGGGACAGCGTCGCCGCAGATGAAATGCTCTGCGAGCTGGAAACCGATAAGGTGACGGTCGAAGTGCCGGCCCCCTCTGCGGGTGTTCTGGGCGAAATCGTCGCCGGTGAAGGCGTGACCGTTGGGGTGGATGCCCTGCTGGCCACGATCGGCGAAGGCGCGGGCGCCGCCTCGGCCCCGGCTGCTGCCGCGCCCGCTCAGGCGGCGTCTTCGGACGCGGCCGCATCGGTTGACGTGATGGTGCCGAGCCTTGGCGAAAGCGTGTCGGAAGCCACGGTTGCCAGCTGGTTCAAACAGGTGGGTGACACGGTTGCCGCCGATGAGATGCTTTGCGAACTGGAAACCGACAAAGTGTCGGTTGAGGTTCCGGCCCCCGCAGCTGGCGTGCTGACCGAGATCCTTGCCCCGGAGGGTTCCACCGTGGACGCCACCGCCAAGCTTGCCGTAATCGGTGGGGCAGGCGCTGTGGCTGCCCCTGCGGCCCCTGCCGCGGCCCAGAACCCGGCGGCCGCCGTGGCCTCTGGCAAGGACGTGGAAGACGCACCCTCGGCCAAGGTGATGATGGCGCAGGCGGGTCTGGCTGCCGGGTCGGTTCAGGGCACCGGACGTGACGGTCGCGTGATGAAACATGATGTGCAGGCTGCGATGGCGGCGCCCAAAGCGGCGGCTGCTCCGGCCCCGGCAGCTGTTCCGGCTGCGGCAAAAGCACCGGTTGATAATGCCGCTCGTGAAGAGCGCGTGAAGATGACGCGCCTGCGTCAGACCATTGCGCGCCGTCTGAAGGACAGCCAGAACACCGCGGCCATGCTGACCACCTATAACGAGGTGGACATGACCGAGGTGATGGCGCTGCGCAACGAATACAAAGCCGAGTTTGAAAAGAAACACGGCGTGCGTCTGGGCTTCATGTCGTTCTTCACCAAGGCCTGCTGCCACGCGCTGAAAGAAGTGCCGGAAGTGAATGCTGAAATCGACGGCACCGACATTGTCTACAAGAACTATGTGAACATGGGCGTTGCCGCGGGCACCCCCACGGGTCTTGTGGTTCCGGTGATCAACGATGCGGATGCGATGTCCTTTGCTGCCATCGAAAAAGCCATTGCCGAGAAGGGCCGCCGCGCCCGTGATGGCAAGCTCTCGATGGAAGAGATGCAGGGCGGCACCTTCACTATCTCGAACGGTGGTGTCTATGGCTCGCTGATGTCCTCGCCGATCCTGAACCCGCCGCAATCGGGGATCCTTGGTATGCACAAGATCCAGGACCGCCCGATGGCGATTAACGGTCAGGTGGTGATCCGCCCGATGATGTATCTGGCGCTCAGCTATGACCACCGGATCGTTGACGGCAAAGGCGCCGTGACCTTCCTGGTGCGCGTGAAAGAAGCCCTGGAAGATCCGCGTCGCCTTTTGATGGATCTGTAACGCATTCATGGCCCGGGGAAACTCTCCGGGCCTTATCTTCTCGCCATGAATAAGGGGGCAAGGCGCATAAGTCCGCCCCCGGCAAAAGGAATAAGAAATGGCAACACATGTTTTGTGGCAAGCGGATGTCGCAGATTTTGACGCTTGGTATGAGGTGTTCAAAAAGGACCGGTTCAATCGCAAGGCGGTTGGCATTCGCGAACTGCATGTTTGGCAGGACCCCGAAAACAAGAACCACGCCGTTGCCCTGTTCGAGATCCTGAACCTTGAAAAGGCGCGCGCGTTTTTCGATTCGGAAGAGCTGGCAATGCATATGGAGCGCGATGGCGTGTGCCATGTGCAGACCAAGTTGCTGGCACCAGTTTGATATTCAGGTCTATGGACCTGGCCCCACCTGTTCGGGAGGGGCAGAAATTGTCGATGCACCAATCAAATGGAGACCCCCATGGCATCTTATGACGTAATCGTAATCGGTGGTGGCCCGGGCGGCTATGTCTGCGCCATCCGTTGTGCCCAGCTGGGCCTGAAAACGGCCTGTGTCGAGGGCCGTGAAACCCTCGGTGGCACCTGTCTGAATGTGGGGTGCATCCCGTCGAAGGCCCTTCTGCACGCCTCGCACAGCCTGCATGAGGCAGAGCACAATTTCGCCAAGATGGGCCTGAAAGGGAAATCCCCCTCGGTCGATTGGAAGGACATGCTGGCCTATAAAGATGACGTGATTGGCCAGAACACCAAGGGCATTGAATTCCTGTTCAAGAAGAACAAGGTGGACTGGATCAAGGGCTGGGCATCCGTGCCTGCCGCCGGTCAGGTGAAAGTTGGGGACGAGGTCCACGAGGCCAAGCATATCGTGATTGCCTCCGGGTCTGAACCGTCGAGCCTGCCGGGTGTCGAGGTGGATGAGAAGGTTGTTGTGACCTCCACCGGGGCGCTCAGCTTGCCGAAGATCCCGAAGAAAATGGTTGTGATCGGCGCGGGCGTGATCGGCCTCGAAATGGGCTCGGTCTATGCGCGTCTGGGGTCCGAAGTGACCGTTGTGGAATTCATGGATCAGATCACTCCGGGCATGGATGGCGACCTGTCCAAAACCTTTGCCCGTGCGCTGAAAAAGCAGGGGCTGAAGTTTGTCATGGGGGCCGCCGTGCAAAAGGTCGAGGCGACCAAGACCAAAGCCAAGGTGCATTACAAGCTGAAGAAAAACGACAAGGAAGAGATGCTGGACGCGGATTGCGTGCTGGTCGCCACTGGTCGTCGTCCCTTCACCGAGGGGCTTGGCCTCGATGCGCTGGGCATTCAGATGACCCAACGCGGGCAAATTGCAACGGATCACTGGAAAACCTCCATCCCCGGCGTCTGGGCGATTGGCGACGTGACCGAAGGTCCGATGCTGGCGCATAAGGCCGAAGATGAAGGCATGGCTGCGGCTGAGGCGATCGCGGGCAAAGTGGGCCACGTGAACTATGACGTCATTCCGGGGGTCGTTTACACCTCGCCGGAAGTGGCCGCGGTGGGCAAAACCGAAGAGCAACTGAAGGCCGAAGGTGTCGATTACAAGGTCGGCAAGTTCAGCTTCATGGGCAATGGCCGCGCGAAGGCCGTGTTCCAGGGCGAAGGTTTTGTGAAGATCCTTGCTGACAAGGCGACAGACCGCGTGCTGGGGGTTCACATCATGGGGCCTGCTGCCGGTGAGTTGATCCACGAAGCCTGCGTGCTGATGGAATTTGGCGGCTCTGCAGAAGATCTGGCCCGCACCTGCCACGCCCACCCGACGTTTTCGGAAGCGGTGCGCGAAGCGGCTCTGGCCTGTGGTGATGGCCCGATCCACTCGTAAGAGCGGACCATCAGGAAACAAGAAAAGCGCGTCCTGCGGGGCGCGCTTTTTTTTGGTAAGGAGCGGCGCTGCCCCTCGAGCTGCGCAGGGCTCCGCCCGTTCTTCGGGCGAAACACTCTCCCAGACTGTTTCCGGGAAGCCCTCGAACCCCCGAGGTATTTGGAGCAGGAAAAAGCCCGGTGGCGTGGGATCAGTCCCCGATCATCTTCAGGCTCTGGGTGACATCCGTGCGCACCGCGAGCCGCAGGGCGGGCTCATCCCCGGCGGCAAGGGCCGCGAGAATCATCCGGTGGTGTTTTTGCAGGTCAGGCCGGTGTTTGCGGGCATAAAGCGCGCGCATGGTGGGACCAAGCTGCAACCAGACTGTTTCCGCCATGGCCAGCATGGCTGGCGCGTGGGCGCGCAGGTAGAGCGTGCGGTGAAACTCGAGATTGGTGCGCAGATACCCGACGGCGTCCTGTTTGGCGACAAACTCTGACACGCGCGCGTTGATGGTGCGCAGCCGGTCAATCAGCGCCATATGGGCGCGGGGCAGGGCGCGGGCGGCGAGTTCGGGCTCCAGCAGGGCGCGCAGGGCGGCAAGTTCTTCGATCCGTTCCGGGTTGAGATCGGGGGCCGATACGCGTCCGGAGCTGGACAGGGTCAAGGCCCCTTCGGCTGCCAGCCTGCGCACGGCTTCGCGCGCGGGGGTCATGGAAACGTCGAAGCGTTTGCCGATGCCACGCAGGGTCAGCGCGTCGCCCGGATCAATTTCGCCATGCATAATCTGGGCACGCAGGGTGCGATATACCCGCTCATGGGCGGCACCAGATTCGGGAGGAGGGCGCGTGGAGGTGATCATGGCGAATTGTGATCACAAATCACGGCGGGCGTCAATCACGCAGGATCAGTCCTTGAAGCGATACCGGTGCAGATCATTTCCCTTGTCCCTCAGCCATTTGCGTGCCGGGCGGTGGTTGGGAAAGATTTCCGCCACCTGCGCCCAGAAAGCAGGGGAATGGTCCATATGGACCAGATGAGAGACCTCGTGCGCCGCAACATAATTCAGCACCTCGGGCGGGGCCATGATCAGCCGCCAGGAATACATCAGATTGCCCTGGGACGAGCATGACCCCCAGCGCGATCGTGTGTCGCGCAGGGTGATACGGCCAAATTCCTGCCCGATCAGACGGGCATAATACAGGCTGGCGTGGTCCAGATGGGCGCGCGCTTCATGTTTCAGAAATGCCAGCAGGCGCGGAGCAGGGTCGTCCGCCGCCGCCAGAGGAAGGAGGATCGATCCGTCGCCCAGTTTGGGGGCACGGGTGCGGGCGATTTCAAGGCGATGCAACTGGCCGCGAAAGGGGATGCTGTTGCCGATTGCGGGGCGCATATCCTGAGGAATGTCGGCCAGATGGGTGCGAATCCAATCCGCGCGTTCTTCGGCAAACCCCACGGCCTCACGTCGAGGGGTTCCCGTGGGCACGGTCAATGTCACCCGCCCATCCAGGCGGGAAATCCGGAGCGACAGGCGTCGGGCGCGGGCAGAGGGGCGCAGCATCAGCTCCACCTCGGGGGCGGCGGTCAGGCGCATTATTTCTGCTGACTTGATCCGGGAGCCAAACACGGGCTACATCCTTTCTTTAGACCTTTGCGACAGTGTCGATACCAGCATCAAAGCAGCCCTTCCTGCCGGGGATGGCAAAAGCCTTTGACAGCTGGGTCTACATATGGCAACTGGCGTCAAATTTCGCATGTAGATATGAAAACGGAAAGGGGGCAACGATGCCCAAGGAAGAATGGGGTGTAAAACGTGTCTGCCCGACGACAGGCAAACGTTTCTATGACCTGAACGCCAATCCGATCGTAAGCCCCTATACGGGTGAGGTTCTGAACCTCGACGCCGGCAAGGGGACCCGCACCATGGTGGCGGACAAGGAAGACAAGGCGTCTTTGGCTGAGGATCTGGTGGATGACGCTGATGCGGTCCTCGAAGATGATGATGCGTCTGACGTGGATCTGGGCGATGATGTTCTGGATGACGATGACGATGATGATGTGTCGCTTGACGAAATCGCCGACATGCCAGCGGAAGATGACGAGTAACTGAGGCCTGAACTGGTAAAACTCCAGCCGGTCAAAAAAAATCGACAAAGGCGCATTTTTTGGGTTGCACCCCCCCGCGCCTTTGCCTAAATACCGCCGCACAGACAGCGACACACTGTCACCAAGCAAACGGTCTGATCCGGGATGATTTGGTGAGGCGGCGCTGAAAAGGTTGGGGCCTTAGCTCAGTTGGTAGAGCGCTTGCATGGCATGCAAGAGGTCAGCGGTTCGACCCCGCTAGGCTCCACCAAATTTTCCAAGTTGAACTTCCAGCGCAGTGTAAGCCGACGGATGGTTTGTCCCTTTGGGCACCCGTTAGCATCGATAAAGCGTTCCGACCCTCACCTGAGGCATGGAAAAGTCGACGCGCCGCAAGAGACATCAATGTCGTGGGTGCTTCGCGCATTTTCAGAAAAACCGGTGGGTCACCTTTTGCCAGAAACGTTTTAGTTCTGGATCAGGGCGCTTTGCCATTCCGACAGAAACTTGTTTCGCTTCAGGGTATCAAGGAATGTCATCAACGCAGGTTCCAATGCGATCGTTGCATGCTCGACGCCATTTTTTTGTCCGTTGAGTGGTGGCAGCGGCCGGGCATCTTCGGTGTGACTGGTTTGATAGGCGACGAGGAATTGAATAAATCGCTCGGCGGCTTGCGGTTCCTTGGAGGCGCTTGAAACCAGAGCGGTCCGCATCATCGTTGTGGGAAAGTCGGACGGCAATACAATTTCGAGGATGTCCTGGCTTTCGGTGCGGGCCTGGGCATAGCTGCCAAGCACATTATAGGCGACAACAATCTTTCCATCGATCAGATCGTCGATCATGTCACCCGAACAGCAGTAAAGCTGAACACCCAGGCTGCCCATCACCTCCATGAGCCGCCAGAACGTATCTGATGCCCGCGCGTCTTGTGTCGCAAACAGATAGCCAAGCCCCGATTGTTGAACGTCATAGGTTCCGACGCGATTTCGGAAGACGTCCGGGCGGGCGCGCAACGCTTCGATGAGCTCCTGCCGCGATTTTGGGATTGGCAGGCCCTCGAAGGCTGCGCGATTGATAACGATTGCCGCGGGCTCTGACGTGAAAGCAAAGAGGCTGTGCCGCCAATGTGCCCAGGACGGGTGAGAGACAGTGCCAAGTTCGAGCGCATAGCCATCATTTGCCAGTTTGAACTGCAAATCCATGGCGCTCGAGATTGCGATATCGAAGAGATCGGGGGTTTCCCGAAAGCGCCGGTCGAGATCCGCTGTGCCGGTGACAAGATAGTCTATCGAGATATCGGGACTTTGGGCGGTGAAGGCCTGTATCAAGGGGGCAAACAGATCGGTATCCGTGCTTGAGAGGACCCGGAGGGTCGTCACCGCCTGCGCGCCATTGAACGTTTTCTGATCTTCCCAGGCCTGGGAAGATGACGCCTGAAAAAAGAAAACAAGGGCTAAAGTAAGATAGAAACGCATGCGCCGCCCCCCGGTTGGTTTTTCAATCTGACCGTTCCGCCATGTGCTTCGGCAACGTCCAGTGCAATGGTCAGGCCCAGGCCGGATCCGATACTGTCCTTCGCGTTGGCCCCTCGCTGAAAACGCGTTGTCAGAGTGTCCATTTCACCTTCTGGAAAACCCGGACCACAGTCGCAGACCGTGATCTGCGTTTCGGGGCTTGCCGAAACAATGATCTCGATCCGGCTTTCGGCGGGGCCGTATTTCATGGCGTTGTCGATCAGGTTGCGTATGGCGTTCTGGAGCAAAATCGGATCGCCAGAAAAGGGCACATGGGGGTCACCCTGCAAGATGAGCGACAAATCCTTCATCTCGGCGATGGGGGTCATGCGCTGCACCAGATCACGCACCAATTCGACAAGGTCGAGCTGTTCCCTTTCAAGGTGGTCGGCGCGGAAGGTGATCATCGCATGGTCCAGCAACTGTCCCGCCGCGCGCGAGCTTTCATCAATGGCTTTCATCATCGCCCGCATTGCTTCGCGGTTTTCTGATTTGTCGACCCGTTGCAACGTGGCCTCAGCATAGGAGCGCACCGTTGCAAGCGGGGTGCGGACCCGATGCGCAGCCTCGGCAATGAAATCCTCCGACTGGCTCAAGGAGTGATCAAGCCGTCCCATCAGGGAATTCAGCGATCTGACCAAAGGGGCCATTTCGCGCGGCACAGGTTTGTTGAACGGGCTGAGGTCCTGCGGCCCCCGGCGCGTGACCGAAGTTGTCAGCTTGCCCAGTTGGCCGATGGTGGTTGCCGTTGCCCAATAGGATAAAACGGCGGTCAGGGCAAAGAAGCCTAAGCCAAGCAGGGCGGCATTACGCGAAATCTGGCGCAATGTTTCTGAAAGCGCGTCTTGGGTTTGGGCAAGGACAATCTGTATGTCCGTCCGTTTGTCTTCTCCGATGAGCGGGCGCGCGGCGCTGATCTTGCGCACCTGAGATCCCCGCATCTGGCCGGATTGGAACGGGGGATCGTCTGAGAACGCAAGATCCTCGTAGCCCGACAGAAAGGTTCCATCCTGATAAACCGCATAGAAAACCCTGTCATCCGCCGGGGTGCCCAGCATCGAAAACGCCGAATAGGGCAGGTCGAGCTCAATCTCACCATTGCGAATGGCCGCGGCGTCCAGCATGGATGCCACAGAGGCCCGCAGGATTTCGTCCTGCCCTTGTTGTGCAACCTGCACCGCGAAACTGCGCACCGCGAAAAACAACAGCAATGCGAGGAGTGCGGCCCCCCCGATCAGGGCCAGCATCAAGCGGTTTCTGAGGGATCCTGAGACAGCTGGCCTATCCATCTTGGTCCAACCGATAGCCAAGCCCACGCAGGGTCGTTATCCGCAGATCGGACGCGGACAGGAGTTTGCGTAAGCGGCCGACATAGACCTCAATCGCATTTTCGGACACATCGTCGTCATAGGAAAACAATCTGTCGGACAGTTTGCTTTTGGAAAAAATCTTTCCCGGCGCGTTCAGGAAGACTTCAAGCAGACGGAGTTCACGGTTGCGCAGGTTCACCGCTTCGCCCGCAACGGTCAGAAAACCTGCAACCGGATCAAAGATGATCCCCCCCACCTCAATCGTGGTCTTCGCATTGCCGGTCTGGCGACGCAGAACGGCACGACAGCGCGCTTCAAGTTCGGCGTGATCGAAGGGTTTGGTGACATAGTCGTCAGCCCCAAGATCAAGTGATCCGATTCGGTCTGACACCTGACTGCGTGCGGTCAAAACGATGACCGGTGTATCAAAATCACTCGCCCTGTGGCGTTTGAGAAAGTCCCGCCCGTCCCCATCGGGAAGCATGATGTCAAGCAAGATCAGGTCATATTCCCCGGTCGCGACAAACTCCCAGGCGTCCTCTAAATTTTCTGCGTGATCAACAACATGGCCATCAAGGCGCATACGAGAACCAATGGCATTGGCCAGCTCTTGATTGTCTTCGATCAGCAGAAACTTCATGTGAAGGCGAGGCTCTTTTCAGGCGTGTGACAGGTTTGTGTCAGGTTGGTGTGTTCTGGTTCCTTCAGCTGACCCGCGATGCGGGGAGTTGTCAATTGGGAGGAAAACATGACGAAATTTGAACTAGGTCGCCGCAGCTTTATTGCGGCTGTCGCAGCCCTTGGCCTTGCCGCTCCGGCGATGGCAGATGGGCACAAGGTTGCGGACAGCATCCACTTTCTGATCCCCGGAGGCGCCGGAGGGGGCTGGGACGGAACCGCCCGCGGCACGGGTGAGGCCCTCACGCGATCGGGGCTGGTCGGGACCGCCTCTTACGAGAACATGTCAGGTGGCGGCGGCGGCAAAGCCATCGGCTACATGATTGAAAATGCCGACAGCAATCAGGGCACGTTGATGGTCAACTCGACCCCGATCGTGATCCGGTCCCTGACCGGCATGTTCCCGTATAACTTCCGCGACCTGACACTGGTGGCGGGCACAATCGGGGATTACGCGGCGGTCGTCGTGGGCAAGGACAGCCCGATCAACAGCATGGCTGATCTGATTGCGGCGTTTGACGCCAACCCGTCGGGAACGGCGATTGGTGGCGGGTCCGTGCCGGGTGGCATGGATCACCTTGTTGCGGCCATGGTGATGGAAGCCGCGGGCAAGGATGCGCTGGAGGTCAAATACATTCCTTATGATGCGGGGGGCAAGGCAATGGCCGCGCTGCTCTCGGGTGAGATCGCCGCCCTGTCGACCGGTTTTTCAGAAGCTGTCGACCTTTCCAAAGCGGGCGAGGTTAAAATTATCGGTGTTACGTCGGATGAGCGTGTGGCCGCGGCGCCGGATGCGATGACGATGAAAGAGCAGGGTATCGACACCACTTTCGTCAACTGGCGCGGCTTCTTTGGCGTGCCCGGCCTGCCAGCGGACAAGCTGGCCATGTATCAGGACGCAATTGCCAAGATGTATGACACGCCCGAATGGGAAGAGGTTCGTGCCCGCAACGGTTGGGTCAATATCCACAATTCAGGCGATGATTTCCTCAGCTTCCTTGAAAGCCAGGAAAAGACCATCGGCGACCTGATGAAGAAGCTTGGCTTCCTCTGATCGCCCATCAGGCAGGGCGGTTCGCCGTCCTGCCAAATCCGTTTTAAGGGAGTGAAAAACATGGCCTTGGATCGTTGGATTGCACTGGTTCTGCTGGGTGTCTGCCTCGCATACGGTTATGCAGCCTGGTTCACAATGGATGCCAGCCTGGCGCCTTTCATGAAGCGAAATCCGATCTGGCCCAGCACTTTTCCCAAAGTTCTGTCGATCTTGGGCGGGCTGGCCAGCCTGGCGATCCTGCTGGGCTTGGAAAAGACCATGCCCAAGGAGGCGGAAATCGATTATCGCCGTTTGTGGGAATACCATTTGGGGCAGGCGCTTTTGTTGCTCGGGTTGATGGTTGCCTATGCTCTTTGCCTGCGTCCGCTGGGCTTCCTGCTGTCGACCTCGGGTTTTCTGATCCTGGGATCCTTCATTCTGGGCGAGCGTAAATGGCACATCATGCTTCCTGTGTCGGTCATAGCAACACTCGCTGTCTGGTATCTCGTGCAAGAGGTGCTTGGTATCTATATGCGCGCCCTGCCGGGCGTATTGGGAGGCTGATATGCTTGAAGGACTTCTGATTGGCCTGCAAACGGCCCTGTCTTTGCAAAATCTTCTGATGGTGATCGGTGGCTGCCTGATTGGCACTTTTATCGGCATGCTTCCGGGGCTGGGGCCCATGTCCATCATCGCGATCATGATCCCCGTTGCCATTTCCATGGGCGACCCGTCGGCGGCGCTGATTTTGCTCGCAGGCGTGTATTACGGTGCAATTTTCGGGGGGTCGACCTCTTCGATCCTTCTCAATGCTCCCGGCGTTGCCGGAACTGTCGCATCAAGTTTTGACGGCTACCCGATGGCGCAGCAGGGCAAGGCAGGTAAGGCGCTGACCATTGCCGCAATTGCAAGCTTTGCCGGCGGCACCATTGGCGCGTTGCTTCTGATGGTCTTTGCGCCTGCGCTTTCTTCGGTTGCGCTGCTGTTTCACTCGGCCGAATATTTCGCGCTGATGGTGGTTGGCCTGTCTGCCATCGCGGCATTTGCCGGAACGGGTCAGGTTGCGAAAGCGATGATCATGACCATTCTCGGCCTGATCATGGCAACGGTTGGCGAAGGGGCGTTGTTCAATCTGCCGCGCTTCACCATGGGTATCATGGACCTGCAATCGGGATTTGGCTTTATCACGCTTGCCATGGCGATGTTTGCCTTGCCCGAGGCTCTGTTCCTTGTCCTCAAGCCGAAAAACCTGAAAGGGGATGACGGCGAAATCAAGGATCTCCGTATCACCGGTGCGGAAGCCAAGGCCATTGCGCCGGTCATTGGGCGGCAGTCGCTGCAAGGGTTCTTTATCGGTGTTCTGCCCGGGGCGGGGGCGACAATCGCAAGTTTCCTTGGCTACGCGGTTGAGCGCAATATCGCACCGAAACATGAGCAAGAAGAGTTCGGCAAAGGGTCAATCAAAGGGCTCGCTGCGCCAGAGACCGCGAATAACGCCGCCTGCACCGGGTCTTTCGTGCCGCTCCTGACGCTGGGTATTCCCGGTTCCGGCACCACGGCCATCCTTCTGGGCGCGCTGATCGCTTTGAACGTCACACCGGGCCCGCGCCTGATGCTGGATGAGCCGCAGATCTTCTGGGCGGTCATCATGTCGATGTTCATCGGCAACCTTGTGCTCTTGATCCTGAACCTGCCGCTGATCCCCTATATCGCCAAGGTTCTGGCGGTGCCGCGCAATTACCTGATCCCGTTCATCCTGTTCTTTACCCTGATGGGCGCCTATATCGGCCAGAACAATGCAACAGAGCTTCTGCTGCTGGTCGGCTTCGGGATCTGCGCCACCGCGATGAAGTTTGCGGACTACCCGCTTGCGCCATTGCTGATTGGCTTCATCCTGGGCGGTATGATGGAGGATAACTTTGCGCGCTCCATGCAGCTTTATGACGGTATCGCCTTCATCTGGGAACGCCCGATGACATTGGCCCTTCTGGTCATTGCGGCCATTCTGATTGTCCTGCCAAGCTACCGCGCCAGACGGGCGAAAGCTCGGGCAGCGGGGGTTGCCGACGGCGATTGAGGCATCTTTACAGGCGGGCTGGTTATGCCCCCGACGGAAGACAGTGTTGGGAAGATCTGGAAAGAACAGACACTCCAAACGGTTCCTCTGTCGGGGCGTGACCAGCCTCACCCCCTTGATCGCTCTCCGCGGAACGGCTGATTTCATTTGATCATTCTCTGATGGCTTGGCTTTTGGCTTGTCGCATGTAACCCAACACTAACGGGTTACGCTTTGACGCCGGAAAGGATTGCCCTGTCATAGCCGCGCGTTATGCTGCGGCTATGACACATGCTGATGACATTGCCTTGCTGACATCGCTTTACGATGCGGCGATCAAGGCCGCCGATCCGAAGCACGCCCTGGCGCGCCACCTGCCTGCGCCGCCAAAGGGGCGGGTTGTTGTTGTGGGGGCGGGCAAGGGGGCGGCCCATATGGCGGCGGCGTTGGAGGCGCTTTGGGATGGCCCATTGCAAGGTGTCGTGGTCACTCGCTACGGGTTTTCGGTTCCTTGTGAACAGATCAGGGTGCTTGAGGCGGCGCACCCGGTGCCGGATGAGGCCGGTGTCGAGGCCAGCAAGGCGCTGTTTGAGGCTGTCCGGGATCTGACGCCAGATGACCTTGTGATTGCATTGATCTGTGGCGGCGGCTCCGCCTTGTTGCCCTGTCCGCCAGAGGGGATGACGCTTGCGGATGAGCAGCAGCTGAACAAGGCGCTGCTGGCCTCTGGCGCCCCCATTTCAGCCATGAACGCGATCCGGAAACATATGTCCGGGATCAAAGGCGGGCGCCTTGCCGCAGCATGTCACCCGGCCAAGCTGGTCAGCCTGATTGTATCTGATGTGCCCGGGGATGATCCCGCGCAGGTGGCCTCAGGTCCCACCGTGCCGGATGCAACCGGACGCAAGGCGGCTCTTGCGGCCATTCGGGACTATTGCATCGACGTGCCGGACCATATCATCGCGCATATCAAAGAGAGTGCTGCCGCCAATCCAACCCACTCTGATTTTGCCGACAATGAGGTGCGTGTGATTGCCTCTGCCGCCAAATCGCTTGAAGCCGCCGCCGAGCGGGCCGGGGCGCTTGGATTGCCTGCGCTCATCCTGTCCGACGCGATTGAGGGAGAGGCACGCGACATTGGCCGGATGCATGCCGCCCTTGCGCGCGAAGTTGCACTGCGGGACCGCCCATTTGCCAAACCCGTGGTGCTCCTGTCAGGGGGCGAAACCACGGTCACTCTGCGTGACGGGGGTGAGAGGGCCGGGCGCGGAGGGCGCAACACCGAGTTCCTCCTGTCCTTTGCGCTCGATATGGAAGGGGTGGCCGGGGTCAGCGCCCTTGCCGCAGATACGGATGGAATTGATGGATCCGAGGAGAATGCCGGGGCGTTTGCCAGTGGACAGACTGCGCAGGCAATCCGCGATACGGGTCATGACCCGCGCGAGCTGCTGGCGTGTCACGATGCTTATACCGCCTTCGAACAGATAGCTGGGCTGTTCACTCCGGGGCCGTCCGGGACCAATGTGAATGATTTTCGCGCCATATTGATCCGCGAATGATGCCCGCACCGGTCATAAACCGGTGCGGAAAAATGGGCGGTCGGGATCAGGCGGCAAGCTTGTCAAGATCTGCTTCGGCCGTGGCAATGCCCTCGGCACCCGCAGCACCCACAAACTCCACATCGGTGATGCCGAGAAAGCCAAACATGTGCTTCAGGTAAGGGGTGGCAAAATCCACAGGGGCCCCGACCGGAACGCCGCCAGAGGCCAGCACCACCACCACGCGTTTGCCGCCCAGCAACCCTTCAGGACCATTTTCAGTGTAGCGGAAACTCACCCCGGCGCGGGCGAGGTGATCCAGCCATGTCTTCAGGGTCGACGGGATGGTGAAATTGTAAATCGGTGTCGAGATCACGATCGTGTCCGCCGCCTGCACTTCGGACAGAAGCTCGTCCGACAGGGCGAGGGCGGCGGCTTGTTCTTCGCTACGCGCGTCAACCGGGGTGAAGGTGGCGCCGGTCCAGACCGCATCAAGATGTGGCAGCCCGTCCGCCAGATCGCGATGGGTTACGTCGCCTGTCAACCGGGCCATAAAGCGATCCGCCAATTGGCGCGAAACCGAACCTTCGGTGCGGGCAGAGCTGTCGATACGCAGAATGTTGGTCATGTCAGTGTCCTTTGGAAGAGTGTTTTTGCGTTGCACTGACTATGAGGATTTGCAAATTCGAACTCAATCTGAGATATATCACATATATTGTGCGAAAATGAACATTATCCGGGAGGGCGCATCGTGCAGCATTGGGATGAAATCAGAACGGCCTATTTCGTCGTGCGTGAAGGCACCGTCAGCGGGGCCGCATCCGCGCTGGGCGTGCACCACGCCACCGTGATCCGCCATATTGATGCCTTGGAAGAGCGGCTTGGGGTCAAGCTGTTCCAGCGTCATGCGCGGGGGTATACACCGACCGAGGCCGGGGCGGATCTGGCGCGGGTGGCGCAGACCACGGATGACCAGTTTTCTCAGCTCGGCGGGCGATTGCGGGGGCAGGGGGACAGTGTCAGCGGGGATCTGGTTGTGACGGCCTTGCCTTCCTTCGCCGAACGGGTCACGCCGGTTCTGGTTCAGTTTCAACGTGACCACCCCGAAGTGCGGGTGCGGCTGTTAACCGGCGCGCGGGTGTTCCGTCTGGAATATGGCGAAGCGCATCTTGCCATTCGTGCGGGCAGTGCCCCCGAAGAGCCTGACAATGTGGTGCAGCCCTATTTCACCATGGAGATGGGCCTGTTTGCTGCCCCGTGTTATGTCGAGCGGTTTGGTCTGCCTACGATCGAGACCTTTGACCAGCACCGCTTTGTCGGTTTTTCGGATATCCGCTCCCGCGCGCCTTTCATGCAATGGCAGGAAAAACATGTGCCGCCTTCCACGGTGCGCTATCGCGCCACCGATGACCGGTCCTTGGCTGCGGCCGTGCGCGCCGGGGCTGGGGTGGGCTTCATGGCGGTCAACACGGCAGGGGGGCTGATCGAAGTGATGGATCGTCGCCCGGAATGGAACGCCCAGACCTGGCTTGTGACCCATGTGGATCTGCACCGCTCTGCCAAAGTGCAGGCCGCATTGTCCGCGTTCAAAGCGGCGGCAAAGGAATGGGCGCGGGAAGAAGAGGGGATCAGCCTGCCCTGAGGGCGGCAATATCTGTGCGGTCATCCCTCTGACAGCTGCACCTCAAGAAACCGCTCGAAATCATCCAGGTTGACCGGTTCGAACTGGCCAAACCCCTGCATCCAGACCGATGCGGATTTAAGGGCGTCCGGTTCCAGTTTGCACCATTTCACCCGGCCGCGCTTTTCCTGGCTGATCAGCCC
Organism: Aliiroseovarius sp. xm-d-517; assembly: GCF_013283135.1. NCBI lineage: Bacteria > Pseudomonadati > Pseudomonadota > Alphaproteobacteria > Rhodobacterales > Paracoccaceae > Aliiroseovarius > Aliiroseovarius sp. xm-d-517. The sequence goes on from NZ_WBXT01000001.1 coordinate 3,118,542, forward strand.
GGCCCGGCTGAGGATCGTCAGATGTTTAGAGATGGCCGCCAGGGACATGTCAAAAGGCGTGGCCACATCGGAAACAGCCATGTCGTCTTCCAGAAGCATGGTGAGGATGGCGCGCCGTGTGGGATCACCCAGGGCGGCAAAGACATGGTCCAGATGCTGATCGGATGCGGTGGTCATGGGATTATGCCTATTGGGATGCGATCAGATCGTCAACCAATCGGTTGAATTTGCAATTGTGAAGGAATTTGGCCTGCTCGGCGGGTGTCGGGGCGATGGTCTCCCATAGTAAAATTATTAAACTGTTTTAAAACAATGCCTTACCTGTTTTCATGTTGGCGCTAAACAGCGTTGACTCATGACTGCTTCCCGCTTAGCAAAGGGCGCAAGTATTACCCGGGGGTGATCCATGTCCAATGATCCCGATCCCGAGCGCCTCAAGGCGCTTGAGAAACGCCTGAAACAGGTGCGAGGAACTGAGGAAAAGGAACACGCGGGGGACAAGGCCTACAATCAGGCACAATATGCCTGGCAGATGGTCGTCGAGTTGATTGCCGGTCTCGGGATCGGTTTCGGCATCGGATACGGGTTGGATGCGCTTTTGGGCACAAAACCCATCATGATGGTGCTGTTCATAATGTTGGGGTTCGCGGCCGGCGTGAAGGTCATGCTTGGCACCGCAGCCCATATGCAGAAGTCCGCGGACGCAGATGCAGGGACAACACCCGGCACGCGTTCCGAAGAAGAAGAGGGTAAGACAGGTGGCTGATCAAAGCACAAACAAAGGGTCTGGCGGCATCGCCAAAATCGCATTCTTCGCCGTGCTGGCGCTTGTGCTGGTCTCGGGCCTGATCTTTGCGCCTGAGCACCCGGGTCTGGCGATCCATCCGATGGATCAGTTCCAGCTGGCCCCGCTGTTTCAGAGCCATGATGTAGTCCAGAGCTTTGATGCCTCTTCGCATATGGGTGTTTTGGCAAGTGGTGCCGAGGTTGCTCTGACAAACCATCAAGTTGAACTGCTTACTGCTGGTAAAGAAGTGTCTGTTAACCTTTGGGCCGCCGGTGTTCAAAAATTGTCTACCTTCACCGTGACCAACCAAACCCTGTGGATGGTGCTGGCAATTGTTGGCATCGTGGCCCTGCTGGTGGTTGGCACCTCGGGCGGCAAGGAAATCCCGACCCGCGCCCAATCTGTTGCGGAACTGGCCTATGGCTTTGTTTACAAAATGGTCGAGGATGTGGCCGGCAAAGATGCCGTCAAGTATTTCCCCGGCATCATGACGCTGTTCATGTTCATCGTTTTCGCCAACTTCCTCGGCCTGATCCCGATGTCGTTCACCTCGACCTCGCATATCGCCGTGACCGCCGTTCTGGCCCTGATCGTGTTCGTCTTCGTGACCGTGCTGGGGTTTGTGAAAAACGGTGCTGGCTTCCTCGGTCTCTTCTGGGTGTCCTCGGCTCCTCTGGCGCTGCGTCCGATCCTGGCCGTGATCGAACTGATCTCGTATTTCGTGCGCCCGGTCAGCCATTCCATTCGTTTGGCAGGCAACGTGATGGCCGGCCACGCAGTTATCAAAGTGTTTGCTGGCTTTGCCGCGGCACTGGGCCTCTTCGGCTTCTTCCCGATCTTCGCGATCGCCGCGGTTTACGCGCTGGAAGTTCTGGTGGCCTTCATTCAGGCATACGTGTTCACCATCCTGACCTGCGTATACCTCAAAGACGCTCTGCATCCGTCGCACTAATCGCGCCGGTTGCAGCCCGCTCACACACTAATTCAAAGCATTCCAACGTAAGGAGAAACGAAAATGGAAGGCAATATCGCTCAAATGGGTCAATTCATCGGTGCAGGTCTGGCAGCTATCGGTTCGGGTGCCGCCGCTATCGGTGTGGGCCACGTTGCTGGTAACTTCCTGGCCGGTGCTCTGCGCAACCCGTCGGCTGCTGCCGCTCAAACCGCCACCCTCTTCATCGGTATCGCATTTGCAGAAGCCCTGGGCATCTTCTCGTTCCTGGTTGCTCTGCTGCTGATGTTCGCCGTCTAAGACCTGAACCATCCTTACGCCCGGGCGGGGGTAGGGGTGAGAAACCACCCGGTTTCGCATTCCAACCGCCGCCCGAAGTAACTCGGTTCCAGGAGAGAAGACATGGCAAGTAACACACATACCACGGATGCTGCACACGGCGCTGCCGAAGCTGCAGGCATGCCGCAGCTGGATTTCTCGACCTTCGGGAACCAGATCTTCTGGCTCGTGGTGACGCTGGTCGTGATCTACTTCGTGCTGACCAAGATTGCCCTTCCCCGTATCGAAGGCATTCTGCAGTCGCGCCAAACCCGGATCACCAACTATCTGACCACTGCCGAAGAGATGAAGCAGAAAGCCGTTGAGGCCGAAGCTGCATACAATCAGGCGCTGGCAGATGCCCGCCTTGAGGCCAACAAGATCGTGGCCGAAGCGCGTGCTGAAATTCAGGCTGAGGTGGATGCCGCCGCTGCCAAGGCAGATGCCGAGATCGCTGCAAAGGCCGCTGAAAGCGAAGCCGCCATCGCAGAGATCCGCGCAGGGGCCGTGGACAGCATCAAGGCAGTTGCCAAAGATACCGCCAAGGAAATCATTGGCGCTCTGGGGCACTCGGCTGACGCCAAAACCGTGACCGCGGCTGTGACCGCTCGGATGAAAGGGTAAGGACATGATGAAACGCGTTCTCACCCCGCTCGCCCTGATCGCTGCCCAACCGGCATTTGCTGCCGGTGGCGGGCTGGACCTGTCCAACACCAACCTGGTGGTCTGGCTGGCCTTCCTGCTGTTTGTGACCTTCCTGGGTTACATGGGCGTGCACAAACTGTTGGGCGGCAAGCTCGACGAACGTGCCGAGGGCATCAAATCCGAGATCGAAGAAGCTCAGAAACTTGCTGACGAAGCACGCGAAGTTCTCGCGTCTTATGAACGCAAGCAAAAGGAAGTGGCTGAACAGGCAGAGCGCATTGTCGCCCATGCCAAGGAAGAAGCCGCCAATGCCGCTGAGCTGGCCAAGGAAGATTTGAAGGCTTCAATTGCACGCCGTCTGGCTGCTGCCGAAGATCAGATCGCATCGGCCCAGGCCTCGGCTGTCAAGGAAGTGCGCGACAGCGCAGTTTCCGTGGCCATCGGCGCCGCACGTGACGTGATCGCCAAACAGATGACCGCGACCGAAGGCAACAAGCTGATCGACGCCGCCATCAAGGACGTGGAAGCCAAGCTCCACTGATCGCGATAGCGAGACCAGACATCAAAAACCCCGGCTGCAGATCTCTGCAGCCGGGGTGTTCTTTGATGGTTACGGTGATTGACATATTCGCGGTGATGAATATATATCCCCCAAACATCAAGGAGACCGTTCATGAACGCCCAACGCGCCACCATGTCCATTGCCGGACTGTTCATCCTTATCAGCCTGGGGCTTGCCCACCTGTCCGGGCAGGTCAATCTTGGCCAGGTCAGCTGGCTGTGGTTCACCCTTTTCGTCGGGGCCAACCTGTTCCAGTCCGGCCTGTCCGGTTTCTGCCCTCTGACCCGCATTCTGGTGCGTCTGGGATTGCGCGCGGCCTGATCCGATTTGCACAAATGAAGGTGCCCTACTGGGCGCTTTCGTGGCTCAGGCGCTGTTTTGCAATCTCTTCATTGCGTTCCGCACGCCGCATATCCGCATAGCCCTGGGCCACAAAATCAAGATGCGCTTCAATTGCTTCCCGGGCGCGCACCGGGTCGCGGGCCTGCAGGGCATCATTGATGTCCCGGTGCTGGTTCAAAAGGTCGGCACGGGTGTTGTAAAGCTGGATGATAACCTGCCGATTGTAGAATACGCCACGCTTTAGCAGGTCATACATCGCACGCATCACATGCACGATCATCACGTTGTGGCTGGCTTCGACAATGGCGGAATGGAAATTGGCATCCAGATCAGCCCCTTTGCCAGCCGGCGCGTCTTCCATCTTGCGAAAAATGCTGTCAATCACTTCCAGATCGGTGTCTGACGCCAGCCGGGCAGCGCGTTCTGCCGCCATCCCTTCGAGGTCACGCCGAAACGCCAGATAGTCATAAACCGCTTCGTCATGACGCCCCAGCAACCCGGTCAGGGCGGGCGAGAAGGAGCTGTCCAGATCTTCGGAGATGAAAATCCCGGACCCGGCGCGACTTTGCAAAAGCCCCAGCGATTGCAACTCGGCAATGGCTTCGCGCAGGGACGGGCGCGATACCCCCATCCGTTCGGATAAATCGCGCTCCGAGGGCAGCCGCTCGCCAGGACGCAGCACGCCACGCAGGATCAAAAGTTCGATCTGTTCCACAACGGATTTGGACAGCTTTCCGGCATTGATCTTCTGAAACGGCATCTTGATCCTCGTTCTGGGTGGTAAACTATTATGACCACATGAGGCAGAGAGGCTCAAGCATTCAGCGGAAAAGAAAAAGGCCAGACGGGTGTCGTCTGGCCTTTCTCGTGTCAACGGGCGTGTGCCGGATCAGGTATAGGGGCGAATGATGATCTCAACCCGGCGGTTCTGCTGACGCCCCTCGGGGGTCAGGTTCGAGGCCACCGGGCGGCTTTCGCCACGCCCGATCGTGACCACGCGCGAGCTTGGCACGCCATTTTGGAACAGAACCGACGCGACAGAGGCCGCACGGCGTTGCGACAGGGCAAGGTTATAGCCGGCATCGCCCACATTATCGGTGTGCCCGATCACTTCCACCGCCGAGTTCGGATAGTTCAGCAGGTTGCGTGCCAGTGCGCCAAGGTCGCTCCGCAGGCCGGGGTTCACAACGGCACTGTCGGTGGCAAACAGGATGTCCTGCGGCATGGTCACAACCAGGCTTTCCCCGGTGTTCACAATGCGCACCTGATCGTTGCCCATCGAGGCTTCGAGCTCACGTGCTTGTTTGTCCAGCTGCGACCCGATCACGCCACCGACGCCCGCGCCGATGGCGGCACCAAGGGCTGCGCTGCCCAGTTTGTTGTCATCTCCGCTGATCGCGCCGATCAGACCACCGACCATTGCACCGGCCACGGCACCGTCCTTGGTGCGGGGCCCCATCTCGCCGGTGGGCGAGGTACAGGCGGTGATCGACAGGGCACCGATGGTGCCGAGAATCAAAAGGGGTTTGGTTTGGAACATTTCTGCCGCTCCTCAATGCGTTAAACTCATGTCTCTGCTACCATGATGCCCTGTTGTTATCGAATAACAAGGGGGAGAATGCGCGGCAGATTGCCGGTAACGCGTTGGTTTCGTGAAGGTGTCGCCCAGCTATCGTAACGGAAACCAGATCCTGTCAGGCGCTCCGTTTGTTGGAGGGTGCTGCGTGTGTCGTCTGAAATGCGCTCTGGGTTTCCAGCTGAGCTGCCTCTCTGGCAAGAAGGGCGCGTTTGACCGGAAGCCCCCAATGATACCCCCCCAACGCACCGGATTTGCGCAATGCACGGTGACAGGGGATCAGCCAGCTCACCGGGTTGCGGCCAATGGCGGTGCCCACGGCGCGCACGGCGCGGGGATTGCCAATGGCTGTGGCAACTTCCGAATAGGTTGAGACATGCCCTGACGGGATGCGCAGCAGGGCTTCCCATACCTTGATCTGCAAGGGGGATCCGATCAGGTGCAACGGGGTCTTGCCGCGTTCACCGGGGACCATGTCATAGGCGGCGAGCACCCAGGGGCGCAGGAATGCCGGGTCTTCGATGAACGTGGCGTTGGGCCAGCGGGATCTGAGGTCGGCCAGTGCCACTTCGGCGCCGGTTTCTTCGGCAAACCCGATCCCACAGATCCCCTTTTCGGTTCCCATCACCAAAGAGGTCCCGAACGGGCTGTCGAACCAGCCCCAATAGATGGTCAACCCGGTGCCCTTCTTGGCATATTCTCCCGGGCTCATCGCCTCCCACCGCAAAAACAGGTCATGCAACCGCCCCTGTCCGGACAGGCCCACCGAATGGGTGGTGTCCAGCGTGGTGTGCCGGTCCCTGAGCAGGGTTTTGGCGTGGCCAAGTGTCAGGAATTGCTGATAGCGTTTGGGGGAGATGCCCACGAACCGTGAAAACACCCGCTGGAAATGCGCGGGAGAAAGACCCACCCTGCGGGCCAGCTCATCCAGGGACAGGGTGTCCTGGGCGGCATCAATCTCTTGGATGGCCCGCCCGATCAGCTTGTAATGATAGCTTTCTTCCGCCGTGGTCATGGTGTTCTCCTTCCCCTCGAGCATGGCCCAAACCTGCGATGTGCGCGACCCGAATGTTGCGCTTTTGTCTGTCTGGTGAGGGATCGGGGCAAAACACCCCCTGAACCGACCAGCCCCCCTTGTGTCCCAATAAGAGGGCGGGCATATGGATTTCATGACCAGACGTGCTGCCAAACAAATGAGCTACCACGAGATCCGTGAGGTATTTCGTCGGTTTCACGAAGCTGAGCCCGCTCCGAAAGGCGAGCTGGACCACACCAACGCCTATACGCTGGTGGTTGCCGTGGCCCTGTCGGCGCAGGCCACCGATGTTGGTGTGAACAAGGCAACGCGGGATCTGTTCCCGATTGCGGATACACCGCAGAAAATGCTGGAGCTGGGCGAAGAGGGGCTGATCCAACATATCAAGACCATCGGGCTTTACCGCCAGAAGGCCAAGAATGTGATCAAGCTGTCACGCATTCTGGTGGAGGAGTATGGTGGCGAGGTGCCCTCGTCGCGTGCGGCGCTTGAAAGCCTGCCGGGTGTGGGGCGCAAGACCGCCAATGTGGTTTTGAACATGTGGTGGAATGTGCCGACCCAGGCGGTGGATACCCATATCTTTCGTGTCGGAAACCGAACCGGGATCTGCCCGGGCAAGGATGTGGTCGCGGTTGAACGCGCGGTCGAGGACAATATCCCGGCCGAATATCTGCAACATGCGCATCACTGGCTGATCCTGCATGGACGGTATGTCTGCAAGGCGCGCAAACCTGTCTGCGGGAACTGCCTGATCCGCGACATCTGTCTCTTTGAGGAAAAGAATCTATGACAAAGACTTACAAGGTTGTCGGCATCGGCAACGCAATTGTGGATGTGCTGACCACGGCAGATGACTCGTTCCTCGAACTGATGGGGATCGAGAAGGGCATCATGCAGCTGGTTGAAAAAGACCGCGCAGAGGTGCTTTACGGCGCGATGGAGGGCCGCAAGCAAGCGGCTGGTGGATCGGTGGCAAACACGCTTGCGGGGATCGGCAAGCTTGGGCTGAAAACAGGTTTTGTCGGTCGCGTTCATGATGATGCGCTTGGGCATTTCTATGCTGACGCGATGGAGATGGACGGAACGCGTTTTGTGAACCCGCCGGTGCCGGGGGGAGAGCTGCCGACGTCGCGCTCGATGATTTTTGTGTCTCCCGATGGGGAGCGGTCAATGAACACCTATCTGGGGATCTCGGCCGAGCTTGGACCCCAGGATGTGGACCCGGCGGTGGCTTCGGATGCCGAGATCGTGTTCCTTGAAGGATATCTGTTCGATAAGGACAAAGGCAAAGAGGCGTTCATCGCCATGGCGCGGGCCTGCCCTGGGGCAGGGGGCAAAGCGGGGATCGCCATTTCCGATCCGTTCTGCGTGGAACGCCACCGCACCGATTTCCTGATGCTGATCGAGCACGAGCTGGACTATGTGATCGGGAATGAGGATGAGATCAAATCCCTGTTTGAAACCGATGATCTGGAAGAGGCGCTGGCGAAAACCGCTGCGATCTGCCCGCTGGTGGCCTGCACCAGATCGGGTGATGGCGTGACGATTGTGCAAAATGGCGCACGTGTGGATGTGCCGGTGGAAGAGATCACCCCCGTGGACGCAACAGGGGCCGGAGATGGGTTTGCCGCCGGTTTCCTGTATGGGCTTGCCACCGGCGCCGATATCCGGACCTGTGGTGAAATGGGCTGTGTCGTGGCGGGGGAAGTGATCCGCCATATGGGGCCGCGCGCCGACCGAAATCTTCAGGCGCTGCTGCGGGATCAGGGATTGCTTGCGTGAGCAGAGGTTTTGAAAAACTTGTTACCAAGCGCGCCCCTTTGAGGGCGCGTTTTTGTTTGAGTAAGCTTGGGATACTGCGCATTTCGAAGAAAACTAGAAAACTAGAAAACTAGAAAACTAGAAAACTAGAAAACTAGAAAACTAGTTTTCTGGTTTTGTCTGAGTAAAGGCGCAATGTGGGTGCCGCCATGCAAGTCCATAGCAGCACGAAAATCTTACGGCGCTCGTTGAGGCTCAAAAAAGAAAAGGCCCCGCAGAAATGCGGAGCCTGAAAGAGGTCTGACCAAGGCGGGTCACTCTGTATCCACAACCTCAAAATCATGGGTGACGTCAGCCGTGGCGGCCATCATGGCGGAGGCTGAGCAATATTTGTCGACCGAGAGTGAAATTGCCCGTTCGACCTTATCTGCCCCGACACCGCGCCCTTTCACGACGAAATGCAGGTGGATTTTGGTGAACACCTTGGGGTCCGTTTCCGCGCGCTCAGCATCCACCTCTACCTGAACATCCTCGATCTTCTGACGGGATTTTTCGAGGATCGACACCACGTCATAGGCCGAGCACCCTGCCGTTCCGATCAGCAGAAGCTCCATCGGGCTGGGACCGGGCGTGCCGCCCTCTCCATGGCTTGTGCCCAGAACGATATTGTGACCCGTGCCGGATGTGCCGACAAAAGTCCGGGCTTCCGCCCAAGTTACGCGCGCTTTCATGTCTCTCTCACTTTGTTGTTGATGCGGCTGGTCAGTCGCCCAGCTTTGCATGAACCTCGTCCAGGTCGATCTCACCGATTGGCATCTTGTTGCCCGGGTTCTCGAAGTCATATTTGAACAGGTTGAAGTCCCGTTTGTAGATTTCATAGACCAGATGCATGGACAGGTCGTCGAAATAATCCTCAACCGGGTGGGCGCGTTTCGGCCCGTGCCCTTCGCTTTCGTTAAAGCGCGGAATTGCGTTCAGATCCACCTTGTGCAGCGTGTCGATACTGTCGAGCACCTGCTGCATCCCGTCATTGAACTGTTCGGTCCAGAAGATCTTGTCATATGTGCCACCATTCAGGATGAAGGTGGACACATGGCCCGACATTGCGGACCAGTGAATGTCCGGATCCATCGGTCGTTTCCAGCGGATCGTGTCGCGCGCAAACAGAAGAAAGCGGCGAAAGCTCTTGATCTGGTCGAAATCAAACGCGTCATCCGGGCTGCCCACCTCGATCCCGTATTTCTGAATAAGCATCGGAACCAGATTTCCGCGGTAGCGTTTGCCATTGCGCTGGATGCCGCAAATCTTGTCAAAGAAGCTGGACAGGATGCGGGTATAGGGGTTTCGAACGCAGGTGAAGGCATAGCTGTTATGGGCCTTCACGTTGTTGATGATCAACTGTTGCGAATGCTCTTGCGACCACTTGTGCAGGCGATCCTTGCTGTCGTGAATGTCGCCGTCAAAAAATTCGCCATGGTCAGAATAGAACATGATCTGACCAATGGTCGAGCAGGCGCATTTGGGCACCACGCGGTAGACCACGCTTTCACTTTCCGTCATCCAGGTGCCGGGAAATCCCATCTAACGCAGCCTCCTTGCCAAATACTTGTGATCGAAACGTCTGTCACGAAATGCAGTTATCACCACTTAGAGGAAAAAAAGCAAAGAAACTCTGTTTATTCAATGGTTCTTCACGTTATTTATGGCAACAATGTCGCTGAAACTGAGGGATTATTTGGTAAATGGCAAAGATTGCCTTCATCTTGTTGTGTCACAAAGACCCTGATGCGATCATCAACCAGGCAACGCGGCTGACAGCTGCGGGCGATTGCATGGCGATTCACTTTGATGCCCGCGCAAAACCCGCACATTTTCAAAAAATATACGACGCCCTGAAAGACAATCCCAACGTCACCTTTGCCCGCAAGAGGATCAAATGCGGCTGGGGGGGCTGGTCTTTGGTGCAGGCCACGCTTCATGCCGTTGAAGCTGCGGTCGAAGCGTTCCCTCGTGCCACCCATTTCTACATGGTGTCCGGCGACTGCATGGCGATCAAATCCGCAGAATATGCCCATGCTTTTCTGGATCGCGAAGATGTCGATTACATTGAAAGCTTCGATTATTTCGCCAGCGACTGGATCAAGACTGGAATGAAGGAAGAGCGGCTGATCTACCGCCATTATTTCAATGAACGCACGCAGAAGTTCTTGTTTTACACAAGCTACAACTTGCAAAAACGTCTGGGCCTGACACGTGAAATCCCACATGACATCCAGGTGCAGATTGGCAGCCAGTGGTGGTGTCTGCGCCGCCGGACGATCGAATGGATCCTCGATTTTACCCGCAAGCGCAAAGACGTGATGCGATTCTTCCGCTCAACCTGGATTCCGGACGAAACCTTCTTCCAGACGCTGGTGCGCCATATCGTGCCTGGCCAGGAAATCCGCAGCCGCACCCTGACATTTTTGATGTTTACCGACTATGGGATGCCGGTCACGTTTTATAACGACCACTATGATCTTCTTCTGTCGCAGGACTTCCTGTTTGCGCGGAAAATCAGCCCCGAGGCCCATGTGCTCAAACGTCGTCTCGGTGACCTGTTTGCTGCCGAAGGGGTTGAGTTTCAGATTTCAAATGAAGGGCGCTCCCTGTTCAAGTTCCTGACCGGGCGCGGGCGGGTCGGGCAACGGTTTGCCCCGCGTTTCTGGGAACAGGAAGCCACCTTGGGGCGCGAACGTGAACTGTTGATCGTGGTGGCGAAGAAATGGCATGTGGGCAAGCGGGTGGCCCATCGGATCAAACAGGTCACCAATATCCCGACAATTGATTACCTGTTCGATGAAGAAAGCTGCCCGATGCCGGATCTTGGTGGCATCCAGACCCGGCTTGGAAAACGGACCCGGCATCGCAGGGCGTTGATGCGGATGCTGTTTGACTATTACGAAACAGAGCGGCTGGTGGTCTGTATGGATCCCAATAACATGGATCTGCTGCGGGACTTCTTTTCAGATCGCTCGCAGACCAAGCTGCTGGAAGTGGAATGCAATTTCACCAATGACTACCTGCTTGGTCACGCCATGCGGGTTGGGCTGGCCGGCGAAAACACGCCGCGCGAAACCATTGACAGGCTGTTGCCCACCATCCGGTCGGACGTGATGAATGAAAGCGATGAAATCCGTGACGCGGCTTTTGAAGGCTACTTCCGCTTCAGCGAGTTTGCCTCCTCTGAAACCAATACACGCGCCCTTGCAGATTTCCTCTCCATCCCGGACAGTCACGCAAGGGAAATTGCCGAAACGGATCACCTCTTTTCGGACTGATCCCCCTCGGATTGACACCACAAGGCGAATAGCCAGAGAAAAGAAGCGGAGCGCCCCATGGCCTATATCTATGATGACCAGAATATCTTTGCCAAGATCCTGCGCGGTGAAATCCCCAATGACACCGTGCTGGACACGGAACATGCGCTGGCCTTTCGGGACATCACGCCGCAGGCACCGGTCCATGTGCTGGTGATCCCCAAAGGGCCCTATGTGAACGCAGACCACTTTGCCAATGACGCCACTGACGAAGAGGTTCTGGGCTATATCCGCACCATCGGAGCCGTCTGCAAAATGCTCGATCTTGCCCCCGGAGATCAACAGGACGGGTATCGCACCATCGCCAATTCCGGCGCGCATGGGGTGCAGGAAGTGCCGCATTATCACACCCATATCCTCGGCGGCCGACCGCTGGGCCGAATGCTTGGTCGCGTAGAGGGCTGATCTCATTTTCTGGGCATAAATATCCCGGGGTGAGCGGTGAAACCGCGGGGGGCAGCGCCCCCAGGCTCAAACCGCAGGTTTGAGCCACCCTTAAAACGTTTCGGTGTGTCGTGCGTTTTGAGAGTGTGCTGTGTTTCAACCAAACCTCGAAACGCTTTTGTGAAACCGACCCCGCAGGGGCGGCTTTTCGACCGAAGAGCGGCCAATCCAAGCGCTTCCCTCTTGCCGCCGCGCCGATCATCACTATCATGCCCACAACGCATTACATGAGGTGAGCCATGAGCCAATCCGCACCGGAAACCAAACTTGTTGACAGCTACAAACTGGCCTGTGATGGCGGTGAGGGCGCGCTGGGCCATCCGCGCGTCTATTTGCAGATCCCCAATGAACATGGCTGGGTCGAATGCCCCTATTGCGATTGCAAATTCGTGCATAAGGACCATGCCGACAAGACGGATGACCAAGCGGCGTAAATCCTCGCTCATCTGACAGTTTTTCGGCTGCGGGCAGGCGCTTCGCAGCCGTTTTTGCCTTTGGGATCACGCCGGGGCCACAGGAATGAAGGACGCAACATGACCAGTGACACCGCCGCGCTCGACCAAGGTTTCGGCAAGGGCTGCCACCTGCATCTGGTGGATGGGTCCGCCTTCATCTTCCGCGCCTATCACGCGCTGCCCCCACTCACCCGCAAATCCGACGGGTTGCCGATTGGCGCCGTGTCCGGCTTTTGCAATATGCTGCTCAAGTTCATTGAAGATCAGACCGGTCCGGATGCCCCCACCCATGTGGCGGTAATCTTTGACCATTCCGGCAAGAGCTTTCGCAACAAGATCTATCCGGCTTACAAGGCCAACCGCCCGCCCGCACCCGAAGATCTTGTGCCGCAATTCCCGCTGACCCGTGACGCCACCCGCGCCTTTAATATCGCCTGTATCGAGGTCGAAGGGTTCGAAGCTGACGATATCATCGCAACACTTGCGCGCCGCGCTGATGCGGCGGGCGGGCGCGTCACGATCCTGTCTTCCGACAAGGACCTGATGCAGCTGGTCGGCGGTGGGGTCGAAATGCTTGACCCGATGAAGAACAAGCGTATCGGCGTGGAAGGTGTGGAAGAGAAATTCGGCGTCGGTCCTGATCGAGTGGTCGATGTGCAGGCGCTGGCAGGTGACAGCGTGGACAACGTACCCGGTGCACCGGGGATTGGCATCAAGACGGCGGCGCTTTTGATCAATGAATTTGGCGACCTCGACAGCTTGCTCGCCCGGGCCGAAGAGATCAAACAGCCCAAACGACGACAGACCCTGATTGAAAAGGCGGATCAGATCCGCCTCTCTCGCGAGTTGGTCAAACTGGATGATCAGATGGACTTGGATCTGGATCTCGCCACGCTCGAGATGCAGGATCCGGAGCCGGAAACATTGCTGTCATTCCTTGCGGATATGGAATTTCGCACCCTTACCAATCGCATCGCCACCCGTCTGGGAGTAGACGCGCCCGAGATCCGACAGCCTGAAACCGTGCCCGGCCTTTCCGCGCCTGAAGCCCCCGCAATCAACCCAGAGGCCTATGAATGGGTCCGGGACGGCGCCGCGCTGGCCCGTTGGGTAGAGGGGATCCGCGCCCGCGGTTACGTGGCCATCGACACCGAAACCACCGGTTTGGACGAGATGCTTGTGGATCTTGTGGGGATCTCGCTTTGTGTGGAACCGGGCACCGCCTGCTATATCCCGCTGACTCACAAGACCAGCCAGTCCGATGATCTTTTTGGGGGGGATGAGCTGGCAGAAGGGCAGATGGCGCTGGACGAGGCGCTGGCGATCCTGAAACCGGTGCTCGAAGATCCGGCCATCCTCAAAATTGGCCAGAACATGAAATATGATGCCAAGATCTTTGCCCGGAACGGGGTGATGGTGGCGCCGATTGATGACACGATGCTGATGTCATATGCCCAGAATGCGGGGCTGCATAATCACGGCATGGACATTTTGTCCGAACGCTATCTCGATCATAAACCGATCTCGATCAAAACCCTGCTGGGCACCGGCAAATCCGCGATCACATTTGACCGGGTGCCGGTCGAGGAGGCGGTGAAATATGCTGCCGAAGATGCCGATATCACCTTGCGCCTGTGGCAGCTGTTGAAACCGCGCCTGCACAGCGCAGGGGTGACGCGCGTCTATGAACGGCTCGAACGCCCGCTGGTGCCGGTTCTGGCCGAGATGGAAATGACCGGGATCAAGGTGGACCGCGATGTGCTTTCGCGCATGTCCAACGCCTTTGCGCAGAAAATGGCCGGTTATGAGGCCGAGCTGCACGAGATTGCAGGACGCGCATTTAACGTGCAAAGCCCTGCACAGGTGGGTGAAATCCTGTTTGGGGAAATGGAACTGCCCGGGGGCAAGAAAACCAAGACAGGGCAATGGTCAACCCCGGCGGATGTGCTGGAAGATCTCGCCGCTGAGCATGAATTTGCCGCGCGCGTTCTGGATTATCGCCAGTTGCAAAAGCTCAAATCCACCTATACCGATGCGCTTCAGGACCATATCCACCCGGAGACAGGGCGGGTGCATACCTCGTATCTGCAAACCGGGGCCAATACGGGCCGCATGGCGTCAAAAGACCCGAACCTGCAAAACATCCCGGTGCGCTCAGAAGAGGGCCGCCGCATCCGTGAGGCCTTTGTGGCCCCGGAAGGGAAAAAACTGATCAGCCTGGACTATAGCCAGATCGAACTGCGCATTCTCGCCCATATGGCTGGAATTGATGCGTTGAAACAGGCATTCCGTGATGGGCAGGATATTCACGCCATGACCGCGTCGGAAATGTTTGATGTGCCGCTGGATCAGATGACGCCAGAGATTCGCCGCCAGGCCAAGGCGATCAACTTCGGTGTGATCTACGGCATCTCCGGCTTTGGTCTCGCCCGCAACCTGCGCATCCCCCGCGCAGATGCACAGGGCTTTATCGACCGCTATTTCGAACGCTTCCCGGGCATTCGCAAATATATGGATGAAACCGTGGCCTTCGCAAAGGAACATAAGCGGGTCGAAACCCTGTTTGGGCGCCAGATCCACACACCGGAAATTGGTGCAAAAGGCCCGCAGGCGGGTTTTGCAAAACGCGCGGCGATCAACGCCCCCATTCAGGGCACCGCTGCGGATATTATTCGCCGTGCCATGATCCGCATGCCGGATGCCATCAAAGGGCTGCCTGCCAAGATGCTGCTACAGGTCCATGATGAGCTTATCTTCGAAGTGGATGAAGCCGCCGTGGAGGACGTGATCGGCGTTGTGCGCAACGTGATGGAGGGGGCGTCGGAACCCGCCATCAAGCTTGACCTGCCGCTTGTTGTTGACGCGGGCGTTGGTATGAACTGGGCCGAAGCGCATTAAGCCCCCTTTCCTGCGCTCCCCCCGAGAATAGCTCCCCCGACGCGTCTTTTTCTTGCCTGAAATACCTCGGGGTGAGCCTCGAAGAGGCGAGGGGCAGCGCCCCTTTCCCGCATCACATCCGTCTGCTTGGAAAAATGCAAAGACCTGCAAAAAGCCCCTTGAACCTCTAGTTGCTAGAGCAATTAAGTAGTGAGGTGAAACAGAAATCCGGGTGTTGCTCCGCAGCTGACCAGCCCCGGCCTGTGCTCACAATCAGCGAAGGGTGACCCGATGCCTCATGACCACAATCACACTCATACCCACCAAACTGGGCATAAACACGGGCATGGCGGGGGGCACGGGCATCATCACCACCATATTGACCCGGAGGCCGGGGACCTGAGGGTTGGCCTCGCCGTTGCGGTAAACGTGCTGTTGACCGTGGCTCAGATCATCGGCGGTGTCCTGTCCGGCTCTGTCGCTCTGATTGCGGATGCGATCCACAACCTGTCAGATGCAGCGTCACTGGCGATTGCCTTTTTTGCCCGAAAAATTGCGCGCCGCCCTACCGATGCCCAGATGACTTTTGGATATAAGCGGGTTGAACTGGTCGCTGCCCTGATCAACCTGACCACATTGGTGGTGATCGGGATTTACCTGGCCTACGAAGGGATCATGCGGTTTTTTGAACCGCCCGAGGTGGCCGGGTGGCTGGTGATTATCGTGGCCGGTGTGGCGCTGGTGGTGGATGTGATCACCGCGTTGCTGACCTGGAGCATGGCCAAGGACAGCGCCAATATCCGCGCAGCCTTTCTGCATAACGTGGCAGATGCGCTGGGCTCGGTGGCGGTGATTGTGGTGGGGGGTCTGATTGTCGCCTTTGACTGGTATCTCGCCGATCCGATCGCCACGCTGGGGATCGCGGCCTATATCATCTGGATGGGGTTGGGGGAGCTGAGGGGCGTGGCGCGTATCCTGATGCTCGGCGCCCCTCCGGGGCTGGATGTGGAAGAGGTGATCCGTGCCATGGAAACGGTGGAGGGGGTGGAGGAAGTCCACCATGTTCACCTGTGGCAGATCAGTGAAGAGGTGACCTCGCTTGAAGCGCATGTTGTTGTCACGCCCACCAACTGGTCTGATGCAAATGCGGTGAAAACCGCCCTCAAAACCACCCTGAACAACCGGTTCGGAATTGGTCATGTCACGCTGGACATGGAAGCACCGGGGGATGTCTGCGTGGCGCCGCGGCGGATTGGTGGCACCCGCCAAAGCGTTTCGGGTTAACCCAGGCAACATGATTGGCTCGAAATGCGCACAATTTGATGCCGCCTGCCGCGGTTCGGTTTCCCCCTGCCCGGGGCGCTGACACGCAATGGAATGCATGGGGGGGCGGGCTGATCCAGGGCAGGTGTGAAGTCAGGTTTCGCAGGCCTCTGCCTGCATGCGGGCATAGAAGGCGGAGAGGGACTTCTCGCGTTCTTCGCGAAACACCTCTCCGGTGGTGAAACCTTCAATGCGATCCACGCGAAACATGCGAAAATCCGAGCGCAATTCACACCATCCCACCACGCACCAGCCGGTTTGCCACAGCCACAGGCCCAGCGGACGAATGGTGCGGGTGGTCTGGCAACCGTCGCCATCGGCATAGGTCAGATGCAGGCGTCTGCGCGCGCCGACGGCGGCCTCGATCTGATCGATGAAATGACGATCCCGGTCCGATGGTGTCAGGGTGGGGCCGGCATGTACTTCCACCCGGTCTGCCGCCGCCGACAGCGCTTCGGGCAGCACCGCGCGGATTTTTCCGCGTGCGTCACGGGCTGATCTTGCCATTGCGGCCCCGCCCATGCGTTCGATCATCGAGATCCCGGCGATGACCGCCATCACCTCGTCACGGGTGAACATCAGCGGAGGAATGTCATAGCCCGCACGCATCACGTATCCGACCCCGGCTTCGCCCTCGATCGGCACGCCAGAGCCGATCAGATCGGCAATATCGCGATAGATCGTCCGAGGGGAGACCTCAAGTTCGGAGGCAAGATCTGCAGCCCGCGTCAGACGGCCACCCCGCAGCAACTGGACAATCTGGAACAGGCGATCAGCGCGGCGCATCTTTCTGTTCCTCCTGACATTTGCTGCGGGGGCCGGGTTGGTTTAGGTCGTTTTCGGCTCGAACAGGCCTATCGTATTGCCATCAGGGTCGGTGGCATAGACAAAACGTCCATAGGGGATTTCCACCGGATCACTGCTGATTTTGCCCCCCGCCTTTTCCCAGGCCTTGCAGGCGTCTTCCAGGGGGCAGGTCAGGTTGATATGCACGATATTGCCGGTGCCTGACGCTGCGGGAGTGCCTTCGTAAAGATTGCCCCCGACCGTGTCCATGCGCCCCCCCAGAACGGCCATCGGCGCGGGGCTGTTCGTGTCGATCTCCATCGACCAGCCAAAGGCCGCATTGTAAAAGGCCACGGCTTTTTGCAGGTTGCGGACGGGAATTTCGGTCCAGACCACAAGCGGGGCAGGTTGGGTGTCCATGTCATATCTCCTTATCTGATGTGATAAAAACAGTGTGACACAGCCCTGCTGACAGCGTTCTGTCAGGAGCCTTGGGCCGGGCGGTTTTTTCTTATGTAAGCCGCAAGGTGACGGTCATGGTCATGGTCATGGCCACGGTCGGGGTGGGCAAGGTGGTTTCAGCCCAGACCGTCGGTCAACCAGATCAGCCCTGACTGGGTCTGCGCCGTAGGGTGGTATTCGCCGCTGACCCAGCCATTATACCCTTCACGGTCCAATTGCCGAAACCAGCGCGGATAGTCGAATTCGCCCCGGATCGGTTCCTTGCGATCCGGTATGCCACCCACCTGGATGTGGCGCACCAGATGGCGGTGTGCGGCCCAGCAGCCCAGCACATCCCCGGTGATGCGATCTGCATGATAGGCGTCAAACTGCAGGCCCAGATTGGGGGCGTTGACCTCGGCAATTACCTCGGCCGCCTGATCAAAGGAGTTGAGGAAATATCCCGGCATGTCATCCGTGTTGATCGGTTCGATGGTCAGGCTTTGCCCGGGGGCCATCCGGGCCGCCCATTTCAGGTTTTCGACATAGGTCCTGTGTGCAACAAGCCCCTCGGCCTTGCCTGCCATAATGTGGATGTGGCTGGCTTGAAAAGCTTTTGCATAGCGCAGGGTGCGTTTGAAATCATACTGAAACCGTTGCTGCCCATTTGGCGTTGCTGCAAAACCACGCGCCCCCCCGGTGTAGTTTGGTGGCGGAGTGTTGATCAGCACCATATGCAACCCGTTTGCGATCAGCTGCCGTGTCACCAGCTGGGCGGCGTCATCATAGGGAAACAGCACTTCCACAGCCTGAAACCCCGCCTCTGCCGCGGCCTGAAAACGTTCCAGAAACGGAAGCTCCTTGAACAGGAAGGTCAGGTTGGCTGCAAAACGAGGCATCAGGGGGTAAGCTCGTCAGCGGGGGTGATCGGGAAGAAAACCCCGTCGGACCAGAGGCCATACCAGCGTGTTCCCTCCAGCTCATGTGGGCAGGCCAGATCCATCAGACGATAAAAGGTCTTGCGGTCAATGCGGGCATCCAGATTGCCACGCACCCGCACATAGGGGCGCGGCGCACCGTCAGGTCCATCCAATTCAATCCTCAGCGCCGCCGCGGGGCCGGCGGTGGTGGTGTCCCCCAAATTGGTGGTGAAGGTCAGGCGTTGATCGTGCCCTTCCCCCGTCACATCGACATCTTCGGCGATGAAGGGCACATCCTCCACCTGAATGCGAAACCGTTCAACCGGGGTGACCAGCATATAGCCCGCCTCGTTGCCGTCTTCGCCCGTGTCATATCGCAAGATTGAGGCAAACAGGCGCACCAGCCCAGGGCGGGTGATCGGGCGCCCCTCGTGGATCCACGCTCCGTCACGGGTGATGCGCATATCCATGTCCCCCGAAAAGGCAGGATGCCACAGATGCACCGGCGGCGGGCCTTTGGGCGCGGCCAGCTTAACCGCCTCTGACAAGCGTTTGGCGTCCGGTCCGGCCCCTGCCACCGGCGATTTCCCGTCACTTGGCGCTTTTGTCATTTGTTCCCCGCGAGTTTTCGGACTTAAATACAAGCTAAAGCGTTTCGACGTTCACCTGAGACAGGGAAAGGTCGAAGCGCTGCAAGAGATATCAAAGTTATGGGCGTTTCGGAATAACCATGTGTCACAAGTTTATCCCGAAACGCTTTAAAGTGTTTGCGGATCAAGATGAAGCACCGACAGCTGCCCCAATTGTTTTGCTGCGACATTTTCACGAAAGGGAGGGTTCATGGATCAGGGTATTTCCGACCACGGCATCGTGGCTGAGCTGGAGGCGCTGGGCGAGAAACTCGTCTCTGCAAAGGGGGAAATCACGCGCCAGATCATCGGTCAGGATTTGGTGGTGGAACAGGCGCTTGCGGCCCTTCTTGCCGGCGGGCATGCGCTGTTGGTTGGGCTGCCCGGATTGGGGAAAACCCGACTGGTTGAAACCATGGGCGCGGTGATGGGGCTGCGTGATCGTCGCATTCAGTTCACCCCGGACCTGATGCCCGCCGATATTCTTGGCGCCGAGGTGCTTGAAGAAGGGGATGACGGGCGACGTCATTTCCGGTTCGTCAAAGGTCCTGTCTTTTGTCAGCTTTTGCTGGCGGATGAGATCAATCGCGCCAGCCCCCGCACCCAGTCGGCCCTGTTGCAGGCGATGCAGGAACGTGAGGTTTCGGTCGCAGGCCACACCCATGCGCTGCCCGCCCCGTTCCATGTGCTGGCAACCCAGAACCCGCTGGAGCAGGAGGGCACCTATCCCTTGCCCGAAGCGCAGCTTGACCGGTTCTTGCTGCAAATTGATGTTGATTACCCCAATCGCGCAGATGAGCGCGCAATCCTCTTGGCCACTACCGGTGAGGCCGAAACCGCGACACGTCAGGTCCTGACACAAGATGAGCTTCTCCGGGCGCAGGAACTGATCCGTCTGATGCCGGTCGGTGACAGTGTGGTCGAAATGATCCTGGATCTGGTGCGTGCCTGTCGCCCGGATGACCCGACCGCGCCTGAGGCGCTGAAAAAGGCAGTCAGTTGGGGGCCAGGGACCCGGGCCGCCCAGGCGCTGATGCTTCTGGTGCGGGCCCGCGCGGCTCTTGATGGGCGGCTGGCCCCGGATGCGGGGGATGTGCACGCCCTGGCGCGCCCGGTCTTAAGCCATCGTATGGCGCTTGGATATGGGGCGCGGGCAGAAGGGGTGGTGCTTTCCGACCTGATTGACACGGTGCTGACCCATATCGGGGCAACCGCATGACCGCCGCGGGCACCTCTGGCCAGTTGCGCGCGGCTGCGCAATTGACCGAGGGGTTGCCCTCACTTCTGCTGGCGGCCCGTCACCTTGCGGATACGGTGCAGCTCGGAGATCACGGGCGCAGGCGGGCCGGGCAGGGGGATGCGTTCTGGCAGTTTCGCACGGCCCAGCCCGGCGACCCGGCGCATCGGGTCGACTGGCGTCGCTCGGCCCGTTCGGATCAGGCCTTTATCCGTGACCGGGAATGGCAGGCCGCTCAGACGGTGATGATCTGGGTGGATCCTGCGGCGTCGATGGGGTTCAGTTCAGAGCGAAACCTGCCCAGCAAAGGCGCGCGCGCACAGCTGATTTCCCTTGCCGCGGCCCTTTTGTTTCTGCGTGCGGGGGAGCGGGTGGGGTTTGTCGGTGACGCACGCCCACCCATGCTAGGAGAAGGGCGCCTGCCGTCCCGACTGGATGGGTTGACCATGGCCCCCGCAATGCCAGACTATTTTCCACGCCGCGCCCGTGCGCTGATCCTGACCGATGGATTGGCGGACCCAGAAACCTATTTGGGCGCGCTGGAGCAGGCCGCTCAGGCCCGTGTGAAAGGGGCCTTCCTTCAGGTGCTGGATCCGGCAGAAGAACACTTCCCATACACCGGGCGCACCCTGTTCATGGATATGCTGGACAGCCCCCGTTATGAAACACAGGAGGCTGCTGATCTGCGCGACGCGTATCAGGCGCGGTTGAAAGCCCGTAAAACCCTGCTGTCCGGTGCCTGTGCTCAGGCCGGGTGGGTCTATCATGCCCATGTCACCCACGATGCGCCTGCCGCAGTGCTGATGTGGCTTTATCGTGCATTGGAAGGGGGGGCGTGATGGGCGCGCTGGGGTTTGCATCACCATGGTTGCTGCTGGCCCTGTTGGGGCTGCCCGCCCTGTGGTGGCTGTTGCGGGCCATACCGCCCGCGCCAATCCGGCGCCGTTTTCCAGCGGTCACATTGCTGCTTGGCCTTTCGGATCAGCGGGTAGAGGCGCGTAAAATGCCGCTTTGGCTGCTCTTGCTGCGCCTGCTGGCCCTGGCCCTTGTGATTATTGGCCTCGCGGGGCCGGTTCTGTCGCCGGACAAACCTCGCAGCGCCGAGGGGCCACTGATTGTGGTGATCGACAGTTTCTGGCCCGCTGCCGCGGATTGGGGGCAGCGCGTGGCGGCCGTGGACAAGATCCTGCAACAGGCTGAACAGGCCGGGCAGGTGGCGTTGATTGCCCTGTCCGATCAGGAAACCCTGCCCGCTCTGGCACCCGCCGCCTTCTGGCGGGAACGGCTGGGGACAATGACACCTGTGCCATGGGACGGGGCATACCCGCTGTCCACCCTTGCAGCCCTGCCCGACGGGCACACGGTCTGGATTTCTGACGGGGTGGCGCGGTCAGGGCGTGGCGAAGCGCTTGCGCTGAGAGAGGCGCGTGGCACGGTCGAGGTGATGCAGCCTGAGCGAACGGTTCTGGCGCTTGCCCCGGCGGTGCTGGACGGAAACGATGTGCACCTGCGCGCGCTTCGTATCCCCGCGGGGCCCAGCCTGTCGGCAAAACTGCAGGCCTTTGGCCGTGATCCCATGGGGCAGCTGCGCCTTCTGCACAGTGAAGACGTGGCATTTGTCGCGGGCAACAGCCAGGCCACGATCCGCCTGACCCTGCCACCAGAACTGCGCCACCGGGTGCAACGGTTCGAAGTGTCGGAGGAAGGGGCTGGGGCGTCAATGGGGCGCTCTGCCGGGCAGGTGTCACTGGTGGGAGAGGGGCTGACCCGCCGCCGGGTCGCCCTGCTGGGCGCGCAGGACAGCGAAACGCTTGCGCTTTTGCGACCGGATCATTTCCTTCGCGCCGCACTGGAGCCGACGACCGAAATCGTCGAGGCTCAGCGGTTGGAAGATGCGCTGCGGGCCAGCCCACATGTGATTATTCTGCCCGATGTGCCGTCGATCCCGGAACCGGATCAGCGCGTGCTTGCAGAGTTTGTGGCCGAGGGCGGGCTGCTATTGCGGTTCGCAGGTCCCCGTCTTGCGACGGCCGAGGGCGCGCGCCGCGTGGAAGAGCTGTTGTTGCCGGTGCGCCTGCGGGGGAACGGCCGCGCGGTGGGCGGTGCGATGAGCTGGGGCGCCCCGCAGCACTTGGCCCCTTTCCCCGCGGATGGCCCCTTTGCCGGGCTGCGCGTTCCTGATGATGTCAGTGTCCGGCGGCAGGTGCTGGCGGAACCCGGCCCCGATCTGGCCGAGCGCGTTCTGGCGCGCCTGTCCGATGGCACGCCGCTTGTGACCCGCAAGCTGATAGGGGCGGGGCAGGTGGTGCTGTTCCATGTCGGGGCAAATGCCGAATGGTCCAATCTGGTTCTGTCCGGGCTGTTTGTCGAAATGCTGGAGCGCCTGACCTCGGCCACGGCAACGCAACCCATGACCTTGCAGCCGGGGGACCCGCAGGATTTGCAGACCTCCCTTTGGCAGATGGATGTCGCCCTGAGCGCCTTTGGACAGCTTGAGAGCAGACAGCCCCCGCTCGTGATCAATGGCCAGGAGATGGCCCTGGCCCTGTCGGGGCAGGTGGGGCGCAACACGCCGCCCGGGCTTTATGTCAGCGACGTGCGGCAGAGCGTGATCAACGCCGTGTCATCGGACACCGAGCTTCTGCCCGCCAATTGGCCAACGCGCATCGTGCCGCATTGGGGCGGGGAAACCGGCCCGCGCGAATTCGCCGGGCAGGTGCTTTTGGTGGCGTTCCTGCTGATTTTGCTGGATGGGATTGCAACGCTCTGGGTCTCTGGCCGGATTTTTGGTCAAACCCCTGTAAGGGCGGCGGTCCGGGATGTTCCACGGGTCTTCATCCTGACTGTGATGTTGTCCGGGGCGGCGCTTGTGGTGGTGCCTGATCGTGCGCGTGCGCAGGGGGCGGGGGCAGACGAGGCTGATGGCGGCAAGGTGGCCCGGGCCGCCGCCGAGGTGACGTTGGCACATGTGTTGACGGGGGATGCCGATCTGGACCGGCTGGCTCGGGCGGGGTTGACCGGCCTGTCCGAGGCCTTGTTTACACGCAGTTCGGTTGAACCCGCGGCTCCGGTCGGGGTGGACCTTGAGCAAGATGAGCTGTCGGTGTTTCCGCTGCTCTACTGGCCGGTCTCAGAGCAGCAACCCCTGCCGTCCGCATCGGCCTATGATCGGTTAGCGCAATATCTGGCAACGGGGGGGCTGATCTTGTTTGACACCCGTGATGCAGGGCTTGGCGGCGGTGGGGCAGAGACGCGGAAATTGCAGGATCTGGCGGCCCCTTTGTCCCTGCCGCCCCTCGACCCAATCCCGCCCGATCATGTTCTGACACGGAGCTTTTACCTGATCGACAGTTTCCCCGGTCGTCACAGTGGCCCGGTCTGGGCCGAGGCCGCTTCGCGCGGGGCAGAGCAGGTGGAGGGGATGCCATTTCGCCTGCTCAATGACGGGGTGACCCCTGTGATCATTGGTGGAAATGACTGGGCAGGGGCCTGGGCCATCGATCCCGATGGAAGGCCGATCCTGCCGGTGGGACGTGGCTATGCCGGCGAGCGTCAGCGCGAAATGGCGCTGCGGTTCGGGATCAATCTGGTGATGCATGTGCTGACCGGAAATTACAAATCGGACCAGGTGCATGTCCCGGCGCTTTTGCAAAGGTTGGGGCAATGAACGACCCTTTTCCCGATTGGCAGATCCTGTTTGCCCCCCTTCTGCCATGGACGTGGCTGGCATTTCTCGCGGTGCTGGGCGCGGCGTCTCTGGCCGTGGTGGTCTGGCGCAGACTGCCGGGATGGCCGTTGCGCGCCCTTGCGCTGCTGGCGCTGGGCGTGGTGCTGACGGGGCCGAAACTGCAAGAGGAAACCCGCGATCCGCTGCCGGATATTCTGTTGGTGCTGTCTGATGAAAGCGCATCGCAAGGCCTTGGTGACCGGGCGCAGATGCGGGCGCAGGCGCTGGGCTGGCTTGGGCAGGCTGCCGGTGTCGCCCAGCTTGATCTGCGGCAGCATGTGATCCCGACCGCGCCCGGTGACGAGGGCACGTTGCTCATGCCCGTGTTGGACGAGGCGCTTGCGACCCTGCCGCTGGCACAGTTGGCGGGGGTGGTGATCGTTTCTGACGGGGGGCTTCAGGATTTTGAACCCGCTGCCGCGCGCCTGAGCGCGCTTTCCGTGCCGGTGCATCTTCTGCAAACCGGTCGGCAGTCGGATTGGGACCGGCGCCTGACCATCCTGCGGGCGCCGAGGTTTGCCCTGGCAGGAGAGCCTGCGGTGATCCAGCTGAGGGTGGAGGCGCTGGGGCCTTTCCAGCAAGGGCCGGCCGAGCTGCGCCTCTCTGTCGATGGGGCCGCGCCCAGCCGCCATATCATCCCGGTGGGACGGGACATGGAACTTCCCGTCACCCTTGACCATGCGGGGGAGACCGTGGTGCATCTTGAACTTGTGCCGCTTGAGGGTGAGTTGACGGATCGCAACAATCAGGCGGCGTTGCGTATCAATGCAATCCGTGATCGGCTGCGGGTGCTGCTGGTGTCTGGCGAACCCCACCCCGGAACACGCACCTGGCGCAATCTGCTGAAATCAGATGCCTCTGTCGATCTGGTGCATTTCACGATCCTGCGCCCGCCAAACAAGCAAGACGGGGTGCCGGTAAATGAGCTGAGCCTGATCCCCTTTCCGACGCAGGAGCTGTTCATTGACAAGATTGACGAGTTCGACCTGATCATTTTCGATCGGTATCGGCTGCGGGGAATCCTGCCAGGATATTATCTGGAAAGTGTGCGCGATTACGTGGACCGCGGCGGGGCGGTGCTGGTTGCGGCTGGACCGGAATTTGCGGGCGTGGAAAGCCTGTCCCGCTCCCCTCTCGGAGAGGTCCTGCCGGCCCGGCCAACCGGTCTTGTGATCAACGAAGCGATGCGCCCGGAAGTGACCGGGCTGGGCCAGCGTCACCCGGTTACAAGGGCGCTGCAATCCGATACGCCCACCAATAAGCCATGGGGAAAGTGGCTGCGCCATCTGGAGGTTGCGCAAGATAGCGGGCAGGTGGTTATTCAGTCTCCTGCAGGGCGGCCTTTGCTGGCTCTGGACCGCGCAGGCGAGGGGCGCGTGGCGCTGATTGCCACCGATCAGCTCTGGCTCTGGGCGCGGGAGTTTGACGGAGGAGGGCCACAACTGGAGCTTTTGCGGCGGCTGGCCCATTGGATGATGGGAGAGCCGGAGCTTGAGGATGAGGCGCTGAATGTTCGGGAAACCGAAGACGGGGGCATCGTGGTCACCCGGCAGACCCTTGCTGACACGCCGGAGCCCTTATTTGTGCAAACGCCGGAAGGGGAGAGGCAAGAAATGTCGATGCAACCGGACGGGCCGGGACGGTTCATGGCGCAGCTTTCCGGGGAGGGGGGCGCGGCTGAGGGGCGCGCGCAAGGCGTCTACCGGTTCTCACAAGGGGACAAGACGGCGGTCGCGGTGCATGGCGCGGCGGCACCAAAAGAGTTTGCCCAGCCGCTGGTCTCTCCGAACGCGCTCGGGGGCGTTCTTCCCGCAAGGCTCGGCAGGGTCTGGCTGCTCGAAACCGGGATGCCAAGGCTGCGGGCGATAGATGCCGGGGATGTGGTGTCCGGGCGGGGATGGATCGGATACCAGCCACGCAAGGCCTATCTTCGCCGGGATCTGCGGTTGCGGCCTGTGCTGCCTGCGTTTCTGTGGCTTTTGAGTGTCGCAGGCGCAGTGATACTGGCCTGGTGGCTGGAAGGGCGCCGCCGGTCGGGCTGACACTTCGGAATCTGGATCGGTGTGTAGGCGTCCCACCCAGCTGCAACCGGAATTTTGCCCTAAAAGCCTCAATATTGGTGCGCGCTCTTGCTTGCTGCGCTGATTGGTTATAATTTCTTACCAATCAAGTTTTCTAGCCGACCGAGAGAGCCACCATGGATATGCCAAAACCAGATGATAGCGTGCTCGGTCGTAAGGCCAGGATTGTCGGGCGGTTGCAAGCGGCCATGGGGGGCAAGGGCGTCATCCATGACCCGGTTGAACTTCGCGTATATGAGTGTGATGCGCTGACCGCATATAAATGCCCGCCGCTTTGTGCCGTTCTGCCCAGATCCACTGAAGAGGTGGCCGCTGTGATGACGATCTGCTTTGAGGAAAGTGTGCCGGTGGTGCCCCGTGGGGCGGGCACGTCCCTGGCTGGGGGATCCCTGCCGACGGCGGACAGCGTGGTGCTTGGCGTGGCGCGCATGAACGAGGTGCTGGAAACGGATTACGACAACCGTTTTATCCGGGTGCAGGCCGGGCGCACCAACCTCTCGGTGACTGCCGCGGTTGAGGAACACGGGTTTTTCTACGCCCCTGACCCGTCATCGCAGCTGGCCTGTGCCATTTCGGGAAATATTGCGATGAACTCCGGCGGGGCCCATTGCCTGAAATACGGTGTCACCACCAACAACTTGATGGGGGTGAAGATGGTCATGGCCAATGGTGAGGTGGTTGAGATAGGGGGCGCGCATCTGGATGCGGGGGGGCTGGATCTGCTGGGGCTGATCTGCGGCTCAGAAGGCCAGCTGGGCATCGTGACCGAAGCAACGCTGCGCATTCTTGCCAGCCCGGAAGGGGCGCGACCCGTTCTGGTTGGGTTTGACAGCAATGAGGTCGCGGGGGCCTGTGTTTCGGACATTATCAAATCCGGGATCCTGCCCGTCGCGATTGAGTTCATGGATCGACCCTGCATTCGTGCCACCGAGGCGTTCGCGGGCGCAGGTTACCCCGATTGCGAGGCGCTTTTGATCATCGAGGTGGAAGGATCGGAGGGCGAGATCAATGATCAGCTGTCGCGCATCATCCAGATCGCGCGTCGCCACGATCCGGTGGAGATCCGTGAAAGTGGGTCGCCTGAGGAAAGTGCACGGATCTGGTTGGGGCGCAAATCGGCCTTTGGCGCCATGGGGCAGATCAATGATTACATGTGTCTGGATGGGACCATCCCGGTCAGCGCACTTCCCTATGTCCTGAAACGCATTGGCGAGATGAATGCGGAGTACGGGCTGGGTGTGGGCAATGTGTTCCATGCGGGGGACGGCAATATGCACCCACTGATCCTGTTTGATGCCAACAAACCCGGGGACCTTGAAAAATGCGAAGCATTTGGCGCGGATATCCTACGCCTTTGTGTCGAAGTGGGGGGGTGCCTGACCGGAGAGCATGGTGTGGGCGTGGAGAAGAGAGACCTCATGGAGGTGCAGTATTCAGCCGCGGATCTTGAGGCTCAGATGTCGGTCAAGGATGTGTTCGACCCAGGTTGGATCCTGAACCCTGCGAAAGTTTTCCCCCTTGCGTTGACAGCCGGCCGGCGGGTGGAAGGTGGATTGGAATAAGGGGCGCTGCCCCTCGGCCATTCGGCCTCACCCCGGGATATTTGGAACAAGAAAAAGATGATGACACCTGAGACTGAGGCTGATCTGGCAGAGATTTTGGCAGGCGCGCGCGCGTCTTGGCGCATTCAGGGGGGCGGCACCCGGGATATCGGGGCACCTGTGGAAGGGGAAATGCTGTCCGTCGCGGGGCTGACCGGGGTGACGCTTTATGAACCGGGTGCTTTGACGCTTGTGGCGCAAGCGGGGACGCCGCTGGCGGAGATCGAGGCGTTGCTGGCGTCAGAAGGGCAGCGTCTGGCGTTTGAACCTTCGGATTTTCAGACCCTTCTGGGGGGGGCAGGGGCATCGACCATTGGCGGCGTGGTTGCGTCAAACAGCTCGGGGCCACGGCGCATTCAGGCGGGGGCGGTGCGGGATCATTGCCTTGGGGTGCGATTTGTCGATGGGTGTGGTCGGGTGATCAAGAACGGTGGCCGGGTGATGAAAAATGTCACCGGCTATGATCTGGTCAAGCTGCTGTGCGGATCCTGGGGCACGCTGGGTGTTCTCAGCGAAGTGAGCCTGAAAGTGCAGGCTCTGCCGGAAGCAGAGGTCACACTGGTTGGGAAAGGATTGCGTGACGCAGAGGCGGTGGCGCGCCTGTCTGTTGCTTTGGGATCGCCATATGACGTGACCGGGGCGGCCTGTGTTGGTGGTGAAACACGGGTGCGGGTTGAGGGGCTGGCTGCTTCGGTTGCCTACCGTGCGCGCGCGCTTCAACAGGGGGTGCTGCGGGGGTTTGACCTGGTGGAGGGAGAGGCCTCCTCTCGCCGTTGGGAGGAGCTGCGTCAGGTGGCGCCGTTTGCCGATAAACCCGGTGCGGTCTGGCGCATCTCGGTGAAACCTTCGGATGGGCCAGTTCTGGTGCGCGCGCTGGCATCCATCGAACCGGAGGTGATGTATGACTGGGGCGGGGGGCTTGTCTGGATGCGTGTTGATGAGGGGCAAGAGGCGTTTGCCTCGCTGATCCGGTCCGAAGTGAACCGTCTGGGCGGTCATGCGCTTTTGGTTCGGGCATCGGCCGCGACGCGTGCAAAGGTGCCGGTTTTCCCGCCAGAGCCTGCACCGCTTGCAGCCATAAGTGCCGCGCTGCGCAAGAGATTTGATCCAAACGGGGTGCTGAACTCCGGCCTGATGGGGGGCTGAGATGCAAACGCATTTTACCGAAGAGCAGTTGAAGGATCCGGCCATCGAACGGGCCAATGAGATCCTGCGCGCCTGTGTGCATTGCGGGTTCTGCACCGCGACCTGCCCGAGTTACCAGGTTCTGGGCGATGAACTTGATAGTCCGCGGGGGCGGATCTATCTGATCAAGGATATGCTGGAGGCCGGGCGACCAGCTGATGCCAGAACCGTGGAACATGTGGATCGGTGCCTGTCTTGTCTGGCCTGTATGTCCACTTGCCCGTCGGGGGTGCATTACATGCATCTGATCGACCATGCGCGCGCTCACATCGAAAAGACCTACAGGCGCCCGTTTCTGGATCGGCTGCTGCGCTGGGCGCTGGCAAAGATCATCCCCTTTCCCCGCCGGTTTCGCGCAGCGATGACGCTGGCGCGGGCAGGACGCCCCTTACGTGGCCTCCTGCCGGATCCCCGTCTCAGGGCAATGTTAGAGATGGCGCCACCGAAACTGCCACGCCCCTCGGCCAATGATCAGCCGCAGGTATTCCCGGCGAAGGGTGCACGCAGGAAGCGCGTCGCCTTGCTGACCGGATGTGCGCAGAAGGCGCTGGATACGGATATCAATGACGCGACCATCCGGTTGCTCACCCGGTTGGGATGCGAGGTGGTGATTGCCCGTGATATGGGCTGTTGTGGTGCGCTGACCCACCATATGGGCAAGGAGGAGGATAGCCACGCACAGGCGGCGCGCAATATCCGGGCCTGGATGGCGGAACATAATACGGCGGGGCTGGACGCAATTGTCATCAACACATCCGGTTGCGGGACAACGGTGAAGGACTATGCCCATATTTTTCGCAACGCACCGCTGGCAGAGGATGCGGCCAAAGTGTCTGAGCTGGCCTGTGATGTGACCGAACTTTTGATGGAGCTTGAGCTTCCAGAGCGACAAATGGGCCTGCGGGTGGCCTATCATTCTGCGTGTTCGCTGCAGCATGGCCAGCAGGTCAAAACACCGCCGAGGCGTTTGCTTGAACGGGCCGGGTTTGAGGTGGTTGACCCCAAGGACCCGCATTTATGTTGCGGGTCCGCAGGAATCTATAATATTTTGCAGCCTGATATTTCGGCACAATTGAAGGCGCGCAAAATCGAAACGCTTGAGGCGCGGGCGCCGCAGGTGATTGCGGCGGGAAATATCGGCTGCATGTTACAGATTGGTTCGGGAACCGAGGTGCCGGTTGTGCATACGGTTGAGCTTCTGGATTGGGCAACTGGCGGGCCACAACCTCGGAAATTAATTGCTCTTTAACCCGCTTTAAACGTTTTTGGGTTTTCCTGAGATAGAGTTTGCCCCTAAGCTGCCCCCATGAGAGGGCACTCAATGCCCCGGTTGAGGCAAAGACATGAAGAAACTATTCGCGTTTGTCGCGGTGGTGCTGTGGTTCACAGGGCCGCTTGGGGCATCCGATCCATCCCCTCTGCAGAAACTGATGACCGGTGATGACAGCCGGGGCTGGGAAGCTGTCGGGCGTCTGAATATGGCAGGTGACAGTTTCTGCACCGGCGCGCTGATCTCCGAAAACCTGGTTCTGACGGCGGGCCATTGCATGTTCGACAAGGTGACCGGGCGGCAATATGAAGCGGATGAAATCGAGTTTCTGGCCGGGTGGCGCAATGGGCGCGCGTCGGCCTATCGCGGGGTGCGCCGTGCGCTTGTTCATCCGAAATTTGCCTTCAAGGATCTGAACAATGCGGCAAGAGTGGTCAATGACCTTGCCTTGCTGGAACTGGATCAACCCATTCGAAAATCTTCGGTCAAGCCGTTTGCAACGCTCCACCGTCCGCGCAAAGGGGCAGAGGTTGGCGTTGTTTCTTATGCGCATGATCGTGCCGAAAGCCCGGCTTTGCAGGAAACCTGCCAGGTTCTGGCACGCCAGTCCGGTGTGCTTGTCATGTCCTGTGAGGTGGATTTCGGCTCTTCCGGCGCCCCTGTCTTTGTGGTGGAAAATGGCGAGCCGCGCATTGTGTCGGTGATTTCAGCCAAAGCCATGGTGCGCGATATCCCCGTGTCTCTCGGCACCAATCTCGAAGCACCGCTGGCTGAGCTGAAATCCATTCTGGCACGTGGTGACGGGATGTTTGAGCAGGTCGAGACCACATCCACCCCCAATGTGCGGCGACTGGAGCTGGAACCAAACCGGGGTGGCGGGGCGAAATTTGCCCGCCCCTGAGGGTGCTCAGCCGCCTCTTGAAAGCGATAAAAACACGCCTACATCCTGATTGCAGGTGCCGCAGTGGCGGGCCTGTGTTCTGCCTGTCCCATAAGGGAAGGCGCAAATCTGATGTCGCTTTTGGAAAGGACACCCTATGCGAAATTTTGACCTGACTCCGCTGTACCGTGCTACGGTTGGATTTGATCAAATTGCCGACCTGATGGACCGCGTGCTGACCAACGAAGGCAGCCGTGACAGCTACCCCCCTTATAATATTGAAAAGACCGATGACGATGCCTGGCGTATTTCCGTCGCCGTTGCCGGGTTTTCAGAAGATGAGCTGGGCGTTGAAGTGCGGGAAAATGCGCTGCTGATTTCGGCCAGGAAACCCCCCGAAGATGGCAACCGGACCTATCTGCACCGTGGCATTGCCACCCGTGCCTTTGAACGTCGCTTCCACCTTGCCGATCATGTGCGGGTGACCGGGGCCAGCCATGAACATGGGATGTTGCATATCGACCTGACCCGCGAGGTGCCAGAAGCCCTGAAACCACGCCAGATTGAAATCAATGGGCCGAAAGCCGTTGAAAGCAAGGCGGTTGAGGTCTGACCCATCTGTCAAAGTGACTGCCGCAAGGGCGTGGGGAACACCCCGCGCCCTTTTTTCTGAGACTGCAAAACGAGATGAGCGCAGCACAAAAAAAGAGGGCCAAATGACCCTCTTTTTCTTTATTTATAGCGATTTACACCGACATGCAGATATATTTCATCTCAAGGTAATCCTCGATCCCATGACGTGATCCTTCGCGTCCCAGACCCGATTGCTTGACCCCGCCAAAAGGGGCCACCTCGGTTGAAATGATGCCGGTATTTACACCGACAATGCCATATTCCAACTCTTCCGCCACTTTGTAGACGCGGCTCAGATCCTTGGCGAAGAAATAGCTGGCGAGGCCGAAAATCGTGTCATTGGCCTGGGCGATCACATCGTCCTCGTCCTTGAACTTGAACAGCGGCGCAAGTGGCCCGAAGGTCTCATCTGAGGCAAACGCCATTTCCTTTGTGGCACCTTTCACAATGGTTGGTTCAAAGAACAGCCCACCAAGGTCATGCGCCTTGCCACCAAGGATCACCTCGGCCCCTTTTGAGGTCGCGTCCGCGATATGCTCTCGAACCTTGTTGACCGCACCTTCGTTGATCAGCGGGCCAAGGGCGACCCCTTCATCCAGCCCATCCCCCACCGGCAGGGCCGCAACCGCTTTGGCAAGTTTTTCGGCAAAGGCGTCATAGACCCCTTCCTGCACGTAAATCCGGTTGGCACAGACACAGGTCTGGCCGTTATTGCGGAATTTGCAGGCAATGGCCCCTTCGACAGCCGCATCGAGATCCGCGTCATCAAACACGATGAACGGGGCGTTTCCACCCAGTTCCATTGAACATTTCATCACCTGATCTGCGGCTTGCCCCAGCAGGATCCGACCCACACCGGTCGATCCGGTAAAGGTCAGTTTGCGCACCTTGTGGTTTTCACAAAACTCCTTGCCAATGTCAGACGCGCGCGAGCTGGGCACCACGTTGAACACACCGGCAGGCAGCCCGGCACGCTCCGCCAGAACAGCCAGCGCAAGGGCGGACAGCGGGGTCAGTTCCGCAGGGCGAGCCACAAAGCCGCAGCCCGCTGCAATCGCCGGGCCGCATTTGCGGGTGATCATCGCATTGGGGAAGTTCCACGGCGTGATCGAGGCCGCCACACCAATCGGCTGCTTGATCACCATCAGGCGCTTGTCGGGCTGGTGGCCGGGGATGGTTTCACCGTAGATACGCTTGGCTTCTTCCGCAAACCATTCGATGAACGAGGCCCCATAGGCAATTTCGCCCATGGCTTCTGCCAGTGGCTTGCCCATTTCAGCGGTCAGGATAATGGCCAGATCTCCCTGGTTTTCCATCATCAGCTCATACCAGCGGCGCATGATATTGGCGCGCTCTTTGGCGGTGCGTTTTGCCCATTTGCGGCCCTCGATATCGGCGGCCTCGATGGCACGGGCCACTTCGACCCGGCTCAGATCCGCCACCTGCGCGATTTCCGTGCCGCGCGCCGGGTTGGAGACGGTGAATGTTGCACCATCGTCCGCGTCGATCCACTGGCCATTCACATAGGCGCGGGTTTCGACCAGCGAGGGGTCTTTCAGAAGGCTTTTCAGCTCAGTTGCATTGACGGCCATGTGCTTCTCCCATTTCACGTTTTCGAGCGGATGCGAAATTTGATATGGGCATCCCTGCGCGAACGCGTCAAGTAAATTTGATCATATCCGCAGGGCGGTATGTGAAACGGACATATCTTACTGTTTGGAGGATTTCATCCAGAAAGGCCGGAGCAATCCAGACTTCTTGAGAGATCCTTCTGTGATTGCAGAAATGTTTCGAAGATTGGCCCGGATATGCCCCGGTTTGCGCAGAGTATCTATGGCCTGGATCAAGTTTGCGGTGAAAGTCACAGCACCATCAGCACGTTCAGCGCCTGTTGGGCACCATCCACCTTGCTAACCTTTATTGCCAAATCGCGTGCTCCAACTGGGCAGAAGATCTCCTTCAGAAGGGGTGGCGGCATGGACTGCGCGCGCTATGGCCCGGGCAAGGCAGGTGGCCGCCGCATGGCCCAGGCGAAGGGTGTCAAATTCCCCGGCTTCAAGATCAATTTGCCCCGTGGCCGCGGTAAAAATCAAATCCCCATCAAACGGCGTGTGGCTGGGATGGATTGCACGTGCCATGCCGTCATGGGCAGCTGTCGCCATGCGCATGGCCTGGGCCTGTGTCAGCTTGGCATCCGTGGCGACAATGGCAATGGTGGTGTTTTCTCCGAGACTGGTCTCCGGCGTGGGTTCCACCTGTGGATCATGCCGACCAGAGCCCAACCCTCCGAACTCAGCCCCCATTTCCCAAGGGGCGGCCCAGAACTCCGGCCCATCCCCCATTGTGACCGCCCCCAACGCGTTTACGGCAACCAGCGCCCCCACAGTGATCCCATTGTCCAACACCAAAGAAGACGACCCCAACCCGCCCTTCAGCGCGGTTCCAAAGGCTTTTCCAACCGTTGCGCCGCAACCTGCCCCGACGGATCCCAGTGAAAAGACTGGATCAGCAGCCCTCAGAGCAGCGATGCCGAGCGCCTTGTAAGGGTTCTCCTCCCACGCCTTGTCCCCCCCGTTCATCAGATCGAACAGGATGGCCCCGGGGACAATCGGAACCGTCTGGGTGCCCACCCGAAATCCGCGTCCGTCTGCGCGCAAACCATCGGCCACGCCCGATGCCGCATCCAGCCCAAAGGCCGACCCGCCGGAAAGCACCAACGCATCCACCTGTTGCACCAGCTTGTCCGGGGCTAAAAGATCTGTCTCTCGTGTGCCAGGCGCCCCGCCCATGACTGAAACCGCCGCCGTGAAGGGCGCGTCCCCCACCAGAACCGTGGCACCCGTTTTGACTGCCTGATCTTCGGCATTGCCAACCCGCAATCCCGCCACATCCGTTATCAGATTTCGTGCACCCGGCTTCATGAAACCCTCTTTTCCTCTTGTTCCAAATATCCCGGGGTGAGGCCGCAAGGCCGAGGGGCAGCGCCCCTTTCCCCTAAAGGGTTCCGCCAAAAACCTGTATGACGGGTTTGTGGCGGAACGCGCGAAACGCTCGTATGTTGCGTCGCGTCCTACCTTATCCCTACTGCAGGTATAAGGCGGGACGCTTTAAATACAGCGCCCACCATCCACTTCCAGCGCAACCCCCGTTACCATGCTCGCTTCATCTGAACACAAAAAACAGGCCGCATTGCCCATGTCCTGCGGGGTAGAGAACCGGCCGATCGGTATGGTTGCCAGAAACTTGGCGCGCATCTCGGGGGTGTCCTCCCCCATGAAGCTTGCCAAAAGCGGCGTGTCCCCCGCCACCGGGCAAATGGCATTGACCCGCACCCCCGCTGGGGCCAGTTCAACCGCCATGGTCTTGGTGGCGGTGATCATCCAGCCTTTTGACGCATTGTACCAGTTGAGCTTCGGGCGCGGGCTTATTCCGGCCGTTGAGGCCACATTCAGGATTGCGCCATGCCCGGCCTTTTTCATCATCGGCACAAAGGCACGCGCGGTGAGGTAGACAGATTTTGCATTCACCGCGAACACGCGGTCAAACTCCTCTTCCGTCACCTCTTCCATCGGTTTCGGCAAATGGGTGATACCGGCATTATTGACCAGAATATCAACATGGCCCCAATGCCTGCGGGCGGCCTCGGCCATCTCATCCACGCTGTCTGAACGCGACACATCCACGCGTTGGGCAATCCCCCCCAGCTCTTGTGCAAGCGTTTTAGCTTCGGGGGCATTCAGGTCTGCCACCATCACCTCTGCGCCTTCGGACGCAAATTTGCGGGCAATCCCGGCCCCAAAGCCTGAGGCCGCCCCGGTTACAATCGCCGTCTTTCCCTTAAGTCGCATGGGCAGGCCCCCGAAGTCCTTGATTTCAAATCTCTTGTCATTACCTTGCGACGCTTTCATCGGGCTGGCAAGGGCAACCCTCAGGGGAGGTGCCAGGTGACCCGCTCAAGCCCTGCAAACCGGGCAAATCGCGCAAGTTCCGCCTCCAGCTTGCCGCGTCGCTGCGCGCCCCAGCGCACGCCCTGCTCTGGCCAGAACCCAATCACGCTCAACGTTCCTTTCTTGCGATCGGCCTTCAGCTCCATCCGCCCCACAAAGCGTGCCCCTTCCAGCAGGGGATAGACGTAATAGCCCCATTTCCGCTGCGCCTTGGGCACGAACATTTCATTGCGATACTCAAATCCAAAGATCTGTTCGGTGCGTTTGCGGTCGCGGATCATCGGGTCAAACGGGTTGAGGATACGCAGCCGTGACGTGGGCGGAGGGGCATTTTGCAGCCGGGTTTCGATATCCGGATGTGCCAGACCCGACCGGCGCGTGCCATCTGCACAGACCACGTCAACCGGAACAAGATCTTTTTGCGCCTCCGCCCAGAGTTTCGCCTCCCGCGCCGACATGGCGTCCCAAAATCGCTGGATCTCTCCCGCCGTGCCAATGGTCAGCCGATCCATCGCGGCGCGACACAGCCAGTCCACCGCTTCGGCGTCCTCAACCGGATCTTGTGCCAGCAAAGCCGTAGGCAAGACCTCTGGGAACACCCGCGTGCCCAGATCGTAGAATTTCACGAAATTTCTGCGGTGGCAGGTGGCCAATGTGCCGCCATACCACATCTGGTCGAGCGCCTTTTTATGGGGCGGGCGCGCCCACATCTCGCGCGAGGCCACCTTGGTGTCGAAAGCGTGGGTCGAAAGCGGCCCTTCCTCCTCAATGCGTTTGAGAATGGCGGCAATCTGGTCCTGTGCCAGTTTCGACTGATACCAGTCATGCCGGGCCACATGTTCGCCAAGTCTGCGAAATTGGCGGGTCCAGTAGGGCAGCACATTGCCCGCAATCAGGCTGGCATCATGGGTGAAATGTTCAAATAGGTCGCGGCGGGACAAGTGATCCCAGATGCGCCCCTCGCGGTAGTTCTGATTGCGGGACCACAGGATGTGGTTATGGGCGCGGGTCACATTGCGGATCGTGTCGATCTGCACGAATCCCAGCCGGTCGACTATTCCCATGAGGTCGCAAGGCCCGGTGGGTGTGTCGGCCAGGCCATTGGTCCAGATCCACAACCGGCGCAGATCAGCGTTGGAAATCGTCAGCGGCGCCATCTATGCCACCTGCTCGTGATCAATCAGATAGCGGCGCATGTTCTGGGCAAGCGGCGCGTCAATCACCGTGGCTTTGCGCCGCTCAAGGTCCATCAGCACGGCCTTGGCCGTGGCATCAAACAAAAGCGTTTCATCGGTGGCCCTGAACATCTGGTGATGAAATGTTGCGGAGCGACGCCCGATCTCGGTGATGCCAGACCGGATGAAGATCCATTCACCAGGCCGCACCTCCTTGTGAAAGTTCGTGTCGAAATGGACCACGGCAAAGGCCTGCCTGCGCCCGCCGACGATCTGATCCTGTCCGAGGCCGAATGCGGTCATCAGGCCAAGCCCCGCATCCGAGACACAGGCAAAATAGCGGCTGATATTCATGTGACCCAGCATGTCGCAATCGCTTGGGTCCACGATGCGGCGGAACGTTTCGATCATCGGCATTCGGCTCTCCTTGATGGGGTGCGGGTTGGGCGTGCTTCAGGCCCGGAGCGCGTTTTGGCATGATGGGCGCGCGCGGTGTCAGCCATGTTTGGCGGCAATTGTTTTGAGGGTCGAAAACCCATAGAGCGCCTCGAAGCCTTTTTCGCGCCCGTGGCCGGATTTTCCAACGCCGCCGAACGGCAGCTCAACCCCGCCGCCCGCGCCGTAATTATTGATGAAAACCTGCCCGGCCCGCAGCTTCTTGGCCAGCCGCATTTGCCGGGCACCACTTTCGGTCCAAAGGCTCGCCACCAGCCCGTATTCGGTGCCATTGGCAATGGCGATGGCTTCCTCTTCGGTGTCAAAGGGGATGATCACCTGAACCGGGCCAAAGATTTCGTCCTGGGCAAGAGGGTGCTCCGGTGGCACATCCGCAAACAGGGTTGGGGCCACGTAATGCCCACCCTTGGGCAGCTCGCCAATCTGGCCACGCCCCGCGAGGCGCAGATCCGCCCCTTGGGCAAGGTAACCCTCAACCCGCTGCTTTTGCCGAGCAGAAATCAACGGGCCGACCGACAGGTCCTCCATCGCCGGACCTACCCGCAACGCATCATAAGCCGCGCCCATGCGCCGGACCACATCGTCATAGATGCCACGCTGAACCAGGATGCGGGAGCTGGCGGAACAGGTCTGGCCCGCGTTTTGAATGCAGGCCCCGACCAGAAAGGGCAGGGCGGCGTCAAGATCGGCATCCGCGAACACCAGCTGCGGGGACTTTCCGCCAAGCTCCAGCGTAACCGGCACCACGTTGGCCGCGGCTGCCCGCTGGACCTCGGCCCCGACCGCGACAGAACCGGTAAAGCTGAGATGGTGCACCGCCGGGTGGGATGCGAGCGCACCCCCCGCTTCCCGCCCAAGCCCGGGCACCACATTCAGCGCGCCCGCCGGCAACCCGGCCTCTTCGGCAAT
This sequence comes from Aliiroseovarius sp. xm-d-517, assembly GCF_013283135.1. Classification (NCBI taxonomy): domain Bacteria; kingdom Pseudomonadati; phylum Pseudomonadota; class Alphaproteobacteria; order Rhodobacterales; family Paracoccaceae; genus Aliiroseovarius; species Aliiroseovarius sp. xm-d-517. The sequence goes on from NZ_WBXT01000001.1 coordinate 3,156,856, forward strand.
CCGGGCAAATCCCAGCGCGGTAAGACAGGCATCTTCGGCGGGTTTCAGGACACAGGCATTGCCCATCGCCAAAGCCGCCCCCACCGAGCGACCAATGATCTGCATCGGATAGTTCCAGGGCACGATATGGCCGGTTACCCCATGGGGTTCACGCAGGGTGTAGACGGTATAGCCTTCAAGATAGGGGATTGTTTCGCCGTGGATTTTATCTGCCGCACCGCCGTAGAACTCCAGATACCGGGCCAGTGCGACCGCATCATTGCGCGCCTGGGTGAGTGGTTTGCCCACATCACGGGCTTCCAGCTCGGCAAGTTCGTCGATACGCGCTTCCACCAGCCGCCCCATGCGGGTAAGGCACCGGCCCCGCTCCAGCGCGGACATTTGCCCCCAGGCACCTTGCAGGGCGGCATTTGCCGCGCTGACAGCGGCATCGACATCTGAAGCGTTCGAGCGGCCAACGCGGGCAATCTCTGCGCCGGTCGATGGGTCCTCGACGGGCAAGGTGCCGCCCGAGGCCGCCTGCCATTGGCCTGCGATCAGGATCTGGGTGGGATCAAACCAAAGCGCTTCCATCATGCTCCTCCTGTGGGTGTGTGATCGTGCCGGGCGCCCAGTCCGACGGGATGCCAGTTTGACGGGATGACCGGGGCGGCGCTGATCAGGGCCTGGGTATAGGGGTGCTGCGGCTGATCAAAGACGCGATCGGTGGGGCCTTCTTCGACAATCTCGCCGGCTTTCATCACCAGCACCCTGTCGGTGATATTGCGCACCACCGTAAGGTCATGGCTGATGAACAGATAGGCCAGCCCCTTGTCGCGTTGCAGGGTCGTCAGAAGGTCAAGGATCTGCGCCCGAACCGAAACATCCAGCGCCGACACCGCTTCGTCCAGAACAATCAGGTCAGGCCGCAGGATCAGCGCGCGGGCAATGGCGATACGCTGACGCTGTCCGCCGGAAAACTCGTGCGGATAGCGCGAAAGGCTGTCTGCTGGCAGGCCCACATCGTCCAGTGCCTGCAAGATCTCATCGCGCCAGTTTTCCGGCCGGCCGGTCAGGTGAAAGGGTTCGGACAGAATACGTTCCACGGTCCAGCGCGGGTTGAAACTGGCGTACGGGTCTTGAAACACGACCTGTAGCCCCGATCTCCGGGAGGCGGGCATCGCGGGGGTGATGGGCTGACCATCCAGCATGATCTCTCCGCCCTGCACGGGTTCAAGCCCCAGAATGGCGCGGGTCAGGGTGGATTTTCCACAACCGCTTTCGCCAACAAGACCAAGGCTCTCACCTTTGTCCAGCGTGAAACTGACCCCGTTCACGGCGCGAAAATGCGGGGCTGGGCCGAACAGAGATTTGCGGGGCAGCCGGTAGTCGCGCGTTGCGTTGTGCACCGCCAGAAGCGGGGCCGCGCGGGCAGGTCTTGCGCGATCAGGCTGATGGGCCGAAGCCGCAAGAAGGGCCCGCGTGTAGGGATGTGACATGGTGCGAAACAGATGCTCCGTAGGACCCTGTTCGACGATTACACCCCGCTGCATTACCGCCACATGATCTGCCGTCTGCGCAACAACCGCGAGGTCATGGGTGATCAGGAGCAGCCCCATACCCTCCTCGCGGACCAGCTCCCGCAACAGGTCAAGGATCTGCGCCTGCGTGGTTACATCAAGTGCCGTCGTGGGTTCGTCGGCGATCAGCAGATCTGGCCTGAGCGCAATTGCCTGGGCAATGCACACCCGCTGGCGCTGTCCACCTGAAAGCTCGTGCGGGTAGCGGTCCGCTGGCACCTTGTCGGGGGGCAATCCCACGCGGCGGAGTTTTTCCTGCGCGATGCGCCGCGCCTCTGCACGACTGGCCGCCCCGTGGATCAGCACTGTTTCGGCCACCTGATCACCGATGGTCTTGACCGGGTTCAGGGCGGTCATCGGTTCTTGAAAAATCATCGACAGGCGCTGGCCGCGCAACCGGTTCATGGCTGTGTCACTCCGCGTGCGTGCGCGGGTCGGCAGGGGGGCGCCATCGAGCAGGATCTCTCCTCCGGTTTTGGCCCCCTGCGGCAACAGATCCATCAGGGCCAGAGCGGTCAGGGATTTTCCCGACCCGCTTTCGCCCACCAGCCCAACCACCTGACCGGGCGCAATCGACAGGTCAACATCTTGCAGGATCGGGGTGTCGTGAATGGTCAGGGACAGGTTTCGGGTCTCGATCATGCGGCCCCCTCGCGCAGGCGGCGCAGCCTTGGATCCAACAGATCCCGCAGCCCGTCACCCATCAGGTTCAACCCCAAAACCATGAGTACAATTGCCATGCCCGGTGCAATGGCAAGCCGTGGGGCCGTGTAGATCATCGTCTGTGCTTCGGCCAGCATCCGCCCCCAGCTCGGGGTTGGGGGTTGTGCGCCCAGCCCGACATAACTCAGCCCGGCCTCCGCCAGAATGCCAAGTGAAAATTGAATTGTTCCCTGCACAATCAACAGGTTGGCGATATTGGGCAGGATGTGTTCGGCGCTGATCCTGACCGCGCCCTTGCCGGCCACCCGGGCGGCCATGATGAAATCCTGGGTCCAGATTGTCAGGGCCCCGGCCCGGGCCACACGCGCAAAGACGGGGATGTTGAAGATGCCAATCGCAAGGATTGCATTGGTGGCCGAGGGGCCAAAGCTGGCGGTGATCAGGATGGCAATGACCAGAGAGGGGAACGCAAAGATCAGGTCGTTTAAGCGCATGATCACCTCGTCCAGAACGGACCCCCGCTGTGCGGCCGCCATCAGCCCCAACGGCACACCGATCCCGATCCCGATGCCCACAGCCAGCACGGCGACGGCAATTGAGGTGCGGGCACCCACCATCAGCATCGATACAAGATCGCGGCCAAAATGGTCCGTGCCCAGCCAGTATTGTGCCGAAGGGGCACGCAGCTTGGCCGCGATGTTCAACGTCATGTGGTCATGGGGCACCCAGAGGAATGACACAGATACCAAAATCAGGAACAGGGCGCTCAGACCGGCGCCGATCCAAAGGGTCAGGGGCAGGCGTTTCATGAGCGCCTCCGCAGGCGTGGATCCACCAGCGCATAGGTGACGTCCACAAGGAATGTCACAAGGATCACCGCAAAAACCAGCAGCATGACCACGCTTTCAACCACCACCAGATCGCGCTGCGTGATGGCCTGAAAGATCAACCGGCCCAGACCGGGAAGGAAAAACACGTTTTCAATGATGATGGCACCGGCCAGCAGAAAGGAAAACTGCAGCCCCAGAATGGTCACCACCGGGATCAATGCGTTGCGCAGCGCGTGCCGCCGTGTCGCTTGCCCAACCGAAAGCCCCTTGGCGCGCGCGGTGCGGATGTAATCCTGATGCAGTACATCCAGCAGCGCAGACCGCATCACCCGCGCAAGGATCGATGCCTGCGGCAGGGCCAACGCAATTGCGGGCAATGTCAACGCCTTGAGCGCCGGCAGAGCCCCGGCCTCCCACCCCGGAAAACCACCGGCGGAAAACCAGCGCAGATTGATGGCAAAGACCAGAACCAACAGCATGGCAAACCAGAAATTCGGCACCGCAACGCCCAGCTGCGTGGCCCCCATCACCCCTAGATCCGTCGCGCGCCCCCGTCGGCTGGCGGCCAGAAGACCGGCCGGAATGGCGATCACGGTGGACAGGAAAAGGGCATAAAGCGCCAGTGGCAATGAGAGGGTGAGACGTTCCCGGACCAGTTCGGAAACGGCGACGCGATAGGTGTAGGAGGTGCCAAAATCCCCCGTCAGCATCCCCCCCATCCAACTCAGATACCGCGTGATTGCAGTGCCTTCCAACCCAAGCTCCCGGCGCAAGGCGGCCACGGTGTCGGGCTGGGCATTCAATCCCAGCATGAAGGCGGCCGGATCGCCGGGCACCAGCTCAATCATCGCAAAGATCACCCATGAGGCCACCAGCAGGCTTGCCCCCAGGGACAGGGCGCGGAGGATAAGATAGCGAAACATGTGAAGACGTTAGCGGGCCTGCGCCAGGTGTGAAAGCTCAAATCCCCCGCGCGCTCCGTAACGCTACGCACGCACCGATGCTGCCTTCATTTTCTGGTCAGAAATATCCCGGGGTGAGGCCGCATGGCCGAGGGGCAGAGCCCCTTTGGTACGCTGTCGAAAATATCCGTCCACATCCGTCCCCGTGTCCGCACTAGCCCACAACAGACCGCGAAACAAAAAGACGCAGGAACTCCCGCGTCTTTTGTTGTTCTGAAGCCTCAAACCTGACCGGAACCGGTCAGAACCGAACCTCGACATCAGGCAGGTTCAGCGCCTTCAGCAACTCGCGCAGTTCCTGTCTTGCGGCCACGTTTGAGATGTTCATCTGTCCCGCAACCCCAACGTCGCGCAGATCCAGCAGGGTCAGGCCCCGTGGGAACAGCTCACGGAAGATCACCCGCTCGTTAAAGCCGGGAGCGACGCGAAACCCGATCCGTTTCGACAGATCGTCCAGCGCGTCCCCGACCTTCTTCTTGTTATGCATCATCTGCGCGCCCAGACGGTTGCGCACCACCACCCAGTCAATCGGTTTCAACCCGGCCTGCGCCCGCAACTGCCGCGCGTTCCAGACCATTTCCGAATAGACCGACGGTCCCTGCACCTTGTTGGTCTCCGCATCAATATGGGCAAGCAGATCAAAATCGACAAAACTGTCATTCATCGGCGTGATCAGCGTATCGGCCAGGGAATGGGCGACCTGGCTCAGCCTTGTGTGCGAGCCGGGGCAGTCGATCACGATGAAATCGCGGTCTGCCTCCATCCCGGAAACCGCAATCGACAGGCGGCGGTCAAACGGGTTTTCGCCCGGCTCCAGCGCGGATTGATCAATCTCGGGCAGGTCCTGGTAATGCGGTGTGGGCAACTCCAGCCCAAGCCGTTCCATCGTCGCCCGCCGGTTTTCCATGTAGCGGCCAAAGGTCTTCTGGCGCAGATCCAGATCCAGAACCCCAACCGACTTTCCCAACCGCGCAAGTGCGGTCGCCACATGCATCGAGACGGTGGACTTGCCCGCCCCGCCTTTTTCATTCCCCACAACAATAATATGTGCCACGCCTGTATCCCCGGTTGTTATGTTATGCAGCCATCAGGTGGCGCGACTATAAGACCGATACAGGGCAGGGGGAAGAGGGGGAATGCAGCGCAATTCGCCCCTTGATTGAGCCAACATGCCCTTGTTGTCAGAGGATCTTTGCACCAAATTTTGGCGTGCCTCGCCTTCTGGTGAACGCAGAAGGCTATGTCCGTCGGGAGCTGATTGATCAGTCCGGACGCGGCACAGGGCAGGGACTTTTCCACTGGGACGATTGAGGCCGGATGGCCTGATCTGGCGGGCAGGTGCCCCCCCCCGGGCCTACCCCCCCCACATCATACCCGCCGCGAGTGACATCCGCCGGAAAGGTGTTGCCAACATTTCTATTGGCACGCTGCCCGTTTGCCCGCATAGGAAAGTCAGGATCGGTCCTCATGCCATGATTCGCGCCGTGTTTTATCGGCCCAAAGCTGAGGTCGGCGTTCTTACGAAATGAGAGGAACTCGTGATGACCCGTTTTTCCGTGGGTTGGGAAGAATGGTTGGCCCTTCCTGAACTGGGCCTGCCCGCCGTGAAGGCAAAGGTGGATACCGGGGCAAAAACGTCTGCCCTGCACGCATTTGCAATCGAACCTTTCGGCCCGGCAGATCGCCCGATGGTGCGGTTTGCCATTCACCCGGACCCGGATGATGCCGCGTTGGAAATCATCTGCTCTGCCCCGTTGAAAGACCGCCGCGAGGTCACTTCGTCAAATGGCGAAACGGAGCTGCGATTTGTGATCGAAACGGTGATCTCGATGGGTGAGCACAGCTGGCCGATTGAGGTGACACTGACCGATCGCGGGGCAATGGCTTATCGGATGTTGCTGGGGCGCACCGCGCTGACGGGGGATGTTCAGGTCATGCCTGCGCTCAGTTTCCAGCAGCCGGTGCTGAGTTTCGATGCCTATCGGAGCTTCCCCCGCGGCAGCTGGACCAAACGCGCCCTGCGCATGGCGCTCCTGACGCGTGAGCCCGAGAATTATTCGAACCGCCGCCTGATTGCCGCCGCCGAAGAGCGCGGGCATTCGGTGGAAGTGATCGACACGTCGCGGTGTTACATGAAAATTCAGGGGGTTGGGGCCGAAGTGCATTATGATGGCCGCAAGCTGCCCCATTTTGATGCAATTATCCCGCGTATCGGGGCGTCAATCACCTCATATGGCACCTCGGTTGTGCGTCAGTTTGAAAGCACCGGCACCTATTGCCTGTCCGGTTCGGAAGGGATTTCGATCTCACGCGACAAGCTGCATGCGCATCAGGTCCTGGCACGCCACCGGATTGGCATGCCGGACACCGCCTTTGCGCGCAGCCCGAAAGACAGCAAGAACCTGATCAATCTGGTCGGTGACGCTCCGGTCATTCTGAAACTTCTGGAAAGTGCGCAGGGCAAGGGGGTGGTTCTGGCAGAAACCCGCAAGGCCGCGGAAAGCGTGATTTCTGCGTTTCGTGGGTTGAAGGCGGATTTTCTGGTCCAGCATTTCGTAAAGGAAGCGGCAGGCGAGGATATCCGCTGCATCGTTCTTGGCGGCAAGGTTGTGGCTGCAATGCGCAGGCAGGGCCCGCCGGGCGAGTTCCGCTCGAACCTGCATCAGGGTGGCAGCGCGCAGAAAGTGCGGATCACCAAGCAGGAGCGCGAAACCGCGCTGAAAGCCGCCCGGGCCATGCGTCTGGAATTTGCCGGTGTCGATCTGTTGCGCTCTGAAGGTGGGCCAAAAGTGCTTGAGGTGAACTCCTCTCCGGGGCTGGAAGGTATCGAGAAAACCACCGGCAAAGATATCGCTGCGCAGGTGATTGAGCATATCGAAAAACAGGTGGCCCCGAAACTGCCACGGACCAAGCGGCGCAAATAGACTTTCGCAAAAAGGTCAGAGATGAGACGGGTCCTGCTTCCAGCCCTTTCAGGGCGCGTCTCAACAGCCGTCTCATCGCCGCGTGTCCTTGCTGCGATCTGATGTGCCCGCGGTCTGGTGGGGAATGAGCCCGACAAGACAAGAAACAGGTCACATCCAACAAAAAACGCCGCCCCGAGGGACGGCGTTTCCTGTTCGAAAGACGTCTGACTTAGAAGCCAAAACCTTCGTATTTCGATTTGAACTTCGACACGCGGCCACCGGTGTCCAGCAGACGCGAGCTGCCGCCGTTCCAGGCCGGGTGAGCGGTGGGGTCGATGTCCAGCGCCAGGGTGTCGCCTTCTTTGCCCCAGGTCGATTTCATTTGCACGATCGTGCCGTCGGTCATTTTGACGTCGATCATGTGGTAGTCGGGATGGATATCCTTTTTCATGCTGACGCTCCTCAGGCTTTCTTCGGCTTATAGTTGGTGTCTTCTGCGATACGGGCGGATTTGCCGCGACGCGAACGCAGGTAGTAGAGTTTGGCGCGGCGCACACGGCCACGGCGCACAACGGTGATCGATTCGATGTTGGTCGAATAGAGCGGGAACACACGTTCCACGCCTTCACCGAAGGAAATTTTGCGAACGGTGAACGAGCCGGCAATGCCTTTGCCGTTGTTGCGCGCGATGCAGACGCCTTCGTAGTTCTGCACACGGGTGCGGGTGCCTTCGGTCACCTTAAAGCCTACGCGAATGGTGTCGCCGGCTTTGAAGTCGGGGATCTCTTTCCCCAGCGAAGCGATCTGTTCCGCTTCGAGCTGTGCGATCAGGTCCATCTGATCTCTCCTAAATCTGCTTGCGGTTTTTCCGCAAAGGTTGCTGTCGCCCAGAGCTCCGCGCCTTCATCGGGTCCATTCGGATGGTGCCATCCGTGCCCGCGGGAGAATACGTCGTCGTTTCTTTTTGCTGCCTTGCCGGTGTGCCACGGTGCGCCTTGCAGCCCACCCCGCGGAAAGAACGCGGCCCAAACAAAACAGGTCCACTCGACTCATTGAGCCGGTGAACAAGGGCGGTATAGGCCAATCCGGGAAGGGGATCAAGGCCCCGCGCACAGGTGGTGAAACCGTCAGGCGCGGCCATGTGGGGCTGGTGGGGAAAGGCGCGCCGGTCGGACCGAGAAGGGGGCGATCAATATGGCGCCCCTGCGATTGGGTGGCCTATTTGTCGTCGGGCTGCGTCCCGTCATCCAGCAGGTGCTTTTCCCACAGATCCGGGCGGCGGGTCTTGGTGATTTCCTCACTTTTTTCCCGGCGCCATTCGGCGATCTTGCCATGGTGGCCAGACATCAGCACATCGGGGATTTTGCGCCCCTTCCATTCGGCGGGACGGGTGTATTGGGGATGTTCCAAAAGCCCGTGGGAAAAGCTCTCTTCGTCGATGCTGTCGGCGTTGCCGAGCACGTCCGGGATCAGGCGGACGGTGGCATCCAGCATCGCCTGGGCGGCAATCTCTCCGCCGGTCAGGACAAAATCGCCCAGGCTCACCTCTTCGATCTGGTAGTGTTCCAGCACGCGCTCATCAACACCTTCGAAGCGACCGCAGAGCACGGTCATGCCACGGCAATTCGAAAATCGCCGCGCCATCGCCTGATCCAGCGGTTTGCCGCGCGGTGACATATAGATGATCGGCCAGCCCAAGCGATCCTGCGGCACGCCGGATTGCGCCATTTCGATGGCACGTCCCAAAACATCCGGGCGCAGAACCATTCCGGCCCCACCCCCCGCCGGGGTGTCATCCACATTGCGGTGTTTGCCCATGCCGAAAATGCGCAGATCAATGGTTTCCAGCGCCCATTTGCCGTCTTTCAGCGCGCGGCCGGTCAGGCTTTCGCCAAGCACGCCGGGAAAGGCATCGGGGAAAAGCGTGATGATTTTTGCAGTCCACGCCCCCGCCAGTCGCGGTGTCGGGCTCATCAACTCGCGCGGCTTCAGGCTGGCCGAAATGGACAGGCGGCCATGCGATTTGCTGGCTTGAGAATTACTGGCCTGCGATTTGCTGCCCTCGGATGCACTGCCCTCGGATGTGCTGACCTGCGACGTGCTGGTCCCAGGGTCCGATGCGCTGGCCTCACCGGCTGTGTCCGATTGTTGCTGCGGCGTATTTTTATTGACGTCTGACATGGGGGCTGTCTACGACAGATTGATCAAAATGCAAACAGTTGGAACGGGTTGGTGATCGACGAAATGCACAGTCAGGACGCTTTGCACGAGACCTTGGAGGTCGCGGCCCATCATGACTGGCTCAGACCACATCTGCCCCAACTCAGGCCCTTGCTGCTGGCGGACCGGAAAAATGACAAAGGACGCCGCTTTGTGTTGCGTCTTACCGGGGTGGCGCAAGGGGCGGAGCAGGGTGGTGCGATTGATGTGGTGGTGAAAGGCGACACCACCGGGGCGGATATCGCCGGTTTTGTGCGGGATGTGGAGGGGCATCGCCACGCGCTGGATATCCTTGGCCCAGAGGCGGTGCCGGATATCCTCTCGGTCCACCCGGATACGCGCAGCCTTGTGCTTCGCCATATTCCGGGCCGCTCTGCCCATCAGATGCTGGAACTGGCGGATCTGGGGCTGGCCGATCGGTGTGATGTCCTGGCCGCGTGCGGAACATGGCTGGGGCGGTTTCACCGAAAGACATTGGGTGAGACGCGGTTGATCAAACCGGATGCAATGCTTCGATGGGCCAAAACGATGCGCACGCAGGCTGAAAACCGCAGTGTGGATGTGCCCAGGCGCGACCTGTTTCTTGCCTGTGCGGCGCAGATCCCGGCCATGGCTGAAAAAGCCCGGGGGCAGGAAACCCTGACGGCGGCCACCCACGGGGATCTGCATCTGCGCAACCTGCTGATCACGGATCAGGGGGCTGTCGGCATTGATTTCGGTCCGGTGTGTCAGGTCGCGACCGCGCATGACCTTGGCAAGTTCCTCGTGCGCTATCACGGGTGGTTTGACCCCGATCCCTCATCGGCTCCGGTTCAGGCGTTCTGGGCGGGATACGGAGCGGACCTTGCCAAAGCGGCCCGGCCTGCGCTGGACTATATCCTGCCAATTCAGGTGCTGGGCGACTGGAGTGACATTCCGAAACGGCGCGAGGACCGACGCGAGGGGCAACAGCACCGGTTGCAGCAGATCTTGAAATTTGCCGAACAGGTCTTTGCGCTTTAATCCGTGCCCTCGTCGCCGTCTTCGTCAGACGCAAACACCCCGTCAGGCGGATCAGCGATGATGCGCCCCGCGGTCAGGTCAACGGTCGGCACGGCCGCGCGGGTGAACGGAAGGAGCGCACCGGTGCTCATGCCGGGGCCCAGCACTTCCAGCACATCCCCTGCGCCATGATTATGCACGGCTTTCACCCGGCCCAGTTCGTGCCCGCCCGCATCCAGAACCAACAGGCCAATCAGGTCAGCGTGGTAAAACTCATCATCCGGCAATGAGGGTAGGGCGTCGCGGTCGGCGTAAAGCTGCACCCCTTGGGCCGCATCCGCCTGTTCTTTTGTTTCAATTCCTGAGACACGCCCGGCAAAGCCGCTTTTAATCGGCCGGGACAGGGTGATTTCATAGCTTTTGCGGCCATCTTCGGACCAGAGTGTGCCATAGTCGGCAATGGCACCGGGATCCGCGCAAAAGCTTTTGATCCGCACCTCACCATGCACCCCAAAGGCCCCCGCAAGGGCGCCCACACAAATCCGATCGTCGCTCATTTCACACCTGTGCAAATGCCGTTCTGAACGGATCCGCCCCGGTCCAGACAGGTGTCTTTCATCTGGAAACGTTCGAAAAAGACACCAGCAAGGAAAACGGATCCCAGCAGAAGAATGGTGCGGATAGGACGGAAAATCAAACCCATTTCATTACCTTACTTCAAGTGGCAGGTGGCCCCGGCGGACCTCCCAGCCTTGTTCTTCCAACTCGGGGCTGTCTGTCACAACCTCAGGCCAGCCCAGACAGAAATACCCAACCAGCTTGTAAGTGTCCGGGACATTCAGATCGCGGCAAATCTGCTCTGGGTCAAGGATCGATACCCAGCCCAATCCCAACCCACGGGCACGGGTCGCAAGCCAGAACAGCATGATGGCCGACACCACGGAATAGCGGCGCATTTCAGGCATTGTGCCTGCGCCCAGCCCAGACCCCTTGGCGGTGTCCTCATCGCAGAAAACCGCCAATTGCACCGGGGCATCACGCATCCCAGAGAGCTTTAGTCCCGCATAAGTCTTTGCTTTTTCACCGGAATACCCGGCAAGGGCAGCCTTGTTTGCTACCTGAAAGTTTTCAAGCGCCGCCTTGCGTGCGCACGCGCTCTCCACCCTGACCACGCGCCAGGGTTCTGATAGACCCACGGAAGGGGCCAGCAGGAAGGTGTCGAGGCAGTCTTGCAAAAGCGCCTCATCCACCGGGTCGGAACGGAAGCGGCGCACATCGCGCCGCCACCGCATAAGGGTTTCAAGATCCGATTGAAACGCGTCGGAAAAGGCGTGCATCGCAGATCTTTCTCCCGTTCTCCGTCAGGGCTGGCAAGGCCGGTCTGCCCGGTTGCCAGCCCGAAAGAGGATTACTCCTCAGCCGGGGCTTCAGCAGCCTCAGCAGCTTTGGCAGCTTTTTCCTCGGCACGTTCCTGTGCTTTCTTGCCCGGAACGGCTTTTTTCGGGTTGTTGCGCTCTTTCTTGGCCAGAACGCCAGCAGCTTCGAGGAAGCGCGAAACGCGATCCGACGGCTGGGCGCCTTGGTCGAGCCAGTACTGAACGCGTTCCATGTCCAGCTTCACGCGCTCTTCGCTGTCTTTCGGCAGCAGCGGGTTGTAGGTGCCCAGTTTCTCGATGAAGCGACCATCGCGCGGCATGCGCGAGTCAGCGGCCACAACACGGTAGAAGGGGCGTTTTTTCGAGCCACCACGGGCAAGACGGATTTTCATAGCCATGAGAGTTTTCCTTTTTTCCAGCTATTGAGGGGGTTGGCCGCGGTGCAGCATGGCCCCAATTCGGTGTTCGGTTGTTCCTGCAATCTCAGGGTTTTATTCCTGATGTTTTTTATGATGCCTGATCACTTCATCAATGATGAAGTTCAGGAATTTCTTGGCAAATTCCGGGTCCAGATCGGCGCGGCGGGCAAGGTTTTCAAGCCGCTCAATCTGTGACGCCTCACGGGCCGGATCCGACGGGGGCAGATCATGGGTCGCCTTGAGCTTGCCCACCGCCTGCGTGTGCTTGAACCGTTCGCCCAGCGTGTAGACCAGGATCGCGTCCAGCCGGTCGATGCTTTCACGATGCTCTTTCAGCAGCTCGGCTGCGCGGATGGCTGCGTCACTCATGCGCGTGTCTCCTTCATCTCTGCCAGTTCCTGCTTTGAGGGGTGGCGATAGACCAGCTCTGTTCCGTGGGTCGGGCTGTCCCATTCGGCCTCAAGGCGGGCGCCCATGCGTTCGGCCAGCGTAACGGAACGTTCATTGCCGGGAAAAATGTTGGAACACAGCGCGTCCCAGCCCAGCGTGTCATAGGCATGAGCCCGCACTGCTTCGGCAGCCTCACGGGCATAACCCTTGCCTTCTGCCCCTTCGAACATGACCCAGCCCAGCTCGGTCTCGTTCCAGCCTTCGGGGCCCCACAGCCCCACCATACCAACGGTTTCACCCTCGGTTGTTTCGAGGAACCAGAAGCCAAACCCTTTCAGCGCGAAGTGGCCAATATTGGCAGCAAACCAGCGCCAGGCGCCGGTGCGGTCCAACGGTCCACCAAAGCCCCAGCTGCGTTCCTTCGAGGCAAAGAAAGTGGCCACATGTTCAAAATCTGCCTCAACCGGCGCGCGCAGGGTCAAGCGGTCTGTGGTCAGGGTGGGGATACCGGAGAGGCGCGTCATGCATAGGCCTCCGGATTGCCATCACTGTCCGGGGCTGGGTGGCGCCAGACGTGATAGGGCGTTGCATCCAGCGGTTCTTCGACCGCAAAGCGCGGCGCGTCCGGATCGATTTCGCAGCCCAGCCGTTTTGCCAGCGCAACCGAACGCAGGTTGTCTTCGTCAATATAGCTGACGCAAGTGTCCCAGCCGAGGGTCTCATATGCCCAGCTGCGGGTCGCAAGCGCCGCCTCAAAGGCCAGCCCCTTGCCCTCGATGGAGGGGTCCCAGACCGACCAGCCGATTTCCGCTTCGGGCCAGCCGACCGGCTTCCATGGACCGGCGGACAGCACGGGTTTGCCCGAGGATTTCTCGACGCCCACGAACAGACCGAACCCCAGCAGGGTCCAATGCCCGGCCATATGGCCAAAGGCGCGCCAGGCGTTGCGGTCGCTGTAGGGCCCGCCGATGAAACCGGCACGATCCGACCCCAGGAAGGCGGCAAAAGCCTCCCAGTCGCCCATTTCGGGCTGGCGCAACACAAGGCGCGGGGTTTCGATCGTGACATTCATGACGGGGTCTGCTTTGCCTTATTTCTTTTTGCCAAGGCCCGAGAGGCCACCGGGCAGGCCGCCTGGGCCGCCGAGGCCGGGCAGGCCACCGGGCAGCTTGCCCCCCATGGCTTTTGCTGCGGCTTCCAGTGCTTTGGGATCCATTTGCGACGGATCCATGCCCCCCATATCGGGCATGCCACCGCCTTTTCCGAACATCCCGCCAAGGGCCTGTTTCAGCATCTTGCCTTTGCCCATCTTGCCCATCTTTTTCATGGCGTCGGACATCTGGCGTTGCATTTTCAAAAGTTTGTTCAGGTCGGAAACCTGCATGCCCGCGCCGGCGGCAATACGTTTCTTGCGGCTTGCCTGCAGGATTTGCGGGTTGGCGCGTTCGCGCTTGGTCATGGATTGGATCAGGGCGATCTGCTGTTTCAGAACCTTGTCATCCATGCCGGCGGCTTCGGCCTGTTTGGCCATCTTGCCCATGCCGGGCATCATCCCCATGATCCCCTGCATGCCACCCATCTTGATCATCTGTTCAAGCTGCGTTTTCAGGTCGTTCATGTTGAACTGACCCTTGGCAAACCGCTTCATCATGCGTTCGGCCTGTTCGGCCTCGATGGTTTCCTGTGCCTTTTCCACAAGGGCCACAATGTCGCCCATGCCCAGGATCCGACCGGCAATCCGGTCCGGTTCAAAGGTTTCCAGCGCGTCCATCTTTTCGCCGAGGCCGACATATTTGATCGGCTTGCCGGTCACGGCGCGCATCGACAGGGCCGCACCACCGCGCCCGTCACCGTCCATACGGGTCAGAACCACGCCCGAGATGCCGATCTTGTCGTCAAATTCCTGTGCAACCTCGACGGCGACCTGACCGGTCAGACCATCAACCACCAGCAGGGTTTCGCGCGGGGTGACGATCTTGGAAACCTCCTCGACCTCGCCCATCAGCACGTCGTCGATATGCAACCGTCCGGCCGTGTCGAGCATGTAGACGTCATAGCCGCCCATCGTCGCCTGTTGCTTGGCGCGCTTGGCGATGTCGGCGGGTTTTTGACCTTTCACAATCGGCAGAGTGTCGACGCCGATCTGTGTGCCAAGCACCGCAAGCTGGTCCATTGCTGCGGGACGATAAACGTCCAGCGAGGCCATCAGAACGCGCTTGCCGTCTTTTTCTTTCAGCCGTTTGGCGAGCTTCGCCGTGGTGGTGGTTTTACCGCCACCTTGTAGACCAACCATCAGGATCGGGGCGGGCGGGCTGTCGATTTTCAGCGCACCGGGTTCCCCTTCGCCGGTCAGCACATCCACCAGCGCGTCATGAACGATCTTCACGACCTGCTGGCCGGGGGTGACCGATTTGGTCACGGCCTGACCGGTGGCGGCCTCTTGCACTTTCTTGATGAAATCACGCGCAACCGGCAGCGAGACGTCCGCCTCAAGCAGGGCCACGCGCACTTCGCGTAGCGCGGTTTTTACATCCTCTTCGGACAATGCACCCTGTTTCGTCAGGCGGTCAAAGACACCGGAAAGGCGATCTGACAGGCTCTCAAACATTTGCGGCTCCTTTCGCCGTTTCATTGACCCTCAGATAAGGGCGCACGGGTGCATATCCAACTGTTCCCAGACGCTCAAACGAGTAACGCCCCTGTGGGCGCGACGCGCTGACAGGGGGCGATCCCGGCATAAGCCATGGGACCGGAAGTTACACGACTCCCGGGGTTTGAGGAGGATTTAGGGTGTCTTGGGGGCAGAGTCAAGCCAGCAAGCCGTTCTGCAGCCGGGCAGGGGTACGGACATAAGGGGCGCTGCCCCTCGGACTGCGTCCTTCACCCCGGGATATTTGTGACAAGAAAAAAGCGCGATGGTTTGGGGTGGGATCTGGGGCAGGGGGCGGACACGGTGGCTGGCCCCGATGGAAGGGGTAAATGTTTGACTTCGATCATGGTGGCGCTCGCATTTCAGGCTTACCGTCAGCTGTGAATGGATATGCGCGCAGGAAAAAGGAGCGCCCTCATGTATAAAAACATCCTCGTCCCGATCGCCCTTGATCATGACCGTGACAGCAATCAGTCGCTGAAGATTGCGAAAGTGCTGGCTGATGAAGGTGCGAAGATCACCGCGCTGCACGTGATGGAGGAAATTCCCTCTTACGTGGCGCAATACCTGCCCGAGGGGCAGATCTCGGGCAATGCCCATCAGCTGGAGGACCGGCTGCAGCAGGAACTGGCTGATATGCCGGGGGTGGAGGCCAAGGTTGTGTCCGGGCATGCCGGGCATGCGATTGTGGATTATGCCACGCGTCACGACGTTGATTGCATCGTTGTGGCGTCGCACCGTCCGGGTCTGACCGATTTCCTGCTGGGCTCAACGGCGGCGCGGGTTGTGCGCCATGCGCCCTGCTGTGTGCATGTGTCGCGCTGATCCTTTACGAGATCAGCAACTTGGGAAAGGCGGGCCTTGTTGCCCGCTTTTTTCATGCCCATATCCTGTTCAAGACAGGAGGAGCTGGTGATGAAATGTCCCGTTGATGGCGCTGAATTGAGGATGGCAGAGCGGCAGGGGATCGAAATCGACTATTGCCCGCAATGTCGTGGTGTGTGGTTGGATCGAGGTGAATTGGACAAGATCATTGAAAAAGCCACGCCCGCGGTGGAACTGGCTGATCCTGACCCCTATCGCGAGGCTCCTCCGCCCAGCTTGCGTCGGACATCAGAGGATTTGCCGGATGATCCACGCCTTTTGCGGGGCTGTGATCCCGACCCGCGGCGGGATTGGGAAGAGGCCGAAAGGGCGGCACCGTATGATGACGATGATCATGGCAAGGCACGCGGTAAAAAACATCGATATGAGAAGCGTGGCTCTGACGACAAACGCGCGGGATACAAGAAATCTTATCGCAAGAAAAAGCGCACATCTTTCCTGAAAGAGCTGTTTGACGTTTTCGACTGATCTGGAAACTAGGGGGCCTCTGCGTCATTTGCGGCCTCCTGTCAAAAACACCTATTCATATATTTAAAAGGGGGTTAGGCTTTTCTTATGGGTGCCGTGACGTTTTGATCCGTACCCCCGCGGCGGTCAGTGGCGTCAGGGACGGCCATGGTCCTGCGGCGTGCTGCCCCTTGGTGGTTGTTTTGCGGATCGGTTCCCGCCCGTGACAGTCAGGCCCGTGAAAGTCAGGCCCGCGAAAGTCGGGTCCTAGGTAAGTCAGGCCAGGAACAACCAAGAACAACAAGGAGGACACCATGCCCACCATCAGCAAAGCCCCCGATTACCAGACCGTCATTACCACTTTTGAGATGACCCCCGGCACCTGCCAGGACCTTCTGGATGCGCTGACCGATGCCTATGAGAATTTCATTTCGAAACAGCCGGGCTTCATGGGGGCAGGTCTGCATGTGAACGATGCGCAGACGCGGATCGCCAATTATTCGCAATGGAATCGCCGCGAAGATTTCCAGGCGATGCTGCGCACACCCGAGATGCGGGAACGCAACCGCAGGATTGCCGAGCTGTGCAAGAGCTTTGAGCCGGTGATGTACGACGTATTTGAAACCTACAACTGACAAGACTTCATAAACCAACAGGATGAATTATGAGAAAGATCTTTTTTGCCGCTGCCGTTTCGGCCCTGGCCAGTTCGGTTATTGCCGGGCCGGTTCTTGCAGGGGATGTGAATATCAGGCCCGATATCGCCTCGGTCACCGTGCCCACCACAAACGGAGATGTGGTGATCGAGCGGGTGCAGGATACCGCCAATGAACTGTCCGGTGAATGGGCGCGCACCTCGCGCGCGTGCCCGAATTTCTGCGTGCAGCCGATGTATCCGGCACCGGGGGTGACGCCGGTGGGGGAGTTGGAAATGCTGGAGTTCTTGCAAGATCCCGAGGTGATTGTGGTCGACAGCCGTGTCGCTGACCACCACGCCACCGGCACCATTCCGGGCGCGATTTCCATTCCGTATAACGAGGCCGCGGACCGCTTGGATGAGTTGGGCTGCGAAGTGGATTTCGACGGGTTCGACTGTGAAGGTGCCAAACCGGTGGCGCTGTTTTGCAACGGGAACTGGTGTGGTCAGTCGCCCACGGCCATCCGCCGCATGATCGAGGCAGGGTATCCGGCCGAACGCATCCATTATTATCGCGGTGGAATGCATGCGTGGCGTATGCTGGGGCTGACTGTTACTGGCGGGTGATTGATGCTGGCGGGTGATTGACCGTCTTCTGGCTGGTGGGCTTGGGGGATCCCCCGCAGGCCCCCGGCTCCAAGTGCGACTATGGCCTCTGACCCCGCAAACGCATATGGTGGCGGTGGAGAATTGACCACAGCTGCCGCAGGCCGCAAACTGACCCAAACAGGGAGACCCATCATGGCTATTGTGAAATCCTTTGCCTTGCCGATCGTGGCCGTTCTTGCATTGACGGGGGCGGTGATGCCGGCAATGGCAGATGAGCTGATCGGTGCCTATCGGGCCTATATCGGCAAGGCGGACCTGACCAATGACAAAGGTGCCCGCCTGAGTGAACCCTGGCAGGTGCTGCGTCAGGATCGTGCCAACTACCACCGGTTTGGCGTCAGTCAGTCGGGCGATGAGTGGGATCCCTTTTTCGGATCAATCGACAATCGCGCGATCATGGAACAGATGGTGAAGAACGGGACCATAGACCCGAAGGCCGCCAGAAATCTGGTGCAGGGAGGGGCCACGGTATACGTGCGCATCTATGGGCGCGGCAGTCTGGGCACCTCGGTGCAGGTGAGCGTCAGCAAGTAAATATGATCTGCCTTTGCCGCTCAGAGGCGTGGGCCGAGGAGAAGATAGTATAGCATTGCCGCCGCCTCGCGCAGGCGGCTTTGCAGTCTGAGGGGGAGGGGCGTGTGGCGATCCGACGGGCAATCCACCCGGACCCTCACCCCCTGACGTCGTGCCATCAATCTGGCCCGTGGCGCATGATATCTGTCTGTGATCAAAGTGATCTCTGCCCCCTCCGCGATGAGAGGGCGTGAGAGGGCAATATTCTCCCAGGTGTTACGGGCCTGATCTTCCAGAATGATCCTCTCCCCTGCAACGCCGGTCTCGCGCAGCAGTTCAGCCATTGCGGAGGCTTCGGTGATCCCGGATTGCGGCACACCACCAGAAACCACAATCAGGTCGATCTCTCCGCGATGCCACAGCTGGGCCGCATGGCCCGCGCGCCTGCGCAGGGCGCCGGTGGCGCGCCCGTCCGGGGTAAGCTTGGCCCCCAGCACCAAGGCGATTTTTGGGGCAGCAGGGGGAAGTGCCACGGCGTCGATCTTTATTCAGGGAACTGGGCGATGCAGCTTTGTGTGGCGCTCGCCACTTTGGGTCGCTCTTGGGCGATAATCTTTCGCAGTTCGGCCAGCTTGCGCCGCTCTTCTGCAATATCGATGGCGACAGGTGTTTCGATCACCTGGTGATCGTGATCCATGCAGGTATAGGTCGACCCGTCCGGGTTGGTGCAGATTTCCACCGTGGGAACGCGGATGGTCTGGCGGTGGATGGCATAGCCTCGGGCGATATTACCTTCAATGCGTTTCGCATTGCGTTCTGCCTTGCGCATGGTCGCGGACGCATCTGAAATACAGCGTTGTTGCGGCGTGGCGCAGGCGGTCAGAGCCAACAGGGTGAGACTGATGCAAAAGGGTCGTAACATAAGGGGCCTCCGAAAGATATCTGCACCATAACAGCAAGTAGGGTGGGCAGAAATCCCATAATTCGGAGGCCCGACCAGCCGGGAGAAGAGGGGGTCTCTTGTCCCGGCTGGTATCTTGTTCGGGGCGTGTCTCAGGGACCGGATCTCAGGGGCCGGAGCTGATGCTGCGCGGATCCAAAAGCCCCTCGATCGCCTGGGCGCGCACCACCTCACCGATCAACGCGCCTTCATGCACGACCGAGACGCGGTTTTCCGTGTCGGTCATCATTTCAAGGATCTCACGCACGGGGGTGAATTTGCCCACCTGCATCGGCAGGATTTCGGGGCCCGGCGGGTCCATCACGTCGCGGGCGGTCAGAACGCCCAGCGGGTTCATATGGGCGACGAAATCCGCCACATATTCATCCACCGGATTGGTGAAAATCTCGCGCGGGGTGCCGCATTGCACGATGCGCCCGCCCTCCATGATGGCGATCCGGTCGCCCAGTTTGAACGCCTCGTCCAGATCGTGGGACACGAAGATGATGGTGCGTTTGAGCTTGTGTTGCAGCTCGATCAGCTCGTCTTGAAGCCGCGCCCGGATCAGCGGGTCAAGGGCCGAGAAGGGCTCGTCCATCAAAAGGATTGGGGCGTCGGTGGCAAAGGCACGGGCAAGGCCCACACGTTGCTGCATACCTCCTGACAGTTCGCCCACTTTGCGTTCGGCCCATTCGGTCAGGTTCACAAGGGCAAGCTGCTCATCCACCTTGGTGTTGCGAGTGGCCAGGGGGACGCCGGCCAGCTCCAGCCCAAGGCCGACATTTTCGCGCACCGTGCGCCAGGGCAGCAGGCCAAACTGCTGGAAGACCATGGCGACATTGTTCTGGCGGATCCGGCGCAGGGTGGCGGCGTCTGCATTGGTCACATCAACCAACCCGTTGCCGTCATTCACCCGCACACAGCCACGCACCACCGGATTGAGGGCATTCACGCCGCGCAGCAGGGTGGACTTGCCGGACCCTGACAGGCCCATCAACACCAGGATTTCCCCTTCGGCGACAGACAGCGAGCAGTTATGCACCCCCAGCACCTGGCTGGTTTCCGCCTTCACCTGCGCCCGGTCCTTGCCGGCATCCATTGCGGGCAGGGCGGATAGGGGTTTGTCGCCAAAGACGATCGAGACATTATCAAATTCAACAGCGGTCATGATCAGCTCTCCACACGCAGCATACGGTCAAGGGCAATGGCAACCGCAACGATCACCAGCCCGCTTTCGAACCCCAGAGAGGCATTCACGGTATTGAGCGCCCGCACCACCGGAACACCAAGGCCATCTGCGCCCACAAGGGCTGCAATCACCACCATCGACAGCGACAGCATGATGGTCTGGTTGAGGCCGGTCATGATCTGCGGAAAGGCCGAGGGCAGCTCGATCTTCCACAGGGTCTGCATCCGGGTGGCGCCAAAGGCCGCGCCCGCCTCGGTCAGGGCCGTGGGCACCTGGCTGACCCCCAGTTGGGTCAGGCGAATGGGGGCGGGGATCACGAAGATGAAGGTTGCGACAAGGCCCGGCACCATGCCAATTCCAAACAGCACGATCATCGGGATCAGGTAAACGAAGGTGGGAATCGTCTGCATCATGTCGAGGATCGGCAGGATTGCCTTGAAGAACCGTGGCCGGTGCGCGGCATAGATGCCAATTGGCACCCCAACCCCCATGCAGAAGATCACCGCAAAGACGATCAATGTCAGGCTTTCCGTGGTCTCTTCCCAATAGCCCTGATTGAGCAC
>NZ_WBXT01000002.1:0-105282 GCF_013283135.1 Aliiroseovarius sp. xm-d-517
CATTGTTTTGATCATGGTCTCTCCATCTTTCATATCTGGTCAGAACAGTTTGGACGCGCCAAATACGCGCAACCCAGCCGTGAGGAAGCAAAGGATACCGAACCCCCAGGCCAAAACTGGGAAAATTGCTGGGAAGAGGCAAAGAACAACAAAAAATGCAATAGTTTCAGTGCCTTCGAGAATTCCATTGGAGTAATATAGCGTTTTCACACCTTGCGCACGCGTCTCCATACCAGCTTTGGCCGCCAGAACGGCATATCCAAGAAAGCTGGCGCCATTGGCATAGAAGGACAAAAGCAGAAAGGCCCCTGCGGAAGCGTTGGTCGCGGGGTCCGCAAGGACAAATGCAAACGGAATCGCCCCGTAAAACACAAAGTCGCAAACGATATCGAGATAGCCTCCGAATGCGGTCGGCCCGTGAGTTCGGGCCACCGCACCGTCAAGCCCATCCGCCATTCGAGAAAGCAACACAAAGACAAGCGCGACAGAGTAGGATTGCGCAACGATAAGGCTGGCCCCGATCAGCCCCAACCCAAGCCCAATCAGGGTCACCATGTTGGCAGAGATGCCCAACGCCGCCACGCCCTGCCCCATTTTATCCAACGGAGGGTCAATCAGTTTTCGCATGACACGGTCGAGCATCAGTTTCTTGTTCATCTTGTTGGTTTCGGATCTCGTCACCATCCGGTCTAGGCGGAATAACCTCCTTGGTCCATTGCGCAAACGGAAACGTGAGAACTTGTTAAAACGGCATGTCCGTTCCCGCTTGCCTGAGACACAGGAAGGTTTCGCGGCGAAACCACCTTCAGTCCGAGAGGAGTGCAGTAAGCTCAGCAGTCAGGGCCTCTACAATAGCTTCGTCTACACCGGCCCCTTCCAACCGAAGAAAAAATCCGCTGGTATCTTTTCCGGATTTTATGACCACAGGCTCCCCACGGCGAAGCGCCTTGAACCGATCTTTTGCGGAAATTGTTTTTCGCGAGGTTTTCGGACGTCCCCCACGGGTACTGTCTTTTGGGCCTTCTTCCGCGGCTTCGATCACAGGCAAAAGCGCCGACCATTCCTCGTCTGCGGACTGCACCTCTCCTTGGGCAAGGCATTCGCGCAACTCCTGAACATGCCCCATGCGCAGGGCCCCCGCCAGCCGCAGCCCCTGTTTCTCTGTCAACTCCGATGCAAACAACATCAGGTCACCCATTTCCTCAAAGACATGCGCAAATGAACGCACCTTGGATCGCTTCGCTTTGGATGCCGACGCAAACAGGGCGGATACAGCATCCTCAACAGTCTCGAATGCACCCTTTTGGGTCGAAATCACGGCAATTCTTCCGCGCTCGAAGTGGCTCAGCTGCGAACGCACTTCGTTTTCTTCAACCATTGCAACAAAAGCGTCCGGAACAGTCTCTATGGGCTTAATTAGAGCCTTAACTGTCTTGAATTGATCCCGCCCGGTTTCGGCAAGGAGATCTTTGATCGCCAGAACACGCCGAAACCCGGAAACCACGCCAAAACGGAGAGGATTGCTTGCGTCGTTCAACTCGTAAAGCTCGACGGGCAGTCGAAGCCCATTGGCCGAAATCGAGGCCTTCAGCTCTTCAAGTTCAACCGGGTCGATATTCACGCGATCCCTGATCATATCCTCAAGATCGATCTCACTCAGATCAACCTCCACCATCACAAGACCCCGCCCTCGGGCGACCCGAAGCTCGTCAGCGTCCGCGGCATCTTTTGCGATTTTTTCCCGCGATGCCGTATCAAGAACAGGGCTCTGACCCGCCGCGTCCGCCGCGACCTGAGCAATGGGTGCCATGGCACCTTTCATGGGGGTTTCGCGGCGAAACTCTTGCTCCAACCTGTCCAGATCTGCCGCTGAAGGTGCTTGTAGTTTCCGTCGTTTTGCCATCTCAAACCTCCTCAGCGTCATTCATTTGAAGATCTCGCCACCAACAACCAAGGATCAGCTCCTTCACCTCGGCCCATGTGCGATCAAAGGTTTCCCGGCCCCGCACATATGTATCCCGATTAAACTCTCGGTAATCAGCTTCATAAATCCCGTTCACTTGCTCACCAGCCTGCCCGACCATCGCCGTGACTTCCTGCCGATAAGTGGTCATGAAATCCCCGAAATAAGCTTGGATAACATTTGCCAGATCTGTCTGCTGAGCAGCGTCAAACCTGGTAATCAAGGCGCGGACCGCGTCCCATTCGAAACGGACCTCTTCCAGGCCATGCTGACGGCGCATGGCATTTTCACCTTCTTCGATTGAGGCGAAGGTGGAATACAACATGTCAAAAAACCGGCCCGTAGAGTCGAATTCAAGAAAAGATGCGCCGAGCGGGATCAACAGAATATCAGCCGCGGCCAAGGCATTGATGGTCAGATATCCCAGGGCAGGGGGGGTGTCCAAGATGATCAGATCATATTGAGACAGCAGGTCTTCACTCTCCAGAAAACCGGTCAACGCGTCCCAAAGCGGCCATGATCGCAATTGCATCCGCCAGACCGGCACCTGAAATTCAGCCCAATACAGGTTCAATTGGGCGCCGATCAGATCGATATTTGGCCAATGGGTGTTTTGAATAACGCGCGTCGCATCAAACTCCAGCGCCTCCTTGAGTGTCTCGTCAAGTGGCAGGGTAGGGTGCCCGGCAGCGGCGCGCACCTTGTTCTCTTCTTCCAGGAACTGGGCATAGTGCTTTGCCATGAGCGGAAAAGCAGTCTGCCATTCATCCTCAACCTGACCGCCCATAATCGAAGTCATCGATCCCTGACTGTCGAGATCAATGACCAGTACTTTGTACCCGTCCAGCGCAGCGGACATGGCTAGATGCGCCGCGGTTGAGGTTTTCCCAACACCGCCTTTGAAATTCGCAACGGCCAGAACCTTTGCGTCCAACCCTTCAGGGCGCCAGGGGCGATATTCACGTGTCGACACACCTTCTGCAGCGAAATAATCGCGCAATGTCAGAACGTCGGATAATGTGAACCACTTTGAGCCACCATCGCCTTCTCCCTGAGGAAGTGACGGGTTCTGTTTCAGAACTCTTCGAAAATGCGCAGGAGCGACCGGGATGAGGTATTTGCAAACTTCCCAGGTTGAAAACTTACGTAGCCGTTTGCGGCCATCCGGCGCATAGCCTCGCTTTGCCAAATCATCACGACCACGCGCGGCAAAACTGGCTGCCTTGGCAAATCTGGCGGTGTTGATTGGTTCAGAGAGTTTGCCTGTGGCGTCTTCTGGGTTAATGTTGAAATACGGAGGAGGAGGTGTTTGAGCTGCTCTAGCCATGGTTTTTCCCATATGTGCGCTTTTTCTGCATTTATTGCGTAAACCATATGACATGGCGGTTGCAATGAAAACATCCCATTGGAAAGGGAAGGGTTTCGCCGCGAAACTATAAATATTGGCGACAACAATGCTTTATTTTTTTTAAGATATTTAGAATCTTTCGGACATAAAAAACATCTAATTACAAATGCTTAACTGCACTAGGGGACCCGCTTGCAGGAACAAAGGCACCCTTTGACAGGACCAGAGGCACCAATACCCGTGTTGGAGAGGTCTGATTCGCAGGGAGAAGGGGTCCTGACTCCGGTTTCTGAGGATAACTCGTGTTTTTTGTGGATAACTGGAGCAAATGGGCTCTCCGCAGTCCCGTGTTTGGGTACCTAAAACTGCCAAAGGTACCTATTTCCGGTCTTGCGGGAATTCGCAAAGGAACCCGCTGCCGACTTGTCATAAGGTGCCTGTCATGCGATTGTTGGCCAGTTTCAAAGAGGTCGAGCAGAATGGACCCGATTCCCAAAGATCGCCTGACAGGCGCATTACGGCGTGAAAGCGTCAAAAAGAACGTGGCGGCGATCCACGTATCTGGCAAGTTGTCTCTGTTGCAGCGAAAGCTGTCCAACGTGTTGTTGCTGAACGCCTATGATACGTTGACCTCTCAGGCCAGCCACAGGATTGATGCCCGAACCCTGTGCGCGATGATTGGGTATAACTCAAACGATTTCGATACGTTGAAAGCCTCGTTGCGTGGATTGGCCGAGACGGTTGCGGAATGGGATATGTTGGACGAAGCGGGGCGGCAGGAATGGGGCGTTTCGGCGTTGCTGTCCTATGCCAAGCTGAAAGGGGGGATCTGTGAATATGCCTATTCCCCTGCGCTGGCAGAAAAACTGCATGACCCCAAGGTATTCGCCCTCATAAACCTCAATATCCAGCGGCAGTTTACCGGCGGGCATGCGCTGGCGCTTTATGAAAACTGCTTTCGGTTTGTGAATACCGGGTCAACCGGATGGTGGACGCTGGAGATCTTTCGCCGGCTGATGGGGGTGGATGACAGTGACTATTACAAAAGTTTCAAACACCTGAATGCCAAGATTATCAAACCTGCCGTGGCAGAGGTGAACAAGGTCAGTGATATCATCGTCACGCCGGAAACCCGAAAGATGGGGCGGGCGGTGACGGATATTCGTTTCCTGATCAAACGCAATCCGCAGCTGACCATTCTGGATATTGATGATGGCAAGGGGCTGCGCAATACGGCGACCTATGACCGCCTGACCAAGCTTGGTGTGAGTGATCGCCTGGCGCGCCAGTGGATCGGTCAGCATGGCGACGTTTATGTGTCAGAGAAGATTGATCTGGTCGAGGCGCGGGATGGGGTGAAAAGCCCGGTCAAATACCTGTCCGCCGCAATTACCGAGGATTACCAGCCGCCGGAAACCGGGCAGGGCAGGGCGGTCACGCCAGAAACCCGTGCCCGCGGGGCCCGGATTGGGCGTGTGCTGGAGGTGGCGAACAAGCGCTCTCCAACGCAGAAAGACGCTGATCGTCGCCTGTTCATGAGCCAATTGTCCGACCCGGATGCGCGGGATGACTTTGAACGGCATGGCTGGACCTCGGCGCTGAATGTCGAGGCGATCTTTGCCTTTTGGGAAGATATGGTGCCTGGCCTGTTTGAGGATCTGAACAGCTGAGCGAGATTGGGGGGAACTGCTCTCAGGCGGCTGATGCGGTGTAAGAGGATTGTCGCAACGCGCAGGGTGTCACCTCATACACGGTGCGGAACCAGCGGGTCAGGTTCGAGGTTGCGCCAAACCCAGTGGCAATAGAGATTTCACGCAGGGGCATGCTGGTCAGCGTGATCAGTTGATGTGCCCGTTCAAGCCGCAGGTTTCGATAAACGGTAAGGGGGGTCTCCCCGGTCAGGTCCATGAACCGGCGCTGCAACTGCCGGGACGAAATATTGTGCCGCTCCGCCAGTTCTTCAATCGCTAGCGGTTGTTCCAGATCCGCCTGCATCGTGTCTAATGCCGCGCAGATCAGGCGATCGCCCCCGGATTTTTGGCGGATCTTCAGGGCAAACTTGCTCTGGTTGCGTTCAAAGCCGGTTTCCAGCCCGATATAATCGCCCAGAGCCCCCGCCACATAGTCGCCGTGACGGTGGGCAAATTGCTTCAGCAACAGGGTCAGGGCGGCAAAGTTGCTGATGGCGCTGTCGATGCGGCCGGACGAGGCGTATTTCAAGCCGATATCGCTGCAGATCAGGCCTTCCTCTTCCGCGGCGGCGAGGAAGTTTGGGTGAATGGCCAGGGGCAGGTCAGAGGCCTGACCGGACTGGCACAACAGAAAGATTGCACCGCCAACAAGGACAGACCGTCCGGACAGGCGAAGGATCTGTTGGGCGCGGCCGCGTTCTTCGCGCGAAAAGGACCAGCGAGACCGGATATCCCCCAGAAACAGGACGGTCCGGTCGCGCCAATATAACGGGTCACTTGCAGGGCTGTCGGTAAGCGTATGGGTGTCGACAACATAAAGGCTGTTCGGCGCCAGATCATTGGCCGCCGAAAAAAGGTCGTTGAACATCTGGGCGCTGGCTGCGTTTGCGCGGGCCGGCAGGATAATGTTCACGCGATGCATGGTCAGGTGGGCCGCGGGGGCGGGCAGGGCGGTCTCATTGTCGAGAGCGGCGGGAGAAATCTGGTTCATTTCTGTCTCCTGCTTGGGGTCAGACCCCGCCAGCGAACCGGCGGGGCAGAATGTTTTGGACGTGCCTAGCCTTACTCGGCGGCGTCTTCGTAGGCCTCCATCGGGGGGCAGGTGCAGACGAGGTTGCGGTCGCCATAAGCGTTGTCGACGCGGTTGACCGGGGACCAGTATTTGTCGACCCCCAGCGATCCGGCCGGGAAACAGGCTTCTTCGCGCGAATAGGGACGATCCCAGTCACCCACCAGATCACGCACCGTGTGCGGCGCGTTTTTCAGCGGGTTGTTGTCCGCGTCAATCTTGCCGTCGATGATGTCCTGCGCTTCACCGCGGATCGAGATCATGGCGTCGCAGAAGCGGTCCAGTTCGTCCTTGGGTTCCGACTCGGTCGGTTCCACCATCAGCGTTCCCGCCACCGGCCAGGACATGGTCGGGGCGTGGAACCCGCTGTCAACGAGGCGCTTGGCAATGTCGTCCACGGTCACGTGACCCGCTTCGTCCAGCGGACGGGTGTCGAGGATGCATTCATGTGCCACCCGGCCCGATTCCGAGGTGTAGAGGATCGGATAGCTGTCCTTGAGGCGCGCCGCGATATAGTTGGCGTTCAGGATCGCCACTTTTGTCGCTTGCGTCAGGCCAGCACCGCCCATCAGCAGCACATAGGCCCAGCTGACCGGCAGGATCGAGGGCGAGCCGAAGGGTGCGGCAGAAACCGGTCCAATGGCATCGTTCAGCTCCGGGTGACCGGGCAGATAGGGTTCGAGGTGCGACCGCACACCGATCGGACCCATGCCGGGGCCGCCCCCACCATGCGGGATGCAGAAGGTCTTGTGCAGGTTCAGGTGGCTCACGTCACCGCCGATCTTGCCCGGTTGGGCCAGCCCGACCATGGCGTTCATATTGGCGCCGTCGATATAGACCTGACCGCCAAAATCATGGGTGATCTGGCAGACCTCCTGCACGGTTTCTTCGAACACGCCATGGGTGGACGGGTAGGTGATCATGCAGGCGGCCAGCTGTTCGGAATGTTCCGCAGCCTTGGCTTTGAAATCCACCACGTCGATATTGCCGTTTTCATCCGCTTTCACCGGCACAACCTTGTAGCCCACCATCTGTGCGGTGGCCGGGTTGGTGCCGTGGGCTGAGGTCGGGATCAGACACACATTGCGGTGCCCTTCGCCACGGGCCTCATGGTAGTTGCGGATGGTCATGAGCCCTGCATATTCACCCTGCGCCCCCGAGTTCGGCTGCATCGAGATCGCGTCATATCCGGTGATCTGGCACAGCTTGTCGCTGAGATCCTCGATCATTTCCTTATACCCAAGCGCCTGATCTTCCGGCACAAACGGGTGCAGGTTGGCAAATTCGGGCCAGGTGACCGGGATCATTTCGATCGTGGCATTCAGCTTCATGGTGCAGGACCCGAGCGGGATCATTGCGCGGTCGAGTGCAAGGTCACGGTCAGCCAGTCGGCGCATGTACCGGGTGATCTCGGCCTCGGCCCGGTTCTTGTGGAAGATCGGGTGGGTCAGATACTCGCTTTCACGCAGCGCATAGTCGGGCAGGCGATAGGCGCGATTGGCGACACTGTCGTCTTTCTTGTCGATGCCAAAGGCCCCCCAGACGGCTTCGATGGTCTCGGCGCGGGTCTGTTCGTCCAGCGAAATGCCGATCCGGTCGTCACCCACCTTGCGCAGGTTCACGCCACGGGCCACAGCGGCCTCCATCACGGTTTTCTGCAGTGGGCCAACCTTGATCGTGATCGTGTCGAAGAACACGGCCGGATCCACCTTGAACCCGTGCTCTTCCAGCCCGGCAGCGAGGCGCGAGGTCTTGCGGTGCACCGATTGTGCAATCGCCTTGATCCCGTCGGGGCCGTGGTAAACGGCATACATTGATGCCATGACCGCCAGCAGCGCCTGCGCGGTGCAGACGTTGGAGTTGGCTTTTTCGCGGCGGATATGCTGTTCGCGGGTCTGCAGGGCAAGGCGATAGGCCTTGTTTCCGCGACTGTCGATCGACACGCCGATAATCCGGCCCGGCATGGAGCGTTTCAGCTTGTCGCTGGTCGACATATAGGCCGCGTGCGGTCCACCATATCCCATCGGCACACCAAAGCGCTGGGTCGAGCCAATGGCGATATCGGCCCCCATTTCGCCGGGAGATTTCAAAAGCGCCAGAGCCAGAATATCCGCGGCAATAATTGCGATGCCCTTGTGTTCATGGATTGCGGCGATCTCGGCGGTGAAATCGCGCACATGGCCATAGGTGCCGGGATATTGGAAAATGGCCCCGAAATAGGCGCCGGGTTCCAGCTCGTCCGGGTCGGCCACGGTCACGTCGACCCCCAACGGCTTGGCGCGGGTCTTGATCACTTCGATGGTCTGGGCATGGCAGTTGCGGTCGACAAAGAAGGCGGCGGCGTTCGATTTCGACTTGCTGGCGCGTTTCGCCATTGCCATGGCCTCGGCCGCGGCGGTGGCTTCGTCCAGAAGCGAGGCGTTGGCCACGGGCAGTCCGGTGAAATCCGACACCATGGTCTGGAAGTTCAGAAGTGCCTCAAGGCGGCCTTGGGAAATCTCGGGCTGATAGGGGGTGTAAGCCGTGTACCAGGCCGGGTTTTCCAGAATATTGCGCAGGATCGGGGCAGGCGTGGTTGTGCCATAGTAACCCTGACCGATCAGAGAGGTCAGAACCTTGTTCTTGTTCGCCACCTGTTTCATGTGGAAAAGCGCGTCGCGCTCGGTCATCGCATCCCCCCAGTCCAGCGCATCTTGCTGGCGGATGGAGGAGGGCACGGTGGCGTTGATCAGCTCATCAAGGGTTTTGAAGCCGATCACTTTCAGCATGTCGGCCATCTCTTGCGGCGATGGGCCGATATGGCGGCGATTGGCGAAATCATAGGCTTCGTAGTCGGTCAGTTTGAAAGCCATGCTGTGATCCTTTGCGTGGGAGGGTCCCCCGCCGGGACGAGTCCGGCGGGGCCGTGAGTGGATGTGGTGGATTTATCCGATAAAGGCTTTGTAGCCGTCCAGATCCATCAGATCTTCCAGCTGCGCAGCGTCGGACAGTTTGATCTTGTAGATCCAGGCGCCGCTTTCCGGGCTTTCATTGAGCGAACCGGGATTGCCTTCCAGATCCTCGTTCACTTCGACGACAACGCCGTCCACCGGGGCATAGATCTCAGAGGCGGCTTTTACCGACTCGATCACACCGATCTCATCGCCTTTTTCAAATTCATCATCGGCTTCTTTCTGCTCGATGAAAACAACTTCGCCCAGCTGGTCGGCGGCGTGTTGGGTGATGCCGATCGTCGCGGTGTCCCCTTCAACGGTCAGCCATTCATGTTCTTCGGAATAATAGGTGGTCATAGGGACTCTCCTGTCTGGTGGTGGGGCGCTGCGGGAAAGGTAGTCGCCGCGCCGTTTTCAAAGCGTTAGCGTTTGTAGTTCTGCTGGACGAAGGGCAGGGCAACAATTTCAGCCGGTTGCGCCTTGCCGCGGATGATCAGATTGACCTTTTCGCCCGTCTCGCCATGTCCTTTGGCAACATAGCCCATGGCAACCGGACCACCAACCGTGGGGCCAAAGCCACCCGAGGTGATCTCGCCGAGGGTGTTGCCGTCGAGGTCCTGGATCTCCACATGTTGACGTGCCGGGGCGCGGCCTTCCGGCTTGATGCCAACCAGTTTGCGGGCCGGTCCTTCGGCCAGTTCGCGCTGCACACGGTCCGCCCCGGGGAACCCGCCTTCTTCCTTGCGGCGCTTCTGGATTGCCCAGCTCAGGGACGCTTCGATCGGCGAGGTGTCATTGTCGATGTCGTTACCATACAGGCAAAGGCCAGCTTCGAGGCGGAGCGAGTCACGCGCGCCGAGGCCTGCGGGTTCACAATCCTCATGGGCAAGGAAGGCACGGGCCACGTCGACGGCTTTGTCTTCCGGGATCGAAATCTCGTAGCCATCCTCGCCGGTATATCCCAGACGCGAGATGCGGCATTCGATGCCGTTGATGTCAGCCACGGTGGTTTCCATGAATTTCAGCTCGCGCGCAGCGGGGCAAAGCTCGCCCACCACGTCTTCGGCTTTCGGGCCTTGCACGGCCACCAGCGCGCGGTCGAAGATCTCGATCACCTCGACGCCATCCAGATGGGCCTTCATATGCGGAATGTCCTGATGACGCATCGAGGCGTTTACCACGACAAAGAAATACTCACCAGCATTGGAAACGATCAGATCGTCCATGATGCCGCCGTTTTCATTGGTGAAGAACCCGTAACGGGCCTTGCCCTCTTTCAGGCCAGCATAGGCCTGCGGGCAGATGGTTTCCAGCTTCTCGCCAATGTTTTCGCCCTTCAGGATCACCTGACCCATGTGGCTCACGTCAAAGAGGGCAGCCTTTTCGCGGCAGTGCTTGTGTTCGCCCATGATCCCCATCGGGTATTGCACGGGCATATCCCAGCCGGCGAAATCAACCATCTTGCCGCCAAGTTCCACATGCAGGTCATAAAGCGGGGTGCGTTTGGGGGCATCGGTCATGTCAGTGCCTTTCCTCTGAGCGTCGGCGGGCCTGCCGCCAGTAATGTCGTGTAGGATAGAGTGCCGATGACCGGCACTCGTTGATTTTTGTCAGTCGCGCACAACGGTCACAGTGCAATGTGCGTTGCGCACCACGCGGGCCAGGTTCGGGCCGATTTCGTAATTCGGGAAATCGCCCTTGGACGAGGCCATGATGATGTGGTCAAAGCCTTCCTTATGGGCCAGCTTCAGGATCTCGCGGTAAATGCTGCCTTGCTGAATATGCACCGGCAGGTTTGCGGCACCATTGGCGGCCAGAATCGCTTCGATCTTGCCACGAACAAAGTCCTTGGCGCCAGAACCATAGCCTTCCGGCAGGTTTGGCAGTTGGATGATCTCGGGCACAACCTCAACCACATGCAGGCCAGCGCCGTAGAATTTGGCCTGTTCCAGCGCCAGCGGCAGAGCTTTTTTCCACGAACGATCATCGGTGTGATCAATCGGCAAAAGAATTTTCGTCGCCATTGTCTTGTCTCCTTTGAAGGATGGAGAGGGGGGCCGGACTGGCTGGCCCCCCGGTGGTGGCTTATTCGGCAGGCTCTGATGCGCCGTTCTGATTGGCGAAATACTCTTTGGTGAGTTTCACCACGACCGGCGACAGAAGTGCCAGGGCAATCAGGTTCGGGATAGCCATCATGGCGTTCAGCGTGTCTGCCAGAAGCCAGATGAAGCCCAGATCGGCGGTGGCGCCGAAATAGATCATCACGATCCACAGGACGCGGTAGGGCACCAGGGCACGGGCGCCGAAGAAGAAGCCCACACATTTCTCGCCGTAGAACGACCAGCCAAGGATGGTGGTGAAGGCAAAGATCGACAGTGAAATGGCGATCAGCGACCCACCGATACCCGGCAGCGAGGTTTCAAACGCCAGCGAGGTCAGAGCCGCGCCGCTTTCGCCTGAGGTCCAGGCGCCAGAGGCGATGATGGCAAGACCCGTGATCGAGCAGACGATGATCGTGTCAATGAAAGTGCCCAGCATGGCCACCAGCCCTTGGTTCACCGGGCTGTTGTTCGAAGCCGCTGCGTGGGCGATCGGAGCGGAACCAAGACCGGCTTCGTTCGAGAACACACCACGGGCCACACCAAAGCGGATTGCCGCCCAAACAGCTGCACCTGCAAAACCACCGGTCGCGGCCGAGGGGGTGAAGGCATAGGTGAAGACCAGCGAAAGCGCATTGCCGATTTCAGAGATGTTGATCAGCAGTACCAGCAGACCGGCGAGGATATAGCTCACGGCCATGAACGGCACCAGTTTGCCGGCGACCGCACCAATGCGGGTGATACCGCCGAGGATCACAGCTGCGGTCATAACCATCAGGATCACGCCGGTGACCGAAGTGTTCACGCCGAAGTTCGAGTCCAGCACCTGTGCCACGCCGTTGGCCTGCACACCGTTGCCGATGCCAAAGGCGGCAATCGCGCCAAAGAGCGCAAAGGCCGGCGCCAGCCAGTACCATTTCGCCGACAGGCCGTTTTTGATGTAATACATCGGGCCGCCCACATAGTTGCCCAGCTCGTCGGTTTCACGGTATTTCACCGCGCAGACGGCTTCGGCATATTTGGTGGCCATCCCGACAAGGGCGGTCATCCACATCCAAAAAAGCGCACCCGGACCTCCAAGGAAAACGGCGGTCGCCACACCTGCGATGTTGCCGGTGCCGATAGTGGCTGACAGGGATGTCATCAGCGCGTTGAAGGGGCTGATCTGCCCTTCACCCTGGGCTTCGCGGCCCTGAAACAGCATCTTGAAGCCCGTGCCGACCTTCAGGATCGGCATGAATTTCAACATCACCTGAAGCAGAAACCCTACCCCAAGAATCAGGACCAGCATCAGCGGCCCCCACACGACGCCATTGATGGCACCTACGATATCGTTCAACGCTTCCATGGTTTCCTCCCCATTGCGTTTATCCCGCCGCACCAATAACGGCCTGACCCGTCTGGCGCGGTTTAGTCTTGTTCGCATGTCGCTTTTAGGGGGCAGAGCGGCGTCTTTTCCCTAAGGTCAGGCGAAGCGCGTTCCTTATAGGAAACTTTTCCATAATAGGCAACAAAAGTATGCCGATGTGCACATATCGGGATTTTGACATGTGAAGTGCGCAGGGATAGGCTTTTAGAAAATAGGGAGAAAAGCGACGATGGAGTGGATTCCACGCGAGGAAAACATCGCAAATGCGGATGCAGAACAGGCCCCGGATGGTGAGGTTCTGGGCAAAATGATTCGAGAAGCGCGCAAAGATAAAGGGCTGACACTGGAAGAAGCCGCCGGGGCGGCGGGTATTGGCAGATCGACCCTGTCGAAGATCGAAAACAACCAGACAAAGCCCAGTTTCGATATCATTCGCCGCCTGATGCAGACGCTGGAACTGGAAACCCCTCAGCTTTTCGTGCAATCCGCCAAGTCCGATATCTCGGGGCGCCGTGACTTTACCTCCTCGGGCAAAGGCGAACACAAGGAAACGCGCACCTATGACCATGAACTCCTGTGTAACGAACTGACGTCAAAACGCATGGTGCCCTATATCTCAACCATCAAGGCGCGCGAGGCGGCGGATTTTGATGGCTGGGTGCGCCACAGCGGCGAAGAGTTCATGTTTGTCCTCTCCGGCACGCTGACACTTTATACGGAACATTACCGCCCCCTGCAGATGGGGCCGGGCGACAGTGTCTATTATGACAGTGGGATGGGGCATGGCTGCGTGTCGACCAGTAAGGAAGATGCCAAAGTGCTGTGGGTGTCGCTGCAAGACTGAGCGGGGCATCCGGTATACCGAAGGATGCGGGGGCGCATCCTGCCTGCCACCTGTCGCAACCTGCTGCTTGCGCGTCCGGTATTCTGATAGGTTTCGTCAGATGTGAAACCGGGATGACCAGCGGGGATGATCCATGAATGATCTGTGGGACGGGATGATGCAGGCCGTGTGGCTGTTGATCTCGCTTGACCGCGATCTGGTCGAGATCACGTTGCGCAGTCTTGCGGTCACCTGTTCCGCCGTGGTGATCGCATCGGCCATCGCCCTGCCGCTTGGTGCATTGCTGGCCGTGCGTCGGTTTCGGCATCGCCGTCTGACCATCGCGGTTCTGAATGCGCTGATGGGTCTGCCGCCCGTGGTCGTTGGGCTGATCGTCTATGTGATCTTCTCGCGTTCCGGTCCCTTGGGGGTCATGGGGCTGTTGTTCACCCCAACCGCCATGATCATTGCGCAGGTCATTATTATTGTGCCGCTGATTGCGTCGATCACGCAGCAGGCGTTGCGAGAGCTCTGGTCTGATTATCGCGATCTTCTGATCTCGTTGAACACATCCTTGCAGCAGCGTCTGGGCACGCTGTTATGGGATGGACGTCGCGCCCTCCTGACGGCTGCGCTGGCGGGGTTTGGTCGTGCGATTGGTGAAGTGGGGGCGATCATGATTGTTGGCGGCAATATCGACCACCACACCCGGGTGCTGACAACCGCCATTGCGCTGGAAACCGGCAAGGGGGAGTTTGCCATGGCGCTTGGGCTGGGCTTTATCCTGATTGGCCTTGCCATCGCGGTGAATATCGCCATCCACACCCTTAGCCATACCGAACAGGAGGGACGTTGGTGATGTCATCCCAATCCCTCTTTCCGATCAAAGCCCGTGCGGTCACCGTGCGCCGTCGGGGCCGAAACCTGATCGGTCCGCTTGACCTGACCGTAGAAGGGCAGGGGGTCACGATTGTCCTTGGTCCAAACGGGGCCGGCAAGACCACGCTTCTGCGGGCGCTACATGGGATCGAGCGGCTGAGTGGCGGACAGATCACCTATGGCTGCCCACGTTCCGAGGCGCTGGCCGCCCAGGCATTCGTCTTCCAGACCCCGGTGATCATGCGGCGCAGTGTGCGCGAAAACATGTCCTATCCGCTGGCCCTGCGCAAAATGCCCAAGGCTGACATCGCGGCACGGGTGGAAGAGGTGGCGGATCGGGTCGGTCTGAGCTTTGCCCTGAACCGCCCCGCGCGGGTCCTGTCGGGTGGCGAACGGCAGAAGCTCGCCCTTGGACGCGCCCTGACCCTGCGACCGGAGCTTTTGTTTCTTGATGAACCCTGTGCCTCGCTGGATGGTCGCGCCACCCGTGAGATCGAGGATGTGTTGCAACACGAGATTTCACGCGGCCGCCGGATCATCATGTCGACCCACAACCTTGGACAGGCCCGCCGTCTGGCTCAGGATGTCTGGTTTGTCCACAAGGGCCAGATCCACGAGGCCGCCCCGGCAGAGCAGTTTTTCAACACCCCCGCCACCGATGCAGCGCGGGCCTTTTTGAACGGAGATATTGTCGAATGAAGAAGATCCTGACGGGGTTTTTTGCCCTCTTGTTGCTGACGGGGCTGGCACAGGCGGACAGTATGAAGATGGCGGTCACCACCTCATTTCATAATTCCGGTCTGGCTGAGGTGCTGCTGCCCGAAATCCAGAATGATCTGGGACTTGAAGTGCAGCTTCTGGTCGTAGGCACTGGTCAGGCGCTGAAGCTTGGCCGGGCAGGGGATGTGGATGCCATCCTCGTGCATTCGCGCACATCCGAAGAGGCGTTTGTGGCTGAGGGCTTTGCCCCTCATCGCACCGAGATCATGTATAATGACTTTGTTCTGATCGGCCCGGAAACCGATCCGGCGCAGATTGCCAGCGCCAATAATGCCGCGGATGCCCTGGCGCGTATTGCCAAAGCCAAGGCGTCCTTCGTCAGTCGCGGCGATGATAGCGGCACCCACAAAAAGGAACGCAGCCTCTGGGCTGTAGCCGATGTGGCCCCGGTCGGGGACTGGTATCGGGAAGTCGGGGCGGGCATGGGCGCGTCGCTCAACACCGCTGCCGGGATGGGGGCCTATATCCTTTCGGACCGTGCCAGCTGGCTGAACTTTGCCAATAAGGCCGACCAGGCGCTTCTTTTTGCAGGGGACAAGGTGCTGTTCAATCAATACGCCTATTTGCCGGTCAGCGCGGAACGCCACCCGCATGTGAAATCTGAACTGGTCGCAAAACTTGAGGCATGGCTGGTTTCGGACCGGGCGAAAGCCCTGATCGACGGCTACCGTCTGTCGGGTGAACAGCTTTTCACCTTCAATGCAAAGTAACGGGGGGGCGCAGGATGAGCCTGCGCCCGCCTTTTTCGTAATGTCCCGAAATTTTTGCCCAAACCCTGTGGGGTTTGGGCTTTGCCCTGAAAAGGGCAGCGCAGGCGCCGTCTCGGATCAATTTGATCTTGTCGCTCTCGCCTAAACCCGTCACTCTCCGCACATGTTTTTGCGCCTGATCAAATCCCTTATGGCCCTTGCGCTCATCCTGTGCTTTGCGGTGCCATCCGCGGCCGGTCAGGTCACAATCTTTGCTGCGGCCAGCCTGAAAACCGCGTTGGAGGATCTTGCGCCGGTTTTGGAAAATGACACCGGGCATGAGCTGACCCTGTCTTTTGCCGGCACCTCGGCGCTTGCGCGGCAGATCGAGTATGGCGCCCCTGCGGATATCTTTATTTCCGCCAATCCCGACTGGATGGATTATCTGGAGGCCAAGGGCCTGATCCAGCCCACCAGCCGGACGGATCTTGTTGGCAATCGGCTGGTCCTGGTGGGGCAGGGGGAGGCGGCTGATCTCAACAGCAGTTTCGACTTTGGTGCCCGTCTGAAGGGAGGGCGGCTTGCCATGGCCTTGGTTGATGCAGTGCCTGCCGGTATTTATGGCAAGGCGGCGCTGCAATCGCTTGGCAAGTGGGAGGCGCTGATGCCGCAGGTTGCGCAGGCCGATAATGTGCGCGCTGCCCTTGCCCTTGTGGCGCAGGGGGCCGCCCCGCTGGGGATTGTCTACGAAAGTGACGCAAACGCTGAACCACGCACCCAAGTTATCGGCGTCTTCCCGGCGGACACGCATCCACCGATCCGCTATCCGGCGGCCTTGACCGTGAGCGCCGCTGCTGAAGCGCGCGAGGTGCGCGACTGGCTGCTGGGTTCTGTCGCGCAGGACAGTTTCCGGGCACATGGGTTTCAGGTTCCGGGGCAGGGGACGCAATGATGGACTGGCTTGGGCCACAGGAATGGGACGCGGTGCGCCTGTCGCTCAAGGTTGCCTTCTGGGCAACGCTGCTGGCCTTGCCGCCGGGGGTGCTGGTGGCGTTGCTCCTCGCACGAGGGCAGTTTTTCGGCAAACAGATCCTGAACGGACTGGTGCATTTGCCGCTGGTCATGCCGCCGGTGGTGACAGGGTATCTGCTTCTGGTCGGATTTGGTCCCAACGGGCCTTTGGGCTGGTTGTTCGGACAGATCGGTGTGGTGTTTGCCTTCCGCTGGACGGGGGCCGCCCTGGCCGCAGCCATCATGGGGTTTCCTTTGATGGTGCGGGCCATCCGCCTGTCGATCGAGGCGGTGGATCGCAAGCTGGAACAGGCCGCCTCGACCCTTGGGGCCTCGCAGATCGTGGTGTTTTTCACCGTCACCTTGCCGTTGATCCTGCCTGGCCTGCTGACCGGTGCAATCCTGGCCTTCGCCAAGGCGATGGGAGAGTTCGGTGCCACCATTACCTTTGTGTCCAACATTCCCGGTCAGACCCAAACCCTGCCATCGGCCATTTACGCGTTCTTGCAGGTGCCAGGTGGCGAGGCTGCGGCCACGCGCCTGGTGGTGATCTCAATCGCCATCGCGATGGTCGCTCTTGTCGCCTCGGAAGTGCTGGCGCACCGATTGGCCAAACGGATCGGGGGCGAGGATGCTTGACGTCCGGCTGAAACACCGGTTCTCCGGCATGGATCTGGATTTGGAATTTACCGCTCCGGATGGGCTCACCGTGCTCTATGGGGCGTCCGGGTCCGGCAAGACAACTGTCGTGAATGCAGTGGCGGGTCTGTTGCGCCCGGATCAGGGTGGGGTTGTGATTGGGGATGAGGTGCTGGGGGATACGTCACGCGGGATCTGGCTGCCGCCACACAAGCGCGGGTTGGGCTATGTGTTTCAGGAAGCGCGGCTGTTTCCACACCTGACCGTGCGCCAGAACCTTTCTTACGGGGGCTGGTTTGGCCGCCGCCCCTCGGCGCCCGACACCGTTGCCAGTTTTGATCAGGTGATCGACATGCTGGGTATCGCCCCGTTGCTTGCCCGTCGTCCCGCCAGCCTCTCAGGCGGGGAAAAACAGCGTGTTGCCATTGGGCGTGCCTTGCTGGCCCGTCCAAGATTGCTTTTGGCGGATGAACCCCTTGCGGCGCTGGATCAGGCGCGGAAGTCTGAAATTCTGCCCTATTTTGAACGGCTGCGGGATGAGATTGCTTTGCCGATCCTCTATGTCTGTCATGCCCCAGAAGAGGTCGCGCGTCTGGCAACCACCGTTGTGGCGCTGGATCAGGGGCGGATCCTCAAAGTGGGGCCGGCAGAAGACGTGCTGGCAGATCCGGGCTTTACCCCGCAAGGCCCCCGTGCCGTGGGCGCCATTTTGCGGGCGCAGGTGGCTGTTCAGCACGAGGATGGCCTGACCGAGCTTGACGCAGGAGGCGTGCCGCTTTTTGTTCCACATATCCAAAAACCTACCGGGAGTAGGCTGCGCCTGCGCATTGCCGCTCAGGATGTGATCCTGGCCCGGGATCTGCCCGGTGATATGTCTGCGCTCAATATCTTGCCGGGGGTCATTGAAGAGCTGCGTGTGGGGGATGGTCCGGGGGCGATCGTATCCCTGTCGACCCCTGCAGGAAAACTCCTGGCCCGGATCACCCGCCGTTCCGCCGACGCCATGCAGCTTTCACCGGGCCAGCCCATGAACGCGATTGTGAAAACGGTTGCCATCGCTCCCGAGGATGTGGGACGTTAACCTCCCCTTTTCCCTTTGCCCTAAATATCCCGGGGTGAGATCCTGCTCAAAGAGCGGGATCGAGGGGCAGCGCCCCTGCCGCATCGCGGCTGGAAAAACAGCCGAGCAAAGCGAGGCCACCCCCGCCACTCCCAAGCAGCGGTGATCCTCGCAGAGGATCAACCGCGCGCGGGAGCCTCACCTCCGTCGGGAAAAATGCCGGGGTCCTGAGTGGGTAATCATATCCATCGACAATGTGTGGTCCATGTTGCGCATCCGATGACGCAGCATCTGTCGGGACATGCGTGCGAGATCCGTCGCGTATGAGGGGTTCTGCGCCAGATTCTCAGTCTCGCCGTTTGCGCGGTGGTCAAATAGGATCGGGTCCAGTGTTTCATCTGCAAATTCAATCAGCGTCAGGTGGTTGTCACGCAGGATCGACAGGTTGGACGTGCTGGGGTCTGTTCCGAGCTCCTGTTCCCACCGGGTTGGGTTTTCGGGATCCGCAAAATCCAGTTCTGAAAAGGAATAGCGCCGCCAATCCGAAGGGATTTCGCCTTGGGTCAATGGCAGGAGCGAGCGGCCATCAACGGAGTTTGGCACCTCCTGTCCAACCCAGTCGAGGATCGTGGGCATCAGGTCAATCGACTCGGTGGGTTGGGAAACCCGCTCTCCGGCCCGAGGGTCATTGCCGGGCAAGCGTATGATCAATGGCGTATGATAGGCCGCATCATGCACGGTCATCTTCCCCCAGAGGTGATGATCCCCCAGCATTTCGCCGTGATCAGCGGTCACGATCAGCAATGTGTCGTCATATTGGCCGCTGT
Organism: Aliiroseovarius sp. xm-d-517; assembly: GCF_013283135.1. Taxonomy (NCBI): domain Bacteria; kingdom Pseudomonadati; phylum Pseudomonadota; class Alphaproteobacteria; order Rhodobacterales; family Paracoccaceae; genus Aliiroseovarius; species Aliiroseovarius sp. xm-d-517. The sequence continues at coordinate 19,181 of NZ_WBXT01000002.1, forward strand.
CTTTCAGGAACTGAACGACCCGTCCGATGTGATGATCTACCTCAGTGGCCAGCCCCAGATAAACGGCGCGCAGGGTCTGGATGGCCTCATCTGTCGGGGACAGATCAGGGAACCCTTTGACAAAATCTGCCGCGGTGCTGCTTTTCTGAGCGGGGGTAAAATACGGGTGCAGGGCCGCGTCCATTTCAGCACTGTCCAGCCGGTTGGGCAGGGGCAGCCCCGCAGGGTCATACATGTCATTATAGGGGGCAGGTGCCACCAACGGAGGGTGGGGGCGAATATAGGTCAGATGTGCAAACCAGCCCTGTTTTGCATAGGCATCCATCGTTTCCAGAAACCGGCCGGTCAGAAACGCCGTGTCGCTGTGTTCGGCCTTGTAAAGTGCGGGATCATTCAGCTTTGGGGGGTTGCCGCTTGGGGAGACCGGTTTGTAAAGGTCCCAGTAATCGTCAAACTGATACCCGTTGCGGATCAGGTAACTTTGCCAGGGCAGCGATTGTTCCAGACGCATTTCGAGCATCTCGTGAAACCCTGCCATCGGATATTCATAGCTTTGCACAGCGGGATCGTTGGGGTGGTGAATGCGCGGGTCGCCGGATGTGTCGGTATACCCAAACAGCATCGGCAAATACCCCGCCTTGCGCATTTCCGTCGCCACATTTGGCGTGTCATGGCGCAGCGGGGTGCCATTTCGGACCGAGCGGTGGTTCATTGAATATTGCCCGGTCAGGATCGAGGCACGTGACGGGCCGCACGGGTTGACCACCGAAAAATGGCGTTCGAATGAAACGGCATCCCGCATCAGGTTGCGCAGGTTGGGCAGGTCGACATGATCTGCCATCGCGCCACTCACGCAATCCGCGCGCAACTGGTCGATGATGATAAAGAGCACGTTCTTGCGGGGCGGTGTCTGGGCTGTCATGGGATTCCCGATCGGTAATGACCTCTGTTCCCTCTGAACAGGTCGCATATCTGTGCTTGCGTCAAGATTGGAGTGTGGCCCGCGCGTGTTGATGGCTCAGGAAAGGATGATTTCGGTTTTTCACGAATCAGCCTGATCCTGCCAAAGGGTGGTCGGGGAAATTCAATTCAGGTGTCGCAAAACTGTGATCTCCCCGTGGAAAAACGAGGTTTCGTTGCTCCGTGACAAGAGAAGGAAGGAAATGCTACGCTCAGCTCTAGGGCCAATTGGACCGAAAAAGGATTTTCAATTGGCGCTATCCGTTGTGCCGGAAATTACCAAAACTAATGACACAATCAAAAAAACAAATCCAACGGGAGTTTGTCATGACAACCAAACACAACCTTACCCGCCGCTCGGTGCTGAAGGGTGCGACCACAATGGGGGCCGCTGCTCTGGCATCGCCGCTCTATGTGAAATCTGCCCTGGCCTCGTCGGGTGAGATCAATATCCTGATGTGGTCGGATTACCTGCCGCCCGAGTTCATCGCGGGTTTCGAGGCTGAGACCGGCATCAAGGTGAATTATACCGGGATCGGGTCGAACGAAGAAATCATCAACAAGATGAAGGCCACCAAGGGCCAGGGGTTCGACATCGTATCGCCGACCAACAACCGGTCCCTGCAATGGGGCCCGCTTGAGCTTCTGAAACCGTTTGACCTGAACAAGGTCAATCTGGATGCGGTCAACCCGGCCATGTCGAAGATCGGCACGGATGCATGGGACTTTGGCGGCAACGGGGCACATTGGCTGCCGCATATCTGGGGCACCGAAGGGATTGCCTACCGCACCGACAAATGGCTGCCGGCGGGTGATGCGCCGAGCTATGGCGATGTCTGGTCGGAAGAGAATGCCGGCAAGACCATGGGGCGTGCGCATTCGATGATGCTGGGTGCCGGTCTTTACATGGAGCGTTCGGGTGAGATGGAGCCGGGTTCGATCTGGGCTGCCTACAACGATGAAGAAACCATGCGCAAAGTCTGGGGTCAGGTGGCGGATTGGTGCATTGCACGCAAGTCACGCATCAAACTGATCTGGAACGATGCCGACACCCAGAAAAACGGCCTGCTGAACGAAGGTGTTGTGGTTGGCCAGACTTGGGATGGTCCGCCTCTGGCACTGAAATCTGCGGGTGAGCCCGTGCATTACCAAGCGCCCGTTGAGGGGGCGATGGCCTGGGTCGACGGCATGTCGATGCCAATTGGTGCGAAAAATGAAGAGCAGGTTTATGCTTTCATCGACTACGCCTATCGCAAGGAACCGGCCGGCAAGGCGATTGATAGCCACGGCTACAACTCGCCGGTGCTGGGTGCCGACACCTATTCGGGCGACACCTATAAAAAGAACTTTGCCGAAGCCTACCCTGGCGACAGCCTTGCGAACCTGAACCCATGGCCGGCTGAGGCCCCGTGGTATGCGGATGTCCGCACCGAGTTCGTCAACAAGTTCAAGAGCGCCTGATCGTTCTGACTTATCGGCCCTGCCTGTGACGGGCAGGGCCAACCAACCGTTTTCAACAGGCTCAGCTGTCAACCCTTCACGAGGGAACAAGAGAGCTATGTGCCAATGAGGAGAAGCCATATGAGTGCCGGAGTAGGCGTCGATCTGGAAAACCTGTGGATCCGCTTTGGGGACTTCGTCGCCGTGCGCGATGCCAATGTGAACATCAAAGGGGGCGACTTCTTTTCGTTCCTCGGGCCATCGGGCTGTGGCAAGACCACCATCCTGCGGGCGGTATCGGGTTTTCTGGACCCCAGCGAAGGCAATGTGCTGATCGGTGGGAAAAACATGAAGGGCATCGGGCCGAACAAACGCCCGACCGCCCTGATCTTTCAGAACCTTGCGCTTTTCCCACTGATGAAAATCTGGGAAAATATTACCTTTTCGATGGAGATCCAAGGTGCCAGCGCGCGGGAGCGTCGCAAGCGTGCAGATGAGCTTCTGGACATGATCGCGCTGCCGGGGCAGGGCGACAAACTGCCGTCCGAGCTTTCGGGGGGTCAGAAACAACGTGTGGCAATTGCCCGTGCGCTTTGTGCGGAACCCGATGTGCTGCTGCTTGACGAACCTCTGTCGGCGCTGGACCTCAAGCTGCGCCAGCATATGCGCACCGAGCTGCGGGAGATCCAGCAGCGTGTTGGCATCACCTTCATCTACATCACCCATGACCAGGGTGAAGCTCTGACCATGTCTGACGATATCGCGGTGATGCGGGCCGGTGTGATCGACCAGATTGCCGATGGCAAGACCATCTACAATGACCCGGCAACCGCCTTTGCGGCCAGCTTTGTTGGTGAGAACAATGTCTTCCGCGGCAAGGTCAGCAAAATCATCGGAAATGAGGCCCTGATCAGCACCAACCGCTCAGGCGAACTGCACGCGCGGATTTCCACTGCCAACCACGGAAAGTTGCAGGTTGGTGACGATGCCATGATGTTCATCCGACCAGAGGCGCTTTCGCTGGCTCCCACCGGGACCACGGGGGATCACTTCGTGACCGCGCAGGTGACCCATGAGGAGTTTGAGGGCAACACCTATAACATCTTCACCGAGGGTGATGGCGGCAAGGAGATCAAGATTTCCATCCCCAATCTGGGCCAGTCGTTTGAAGATCACACCGGCCAACCCATTACGCTGGAATATGACGTCAACAACGCGGTTGTTGTGCCTGCCGGCGAATTGGCAAGCGAGTAAGGAGGACAGATATGCCTGGCTTCCTGAAAGAATTTTTCAATCGCAACGGCACGCTTATGGGGTCGATCATGTTGGGGCTTGTCCTCTTCTGGGTCGTGGGCCTGATCATACTGCCCCAGCTGTCGATGCTTGATTTCTCGTTCCGGCCCAACCTGCCGCCCCCGGAGATCGGCGGGCCAAAGGACGTCTATACGCTGGAGAACTACAAATACCTGATCTATGGCCCGGAAGGTGGGTCGCAGGATTATAATGCGGTGGACCTGAAAGTGTTCTTCCGCACGCTGGTGGCCGCAGTCTGTGTGACCATCTTCAACCTGCTGTTCTGTTATCCGATCGCTTATTATCTGGGACAGAGCAAAGGCAATCACATTCGCATCTTCGCCCTGATGCTGATCATTCCCTATTGGATCAACGAGATCCTGCGGGCCTTTGCCCTGCGGATTATCTTTGGCGAAAGCGGGGTGTTGAACACGCTCCTTGTGGGCACCGGGATCTTTGACACGCCGTTTGATTTTATCCGCAATGACATCGCGCTTTATGCTGGTCTGGGCTATGCCTACATCCTGTTGATGATCTTCCCGATGTATAACGTGATCGAAAGCCTTGATGGCAACCAGATCGAGGCCGCCCGTGATCTGGGCGCGCCCTGGTGGCGGATCCATTGGCGGGTGGTGATCCCTTACGCCAAACCGGGGATCAGCTCGGGCTGCACCATGGTGTTCATGTTGTCCGCCGGTGCGCTGGCGGCGCCGCAGATCCTTGGCGGTCCGTCGTCGCTCTGGTTCACCCAGCTGATATACCAGCAGTTCAACGACAACTCTGACTGGCCACAGGGGGCAGCCTACGCAATTGTCCTTCTGGTCACCTGTATTCTGCTGGTTCTGGCAGTGATGCGCCTGTTCAAAGTGAACATGGGGGATATCGGCAAATGAGCTCTGATAAAATCATCCGTATCTCGATCTGGATCTATCTGGGCATCTTCTTTGCCTATCTTCTGGGTCCGCTGATCATCATGTCGATGACGGCGTTCAACTCGCCAACATTTCCCAGCATGACCCCATGGGAGTGCCTGACCTTCGACTGGTTTGGGGTTCTGTTTCAAGATGAGCGTATCCTTACGGGCATCTGGAACTCGATCCTGGTGGGGGCTGGCACGGTGATCCTGTCGGTGTCGATGGGGCTGGCGGGGGCGCTGATGCTGACCCAGATCTGGCCCAAGCTGCGCGCCACCTACTACACCATTATCATTGCGCCGATCCTTATTCCCGGCGTGGTGCTGGGGATCTCGACCCTGGTGTTCTGGGATCGCATCAACCGGATGCTGGGGCTGGGGGCGGACAGCTTTCTGTCAAACGGGCTGTTTCTGACCATTATCGGTCAGTCCACTTTTATCGCCAGCTATTGCATGCTGGTGCTGGTGGCCCGTCTGCAGCGTTATGACACCACGCTGACCGAAGCGGCGCTGGATCTGGGGGCCACCCATGCCCAGGCCTTCCGCAAGGTCATGCTTCCGTTCATGTTCCCGGCAATTGCGTCTGCGGCGGTGCTGGCGTTCCTCGCCTCGTTCGAGAACTACAACACCACCACCTTCACCTTCGGGGAATACCCGACGCTGACCATCGAACTGGCGCAGAAAGTGCGTTACGGGATCAACCCGTCAATCTCGGCCCTGGCCTTCATGATCGTCGCCCTGACCGTGATTTTTGCCCTGATCAACGAGGCGAATATCAAACGCAAGGCCCTGGTTGCCGAGGCGCGCAAGGATGCCACTGTAAGTGAGCTTGCCGGGAAGGTCGAAGTGCCCGGCATCATTAGCCGCAACCCGGCCGCGATTGCACTGATCGTGGTGCTGATCGGCATGGCTTCGGTGATTGGCTCGGCGATGGCCTATAGTCCTGATCAATGTATCGCGGGCGTGCAGGAGCAAAAGCGCCTGGAAACCGAGCGTCGCATTCAGGAGCTGCGCGACAAACGCGCCAAGGAAGCCGCTGAGAAAGCCCAGCAACAGGGCGGGGCAGGGGCGCAAACGGCACCGAAGCCTTCGAACAACTCGGGGTTTGGAAACGTGTTTGCACCAAACACCCTTGGTGGCGATGAAGGCAACGCGGGAGGAGAGGCTGCCCCGTCAGACAGTGGTGGCAACAACTCCGGGTTCGGAAATGTGTTTGATCCAAATGCACTGAATTCCGACGGAAATTGATCCACCAATAAACCAATAAAACGGCCCGCTTTGTGCGGGCCGTTTTGTTTTTGGGTGGGTTCGGGAATTGTCACTTTTCTGTTTCATACTTCATTTATTCATGAAATATGGAAGTCTTTAAAAGGGGACCGCCTCATGGACAAGTTACAGATTGAACGCCTCACAGCTTTGGGGCATGCAGGCCGCATGGCGCTCTATCGCCTGCTGGTGCGGCGCTATCCGGATTATGTCGCGTCGGGTGATCTTGCTGAAATTCTGGGTCAGCGCACCAATACCATGTCGGTCTATCTGGGAACATTGCTGCGCGCCGGTCTGATTGAACAAAAACGTGAGGGCCGCAGCCAGCTTTACCGCTTTGACCCGGACGGGGCCGATAGTCTGACAAGCTATCTTTACAAGGATTGCTGCCGGGGACGCCCTGCCAATTGTGCGGTGCCGGAGATCTTTTCCACGCCGCGTGAAAAGCAGAAAGTTCTGTTCCTTTGCACCGGAAATTCGGCCCGCTCAATCATGGCAGAGGTGATCCTGCGCGACCTTGCCGGTGGACGGTTTGAGGTCCGTTCGGCAGGCACCCGACCCGCCGTGGCGCTGAACCCGATCTGTTTGCAGATTTTGCAGGACAAGGGGCATGACGTGACGGGGCTGCGCCCCAGGCATATGTCTGACCTGAAGGACGAGGTGTTCGACTTTGTGTTCACCGTCTGTGACCGGGCCGCAAACGAAGATTGTCCGAGCTGGCCGGGTTTGCCAGTGACGGCCCATTGGGGCGTGCCGGATCCGGCAACGCCGCAAAACCACTCTACCCCAGCCGAGATGTTGCTGGGGTTTCAGCGGGTATATGGCGAACTCCATCGTCGTCTGACCCTGTTTGCAGCACTTGATGTTCCCGCGCTGGACCGCCTGTCGCTGCAAAACGAACTTGATGAAATTTCCCAGTCTGGAGAAAAGAAATGACCACCTACGCGATCAATGGCTTGGGCCGGATGGGCAAGCTTGCCCTGCGCCCGCTTCTGGAACGCGGCGCCAAAATCGCCTTTCTGAACGATGCGGTCGGCGACCCCGAGATGCATGCGCATCTGTTGGAGTTTGACACGGTGCATGGCCGTTGGCCTGCCGAATTTGCCCACGATGCGGACAGCATTACCATCGACGGCACCCGCCTGCCGGTGACCTGCACCCGCACTCTGGAAGAGCTGCCTTTGAACGGAGTTGACGTGGTGATCGACTGCACCGGTGCTTTCAAAACCGCTGCGAAACTCGCGCCTTACTTTGCGGCAGGGGTGAAAAAGGTGGTGGTCTCGGCCCCCGTGAAAGAAGACGAAGCCGCCAATATCGTTTTTGGTGTGAATGACCACATCTATGACGCGGAGATCCACCGCATCGTCACCGCCGCCAGCTGCACCACCAATTGTCTCGCGCCCGTGGTGAAAGTGGTTCTGGACAATTTCGGCATCAAGCACGGATCCATGACCACAATCCACGACGTGACCAACACGCAAACCATCGTGGACCGCCCCGCCAAAGATCTGCGCCGTGCCCGTTCCGCGCTGAATTCACTGATCCCCACCACCACCGGCTCGGCCAAGGCGATCACTCAGATTTTCCCGGAACTGACCGGCAAGCTCAATGGCCATGCGGTGCGGGTGCCACTCTTGAATGCCTCGCTGACCGACATCGTGTTTGAGCTGGAGCGTGAGACCACGGCGGAGGAGGTGAACGCGGCCTTCAAAGCGGCTGCTGAAGGGCCGCTCAGGGGCATTCTGGGCTATGAGGACCGCCCGCTGGTGTCCACCGACTACACCAATGATGACCGCAGTTCGATCATTGATGCGCTTTCGACCATGGTTGTGAACGGCACCCAACTGAAGATTTACGCCTGGTATGATAATGAATGGGGCTATGCGATGCGTCTGGCAGATGTGGCCCTGATGGTGGGGAAATCACTGTGACGCAGCCTGAAGGACGGCCCAGGGGCTTGGCGGCCTATATGGCCGTCACTGCCGCCTATTGGGCGTTCATGTTAACCGATGGTGCACTGCGCATGTTGGTGCTGTTGCACTTTCACACGCTGGGGTTTTCGCCGGTTGAGCTGGCCTATCTCTTTGTTTTGTATGAGATCGCAGGGGTCATCACCAACCTGTCTGCGGGCTGGATTGCCGCGCGGTTTGGCCTGACATCGACGCTGTATGCGGGGCTTGGGCTTCAGATCATCGCCCTTCTGGCGCTGACACAATTGGACCCGACATGGACCGTCACCCTGTCCGTGGCCTATGTGATGTTGGTGCAGGGCGCATCTGGCGTGGCGAAGGATCTGGCGAAAATGTCGTCGAAATCGGCGGTCAAGCTGCTCGCCCCCACCGAAGGCGATGGGCTCTTCCGCTGGGTCGCCGTGCTGACCGGATCGAAAAACGCGGTGAAAGGGCTGGGCTTTTTGCTGGGCGCGGCGCTTTTGGCGCTCGCCGGGTTCAACGCGGCCCTGTTTGGTATGGCCGCTGTGCTGGGCGTGATCCTCGCGGCCATCATGGCAAAAATGCCCACGGGCCTGCCAACCGGGCGCAAAGATGCCAAATTCCGAGAGGTCTTTTCCAAGAACCGAAATATCAACTGGCTCAGCTTCGCCCGCGTCTTCCTGTTCGGCGCGCGGGATGTGTGGTTTGTGGTCGGCATCCCGATCTATTTCCATGCTGTTTTGTCAGATGGCAGTCCCAAAGGGGATCACAGGGCGTTTTTTCTGGTGGGCGGATTTATGGCGCTCTGGATCATCTTCTACGGCGTGGTGCAGGCCAATGCGCCGCGGCTTTTGCGGGCCAAGTCGCGCGGGGCAGAGGAGTTGACCCGGCTGGCAACCCGCGCGGTCGTATGGCTTGCATTGGTGCCTGCGGCGCTGGCATTGGTGACTTATCTGGCGGGATCCGCCGCGATGTGGCTTACCCTCACTCTGGTGGTCGGACTTTTGCTCTTCGGTGCGCTCTTTGCGCTGAACTCGTCCCTGCATTCCTACCTGATCCTCGCCTTTACCGATGAAAAACGGGTCACGATGGATGTGGGCTTTTACTATATGGCAAATGCTGCCGGGCGGCTGATCGGAACGGTCCTGTCTGGTGCAAGTTACCAGCTTGGCGGATTGCCCGCCTGTCTGGCCGTGGCCGCCATAATGCTGGGCCTGTCTGCACTCGGCGCGGCGCGATTGTCGCCGCAACAGGCCACGTAAAAATCGCCCCGGCCTGTTTTGACCGGGGCGGCGCTTCATTTCTTCTTCATGGCATCCAGCAATGCAGACCCAAGCCCACCCACCTGAGGCCCGCCCGATGATTTCGGGCCGGAGGACATATTGCGCCCACCCGGTTTGCCGCCACGCGGCGGGCGGCGGTCATGTTGCTTGCACGGACCCCGTGCATTGCGATCTTCCTTTGCGGACGCCCCGCCATCCTTGCGCATGGTCAACCCAATACGTTTGCGCGGAATGTCCACCTCGGTCACCGTCACCTTGACCACATCACCGGTTTTCACCACCTCATGCGGGTCTTTCACGAACCGATCAGCCAGTTGGCTGATATGCACCAGCCCATCCTGATGCACCCCGATATCCACAAAGGCTCCGAAGGCCGCCACATTGGTCACCGTGCCTTCCAACACCATACCGGGTTTCAGGTCAGAGATTTCCTCCACCCCATCGGTGAAGCTCGCAGTTTTGAAGCTGGGTCGCGGGTCGCGGCCCGGTTTTTCCAGTTCCGAAAAGATGTCGCGCACGGTGGGCAGGCCAAAATCACCACTGACAAAATCCGCGGCTTTCAGGGATTTCAATGCGCCTTCATTGCCCATCAGATCCCGCAGATCCCGCCCGCAGGCAGACACGATTTTGCGTGCGACATCATAGGCTTCCGGGTGTACGGCTGAGGCATCCAGAGGTTCTTCCCCGTCCCGGATCCGCAAAAAACCCGCGCATTGTTCAAACGCGCGCGGACCAAGGCCCGAGACCTTCAGCAGTGCCTTGCGTGACGGGAACGCGCCGTTGATGTCGCGATGGGTCACGATGGATTGTGCCAGCGACGAGGACAGGCCCGAGACATGCGCAAGCAGCGGGGCCGAGGCCATGTTCAGGTCCACCCCCACCGCGTTCACCGCGTCCTCGACCACGGCTTCCAGCGATTTTGACAGGCGGCGCTGGTCCACGTCATGCTGATATTGCCCAACGCCGATTGACTGCGGGTCGATTTTCACCAGCTCGGCCAGCGGGTCCTGCAAGCGCCGCGCAATCGACACAGCGCCACGCAGCGATACGTCGAGGTCCGGGAATTCCTTTGCGGCCAGTTCGGACGCGGAATAAACCGATGCCCCAGCCTCGCTGACCACCACCTTAGTTGGGGCTTTGGCGCCCGTAGGCAGGCGTTTGAGCGTGTCGGCGACCAGGCGCTCGGTCTCGCGCGAGGCTGTGCCGTTGCCGATGGCAATCAGTTCAATATTGTGTTTGGCGATCAACGCAAGAAGTGCCGCGTGTGATCCCTGCACGTCCATTCTTGGCTGAAATGGGTAAAGCGTGGCCGTGTCCAAAAGCTTGCCGGTGGCATCCACAACCGCGGCCTTCACTCCGGTGCGAATGCCCGGATCCAGACCCAATGTGGCGCGCGGCCCGGCCGGGGCGGCCAGCAGCAAATCCTTGAGGTTGCGGGCAAAAACATCAATCGCTTCGTCATGGGCGCGGGCACGCAGGTCCCCCATCAGGTCAAGCGTCATCGACAGCGCAAGTTTTACCCGCCACGCCCAGCGGGCGACGGTGCGCAGCCACTCATCCCCGGGGGTTTGACCGCTGGCTTCCAATCGGGCCGCAACCATATCCACCGCCCGTGTCGCGCCCTCTTCATCGGGCGCAATATCAAGTGTGATCACCCCTTCCTTCGAGGCGCGCAGCATGGCCAGAGCCCGGTGTGACGGGGTTTTTGACCACAATTCCTGATGATCGAAATAATCCGAGAACTTTGCCCCGGCCTGTTCCTGACCTGAGACAAGTTTGGCCGTCAGAAGGGCTTCGCGCTGCATGAATATACGCAGCGCGCCGACAAGTTCCGCATTTTCAGAGAGCTCTTCGACCAGGATATCCCGCGCGCCATTGAGCGCGTCTTTCACCGTTGGCACAGCCTCGGTCACGAAGGCTTCGGCGTGGGTTTCGGGGGCAATGGTTCGGTTGCTGCGGATTTTGTCCAGCAGCGGTTCCAGCCCGTTTTCCCGTGCGATCATCGCCTTGGTACGGCGCTTGGGTTTATAGGGCAGATAAAGGTCTTCGAGCGTGGATTTCGTGTCTGCCGCCGCGATGGATCTGGCCAGCTCTTCGGTGAGTTTGCCCTGATCCCTGATGCTGCCCAGAATGACCTCGCGCCGGGCTTCCAGCTCACGCAGATAGGACAGCCGATCGGCAAGTGTGCGCAGCTGGGTGTCATCCAGCCCGCCGGTGACTTCTTTCCGGTATCGGGCGATGAAGGGCACGGTGGCGCCGCCATCAAGCAACTCCACTGCTGCATTAACTTGTTGGGAAGACGCAGAAATATCGGTCGCGATGGCCTGGGAAATGCGGGTGTTGGTGTCCATGATCTCTCCTGTTCGGATGACCTGTTTAGCGTCAGTTCCGAGGCTGGGGAAGGGGGAATGACAGGGTGTGCTGGCGGATTATCGCCCGCGTTTGGTTGAGAGCAGCAGGTTGGTTTCGGACCGCGTAATGCCTTCCATCCGACGGATGGTAAACAGCACCTGATCCAGTTCTTCCAGCGTCTGAGTGCCGATTTCGGCAATCAGGTCCCAGGTGCCGTTTGTGGAATGCACAGCCATGACCTGCGGAAGGGCCGCGACGCGGGACATCAGTCGTTCGGTGCCGCGCCCCTCGATGCCCAGCATCATCAGCCCCCGAACGGGGTTGGGGGCCACGTCCTGCCGGGTGACAACGGTGAAGCCAACCACCTCGCCCCGCGCCTTGAGGGCGTCAAGCCGACTGCGCACCGTGGTGCGTGTGACCCCAAGGTGGTCGGCAAGCTCTGACACGGAGGCACGGCCATCGCGATGCAGAAGCGTCAGGAGGCGAGTGTCCAATTTGTCCATCAATGCTCACCAATTTGATTAATGCTGGCTCATTTTGAGCAATTTAATCCCTTCCGGCAAGCCGGATCCTCGCGAATAGATGAGATATGGAACAGAAAAACATCATTCTCGTTGGGATCCCGATGGATTCGGGCAAGCGGCGTCAGGGGTGCCGGATGGGCCCGGATGCCTATCGGGTGGCTGGACTGGCCGAGGCGCTGACCGCGCTTGGGCATCAGGTGGAAGATATCGGGGATGTGGTCCCCGATCCGGAGAACATGCCCGCGCATGACCATCTGGTTCAGCTGCCGGAATGTGTCGGTTGGACACGGGCCTTGACCCGCACGGCACAGGTTTCTGCGGCGCGAGGGATGCCGATTTTTCTGGGCGGAGATCATGCGCTGGCGATGGGCTCGGTGGCCGGGATGGCGGCCTATGCCAAGTCGCAGGGGCGCCCTCTTTTCGTCCTTTGGCTGGATGCGCATACGGATTTCCACACGCCACAAAGCACCGAGAGTGGCAACCTGCACGGCTGTCCGGTCGCATATTTTACCGGGCAGCCGGGGTTTCATGATTTTCCCGCGCTGGACGCCAAGGTTGAGGTCGAACATGTGGGCATGATGGGGCTGCGCTCGGTCGATCCTGCGGAACATGCGGCGCTGGCCAAACATAATGCGATGCTGGCCGATATGCGGGCGATTGATGAACATGGGATCAAGGCGCCCCTGGTGTCTTTTCTGGATCGGGTGAAAGCGGCAAACGGGATGCTGCATGTGTCGCTGGATGTGGATTTTCTGGATCCATCCATCGCGCCCGCGGTTGGCACAACCGTGCCCGGAGGGGCAACCGAACGCGAGGCGCATCTGGTGATGGAGCTTCTGTGTGACAGTGGGCTTGTGACCTCTTTGGATCTGGTGGAGCTGAACCCGTTTCTGGATGAACGCGGGCGTACGGCCATGCTGATGGTGGACCTCACCGCCTCGCTTCTGGGGCGGCGTGTGTTTGATCGCCCCACCCGGAGCTTCTGATGATTGCGCTGCAGGCCCCCAGTGCGGTGGTCATGATCCGACCCCATGCCTTCATGTCAAATCCCGAGACACGGGATGACAACGCGTTTCAGACCCTGTCGAACCGGTCGGCAAAAGCGACGTCGGTGGCGGCGCGCGACGAACATGATGCGGCGGTTGAGGCTTTGCGGTCCGCCGGGGTTCGGGTGCATGTATTTGATGATCTGGGGGAAAAGAACACGCCGGACAGCGTGTTTCCGAACAACTGGTTTTCCACCCATCCCGGTGGTCATGTGGCCATCTACCCGATGTTTGTCCCGTCCCGACGCCGCGAACGGCGGGCTGACGTGATCGAGATGCTCAAGGCGGAATACCGGGTGCAGGATGTGATTGATTACTCGGGACTTGAGGCCGACAATCTTGCCCTGGAAGGAACGGGGGCGATGGTGCTCGACCACCTGGCGCGCATTGCCTATACGGTGTCGTCCCATCGGGCCGATCCGGTGCTGCTGGAGCGGTTCTGCACCCATTTCAACTATGAACCCATGGTGTTTGAGGCACGCGATGCGCAGGGTCGGGATGTCTATCACACCAATGTCCTGATGGGGATCGGCGCCGATTATGCCCTGATCTGCCTTGATATGATCGTTGATCCGGTGCGGCGCGCCGAGCTGCGGGCACGGCTTGAAGAAACGGGGCGCAAGGTGATTGACCTCAGCCATGAGCAGATCGGTGAATTTGCCGGCAATGCGATTGAGCTGACCGGGCGGGACGGGCGCATTCTTGCCCTGTCCGAACGCGCCCTAAAGGCGCTGCGCTCGGATCAGATCGCCATTATCGAACAAAGTGCGGCGCCGTTGCCGCTCTCCATACCCACAATTGAAACTGCGGGTGGATCCGTGCGCTGCATGATTGCCGGCATCCATCTTGCTCGCCGTTAAGGAGCCATGACCATGCAACCGTCCGACAAGGCGCTGGTGCCTTTTGTATCCGTCGACCACATGATGAAACTGATCCACCATATCGGGCTGGAACAGATGATGACCGGGATCGCGGCCGAGATTGAACGCGATTTCAAACGTTGGGAAAGCTTCGACAAGACCCCGCGCGTGCCCGCCCATTCACCGCATGGGGTGATTGAGCTGATGCCGACCTCGGATGGTGAGGCCTATGGGTTCAAATATGTGAACGGGCATCCGAAAAACACTTCCGAAGGGTTGCAGACCGTAACCGCCTTTGGCCTGTTGGCGGATGTTTACACCGGTTATCCCACGCTTCTGACCGAAATGACGATCCTGACCGCGCTGCGCACGGCGGCGACCTCGGCCCTGGTGGGGAAATACCTCGCCCCCAAGGGTGCGACCACCATGGCGATGATCGGAAATGGCGCGCAGTCAGAGTTCCAATGTCTGGCCTTCAAGGCGCTTTGCGGCATCGACACGGTGCGCCTTTATGACACCGATCCGGCGGCAACTGCCAAATGCGCTGCAAACCTGGCCGGGCGCGGATTGAGTGTGGTGCAATGCAAGACCCCGGAAGAGGTGACCCTCGGGGCACAGATCATTACCACCTGCACGGCTGACAAGAAAAACGCCACGATCCTGACCGACAATATGATCGGCGCGGGTGTGCATATCAACGCGATCGGGGGGGATTGTCCGGGCAAGACCGAGCTGCACCGCGACATCCTGTTGCGCTCGGATATTTTCGTCGAATACCCGGAGCAGACCCGCATTGAAGGCGAGATTCAGGCGTTGGACGCTGATCATCCGGTCATTGAAATGTGGCAGGTTATGACCGGACAGGTCCCAGGTCGCAAGGACGATCGCCAGATCACGCTGTTTGACAGTGTCGGCTTTGCAATCGAGGACTTCTCGGCGTTGCGGTATGTCAAGCAAGCCATTGAAGGCACCGAGTTTTTTGAAACTCTGGACATGTTGGCCGATCCGGATGACCCACGGGATCTGTTCGGCATGGTCAATCGGGCGAAGTAACGCAACCATACCGCTTGGAGTGGGGCGCCCGCCCCGGTTTTCCCTAGCGTCAAAAAGCAATAAACTGCCGAGTATTCAATTCGGGTGGTGGCCGAATTCTATTGCGGTTAGGTTGGGGCAAGCTATCTTGTCTGATGCCTTCTGGTGACTGGAATTCTGCCGTGACACGCCTGCGCTCTGCTATTGGATCATTGGTGCTGGGCACCGGTTTTTTGCTTGGGTTGGCATGGCCCGGACTGGCGTTGGATCAGCTTACGTTCAAAGTGACGGGCGCGTCGCCTGAACTTCGGGACAGTCTGAAATCCGCTTCTTTGCTGGAACAGGCCCACCGGGCGCAGGACGGCACCCCGCGTGAGCTTTTTGCCGCAGCACTGGCCGATTATGGCCGCCTGACCGAGGCCCTCTATGGCGAGGGCTACTATGGTGGCGTGGTCCAGATCCGGGTGGACGGGCGAGAGGCAGCGGATGTCCCGCTTTTCTCCGTGCCCAAACACATCCAGCGCATCGACATACAGATTGACCCCGGCCCGCTGTTTCGGTTCGATAAGGCGGGGGTGTCGCCGCTGGCCCCCGGTCACGCCCTGCCGGAGAATTTTCGCGTGGGCAAGGTGGCGCGGAGCGGCGAGGTGCAGATTGCCCTTGATGGGGCGGCCGAGGCATGGCGCGATGCCGGATATGCCAAGGTCGGGTTGGCAGCCCAGACTTTGAGGGCAAATCACGCCACCAGAAAACTGACTGCCCTCCTAGAGCTTGATCCGGGGCCGAAAGTGCGCTTTGGCGCGTTGGTCCAGCAAAGCGAAAGTGGTGTGCGGGCCGCGCGCATTCAGCGGATTGCCGGCCTGCCGACAGGAGAGGTGTTCTCCCCCGCAACCCTGCGCAAGGTGGCGACGCGTTTGCGGCGCACCGGGGCGTTCGCCTCTGTGTCGCTGAGCGAAGGTGAGGTTCTGCGGGCCGGAAATGTCATGGATATCGGCCTGTCTCTTGTGGATGAAAGACCCCGCCGTTTTGGGGCCGGGGCTGAGTTGTCCACGTTGGATGGTCTGACCCTGACAGGGTTCTGGATGCATCGAAACCTCTTGGGTGGCGCGGAACGTTTCCGGGTGGATGGAGAGGTCAGCGGGATCGGCAGCGTGGATGGTGGGCTGGATTACAAGCTTGGCGCGCGTCTGGACCAACCGGCCACGTTCGGCGCGGATACAAACGGGTATCTGCGCGCCACCCTGTCCTATGAAGATGAACCGGGTTTCATTTCGCGGAAAGTGGAACTGGGGGCAGGTGCCAGCCGGATCTTTTCGGACAGCCTGACAGGAGAGCTGGGGGTTGGGCTGAGCTATGCCGAAACCACTGATTTCAAAGGGGATCGCCGGTTTGTTCTGCTGACCCTTCCGGGGGCGCTGACTTGGGACCGGCGCGACAATGAGTTAAACCCGACCGAAGGCTTTTATCTGCGGGCAGATGCCAAACCTTTCCTGTCGCTCGACGGGGAGGGTGCCGGGCTGTGGGCGCTGACGGATGCCCGCGTGTTTCATGCGTTGGATGCGGAGGCCCGCTATGTGCTGGCCGGCCGGATACAGCTGGGAGGGGTTTTTGCAGGTGCGACGGGCCACATACCACCCGATTTCCTGTTTTATTCCGGCGGGGGCAACTCCGTGCGGGGGCAACCCTATAAATCCTTGGGCGTGACCCGAAATGGGAAAATGACAGGCGGTCAGGGATATCTGGCCCTGTCGGCTGAAATGCGGGCGGAAGTGACGGACAGGATCGGCGTCGTCGGTTTTTTTGATGCGGGTCACGTGGGGGATGACGGGTTTTTCCAAGGGAAAGACAGCTGGCATTCCGGGGCAGGTCTGGGGCTTCGATACCAGACCCCAATCGGCCCGCTGCGACTGGATCTTGGGGTGCCGGTGACAGGGGACACGGGCAACGGGCTGCAACTCTATCTCGGGATTGGACAAGCATTTTGAAGCGCATTCTTCTCATATGGCTGGTGAGCGTGTTGCTGCCCGGTCTGGCATGGGCACAAGATACCCGTTTGCAGTCGGAACTGGATGACCGCGGCTATCTTCAGGCGTTTTTGGAGGACAACCTTTCGGATGTGGGGCGCGATATTCGCATCATCGGCTTTGAAGGAGCGCTGAGTGCCAAAGCCAAGGTGGCCCAGATCACGGTTGCGGATGAAAAGGGGATCTGGCTGACATTGAACGAGGTGGGGCTGGGCTGGAACCGGACCGCAGTTCTGGGAGGGGTGCTGGATATTTCCGAACTTTCCGCCAAGGAAATCCTCCTGACCCGCCGCCCTGTCACAAGTGGGGATACGCCCTCCCCCGAAGCAACCGGGTTTTCCCTGCCGGACCTACCGATTTCAATTGATGTGGAGAAAATTTCAGCCGCGCGGATTGTCATCGGGGCAGAGGTGTTCGGTCAGGCGGCAACCATGTCTTTGCAGGGCGAGGCGCATTTGTCTGGAGGCAGCGGGTCTGCCCGACTTGTGCTGGAGCGCGAAGACGGAGTGTCTGGGAAATTTACACTTGATGGCGCATTCAGCAATGCCTCCCGCGACCTCATGCTGGACCTTGATCTGTCCGAAGCGCCGGATGGGATCGTGGCCAATCTGATCAACCTGCCGGGGCTTCCCTCCGTGGATATGCGTGTAAACGGAAGCGGTCCGTTGACAGATTTTGTGGCCGATATCCAGTTGTCGACTGATGGCGAGGAACGGTTGGCCGGTCAGGTGAAGCTGGGTGAAGATCAAAAGGGCCAGTCACAGTTCACGGTTGAGCTTGCAGGGGATATTGCCCCCGTTTTCCTGCCAGATTACCGCGCGTTTTTCGGAGATGAGATCAGCCTGACCAGCCTGGGGCATCGCCAGGCCAGTGGCGCATTGGTTCTGGAGCAGCTGGCACTATCTACCCGGGCCTTTTCCATGCAGGGGCACGCAGCCCTTTCCCCGGATGGTTGGCCTGATCAGGTTGAGCTGAGCGGGCAGCTTGCAGGGGACGCGGATGGGCGGGTGCTTTTGCCTCTGCCGGGGGAAAAGACCTATGTGAGCGCGGGTGACTTTTCCCTTCAATATGATCGCAGCGAAGGTCAGGACTGGCGCTTTCGGGCGACCTTGGACACGGTGGAGCGGGCGGATGTTTCACTGGAAACGGCTGCAATTGTCGGGCGTGGCCAGCTTGGGCCTGCGACTGCGGGCAAGACGGGATATGCATCCGGTGATTTGTCCCTTACCCTTGCAGGGCTGACCTTTGTTGACCCGGCTCTGACAAAGGCGATCGGGTCAAAGGTGACGGGCAAGCTGCAGATGGACTGGCACGAAGGGGCGCCGGTGGTCCTGTCCGGGCTTGATCTGACCAATGGCATTGCCCGCCTGCAGGGCGAACTGGCTGTCCGGGATTTCGCGTCTGGAATGGTGGTCAAAACCCGCCCGGCGCTCTTGCTCTCGGTTTCTGATCTTGCGCCCTTTGATGAATTGGTCGGGCAGGATCTGCGCGGTGCAGCTGATCTGGTGCTGACCGGGCAGGCCAACCTTCTGGGGGGCGCGTTTGATCTGCGGCTGGTTGGGACCGGAGAGGCGCTTGCCTTGGGACAGCCACGTGTAGACCCGTTATTGGCGGGGCAGACACGGCTGGAAGTCATTGCGGTGCGCGATGCTGAGGGGCTGCGCCTGCAAAAGGCAGATATCGTATCAGACCACGCATCCTTCCATGCCAGTGCTGATCTGAAAACCGGGGCCTCAAAGCTGGATTTCCATGCGGAGGTCAAGGAGGTCAGGGTGGTGGATCCCGGCCTGACTGGTGCCGCCACCCTGTCAGGTACAGCCCTACAGAATCAAGATCGCTGGACGCTGGAGGCCAACGGTGAGGGGCCCGGCGGTGCGACGCTTATGTTCTCCGGCATCGTGGCGATGAAAGATGGAGCGCCAGAGCGTGTCGAGGGGAAGGTGACCGGGCGCATTGCCCGTTTGGCAGACCTGCAGGGGGTGATTGGCCAGCCGGTCTCTGGCGATATTGAAATTGCGGCGCAGGGAAATATGGCGGTGGAAAGTGGCGCGTTTGACGTGTCGCTCGATGGGACCGGGCGCAACCTGTCCATCGGCAATGCCATGCTGGATCCGCTGACCCTCGGGAACAGCCAGCTGTCACTTGCGGCGCACAGAAAGGCCGGGCAACCGATCCTGTTGGATGACCTGCGCCTGACAACGCGCGAAGTGACGCTGACGGCAACCGGGGAAAGTGGCGACGCGGGGCATTTGCTGCGCTTTGACGGGCGGTTGCGTGATCTGGGCCTGTTGGCGGAGGGTGTTTCGGGGCCTGCAGTGGTGCAGGGCACCGCCCATCTGAACGGTTCGGAATGGGAGATCGAGATTGACGGGCAGGGCCCGAACCAGGCGGATATCAAGGCAAGGGGCAGGGTTGCGTCTGATGCGTCGCGGGCCGATCTGGATATCGACGGATCCGTGCACATGGCGCTGCTGAACCCGCTGATCCGGCCGCGCGTGATGACCGGCACGGCTCAGCTGGATCTTTCCTTGTCAGGGCCGCTGGTCCTGTCCTCCCTGACCGGACAGGTGGATGTCGCAAACGGGCAGCTGATCCTGCCGCTTTATAATGTGTCGCTGAATCTGAACCGGGCGCAGGCCCGTCTGGCCAATGGACAGGCGCAGGTGGATGTGCTGGCCGCGGTCCAGTCGGGTGGAACACTGACCGCTCAGGGCAGGTTGGGCCTGTCCGCCCCTTATCAAGCGGATATGCAGATCCGGGCAGATCAGGTGCATCTGAGTGATGGCATTCTTTATGATACGACGGTGAGCGGTAAGGCCGATCTGGCTGGCCCGTTGCGGGGGGGTGCTCAACTGAGCGCCAAACTCACCCTCGGCACAACTGAAATCCGTATTCCAGAGGCGGGTCCAAGTGCTGTGCCGATCATGGCTGATCTGGAGCATGTGAACAGGCCCGCGGCGGTGACACGGACATTGAAAAACGCTGGCATGATATCCGAGCCGGGCGAAGATCAGACCGGTCTGGTGTATCCGCTCGATATTACCATAGACGCCCCGTCCCGGATTTTCGTGCGGGGCCGTGGTCTGGATGCCGAACTGGGGGGGCGGTTGCGCATCACGGGCACCAGTGCGGATGTCATCCCACAGGGACGATTTGAACTGGTGCGGGGGCGGCTGGACATTCTGGGCAAACGTCTGACCCTGACCACGGGGCAGGTCGGGATGCAGGGCAGCTTTGATCCGATGCTGTATTTTGTCGCAAAAAGCCAGACGGATGTGGCGGATGTGTTCATCACCGTCGAGGGGCTGGCATCCGCGCCGGAAGTGCGGTTCTCCTCGGTGCCGGATCGCCCGCAGGATGAAGTGCTGGCCTTGTTGTTGTTTGGCCGGGACATTACCCAGATTTCCCCGCTGCAGGCGCTGCAGATGGCGGCTGCCGTTCGAACCCTCGCAGGGCAGGGGGGGGACGGGGTTGTTGCCAAGCTGCGGGGCTCCTTTGCCCTTGATGATCTGGATGTCGCGACAGATGAAAGCGGCGTGACCAATTTGCGGGTTGGCAAATATATCTCGGACAATATCTATAGCGACGTGGTGGTTGGATCCGATGGCACCAGCGAGGTGAACCTGAACCTGAATATCAGCCCCTCGGTCAAGGCGCGCGGTGGGGTGCGGTCAACCGGCGAAAGCACGCTGGGGATCTTTTTTGAGCGCGATTACTGACGATAGCCCCAGTTCAGTCGGGGCTATCCCATGTCTGACAAGCGAAACGGGCCACCGAAAGGCAGCCCGTTCCATTGGGGAAATCAAGACAGGTCAGCGCAGATCAAACCGGTCTGCATTCATGACCTTGACCCATGCTGCCACGAAGTCTGCGATGAACTTTTCCTCTGCATCCCCCTGCGCGTAAACCTCTGACAGCGCGCGCAGTTGGGAATTGGAGCCGAACACCAGATCAACACGGGTGCCTGTCCATTTTACCTTGCCGGTTGCCCGGTCGCGCCCTTCAAACAGGGTTTCGGTCTTGTCCGTGGCGGACCAGGATGTGGCCATATCCAGCACATTGACAAAGAAGTCATTGGTCAATGCCCCGGGCCGGTCGGTGAAGACGCCATGCGTGGTGCTGCCGCTATGGTTTGCCCCGATCACCCGAAGCCCCCCAACCAGCACGGTCATTTCCGGTGCGCTCAGGGTCAGAAGCTGCGCCCGATCCACCAAAAGCTCTTCGGCAGAGACGGAATAGCGGGCTTTCTGGTAATTGCGGAACCCATCTGCCACTGGCTCCAGCACATCGAAACTGTCCGCATCGGTCTGATCTTCGCGGGCATCCATCCGGCCGGGCGTGAAGGGCACGTCGATTGTGTGGCCCGCCGCATGGGCCGCCTGCTCCACGCCAACAGACCCTGCCAGCACAATCACATCGGCCAGCGAGATCTCCTTGCCGCCGGTGGCGTTCGCGTTGAATGCGCTGCGGATGCCCTCCAGCACCTCAAGGACACGAGACAGGTTTTCCGGTTCATTCACCTCCCAATCTTTCTGAGGGGCCAGACGAATGCGCGCGCCATTGGCGCCGCCGCGCATGTCAGAGCCGCGGAAGGTTGAGGCCGAGGCCCAGGCGGTGGTGACAAGATCGCGGGTGGACAGGCCAGCTTCGGCAATCTTCGCTTTCAGCGCCGCAATATCGGCTGTATCGACCAGCGGATGATCGACCGCTGGAATCGGGTCTTGCCAGATCAGATCCTCTTTCGGCACATCCGTCCCAAGGTAACGTGTTTTCGGTCCCATGTCGCGGTGGGTCAGCTTGAACCAGGCTCGCGCAAACGCATCGGCAAAGGCCTTGGGATCCGCGAGGAACCGCCGGGCAATCGGTTCATAAACCGGATCATATCGCAGCGAAAGGTCCGCGGTGGTCATCATCGGGCGATGCTTTTTCGAAGGATCAAATGCGTCTTCAACCATGTCGGCGTCGTCCACATCCTTGGCCAGCCACATATTGGCCCCGGCCGGGCTTTTCACCAGCTCCCAGTCGTATTTGAACAGAACGTCAAGATAGCCCATGTCCCAGGTGGTGGGTTTGGGCTTCCACGCGCCTTCGATGCCGGATCCGATCGCGTCACCCGCCTTTCCGGAGCCATGGCTGCTGGTCCAGCCCAGCCCCATTTCCTGCAGGCTGGCAGCCTCGGGTTCCGGCCCGACAAGGGCCGCATCACCCGCCCCATGGGCCTTGCCGAATGTGTGCCCCCCCGCAATCAGGGCGACGGTTTCTTCGTCATTCATCGCCATGCGGCCAAAGGTGTCGCGCACGTCAAAGCCAGAGGCCACGGGGTCGGGATTGCCGTTTGGTCCCTCCGGGTTCACGTAGATCAGCCCCATTTGCACAGCAGCCAGCGGGTTTTCCAGATCGCGGTCACCAGAATAGCGCTCATCGGCAAGCCACTCACCTTCGGCACCCCAATAGATATCTTCTTCCGGTTCCCAGATATCCGCGCGGCCACCGCCAAACCCGAAGGGTTTCAGCCCCATGGAGTCAATGGCCACATTGCCTGCCAGAATGAACAGATCTGCCCAGGACAGGGCGTTGCCGTATTTTTGTTTCACCGGCCACAGCAGGCGACGGGCCTTGTCCAGGTTCACATTGTCCGGCCAGCTGTTCAGCGGCGCAAACCGCTGGTTCCCGGTATTGCCCCCGCCGCGCCCGTCGGCAGAACGATAGGTGCCAGCCGCATGCCAGGCCATGCGCACGAAAAGCGGGCCATAATGGCCATAATCGGCGGGCCACCAGTCCTGACTGTCAGTCATCAGGGCGGTTAGATCAGTCTTGACCGCTTCCAGATCCAGCCCTTCAAAGGCTTTGGCATAGTCAAAATCCGTGCCCATCGGGTTCGATTTTGCACTATGCTGATGCAGAATGCGCAGGTTCAGCTGTCCCGGCCACCAATCGCTGTTTGACCGTGTGCCGGTTGAGGTTGCGCCATGGGCCACCGGGCATCCTGTCTTGGCATTTCCGTCCATCATTCTCTCCATTTGTTGACCATGCATTCCGGGCTGAAATTGCCCGTGACAGGATCAGGTTAGGGGGAGAGATTGATAAAGTGAAATTGCCTTTCTCAATCACTGTGATAAGTTTAGATTATGATTGATATCACCCTGAGAAAACTGCGCTATTTCGATGCGCTGGCCCGCACCGGGCATTTTGGGCGCGCAGCTGAAATCTGCGCTGTTTCCCAGCCCGCCCTGTCCGTTCAGATCAAGGAATTGGAGGAGATGCTGGCCACGCCGCTTTTTGAGCGCAGCCCGCGTCACCTGCGCCTGACCCGGTTCGGACAGACCTTTCTGACCCGTGCCCGCGAGATCCTGCGTGCCGTGGATGATCTCGAACAGCTGGCCCGCACCTCGCAGGGGCGGCTGGTGGGGTCCCTGCGTATCGGGGTCATTCCGACCATTGCGCCTTATCTTTTGCCGCGGATCATCCAGCGTCTCAGCACGGAATATGAGGAGGCGGAAATCCATGTGCGGGAAACGCAGACCTCGACCTTGATCAAGGAGCTGAAAGAAGGGCGGATCGACATGGCGATCCTTGCGCTGCCAATTGCCGACCCCGCTTTTGCCGAACTGGCCCTGTTTGATGAGCGTTTTGTCCTCGTGCGCCCCGAAGGCGAGGCCCGAACCCCGGTGCCCAGCCCGGAGAAGCTTCGGGAAATGCGCCTGCTGCTGTTGGAAGAGGGGCATTGTTTTCGCGATCAGGCGCTGTCCTTTTGCAACCTGCCAACTGGTGCGATGGGTGGGGGCCGTGTTGAGTTGCGCGAAATGCTGGATGGCAGTTCCCTTGCCACTTTGGTGCAGATGGTCGGGGCAGGCATTGGCGTGACGCTGATCCCGGAAATGGCGGTATCGGTGGAAACGGCCTCGGCCCCCGTATCGGTGGCGCATTTCCCCGACCCGCAGCCCTCGCGCACGATCGGGATGGTCTGGCGAAAATCCAGCCCGATGGGGCCGATGTTTCATGATATTGCCCAGACCGTGCGGGACTGTGCGCAGTTGGGGTCTTTGCCCGGTCACGAAAGCGGTGCGACTGTGACCTGAGACAGGGAAACATCGAAACGCCGCATGAGACCCCAATGATAGGCGCAGAATACGCGTCTTATGGGCCTGTCGCTATTCCCTTTGCCGGTGCAATGTGGCAATTCTGGCCTCAGCACCCACTCGGATCCGCTCACGTCAAACCCGGATCTTATCACCCTTTGCCCAACCTCTAGAAAGCAAGAGAGTTTTTCATGTCTGCAAAACGCATCGTTCTGTCCAGCGACCACGCAGCCATCGACCTTCGTCAGGCCGTGGCCAAACATATTGCGGAACAAGGTTACGAGGTGGTGGATATTGGCCCGACCACACCCGAAAGCACCCATTATCCGAAACATGGCGCCGCGGCGGCTGAACGTGTTGCGTCCGGAGATTGCGATCTGGGCATCATCTTTTGCGGCACCGGGCAGGGGATCATGATGGCGGCCAACAAAGTGCCGGGCATTCGCTGCGGGGTCTGTTCCGACAGTTTTTCGGCCCGGATGATCCGTCAGCACAACAATGCGCAAATCCTGTCGATCGGGGCGCGTGTTGTCGGTGAGGGTCTGGCCCTTGAGATTGTGGATGCGTTTCTTGGCGCCGAGTTCGAGGGCGGCCGTCATGCCACCCGTGTCGACATGATCGAGGCCCCCGGCGCGGACTGACAGACCCTTCAGCTACGCCATTCAACGGTGAGTGGCGTGGCTTTGCTGTTCTTAAAGGGACCGGGGTTGGCTGTGAGTAATGTCCAGTATCCCCAAGTGCCGGGGCATATTGCGAAAACACAGCAAAAAACCTTGTAAAATAATAGCAAAACTTGACCATCAGGTCACTGTTTCGCCACCATTTGCCCACCAAATTTCCTGTCCGGTTTTCCATCTTTCCCATGGGTATTGGGGAAGGGTGAAGAGCCATGAGTGGGTATTTCTCAGGCGGCCAGTTCATCAGTGTTGACGTGACTTTGCATGACGCTCTGGCGCCGGGCATTGAAATCTCTGGTACCGGGGCGGATCTGGATATTTCGGTCCACCTGTCGGGCGGAAATACAAATCTGAACTACAGTTTGACCAATGGAACGCTGAGCCTGCTGGGCACCGAGCTTGAGAAAGGCGGCTATACCAAGTTTGATCTCGGGAGCAGCCAGATATGGCTCTACCGTGCCGACCTTCTGCGCATTCGAGACGGTATTGGACCCCAAAATCGCTCAGAAATGCTGTTTCACAATCAGGAAGGCTGGAGAGAGGCGGTCGCAGAAATTTGGACCAGTGGTTAAGGTGGCCCTGTACGCACGAAGGGGGTCAAAAGCGGCCACATTTTCGGGTTGTGCGTTTTGAGTTGACATAGCGGGATGATCCGTATGTATGCTCCGATATAGTTTAATTTGGAGCGGACATGGAACAACTTTGGTCAGCGGAGGCCCTGCGGTTACATTGGGTTTTGCAACCCTCAGAGCAGCCGCTGCTGAAGGGGTTGTCTGGTCCGAAGCGGCTTGTGCTCGGATACTACCTGAAGTTTTTCCAACGCCATGCCAGATTTCCTAACCGAATGGATGCTATACCAGAGATTGTTGCTCAGTTCTTGGCGGAGCAGATCGAGTATGACGGTCCACTGCCATCAGATGTGCCAGAGCGCTCGGATCGCCGGTATCGCCGTCTGGTTTCGGACCATTTGCGGCTCCGACGGTTTGATCAAGCCGCTTCAGGCGAGTTTGTGAAATGGCTTGTGGCCGAGGTCTTGCCGAACGCACCGCAGGTGTCCGCGCTTGATGAGCGAATGACGGCGTGGTTTCTGATCAACCGCTTCATCCAACCTGACCAATCGCGTTTGGACAAGCTGGTGGCCCAGTCAGAACGCCGGTTCGATCAGATGCTGTGCGCCAAGATTTCAGGGCGGCTGGTGTTGGCGCACAAACACGCCTTGGATGCTTTGCTGACGACTGATGAGGCCGCATCGCGATTTGCGCAGCTTGCGCGAGGTCCAGGCGGGACAAGCGTACAGGCCGTTCAGGATGCTGTGGTGCGGTTAGAGATGGTGCGTGCCATCGGCCTTCCTGCAGATCTCTTGGACGGTGTCTACCCAGACCATATCGCCAATCTGGCCCGGCGCGCCGCCAGCGAGGATGCTTGGGACATGCGCCGCCGTCCTGAGGTCGTGCGCCATGCCCTGCTGAGTTGCTTTTGCGCAACCAGGGGCACAGATTTGACAGATGATCTGAGCGATTTGGTGATCAGCATCATCCACAAGATCTCTGCGCGCGCTGAGAGTAAGGTGATCAAGGAATACGTTGCCGATTTCCGGAAGGCGGAAAGCAAAGACACGCTTCTGGGCAAGATCGTGCTCGCGGTCGATGGGCAGCCGGACGGTGACATTCCGCAGGTCATCTACCCAGTGGTCCCGCGCGAAACGATCCGTGATCTCGCACAAGCCTACCAGGCGGACACGCCTTCCTTCACGACCCGCGTGCATCACACAATTCGCCGCTCTTATGCGCGGCATTATCGGCGCGTCCTGCCGGTAATCTTGAAAGCGCTGACATTCCGGACCAGCAGTGCCAGTGCGGAGCCGTTGTTAGCCGCCCTTTCTATATTGACCGAGCCATCGGATCGGAAGCCGCAGTTTTACGCTGAGAGTGAGGTGCCGATCGACGGTGTCGTCCGCCCAAAATGGCGCGATATTGTCCTCGAGATGGGCCGTGGGGGCGTGAGCCGCGTCAATCGGATCAACTACGAGATATGCGTCCTGCAAACCCTGCGCGACAAACTGCGGACAAAGGAAATCTGGATAGAGGGCGCGAAGCGATATTGTGATCCGGACCAAGACCTGCCCGCCGATTTTGATGCGCGCCGCGCGCACTACTTTAATCTTCTTAATCAGCCCCAAGACGCGGATCAGTTTGTCCAAGCTTTGCGGGATAACATGAGAACCGCCTTGATCTCCTTCGATCAAAGCTTCCCGGCCAACAAGGATGTCACACTCAAGTCCCGGGGTGGCGGCACGCGCCTGTCTCTACGCCCCTTGAAGCCACAAACTGATCCTGTGGGGCTTGAAGACCTGAAAGCAGAGCTCGGCCGACGGTGGCCGATGACCAGCCTGCTTGATGTGCTGAAGGAAGTTGACCTGCGCACGGAGTTCACGCCGCTGTTCCGTGCGGCGGGATCTCGGCAGACCTTGCCACAGGAAGAGGTCTCCCGGCGCCTCTTGCTGGCCCTGTTTGGGATCGGGACGAATATTGGGCTCAAGGCCATTGCGGCGGGCCCCCATAAGGTCAGCTACAAAGAACTGCTCTACATCCGGCAACGCTTCGTTCACAAAACAGCGCTTCAGGATGCAACCCGGCGGATTGCAGACGCCACCTACCGCATCCGAAGCGCCGATATCTGGGGAGATGCGGGCACGAGTTGTGCCTCGGATTCCACGCAGTTGGCTTCCTGGGACCAGAACCTGATGACAGAGTGGCACCAGCGCTATGGCGGGCGCGGGGTGATGATCTACTGGCATGTTGATAAGCAGGCCACCTGCGTCCACTCACAGATGAAACAAGTCTCGTCTTCAGAGGTCGCTTCCATGATCGAAGGCGTGCTGCACCACGGCACGGACCTGGATATCGACCGCCAGTTTGTTGATACCCACGGGCAAAGTGTCGTGGGGTTCGCCTTTTGCCATCTTCTCGGCTTCGACTTGATGCCGCGCCTGAAGGGTATCGCCAACCAAAAGCTCGCCCGCGCGGACAAGCAAACCGACCATCGCTTCGCAAATATCGAGTCTATTTGCATGGCCCGGCCCATCGACTGGGGTCTGATCGGGCAGCATTACGATGAGATGATCCGCCTTGCGAGCGCCCTCAAGCTGCGGACAGCAGACGCGGAAACCATCCTACGCCGCTTTACACGGGGCCAAACGCACCCGGTGTTCTCGGCGCTGTTGGAATTGGGCAAGGCGGTTAAAACGATCTTTCTGTGCCGGTATCTCGGCAACGCGGAGCTGCGCCGCGAGATCCATTCTGGACTCAATGTTATAGAGCGCTGGAACGGGGTGAACGACTTCATCTTCTACGGCAATGGCAATGAGCTGGTGTCCAATCGTCGTGACGATCATGAAATCTCTGTCCTCAGCCTGCATCTGCTGCAAGCGGCGATGGTCTACGTGAACACCCTTATGATCCAGGAGGTGCTCCGTGAGCACGCCTGGCGCGAAAAAATGACAGACCGAGACATGGCGGCGCTGAACCCACTGCCGCACAGCCACTTCAACCCATACGGCGTCTTCGATCTTGATATGGACACGCGTTTACCTCTCGAAGAGGTGAGGATGGCAGCATGACATGTTCCGAAACTTATAACAAACGGAACGACCTTTTTTGTGCGCAAAATCAGCGCCTTGTAAAATCCGTATATTTGTTCCGTATATGGCGCCTTAAATCCGGGCAAAATCCATGCTGATCGGGTACGCGAGGGTCTCGACGACTGGCCAGAACCTAGAAAGTCAGATCGAACACCTCCAGAGCGAAGGTTGTGACACGATCTTCCAGGAAAAAATCACGGGGTTTGACCGGCGCAGGCCTCAGCTTGAAAAGATGATCGCTTCCCTACAGCCCAGTGATACGTTGGTCGTCACCAGCCTCGACCGTCTGGCCCGATCAACCAGTGATCTCTTCGTGATTACCCAGAAGGTAGAGGCCGTCGGAGCATCATTCCGCTCCCTGCGGGAACCCTGGGCCGACACAACAAGCTCCATGGGAAAGTTCTTACTTACTGTTTTTGCTGGACTTTCTGAACTTGAACGCAACATCATCAATGAACGCACAGAAGAAGGACGGACCTCCGCAAAGAAACGCGGCGTGAAGTTCGGACGCAAGCTGAAGCTGACACCACACCAGCAGGATCAGGTCAGGGCCATGCTCAAAGAGGGAAAATCCATTCGTGCCATCGCGCGCGACTTCAACGTCGGTGTCGCAACAATCGACCGCATCAAGCGCACAACAGCACTCTCATGAAATGTGGCCGTTTTTGAACCCCTTCGTGCGTACGGGGCCAATATCTGCAGGGCCATGTGAACATGTCGGCCAGCACGTTTGAAACACTTCTGGGACTGCGTGAAGATTTCGTGCGCGAGGTGCTCACCGGCCAGGCGCTCTGGGCGCAAATCCTGACCGCGCTGATCGCCACCGGCACTTTGCTGGTCACAGCCCAGGTCATCCTGTCTGTCCTGCGTCTGCGCCACAGCCTGCGCCGCACCCATCCCTACAAACGCATCGGCCGGGTCCGGCTTCTGCTCTCGGACCACAGCCGGGTGGCCTATTCCACCCGTGGTCTACTCGCCCGCTACGTGGTGCTGCCCACCGCACTTCTGCAAGACAGCCGGGACCTGCGCCTGACCGTCGCGCATGAATTGCAGCATTTCCGCCAGCGCGACGTTGAATGCGAGTTTCTGCTGGAAATTCTGCGCCCCCTCACCTTCTGGAACCCGTGCTTTTTCCTCTGGCGCCGTCAGGTGCGTCTGCTGCGCGAATATGCCTGTGATCAGGCCCTGATCGCCCGTCACAGGCTGGAGGCGCGGGCCTATTGCGAATGTTTGATCCGCGCCTGTGCGAAGGCGGCCCGCGAACCGGCGCTGTTTTCCCGCACCACCCCCTCGGTGGCTCTGGTGGACCGGCGCGAAACCCGCAACCGCTCCAGCCTGCGCAACCGTATCCTTGCCGTCGCCGCCACCGAACAGGGTCTCGGGCAGACCCATGGGCCGATCTGGATGGTGCTGACCGGCTGCCTGATCAGCGCGGTGGTGATGACCATGCTGCTGATGCAACGCCCCGGCGACTGGAGCCATGACCGCATCATGCTTTCGACCATCGTCAACCTGGAGCGCATGGCCAACCGGCAATCCACATTTGCCACCCCTTTGGCAGCTCTGCCCGCAGATCACGCGCCACAGTAAAGCGTTTCCAGGTATTGTTGGATCACCGCGATACCTCGAAACGCTTTAACCCGCACGTCGCAACTCCCGCGCGGCCAGGTCTGGATCCGCGGTCAGCCTGAGGGGGTGCGTGTCGCTCATGCGGCGGTTTCCGGGTCAGCCGGGGCGGTTGCCGCAATCCAGTCCTGAATTTGTGCGGCCACTTCCTTCATCTCTTCGGCATCTCGAAACGCCGCGGCTTCAATTGGGTAATATTCATAATCGCTGTGCAGGATCAGAAGGGCTTGCGGCGTCGCAATCACACCGGGCACGTGGCTCCAACGGGTCAGGCTTGTATGCCCCGGATGCTCAAGCGCATAGCCTTCGGGCGACAGCCGGATTTGCGTAATGCCAGATCGTATCGGCGCTTCCAGCATCGCCTTCTGACCTCTGCGGCCATACAACATCAAAAGGCCAATCAATCCACCAATACCGACCACATAGGCAAGGCCACCTCCCAAATTGCCACCAACCACCCCAGCTATTAGGCCAGCTACAGCGCCAACCCCCAGAGCACCTCCGATAAAGCCGATCCATCCTTCCAAGAAGCTACCAGCCCGTGTACGCCTCTGCTTCAGCGCCTTGCAGGCTTTCTTGAAATTGACGTTCTGAAATGTTGATTGGAAAACAAAATCACTCATCTGACCTTCACCCTAAAGCGTTTCAAATTTAATTTGAGACAAGGGTAATTTCGAAACGCCCTCAACATCAACAGGTTCCGCGCGTTTCGCGCAAAGTGATGCCGAAAGCCGCATGTCAGAACAAGACAGACTGATCCTGTGGCAGGTTCCAAAGCAAAACGGGCCCCGAAGGGCCCGCTTTTTCAACATGGCACTCGTTCAACGAACCACATAAACCGACGCATCAGAATGGCGCACGATCCGGGCTGCGTTTGGCCCCAGCAGGTAATCCTTGAAATCAGGACGATGCGCCCCGATCACGATCAGGTCTGCCGCGTTCAGATCGGCGGTCTGCAGCACTTTTTCATAGACCGACCCAATTGCCACGATATGCCGGGTCCTGCCGTTCACCTCCGCCCCAAGCGTTGCCTCGCACATATCGTGCAACAGTTTCTTGGCCTTGTCCTGAGCGGTCGAGACATGGTGGTCCTGCAGATAGGCGCCCACGATATTGGCCCCGAAATCGGGCACCACGGTGATAATGTCCAGCTGGGCCCCATCCATATCCGCCAGTTTGGCGGCCCGTTCCAGAACCTTGCGGTCCTCTTCCGGGCGGTTGATGTCCACGGCGCAGAGTATGGTCTTGGTCATGCCGTCACTCCTTGAGCTTCGAGTTTGCGGGCGCGGCCCATCTGCAGGAAGGCCACGAGGCCCAGCAGCATCAGCGCCGGAATGAAGATCAGCTCTTTCGGAAGCTGATCGGCTGCGGCCTGCACCCGGGTGATCGCCACCGGATCATCGCCATAGAAGTCGAACGAGCCAAGCTGGTTGGACAGGTCGGTGCCAAAGGACGGTTCATCCAGGCGCATCACCTCTCCCTCAGGCACCAGCATCAGCCCCAGCGCCTGCAGGCGGGCATCGGCCCCGTCGGCATCCGGCACGATCAGCGGCACGGTCAGGTCCTTGACCGCAAGCGTATCAAAATCCGGTCCCGAAATCACCGTGCGCAATGTGCTGCCGGGCTCCGCCGCTTCCAGCGCCTGCACAAAACCAGCCGGTTCGATGGTTTCATAAGGCGGCTGGATCTGGTCCATGAAGAACCCCGGACGGAACAGGGCAAAGGCCACCACCAAGAGCGCCACGGTTTCCCAGATCCGCGACCGGGTCAGGAAAAAGCCCATCGTGCCCGCGGTGAACACAAGGATCCCGATCGTGGCAATGATAAAGACGATGATCCCCTGCATCCATGTCACGTCAATCAGCAAAAGATCGGTGTTGAAGATGAACACAAACGGCAGGGCCACGGTGCGCAGGCTGTAGAAGAACGCCGTAAACCCGGTGCGGATCGCATCCCCGCCCGACACGGCGGCGGCGGCGAAACTCGCCAGACCCACGGGCGGCGTCACATCCGCCATGATCCCGAAGTAAAAGACGAAGAGGTGCACAGCGATGAGCGGCACAATCAGGCCAGATTGCGCGCCCAGCTCCACCACAACCCCCACCATCAGCGAGCTGACCACGATATAGTTCGCGGTGGTCGGCAGGCCCATGCCCAGGATCAGCGACAGGATCGCCACGAAGACCAGCATCAGGATCAGGTTGCCGCCCGAAAGGAACTCAACAAAATCGGCCATCACCTGACCGATCCCGGTCAGCGACACGGTGCCGACGATGATCCCGGCGGTGGCGGTGGCCAGACCGATCCCGATCATGTTGCGCGCGCCATCAATCATGCCTTCAACCCAATCGGTCACACCGTCCCGCAGGCGACCCAACGGGTTGTTTTCGCCCCGGAAAAACGCCTTCAGCGATTTCTGAGTAAGCAGAATGGCAAAGAGCAGCAGCGTGGCCCAGAAGGCCGACAGACCCGGCGATTTACGCTCGATCATCAGGAAGTAGACCAGCACGATGATCGGCAGCAGATAGTAAAGACCTGATTTGTAGATCTTGGCCACATCAGGCAGTTCGACCACCTCGGCATTGGGGTCATCCGGCTCCAGATCATCGGTCTGCGCAGCAAGGTAGATGAG
The DNA here is from genome assembly GCF_013283135.1 of Aliiroseovarius sp. xm-d-517. Lineage (NCBI taxonomy): Bacteria > Pseudomonadati > Pseudomonadota > Alphaproteobacteria > Rhodobacterales > Paracoccaceae > Aliiroseovarius > Aliiroseovarius sp. xm-d-517. The sequence continues at coordinate 51,759 of NZ_WBXT01000002.1, forward strand.
GACGATATAGATCGCCAGCAGCAGGGCCGCGAGGATCCAGCCGGACCCGGCGGGCACCATGGCCACGATCAGCCGGACCGGGAATTGCGTCAGATAACACAGCCCGGCAAACCCCGCGAAAAAGGCAAACATGCCGCCAATGGTCTTGCCCATCGACACCACCTTATTGCCAATGGTGGGCATGTTGTTTTTCACCGCTTCCAGGTGAACGATATAGACCAGCGCGATATAGGAAATCACTGCAGGCAGGAAGGCGTGGGTGATCACCTCGACATAAGAGATACCGACATATTCCACCATCAGGAAGGCCGCAGCCCCCATCACCGGCGGCATGATCTGACCATTCACCGAGGAGGCCACTTCAACCGATCCGGCCTTTTCAGCGGTGAACCCCACGCGTTTCATCAGCGGAATGGTGAAGGTGCCGGTGGTCACCACGTTGGCAATCGAAGAGCCTGAAATCAGGCCGGTGGCTGCAGACCCAACAACGGCCGCTTTTGCCGGTCCGCCCCGCAGGTGGCCCAACGCGCCAAACGCCATCTTGATAAAGTAATTGCCCGCGCCCGCCTTATCCAGCAGGGCGCCAAACAGGACAAACAGGAACACGAATTTGGTCGACACGCCAAGCGCGATGCCAAAGACGCCTTCCGATGTGATCCACATATGGCTCATCGCCTTGCGCAAGGACGCCCCAGCCCAGCGGATCTGGTCGGGAACCACTTCGGATGACCCGAAAAAGACGTAAAACAGGAACACGATCGCCAGCCCAACCATCACCGGGCCAAGCGTGCGGTAAGCGGCGATGAACAGGAACACCAGACCCGCAAGGGCGAAATAAGCGTCTGATGTATCCGCCAGACCGCCGTTTCCGACAATCTTGTCGTAGAAGAAATAGCCATACATGGCCAGGAAGGCGCCCCCCAGCCCGAGGATCCAGTCATACCACGGGATCTTGTCACGGGGCGAGGATTTGAACAGGGGATAGGCCATGGCGGCCAGGAAAATGGCAAAGGCCAGATGGATCTGCCGCGCGTTGTTGATCAGATCACCACTCAGCACGTAGTTTGAAATCGGTGATGCCAGCAGCACCTGAAAAACCGACCAGATCAGCGCCACAACGGCAATCATTGTGCCAACCCAGCCGGTTGGTGCGCGCGCGCCGCTGTCACTGGCAGCAACCAGTTCCTGCAGCTCTTCTTCGCTCAGTGCGCGATTTTCACTGTCAGCCATGAACCTTCTCCCCGTTTGAAATTGGTAATTTCCAACTTTTTATGGCCCCATAAGGGGGAAAGGGCCGGGAATTTCCCGGCCCCGTTATTGTGGCTTATTCGATGATACCGGCTTCGCGGTAGTATTTCTCGGCACCCGGATGCAGCGGGGCAGACAGACCAGCAGTGGCCATCTCTTTCGGGTCGAGATTGGCAAAAGCCGGGTGCAGACCCTTGAAGTCTTCGATGTTTTCAAAGACCGACTTCACGAGAGCATAGACCACGTCTTCTGACACTTGGTCCGAGCTGACAAAGGTCGCGCCCACACCAAAGGTCGCGGTATCCGCGTCATTGCCGCGATACATGCCACCCGGAATGGTGGCCGAACGATAGAACGAGTTGTCTTCGATCAGCTTGGCAACGTCATCGCCAGCCACTTCCACCAGCACACTGTCGCAGGCGGTGGTGGCTTCCTGGATCGACCCCGAGGGGTGGCCAACGGTGTAAACCATGGCATCAATCTGGTTGTCACACAGAGCGGCAGATTGTTCAGAGGCCTTCAGCTCGGTGGCCAGGGCAAAATCGCCAGTGGTCCAGCCCTTGGCCTCCATCAGCACTTCCATCGTGCCGCGCTGACCGGAACCGGGGTTGCCGATGTTGACGCGCTTGCCCTTGAGGTCATCAAAGGTCTTGATACCGCTGTCGGCACGGGCGACCACGGTGAAGGGCTCCGGGTGCACCGAGAACACGGCGCGCAGACCTTCAAACGGGCCGGCCTCTTCGAATTTCGAGGTGCCGTTAAAGGCGTGATACTGCCAGTCGGACTGGGCCACGCCGAATTCCAACTCACCCTCGCGGATGGTGTTGATGTTGTAAACCGACCCACCGGTCGATTCGACCGAGCAGCGCACGCCGTGGTCCCGACGGCCCTTGTTCACCAGACGGCAGATCGCGCCACCGGTGGGATAATAGACGCCGGTCACACCGCCGGTGCCGATGGTGATGAATTCTTCGGCCATCGCGGCCGGGGCCATGACGCCCGCTGCGGCAAGACCATATGCCGCGATTTTCAGCTTCTGGAACATTTCGAAATCTCCTGTCGAGTGTTTGTTCTTACGTGTTTGTGTTCGTCCAAAACGACCCCATGGCGACCACATCCCGCGCTTTGGATCGGGAGGAGCCGCAAAGAAAGAGTGTCCCTATTTGAAAGCGCTTCTTGATGTTCGTCGTCTATACGTATCATTACTTATGGTGCTAAGCGGAACAGTCGTGAAAAGGTGGCCAAGCTGGTTCTGGCTGGGAAAAAAATGATATGGAACGACGGCGTTACTCTTTAAGACTGGTTCTGGCCGTGGCCCTGGTCGGGCTGCAGTTCATCGCCGTGTCGGCAATCATTTTCTTCACCTTTCTCAGCTCTGAACGCGCCCTGCTGCGCCAGTCACACACATTGCTGGGCGAAGCAGGCGAAACCGTGGTCAGCCAGGTGCGCAGCTTTCTTGCCCCAGCGCGCCAGAGCCTGGATGTCACCCGCCGCCTGGCCGAAAACCGCGTTCTGGACACAACTGATGACGCCCTGCTGGAAAGCCATTTGTTCCAGCAATTGCTGGTCGCCCCGCAGATCTCGGGGTTTTATTTCGCTGAACCGAACGGGCGGTTTGTCTATGTCATGCGCAGCGAGACCGAGGGCCGTTTCCGCACCAAGATCATTGAACCCTTCGATCAAAGCAGCCCTGCCCATCCCGCGCATTATGTCTGGCGCAACGATCAGTTCGAGATCCTGGGCGCCGCTTATGATGACAACGACACCTACGAGGCCCGCACCCGCCCCTGGTTCACACAGGCCAAGGCGACACAGGGCAGCATCTGGACTGATCCCTATATCTATTTCACCACCAGACAGCCCGGCATCACCTATGCCGCCCCGGTCCTGTCTGAGGACGGAACCTTGCTGGGCGTGCTGGGCATCGACATCGACATCAACGCAATTTCCGGGTTTCTGGCCGAACTTTGGGCGGATAAGGGCGGGGCTGCGATCATCATGAACCGGAACGGAGAGGTTCTGGCCCATCCCGAACTGGTTCTGATCAGCAATGATTCGGACATGAATCACCCAACCCTGACCATGGTGAACCAGATCACCGACGAGGTCGCCAAAGCCGCCTTTGGCAAGCTTCTGTTCCTGTCGGATGATGCTACCTCCACCTCCGCCCGCGAGCTGGAATTGCAGGGAAAGCGCTTTGTCTCTCTGCTGATGCCAATCCCCGAACCCAACCTGACCTGGACCGTTGGGATCTATGCACCGGTCGAGGCCTTCATCGGTGAAATCACCAAGGACCGGATCCGCTGGATCTGGGTGGCGGGCCTTGTTGCGGTCCTGACCGGGCTGGTCGGGCTGCGGCTTGCGGACTGGATCAACCGCCCGCTGCGCACCTTTGTCAAAGACACCAAACAGGCCACCCGTGGCGAGGCCAGCCTCGATGACGGGTTGCACAGCCCTTATACGGAGCTTGAGGGCACGGGCGAAATGCTGGTGCGCGAAATTCGCACCCGGCAAAGATATGAAGCCGCTTATGGGCGCACGTTTGAACTGACCTCACGCGGCATGGCGCAGATCGAACCGATCTCCGGCAACTTCCTTCGTGTCAATGATCAGCTTGCGGATCTGCTCGGGGTCAGCACCGCCCAGCTTGTCACGATGTCGCTTTATCAATTTGCCCCACAAGAGGGGAACACCCCGCTTGAAAACTTCTCATCCATCCTAAGTGAAGACACGGAATTCATTGAAGATATCTGCTTTTCGCTCCCCGATGGATCAACCACATGGCTGCGGGTGAACGCCATCCTCATCCTTGATGAATTTGGCCAGCCAGACCACGCGGTCGCCATCTTCGATGATGTGAACGAGCAAAAGAAATCCGCCGATCTGACCCAGCAGCTGAGCCGGGAAATGACCCATCTTTCGCGGGTCAACCTGATGGGTGAAATGGCAACAGGCATGGCGCATGAACTGAACCAGCCGCTGAGCGCCATCGCCTATAATGCCGACGCCCTGCATCTGGCACTCAGCGAGCTGGACGGCGACACGGAGGAGGTCAGACAGATCAGCGCGGATATCGAACGACAGGCACATCGGGCGGGGGACATCATTCGCGGATTGCGCGATCTGGTCCGCAAGGATCGCGGCCGCATGGTGCCGTTTGACATGGTCGCCCTTTGCAGCCAGACCATCAAACTGGTCGAAGGGGAAGCGCGCGCGCGTTCAATCCAGATCGAATTTGCTCCGGGGGGGCAATCTGGCAAACCTCTGAACGCAACCGGAAACCGCACTCAGGTTGCGCAGGTTCTGGTCAACCTTCTGCGCAATGCGATTGACGCGCTGGCCAAGGATGCAGATCCCCATGCAAAGATCACCGTTTCGCTCTCTTTCAAGAAAGGCGAGGTGCAGACCTGTGTTCAGGACAACGGGCCGGGCCTTCCGGCAGATTTCGAGTTGTTTCGCAAGTTTGATACAATAAAGTCGGGGGGCATGGGGCTGGGCCTGTCCATCTCGCGCTCGATCATCGAGGCCCATGGTGGAACGATCTGGCACGAAACCCCCTCGCAAGGCGGCGCACGGTTCTGCTTTACCCTGCAAACCAGCCCCGGAACGGAAGAGACTGCACATGACTGATCCTGCCCCCCTGGTCTATCTTGTCGATGATGACGACGATGTGCGGGCCGCCCTGACCCGGTCGCTCAGCAAGCGCGGTTTTCAGATTGAGGCCTTCGCCGATGCCAAAGGGTTCCTGAACGCGTTCGACAAGACCCGGCAAAGCTGCCTCATTCTCGATTACGGCCTGCCCGAAATGGATGGGCTGGCGCTTCAGGAAAAACTCATCACGGACGAAGTCATCCTGCCGATCATCTTTATCACCGGACATGGCGGCATCCCGGAATCGGTGCGGGCCATGCAGGCCGGGGCGATGGATTTTCTCGAAAAACCCTTTCCGCTTGACCTGTTGATGGAACGGGTCCAGTCCGCCCTTGCGATGAGCCTGCAATTGCAGGACGAACAACGCCAGCGCCAGAAGCTGGATCTGAAGCTGGCCGACCTGACTGCGCGCGAACGCGACGTTCTCGATCACATCCTGACCAACCCGGCCCGTGTCTCCAGCAAGGAAATCGGGGCCGCGCTGGAAATCAGCCCCCGCACCGTGGACATCCACCGTGCCCGTCTCATGCAGAAAATGGGGGTCAAATCGCTGCTCGAACTTGTGCAGCTTTGCATGGTGCCCTGACCGCTGCCAGCACCGCACAAACAGATCCGCCGGGCCCAAACGACCCGGCAAATCCGTTTATATAAGCCCCGCGGCAGGCCCCACGGCCCGAAACCCGCCACGTGCCAAAGGGCTTACCCCGCGCAGCAGTATTTGGTTTTGATTGTTGAGTAGAATTCTGCGGCGTATTTACCCTGTTCTCTTGATCCATAGCTAGAGGCTTTTGTTCCACCGAAGGGGACGTGGTAGTCGACGCCTGCGGTTGGGAGGTTGACCATGACCATTCCGGCTTTTGCGTTGTGTTTGAAGTTGCGGGCATGTTTCAGGCTTGCGGTGCAGATCCCTGCGGAGAGGCCGAACTCGGTGTCATTGGCGGTGGCCAGTGCCTCGTCAAAATCGGCGACCTTGATGATCGAGGCGCAGGGTCCGAAGATTTCTTCGCGCGAGCTGCGCATCTGGTTGGTGGCGCCGACGAACATGGCCGGGGCCTGGAAGAAGCCTTCGGTGTCGCGGTTGAGGCGTTCCCCGCCGATCACCTCGGCCCCTTCGGAGCGGGCCAGATCCACATAGCCCAGATTGCCGTTCAGCTGGTTTTCCGACACAACCGGGCCGATCTGCGTGGCCACATCCAGCGGGTTGCCCACGGTGAGCGCCTGCATTTCCGCCGCGAGCCGCTCGACAAACGCGTCATGGATGCCCGCCTGCACGATAATGCGCGAGGACGCGGTGCAGCGCTGGCCGGTCGAGAAGAAGGCGCCATTGAGGACGGTCGAGACGGCAATGTCCATATCGGCATCGTCCAGGATCACCATCGGGTTCTTGCCGCCCATTTCCATCTGCAGCTTTTTCATGCCGCGCGCAGCGTCCACAGCCATGTTGCGCCCCACCGGCACCGACCCGGTAAAGCTGATTGCGGTGACGCCGGGGTGGTCCACGATGGCCTGTCCGACAACGGAGCCGCGCCCCATCACCAGGTTGAAGATGCCCGCGGGCACGCCGGCCTCGTGCAGGATCTCAGCCAGCAGATGCGCCGATCCCGGTGTCAGGTCCGCAGGTTTGAACACCACCGCATTGCCATAGGCCAGCGCCGGGGCGATTTTCCACGCCGGGATCGCAATCGGGAAGTTCCAGGGCGTGATCAGGCCCACAACCCCCACCGGTTCGCGCGACACTTCCACATCCACATCCGGGCGCACCGAGGCCACCGCATCCCCGGTCACACGGATCGCCTCTCCGGCAAAAAAGCGAAAGATCTGCGCCGCGCGGACGGTTTCCCCGATGGCTTCCGCCAGCGTCTTGCCCTCTTCGCGGGCCAGGATCGTGCCGATCTCATCCTTGCGGGCAAACAGCGCCCCCGCCACCGCCTCAAGCAGGTCCGAGCGCAGTTGCGGCGAGGCATTCGCCCAGGCCGGAAGCGCCGCATTGGCCGCCGCCACCGCGTCATTGACCTGTTCAACAGAGGCATGGGCATAGGTGCCAATCACATCCGACAGGTCTGCGGGGTTGAGGTTTGGAACGGCATCCACGCCATCCAGCCATTCACCGGCAATCAGGTTTCGCTTCATCGGCTCTCTCGTCATGTTTGAAGGTCAGGGAAAGACGAGGAAAGCCGCAGATGTCAAATCTGGGGAGATATGTACGGCTTTCCTCAGGGATCCGGCCACCAAGAGGAACAAGTGGCCGGATCTGTTCGACGGGATCAGGCGAAGGCCTGCAACCCGGTCTGGGCACGGCCCAGGATCAGCGCATGCACGTCATGGGTGCCTTCATAGGTGTTCACCGTCTCAAGGTTCACCATGTGACGGATCACGTGGAAGTCCTGGCTGATGCCGTTGCCGCCATGCATGTCACGGGCCAGACGCGCGATATCCAGCGCCTTGCCGCAATTGTTGCGCTTGATCAGCGACACCATCTCGGGCGCGGCTTTGGCTTCGTCCATCAGGCGACCGACGCGCAGAGCGGCTTGCAGGCCCAGGGTGATCTCGGTCTGCATATTGGCCAGTTTCAGCTGGAACAGTTGCATCTGCGCCAGGGGCTTGCCGAACTGTTTGCGGTCCAGCCCATATTGACGGGCACCGTGCCAGCAGGCCTCAGCCGCCCCCATCGCGCCCCAGGCAATGCCGTAACGCGCGCGGTTCAGACAGCCAAACGGACCTTTCAGGCCTTCAACATCCGGCAGCAGGGCGTCTTCGCCCACTTCCACATTCTCCATCACGATCTCGCCGGTGATCGACGCGCGCAAGGACAGCTTGCCTTCGATCTTCGGCGCGCTCAGCCCCTTGGTGCCTTTGTCCAGCACAAAGCCCTTGATCTTGCCATCATGGGCATCCGATTTGGCCCAGACCACAAACACATCCGCGATCGGCGCGTTCGAGATCCACATTTTCGAGCCGTTCAGAACATAGCCGCCATCGACCTTTTTGGCGGTGGTTTTCATCGAACCGGGATCGGAGCCCGCATCCGGCTCGGTCAGGCCAAAGCAGCCAATCCACTCACCCGATGCCAGTTTCGGCAGGTATTTCGCGCGCTGCTCTTCGGTGCCATAGGCATAGATCGGATACATCACCAGCGAGGACTGCACCGACATCATCGAACGGTAGCCACTGTCGATGCGCTCAACTTCACGCGCCACCAGACCATAGGTCACATAGCCCGCGCCAATGCCGCCGAACTTTTCCGGGATGGTGGTGCCCAGCAGGCCCATTTCACCCATCTCACGGAAGATCTCCGGATCGGTTTCTTCGCGCGCAAACGCCTCGGTCACACGCGGCATCAGCTTGTCTTCGCTATAGGCGCGGGCCGCATCACGGACCATACGCTCATCTTCGGTCAGCTGGTCTTCCAGCAGGAAGGCATCGTCCCAGTTGAAGGATGCCAGCGCCGGCTGGGATTGGGGGGAAAGATCTTTCGCCATATCTTTGTCTCCTGTTCGCGGCTTACGCGGCGGTTTTGCTGATGGCAGCTTCAATCGAAGCCTCAATGATGTCCATCGCCTCGTCGAGCTGTTCCATCGGAATGGTCAGCGGCGGCAGAAGGCGCACAGCATTGGCGCGGGTGCCGCAGGGCAGAATGATCAGACCACGCGCCTCGGCCTCGGCCACAATGGCCTGGGTCAGCGCGGGATCCGGGGCGTTGGTGTCACGGTCGGTGACCAGTTCAAAGGCAATCATCGCGCCAAGGCCACGCACGTCGCCAATCGCTTCCATCCCCTGACGCGCCGCCAGGGCGTTCAGACGGGATTTGACCGTCTCACCAATCTCAGTGGCGCGGTCGCAAAGCTTCTCTTCCTCGATCACGTCAAAGACAGCATTGGCCGCCGCCACCGCCAGCGGGTTGCCCGCATAGGTGCCGCCGATGCCGCCCACCGGGGCGGCATCGACAACCTCGGCCCGGCCAGTGACGGCTGAGAGCGGGAAGCCGCCCGCCAGGCCCTTGGCCATGGTCACCAGATCGGCGGCCACGCCCGCATGCTCAAACGCAAAAAGTTTCCCTGTCCGCGCAATCCCCGCCTGCACCTCATCCGCAATCAGGATGATGCCGTAATCGTCACAGATCTTGCGCAGCGCGCGCAGGAATTCAGGCTGGGCAATGTTGAAGCCGCCTTCACCCTGCACCGGTTCAATGATCATCGCCGCCACACGTTCCGGGTCGATCGAGCTTTTGAACATATTGTCCAGCACCGCCAGCGACTGTTCGACCGTGACCCCGTGGAATTCATTCGGGAACGGCGCATGCAGCACCTCGGGCGGCATCGCCCCGAAGGCTTTCTTGTAAGGGGTCACCTTGCCACAAAGCGCCATGCCCATCAGGGTGCGCCCATGGAAGGCGCCGGAAAAGGCAATCACACCCGAACGGCCAGTGTAAGCCCGCGCCATCTTGACCGCGTTTTCCACCGCTTCCGCGCCGGTCGTGACCATCATGGTCTTTTTCTTGAAGTCCCCCGGCGTCGACGCGTTCAGACGCTCCGCCAGCGCGATATAGCTTTCATAAGGCGCCACGTGGAAACAGGTATGCGTAAACGCCTCGGACTGCTTGGCAACCGCTTCCATCAGCTTCGGGTGACGATGGCCGGTATTGTTCACGGCAATGCCCGCCGCAAAGTCGATATAACGCTTGCCATCGGCATCCCACAGCTCGGCATTCTCTGCGCGCACCGCATAAATGCCACGGGTGGCAACGCCATTGGCAACAGCCTCGGCGCGGCGGGATTTGAGGGTTTCAGTAGTGCTCACGTGAGGCTCCTCCACAGGTGACGGAATGTGTCTCCCCCCCAAAAATCCGGGATCGATTCACATATTCATTGATTCTCGCATCCTGTATTGCTCAATTTATTGAGCATTGCTAGAGGTGAGTTTGGACAAAACTCGCTGAATCGCCCAATCTGGCAAAAAGCGATGAAAGGACCCAATCCATGGTGGACGAATTTGACGTTGGCACCCGTTTGAAGCAGCTGAGACAGCAATTCAACATGTCTCAAAGACAGCTCGCCGAATCCGCAGGCGTGCCGCACGGGCAGATCTCGATGATCGAAACCAACAGATCCAGCCCTTCCGTCGCAAGTTTGCGCAAAATTCTGGGCGGTTTCGGAATTTCCATGTCAGAGTTTTTTGAACCCGACGCAACAACAACATCCCAGACCTTCTTCACCCCCGCAGAGCTCAGAGACCTCACATCCCTCCTCTACCAGGGAAACGAAGCCGCCCAGAAAAAAATCACCCTCAAACAGGTCGGGGACGCAAAACTCCACGGCCTCCAGATCCTGCACGAAAGATACGAACCCGGCGCCGATACCGGCGAAACCATGATCGAACATGACGCAAATGAAGGCGGCATCGTCATCGAAGGCGAACTCGAAATCACCGTCGGTCCAGAAACCAGAACCCTCAAAGCCGGCGACGCATACCTCTTCAACTCAAAAGAACCACACAGATTCAAAAATAACTCCGACAGAGTATGCAAAGTCATATCAGCTTGCACTCCCCCATACCTATAAAGGACCAAAGCGGGCAGAGGGATCAGGGAATGGCCCGGCAGGCACCACGCCGGGCAGGAGGCCGGTCGGGGGCGATATCCTATCCGCCAAGCCCCTCATCACAGAGCCGATACCAGGCAAAGGCCGCGGGCAAGGCGCTGCGCCGCCAGCGACCCAGTTCAAACCGGCGCAAGGGGCGTTGCATCAAACCGGGATGCGGGCGGGCAGCCCGCCCAAGCGCCATATCGGCAATCAACGCCCCCGCATAGGGCGCCATGGTCACGCCGCCGCCGTGAAATCCAAGCGCGGCCCAAGCCCTGTCCATCCCCGGCACCGGCCCCGCAAATGGCACGAGGTTGCGGGTCATGCAGATGAGGCCGGACCAGAAATACTCTGTCTCCACCTGCTGCCAGGCCGGGAACATCCGGTCGAAATCCGCCCGCGCCATGGCCTCGGTTCGGGCCATCTCTGCCTCTGTCACACGCACGGAGCCGCGCAACCCAAGCAACATCCGCCGATCCGGCAGCAGGCGGAAATAATGCAGCAGGGTCCGGCTATCGACGCACATCTGGTCCGAGGTCCAGCCCTGCGCCGCCAGTTCATCCTCTGTCATAGGGCGCGTCACGAGGATATTTGACTGCACCGGCAGGTAACGTCCGGCCAAGGCGTCGGGCAGGTCCTCCGAGGAATAGCCATTGGTGCAGATCAGCAGGTGCCTGGCCCGCAGCCTGCCCTGAGGCGTCTGCAGGATATGTGGTGCTCCCGGCGTGATCTCCATGACTGGCGACCGGGAATGGATCCGCACCCCGGCGCGCTCTGCCGCCCCGGTCAGCCCCAGCACGAATTTCATCGGGTTGAGCGCAAAGCCGATCGGCAGGGTCACCGCCCCATGAAAATCCGGGCTGGTCATGCCGCGGGCGGGCATCTCTTCTTTCGGGATGAACTGATAGGGCAACCCGTAGCGGCTGGTATATTGCTGGCCATAGTCTTTCAGCCCCTGCACCGCGTCGGGCCGATGGGCCAGATAGGTGTAACCGCCGGACTGGCGGTCCACATCCAGCGCAAACCGCTCCAGATAGGTTTCAACCAGATCCACCGCCGCCCGCTCAGCGTCAAAAAACAGCCGCGCATCGTCCGGCCCGTAGCGGCGCAGGATCTGGCCATCATCGAGCTTTGCGGCCCCCACTGAGACCAGCCCACCATTGCGCCCCGACGCGCCCCAGCCGGGGGTCATCGCATCCAGCACCGTCACATCGGCCCCGGCCTCAGTCAGCTGGAGGGCGGCAGACAGGCCGGCATACCCGCCGCCAATCACGGCAAAATCCGTCTCTGCCTCCCCGCTCAGGGCTGGATATTCCGGTGCCGGGTCCGGCAGGAAACGGCTCCAATACCGGTCACGGATCGGGCGATCCGAATAGGCCAGATTTTCATAGATCCGCCGCATGTTCCCCCCTCAGCCGCGCCTCAGAGCCTGTCCCTGAGACTAAACCACAACATGGCCAGAACCAGAAGGGGAGAGCGAAGCGCAGGCCCGCCGGGGAAGCGTTGGGTCGGCACATTCGCCATAATGTCAAACCGTTCCGCCTGCCCCGCGATGGCTTCCGCCGCGATCTGACCCGACAGGGTGGCCAGCGCCACACCATGGCCCGAAAAACCGGACAGCGAGAGGATATTGCCACTGATCCGTTCCACATGTGGCATCCGGTTCATGGTGATCCCCAGCGTACCGCCCCAGGCATAGTCGATGCCGATGCCCTTGAGCTGCGGAAAGATCTCCTCCATCGGGCGGCGCACCGCACCGGCAATATCGGACGGGAACTTGTAACGATAGCTTTCCGTGCCACCGAAAAGCAGGCGGTGGTCGTCGGAGAAGCGGAAGTAGTTGATCACGAATTTGCTGTCGGCCACGGCATAGTTGTTGCGGATCAGATCTTCCTGCTGCGCCGGGGTCATGGGCGTGGTGGCGACAATGTAATTGTTGATCGGCATCACCCGCTCGGCCACATGGCGCTGCAGTTTTCCAAGATAGCCATTGCAGCCCATCACCACATGGCGCGCCGACAGGGTGGCCGCGTCGGTGACCACCTTTGCCGGGTCCCCTTCGATGATCTCGCTGACCTTGCTTTCCTCAAAGATCCGCACCCCGGCCTGAACCGCCATCCGCGCCAGTCCCAAGGCAAATTCCAGCGGGTGGATATGCCCCGCCCCCAGATCCAGCGTCCCCCCGTAATAGGCGGGCGAGTTCACCAGATGGCGACATTCCTCTTCATCGACAAACCGAATCTTGTCATAGCCGTATTCATCGTTGAGCTTGCGGGCATAGTCCCGGCTATGGGCAACATAACGCCGGCGGTGATCGGTGTGCAGCACCCCATCGTGGAAATCCGCCCGCACCAGATCGGATTTCGACAGATCCCGCACCAGATCCACCGATTGATTGGCCAGCGCCCACAATTCCTGCGCATGGGCCTTGCCGACCATATTTTCCAGATCATCCTGATCAAGGCGCTGCCCCTGCCCGACCTGTCCGCCATTGCGCCCCGAGGCCCCGAACCCCACGCGCTGTGCCTCAAGCAGCACCACATCATAGCCCTTCTGCGCCAGGTGCAGCGCGCTTGACAGCCCCATGAACCCACCGCCCACGACACAGACGTCACAGGTGATCTCTCCCCGGGCCTTCGGGAACCGATCCAGCGGCGTGGCGGTGGCAGCATAATAGGAGTGCGGATATTCCCCCGCACGATCATTGACGGTCAGCAGATCCATAATGTCCTCGCATTTCCCGGTTGGATATCAGGCATTCAGAAGAAGGTGACGGCGTTCCCAGGGCGAGATTTCCCGCTGGTATTCCTCGTGCTCCGCCCATTTGATATCGGAATAGAGCTTGCAAAACTCCTCCCCCAGCACGGCCCGGATCTCATGCGCCTCATCAAACAGCTCCAGCGCAGCCTGCAACGAGACCGGCAGCGGCTCCTCCGCCTCCCAAACCTCCTTGGTCGCCTCCGCGCGCGGCTCGACCCGGTTCATCATACCCAGATAGCCGCAGGCCAGAGAGGCCGCGATGGCGATATACGGGTTGCAATCCATGCCAATCACCCGGTTTTCAAGCCGCCGCGCCGCAGGGCCGGAATGGGGCACGCGCAGCCCGGTGGTGCGGTTGTCCGCCGCCCATTCCAGATTTGACGGCGCCGACTGCCCTTCAACCGTGATCCGCCGGAACGAGTTCACATAGGGCGCCAGCAGCGGCACCACATCCATCATGTATTTCTGCGATCCACCAATGAACCAGCGAAACAGGTCCGACGCGGTGCCATCTGTGTTCGAGAACACGTTCTGGCCGGACGCGCTGTCCACAACCGACTGGTGCACATGCATCGCGCTGCCCGGTTCATCGCGCATCGGCTTGGCCATGAACGTGGCAAAAACGCCGTTTTTCAACGCGGCCTCGCGGATGGTGCGTTTGAACAAAAAGACCTGATCGGCCAGATAGACCGGGTTGCCATGATTGAGGTTGATCTCGATCTGGCCGGCCCCGCCTTCCTGGATAACCGTGTCAATCTCCAGCCCCTGCGCCTCGGCAAAGTCGAAAATCGTGTCGATCACCGGCCCGTATTCATCTACCGCCGACATGGAATAGACCTGACGGCTGGCCCCTTGCCGCCCGGTGCGCCCGATCGGCGCTTCGATCGGTTCGTTCGGGTCAAGATTGGGCTTGGTCAGGTAAAATTCCAGCTCTGGCGCCACGACCGGATCCCATCCCTGCGCCCGGTAAAGACCCACCACATGTTTGAGCAGGTTGCGCGGGGCAATCGGCAACGGATCCCCCTCGCGGGTGAACATGTCACAGATGATCTGCACCGTGGCATCCTCGGCCCAGGGCACCGCATTGGCGGTGGACATGTCCGGGCGCAGCACCACGTCGCGCTCCAGCCACTGGTTCTCGATCTCCATATCCACATATTCGCCGGAAATCGTCTGGTAAAAGAGGGAAATCGGCAGCGCCAGCGCCTCCTCCGGGTCAAATTTGACCGCAGGCATCGCTTTGCCGCGCGAGGTACCGGCAAGGTCGGGAATGATGCATTCGACCTCCTCCACGCGGCGCCCGCGTGCATATTCGGTAAACTCTTCGGGCAGGGTGTTCATCCAGCCGCTGCGGCGATCCTGTGTCATCTGTCCTCCTTTGACGCCCATTTGACATGGGGCGCTCAGATCTGGATGCACTTTTGATCAAAAGTGTGCAGCGCGTCAAGATATTCCTTTACCTTGTCGCGCAGCAGGGGTCTGTCATGCGGTAAGGGATTTTTGCACAAACCCCATACCCTGGCGGATATCTTCGGCCATGGCGGCCCCGACGGCTGTCGGATCTTTTGCCCGCAACGCCCGGATCGCTTCCATATGCTGGTCACTCTGACCTGACGTGCCAAACCGGCCACATCCCACCCGCAAAGAAGGGCCAATCTGCAACCAGAGCATCTCGGCATGGCGCAACAGAATATCGGCCTCAGACGGGGCATATAGCGCAAAATGGAACCGGTAATTGGTTTCCAGATAGCCCCGGATATCCCCCAGATCAATCGCCTCGCCCATCGCGTCGTCAATTTCCTCTAACCGATCAATATCTTTTTTATCCAGCTGCTTAGCACCCATCTCTGCCAATTTTGGCTCAACGGAAAGACGCAGGATTTCGATCTGCTCGAACCGCTCCTTGGTCATGACCGGAACCGCCACCCGCCGATTTTCCAAAACCTCGAGCGCGCCTTCCGTGGTCAGTTTTCGAATGGCTTCACGCACGGGTGTCACCCCCGCCCCAATCGCCTCTGCCAACCCGTGAATGGTCAGCGGCTGGCCGGGCAGCACCTCTCCAAACAGGATCATTTCCTTGATTTTCGTGTAATAGGTTTCATGAACCGGGCGGCGGCCTGTCAATCTGCTCATCACATTCTCCAACTGGCCCCAACTGGCGGCGAACCTTCTGTCAGGGTGTAGCAGATCGCGCTGCGCGCAGCAAACCGGTCACGTCACGAGGGGCTACAGTTTTGATAAAAACTGCAAGCCTCAGGGAAAATCACCCCCCGGACAGGTCCGGAGGGCGGGGTATTTTCAGAATCGCACCAGTTTGCGCCCTTCCAGCCGATAGCCTTCCGGCGCGATTTCAGAGCGAAATTCCGGCACATGGCTGACCAGCAGGATCGCCTGATCCAACCCTTTGAGGATCTCGATCAGACGCGCGTAATTGTCCGGGTCGAGCGCATTGGTGGGTTCATCAAGGATCAGCACCTCGGGCTCCATCGCCAGAACCGTGGCCAGCGTGACCAGTCGCTTTTCGCCACCCGAAAGTTTGTGGGTGACCCGATCCCGCAGATGGATCAGCCCCAGACGCGACAGCACCCGGTCCACAATCGCCAGCGCCTCGTGCTTGGATTTGCCCAGGTTAAGCGGCCCGAAGGCCACGTCTTCGGCAACGGTTGGACAGAACAGCTGATCATCCGCATCCTGGAAAACCAGCCCGACCCGACGGCGCATCTCGTGGAAATCCGCCTCGGCGATGCAGGGTTTGCCAAAGGCTTTCACCGTGCCGCTCAGGGGGGTGATCAACCCCATGATGATCTTGAGCAGGGTGGATTTGCCCGCCCCGTTTGGCCCGACCAGCGACAGGCGCTCGCCCGGTTCCAGCCGCAGCGCCGCCCCTTCCAGCACCGGGTCCAGCCCCGGATAGGCAAAGTGGATGTCTTCCAGCTCAATGAGTGGCATAGAGAACCTCGGCGCCGATCAGGGTCAGCAATGCAACCGCAAGGGACAGGGCAAACAGGATGTCGGATCGGGTCAGCCGGAACTCCTCGAGCAGCAGGATACGGCCCGAGAACCCCCGGCATTTCATCGCCGCCAGAATGCGTTCGGACCGTTCGATCGCCCGCACCAGCATCATCCCCACCAGATAGCCATAGCTGCGATAGGTGTGCCAGTTGGTGCCGGGGCGGAAGCCGCGCAGTTTCATCGAGGTGCGCAGGCGCAGGTATTCCTCGCGCAGCACTTCGATATAGCGGATGGTGAACATCATCAGATGCACCAGCCGCGCCGGGGTTTTCAGCGCAAATAACGCATGCCCCATGGTCACCGGCTCCATCGTGCCCACCAGCGTCATCACCGCAAGGATCACCGCGTTGGCGGTCAGCGCGATTTCCACCGCGCGCCACAGCCCTTCCCAGCTGGCGGCAAACCCCCAGATCGTGAAGATCGGCGTTCCCGGCATGGTAAAGGGCAGCAGCACCAGCATGAAGATGATGAAACTGTCCATCATCGCCATGCGTTTCAAGGTCTGGCGAAACGGCAGGCCGGACAGGCAGAGCAGCCAGACCGACAGGCCCATGGCGCCGGTCAGGACCCGCAGGTCGCTCAGCCCGACCACAACAATCGCATAGGCCAGGGTCATCACGATCCGCATCCGCGGGTCCAGCGCAGAGACGGCAGCGCGAAACGCGCCAAAGCCGGACAGGGGTTTTTCAACGCCGGTCAGAACATAGGTCATTGCCTATCCCCCATCTTGTCCCCCATCTTGCGCCGTGCGGCGATATAGAAGACCACGCCAAACAGGCCGAAAATATAGCCGATCCCGCCAAGGATGGACTGGAAATTCGCTTCATTCTTCAGGGCGGTGATTTCCTTGCGCAGCGGGCGCAACTCGGTGCGCAGCATGGTCGCAAGCTCGGATTGTGCCTGATCAGACAGACCGGCAGTTGACGCCATCATCTGCCCGGGCGCGCCTTGCAGCACCGACGCCGCGGCAGCAGGATTGGGGGCGGTCGGGCTTTGCCCCATCAGCTCTGCCACTTCCGCGCCGGGCATGATCACCTCGGCCACATGACCCGCCCCCAGATCGCCCCGGAACACATGGGTGACCGGCTGGGCCGGTGTGAACAGAAAGAACCCGTCCGCATCGGTTGTGGTTTCCCCGATCTTGGTGCCCGCCTCGTCAAACACCTCAATCAGCAGATCAGCGGCCATGTCGCCGTTGGAAAACCCGACCTCGCCCTCGATATTCGATCCTGACGGAAAGACGGCGGAAATCACGTTATGGGCATAAGCCGGCAGGACCGGCAGCGCCAGAAGCGCGGTCAGAAAGAAGGCCCGGATCATGTGGATCATGTGGATCATGTCAGCCCTCCTTTCACATCCATGAACAGTTCAGGTTTGACACGGCGGGCCAGGAAAATGGCGGCCCCGGACAACAGCGCCTCGATCACCATCACCGGGATATGGGCAAAAAACACCAGCTTTGCGGCGGGCAGGAATTCATCCCCGGTCAGCGCGAGGGAAATCGCCACGGCGATGGTGGTGGCCGCAATGGCCATGCCCCCGCCGATGCCGCCCCAGATCGCGCCCTGACGCGGCGAGCCCCGCGCCACAAGCGGCCGAAACGCCAGCCCGACCAGCACCGCAGGCAGCGCGATATTCACCGCATTCACCCCCAGTACGGTCAGACCGCCAAACCCAAAGAACACCGCCTGCAGCAACAGCCCGACAAACAGGGCCGGAAAGGCGGCCCAGCCCAGCACAAGCCCGGCCAGCCCGTTCAGGATCAAATGGACCGAACTGGGCCCGATCGGCACATGGATCAGCGAGGCCACAAAGAAGCTCGCCGATAACACACCCGCCGCGGGGATACGTTCAAGGGTGAGATCCTTCAGGCCCATGGCAAGCCCGCCAATGGCCAGGACCGCCCCGCCAATCACCACCGGGTTGGACAGGGCGCCATCTACGATATGCATCCTGCCCCCTCCCCTTTTTGACTGCGGAGTGCGCGTGTCATTTCAGATCCTCCGCCCGGATCCACAACACGGCATCCTGGCTCAGCTCCTTGCCTTCATGTTCCGTCTCGGGCCCGGTTCCAAGGGCCGCAAACCCCCAATAGCCAGCTTTCGGAATGCCGAAGGTAAAGACGCCATTGGCATCGGTCAGCGCAACGATGGACCCTCCGGCCATTGGCTGAACGGTGCTGCCGGAGGTCGCGAACCGCTCCAGATCCGGTTCGGCCGCCATATATTCGATTTCGATCTCGGCGCCGGCAACGGGCTTCCCTTCGGACAGGACCTGCCCCGAGAAGGTCGAGCCGGTGATCACGTTATACGGCTTGTTGAGCGGCAGGATCTCGGTCGGCAGACCCACCGGCTGATCCCAGTCGGTGGGCAGCGTGTTGCGGTTCAGAACAACCTTGGCGATCTGCTGGATATAGATGTCTTCGCTTTGCTCATAATAGGGGGCGGGCACCGTCACCACCACGTAATCGCCCGAGCGTTTGACCGGCACGCTGGCCCGGTAGGCGGCGGCCTCGTTCGAGGCCCCTTTGAAGGTCGCAGGCTCCAGACGATCCATCAGGTCGGTCTTTTCGCCATTATGCACCATGAAAAATTCCTGCGGCTGGCCCATATCCATGGCGTGCCCGTTCTCCATCGGGTGCCAGAAGATCAGCCCCATCGGCACGTCCCCCGGACGTTCGATCAACGCATCCTTGGTATAGTTCAGCTGGAAATGCGCAAAGGCCGTGACCGGCAGCAATGCGGGAAGGGAAATGGCCAGTGCTTTGGCCAGAAAGGTCGTTTTCATATCGTCCTCATTCGACAGTGCGGACACGTCTTTCGCGCGCCCTGCAAGCAGGAATGAACAACGGGGAGTTGGCACGGTGGGTCCGGTTTTCATTCTGGGACCGCCGGGCCAGACGCTCACCCCGGCGTCCGGTTGGAAATGGGCAAGGTCTCCCTGGCCCAGTGTCCGGCAGGTCTCCTGACTCGCGGGTCAAAGCTTGGCTGGCCTTCCCGAGGCGCCTTTCGGCGGCTTCCCAGTGGCATGTTCAGCGTCGCTCACCGCTCACAGTTGCGGGGGCAGTCACGGAATTGGCGCCTGTTGGCTACACCTCACCGTATTCCCTATTGCTACCGCGGAGCCTCTGCTCGCGCGGAACCGATCACAGGGTCTGAATGTCAGATCAAGGCCCCGGATGTCAAGGCGCAGCGCCGCTTTCCACAGGTCGCAATCCGGCGACAGTCGGTCGCGCATTTACGCAAGCCGCTGAATTCAAACGAATTCGGAAGGTGAAGAAAAGCGACCCCAAAGGCAACAGCGCAGATCCGCGGCGAATCATCTGGCTCAGGACACAGCCTCTGGACACGGCGATTGTCAGTGGCGCAGCATCCGCAGCGCCCCGAGGGCCACCAGAACCAGATAGGCCACACTGCACAGCAGGAGCGTCAACCAGATATAGGTTACAAAGGCCGCCCCGAACACGCCCACAGCGACCAGCACGTATTTCACATGCTCCCGATGTACCCGCGTGGTTTTGAACGACGGGGTCGGAATGCGGCTGATCAGCAGGAACGCCACCAGCATCAGGTACAGCACCGTGATCCCATCCGGCAGAGGGCCCGACTGCACAAACACCCGGTCCAGATAGATCGGCACCAAGGCCAGAAGCGCACCCGCAGGCGCGGGCACCCCCACGAAATGCGCCGAGCTGCCGCCCTGTTCGGATTTGTTGCCCACATTGAACCGCGCCAGACGGATCAGGCAGCAGATCGCAAAGGTCAGCGCCGCCAGCCATCCCAGCGAACGCAGATCCTGTAGCCCCCAGAAATAAAGAATGAATGCAGGCGCCACGCCGAAATTCAGGAAATCGGCCAGGCTGTCCAGCTCGGCCCCCATTTCGGACTGCCCATTGACCAGCCGCGCCATCCGGCCGTCCAGACCATCCAGCACTGCCGCCAGCAAGATAAACCCAACCGCCCAGCTGACATGGCCCTGAATGGCAAACCGGATCGCGGTCATCCCCGCACAGACCGCCGCCACGGTCATCACATTCGGCACCAATTGGATCAGGGCAACCTTGCGGGGCGCCTTTTGGGGGTCATCAAGCATCGGGGCTGCCGCCTGCGTCCGACGCGTCGGTCAGCTCTGCAATCAGCGTTTCACCCGCGATCATGGTCTGGCCCAGACGCACCATCGGCTCGACCCCTTCCGGCAGATAGACATCCAGACGAGAGCCAAAGCGGATCAGGCCGAACCGCTCCCCAAGCCCCAGACGCTGCCCCTCGCCGGTGAAACAGACAATGCGGCGCGCCACGAGACCCGCGATCTGCACCACGGCAATGTCGCGCCCGTCCGGCATTTCTATCCGCAGGCTGTTGCGCTCATTATCCTTGCTGGCCTTATCGAGCGAGGCGTTGAAGAACTTGCCCGGGCGATAGGCGATCTTGATGATCTTGCCGCCCACCGGCATCCGGTTCACATGGCAGTTGAAGACCGACATGAACACGCTGACGCGGGTCAGCGGCTTGTCTTCCATCCCCAGTTCCGTCGGGGGCACCGCCGGTTCGATCAGCGACACCACCCCGTCCGCCGGGCTGATGATCACATCATCGCGCACCGGCGACATGCGTTCGGGATCGCGGAAGAAGTAGTAACACCAGACGGTCAGCCCGACCCCGATCCAGCCAAGCGGCTCCCACAGCAAAAACAGCACCACGGTGATCGCGGCAAAAATGGCAACAAACCGACGCCCCTCGGGATGCATCGGTTTGACGAAGGTAGACATCATATTCACGGCAGGTTTTCCGATCAAAAAAGTTCGCCCCAAAATACGCAGCGCGATTGGGAAAGCAAGCGACATCACCCGCGCCCGCCTTTGGAGCGGCGCCTGCACTCCGGCAAGACCTTGCAATCAGTCCGAGTTTGGCCTGTTCTTTTGCCCTCATCTGCGCTTTACAGTTTGACCATGACATCAATTTTCGCCCCCTCATCCCCCTGCCCCCCGCACCCGGTCATTGCCGTGGATGGCGGCGGCACCAAATGCCGGATGGTGCTGGAGAGCGGCCCCACCCGACATGACGTCGAAGGCGGGTCGGTGAATGTGAACTCCGATTTCGAGGGCGCGATGGCCGAGATCAGGCGCTGTCTGGATCTGCTGTCGCAACGCTCCGGCCAACCGGCGGACCAGCTGGCCGCCCTGCCCAGCTATCTCGGGCTGGCCGGGATCATCAGCCCGGCGCAGATCCCCGCGATCCATGCCGCCCTGCCCTTTTCGCGCGTCAAGATCGAAGATGACCAGCCCGCCGCGCTTAAAGGCGTGCTGGGGGACGAGGACGGGTATCTTGCCCATTGCGGCACCGGATCTTTCGTCGCGTCCCAGATCAGGGGAAAGATGCGCTTTATCGGCGGGTGGGGCGCGGTTCTGGGCGATCCGGCCTCGGCAATGTGGGTGGGGCGGACGGCGCTCAGCTATAGTCTGGATGTGGTGGATGGGCTGCGCGCCCCCTCAGACCTTGCCAGTCATTTCCTTGATCAGTTTGCCGACCCCCTTGGCATCCTGCGCTTTGCCGCCGGGGCCTCACCCGCTGATTTCGGGCAACTGGCCCGGGCCGTGACCCGATTTGCCGAAGAGGGTGACGCTCTGGCGCTGGCGGTGATGGAGGCCGGGGCGGATGCAATTGCCGACCGGTTGATCCGAATGGGCTGGCAGCAGGGCCAGCCGCTCTGCCTGACCGGTGGGATCGGACCGGAATTTGCCGCCTATCTGCCCGACCGGATGCAACAGAGCCTGATCGCGCCCAAAGCCACGCCGCTTGAGGGCGCGCTGGCGCTGGCACATCTTTTTGCTGCGGAGGGTCAGCCATGACCGCTGCCACGCTGCGCGTCTCGGGCGGGCCGATCTTTGACGGCACCCAGCTGCGGATGGGCCATATGGCCCTGTTTGTGAACGGGGCGCTGCAAACGCTCCTGCCCGAGGATGGGACCAGACCGGATATCGACCTTGGCGGGGATATCCTGTCGCCGGGCTATGCGGATCTGCAGGTCAATGGCGGCGGCGGGGTGATGCTGGGGGACGCCCCTGATATCGACACCCTGCGCCTCATGTCCAAAGCGCACCGCCAGCTTGGCGTGGCGCAATTCCTGCCCACGCTGATCACGGATCGGCCCGAAACCACCCGCGCCACCATCACCGCCGTGCAACAGGCCATCCATGCACAACTGCCCGGCATTGCCGGATTGCATCTGGAAGGCCCGCACCTGTCACTGGCCCGCAAAGGCGCCCATGACGCCGCCCTGATCCGGGCCATGACCGAGGCCGATCTGGACATGCTCATCGCCGCCGCACAGGCCCTCCCCCTGCTGAAAGTCACAATCGCCCCGGAAAACGTCACCCCCGAACAGGTTCGCGAGCTGGCCCAGGCCGGGGTTCTGGTCTCACTTGGTCATACCGATGCAGATTTCGACACCTGCCTGCGTTATGTCGAAGCAGGGGCACGCTGCGTCACCCATCTGTTCAACGCGATGAGCCCACTGACCAGCCGCGCGCCGGGCTGCGTGGGCGCAGCCCTCAGCGACGGGCGGCTCTGGGCCGGGGTGATCGCGGACGGGATCCATGTGCACCCGCAGGTATTGCGCACGGCCTGGGCCGCCAAATCTGGCCCCGGTGAGATTTTCCTCGTCTCCGACGCAATGGCCGTGGCGGGAAGCGACCGGACAGGGTTTGATCTGAACGGACGCCGGATCACGCGGGATCAGGGTCGGCTGACGCTGGCGGATGGCACGCTTGCCGGGGCCGATCTGGACCTGACCCGCGCCATTCAGGTGATGGTTGAGGAGGTCGGCCTGCCGATGGCTGCGGCCCTGCGCGCCGCCACCTCTGCGCCACGGGCGCTCGCGGGGCTTGCACCCCCAACAGCCGCAAAGGATTTCATCCGCCTCAGCCCGGACCTGCGCACGCTGCGCTGGCTGTCAGAAAAATGAACCCACCCCCGGCCCGTTCAACCAGTCTGGGCGAAACCGGCCGGGGGTGGATCTGTCTTGCGGGGCTTTCAACGCACCCGTTTGCGCCGTTTCCGCGCAGATCAGCCCAAGTGACCCCGGATCAACCGAGGCGCCCGTTATCCTCGCGTTTCACCGCAATGACAGATGAGCGTGGCAGGCCGGTTTCCGCAGGCCAGGATCCGCCCGGATGCTGGATCCCGACAAAAGCGGTGCGCCGGTCCGATGACCAGCACAGCCCGGTCACTTCGCTGCCTTTCGGCCCGGTCATAAAGCGCGCAATCTCTCCGGTCAGAGGATCGCCCACCAGCATCTGGTTGTTGCCCATCCCGGCATAATCACCTTCGTTGCTGTCCTTGCCATCGGTCTGAATCCACAGAAGGCCGCTGTCATCAAACGCCATCCCGTCCGGCGAGTTGAACAGGTTGCCCTCGGTGATATTCGCGGATCCGCCATAGATATTGTCATAAAGCGTGGGATTGCCCGCCATCACATAAAGGTCCCAGTCGAACCGGTCAGAGGCGTGATCGTCCTGATGCGGACGCCAGCGCAGGATCTGGCCGTAATGGTTGGTTTCACGCGGGTTCGGCCCGTTGACCGATGTGTCATCCCCACCGGCATTGGGCTTTACCCCCCGGTTCTTGTTATTGGTCAGCGCGCAATAAACCTCGGTTGCAACCGGGTTTGCGGCCACCCATTCGGGACGGTCCATGGTGGTGGCCCCCACGGCCGAACCTGCTTCGCGCGCAAAGATCAGCACTTCGGCCAGGCTCTCCATGCCGGTGGTTTCCGGGGTCAGGGCCAGCCATTCCCCGGTACCGTCATCGTGGAACTTCGCCACGAAAAGCGTCCCGTCATCCAGCAACCCCTCGGTGGAGCCGCCCGGCTGATACCGGCCATGGGACACGAAACGATACAGGAACTCGCCGCGTTCATCATCGCCCATATAGACCACAACCTGCCCGGAGGGCGCCAGCACCACCTCAGCGTTTTCATGTTTGAACCGGCCAAGGCCCGTGTGTTTCACCGGCATGCTGTTGGGGTCGGTCGGGTCAATCTCGACGATCCAGCCCGCCCGGTTGGGTTCATTCGGGGTCTTCGACGTGTCAAACCGCGCATCCCATTTGTGATAGTCATAGCCCCAGCCATCCGCACCGATCCCGTAACGCTGGAAACCGCGCGGCAGCGGGTCGGCCTCACCGGCGGTGGACCCGAAATAGCCGTTGAAGTTTTCCTCGCAGGTCAGATAGGTCCCCCACGGGGTCTTGCCAGAGCCGCAATTGTTCAGCGTGCCCAGCGAGCGGGTGCCGGTCGGATCCGCCTCGGTTTGCAACAGGGCGTGACCCGCCGCAGGCCCCACCAGTTTCATCGGTGAGTTATGGGTGATCCGGCGGTTGAACGGGCTGTCCACAACCACCTGCCAGCCTTCCGACCCTTCGGCCAGTTCCATCACCGTCACGCCCTGAAGGTTCTGCAGTTTCTGCACATCCCCGGCCCCGGCGGGCACCCCGCCCTGGGCGGCCGGCAGGTTGATCTTGCGGTTGGCATATTCATGGTTGATCACAATCAGCTCGTGACCCTGATAGCTGAAACATTCCATCCCATCGGTATTTTCGCCGAAAACCCGGTCCGACTTGGCAACGGGACCACCGTCCTGAACGCTGTAGCCCGCACCGTCTGCAAACAGCGCATCCCCCCAGCTGGCCAGAACCTGACTGTGATAGCCCTCGGGCACATGCACCAGATGATCGGTGGCGATCGGAATGGGTTTGAACGGGAAACGCGCCGCAGTTTGCGCCTGTTGCGCCAGCGCCGAGGTGGCGTTCAGCATCCCTGCCCCCACCCCTGCGCCCATGACGGCAGCCCCGGATCCGAAGGCCAGAATGCCGCCCAGAAACCCCCGGCGGCTCAGCGCGCGTTCGACCACCTCGTCAAACTCGTTTTCATCAGGGCGCGGGAAATGTTTCTCATCCCAGTCATCCGCGGACAGGTCGTGCATTTGGTCCATATCTTCTCTCCAACCAGACATGCGGCCCACACCAGATCGGGCGGGCTTTGCGTTTTGGCGTAAGGAACCCCCGAAATGTAACAGAAAGACCATCGCCACATGAAGGTTTCGCGACGCTGCCGAATTTCACGGGCAAACACCCGATGGGCCAGACGGACAGGTGACAGAGCACCAGCCCTGCCCTATGTTGCCGGGGATTCGTTACGGCCTTCAACCGGGTCTCCATCTGGAATTTATCAGGGGGAGTATGGGGGGATTACCGGGGAAAATCTTTGGGATTGCCCTTAATTTTCAGGGCAAAAGGGGTTGCATACAAATGTATGCTGAAATATATCACCCATAGCTAGCTTCCCCCGGCCCGCCAGATTCTGCTCTGCCCCGGCGTCGAAAGCTGAAACCAAACTCTAACGCGTAGGGATCGTCATGAGCTTGTATACCGACTATCTGACCGAGATCGAAACCCGTAAGGCCCAAGGCCTGAACCCCAAGCCGATTGACGGTGGTGACCTGGTTGCCGAGCTGATCGAACAGATCAAGGACACCGGCAACGAACACCGCGAAGACAGCCTCAAGTTCTTCATTTACAACACCCTGCCCGGCACCACCTCTGCCGCTGGTGTGAAAGCGGCCTTTCTGAAAGAGATCATTCTGGGCACGGCCACCGTGGCCGAAATCACTCCGGATTTCGCCTTTGAACTGCTGTCGCACATGAAGGGCGGACCCTCGGTCAAGGTGCTTCTGGATCTGGCTCTGGGTGATGACGCCGCAATCGCTTCGCAGGCTGCGGACGTGCTGAAGACTCAGGTGTTCCTCTATGAAGCTGACACCGACCGTCTGGAAGACGCTTACAAGGCCGGCAATGCCGTGGCCAAGGATATTCTGGAAAGCTATGCCAAGGCTGAGTTCTTCACCAAGCTGCCCGAGGTGGAAGAAGAGATTAAAGTGGTCACCTATATCGCCGGTGTGGGCGATATCTCGACCGACCTGATGTCGCCGGGCGCCGAAGCGCATTCGCGCGCCGACCGCGAGCTGCACGGCCAATGTTTCAGCACCCCCGAAGCACAGGCCGAGATCCGCGCCCTGCAAGAGGCGCATCCCGATGCACGCGTGATGATGATTTCGGAAAAAGGCACGATGGGCGTGGGGTCCTCGCGCATGTCCGGGATCAACAACGTGGCGCTGTGGATGGGCAAACAGGCCAGCCCCTATGTGCCCTTCATCAACATCGCCCCGGTTGTGGCCGGCACCAATGGCATCTCGCCGATTTTCCTGACCACTGTTGGCGTGACCGGCGGGATCGGCATTGACCTGAAAAACTGGGTCAAGAAGACCGATGCTGATGGCAACACGGTTCTGGATGAAAACGGCGAACCCGTTCTGGAACAGGCCTATTCGGTGGAAACCGGCAAGGTGCTGACCATCAACAGCAAAACCAAGAAACTCTATGATGCGGACGGCACCGAGCTGGCCGACGTGTCCGCCTCCTTCACCCCGCAGAAACTTGAGTTCATGAAGGCGGGCGGCTCTTACGCCGTGGTCTTCGGCAAGAAACTGCAGACATTTGCAGCCGAAGCCCTGGGACAGGAGCTGAAATCGGCTTACGCCCCGTCGAAAGAGATTTCGATCGAAGGTCAGGGCCTGACCGCGGTTGAGAAGATCTTCAACCGCAACGCCCGCGGCACCACCCCCGGCAAGACCCTCTATGCCGGTTCGGATGTGCGCGTGAAGGTGAACGTGGTAGGGTCGCAGGACACCACCGGCCCGATGACCGCTCAGGAACTGGAAGCGATGGCCGCGACCGTGATTTCCCCGTCGGTTGACGTGGGCTATCAGTCGGGCTGCCACACCGCGTCTGTGTGGGACAAGAAGGCACAGGCCAACATTCCGAAACTGATGCAGTTCATGAATGATTTCGGCCTGATCACCGCGCGTGACCCGAAGGGTGTTTACCATTCGATGACCGACGTGATCCACAAGGTGCTGAATGACATCACCGTGGACGACTGGGACGTGATCATCGGCGGCGACAGCCACACCCGCATGTCCAAAGGCGTGGCCTTTGGTGCAGATAGCGGCACCGTGGCGCTCGCGCTGGCAACCGGCGAAGCCGCCATGCCGATCCCGGAATCGGTCAAAGTGACCTTCAAAGGCCAGATGGCCGATCACATGGATTTCCGCGACGTGGTGCACGCCACCCAGGCGCAGATGCTGCAGCAACATGGCGACAACGTGTTCCAGGGCCGCATCATCGAGGTGCATATCGGCACATTGCTGGCTGACCAGGCCTTCACCTTCACCGACTGGACCGCCGAGATGAAGGCGAAAGCCTCGATCTGTATCTCGAATGACGAGACGCTGATCGGTTCGCTGGAACTGGCCAAGTCGCGCATCCAGATCATGATCGACAAGGGTATGGACAACGCTGCCCAGACCCTGCAGGGCCTGATCAACAAGGCTGACGCCCGGATCGCGGACATCAAATCGGGTGCGAACCCGGCGCTGACCCCGGATGACAACGCAAAATACTTTGCCGAAGTTGTGGTGGATCTGGACCAGATCGTTGAACCGATGATCGCCGACCCGGATGTGAACAACGACGACGTGTCCAAGCGTTACACCCACGACACGATCCGCCCGATCAGCTACTACAAGGCTGAAAAGACCGTGGATCTGGGCTTTGTCGGCTCGTGCATGGTGCATAAGGGCGACATCAAGATCGTGGCGCAGATGCTGAAGAACCTCGAAAAGATCCATGGTTCCGTCACCTTCAAGGCCCCGCTTGTGGTGGCGGCCCCGACCTACAACATCATTGATGAGCTGAAGGAAGAAGGCGACTGGGAGATCTTGCAGAAATATTCGGGCTTCGAGTTTGACGACCTGTTCCCGAAAACCCAGGCACGGACCGAGTATGAGAACATTCTCTATCTCGAACGTCCGGGCTGCAGCCTCTGCATGGGCAACCAGGAAAAGGCCGAAAAAGGCGATACGGTGCTGGCCACCTCAACCCGCCTGTTCCAGGGCCGCGTCGTGGCCGACCTGCCCGAGAAGAAAGGCGAAAGCCTGCTCGCCTCGACCCCGGTTGTGGTCCTGTCCGCCATTCTTGGCCGCACCCCGACCCTTGAGGAATACAAGGCCGCCGTGGAGGGCATCGACCTGACCAAATTCGCCCCGCCGCAAGAAGTGCCCAGCACCGCGAAATCGGTCCATTTCTAAGATCCCGCTCACTATCCCGACGGGACAACAGAACACGGCAGGGGGGCGCGCGCGTCCCCCTGTTTCATTTTACCTGTTTCATTTCAGATACCCCATTTGGGTCAGAAGGCCTCGTCCTTGACCGACTGCATCGACACATGGGTTGAGGTGCTGGCCACAAAAGGCAGGCCGGAAATCACCTCTCCCAGAATGGTGCGATAGGATTGCATGTCGCGCGTGCGCAGCTTCAGCAGATAATCAAACGCCCCGGCAATCATGTGGCACTGTTCAATCTCGGGCGCCGCCTGCACCGCCGCATTGAACGCGCTCAGCGCCGCTTCGGTCGTATCGGTCAACTCCACCTCGACAAACACGACCTGATCGAGCCCAAGCTTCTCCGGATCCAGCATCGCCTTGAAGCCGTGGATATACCCCTCCGCCATCAGGCGCTTCATGCGCAGCTGGCAGGGTGTCTTGGACAGGCCCACCCGGTTTGCAAGCTCGGTCACCGGCAGGCGCCCCTCCCCCGACAGAATCTTCAATATTTCCCGATCATATCGGTCGAGATTCCCATTTTCCGCCATTCTTCATATCCTTTGACCCATTCAGAGCATTAAAATAGGTCTCTTGGGCCACAAACTCAATCACTTTAGGCATTCTGCCTTTCCGTTCTACGCTACACTTATCCAACCTTGAAACCCCGCCGACCTTTGACACGGCCCACTCTCACGAGGACCGCAATGACCAAGCTGACCCATATCCGCTCCACCCTGCGCGCAAATCACCTGCGCGATGAGCGTGCCGTGCTGGCCGACCTGACCGCCGCCCACCCATTCAGCGCCGCCGAGCGCGCCATGGCCCGCAATGCCGCCACCCGGCTGGTCGAGGACATTCGCGGTCACAGCGATCCGGGGTTGATGGAAGTGTTCCTGGCCGAATATGGCCTGTCGACCAGCGAAGGCGTCGCCCTGATGTGCCTGGCCGAGGCGCTGCTGCGTGTGCCCGATGCAGACACGATCGACGCGCTGATCGAAGACAAGATCGCGCCATCCGCCTGGGGCCAGCACCTTGGCCAATCCTCCTCCTCACTGGTCAATGCCTCGACCTGGGCCCTGATGCTGACCGGCAAGGTTCTGAAAGAAGGCGAGGGGGTGATTGCCACGCTCAAGGGCGCGGTGAAACGGCTGGGTGAACCGGTGATCCGGGCGGCTGTTGGCCGCGCGATGAAAGAGATGGGCGCACAGTTCGTGCTGGGCGAAACCATCAAAGAGGCCGTGAAGCGAGGCAAGAAGAAGGAAAAGGAAGGCTACACCTATTCCTATGACATGCTGGGCGAAGCGGCGCTGACCGCCGAAGACGCCAAGGACTTCCTCACCGCTTATTCCGATGCGATTGCCAATCTGGCCGCGGAATGCCGCTCCGGTGACATTCGTGAAAATCCGGGCATCTCGATCAAACTCTCCGCCCTGCACCCGCGTTACGAAGTGGGACAGCGCGACCGGGTGATGAGCGAACTGGTGCCGGTGACGCTGAAACTGGCCCAGCAGGCCAAGGCCGCCGGGATGGGGTTCAATATCGACGCGGAAGAGGCCGACCGGCTGGAACTGTCGATGGATGTGATCGAAACCGTGCTGCGCGACCCGTCGCTGGCCGGTTGGGACGGGTTTGGCGTGGTGGTTCAGGCCTATGGCAAACGCGCAGCCCAGGTGATCGACTGGCTTTATACACTGGCCGAAGAGCTGGATCGCAAGATCATGGTGCGCTTGGTAAAAGGGGCCTATTGGGACACCGAGGTAAAACGCGCGCAGGTCGAAGGGCTGAAGGGCTTCCCGGTCTATACCCGCAAACTTGCCACCGACATCTCTTATATCTGCAACGCCCGCAAGCTGCTGGGAATGACCAACCGGATCTACCCGCAATTTGCCACCCACAACGCCCATACCGTGGCGGCGATCCTGCAGATGGCTGGCGACAACAGGTCGTTTGAATTCCAGCGCCTGCACGGAATGGGCGAAAGCCTGCACGACATCGTCCTGCAACAAAACGGCACCCGCTGCCGCATCTACGCCCCGGTTGGCGCCCATCGTGATCTCTTGGCCTATCTGGTGCGCCGCCTGCTTGAAAACGGCGCCAACTCCTCTTTCGTGAACCAGATCGTCGACGAAGACGTGCCCGCCGAAACCGTCGCCGCCGACCCGTTTGAGGCCTATGGCGCCGGGGGGCAGAACGCGGCGGTGAAAACGCCGGCAAACCTGTTCGGCCCGGAACGGGTGAATTCGAAAGGCTGGGATCTGCATGACGAAGACGACCTGGCCGATATTGTGGCCGCCCGCACCCCGTTCAAAACCAGAACCTGGACCGTGGGCCCGCTGATCGCAGGCGAAGTGGAAGGGGACAGCGCCCATAAGGTGATCAACCCCGCCAGTCCTTCGGACGTTCTGGGCGAGGTCGTTCAGGTCTCCGCCAAAGATGTGGAAACCGCGCTGAACGCCGCCGCGCCGTGGGATGCGGATGCCGCCACCCGCGCCGAGGTGCTGAACCGTGCCGCCGACCTTTACGAAGAAAATTTCGGCGAAATCTTTGCCATCCTCACCCGCGAAGCCGGGAAAACGCCGATGGATGCCATTGCCGAACTGCGCGAAGCGGTCGATTTCCTGCGCTATTACGCAGCACGGGGTCTGGAACAGAAACTGCCCGCCCGCGGGGTGATGGCCTGCATCTCGCCGTGGAACTTCCCGCTGGCGATCTTCTCGGGCCAGATTGCCGCCGCGCTGGCAGCTGGCAATGGCGTGCTGGCGAAACCGGCCGAACCCACGGCCATCATTGCCACCCGCGCCGTGCAACTGATGCATGAGGCCGGCGTGCCGGTCTCCGCCCTGCAGCTCCTGCCCGGTCGCGGATCGGTTGTCGGCGCGCGCATCACCTCGGATCCGCGCATCAAAGGCGTCTGCTTTACCGGCTCCACCGCCACCGCCCAGACCATCAACCGCGCCATGGCCGAAGGCGTCGCCCCCGGCGCCCCGCTGATCGCCGAAACCGGCGGGCTGAACGCGATGATCGTCGACAGCACCGCCCTGCCCGAACAGGCCATCAAGGATATCGTGGCCTCAAGCTTCCAATCCGCTGGCCAGCGATGCTCGGCCCTGCGGATGCTTTACGTGCAGGAAGATGTGGCCGCCCCGTTCCTTAAAATGCTGTATGGCGCAATGGACGAACTGGTGGTCGGCAACCCCTGGAACCTGTCCACCGACACCGGCCCGGTCATCAACGAAGGGGCCCGGCGCGAGATCCAGGACTATATCGAAGCCGCGCGACGCGACGGGCGCCTGCTGAAAGAACTCGACATTCCGCAAGGCGGCACCTTCATCGCCCCCACGGTTCTGTCCGTCTCCGGCATTGCCGATCTGGAAAAAGAGGTGTTCGGTCCGGTCATGCATGTGGCCACCTTCAAAGCCCACGAACTCGACGACGTGGTGGCCGCCATCAACGCCACCGGGTTCGGGCTGACCTTCGGGATGCACACACGCATCGACGATCGGGTCGAACAGGTGACCTCGCAGCTGAATGTCGGCAATATGTATATCAACCGCAACCAGATCGGCGCCATCGTGGGATCACAACCCTTCGGGGGCGAGGGCCTTTCCGGCACCGGCCCAAAGGCCGGCGGCCCGAACTACGTACCCCGCTTCACCCAACCCGGCAGCCGCACCCTCGCCGCCGAGGCAGGATCAGCCGTGGAACTCGCCCGCCTGCAGGCCGCAATTGACGCAGCCCCCCGCCCCGCCCGGCGGCCCCTGACCTGCGACGCCCTGCCCGGCCCAACCGGCGAAAGCAACATGCTGTCCGTCTATGGTCGCGGGCTGCTGCTCTGCACCGGCCCCACATTGGCCGCCGCAAAAGAACAGGCCGAAATTGCCCGGGCCCATGGCTGCACCAGTGTGATCATTGCCCCCGGTGCCTCGGGCGAGCACATGGTGGACGGCGTGCTGGATCCGGCACACCTCTCCGCCCTGACCGGCATCGACGGCGTGGTGTCCTGGGCAGAAGACGCCCCCCTGCGCGACATGCGCCGTGCACTCGCCGCCCGCAGCGGCGCGCTGGTGGCCCTGATCACGGACGAGGATTTCGGCCCGCGCTGCCTGATGGAGCGGCACATCTGCGTCGACACCACCGCAGCCGGCGGCAATGCCTCACTGCTCGCGCAAGCGAGCTAAACGGTCCACCACATGAAAAACCGGGAGCCCGCCCTATGCGGCTCCCGGCCCTCTTTTTCTTGCTGAAAATACCTCGGGGTGAGACCCGAAGGGTCGAGGGGCAGCGCCCCTCCCTTCAAACCGCGATCCGGGGGCGCCCCGAAGCCTCGGCGGTTACATCCGCATCCAGAAACACCTCACGCCCATCAATTGTAGCGGTGCGGATATTGCGATGTGCCTGCGTGTGGACCCCTTCGGCCCCCGCCGCATCCGCTTCTGCCTGCGCTTGCAGCAACAACACCTCTTCCACCCGGGCCATGGCCGCGTCAGCCGACAGGAAATCCTCGGGTCCCTGCTCCAAATGCGCCCGGAACTTGCCTTCGGCGGGGCTTGTCACGCTCGCGCTATGGCGAATGGTGATCCGCCCCACCACCGCGCCAATCGCATTGGCCACATGGGCATGGCGCGGCAGCTTCATCTCGCAGCCCAGCCGCGCGCCCACGGCGGGGTAATAGGTCGGGGCCGACGCCCCCAGCCCCACAACGGGAAGGTTCAGCCCGGCGTCGAGGCGCACAAGCCCGCGATGCGCCCCCAGCCCGCGCTGGGTCAGCACATGACGGGCCAGCTCTTCTGGCGACAGGTCAAACCCCTCCTCTTCCTGCGCAAAGGCGCTTTCCAGAAGCGCAATCCCGGTCTGGTGTGTCAGCTGATCAATGATCATCCGCGCCACCTCTTCGGCGGATTGTGCCAGCACCTTGCCCGCCCCGGTGCGCTGGCGACCAAACAGCACCAGCGCCTTTTCCGCCGCCCCCCGGTCCCAGGCCGCATTCAGCCCCAGAACATGGCTCGCATCCGAGGGGGTAATGCCCGAAATCTGCACCAACCCGCGCTCGATCAGGCGGCGCAGCGCCATATATTCCAACCGGGAGGAGAGCACCTCCCCCAGCGGGTGAATCTCCTCTCCGATCCGGTCCAGAAGCCCGGTTTCCCGCGCACTCAGCCCGGTGCGCAGCGCCCCTTTCACAGGGCGCACGAAACGGGCAAAATGCTCGCCCAGATAGGTGCTTTTCAGCTGCGTATCCAATAGCTTATGCACCAGATCAGGGGCCTCTGTGGCAATCAAGGACACCGGCAGGACGCGGCGCGGACCAAGGGTGATCTGGCCCTCAAGACCGCTTTGCACCAGATGCGCCTCGCTATCTCCGCCCAGCCCGGTGGTGCGCATCGCAACCGCTTCGACCATGGTGCGATAGGGGCCAACCCGGGCGCCATCGGGGTCAATCGCCGGGCGCCCATCGCGCAGCAGCGCCACATCGGTGGTGGTGCCGCCAATATCGCTGACCAGCGCCTCGGCCACACCGGTCATCCAACGCGCACCAACAATGCTCGCCGCTGGACCGGACAGGATGGTTTCAATCGGGCGCTCCAGCGCAAATTCAGCCGAAATCAGCGCGCCATCCCCGCGCACGACCATCAGCGGCGCATCCACGCCCAGCTCAGCCAGCCGGGCCTGCGCCCGCGTGATCAGCCGGTTGATCATGCCGATCAGCCGCGCATTCAACACCGCGGTCAGGGCGCGTTTCGGCCCGCCCAGCTTGGCCGACAGGTGGTGCGAGCAGCTGACCGGTTTGCCCAGACGGTCTTGAATGATCTCCGCCACCCGCCGCTCATGCCCGGTATTGCGGGTGGCAAATTGCGCGCCGATGGCAAAGGCGGACACCTCATCGCCATGCGCCTCCAGCCACGCCACCAGCGCCGCCTCATCCAACGGGGCCGCCTCATTGCCGGCATAATCATGGCCGCCCGCGATCAGCACACAAGGATCATCCCCAATCGCGTCCGAAAGCCCGTTGCGCGCCATATCCTTTTCGTCAAAGCCGATCAGAACAAGGCCCACCCGCTCGCCCTGCCCTTCGATCAGGGCATTGGTGGCCAGCGTGGTCGAGAGCGACGCAAGTGTCACATCTTTGGGCGACACCCCCGCCTGCGCAAACACCGCCTGCGCCGCCAGACCGATTCCCTCAGCCAGATCATGGCGCGTGGTCAGGGATTTGGCGGCGGCAATCACCGTTTTTTCATCTTCGATCAGAACCGCATCCGTATAGGTGCCGCCGGTATCCACGCCCAATGCCAATGCCATGTATCTTCTCCTGTTTCGCCCCATTCACATAGCGCCCCGCCCACCCCCCTGTCAGGTGATTTCCGACCGCCGAGGTCGTTTTTCATATGTCCCGGCACAAAGCACCGCTTGCCTTTTCAAAAACTATAGATAATATCCCCGACCAAATGTCACCTAATAGGGTTTTATCTATAAAATGGAAAACGGCAAGAAAATCTGGACCCGGGAAGAGGCGCTCGCCCTGCATGACCAACCGCTGATGGACCTGCTGTTTCAGGCCCAGACCGTGCATCGGGCCAATTTCGACCCCAACAAGGTGCAGATGTCGCGCCTGCTGTCGATCAAGACCGGCGGCTGCGCCGAAGATTGCTCCTATTGCTCACAATCCGCCCGCAACGGCTCAAAACTCACCGCCTCCAAACTGATCGAGGTCGAGCGCGTCCTGTCCGAAGCCCGCAAGGCCAAAGAGGCCGGGGCCACGCGCTATTGCATGGGGGCGGCCTGGCGCGAACCCAAAGAACGCGACATGGATCAGCTCATCGCCATGGTCGAAGGCGTCAAGGCCATGGGCATGGAAAGCTGCATGACGCTGGGGATGCTCGACGACACGCAGGTCATTCGCCTGAAAAATGCAGGCCTGGATTACTACAACCACAATGTCGACACCTCGGAACGGTTTTACCCCGAGGTGATCACCACCCGCACCTATGCCGACCGGATCGACACGCTCAATCGGGTGCGCGAAGCCGGGATCAAGGTCTGCTCTGGCGGCATCCTGGGCATGGGCGAGGAAGGTCAGGACCGGGTGGATATGCTGGTGACACTGGCCAATCTCGAAGAGGCCCCCGACAGCGTGCCGATCAATATGCTGATGCCACAGGAAAACACCCCGCTCGCGGATTTGAAACCCATCGACCCGATCGCCTTTGTCCGCGTCATCGCCACCGCCCGCATCATGATGCCGCGCTCACATGTGCGCCTGTCGGCGGACCGCAGCGACATGACGGATGAAATGCAGGCAATGTGTTTCTTCGCCGGCGCCAACTCGATCTTCTGTGGCGACACGCTGTTGACCGCGGACAATCCCGAAGACGACAAGGACATGGCGCTGTTTGCCAAGCTTGGCCTGAAACCGATGGTCGCAGCCGACCATATGGATTGCGACAAGAAGACAGCCGATGCGCAGCCCCCGATCCCCAACCTGCGCCCTTTTGGAGCCAGCACCGCCCCGATTGAGGCCGCTGAATGAGCGTCACCGCCCGCCTGTCCGGCGCGCTTGACGCCCTGTCCGCGCGCCATCGCAGGCGGGCGCTGATCCCGCGCGCGGGGCTGGATTTTGCCTCGAATGACTATCTTGGTCTGGCCGGGTCGGAGCTTTTGCAGGCGGCGGCACGGGATGCGCTGTCGCGCAATGTGCCTCTTGGGTCGGGCGGATCCCGGCTCTTGCGGGGCAACCACGCAGAGCATCAGGCGCTTGAGGAGGAGGCAGCGCTGTTTTTCGGCGCCGAGGCCGCGCTTTTCATGGGCGGGGGGTTTCAGGCCAATCAGGCGATTTTCTCCACCCTTCCCGCGGCGGGCGACCTGATCTTGCATGACGCGCTGATCCACGCCTCG
Source organism: Aliiroseovarius sp. xm-d-517 (assembly GCF_013283135.1). NCBI lineage: Bacteria > Pseudomonadati > Pseudomonadota > Alphaproteobacteria > Rhodobacterales > Paracoccaceae > Aliiroseovarius > Aliiroseovarius sp. xm-d-517. The sequence continues at coordinate 88,116 of NZ_WBXT01000002.1, forward strand.
GCCCATGAAGGGATACGGCTGGGCCGGGCCGAGGCGCGCGCATTTGCCCATAATGACCTGTCTTCCGCCCGCAGCACGCTGGCCCGCTGGCGGGCCGAAGGTGGGGCGGAGCGGGATCGTGCGCAGGTCTGGATTGCGGTTGAAAGCGTCTATTCGATGGAAGGGGACATGGCCCCGCTGAGGGAGCTGGCCCGGTTCGCCGCTGAGGAAAACGCGGTTCTCGTCGTGGATGAGGCCCATGCCACCGGGGTGTTCGGCGCGCGCGGCGAAGGGCTTGCCCATGAGGCGGCCGGGCATCTTGGCGATCACCTGCTCACGCTGCATACCTGCGGCAAGGGGCTGGGCGTTTCCGGCGGGCTGATCTGCGGCGCGCGCATCATGATCGACACGCTGATCAACCGCGCGCGCCCCTTCATCTTTGCCACCGCCCCGTCGCCTTTCGACGCGGCCCTTGTGCGGGCGGTGCTGGCCGGATTGGCCGAGCACCCCACCCGCGTGCTGGCTGCGCAGGCCCGGATCCGTCATGCCCATGACGAAGCCGCACGAGTGTTGACCCTGCCTGACCTCTCAAGCCAGATCATCCCGGTGGTGCTGGGGACCGATCAGGCCGCGATGCGGGCGGCGCAGGATCTGCAGGATCTGGGGTTCGACATTCGCGCCATCCGTCCGCCCACCGTGCCGCGTGGCACCGCACGGCTACGCGTCTCAATCACCGGGAATGTGACCAATCGCCAGATCACGCAGCTGATCGAGGCCATCGCCGCCACCTGCCCCAAGGCACATCCCGACCCCTCAATGGAGCCTGTTGCATGAAACCGCTTGTCGTGACCGGCACCGATACCGGGGTCGGGAAATCCATTGTCGCAGCCGGGCTGACCGCAGCCCTTGGCGCGGCCTATTGGAAGCCGGTGCAATCCGGGCTGGAGGATGAAACCGACAGCGCGCTGGTGGCCCGGCTGACCGGCGTCACCCCGCTGCCGGAAACCTATCGCCTGCCGCTTCCGGCCTCGCCGCACCTGTCCGCCGAAGCGGCCGGGGTCAAGATCGACCTTGGAAAGCTGGCCCTGCCCAAGCTGGACGGGCCATTGGTGGTGGAAGGCGCGGGCGGCGTGATGGTGCCGCTGACACGCCGGCATTTCTACCTCGACCTGTTTGCCCGCTGGCAGGCGCCGATTGTGCTGGTTGCACGCACCCAGCTGGGCACGATCAACCACACCACCCTGTCGCTGCGCGCCCTGCGCGGGGCGGGGTGCCACGTGGTTGGCGTGATTTTCAACGGCCCACCGGACCCCAAGGTCGAACAGACCATTTCCGAGATGAACGCCGTCGCCCATCTTGGCCGCCTCGCCCCCCTGGACGAGATCACGCCGGGCACATTGCGCAGGGGCTTTGCCGCGATCGACATGCCCACCATCCGGAGCGCGCTATGAAAGACACGCTTTCCCCCCGCGCCTTTGACGCCACCCATCTGTGGCACCCCTATACCAACGTGGCCGATCCCGGCCCGATGCATCTGATCACCGGGGCGGAGGGCATCTGGCTGACCCGGGACGATGGCGGGCAGATGATCGACGCCATGTCCTCGTGGTGGTGCACCATTCACGGCCACCGCCACCCCCGGATCACCGGCGCGATGAAAGCGCAGATCGACACGCTGCCACATGTCATGTTCGGCGGCCTCACCCATGACCCGGCGATTGAACTGGGCCGCAAGCTGGTGGGGCTCTTACCGGACGGGCTCGACCGGATCTTCTATTGCGACAGCGGGTCCGTGGCGGTGGAAGTGGCGATGAAAATGGCAGTGCAATACCAGATCGCCACCGGCCACAGGGACAAGGTGGAATTTGCCACCATCCGCGGCGGCTATCATGGGGATACATGGAAGGCGATGAGCGTCTGCGATCCGGTGAACGGGATGCACGGCCTCTTTCGCGGCGCGCTGCAGATCCAGCATTTCCTGCCCCGCCCCGCCGTGACCATTGATCAGGACTGGAGCGACGACCCGTTGACAAACGGCCTCGCAGCCCTGTCAAAACTGCTGATCGACAAGGGCGACCGCATCGCCGCCCTGATCGTCGAACCGGTGGTGCAGGGTGCTGGCGGAATGTATTTTTACCACCCGCTCTACCTGAAAGAGGCAAAAGCCCTCTGCGCCGCCCATGACGTGCTGCTGATTTTTGATGAGATTGCCACCGGCTTTGGCCGCACCGGCGCGCTGTTTGCCGCCGAAATGGCCGACACAACGCCGGACATCCTGTGCCTCGGAAAAGCCCTGACCGGCGGGCATATCTCTTTTGCCGCCACCGTGACCACACAGGACATCGCCTATGGCATCGGCCGGTCAGAGGCAGGCGTGTTCATGCATGGGCCGACCTATATGGGCAACCCCCTTGCCTGTGCAGCCGGGGTGGCCAGCCTGTCGCTGATCGAAACCGGCGCATGGAAGGCACAAACCGCTGCAATAGAGACACAGATGAAAGCGGAACTCGCCCCCGCCCGCAGCCTGCCCGGTGTGCGGGACGTGCGGGTTCTGGGGGCAATTGGCGTGATCGAAATGCACAGTCCGGTTGACCCGCGCGTGGCCCATGCGGCCGCCCCCCGCACCGGGGTCTGGCTGCGGCCCTTTGCCCATAACATCTACACCATGCCGCCCTTCATCATCACCCCCGACGAGCTGTCGCGCGTGACCGCCGCCATGGTCGAGCTTGCAAGGGGGCACGGATGAACGCCCGCTGGCTGACCCGAACCGGCGCCCCCGCGCTTGTTATCCTCTTTGGCGGATGGGCGCTTGGACCCGAACCATTTGTGCAGCTCGCCGGGGATCAGGACCTGCTGTTTGTCGACGATTACCGGCACCTTGACCTGCCCCCACCCGACCGCGCGCCCTATGAAACCGTCACTGTTCTGGCCTATTCCTTTGGCGTCGCTTCGGCGCTGCACTGGCTTGATCAGACCGGCTTTGCCCCGGATCACCTTGTTGCCGTGAACGGCACCCCCTGCCCCGCCGATCCGCAAATGGGCATCCGACCAGAGGTGGTCCGCGCCACGGCCGAGGGTTTGAGCGAAACGAGCTTTGCCCGGTTCTGCCGCCGCGCCGGGATGACCACCCCACCACAGATCGACATCCCGACCCGGCAGGACGAGCTCTTCACGATCCTTGCACGGGGCAATGCCAGACCAAGGCATTTCAACCGGATCTGGATCTCGGCCCAGGACCGGATCATCCCCAGCACCGCCCAACGCCGCGCCTGGGCCGCACAGCCGGGTCAGATCCGTGAGGTCAACGCCCCACATATGCCCTTTGCCCCCGGCCAGACCTGGCAGGAGTGGCTGTCATGAATGCCCTCCCCTCCCCCTCAGCCGCCGCCACCCGCGTCGGGCGCAGCTTTGCCCGCAATTTCCAGACCTATCACGCCAATGCCCGCCTGCTGGCCGCGATTGCAACGCTGCTGGCCCGCCGGTTGCAGCACCATGGCGCACCGTCCCATTTTGCCCGCGGGTTCGAATTTGGCTGCGGCACCGGGCATCTGACCGGGGCGCTCCGCGCGCGGTTCACCTTTGGAGAGCTGACCCTGAATGACCTCGTGCCCGAGGCCGCCGATGTGGCGCGCGCCCATGGGGCCGCCTTCCACCCCGGAGACATCCGCCGCACCCCCTGGCCAGACAGGCCCACCCTGATCACCTCGGCCTCCACCCTGCAATGGATGCGGGATCCGGCGGCGCTGGTGGCGCGGGCTGCGGACCAGCTCGCCCCCGGTGGCTGGTTGGCGCTGTCCGGGTTCGGACCACGGCAATATTGCGAATTGTCCGCATTGGGATCGGCGGCAGGCGCGCCGGGCCTGTGCCGCCCCGAAACACTTGCTGCTCCCCTAGAAGGGTTCAGGATCCATGAAGCACGCGGGCGCTGTCACAGGCTTTGGTTCACCTCCCCGCAGGAGGTGTTGCGTCATTTGCGGGCAACCGGTGTGAACGGAGCGGCGCGCGCGGTCTGGACCCGGGCGCGTCTGCGCGAATTCTGTGACGGGTATCGGGCCCGGTTCGAGCAGGATGGGCAGGTCTCGCTGACCTATCACCCGGTCTGGCTGATTGCGCAGAAACCGGCGGCGTAAAGAGGGCGGCGCAGGGGCGGAACCTGCAAGCAAAAACTTTAAACTTCGCCTCTGCGGCGGTCAGAAACTTTAAACTTTGGCATTTTGACCCGTGTGAAACTTTAAAGTTTCACACCGGCCGGATTTTCAGCCCCGCGCCGACCCATGCCCGTCACAGCACATCAAGCGAGGTCTTGACCCGATCCATCACCACCGCCGTTTTGAACCGGTTGATATTGCTTTCCTCAAAGAAATAGTCCTGGGTGAAGGCCTCATATTCCTTGATATCCTTCACCGTGAGGATCAGCACGAAATCCCCCTCGCCGGTGGTATAATAACATTGCTGCACAGCGGGGGCATGGCGCATCTTGCGTTTGAACGCATCCAGCGAGGCGCGGTTCTCACGCTCCATCATCACCTCAACAATAATGGTCATTTCGCGGCCAAGTTTTGCAGGCGAAAGCACGGCGATTTCCTTTTCGATCACACCGCTGGCGCGCAGTTTCTGAAGCCGCTTCTGCACCGCGGGTGGCGACAGACCGACATCCTGTCCAATCGCCTCTGCGGTCATGCGCGCATTGCCCTGCACAAGGCGCAGGATCGCCAGGTCCTTCTCATCCATTCTGATTTCCATCACAATTTTGCCAGTTTGGTCTGAATTTTATCGCGTATTGCTAAAATTGATACGCCATACCTCAATGATTTTGCGGAATTCTGAAGACATAACGCCACGAGGACCCATATGGACAACTTCCATCGCCGCCTGACCGCTTTGCGACACGACCTTCACCGGCACCCCGAACTGGGTTTTGAGGAAACCCGGACCAGGCAGATGATTGCCGACCACCTCCGCGCCCTCGGGATCGAAGTGGAGGAAGGCATTGGAATCGTTGGCGTTCTGCGCGCGGGGCAAGGCAACCGGGCGATTGGGCTGCGCGCTGATATGGACGCGCTGCCGATCCATGAAACCGCGCATCATGACCATGTTTCGACCACGCCGGGGAAAATGCATGCCTGCGGCCATGACGGCCATGTCGCCATGCTGCTGGGGGCCGCTGAGCGGTTGGCCCGGACCCCGGATTTCGACGGCACGGTGGTGTTCCTCTTCCAACCGAACGAGGAGCACGGGCTGGGTGCCAAAGCGATGATTGACGATGGCCTGCTGACCCGTCACCCGATTGACGAGGTCTATGCCATCCACAATCTTCCCGGCGCGCCCTTGGGTCAGATCTCGTCCCGAACCGGTCAGATCTGCGCCAGCGAAAGCCTGTTTGAAATCACGCTCCGGGGTCAGGGCGGTCATGCCTCGATGCCCCATACCGGCGTGGACGCCATCACGGTCGGGGCGGAACTGGTGCTTGCCTTGCAGACCATCGTGTCGCGCAAACTGGCCCCCGGCGCCGGTGCCGTGGTCTCGGTGACCGAGTTCCTGACCGACGGGCAGCGCAATGTCCTGCCCGGACGGGCCATTTTGAAAGGCGATGTGCGCGCACGCCTTCCCGAAGACCGCGAGGCGGTGGCGGGGTTCATGCATCAGATCGCACAGGGCGTTGCCGCCACACATGGCGTCACGGTGGACATTCAGTTCAACACTGAATTCATTGAAACAATTAACGCCGAAGCCCCGACACAGGCGGTCTACCGCGCGGGCGAGGCTGCCGGCTGTAACGTGCTCCGCAACCGCCCCCCGATGAGCTTTTCCGAAGATTTTGCCCATTTCTCCGCCGCCGTGCCCGGATGTTTCCTGCTTTTGGGCAATGGCACCGAGGGGCCGCATGGCCAGCCGCTGCACGCCAGCGACTACGACTTCAACGACGCTCTGCTTCCCATTGGGTCAGAGTTCTGGGTGCAGCTGGTCCGCGACCGCCTGCCACCCCGCACAGACTGAAAGGACATCTGATGCACAGCGCCTTCTCCACCGCATCCCTCTGCCACACCAAGGGCAACCCGCAGCCCGCCAAAGCAGCTTTTTCCGTTCTGTCAGAGCAGGATTTTGCCGCAAGCTGGGCCGAGATCACCGCCTGGCCGGGCTATGCTCCGACCCCGCTGATCTCGCTTGCCGGGCTTGCGCGCGAAATAGGAGTGGGTGCAATCCACTACAAGCACGAAGGGCCGCGGTTCGGGTTGGGCAGCTTCAAGGCGCTTGGCGGGTCTTACGCCGCCTTGCGGGTGCTGGCGCGTGAGCTGTCCGCCCGCCTGGGACAGGATATCACCCCCGCCGATATCCGCACGGGCCGCTATGCCGACGAGGTGAAAGACATCACGCTGGTTTCTGCCACTGATGGCAATCACGGCCGATCACTGGCCTGGGGGTGTCAGACCGTGGGCGCCCCCTGTCGCATCTATATCCACGCTGAAGTCAGCGAAGGCCGCGCCGAGGCAATGCGCGCGTTGGGCGCCGAGGTGATCCGCATCAAGGGCGATTACGACGAAAGCGTCCTGCTGGCCAAATCCGAGGCCGAAGGAAACGGCTGGTTCGTGGTCTCGGACACTTCGTGGGAGGGGTATACCGAACCACCCCGCGATGTGATGGCAGGGTATGGCGTGATGACGCGTGAGGTCTGTGAGGCCCTTGATCAGGCCCCAACCCATGTGGTGTTACAAGGGGGTGTGGGTGGACTGGCCGCCTCGGTCGCAGCCGGATTGCGGCAGTATTGGGGGCAGGACGCACCGCATGTGGTGATCGTCGAACCCGAACTGGCGGCCTGCCTGTTTGACAGCGCCAGGGCGGGCAAGGCCACCAATTTTGCCATTCAGCACGAAACCATCATGGCCGGACTGTCCTGTGGGGAACCTTCGGAAATGGCATGGGATATCCTTGCCGAGGAGGCCAGCGACTTCCTGACCATTCCGGACAGCATTGTCGCGCCAACCGTGCGTCTTCTGGCGCGGCCCGAGTTTGGGGATGTGGCCATCGAGGCCGGAGAAAGCGCCGTGGCGGGGCTTGCCGCCCTGATTGCGGCCCGACAGGATCCGTCCCTGTCCGAAACGCTCGGGCTGGACGCCCGTTCGCGGGTGTTGTTCATCGGCTCAGAAGGGGTGACCGACCCGGATATTTTTGCAGCCATCATGGACGGGCAGGACAATGTCTGACGGATTGACCCGCGGCTTTCCAGAAGAGGAATTTGCCGCCCGCACCGCAGCCGCGCAGGCGCGCATGGCGGAAATGGGACTGGCGGGGATGTTGCTGCTGAGCGAAGCGGAGCTGCGTTATTTCAGCGGGTTTCACACGCTGTTTTGGCAAAGCCCGACCCGCCCCTGGTTCCTGTTTGTGCCCCTTGAGGGCAAACCGATTGCAATCATCCCCGAAATCGGTGCCGCCCTGATGCGTCAGACCTGGATTGAGGACATTCGCACATGGGCCGCCCCTGCTCCGGACGATGATGGGATCAGCCTGCTGAGCGACCTGCTGTCGCCCCTTGCCGCACGGGGCGCAACCATCGGTGTGATGAAGGGACACGAAACCGCCCTGCGCATGCCGCTTGGCGATTACGAACGGCTGATGGCGCAGCTCCCTGGTCTGCAGATCACTGATTGCACGGCGATTGTGCGCGGGCTTCGCATGGTGAAATCCGAACGCGAGATTGAAAAGCTCACCCGGATCTGTGCCATCGGTTCACACACATTCGCCGAGGTGCCCATGCTGGCCCATGAGGGGCAGGCCTTTGAGGACACGTTCCGCGCCTTTCGCCGCGAAGCCCTTTTGCAGGGCGCGGATGATGTGCCCTATCTGGTCGGTGGGGCCGATCAGGGGGGCTATCATGACGTGATTTCCCCCCCGTCCCGTCGCCCACTGCAAAAAGGGGACATCATGATGCTTGATACCGGGATGACCTGGGACGGGTATTTCTGCGATTTCGACCGCAACTGGGCAATTGGTCAGGCGGATGATGCGTCACGCCGCGCCTATGATGTTTTGTGGCGGGCCACCGAAGCCGGGATTTCGGCGGCCCGGCCCGGCGCCACCTGCGCGGATCTGTTCCATGCGATGCAACGGGTCATTTCCGAACTGGATCAGAGCGGCGCCTCAGATGGCGATGTCGGCCGGTTGGGTCACGGGCTGGGAATGCAACTGACCGAATGGCCTTCTCACGTGGCGTGGGACCAGACGGTGATCGAAGAAAACATGGTGCTAACGCTGGAACCGTCGCTGAGTTATGGCGACGGTCGTATCATGGTGCATGAAGAAAATATCGTGGTGCGGGCGGAGGGGGCCGAGCTGATCTCTCACCGCGCGGCCCCGGAATTGCCGGTGATCTCATGAAACTGCCATTTGAAACCGACGAGGGTATTGGCACCCACGCCACCCTTGGCACCGTTGTCTTGGAAACGGATGAGACGTTGGAGCCGGAATTTGCCCGGCTGGTGCCCCGCCCCGGCGTGGCGCTTTATCATACCCGCATTCCGATGGTGGCAGAGATCACCCCGGACACCTTGGCGAAAATGGAAGCAGACCTGCCCGCTTCGGTCCGGCTTCTGCCCCCGTCCCTGACATTTGATGTGATCGGCTATGGCTGCACCTCTGCCGCCACCGTGATCGGGTCGGAACAGGTGGCAAAAGCCATCCAGACCGTATTTCCCGGTGTTTTGGTCACGGATCCCCTTGCCGCCCTGATCGCCGCCGGGCGAAAAATCGGGGCAAGACGGCTTGGATTTCTGACACCCTATGTGGCCAATGTCTCCGCCCGGATGCGCGGCAGATTGCAGGATGCGGGGTTTGAGATCGCGGGGTTCGGCTCTTTCGAAGAAGGGCGCGACCCGGTGGTGGCCCGGATCAGCGAGGCCTCCATCCTTGAAGCGGCGGTCACGGTTGCCCAAACGCAACCCTGTGACGCGATCATCATCTCCTGCACCAACCTGCGCTGCCTCGATATTCTGGATGAGATCGAGGCCCGCACCGGGGTGGCGGCGCTTTCCAGCAATCAGGCTCTGGCCTGGCACATGCTGCGACTGGCCGGTGTGCAGGATCAACAGATCGGGGCGGGCCGCCTGTTTCGAGAGTTCTGACCGGGGGCAAGCCCGCACACGGAGCCGCCCCATCCCAGAATTCACCCCACGAGACTGCAAGACCAGTCCAGGGTCACATCTCGGCCTGTTTCATCCGCGCAATCAGGTTGGTTTTCAGCACAAACTGGTGAAACAGCGCCGCCGCCACGTGAAGGAGCGACAGGATCAGAAGCGGCGCTTTCAGCACGTCATGGGCAAAAGCCGCCTGCTCGACACTGCCGAACCAGGCCAGCGCACCAGTGACCGGCATCAGGACCATCAGCACATAAAGCGTCCAATGGGTCAGATGGGCGGCGGTTTGCAGAAGGGCATGCTCCTGTTCAGGCGGTTTCGGCGCCCCTCGCGTCAGGCGCAGCGACAGGCGCCAGATCACGAACAGCAGCACCAACCCGCCACCGACGACATGTGCCAGAATAAGCGGATTGAACACCACGTCGCCCCCCTTGAGATAGGTATCCCAAGCCTGTTCGATCGGTTCCTTCAGAAGATACTGCGCCGCAATCAGGGCGACCACAATCCAATGCAGCCGGATCTGGGCGAGCGAATAACCTTTCGGCTGTGCCATGATGTCCTCGTGTCTTTATCAGGCCCCGGGGATCCGGGTCTTTCTGAGTGTGAAACGGGCAGGCGCATGATTTCCGTCGCGGCCTGCCCAACAAATCTCCAGCTCCTCAGCCTAAAGCGTTTCGGTTTTAACCTGATACAAGGGGAAACCGAAACGCGGTAAGAGACATCAATGTCGTGGGCGTTTCAGAATAAACATGTGTGTCAAGTTTATCCCGAACCGCTTTAATTCCCGACATTCCCACAGTCCGATGCGTCAAGCGCACGTTTTGCCCTTGCCCTGCCGCGCGCAGTAGCGTTCTCTTTCCCGGTTACCTCTGCCGCGGAGTCCCCATGTCACCGACACGTAAAATCAGAATTGGCCTGAATGGGTTTGGCCGGATCGGCCGCTCGATCCTGCGCATCCTGCTGGCAGGTCCGAACGAGTTTGAGGTCGTTTTCATCAATGATATCGAACCGTTGGATACCTGTGCCTATCTGTTCAAATATGACAGCGTGTTCGGTCCCTGGGCCGGCACGGTCGAAACCGGGCCGGAGGCGCTGATTGTCAACGGCCAGAGGATCCCGTTTCATGCCCATCCCGACATCAGTGTTATGGATCTGTCGGATGTGGATATCGTGTTCGAATGCACCGGCATGGCGGGCAAACGCGCAATGGCCGAACGGGGTCTGGCAGCGGGGGCCTCTCGGGTGCTGATTTCCGGCCCCTCGGACGAGGCGGACGTGACCGTGGTTCTGGGCGCAAATGATGCGGATATTGCCGATCACAAAATCATCTCAAACGCCTCCTGCACCACCAACGCCCTGGCCCCGCTGCTGGCAGTGATCGACCGGGAATGGGGGTTGATAGGTGGTCACATGACCACGGTGCATTGTTATACGGGAAGCCAGCCCACAGTGGACAAACCCCGCGCCAACCCGGCACGTTCACGGGCCGCCGCCCTGTCGATGGTGCCGACCACCACCTCTGCACATCAGCTGGTGGGAAAAGTGCTGCCCGCGCTTGCCGGGAAAATTGAGGCCCGCGCCATCCGCGTGCCCACCGCCTCGGTCTCCTGCATTGACCTTGTGGTCGAAGTGGAAAACGACATTCCCGAGGATCTGGCCCGCGCCCGGCTGAAAGAGATTGCCCAGTCCAGCGTAGTGCTGGGATGGACCGAAGAACCGCTGGTTTCGTCCGATCTGCGGATGCGCCCGGAAAGTCTGGTGATTTCGGGGCCTGAACTGTCGATCAGCCCTGGGGGGTTGCTGCGCGTCTTCGGCTGGTACGACAATGAATGGGGCTTTTCCAACCGAATGCTCGACATGGCACGGCGGATGCGGCAGGGTATGGATTGTTGACAATCTTTCCAACCATCGGGCGAGGATCCCATGACCGGCTATCTCACCACCCATGTTCTTGACACCGCGCGCGGCTGCCCTGCCGAAGGCATTTCCATCACCCTGTTTCGCCTCATCGGGGACACGCGGGAAAACATTGGTCAGACCGTGACCAATTCAGATGGGCGAACCGACACGCCGATCCTTCCGCCTGACAGGTTTCAAACGGGTCAATACGAGCTGGTATTCTCTTGCGGCGCCTATCTGCGCAAATCCGGTCAGGTCGGCGACTGGACCAGCGATGATCTGTTGTTTCTTGATCAGGTGCCGATCCGTTTCGCCATGTCGCAAGAGGCACATTATCACGTGCCCCTCCTGCTCTCCCCTTACGGTTATTCCACCTATCGGGGCAGCTAAGCGTTTCCGGCCAGATCTGAATCACAGCTGCAACCGGAAACGCCGTATGTTCAGCTGCGCGACAACACGCTGGCGGGACGCGCCCGGAACAGGGCCTGTGTCAGCAGGCCCGCGATCACCGCTTTCACAATATCGCCAGGCACGAAGGGGGCCATGATCGTCGCAGACGCGGCCAGCCCTTTGCCCGTCACAAAGGCAAATCCTGCAATGCCAAACGCATAGACCACCACGATGCCGCCGATCATGGCCGCCAGCCCCGCAACCACAGCCAGATTGCCTGCGCGCATCTTTTCAACGATCAGGCCAATGACAAATGCGCCGATCGGAAAGCCCACAAGAAACCCGGCCGTCGGCCCGGCGAACACTCCAAACCCGCCACGGCCACCGGCCAGAAGCGGCAGACCGATTGCCACAAGCAGTAAAAACAGCAGCACCGCCAGCGCCCCGCGACGGGCCCCCAGAACCGTGCCGCACAACATCACCCCAAGACTTTGCGCCGTAATAGGCACCCCGAACCCCAACGCAATCGGCGGGATCAGCCCCAGCGCGGCAATCAGCGCCGCAAACAGCGCAATCAAAGTCACATTCCGTTCCATAACCCTCACTCCTTCAGGATCGTATTATTTGTGTGTGTCTGACATCTGCATGGCCTGAAACCCACCCCTTGCGCGCAAGGCATCCGCCACATGATCCGCATCGTCCAGCGCCTGCACCGTAAAGGGCAGCACAATACGCCAGCCGGGCCGGCGGGTTGAACGCGCCTGCCATGCCATACGCAACCCCTGCCCTTTTTCGACCAGAACCGGCGTGAAGCGGATGACCAGAGCAATTGCGATTTCAAGCGCCTCAGCCTTCAGCCCAACCCGCCGCAGCGGACGAGTGATCCAGCGGATCACCGCAATGAAATCCGACAGGCGCGTGGTCATGGTGACAAGATTGGCCAGTCCAACCGCCGTCATCATCCGTAGAACGATCACGCTGCCCGCCTCGTAATCTGCGGTGACCAAATGCCAGACCGCCATCAGGGCCACAAACGGCCAGATCATCCGCATCGCACGCCAGCCAGCTTTGGCAAATTCCATTCCGGGTAACGCATAGAGCACCACCATCAGGGCAAAACCTGCCAGCTGCGGTGGGATCGTGCGCGCCGAGAAAAGCGCGACCGTTGCGAACCCCAACAGCGCCAGCTTAACCCCGGCGGGCCAATCATGTGCGGGGGTCTTAATTGGCGAGGTCAGCGAGATCATCACTCTCTCCTTGCCGCGCCATTTCATCCAGATAGGCAGGCAGTAGAGTATCCGGCGCCCCCTGCCCCACCAAACGGCCCTGATCCAGCCAGATCACATCATCATACCCGGTCAGGTCCTCTGGCGCATGGGTCACATGCAATATGTGGCCATCATAGCGTGCAAGACGCCGTGTCAACTGTGCCCGAATGGGCAGGTCCAGACCGGAAAAGGGTTCATCAAGGATCAACCATTTCGGACGCATCGCCAGCACTGACATCAGGCACAAAAGCTGCTTTTGCCCCTGTGACAACCGGCTGACATGAGCATCGCGCCAATGCGTAACCTGATAGTCTGCAAGCCATGTTAGAGCCTGTTTTTCCGCCGCCTCCCTCGTCTCTCCCATCTGGGTCAGACCAAAACACAGCTCTTCCAGAACTGTAGGGAAAATGATCTGGTGATCCGGGTTCTGAAACAGGATCCCAACAGCGGACAACGCCGCTTTGCGATTTTTGCCAGGAGAGATCCCTGCGACCCTGATTTCGCCCGCATCCGGGTCCAAAAGGCCGGCCACAAGACGGGACAGCGTGGTTTTCCCGGACCCGTTGCGCCCAACAACCCCTACGCGCCGCGCAGAGACCGACAGCGACACATCCGTCAGGATCGCCTTTCCATCGCGCGCATAAGATACGTTGTCAAACCGTATCCCGTTCATGGGCTGCTGCTGTTGCATGTGTTGCATCGGTCCCGAAAATCCCCCGGCCATCCACCGGATTCGTTCATTGGCAGGGTTTTACGCGCATCGCACCATAAATGCCGCAAGAAAATGCACCAACAGCATTTGCAAAAATCCCGGGCCGCGCATCGATCCCCACCGCCAATGAGATTGAGATCTCTCGTAATCAGTTTTGATGAACCAATGGATAAGTAAATTCGGGTAGGTTAGAGACTGTTTTGGGCAGAATGCGCCCCAAGAACCACAAGCGACCCGGCGGCAGCCAGGGCATCCTCGCGATCATGGGTCACCATCAGAACAGGCAGGTTTTGCGACCTCGCCCGCTCAAACACAATTGCACGGATCTGATGACGCAAGGTTTCGTCCAGCCCTGAGAACGGTTCATCGAGAAGAAGGGCCCTAGGCTGCGAAAGCAGAACACGCATCAACGCCACACGCGCGCGCTGCCCCCCCGATAGCGTCGCGGGATCGCGATCCGCAAACCCTTCCAACCCAACTTGGGCCAGGGCGAGCTCTACCGTAGCCCTGCGCTGTTCACGCCCACCGCCGGGCGCCAGGCCAAATGCCAAGTTCCCGCCGACCGACAGGTGCGGAAACAACAGGGCATCCTGAAAAAGGATCCCAATTCGGCGCAAATGAGGAGGCCTGTCGGTAATGTCCTCACCGTTCAAAACGATCTTGCCGCGCAGATCAAAAGCCGGAGTCAGGGACCCGATCACGGCAGACAGAAGGGTCGATTTCCCAACCCCCGATGGCCCCATGAGCGTCAGCACCTCTCCGGGATTGATATGCCGATCCAATGATACCAACGGCGTTTTATTGTGAGTGATTTCGACCCTATTCAGGCTCAATCCCATGGGTTTATCCTTCATGTCGCAACCCCGATCTATTGCGCCAGACCAGCGCAGGGACCAACAATGCCAGGGCAAAGGGTGCAAGCGCCACCACGGTCTGCAACAAGGCAAATACGCCAATCGCGCGACGATCCCCCCCGGATGACAAGGCCAAAGCTTCGGTTGTCAGGGTTTCCACCCGGCCGCCGCCCATCAGCAGGGTTGGCAGATATTGCCCAACCGAGACCGCCACGCCAACCGCAAGTGCCGTGAGGATCGGCCCCAGCAACATGGGCAGGCGGATCTGCCAAAGCACCCGATTCGCAGACGCCCCGAGCGACGCCGCCACCAAAGCCTGCCGCTGATCCCATTGTCGCCACGGATCCTGAAGAGAAAGGCGCATATAGGGCAACACAAAGACCAGATGGGCCAGCAACACCCCTGCCCTGCCCGTCTCGATCCCAAATGACAGCATCAAGGTCTGCAGGCCCGGCAGGAATGCGGTTTGCGGCACCAGAAGCGGCAGATACAAAAGCCACATTCCACGGCTGCTCAGACGTTTGCCCTGACGCTCTTCTGCTTCAAGGCATCCTATGGTCAAAAACAGACCCAAACTCACCACAATTCCGGCTATCAAAATGGTTTCGAGCGTGGCATTCAGGCTGCCCGTAGCGTGTCGTTGCCAACTGCGCAGGGTAAACTGGTCCGGCAACAGGTCGGGAAAGGTCCAAAACCCTGCAAATGACCAAACCAACATTCCCAGCAAGCCCAGTATGAGCCACAGAACGACGCTGAACGCCAAGAACAGCCCTCCACCCCGTGCGGCACCGTCCCCCTCAAACCGAACGCCACGCGCCACCAGAAGGCCACAGAGGCCCGCCAATGCCCGTTCCAGCCCCCACCATAGGGCGAGCCCCCCCAGAACCAGCCCAAATTGCAGCAACGCGCCAGCAGCAGCCCGCAATCTGAACGCCAGATCGGGGTCCGACATCCAGCGCACAATCTGAACAGAAAGGGTGGACGGCGTGGAGGGCCCAAGGATAACCGCGACGTCAACCACCGACATGGACCATGCCAGCACAACCAGAACCGGCAGCCGGATCCTTTGATAAATAGCGGGGAACACAGCGATCAGCCAACCGGCAACACGCCCGTAGCCCAGGGATTGCGCCACAATCAGCCGCCGGCCTCCCCCAACCTGGCCCAAAGCAGCAATGGACATCAGCAGCAGGAACGGAACTTCTTTCACTACCATTCCGGCAATCAGCGAAAGCCCCGCCGGGTCTTGCAGGATCAACAAATCCGGTGGTCGCTCCCACCCAGTCAGGCCAGGTGAGATCAATCGAAACACCCAACCGGATGGCGCAATGAGGAACGCGAACCCAAAGGCTGCGGCCGCGTGCGGCACCGACAGTAATGGTGAGAGCGCGCGTTCAACCCAGGCAAACCATCGGGTGCCCGACCACCCCGCCAGGATCAGCGCCACGATGAGCAGTGACAAAGCTGCAGCCGCGAAACCCGTGGTCAGGGACAGCCGAACCGATGCCCCCAACCCCGGCCAGGCCAACAGGTCCCGAAACGGTTCTGCTGACGGTCCGACATAGCCGGCAGCGGGCAAATGGCCCAAAGCAGGTAGGACCACGCCATAGAGTCCCGCAAAAACCGGGCCAAGTAACACCAGAAGGGTCAAGCCCGGTAAGACAGACAATAGGCTGGCTCGGTTTGACATTCACACTCCCGACTGACAGATATCAGTCCCTAAACAAGCGCATAGAGACGATTTTATTGCGTCACACCGTAACGGGTTTGCCAGTCCTCCGAAATGCGCGTCATCCAGCTCGGATGAGGTTCAGCCTGCGCTTGCCCCAACTCTTCCGGTGACAGGGTCGCAATCCCCAGATCGAGGTCGGCAAACCGGGCTTTATCAGCATCAGGCAGCGACGCAACATCCAGCACGGTGCCATATCCAAGCACATTCGGGTCCTGGGCACGGGCCTGCGCTTCCGGGCTAAGCAGGAAGTCGGCCAGAACCATGGCCCCTTCCTTGGACCCGGAATTATAGGGAATTGCCACGAAGGAGGCATTGCCAATGGTACCCTTTTGCAGGACGAACGTGCGGACCGTGTCAGGCAATTCATAGTTTGCAATAGCGGTTGATGCGGCCCCCGGGCTGAAGGAAATCGCCAGATCCAGCTCTCCGTCATTGATCAACTGGATTTGTCTGGTTCCGTTGGGCGGATACGCCCTGCCCTCGCGCCACAGAACCGGAGTGAGCTGTTCCAGATATGCCCAAAGTGGTGCGGTGACCTTGGCATAAGTGTCATCCGACACAGGTTGCGACAACAACGCAGGATCTTCGATCAGGTCAACCAGCATCTGTTTGAGAAACGTGGTTCCCAGAAAATCGGGCGGTTGAGGATAGGTGAATCGACCTGGATGCGCTTTTGCCCACTCAAGGATCTGGTTGGCAGACGGCAAAGGCGCATCGATATCCGCAGTGTCATACATGAACACGACCTGCGCCATCGCCCAGGGACTTTCATATCCTTCAACCGGAACGGTGAAATCGGTGCGTACAGTTTTGCCCTCAACGTCGACATACTGCCAGCCGGGAAGCTGTTCGGCAAAAGGCCCAAACAACAGGTTTGCTTCTTTCATCGAAGCAAAATTCGCACCATTGATCCAGATAAGATCAATCGCACCATCATCGTCCTTGCCCGCCTGTTTTTCCGCAAGCACCCGCGTCACCGCATCGGCCGTATCGGTCAGTTTCACATGTTCAACCGTAACCCCATATGTTTCCTGCACCCGCTGGCCTGCCCAGGCAATGAACGCATTGGTCGTCGGCGATCCGCCCCAGGCATTCCAATAGACAGTTTGCCCCTCAGCTTTTTGGAGCACATCACTCCAGTTGCCCGGATCCGTGTCGGCCTGCGCAGAGAACGGGACCAACGCCCCCAAAACGGCTGCCTTCAA